>OZ220470.1:2680000-3016700 GCA_965115855.1 Vicinamibacteria bacterium | reverse complement strand
AGAGCGAGAACCCGTCGATCACCCGGGATGTCTCCGGGGAAGGGGTCCAGCAGGCGCTGCTGAAGATCGTGGAGGGAACGGTGGCGAGCGTCCCTCCCCAGGGCGGGCGGAAACACCCGCACCAGGAATTCCACCAGGTGGACACCACCAATATCCTGTTCCTGTGCGGCGGCGCCTTCGTGGGACTGGAACAGATCATCGAGCGGCGGGTGGGCAGGAAGACCCTCGGGTTCGGCGCCGACGTGCCGGAGACCACGGAATCGCGACGCCAGGCCACCCTCCGTCACCTGCAGCCCGAGGACCTGATCCGCTATGGGCTGATTCCCGAGTTTGTGGGCCGGCTGCCGGTGGTCGCCGGCCTCGACGAATTGACCGGGGACGAACTGGTCCGGGTGATGACCGAACCCAGGAACGCGATCGTCCGGCAATACCAGGCGCTGCTGCTCGACGAAGGCGTGGAATGCACCTTCACCGACGAAGCCCTGGCGGAGATCGCACGGCTGGCGCGGGAACGGAAGATCGGCGCCCGCGGGTTGCGGATGATCGTGGAGGAGCTGATGCTCGACCTGATGTACGACCTGCCGTCGAACAAGCAGGTCCGCGAGGTGGTCATCACGCCGGAGTCGGTGACGGGCTCCCGGAGTCCGGTGCTGGTGCTGAAGAAGGCAGGATAGGCAGGCTCTCCCGGGCTCCCGGGGCGGTCGGAACCGCCCCCATGCGTGCATCCATGAACAACCGACGGCAGACCGCCTGTCTTCTCGGCAGCGCCGCCGGGCCGGATGGTTTTCCCCGTCCGACCCTCCCCGAAGTGGCTTTCGTCGGCCGCTCCAACGTGGGCAAGTCCACGCTGCTGAACCGCCTGGTGGGCCAGCAGCGGTTGGCGCGTGTCTCCCGGACCCCGGGCCGAACCCGGCTCGTGCACTTCTTCGAGGTACCGGGATCGCACCGGCTTGTGGACCTGCCCGGGTACGGCTTCGCGGCGGTTCCCGAGGCGGTGCGCGCCGGGTGGGAGAAGCTCGTCCTGTCCTACCTGATCGGGCGCCGCGGGCTGGCACTCAGCCTGCTGCTGGTGGATATCCGGCGCGATCCGGGAGACCTCGACCGGAGGGCGCTGGCGCTGTTGCGGGAGAGCGGCCATCCGGTGGCGGTCGTCGCCACCAAGACCGACAAGCTCGGAATCGGGGAAGCGACGTCCCGGCTGGGGAAGATCCGCGGCGCCTATGGCGGGGACGGACAGCAGCCGGTCGTCGCCTGGTCCGCCACCTCACCGGCCCGGCATCCGGTATGCCGCAATGGTCTCGCCGAGATCCGCACGATGATCGCCGAGCGAGTGGCGCGGTCGCGATGAACACCGGCACGGGACGGTCCGGCGGCTGGCGCCGGCGCCGCGTCTTTCGCTCCGGACCGCGCGTACTGGAGAAATCGGCGCCCCCCGTCCCGGAGGATCTCGACACTGCCGAACTCGCCGGCCGCACGCCGGCGGCGCTTTGCCAGGTCGCCCGGGAGCTGGACATCGAAGCCCCGGATGCCTGGCCGCGGGCGGAACTCATCCACCGCATCCTGTGCGTGCATGCCTCCCGCGGGGGGAAGGCCTGCGCGCGGGGCGCCTTCTACAAGCTGGTGGAGGGCTTCGGCTTCCTGCGCCCACCCCTCCGGTCGTACCTGCCCGGGCCGAATGACGTGTACGTCTCGGCAGCCCAGATCCGGCGGTTCGGCCTGCGGGACGGGGACATGCTGTACGGACGGATCCGGCGGCCGCGTCCGGGTGAGCGCTACTTCGGCCTTGCCGACCTGTTCGAGGTCAACGGCGCGCCGGCGGAGCCCCACCCGGAACGGGAGGATTTCGAGAAGCTCATCGCCCTGCATCCGGACCGGATGATCCGGCTGGAAAACGACCGCGACGACCTCGCGGCCCGGATCGTGGACCTGGTGGCCCCGATCGGCGTGGGGCAGCGCGGGCTGATTGTGGCCCCCCCTCGCGCCGGCAAGACGGTCATGCTCCAGTCGATCGCCGCCGCCATCAAGCGCAATCACCCGGAGACGGTGCTGTTCGTGCTGCTGGTGGACGAGCGCCCGGAGGAGGTCACCGACATGCGGCGCGAAGTGCGGGCGGAGGTGTTGAGCTCGACGTTCGACGAGCGGGGCAGCCGGCACATTCAGGTCGCCGAGTCCCTGCTCGCCCGCGCCAAGCGGCAGGTGGAACTCGGCAGGGACGTGGTCATCCTGCTGGATTCGCTGACCCGGCTGGCCCGCGCCTACAACCACAGCATGGCGGCTTCCGAAGGGCGCCTGCTCTCCGGCGGCATGGACGCAAACGCGATCCAGTACCCCAAGCGTTTCTTCGGCGCCGCGCGAAACATCGAGAACGGGGGCTCGCTGACCATCCTGGCGACCGCGCTGGTGGACACCGGCAGTCGACTCGACGACCTGGTCTACGAGGAATTCAAGGGTACCGGAAACCTCGAGATCCATCTGAGCCGGGAACTGCTTGAAAAACGCCTTTTCCCCGCAATCGATCTCCATCAGAGCGGCACCCGCCGGGAGGAACTCCTGCTGACTCCCGAGGAGCACAGCCGCATGACGGTGCTGCGCCGGGTGCTGGCGGAGATGGAAACGGTGGAGGCGATGGTGCTGATGATCGACCGGATGCGGGCCACGCGATCCAACGCGCACTTCCTCAGCTCGATGCTGGACGAGGGTTCGGGCTGAAGCGCTGCTAGAATGCCCCCGCCATGCGCGCCGGAATCCATCCTGAATACAGCGAAATCCGGGTTACCTGCGCCTGCGGCGCCAGCTTCGAGACCCGTTCGACCCGCGGCGGCGACCTCCGCCTCGAGATCTGTTCCCGGTGCCACCCCTTTTTCACCGGCAAGCAGCGGATCCTGGATTCGACCGGACGGGTGGAGCGGTTCCGGCAGAAGTACGGCCAGGTCCGTTCGCGCCGCGCCGCGCGGAACTGACCCGCGGGGCCCGACCCCGCACCGCATGGCGGAGGGGTGTCTCCCATGAGCGAGAAAGCGCCGCCGTCCGGCTCCCTCGAGGCATCGCTGCGCGTGGCGGAGGAACAGTTCCGGAAGCTCACCGAAGCCCTCCAGGATCCGGCAGTGCACCAGAATCCGGCCAGGCTTCGCGAAGTCTCATCTTCCCACGCCGCCCTCGAACCGCTGGTGGAGGCCGGCGCCCGCCAGCGCCTGCTGGCAGAACGCATCGCCGAAGCCCGCTCGATGCGGGAGGACCCGGATCCCGAACTCCGCGAGATGGCCGAACAGGAGATCGCCGACGCGGCCCCCGAACTCCGGCAGACCGAAGAGGAGATCCGCCATCTGCTGCTGCCGCGGGATCCGAACGACGAACGCAACGTCCTTCTTGAGGTGCGCGCCGGAACCGGCGGTGAGGAGGCGGCGCTGTTCGCCCGCGACATGTTCCGGATGTACGAGCAGTACAGCCGGAACCTCGGGTACCGGGTGGATGTGGTCTCCCGGCACGACTCGCAGGTCGGTGGCATCCGGGAGATCGTGGCGGTGGTCGAGGGGCGCGGCGCCTTCAGCCGGCTCAAGTACGAGAGCGGGGTGCACCGGGTGCAGCGGGTTCCCGCCACCGAGGCCTCCGGGCGGATCCACACCTCGGCGGTGACGGTGGCCGTGCTGCCCGAGGCCGAGGACGTGGAGATCCGCATCGAGCCGAAGGACTTGCGCATCGACACCTTCTGCTCCTCGGGTCCGGGAGGCCAGAGCGTGAACACCACGTATTCGGCAGTGCGGATCACCCACCTCCCCACCGGCCTGGTGGTGAGCTGCCAGGACGAGAAATCACAGATCAAGAACAAGACCAAGGCGCTCCGGGTGCTGAAATCGCGCCTGCTGGATCTTGCCGCCCGGGAACAGCACGAGGCGATGGCCGAGGTCCGGCGGGGCCAGATCGGCCGGGGGGATCGCAGCGAGAAGATCCGGACCTACAACTTCAAGGAGAACCGGGTCACCGATCACCGGATTCCGCTGACCCTGCACGCGCTGCCGGCGGTGCTCGCCGGCGGTCTCGACGCATTGGTCACACCTCTCCGAAGCCACGAGCAGGCCGAGCAGCTTCGCGTCCAGGCCGACGGTTGACGGTCTGGGAGGTTCTTCGCAGCACGGGAATCCCGGTTGCGGAGGCGGAACTCCTGCTGCGAACGGTCACCTGCTGGCCGATGGCGGAGGCCATCGCCCGGCGCGGCGAACCCCTGCCCCTCCCCGCACGGCGCGCCTTTCTCCGGCTGGCCCGGAAGCGTGCCGACGGAACGCCGCTCCAGCACCTCACCGGCCGCGTCGAGTTCTTCGGGACACCGCTTGCCGCCGGACCGGAGGCGCTCGTCCCCCGGGGAGACACCGAAACGCTGGTGGAGGCGGCAGGGGACATGCTCGCCGGCAGGCGGCATCCGCTGGCCGCCGATGTGGGGTGCGGCAGCGGGGCGATCGCGGTGGCGCTGGCCGAGCGGGTTCCCTCCGCCCGGTTGGTCGCGGTGGAGCGCGCACCGCAGGCCCTCCGCCTCGCGCAGGAGAACATCCGGGCCCGGAAACTGGCCGGCCGCATCCGACTCCTCGCCGGAGACCTGCTGACAGCGCTGCACCCGGAAACCTGCGACCTGGTCGCAGCGAACCTGCCCTATGTGGCGGACGCGGAGTTCGCCGAGCTCCCTGCCGAAGTCCGCGACCACGAACCGCGGGACGCCCTCGCCGGGGGACCGGACGGCCTGGAGCCGCTGCGGCGGCTCGTGCCGGCGGCCTTGCGGGTGCTGAAAACCGGCTGCCGGCTGCTCGCCGAAATCGGCGCCGGACAGGCCGGTGCGGCGGGGGACATCCTGGCCGGAGCGGGTTTCCGGGACATTCGGACCCGCCCCGACCTCGCCGGGATCCCGCGGGTGATTACGGGAGCCAGCGGGCGCTGAGCCGAGATCGGGAAAGGGATTCGCGTCCCAGTCGTTCTCCCCGCGGGTGATTACGGAAGCCAGCGGGCGCTGAGCCCCTCCCGGTCGATCTTCGCGCCCCTGAGGTACACGGCTTCGATCCGACGGGTGTTCTTGATGTCGTCCAGCGGGTTCCCCCGCAGGACGATGAAGTCGGCGCTCTTCCCGGCCTCGATGGTCCCGGCGTCCTCGATTCCGAGGAACTCGGCGGCAGCGCTGGTGGCGGCGACCAGTACCTCGTGCGGATCGAGACCCGAGTAGGTCATGTCCGTCATCTCGAAGTGCGGCCGCCAGGCGCCGTTCCCGTCGGTTCCGAGCGCAACCTTCATTCCCGCGCGGTGGAGGTCCCTCAGGTTGCGGGCCTCGATCTCGAACGGCTCATGGCGTTCCGGCTGCCGGGCGTAGGCATAACGGAGCTCGTCGAGTTCGTCCGGGGGAATCGTGCCCGCAAGCCAGTCCACATCGTCGAGAACGCCGCGCGCGCCCATGTTCGGAATGAGCCACACGTCGGGGCGCTCACGGACCATCCGGAGGAACTCCTCGTCCACATCCATGTCCCGGACTCCGTGGGCGAAGGCGTCCACTCCCGCCTCGAGCAGGCCCTTGGCATCCTCGAGATCGAAGATGTGGGCCGCGACCCGAAGGCCGTGCCGGTGCGCCTCCTCGATGATGGGACCGTACAGGTCGGGAGTGAGCTTGTCGTACTGGCCGTTGCGGTCGTCCACCCAGATCTTGACGATGTCCACTCCGGCTTCGGCGAGCTCACGGACGGCCTCCCGGCCCTCCTCGGCGGTATCGATCCAGTAGGGAACCTCGCTCCGCCCCGGCTCCGGCCGGGTGATCCCCCGCCCTGCGGTGAAGGATCGTCCGACGCCGGGAATCACCTCCTCCCGGAGCGCGAACGCGGCCGGATCGTCGTCGTGGCCCAGGCTGAGTGCGGCACTGACACCATAGTAGGCTCGCCGCCGCATGTCCTCGATGCGCTCCTCGCGGGCGGGAGAAAGGTGGACGTGGGTGTCGATCAACATCGGGATCACGGTGCGCCCGACGAGGTCCACCTGGGTTGCATCCCCCGGGATCGACACGGCGCCGGCGGCGCCCACCTCCACGATCCGGTCCCGTTCGACGATGAGGACCCCGACCTCGATGGGATCGCTTCCGTCGCCCGGAATGATGCGGGGTCCGAGGAACGCGATCAGGTCCTCCCGGGGCGGACCGGAACAGGCCGCAATCAGGGACGCCGTGGCAAGCAACAGGAATCGGTACATGGGAAACCTCCAGGCTCCTGGCCAACCTCCATTGTGCACCAACTCGATAGGATCGGGTCGGTGATCCACATCGCGGCCGTCGCCGGTTACCTTGCACTGCTGCTCGGCATCGCGGTCCTGCGGTCCCGGGGCGTTCGGACCCAGGAGCATTTCATGGTCGCCGGCCGCACCGCGCCGTGGCAGGTTCTGGTGGGAACCCTGGTCTGCACCTGGATCGGGTCCGGCAGCCTGTTCGGCGGCGCCGGACGCGCCTTCCGCGAGGGCTTTTCCGCGCTGTGGATGAGCGCCGGGGCGTGGGTGGGCATCGCGGTGGTCTTTTTCCTCGCGGCCCGGGTCCGCCGCATCGCCGACTACACCGTCCCCGACCTGCTGGAGCGGCGCTACCACCCGGCGGCCCGGGTGCTTGGCGCCATCGCCATCGCTATCGCGTACCTCACCATCGCCGGCTACCAGTTCGTCGGCGGCGGGCGGCTGCTCGCGATCCTCTTCCCGGGACTCGACCCCGACGTCGGCAAGCTCGGCATCGCGGTGCTCGTGACCCTCTTCGCAGTCACCGCCGGAATGGTCTCGGTCATCCGTATGGATGTGGTCAACGGGATCCTCATCATCGTGAGCATCCTGGTGGCGGCGCCGCTCGCGCTCTCGCAGGCGGGCGGCGTCGCGGGGGTGGCGGCCGCGCTCCCGGAAACGCACTTCACCCTCACCGGGCGGCTGGGAATCACCGCGGCGCTCGGTCTCTTCCTCCCGACCATGCTGCTGCTCCTCGGGGAAGGCGGCATGTACCAGAAGTTCTTTGCCGCCCGCGACGGGGCGGCGGCCCGCAAGGCGGTGCTGGGGATGATCGTCGGAGTGGTCCTGATCGAGGTCCTGATCGACGCCACCGCGATCTTCGCCGCCGCCAGCTTCTGGGACGACCCCGCATTCCGGGGCGCCGGGGGGTTCGTCACCGGGGCAACCGAGACCGTACTCCTCACCCTCGCCCGCGACCGGTTGCCGATCATCGCCGGATGCCTGCTGCTCGCCGGAGCGGTGGCCATCATCCTTTCCACCGCCACCACCTTCCTGCTGGTCCCCTCGACCAGTCTGGCCCGCGACATCTACCAGCGTTTCGTGAACCCGGAAGCAAGCGACGCCCGGATGATCCGGTTCCAGCGGTTCGCGATGTGCGGTCTCGCCGGCGCCGCCTTCGTGATCACCACCTGGTTCGAGAGCATCCTGGACATGGCGCTCTACGCCTACACCATGGTGGGCGCGGCAGTCACCCCGACACTCCTCGCTGCATTCCTCTGGCGGCGCGCCACGCCGGCGGGCGGCGTCGCTTCCATCGCCGCCGGCATCGGGACCACGCTCGTCTTCGGGATCCTCGCCACCCTCGGGGTGGAACAGGTCTGGATCCTTCCCACCGACTACGACTATGTGATCTATCCGGCGGCGCTGGCGTCGCTCGGCGGCCTCTTCGCCGGCAGCCTGCTCACCCCGCCGCCCGACCCGGAACGAGTCGCGCCGTTCCTGTCCCCGGATGCCTGAGGCCGGGCTCCGGGTACGGCGCCGGGGACCGGCGGCGCGCCTCGAGATGGACTTGCCGGAGAAGCGGAACGCACTGACCGCGTCCCTGATGCAGAGACTCATCGGGGCGATTCGCGAAGCGGACCGGGATTCCGGGGTGCGGGCCATCGTGCTGGCTTCCCGCGGACCGGTCTTCTCCGCCGGCCACGACCTTCGGGAGCTGCTGGACCAGGATATCGACGGCGCCCGCCGGATATTCGGTGTCTGTCACGACCTGATGGCCGCGATCCGCGCATCGGACACTCCGGTGATCGCCGAGGTCCGGGGAGTGGCCACCGCGGCCGGGTGCCAGCTGGTCGCCACCGCCGACCTGGCCGTGGCCTCCCATGGCGCCCGCTTCGCAACCCCGGGAGTGCGGATCGGGCTCTTCTGCTCCACGCCGATGGTGGCGGTCAACCGGGCCATCGGCCCGAAGCAGGCGATGGAAATGCTGCTCACCGGCGACTTCGTGGACGCCGGGACCGCGCTTCGCTGGGGACTCGTGAACCGGGTGGTCGCGGAATCCGAACTGGAGCGGACCATCGGCGCCCTGGTCGCCCGGATCGCCGACGCGAGTCCGGCGGTGGTGGCGCTCGGGAAGGCCGCCTTCCGGCGCCAGCGCGATCTGCCGGTCACCGAAGCGTCGCTCGCCATGTCCGAGGTGATGAGCCGGAACACCGTCTCCCCCGATGCCCGGGAAGGGATGCGGGCATTCCTCGAGAAGCGGCAGCCGGACTGGCCGGGATCGGTCGAGCCCGCGTAGCAGGCCGGGCGGGGAACGGGGCATGCCCGGGCGTCGCCACCCGGCTCGAGCGGGCAGCCGAAGGGGACGGGAAGGGGGAAGCCCACCTGGATGGCCTCCTGTCCCGATCGCAGCCGGAACGGATCGAACCGTCGGAATCGCCCGATCCCGGAGCATGTCCGGTTCGATATCGATCCCGGCCGGCGGATCGAGCCTCATGGGACGCGTCATGACCGGAGGGGAGCCGGATCCCCGGACCACCGGACCGGCGCCCGGGACGTGGCCCCGCCCCCCCTCGCCGGGGAATCGAGTCGGCCGGGCGGGGCCGACCCGGGCGGCCCGTACCGCATCGCGCGAAACCCTGCCGCCCGGGCGCGACGATCAATCGATGCCGCCGGGATGGCCGGCGGACCCAGGAGGGCAGGAACGGGTCCGCAAGGTGGCTGCCGCCGCCCACACCGAGTTCGAATAGCGGCCATCCCGCCGGGCGCTGGCGAAAAAGTCGCCGACCTTTCGACGGGAATTGGCCTGCTGTTCGCAGTCTGCTCGATGGCCGGATCGGTTGTCTTGTCCATCCCGGTCAAATCGAGACCGGGGGCCACTCCGCCAGCGGCCCCGACGACCGCGAGCGAGGAAGCCGGGGACGGTCGGGTTCGCGTGGCATGGGATCCGCCCAGGAATTCCGAGGTCACGGGCTGGCAGCCGCGGAAGCGACGGGGCGCGGAGCGACGGGACGTCGATCCCCGATTCCGAGGCCAGCACGGCGGAGCACCCATTCGCGGGGCTGACGGAACCCGGTACCCGGGCCGTGAACACCGCCGGACCGGGTACCCATGTGCGCCGGTTCAGGGGAAGTCCAGGCCCCCGCGCTGATTCGACCCCCGACCGGCGGAGGCCGTCAGAGCATCCGGGACCCAAGTCCCTGCGCGCGGATCGGGGTCGGGCGTGATCGGGAAGTCGTCCACACCGTAACCCCGGTCCCTGCACGCGCGGGTCGGGGCCATGCCGAAATCGCCATCCTTCACCACGCCGGCCCCGGTCCCTGCGCGCGCGGGTCGGGCCCGGGGTTCCCGGTAGCGCACCGCTCAGCCCTCCCCCGGTCCCTGCGCGCGCGGGTCGGGCGGGTGCTTCCCTGATCACCCGACCTTGCGGCGGCCCCGGTCCCTGCGCGCGCGGGTCGGGCGGGTGCTTCCCTGATCACCCGACCTTGCGGCGGCCCCGGTCCCTGCGCGCGCGGGTCGGGCTGGCTGTCAGGGCGTAGCAATTCCCGAAGCTGCCCCGGTCCCTGCGCGCGCGGGTCGGGCACGCTTGAATCCTCACGCTACACGGTTTGCGGGCCCCGGTCCCTGCGCGCGCGGGTCGGGCCCCGGCGGCGCGGGTGCGGATCAGGAACGACAGCCCCGGTCCCTGCGCGCGCGGGTCGGGCCTCCTGCAGGAATGCATGCGGTGTGAGGCGCAGCCCCGGTCCCTGCGCGCGCGGGTCGGGCATCTGAGACGCGCGGACGGATGCTATCCGGCATCCCCGGTCCCTGCGCGCGCGGGTCGGGCTTCTTCGGCCTCTCTGGTAGTCGGGGGGCATGGCCCCGGTCCCTGCGCGCGCGGGTCGGGGGCCGGGCACCGTAGACCGCGAGGCCGTCCCGGGCACCGGATTCCCGACCGCGAGGGTGCGTCGCCAGCACACGCCGCGCGCGACCGTGCGCCGAATCGGGTATGCGAGAATCGCGGCATGAACTACCGATTCGGATTCGCGGGCGGCATGGTTGCCATTTTCGCAACGGCAGGATGCGGCGATTCGCCGAATCCTGCTACCCCAACAGCCCCGGCTTCCGCGTTGGTTTCGGTGCCGGGAACCGCCACCGGCGAGCCGACCGGTTTCGTCGCGCAGAGCGTCGCCGGCGAATGGAACAAGCCACCGAGTAAGCCGTTCGGAGTGGGGGCAAGCCTGACAAAAGCAGGCGTCGGTTGCGGTAGGCCGAGGTATCCCGGCGAATGGGCCGTATGCAGAGAAGACATTCTGCAATTCTCTTGGCACAAAGAAGATAAAAAAGAGGGGGTGAATCAGTATGAAATTCGAATGTGGCTATGGAACGAACCTACGGACTGGATCAAAATCAGACTGGATAAAGGCATCGGCAATTGTATTCTTAGTGATTCTCATGGTTGTTTCGACCATGTGAACGTCGATGAAGTGAGGTACGGAACAAACTCATTCCAATTCATATACGGTGTGAACTCATTCCAATTCTTGGATTTGCCGGAAGAATTGGATTACGTCAATTTCCGGGTTCGGGCATATAACGACTTCGGCGCTAGCCCTTGGTCCGTAGTGAGAACAGCCCGCCGGAACCCTCCACCACCGGAACAACCAACGATCACGAAAGTAACTGGCGGCGACGGTTGGGTACGGCTGGAATGGATACGACCGAATGCGAGTATCGACGGCAGCTATTCTTGGCAATCTCGGTACAAACTGGCTACCGCGAGTACGTGGGGACCGTGGAAACTGATTCCCGACTCTAATTCCATTACGGAGGGTTTTACGTTCTCCGGGCTGACGAACGGAATCCAGTACAGTTTTCAGATTCGCGCCCGTGATGGGGATAGTTCGGGGGAATGCTGGCCGCGTCCTGGACAGTTCCCACTCGCATATTGCGGATGGGGTACTCCGTCTACTACCGTCAAGTGGAGACCCGGTGGCCGCCGATAGCAATCACGGCACACGCCGGGACGCAATCGGGGTGTGCCGGGGTTCCTGACCGCGAGGCCGTCCCGGGTTCCCCACCGCGAGGCCGTCCCGGGCGCTGCACGGCTACCGCGGGCGCCGGGTTCCAAGGGCGCACTGGGTTCCCGACCGTGAGGGTGCGACCACCGGGACCGGGGCCGTTCTCCGAATGTTGGCGAATCGGTAGCGGAAATTGAACCGGGAATTCACCGGCGGAGCGGAGACCCGCCCCGGTGGAGGTGAGAGAATCCGGGTAGCGAGGTATCCACGTGACTACCAGACTCGGAATCGCATTCGGCTTGATCGCCGCGCTCGCCGCAGCCTGCGGCAAAGACAACGCAGCCACCCCGACCGCGCCAACCCCCGCGCCACCGCTGCCGGATGCCTCCAACGCGGAATTGGCCACAGGTGAATCGGTAGATTTTGCGGAGCAGCAAGTGCTATCCAGCGTATGCCATCTTTTTCCCGCATCCTCATTCAGAAGAACGGGGTTGAGAACATTCCGTGTGCAGATTAACTGGCGAGAAAGCCGTTGCGGAAGGCCGCCATTCCCCTATGGCGGCGACCTTTACAATGTCCACAATATTTTCACCACGGTATACGAAGTAGGTATCGAATACTCAATAAAACAAGGAAGCAGATCATGGACACCTTGGCAATGGTTGTCGGCTCCTGATTCTCGAGGCTATGTGGATTGGAAAGCTTCACACTCTTTATGGATGCATCCAAACAGTGGGTCGTACATAGATGGCTACGTGTACAAAGTGAATTTGCCTCTTATATATACAAGTGAAGGAACTACAATGCAGATTCGAATTCGATATGTGAGCAAGAAGAGTGGCAACTACTACTCAGTTACGGATTCGTGGACTTCACATTTGATACGGGTAGAAAACCCAAAGAAACCCAACCTCGTCAGAGTGATTCCGGGAGACGGTCAAGCAACGCTGATCTTCAATAATAGGCCAACATTTTACGATGACGCGCGATCTATGTACGGAAATTCGCTATGGCAAACACATGTTGCAGACTGGGAAAACGAAACGGTTTATAGCATTTACCACGATAGATATGGAGGCTATTATGTATCTACTATAAAACGAAGGGGTAGTGGTGATCATATCGAAAACCAATACAGAGGCAATTACGATCAGGATGGAAATGTTTCACTAACAATTACCGGACTGGAAAACGGGAATGAAATTCTACTACGACTGTATGGATACTTAGATATACTTGGTGATGAGGAACCCGGATTCTCCAACAAGTCAGACTACGTCTATGTTCTCGTTACGCCGGTGGCGGCAGGCGCACCTGAGCAACCGCGCATTGATCGCACCGAAGTTGGGCACCGCTCGGTAACGATAACGTGGGCCCCACCGCTGGGCTCTACGGTGACCCATTACCAAGTGCGCCACCGTACCCAAAATTTGAGCCATTGGCCCGACGAGTGGATGAACATTCCCGATTCGACCGGCGACACGTTCAGCCACACGTGGACCGGATTGGAGAATGGCACGATGTACGAATTCCAAGTGCGGGCCGTGAACGACGTCGGCGCCGGGTTCGCATCAACGGCAGTGAGCAGGCGCCCGCAAGCACGCCTTCCCGAGGCGCCGACCATTACCGATGTTGTCGCCGGCAACGGATGGATTCGCGTCGAATGGCAGCCTCCGGCTGGCTATGAGATCACTCGCTGGCAGTCTCGGATCAAAGAGGACGCCGCGACCACGTGGCCCGACTGGCATCCGATCCCGGCATCCGATTCGACAGAGCACACGTTCCGCGGGTTGACGAACGGCGTCCGCTACGCGATTCAGATTCGAGGCAAGAACAGTGCCGGGGAAGGCGCTTGGTCTACGCCAGTGCGCTGGCGCCCGCGACCGCCGCGCTGATTCGAGGCGGCCACCGGATCACGGCGGCAAGGTGGAGGTGGCCCGTCCGATCCCGGCAGCGGCAGGATGAATCCTACCCGCCGCGCTGACCCGAACTCCCAGGCTGACCGGACCCAAGGAAAGCGAACGGCGCGTTGCTTTCCTTGGGCAAGTCGTAAGGAAAGCGTTTGAAGCGGCGACCGCCGCCGCCAAGAAAGCCGGATCAAGCCGGTTCCGATCACTGATTCGCTAGAACCGCCGCCGTCGGGCGCAAATCGCGCTGACGGGATCGTCTGATTCCGGGGAACGACCCCAGGCCGACATCTACGCGCGCCCCCCATGCTTCGCACCGGCTTCCCCCGAAGCTCGCCGCCCTCGATGCGCACCTGCCCCGCTTCGGCGCGCGGCTTCCCCGCACCCGACAAGCCGGGCGGCGGAGGCGTGAAGGACATCGGCGCCTCCGAAAGCTCGACTCCCTGCCCCTTCCCGAGGGACTGATCGCCCCTGCCCCCGTCGACCCGCGAGGATCCACCCGCCGGCCTGCCGCCCGTGATCCTGCACGCCATGGCCGGGATGGCAAGCGTCCCCGCTCCGACCCCGCGGGCGGTTCCGTCCGCGAGTGGAGCGCCGCCGAACCGCCGCCATCACCCTTCGTTCCCGCCACCTCCCGCGCTGGTCCGGGCCGTCACTCTCGTCCTCCGGTACGGAAACGGCGCCGCCGCCCGCGCCAGGCCTGCGGCCCGCCGAAGCGGGCGCCCGCTCACACGCGGCGGACCAGCCGGTAGCAGGCGTCGTCGTCGCCTTCGTGGAATCCCCGGATGTCGTAGCCGGACGCCAGCAGCCGCTGGAAGGCGTTTCTGGTCTTCATTCGCCAGTCGAAGGCGAGTCCGACGTCCTCGCCGATCATCGCCGTGAAGCAGGGCGGAATTGCCAGCAGCACTTCGGGGGCGTCCGGTACGTCCCGCATCTCGGAACACTCCGGAAAACCGTTTCGACGGGCCCGGAGGCGGTTCACCCGGGGGAGATCGGGAATCCCCGGCGGCGGCTTGAGCTCGCCGCGCCGCGCCTTCGCCACCCGGTCGGACCGGAGGAACCAGTCGGGTTCCAGTCGGTCGGTGGGGATCCCCCCGTGCAACGGGCTCCGGCTCTCCCCGTACACGTTTTCGCGGTACACCGACGCCAGCGTGCCGAGATGGTTCAGGTTCAGGTTCGCATTCCGCGCCTGGAGCGGATCGAAGGTCCAGTTGACATGAACCAGCCCCCGGGCAAGACACCGGTCGGCCTGGTCCCACTTGAGTGCGATCCCGATGCTCCGGCTGCGGTACTCCGGGCGCACCGCGAGCATGTGCGAATGGTGGAGCGGCTTTCCGTCCACGAAGCCGGGGAAGCCGTTCACGAAACCCGCCATTCGGCCGTCCACGAATGCTCCCGAAGCCAACCCCCCGTAGTGCACCATGACCGCCATCAGTCCGGCCGGCACGATGTCGAGATCGTCAAAACCCCACACCTCCCGCTGGATCTCCTCGCACAGCCGCATGTCGGCCATGCCCTCGAGGTCCCGAATCTCGAATCCCGTTGCAGTCATGGAAACGGGGCCGGATTCTAAGGGCTTCGCCCCTTCCGAAAAACGCCCGATCCACCGGAGACGACCCCCGGCCCGCCACCACTCCCGCAACTCTCGACAACCACCGGGCGAGGCCGGGTCCCAATGGCTTCCCTCCCTCCGCGAAACCCCCGATCCACCGGCAACCGCCACTCCCGCAACACCGACAACCAACAGGCGGGGACGGGTCCCGGGGGGCTTCCCATCCCCTGCGCCGGCCCCGCCGCCGCTACAATCGCCCGAACCCGTTGGCTCTTCTCCGTCCGCATCTCATCCTGCTGTTCCTCGGAACCCTGATCCTCGATCAGGTCACCAAGGCGCTCGCGGTTTCCCGCCTCATCCCCGGTGATCCCCTGGTGGTCATCCCCGGCCTGCTCCAATTCAACCTGTCGCGGAACCGGGGCATGGTGTTCGGCTTCCTCTCCGGTACCGACTTTCCGGGCAAGGAGTGGGTCCTCACCGGAATTGCCCTCGCCGCCATGTTCCTCGTCTGCTGGATGCTCGTGCACGAAGGCGCCACCGGCCCGGCGATCACCATCCCGCTGGCCGGCATCATCGCCGGCGGCGTCGGCAACGTGGTGGACCGGGTGCGCTTCGGAAGCGTGGTGGACTTCATCGACGTCCATGCCGGCAACTGGCACTGGCCGACGTTCAACGTGGCGGACTCGGCCATCACCGTCGGAGTCCTGCTGATGCTCTTCGGCTTCCTCCGCGAAGGGAAGAAGGCGGAGGCCGGGCCGGCCTGATCCGATGTTTCCCCGCATCGTGGATTTCGGTTCGGTCGAGATCTTCGGCCGGAGTTTCCACCCGGTGCTGGCTACCTACGCGCTACTGGTGGTCCTCGGGTTTCTCGCCGGGATCTACCTGGCCGGGCGCCGCGCCCACCGGTACCGCATCTCCACGCAAGACGTTCATGACCTCGGGATCTGGCTCTTCGTGGGCGCGTTCGTCGGCGCCAAGATCCTCCTCATCCTGGTGGACCCGGAGGCGTTCTTCCGGAATCCCGCCGGCTTCATCCGCTCCTTCGGCGTCTTCTTCGGCGGATTCCTTGGCGCCGTGGCTGCCTCCATCTGGTTCCTTGCCCGCCGCCGCATCAACGTGTTCGACGGCGGCGACCTGCTCGCCCCGTCGATCGCACTGGGCCACGGAATCGGCCGACTCGGCTGTTTCGCCGCCGGGTGCTGCTACGGCGCCCCGTCGGACGGTCCGCTGGCGGTGACCTTCAGCGACCTCCACACGAGGGCCCCCATCGGCGTCGCGCTCCACCCCACCCAACTGATCGAGGCCGGCGTGGAGTTCGGACTCTGCCTCTTCCTCCTGTGGCTGGCGCCCCGGCGGAAGTTCCGCGGGCAGCTCTTCTTCACCTGGCTCGGACTCTATGCCGTGTTCCGTTTCGCCATCGAGTTCCTCCGGGGCGACCCGCGCGGATTCGTGTTCGACGGGCTGCTCTCCACCTCCCAGTTTTTCGGCCTCCTGCTCCTTCCGGCGGCGGTCATCGCGCTCCTGGTCCTGAGGCGCCGCCACGCCTGAGGAGCCGGTTCCCGGCGCGGAGAGGGAGTTCCGGGCCACCCCCGAAGACGACGGGGAACGGCTCGACCAGGTAGCGCTCCGACGACTCGGATCGATCACCCGCAGCGAGATCGCCCGCTGGATCCTCGGGGACCGGGTACTGGTGGACGGCAAGCCGAAGCGGGCGAGCCATCGCTGCCGCGCCGGTCAGATGATCCGGATCGGGATCCCGGAAGTCTTCGGACCGGTCTCCGATCGGGAACCTCCGGACCCCGAACCCGTGCCGCTCCGCATCCTCCACGAGGACCTTCACCTGGCGGTGGTGGACAAACCACCCGGTCTCGTGACGCATCCCGGGGCGGGACACCGGGATGGCACCCTGGTGAACGCCCTCATCCACCGGTATCCGGAGATGAGGGCGGTCGGCCCCCCGGGCCGCCCCGGAATCGTCCACCGGCTCGACCGCGGCACCTCCGGGGTCCTGGTGGCGGCGCGAACCGCCGAAGCCCACGCCGCGCTGACCGCCGCGTTTGCCCGGCGCGAGGTGCAAAAACGCTACCTCGCGCTGGTACTCGGCCGGTTCGAGGGAGAGCGGGTGCTCGACCGCCCGATCGGGCGCGATCCCCGGCATCGACAGCGTTTCCGGTGCGGTGGGCGGAACGCCAGGACGGCGCGCACGACCGTCCACGAGCGGGAGCCCTTCCCCCTTGCGACACTCGTGGAACTGGAACTCCACACCGGGCGCACCCATCAGGCGCGGGTCCATCTCGCGGACGCCGGAATCCCGGTGGCGGGAGACACCCGGTACGGACCCGGGGCGCCGCGCCGGGGAGGAGGGCGCGCCGGCGCGATCCTGCGACGGATCACCCGACCGGCGCTCCACGCGCTCCGCATCGGCTTTCCGCACCCGGTCACCGGAATCGCCGTCGAGGTGGAGGCGCCGGTCCCCGAAGATCTTGCGGAGTCGCTCGCCGGCCTCCGCAACACCCGCCTCGCATAGGATTCGCGCTCCGATGGAGAGGCCGAAGGTCGGAAGCGCGGAACTCGGGGCCGCGCTCGAAGCGATCGGAAATCAGGTCGCCGCTTCCGGTCGTTGCCCGCTCGTCATCCTCGGGATCCGCCGCCGGGGTGTTCCGCTTGCCGCCCGCCTCCGGGACCAATTGGTGCGCGGGGACCTCGGCGACATTCCGATGGGCGAACTGGACATCAACCTCTACCGCGACGATATCCACGACCGCGGCGTACCGCGGGTGCGCGAGACACGGATCCCCGTTCCGCTCGAGTCCCACCACGTGCTGCTGGTGGACGACGTGCTCCACACCGGGCGGACGGTGCGGGCAGCGCTGACCGCGCTCGCCAGTTTCGGACGCCCGCGGAGCGTGATGCTCGCGGTGCTGGTGGACCGCGGAGGCCGCGAGCTTCCCGTCGCCGCCGACTTCACTGGCCTCGAAGTGCATGCGGCTGCCGGGGAATTGGTCCGGGTGCTGGTCACCGAGGAGGACGGGGAAGACGGTATCCGGATCCTGCCGCGGGGCGCGGACGACGCATGAGACACCTTTTGGGCATCCAGGGCCTTTCGCAGGCGGATGCCCTGTCGATCCTCGACGAGGCGCCGCGCTACCGAGACGTGGCCGACCAACCGGTGCCGCGCGTGCCGACACTCCAGGGGCGCACGGTCACCCACCTGTTCATCGAACCCTCGACCCGGACGCTGGCCTCGTTCCAGCTCGCTGCCCGCCGCCTTTCCGCCGAACCGATCAGCTTCGCGCCGCGGGCCTCCTCCCTGGCCAAGGGGGAAAGCCTCGTCGACACCGCCCGGACGCTCGCCGCGATGGCGCCCGACATCGTCGTGGTGCGCAGTCCGGAGGCCGGCGCCCCGGCCGTGCTGGCGCGGGAGATTCCGACCACGCAGGTGATCAACGCCGGGGACGGAATCAACGAACACCCCACCCAGGCACTGGTGGACGCCTTCACCATCCGTGAGCACCGCGGGGACCTCGCCGGGCTCCGGGTGGCCATCATCGGGGACATCCGGCACAGCCGCGTCTTCCGGTCCAACGCGCGATTGCTGACCCTGCTGGGCGCGGAGGTCCGTGTCTCGGGCCCGCCAACCCTCATCCCTCCGGGGCTCGGCGAACTCGGGGTTCGGTCATGCCTGGAGATCGGGGACGCGCTCCGGGATGCGGACGCGGTCATGGCGCTCCGGATCCAGCACGAACGCATGCACGCCGCCTTCCTGCCATCACTCCGCGAGTACCACGACGAGTTCGCGATCACCGGAGAGCGGCTCCGACGGACCAATGACGCCATCGTGCTCCACCCGGGACCGATGCATCGGGGGGTGGAGATCCAGTCCGACGTCGCCGACGGTCCCCGGTCGGTCATCCTCGAGCAGGTGCGTAACGGCGTGGCCATCCGGATGGCGGTCCTCGCCGAACTCGCCCGGTCCCGGCCCCGCGGCAAGGAGAGGCGTTCCGATGGCTGAACCGGCGGTCCTGATCCGGGGCGCCCGGGTGGTGGATCCGGCGGCGGAGCGGGACGGCGTATACGACCTGCGCCTGGAAGCCGGCCGGGTGGAGGCCGTTGGCGAGCGGCTCGACGCCGCCGGGGCCCGGGTGGTGGACGCTGGCGGGCTGGTTGCGGTTCCCGGGCTCTGCGACATGCATGTCCACTTCCGCGAACCGGGCTTCGAATTCAAGGAAACGGTCGCCAGCGGCGCCGCCGCCGCGGTCGCCGGCGGGTTCACCGCGGTCGCCTGCATGGCCAACACCGATCCGGTGAACGACAACCCCTCGGTCACCGCCCACCTCCGCGGACTGGCCGCCGCGGTCGGCCTCGCCCGGGTCCATCCGGTGGCCGCCACCACCAGGGGAATGCGCGGCGAACGGCTCTCCGAGTTCGGGCGTCTGAAGCGGGCCGGCGCGGTCGCGGTCTCGGACGACGGGCTCCCCATCGGGAATGCGGCCGTCATGCGGCGGGCGCTCGAGTACTCCCGCCTGTTCGACCTCCCGGTGATCGAGCACTGCGAGACCCTCGAACTCACCGGGGAAGGCGCCATGCGCGAGGGCGCGCTTTCCACGGCCATCGGCATTCCGGGGATCCCGAACGCCTCCGAAAGCATCGCCGTGGAGCGGAACGTGGCGCTCGCCGGGTTGACCGGGGGCCGGCTCCACATCGCCCACCTCTCCACCGCCGACGCGGTGGCGGCAGTGATCCGCGCCAAGCGCGCGGGCTTCCCGGTCACCTGCGAAGTCACGCCGCACCACCTGATCCTGACCGAGGACGCGGTGGCGGGCGAGGCCGGCGTGAATACCAACGCCAAGATGAAGCCACCGCTCGCGTCCGCCGCCGACCGCGACGCGCTCCGCGACGCGCTCCGCGACGGGTTCGTGGACGCTATCGCCACCGATCACGCGCCGCACCACGAGGACGAGAAGCGCCTCTGTTTCGAGAGCGCGCCGTTCGGGATCGTGGGACTCGAGACCGCCGTCCCGCTGGTCCTCGACAAGCTGGTGGAACCGGGGGTGATTTCGCTCGCCGATGCCGTTCGCCTGCTCTCGGTGCATCCCAACCGCATCCTCGGCCTCCCCGGCGGCTCGCTCACGCCGGGAAGCCCGGCGGACATCACCCTTCTGGATATGGACGCGACCTCGACGGTGCACCCGAACGAGTTCCGGACCCAGGGACGGAACACCCCCTTCGGCGGACTCACCCTGACCGGCGGAGTGGCCGCGACCTGGGTCGGCGGCCGCCAGGTCTACTCCCGCTGACCCGCGCCACGGACGAACCCGATCCCACGGCGACCCGACGAGGCTACCCCGCTTACCCGCGCCACCCACAACCCGATCCCACGGCGACCGACGGGGCTACCCCCGCTTACCCGCGCCACCCACAACCCGATCCCGCGGCGACCCGACGAGGCTACCCCGCTGACCCGCGCCACGGACGAACCCGAACGCACGGCGGCGCCCCGGAACGCCAGCACGCCGTTCGTCCCGTGATCGGCGAACGGGAACGGGCACCGGGAGAGCGAAGGACATGGGCGGCAGATGTGCCGGAGCCCGGAACGGGGGTCCCGCGCCGGCGCCCTGCCGCCGGACCCCCCAACGAGGAGCGGGGCGGCATTCCGATACGCTCGGCGGGCCGGCGACCGACTCGCCGGCGGGAGGCGGAACATGATTCCTCCAACACTTGTCGCGCGAGCGGCCCCCGCGCTGATGGCGGCGGCAATCGCCGTTTCGCCCTCCACCCCGTTCGCCAACGCGCAGCCCGGCGTCCACACCGCAACCAGCGGTGGCGAGGTGCTGCGGCTGATCCGGCGGGACAAGCTGGACCTGATCCTTCCCGACGCCATGCGCGACAACGACGTGGACATGTGGATCCACGTCACGCGCCACGGCAACCCCGACCCGCTGGCCCACTATTTCGGGAACACCTGGGGCTACCTGGTCTTCACCGATCTCGGGGACCGGATCGAGCGGGCCGCCTTCGGCAGCGGAGGCGCCGTCGAAGACATCGATGTCCGGGGATCCGACGCGATCGCCCGCGCCCTCTCCAGCTACGACCGGGGGTACCGGATGGCGTTCGGCTACGGCGACGAGGTGTACGACGAGTTCACCGCTTTCGTGGCCGAGCGGGATCCCGGCGTGATCGCGGTGAACACCTCCGAATGGCTCGCCGAAGCAGACGGGATATCCCGTTCCTCCTGGGTGAAGCTGATGAAGGTGCTCGGCCCGAAGTACGCCGGGCGGGTGGTCTCCGCCGAAAATCTCGTCACCGACTTCGCGGTGCGGCGGACCGTTCGTGAAGTCGCCGAACAGGTCAACAACCTGGAAGCCGCCCGCCAGCTCCAGCTGGCGGCGCTCGACCGCATCGAGCCGGGCCGGACCACGATCCGGGAGATCGTCACCTGGGCCCGGGAAGAGGCGTACCAGCGGCGCCTGGCGGGCTTCGGGACGTTCGGGCCCGGCGGGGTCCGGGTGTACTACACCGCTGCCGCCGAGGACCCGCCCTACCCCCCGTCGGTCCGGTACTGGATCTGGCACGGCGACCACGTCTTCCAGCGCGGCGATTTCTTCGCCTTCAATGTCGGCGTCCGCTACCTGGGTTTCACCACCGATACCAAGACCCACGCCTACATCCTGCGCGAGGGGGAGACGGCGCCGCCGGAGAGCATCCGGAAACTGTTCGACCTCGGAGCGGCCGGCCAGTGGATCATGCGCCCGCACATGCGGGTGGGCATGACCGCCGGGGAGTCCCTCGGCGCCATGGTCACCGCCATGGAGGAGGCGGGCTACCTCTACACGCCGTTCGTGAACTCGGGAATCCAGGGGAGCGGGCGCACTCCGGACGGAACCGGAATGCTGGACTACGTGATGATCCAGAAAGCGCTCGGGGACAGCGAGCAGGTGGGATTCGCCATCGACAACCACGCGCACGGCTCCATCGGAACCACCACTCTCGGACCGTCGATGGCCAATTTCCGCGCCGACCGGCACCATCTGGTGATCCAGGAGAACCACATCTTCGCATTCGAGTACATGGTCCACATGAACATCCCGGAACGGCCCGGGTACCCGCTGGCGATCAATTTCTCGAACCCGCAAATCGTCACCGGCAAGGGCGTCGAATGGCTCCAGCCGCCGAACGAACGCATTGTCCTGATCCCCTGACTCCGGTCGCCGGGGCAGGGTCCGGTGCGCCCCGGGGCTGGAGACGGGCCGTCCTCCGGGTCGCCGACCGGTACGGACCGGAGGCGCTCCCGAGCGATCCGCTCCGTTTTCCGCGGCGCTTCGCCGACCCGGCGGACCGGGAGGTCGCGGCATTTCTGGCGGCGGGGCTCGCGTTCGGGAACGCGAACAGCGTGGGCGCCTCGCTCGAACGGGTGTTCGACTGGACCGGGCCGCATCCCGCCCGTTTCGCAAGCCGGTTGCGGCCGGTTCCCGGCGCCGGGCCGGCGGGCTTCCGGCACCGCTGGATCGACGGCCTGGACGTTCTCCGGCTGGCAACCATCCTCGGGCGCATCCGGGAGCGCCACGGGAGCCTCGAAGCCCTCTTCGCGTCCGGGATCGCAGTTCGGCGCGGCGTCCCCGATCTCCGGGCCTCCCTCATGGCCTTCCGGGAATCCGCACTCGCGCTCGAGCCGGGGGAACTCGCCGTTCCGCCGACCCGATCGGCTCCCGGAGTCCGCTACTTCTTCCCGAGCCCCCTCACTTCGGCCGCCAAGCGGCCACTGATGTTCCTCCGCTGGATGATCCGGCCCGACGACGGACTCGACCTGGGCCTCTGGGACTGCCTCGCACCGCGCCACCTGGTGGTTCCGCTGGACACGCACATGTTCCGCATCGCCCGGCGGCTCCGGCTCACCCGGCGAAAGACTCCCGGCTGGCTGGCGGCGGTGGATCTGACCCGGGCCCTCGCCCGGCTCGAACCGGACGATCCCGCGCGCTTCGACTTTCCGCTGAGCCGGCTCGGGATCGTCGAGGGCTGTCCCGGCCACGCACGGAGCGCGCCCTGCGAGCTGTGCCGGCTGTTGCGGGGCGAAAGGCAGCCGGCGAGGGGGCGGGGCGGCTTCGATGGCGGCGCGGCCGGGCCGGGTCCCGCCCGGCGGTTGCGCCGGTCCGAATCACCAGCGGTCGGGGAGCATCCGGAACGTCCCGCACCTCGTGGAATCCATGGCCGCATCGGGGGCAAGGGAAACCCCGGCCGGGGCCGCCAACGCGGCGAAACGCTGTCCGCTCCGGGCTGCGGGCGAACGCTCCCGCCGCTCTATCGAACCGTGACCCGCGAGCGTTCGGCGAGGGTGCCCTGGGCGCGCTCCACCGCCACGATGGCCTTCATGTAGTCGATCATCGCCTGGAGTTCGTTGGCGCGGGCCTGGGCCAGATCGCGCTGCGACTGGACGATGAAGTAGCTGGTTGTCATTCCCACCTCGAACTTCTTCTCCTCGGCCTCGAGACGACGCTCCTCCAGCTCCCGAGCCACCCGGCTGGCGTCGATCCGGAGCCGGTTGGTTTCCACCTGCCGCACGGCGGCGCGAACTTCGCGGGCGACGGCGATCTCCTGGACCCGCATGGACTCGCGCTGCCGATTCAGGTCGATCTGGGCCTGGGCGTGGCTGATCTGGGCCTGATCGTTGCCGAGCGGGTAATTGAACGACAGGCCGAGTTGCCAGTCACGGTAATCGAATCCGGAAAGTTCGCCCAGGGCGTCGCTGTAGCCGCCGGGGATGGTCTTGATCGGCTGGCCGAAAAAGCCCTCCCGCTCCAGCCGGGTTCCCCCGACCCCGGTCAGCTGGAACGAACCCACCAGATCCAGCTGGGGAAGGGTCTGGTTGCGGAAGAACCGCACATCGCTCTCGTTGGTGTCCAGCTGCACCTCCAGCGAGCGGATCTCGGGCCGGCGGTCCAGCGCGATCCGGATCGCCTCGTCGATCTCCACCGGGTAGTCCTCGATGGCCGGAGCGTCGGTGGGCCGGAGCTCGCCATCCCAGAAATCGGACGCGTCCGGGTCCCGGATCAGGGCCTTCAAGGCGTCCTCGGTGGTGCGAATCTGCTCCTCGGCAAGAATCACCGCCTGCTCCCGGGTGGCTACTTCGGCTTCGGCCTGAAGCACGTCGATCGGCGCCATGGTGCCGACCTCGACCTGCACCTGATTGTTGCGAAGCAGATCCCGGGCGAGGTCGAGCGACCGGACCGCCACCTCGTGGTTGCGGATCGCGAACACCAGGTCCCAGTAGGCGTTGTGGACGTCGCGGAGCACATCCAGGACGCTCCGTTCGAAGTCCATCGCTCCCTGGCGCTCGCTGTTCCTCGTGACCACGATCTGCCGGCGCTCCGCACTCTGCCGGAAATTCCGGAGGAGCGGCTGGGTGACCTGGGCGTTCAGCAGGCTCCGGTAGCGGGGATTGAAGGTCGAGAACGCGCTGTTGGTGGCGAAGCGGTTGTTGTTGAACCCGAACGAGTACCGGGCCCCGAACGGCAGCAGCTGCCCGAAGCTCAGGTTGTAGTTCATGTTGTCGCTCTCGTTCTGAACGGCACCGTCGAGCTGGGTGGTCGACGGATTGATGCTCTCCTGGAAGTTGTACTCGAGGCCCAGGTTCGGCAGGTACACACTGCGGGCCGCCGAATGGCCGAGACCGAGCGACTGCCGGGCAAGGCGCGAAATGCGCACGTTGAGGTTGTTCTCGAGGGCCTGGCTGATCGCATCGTCCAGGCTCAGGGGGAGCGGCGCCGGCTGCCCGGTCTCCGAACCGGAGGCGGGCACGGCGCAGACGAGAATCGAGAGGACCAGGGTTCGGGTCAGGGATCGCATGGGGGTTGGGGTCTCCTGAGTCAGCAAACGGAAACGCGCATCCTTGCGTTCCCTTGTGCAAGACGCTCCGAAAGAGCAACCTCACCGTGGATACTAGGCAGATGGACGGATCCGCCGACGGTACGGCCGGCCGCCTTCGGCTCGATCTCGCCTACGACGGCAGCGATTTCGCCGGCTGGCAGGCGCAGGCCGGCCGCGACACCATCCAGTCGCGCGTCGAGGACGCCCTGGCCGAACTCTATCGGAGCGACCGGCGGATTCCGGTGACCGCGGCGGGGCGCACCGACGCCGGCGTCCACGCCGAGGGTCAGGTGGCTCACTTCGACGCTCCTCGCGCGATCCCCCCGGAAGGAGTGGTGGCGGGCGCCAATGGCCGCCTGCCGGCGACAATCCGGATCCTCGGCGCCGCGCCGGCGGTGGACGACTTTCACGCCCGCTTCCAGGCCCGCGCCAAGACCTACCGCTACGACCTGGTGACCGGAGCGGCGGTCTCACCCCTGCGGTCCCGCTACGCCTGGGCGGTGGGCGGCGCCCTTGATCCGGCGGCGATGGAAGCGGCGGCGCGCGCCTTCCCGGGCGCTCACGACTTCCGCGCGTTCTTTGCCGCCCCGCCCGACGAACGCCCGGCGAGCCCGGTGCGTACCGTGCTCGAGGCACGACTGTCGGTGGAGGGCGACGAAGTGCGATTCGAGGTGACCGCCACCGGGTTCCTGCGGCACATGGTCCGCCGGATGACGGGCGCGCTGGTCGCCGTGGGACAACGCCGCATTCCCGCTTCGCGGGTCCGGGCGATGCTGGAGGATCCGGCAACCCCCGGCCCCCGCTTCCGCGCCCCGGCCTGCGGACTCCGGCTGGTCTCGGTCGCGTATCCGGACAACCCGGAACGCTAAATTTTCGTTCCGTGCCGGGAGAATCTTTGATCGAGGACTCCGTTTCGGCGGAGACCGCCGAGCTACTGGCGCAGGTCGACCGCACCCGCCTGCCACTTCACATCGCGGCGATCATGGACGGCAACGGCCGCTGGGCCGCTGCCCGCGGGCTGGAGCGCCGGGCCGGGCACACCCACGGCATCGAAGCAGTCCGGGACACCGTGGAAGCCGCCGCCGGACTCGGCCTCCGCGCACTGACCCTGTTCGCCTTCTCGATCGAGAACTGGTCGCGTCCGCCGGAGGAGGTCGCGGTCCTGATGGATCTGCTCAAGAAGTACTTGAAGCTGGAGCTGGATCGCATGATCGCCAATGACATCCGCTTCCGCCCGCTCGGGCGGGTCGAGGGGCTGCCCCCGGATGTGCGGGACATGCTGGACATCGCGATCGAGGCGACCGCGGCGGGCGAGGGACTCGACTTCCGCATCGCCCTGAACTACGGGGGCCGCGCCGAAATCGTGGATGCCGCCCGCGCACTCGCCGCCCGCGCGCTCGAAGCCGGAGCGGTCCCGGAAGTGGACGAGCAGGGTTTCTCCGACTACCTGTACACCGCCGGCCTCCCCGACCCCGACCTTCTCATCCGGACCAGCGGCGAGATGCGGGTTTCGAACTTCCTCCTGTACCAGAGCGCCTATACCGAGTTCTGGGTGACCCCGACTCTCTGGCCCGACTTCCGCCGCCGGCATCTCTATCGGGCCATCCTGGATTTCCAGCGGCGGGACCGGCGGTACGGAGGGCTGCGGCGCACGCAGTGAAACGGCTCGCGGCCGGTTTCGCCCTCGCGGCGTTCACCCTGTGGGTTTGCCTCGGGGCGTCCCCCGCGGTGCGCGCGTCGACGCTGGTCCTCTTCTCGCTGCTCTGTCTCGCCGAGGTCCTCCCCTTGGCGCTCGCCCGGCCTCCCGGCGCCGACAACCGGACGTCGCGCGCCATCGGCTTCCTCCTCTTCGCCCTGGTGGTGGTGGGCGGCGCCCCCTTCGGGCTGCCTTCCTGGTGGTCCGGCGTCGCGCCCTTCCTGCTCGCCCTGGTCTTGGGAATTCTCACGGTCGCCGGACCGCCGCATGCGTCCCGCGCCGGGACCCTTCTCGTCGGCGCCATCTGGATCGGTCTTCCCACGGTCGCCATCCTGGACCTCGCCGCCGGCCCCGATGGCGGACCGGTACTGCTGTTCGTGGTGGTCGTGGTGGTCGCGGGCGAGATCGGAGCCTTCTGCGGAGGCCGGCTGATCGGCGGCCCGCGACTCGCTCCCGACCTGAGCCCGGGCAAGACCTGGGCTGGATTCTGGTCCCAGTTGCTCGTGGGCGCCGCACTGGCGCCGGCGGCCGGGTTGCTCTGGCCGGACGCTCCCGGCACAACGGGACTCGTCGGCATCGGCCTCGTCCTCTCCGCGGCGGCGGCGCTCGGGGATCTCTACGAGTCGTACTGGAAACGGAGCGCCGGCCAGAAGGACAGCGGCGCACTCATCCCCGGCCACGGCGGTGCGCTGGACCGGGCCGACGGCCTGCTGTTCGCAGCGCTCGCGTTCCAGGCCGTCCTCGCCATCCTCCCCGGCTGACCAGCCCCGGTGCGAGCGGACCGGCCTGCGTCCGCGCACCGTTGCGGTGGGCCCCGGCCAGCCTCCATCCCCGCGCACCGGTCGGAGACGGGCCGTGCTTCGTTCGTGGTCGGTGGCGTCTCGTTGCGGCTCGAGGGGCCGGACATCCTCACATGCGCGGTTCCCGTTCCGGGGTTGCGGACGCGGCCCCGGGGGCCGGACCCGCGACAGTTCCCCGGTCCGTCGGGCCTTGTGGACCCGCCCGACACTCTCCCGTTACCCGGCGCAACAACACCACGCCGGACCGGCGGCCCGCCACAACGCGCGTTGCTTGACGCCATGGCTACGGGGTCCGCGCCGCGTATCCCCAGTCCCCGCATCCGGGGGACGGGGTGGCGCCAGCGATTCCTTCGCTGATCCTCCGCTCCTCAGCCCCGGAACACGCGAGCGGGACACTCGTCGGTCCGTCCGCCGGCGCAGCGACCCCGGTCGCGCCCGGTCAGTCCCCGGCTTCGGCGGCGCGGCGGACGTCTTCCAGATCCTGCGCCAGAATCTTCCGCAGGCTCTTCTCCATGAAGAAACCGAAGAGCGAGAACACCCTGGCGAAGAAGGTGAGGGGCCGCCCGGTAAACTCCATTGTCATCCGGGTCCCGGAGTCCGCCGGCTCGAAGGAACACACCGTCCGGTAGTGCGCACCATGGGATTCGGCTTCCACGACAAACGATCGCGGCGGGTCGAAGGCGGTCACCTGCATCTCCTCGGTGGCCTGCCGGCCGTGGAGGGCTCGCGTTTCGCGCCAGCGCGTGCCTTCCCGCATCGGCCCGCCGGAAAGAACCTCCACCCGGTCGATGCCGCCGATCGTCTCCGCCAGCTTCGGGAGATCGGTGGCAATCCGGAACACCCGCTCCGGCGGCGCCGCCACGTTCGTGGACACCCGGACTCCCCGCATCGAAACCGCGCCCCGGTTCTACCCGAACAGCCCGGCCTTCGAGAGGTCCTGCAGGATCACCCCGACAAAGACCAGGATCATCAGTGCCGCCCCGGCAACCATCAGCGCCTGGCGGACCCGGAGGCTCAGGTCCCGGCGGGCCACCGACTCCACCAGCAACACCGCGATCTGTCCGCCGTCGAGAACCGGAATCGGCAGGAGATTCAGCACCCCGAGGCTGAGGCTCAGGATGGCCATCAGCATCAGGACCTCCTGGGGACCGCGCCGGAAGGCGTCGCCGGACGCCCGGGCGATCCCGATCGGTCCGGAAAGCTGCCGGGCGGAGGCGGCGCCGGTCACGATGCCGCCGAGGTGCCGAAGAGTGAGCGAACTCCAGCGGGCGGTTTCGCGGGCCGCCTCCCCGATCGCGTCGGAGAACGAGTCCGCCTTCACCAGCCGGAAGGGTGGCTGGAAACTCACCCCGATCCGTAGAACCGGCTCTCCGGTGGCCTCGTCCTCGACCCGGGTCGGCAGCACGCTGAAGTCGAGCTCGGTCCCGGCGCGGGCGACCCGGATCGCCACCGGTTCCCGCCCGTTCCGCCGGATGAGGCTTGCCACCTCGTCGATGCTCCCGACCCGCCTCCCGTTCACCGTGGTGATCCGGTCGCCGGCGGCCAGCCCGGCTGCTTCCGCCGGCATTCCCGGTTCCACCTGGCCGAGGATCGGGGGCGCCGGCGGACGGATCCCGGCGTCCCCCATGGCGTCCTCGCCCACCGAACGGACCCGCACCGGGAACCGGCGCGAGGCTCCCTCCCGCTCGACTTCGAAGACGACTTCGCGGTCGGCAGCAACCATGATCCGCTCGAGGGTGGTGCGCCAGTCGGGGACCGGATCCTCGTCGATCGCAACGATCCGGTCGCCGGCGCGGAGCCCGGCCGCTCCCGCCGGCGAGTCCTCCGCCACATAGGAGACAACCGGAGGATCCGAAAGTCCCACCCGCCGCTCGAGCCCCGCATGGAAGAGCCCGGCCAGGATCAGGATGGCCAGCACGAAGTTCATGGCCGGCCCGGCAAGGAGGATCGCAAGCCGTTCCCCCCGGGTGCGGTTCTGCAGTTCCGCCGGATCGTCGCTTCCCTGTCCCGGCGGGCCGCCGGCCATCTTCACATAGCCCCCGATGGGCAGCAGCCCGACCGTGTATTCGGTGTCGCCGTGGCGCCGGCTGTATACATGCGGCGGAAATCCGATGGAAAAGGTCTCCACCCGGACGCCGAAGAACCGCGCCGCGAGGAAGTGCCCCAGCTCGTGCCACACGACCAGCGTGCCGACGATGGTCACGAAGGCGATGAGAGTCAGCATCGGGAAGGGTCCGCCGACCGGAAGGCTACCCGTTCGGCCGCGACCCGGCGGGCCTCCCGGTCGACGCGGGCAACCGCATCCAGGTCCCCGGGCTCGGACACGCAGTGCCGTTCGAGGGTTTCCTCAACCACCCGGGGGATATCCGGGAACCGGATCCGGTCCTCCAGAAAGGCGCCCACCGCAACCTCGTTGGCGGCATTCAGCGTCGCCGGGGCGTCACCTCCGGCCGCGAGAGCGTCGGCCGCCAGCTTCAGACAGGGGAACCGCACCGGATCCGGCGGCTCGAACCGGAGGGAGAGCGAATCCCCGAACCCGAACCGGGGAAGCTCGCCCGCCAGCCGCTCCGGCCAGGTGAGCGCATACTGGATGGGGACCCGCATGTCCGTAGCCCCGAGCTGGGCCAGCAGGGTCCCATCCTCGAACTCGACCATCGAGTGCACCGTGGATTCGGGATGAACGACCACCGAGATCCGATCGGGCGCCGCGTCGAAGAGCCAGCGGGCCTCGATCATCTCCAGCCCCTTGTTCATCATGGTGGCGGAGTCCACCGTGATCTTGGGCCCCATCCTCCAGGTCGGATGATTGAGCGCCTGCTCCCGGGTCACCGTCTCCATCTCCACCCGCGACAGCGTGCGAAACGGCCCTCCGGAAGCGGTGAGCCAGAGCCGGCGGAACGGGTGGCGCGCTCCCTCGAGACACTGGTGGATGGCGGCATGTTCGCTGTCCACCGGGATCAGGACGCCGCCGGCGGCACGCGCCGTCCGGGTCATGATCGCTCCCGCCGCCACCAGCGACTCCTTGTTCGCAAGGCCCACGACTCGTCCGGCTTCGAGCGCGGCGAGCGTCGGCGGCAGACCGGCCGCGCCGACCACCGCCGAAATCACCCGATCGGCGCCCGGCCACGTTGCGACTCGGGCGAGGCCCTCGGGACCGCCGAGAATCTCGACTTCGGGCAACGAGGAACCGAAGGCGCCGGCGAAACGTTCCGCCTCGCGCTCGTCCCCAAGCGCCACCACCTCCGGGCAGTGGCGCTTCACCAGGGCCGCAAGCGACTCGGAAGCGCGCCCGGCGGCGAGTCCCACCACCCGGAACCGTTCCCCGAAGCCGCTCACCACCCGGAGGGTGCTGGCGCCGATGGAACCGGTGGCGCCCAGAATCGAAATGCCGGTGGTCACGGGGGCTAGCCGCGCTCTCCGGTGGTCCTACCCGGCTTCCGGGGCGTCCGGTCCCGGTAAACTCGCGTCCCCGGAAACCTTCGCTCCATGCACCTCGAATCCCTGACCGTCCGCGAACTTCGCCTCGACCTGAAGTATCCCTTCGAAACCAGTTTCGCCCGGGTCCACGACCAGCGGTTCCTCCTGCTGACGCTGATGGTGGACGGCGTCCCCGGGTATTCCGAATGCGTCGCCGACACGGTTCCCGGGTATTCGGCTGAGACGGTGCGCACGGCGGAACACATGATCCGGGACTTTCTCTGGCCCATCGCCAGAAGCAGCGATTATGCCCACCCCGACGAAGTGCTGCCCTCCTTCCGGCGGATCCGCGGCAACAACATGGCCAAGGCGGCCCTCGAAATGGCGGTGTGGGAAGCCTTCGCCCGCATCGGAGGCCAATCGCTCGCCGGAGCGCTCGGCGGCGTCCGGGAGCGCACCAACTCGGGAGTCTCGATCGGCATCCAGGACACCGTCGAGCAACTTCTCGAGAGGATCGGAATCGAGCTCGCAAGCGGCTACCAGCGCATCAAGATCAAGATCAAGCCGGGCTGGGATGTGGACGTGGTGCGACGGGTCCGCGAACGCTACCCGGACATGCCGCTGATGGTGGACGCGAACAGCGCCTACACGCTTGCCGAACGCGAAATGCTGCGCGAACTGGACCGCTTCGACCTGATGATGATCGAGCAGCCGCTGGCACACGACGACATGTGGGACCACGCGCGCCTGCAGCGCGAACTTGCGACGCCGATCTGTCTTGACGAATCGGTCCGGTCAGTGGACGACGCCCGGCGCGCGCTCGAAATGGGCGCCTGCCGGATCATCAACATCAAGGCCGGCCGGGTGGGGGGCCTGTCGGCGGCGCGCGACATCTCCGAGCTGGCGCGGAGTCACGACATCCCGGTCTGGTGCGGCGGCATGCTGGAGAGCGGCATCGGACGCGCCCACAACATCCATCTGTCGTCGCTCCCGGGATTCACCCTTCCCGGCGACGTCGCGGCCTCCGAGCGCTATTTCACCGAAGAGATCATCGAACCTCCGGTTCGGGTGGATCCGGACGGCTCCCTTCCGGTCCCGAGGGGCGCCGGCATCGGCTTCGCACTCCGCGAGGACGCCATCCAGCGGCACACGATCGCGGCATGGACGCTCGGAGGCTGACGGACGCACGGCGGGGCGCCCCGCTGCGTGCCCTCCGGCGCGCTGTCATCCTGCTGGCGGCGGGGGCCACCGCCGGAGCCCAGGCGCCGCACGACCGGATCCTCGAAATCGTGGCCCTCGAGGACGCGCGTTCGCTCGGCGACGGACGGCTCGAGGCCCATCTCCTCGACCCGGACCACGAAGTCCGCCGCCAGGCGGTCCTCGCCCTCGGCCGGATCGGCCGACCGGAGACCGTCCCTCCGCTGGTCGCGGTGCTCGCCGGGGACGAGGCGGGAGCGGTGCGGGCGAGCGCCGCGTTCGCCCTCGGAATCGTCGAGGATCCGCTGCCCGGGGACGCTGCGGCCGCGCTCGGGGCAGCGCTCGAGGATCCCTCGGACCGGGTGCGGGAAAAAGCGATCGAGGCACTCGGCAGGCGCGGCGGAGCGGGCGCGGCGGAACAGATCGCCCGCGTCCTCGGCGAACGGGTGGAAACCGACGGGTACGCCGACCGCCGCGAAAACATCGAAGTCGCGCTCCGCCGCACCTCCTGGGACCGCGCCCGATTGGCGCTCTTCGCCCTCGCCCGCCTCCGGGACGACGGCGGCGATGCCGACAACGTGCTGCCGCTGCTCCGGGGGCCGGACGGATCGCCCCGCACCGACTGGTGGCCGGCGGTCTGGACCGCCGCCCGGCTCCGTGACCCGGCGCTCGGCCCGCTGGTGCGGGCCCACGCGCGGTCCGCGGATCCGCTGACCCGGGCGCTCGGCATCCGCGGCGCCGGATCATCCGGGCTTCCGCTCGGGGACGAGATCACTCCGGACCTCGCCCATCCGAGCGAGATCGTCCGCATCGAGGCGATGCGGACCCTGGCGACGCTCGCCGCCCTCGAGCATCCGGCCCCCGAAGCGCAGGGCCTGCTTGCCGCCCTCGAGGATCCGGCCCTGGCGATTCGGACCGAAGCGCTCGCCGCCCTCGCCGAAGTCCCAGCCCCGGGAAGCGCCGAGCGGTTGGTGGACCTGATCGGCACGGGGAATCCGACGATCCGGGCGGCGGCGACACGGGCCCTCCACCGCCAGGACCCCGACGGTTTCTGGCTGCTGCTCTCCGGCTGGTCGGACCGCGACCCGGGGGGTCGGCTCGCCATGACCCGAGCCCTCGGAGCGATGCGCGACCCTCGCATCGGGAACTTCCTGCGGGGCGCCCTCGATGACGAGGACTCCCGCGTACGGGCGGCCGCGCTCACCGGCCTCGGGGAACTCGAGGCCGGCCTTCCGCCGGACCAGCGCAACGAGGAAACGAAAGCGGCGCTCATCGCACGCCTGGAAGCGGAGGATCCCCACGAGCGGGCGGCCGCGGCCCGCGCCCTCGGCGGCATCGGCGCCGGCCTTTCCGAATTGCGGCACGCCTGGCACCGGGACAAGGACCCGGTTTCCGATTTCCGGTTGGCGGCAATGCGCGCGGTGCTGCGCCTCGACTCCGGACCGAACCGGCGTGCCTTCGCCGAAGCGGCGCTTCAGGACTCGTCCTGGCCGGTGCGCAGCGAGGCGCACCGCTTCCTTCGGCGGGAGGGCTTCGAACCGCCTGCGCCGGCGCCCGCCCCGGCGGGGGAACCGGAGTCCTACGCACCGACGGTCCATGCCCCCTACACCCCGGTCGCCTGGATCAACACCGACCACGGGGAGATCGAACTGGAGCTGCTGGTGGCCGACGCACCGCGCACCGTGCTCCACTTCATGAAGCTGGCCCGCGACGGCTTCTACGACGACCTCGACTTCCACCGGGTGGTTCCCAACTTCGTCGTTCAGGCCGGAGACCCCCGCGGGGACATGGCGGGCGGCCCGGGTTACACGATCCGCTGCGAGATAAACGATCGCCGCTACGTCCGGGGCACTGTGGGGATGGCCCTTGACGGCAAGGACACCGGGGGCAGCCAGTTCTTCATCACGCTGCTGCCGCAGCCGCACCTCAACGGGCGCTACACCGTCTTCGGACAGGTCCGGTCCGGCTTCCCGGTTCTCGACCGAATCGGTCCGGGCGACCGGATCCGGCGCATCCGCATCTGGGACGGCGTCACTCCGCCGCATTGACCGGGATCACCGACACGCACCGGGGGCGGTTCCGCCTGATTGCGGTGGACCTCGACGGGACGCTCCTCGACTCGGCCAAGACGATCTCCGCCCGGAATCGGGAAGCGCTGGCACGGGCCACGGCGCATGGAATCGGAGTCGCGGTGATCTCCGGGCGCCGCATCCGCGAACTCGAAGCACTGCTTCCGGACATCTCGCCGGACGCCTTCCGGGTCGGGCATGGCGGAGCGCTGATCCGCCGGCGCGGCAGCACCCTCTTCGAGTCTCCCCTGCCCATTCCGAGCGCGGAGGCGGCCATCCGGGTGGGGAAGGCGCTCGACATCCATACCCTGATCAGTGAGCGGGACGGAAGCATCCGCATCGTGACCGCAAGGGCGGACTCGCCGCGGGTTCGACGCTACCTGCGAACCGCCCGCCCCGCCCCCGTCCTGGATCCCCACCCGGTCTTCCGCGAAGCTCCCCTGCATCTGGTGCTGGCCGGGCCGCCGGACCGGTGCCGGGAAGCGGAAACGGTGCTTCGCTCGGAACTCGGCGGGACCGCGGGACTGGAGCGCACCGAATACCGCGACACCGGGCTGGGATTGCTGGACGTCCTCGCGCCGGCAACCGACAAGGGCGCCGCCCTCGCCTGGATCGCCCGGGCAACCGGCGTACCGCTCGCATGCACTCTCGCCATCGGCGACAACTGGAACGATCTTGCGATGCTCCGGACCGCGGGAACCGGAGTGATGATGGCGAATGCCGCCCCCGAGCTCCGCGGGCTCGGATTCGAGCCCACCACCGGTCATGACGCCGACGGCGTGGCGGAGGCGCTCGACCGGCTGGTCTTCGGAGCGTGAGATCCGGGAGTTTCACGGTTCTCGCGGCATGCGGCGCCGCCCGCCGGGGACGGCTGCGGACCGCCCGCGGCGTGGTGGACACCCCGGCGTTCATGCCGGTCGCCACCGGGGGCGCCATCCGCGGCCTGACCGGCAGGCAGACGCGGGAAACCGGCGCCACGATCCTGCTGAGCAATGCGTACCACCTGATGCTGGAGCCCGGCGACGCCCTGGTCCGCGACCTCGGAGGGCTGCATCGGCTGATGGACTGGCCGCTGCCGCTCCTCACCGACAGCGGCGGCTACCAGGTCGCAAGCCTCTCCCCGTTGCGGACGGTGACGGACGAGGGAGTGCGGTTCCGCTCCCACCGCGACGGTTCCGCCCACGAGCTCACACCGGAGCGCGCCCTCGAGGTGCAACGGAACCTCGGTTCGGACATCGCCATGGTGCTTGACGAGTGCCTCCGCCTCCCGGCGCCCCCGGAGCGGGTGGAGGCGGCGGCGGAGCGGAGCCTGCGCTGGGCCCGGAAGTCCCTCGAAGCCGGCGCGGGGCCGAACCAGCTCCTCTTCGGAATCGTCCAGGGCGGCACGGCCGAGAATCTCCGGTTGCGTCAGGCGAAGGACCTCGCCGCCGGGGGTTTCGACGGTTTCGGGATCGGCGGGCTCTTCATGGGAGAGCCGCGGGAGCAGACACGCGCCATCACCCGCCTCGTTTCCGAGGCGCTCCCGGCGGAACGCCCGCGGTACCTGATGGGCGCCGGACTCCCTTCCGATCTCGTCGCATCCGCCGCCCTTGGCGTGGACCTGTTCGACAGCGTGGTCCCCACCCGGCTCGCCCGACGGGGGGTGGTCTTCACCCGGGACGGGCGTGTCCATCTGCGGCGCGCCTGCTACCGGGACGATCCCGCCCCGCTCGACCCCACCTGTCCCTGCCCCGCCTGCGCCGCCTACTGCCGGGGCTGGCTGCGCCACCTGGTCCACACCGGGGAACGGATCGCCGCCATGCTGCTGACTGCCCACAACCTCACCTTCTACGCCGACTTGACGGCCCGGATGCGAACCGCCATCGAGGACGGAACCTGGCCGGCGTTTCTCGAGGCGAACCGGGGTCGATGGGACGAGGGAGCGTGATAGCCTTCCGCTTTACGTCCCGCAGCCGGACGCTCCGGGCATCCCGCCCGAGTGGCGGGGCGTTCCGGGTATTGCCGACGCGCCGGCGCCGCAAGCTGAACCGAAGAGTCCCATGCTCCCCACCCTCCTTCAGGCCGATCCCGGTGGCTCCGCCGTCGGGATGCAGCTCGTCCTGTTCGCCGTCATTTTCGGCATCTTCTACTTCATTGTCTTCCGACCGATGCGCAAGCGGCAGCGGGCCACCGAGGAGATGCTGCGCAATCTCCAGCGGGGAAACCGGGTGGTGACGAGCGGCGGCATCCACGGCACGATCGCCGGCATGGAGGAGGATACGGTCCAGTTGAAAGTCACGGACATGGTCAAGCTTCGAGTTTCCAAGAGTGCGATCGTGAACGTCCTCGACTCCGACAAGAACTGACCGGACCGGGAAGGAACGCCGGACCGGAGATGCGTCGATGAAAAAGAACCTGGGCCTCAAGGGGGTCCTTCTGCTGGCACTCGTCGGGGTGCTGGGCCTGGTCTCCTGGCCGCCGAAGGACAAGCTGGTCCTCGGCCTCGACCTCCAGGGGGGAATCCATCTGGTCATGCGGGTGCACACCGACGACGCCATCCGGGTGCTCACCGACGAGACCGCCGAACAGTTCGCCGAGCGGCTGGACGACGAAGCCATCGACTTCGCCGACACCAGGACCGACGAGCCGGGCCGGATCACCATCCTGGACCTCGACTCCGGGCGCCGCGGAGAAGTCCGCCAGATCGTGGAATTGAGCTGGCCGCAGTGGGACATCCGCTCCGCGGGCGGCGACGACTGGGCGTTCACCCTCCGCGCCAGCGAGGAGATCGCCATCCGCGCCCAGACGGTGGAACAGGCGATGGAGACGATCCGACGGCGGGTGGACGAGCTGGGAGTCACCGAGCCGGTCATCACCACTCACGGCAACACCGGCGACCAGATCCTGGTGCAGCTTCCCGGCTACGAGAATGTGGACCGGGCCAAGGAGATCATCCAGGCGACTGCGCAACTCGAGCTGCGCCTCGTGGAGGCGGGTCCGGCGCTGGTCGAGACCGATCTGCCGGCCATGAACCCGGCGGTGGAGAACCTCGTGACGTATCTGCCGACCGGGGAATCCGCGTGGTACCAGGTGGAGCGGATTCCGGCAATCACCGGCCGGGACCTCCGGAACGCGCGCCAGGGAATCGACTTCCAGACCAACACCCCGAATGTGGAATTCAGTCTCCACGCGGAAGGCGCCTCCCGCTTCCGCGATTTCACCACCACCAACCTGGGGCGCCAGATGGCGATCGTGCTGGACCGGGAAGTGGTCTCGGCGCCGGTCATCCAGGGGCCCATCTTCAACGAGGGCCAGATCACCGGCAGCTTCACCACCGAGGAAGCGCTGGATCTCGCGCTGGTCCTCCGGGCGGGCGCGCTTCCCGCATCGCTGGAGTATCAGGAGGAACGGACCGTCGGGCCGTCGCTCGGCGCCGATTCGATTCGCAGCGGCGTCACCGCCTCCGTCGCCGGCCTCGCCGGCGTCCTCCTTTTCATCATCTTCTATTACCGCCTGTCCGGGATCAACGCGGTCGTGGCCCTGCTGCTGAACCTGCTGATCCTGGTCGGGGCGCTCGCCTACTTCGCCGCCACACTGACCCTTCCCGGCATCGCCGGGGTGATCCTGACCATCGGTATGGGAGTGGACGCCAACGTCCTGATCTTCGAGCGGATCAAGGAGGAACTGAAGGCCGGGAAGCCACCCCGCACCGCGGTCTCGGTGGGTTTCTCGCGTGTCTTCTGGACCATCGTGGACGCCAACATGACCAGTCTGGTGGCGGCGGCCATCCTCTTCCAGTTCGGAACCGGGCCGGTCCAGGGGTTCGCCGTGACGCTGAGCGTGGGGCTGATCAGCAACGTGTTCACGGCCATGTTCGTTTCCCGCTACCTGTTCGACCTCGTCCTCTCCGGACGGCGACAGGTTCCCTCGCTCAGTATCTGACATGGACATCCTGCGGGACACCCGGATCGACTGGCTGAAGTACCGGTGGTGGTTCGCATCGGCGTCCATCGCCATTTTCCTCGCCGGCGCCGCCAGCATGCTCACCGCTGGCGGACTCCGATACGGGATCGACTTCTCGGAGGGAACCCAGGTCGTCGCCAAGTTCGCGAGTGCGCCCGAGATCGAACAGGTGCGGGAGGCGGTCGGCGGTCTCGGATACGGTGACGCGGTCATCCAGCGCTACGACGACCCCTCGCTCAACCAGGTGATGATCCGGATCGGCCGGGAGGCGAACAGCGGCGAAGCGATCGACGAGGCCGCCGGCGCCATCCTGGACTCACTCCGGAGCGGACTTGCCGGGAACGAACTGGAGTCGGCAAGCACCGAAATCGTGGGTCCGGTCATCGGGGAGGAGCTCCGTCGGCGGGCGCGGAACGCCACTGTCCTCGCGCTTTTCGCCATGCTGCTCTATATCGGCTTCCGCTTCGAGCCGGTATACGGAGTGGGAGCCACGGTGGCGGTGCTCCACGATGTGGTGGTGACGCTGGCACTGATTTCGCTCTTCGACTACGAGATCAGCCTGAACGTCCTTGCCGGTTTCATGACCCTCGTCGGGTACTCGGTGAACGACACCATCGTCATCTTCGACCGGGTGCGCGAAAACCGCCGGATCCACCGCCGCCTCACCCTCTACGAGATCGTGAACCTTTCGATCAACCAGACGCTGCGGCGCACGGTCCTTACCTCGGGGCTGACCATCGTCGCCACCGGGGCTCTCTTCATCTGGGGCGGCGAGGTTCTGCGCGGGTTTTCCTTCGTGATGGTCGCGGGGGTACTGGTGGGCACCTTCTCCTCAATCGCGATCGCCTCGCCGATCGTGATCTGGTGGCATGCGATGCGCTCCCGGAGCGAAGCCACCAGGGAGGAAAGCGGCCCGAAGCCGCAGGCCGCCCGGGTCTGACGGGGCGCGCCCGCCCCCCGATCCGTCATCCACCCGGACGTTCGCGCCGGTTCGCATTGGACAGATGCGGGGAAGAGCTTCCACACTTGGGACTCGCGATCCCCGATGCGGAACCCACCACCGGAAGCCGACGCCATCGGCAACCTCGGCGTGGCCCCGCCGCGTTCGAGCCGCATGCGCCTCGCCTTCCCCATCGGGATCAGCCTGCATCTCGGCGCCGGCCTCGCGCTGGTTCACGAGGGTGCGCGCTTCCCGTACGGGGACCTCCCGCAATTCGGAGCGATTGTCGGCAAGCTCGTCGCACCGCCTGCCGAGGGACTCCGGCTCGGGGACAGCTCCGCTCCGGTTCCCGACGAGATCGCACCCGACGAGACGCGGCGACGCACCCGACGAAACTCCCCGGACCGCAACGTTCTCCTGGCAATGCTGGATCGGGCGCCGCGAGCGGCGCCGGCTCCCTTCGGCTTCGAGGACGGCATCCCCGAGGGGTCGCTCGACGGGTTTCCCGACGGGCTCCCGGAGGGAGTACGGGGAGGTCTTCCCGGCGGAGTGCCGGGGGGCGCCATCGGATCCCCGAATCGGGATGCGGACCCGGTTCTTCCTCCCCCGGATCGGCCTCCGGTCCCGATCCTGATGCCAGGTCCCCGGTTTCCCGAGGAAGCGGTGCGCAACGGGGTGCGCGGCCGGGTCGTCCTGCGGGCGCTCATCACCGAGCGGGGCACGGTCGAGGTGTTGCGGGTGCTGCGTTCGGTTCCCGGGCTCGACAAGGAAGCGATGCGCCTTGTCGAATCCGAATGGCGTTTCCGCCCGGCGCAGCGGAACGGACGTCCCGTCCCGGCGATCAGCGAATTGGTCGTGCGATTCGATCTCCGCTGAGGGGTCCGATTCCGCTTGCCGCAGTTGACACCGGAGAGGCTGAATGCTACCTTCCGCTTCCCCCTGCCCGGCCTCGTCGATCCCTTGACGGATGGCTTTCGGCGGGGATCCGCCCCCTGCGGGGCAGCGGAACGTCCCCATGGGAAAGGAGCCTGCATTGCAAAGAGATCTGAGCTTCCAAGTTGCCGGTGAAGACAAGGGGACTGCCCGTTCCGCCGGAAGTTTCGCCATTTCGTTCTTCCTGCAGGGCACCCTGCTCGTCGTATTCATCGTCATCCCCATCCTGAGTTACAGCCTCCCGACACCGGAAGGCATCATGACGTTCATGGCCCAGGCGCCGCCGCCCCCGCCGCCCCCGCCACCCCCGCCGCCGCCGAAGCAGGTGCGCCGGGCCGCACCGAAACCGGTCCTCAACACCACGCCGCAGTTTGTGGCGCCCGTGGAGATTCCCGAGGACATCGGAGCCGGAGCCGGCGTTGACTTCGGCGTTCCCGGCGGTGTCGAGGGAGGCGTCCCCGGGGGCTTGGTCGGCGGCATCGTCGGCGGCCTCCCGTCCGGTCCGCCCCCCCCGCCGCCGAAGGCCGCTCCGGTCCGGGTCGGTGGCGAGATCCGCGAACCCACCAGGACGGTCTATGTGGATCCGGTTTATCCGGAGATCGCGAAGCAGGCCCGCGTCTCGGGCGTCGTGATCCTCGAAGCCATCATCGATCCGAGCGGCAATGTCACCAATATCACGGTCCTCCGCTCCATTCCCCTGCTCGACCAGGCGGCCATGGACGCGGTGCGGCAGTGGCGGTACCAACCCACTCTGCTCAATGGAGTTCCGGTTCCGATCGTCATGACGGTCACTGTCCAGTTCAACCTCGGATAAGTGGGGGTTGGAACTTCGATCAGCTTTTTTCCCGCGGTCCTGTGTCGTAACCGGGTAACCCCCGGAATCCGCCGCAACCGGAGCCGCGCGTTTCCACCCCAGGAGGAGATTGGAAATGTCTTTCGACCTGCTTGAGATCTGGAACCACATGGGGCCAGCGGCGAAGCTCATCAACGGCGTCATGGCCGTCATGTCCGTGTATTCGCTCTCGGTCATGATCGAGCGAGGCCTGACCTACCGCAAGGCCCGGTCCCAGTCCCGCAGTTACTCCCCGAGAGTGGCGAAGGAACTCAAGGCTGGCGATATCGCCAAGGCGATCAAGATCAGCCAGGAAAAGTCCGTCAAGAACAGCCACATGGCCAAGGTGCTGCTCGCCGGCATGCAGGAGATCCGCTATCAGGACGATGATGCGGGTGGAAACCGCACCGAGAAGGTCGCCGCCGCCAATCGCGCCATCCAGCGCGCAACCGCGATCAGCATGATGGACCTTCGCCGCAACCTCTCCGGTCTTGCCACTGTGGGCGCGACCGCTCCGTTCGTGGGCCTGCTCGGCACCGTGCTCGGCATCATCACCGCGTTCCGCGGCATGGCGCTGACCGGTTCCGGTGGTATCGGCGCGGTTTCTGCCGGAATCGCCGAGGCTCTCATCGCGACCGCGTTCGGCCTCTTCGTGGCCATCCCGGCGGTGTGGGCGTTCAACTACCTCACCAACAGGGCGGATGGCTTCGGTGTGGAGATGGACAACGGCGCCTCCGAGCTCATCGATTTCATGGCGCGCCGCTGAGGTCTCGTCCGGAGTACGCTGGTAATCACTGCTTCGTCCGTGTTGCTTCCGGGTTCTCCGCAGAATCCGGAAGCTTCGGATCGAAGCCGTTTTCCGAGGAGAAGTCATCATGGGAATGGCAGGGATTGGAGACAAGAACGTCAACGCCAACATCAATGTGACGCCGCTGGCGGACGTCATGCTGGTGCTGCTCATCATCTTCATGGTGGTGACTCCACTCCTGCAGAAGGGAGTGGACGTCAAGCTGCCGATCGCCGAATACGGCGTGGATCACCCGGACAACGACAATGTCGTCCAGGTTGCCGTCACGCTGGACGGCGCCCTCTTTCTTGACCAGGTACCGGTGAACGAGCTCGAGTTGCCCACCGCACTCGCGGACAGGTTTGCCACCAAGTCGGAGCGGGTTCTGTACCTGAAGGCTGACGAGCGGCTCGAATACCGCGACGTGATGCGTGTGATGGAGCTGTGCCGCGACGGCGGCGCCGATGAAGTCGGCCTGATCACCGAGCGCGCGACCGAATAGGCGCCGCGCCAACCCCGCTACGGAGGACACATCATGGGCATGTCAGGAATCGGCTCCGGCGGAGTCACTTCCGATATCAACATCACGCCATTGATCGACGTCCTGCTGGTGCTGCTCATCATCTTCATGGTGGTGACCCCGCTCACCCAGCAAGGACACGACGTGGAAATGCCGGAAGCCCAGGACGCGGCCAGTGCTCCTTCGGAGCCCGACCCGAACCAGCTCGTCCTGAGCATCGACGCCGCCAACCAGCTCACCATCAACAAACAGGTGGTGGCCCGCGAAGAGCTGCCGCTGCGGATCCGGGACATCTTCGAGACCCGCGCGGACAAGACGCTCTTCCTGAAGGCCTACGGCGGCCTCGAATACGGGCGCGTCGTCGAAGTGCTTGACGTGATCCGCGGCAACGGCGTGGAACGCGTCGGCATCGTACCGGAGTAACGGTGGGAGAAATCACGATGACCCCCAAACTGACCTTCAGGACGAAGGTTGTACCCCTTGTTTCGGCTCTGGGGCTCGCCGTCGGCACGGCCGGCTGCGGCAGCATTTCCGATTACCTTGACAAGCTCTCGGCTCTTCGGGCTTTCCAGGCCGCCAACGAGGCCTACCAGAACCAGGAATACGAAGACGCCATCGAGGGATACGCCGCGGCGATGGAAAACGCACCGACGGATGATCCGGTCATTCAGACGACCTTGCGTTTTTTCACTGCCAGCAGTCATCACCTTCTCTACGCCCCGAGCGCCGTGGACGATCCGGAAAATGACGCCCGCATCGAAACAGCGCGGGAAACCTACGAGGACACCATCGAGACCGTCCTCCGGGCGCTTGACGATCCCGATCTCGAGCCGGATCGCAGGGAACTCATCGCCGTCTACGAGCGCTACTCGGCCGAGCAGCTCGCCGCCATCTATCGGGATGTGCTTCGCGACATCGACGGTGCAGAGAAGTACTTCCAGCGCCTGATCGAACTCGATCCGGACGAGCCGGGGCGTTACTACGCCCTCGCGGACGCCTACGAACGCTTCCATGATCCGGAGGAGAATCCGCTGCTCGACAAGGTGATCGCCGCCTACGAGAAACCGGTCGAGCTGAACCCGGACGATCCGATCGGGTATCGACAGGTCGCCAATCTGCTCAACAAGCACGGACGGTTCGACGAGACCATGGAGTGGCTCGGCAGGGCGCGGGACGTGAATCCGCAGAACCCGGAGGGGTACTACCTCATCTCCACCTATTACTGGGACAAGGTGTACCGGGATCCGGACCTGTCCCGGAACCAGAGATCGGAGTTCATCGATCTCGGCATCGAACAGCTTGACGCCGCGCTGGACCTCAACGACGAGTATGTGGATGCGCTGGTCTACAAGAACCTGCTTCTCAGGGAGAAGGCAAAGATCGACCCGCGCAACGCGAACGCCTACATCGCGGAAGCCGACGGATACCGCAGCCGCGCCCTGGAGCTTCGCGAGGCGCAGCAGGAGGCCCAGCGAGCCGCCGCTGCTGCTGCCGCCGAAGCGGCGGCAAGTGGCGCAACCACGACCGAACAGCCGCAGTAGCACTTTCCACCCGCCACGCCGGCCGTGTCCTGGATGCGGCCGGCTTTTTCTTGTGCAGGTTCCGCTTCCGGGGGCGCCGCATGGGCGGGCCACCGGAATTCGATCGAGGGGTGACGGGAGGACCTCCCGATGCCGGCAAGCGTCGGGAACCGATGCGGCCCCCCACCCGGCCAGGCAATCGCCGACGTCCCGTCAGTCCGACCGGGTTCACCGGGGCGGAGCGGCGCTACACTCCGGTGGCGACTCCATCGGATGAATGCCCTCAAAGGGGATCGAAGGAGGCCTTGATCGTCGTGTTGGAAACCGACTCCGGGAATCGCATGCCACCGTTCGACCGCGACGCATTGCCCGCCGGCGCGAAAATCGCAACCCACCGCTGCGCCCGGCCGGCGGCCGCGGCCGACCACCGGACCGCGACGATCCCGCCATGGCCCGCCATGACAGGAGCCTCGCAGAACGCCGGCCCATGCGACGGGCTTCCGGTCGGGATCGAACTTGCCGATCCGCGGAACGAACCGTGAGCAGCGTCGCCGTTATCTGCAAGGGGCAGATCCTCATCGACTCCGCCTTCCCCGGGCCCCTGCCGATCGGGACCGTTAGCCCTGACGCGGGGGCAACATCGCGCCGGGGAGAAACTGAACCGGCTTCTCGAGACCGTCGCGTTGCCCGGCCGGGCGCCGGTTCCCGTCACCCGGTTCAGCCGAGACCGGACCCCTGCCCTTGCCGCCCTCCACCCTCTCGCCAACACTGGCGGCGGGGTTCCGGAAACCTGCCGGGCGTGCCCGCCGGGCTCACCGGCGATGACGTTCCCCATCCGTCCCGTGCCCGGATCGAAGGATCCGGAGCACGGGGACGCATCCGCCGGCCGTATTGGCGGAAACCCGCCTCTTCGAACGATCCCGTGCGCCAGGGAGACGAACTTCCGGATGATGCGAAGACCGAAAACCACGGCGCGGTGCGACGGCGGGCAGGCCGGCGCCACCGGACCGGCCGGCAATGCGCCTTCCCGGCCCTCGACACGGTTCCCGCAGCAGTCCGATGATCCGGTTCGAGACGATCACCGAAGCGGTCCGCAAGTATCAGCCGGACGCCGAAATCGACTTCCTGCGGCGCGCCTATGTACTCGCCGCCAAGGCGCACGGCGGCCAGACCCGGCGGAGCGGGGAGCCGTACCTGAGCCATCCCCTCGAGGTGGCCGCCATCCTGGCGGGGCTGCGTCTGGATGTGGTGACGGTGGCGTGCGGACTGCTGCACGATGTGGTCGAGGACACCGAGGTCACCGCCGATGACCTCGAACGGCGGTTCGGACGCGACGTACGGCGCATCATCGAGGGCCTCACCAAGCTGAGCAAGGTCGAGTTCGCCACTGCCGAAGCCAACCAGGCGGAGAACGTCCGGAAGATGGTCATCGCCATGACCGATGACCTCCGGGTCATCCTGATCAAACTGGCGGACCGCCTCCACAACATGCGCACTCTCGGCTACCTGCGCGAGGCGAAGCAGCGCCGCATCGCCACCGAGACGATCGAGGTCTACGCCCCGCTCGCCGGGCGTCTCGGGATGGGCCTCATCGAAGCGGAGCTTCAGAACCTGTCCCTTCGCTACCTGGAACCGCAGACCTACGACGTGCTGAACGCCCGGGTCCGTTCCAAATCGCGATGGGCCAACGACTTCATCCGGGACATCACGAGGACCCTCCAGCGCCGGCTGCAGACTGAGGACATCCCCGGCGAAATTTCCGGACGGACCAAGAGCATCTATTCGATCTATCAGAAGATGAAGCGGCAGGAGATCGAACTGGACCAGATGTACGACTTCATCGCTCTCCGACTGGTGACCGACACGGTTCCCCACTGCTACGCCGCTCTCGGGGTGATCCACAACGCCTGGACCCCGATTCCGGGGAGGATCAAGGACTTCATCGCGATGCCGCGGCCCAACGGGTACCGGTCGCTCCACACCAGCCTGTTCACCGAGTCGGGAACCCACTTCGAAGTCCAGATCCGCACGGCGGAGATGCATCGGGTGGCCGAGGACGGGATTGCCGCCCACTGGGGCTACAAGTCGTCGGCCCCCCAGGGCGAAGCGGAGATCAAGAACTTCGCCTGGCTCCGACAGGTCCTCGAATGGCAGAAGGAAGTCGACGATCCGCACGAATTCCTGAGCAGCCTGAAGATCGACCTGTATCCCGAGGATGTGCACTGTTTCACCCCGAAGGGGGAAGTGAAGACCCTTCCCCGGGGCGCCACTCCCATCGACTTCGCCTATGCGATTCACACCGAAGTGGGGCACGAATGCCACGGCGCCCGAGTGAACGGAGCGATGGTCAGCCTCGACTATCCGCTACGGAACGGGGACATCTGCGAAATCCTGACCCGCAAGAACGGGCTGCCGCACGCCGGATGGCTCAAGATCGCCCGGACCAACCGGGCGAAACGGCGCATCCAGGCACGACTCAATGTCGAGGCTCGCCGGGAGAGCATATCCATCGGCAGGAAACTGCTGGACAAGGAGGCGCGCCGCCACGATCTGAGCCTCCGACGGGTCCGGGCGGCCGAGGGGCTCGACGGCGTTCTCGGCCAACATGGTTGTTCGGACCTGGATGATCTATTCGCAGCCATCGGTTACGGCAAGGTTGCCGCCACCCGGGTTCTCGCCGCGTGTTTCCCGAAAGAGAAGCTCAAGGAATCGTCCACCGGGAGCAGCGGTTTCACCGCCACCGTGCGCCGCATCATGGGCCGCGACCCGGGGCAGATCCAGGTCAGCGGCCACGGCGACATCCTGGTGCAGCGGGCCCCGTGCTGCTCTCCGGTACCCGGGGAAGCGATCACCGGGTACCTTGCCGAAGGCAAGGGCGTCTCGGTACATGCCGTCACCTGTCCGCAACTCTCCGATCTCATCCAGGATCCCCATCGAAGGGTGGCGGTGAGCTGGAAATCCACGACCGGAATCCGGCACGACACCGACTTCGTGGTCAACGTGGAGAACCGCAGGGGGATTCTCGCCGACATCACCCGCGTCATCGCCGAGGCCGACACCGATATCCGAACGGTTCGCGCCACCACGAAGGAGAACCGTCAAGGCACCATCCAGGTCACGGTGGCCGTCGAAAACACCGCCGAAGTGGACGTGATCGCACGAACGCTGCGGGGAGTGTCGGGAGTGATCGCGGTCCGACGCGGCGGCACGGCCCCTCCTCCCGCCTGATTCTCCGCCGCAACGAATCCCGCTCCCGGGAAACCGCGACCGGACATCCGGTTGGCGCGCGCCGCCACCAACGAAAGCCACCGCCCGCAACACCGCTAGGAAATCGCCGCGCAGGGACCCCGGGCCCGCACGTCACCGCAGTCACGCGCGACGCCACCCGTCCTTCGCCCGAACCGTCGCCGCAACGAATCCCGCTCCCGGGGAACCGCGACCGGACATCCGGTTGGCGCACGCCGCCACCAACGAATGCCACCGCCCGCAACACCGCCAGGGAAATCGCCGCGCAGGGGCCCCGGCCCGCACGTCACCGCAGTCACGCACGACGCCACCCGTCCTTCGACCGAACCCCCGCCGCGACGAATCCCGCTCCCGGGAAACCGCGACCGGACATCCGGTTGGCGCGCGCCGCCATTAACCAAAGCCACCGCCCGGAACACCGCCAGGGAATCGCCGCGCAGGGACCCCGGCCCGCACGTCACCGCAGTCACGCACGACGCCACCCGTCCTTCGACCGAACCCCCGCCGCAACGAATCCCGCTCCCGGGAAACCGCGACCGGACATCCGGTTGGCGCGCGCCGCCATCAACCAAAGCCACCGCCCGGAACACCGCCAGGGAATCGCCGCGCAGGGACCCCGGCCCGCACGTCACCGCAGTCACGCACGACGCCACCCGTCCTTCGACCGAACCCCCGCCGCAACGAATCCCGCTCCCGGGAAACCGCGACCGGACATCCGGTTGGCGCGCGCCGCCATCAACCAAAGCCACCGCCCGGAACACCGCCAGGGAATCGCCGCGCAGGGACCCCGGCCCGCACGTCACCGCAGTCACGCACGACGCCACCCGTCCTTCGACCGAACCCCCGCCGCAACGAATCCCGCTCCCGGGAAACCGCGACCGGACATCCGGTTGGCGCGCGCCGCCATCAACGAATGCCACCGCCCTGTACACCGACGCGCAGGGGCCCCGGTCCGCACGTCACCGCAGTCACGCGCGACGCCACCCGTCCTTCGACCGAACCGCCGCCACAGCGACTCGCCCGCGGCCGGCCCGCATCCGAGGGCCGGTTCGGCCGCTCTCCGTCAGGCGCCGTCGGCAGGCTGGCGGCGCGCCAGGTTTCGCAGCAGGTGATGACTGTAGATCCCGGTCGTGTGCCCGTCGCTCCAGTGAATCCCGGTTCCATAGTTCCCCACCGGAACCAGCCGGGTCGGCCCGAAGTCGGAGGGCAGCAGGAGGGTGAGCGAACGGCGCTTGCCGCTCCATTCATCCACGCAGGTGGCGCACGGGCAGTGGTTGCGCAGGTAGGCGAAATCCAGCCGATCCACCGTGCCGTCGGGCCACCGCACCGCAATCTCACCACTCTCGACGGCCACCGACTCCGGCTGGCCGGGCGAGCTCTCCTGCTGCGTCCGGGCCACTTCCAGCGACACCCGGCGGGCGATCTTCCGCCACGCCCCGGCCGCCGGACTCGCCGGATCGCGGAGCACGGTGGGGCGCCCCTCGTCCCCGGCGGCGACCACCCGCGGATCGAGCGGCACGCCCCCCAGGAAGGGGATATCGAGATCCCGGGCCACCTCTTCGCCCCCGCCCGAGGCAAAGATATCCGTCTTTTCCCCGCAGTGCGGGCATACGAAGGCGCCCATGTTCTCGATGATCCCGAGCACCGGAACCCGCACCGGCTGGAACATGCGCAACCCCTTTTCGGCGATGGTGCGCGCCACCGCCTGCGGGGTGGTCACGATCACCGCTCCCGCGAGCGAAGCCGTCTGGGCGATGGTCAACTGGACATCCCCGGTCCCCGGGGGAAGGTCCACCAGGAGGTAGTCCAGTTCGCCCCATACCACGCCGCTGAAGAACTGCTGAACCAGCCGGGACGCCATCGGCCCCCGCCAGATGACCGGAGTTTCCTTCGACGACAGCATCCCCATGGAAATGAAGCGGACGCCGTGGGCCTCACGCGGCAGCAACCGGCGGTGCTCGTCGGTATCCGGCTGGGCATCCACTCCGAGCATCGTCGTCTGCGACGGGCCATAGACATCAGCATCCAGCAGGCCGACCTGCGCCCCGTCCGAGGCAAGGGCCACCGCCAGGTTGGCAGACACGGTGCTCTTTCCCACCCCGCCCTTGCCGGAGGCGATGGCGATGACATTCCGGACCCCGGGTGGCTTCGAGGGCGCGGGCGGCGCACCTCCCGCCGGACCGCCCCGACCGGGGCCGGGCGGGGGAGCGGGGTGCGGTGGAACGGGAGAGTCTCCGACCCGCTCTCTCACGTGGACCTCGGCGATCTCCACTTCCGGCAGCCGAAGCAGCGCCTCCCTCGCGGCATCGCGGATCGCCCCCCGCGCCGCGCTGCCGACATTGGGCAGCACCACCGTGACACTGACCGCGGGAGCGCAGACCCGAATATCGGCCACCTGCTCCAGCGAGACGATGTCCCGACCGTCGAAGTCGGGGTTGGACACGCCGGCCAGCGCCTCCAGAACTTCCGATTGTGTGATGCCGGGCATCAAGGGGCCTCCCGTGAGATTGGTCGTTCGAGCGCCGTGGCTGCTCCGCTATATTCAGTGGTGGGGAAGCGGGAGCCTACCTTCCGGGCGCCCCGCCCCCGAAGGCGGACGACGGCCGGGCAGACCAGACCCTGCCGCATCCAGCCCCTGACGACGCCGCAAGCCAACGCAAGACCAGGAGATTTCCCATGTCCCGAATCCACCCGAACGCCGCGAAGGCGTGCCTCCTCCTCCTTCTCGCCGGCCCGGCACTGGCGCAGCCGGAGCGGGAACAGCAACCGCCGTTGCCTGTCGAGGAGGAAGGGGAGGAGGCGCCCCCGGATCCCGATGCGACGCCGCACTTTTCGGAAACGCTGGTGGTCACCGCGTCGCGCACGGAAGTGGAGATCATCAACGTCCCGGCCCCGGTCGCGGTGGTCGACATCGACGCCATCCAGAACCAGGGGTCGTCGCACTTCGCCGACCTGGTGCGGCAGACCCCGGGGGCCAATGTCATCCAGGTCTCCAACCGCGACTTCAATGTGACCACCCGCGGCCGCACCGGCACGCTCGCCACGTCCCAGCTGGTGCTGGTCGACGGACGTTCGGTCTATCAGGACTTCTTCGGGTTCGTCGCCTGGGACTTCATCTCGACGCACATGGATGATCTCGAGCAGGTGGAGGTGGTGCGGGGGCCGGCTTCGGCGGTCTGGGGGGCCAATGCGATGAGCGGCGTCGTCAACCTCATCACCAGGAAACCGCGGGACCAGCAGGGCACCAGCCTGGACATGCGCTACGGCTTTTTCGACCGCAACGCCCCGGGAAGCGACCTCGACCCCGGCAGTACCTACTCCATGACCGCAACCCACGCCGCCGCGCCGACCGACGAACTGGCATGGCGGGTCTCCCTCGGGTATTCCCATTCCGACGGCTTCGCGCGGCCGGCGGGCGAGATTCCGAACGGTTCCGGGATTTCCTGGCCCGAATACGGAACCATCCGGGCCCGGAACCCCAAGGGCGATTTCCGGCTCGACTGGGACGCGCCGGACGGGGACGCCGGACTGATCGTTTCCGGCGGATACGCCTCGAACGAGGGCACCCTCCACAGCGGCGTGGGGCCCTTCCACATCCAGCCCGGGTCCGGAATGGGATACGGGCGGGTCCAGTTCCTCCGCGGGTCGATGGAGTTCGGCGCCTTTCTCAACAAGACCGGCTCGGACTTCGAGACGACGGTATCCCGAGACCCGGCCGGCAACTTCGTCAAGGGATCCCTCCAGTCGAACACCTGGGATCTCAGTTTCAAGGACGAGCGATTCCTCGGCAACCGACACCTGGTGAGCTACGGGGGGAACGCGCGTTACATCACGTGGGACTTCACCCTCGCCAGTCAGAACCCGACCCGCAACGAAGTCGGGCTCTATGTCAACGACGAGTTCTTCATCAACGACCACTTCCGCTGGGTCCTGGGCGTGCGCGCCGACCGGATCAGCACCCTCGAGGACATCGTCCTCTCGCCGCGCACCACCCTCATCTTCAAGCCGACGCCGCGCCACTCGATCCGGGCCTCCTACAACCGGGCCTTTCGGGCGCCTTCGCTGGCGAACAACCACCTGGCGATCCCGCTGGGCAACCCGGCGGTGTTCGACCTGAGACCGGCTTTCCGGTCGTTCTTTCCCACGCTCGACGTGCCGGACGAGGCGCTACCGGCGCCGGTCCACTATACGCTTCCGGTACAGGTCTCCGGCAACCTGGCCCTCATTCAGGAGAACCGCACTGCGTGGGAGATCGGCTGGACCGGCGCCCTCGGAAACCGGTTGACCGGATCCGCCGCGTTCTATATCAACGAGACCGACGACAACATCGACTTCACCGATTCCACGTTCTACAGCGCCGAAAATCCACCGGCGGGCTGGAATGAAGCCTTTGCCGAAGTCCAGCAGTATGTCGGCAATCTGGCGGCGGCGGCGCCACCGGGTCTGCTTCCCGACAATGTGGCCGCAATCGGCCAGAATGCCGCCTACCTCATCCCGCTACTCGAATCGCTCGCCGATGTCCGGCTCCCGGAAACGCTCACCTATGTGAATCGCGAGTACCTCCGGGACTCCGGCCTCGAGCTCGGCCTGCGCGCCGAACTCACTCCGGAAATCACCGCCAGCGTGAACTACTCGTGGCAGGCGGAACCTGCCTTCCGCGGCTTCTCGGCGGACGACATCGAGGAGATTCCCTCGCCTCCGACCCACCGGGTGAATGTGGGTCTCAACGGCGCCTTCGGGATCGTTCGCGCCGGGATCACCGCCAACTACAGCGACGGAGCCTTCTGGAGCGACGTACTGACTTCGGAATTCCACGGATGGACCGAGCCGTACACGATGGTCAACGCGAGCCTCTCCGCCGAATTCCAGGAAGGCCGTCTCCGGCCCTCGATCCGGGTCGTCAACCTGCTGAACCAGGACATCCAGCAACACTTCTTCGGCGACTACATCAAGCGCCAGGTCACCTTCGGGCTGCGCCTCGGCTTCTGATCGCACCACACATTCGGAAAACGCCGGCCATCCCGACCATGTCGCAAAGACCCATATGGCTCATGTTGGCAGGCCTGTGCCCGGCGCAGCGAATTCGGCGCAAGTCTCCTTTCCTGCAACAGGAAGGAGTGTTTCGGCTGTGAAGTCATCGACCCGTCGGGCCGCCCCGTTGGCTTCCGTCGGTCGTCCGAGACATCCGTCGTTCAGAATTCCGGGAGCGTAACCCTCATGCAACCTCTTCTCCTGGCCACGTCGGTCACCCGGACGCGAAGCGGGACGGAACCTTGCTACGACCCGCTCAGCAGCGTGTGGGAGGGAAATGACGCAACACTTCTGGAAGAGATGTTCACGTTCTACGCCTCGATTCCAGTCGAGCCGATCCTCGACGCCACGTTCAATCACGGCCGCTTCTGGAAGGGATCGGGCCGGCAGGTTGTATCCATGGACATCGACCCGAAGTACAAGCCGATGATCGTAGGCGACAACCGGAGGATGGAAGGCGTGGAGTCGTCTTCCTTCGGCGTGGTCGTCTACGATCCACCGCATGTCGGCCCCCAGGGGCGTGACAAGAGCCGGAAGCGGTTCGACGAGGACTTCGGAGCGACGATGGAATGCGGCAAGGAACACGATTGGGGCCTCAGCTACCTGTATCCCCCCTTCCTCGAGCAGGCGAAACGAGTTCTCAAGCCCGACGGCCTGTTACTGGCCAAGATCACCGACATGGTGAATTGCCACCGCTCCCGCTGGGCGCACTGCGACTTCATGCGGATGGCGGACGAGGCCGGCTTCACCGTGTGCGACCTCATCGTGAAGATCCGCACCGGACCGATGGCCTCGAACAAGTGGAAGACGGCGCACCATGCCCGCAAGCGGCACTGCTTCTGGATCATCTGCCGCAACGGGACACGATGCGAGCGATAACTGATGACCGACACGAGAGCCTATGACCCACTGAACGTGGACGAGCTCGGACGAAATACGGCGCGCGCCTTGATGGGCCATCCGTCCTCCCCACTTCCACCGGCGGCATCGTTCGCTGGCGCGGGCGTCTACACGATCCACTACTCGGGCAGCTTCCCGCCCTATGCGGACCTGGCGGAAAACGCGCCGATATACGTGGGAAAGGCCGATCATCCAGGCCGTCGGCAAGGGCGCACAGCCCGTCAGCAGGCGGCGCCCGTCCTGTTCCGTCGACTCTCGGAACACGCTCGATCGATCGCGAGTACGATCAATCTTGAACCGGGTGATTTCTCTTGCCGCTGGCGGGGGTGTACAGAATTTTGTGTGTTGAGTAGTTTTGGATGGGTTCATGGTGTGGGCGCCCCCCGGCGTTCTGGTCCGGATGGAGGGAGCGGAGCGACCGGATGCCGGACCAGAACGCGCCCCCCGGCCAGCACCCCACCTTCCCCTCGCGGGGCTTCGCAGGGCATCCGGGGATGGGGTGGCGGTTCATCTTTCTTCCTCAGGCAGTGGGTGCGAACCGCTCGCCGAACTGGATGGCGAACTGCGCCTTCGCAGCTTGCCACACCTGGGGCGGTCTCTTCCACTTGGCCGTGATGTTGCGCAGCGCCAAGTACATCAGTTTCGTCGCCGCATCGTCACTCGGAAAGTGCCCCTTGTTCCGGATCGCCTTGCGAAGCTGGCTGTGCAAACTCTCGATCGCGTTCGTCGTGTAGAGAATCCGCCGCACCTCCGGCGAGAACGCCAGAAACGGGATCACCTCCTCCCAACGGCGCCGCCAACTGCGCGCCACCGCACCGAACCGCTTCCCGTACGGACCCGACTCGAAACGATCCAACTCCATACTGGCGGCCTCCGCCGACGGCGCCGTGTAGATCCCCTTCAGCGCCTTCGCCAGCGAACCCCGTTCCTTCCACGATGCGAACTGCAGGGAATACCGAATGAGGTGAACTACACAGGTTTGCACCACGCACGCCGGATACTCCCCCCGGATCGCCTCCGGGAACCCCTTCAAACCATCCACCACCGCGATCAGCAAGTCCTTGACACCCCGTGCCTTGAGCTCGTTCATCACCCGTAGCCAGAACTTGGCGCCCTCCGTCTGCTGGATCCACAGCCCCAGAACCTCCTTCTGACCGTCGCAGGTGTACCCGATCGCAAGGTATGCCGCCTTGTTCCGCACAAGCCCCTCGTCCCGGATCTTCACCCGTAGCGCGTCGAAGTACACCACCGCGTACGTCGCTTCCAGCGGACGGTTCTGCCACTCCGTCACCTCCTCCAAAACCCCGTCGGTGACCGCCGAGATCAGCGCCGGGGACACCCCCATCCCGTACAACTCCTCGATGTGCGCCCGGATGTCCCGCGTGCTCATCCCCCGTGCGTACATCGCAATGATCTTCTCATCAAACCCCGGAAGGCGACGCTGGTACTTGGCCACCAGTACCGGGTCGAAGCGCCCCTGCCGGTCCCGCGGAACGTCCAGAACGATCCGCTCGTCCCCCGTGTCCACCGTCTTTCGTGACGACCCGTTGCGATGATTCCCCGTCTGACGTTCCCCCGTATCCGCCAAGTGGGCCGCCATCTCGGCGACCAGCATCCGCTCGGCCAAGGCCTTCTTCAAGTCCCCTGCCAAGGACTCGAAGCCCGCAGCCCCGGAGGCGCCCCGCATCTCGATCAGTTCATCCAGCAACTCGCGTGAGATGCCGTCGTTGTGCTTCTTGGCCATTTCTTCGACTCCTTGCGAAAAAGGTCATGGTAGGCCTCAACACACAAAATTCTGAACAGGCTCCCGCTGGCTGGTTCTCGACTCCGTTTGGATCGGACTCGCCGAACAAGTCCTGATCACCGAGTACCGACCGGTGTGGAACCTCGTAGTCGATGGCTTCGGACATCACGATCAGGGTCGAACCCGGCGCTCCCAGAAACGATCTCGTTGGGACACGCTGCATCCCGGGCGGCCATGGGCCGCACATGCCCAGGAAGGTAGTGACAGCCCCGACGCCATACGGGCGGCCATCAGCGCGCACCGGGGCGGAGCACCTTCGTGATCGACCCTTCGGAGGAGGCGCGCGGTCGTTCGATCCGATCGTTGTCGGCGCCGAGGAGATCATCATGCGGGCGATAACGGACTGCCAGGCCAAGATGACGGCGCGCCGGATCTTGAACGCCGCCGGGGCCTGCGCTGCTGCCGATCGGTTCCGTCGTCCGGGTCGCCGAGAAAGCGGGCGTACCAGTCGAGCCAGCGCTGGTAGCGGTCCTCCTGGAACGAGGGTCGGCGGATCCCGTGGCTTTCACCCGGATAGATGACCAGTTCGTTGGAGACTGAGGTGGTCCCACTTTTTGGGGCAACTGGCCAGGGTGCATTTCCGGCCCTGCTGGAGGTCCAGGAATGACTACGAGACGGTGCCGCCGGTTCACGGTGGCTTTCAAGAAGCGGGTCGCGCTGGAGGCCTTGCGGGGCGACCGAACCGTGAGGGAGATCGCAGTGCGCCACCAGATCCATCCCACCCAGGTGGCGGCTTGGAAGCGTCAAGCGGTCGAAGGGCTCGACGACGTGTTCGCTGGCGGGAAGAAATCGTTTCCGTCGGACCACGACAGCCTGATCCGGGACCTGCAGGCCAAGATCGGGGAGTTGACGGTGGACCGGGATTTTTTTGCCTCAACTCAATTTCGAGTGGGTACGGGCGGGAAGCCCGTCGGGGGGCCGGGTGTCAAGGGCGGGCGTAGCCCGGCGGAGTGGACCCTTGACGCACGGACCCACGAGGGGCATGCTTGGTTCGGGTCGAAGGCAGCAGAATGCTGTTTTCGGCCCATCACTGCTTGGGAAACTCCATCATGGAGAACCAGATATTCGGAACCGCGCTCGGCTTGACGGGACCTTGGTTTCGTCGAGATTCCTTTCGCACCATTCCGCACCGTTTTTTCCTCATCTCCGGGAAATTCGACTTCCCAAGCTCAGCCGCCATTTCGTCTAACCCACTCGAAATTCAAAAGAGCCATTTTTTTCGGCGCGGGTTGGAACGCTGAGCCGAGCCGCCCGGGCGGCGCTGGTCGAGCGGGACGTGGAGCTGAGTCTCGCTCGGGAGCGCGCCCTGCTGGACCTCAGCCGCTCGTCGCTGTACTACCAGCCGAGCGGGGAGAGCGCCGAGAACCCGGGACTGATGCGGCGGCTGGACGCCCTTTCGCTCGATTACCCGTTCTACGGGAGCAGGCAGATGATGCGCCACCTGCGGCGGGAAGGGGTGACGGTGGGCCGCCACCGGATTCGGCGGGTGATGGGGCAGGAGGCGATGTGCGGCTGTGGCGGTCGCTGAAGTACGAGGCGGTGTACATCCACGAACTCACCGACGGGTTCGTGGCCGAACGGGTGATCGGGGAGTGGATGCGATTCTACAACACCAAAGCAGCCGCACTCGGCCCTCGGAGGGCGGACGCTCGCCGAGGTTTATGGTGAGGGGCTTTTGTCGTGAACCGTCGGCGAGTCCGGGATGTTGCGGGATACCGACGCTTTCAGGGATGGGCCGAAACCAACAGATTGCTGCCTCCGACCCGAACCGAGCCTGCCCACCGGGTGTCCGTGCGTCAAGGGTTCGCTGCGCCGGGCTACGTCCGCCCTTGACGCCCGGCCCCCCGGCGGCCCCTCGCGAGGACCCCGGATCCGGCAGCGAAAACGAAGTATGGTTCGCCCGTTCGGGCGAATTCGACGAGCACGAGGACTTGGCAATTTGCACCTTGACCAAGCCCTCAAACTGTCCAAAGACCCGGGACCACCTCATTCGTCCACACAAGGGAGTACTTCTAAAATGGACAGAAAGCTCATGGCTTTGGAGTTGCGAGAGACGGAAGTCTTGAAGCACAACAAAAATATTGATGTCAGAGTAGTAAGGGCGCAAGCTAAATTGGAGTGCGAGTTGAGAGATCTTGGTGTAGAAGTCAAGCCGGAGTTCAAGGTGGAGCCACCCTTGGGGCGCGGCAGGATGAGGTTGCGCAATCAGAATTTCTAATGGCCCAAATCACAGATCATTGAAATGATGTTGGTAGTCGTGATTCAGGCTTTTGACTGCCCTGCGAATCTCATGCCGCTGGTCTCCTGTCACGTCGGCGCCGCTGGACGGCGTCGCGCGCGGCGCCGGATATGGTCGACGCGGCCGGAGAACACGAGCCGTTCGTCAGGGATTTCGCCCCTGTGATGCACAACCTTGGCGAGATTGCGCCGCGCCGACTGTCGGCCTCGCCCGAGGTCCGGGCGGTAACCATACAGACCGAATCGCGCTCCGGGATAAACCAAACCCTCCCCATGCGCCGGGAGGCTGTTCAGAATTTTGTGTGTTCGAGGCCTACCATGACTTTTTTCGCAAGGAGTCGAAGAAATGGCCAAGAAGCACAACGACGGCATCTCACGCGAGCTGCTGGATGAACTGATCGCCATGCGGGGCGCCTCCGGGGCTGCGGGTTTCGAGTCCTTGGCGGGGGACTTGAAGAAGGCCTTGGCCGAGCGGATGCTGCTGGCTGAGATGGAGGCCCACTTGGCGGATTCGGGGGAACGACGGACGGGGAACCACCGCAACGGGACGTCGCGGAAGACGGTGGACACGGGCGACGAGCGGATCGTTTTGGACATCCCGCGGGATCGGCAGGGGCGCTTCGACCCGGTTCTGGTGGCCAAGTACCAGCGTCGTCTTCCGGGGTTTGATGAGAAGATCATTGCGATGTACGCGCGGGGGATGAGCACGCGGGACATCCAGGCGCACATCGAGGAGTTGTACGGGATGGGGGTTTCCCCGGCGCTGATCTCGGCGGTCACCGACGGGGTTTTGGAGGAGGTGACGGAGTGGCAGAGCCGTCCACTGGAAGCGACGTACGCGGTGGTGTACTTTGATGCGCTGCGGGTGAAGATCCGGGACGAGGGGCTTGTGCGGAACAAGGCGGCATACCTTGCGATCGGGTACACCTGCGACGGTCAGAAGGAGGTTCTGGGGCTGTGGATCCAGCAGACAGAGGGCGCGAAGTTCTGGCTACGGGTGATGAACGAGCTCAAGGCACGGGGTGTCAAGGACTTGCTGATTGCGGTGGTGGACGGTTTGAGGGGGTTCCCGGAGGCGATCCGGGCGGAGTATCCGGCGTGCGTGGTGCAAACCTGCGTGGTTCATCTCATTCGGTATTCCCTGCAGTTCGCATCGTGGAAGGAACGGGGTTCGCTGGCGAAGGCGCTGCAAGGGATCTACACGGCGCCGTCGGCGGAGGCCGCCGGGGTGGAACTGGATCGTTTCGAGTCGGGTCCGTACGGGAAGCGCTTTGGTGCGGTGGCGCGGAGTTGGCGGCGCCGATGGGATGAGGTGATCCCGTTTCTGGCGTTTTCACCGGAGGTGCGGCGGATTCTCTACACGACGAACGCGATCGAGAGCCTGCACAGCCAGCTTCGGAAGGCGATCCGGAACAAGGGGCACTTCCCAAGTGACGAGGCGGCGACGAAGCTGATGTACTTGGCACTGCGCAACATCACGGTGAAGTGGAAGAGACCGCCCCAAGTGTGGCAAGCTGCCAAGGCGCAGTTCGCCATCCAGTTCGGCGAGCGGTTTGCGCCCACCGCCTGAGGAAGGAAGATGAACGGACACGCCATCCCCGAAGGCGCTGCGAAGCCCCGCGAGGGGAAGGTGGGGTGCTGGCCGGGGGGCGCGTTCTGGTCCGGCCTCCGGTCGCTCCGCTCCCTCCATCCGGACCAGAACGCCGGGTGGCGCCCACACCATGAACCCATCCAAAACTACTCAACACACAAAATTCTGTACACCCCCTGCGCCGGCGCTTCCCCGGAGCCACCCGATGCCGGAGGGCCCAGGCCCGGTTGCCGGATGACTGAGCCGCGCCGCTGTGGCTGGGCCGAGGGGCGCTCGGCCGTGGTTGTCCGGTATCACGACGAGGAGTGGGGAGTGCCGGCGCGGGATGACCGCACGCAGTTCGAGTTTCGGCCGGGCAGGGTTCGAGGCTGCCGGTCAGGTCGCAATCATTCCCTGCCGGTCCCTTCGCCGAGTATCGAAAGGTAGCGATCGTAGGCGAACAGCCGGGAACGGCGTTTTCCGGTGATCTCCCGTGCGATCCCGAGCCCGACGAGCGCGTTCATCGCCGCCGAGACGGCGGGAAAGGACAACCCGGTGCGGTTGCGGAGTTCGGGCAACGACAGGATCGGTCGCGACTTCAGTGCATCGTGCACGCGCAAGCCCGAACCGGCGCGGCGTCCCTGCCGTTCGATGCGGGTTCGGTCCGACGCGAACAGACCGAGCAGGCGGTCCGATGTGCCGACCGCGCCTTCGGCCGCGACCCTCACGCCTTCGAGAAAGAAGGCAAGCCACGCTTCCCAATCGCCGGTGCGGCGAACGCGGTCAAGCAGATCGTAGTACGCGCTCCGGTACTGCTTGAAATACAGGCTCAGATACAGGAGCGGCTCTCGAAGCACGCGGGCCTTATGCAGCTGGAGCACGACAAGCAGCCGTCCCACCCGCCCGTTCCCGTCGAGGAAGGGGTGGATGGTCTCGAACTGCACATGGGCGAGCCCAGCCCGAATCAGCACGGGGATCCCGTCTTCCCCGGCGTGGAGAAAGCGTTCGAGCGCGGCCATACAGTCGGGCACGTCGGGATGCGGAGGCGGTACGAAGGCTGCGTTGCCGGGCCGGGCGCCGCCGATCCAGTTCTGCGAGACGCGAAATTCGCCGGGCGCCTTGTCGCCACCCCGCCCGCCCGACATGAGCACCGCATGAACCTCGCGGATCAGCCGGTTCGACAGCGGGAAGCCCTCGGCCAGACGACGCAGGCCGTGCTCCAGCGCCGCGACATGGCTCGAGACTTCGACCACATCGTCGAGCGGCGACCCGGGCGCTTCTTCCAGTTCGAAGAGCAGCAGGTCGGACAGCGACGATTGCGTTCCCTCGATCTGGGAGGAGAAAACCGCCTCCTTGCGCACAAAGGCATACAGGAAGAGCGTTCGGTCCGGCAGCAACGCCGATATGGCGTCGAGGCGGCCGAGGGCCAGCACCGCCGCTTCGAACGTCTGCCCGAGCGCGCCTTCGAGGGCCAGGGGGGGAACCGGCGGCAGCGGATACGGCGTAAAGGCGCGAACCCGCTCGCCTCCGGCGACCGTGACCGCATGGCGGCCAGTCTCTCCGCGTTGCATGGGATAACTCCCCTATTCAGGGATGCTTGAATAGTACCCGCCGCTATTAAGTTTTCAACGCCAAATCTTAATAACAACCCTTACCACGACGAGGGGGCTGATCACTCCTGTCGGCCGCAACCGCCGCAAGGGCACGCGATGATCGAATCGAGGGGGAAGAGACGAGGGCGCGCGACGCCCGCGTTGTCGTGCGGCGGCAAGTCTACCGATCGGTTCCGTCGTTCGGGTCGCCGAGAAAGCGGGCGTACCAGTCGAGCCAGCGCTGGTAGCGGTCCTCCTGGAACGAGGGTCGGCGGATCCCGTGGCTTTCACCCGGATAGATGACCAGTTCGGTGGGGACGCCCAGCCGGCGGAGGCTCTGGTAGAGATTCTCCGACTGGCTCAGCGGAACGTTCCAGTCCTTCTCCCCGCACATCACGAGGGTCGGCGTCGTCACGTGATGGACGCGGGCGATGGGTGAGAGTCGCTCCCACCGGTCGGGGTTTTCCCATGGCAACCCCAGTTCCCGTTCCCACTGCAACTGGTAGTGGTCGTTTCCGTAGGCGGCCCGGTAGCTGGTCTCGCTGGCGCCGCTCACCGCCGCGCGGAAGCGGGTGGTCTTCGTGATCACATAGTTGGTCAGGATGCCGCCGTAGCTCCAGCCTCCGACGCCAAGTCGGGCGGGATCGGCCCAGCCGCGCTCGATGACATGATCCACCGCGGCATTCACGTCGTCGTAGTCCCGATTGCCCCAGTCGGCCCAGATCGCCGATGCGAAGCGTTCGCCGCGGCCCGACGAGCCACGCGGATTCGCCGCCACCACCAGGTATCCGCTCGTGGCGAACAGCTGCCAGGTGGGCTGGAAGGAGGCCGAGAACTGCGAGACCGGGCCGCCGTGAATCCACAGGATGGTGGGATAGCGGCGTCCCTCCTCGAAATCCGGAGGCTTGGTCACGAAGCCCTGGATCCGGGTTCCATCGGCACTCGGAAAGGTGATGCGTTCCACCGCTCCGAGACGCAGTCCGGCGAGAAGCGTGTCGTTCTCCCCGGTCAGCCGGCGCATCCCTCCGTTCTCGTTCCAGGCCACCACCTCCCGGGGGCGATCCACCGTTTCGGCGAGGGCGACGAACCGGCCATTCCGTCCGTGCGGCGCCGACACCACCCGCTCCCCACCGAGCACCGTCTCCGGGACGGCGTCGCCCCGAACCGGCATCCGCACCACGCTCCGGGTCCCCTCGTCCTCCATGACCGCAAACAGCGCCTCCCCGTCCGCCGAAAACCAACCGCCGGACAGATTCCGGTCAAGCGCCTCCGCCACCGTCACCACCTCGTCGGTGGCCCGGTTCAGTACGAACAGCTGTTCGGTCGCGTACCAGATGAGTTCCGGCTTGCGGTTTCCGGTATGGGCGAGGCGCCCGCCGTCGGGACTCCAGAACGGGTTGCGATCGGGTCCCGGGTTGTTCGTGAGTCGAATCGGCTCGGTTCCGGGGTCGGCATCCCGCGGAATCAGGAAGATGTCGGTATTGTCGGTTGTGTCCGGATCACTCCCGTCGGCGGGACGAACGCTCACGAAGGCGATCTCGCGGGAGTCCGGCGAGAACACCGGAGTGCGGTCGTCGAACGGCCCCCCGGTGAGCTGGCGGTGGGATCCATCAGTGGCGTCCACCAGATGGAGATGCCGGCGACGGTCGTCGAGGTAGCCCTGACCGTCCCGCTTGAACTGGAGCCGGTCCACCACGATCGGCCGCGGCTCGTCCTCGTCCTCCCCGGGGGCCGGATCCATCGAGACCACCACCAGCGCCGTCCCGTCCGGCGCCCAGGAGAAGCGGGAAACGCCGCCGGGCAGGTTGCTCAACTGCCGCGCTTCGCCGCCGGTCAGCGGCAGGATCCAGATCTGGCGCCGGTCATTCTCCCCGGAGGCGAGGAATCCGAGCTTCGTTCCGTCGGGGCTGAACCGCGGACGGGAGGCCGAGCGGTCGGTGCGGGTGATCGGGTGGGATTCCCCCCCGGCAAAGGGGACCAGGTGGATGCGGCTTGAACGGTCGTTCTCCCCGCGGTCGATGCGGGTGACGACATAAGCCACTGTCTCCCCGTCCGGCGACAACCGCGGCTCCGAGACCGAGGCGATGGCGAGCGCGCTCTGGACAGTAAAGGGCCCGATGTCCTGCCCGACGACCGGAGCGCCCGGCAGGAGCGCAAGCAAACACCACCGGAAGCGCAAGAACGCCCGGACGGAATGAATCACGGTGGGGTTCCTTGCCGGAGCCGTCCCGATCCCGATGCGGCGGATGGCGCCGTCACCCGGCTAGCGATACGAATCCATCACCTCGTCGAACGCCGCGCGCGACGGGCGGAGCTGTTCCTCCCCGAGCGAGGCGAGCGGCTCGTCGACCATCTCCAGGACATCCATCAGCGTCGGCTTGTCCGGGTCCACATAAAGGAGGCCGGTCAGGAACAGGTTCCGCTCGGTCGCCTCCAGCAGGAGTTCCCCGGCGGCGCGGCGGTTCGTCGGGTCGTAGTCCCGGTTCAGCTTGCGCAGCTTCACCCACGAACCGTCATGAAGCTGAACCTCCTGATCCGCGCCCTCTTCGTACTCCACCTCGATCTGCTCGAAGGCCGGTACGAAGTCCAACATGTGGATGGGTTCCTCGTTGTCCTTCCCCCAGGTGTAACTCTTGGTGGAGCCGGCGTGGTTGTTGAAGGTCACGCACGGACTCAGGATGTCGAGGACCGCGGTGCCGCTATGGGCAAGCGCGCCGCGGAGCAGGGTCACCAGCTGCTTCGGATCGCCCGCGAACGACCGCGCCACATAGGAGGCGCCGAGTTCGACAGCCATGCCGCAAAGGTCCACATTGGGGAAGCGGTTCACCTCCCCGGAGCGAAGCACCGCCTCCTCGTCGGCAGTCGCCGAGAATTGTCCCTTGGTCAGACCGTACACACCGTTGTTCTCGACGATGTACACGATCGGCAGGTTCCGGCGCACCAGGTGCACGAACTGGCCGATCCCGATGGAAGCCGTGTCGCCGTCTCCCGACACGCCGACGGCGACCAGTTTGCGGTTGGCGAGCACGGTACCGGTGGCGATGGAGGGCATGCGCCCGTGCACCGCATTGAAGCCGTGGCTGCGGTTCAGGAAGTACGCCGGGGTCTTCGAGGAGCATCCGATCCCGGACAACTTCACGACCTGGTGCGGTCGGATGTTCGATTCGAAAAACGCCCGGATCAGCTGGCTCGAGATCGCGTCGTGCCCGCAACCCTTGCACAGGGTGGACGGTTTCCCCCGGTAGTCGCTGACGCTCAGTCCGATCTGGTTGACCCGGGGACGCTTCGCGGCGCCGGTTGCTGCTGGCATGGTTCCCTCCGGATGACGCCTCAGGAAACGGAAACCGCCCCCACCTCGGCTTCTTGCAAATGGTCCACGATGGTCTGCGCGTCGAGTGGCAGTCCGTTGTAGTGGCGCAGGCTGCGGAGGACGTCTTCGGGTATCCGATCCCCGTACTCGGCGCGAAGCAACTGGAGAAGCTGGCCATCCCGATTCTGCTCCACCACATGGACCCGCTTCCGCTCGGTGATGAAGTCCAGCACCGAACGCTGGAGGGGAAGCGCGCGAAGCCGCAGGTAGTCGCACTCGATCCCGGCCTGCTCCCTCAGGATGACCCGGGCCTCCTCGATCGCGGGATCCGAACTTCCGAAACCGATCAGCCCGATGCGGCTCGGCGGGTCGGTCGCCGAAAGCACCGGTTCCGGAACCAGACTCCGGGCCGTCTCGAACTTCCGCGCGAGGCGGTCCATCACACGGACATAGGCTGCCTCGCTCTCGGTGTATTCGGCGCTCTCGTCATGACCGCTGCCGCGGGTGAAGTAGGCAGCCAGCGGATGATCCTCCCCGGGAAGGGTGCGCCAGGGAATGCCGTCGCCATCCACGTCCCGATAACGCTGGAAGGATCCGATCCGGTCCAGATCCTCGCGACGCAGCACCTTGCCCCGGTCCAGCGGCTTTCGCGGATACTCGAAGACCTTGGTGCTCCAGATGTTCATCCCGATGTCCAGATCGGACAGGACGAAGATCGGCGTCTGGAGCCGCTCCGCCAGATCGAAGGCATTTCCGGCGAAATCGAAGCATTCCGTGACGGACCCGGGAAGCAGGCAGACATGCCGGGTGTCGCCGTGGGAGAGACTGTAGGTCGAGAGCAGGTCTCCCTGCGAGGTCCGGGTGGGCAGCCCGGTGGAGGGACCGACTCGCTGGATGTTCCAGATCACCGTGGGAATCTCGGCGTAGTAACCAAGCCCGACGAACTCGGACATGAGCGAAATTCCGGGACCGGAAGTAGCAGTCAGCGAACGGGTTCCGGCCCAACCGGCGGCCAGCGCCATCCCGACCGCGGCGAGCTCGTCCTCGGCCTGGACGACCGCGTAGGTGGCCTTCCCGTCCGCAGTCTTGCGATGCTTCTTCAGGAATCCCTCGAGCTGTTCGACCAGACTCGAGGAGGGAGTGATGGGGTACCACGTCGCCACGCTCACTCCGGCGAACAGGGAACCCAGGGCGGCCGCCCCGTTGCCGTCGATCAGGATGCGTCCCCGGTTCCGGTCCATCGGCCGCACCACATGCGGATCCCGTTTGGAAAGCTGTTCGCGTGCATATTCGTAACCCACCTCCACCGACTGCCGGTTGAGGCTCACCGCCGTCTTCTTCCGGCCGAACTGCTTGCCGATGGCCGCGTCCACCATCCGCTGGTCGATTCCGAGCAACTGCCCGAGAACCCCCACATAGATCATGTTGGCGAGCAGTTTCCGCAGCCGGGTCTCGCGAGTCACCTTTCCGGCCAGCTCCTGGAAGGGCGCCGGGTAGAAGATCAGGTCGTCACGAATCTGCTCCAGACGCAACGAAGACTCGTAAACCACGGCGCTTCCCGGTCGCAGTCCCTCCACGTCCGGCTTTGCGGTCTGCGGATTCAGGGCCACCAGAAAGTCCACATCGCGCTTGCGCGCCACCCAGCCGTCGCGGTTCACCCGGATGGTGAACCAGGTCGGAAGCCCGGCGATGTTGGACGGGAAGAGGTTTTTCGCCCCCACCGGAATCCCCATGAGGAACAGGGCACGAAGCAGGACCAGATTGGAGGACTGGCTGCCGGAGCCGTTGATCGTCGCCACCTGGATGGCCAGGTCGTTCACGATCGTCGGGTTTTCTTCTTCCTGGTTGGCCATCTCTTCGGCGAGGGCCGTTTCGGTGGACATCAATCAGTTCCGGGGGGATTGGGCCGTCGTGGAATCAGGGAAGAACCAAGCGCCGATTCCCATCCGCTCACAAGCGGCAAGGCTCGGACTTGGCGACGTACAGCGGGGCCCTCGACGCAACGGGTGGATTCCGGTCGCCCGGTTCGGGCGGAGTGTACCCCAACGGCGCCGTGTCAAAGGAGCAGGTCGCCGGTTGGCTTAGACTCCGGACACCCGCGGCGTCCGCGTTCCCGGAGGGTCCGAGGCGTGCGCGGGACTCTCCGATGCGACCCACCTGGCAGGGCAACCTGAAGCTCGCGCTGGTCCTGGTTCCGGTCAAGGCCTACCCTGCCGCCCGCGAGAAGCGGGTTGCCATGAACCAGCTCCACGAAGAGTGCAAGTCCCGGGTTCGCCAGCAGCGCCACTGTCCGAACTGTGACCGGCAGGTCGAGCGTGACGAGATCGTGAGCGGCTACGAGTACGCGAAGGGCCAGTACGTCCTCATGACCGGAGAGGATCTGAACGCCCTGCGCCTCCCGTCGGAGCGCACCCTCGAAATCGTCCAGTTCGTGAACGCCAGCGAAATCAATCCGCTCTACTACCACGGGTCCTACTACCTCGCGCCCGCGAACCCGGTGGCGGCAGGCCCCTTCCACACCATCCTCGACGCGATGCGAACCTCCGGTCGGGTGGCGGTCGCCCAGGTGGTGCTGGGCGGCAAGGAGCGGGTGGTTGCGATCCGTCCGGGTGACGATGTATTCCTGATGTCCTACCTGTACTACGCCGACGAAGTGCGTCCAGTCGGCGACATCGAGGATCTCGCCCCCCGTACCGAACCCCAACCCGCCGAGAAGCTCATGGCACAGCAACTCCTGGATTCCTACGCCCAGACCTTCGACGTCGACGCCTTCGAAGACAAGTACCGCACCCGCTTTCTCGAAATCGTGGGCGCCAAGACCCGCGGCGAGGAAGTGGTTACACCGCCGAGCGTCGAGCCGCGCCGGGTGATCAATCTGATGGACGCCCTGAAGGCCAGCCTCGCCCGGATCGAGCACGAGGAAACGGATGCCGGGGCCGGAAAAGAAGAGCCGGGCCTGAGCCGAACCGGCTGATCCGACGGCGCGGATGGCTTCCGCTGCTCCCGGGATTCCCCCTGGCTGGCTCCGGGAGGGAATCCGTCCCATGCTCGCCGGAACGGGGACTCCGTTCGACTCGGAGGCCCATGATTTCGATGCCAAGTGGGACGGGTTGCGCTCGATCGGCTTCTTCGGCCCCCGGATCCGCCTCCAGGCCCGCAGCCTGCGCGACCAGACGCCTCAATTTCCCGAACTCGCCGCCGCCTTCGCCGAGATCCCCGGGGCCGGGGTGCTCGACGGGGAAATCGTGGTCATGGACGGCGCGCGGTCCAGTTTCCCGCTGGTGATGGAACGGAACCGGATGCGCTCCGCAACACGGATCCGGCAGGGCATCGAGCGGAACCCGGCCTGGTTTGTCGCCTTCGACCTGCTCTGGCTCGATGGCGAACGTCTCACCACGTTCCCGTTCGGAGAGCGTCGGCGCCGCCTCGAAGCGCTTCTTCCCGATGGCGCGGCTCGCGTCTTCGCCAATCCGCTGGTGCGCGGCCAGGGGCTGCGGTTCTTCCGGGCGATGCGCGAGCGGGGGATGGAGGGCATGGTCGCCAAGCGCCGGGACAGCCGGTACCGCATCGGAGAACGAAGTGACGACTGGCTTAAGGTCAAGGTGCGTCCCCGGCGCTCCTGCGTGGTGTTCGGAGTCCTGTTGCATACCGAGGCCGGACCGGTGCGCTCGCTGGTGGTGGGAGCCTACGGGCCGGACGGCCCGGTATGGCTCGGCAACGTGGGCAGCGGGCTTGACCGGGATACCCGGCGGCTGATGGAAGAGCAGTCGAAGATCCATGCGGCGCCTTATCCCCCGGGATTCGAGGCCGAAGGCGAAGGGGTGATCCGTTACCTGCGCCCCCTGCTGGTGGCGGTCGTCGAATACCTGGAAATCACTGCCGCCGGCCACCTGCGGCACCCTTCCCTCGTGGGTTTCGAAGATCGGGATCCGCGATCCTGCCGACTCTGAGCGTCGCCGCTGCGGGACCTATACTCGCCGCATGCAGACGCGCATCACCCTCCTGCTCGCAGCGAGTGCCCTGCTCGCGGCGTCCACGTCGAGCGCGCAGCCATTCCTTCATGTCGGTGCCGGCGGCGAGACCGAATCCACCGTCTCCTACTGGGTGGCAGGAGCCGGCTTCGACGCCCGCCTCCCGTTCGCCCCGGTCTCGGCCGGGATCCTGGCGCAAACGACCATCGGCTCCCAGAAGGGAAACGATGTGTGGCCGACACGCGCCCTCGGGGTAATCCGGGCCGAATTCCTTCCCTCGCCGCTCGTTCGCGCCTATGCCGGTGGCGGCGGCGGGTTCTCCTTCCTGGCTGGCGGAGAGGGGGTGGTGGATATTGCCGCGACGGGAGTTCTCCTCGGCGGGATCGGAGTCGGGCGCCTTCACTTCGAGTTTCAATTGCAGCGGGATTGGGTGGAAAAGCCGATAAACCGCTGGAACACGGTCGTCGGAGTGACCTTCTGATTCCCGAATCCACCTGGTCCGCCCCGACCCGGGTGGACCTCGCCGGCGGGACTCTCGATATCTGGCCGGTCAACCTGATGCTGCCGCACGCGCTGACCGTGAACGTGGCGATCAACCGGCGCGCCCGGGCCCGGGTGCGTCCGACCGGCGGCGCCTGGCGGGTCGTGGGCGACGGGCAGGTGGACATGGAAAGCGGATCGCTCGAAGCCCTTTTCGGCCATCCGCTGGCCGCGCTCGCCGCCCGGCTCCTCCATTACTTCGACCGCGAAACCCCCCGCGAGGTGCACTTCGAAACCACCGCGCCCCCCGGCTCCGGACTCGGAGGCTCGTCCGCGCTGGGGATCGCGATCGCCGGCGCACTGAACGAGGTGACCGGCGCCGGCAGGAGCATCCCGGAATTGGTGCGGATCGTCATGGACACCGAGGTCCGGATCCTCCGGACCGCGACCGGCGCCCAGGACCAGTTCGCCGCCGCCCTCGGCGGAGCGAACGCTCTCCACTGGGAGAGCCCGCATCCCCGAACCGAACCCCTGCCCTGGGGTCGTCCGGACGCCGACCCGATGGCCGAGCGCTTCGTCCTGGTGTTCACCGGCGAGGCCCACTCCTCCGGCAACTCGAATGCCCGGGTTCTCCGTCGCATCTTCGCCGGAAAACCGGGCGCGATTGCCGGGCTCCACCGCATCGCCGATGCCGCCCTGGCGATGCGCGGAGCTCTAGCCGCCGAAGACTGGAACCGTGTGGCGAACGCGCTGAACCGGGAATGGGCCGGACGCAAGGCGCTCGCCAGGCGGGTCACCAATCCCACGATCGACCGTCTGGAGGCAGCGCTCCGGAAGGCGGGCGCACTCGCGGTCAAGGCGTGTGGCGCGGGTGCCGGGGGCACCGTGGTCGCCCTGACCGATCCCGGACGCCGTGCTGCGGTGGCACGGGCCGCGGCGGAGTCCGGCGGCGAGGTGCTGGAGGTCGGCGCCGATCCCCAGGGCCTGCGCCGGGAACCGGGCTGGTGACCGGGGAACACCGCGCCTGCCGCCTCGACGAACTCGCGGAAGCCGGCTCGCTCGCGGTGGACATCGGTGATGTCCGGGTGGCTCTTTTCCATGCGGACGGGCAGGTGTTCGCGCTGCACGAAACCTGCCCCCACCGCGGCGGCCCGCTCCACCGCGGCGAGGTGGTGGAAGGCATCGTCCGCTGCCCCTGGCATTTCTGGCAGTTCGATCTGGTCACCGGCAAATCCCCGGTGAACCCTTCCTCCTGCGTCCCCGCCTATCCGGTATCGGTGCGGGACGGCGAGGTCTGGGTTCGCATCCGGGACTGAGCCGGCAAACCGACGTACCGATCCCGCTCGGCGGCCGCGACCCGGAGGCGGGAGCGCCGGTCAACCCGGAGCGCTTCCGAAACGCCTGGCAGCGCAATCCGTCCGGTCGGCGGTCGGGAACGCGGCTATCCACCAAACACCGCACATCCCGGTGGAGGCCGGGGCTCGCGGCGGCTCGCAGAAAGCCCTCCGGGGTGCACTGGCGAGTCGAAATCGGCGCCGCGTCCCGAAACGATGCGGAGTTCACCGGCCCGGTGACATCACACCCCCTGAAAAACAGACCACGTTGACTATCCCCTTCGCTGTCAAGGATTCAGGGCCGACCTTGCCCTCCTTGAATTACGGGCCTGCCCGGGGTCGCGCTGTTCCTGGCGCACGCTGGAGACGTCGACACCCAGTTCACGCAATTCCTCAAGAGGCGGTTGAACCCCCGCCGACGATGGTCCTCGACAGTGCATGAAGTATCGCCGCGCCACAAGAGCGATCCCGGACCGGGGATTGGATCGGTGAATCGGGCCCATGATCGGGCCCATGACGAAGCGGACATCTCCCTGCGTCGATCGTCGCGTTTTTTCTGAGGGTCCTGCCTTGATCTTGCTCCCCCTCCGGGATAACCGCAGCCTCGTGGAGCCAGCGTCGAAGCAGCTTGTCTTGTCCACCGCCCGGGAATCGTTGTGTGAACTCGACGTTCTCCCGTACTGACTTGATTCGCATCCCGGTACCCGGCGGGAACAGGACTTCGGATTCCCGAGCGTTGAAGGCCAGCGCCCTCGCGCCCTTCGGCGCGATGATCTGATCGATCCCCCTTCCGACGAGAAGACATCGATGGAAGTTCCCGGTTCGCTCGCCGAGGACATGAAGCCTTCTTCTATCGCCCTCTCGTTCGCATCCGGAGTCCCGTCGAAGCGGTGGGGAGGGCGGGAGCGCAACGCCATGTCTCCCTACAGTTCCCCCGCATCCCGATCACCCGCGTTCCCTCGGGACTCCCGTTCATGCGCACCCCCCGGCAATCCGGCTTGGCCGAACCGCCGCCCGCGGGGGAGTGAGGGAGTCTCCCGATTGCGGGATATCCATCAGCGGCGGGGTACGGAGAAGCGGATGCCGGACCCAAGCCGACGGGCGCGCGCCGCATCATGGATTCCGAGTGGATCGCCCTCCCGGTTGGCCTCTGCGGGGAGCACGGGCCCGGTCTCACCGGCTCCGCCATGCACTTCCCGGCGGCAGCCGCGTCGTCCCCGGGAGGGGCCGCATGGATCGTCACGGCGTTCGTACCTGGCCTGGGTTCGAGGATCGCCGACCTGCCGCCTCCGGTCGGCTTCCCCGCCGCGGGATCCCTGCTCGACGCCACTGAAATTCACCCGGCGGGAAAACCCGCGGCACACGCTCCGACCTCGGCATCATCCCGCCGCTGTTCGTCGCCGGCCTCGATGCGATCTCCGAACCCTTGCGCGGCCCCCGGGCGTGGGCACGCGCCGGACCGCAGGTGTCTCCCCGGTCTTCGGCGCCATCATCCATGTCCTGGCCGTTCCCGGAGTGGCCTTCCTGTCCGACCCGGGCCTGCCCCGATCCCTGCTGATCGCCGCCGCGTGGAGCCTCTCGAGCCGGGCGGCCCCTCGGAGAGGAGGCGGAGACCGCTTCGCTGCCCGGCCGCGGTCGGAATTCCCTTTCGCCGCCGACGCCTTCCCGGCGATTTCGGAGACCGCGGGATCCGGTCACGGCCGCGCGGGAATCAAAAGCCGACCCGGCGCCAAGACCCCCCGCGAAGCGAGTCCTCCCGGTCTCCGGGCGCCCGCCCGGCGGAACTCCCCACCGGGCGCCGGGCGCGCTATTCCTGGGTGGCGGCGGTTTCCCCGATCGCGGCCCGGATTGCCGGAACCGTGACCGAGCTGCGGTAGCGGAAGAGCCGCAGGCCCCAGGCGACGGTCTCGTCCAGGGGATCGAGGTCCACGCCGTTGATCCGGAAGAGGCCGGCCTGCCGGCGCTCGGCGGTCCGGATCGAGTCCGGATCCACTGCGGCCATCATCGAGGACATGGCGAATTCATCGTGGATGCCCTCCGGCTCCTCCTTGATTCCGTTCTCCGAAAGCCAGTTCCGAAGGCCCATGACATCGTAGAACTCGGGAATGAAGTGGACACCGGGAGAACCGCCGAATGCGGCATGCATTTCCTCGGCAACCGCCTTCATCCCGGCCTGGTTGCCGCCACTGTCCCCGAGGAACACGATGTGCGAGAAACCGCTTGCCCGCAGGCTGCGGGCGACGTCCCGGAGCACCGCCCGGAACGTCTCCTCGCTGAGTCCGACGGTTCCTGGGTACCGCATGTGTCCGGTAGGGGGATCGAAGTCTCCCTCGGGCACCAGCTTCAGGATGGGCGCCACCAGCGCGTTACCGAGATCGCGGGCGATCGCCTCGGTCGTGCCCCGCAGCAGGACATTGTGCTTGCCGGTGACCAGGTACGGGCCGTTTTGTTCCACCCCGCCGCTCGCCACGAGCGCCGTGGTCTTGCCGGCGGCGATGAGATCCCGAACCTCCATCCAGGTGAGGTCTTCGATGAAGACCGAATCCCGGATCGGAATGGGACGCGGCTTGTCCGGAGCCGGCGACTGGGCAGCCACGAACGACGGGAGCAGACTCGCGATGGCGAGGACAGAGCCGAACTTGCGCATGATGGGAACTCCTTCCGGATACGGACGGCTCAAAGGCCGGTCCCGTGACGGATGACAGTATCGCGATAGTCCTCTCCACGCACGTCCACGAATTGACACGCCTCGCGGAGCATGGAAACCCCGCGGACCGAGATCCGATCTACGAGCGAGACGACCCCACCCCGGGGATCGGCGCCGGCAGCGACGGAACCATGCTCGTGGTCCGCGGGATAGACGCTGGTGCAGAGCAGGATACCGCAGTCGTTGTAGCGGCGGGTCAGCACATAGAGCATCTTCTCGACGACCCACTCCTGAACCATGTCCTCCCCGAGTCCGTCGAGGACGAGGATCTCGGCAGCGAAGAGCGGAGCCAGGAGCCCGTCCTCCGAGGTCTCCCCGTTCCGGGCCACCCAGCGAAGTTGCTCGATGAGTTCCGGCACGTACACGAAACGCACCCCGGTGTCGATATTCCGTTCCAGCAGCACGCGACGGAGGGCAGCCACCGCCAGATGTGTCTTGCCGACGCCGGAAGGGCCCGCGAGGAACAGCCCTTCGCGAACATCCGGGTAGGCCTCCGCCCAGCGTTCGACCGCGCGTCGGGCGGCAATCAGTTCGGAAGAGAGTTCATCGAAGGAATCGAAGGACGCCGTCCGGGAAAACCGCCTCGGAACTCCGAGGCCTTCGAGACGGGCGTCGCCCGAGACGGTGCGATCCTCGCAAGCACAGGGGATCACCGGGGAGGAAGGACCCCCGGAAGCACCGGGGCGCCAACCGGTGTCGCGGCAACGCGGGCACCGGGGCCGCTTCCGGCGCCGGCCGACCGGAGTCACCCCCTTGCCCTGGTCCCGGTCGATCCGGTCGTCATTTCCCCGGCGCCGCGGCCGCCGATCGCCGACCCCGGCGCCGGAACCAGATCCCGCCGGGGAAGCCGTACCAGCGACTTCTGCCCCCTCTCACCCAGGTTGGCGTCTTCCTTCGCGAGTTCACGGTGGATGAACTCGGTGAAGGCGGCAATCTCCTTTTGCATCCGCTCCATCCGGCTGCGCATCTCCAGGATGATGTCCACGCCGGCAAGGTTCACGCCCATCTCGCGCAGGTTCAGGATTGCCCGCAGCCGATCCAGGTCCGCCTCGCCGTAAAGACGCGTATTCCCCTCGGTCCGCGACGGCCGAAGCAGGCCTTCGCGCTCGTAAAGACGCAATGTCTGCGGATGGATCTTGAACATCTCGGAGACCGCGCTGATCATGTAGAGGCCCTTCCGGTCCTCGCTCATCTCGAACCTCCGCCGAACTGTTCGGCCAGCCCTTCGCGGGGCGACGAGGGGTTGCGCCGTTCCAGTTCCTCCACCAGGGCACGGGAACGATCATCCCGCACTTCGGGGATCCGCACCTTCACCTCGAAGAACAGGTCGCCACGGCCGCCCCCGCGCGCGGAACGGGCTCCCTTGCCGGACACCCGGAACCGGGCCCCAGGCTGCACGCCGGGCGGCAGGCGCAGGGTCACCGGGCCGGTGGGGGTGGGCGCCTCGATGCGGCCGCCGAGCGCAGCTTCCGAAAGGGTCAGCGGCAGGGGACACACGAGATTGTCGCCACGCCGTTCCAGCAACGAATGGGACTCGACCTGAACGTGCAGGTGCAGATCTCCGGGCGGGGCGGCGCCCGGCCGTTCGTGACCCTTTCCGGCGACAACCATGGTGGCGCCGTCGGCAACGCCGGCAGGGACCCGGACGAGTTCCCGGCCGATCCGGATGCGGTTGCCGCGGCCCCCGCAGGCGTCGCACGACATATGCGCCAGAACGCCCTGGCCCTCGCATTGCTCGCAAGACCGGGAGAACACCATGCGCCCGACCCGGCGGAAACACCGGCCCTGTCCCCGGCAGGCAGGACAGGAGACCCCCTCGTCCCGCGGCACCTGGCCGTGGCCGGAACACACCCGGCACGCATGCCGGCGAGCGACCCGAAGACGAACGGAACGACCCTCAAGGGCTTCCCGGAACGACAGGCGAACCCGGCTGTGGAGGTCCGACTGGGCCTCGTCGGCCGGCGAATCCGGCTGCGTCCCCAGGATTTCCTTCAGGTCGGCGACCCGGTGCGACGGCGCCGCCGCGAAGTCGAACCCGGCGAAACCGTAACCATCCGGCTCGGGTTCGGGCGGCCGGGCCTCGGAACCACCGGCACGGTCGTACTCGGAGCGCCGCTCCGGATCCCCGAGGACCAGCCAGGCGCGGTGGACCTCCTGATAACGCGACGCCGCCACCGGGTCGCCCGGGTTCAGATCCGGGTGGAACCGGCGGACCAGCTTCCGGTACGCCTGCCGAATCCGGGTGGAACCAGCGGCCCGGTCCACGCCGAGCACCTGGTAATGGTCGGTTCCGCTCGCCATGCCCGCCGAGCCCCAGAGTGCCCTCAGTCGCGCACGACTTCCGCATCGATGATGTCGTCATCGGCGGCGGCCCCGTTTCCGCCTGCCGCCTTGCCGTGGGGCGGAGGAGGCGGCGGCGCGTCCGTCTTCTGGTCGGAAGTCTTGCGATACATCGCTTCCGCCAACCGGTGGCTCGCCTTTTCGAGATCGGCGCGGGCCGCGCTGATCCGTTCAATGTCGTCGCCACCGAGCGCCGTCCGGGCGTCCGCAACCGACTTTTCGATGCTCTCGGCATCCGACGAGTCCAGCTTGTCCCGATTCTCCTTGAGCATCTTCTCGATCTGATGGGCGAGGGAATCGGTCTCGTTCCGCGTCTCGACCTCTTCCCGGCGCTTCTTGTCCGTCTCTTCGTTGGCCGCCGCTTCCGCCTTCATCGACTCGATCTCGTCCTTGTCGAGACCGCTCGACGCGGTGATGGTGATCGCCTGTTCGCGCCCGGTTCCCTGATCCTTCGCCGACACGTTCACGATCCCGTTGGCATCGATGTCGAAGGTAACCTCGATCTGCGGCATGCCCCGCGGCGCCGGCGGAATCCCCACCAGGTTGAACTTCCCGAGCGTCCGGTTGTCGCCGGCCATCGCCCGCTCCCCCTGGAGCACATGGACCTCGACCTGCGTCTGGTTGTCGCTCGCGGTCGAGAAGGTCTCGCTCTTGCGAAACGGAATCGTCTGGTTCCGCTCGATGAGCCGGGTGAACACTCCGCCGAGCGTCTCGATTCCGAGCGAGAGCGGGGTGACGTCGAGCAGGAGCAGATCCTTGACATCGCCGCCCAGCACGCCCGCCTGAACTGCCGCTCCCAAGGCGACCACCTCGTCGGGGTTCACTCCCTGGTGCGGCTCGCAGCCGAAGATGTCGCGGACGATCTTCTGCACCGCGGGAATGCGGGTCGTTCCGCCTACCAGCACCACCTCGTCGATCGCCGAAGCGTCGAGCTCGGCATCCTCGATCGCCTGCTGGCAGGGCTTGCGGGTCCCCTCGATCAGGTCGCCCACCAGCGCTTCGAGCTTCGCGCGGGAAAGGTTGAGGGAAAGATGCTTGGGTCCCGAGGCGTCGGCGGTGATGAACGGCAGGTTGATTTCGGTCTGCATGGTCGTGGAGAGCTCGATCTTTGCCTTTTCGGCCGCATCCTTGAGCCGCTGGACCGCCATCGGGTCGGCACTCAGGTCCACGCCGTCGGACTTGCGGAAGGAATCCACGATCCAGTCGATGATCCGCTGGTCCAGGTTGTCGCCTCCGAGATGGGTATTGCCGTTCGTGGACCGCACTTCCACGACCCCTTCGCCGACTTCGAGAATGGAGATGTCGAAGGTTCCGCCGCCGAAGTCGTACACGGCGATCTTTTCGGACTTCTTCTTTTCCAGTCCGTACGCCAGGGCGGCAGCGGTGGGCTCGTTGACGATCCGGACCACCTCGAGACCGGCAATCTCGCCGGCGTCCTTGGTAGCCTGGCGCTGGGAATCGTTGAAGTACGCGGGTACGGTGATGACCGCCCGATCCACTTCCCCGCCCAGATGCTGTTCGGCGGCGCTCTTCATCTTTTGCAGCACCATCGCCGAGACTTGCGGCGGGGAGTACCGCTTGCCGCTGATCTCGACTTCGACGCCGCCGTCACTTCGGCGAAGCACCGGGTACGGCGCCGAGTCGCGCTCGTCCGCCACTTCCTCGTAGCGACGACCCATGAAGCGCTTGATGGAAAAGACCGTGTTGGTCGGATTGGTGATCGCCTGGCGCTTGGCCACCTCTCCCACCAGGCGCTCTCCGGACCGGGATATTCCGACCACCGAGGCGGTCGTGCGACCTCCTTCGGTGTTGGGGATGATGGTGGGCTGCCCACCTTCCATGACGGCCACCACCGAGTTGGTCGTACCCAGATCGATGCCGATGATCTTGCTCATATGCGTTTGCAATCTCCAGTAGGGAACGGCGCGCGGCCATCAGGCCGCGTTCCGGCAGGTTTCCGCCAGCTGTTCCCGCTTGCCGCGGAAACAGGCTTAGCTGTCGAATACTATATCATATGAGTCGATTATTATCAAGTATCAGTCGGATTCACGGGAGCAACTGCCGAATGGCGGGTTCGAGAACGTCCCGGGACTGGAAATTCACGAAGTGGCGCATGATCGTCCCGTCCCGGGCAGCAAGGAACAAGGTCGGAAAGATGTTCACGTTGCCGAGCGCGGCCCGGTCCTCCTCCCTCAGATGGAGGTTCTCGAAGGTGACGCCTCCCCGCTCGAGGTGGTTGTTCCGGTCCGCATCCCCGTAGGGAAGCTTCAGCACGCGATCCGCATTCAGGCCGACGACGGTCAACCCGGAGTCCCCCATATCCTCGTGGAGCGACTGGAGCACCGGGGAGATCTGGACGCACGGCGGACAGTCGGTGAACCAGACATAGACGAGGGTCGCATCGTTCATCATGGCGGGGACCGAGGCCTCCCCGCCGGCGAAGCGCTCGCCGGAAACCGGGGGAAGGGTCCGGCCCTCCCAGCCGGTCAGACTGCGCTTCACAGCCTGGGCGAAGCGTGAATCGGCACGGATCATGTCCTCGTCGATAGCGACCAGCTGCCCCCCGGCATCCCGGGTCAGAAACGAGGGAACCCGCGGGTCGGATTCCATGATCCGGAGCACGATATCCGCCGCTTCGTCGCCGTAGAGCGAGAACTGGCCTGAAATCTCGGCGAGGGTGGGGAGCCGGTCCTCCCGCCCCTCGAACTCGGCGATGAACAACGGCACCCGGAAGAAGACATCGTTCAGGCGGTCGAGCGCCCGCTGCTCGTCGGGTGCGCTGAACCGCTCCACGAGCGACGAGAGGAGCAGGCGCTCCCCGGGGACCAGGGTGTCCCGAACGTGCTCGAGGATGCGGCGCTCGGCGTCGGCGGGCGACTGGGGCGTCGCTCCGGCGACGAGCGGCAGGCAAGCGAGGACGGGGAGAAGAGAGGGGAATCGGCGCATGACCGTGTCATTCTAGGAGGCTGGCGCCGGTCCCGCCGGATCGATTCGGGGTTTAGACTCGCCGCCGTGTCCGACCCGCACCCCTTCCGGTTTCCCGAACGGTTCACGATGGCGCTGTTGGCGGTCGCTGTCCTCTCGGGTTGCGCCGCCCGCGCGGTTCCGGACATCCCGGTCGTTCCGTTTCCCCACTGGGTCTGGGCCGACGGAGCCGATCCGGGAAACTTCCGGACCCTTCCCGAAAACGCCCGTCCAACCGCGACAGCGCTCTGGCAGGAAATCCGGGCCGGGCGGCTGGTCGCTGCCCATCGGCTTCTCGCCGAACTGGAGGCGGAAGCTCCGGAGAGCGCCGCGGCGCTCGCGCTGAGCGGATACCTCGAAATCCGGAAAGGACGGCAGGATGAAGCGGAGACCCGTTTCGCACGCGCGGTCGCAGTCGACGCCGGCGACCCGTTCACCCTGCTCGGTTACAGCCTGCTGGCGCTGGACCGAAACGACGCGGAAGAGGCCCTCGCCCGCCTGCGGCGCCTCGCGGCGGTGGCGCCGGACGCCCCGGTCGTCGCGGAGCGCCTCTCCGTCCTGACCCTGGACGTGGCCGAATCGCGGCTGGGCAGGGCTCGCCGCCTGGTCCGGGAGGGCGCCTCCGGAGCCCGGGTCGTGGCGGCCTACCGCACAGCACTCGAGCTGTTCCCGGAGGCCGACGATCTCCATCTGGAAGCAGCCGACGCGGCACTCGCGGCCGGCGCGCCGGCCGACGCCCGGGACTGGTACGACCGGGCAGCCGGTTCCCCGGGCACAACCGGGGAAACGCTCGGAATTCGGGTTGCCGCCGCCGAGGCGGCTCTCGCCGCCGGAGATACCGATGGAGCAGCGGCTCGCCTCCTCCGGATGGAATCGCATCCGGAGCTCGACGGGTTCCCGGAAATCCGGGAACGGACCGCGGAGCTGGCGAGCCGTATCGAACGCGCCCGGCTGCCGGCCGCCTACCGGCGCATCCGGGAATCCGAGCGGGTGACCCGCGAGGAACTCGCCGCCCTGCTGGCCGGCGAGCTCGGGAATCACGGAGCGTCCGCTCCGGTGATCGCCATCGACATCGAACGGAGCTGGGCGGCCGGGCTGATCCGGGACGCGGTGGCCGCCGGATACCTGAGCCTCTTTCCCGACCATACCTTCCAGCCGAAGGGCCTGGTGCATCGGATGGCGCTCGCCGAATCGCTGGCGGCGGCGCTTCGCATTCACGATCCGGAGACATGGCGGGAAGCCGCCCGCGCCAGCCGGGATCGGCGCTTCGAGGATCTCGCCGAAACCCATCCACAACGCGGCGCCGCCGCCATCGCCATCGAACTCGGGCTGCTCGAGGTCGAGGGGGGCGCGCGCTTCGCGGGCCGCGAATTCGCATCCGGCGCCGAAGCGGTCCGGGCGGTCTTCGCTCTCCGGGATCTCCTGGGGCCGGGTTCTCCGGGCCCGGACCGGTTCGCCCCTCCGCAATGAATCGACGACCAGGACGGGGGAACCCGCATCGAGTCTCCCGAATTCCGGGAGGCCCCGGCGGGATCCCTTCCCCTGCCGGACAATCGCTCGATTTCATTGCGCCACCGGCACACCCCGCAGCAGCGCTCCCGGGGAATTCGCCGCCACGCCCGGTCGCCGGCGGGAAGGCGGCGGGAACCCGGTCGTCCGGGACCCCGAAGTTGCCGCGCGATACGGGAAGGCGCCGCCCCCCGGGTTCGCGGCGGACGGGCGGGCGTTTCCCGGCATGAACCGGTCCTGGCCGCAAGGCGTTCCCGCACCGACCCCCTCCCGCCGGGAATTCACCGCTCTCGCCCGGTCCCACAACCTGATCCCGGTGCGGCGGGAAATTCTCGCCGACTGCATGACCCCGGTCTCGACCTTTCGGCGGATCGCCGGGGACGGGCCGTCATTCCTGATGGAATCGGTCGAAGGGGGCGAACAGGTCGCCCGGTACACCTTCCTTGGCGCCGCTCCACGAATGATCGTGGAGAGCCGCGGCGACCGAATCACGCACCGGTCGCCGGAGGGTGAGGTCGTCCGGACCTTCCGCCATCCCGATCCGCTGGCGGCGATGCGCGAGGAGATCGGCGGGATCCGGGCCGCCAGTCCGCCGGGATTGCCGCCCTTCTCCGGCGGCTATGTCGGCTACCTGGGGTACGACGTCATCCGACAGTACGAAAAACTGCCGGACCGCGCCGCGGAACCCGGCGACATCCCGGACTCGATGTTCCTCCTGGCCGACACCGTGCTGGCCTTCGATCAGGCCCGCCATGTGATCCAGATCATCGTGAACGCCCATGTGACCGACCCGTCGCAGGCCGACCAGGCCTGGGAGGAGGCCGTTTCCCGCATCACCGCAATCGTGGACGACCTCGAAGGGTCGGAAGCGAACACCGAACACCGGTTCGGCTCCGCTCCACCGCACGGGCCCTTTCCCGGCGCGGCCTCCAACATGGACAAGGCCCGGTACATCGCGGCGGTCCGCCGAGCCAAGGCCCGGATTGCCGACGGTGACATCATCCAGGTCGTCCCCTCGCAGCGGTTCCGGTCGAAACTGACGGTGCATCCGTTCGCGTTCTACCGCGCCCTGCGCGTTGTCAACCCATCCCCCTACATGTACTACCTCGACCTCGGCGAACTGGTGATCGCGGGCGCCTCTCCGGAGATGATGACCCGGACCACCGGAGACGAAGTGGAGACGAGGCCGATCGCCGGCACCCGACCGCGGGGTGCAACGCCCGCCGAGGACCAGGCGCTGGCCCGGGACCTGCTGCAAGACGCCAAGGAGCGGGCCGAACACGTCATGCTGGTGGACCTGGCGCGCAACGACATCGGCCGGGTCGCGCGGTACGGGGAAGTCCGGGTGGAGGACTTCATGACCATCGAGCGCTATTCGCACGTCATGCACATCGTGTCCCGGGTCCGGGGCCGGCTCCGACCCGAGTGCGACGCCTACGACGCGCTCCGGGCCACCTTCCCCGCCGGCACGCTGTCCGGAGCCCCCAAGATCCGCGCGATGGAAATCATCGACGAGCTGGAGAGCGAACGGCGGGGAGTGTACGGGGGGGCGATCGGCTACTTTTCCTACGGAGGGAACTCCGACACCGCCATCGCCATCCGCACGCTGGTCGCCCGAAACGGGATCGGCTCGTTCCAGGCTGGCGGAGGCGTGGTCGCCGATTCCGACCCGGCAGCCGAGTATGACGAGAGCCGGAACAAGGCCGGCGCCGTCCTCGCCGCCCTGCGGATGGCCCACGAGGGAGTCTTCCGATGACGCTCGTCCTCGACAACTTCGACTCGTTCACCTGGAACCTGGTCCAGTTGCTCGGAACCCTCGGAGCGAATCCGGTGACCATCCGGAACAACGCCCGGACGGTCGATGCCATCCGGGAACTCGAACCGGAGCGGATTGTCCTCTCCCCCGGCCCCGGACGGCCCGAGGGCGCCGGGATCTCGCTGGACCTCATCCGCGGGATGGGGCGGGACACGCCCATTCTCGGCGTCTGCCTGGGACTCCAGTGCGTCGTCCGGGCGCATGGCGGGTCGATTCGCCGGGCCCGCCACCTGGTGCACGGGAAGACCTCCCTGATCCGCCATTCCGGAGCCGAGCTCTTCGGCGGCCTGGACGACCCGTTCCCCGCCATGCGCTACCACTCCCTGGTCGCCGGGGAACCGCTGCCGCCGGACCTCGAAGTGACCGCCCGGTCCAACGATGACGGAGAAATCATGGGTATCCGGCACCGCACACTTGCAATCTGGGGCGTGCAGTTCCATCCTGAATCGATTCTCACCCCGTCGGGGGTGGATCTCGTCACCAACTTCCTGAACCTCACGAACACAGCCGACTGACATGACCGATCACGAACCGGAAACCATGGTCCTGATCCTGACTCCCTGGGCCGGGGAATCGGAACTGGAACACCTCATCAGCGTCATCGAGGAGAAGTCGCTCGACCGCGCCATCTACCGCAGTCCGGTGCGCACCCGGGTCCACGTTCTCGGCGATCTTTCGCGCGAGAACGAAGCCCACTGGCGGACCCTGCCCGGCGTCGAGCAGGTCTTCGGGCTGAACAAGCCATACCGGCTGGCGAACCGCACCCACCGAAAGTCACGCACCCGCATCCCCATCGGGAGTCAGGAACTGGGAGGCGGAGACCTGGTCATCATCGCCGGACCGTGCGCCCTCGAGAGCGAGGAACAGGGGCTCGAGGCCGCCCGGATGATCTCGCAGCTCGGGCTCGAGATCATGCGGGCCTCGGCGTTCAAGCCGCGCACCTCTCCCTATTCGTTCCAGGGCCTCGGCCTCGAGGGCCTGCGGATCCTCAACCGGATCGGCAAGGAGGCCAATATCCTGGTCGAGACCGAGGTCATGGATGTCCGCGATGTGGAAATCGCCGCCGAGCTGGTGGACGTGCTGCGCATCGGCGCCCGGAACATGCAGAATTTCGACCTGCTGCGGGAGATGGCACACGTCCGCAACCCGGTGATCCTGAAGCGCGGCATGGCCAACACCATCCGCGAGTTCCTGCTGGCCGCCGAGTACATCCTTCGGGGAAACAGCAATGTGATTCTTTGCGAGCGCGGCATCCGTTCGTTCGAGACCGCCTACCGCAACACCCTCGATGTGGGAGCGATCGCGTTCCTGAAACAGGAAACCCATCTGCCGGTGATTTCCGATCCGAGTCATGCCGCCGGGAACAAGACCCTGGTTCCGGCGCTCTCGATGGCGTCGGTGGCCGCCGGCGCCGACGGAATGCTGATCGAGGTGCACCCGAATCCCGCGGTCGCGCTCAGCGACGGAGACCAGTCGCTGTACCCGGATCAGTTCGAACAACTGATGGGCGATCTCCGTTCGATCGGCCGGGCGGTGGGGAAACGGGTGCTGGAATCGCAGGCCGCAGCGACCGGCTGACCCCGTCGATGGGGAGGATCGAGGCGGTCAGGGTTTCCACCCGGGTCGGGGAGGGCTACCGGATCCGGATTGGCGACGGCGCGCTGGCCCGGCTTCCCCGGATCCTGTCCGCACTGGGCCCGGAACGACGGGTTGCGGTGGTGGGGGACTCCCGCGCCCTTCGCATCCACCGGGAGCGGCTCGCCGCCCATCTTCCCGCGCGCGTCGTCTTCATGGAGCTGCCGGAGGGAGAGCACAACAAGACCCGCGCCGAGAAGGAGCGGATCGAGGACGAACTGATCGCCCGCCGCTTCGGGCGCGACAGCGTGCTTGTCGGATTCGGCGGAGGAGTGGCCACCGACCTCGCCGGCTTCGTGGCCGCGACATATCTGCGGGGAATCCCCTTCGTGGGCGTTCCCACCACCCTGCTTGCGGCGGTGGACGCCTCGGTGGGAGGCAAGACCGGGGTGAACACTCCCCTGGGCAAGAACCTCATCGGCGTGTTCCGGCAACCCGCCGCGGTGGTGGTGGACACCGCGCTCCTCGGCACCCTCTCCGACGCCGAGTTCCGGAATGGACTCGCGGAGTCGGTGAAGATGGCCGCCACCAGCGACCCCGATCTCTTCCACGACCTGGAGCGCGCCGGGGAAGCGCTGTTGCGGCGCGATCCGGTCGAACTGGTCTCGCTGATTCGTCGCAGCGTATCGGTGAAGGCGCGGATCGTGGAGGAGGACGAACGGGAAGCCGGGCCGCGCGAGGTCCTCAACTTCGGTCATACCGTCGGCCATGCGATCGAAAACGCGACCGGATACCGGATGCGCCACGGTTTCGCGGTGGCGGTGGGAATGGCGGCCGAGAGCCGCATGGCCGAGCACGCCGGGCACCTCGCCGCCGCGGCGGGCGACCGGTTGCGGGCGCTGTTGGGCGTATTGGGACTTCCGGTGCGGATGGAGGAACCGGCGCTGCGCGATCGCATCCTCACGGCGTTCGGGACCGACAAGAAGGCTCGCGGCGGCGTGGCCCGCTTTGTCGTCCTGACCGGAATCGGCTGCATTCGACAGGAAGGCCGGCGCTGCGCGTTCCCGCTGGACGACGAGACGGTACGGCACGGGCTGGACCGGATCGGACTGGCCGCCTGATGGCGGAATCGGTCTCCATCGCTCCACCCGTCCACCCGCCGGACCGAACGGTTCCGGCGCCGGGCAGCAAGTACGTGGCCAACCGCCTGCTGATGCTCGCCGCCCTGGCCCCCGGCAAGAGCCAGATCCACGGAGCACCCGGGAACGAGGACATCCGGGCGGCGGCGGACGGGCTTCGCGCCCTTGGCGTGGACATCCGGGAACAGCCCGGCGCCCTCATGATCGGCGGGACGCCGCACGGGTGGGCGCCCCCCGCCCGGGAGCGGGAACCGATCGCGGTGGATGTCCGGGAATCGGGGACACTGCTTCGCTTCCTCACGGCGGTCGCCGCCACCCTGCCCTTCCCGGTCCGACTGACCGGACGCGGACGCATCGGACAGCGCCCGATGGCGGGGCTGATCCGCGCCCTCGAGCACCTCGGCGCCCGGATCGCGAGCTCCGGCGGATACGCCCCGCTGACCGTGCATTCGCCGGAGCTCCGGGGCGGGCGGGTCGCGGTCGCAACCGGCGAGAGCAGCCAGTTCGCAAGCGCGTTGCTGCTTGCCAGCCCGCGCATCGGCGGAGGGCTGGATATCGAGCTTCCCGGAACCCGGGTTTCGGCCAGTTACCTCGACCTCACCGCCAGCCTGCTGCAGCGAAGCGGCGTTCGGGTGGAGCGCATCGCAGCAGGCTACCGAACCTTCGCCGGACGGCCCCGCCCCGGCGTCCACCAGGTCCCGACCGACTGGACCGCGGCTTCGACCCTCTTCGGGGCGGCGGCGGTCACCAGGGGAACGATCCGGATTGCGAACCTCGATCCGCAGGCCGTCGAGGGGGAGCGGCGGTTTCCCGGACTGCTGGAGCGGATGGGATGCCGGGTCGAAGCCGGGGACGGCGCCGTCTCGGTGACCGGAACCGGGCGCCTCCGGGGGATTCAAGCGAACATGGCCTCGATGCCGGACGCCGCGCCCACCCTCGCCGTGGTCGCCGCGTTCGCCACCGGGGAAACCCGGATCTCCGGCATCGCCCACCTGCGCCACAAGGAGAGCGACCGGATCGCAGCGCTCACCGATGGGCTGCGCCGGCTCGGCGCCGGAGTGGAACCCGAAGCGGACCGCCTCACCATCCGTCCCGGCCCGATGCGGGTGCGGGAGAGCATCGATTCCCGGCGGGACCACCGGATCGCCATGGCGTTCGCACTGGCCGGACTCCGCGTTCCCGGCGTGCGCATCACCCACCCGGACTCGGTGAACAAGTCCTTCCCCGACTACTGGGACACCCTGCGGGATCTGGGTGCGGGAGTATCACCGGGATAATGGTTCCGCTGCCCGCTGCACGGCCCGGTCTCCCGTCGGCTCGCAGCCCCGACGCCGGGGTGTCACCGACCTGATGTTCCCGAACATCGTTCTGGTGGGCGCCCGCGGGTCGGGAAAGAGCGGGGCGGCGCGCCGGCTGGCGGAAGCCATGGGCTGGGAGCGAATCAGCACCGACGAGGTATTCGCGGCGCGACACGGGCCGATCCCGGAATTCGTCGCGGCCTCGGGCTGGAACGCCTTCCGCGAGCGGGAAGCGGCGATTCTGGACGAACTCGCCGCAACGCCGCCGGACCGGTGCATCGTGGACTGCGGCGGGGGTATCGTGGAACGGCCGGAGAACCATGCCCGGCTGCGCCGCCTGGGAACGGTGTACTGGCTGCGGGCGCCGCTCGCCCGGCTGCGAGAGCGGGTGGCGCGGAAGCCCACCCGCCCCTCGCTCACCGGACGCGACCCGGTGGAGGAAATCGGGGACGTCCTCGCCCGGCGGTCGCCCCGGTACCGCGCGGTCGCCGACGCCGACATCTGGCGTCCTTCCGGCGCCGAAACGGCGACCGCGCTCCGGCACGCCCATTTCGGTCCCGGAATCGCGATCTCGGTCCGCGCCACCGGCGCCGCCGATGCGATCGGGGAGCTCGAACGCGCCCTGGAGCACGCCGGCCCGGCCGATCTGCTGGAATTGCGGGCCGACTGCCTCGGACAAGCCGCGCTCGAGGAGGTGCTGACGGCGCTGCCCGCGGAGATGCGGAGCCGCCTCATCGTCACAGTGCGCACTGTCGCCGAAGGGGGCGACTTCGAAGGAGACCCGGAAGAGTTGGCCCGCCGGCTCCTCGCCGCGGCGCGTTCCGGGGTTCACCTGGTGGACGTGGAGGCCGCCGGGGGACTGGCGCCCCGGATCCGGCGCGCGTTCCCGGATGCGGGGATCCTCGCGTCGCACCACCATCGGGAGGGACCGCTTCCCGACCTCGAACCGCTCGCCCGGCGCATGGCGGAAGGCGCTGCCGCAATCAAGATCGCGGTTACCGGGCACGGCTCTTGCGAAGTCCACCGCATGTTCCAATTTCTCGGATCCTCCCGCCCCGATACGGTCCCCCGCATCGGCATCGTCATGGGCGATGCCGGCGCCGCACTCCGGGTCATCGGAGGACCGGCGCCGGGGATCGCCACCTTTGCACCGCCTCCCGGCCGCCCCCGGACCGCCCCCGGCCAACTGGACGCCGACGCCATCCGCGACCGCCACCGGCGCTGGGGGAGAAAACTCGAGGCGCCGGTACCCGTGTACGGTGTCGTCGGATGGCCGGTGGCCGGCAGCCTCAGCCCGCCGATGCATGAGGCAGCCTTCGCCCGGATAGGAAGGGAGGCCTCGTACCAGCGATTCGAGGTGCCGCCGGAGGAGCTGGACGACTTCCTGACCGCCGCCCGGCTGCGGGAAGTCGCCGGGCTGAATGTCACCGTTCCGCTCAAGGAACGCGTCGTTCCCCTGCTGGACTCCCTCGACGAGGCCGCGCACCGGATCGGCGCGGTGAATACGATCCGACGGGAGGGTGACCAGCTTGTCGGCGCCAATACCGACTGGATGGGAGCCACCCGCGCGCTGCTTCGGGTTACGCCCCTTTCGGGGAAACGGGTGACCGTTCTCGGCGCTGGCGGATCGGCCCGCGCCGTCCTCCACGGGCTGCGGGAACACGGAGCCCGGGCCACCGTGATTGCCCGGAACGACCGAAAGGCGGCGGCGATCGCCGCCCGTTTCGATGCCGGATGGATGGCCGCCGCGGCGATCGGCGAGGCGGCGGGAGACGTCCTGGTGAACACCACCCCGGTGGGCATGGACGCCGACCGGTCACCGGCGCCGGCGGACACCGTGCGCCGTCACCGGGTGGTCTTCGACCTGGTGTATCGGCCGGCTCGCACCCGTCTGCTTGTCGACGCCGAGGCGGCCGGGGCGATCCCGCTGCCGGGGCTCCCGATGCTTGTCCATCAGGCGGCCGCCTCCTTTGCGATATGGACCGGAACTCCGGCGACCGATGCGACGGAGATCATGCGGGAAGCCGCCGAGGAGGTCCGTGATGCCCGGTAGCTCCTTCGGACAGGCGTTCCGGATCACCACCTGGGGCGAGTCGCACGGCCCCGCCATCGGCGTGGTGGTGGACGGCTGCCCTCCGGGCCTCGAACTGGACGAAGCCGCGATCCAGGCCGACCTCGACCGCCGGCGTCCGGGGCAGAGCGATATCACCACTCCCCGCAACGAGGAAGACCGCATCACCATCCGCTCCGGGGTGTTCGAGGGACGCACCACCGGAACTCCGATCTCCATGTGGGTCGCCAATCGGGAAGCGCGCCCGGCGGATTACGACCATCTCCGACAGGTATTTCGTCCCAGTCACGCGGACTTCACCTACGAGAAGCGATACGGAGTACGGGATCCGAGAGGCGGCGGCCGCGCTTCGGCGCGCACCACCGTGGCGCAGGTGGCGGCGGGCGCCATCGCCCGGCAGCTGCTCGAGGCAATGCACGGCATCGAGTGTCTTGCCTGGGTGCGCCAGGTCTCGGAAGTGCTGGCCCCGGTCGACATCGATGCGGTGACCCGGGAACAGGTGGAGCAAAACGCCGTCCGCTGCCCCGAACCCGAAGCGGCGGAGGCCATGCGTCTGCGCATCGAGGCGGCCCGTGACGCTGCCGACTCGGTCGGAGGGGTGATCGAGTGCGTCTGCAGGTCGGTCCCGGCCGGAATCGGCGACCCGGTGTTCGACAAGCTCGAGAGCGATCTCGCCAAGGCGATGCTGACCATTCCGGCGACCCGCGGCTTCGCCCTGGGTTCCGGATTCGCCGGCGTCCGCCTTACCGGAAGCCAGCACAACGATGAATTCCGGTACGGAAACGGAAACGGAAATGGAAACGGGGCCGTACGGACACGCACCAACCACTCCGGCGGCATCCAGGGAGGGATCTCCAACGGAATGCCGATCACCTTCCGGGTGGCGTTCAAGCCCACCTCCACCATCGGCAAGCCGCAACGGACGGTGGACCGGGAGGGCAAGGAGGTGATCCTCGAGGCCCGCGGCCGTCACGACCCCTGCGTCGTCCCCCGCGCGGTCCCGATCGTGGAGGCGATGGCCTGCCTGGTGCTGGTCGACCACGTGCTGCGACTGCGCGGCTCCGGCCCCCTGCCGGGGTAAACTGGCCTGCCAACCTTCGTCGGAGGGCGGCTAGCTCAGATGGGAGAGCGCGGCGTTCGCAATGCCGAGGTCACGGGTTCGATCCCCGTGCCGTCCACCGTCATCCCCATCACCACCATGCCCGGATTTCGGCTTCCCTCGCAATCCACCGGGCGGGCCCTGCTCCTCCCTGGAATCGCGGCGATTCTCCTTCCGGTCGGGGCCGGCGCCCAGGAGTCAGCCAACGATCTGGTTTCCCGGATCGAGGCCCGTCATCGCGAGCTGCCGCACTTCGAATCCACGTTCGAGCAGCGGTTCACGCCGAGGATCTTCGGCCGGGAACGAGTCGAGAGCGGCTGGCTCACGGTGAGCCACTCGGGACGGATGCGATGGGAGTACCGGGACCCCGAGCCCAAGCTGTTCGTCAGTGACGGAACCAATACCTGGTTTCACGTTCCGGCGGATCGTCAGGTGGTCGTCGGCAGTCTGGCGCCGGCGGACCGGGAAACGCCCCGGCAGGCGCCGAACCCCCTCGCCTTCCTGACCGGCGAGGCAGCGATCCTGGACCACTTCGACGCGGAGCTGGTGGTGGACGACACCACACCCGAGGATCGGCGGCGGGTGCTCCTGACGCCTCTTGCCGGCGCCGGCGACGTCGAACGGGGGATGCTGGAGGTGGAAGCCGAAACCGGCCTCATCCGCGTTCTCGAACTCCTCGATCTCGACGGCAACCGCACCACCTTCCGTTTCAGCGCCTTCCGGGTCGGCGACCCCCCACCCGACTCGCTCTTCGAATTCCGCATTCCGCCGGGCACCGATGTCGTAACCGCGCGGGAACTGGCGGCGGGAGTCGGATGAGGAGCCGCATTCTCCCCGTATCCGGCCGGGGGCCCCTCGCGTTCGCGGGCGGCGCCATCGGACTGGCGGTCCTGGCGCTCACCGGCTGCTCCACCGCAGCCCTCCTCCAGCCGGGGGAACGGGCCGAGCGCATGGGCCGGTACGACGAGGCGGTGGCCCACTACGCCCGGGTCCTCGCCGAGCATCCCGACAACGTGGAAGCGAACCTGGCACTGGCCCGCGCCAAGCGGCGCGCTGCCGAGGATCACGCCGGCCGGGCCGAGACCCTGGCGGCGGCCGGGGAGTACCGCGCTGCCGAGGACGAGCTCCGCGCCGCGATCCTCTTCGCTCCCGACGAGAGCGCGTACCGGGACCGGCTGCCGGAGATCCAGGCGGCTGCGGATGCCCGGGAGGCCGAACAGCGGGTCGAGACCCTGGCCTCGCTGAAGGAGGAGGTCCTGGCCGCGCCCTGGGGCCTCGAACTTCTCGGCGGCGCCACCGCCCCGACCAGCTTCGTGTTCCGTGACGCCAGCCTTCGGGAAGTCCTGCTCACCCTTGGGGAATTCGCCGGCGTGAACGTGGTCTTCGACGAGGACTTCACCGACCAGACCGTCTCCATCGAGTCCGAGGACGTCACCTTCGAGAATGCGCTGAGCGGAATCGCGTCCAGCACCGGGCACTTCTTCCGGGTGGAATCGTCCGATCTCGTGACCATCATTCCGGACACGCCGGGCAAGCGGACCCGGTACGAACAGGAAGTCGCCCAGACCTTCTACCTGTCCTCGGCCGATCTCACCGAAACCGTGGACGCGCTCCGGGTGACGCTCCAGTTGCGGAATGTGGCCCAGCACACCGGGACCAACTCGATCACCATGGTGGACACCTGGGATCGGGTGCGTTCGGCGGCGCGGATCATCCGGGCTCTCGACCGGAGCCCGGGGGAAGTGGTGGTCGAGGTCGAGTTGATGGAGGTCAACCGCACCCAGCTGGAACGCTTCGGCGTGCCGCTGGTCTCCCCCGAATCCGACGGGTTCGCCACTGCCCTGGCGCCGCGGCTCGGCACGGTGCTGGAAAACCCCTACGCCCGCGCCAACCTGCGGGTAACCGGACTGCCGGGCGCGATTCTCGACCTGGTGCGGCGCGATACCGACACCCACGTGCTGGCCAGCCCGCAACTCCGGGCCTCGGACGGCAAACCGGCGACCGCCGACTTCGGCGAGCGGGTTCCGGTGCCGGTCACCACCTTCGCCCCGATCGCCACCGGCGGCATCGCCCAGCAACCCACCACCACCTTCGAATACGAGAACGTGGGGGTCAGCATCGAGATCCTTCCGCGCATCCACCACGACGACAGCGTGACGCTCGACGTGAACGTCCGGCTCGACAATGTCTCCGGAACCGGTTACTCGGGGCTTCCCACTTTCGGGAATCGCAGCGTCGAGACCACTCTCCGCCTTCGCAACGGGGAGACCAGCATGATCGCCGGCCTGATCCGCCAGGAGGAGCGCTCGAGCCTCAAGGGGCTCCCCGGCGTCGCCGACATTCCGGTCGTCGGGCGCCTCTTCAGCGCCAACCGCGAGGAATCGATGGACTCCGACATCATCCTGACTCTCACGCCCCGAATCACGCGCCGCGCCGACATCGACCGCGACGCACTGACGCCCCATGTCATCCGCGGCCGACCGGGGACGTCCGTCCCGCGCCCCTGAAACGCAACCCCGACTCCCTGCGCGCCTTTCGATGCTCACTGCGATCCTCGTCACCATCAGCGCTCCTGAAAATCCGCACCGGCGGCGGCAGACCGGACAGCTGTTCCCGGCGGTGCCGAACCATTACACGCTGCCGACAGGGGCCGGCGTGATTCGAAATCCACGCAGCTTTCGGTGGCGCCCAGCGTGGCCATGGTCCGTCGCCGCCTTCGGACAGGTTTCGGGCACAGGCGGGCCGTCCTCCCAGCGCGTGGAAAGTGAGGCAAAGGGCGGCTCGCCGGGATGGAAGCGAATCAAGCGGTAACCGCGCCGGGATTCCGTACCCTGACCTGTTCGATCAGCGTGCTGAAGAATCGATCGAACGGCTGCGACATGGACCGGATCGCCGAATCGGCACCGAAATCCACCTCGACCAGCACGAAATCCTCCACCGTTCCCACGGTCCAGGACGGCGGCCGGCGACCCGACAGCGAGGCTACCCGTTCCCCAAAGAGCTGACACCATGTCGAGCCGTGCCTTGCGGACACTCGGTCTTCCCCGACGTTGAAGATCATGATGTAGCCGATCACGATCTCGGGTGAATGAAGCTGGGCGTTCGCGACTTCGCCGATCATCTCGTCGATCCGATTCGGCACTGCACCGCCGAGGTTCTTCAGAAGTGATTTGAGCGAGATCCCCAATCGGTACTTGCCGTCGTGGCTCCACGCGACATCCCATTTCTTCTGCCTGCCGGCACCGGGTATCGAAGCCTCCTTCTCCACGTCCTTCATCCCACGAGCCTCCAGTTCCTGGACGCAGAAGTCCGCCAGCACATCGAGTCGCGCCGCTGATGTCGTCCTCCGCTCTGTAACGGTGATTCTGTACAGCGCGTCAACGGCATCCTGGCCGGTCATCATGCCGGACCGCCTACGCCATGGCGGGCCGTGCGGGTTCAATCCCGGAAGCGACCACGCGAGCGGGGTGCAACAGGTTTGCCGTTTCGACCCGCATTCGCATCAACGCCTGCGCGTGATACACCGGATCGACTTCCATGCCGATGCTGTTACGGCCCCAGGCAGCTGCGGCGATCTGAGTCGATGCCGTTCCCGTGAACGGATCAAGCACCGTATCGCCGACAAAGCTGAACATCCTGATCAGACGACCTGCCAGCGCAACCGGATAGGGCGCGGGATGGTCTCGGGTCGATGCCCCGGCGATATCGGTCCAGACCTGCCGGAACAGCGTCCTGAAGTCCTTTTCCGACAACAGGCTGAGTGTCCGCGCCGCGAGACTCGGTCTTCGGTAGCCACCCGGCTTCCGTTGCATGAGGATGAACTCGACATCGTTCTTGATGACGGCATTGGGTTCGTAGGGCTTTCCCAAAAATCCGCCGGTTCCGCGCTCCACTTCATACGCTGCGTTTGCAATCTTATGCCAGATAATCGGCGCCAGATTGTCGAATCCGAGCAATCGGCACCGTTCCTGAATGGAGGCATGCAAGGGAACCACCGTATGCCGTCCGTTGTTTTTCCGCCGCGACAGGCAGACATCGCCCACGACGCAAATGAGCCGCCCGCCAGGCACGAGGGCTCGATGGCACATGCGCCAGACTGCGTCAAGCTGTTCCAGAAACTCGTCGTAGTCGGAAATCCAGCCCAGCTGCCCTGCCTCCCGGCGGTACTCCTTGAGCGTCCAGTACGGTGGTGAAGTGAGCACGAGATGGACCGACTCGGCTGGAAGCAAGGCGTGGCGGGAATCCCCGAGTCCCAGATGATGTCGAGTCGGCACCCGGCCCACCGCAGCGTGGATGGTTGCCATCGCATCGGGATCCTTCGCTATACGCGGCAGATCGCGCGACGGATCCTCCAGTCGGCTGAGACCTTCCGGGACAAACGCATCGACCCGGCTGTCAGCGCTGACGCCGGGTGCTGATCCGATCGTTCCCGGTGGATAAACGCTCGAGTCCATGGCTGGCCCTACCCGGTCAATCATCTTCCAACAACTCATTTTGCCCGCGGGGATCATCCCGCAGCAAGTCGCCGATGATTTCCCGTACTCTCAAGATGATGAGCTCAGCTCTCTTGCGGCAAAAAACATCGAATTGCTTAATCGAAAAACTGTCTGCCCATGTCGAATCACAAGGATCGCCTGGAATCAGGAAATCCCGCAAATGTCGGCTCAAGCCGCCCAGCGTCCCCTCGGATCTCGCATTATCCTGCAATTTTTTGAAATAGACATCGGGATAACCCTCCCCTAGATTCAGATTCGAATCCTCCAACAAAAGAATCCGATTGCAGATCCCATCTAACATCTTCTTATCTAATCCATATTTGCGGCGAGCGTTCCGCGGGAAAACATGGTGATCGTGAAGCACAGAATTAGAATCGATCTTTTTCCCTGACAACAGATCCTGACGAAGTGTCATCGCAAACACATTTTGGGCTCTATTGAATTTCGAGTGGGTTAGGCGAAATGGGTGCTGAGCCTGGGAAGTCGAATTTCCCGGAGATGAGGAAGAAAACGGTGCGGATGGTGCGGAAGGAACCTCGACGAAACCAAGGTCCCGTCAAGCCGAGCGCGGTTCCGAATATCTGGTTCTCCATGATGGAGTTTCCCAGGCAGTGATGGGCCGAAAACAGCATTCTGCTGCCTTCGACCCGAACCAAGCATGCCCCTCGTGGGTCCGTGCGTCAAGGGTCCACTCCGCCGGGCTACGCCCGCCCTTGACACCCGGCCCCCCGACGGGCTTCCCGCCCGTATCCACTCGAAATTGAGTTGAGGCAGACAACAAGAGTAGAGATCCCATGGGATAGGACCGCGACATCGAGTCAACGAGCAACTTAACCTGAGACTCGCGCCAAATGAACTGCCGCTGAAATTGAGGGATCGTCAGGCTCCCGTCCTGCGCTCGCCGGAGCAACTCACCAAGACTGTAACTTGTAGTCTGCATGATGCAATCCTACCGCAAGTGGATCGATTTCGCCTCTACGGGTCCGACGGCAACGCCGACGAAAGGATGGCGCGTTCCAGGGTTTCAAGCCGCTGGTCGATCCTTCCGAAGTCGACTTCGACGGCGCGCAGCCGCGCGTCCATAGCGTGCACAACCGTTTCGAGGCGCTCCAAGCAGCGATTCGATTCATCGACCGAGTGTTCACCCTTGCGCGGTACCGAAAACAACCCGCCCACCACCAAAAGTCGCCAAGACGGTTCCGATGATCCGTCTGGCGTCGTTTTTCACGCGGCTTCGGTATCCCCTTCGCCGATGTCCCTGCATGGGCGGCTTCGCTTCACGACTCCTGGCCACGCGCCGGAGAACGACATGATGACGAAATCCACCCGACCCGTCTGCCTTCGAACGGGAAGTTCGCCTGGCACTCGGGACGGACTCTCGGCGTACAGCGGTGTTCCCCGGCCGCGGGCGGGCGGTTCACCCGGAGAGCGGGCCCCCGCGGGACGCCGGGCCCGGCGGCGCGCCGAGCGCCCCGGCCACTTCCTCCGGGACGCCCGCAAACCACCCGTTCGACAGGAACAGGAAGACCAGCGGTCCGGGCTCCCGGGCGAGGGCGAGGGCGCGTTCCACGAGCCGGGCGCGATCCGGAGGAGCCTCGGCGGGCGGGCCGTTGGCCGCAATGTCGCGCGCCAGGCGGTTCGGATCGAGAACTTCGGCCGGACGCCGGCCGCGGGAAGAATCCAGGACGCCGGCGAGAAGGACATGCCGGGCTCCGGTGAAGGCAGCGGCGAAATCCTGCTGGAAAACGGCGCTCCGGGCGGTGAACGAGCGGGGCTCGAACACCGCCACGATTCCGGCTCCGGGCCACCGGGCGCGGGCGCTTTCGATGGCGGCCCGTACTGCAGTGGGGTGGTGGGCAAAGTCCCGCACGACGAGCGCCCGTCCGGCGGCGCCAACCGGTTCCAGCCGGCGCTTGACTCCCCCGAATCCGGCAACCGCGTCGCGGATCCGATCCCATTCCACCCCCATCCGGGAAGCTGCCGCGACCGCGGCGAGAACGTTCCGGGCGCCGGCGCTCCCCCAGAAGGCTCCCTCCAGCGGAAGCCGCTCCTCCCCGCGGAACGCGACCGCGAGCCGGGATCCCGAAGGTCCGGAATCGGTGATGCGCGCCGTCCAGTCGGCGGCGCCCGGATCTCCGGTGAGCGAAAAGGTCCGGACAGTGGTGTGGGCATGCTCCCGGAGGGCGAGGGCGTGCGGGGAATCGGCGCCGAGCAGCAGCAGTCCCCGGCGGGGGGGGAGGCGGGCAAGGAACGAGAAGGCCCGGCGCACCGCATCGAAGTCCGGATAGATGTCCGCATGGTCGAACTCGACGTTGGCGATGACCGCGACTTCGGGGAGGTAGTGGAGAAACTTGGGACCCTTGTCCCAGTAGGCCGAGTCGTATTCGTCACCCTCGAGAACGAACGGAGCCCCTTCCGCTCCCGGGCGGAAACTGCCCCTGAGATCCTCCGAAACGCCGCCGATCAGGTATCCGGCATCCAGCCCGGAACGCACCAGAATCGTCGCCAGCAGCGAGGTGGTGGTGGTCTTGCCATGGGTCCCGGCCACCACCAGCGGAACCCGGGTCCGAAGGACCAGATCCCGCAACGCCTCCGGGAAGGAGACCAGGGGGAGGCGCCGATCGAGCGCCGCCTCCAGCTCCGGGTTGCCCCGGGAAATCGCGTTTCCGACGACCACCAGCTTGACGTCGGGAGGCAGATTCCCGGCGGCCCACGGGCTCGATACCGGAATCCGTTCGCGCTCGAGCAGGGTGGACATCGGGGGATAGACATCCTGGTCGGAACCGCTGACCCGGAATCCGAGGCGGCGCAGCAGCCCGGCGAGCGACGCCATCGCCGTCCCGGCGACGCCGAGCAGGTGGATCCGCTCTCCCGGAGCGGGAATTCCGATCACCGCACCACCGGATCAAGCAGGGTGAGACCGTCGCTGTCCATCCGGGCGCGAACCCCCAGCGGAACCGTGCGACACCGGCCGTGTTCCACGTGCCCGGTGGCGAAGCCGAAGGTCACCGGCACGCGGAGAGGCCCCGTCAGACGAGTGAGCAGCTCCTCGAGGGTGTAGCCCTGGTCCGGATGCTGCAAGCAGCCGGGCATCTGCCCGAAGACGATCCCCCGGATCCCGTCGAGCGCCCCCGAAAGCCGCAACTGGGTCAACATCCGTTCGATCTGGAATGGCTTGGCGCCGGTATCCTCGAGCACCGCAATGGCGCCCGCAAAGCGCTGGGCCCACGGCGTGCCGGAAAGGGCTGCCACCAGGGAAAGGCAGCCGCCCCGGAGGACGCCTTCGGCCATCCCGGCGTGGAGCGGTTCCGCCCCGCGCCACGGAAGGGCAAAACCGGGTTCGGTGGCGCCGAGAAGGCCCAGAAGCTCGGTGGAATCCCAGGCCTCCGGGCCGCGGGCGATCTGCTGGGCCACCATCGGACCGTGGAATGCCGGCAACCCGGCACCGGCGACGTGGGCGAGCAGCGCGGTGAGATCGCTCGCCCCCAGGACCACCCGAGGCCGATCGCGGAGCGCCGCTGCCGGAACCCCGGGAAGCAGGTCGAGGCTGCCGTAGCCACCCCGCGCCCCGAAGAGGGCATCCACCCGATCGTCGTGGAGCAGCTCCAGAAAATCCGCGGTGCGTTCGGCGGCGGTCCCGGCCGTGTACTCCCGGCGCCCCAGCAGGCGCCGGGCGCGACGGATGCGGAAACCCAGCCGCTCCAGTTCGCGCTCGCCCGCCTCGAGATACGAAAGCCGGACCGGGCTCGCCGGAGCGAAGACACCGATGGTGGCCCCGGGGCGAACCGCCCTCGGCCGGTTCACCGGAACAGCAGGACCGCCAGCACGACGGCGAGGGCGAACCAGAGGAGAACCTGGAGACGAAAGCGCAGCGGCTCTCCCGCAAGCGGCCCCGCCCGATGGACCGCCGGAAGCCGGATCGGCTCGGGCGCCGCATCGACAGCTGCCGGAGGCGCCTCCTCCCGCAGGGGTTCCGGGTTCGGCTCCTGCGCAACCGGGCCGACCAGCGACTCCACCCGGCACACCACGTCCGCAAACTGGAGCACATCCCCCGGACGCACCGCGATCCGCGTCGTGATCGGGCTGCCGTTCACCAGAGTGCGGTTGGTGCTCTTCAGATCGTCGAGATGCAGATCGGTGTCCCGGAGCAGGAGTCGGGCATGCTCTCCGCTGACAAAGGGATCCTCCAGCCGGATATGCGCGTGGGCGGCGCTTCCGATCAGGGTCGCTCGCAGCGAGATCGGATGGCTTCTCGGGGGCTGGGCGGCCGCCTCGCCGAGCGGTGCGGAAGCGGCGTTCCGGACCAGGAGGGCGTAACGCGGAAGGACCCGATGCCCACTGCTCACCGGAGCTTCCTCAGCCACCGCCGGACCAGAGGCGCCAGGGGCGGGCCCTCGGGGGACACCAGATAGGCTCCCGGGACCGCCAGCGCCGCTTCGAACGACGAGACGGCCCGGTCGCGTTCGCCGAGCGCCGCCAGCGCGAGACCCCGGTAATAGTGCCGGACTCCCGCCAGGGCGTCGGTGTCCCCGGGACGGCCGGACCCGGCGAGTCCCTCCGCCAGCGCCGCTTCCGGATCGCCCAGCAGGAGGCGACAGATTCCGGTCTCCAGCTTGCTCACGGGATCGTCCGTTCCGGCGGCTTGCCGCGCCAGCAGGTCCACGAGGCGCCGGTTGCACCGGTGATCGGCGGCGGACGGCAGGATCGGCGCCTCGGTCAGCACGATACGAAGCGAGCGGGCGGTCGTTTCCCGCTCGACCACTATGTCCAGCATGCCGTTCGGCGCCTGTTCCCCGAGGATCCGGGCGAGATGCGCCTCATCCACCACCACCTGCCCGTTCACCTCCAGCAGCGCGTCCCCCGGTTCCATTCCGGCGAGCACGGCGGGACCTTCCGGATGAACCGAAAACACTTCGAGCACCCGCTCCGGGACTCCATCCGGCCCCCGGATCCGGCGAACTCCTGCCGAAAAACCGGCCCATACGGTGCGGCGGGTCACGGCGCGCAGCAACCGCTCGACGGCCGGACGCGCCGACTCCGGGTCGAATCGATCGAAGGAAACCGCATCCGGCGTCGCGGATCCCGGGGCCTGCAGCTCGACGCGCCCCTCCCCCCGGCCGGGGGCCGCCACTACCCGCACCTCCGAGGCGACGGCATCGGCTTCGTCGTCGTCGGATGGCAGGAGATAGTGATCGCCGCCCGACTGAAGCACGCGCAGCACCACCGCCTCGGCGTCGGGGATCGACTCCGTCCCTCCGGTCACGAAGCGCAGCAGCGGCGCCACTTCGCAGGAGACCGTGGCGCGGGCATCGCGCGCGATGTTCACGGTTCTCCGGCAACGCCCGGCGGCATGCCGGATTTCGACCTCGTGGCGGCCAGCGCAGAGTGCCGAGAAGGTGAGGGGCGTGGCGCCTCGATGCTCTCCGTCGAGCATCACCCGTGCCCCTGATGGCTCGCTCTCCACCAGCATGGCCCCGGTCGACGGTCGGAGGCGGACGAATCGGGGCAGGTAATCCCGCGCCTCGTCGGCATGGAAAGTGAACCGGGATTGCTGGCGGCAAGGCGCGGAGAGGGTGATCTCGTGAGCCCCGATGCGAAGGCCGCCCACCTGGAGCGGCGCCGAGAACTCCTCGCCGGCAAAGCGCGGGGGCACCATCGGCTTCAGGTCCTCCGGCAGCGCCCCAGCGGTGGTCCCCGCGACGCGGCCGTCCACCCGCACGGTAACCCCACCGGGCGCCGTGATGATCGGAAGCACCGGCCCGCGGCGCTCCAGCTCCCGCTCCAGGTGGACCACTTCGCCCGCCAGCACATCCATGCGCGGGAACTCGGCGGACGCGAAACCGGCCCGTTCGATCCGGACCCGAATGGAACCGCTGACCACCGGATACGCCCTGAGCGGGGTCTCTCCCGCGCGGGTGTCATCCACGAAGACCGTCGCCCCGGGAGGCGTGGTGTCCACCTGGATCCAGGCAACCAGTCGTACCCGCTCCTGTTCGAAAACGTCCACGAAGGCGGGAGTGAGGTCGGCCCGGTCGAGTTCCCAGCCGGGCTCCAGCAGAAGCAGCGTACGCGCATCCTGGATGGCAGCTTCCCGGTCGCCCCGGCCCAGATGAGCCCTCGATCGGTACTCGAGGGCGCGGCCGAAAATCTCCGCCTCGAATGCGGCAAGGCGGGGATCCGGTTCATCCCCTTCCTGCTCCAGGCGGTCGAGGATGCCGGTGAGGAGGATCACCGCCTCGGTGGCGAGATCGGGGTCCGACGCCCGCTGGCGCAGTTCCGGGAGCTCGGTGGAAATCCCGCGGAGCCGGTCGGCCTGCCCTCCCACCTGCGGGAACGCGACTCCGGTGACACAGCCCAGCAAGACCAGGCCGAGACCGGTCCGGTGGAGCCGGATCACCGGAAGACTCCGACGATGCCGCGGGCGGCGTCCAGGATGTGGAGCGATCCGTCGGGGCCGACATCCAGGGAGACCGGCTCCCGAATCCCGGCGCTTCCGAAGTCGGTGGAGGCGATGGTGGCCACCTGCCGGAACTCGCGGTCGTACATCATGATCGAGGGACCGGCGGCGTCCAGGACATAGAGGCGTCCCAGATCGTCGAAGGCCACGTCCCGCGGCTCCGCCACCGGCAGGCGCAACACCGAGTTGCCGGCAGCGTCGTATCCGCTGACCCCGCCCGCGTCGTCGAGCACCAGCAGGTGGCCGGCCGGGTGTCGCTCGATCAGACGCACACCGGAAAGCCGGGGAGTCGGCGCCACGTCCTGGAAGAGGGCCGAGAATGCGAAGCGGAAGACCTGCTGGCGCCGTCCGTCCCAGACCCACAGCCCCTCGGGCGCCACAGCCACCGAACGAATCCGGTCGAGCGGCTCCATCCGGCCCCGTTCGTCGGGAACCAGCAGACGAACCGGACGGCCGTCGAGGACCAGCGCGCGTTCGGCGGCGACCACCGGCTTCCCGTCCGGAAGCACCGCGAAGCTCCACGCATTCCGCACCGGGACGACCCCCGCGGCGGCCCCGTCAAGCGCCATGCCCTGAAGTTCCCGGGTGTCGCGGTCGAGGATCAGGAGTTCGGCGCCGGAGACCCGGAGGCGAAGCGGCCGGTCCAGGTCGCGGGGCACCCGGAAGCCGCCGAGGAACGTCCAGGAACCGGAGGATGCGGCGTCGCGAACCAGGCTCGCCAGGTCGAGGGCGCGGTCGGCCATGTCGGGCATCCCGGTCGCGTCCGCCCCGGCGTCGGCCAGGACGTCCCGGCGCAACGCGGCGAGGGTGTTCAGCGCCGCCGCCGCATCCCCGGAGCGCGCCAGCGCGCGTGCCAGCAGGAAACGCACCTCGAACCGTTCGTTCGGGGCGGCGGGCGCCGCGGCGCTCCCGTGAAGGGCTTCGAGAAGCGCTCCGGCAGCCTGGTCGTCACGCATGAACGCCATGTCCAGCCGGGCAATTTCGGTGAGCGCCCGGTAGGCCCACGGGGAACTGCCGCCGCTGCTGGCAAGGACCGCCCGTTCCCAGTCGGCCTCCGCATCGGCGAGGCGCGGCGGCGCTGCCTCGCGGGCTATCCGGGCGCGCAGCAGATAGGCCCCGGGCACCACGTCGCCCGTGGGGTATTGCGTGAGCAGGCGGTCCAGCATCGCTTCCGCGGCGGGTGCGTCGCCCTCCACCTCGAAGCGGTAGCGCGCGATCCGGAGCGCGGCGTCGTCGGCGAGGCTGCTCGCGCCCATCGACTCGAGAACCGCCTGGAAATCGCGCAGGGCCTGCTCGTCCCTTCCCCCGTTCAGGAACTGCACGCCACTCTCGTACCGGGCGCGGGCCACCCGTTCCAGATCGGGATCCGGCTGCGGAGCCGCCGGGGCGAATCCGGCAGGAAAGGCCGACAGGACGGCAAGGATGGCGGCTCTGAGGGCCATGTTGGCTTTGCTTCCCATCGTAACAGCGAGGATCGAGGGGGCCATGCGCCGCTCAGCGCCGGGTCGCGGCGGCTCGCCGGAGCGCCCGGACGGCTCCGGGAGTGCGGAGTGATCGAATGGCGACGATTCCGGCCACTCCCGAGTCGACCACCGTAGCCACGTTCCCCGTAGCGATGCCGCCGATCGCCCACACCGGAACACCGACTTCCCGCGCCGCCGCACGCAGCACGCCGGAGGCGAGGGGATTCCGCTTCGCCCCGGTCGGAAAGGCCGGCCCCAGGATCACGAAATCGGCGCCGAGGGCCGCAGCCTCACGCGCCGACCGCAGGCTGTGGGCCGAGCGTCCGATGCGAAGCTGCGGGAACTTCCGGCGAATTCGATCGGCCGGGAGCCCGGCCTCCGGCAGGTGCACCCCTCCCACCGGGAGGGTCGCCGCCAGCGAGAGGCGGTCGTTCAGGAACAGGCGGGACAGAATCCGGGGGGCAGTCGCCTCGACCCGCAGCAGGAAGGCCTCCAGTGCCCCGTCAGCGGCGCGCCGCTCCCGCAACTGGATCCAGTCCACCCCGGCATCAAGGAGCGCGGTGAGCCGATCCGGCCCGCCCGCCGACGCCAGATCGGTGACCGCGCACCAGACCGGACACCCGGAAGATCCGAGGCCGGGGTCCGGCGCTCGGGAGTTCCAGGGGGTCAGCGCCGCTTCTCGCGCAGCCGCGCCGCCTTTCCCTTCCGCTGGCGCAGGAAATACAGCTTGGCCCGCCGGACGTGGTGGGAGCGGACCACCTCCACCTTGGCCACCAGCGGCGAGTGCAGCGGGAAGATGCGCTCCACCGGAATCCCGAAGGACGTCTTGCGGACGGTGATGGTCCGCCGGTTCCCCCCGTGCTTCAATGCGATCAGGATGCCTTCGAACACCTGGATCCGTTCCCGTTCGCCTTCGCGGATGGTGGCGTGAACCCGGATGGCGTCCCCCGGGCGGAGGTCGGGCCGGTCGGAGCGAATTTCAGCCGCCTCGAGGGTTCGGATGACCTCCGCGGCCGGCGCCGGGGCGGCGGCTGCCCCGGCAGCGGTGATGAGGCCAGTGGTTTCCGGACTCGTACTCATGACGCTTCTTCCTTTCGTTGCGCCTCGGCGGAAACGCCGGGCCGGCGCCGGACGGAGCCGGCGGAACGGGCCGCGGGCAGGACTCCGGCGGCAACTGCCTTCTGATAGAGATCGGGGCGGCGGGCGCGGGTCAACTGCGCCGACTGCTCGAGCCGATAGCGGCGCACCGCGGCGTGATCCCCGGAACGGAGGACGGCGGGAACCTCCGCACCGCGCCAGACGGCGGGCCGGGTGTACTGCGGGTACTCGAGCAACCCGTTGGAAAAGGAATCCTCGACCGCCGAGGCGTCATCTCCAAGGGTCCCGGGCAGCAGGCGGGTCATCGCCTCGACGACCACCATGGCCGGAATCTCGCCACCGGACAGCACATAGTCCCCGACCGAGACCTCCTCGGCACCGGCAAGCGCAAGGAACCGTTCGTCCACGCCCTCGTAACGACCGGCGACCAGCAGCACCCTCGCCTCCCGGGCAAGCTCGGCCACCAGCTGCTGGCCGAGCGATATCCCGCGGGGGGACATGAGCACCACCCGGGGAACCGCGGAATCCATGGCAGTGATCGCATCCACCGCCCGAACCAGCGGCTCCACCCGCATCACCATTCCCGGCCCCCCTCCATAGGGAGCATCGTCGGCACGCTGGTAGCGACCGTCGCTCCAGTCAGTGAGCTGATGGAGGTGCACGTCGAGGATCCCGGCCTCCCGGGCCCGGCGCGTGATTCCGTGCTCGAAGACCCCGCCGAACATTTCCGGGAACAGGGTGAGGATGTCGACGCGCATTCAGCCGTTCACCCCCAGGAGCCCATCCGGCGGATCCATGACGATGCGCCGGGCGGCGGAATCCACCACCGGACAGATCGACGCGACGAACGGAATCAGGGCCTCTCCCCCATCGGGGCGCCGCACCACCAGCAGGACGCCGCCGCCCGCCTCCTCCACGGCCGCGACCTCCCCGATCGAAGCGCCGGCGGGCGACTCGGCCTGGCATCCGACCAGTTCGTCGAAGTAGAAGGCATCCTCGGGAAGCGGTTCGCGTTCGGATTCGGGGACTCGCAGTTCATGGCCGCGCAGCGCTTCGGCGGACCCGATGTCCTCCACCCCGTCGAAGCGGAGCACCGGCCGCCCCTTCAGAACCCGGGAGGAGAGGATCTCCCGCCGGACCGCCGCAATTCCGGGCCGACCCACCCTGATAAACCGGATTCCGCTGAAGCGCTCCGGAGAGCCGTTCAGCGGCTCGACAAAAACCTCTCCCCGCCTCCCGAAGGTCCGACCGATGATGCCCACCACCACCTCGGCGACCGGGCGGGACTCACGGCCCCCCGCCCCACCATCCAGCATTCTCCCGGCGCCCATGATCGAAATCCCCCGGGAACATGCTCGCGAATGAAGTTATGGGAAAGTACGGAGGAATCCGGCAGAGATCCCGGGCCCGCCGGCCGGTCAGCCCGGTAGATCCGCGGATCCGGCCGGCGACGAGGAAAGCCCCTTCAGGAGATTCCGCACCGTCTGGCTCGGCCGCGCTCCGCAGCCGAGCCAGTACCGGGCGCGCTCCTCGTTCACCTGAACCCGACCTTCGGCATCGCCCGGCATGCGCGGGTGGTAGTGACCCACCGTCTCCACGATGCGCCCCACCTTGCCGCGCAGCGAGTCGGCCACGACGACCCGGAAGTGGGCGTCCCGCTTCCGTCCGGTGCGGGCGAGTCTGATGTTCAGCATATCGATCGGATTGAAGTGGCTGCGAGGAAACCCCGGCCGCCAGGAAGCGGGAATGATAACAGCCCGCGAACCGGATCACGCATCCGACGCGCCCGGGGACCGGCGCTAACCGGGGCGCATGGCGCGGCCGAAGGGAAGGCTGCCGAGAAGGAGCACGAGCGCCGAGGCGCCGATTCCGAGAAGCGGCGGGGAAAGGAAGTCCGCCGCGGCGCCGGCAAGATACACGGCCACCCCGGTCCCGACGGAGGGAAGCACGGCCGATCGACGAACCGGAATCCGGTGGAGTCCGACCGCCACCGGAGCAAGCAGCGAGACGCCCAGCAGGGAATAGAAAACGGTAAGGGAATCCACGACACTCTTGCCGAGAATCGCAAGCAGCGTCCCGGCAATCCCGCCGGCGAACGCGCCCAGACGGGCAGCGAGGAGCACTTTCCCGGACGGAGCCCCCGGATTCAGGAATCGACCGTAGAGATCGCGCCCGAGGGAGGTGGAGAGCATGAAAAGCACGGCGTCGGCGCTCGAGATCTCGGCGGAAAAGAGGGCCGCCACTCCGAGACACCCGAGCCAGATCGGCAGCGAAGCCACCAGCAAGGTCGGCAGCGCGGCGTCGGGGCGTTCGAGCCCGGGATGCAATATGGCGGCCGCGAGGCCGAGCAGGGGGGGAACCGAAGCGAAGAGCAGCATGGCCGCGCCCGCTCCGAGCAGCCCGCGTCGGACCGCGCGCTCGTCGCGCCCGCCGAACACCTTCTGGAGGATGCCCGGCGACGAGAGGAAGGCCGGGATCAGGAGCGCCGAGTACCGGAGGGCCAGCGCCGGTTCCGCAAGGGGGTCGAGCACCGGCCCGGCGAGCGCACTCCGGATTCCGGATGTCCCGCCGGCGGCAAGAAGCGCCCACGGAACGGCCAGCAGCAGCCCGACAACCAATACACCGAGCTGGATCAGGTTGACAACGGCGGCGCCCTGGAGGCCGCCGGCCGCGAAGTAAAGCGTCATCACCAGCGCCGAGGCGGTTACCGCCACCGGATAGGGAAGTCCCGTCACCGCCTCCACCAGCACCCCGGCGGCCATGAGCTGGGCGGCCAGGACGAACAGGGTCGCCACCAGCAGCAATGCCGTGAGCGCGACCCGAACGGCGACTCCATAACGGAGTTCGAGAAAGTCCCCGACCGTATGGAGCCGGTGCTCCCGGGCCACCCGCCAGATTCGGGGCCCCAGCCAGACGGCGAGGATCAGGGTTCCGATTCCGCCGGCCCCGACCCACCACGAGGCGGCGAGCCCGTGTTCGTACCCGAGCGCCGCAGCACCGACCGTCGAACCGGCTCCGATGTTCGCCGCCAGCACGGTGGCGAAGACCAGCCGGGCCGGGAGTGCGCGACCGGCCACAAAGAACCCGGACGCCGAACGCACCCCGCGTGAAACCAGAAAACCCGCCGCCACCAGCAGGACCGCATATCCGGAGAGGACGTACAGGTGGGGACCCATGGGGATGAGCGACTAGACTACGCAACCGGCGCCGGTTGCCGCTCTGCCGGGCACCGGGCCCCAGAAGGCCGCAAATCGCTGGCCGCTCCGAGTTCCCGCCGGCAGATTCCGACCAGGAGGTACGGAACATGAGACGGAAAGCCTTTCTGACTGCCCTGGGCCTCGCTGCCCTGGGTGCCGGCGCCGCGTATGCGGCGGGTTCCGGTTCCATCGGGATCGGCGCCGGCAAGCTCAGTCCGCGCGCCGCCTACTCGCAGGGGAAGGCCTTGACTTTCAAGGATCTGGTGTGCGATGGATGTCCCGTCGCCCTGAGTGAACTGGACAAGGAGCGGGCGACCAGCCTGACCGCGAGCCTCGAAGCCGCCTACGATGGCGGGACGACGGGGTCGCCGGACGACGGTGCCGTCCAGGCGCTTTGCGGAGAAGGCGTGGAGGACTGCCAGCTCCGGATGGAACTGGTCCACTACTTCCTGTCACGGCGGTTCAAGCTGTGATCCGGCGCCACCGGAAAGGGATCTCCGGAAACATGCCGGGGACACGACTGCTTCGCACCGTCCTGCTGGCGGCGCTCGTGCTGGCGCCGGCTCGGGGCGCCCTGGCGCAGGCCACGCCCTGGATCGGAGAGCCGGGCACGGGCTCGGTGGGCATTTCGTTCGGACGGCAGGCGGCCACCGAGTTCTTCCGCGCCGATCAGCGGGGCCCGACTCCGGGGAACGGCGCCGAACTCTCGCAGAACACCGGATGGCTGGGGATCAGCTACGCGGTCTCCGATGCCGTCTCGGTGGATCTTCGGTCCGGATTCGCCCGGAGTTTCATTCCCGGACCGGTCGGCCCGACACCCCAGGAGAGTTTCAGTGGTCTCATCGACACCAATGTGAGCGTCACCTGGCGGATCTCCGACGAACTCGTCACCGGGATGCCAAGTGTGGCGCTGCGCGGCGGAGTGATCGTTGCCGGCCCCTATGAAACCGGCCACATCAATTCGCTCGGTGACGGCGGCAACGGCTTCGAAGGATCGGTCCTGGTGGGCCAGTTCGTGGACCGCGTGGGGTTTTCGGCGGAAGGCGGCTACCGCTACCGGACGGAGGACATCCCCTCCGACGTGTTCGTGAACCTGTCCGGGTACCTCATTCTCAGCGACCAGGTGACCCTGGCCGCCGACTACCGGATCGTCAATGGAAACGAGTCCGGCCTCGACATCGGCGGGCCCGGGTTCAGCCCCGATCGCTTCCCCGAGCTTCAGGAGGACATCCACCTCGCTGGCGGCCGGGTGGTGGTGAATCTGACTGAGGGAATCGGGCTGAACGCCTTCTTCGGCCAGGTCCTGGACGGACGCAACACCGCCGCATCGCAGATTTTCGGCGGCGGAATCACGTATACCTTCGGCTCGACCTTCGAGTGAATTTCCCCCGGCCCGAATGACGGGAACGGACGCCGCCGCGACCATTTGCGGACGGCGTGCCGTTCCCCGGTGGCTTCCCGCCCTTGTCCTGGCGCCGGGCCTCACCGCAACGGTTTCCTGTTCCGGGCCGGGGGCGGACACGGGCATGTCCTTCGCCGAACATGACGAGACCAACCCGGATTCCCTTGCCCACGACGAGTGGCAGGCGATCCTCGACGTCTACCTGAACACTGGCGACGAGTCCGGAATCCACCTTTTCGACTACGCGTCGCTCAAGGCGAACGCCGCGGACCGGGCGCGGCTCGGGAGCTACCTCGCCATGCTCCAGGAGGTGGATCCGCGGCGTTACCGCCGGGACGAACAGATGGCGTACTGGATCAACTTCTACAACGCGCTGACGGTGGAAGTGGTCGTCGACGGGTACCCGGTGGATTCCATCCGGGACATCTCCCGGAGCATCATTCCGAAACAGGGACCGTGGGGCGATGCGCACGCCACGCTGCTGGGCCGGGACCTCACACTCGACAACATCGAGCACGACATTCTCCGCCCCATATGGAAGGATCCCCGTATCCACTATGCCGTGAACTGCGCGAGTCGCGGATGCCCCAACCTGGCGCCGCAGGCGTACACCGCCGACCGGTTGGAGGAGATGCTGGAACAGGGAGCCCGGGATTACATCAACCACCCGCGTGGTGTGGAGATCCTCGACGAGTCCTTCGGGGTGGCGTCCAGCATCTACAACTGGTTCGTGGAGGATTTCGGCGGCAACGAGGCGGGAGTGATCGAACACCTGCTGCAGTACGCGGCGCCGGAACTCGCCAGGCAGATCGAGAGCTTCGACGGCGGCTTCGAGTACGAGTACGACTGGGCGCTCAACGCCTCGACCCGAACCGTCCCCTGAGACGGCGTCGAGCGAAGCCCGCAACCGCGGCGAGCCCGATCAGGCCGTACTCCACCGGGAGCACCCAATCGGGATGCCCATACGGGTGGAGGCTCAGGTCATTCAGGTTGAGTCCGGTCAGGTACGAGAGCAGCACCGATCCGGAAGCCGTCCACGCCCATGGCGTGGGGTGCACCACCGAGAAGGGCAGCACGAAGAGCAGGTACCACGGATTCACCACCGGAGCGAGCACGAGGAGCGCCCCGAAGAGCAGATCCCCCCGAAACACGGTCGCGGATTCGCGCCGAAAGCGCTCGAAGAGCAAAGCGGCCACGGACAGGAAGAGCGTTCCGCAGACGATTCGCGCCGCTCCGTCGGGCAACCACATCGCCAGCACCCCGAAGACCGGGGCGTTGAACTGCCACTCCCGGGCCATGACGAGCAGGGTGGAGAGATCAGTACCGCCCTGGAGCACAAACGGCAGATAGAGGAGCGTGAGGGTGGCCAGGAACGCCGCCCGATGCCGCCAGCCGGCGCGGCACAGCACGAACGGCGCCGCAGCGAGGGCGAATACCTTGGCGCCGACGGCGAACGCGAGAATCAGGGACGCACCCGAAAATCGCCTCCGAAGCGAGAGCACGACCGCCGCGAACAGCAGGCATACCGCGAAACCGTCCGGGTGGGCCGCGAAGGCCACTTCCTTCACCACCAGCGGCGAGAAGGCATGGAGCAGGACCGCGCGAGTCGGCGCCAGCCGCAACAGCAGCGCAATCAGCAGCAGGTCGAACCCGACCAGCAGGATCTGGAGGCCCGTGATCCGGGCGGGGGACAGGTAACGGGCGAGCAGGAAGAGAACCTGCGCCGTCGGTCCGTAGACGGTGGGGAGATCCGGATTGTTGACCTGATCGAGGATCATCCGGTACTCCCCGGGAACGCCGGGGTCTCCGAACCACGCTTCCGGCGGCGCTCCGTAGGGAGTCCCGTCCTCGGCAAAGCGATACCCGTCCCAGAGATAGCGGAAGTGGTCGTCCTCCAGAAAGGGACCGCCAACCACCCCGATCAGCCGGAAGACGAGGGCGTAGCCCAATACCCGCCTCCCGGAGAGCGCCGCGGCGCGACGGCCAAGGAGGACGAACACACCAACTGCGAGCAACTGGATCGCGCCGGCGAGCGCGAGGAACGCCCAGGGGTTCGGCTCCCCCGGTGCGCGGGCAAGCCAGGCAAGGACGGCGTAACCGGCGCCCGCAGCGAGGGCGGCTCCGTCCACCCAGCGCTTCACCGACGCCGCCTCGGATCCAGCGATCAGCGGTCCGGAAAATCCCGTGCCGCGGGCAAACCCGGAAGCGACTCGGCCGAGCGCGCCGCATCGAGGACCGCGCGGGCCACGACCTCCGCGGCCAGGGCCCCGACCCGGCCCACCGGCGCCGCCGCCCCGACGCCGGTCGAAACCACGAACAGGGTATCCCCGTCCGCGGGTGTGTGTGCCGGGTAGATGGTGCGGGCGAGCCCGTCATGCGCCATCTGAGCCACCTTGGTGGCCTCGGCCTGATCGAGCGGGGCATCCACCGCAACCACTCCGATGGTCGTGTTCGCCCCGGCCGGCGGGGGAACCGGAAACGGCGCCGGCGCGAACAGCAGTTCGCGGGCATCGGCAAAGCCGCCCCCGGGGTCGCGGATTCCGGCCACGATGTCTCCGCTGGCGGGATCCACGATGTCCCCCACCGCATTCACGGTGACCAGCGCCGCGACCGTGAACGATCCGTCCCCCTCCCCCACCCGGATCGAAGCGCTGCCGACCCCGCCCTTCATTGCGAACCGCATGCCCCGGCTCTTGCCCACGGTGGCGCCGGCGCCGGCACCGGCATTTCCCCTCCGAACCGGGCCGGATCCGGCGGCTCCCGCCGCCCGGTACCCGCAATCGGGGCCCGGACGAATTGCCGGAACCCCCTGAACCCCCAGATCAAAGAGAATCGCCGCCGGAACAATCGGCACCCGGTGGCGACCCACCCGAACACCGATCCCCGCTTCCTCCAGCCAGCGCATGACGCCGTCCGCCACTCCGAGGCCGAAGGCGCTCCCCCCGGAGAGCACCACCGCATGCACTTCCTGGATGGTATGGACCGGGTTCAGCAGGTCGGTCTCGCGCGTTCCCGGCGCCGAACCTCGGACATCCACCCCTGCCGTTGCGCCGTCCCGCACCAGTACCACGGTGCAACCGGTGGGGAGACCCTCGAGTTCGTGGTGTCCCACCTCCACCCCGGCCACCGCGGTGAGCCCCGGGTCCACCGCCTGCGCCGCGAGCGCGAGGAGCAGAAAAGGCGTCCAGCCGGGCATCGGTTAAGGCTACCCTCCGTTCCCTGATCGCCATGCTGCCGCCTCCCACCGGTTGATGCACGAGTCCGGAACGCTCGTCGTCATCGGGATCGCCGCCTTCCTGCTGCCGCCGGTGGCGAGCGCCATCCGGGTGCCGGCGGTCGTGGTCGAGATCCTCTTCGGGGTCCTGGTGGGCCCGCTGCTCGGGTTGGTGGAAGGAAGCGCCAGCCTGGACCAGATCGCGGAAATCGGCCTGCTCATGCTCATGTTCCTGGCCGGTTTCGAGGTGGATTTCGAAGCCCTCCGGCGGGGCGGGCCGAAACCCGTCCACCAGGCACTTCTCGTCTTCGCGGGCACCCTCGGCCTCTCGTTTGCCGCCACCATCTGGCTGGATCTGAAGCTCTTCTACGCTCCGGTGCTTGCCACCACGTCGGCCGCGCTGGTGCTCCCCAGCATGCGCAGCGCCGGCATCACCAGCACCAGCATCGGTCAGGCCATCCTGGTCTCCGCGATCATTGCCGACCTGGTGACACTCCTGCTCGTTGCGGAGATCACCATCTGGACCCGGGACGGCTGGGGACCGGAGCTCATCGGCGGACCGGCGCTGTTGATTCTCGTGGTCCTCGCACTTCGGGTGCTGAAACTCCTGCTGTGGTGGCATCCGATGGGCGCGGACCGCCTCTTCCGAAAGGGCGATCCCGACGAGATGGGGATCCGCGGCGCCATGGCCCTGCTGCTCGTATTCGTGGGCCTCTCGTCGGCCCTCGACGTGGAGCCGATCCTCGCCGCCTTCCTCGCCGGGGGCGTGTTCGCGCTCCTCTTCCGGCCGCCGGAGGGTCTCCGGCATCAGCTGTCCGGTATCGGATGGGGTTTCCTGATCCCGATCTTCTTCATCAACGTGGGCCTGCGCTTCGATGTGGCTGCCCTTGCCGACCGGGATCTCCTGACCCGGGCGGCCCTCATCATCCTGGTCGCCTTTGTCGTGAAGTTCCTGCCGGCCATGCTGTACATGCTGTGGGGGTACTCCTTCCGGGCCGCCGCGGCTGCCGGGTTCCTGCTCTCGGCCCGCCTCAGCATCGTGGTCGCGGTGGCCACCGTGGGCATGGAAATCGGCCTGCTGGATCAGCAGGACCGGGCAGTCGCCGTCCTCATCGCCGCAGTTACCTCGATGACATGCCCCGTACTGTTCCGAAGGGTGCTCCGGGGTGCGGAAGCGCAACCCCGGAGCGCGGGGTAGACTCGAAACCCCATGACCGAATCATCCCCTTTCACCACCACCCGCCGCGGCTTTCTCGGCACCGCACTCACCCTGCCGGCACTCGGCTCCGTCGCCGCCGAGGACCAGGAAGCGTATTTCCGGCTCGTCCGCCGGGAGTTCCCCTTCACCGAGGCGAAGGTGCCGATGAACGCCGCCAACCTGTGCCCGTCACCCCGGATGGTGGCGGACCGGGTGAGCGAACTCACGCGGGACGTGGACCGGGACTGCTCCTTCCAGAACCGCGACAAGTTCGGGAGCCTCCGGGAAGAGGCGCGCACCGCCCTCGCCGGGATGCTGGGAGCGGACCCCGACGAAGTGGCCATCGTGCGGAACACCAGCGAAGCCAACAACATCGTGAGCGCCGGCGTCTCGTTCGGCCCGGGCGACGAAGTGGTGCTGTGGGACCAGAACCACCCGACCAACAACGTGGCCTGGGACGTCCGGGCCGCCCGGGACGGTTTCTCGGTGCGGCGGGTCCCGACGCCCGCGGCGCCAGCGGGCCCGGCCGATCTGGCGGCGCCCTTCGTGGAGGCCGTGACCCCGCGGACGAAGCTGATCGCAATCACCCACGTTTCCAATGTCTCCGGGATCCGGCTCCCGGTGCGGCAGATCGCGGACGCGGCGCACGAACGTGACATCCACGTCCACGTGGACGGCGCCCAGGGCTTCGGCGCCCTCCGGATCGATACCCGCGCACTCGGGGCGGACACCTACTCCACGAGTTCCCACAAGTGGTTCTGTGGGCCGAAGGAGTGCGGCGTGCTGGTGATCCGCTCCGAACACATCCCCGCCCTCTGGCCTTCGGTCGTGGCGCCCGGCTGGGGGAACGATGCCGACCCCGACCCGCGCGGCGCCCGGAAGTTCGAGTCCATGGGGCAGCGGGACGACGCCTGCATCGCCGCCATGGCGACCACCGCCGCGTTCCATCAGGAGATCGGAGTCGCCGCGGTCGAAGCCCGGATGATGGCCCTGGCGCGACGGATCCGGCGGGGAGCACGGGAACTGGGGCTGTCCCTCGTGACCCCGGACGACGACACCATGGCTGCCGGCGTGGTCATCATCCGCGTCCCTGCGGAAAACAGCCGCGAGGTCTTTTCGCGGATGTACGAGGAGCACGGCATCGCCGCCTCCACCGCCGGCGGATTCCGGCTCTCGCCCCATATCTACAACACCGGGGAACACGTGGAACGCGCCCTCGCGGGCCTCCGCGCCCTCCGGCCGCTGATGGTCTGAAGCGGACCATGATCAAGTCGCTTCGCCTGCGGAACTTCAGGAGCTTTGGGGACGCCACCATCCACTTCGGCAGGTTCAGCGTGCTCGTTGGCGAGAACGCCACCGGCAAGAGCAACATCGGCGACGCTCTTCGCGTTCTCCTGCTGGCCTCGATCTCCCAGGACTTGAACGACATGTTCGACGGGCGGGGCCAGCCGATCCGGGACGGCGCCGATTCCGCCTCGCTCGAGGTCGCGATCCCCGGACGGGACGGGAGGGACCTGGGGTACCGGATCGTCTTCGCTGGCTCCCCGGCCGAACCGCGTGCGGTCCGTATTGTCGGAGAGGAACTGCTGTTGGCGTCGCAAGACGGGAAGAATCCGAGGGTGGTGTCCTTGAAACGACCGCGCGAGGATGTCATCCCCGAGCTTCGCCGCCCCGGCGTACCGACCTGGGGGCGAGAGTGGTCGCTGAACCCAAGCCGGATTGGTGGGAGGACGGCCTTGATGTCCTGAAGGCGCTCATGGGGATCCGGCTCCTCACTCTCGTTCCCCTGGATCTCCGCCAACCCGGAACAGAGCACGCCATGATTAATGAAACGGGCAGGAACTTCGTGTCCCCACTCGAGAAGCTGTGTCGCAATCCCACCAGGAAGGCCGACCTCATCAGCTGGGTCCGGCAACTCACTCCGACCGACATCGATGACCTCGACTTCATCCCGGATCCCGATGGGAACATGCATCTGCAGGTTCGGCAGGGCGGGTCGACCTTCGGGGTCCGCAACATTTCGGACGGAACATTGCGCTTTTTGGTGTTTCTTGCCGCATGTCTCAGCACCGAAAACAACACATATTTTGTTGACGAGATCGAGACCGGCCTTCACCCGAGCCGGATCGAACTTCTGATCCGGTTGATCGAGAAGCGGATCGAAGGCAACAAATTGCAGGTGATCGCGACCACGCACTCACCCGAAGTCCTTGACCGTATCCACGATCGAACGTTCGAGGATTCGTCGGTGCTCGCCCGCATCCCCGGCCACGAGGCCACCTCCGTGCATCGCTTGGCGGAACTGCCCGAAGCTCCGCGGCTGCGAAAGGAGGGGAGGATGGGTGAGCAGTTGCGCAATCTGTGGATGGAGACCGTGCTGTATTTCCTGGACGACGACCAGGAGGTTCCGATAGCCCGACCGGAACGAGCCATCTCTTGAAAATCCTCCTCATTCCGGAGGACCCCACCCATGACCGGCATATCCTCGAGCCTCTCTTCTCCGCCCTGTTCCCATGCCTCGGCAAGCCCCGGGCGAAAGTGACCACCTGCCGCGATCCGAACCTCGGCGGCGTGCGCGAAGCGCTCAAGATCGAACGACTTCATCGCATCGTCGCGGACCATCAAATGGCGGACTTCTTCATATTGTGTGTGGATCGGGACAGGGAGGAGGGCAGACGAGACCAGCTGGACCGGATCGAAAGAACCCTGGGTGAGCGCTTCCTCGCGGTGAACGCATGGGAAGAACTGGAGGCTTGGGTACTCGCCGGGCTGAAGCTTCCCCGAAGCTGGTCATGGAGGGAGGTGCGACGCGAAACGCACGTGAAGGAACCTGGTTCCGGCGACTTGTCGCGCAGCGCGGACTCGGAGTGCTCGCCGACGAGGAACGGCGCGTCCTCGCCACGGAGGCGGCCCGAAACATCCGCGCCATCCGGAACAAGTGTCCGGAGGACTTCGGTGATCTCGCGGACCGAATCGCCGGACTGATCCGGTAATCCGGGGCCGCTCCCGGGAGTCGGGCTTGCGTTCCTCCCGGGCGACCATTCAATCGTCGAGGGTCAGGAGCACCGTCACCACCACCGTCCGTCCCGGTGCGAGCACCGCCCGTTGATCGGCGCTGATCGGATAGGCGGCGTTCAGCAGGTTTCGCCCGGAGATCCGGATCGCGGTGCCGGCCAAGAGCGGAGCACCGAAGGCGACGTCCACCCGGGCGTAGGCGCCGGTCTCCACTTCGGTCGGCCCGGGCGCGCGGTGGGCGGCGAAACCGTGGAACACCGCTTCCACGAAGGCCTCCTCCCGGATCCGGCGCCGGATCGCGGCACGCACGGTGGCGGGGGCGATGCCGTCGAGCGCCTCCCCTGCCGCGGTTCGGCCGCGCGCGACCCCGGCGGCGACATCCAGCAGGAACGGCGCATCGTCCCCGAAGCTCAGCTCCAATTCCAGACCCGAGAGCATCGCCTCGCCGCTGTTTTTGAAATGAAAGATCTCGGGCCACGTTTCGAAGCGTTCCACCAGATCTCGGATCCGGTAGTGGTAGGAGAAGAGTCCGCCGTGCACCTGGTCCCCGTCGAAGCGAAGCGCGGCATCGAGCTGCAGGGCGCGCTCGGGCCGCAACCAGGGATTTCCGAACACGACTCCCCTTCCGCTCAGGCCGACGAAGTACCGGTCGGAAAGCGTGGGATCCCGGAACCCGCGGGAGATCTGGCCGGTGATGGCCCAGCCGGGAACCGGATCGGCGCGCAGTGCGAGGAACCCGGACAACGCCCCGTTGGCATGCGATGTCCGCCCGCCCAGCGAAGGGCCCCCCTCGGCCCGGACGAACGAAAACCGGGTTCCGGCGCTGCCGCGGTACCGGGCGCCGAGCGGAATTTCGGCGAAGCCGAAGGCTGCAGACTCCCTTCTCCGGGCGCCATGAAGCTGCGAAAACCCCTCGATCGCGGTGAGTATCCATGCCTCGTCCCACCCGGTCGTCCACACCCCGGTCTCGAGTCCGAACCGGTCGAGCGCCTCCAACCCGAGCTCCAGCCGCCCCCTGCCAAGGGGACGAAATCCGCGGGCGCGCAGCATGAAATCCTCGGCGCCCACCAGCGATCCGGTAAACGCCGTCAGCGACTCCCTCCGCGTGATCACCCGGTGGCGGCCGTAGAAACCGGTCGCCTCCAACCGGCCGAACCCCCAGCGGGGAGCGAACTCGTAGTCCACGAGCAACCGGACGGAGTCCTCCTTCGGATACGAAATGCGTGACGAGGCCCGGCGAGGCCGGCCGATGTCACGGCCGGCATCCAGCTGAACCGAGACACCGAGGCGTCCGCCACCCAACCGGGACAATCCACGGAGCAGCACCCCGTAGTCCTTCGCACCGGATCCCTCCACCGGGCCCTCGGGAGTCCCGTAGTCGCCAAACTCCCGGCGGCGCACCTGCAGGAGCAACCCGGTATCCCCCACCCCGCCACTCACCTCGGCGCCGAAACTCGCCTCCGGAAGGCCCGCGCCCCCGCTGGCCCGCGCCCGGATGCGAAGCGGGTCGTCCGGCGACGGACGCCGGGTGCGGGCGTGGATCACACCCCCGAAGGCGTCGGAGCCGTAGGCAACCGAGGAGGCGCCGCGAACCACCTCCACCGCTTCGAGGAAAAAGGGATCCAGAAAGGTCGCGCTGGGGCCGGCCCGGCGCTCGGTCGTGACCCGGGCGCCATCCACCAGCAACACGGTGCGGCCCCGCGAAAGGCCGCGGATCGACGGGACGCCGGCGTGCAGGTCACTGCTCCGCGCCGTCCCCGGTACCGCCTCCAGTACATCCACGAGGCGCGGCGCCTGCCGTGCGCGAATCGCTTCGCCGGAGACAACCGCCGGGGCGTTTCCGGGAGCGGCATCGGTCCGGGAAACCGCGCCGCTGGTAATGGTCACACTCTCGGTCAGCGAGAGGGGTTGGACCCGGAGTACCACCAGGGGAGTCACTTCGGGGACCAGAATGGGCTTGGTGTAGCGGTCTCCGGGAAGCACCACCAGGACGTGAAACGGGGCCGCCGGGTCCGGCTGCCACACGAACCGGCCATCGGCGTCGGTGGTCGCACTCCCCGGATGCCCGAGCACCTGGACCAGCGCGCCCTCGACCGGCTCGCTGGCCGGATCCAGGACGCGCCCTTCGAACGCCAGCCCGACGGACGCCGCGAGATGCAACAGGAGACCCGACGCGACGAAGCGCCTCATGAACCGTCTCCGGAAGCGCGGCGTTCGCCGCGCGCCAGTCCGAAGGCGGCGACCAGGAGGCCGGAGACGAGTGCGAGGGTCACGATACCGGTGAGTTGAACCACGTCGGGAACGTTCTCGGGATGCAGAATCCGTTCCAAACCGGCTGCCAGCGAGAAATCCGCCTCCGGATCCGCCCGCAGCAGCCGAAGCGCGGTCAGCGCGGCGGCGATGAGGAGGCTGAGCGTTCCTCCCACCATTACGCCGAGACCGATCCGGAGCCACAGCCCCCGCGACCAGGAGCCGGGCCCGGACGGCACCGCACCGCCGGTGTGGAACTGCGGATCGCGGACTCCCAGCGGGGAGAAGCGGTGCAACAGGATCAGCCCGGGGATTCCCATGGCCATCGTGGAAAGAAAGAAGGTCCGCCAGCCGAGCGCATCCACCGCGTACCCGGTGACCGGCCCGGCGAGGATGCGGGGCAGCGCGAACAGGCTCGAGAAGAGGGCATACTGCGTCGCCGAGAATCGGTGGTCGGTGATCCGCAGCAACAACACCGAGAAAGCGCCGGTGCCGAGCCCCGACGAAACCAGTTCGAAGGCCGTGGCCCCGTACATCCAGGCGAGGCTCCCTCCGGCGCCGGCAACGAAGAAATAGCCCATGTTGGACACGATCTGGAGGATGCCGAACAGCCAGAGCGCGGGACCGAGGCCCATCATGGTCGTCACGATTCCGCCCGCGAAGGTGGATGCCACGGCGGCGATCAGGCCGATGGTGGAAAGCGCGATCCCCCGATGGAAGCCGCTGTATCCCATGTCCACCAGAAAGGGCCGGGTGAGCGATTGGGCCAGGTTGTCCGCGAACTTGTAGAAGAAGACGAAGGCCAGGATCTCGAGAGCGCGGGGACGACCGAGCGCCTCCAGCAGCGGTTTCCAGACGGCGTCCTTCAGGGTGGTCGGAGCGGCGACGCCGGCGCCGGTCTCGGGCGCCCGCCAGGTGATGAGCAGCATCGGGAGGAACACCAGCGCCAGCAGCGCGTTCACCGTGCCGAAACCGCGGGAGGCTGCGAGGCTGATCGCCCCGCCACCCGAAACCAGCATCGCGGCCCGGTAGAGCGCATGACGCGCGCCCACCGCGACTCCCTGCTCCTCCGGCGCCAGCGCCTCCACTGCGTAGGCGTCGAGCGCGATGTCCTGGGAGGCCGACGCCACGGCGATGGCGAGCGCAAGCGCGAACACCACCAGGATGGCCTCGGAAGTGGCGGTCACACCGGAGAGCCACAGGAACGCTCCCAGCAGAACACACTGCGAAACCGCCATCCATCCGCGCCGGCGCCCCCAGAACCCGGGGACATAGCGATCCATGAACGGAGACCAGAGGAACTTGAAGGTCCAGGGCGCCTGCGCCAGGGTGAACAGCCCCACCAGCCTGATGTCCACTCCCTGGTCGCGAAGCCAGTCGGGGATGGCGATCCAGACCAACCCGAGCGGCAGCCCCGAGGAGAAGGAAAGGAGAACAATCGAGCCGATCCGCCAGCGGAGGACGGGGGCGAGGGCCCGGGAGAGACGGTTGACGAGACGGTTCACCGGTTTCGCTGCCTTCCCCGGGAGAGGCACAGTCCGACCGCCGCGGTAGTGAGCGACCCGAGCAGCACATCCCAGGTCCACGCCAGCGGAATCCCACCGAGGCGCACCAGCGCCGGAGCGGCAAATCCCGCGCCCATCCCGGCCAGCACCGCATTCGGAGTCGCGCTGCGGGAGAGAACGGCGAGCAGAAAGGCGCCGACGGTGGGGCCGGATGCGTAGGAGAGGATGGAAAGTCCCGCCTCGAGCGCCGACGGCGCGCGCTGGGCCCAAAGCGCCACCACCGTCTGCACGATTCCCCAGACGACCACCAGCTGCCGCCCGACCCGCACCTGGCGCCGGTCCCGCTCCGCTGGCGGGAGGTCGCGGCGACGCTCCGTCCACGGCAACCAGAAATCACGGACGGCGGTGGAGGCGAGGCTCACGAGCGACGGCGAGAGCGCCGCCGCCACCACCCCGGCGAGGGCGATCCCGGCGCCGACGCCCCCCAGGTTCTCGGCCACGAAGGTCGGGAGAACTTCGTCCGGGCGCGCGAACTCGCGGCCCCCGTAGTAGTGCCAGAGCCAGCTGCCGATGCCGAGAAACAGGGTGAACTGCACCAGCACGCCGACGCCGGAGAGCACGATTCCGGCTTGGGCGTGACCGAGCGAACGCGCCGCCAGCAGCCGCTGGGCGAGGTACTGGTCGGCGCCGTGGGTGGCGAGGGTCAGGAATACTCCTCCGAGAATCCCGGCCTGGATCGTCCAGGGCGCCGTCAGGTCGAAATCGGAGGACACGATCCGGAACTTGCCCGCGTCCGCCGCCGGGCCGATCCAGCCGAGAGCGTCGCCGCCCGTCCCCTCCATGAGGGCGAACACGATCACCCCGGCGCCCGCCAGATACACCCCGAGCTGGAGCACGTCGGTCCAGATGGTCGCGGTGACGCCCCCCTCTTCGGAGAAAAGCACCATCGCCCCGGCGAGGGCGAGGATGCACCACCACTCGGGGACTCCGGCGACGATGGCCACCATGAGGGCGGCGGCGTGGAGCCGGACTCCGTCGGCAAGATTCCGGTATACCAGGAAGATGGCGGCCGCAGCGCTGCGGACCCGCGCCCCGAAACGCTGCAGGAGCAGTTCGTAGGTGGTGACCACCTCGCCCCGGAAATAGGCGGGGAGCAGGACGAAGGCGATAACGACGCGACCCAGCAGAAAGCCGAACGCGAGCTGCAGAAAACCGAAATCGCCTTCGTAGGCAAACCCCGGAATCGAGGTGAAGGTGAGGACGCTGGTCTCGGTGGCAACGATGCAGGCGGCAACCGCCCAGAAGGGGGCGGAACGACCCGCCAGAAAGTACCCGGTGACCGAGCGGTCGCGGCGCCCCACCAGGATCCCGAAGACGGTGATCCCGACGAGGTAGCCCCCCACCACCAGGATCGACGACCAGGCCAACGTCAGTGGATCCGGCCGGGGACCGGGGGGATCACGCTTCGCACGGCGAGGGTTGCCCCTCGAACCGTCGCGCGATCTTCCCAAGGTCGTGGTCGCAGTCGGAGACAGCGGCGGCGTGCCCCCCGATGGCGCCGTTCCGAGTCCTGGCACCGCACCACGAGTTCCGCGTCTCCGGAAAGGACGCCTTCCCGCGCCGGCGGACTCATCCGGTCATCCGCCGCGGACGATGCGACCCCGGGACGTCACCCGAAAGCCCGGGGGAAGGTTCTCCTCCACGGCGGACCGGTAGCCCCGGACCTCCCATTCGAGTTCCACGAACAACTCGGCAATGGCGATGCGCACCCGCGCCGAATCCTCCTCTTCGGCCGCGAACCGCTGGAGCAGGGGTTCGCGGCCGCCGGGGTCGCGATGCACCCCGAGCGCAGCCACCGCGGCGATCCGGACGGTGTCGTCCGGGCTGTCCAGGCAGCGCACGAGACCGGCGGCTACCCGGTTGCTCTCGATCCCGGCCAGAAATCCGACGATCTGGACTGCCTTGCCGCCGCGGATGGCGACCGGATCGCCATCCTGAAGGACTTCGAGCAACTGCTCCGCCAGTGCGTCCGGGGAAACCAATTCCCCGAGCGCATCCATCGCCCAGGTGATCTCGTCGTGATTCCGCAGGTAGCGCTGGAGCGGAGCCACTGCCTGATCCCCGAGCCCCACCAGCAGCCCCCGGACCCGGCGCTTCTCCTGGTCATCCTGCTCGAGGTTGCCCGCCGTCATGGTGAACCGGCGGGCGAGCTGGTAGATGGCCTCCCCGGTTCCGATCGCGCGCAACCGCTCGGCGGCGTCCTGGCGCACCTCGGGTTGTGCGTAGCGCTCGGTGACCGATCGCGCCGCCCGGCGGATCCGGGCGGCCTCGCGACCCTCGGCGGACAGGAGATCGAACAGCCGCATCGTGTCAGGGAAGGTCCCGCAGCGCCCGATCCTCGATCCGGTAACGCTCCCAGCCATCGAAGTCGAAGTGCCACCACTCGTTCTCGTATACCGTGAATCCCTCCCGCTCCATCGTGCGGCGAAGCAGTTCCCTCCGGTATCGCTCGGACGAAGTCCCGCCGACATAGCCGGGGAACGCCCGCTCGGAGAATTCGTCGTACCCGGAAACGAAGCGCGCCGGTTCCCCGGTATCGAGGTGGACCAACCCGATGTCCACCGCCGCTCCCCGGTTGTGGCGGGAGCCGTGCCCGGGATTGGCAACGAAGATGCGCTGGTGCTCGGGCGTCGCGTCCCAGAACATCCGGGTCACCCGCCAGGGACGGTAGCCATCGTGCACCAAGATTGCATAGCCGTGCCCGGCGAGCACCCGGTTTGCCTGCCGGAGCGCCTCGGCCACCGGACGCTGCAAGAAGGCGTCGGCCACGTCGTAGAAGGCCGTCCCCATGAAGTTGTTGGTGGTGGCATAGCGCACATCCAGCCGGAGTTCGGGGTCCAAATCGGTGAGTCGAACCAGATCCGAGGCGAGGAAGTCGCCGGCCTCCTCCGGCATGGAGGCGGCTTCGGCGATCCGCCTCAGTTCCGCTACCGGGAGCAGGGGTTCCACCCGGAAGGTTCCCTCGCCCGGCGTCGGACGGCAGGCGAAGACGATCCCGCCGAGATCGGCGCCGGTCACCCGCCCCTCCCGGTCACGAAGGAAGCGGAGCGACTCTCCTGGATAGAGGCCCCGGTCGGGGAACGCGAAGCGGTCGGGATCGTCGGACGAACGAGTCATCCGGTACCGCTCCAGCCACTCGACTAGCACCGCCAGCTCTCCCTCGTCCTCGAAGACGAAGAGAATATTGTGGTCGGGGCCGTACTCTCCGATCAGCGGCGCCAGGTCCGCCGGCGGCGGGGGAGGAGGCGCGTCGCGGACACGCCGGAACAGCATCCCTTCGCCCGGCCCGACCCGGATCTCCCCGACCGGATCGGCATCCGGGTCAAGGCGGAACACCGGCCCGAAGGAGAGCCGGGAATCGACGATGAGCGCGCCCGGCTCGTCCAGCGACCGCAGTTCGAGCGTGGAACTGCCGATCTCGACCTCCGCCCGCCCGCTGCGGGCCAGGATCCGCAACGACTCTCCGTCGTCGCTCCGGTATCGTCCGTCGAGTCGCAGTGCAAGTCCGTCGGGCAGCGGCCGCGTGGCCGGCTCGGCGGCGGCGCCCGGATCGAGCGCAAGACGCAGCATCCGCCGCAGGATCCGGCCGGCAACCGCATTGGTGAAGTCCACACTCGACACCACCACCCCGCCGAGCCCCGAATCGGGGAGGAAGGCGAGCTCGGTGGAGAATCCGTAGATCGCCCCGCCGTGGCCCACCAGCCGGTGGCTCTCTCCGCCGGCCTCCAGCGCATCAATCCGGAATCCGAGGCCGAATCCGCTCCCGGCGGCTTCCTCCGCAAACGCGACCCGCCACATCTCCTCGATACCGGCCGCCGAGAGTACCCCGGGCAGGGCGCCCCCGGCCAGATGCGTCAGGAAACGGCCCAGATCGCGCACGCTCGTCACCATGGAACCCGCCGGCGCCATTCCGAGGGGAAATGTGGGGGCGGGGAATTCCCGACCGTCGTAACTCCACATGACCCCGTCGGCCACCCGGTCCGGGGGCGCCTCGTCGAGCCGGAACCACGAGGACTCGAGCCCCAACGGATCCAGCACGGCTTCCCGTACTGCCTGCCCGAAGGGAATCCCGGCAGCGTGTTCCAGCACCCTTCCGACCACCGCGATTCCGGCGTTCGAGTATTTCTCGCGGGCGCCCGGCGGGAAGACCAGCGGCGCCGCGTTCAGACTGGCAACGGTAGCCTCCAGCGAGGGGAGCGAGTCGTCGAAGTAGTTTCCGACCGGAGGCTCCCGCACCAGGCCCGAACGATGCGCCATGAGTTGGCGCAGGGTGATCGTTCCCCCGGCGTCCGGAGGCGCGAAGCCGGGGAGCGCCTCCCCCACCGGAGCGTCGAGCTCCAGCGTTCCGGCCTCCACCCGCACCATCACGGCGATGTCGGTGAACAGCTTGGAGACCGATCCCACCCGGAAGAGGGTGTCCGCATCGGCTGCCACGCCCGGGCGGGCCTCCCCGAAACCGCGCGCCCATGCAATGCGGGTCCCGTCGGTGAGCGCCACCGCCATCGCCGGAATGCGCTTCGCCTCCATCTCCGACGCCACCATTGAGGAAATTTCGGCAACGAGTGCCTCGCGTCCGGCTGTCGGCCCGATCGTTCCGGAACCCGGTTCGCCGCCGTCGCACCCCGCCCCGAGCAGCAGGAGTCCGAAACAGGCGAGACGGTTCAAGGTTGCCAGGGGGGTACGGTGAGATCGCGCGGCGGCGGAGCGGAGAGTTCCCTTCCCTCGGGGCGGCCGCCGAGGGCGGAGTCCAGGAAATCCGCCACCCGGTTCCAGAACACCCCGCGGGGAGGATAGTTGTCGAACCCGTGCTCCCCACCGGGGATCACCCACCGGATCGAGGGGAGCCCAGCGGCGCGACGCGCCTCGTGCATCACTTCGCTTTGCTCCGGAAGGACCTGCCGGTCCCGGTCACCGTGAATGAACAGGACCGGACCGGGAATCCGAGTGATCTCGTCCCGGGGACGCACGCTCCTCAGGTGGAGCCCGGTGCGAATGCGGACAAGCAGCGCGAGCGGCCCCCGGAGCAGGAGGGAACCGCCGCGCGAGACCAGCATCGATCCGGCGGCGTCCCAGAGGTCACCGTAGGGAGCGTCGAGGGCAAGGGCCGGCAGATCGCCGAGTTCCGCTGCGGCGTAGATCGCCGCCGCTCCCCCGTTCGAAGTCCCGAAGACGGTGACCCGCCCGGCGTTCACCTCAGGCCGGTTGCGGAGCCATTCCACCATCGCCCGGACGTCATGGCGCTCGTTCAGGGTGTAGGTGATGTACCGCCCCTCGCTGGCGCCGCGCCCGGAGAGATCCATGGTCAGGAGCCCGTAGCCGCGATGGCGGAAGATGTCCCCCGCCTGTTCGAGCGCCTGGAAGCGGGAGGAGTGGGCGCCGTGCACCCAGATCACCGCCCGCCCGTCGGTGTCTTCCGGCGGAGGCAGCCACCAGCCGCGCAGGAGGAAGCCGCTTCCGGACGCAATTTCCACATCCTCGTAGGGAAGACCCAGGTCGCCGGGGTGCCGGATCCAGGGGTCGAGACGAAGCCGGATCCGAAGGTTGCGACCCTCGCGCACCACGTCCAGCACTACTTCGTCCCCGGCGAGGCGGGTGCGCACCAGCGCCCCCGTTGCCTCCCGCGAATCGTCGTAGGCGACCCCGTCCACCGCCGCGACCAGATCGCCGGTTTCGAGCCCGGCGTCGCGTCCCTTGCCCGACACCCGGCGCATGACGAAGCCGCCGCCCTCGCGGGGGACCGAAAAGCCCAGGAACGCGACACCGGGAGTGGGCCCGGTGCGCGGCGGAATGGCTCCGGCGAAGCCGGCCGAATCGGGGGTGCGACGAAGTCCGGTCGTGTAGGCGAGCGCCATCCGATCGAGCACCCGGACCGCAACCGCCAGGAGCACAACGAGGACAACAGCGAGCGCCCCGGCGATCAGCCGCCTCGGGGTGAGAAAGACACGCCTCTCCAGCGGACCCGGCATCCGCCAATTCTAGGAGGACGCGCCGGGGAGCGGCGGGCGTCGGCGCCAACCTCATGTAACTTTCCTCGCTGGCGAACCGTATGGGAAAGGAGGAGGGCATGCTGCGTGCCGACGAGATCCGTCGCCTGGTCGCTGTCTGCCAGGACTCCGACCTGGCGCCGGGCAGCGAGGCGGACGCGTCTGAAGCATGGGCAACCCTGTTCCGGTGGTTCCATCCGCGGGTGCTCGGACTCTGCGGGCGGCTCGTCCCCGGGAAGGCCGACGATCTGGCGAGCGATGTGATGATGAAGGCCCGGTTCCGGCTCGCAACCTTCGACCGCAAGCGGGACTTCGGCCCCTGGCTCCACCGGATCGCGGCCAACCGCTGCTGGGACGAGGTCCGCGCATCCCGCCGCGGCGAACCGCTGGACGATGCGCCGGGGAACGCCCTCGCATCGCCGGAGCCGAACCCGCTGGAGCGGCTTCTCGCCGCCGAGCAGCGGAATCGGATTGCCGGAACGATCCAGCAGCTTCCGCTTCGCCAGCGGTTCGCCGTCACTCTCCGCTACGGGGCGGACCTGAGTTACGCGCAGATTGCCGACACCCTCGGAATCTCGAAGAACCACGTGGGGGTGCTGCTGCTCCGCGCGCGGCGGCGGCTCCGGAAACTCCTCGGGGGAGAGGCGGCATGACGGCTCACCTGACGGAACTCGAATGCCTGGCCCTCGAGGACGGCGAACTCGAGCCAACGACGGCAGCGCGGGTGCGCCGCCATCTCGAGGCGTGCACCCGCTGCCGCGCGCTCGAGAAGGAACTGGCGCGCGAGACGGTGGTGCTCCGGGAGGGTCTCGGCCCCGAACCGGCGCCGGAGGACGCGGCGCGGCGCGAGTTCGGCGCGGTGGTCGCCGTCGGTCTCACCCTCTCGGTCGGCGTGCTGGCGATCCGCCGATTGTTCTTCACGGCCCGCGATCTCACCGACGCGGTTCCGATGTCCGATCCCGTCCCGCTCGTTTCCTGGGCCGGCCGTTTCCTCATCTCCCTGCTGGATCCGGTCGCACTGCTCGAAACCATCACCCATGGAGGCATCGTCTTGCTGACCCTCATCGGAATCGGGGCACTGTCCTCGGTCGTGCGCCGCTCCCGAGGCGCCCTCATCCCGGCCCTGGCCACTGTCACCCTCCTCCAGGCGGCCTCTCCGGCAGAAGCCCTGCGGGTTATCCGGGGTTCGAGCGACGCCCCGGATTGCCGCATCACGGCCGACGAGCTGATCCGGGACGATGTCCTGCTCCTGTGCCGGTATGCGGTGGTCGCCGGCACCGTCGAAGGGGACGTGATCTTCCTGGCCCAGACACTGGAAATAAGCGGGCGCGTGACGGGCGGCCTGCTCGGCGCCGGCGAATCCGTGGACATTCCCGGGACGGTGGAGATCAGCGCTCGTGCGGCGGCGCAGCGGATGTCCATTTCAGGCACGGTGGGCCGGTCGCTGATGGTCCTCGGGGAAAGGATCACGGTCCGCCCCGGGGCAAGCATTGGCGGCGCGGCAACCGTGTTCGGCTCGGAGGTGCGGATCGAGGGGCCGGTCGGAGGGAGCCTGCGGGCAAACGGCAGCGAGATCCACCTGGACGCCGAGGTGGGCGGAGACGTTCACACCAGCGGCGGGGGACTGGAGATCGGCCCCCGCGCCCACGCCCGCGGGCCGGTGGTGCACACCGGCCGCGGAGAACCGGACCGGCAGGCGGGGAACCTCGAAGTGGAGTGGACGCAGCCCGCCGAGGACACGGACGAGACGAGCGAAGGGATCGGGGAAACGGCGCAGCGGGTGGCGGTTCGCTGGGCCATGGGAGCGCTGCTGGGCCTCGTGCTGGTGCTGCTCGCCGGGGGACCGCTCGCCCGGATCGCCGCGACGGCGCGGCAGCCACTGGCGCCGATCCTGGTGGGCGCCGTCCTGGCAGTGGCGATTCCGATCCTCGCCCTGCTGACCATGGCGACGGTCGTCGGAATCCCGCTCGGGATCACTGCCTTCCTGGTGTGGGGGTTCGCCCTCTATGCCGCCCGCATCATCCTCGGCCTGTTGCTGGGCGAGCTCATCCTCGGTCCCGGCGCCACGCGTCTCGACCGTTTCTGGCGCGTGGCTCTCGGCCTCCTCATCCTCGGCGTTGCAGTCGAAGTTCCGGTGCTCGGGACGGCGGTGGCAGTTCTGACCGCAATGCTCGGTCTCGGCGCGTTTGCCGTGTGGGCATTCCGGTCTCGCCGCGCCGCCGCGGCGTTCGCAACCCATCCATGAGATGGCTGACACGGATCGTCGCCCGCGGGGAAGCTCCGGCCCCGCTTCCCCCGCCCAGTCCCCGGGATCTCCAGATCGCGACGGCAGCATTGCTGCTGGAGGTATCGGAAGCGGACGACCGGGTGGACGACACCGAGCGGGCGGAAATCCGGCGCGCGCTCGGCAGCGCATTCGGCCTCGCTCCCGACGATCTCGCCGGGATTCTGGAATCCGCGGGCCGGAGCGCCGGGAACGCGGTCTCGCTTCACGAGATCACCCGGCTGCTCGACCGCGCCTTCACCAGCGGCCAGAAGGCCACCGTGATCGAGCTCCTGTTCCGGGTGGCGTTTGCCGATACCTTCCTCGCCGGCGACGAGGAATACCTGATCCGGAAGGTGGCCACCCTGCTTCACGTGGAGCATCCGGAATTCATCGCGGCGCGCCGGCGGGCTTCGGCCTGACCCGGACGGCGGGCTACCCGTCCGATCCGCGACCGGCGTCGCCAGCGGCCGGAGTGCGGTCGGCGATCCGTTCGAGGTGCGCGAGGACCACATCGGTCACGTCGGCGGAGCGGGCCGACCCGCCCAGGTCGCGGGTGTGAACCGTACCGCGCAGGCAGCCGGACACCGCCTCGCGTACGGCTGCCGCCTCCCGACCCAGTCCGAAGCCCAGCTCCAGCATCATGGCAGCGGTGGAGATCGCTCCCAGCGGATTCGCAATTCCCTCTCCGGCGATGTCCGGCGCCGAACCGTGGACCGGCTCGTAGAGGCCGCCGCCGGCGCCGGTGCTGGCGGAGGGGAGGAGTCCGAGCGATCCCGCAAGCACCGAGGCTTCGTCGCTCAGGATGTCTCCGAACATGTTTCCGGTGAGGATCACATCGAACGCCAACGGATCGCGGATGATCTCCATCGCTGCCCGATCCACGTACATGTGGTCCAGTTCCACGCCCGGGTATTCCCCGGCCACCCGGGTCACTGTCTCGCGCCATAACGCGGAGGACTCGAGTACGTTCGCCTTGTCCACCGAAAGCACCCGGTTCCGGCGGAGCCCGGCCGCCCGGAATGCGACCCGCGCGATGCGCTCGATCTCGCGGACCTCGTAGCGCAGCGTGTTCACCCCGACCTGTCCGGGGCCGGTCCCGATCACGCCGCGCGGCTCGCCGTAGTAGATCCCGCCGGTCAGCTCCCGGACGATGAGCAGGTCGGTCCCCTCGATGGCGGCGGGCCGGAAGGGGGAACTCCGGAACCCCCGCTCCACGCGAACCGGACGCAGGTTGGCGTAGACCCCGAGCATCCGGCGGAGGGCCAGCAGCGCCCGTTCCGGGCGCTCAGCCGGGGGCAGCCGGTCGTGACGCGGATCCCCGACCGCTCCCAGGAAGATGGCCCGCGCCCCGACACAGGCTTCCCGGGTCGTTTCGGGGAACCCGTCGCCATGCCGGTCCCACGCCGCGCCGGCGAAGGAGAACCTCCGCAGCCGCAGCCGGTGGCCGAAGCGTCGGGCCACACACTCCAGAACCCGTTCCGCCTGGTGCACCACTTCCGGTCCGATCCCGTCGCCGGGAAGACAAGTCACGGGAATGTCCATGGCGCGAATCGTAAGGGCGCAACCGGGTCTTTCCCCCATAGACTCCGCGCCATGCCGGACCCGAACCGAGCCTGGAGGGAAGGCTTCGGGCGCTACCTGCTACGCGGCCTGCTGATCTGGATTCCACTGGGCGCGGTGGTGCTCACCATCCGGATCCTGTATTCCGTCTTCGCCACGTGGCTGTTCCCCTCGTTCACCTGGGAGGCCCGACTGACGGCGCTCGCGTCGGTGGTTGCGGTGCTCGTCGCCACCGGGTGGATGGTGTCGCACTTCGGCGTCGCCCGCTATCTGTTCGGAGTACTGGTGGATCGCCCGCTGCGCGGCATCCCCGGCGTTCGCTGGGTCTATTCGGGAGTCCGCAGCCTGCTCGACGCCCTGCTGACTCCCGGAAACGCGCTCGGCCGGGTCGTCCTGGTGGAGTACCCGCGGCGAGGCGCATATTCCATCGCGTTCCGCATGTCGGGGAACCTGGGCGAGGTCCAGGCCCGGGTCCAGACCCGGATGTCCGACCCGGAGGGCGCCGGGAACCGCGAAGTCATCGCGCTCTTCATCCCGACCACTCCTAATCCCACTTCGGGGGTAGTGATCACCACGCCCCGGGACGAGGTCATCGAGCTGGACATGTCGCGGGAGCAGGCGCTTCAGATGATCATCTCGCTCGGAGTGGTCGTCCCGGAGTGGAAGGAAGCCGTCGCCCCGGCGTCTCCGGAAGAAAACATCTGATTCCGGGAAAACCTGACCCCCGCGGCAGCGGATCGCCGCATCTCGACCTCGACCCGGCAGGAACGGGGCCGCCGAAACCCGACACCACTTCGACCGCGACGGGGTGCAACCAGGTGATCCCGGAGCATTGCGAATGGGGTCGCCGAACCCCACCGCCACCACGAACGGGACGGGGCGTAACCGGGCGACCTCGAAGGTCACGAACGGATCGCGGAAACCCGAATCCGCTTCGCAACGCGCCGACGCAACACCCGGCGACCCCGCCACGGCACGAAACGGGCCGCCGAAACCCACTCCCGCTTCGCAACGCGCCGACGCAACGCCACTCGACCCCGGCGAGTCACGAACGGGGTCGCGGGAACCCGAATCCGCTTCGCAACACCCTGACGCAACCAGGTGACTGCGGCACGTTGCGAACGGGGTCGTCGCGGCCGGTGCGCATCGCGTCGGATTGCTGCTACACGACCCCCTGGTCCATCATCGCGTCGGCGACCTTGAGGAAGCCGGCGATGTTGGCGCCGACGACGTAGTTGCCTGGCGAACCGAAGCGTTCGGCAGCCTCGATGCATGCCAGGTGGATCTCCACCATGATGTCCCGGAGCCGATGGTCCACCACCTCGCGGGTCCACTGGATGACGGTGGCGTTCTGGGCCATCTCCAGCCCCGAGACCGCCACGCCGCCGGCGTTCGCCGCCTTGCCGGGACCGTAGAGGATGCCGGCCTCGGTGAACTGCTTCACGGCGTCCGGAACCGAAGGCATGTTGGCCCCTTCGGAAACCACGAAGCAACCGTTTGCGAGCAGATTCGCGGCATCGCCGCTGGAGACCTCGTTCTCGGTCGCGCTCGGGAAGGCGCAGTCGGCCGCGATCGCCCACATGGGGTTGTCCGACCGGGTGGGGTCGACTGGCTGGAAGGTCGCCCGGGGAAACTGCGTCACGTACTCGTGGATACGTCCACGCCGGGCATTCTTGAGTTCCATGACCCAACGGAGCTTCTCCTCGTCGATCCCGTCGGGGTCGTGAATGAACCCGCCCGAGTCGGAGAGGGTCAGCGGGCGGGCCCCGAGATCGAGGAGTTTCTCGATGGTGAACTGGGCCACGTTGCCGCTTCCGGAAACGAGAGCGGTCTTTCCCTTGAGGCTGTCACTCCGCGTGGAGAGCATCTCGGCGGCGAAGTACACCGCCCCGTAGCCGGTGGCTTCCGGACGGATTCGGGAACCGCCCCAGTTCATCCCCTTCCCGGTGATCACGCCGGCGAACCTGTTGGCAATCCGCTTGTACTGCCCGAACAGGAAGCCGATCTCCCGCCCGCCCACTCCGATGTCCCCCGCCGGCACATCGATCTCGGCGCCGATGTGGCGCTGCAGCTCGGTCATGAACGACTGGCAAAAGCGCATCACCTCGGCGTCACTCTTGCCCTTGGGGTCGAAGTCGGAGCCACCCTTCCCGCCGCCCAGCGGAAGGGTCGTGAGGGCGTTCTTGAAGACCTGCTCGAAGGCCAGGAACTTCAGGATGCCGACGTACACCGAGGGGTGCAGACGCAGTCCCCCCTTGTACGGCCCGATCGCGCTGCTCATCTCCACCCGAAAACCGCGGTTCACCTCCACCCTGCCGCGATCGTCCAACCAGGGCACCCGGAAGCTGATCACCCGCTCGGGTTCCACCATCCGGTCAAGGATGCGGGCCGAACGGTATTCGGGATGGCGCTCGATGACCTCCTCGACAGACGTCAATACCTCGTGAACCGCCTGGTGGAACTCCGGCTCTGCCGGGTTTCGGGCAACAACCTTGTTCATGACGGAGTCGATGTACTTCATGTGGCGCCCTCCCCGGCGGATGAGGGCGCGCATTGTAGGCGGGCGCCAACGGGGAATGGCAAACTCCGGCCATGCCCGTCCCCGGCACGCTGTCCCCGGCCTTTGCGGACCTGCTCGGGTTCCGTATCCAGGAGGTCCTTCTCGTCCTGAACGAATACGACGCCTTCATCCTGGCCGAGGACAGCCAACTGAACCAGCGCCGTTCCTCCGAGTTCCTGCCATTCCATCTCCAGCTCCCCCCGAGCGTCACCCATGTAACCAGCGGCGCCGAGGCCCTCGGACGCCTCGCGCACTACCCGAACCGCTACGAATTGGTCATCGCGTCACCCCATCTCGGGGACATGGACATCGGGGACTTCACCAGCAGGCTCCGGAAACAGGGCCGGGCGACACCCATCACCCCCTTTGGCTACGACAGTCGGACGGTGCGGGAGGTGATGCGGCGCCATCCCACGGCCGACTTCGAAGCCCCGTTCGTCTGGCAGGGGGACGTGCGCATCTTCCTCACCATCGTCAAGCAGGTGGAGGACCAGCGCAACGCCCCCCACGACTCCGGGGAGAGCGGAGTTCCCGCGATCCTGCTGATCGAGGACAGCATCCGCTATTACTCCTCATTCCTCCCGCAGGTGTATCAGGCCGTCTTCGAGCAGGTGGAGAGCCTGGTCCGGGAGGGCGTCAGCCTCACCGAGAAGACCCACCGCATCCGCTCCCGGCCGAAGATCCTTCTCTCGGATCACTACGAGTCGGCCTGGCGGGCCTTCACCAGCTATCCCGACGAGGTCCTGGGCATCATCTCGGACATCGAGTTCCCGCGGGAGGGAACGCCCGACCCGCGGGCGGGAGAGCGGTTCGCCCGGGCGGTCAGGGCGGCGCGCCCCGACATCCCGGTGATCCTTCATTCGCAGCAACCCGGGAACGAGGCCCTCGCCCGGAGCGTGGGTGCGGACTTCCTGTTGAAGGGATCGGCCAACCTGCTCCGACAGGTCCGCAGCCTGATCCGCCGGCGGTTCCACCTCGGCGATTTCATTTTCCGCCTTCCGGACGGCCGCGAGGTGGGACGCGCCACCGATCTCGACTCCTTCGAGCAGCAGATCGCCCGGGTGCCGAACGAGTCGGTGCTCCATCATGCGCAGCACAACGAAATCTCGCACTGGCTGATGGCGCGGGGCGAGCTGGAGCTGGCGCGGCTGCTGCGCGCGGTGCGCATCGCCGACTACGGGCCCGACGAGAAGATCGGCGCGGATGTGGCGCGGCGCCTCCGGCGCCGGAGGCGGGAACGAAGCCTCCGGGTGGTCGCCGACTTTCCCGCCGAGCGCTTCGAACCCACCGAAGCCTTCCACCGGATCGGGAGCGGTTCGGTCGGCGGCAAGGGACGCGGCCTCGCCTTCACCAACTCGCTGCTGGAGCGATCGGGGATCACCGAGCGGTATCCCGGCGCCCTGATCGCGGTTCCCCAGGCCGTCGTGCTCGCCACCGGGGTCTTCGAACAGTTCCTCGAGGAGAACGACCTGCTCGACTTCGCCCTCGAAACCGAAGACGAAGCCGAGCTCGTCCGGCGCTTCGAACAGGGCCGGTTTCCCGGGGACGCCGCGCTGGACCTCGCCCGGTACACCGAGGCGGTCCGGTACCCGATCGCGGTGCGGTCCTCGAGCCTGCTCGAGGATTCGCCCTTCCAGCCCTTCAGCGGCGTGTACGAGACCTACCTGCTCACCAACGGGGCGGAGACCGCCTCCGATCGCCTCGACTGCCTGCTTCGCGCCGTAAAAAGGGTGTATGCCTCACTCTTCGCGCTCCGGGTGAAGCGGTTCCTCGCGCAGACGCCCTACCGACTGGAGGAGGAGCGGATGGCGGTCATCCTGCAAAAGGTGGTCGGTCTGCCCCGCGGGGACCGCTTCTACCCGGACATTGCCGGCACCGCCCGTTCGCTGAACGCCTATCCGGTCGCACCGGTCCGGGCCGACGACGGCGTGGCCACCGTGGCGCTGGGCCTCGGCGCCCATGTCACTGACGGCGGCGCGGCGGTGTCCTTCGCTCCCCGGCGCCCCGGGGCCGTTCTCGGGTCCCCGGACCTCCGCGACCCGACCACGAGCACCCAGACCGATTTTCTCGCGCTGGACCTGACCCGGGACGGCGTATCCGGAGCGCGATCCCCCGTGGTTCGGGAACCCCTCGCCCGCGCCGCGGCCGACGGCGTGCTGGGCTGGCTCGGTTCCACCTGGACCCCGGAAGACGATGCGGTCCACCACGGCATCGCCCGACCCGGCGTCCGCCTGGTCACCCTCGCCCCGCTACTGGCCGAGCCTGACGAGTTCCCGCTCGCCGCCATCCTTGCCGAGCTGCTGGATCTCGGGGTGGAAGCCTGCCGTTCCCCGGTGGAACTGGAATTCGCAGCCAATCTCTCGGTATCGCGCGGGCGCCGCCGGGAGTTCGGCTTCGTGCAGCTTCGCCGACTCGAAACCACCAGGGACGGCCATTCGGGAACCGACCGGGAACCGCCACCCGGATCGATCCTGTGCCGCAGCGCGCGGGTGCTCGGCCACGGTCGGATCGAGGGAATCACCCGCATCGTGGTCGTGGACCGGGAATCCTTCGACCGCAGTCGAAGCCGCGAGACGGCAACGGAGGTCGCCCGGCTGAACGCCCGGCTGGGCCGCGACGGCGACGGCTACCTCCTGATCGGGGTCGGCCGCTGGGGATCGAGCGACCCGCACCTCGGGATCCCGGTGTCGTGGGACCAGGTGAGCGGCGCCCGGGTCATCGTGGAGACCGGATTCCGCGATCTGGTGGTGGAACCGTCGCAGGGCACCCACTTCTTCGACAACCTGGTGTCGCACGGGATCGGATACTTCACGGTGAACCCCGACCACGGCGACGGACAGCTGGACTGGGATTGGATCGTGGCGCAGCCGGCCGAAAAGCGGCCGGGCGCGATCCGCCTGATTCGGCTATCCGCTCCGCTGGAGGTCCGCCTCCCCGGGGGGGAGGGCCCGGGCCTCATCCTGAAACCCGGTCACCAGAACACCGCGTAGATCGAGGCGATCACGAACAACACCACCCCGCCCTTCCAGAACACGCCCGGCAGCGGCGTCAGATCCACTCCCGCCGGTGGTTCGGAAACGGGAAGCGGCGCGGTCGAGGGTTTCCACCAGGCGGCGAGCGCCAACCCGGCCACGAGCACCAGGAAGCTGATCCCCATATGGTGGAGGAATGCGGTTTCGGGCCCTCCGAGCCGGAGCGCCCCGTAGAGGGGGATGCCGAGGACCAGGGCCCAGCGGCCGGCGAACGTCGGGACCCGGGTGGTGAGGACCCCGGCGAAGAACACCGCGACGATCCCGGGGGTGACGAAACCCCAGACCGTCTGGATATAGCGGAAGACCCCGGGAAAACCCCCGATCAGCGGCGCCCACAGGCACGACGCCAGAACGAAGGCGACCGAAGCGCGCCGGGCCACCCGCACCGGGTCGCCGGCCCTTCCCGGGAAGAGACGCGGATGCAGGTCGAGCGCGTACATGGTGGAGGCAGAGTTCAACATGGAGTTGAACGAACTCATGATGGCTCCCGCCAGCGCCGCCAGCAGTACGCCCCGGAGCGCCGGGGGCAGCAGTTCGCGCACCAGTACCGGATAGGCCTGGTCCGGGTGCGTGATCTGATCGCCGTAGAGCTGGACGGCGAGAATGCCGGGCAAACAGATCAGGAAGGGAACCAGGATCTTGAGCCAGGCGCCGAAAAGGATGCCCCGCTGTCCCTCGGCAAGATTCCTTGCTGCAAGGGTCCTCTGGACCACGAACTGGTTGACTCCCCAATAGAAGAACTGGGCGATCCAGAGACCGCCGACGAACACCGCGGTCCACGGCACTTCCGGATGGTCGGCCGGGAGCACGGTGTGGAGCCGGTCCCGGTTCGTTTCGAGGAAGCGGGCCGCGCCCTCGAGCACACCCTGCCCCCCTCCCACCGCGTCGAGCCCGATCCCGAGCACCATCGCCCCGCCGAGCAGGATCACCACCCCCTGGATGGCATCGGACCAGACCACGGCGCGGAGTCCGCCGTAGATGGTGTACGCGCTGGCGAAGAGGCCGATGCCCCAGACTCCGATCAGGGTGGCGGCGAGCACGCCGCCCTCCGGGGAGAGTCCGAGGAAGCCGGACGCCGCTTCCGGAAGCAGGAAGATCGCGTTCAGGGCCACCGCCCCGGCGTAGAGCACGGTGGCCATTGCCACGAAGACGGTGGCGGCGGTCAGCAGGGCCGCGAGAATGGTCCGCGCCCCCCGGTCGTAGCGCCGCTCGAGAAACTCCGGCATGGTGTAGATCCCGCTCCGCAGGTAGCGGGGCAGGAGGAACCAGCCGATCACGATGAGTGCGGCGGCGGCAGTCCACTCGTAGCTGGCGATGGCGAGGCCCACCTCGGTGGCAGCCGCCCCCGACATCCCGACGAAGTGCTCGGTGGAGATGTTGGTGGCGACCAGCGACATCCCGATCGCCCAGCCACCGACATTGCGTCCAGCGAGGAAGTAGTGCTTCGCATCCCGCCGCCCGCGGGCAGCCCTGAGGGAAACGAACAACACCGTCCCGAGGAACAGGACGAACGTCAGCAGGTCGGTGAGCGACAGCGGCATGAACGGGGAACGGCGCGACCGAAATCGGGACATCCGGATTTCGGGGCCGGACAGCACGATATAATTTCTTGGAGTTCATGGGTCGGCCAAGCGAAGCTTTCACTCGGGTCCGTCCGGGTCGGTGGGCTGGTGTTCTCCTGGCGCTGGTCGCAGTAGCCGGCGCCGAGACATCCATCCCGCACGGCGAGCACCCCGGAGACCGCCAGTGTGCCGCCTGCCATGCGGCACGCGACACGGCGGCCGTCTCGCGCGCTCCCGCAGTCGCTCCCACCCGAACTCCCGTCAGGGTCGAAACCGAACGGGCGCCCCTTCCGGCTTCCCGCCTTCGGCTCACCCTCCGGCTCGCCCGGGGGCCTCCCGCGTAGTTCCGACACACTGCCGTGCCCGCTCGCCGCACCGCGGCGGGCGCAGGGTCGGCGCGCGTGCGGTTCTTCGACCGCGCGCGTCCCTCGGCGGACTCCGAATTTCTCGAGTTTCAGGGACGTCCCCGGAATGCGAAGTCCGTTCTCTCGGCGCGGCACAAGCCGGAACCTCTTCTTCAAGGGGCGTCAATCGTGAGGAAACCATGTACCGATTCAGGATTCGGTGTCTTCTGGCGGCCGCCATGGCCGCCTTCGGAACCGCGCCGCTCATGGCGCAGGAGGACGGCGCCGTGCGCGGCGCAGTCATCTTCCTCGAAAGCGGCACCCCGGTGGCGGGCGCCACCGTCCGCATCCCCGCAACCGGGGCGTCCACGACAACGGACGCCGAGGGGCGGTTCGAGATTGCCGGCCTGCCGGCCGGCAACTACGAGCTCATCGTGGAACAGGGAGTGGTGGTGAGCAGTCGGCGCGCCGTGGTCGTGACCGCCGGCGCGATCACGACCACCGACTTCGAGATCCGGGCCGCGGTCGAGGAGCAAGTGCAGGTGACCGCCGAGACGCCGGGTTATCGCCGCGAGAGCGCGGTCGTAGGCAGGACGTCGGTGGCCCTTCTCGACACGCCGGCATCCATCCAGGTCGTGGGGCGCGAACTGATCGAGGATCAGGTCATCGCGGAAGCCGACGAGGTGTATCGCAATGTCGCCGGCCTCACCAGCTCCCCTTACGCAAGCGTAGTGGCCCGGGGATTCACCCAGCGCGATTTCGTGTTCAACGGAGCGCGGGGCAACCCTTACGGAAGCCTCGGCGGAGATGTCAATTCGTCCGGCTTCAGTATCAGCCAGCTCCAGCTCAGCAACATCGAACGAATCGAAATCCTGAGGGGGCCGGCATCGGTGCTCTACGGCTCCACCGAGCCCGGCGGTGTGGTTAACTTCGTGACCGCCAAGCCCCGGGACGAATTCGGAGCCCGGGGGACCCTCCGCCTCGGCCAATATGAGCAGTTTCAGGGTTCGGTGGAAGTCACCGGCCCCCTCGGCGACTCCGATCGCCTGCTCTATCGTTTCGCTGCCTTCGGCAAGGACCGGAACAGCTTTCGGTCGAACGCCTCCATGCGGAACATCCACCTCGCCGCCAACGTGCTCTGGGAAGCCACCGATGACGCCAACCTGTCCTTCGAGTACGAGCGCATCGACCAGACGCTGACCGGACACCGACTGCGCGGCATTCCGGTGAACCCCGAGGGCGAATTCCTGACCGACATCTCCTGGACCGCAACCGAACCCACCGACTTCGCGTCGCTGGATGCCGATGTCTTCCAGCTGCGCTGGGACCAGATATTCGCCCGCGGCTGGACCGCGGACGCCACCGTTCGCTACCTCGAATACGATCGGGAGCAGGAGTACCACGAGCCCCGGCGAATCACTCCGGAGAACACGATGCGGCGGCACTTCCGGGATCAGGCCCGAACCAACGCCGACGTGGCGTTCGTACTCAACGTCAACAAGATCCTGCGCACCGGCCCGGTGGTCCACCGGCTTCTGTTCGGAACCGACATCTTTCGCCAGGATCACTCGTTCCAGTACGGCCGGGCGCGCGACACCGCAAGCGACGGGCCGGTTCCCGAAATCAGCCTCTTCAACCCCGAGTACGGCCTGACGCGGGGGAGCGACTACGGGATCGACGCGAGCGCCTTCTCCACCGATACTGCCGACGCGCGCCAGTTCGGCTTCTACGTCCAGAACCACATGGACCTCGGCAGCGCGTTCCATCTGGTCGGGGGTGGGCGCTACAACATCTACGACGACCGGGGACATGCCGGTGGGAATGACCTGCGCAGCGAGGAGCGCGGGCTCAGCGGCAAGGTGGGCATGGTGTACAAGCCGCAGACCGCATGGTCCCTCTACGGCAGTCTGTCCAGCAGCTTCAACCGGCCCGGCATCCTCGCGCAGACGTCGAACGCCAACGGCCCGCACGACCCCGAGACCGCGATCCAGATCGAACTGGGCGCCAAGACCGAGGTTCGCCGGGACCTGTCGCTGGCGGCGGCGTTGTTCACGATCACCAAGACGAACGTGTTGCGGCCCGATCCGGACCTCGGCCCCAACGGAGACAACTGGAACGCGGCGCTCCAGGTCGGCGAGGCGCGAAACCGCGGCTTCGAGATCGAGTTGGTGGGAACGATCACCCCGCGCCTGCAGCTGGCGGCGAACTACACGTACCTCGATTCCGAGATCGTGGAGGACACGAGCGCCGACGCGGTGGGACAGCCGCTTCCGAACGCCGCCCCCCACTCGCTCGGCCTGTTCACCCGGATGGAGCTCTTCCGGGAGACCGCCGCCGGCCTCGGCCTGACACACACCGGCGAACGGATCGAACCGTATGCGGGGACCAAGGCGCCCGCCTACACGGTGGTGGACCTGTTTGTCTACCGGCGGATCGGTCCTTATGTCGAGGTGCAGGCCAAGCTGGAAAACGTCTTCGACACCGTGTACGCCACCAGTTCGCTCTTCTCCGCGACCGCCGGAAATTTCCCGGGGCAACCCCGCACCTTCTCGGTTCTGCTGTCGTTCGACGGCATGCGGTGAGAGATCAGGCCGGAAGCCGCACGGCGGCTATCGCCATCGCGCTGACGTGCCTGCTATCCCACGCGGAGGGGCAGGAGTCCCTCCGCGTGGGGACCATCACCGCCATGCCGGGAAGCGCGGTTTCCGGCCGCCTCGTCGTCCCCCCGGCCGGCGGGGACGCCGGGACCTTCCTTCCGGTCACCGTCGTGAACGGGGCCCGGCCGGGACCGGTGCTGACGCTGGTCGCGGGGATCCACGGTTCGGAATACGCGCCGATTCTCGCGCTCCAGCGTCTCCGGCCGCTGCTGGACCCCGCTGATCTTTCCGGCGCGGTGGTTCTGGTCCACATCGCCAACATCCCGGCGTTCCTCGGGCGCACGGTCTACTTCGGGCCAGAGGACCGCAAGAACCTCAACCGGCTCTTTCCCGGCGATCCCGACGGCACCATCAGCGAACGCATCGCCCATGTCCTGACCGAGGAAGTCATCGCCGGTTCGGACTTCATGATGGACATCCACTCGGGGGACGCGAACGAATGGCTCCGGCCGTCGTACACTGGCTACTACGCCGAAGCCGGCGGAGACGAAGTCATCGAGCAGTCGAAACGAATGGCAGTCGCCTTCGGGCTCGAGACAATCGTCGCGTTCCGAGGCGACCTGACACCCGAGAGCGCCATCTGGTGCGGGGCCGCCGCGGTCGCCCTGGGCATTCCGTCGATCGACGTGGAATCTGGAGAGATGGGCCTCGTCGAGGATCGCCGGATCGACCCGATCGTGAACGGAATACTGAGCGTGATGCGGGAACTGGACATGCTGGAGGGCAAGCCGACGCCGGCCGCCAACCCGCTGTTCATCAAGGAACGCACGACGATCACGAGCGACCATGACGGCACATGGGACCCCGACCCCCTGGTCCGCGCCGGCCAGCACGTCTCCGAAGGCGCGCGGCTCGGCGTGATCCGCGACTTCCACGGCGCCCCGATCGCCGAGATCCGGGCGCCTGCCAACGGGTTGTTGCTTATCCTGCTCGGCACTCCCCCGGTGCGTCGCGGCGAGACCATCGCCGTGATCGCCACGGTCGAATGACCTTCGGACGCTCCGCGATGGATCGCGATCTCCTCTCGGACCGGACCGATGGAACCAGGGGGCCGGAGTCTCCTCTTGCCGAAGCGATGTTGCAGTGGAAACTCCCGGCCATCCCGCTGGAACCATGGCCCATGATCCGGTTGACCGATGCGGTCTGGGAGAGGATTCGCAAACACTTTCCCGATGAACATGTTCCCGACGGACATCCCGGGCGGAAACCCGTCCCGGCTCGCGCCGTCCTCGAGGCGGTTCTGTGGTTGTTGGGGACCGGCTTGCCGGGGAAATGGCTCCCGCAGTGCTACCCGAACCACCAGACCGCGCATCGGATATTCGAGGAGTGGTCTCGCAACGAAGTGTTGCGCGACATCCTGGCGGGTCTGGCCAGGGAGCTTCGGGCACCCGGCGCCACCTCCTCAGGGGAGTATGTTGTTGACGGGAGGTTCCTGCCGCAGCGCCTCGCCGGGTAGCACTCTCGGGAACCCGGATCAGGAGAACGCGCCGCCGAGCAGCCACGACCCGCCCACAAAGGTCCCGATGGCGCTGCCGATGGTGGGCAGCAGGAACGCGAGGGCGATGCGCAGCACGCGGTTCCGGTACCAGGCCCGGGGACGCAGGGAGTCCTCGCGCAGCGAGCGGAGTTCGAAGACCCGCGGTGGCCGGATCCAGGCCTGCACGAACGCCGTCACATAGCCTGCCCCCATCACCGGGGTCAGGCTGGTGAATGGCGCTGCGGCCAACGCGGCGATGACGGTGAACGGATGGGCCAACGCCAGGATCGCGCCGAAGGCCGCCGGAATGCTGTTCACCAGGATCCAGACCATCGCCCCTTCGGACGCCGCTTCCGCTCCCCGGGCAACCCAGGTCCCGAGCAGGAGGGACACGATCACCACCGGGATCAGGATGCCGAGCGCCCGGCCGGCAACCCCCTTCGGGGGAATTTCCGCAAGCGGTGCGGTGTCCTGCGGCGCTTTCCGCATCAGATTCCGCTGGACACCGTCGAGATGGCCGGCACCGATCACCACCACCAGCTTGTTCCCCGGGACCGCCCGTACCCGCTCGGCTATCCAGACATCCCGCTCGTCGATCACCACTTCCTTGAGCATGGGAAGGGTCTCGCCAAGCTCCGCAACCAGCCGGGTGATGACGTCCCGGGACAGGAGCTGGCGCAGGTCCTCCTCGGTCGGGTCCGCGCCCTCTCCCGGCTCGAATCCCCGGGACAGCGCGCGGACCTTCTGAAGGAAGCCCGCTCGCCGCCAGGTACGCAACAGCGTGACCCGGACATTCCGGTCCACCAGATGCACCGGGATTCCGGACGCTTCCGCGGTTCGTGCGGCTTCCCGGAGCTCGGCGCCCGGTTCCACGCCAAACCGCAGCCCGAGCCTCGCCTGGTAGCCACCGAGCACGATCCCGACCAGCAGCGGCATGAGCCGCCGCCGCCGGATCACTTCAAGGATATCCAGCTTCTCGATCGCCTCCGGGTGCATCAGGGTCTCGTAGCGCGCCTCGTCGAGCTCGATGCAGACCCCGTCCGGCCCGAGCCGTTCGATGGTTTCCCGCACCAGCCGCACCGATTCGGGTGAGATGTGGGCGGTCCCGACCAGCGCCACCTCCCGTTCCCCGAGACGGTGCGGGACACGGAGCACACGCACCATCTCGTCGCCTGCCGGACTACCTTCCACCGGCGACCTCACGGGATGCGACAACCATCCGGAGGAATCCGGGACGGGGGGCCATCCGGGAAAGACCGGGGAGAAGGTCCTCCCGGCTCTTGAGCGGTCGTGCCGGCTTGCGCTCGGGGCTCATCAGCCGCCAGGCATCCCCGGGGATCCGCACTGCCTCCACCCGAAAGGAAGCCGAATCCCCGCACACCAGCCCCGGCCACCACGAACCAGCGGGTTTCCCACCGCGCAACCCGGAGGGTCGGCCCACCGGGAACACGTCCCGATCGGTGCGCCATGCGACTCGCCGAACCGGTTCGACAGACGCACCGGCATCTCCGGCCACGCTCAGCGGTTGTCCGGGGAGCGGGCCGTCCAGGCGGCGCGGATCGCTGACCCGCAATACCACCCACCCCATCCGAATCGCCAGACACCTCACCGTGGGCGCAGCAACGATATTCGCGGCAACGTCGATCAAGACAAGGCTGACCTCGGACGTCACGGGGCCGAGTCCCGATCCCGACCGAGAACGAGACGTCCGTCTCCACGGCGCCGATGCTGCAATTATCGGCGGAGGCGCCTCGCCGTCTCCGGATCCATACTCGACCAGAGAACGACCTGACTGGCGGAGGAGGCGCTCGCCCATCGGACCGGCGCCGAAGACTGCGACTCGTCATGGGGGTGGGGATCCGGGACGCGGCGGAGTGTAGCGGGGACGCACCGTCAAAACCTCGGGGGGAGCTCGATCCACCGGCTTCCGACGCGCCGTTCCGCTCTTTCCGATCCATCCGAACGGCCGCGACGCACCATTCCCTGCATCCCGAGACTGGCGGTGGCCTTGGTCCACGGATGCACCGAATCGTGATGTTCTGTACAGCAACTGAAGGTCAAAAACGAGACAACCGAGAACAATCAAGAGTTCAAAATGATGTGACGTGGCAGATGAGATCGCGAAGAGGACATGTCGCAAGATTTTCATGATATTTCCGTGACACACCTCACGGCAACGTCCGGGCTGCTTAGTATCCATGTGGTGAACTTTGCTCGTTCTTCCCGTCCAAGGGGCACGGGTGCCGTCGACCTCTCCTCATGTCTCATCGTCCCGAACCCGGCGGTTGTACGCGAGGACATGAAGGGCTCGGGAGGGTCAACCGAGTCGGTTCATTGAAAACGCACTTGTTACCCCCCCCCCCCCCCCGACTTTTCGGGGGAGATCGGGAGTCGAAGTGAAGCAAGGGATATAGCGGTCGGTCACTGCAGCAGATTCGTCCTCTCCGTCAGTCTGCTGCTGCCTGCGCTAACTACCGGAATCACCAACGCCGCGGGCCATTCGGCGGAGGGGAACAATCGTCCAATCAATTCGGAGAATCGCACCGGTTTCCCGGCCATCGAAAAGATGAACACGCCACCGGTACTTGCCACGATCCCGGATCGAACAATCGAACCGGGCCGGGCCGGAGAAATCATCGCGAAGGCGACGGACGCGGACGGAGACACGATCTCATATACCTGGACACGCAAGATCGGCGAAACGACGCCAATTCTTCCACCGGGTACGGCGCTGAATCGGGCCCGACTGACTTTCACACCCCCGAACGTCGGGAAATATACGATGACAGTGACCGCTTCCGACGGGACCGGGACCGACACCGAGGAGGTGGTGATCACGGTGCTCGCGCGTCCCTCCTGGCTGACTGGACTGAACGCTACTGCGGGCGATGGATCGGTGAAACTGTCCTGGAACGACCCGATCGACGCAAGCATCACCCGATATGAAGTCGCTTATTGGGTCGGTCGCGTCTGGTCGGGATGGTCACTCCTCGCAACGAATGCGAGTGCGACTGAGGGAATCGTAGGTGGCTTGAAAAACGGCTCCACATATCAGTTCTACGTACGTGCGGTGAACGCAGCAGGAGCCGGTGGCGCAACAGATATGTTCTTCACGCTTCCAGCGTCCGTCGGCCTGTCGCCTCCGATCGACACTCGGATAAAACCTCCGAAAAACCTGATCGTCGTGCCGGGTGCTCCCTACCGTCTCTACCTGACCTGGATCGCAGATGCCGACACATTACGTACCGGATGGAGGGTAAGACACCAGACCCGTTTCAGGGGCAGTTGGAGTTCATGGACCCATATTCCGGGAAACATCTCCTCCGGCACGATCAGCTACACGATGAATGACTTGCGCGCCGGATGGCATATCGTGGAAGTTGCCGCAACGAGCAGTAGTCGACGGGAAGGTGGCAGTGTCTTTAGGTTCACAAGTCCATCTGTGTCAGCCTCACCTGTCCATTTGCTGGCGTCCATCGAATTTAGTTTGCCATCACTGACGGAAACCAGAAACCGTATCATGAATATTCATGAAGGGAGTTCGGCAAGTTACCGAATCAGGCTTACAGCTAGACCCACCACGTCGATGACACTGACACCCGTCATCAGTCCGGATCACACCGACGTCAGCTTTAGTCCGGGAATACTCACTTTCACCACTTCGAACTGGAACAAATACCAGACCATGACGGTGAGTGCGGGCTTGGACAGGGATACCGACAGCGATCGTGCGCACATTACACACACAGCTTCCGGAGGAGGTTATCCGGCAAGACTGCACGGATTTGATGTTGAAGTCCACGACACGGGATCTGAAGAGACATCGCTGACGCTGTCGACCATCGCGGATCAGTGGGTGAAACTGGGTCAGAAAGTGGACATCACGGCAAAGGCGACCGACGGAGACAGCAACACGATTGTCTATGCCTGGACGCGGAAAGCCGAGGAGATGAATCCGCCACTGCCATCACGCACGGCGCTGAACCAGGCGCGGCTGACCTTCACGCCGCCGGGGACGGGCACATACACGATGACGGTGACGGCCAGCGACGCCAACGGGGATACGGACAGCGAGGAGGTGGTGATCACGGTGGAGAACGCAGCGACAGTTTCGGTGCCCGCGACACTGTCGGTGACGGAGGGGACGGACAACAAGGCGGTGGTGACGGTGATCGCATCGGAGGTGTTCGGAGAGGCCGTGACACTGAACGTCGCGTACGGGGGCGCGGCGACCGGGGCGGCAATCCCCGCGAACGGCGACTACGACAACGACGCAGTGGGGTCGGTGAGCTTCAACGCCACCGAGTTGACTAAGGACATCACAATCCCGATCACCGACGACTCCCTCGACGAGGACGCGGAGACGTTCACGGTGACGATCTCGGGGACCTTGCCGAACGGGTTTACCCTGGGGAACGCCAGCACCACGGTGACCATCAACGACGACGACGAGTCGCCGGAACTGGCGGCGTTGACGGCACAGACGGTCAAGGTCGGCGAGGTGGTGGACATCACGGCTTCCGCCACGGACGGGGATGGAGACACGGTCTCGTTCACCTGGACGCGGAAAAACGGGGAGACGACCCCGTCGCTTCCACCAGGAACGGTGCTGAACCAGGCGCGGCTGACCTTCACGACGGTAGCGGTGGGCACATATACGATGACGGTGACGGTCTCCGACGGGACCAACACCGACACCGGGGAAGTGGTGATCACGGTCGAGGAACCGCCCGCCGTCACCGTCTCGACCTCTTCGTTGACGGTTGCCGAAGGCGGCTTCGGAACCTACACGGTGAAACTGGACACCCAGCCCTCGGACGATGTGACGGTCACGGTGGGCGGCATCGCGGGCGACGTCACCGTGGACAAGTCGTCCCTCACCTTCACGCCCCAGAACTATGGGACCGCCCAGGAGGTGACGGTGAGTGCAGCCTCGGATCCCGACGCGAATACGGATCCCGACGTTACCCTGACGCACAGTGCATCGGGCGGAGGATATGGCTCCGTATCCATCGACTCGGTAGTGGTCTCGATCACCGAGAGCGACACCAAGGGAGTGACCGTATCGACGGGCATGCTGACGGTTGCCGAAGGCCGCAGCGGAACCTACACGGTGAAGCTGGACACCCAGCCCTCCGCCAATGTGACCGTGACCCTCCGGGGTGCTTCCGGCGATGTGACCGTGGACAAGGCGACCCTCACGTTCACCCCCCAGAACTATTCCACCGCACAGACCGTCACGGTGAGCGCAGCCTCGGATCTCGACACGAATACGGATCCGGACGTGACCCTGACACACAGTGCATCGGGCGGAGGATATGGCTCCGTATCCATCGACTCGGTAGTGGTCTCGGTGACCGAGGATGACACCAAGGGAGTGACTCTCTCAACGAACGCCCTGACGGTTGCTGAAGGCGGCCGCGGCAGCTATACGGTGAAACTCGACACCCGACCATCGGCAACCGTGACGGTGACCATCGGTGGCACGGCGGGGGACGTGACGGTGGACAAGGCGTCGCTTACCTTCACGACGCAGAACTACGCCACCGCACAGACGGTGACGGTCTCCGCCGGGCAGGACAATGACGCGGACACCGACCCCGACGTGACGCTCACCCATACCGCTTCGGGTGGCGGATACGGTTCGGTGTCCGTCGACTCGGTGGTGGTCTCGGTAACCGAGCGGGACACGAAGGGAGTGACGATCTCGACCTCAGCACTGACCGTGGAGGAAGGCGGCAGCAACACCTACACGGTGAAGCTGGACACCAGGCCCTCCGCCAACGTGACGGTGACCGTCGGCGGCGCCTCCGGCGAGGTGACGTTGGCGGGATCGCCGCTCACATTCACCAGCAACAACTACAGCACGCCGCAGACGGTGACCGTGCGGGCAGGCGTCGACGAGGACGCGACCGACGACACCGCGACGCTGATCCACACCGCTTCGGGCGGGGGCTACGGCTCGGTGGGCATTGACGACATCGACGTGACCGTGACCGATACGACGCCGACGCTCCAGTTGCTCACCGACCCGGCGGACATCACCGAGGGTTCGAACATCAGCCTGACCATCACCTCGGACAAGGTGCAGACCGGCAACCTGTCGGTCAGTCTGACCCTCGCCAACCGGGATGCGAGCGGTTTTGACGCCGACGACATTCCGGGCACCCTGGGGCCGCGCAACTTCACTGCGGTCTTCGGGAGCAGCGGCAGCCGGACCGCCACGGTGACGATCCCGACCGGCGCCGACTCGACTGCGGAAGACGTAGAGGAGTACCAGGTCACGCTGAACGATGCGCCCGGGTATGTGGTGGGGGTCGACAGTACGGCGAACGCCACGCTGTACGACGGGGCAAGGCCGGCAAAACCGACAGGATTCAGCGCCGAGAGGTTGACAGGGGAGATGGTGACGCTCTCATGGAACTACCCACGGGATTCGAGCATCGTCAAGTGGCAGTTCCGGATCCTGACAGAGGGTTACAACAAGAGTTGGGTGAGTTTTCCCCTTTCCGACGCCTACACCACGACCGGCGCGGTGGACTTGAGTTCTCCCTTCTTGAATTACGCGAAGCCGGTGAGCTTCCAGGTGCGTGCCGTGAATTCCAACGGCGGCGGCCCGGCCTCCGACACGGCGACCGTGCCGGGGTGGACGGCTGGAGTGACGATATCGGAGTCCACCTTGACGGTAGCCGAAGGGAGTAGCAGAACCTACACGGTGAAGCTGAACACCAAGCCTTCCGGCAATGTGACGGTGATCGTCGGCGGAGCCTCCGGCGAAGTCACGGTTAGGGGATCGCCGCTCCGGTTCAACCGCAGCAACTGGCGCACACCGCAGACGGTGACGGTGAGCGCGGATGTCGACGAGGACACGACCGACGACACGACAACGCTGACCCACACCGCCAGGGGCAGGGGCTACCGCTCGGTGAGCATCGACGACGTCAGCGTGACCGTGACCGATACGACGCCGACGCTCCAGCTGCTCACCGAGCCGGCGGACGTCACGGAGGGGTCGAATATCGACCTGACAATCACCTCGGACAAGGCGCAGACCGGCAACCTTTCGGTGAGCCTGACGCTCGCCGACCGGGATGCGAGCGGTTTTGACGCCGACGACATTCCAGGCACCCTCGGTCCGCGCACCTTCACCGCGGTCTTCGGGAACAGTGCCAGCATGACCGCCACGGTGGCGATCCCGACCAGCGCCGACTCGACCGCGGAGGGCACGGACACCTACCGCATCACCCTGAACGACGGCCCCGGCTATGCGCCGGGCCTCGATCGGACCGCCGACGGCACGTTGAACGACCTCGCGGCGACCGGGACGGTTTCCGTTCCCTCGACCCTTTCGGTGACCGAGGGGACGGACGCCAATGCGGTGGTGACGGTCACGACGACGGCTGCTTTCGGCAAGGCGGTGACGTTGAACGTCGCGTATGGCGGCGGAGCGACCGGGGCTTCCGATCCCTCCGACGGCGACTACGACAACGATGCGGTGACCTTGGTGAACTTCAACGCCACTGATCTGACGAAAGACATCACCATTCCGATCACCGACGACGCCCTCGACGAGGACACGGAGACGATCACGGTGACGATTTCGGGGGCCTTGCCGAACGGGTTTACCTTGGGGAACGCTCGATCCACGGTGACGATCAACGATGATGATGCATCACCCGTGCTGGCGTCGCTGACGGCGCAGACGGTAACCGTGGGCCAGACAGTGGACATCACCGCCCGCGCGACAGACACGGACGACGGAGACACGATCAGCTACGTCTGGAAACGGAAGGACGGCGAAACGACGCCGGCGTTACCGGACGGCACCGACCTGAATGCGGCTCGGCTCACTTTCACGGCGGTGGAGATCGGCACGTACACGATGACGGTGACGGCTTCCGATGGAACCAACACCGACACCGGAGAAGTGGTGATCACGGTCACGGCCTCACCCGCCGTCACCGTCTCGACATCCGCCCTGACGATCGCCGAGGGGAGCAGCGGCACGTATACGGTGAAACTGGACACCCGACCGTCGGCCAACGTGACGGTCACGGTGGGCGGTACGGCGGGCGATGTAACCGTGGACAAGGCGTTCCTCACCTTCACACCGCAAAACTACGCCACCGCACAGACCGTCACGGTCTCGGCCGGACAGGACGATGACGGGGACACGGACCCCGACGTGACTCTCACCCACAGTGCGGCAGGTGGCGGCTACGGCTCGGTATCGATCGACGATGTGCTGGTCTCGATCACCGAGGATGACACCAAGGGAGTGACCGTATCAACGGGCACGCTGACCGTCGCCGAAGGCGGCAGCGGTACCTACACGGTGAAACTGGACACCAAACCCTCCGACGATGTGACCGTCACGGTCGGGGGCGCTTCCGGCGATGTGACGCTGGACACGGCTTCTCTCACCTTCACACCGCAAAACTACGACACCGCACAGACCGTCACGGTCGCGGCCGGGCAGGACGATGACGGAGACGCGGATCCCGACGTGACTCTCACCCACACCGCAGCGGGCGGTGGCTACGGCTCGGTGTCGATCAACTCCGTGGTGGTCTCGGTGACCGAGGATGACACCAAGGGAGTGACCGTATCGACGGGCACACTGACCGTCACCGAAGGCGGCAGCGGCAGCTACACGGTGAAACTGGACACCCAACCGTCGGCCAACGTGACGGTCACGGTGGGCGGTACGGCGGGCGACGTAACCGTGGACAAGGCGTTCCTCACGTTCACTCCCCAAAACTATTCCACCGCCCAGATCGTCACGGTAAGTGCGGGGCAGGACAACGACGCGGATACGGATCCCGACGTGACCCTGACGCACAGCGCATCGGGCGGGGGCTACGGTTCGGTGTCCATCAACTCCGTGGTGGTCTCGGTGACCGAGGATGACACCAAGGGGGTGACCGTATCGACGGGCACGCTGACCGTCGCCGAAGGCGGCAGCGGCACCTACACGGTGAAACTGGACACCCGACCCTCCGCCAATGTGACCGTGACCGTCGGAGGGACTTCCGGCGACGTCACCGTGGACAAGGTGTCGCTCACGTTCACGCCCCAAAACTACGCCACCGCACAGACGGTGACGGTGAGTGCGGGGCAGGACAACGATGCGGATACGGATCCCGACGTGACGCTGACGCACAGTGCATCAGGCGGGGGCTACGGCTCCATCTCCATCGACTCGGTGGTGGTCTCGATCACCGAGAGCGATACCAAGGGAGTGACCGTATCAACGGGCACGCTGACCGTCGCCGAAAGCAGCAGCGGTACCTACACGGTGAAACTGGACACCAAACCCTCCGCCAATGTGACCGTGACCGTCGGGGGTACTTCCGGCGATGTGACCGTGGACAAGGCGTCGCTCACGTTCACCCCCCAGAACTACGACACCGCACAGACCGTCACGGTCGCGGCCGGGCAGGACGATGACGGAGACGCGGACCCCGACGTGACTCTCACCCACACCGCAGCGGGCGGGGGCTACGGCTCGGTGTCCATCAACTCCGTAGTGGTCTCGGTCACCGAGGATGACACCAAGGGAGTGACCGTATCGACGGGCACGCTGACCGTCACCGAAGGCGGCAGCGGCACCTACACGGTGAAGCTGGACACCCGACCCTCCGCCAATGTGACCGTGACCGTCGGAGGGACTTCCGGCGACGTCACCGTGGACAAGGTGTCGCTCACGTTCACGCCCCAAAACTACGCCACCGCACAGACGGTGACGGTGAGTGCGGGGCAGGACAACGATGCGGATACGGATCCCGACGTGACGCTGACGCACAGTGCGTCCGGCGGTGGCTACGGCTCGGTGTCCATCAACTCCGTAGTGGTCTCGATCACCGAGAGCGACACCAAGGGAGTGACCGTATCGACGGGCACACTGACCGTCGCCGAAGGCGGCAGCGGCACCTACACGGTGAAACTGGACACCCGACCCTCCGCCAATGTGACCGTGACCGTCGGAGGGACTTCCGGCGACGTCACCGTGGACAAGGCGTCGCTCACCTTCACACCCCAGAACTACACCACCGCACAGACCGTCACGGTGAGCGCAGCCTCGGATCCCGACGCGGATACGGATCCCGACGTGACCCTCACCCACACCGCAGCGGGCGGGGGCTACGGCTCCGCCTCCATCGACTCGGTGGTGGTCTCGATCACCGAGAGCGACACGAAGGGGGTGACCATCTCACCGAACACCCTGACGGTTGCCGAAGGCAGTAGCGGAACCTACACGGTGAAGCTGGATACCCAGCCCTCGGCCAACGTGAGGGTGACCGTCGGAGGAACCTCCGGCGACGTGACGGTGAGGGGGTCGCCGCTCCGGTTCACACGCAGCAACTGGAGCACGGCGCAGATCGTGACCGTGGACGCCGGCGCCGACGAGGACACCACCGACGACACGGCGACGCTGACGCACCGTGCCCGGGGCGGGGGCTACGGGTCGGTGGACATTGACGATGTCCGGGTGACCGTCACCGACACCACACCGACGCTGCAGCTCCTCACCGACCCTGCGTCGGTGACCGAGGGTTCGAACATCAGCCTGACGGTCACCTCGGACAAGACGCAGACCGGCAACCTGTCGGTCAGCCTGACGCTTGCAGATCGGGATGCGAGCGGCTTCGACGCCGACGATATTCCGGGCACGTTGGGTCCGCGTACTTTCACTGCGGTCTTCGGCAACAGCGCCAGCCGGACCGGCACGGTAACGATCCCGACCAGCGCCGACTCGACCGCGGAAGGCGCGGACACCTACCGCATCACCCTGAACGACGGCCCCGGCTATGCGCCGGGCCTCGACCGGACCGCCGACGGCACGCTGAACGACCCGGCTCCGACCGGGACTGTATCCGTGCCCACGGCGCTTTCGGTAACCGAGGGAACGGAGGGGAACGCGGTGGTGAGGGTGACGACGACGGCCGGTTTCGGGAAGGCGGTGACGCTGAACGTCGCGTACGGAGGCGCGGCGACCGGGGCGGCACTCCCCGCGAACGGCGACTACGACAACGATGCGGCGACCACGGTGAGCTTCAGCGCCACCGAGTTGACGAAGGACATCACGATCCCGATCACCGACGACTCCCTCGACGAGGACGCGGAGACGTTCACGGTGACGATCTCGGGGACGCTTCCGAACGGGTTCACGCTGGGGAACGCCAGCACCACGGTGACCATCAACGACGATGACGAAACGCCGGAACTGGCGGCGTTGACAGCACGGACGGTCAAGGTCGGCCAGCAGGTGGACATCACCGCCAAGGCGACCGACGGAGACAACGACCCGATCAGCTACGCCTGGACGCGCAAGGATGGCGAGACCTCACCGGCGCTACCGGACGGTACCGACCTGAATGCGGCGCGCCTGACCTTCACGCCGCCGGACACCGGGACGTACACGATGACGGTGACGGCCTCCGACGGAACCAACACCGACACCGAAGAGTTGGTGATCACGGTGGGAATGGCATCGACGGTTTCGGTGCCCACGACACTCGCCGTCACCGAGGGGACCGACAGCACCGCGGTGGTACGCATCACGGCTTCGGAGGCCTTCGGGGAGACCGTGACCATCAACGTCGCGTATGGCGGCGGAGCGACCGGGGCTTCCGATCCCTCCGAGGGCGACTACGACAACGATGCGGTGGCTTCGGTGAGCTTCTCCTCCACCGATCTGACGAAGGACATCAGCATCCCGATCACCGACGACGCCCTCGACGAGGACGCGGAGACGTTCACGGTGACGATTTCGGGGACCCTGCCGTCGGGTTTCACGCTGGGGAACGCCAGCACCACGGTGACGATCACCGACGATGACGAGTCCCCGGAACTGGCGGCGCTGACTGCCCGGACGGTCAAGGTCGGCCAGGTCGTGGACGTCACCGCTTCCGCAACCGACGGGGATGGGGACACCATCACCTATACCTGGACGCGCAAGGTGGGCGAGACGACCCCGCCGCTTCCGGACGGAACGGCGTTGAACGCGGCGCGCTTGACCTTCACGCCGCCGGACACCGGGACGTACACGATGACGGTGACGGCGAGCGACGGGACCAACACCGACACCGGGGTGGTAGTGATCACCGTGGGGACGGGGGCGACGGTCTCGGTTCCAACCGCCCTCGCGGTCACGGAGGGAACGGACAGCAACGCGACCGTGACGGTGACCGCATCAGCGGCGTTCGGGGAGACGGTGTCGATCACCGTGACCTACGAGGAGACGAGTGCAACCGGCGCCACCGATCCGGCGAACGGCGACTACGACAACGACGCGGTCACCTCGGTGAGCTTCAACGCCACCGATCTGACGAAAGACATCACCATCCCGATCACCGACGACGCCCTCGACGAGGACGCAGAGACGTTCACGGTGACCATTTCGGGGACCCTGCCGGCCGGGTTCACGCTGGGGAACGCCAGCACCACGGTGACGATCACCGACAACGATGCGTCCCCGGTGCTGGAGCCGCTGACGGGGCAGGCGGTGGCAGTCGGCGAGGATGTGGACCTCACTGCTTCCGCGGCCGACGCCGACAACGACCCGATCAGCTACACCTGGATGCGCAAGGACGGCGAGACGGAGCCAGCGCTCCCGGACGGCACCGACCTGCATGCGGCGCGGCTGACCTTCACGCCCACGGAAACCGGGACATACACCATGACGGTGACGGCCAGCGACGGCAACGACAACACCGACACCGCCGAGGTGGTGATCACGGTGGGTGCGGTCACCCTCGACATCCCCGCCCGGCCCACGCGGTTCCGGGCGAAGGCGGGCAACGGGCAGGTCGTGCTGTCATGGAACGACCCGGACAACAGCAGCATTACCGGTTGGCAAATGCGCCACGGCAAGGTCGGAGAATCCTGGAACAACTGGAGCGACATCGACGGGTCCGACGCCCGCACCACATCCCACACGGTGACCGGACTGGACAACGATGTCCGGTACCGGTTCCGCATCCGCGCGAAAAACGACGCCGGCGCCGGCACCCGATCGACGGTGAGACAGGCGATGCCGACGGCGTCTTCCGTTTCGCTGGACATTGCGGATGTAACGGCGGCGGAGAACGAGGCGTTCGTCTTCACGGTAACGGCGAGTCCGGTACCCTCATCCGAAGTGCGTTTCCGGTACACGGTGACGGCGGCGAGCGGCGACACGGCGACGGCGGGCGTCGATTTCACCGAGGTGACGACCCCAACCGGGGCGACCATCGCGGCGAACACGGCCAGCACCATGATCACGGTATCGGTGCTCGACGACGACCTCGTTGAGAACGACGAAACGTTCACGGTCACGCTGTCGGAGCCGTCCGACGGCGCGACGCTCGGCGACGCCGCGGCAACCGGCACGATCACGGACAACGACGGGAGCGACGGGGCGCCCCTGGCAGTGACCGGCTTCACGGCGACGCCGGGGGTGGGTTCGGTGACGCTCTCGTGGAACGACCCGGCGGATCCGAGCATCACCGGGTGGCAGTACCGGTACCGGGTGGTGGCCGCGTCGCTGACGGCGCCGCGGAAAGGGGCCACCGCGAGCGCCCCGTCCGGCCGGTGGATGGCGGCGAGGGCGATGGCGGCGCAGTCCACTGCGGCACCCTTGCCGCGGGCAGCGGACTGGAGCTGGATCGACATCCCCGATTCGGGAGCGAACACCACGAGCTACACGGTGACCGGGCTAACGCCCGGGCGGAAGTACCAGTTTCAGGTTCGGGCGTGGAACGCGGCGGGTTTCTCCGAGGAATCATCGCTCCCGGTAGCGACCGCGACCCCATGGGCCCCCGATAGCGGCGGAGGCGGCGGATACACCGTGGCGACCGTACGGGGCGTCACGCTCTCCGAGTCCGGACTGCGGATTCCGGAAGGCGGCTCCGGCAGCTACACCGTGGTCCTGGACGAACGTCCGTCGGGGGATGTATCGATCACGGTTTCGAGCCCGCCGGGAGATGTCTCGGTAACGGGAACGCCACTGACCTTCACCCGGTCGAACTGGGACGAGCCGCAGACGGTGACGGTTCGTGCGGCGGAGGACCCGGACGCCGTCCCCGACCGGGCCATCCTGACCCACCGGGCCTCGGGGGGCGGGTATGACTCCGTGAACGTCGACGCGGTGGAGGTGCGGATCGCCGACGACGACACCGCCGCAGTGACGGCGACGCCGACCCTGCTGGAACTGGAGGAGGGCAGAAGCGCGAGCACCACCGTGGCGCTCGACTCCGAACCCACCGAAGAGGTCACCGTCACCGTGACCGGGGCGCCGGACGACATCACCATGACGCCGTCCGCGCTTACGTTCACTGCCTCGAACTGGAACCGCTCGCAGACGGTCACGGTCAAGGCCGAAGAGGACGCCGACGCGGTGGCGGACACCGCGACCCTGACCCTCCAGGCCGCCGGCGGCGAGTACGACGACGCCGAGTCGGTGACGGTGGCGGTGCGCGTGACCGACAACGACACCGCCGGGGTGACCGTGACTCCCACCGAACTGGAACTGGAGGAGGGCACGAGCGCGACTTACACCGTGGTGCTCGACTCCGAACCCACCGAAGAGGTCACCGTCACCGTGACCGGGGCGGCGGACGACATCACCGTAGCGCCGACGTCGGTGACCTTTACCGCCGCGAACTGGGATCGGCCGCAAACGGTTACGGTCGAAGCCGGGGAGGACGACGATGCGGTGGCGGACGCCGCGACCCTGACTCTCCAGGCCGCCGGCGGCGAGTACGACGACGCCGAAATGGTGACGGTGGCCGTGCGCGTGATCGACAACGACACCGCCGGGGTGACCGTGACCCCCACCGAACTGACGGTGGACGAGGGCGCAAGCGCGGCCTACACCGTGGCCCTCGACACCGAGCCGGTCGCACCGGTGACGGTGACCCCGACCAGCAGCAACCCGCGGGCGGCAACGGTGTCAGGGCCGCTCGTGTTCACCGCCACCGACTGGTCCGTCCCGCAGACGGTGACGGTGACCGGAGCGGTGGACGAGGAATCCACCGAAGACATCGCCGCGACGGTGAACCACGCGATCGCCGGCGGCGATTACGGCGAGGTCGTCGCGGAGCCGGTGGCGGTGACGGTGCGGGACACCACCCTGGCGAAAGTGCTGGAGCGCGCCAACCGGGTGAACGAGGTGCTGTTGCCGCAGGTCGCGGCCACGGTGGCGTCGCAGTCGGTGCGCGCGGTGGCCGACCGCATCGACGCGGTGGGCAGCGGGCAGTTGGCCAACGCCTTCAACGTGACCGACCCGATGTCTGCTTCCGGCGACCCGATGGGCGTATCGCATCCGGGCGTGCGGGCCCGGCTGGGCATGGGTTCCGAGTCCCGGCTTCGGGCCGAGGCCGGGGAGCTCGTCCCCCCCATGCGGGATGTCCTGAACGGCGCCACCTTCAACTTCGGGCTCGGGCAGCAGGGGGACGACGACTCCCCATTCCCGCAGGTGCTGGGCCTGTGGGGGCGGGGCGATCTGGTAACGCTCTCCGGCTCCGACCGCGCGGTCGCGTGGAATGGCGAGCTGTGGTCGGCCCATTTCGGCGTGGACACCCGGATCGGTTCGAGCCTGCTCGCCGGAGTCGCGGTATCGCACGCGACCGGTCGATTCAGCGCCACCAGCGACGGGGAAGGCGGCCCGGTGGAGGGCCTCCACAAGACCGGCCTGACCTCGGCGCACCCCTATCTCGCGTGGCTGTCGCAATCCGGATCCCACCTCTGGGTGAGCGGCGGCTACGGCACGGGCAACGCCCGCGTGAAGGAGCGGGGGAGGACCGGACGAAGCGCCGGGCTGTCGTTCGCCACCGGGTCGGCGGGAGGCCTCGGCGCGCTGTTCACCGCGCCCGGATCGTTCGGGGGAACCATGCGACTGGCAATCAGGGGCGAGGGTTCCTGGGCTCAGCTCGGGAACGATGCCGAAAACGGCCTGAAGGACCTGGAGGTCCGGGTCGTCCGGGGCCGGGTGGCGCTCGAGGGGTCGCTGGAGCATCCGGTCGGGACCGGTACGGTGACGCCGGCGGTGGAGATCGGGGTGCGGTACGACCGGGGCGACGCGGCGCAGGGCGCCGGTCTCGAAGCTGGGGGCAGCCTCGCCTGGCAGGCGCCCGACCGGGGGCTCACGGTGGAGATCCGGGGCCGGGCGCTCCTGACCCACGAACAGGACCGGAACGAGTGGGGCGTGGGCGCGGTGGTGCGGCTCGACCCCGGCGAGGACGCCCGGGGCGCCTTCCTGACCCTCACGCCGGCGCAGGGCGGCGTCGAGAGCGGCGTCGGACAGATGTTCGACCGACACAACCTGATCGGTTCCGATGCCTTCGGCCCGACCTTCCGCGCCGAGCGCCGGCTGGAGGCGGAGGGAGGCTACGGGGTCGGGCTGGGCGCGGGCGCACTCGCGCCGTATGCGGGGTTGACCTCGTCGGAGATGCGGCGCCAGTGGCGGATCGGAACGCGCTACCGGCTCGGTCAGGGCTTCCTCGTCGGGCTGGAGGGAGCCCATGAGGACAACCCGTACGGCGCCCCGGTACGGCGCCTCACACTCGAGGGAATGCTGACCTGGGGATCCTCCCCGGCGTCCGGTCCCTCAACGACCATCTGCCACAGCCTGGCGGAAATTCCGGGAGATCGGGCCGGCAGCAGGCAGCAGACGGCTTGTCCGGACGCCCACCGGATCGAGCCTCCGCACACCATGATTCCCCGCTGAATTCCCGGTTGGACGCGGCGCTTGCCGGTCCGGGCGGGTAGCCTCTCCGCCATGACCACGCCCGCACCTGAGAAAAGGCTGGTGGTGGCCGGGGATGCGTTCGAGGACATCATCTTCGCCGGCCTGCCGCGCATGCCGCGACCAGGGGAGGAAGTCCGCACTCCCCACTTCGCCCGCACCTTCGGAGGGGGGGCGTTGATCACCGCCGCGTGGGCCCGCGGCGAGGGCGTCAACGTCTCGGTGTTCTCCGCATTGCCCCCCCGGGTCCCGACGACGCTCCGCGCCGAGGGCATCCCGTTCCACAACCTCCGCCGAACCGGCGAGCCGCACGCCATCACCGCCTGCCTTTCCTGCGGCAAGGATCGCGCCTTCGCAACCTTCGACGGCGCGAACCTGGAGCTGGAACGCCGCCTGGTCCCGGCGCTGCTCCGTCCCGGGGTCCTGACCGCGCGGGACACCCTGCATCTGGCGACCTCTCCCCGCGCACCGGAGATCTGGCTGGATGCGATGCGAACCCTGGTGCGGCGCGGCGCGCCGGGCGAGATCTTCTGGGACTTCGGATACGACCGGGAACTCCCACGCCGCCCGGGATTCGGAGCGCTGGTTGCCGCTTCCACCGGTGTTTTCGTGAACCATATGGAGACTCAGCTCTATGACTTCCAAGGTGATCTGACCCGGGCAGCCGCTGGCGGGACGGTGGTCGTGGTCAAGCGCGGCGGAGATGGCGCCGAAACCCTCGACGGCGGGAACGGAGCTCCGGCGCCGGCGCCGATCCTGGGCGTTCGGGACACTACCGGCGCCGGAGACGCCTTTGCCGCCGGGTTCCTCGCCCAGCGCCTCGACGGGGGGACATTGCGCCAGCAGCTTCTCCACGGCAACGCCCTCGGCGCAGCCTGTGTGCAGCGCCTCGGCGGGCTGCCGAAGCGGCCGTGGCGTCCCGCCGGGAACTCGTCCGGATGAAGATCGCCCTCCTCGGCGGCGGAGGATTCCGGGCGCCGCTGCTGGCGCGGGCATGCGACCGCAGTCAACTGGGGTTCCGGGAACTCGGACTCTTCGATACCGACCCCGCCCGCCTCGCCGCCATTGCCGAAGTGGCGCGCGTCCTCGCCCCCGGCCTCGAAGTGCGGGCGACCGGGAACGCTGCCGAAGCCGTCCGCGGGAGCCGTTTCGTGATCGGGGCGATCCGCGCCGGCGGCCAGAAGGCGCGGGCACACGACGAGCGGCGCTGTCTTGAAGCCGGGGTGCTGGGCCAGGAAACGGTGGGAGCGGGCGGGGCCGCACTCGCCATGCGAAACATCCCGGCGATGCTGGAACTCGCCGGCGTGGTGGAGCGGGAGGCGCCGGACGCCCTGCTGATCAACTACACGAACCCGGCCGGCCTTGTCACCGAAGCCATCCTCCGGGAGGTCGGCATCCGGGCCGTGGGCGTGTGCGACACCCCGACGGAACTCGCCGACCGGATCGTCCGGCTCCTGCACCTCGACCCGGAACGCGCGGTCTTCGGATGGTCGGGAATCAACCATTGCGGCTTCCTGACCGAGCTGCGCGAGGAGGCGCGAAACCCGTCCCCGGGGTTCCTTCATGCCGGCATCACCGACCCCCGGGGGTTGCCGCCGGAAGACCGGCTCCCGGATCTCTTCCGGGATCCCGATCGCCTCGCCCGGGTTCACCGGACGCCGCTCTTCGAGCCCGAGGAAATGGCGGGCGCCATTCCCTCGGAGTACGTTTTCCTCCACCAGCACCCCGGGCGGGCGGTGGCGCGGGCCGCTCTCGCGGGCGTGACCCGGGGAGAGGCCATCATGGAATTCGAAAAACGATTCTTCGACGCCTCTCCGGAGAGGCGCCTCACCCGCTACCGGGAGGCGCTCGCCGAACGGGAGCGTTCCTATTTCCGGATCGAAGGCGAAGGCGACGCGAAGCCGCGGGAAGACTCGGGCGACGAAGGACCCACCGGGTACGACCGGATCGGGCTGATGGTGATCCGGGCCGTGCTGGAACGTGCGGATCGGGTCGTGGTGAACGCGGTCAACCGGACCGCGTTCGGGGGTCCGGCGATGCCGGAACTGGACCCCGTCGACGTGGTGGAGGTTCCGGCAGTGGTGGGAGCGGACGACGCCGGCCTTGCGGTGATCCAGCCCCTCCCGCAGCCGCCGCTGCCCGCAGCCCGGGGACGGTTGGTACGGGAAGTGCGCGCCGCCGAACGCGGTTTCGTGGAGGCGGCGCTGCAACGGAACCCCGAGCGGGCCCGGGAGGCGCTCCGCGAACATCCGGCCGGGGGCCCGGAAGCTGCCGCCCTCTTCCCTTCCCTTCAACTCGCCTGACGCGATCCCCCATGTCCTTCCCCGCCCTGCGTACCACCGTCCTGCTTTCCTGCATCGTGATCGCGGCGCTGCCGGGCGCTTCGCCGGCGCCCGGACAACCGTTTCCGCGCGAGCCGGGCGATCCGTTCGCCGACCGCTTCGGGCTCGCGGACTCCCGGCAGGTGGAGCAGCTGGTCCGCACCGCGCTGTTCGGGCGGCCGGGCGCAGGCCGCACCCGTGCACTCGCCGCGCTGATCGAACGGGACCAGCGGGATGTCATTCCTGCCTTCATCGCGGTCCTCCGGGTTCTTCCCGACGACGACGGACAGCTGCTGCGGGCGCTTCAGCGGCTGGCGCGGGCCCGCATCGGCCGGGACTGGAAGGCATGGACCGAATGGCAGGAGACCCGAACCGACATCAAGCCGTTCCGCGGATTCGAGGCCTTCAAGGGAGACATCCTCGCTGGCATCGATCCGGGATTCCGCGACTTCGTGCACCGGGGAGTGAAGCACGAGATCCGCATCGAGGAGATCGTCTGGGGCGGGGTAAGGCGGGACGGCATTCCCGCCCTCACCAATCCGACCCACATCCCGGCCGACGAGGTGGACTACCTTGTTCCCGGCGAATTGGTCTTCGGGGTGGAGATCGAAGGTGACGCACGGGCCTGGCCGCTCCGGATCCTCGACTGGCACGAGATGGTCAACGACGTCATCGGCGGCATCCCGGTGTCCCTTGCCTGGTGCACCCTCTGTGGCTCCGGCATCCTCTTCGACACCCGGGTCCCCGGACGCCGGGAACCCTTCGTCTTCGGCTCGTCGGGGCTGCTCTACCGGTCGAACAAGCTCATGTACGACACCGGGACCCTTTCGCTCTGGAACCAGTTCACCGGCCGACCGGTGGTGGGCGAACTCACCGGCTCGGACATCCAGCTGAAGGTTCTCCCGGTGGTGATCGAAAGATGGGACGCCTGGAGGACCGCCCATCCGGACACCACCGTCCTCTCGATCGACACCGGCCACGACCGCGACTACCGACCCGGACAACCCTACGGAAGCTACTTCGACAGCCCGGAATTGATGTTCCCGGTAGTCGTGCGCGACCGGCGTCTCGCCCCCAAGGATCGCGTCTTCGTCCTTCGGGACGAAGACCGGGAGATGGCGTGGGCACTCTCGCTATTCGAGAAACGTCGGGTCATCCACGACCGGGTGGGCCAGGTTCCGGTCGTGCTGCTGGGCAACGCCGGGACCGGGACGGTGCGCGCCTACCGGTCTGGGGGGCGAACCTTCACTCCCACCGGCGATCCACGCCGCCTCGAAACCGGCGAGGGATCGTGGACAGTAAACGAGGACGCCCTTGCCGGCCCCGGTGGCGAGAGTCTCCGGCGACTGCCGGGGCACGTCGCGTACTGGTTCGCCTGGCAGAGCTACCGCGGGGGTCGCCCTGCCCGGGTGGAATAGCCGGGTGGGACAGACCATCCGGCAGGCATCCATGCGCGGGCGCAGGCCCCGCGCCGGGCCGGCTTCCCCGGGACCGAAGCAGCGGCGGCCCATCCCCCCGGCCGGATTCGTGAGACGCTTACCGGGTGCGCCGGAACGGATCGGGGGCTACCCTCGAGCGGCGGATGGGCCTTCTCGGGGCCACCGCCACCAACATCATCGGGATGGTGGGAATCGGCCCGTTCCTGACCATCCCGCTGATGGTGGCCGCGATGGGCGGTCCCCACATCGTCTGGGCGTGGCTCCTCGGAGCGCTTCTCTCGCTCGCCGACGGCCTGGTGTACGCCCAGCTCGGCGCCGCGCTCCCGGGAAGCGGCGGCCCCTACCTGTACCTGCGCGAGGCGTTCCGACCCTTCGGTCTGGGCCGCCTCATGGCGTTCCTGTTCCTGTTCCACATCCTGCTGGTGGCGCCGCTCTCGCTCGCCGGCGGCGCCGTGGGGTTCGCCGACTACCTCGGGTACTACCTGCCGGACATGGGATGGCTGGCACACGCCCTCGCCGCCGCCTCGGTATGCCTGCTGGTCGGGTTCCTCCTCTACCGGAGCATCGATTCGGTGGAGCGGCTCTCCAAGGCCATGCTGGCGCTGGTGCTCGTCACCACCGGCTGGGTCATCCTCGCCGGATTGCTGCACGGCTCCGGTCTTCCGGAATTCGTCCCTCCGGGAGAGTGGGACGCGGGCTTCTGGCCCAGCCTGGGCGCCACCGCGGTGATCGCCATGTACAGCTTCGGCGGGTACAACCAGGTGTGCAACATCGCCGGCGAGATCCGGGATCCGGCGCGCAACATCCCGCGCTCGATCCTGCTCTCGATCGTGGTGGTGGCGACGATCTACATCGCCATGACAACGGTCATGCTGAGCGCGATTCCCTGGAAGGAGGCAGGTCGGAGCACGACCCTGGCGTCCACCTTCATTGCGCGTACGGTCGCGGATCCCGGCCTCGGCGCCCTCGCCGGATCGGCGATCACCGCCCTCATCCTGGTGGTGGCCATCGCATCGGTGTTCGCGTTCGCGCTCGGCTACTCGCGGATGCCGTGGGCGGCAGCCCGCGACGGGCAGTTCTTCCCGGTCTTCGGAAGGCTCCATCCCACCCGCGGTTTCCCGCATGTCTCGCTGATCTGCCTGATCGCCGCCTCGATCCCCTTCTGCTTCTTCACCCTCGGCCAGCTCGTAAATTGGCTGATGCAGGTCCAGATCCTGTTACGGTTCGCGTGGCAGTGCGTCGCGGTGATGCTGCTGGCCCGCTACCGCCAGGACATCGCCCAACCCTTCCGCATGTGGCTGTATCCCCTGCCGGCCCTGGTCTCCCTCGGCCTGTGGATCGCACTCTTCTGGACCGGACCGCTCAGCGGAATCCGGTTCTCGATCGGTTTCCTCCTGTTCGGATGTCTCGTGTACCTCGTGTTCCGCCGCAACCGACCTGAACCCGCCGGAGGCGGCATCTGATGGATCTTGAAGCTCTCCGCCGGGAACTCGCCGAAGTGGACCGGCAGATCCTCGACTGCTGGGCCCGGCGCGACGCCATCACCACCTCCATCGGCCGGACGAAGCAGGCGACGGGCGTGCCCATCCACAACCCGGACCAGGAGCGCGAGGTCCTCGAACGAGCGCGCAAGCACGCCGAAAAGCGCGGTCTCTCCCCGGAGATCGCGGTGGAGATCCTCCGGTTGCTCATGCAGTCGTCGCTCGGACGCCAGGAGACCCTCCGGGTGCGCAGCGAATGGCTGGGGGACGACCGACCGGCGCTCGTGATCGGTGGCGGGGGACGCATGGGGCGCTGGTTCTGCCGTTTCCTCACCGCCCAGGGCTACCGGGTCACGGTGGCCGACCCGGCAGCGGGTCCCCCGGGCATCCCGCGGGTGGACAACTGGCGGCAAACCCGCGACGAGTTTGCCCTGACGGTGATCGCGGCCCCGCTCGGGGCGAGCGGACCGATCCTCGAGGAAATCGCCGCTTCCGGACGGAAGGGGCTCGTCTTCGACATCGGATCGGTGAAGGCCCCGCTGTCGCAGGGCCACGAGGCGCTGCGGCGGAGCGCCTGCCACGCTGCGTCCGTCCACCCGATGTTCGGCCCGGACGCCCTTGTCCTCCACGGCTGTCATGTGCTGGTCATGGATCTCGGCAGCAAGGAAGCCGCCGACGACGCCGCCCGGGTGTTCGGCGGAACGATGGCGGAGGTTCTTCGCCTTCCGCTCGCCGACCACGACCCGCTGATCGCCTACGTCCTCGGACTCTCCCACGCCCTCAACCTCGCCTTCCTGCGGGCGCTCGCGGAGAGCGGCGAACAGGCGCCCACCCTCGACCGCATCTCGAGCGTTACCTTCAACCGCCAGCTCCAGGTCGCCGCCGCCGTTGCCCGCGAAAACCCCCGTCTGTACTACGAGATCCAGCATGCCAACCCGCACGGCGACCGCGCCCTCGCCGTTCTCCTGGAGGCGGTCACCAAGGTCCGGGAAGCGGCCGCCGGCGACGAGCCGGCCTTCGTCCGGATCATGCAGAACGGGCTGGAATACCTGAAGCGCCGTCCGGCATAGGCGAGCCGGACCATCCGCCGGTGGACGGGCGGGGGTGCGGGAGCCGGGAGGCGCCGCTCAGGTCACGCTGCGAATGTGACCGCCATCCACCGCCAGCACGGTTCCGGTGACATAGCTTGCCCGCTCGGACGCGAGGAACGCGGCAACGGCTCCGAACTCCTCCGGCTCGCCGACCCGGCCCAGGGGAATGTCCGCCGCCCACTCGCGGTACACCTCCTCTTCCGGAATGTCCCGGCGCTCGGAGATGTGTTCGGCAATCTCCACCAGGCGGTCGGTCCGGGTGTAACCGGGACAGAGCACGTTTGCGAGCACGCCGAACGGAGCCACCTCGTTTGCCACCGACTTGATGAACCCGGCGATCCCGGTGCGGGCGGTGTTCGAGAGGATGATGTCCGGGACCGGCTGCTTCACCGAAACCGAGGCGATGGCGAGGATCCGCCCCCAGCGCCGCTCGCACATGCCGGGCGCCGCGGCCCGCACGAGATGCACGGTGGAAAGCAGGATATGGTCGATCGCATCGCGCCAGAGCTCCGGCGTGGTCGCCGGCAGTTTCATGGGTGGCGGCCCGCCAGTGTTCGTCACCAGAATATCGACCTTCCCGAACCGGGCCTCGGCGGCCCGGACGAACCCCTCGGCGCCCGCCGGCTCCCCCACATCCACCGGATGGGCAAGCACGTCCACTCCGAACCGGTCGGAAATCGCCGTCGCTGCCTCCTCCAGCCGACTCCGATGGCGGGCCCCGATCGCAAGATGGACCCCTTCGGCAGCAAGCGCCTCGGCGACCGCACGGCCCAGCCCCCGACTGGAGGCGGCTACCGCCGCAACCCTGCCGGCGATGCCGAGATCCAAGGCCGGATCCGAATCAGTTGTACTGGCGTTCCTTGCAGGGTACGCAAACCCGCGTCCACGGGACCGCCTCGAGTCGCGCCCGGGGAATTTCCTCGTCGCACTCGGAGCAGATTCCGTAGTCGCCCTTCCGTATCCGGCCCAACGCCTTCTCGATCGCCCGAAGCAGCTTGGCATCGTTCTGCTGGAGCTGGATCGCAATCTCGTCGTCCGTGGCCACCAGCGAGCGATCCCCGTCGTCGCCGCGCGACGGAGCCCCGGAAAAGGCGCGGGTCGGTACCTGACTCTCGATCTCCGCCTTCTTCGCCAGCAGCCGCTGTTCGTGTTGTTGCAGTTCCTCGGGAGTCATGGTGCGCGCAACCAGGGGGGCCGCAGTGTATCAATCCCCGTTCCGGGGCGCGTGCCGGGTGTCGCCGGCGAGCAGGCGCAACGCATGCGGAAGGGTGGGCGCGAGTGTCCGCAACCCGCTTTCCACTGCCCGCGGGCTCCCGGGGAGCGCCACCACCAGGGTCGCACCGATGGTTCCCGCGAAACTCCGGGAAAGCACCGACATCGGCGTTTCCCTCAGACCCTCGGCCCGCAGGAGTTCCCCGTATCCGGGAAGCTCCCGGTCGAGGAGGGGACGCACGGCTTCCGGCGTCCGGTCCCGGGGCCCGATGCCGGTCCCGCCAGTGGCGACAATCAGGCGGGTGCCGGCTGCCACCCACTCCCGGATCCGCTCCCGCACCGGCTCGATCTCGTCGGGGACAACGCGCCGGTCCCGAATCTCGAAACCGAGATCCCGGAGCGTCTCGTCCGCGAGACGACCCGAACGGTCGGGAACCGCGCCGGCAGCACAACCGTCGCTGACGGTCAGAATGGCGGCGGGCTCCGGAGCAGCGGTCACGGGACGGGATCCCATGGGTCAGAATAGACGAACGATGAAGCGGGGGACCAGGCGCCGGGTGGCGGCCGCGGTGACGGCGCTGGTCCTCTCCCTCGGAATCACGGCCGTGGCCCAGCAGACCTACCAGTTCCGCGTCACGGTGGACCTGATCTCGCTGAACGTGACCGTCACCGACGCCCGGGACCGCTTCGTCACCGAGCTGGTCCGGGAGGATTTCTCGGTCTACGAGGACGGCATCCTCCAGGAGATCGAAGCCTTTTCGCGCGAGGATCTTCCGATCCGGATGGTGTTGCTGCTCGACACCTCCGCCAGCATGCAGGACAAGATGAACTTTGCCCAGGAAGCGGCGGTGCGGTTCACCCGCACCCTGCGGGTGGAGGATCTCGCCCAGGTCATCGAGTTCGGCAGCCACGCCAACATCCTCCAGTCATTCACCAGCGACCGCGTCAAGCTGGAGCGGGCGATCCGCATGACCCAGCCCGGAGGCACGACCAAGCTCCACAACGCGATCTACATCTCGCTCCACGCACTGGCCCGGCGGCGGACCGAACCGCGGCGGCAAGCGATCATCCTGCTCTCCGACGGTCACGACACCAGCTCGCTCGTTACCTTCGACCAGGTACTCGACCTGACCAAGGACACCGACGTGGTGATTTACACCATCTCGCTCCAGAACACCAGCCGGCGTCGGGGCCGGCGTTTTTCGGAGGCGGAACATGTCCTCAAGAACCTCGCCGAGGAGACCGGCGGGCAGTGGTTCTTCCCCACCGCCCTCGAGGAACTGGAATCGGTGTACGACCGCATCGCGGAAGAGCTGAAGAGCCAGTACAACATCGGGTACGTCTCGAACAACGCCCGTCAGGACGGCGCCTGGCGCCGGATCGTGGTTCAGACTTCGTATCCGGACGCCCGCGTGCGCACCAAGCTCGGCTACTACGCTCCGGGTTAGCCAGCCCCCGATGCCGTCCCTCCGGCGCCATCCGCTGGCGCGGCGGAGCGCCACTTCCGGCGGGCGCCGCCACCCGGAGGCGCCGCATCCCTTTCGCACCGAATACCAGCGGGACCGGGACCGGATCGTCCACTCGAGCGCATTTCGCCGGCTCCAGGGAAAGACCCAGGTCTTCGTGACCGACCATGCCGACCATCCCCGCACCCGGCTCACCCACACCCTCGAAGTCGCCCAGATCGCCCGCACCCTCGCACGCGAAATCGGGCTGAACGAAGACCTCACCGAAGCCATCGCACTCGCCCACGACCTGGGACACCCTCCCTTCGGCCACGCTGGCGAGTACGAACTGGACCGGCTGATGCGGGATCACGGCGGATTCGAGCACAACATCCAGTCCTTCCGCATCGTGGACGAACTGGAGCGCGCCTACCGCGACTTCCGCGGACTCAACCTGACCCGGGAAACGCGACTGGGCGTATTCGCCCACTCGCCCCGTTCGGGCTGGCGGCCGGCCGACCTCGCCGGGCTGACCCAGCCTCCGCTGGAGGGACAACTCGCCGACCTGGCCGACGAGATCGCCTATACCGCCCACGACATGGAGGACGGCTTCGGCTCCCGTCTGCTCGCGCCCGCCGCCCTCGGGGCGTCCCCCCTCTTCCGGCGTCACTGGAAACTCGAACCGGACACCGACGAGGAGTACCGGCGGATCCCGGTGCGCACCCTGGTGCGGGGGATCATCGAGGAACTCGGAAACGCTGCGATCCGCGAGACGCGGGCGCGGATGGCGGCATCCGGAATCGGCGACGCCGACCGGGTGCTTCGTCTGGACCGGCCCCTGGTCGGACTCGATGCCGCGAGCGCCGGCGAGCTGGCGGGACTCAAGGAACTGCTCCGAAAGAGTCTCTACCGGCACCCGGTGGTGCTCCGCGCCACCCGCAGGAGAACCGCCACCCTGCCGGTGCTGTTCGCGTACTACCTGGAAAACCGGAGCGACCTGCCCCCGCACGTCGCCGGACGCATCGGCGACGCCTCCCCGCACAGGGTCGTTTGCGACTACATCGCCGGCATGACCGATCGCTTCACGACGCGCTGCCATCGCGCGATCCGGAACGGCACGGCGCCTCCCACCCGCGGCTTTGCCGCCACCGGACAGCCGTAATCGGGCCGAACACTATCCTCCGGGTTCCGGAACCGGCGACTCCCCTCCGCGCGGGCGGGGTCGAACCTCGTAGAGAGGCTCCTCCTCGTCCGGTTCCAGAAATCTCTCCACCCCCGGCGGACCAAGACGACGCTCGGCGACGATGCGACCGCGCGGCGTGTAGTTGGAAGAGCCGACGCGCAGGAACACCTCCACCTCCACGTCTTCCCACAGCGGATTGTCGAACATGCGCTCGGGGTCGGACTTCGACAGGTAGTTCGAGTCGGAGTACAGCGTGACTTCCTCGGTGGTCTCTCCCGGCAGGAGCGGCGACCCGGACACCGAGTGCAGGTATCCGGTGCCCCACGCTTCGTCGGGGGCGGACTGCCGCCGAAATGTTCCATGCACCTGGATGTAACTCACCGGTTCGGCTCCCCCGTTGCGGATCCGGAAACGGACCGCCGGCCGGATATAGCTGTACCCCTCCCGGTCCTCTCCGAGAACGCCCCAGTACGCAACCAGTTCCTCGACGTCGAGCGCGGCCACCGCCTCCGTGGAACCCCGGCCCACACAGCCGGGGAGCACCGACGGCAGAACGAGGAACAGAGCGAGCATTCGCATCGGGAAACGGCTTCGAAGCGCCAGTATACTGATGGTTCCGGCCAACCCGGCGGACAGGGAACCCGCCTGCGCATGTGCGTTTTCCTCCGATACCCGCCGCCCTTCCAGCCCTCCCGATCATCGTGATGACATGCCTCCGGTAGTTCAGGTGGACCGCGCATCCAAGCGGTACGGATCCACGCTGGCGGTCGACCGCCTCAGCTTCACCATCGAGAGCGGCGAGGTGCTCGGCTTCCTGGGTCCGAACGGCGCCGGGAAGACGACCACCATGCGCCTCATCACCGGCTTCATGCCCCCCACCGAGGGACAGGTACGGGTCGCCGGACGGGATATCGCCGAGGCGCCGGTGGCCGCCAAGCGGGACATCGGCTACCTCCCCGAGCAGCCGCCGCTCTACCCGGAGATGGAAGTGGTCGCCTATCTGGAGTTCGCCGCCCGCCTCCGCCGGGTGCCGCGATCGCAGCTCTCGGCAGCCGTCGAGCGGGCCGTCGGGCAGACGGCGCTGGGCGAAGTCCGACACCGGGTCATCGGCGCCCTCAGCAAGGGATTCCGCCAGCGGGTCGGGCTTGCCCAGGCGCTGATCCACGACCCGGAACTGCTGGTTCTGGACGAGCCCACCGCCGGCCTCGACCCGCGGCAGATTCATGAAACCCGGGAGCTCATCCGCGAACTGGCGGGAGAACGGACCGTGATCCTTTCGACGCACATCCTCCCCGAGGTCGCCGCCACCTGCGACCGGGTAGCGATCATCCACCGCGGGCGGTTGCTCGCCGAGGACACTCCCGAACGGCTCGGCGCCGGGATCTCCTCCGGCGGTTTCGTCGAGATCGACAGCGCCGGTGATCCGCACCGGATCGAGGCGGTGCTCGACCAGGTCCCCGGAGTGCGTCGGACAACCCTGGAGGGAGACGGGCGATACCACCTCGAAACCGACCCGGGCGCCGAGGTCCGGAGCGAGGCGGCCCGCGCGCTGCTCGATGCCGGGTTTCCGTTGCTCGGCCTGAGGCGCGCCGGGGCCAGCCTCGAAGAGGTCTTCTTGCACCTGACCACCAGCGAACCGGATGCGGAGGAGGGGGTGTGAGGATCGCGTTTGCCATCGCGCGCCGGGAGATCTCCGGCTGGTTCACCTCCCCCGTCGCCTTCGTGCTGCTCGGAGCATTCGCCTTTCTCTACGGCTACTTCTTCAGCGACTACCTGCGCAGCTTCGTCGAGGCGGGGATGCGGATGACCGGGATGGGAGGCTTCTCCGGCGGTGTCCTGAACGTGAACAGCGACCTGATCCGCTGGCTGATGGCGAGCGTGGCAGTCCTGCTGGTGTTCCTGACACCGCTCGTGACGATGCGCAGCATGGCTTCGGAACTGCGCTCGGGGACGGTGGAACTGCTGCTGACCGCGCCGGTGACCGACGGCCAGATCGTGCTCGGAAAGTTCCTGGCCGTGTTCGGGCTCTTTACCGCCATGCTCGGGATCACCGTCTTTCACACCGGCATCCTGTTCTGGCACTCGATGCCGGACATCGCCCCGGTGCTCAGCGCCTACCTCGGCCTGCTGCTGCTGGGCGCCGCGTTCGGCTCGCTCGGGCTCTTCTTTTCCAGCCTCACCCGCAGCCAGCTCGTCGCCGGGATGCTGACCCTGCTCTCGCTGCTGGTGCTCTGGCTGCTGGAGTTCACCGGTCCCGAATGGGGGGGAACCGGACAGATCCTCGGCTACCTGTCGGTCACCGGACACATCGCCGACTTCACCCGGGGAGTGATCGCAACCCGCGACATCGTCTTCTACCTCTCCTTCACCGCGTTCTGGCTGTTCCTCACCCGGGAATCGGTGCGGTCCCGCCGCTGGAGGGGATGACCGGAATGCTCCGGAGGCTCTTCGCGGCACTGCGGCGGCGGAATGCCCGCGAAGGCGCCAACACCACGCTCACCGCGGTGCTCCTGCTGGGAGCGGCGGTGGGACTGAACGTGGTGGCGGACCGTCGGAACGTCTCCTGGGATCTGACCTCCGCCCGGATCTTCAGCCTTGCCCCGCAGTCGCTCCAACTCCTCGAGAGGCTCGACCGCGAGGTGCATCTGGTGGTGCTGGATCAACCGCGGGCAACCGGCCCCACCGTGGAACTCTTCGAACGCTACGCCGACGCCAGTCCGCTCGTGACCTGGGAAGTGGTGGACCAGGAAGCCGAGCCGGCGCGGGCCCGCGCCTTTCTCGCTGGCGCCGAAGAAACCATTCCCTTCGGCACGGTGGTGGTCACGATGGGCGACCGGAAGGAGCGGGTCTCCGGGGCCACCGAGCAGGACATCACCAACGCAATCGCCCGGCTTCGGGACGGAAGGATCCGGAAACTGCATTTCCTCACCGGCCATGGCGAACTTTCGCTCGACGACGCAGCCGCCGGTGGGCTCTCGGCCATCCGCGACCGGCTGGTGGAATCCAACTACGAGGTCTCCGAACTCCGCTTGCTGAATCAGGTCCGGGACGGGGAAGTGGTCTTGCCGGAAGATGCCGATGCGCTGGTGCTCGCCGGCCCGGCCCGGGACCTGCTGCCCGCCGAGGCGGAGGCGCTGGAGCGCCACCTGCGGAACGGCGGCAAGCTGCTGGTGATGATGGACCCGCCCGAGCTGGGGGGACCGGGGGCGCTCCGGCTGGACCCGCGGGAACAGCTCGTGAACCTGCTCGAGGACTTCGGAGTCTCGCCGGCGGGGGATGTGGTGCTCGACGGCAGCGGGGTGGGTCAGCTGTTCGGCTTCGGGGTCGAGGTCCCCTTGGCGGCCTCCTACGGGTTCCATCCGATCACGCGTGGCTTCGAGACCGCAGCCACCGTGTTCCCGCTGGCAGGAAGCCTGATCGGCGCCGAGCCGGATGTCCGACCGGACGGAGTCAGGCTGACCGAACTGGTCCTCTCCTCCGAGGTGAGTTGGGGGGAACGGAGCGCCGAGGATCTGCTGAGCGGGGAAGTCGCCCCCGATGACGACGAACAACCCGGCCCGCTGGTACTCGCCTGGGCGGTCGATATCGACCCTCCGGATGCCGCCTCCGGTGAGGAGGAACCGGCCGGGGCGGAGACCGCCAAGGGGCGGCTGGTGGTGGTCGGGGATTCCGACTTCATCGGCAACAACCTGGTACTGGCGCCTCTCGGGAATGCCGACCTGTTCCTGAACATGGTGGCCTGGCTCGCCGAGGACGAGGACCTCATCGCCATCCGCCCACGCGATCCAGAGGATCGGCGCATCACCATGACCACCGCCCGGATGCGGAACGTGATCCTGATGAGCCTCGTGTTCCTCCCGGGATTTTTCCTGCTGTGGGGATTGGCCTCGTGGTGGTCGCGCCGCTGACGTGAAGCGAAGCACCCTCCTCGCACTGATCTTCGCGTCCGCCGTCGGGGGATGGATCCTGCTCTTCGAACGGGGCGAACCGACGAACGGGGATCCCGAGCGGGTGTTCACCGCGGAAACCGACGCGATCGACGAGGTCGTGCTCGCCCGCCCGGGCCTCCCCGAGGTTCGGCTGTCCCGCGGCGGGGACGGGTTCCTCGTCCGGGGAGGGGATGGGGATCCGGTCCCGGCCGACCCGGTGGAAGCCGACCAGTTGCTGCAGAACGTGGCCGCGCTGACTCCTGGAAGAGCCCTCGAAGCCGACGCCCCCGGGCATTACGGCCTCGACCCGCCTGCCCTCCGGATCACCGTAACCACCGGCGACGAGACCCGAAGCGCCGCCTTCGGCAACGAGACCCTCACCGGCGGCAACCGGTACCTGCGCTTCGGAGACGCAGTGTTCGCCACCCCGGCCCGCTCGTTCCGGAACTTCGACCGGAGCGCCTGGGACCTCCGGGATCTCCGGGTGTTCCGGGGGAACCCGACCGCGCGGGGACTCCGGCTGGAGGCCGGTGGCGTGGAAGCAGCACTGATCCGGGCAGGCGGGGACTGGACCATCACCGTTCCGTTCCGCTTCGCCGCCGACTCGTTTGCGGCGTCGCAGCTCGCCCGGACCCTTCTGGACCTCCGGATGACCGGTGTCGCCGGGGACGGGGAGGAGTTCGGGGAACCGCGGCTTCGCGCCAGGATCGACCTCGACCGGGACGGAGAATCCGAGACCCGCACCGTGGTCTTCGGCGCCGACCGACCGCCGGGGGTGCTGGCCCGGGTGGAGGGGGATCCGCTGGTGTTCGTTGTCTCGGCGGATCCGGTGGAGGAACTGCAGCAAGCGCTCGACGCCGAGTTGGCGCCGCTTCACTCACTGCGCGTTTTCGATATTTCGGCATGGCAGGTGAGGGAAGCCCGCTTCGAGGGCGAAGGCCGTGAGACCGCGTTCCTCCGGGAGGAAGGCGAGGACGCGACGGAGTGGACGCTCGCCGGTGGCGGCGAAGCGCTGGATTCGGGAGCGGTGGAGGATCTTCTTTACCGACTCGAAACGACGGAAGCGGAGGCGGTCGGCGACGCACCCGGGGGCGACGAACCCGACTGGATCGTTCGTATCCGCGAGGAGGACGCGGGCGAACCGGCGATCGTCCGCATCCACCTCGGCCCCGAACAGATCCGGGCCCTCCGGGACGGCGACGAGCGGGTCCTGCTCCTCTCCCGGGAGACATGGGACGGGATTCGGGAACGCCTCGACGAGACCGCCCGGCCGTCATTGGGGGAAGAAGAGCCGTGAGGAGCCAACTGGCGCCCGAGGCGGGCCGGACCGGCGCTCCTCGAACCATGCAACCGGACGTCCAACCCGACGACGCACTCCCCCAGGCCCCGACGGGAATTCGGTCTCCGTTGGCTCCGGGAACAAGTATGCTCCGGAGTTGAGGGGGGACTCCATGAGCATGGAAGTCCCGGAAACCGGTGCACTCGATCGGCCGGTCGTGAATGACCCGCAGCCCGGGGTTCCGGCGTTCAACCGGATCCTCACTGGAGATTCGCGGTCGCTGCTCGCCGGGATCCCCGCCGAAAGCGTGGACCTGTCGTTCTGGTCACCGCCGTACCACGTCGGCAAGGCCTACGAGCAGGGCGTGACGTTCGCCGGGTGGTGCGATCTGCTGCGGGAGGTGATCGCCGGGCACACCCGCATCATCAAACCGGGTTCCTTCCTCGCCATCAACATCGGGGACATTCTCTGTTTTGCCGACCCGGCCATGCCCCGCATCCAGGCGCACAATCTGGGCGGCAAGCGGTCCTCCGTCACCACCGGGCAAGTCCTCGAGTTGAAGGCGCAACACCCGGAAGCCACCCGGCATGAACTGGCAAGGATGCTCGGATGTTCCGAACAGACCATCCAGCGCCGCATCGAGCACAACAACGTGCGCGGCGGCAAGGCCGACGCTTCCACCCGGATCAAGCTGACCGGATGCATGGTCGCCGAATGGGCGGAGGCCGCCGGCTTTTATCTCTACGATCAGCGGATCTGGCACAAGGATCCGAGTTGGGCCAACAGCCGGTGGCACTCGGTCTCATACCGCGCGGTGGACGAATTCGAACACGTGTACGTGTTCTGGCGTCCCGGCATCACAACGTATGACCGGGATCGATTGACACCTCTGGAGTGGTCCTCATGGGGATCCCGAGGCGTGTGGGACATCCCGTCGGTTCGGCGGAACGGGAGGCACGAGGCGGAGTTCTCGGAAGAACTTGCCCGCCGGGTCATCCGGCTCTTCTCCCCGGCGGGGGGGGTTGTTCTCGACCCGTTCCTTGGCAGTGGAACGACGGCAGTGGTGGCGAAGCAGCTTGGCCGCCAGTGGATCGGCATCGAGAAGGACCCCCGATACACCGCGCTCGCCCGCGCCCGGATCCAATGCACCCTGATCTGATCGAACGTCTGGAGCGGGCGGCCTTCGAAATGGTGGTCCAGGCACTTGAGGATTACAAGGATCAGGCAGCCGGGATGTTCCGGATGGAAGTGGACAAACCCCAGGACATCGCCGAGGACATCATTCGCGAGGCCATGGACGCCATGGGAGTTCCCGGCTTCCGTGAACGATTGTACGGAAAGGTGGACTACAAGCGCGCCATATATGTCTTCGTACCGAATCCAGGACCCGTTGCGCTGATGCTGGACGCCAAGGCGGAGAAAGGAAACGGGTCCGCCACCATCCAGATGTCCCAGACCTCGATGATTGTCCGGTATGTGAACTCACGGAATGAGGCAGTGGAAGAGCCCGGAAAGCTCGCCGCCACCATCGAGCGCACCGGCCGGAAATTGCACGTCGTGTCGATCATCGCCAAGTGTGAGTACCGGGAACCGTCCCCGGGGCACTACGAATTGGACCGGTTTCTTGTCGCCTGCATTCCCAATCGAAAGCTGCAGGACCAGTACAACCCGACCGCGCAGGACACCATCTGGCGGGCGGGACGGCACTCTCCGAAGCGCGATGAGGAATTCCGCGTTCGGCTGAGTTTCGGGGGTCTCCGGGAGAAGGCCAACTGGCGCGTCCGGGAAGTCAAACCGTAACCGGAGCGGGCACCCACCGAAACCGGAACGCGGACGGGGAGGATCGACTCCCGCCCGAGCCCGCCTACGGCATCACCGGCATTCCGCTTTCCGACGGTGCCGTGCGGCGTCGAGGGATGCCCGTGCCGGATGGCCCCCCGCCGAAACCCTTTCGCGGCCTCCAGCGGCAGGGAGGCCTCAGTGAATTTCCTGCGGCGCTTCATGCCGAAAGCCCGATTTTCGTCCGGATCAAATCCGCCAGCTTCTTGTAAGTGTGATAGGCGTCGGTAACGGCCGCTGCATGGCCTCCGATCGCACCGTCGGCGGGGGCAAGACGGAAAACGGGTTTTCGGACCTCCTGCGCCATGGGAACCAGACTCCGGTAGTGCGGGACGGTTGCAAGACAGTTCCTGTCGTTGCTCGGCTTGTCCGGAAAAGGCCCGGCGCCGCAACACAACAGGCGCCGACGGTAGGCCTCGGGCATGCGGTTGACCCACTTGTCATGAGCCCGGACCGGCCGACCGAGGCGCACACCATGCTGCTGGACGACATATCCCATCGGCTTCATGCCTCCCCGGGGCAGGGGAAATTCGGGCAGGGGAAATTCGGGCCGGGCCCAATTGTCCCGGCGTTTCGACCATTCGCTCGTCCACCTTGTCAGGGTCGGACCCAGATTCCTCAGACCCTGGAGGGAGAAGAGGTCAGCCCCCAGCGGCGCGATGACGTGATCGGTTGCGACGAGCGCCGAGCGGTTCAGGGCGCCCAGATTGGGGCCGACGTCCTCGAGGATGATCGTTGCGTCGATGGACGCGGCGCCTCTCTGCATGATCTGCCAGAACGCGGTGAGAACGCGGAACGGGCGGTACAGATTGGACTCGCCGAGGGCTTTGGGCCAATGCCCTGAAAGGCTGTCCTCGAAACTCGAGAGCGCGAGGTCGCCGCAAATGAGTCCGAGCGTTTCGGAGATCCGGCTCACCCGGGGTTCCCGCAAGTCCCCCACCTCCATCAACGGCTGGACGCACTGGTAGATGGTCCGGTCCGTTGCATCGTCTTCCCACAGCTCTTCGAGTGCGCTTTCGCTGAGGAAGGTCGCGGTGAGATTGGCTTGCGGATCGAGATCGCAGGCCAGAACCCGCTCGCCGATCTCCGACAGCATCCAGGCAAGGTGGTACACCAGGGATGTCTTGCCGACACCCCCCTTGTTGTTGAAAAAGGTCAGGACAGGCTTGGTCATCACGGAGCCTCCGCAACTTCGGAAACGGCCCTTGCCGTGGCGAGCACGTGGGTCGACTCGACCGTGAATTCGAGTTCCGGATGCCCGGCGTCTTTCAACAGGCGCTGCGCAGTCGGTATTCCGACGCCGAATCTTTGCACATATCCCAGCACCCTCATGGACTCGGCCAGATTCGGATTGCGGTAGTCCGTCACTCCAGGGCGGGTGAAATTCGCCGTCGTGACCGACCCGAAGGGTCCGCCGGGGTTCTGGATTTCAATCCTGTCGTCGAACCAGGTGACGCGGACGGGAGCGTTTGTCGTTTCATAGTCGCGGTGCATGACCGCGTTCCGTGCGAGTTCCCGCAAGGCGGCCATGGGATAGCTGTCCACGCGGTGTTCGATGTCCCGAGTGACGATGTCGACCCGGCGAAGGTTGTGCGACCGAAGCTTGTCGTCGAGACGCGACAACATTTCGGAGATCGTCCCGTCGATCCTTCTCTCGTCGACGACCGGGTCCGAAAGGTCATGCCCCCGATGCGCAGGAACTGGATGTGCCCACCCGGAATATAGTCCAGCGGCCTCGTTCCCAGCACCAGCAAACCGAGAATCGTGGCCCGCCGGTCGTCGACGGAAGCGATCATCTTGGTCGCGGCCAGGCGTTCCTCCAGGCTTCGGTCGTTGGCCCGCAGGAGTTCCCGGTCGACCGCGTTGGGCAGATACTCGTCCTCGAACTGGCGTCGATTGAGATCGGCCATGCCGGCGCCCGGTACCGGCGAAATATCGAAAGGCCGGTCTCCATGGCGCCGCCTCTCATTCAGTATCCGCTCTTCCTGGGCCGTCGCCACGGCCCGGCGCGGACCGTTGCGGATGTGGATCGCGCCCCGGTAGCGCACCGGAGGCGAGTCGGACGGGAGGACGGTCACGACGGCGATGTCGTGGCCTCGATACCGGCGCTTCTCGCACAGGATCGTCGGCGGCGGCACGATGTTCCCGTCGCTGCGCATGTCGGTCAACGCGCGCAGCATCCCATCGGTGACGGCGCCGCCGGCCGGGGTGCCGTCGTCCCGCAGCCCGACGACCGCGATGCCCGGGCGGCCCGAACCAGGAAGATCGTTGGCGAAGGCGCAGACTGCTTCGCGAAGCCGCGCCGGCGCATTCCCTCCCAACGTCTCCTTGAATTCGACCCGCGTGCTTTCCGCGCCCTCGATCATGCGCGCCAACTCGTCGTTGTCCAGTCTCATGGCCCCGTCCCTGCGGCTCTCCCGATCGTCGATACGGAGATCGCCCGCGAAACCTCCGCGAAGCTCGGCGGCGGTCCGAAAATCCGCGCCGGGTCGGGAACATGGAGCTGCCGGTGGACGAAGCCGTCTTCGACGAGCACAACGGCGGGAAGGAAGGAATCTCCCGCGTTGCGCGCCGCCAGCATCTCGTTGCGCGTCATCGTGACGGCCTGTGCGTCAGCACGCCGACCCTTACCTCGATGAAGCGGAGGCCGCCGGTCCCGGGGTCACGGCTCTCGATGTCGTAGCCCCGTTTTTCCGACGAAACGTCATGCGACTCGTATCCGAGGCGGTGTTCGCGCTCCATGACCACCCGCATCGCCCTGGCCTCGATGGCGGCGCCGCCGAGGGCGGAGGACGGTTCCTGCGCGCCGTCCGGGGGGCTATCCCCTGCCTCTTCCCGGCGGAGAAGCTTCGCGGGCACTTTCCTCCGGGCCCGGATCAGCCGAACCGGATTCCCTGAGCCAGGGGGAGATCCTTCGACCAGTTGATCGTGTTGGTCTGGCGCCGCATGTAGACCTTCCAGGCGTCCGAGCCGGACTCGCGCCCGCCGCCGGTGTCCTTTTCCCCACCGAAGGCGCCGCCGATTTCGGCGCCCGAGGTGCCGATGTTCACGTTGGCGATGCCGCAATCGGAACCGCGGGCGGAGAGGAAGGTCTCGGCTTCCCGCAGGCTGTCGGTGAAGATCGCCGAGGAGAGCCCCTGCGGGACCTCGTTGTGGATCCCGATGGCCTGCTCGAGGGAATCGGTCTCCAGTACGAAGAGGATGGGGGCAAACGTCTCCTCCCGGACCAGTCCGGTCTGGGCCGGCATGCGGATGATGGTCGGCTCCACGTGGTTCGGGCCGATGTCCGGCCGGCGGCGTCCCCCGCAGACGAGCGTGCCGCCCTCGGCGAGTGCGCGTTCCACCGCCCGCTCCATGCGCTCGACCGCGGCCTCCGAGACCAGCGGTCCCATCAGCGTCCCGGCGTCCAGCGGGTCGCCCAGGGGGATTTGGCGGCAGGCGTCCGCCAGTCGTTCCACCAGGGGATCCGCGATCCTCCGGTCGACGAGGATGCGGCGGGTCGTGGTGCATCGCTGTCCGGTCGTCCCCACCGAACCGAACACGATGGCCCGCACCGCGAGGTCGAGATCGGCGTTCGCGCTGACCACGATGGCGTTGTTGCCGCCGAGTTCCAGCAGGCAGCGGCCCAGACGGCCAGCGACCCCGGTGGCCACCCGACGCCCCACCGCGGTCGAGCCGGTGAACGAAATGAGCGGAAGCCGGCGGTCGGACACCAGCCGGGCACCCAGATCCCCACCGCCGACGAGCAGGCTGAAGGCTCCGGAAATTCCGTGATCGGCCATCACCCGGTTCGCGATCCGCTGGACCGCGACCGAGCACAACGGGGTCAGTTCCGACGGCTTCCAGATCACCGGATCCCCGCAGACGGCGGCAATCGCCGCGTTCCAGGACCAGACCGCGGTCGGGAAGTTGAAAGCGGTGATCACCCCGACGGGCCCGAGCGGATGCCACTGTTCGAACATGCGGTGGCCGGGGCGCTCGGAAGCCATGGTGAGTCCGTAGAGCTGGCGCGAGAGCCCCGTTGCGAAGTCGCAGATGTCGATCATCTCCTGGACCTCGCCGTGGCCTTCGGTCCGGATCTTCCCCATCTCCAGCGAGATGAGGTCACCCAGCGGCTCCTTGTCCCCGCGCAGCGCCTCGCCGATATCCCGGACCATCTCGCCGCGCTTCGGCGCCGGCAGGTCCCGAAACGTGCCGAACGTCTCCCCGGCGGCGGCGATCACCGTTTCGACAGTCTCCGCATTCGCGGGGACGACGCTGGCGATGGGCTCGCCGGTCGTCGGATTCAGCGACACCAGCGGTGTCTCGCTGGTCAGTATCCAGGAATCGGGACCATGGCAGGCGCCGGGAATCCCGTCCCCGAGGCCAAGCCGGTCCAGCAGTGCATCGGACATCGCCGCGAATGTTAGGGGGACGCGATAATCAACGGCACTCGTCGATACCAACAACCACCCGGGGCGGCGCATCGACGCCGAACGCGAGTGCCGCGAGGCCCTGCGCCGCCAAGGAGAGAATCCATGACGATCCACCGCCTGCCCGCCCTCACCCTGATCGCCGCCATCGGGTGCGGCCCTTCGGACACCACGGAGCCCATGCCGGACAACCCCTTTTTCACCGAGAGCACGCTTCCCTACGAACTGCCGCCATTCGACCTCATCCAGGACGACCACTACCTCCCCGCTTTCGAGCGGGGCATGGCCGGGGAACTCGCCGGGATCGAGCGGATCGCTGCGCGGGTGGATGTCCCCACCTTCGAGAACACCATCGTCCCGATGGAGACCGCATCCCCGCTGCTGGCGCGCGTTTCCCGAGTGTTTTTCGGTCTGTCGGCGGCGCACACGAACGACGCCATGAACGCGATCCGTGAGGAGATTTCCCCGAAACTCGCCGCCCACACCGACCGGATCCTGCTGAACCCCGACCTGTTCGCGCGGGTCGAGGCCATCCACGCCGCCCGTCACGACAGCGGCCTGGACGCCGAACAGATCCGGCTGGTCGAGGAATACCACCGCAATTTCATCCGCGCCGGCGCCACCCTCTCGGAGGATCAGAAAGACCGGATGCGCGAGATCAACTCCCGGCTGGCGTCACTCGGCGCCACCTTCACCCGGAACGTGCTGGACGAAGTAAACGCTTCCGCAGTGGTGGTGGAGACGGAAGCGGAGCTGGACGGTCTGGGCGCCGGCGGAATCGCTTCCGCGGCGGAGGCGGCGAAAGCGCGCGATCTGGAGGACAAGTTCGTGATCCCGCTGCTGAATACCAGCGGCCAGCCGGCGCTTTCGAGCCTCACCGATCGGGCGCTCCGCGAGCGGATCATGCGTGCGTCCCTTGCCCGCGGCAGCCAGGGCGGCGCATTCGACAACCGCGAGGTAATCACCGAAATCGCCCGCCTCCGGGCGGAGCGGGCGGCCATGCTCGGATACCCGCACCATGCGGCGTTCGTGCTCGAGAAGCAGACCGCCGGAACCGTGGAAGCGGTCCACGACCGACTCGCAGCGCTTACCCCGGTGGCGGTGCGGAACGCCCGCCGGGAAGCGGAAGCGCTCGAGCGGGTCGCCCGGGCCGAGGGGCAGGACATCGAGATCGCCGCCTGGGACTGGCAGATCTTCACCGAGAAACTGCGGGCCCGGCTCTACGACTTCGACGCCTCGGCGCTCCGGCCCTATTTCGAACTGAACAGCGTGCTCGAGAACGGGGTCTTCCACGCGGCGACCCGGCTCTATGGGCTGACCTTCGAGGAGCGGCCGGAACTGCCGGTGTACCAGGAGGATGTGCGGATCTGGGAGGTATTCGACCACGACGGCTCGCCCCTCGGACTCTTCATCGGCGACTTCCACGCCCGACCGTCCAAACGCGGCGGCGCCTGGATGAATGCCTATGTGCCGCAGTCCGGCCTGCTCGGGACCCGGCCGGTGGTGGCGAACCACCTGAACATTCCCGAACCGCCGGAGGGCGAACCGACCCTGCTGACCTTCGACGAGGTCATCACCCTGTTCCACGAGTTCGGGCACGCCATCCACGGACTGTTCTCGGATGTGCGCTACCCGACCTTCGCCGGCACTTCCGTTCCCCGCGACTTCGTGGAGTTCCCGTCCCAGGTCAACGAGATGTGGGCGACCTGGCCGGAAGTGCTCCGAAACTATGCGGTCCATCACGAGACCGGCGAGCCGATCCCCGGCGACCTCCTGGAGCGGGTGCTCGAAAGCCGGACCTTCAACCAGGGCTTCGCCACCACCGAATACCTCGCCGCCACCCTGCTGGACCTCGCCTGGCATGAGCGGGCCGTCGCCGAAGTGCCGACCGCCGACCAGGTGATCGCGTTCGAGGAAAACGCGCTCGAAGCCGCCGGTGTCGCCTTCCCGCCGGTGCCTCCCCGGTACCGCAGCACCTACTTCTCCCACATCTGGGGAAGCGGCTACTCGGCCGGGTACTACTCGTACATCTGGAGCGAGGTGCTCGACGCCGACACGGTGGAGTGGTTCCGCGAGAACGGCGGCCTCCGCCGTGAGAACGGCGACCACTTCCGCGCCACCCTCCTCTCCCGCGGCGGTTCGGTGGACGCGATGGAGCTCTTCCGCACCTTCCGCGGCCGCGATCCCGAAATCGGCCCGCTCCTCAAGCGGAGAGGGCTGGAATAAGCGCGGACGCCAAGCGGTTCCCACCTTGAATCGCTACAAGCCCATGACATGATCCCGGGGCATGAAAGCCCACCCCATCAGTTTCCTGAACCTGTTGGACGGCAAGGTCCAGTAAACGGTACCGCGCTGGCAGCGCCGATACTGCTGGGCAGAATTGGATATCAAGCGATTGGTCGAGGATCTGCTGGCGATCGCCGAGGCCGGGTCGGGCGCCACGCACTACGCGGGCACCCTTCTCACGTTCGAACAATCGAGCGCAGCCGGCGTGCTCAGCACGATTCGCGTCGTCGATGGCCAGCAACGGCTCACCACGGTGAGCATCCTGCTCGCCTGTATTGCCAGGAAACTGGAGCGCAACGGTCCATGCGGCGAATGGACGGCGCCGCTCATGCAAGAGCGTCTTGAAAACCGGCACATGTCGGAGGACAAGCGCTTCAAGCTCCGCCTCCAAGCCGGAGATGATGAAGAGTATCGCCACGGTCTCGATGACAATCCGACGGGAGCGGGAGCCGTCACCCAGGCGTGGAGGATCGCGGACCGCCTGGTCAAATCCAAGGACACCGCCAGCCTGCTCCGGGGGCTGGAACGATTCCGGGTAGTGAGCATCGGTCTCGACCCGGTCGACGATCCACAACAGATTTTCGAGACCCTGAACGCCACTGGCCGTCCGCTCACCGAGAGCGAAAAGATCAAGAACTGGTTGTTGGTCGGTCTTCGGGAGGAAGAACAACGGAAACTCCACGACGACCATTGGCAAGAGGGAATCGTGAAGGCGCTCGACGCCGCGTACACGACCGAGCCCATTGACCTGTTCCTCCGCGACATGATGCGCTGGCGCACCGGAGAGGTCCAAGGCGGCGCCAAGACCCACCAGCAGTTCCGGCACTGGGCGCTGCGACCAGGAGCCGACGATCGTCCGGCGCTTCTCCGGGAGTTGGAGCGGCTCGCCGGGTTGTACGGGATCCTGACCGGCGCCGCCGGCGAGCACGCCTCCGGGCAGGTGGAGATGGAACTCCGCCACCTGCGGACCATGGGTCTCGATGTCCACCGTCCGCTGACGTTGCGGCTCCTTGACGACGCCTCCCGGGAGGGTGCGACACGGATCGGGAACGGAGAACTGGCCGAGATCCTTGCCGGAATCGGAACCTGGATCACCCGCCTCTGGCTCGCCGACCGGCCTTTGGCGGGGATGAACAAGGCGATCGCTGAACTTGCGCACAGCCGGGGTCCACGCGAAGGCGAGAACGTCGTCGAGCACTGGCTGGACCGGATCCGCCAGCTTCGCAACCAGCGGATCGGCGTTCCTTCGGACGAACAGGTTCGGGAGGGCGTTCGCACCCGCCAAGCGTACGGAAGAGGCGTCACCCGGCCGACATCTGCCGTTCTGTGGCGGTTGACGAAGAAACTGCCGGGCGCACCGCCAGCCCCTGCCAGTCTCGATGTCGAACACGTCCTGCCACAGAAGCTCACTGATGCGTGGAAGCGGGATATCGGCGAGGACGCGAAGGAGATTCACGAACAATATCGTCACCGGCTCGAAAACCTGACCCTGCTCGAAAACCGAGCGGGGTTCGGCTTGGGCGCGAAGCCATTTGCCGAAAAGAAAGTGATCTACCGGCGCAGCATGGTGGAGATGACGCGGCGGATCGCACACGAAAAGGAATGGAACGAAGAGGCGCTCATGAACAGGGCGGAGGAACTCGCTTCCCGGGCGCTCGAACGCTGGCCGTGGAAGGACCGAACTCCTTGCGAAGACGGAGGACATGCCGCTTTCCAATGGCGCATCGAAGAGTATCCATGGAGCAACGAGAACGCGGGCAGCCAGCTGATCCTGCATGTTGTCGCAGCGCTCCTCGACCGGGATCCCGCCAACGCCGACAAGCTACGGGGCGAGAAGTACACCATGGACCTCCACCCGGCCACGCGCTATCCGTCGGACAAACAACTGCGAGTCGTGCCGGGGCACGAGGACTGGGTGATCTATCCGTATGCCCAAGACTACCCGGCGACAGCCGAACGTTGCCGAGGATTTGGCGAGCGGTGCGGGGTCCGCGTTGAAGTCATTCCACCGGGCGCGGGTACCACGCAGCGCTTCTGGAAGCGCTTGCAGGAAACAACCGGCGGCCTCCCCGGACAACACGCCGATTGGCAGGGCCCGAACCAACGAGTGAAGGAACTGAATGCTCACAAGGACGACATCGGGATCGGACTTGGTGACGCCCGAATCCATATGTACGGCGTGGTTGACTGGGGCAGCAAACCGGATGGCGCAACAAGGGCAAGACTGCGGGATTTCTCGCGGAGGATGCACGACCAGATGGCGGATCAGACGCTTGATGGCGATCCGGTGAAATCAGCCCGAGATGGCGGAACCGTGACGGTCATGCACGACTGGACCAGGGACGACGAAGGCGAGTGGGATGAGGCGTGCAACTGGATTCAGGATCAGTACGAGCGACTGCGCATGATTCTGGCGGACTCCGATCGCGGAGACGCGGACCCCGCCGGGGACTCGGCCAACCGATAGCCAAGGGGGGACGGCCCGCCGGTGCCCTTTCGCCTTCGGCGTCGTGCTCTACGATGGCGCCGATCCGGTTCCGTTCGGCGAATGACTGGCGGCGTCGCTGTCATGCCCTGTGGGCATGACCGGGTTCACGGACCCAGGGCCCCCTGCCCACCGAAGAACGCAGCTTCCGACGAACGGCCTCGTCAGGTCCGGGCAAGCACGCCGGAGGCGAACGTCACGATCCATCACCACTCCGAGCCGCTCCGCCTGTTGCTTTCAGAATTCGGGGAACGCCCTCACCGCCACCGCAGAATCCGGCAGTCGCCCGGCGAACGGCTGATGCCTTCCCCCGGTGCCCCGATTTCCCTTTTCCCAGCGCTCTCCCTTCCCGGGATCCAGGCGGACGCTCCCAATTATCGGGACGATCACTCCCAATTATCAGGAGGATCACTTCCAATTATCGAGGAGACTACTTCTAATTATCGGGAGAACCACTTCCAATTATCGGGGCGGTTGCCTTCTCCTGTCGGGAAGATCGCCTCCCGTCTTCATCCCACGGGATTTCTCGAGGAGGGATCATGTACGAGCGACTCATGCGGCGCCGGGCGGAAGAGGCGCTCGCCGATACACCGGTGGTCCTGATCGTCGGACCGCGCCGGGCCGGCAAGACCACCTTCGTCAGGAACATGGTGGGAGCGGGCCGCCGCTATGTCACGCTCGACAACCAGGCCGCCCTCGGAGCTGCGCGGACCGATCCGGAGGGTTTCGTCCAAGGGCTGAACCGGGCCATCGTGGACGAGGTCCAGCGCGTCCCGGAATTGCTGCTGGCGATCAAGAGGTCGGTGGACGAGGACTACCGGCCGGGGCGCTTCCTGCTGACCGGATCCGCGAACGTCATGACCCTGCCCCGGGTCGCCGACAGTCTGGCCGGCCGGATCGAGACCCTCCAGATGCTGCCATTGGCGGGGGTGGAAATCGGCGGTACGACCCCGACCTTCCTCGATCGGCTCTTCCGGGGCGAGCTCGAGGGCGGGGCCGGGGCGACGGTGGGGGAGGACATGGTCCGTTCCGTGCTGACCGGAGGCTTTCCCGAGGCGATCGCCCGGGAAAGCGAGCGGCGCCGGCAAGCCTGGGCGCGGTCCTGGCTGACATCGGTCTTGACGCGCGACTTGAGGGAGATCGCCGAAATCGGAAGGCCGAGCGGGTTGCCCGGGTTCGTCCGGGTCCTCGCGGAGCATGCGGGGCGACTGACCAACTATTCGCGGCTCGGTTCCCGGATCGGCGTCAGCCACAAAACCGCGCAACGCCACGTCACCCTGCTGGAACAGATTTTTGTCGTCGCCACGCTCCAGCCCTGGCACACGAACACGCTGAAACGGATCGCTCGGACGCCGAAACTGCACTTTCTCGATTCGGGAGTGCTTGCCACTGTGCGCGGGCTGACCGTCGACCGGGTTCGCAGGAATCGAGGGGAGTTCGGCCCGCTGCTCGAGAGCTTCGTGTTCTCGGAGATCCTGAAACTTGCCGCCGCAACGGATCGGGATCTGACACCTTGGCACTTCCGGGACCACCAGCTGCGCGAAGTAGACATTGTGCTGGAGCGGGACGACGGGGCGATTGCCGGGATCGAGGTCAAGGCGGCCACCACCGTGAGGTCGAGCGACTTCCGGGGACTCAGGACGCTCGCCCGGGCGAGCGGGGAGCGTTTCGCCTTCGGCGTAGTGCTCCACACCGGCACCGATCTGACTCCGTTCGGCAGCCGGCTGGCGGCAGCCCCGCTCTCCTGTCTCCGGGCGTGACCGGACTCGGGAAAACGGCGCCGGCATCAGGCAGGGAGGCGCCGGAGCTCGCGGCGCAGTTCGACACACAGGCCGACGGCGATGAGGATGCTCGCAGCGGCGATGGGGAGGCCGATGGTCACCGCCGCCGCCTGGACCGATTCGAGGCTTCCGCCGAGCAGCAACGCCACCGCGATCGCTCCCTCGGCGAGACACCAGAAGATCCGCTGCGCCGTCGAGGCGTCCAGCTTGCCGCCGGCGGTGATCGAGTCCACCACCAGCGAACCGGAATCGGACGAGGTCACGAAGAAGATGACGGTGAGCACGATGGCGAGGATCGAGAGCGGGACGGCCACCGGAAGCGCTTCGAACATGCGGAAGAGCGCCAGTTCCGGCCGGAGCGCCCGGACCGCATCCGCCACTCCCGCATGGCCGCCGACGGTCAGCTGGTGGAGGGCAACGCCACCGAAGACGCTCATCCAGAGGTGGCTGAACAGCGTCGGAACGACGAGGAGAAAGCCGAGCATCTCCCGGACGGTGCGCCCCCGGGAAATGCGGGCGATGAAGATTCCGACCACCGGGGTCCACGCGAACCACCACGCGAAATAGAAGGCGCTCCATCCATGGAGATAGGCGGTGTCGCTGCGCCCCACCCAATTGCTCAGCGGGATGAGGCGCATGGCGTAGGCGCCGAGGCCCTCGAGGAAGGCGCCCGTCACCGCCCCGAGGGGCCCGAGGACAGCCACCGCCAGCATCAGCCCCACCGCCAGCACGATGTTCGCCTCGCTCAGCCGACGGACCCCGGCATCGAGTCCCGAAACCACCGAGAGCGTTGCCACGAGCGTGATCACGGAGACGATGAGCGTGCCGGTCAGGTCGGTGGCGGGAAAGCCGAACAGGTGCTCCAGACCACCCGAAATCTGGCGCGCGCCGAGACCGAGCGAGGTCGCCAGTCCGAACATGGTGGAGAAGACGGTCAGAAAGTCGATGAAGTGACCGGGAACGCCCCACACGCGATCCCCCAGCACCGGATGGAACACCGAGCGGAGCGCCAGCGGATAGCCCCGGTTCCAGGCGAAGAACGCCAGCGCGAGCGCCGAAACCCCGTAGATTCCCCAGCCGTGCAATCCCCAGTGAAACAGCGTGGCGGCGACCGCATCCCCGACCGACGGTCGCTCGATGCCGAGCGGAGGGACAAGGAAGTGCTGCATCGGTTCCGCTACCCCGAAGAAGAGGAGTCCGATGCCGATTCCGGCGGCGAACAGCATCGCGCCCCAGGTGAGCCGCGAATAACGCGGCCGCGCTTCCGGTCCGCCGAGCCGCACCCGCCCCAGCGGCGAGACGATGAGAAACAGGCAGGTCAGGACGGCGAAATTGGCGCTGCCGAGATACAGCCAATCGAAGCGCGCGGTGAGGACCGCGTGGACGTCGGCAAACACCGCCCCCACCTGGTCCCGGAACGCCAGCGCAAGCCCGACGAACACCAGGATCGTCGCTGCCGAGCTCACAAAGACCGGCACATGGACGTCGAACCCGAACCGCCGGACGTTCCTCCGCCCGGGCGCGTGCCGCGGCAAGCTCACCCCGCCCCCGCTGCCGGGAACGCGGGACCGCGCCGATTCGAGAAGAACAGGATACGCGGAACCGTACCAGTCGCCCGATCGCGACAAACGACCGCACCCCGTGCCGGGAATGCACCCCAACGGGTGGCGAGCAGCGCAAGAACGCTTCCCGTCCCCGTCAACTCGCGGGCCGCGCCCGGACTCCGAAGGGCGCCGGAACGCCTCCCGGTTCGTTCAAGTGACGTTCCCGCGCTGGACCCGACAGACCGGCAGCGCCGAGTCACTTCCAGCCCCGGTCAGCTCGCGGCCCTACTCCCATGCACCGACGGAGAACGAGGGCGGACCACCTCCACGGGGTTCCGCGCCAGGTCGAGGCCGAAGGACGCCGGGCCCCGTTCTGCGCCGGAGACGAACAATCCCGCAACCGGAGGAGCCGCCGGACGAGGCGGGTGGCCCCGATCCGTTCCTACTGCTCCCGGAGCGCTCCCACCACGCTGCGGCGGGCTGCTCCGATCGCCGGAGCGAGGCCGCCGAACACGCCGATCACCAAGGCCAGGAAGATGCCCTGGACAAGGAGCTCCGGCGTCACCCGGAAGGCGAAGGCGACCTGGCTGAAGGAGGCGAAATTCATGGTCGCGGCACGGAAGCCGTCGAACAGGAACCACGACGCCGCACCGCCGAGCGCCGCGCCGACCAGCGCGAAGAGGAGCGATTCCACCATGACCGAGAACACCACCGGAACCCGGGCGAAGCCGAGGGCGCGGAGGGTCGCGATCTCGCGGGCACGGCTCGAAACGGCGGCGTACATGGTGTTGAGCGCGGCGAAGATCGCCCCCACCGCCATCATGGCCACGACGATCCACCCCAGGGTGGTGATGATGGCTTCCATCGCCCGCGACTGTTGGGCAAGATAACGGGATTCGGTCATCGTGGTGACGCTCAACCTCGGATCCTCCTCGAGGAAGTCCCGGAACTCCTCGAAGGCCTCCGCGTCGGTGAGCCGCACCAGGACCGAGTTCGACGAATTCCCCCGTTGATACACATCGGCGAGGATGCGACTGTCGGTCCATATCTCCGAATCGGAAACTCCGCCGCCGACAGTGAAGTGACCGGTGACTTCCCAGTCCACGGCGCCGACATCGATCCGATCCCCCACCTCAAGGCCCTCGAAGGACTCGACCGCAGCCACTCCGACGATCACTTCGTTGCGGCCCGGCTCGAACATCCGACCGGCCACGATCTCGACCGTGTCCCGTACTTCCAGAACCCCGGAAGCCACTCCGCGAAGGGGCACGTTTGCTTCGGTCCCGGTCCCAAGCTTCCGCCGGTCGATAATCACGAACATTTCGGGGGACACCAGGGGGCCCGAAGCCCCCCGGGCCACTCCCGGAGCTTCCTCCACGACCTGAACCTCCGAGCGCTGGAGGACGCTCATGGATTCGGAGACGGAACCGCTCCTCATCACGATGGCGAGGTCGTCGCGCGCCTGTCCCCGAACCATGATCCGGAAACCGGTCGCCATCGAGAGCACCGCCACCAGGACCCCGACGACGCCGGCGACCCCGAAGACCGCAACCATCGAGGAACTCCGGCGCTGCCCGATGGTCTGCACGTTGTAGGCGGAGACCGCCCAGCACTGCTTGAGGAACGAAGCGATTCGCATTACAGCCGCCTCAGCGCAAGCGCGGTCTGAAGGCGCATCGCGCGCCGCGCCGGAAAGACACCGACGACGAACCCGGTGAGGATCGCGAGGCCGATTCCGATGACGGCATCCTGGGGCCGCAGGTAGAAGCCGGGAAGAAACTGGGCGATGGCGGTCCGAAGCCCGGCAGCGGCGCCGGCGGCGAACAGCAATCCGACGAAGCCGGCAGTGGTCACGAGGACCACCGATTCCAGCAGCACCAGCCGCATCACCTGCCCCCGGTGGAATCCGAGCGCCTTCAGCAACCCGATCTCCCCGATCCGTTCGCGCACCGATTGCGCCATCGTGTTGCCGGCGACCAGCAGGATCGTGAAGAAGACCGCTGCCAGGATCGAGGTGACGATGAGGCCGATGTTGCCGATCTGGTTGGCGAAGCCAGCGGCGAACGCGCCTTCCGGCTCCGACTTGGTCTCCGCCGGGGAATTACGGAAGAGCGCATCGATCTCCGCCGCCACCTCGGGCGCCCGATCGGGATCGGTGATCCGGACCATGTACCAGCCCACCGTTCCCCTCCCGAAGGAACGGGTTTCGTCGAACAGGTCATAACGGAACAGGAACTGACCGCGATCGAAACCCTCTACATCGGTGTCATACACCCCGACCACCTCGAACTCCCACGCCTCGTCCTGCCGGCCCTGCTGTTGCCAGATGGTGGGCCGGATGGGAATACGGTCGCCCACCTCCCAGCCGAAACGTTCCACCAGTGCGCGCCCGACAACAGCGCCGCTGCGGGTATCCACCCAACGCTGCCGCGCTTCCTCCGGAAGCTGGATTTCGGGGTACATGTCGAGGTATTCGAGCGGCCTTACCGGAGATTGCATGAAGAAGTTGGACGGGTCCTGGTACACCCCACCGAACCAGGTCATGTGCATGGCGTCCACCACGCCCGGAATCTCCTCGATTTCGCCCTCGTAGGCCTCCGGGAGCATCTGGAAGAGCGAGACCCGGTGGCGCACCACCAGCCGCTGCTCGTCGGCAATGTCCACCCCGGCAGCGAATGCGGTCCGCAACATCGAGAGAACCCCGAACATGAAGAACGCCACCAGCACCGACAGGAACGTGAGGACGGTACGGGTCTTCTTGCGCCGGAGCGCGGCGCCGATCAGGGAGAGTTCCCTCATGTTACCGAACCTCCATTGTCGAGCCGCCCGTCGTCGAGGTGGAGCACGCGCGTGGCCCTTTCGGCCGCGAACGGGTCATGCGTGACCATCAGGATGGTCTTTCCCTGCTCGCGGTTCAGGATCTCCAGCAGATCCAGGATCTCGCTGGTGTTCTTCCGGTCGAGGTCGCCGGTGGGCTCGTCACAAACCAGCAACGCCGGATCGTTCACCAGAGCCCGGGCGATGCCGACCCGCTGCTGTTCGCCTCCCGACAGCTGGCGCGGGTAGTGCTTCGCCCGGTCGGAAAGGCCCACGATGTCGAGCGCGATCCCCACCCGGCGGCGGCGTTCCTTGGCGGCAAGCGACGTCAGCAGCAACGGCACCGCGACGTTGCCGCGCGCCGGAAGCGCACCGAGCAGATTGGCGAACTGGAAGACGAACCCGATATGACGCGCCCGGAACGCCGCCAGCCGGCGTTCCGACATGGCGTGGATCGGCTGGCCGGCGACCACCACCTCCCCGCTGGTGGGCCGGTCGAGCCCGGCGATCAGATTGAGCAGAGTGGACTTTCCGGACCCCGAAGGCCCCATCAGCGCCAGAAACTCGCCCTGCGGCATTTCCAGCGACAGGTCATGCAACACCGGCACCGACTGGCGTCCCTGGCGGAAGGTCCGGGTCACCGACCCCACCGAAACCATCGGACTGTTGTCCGCCTCCGTCATTGCTGCTCCTGCCTTTCTCGAAAAATGGTCAGGGAGCGGCGTTCCGCTCCACTACCTGATCCCCGTCAGTGAGACCCTCGAACCCGTCGACCACGACCCGGTCCCCCTCGGCGAGGCCGGAAAGGACGAAGACGTCCTCGCCCTGGGCGTCGCCGATCCGGATCGCCCGGCGCTGCACCCGGCCTTCCCGCACCAGCAGCACCAGATGGCGGCCGGTGTCCTGAAACACAGCGGCGGCGGGCGCCAGCAGACCCTCCGGGGCCTCCGAAGGTTCAACTTCAGCGGCGCGGAAGCCCACCTTCACGCCCATGTCGGGAAGGATCCGGTCATCGAGCTGCTCGAAACCGATGCGGACCCGGACCGTGGCCCGGTCCCGGTCGGCGGTGGGGATGATCGCGATCACCCGCGCCGGGATGGTCCAGTCCTCGTAGGAATCGAGGACCGCGTCCACCGGTTGCCCGGGAGCGACCCGGTTGATGAACGCCTCGTTCACATCGACCTCGATCTCCCGCGAGTCCATGTCCACGATGGTCCCGACTCCGGTCCGGGTGAACCCGGCGCCGCCGGCGATCGGCGACATCATTTCGCCGGGCTGGGCGTTCTTGGCGGTGATCACCCCGGCGAACGGAGCCCGGACCACGGTGTCCTCGATCTGCTGGCGGATCACATCGATCTGTCGTTCGGCCACCCGGATATCCTCCCGCTGGCGCTCGATGCGAGCTTCGAGAGTAGCCACCTCCCCATCCACCCGATCGAGATCGGCCTGGCCGGAGACCCCTTCGGCAACAAGCTGGCGTGTCCGCTCCTGCCGGGTCCGCGCCTCGTCGACCTGGGCCTCCACTTCGGCGACCATCTTCCGCGCCGATTCGGCCTGCGCCTCGGCGAGCCGCAGGCTGCGCTCGAGGTTGGAGGCGTCCAGCCGGGCAAGCACCTGTCCCGGTTCGACCTCCATCCCCTCCTCGATCAGGATCTCGGTGATCTGGCCAGCCGCCTTGGAGGACACCGTGGCTTGCCGGCGGGCGGTCACATAACCACTCGCGTTCAGGACGGTGGCCCCCGCCGAAACCGCGGTGGCACGGACCCGGGCGGTCCGCACCTGCGGCAATTCGGGTTCGGAACCCAGCAACCGGAACGCGGCGAAGCCGCCGCCAAGCACCAGGACCAGCCCTCCCACCGCCGTCCAGACCGCAACCGTGCGGCTCCCGCCGCGCGCCTCCTCCCGGATACGCAGTTCGGCCAGCCGACTGGCCGGTTTGTCGGGGTCGATCACGCTCACTGCGGCCCCCTTACGACAGGGACGCGGGAAAGGTTGCGTCCGGGTTCACGGGAATCGGTCCGCAAGCCTACCACCGGGGCCCGCTCCCCGGTCTCATTGCTGCCCGGATCGCACTGCGGCGATACGGATCCACGCCGGAACCGAGACCCGGGACTTCGGAAAACAGCAGGCGCCAGCGAAGACGACTGGGGCACGGTACCGGCAGCGGCCCGCAAGGGGCATATCGAGTTCGACCCGGGAAGCGGGTTCACCAGCGCGATCGGAACGACGAACCGGATCAGGTACAAGGGCGCGCGCAAGACGCCCGCACATCCCGAGTCCCCGGATGGCGACGACCGCCGTGGGCGATGAAGTACGGCAAGAAACCGGTACGCCGGAACTCCGGCATCGAGTTTGCCGGGGTGATGACGGGCGCCCACCCTGCCCCGGAACCAGGCGACCTCGTACGCGCCGGTGGGTCCCGAAGACCAGGATGACTGTGGTCAGCAAGACGAACACCCCGCGGCGCCGGCGCCGCGGGTGATGGTTCCACGGGAACCGGAAAGTTCCCCGATACGAACCGGCCCCTCGTCGAGAAACCCGCAACGAAACGCTTTCCGGTGGCCGGCGATCCACGCACGACTACCCGGAGCACAACCGCACCCCCGAGCACCACCGGGCGGCGCCGGGGAACGGGAACCGGCATTTCTCAGCCGGAAACCTCCACGCTCGCCGGGAGCACCAGCAGGACTCCGTATCCGGCGCAGATCGGATCGGACACATAACCCGGAATCAGCCCGCGCGGCCGGAATCCGATCCGAAGCTGGACCGAAATCGTCGGATCGGAACGCTCACCGGCCAGCAATTCCCGGTAGTAGGTCTCGACATCCATGCGGGCAGCGAGCGCCCCATATCCGGCGAGCAGCCCCACCGTGGCCTGGCCGGACAACCCGAGCCGGACGACAGTCCGCTGGCGCGCCGCATAGAGCGCGCGTCCGACACCCCTGCCCCGCCATTCCGGAATCACGCCGAGATCGGCCCCGTAGAGCCAGGCGCCCCCGGGATCGTGGGAGGTGAGCCAACCCTCGCCGAAAATCTGCGAGAACGAGTGCCGCCCGGAGATCAGGCGCCCTTCCACCCGGAGGGTGGTGGTGGACGCAATGATCTCCTTCCCGGCGACCGCGACGAACTGCCCCTCGGGGAACATCTTCACGTGATGCCGGTAGTGTCCGGCGCGAAAGCGCTGGCCGGGCGCGAGCGTCGGGAAGACGACGGGCTGGAGCGCCTCGAGCGCCCCTGCGTGTTCCACCGCCGCGGGAACGACGCGGAACGGGCGGTCCCTCATGGACGGGGCCGGAGCGCCAGCAGTCCCAGCCGGTTCCGGGGCGCCACCGGAACCCCGGATGCGTCGACGATGGGGCGTGGCGCATGCGACTTGCCGGTGGCGAGGGAAACCAGAACCGTCACCACCACCGAAGCGGCGGTGGCGACAAGCGCCCCGGGAAAATCCCCTCCGCCGGCCAGCCGCGAGGCGAGAACGGCAGCCATCCAGACGCCGATGCCGGCGAGGATGCCGGCCACCGCGCCGGGGCCGTTGGTCCGCTTCCAGTACATCCCGAGGGTCAGGGGCGCAAAGAGCCCGACCATGATGACCGTCCAGGATTCGACCATCAGCGAGTACACGCTCCGGAACACGAGCGCAACGCACAGCGCGAGTCCGCAGAAGAAAATCACGCCCACCCGGATCGCGACCAGGATTTCGCGGGACGACATGTCGGGCGCCAGATTCTTCACGATGTTCTGACCGAAAACGCTCGCCGGCGCCAGCAGGCCGCTGTCCGCCGAGCTCATCAGGGCGGCGAACAGCGCCCCGAGAAAGAGGGCGAAACCGAGCGGGGGCAGGAACTCCATCGCCAGAACCGGCACGATGTGCTCCGGGTTGTCGAGCGCCGGGAAGAGCTGGCTGCCGACGAGGCCGAGGCCCACCGGGACGAGGCCCACGAGCACGTACATCACTCCGGCCGCGTAGGCGCTCCACTGCGCCACCCACTCGTCCTTCGCACTCAGCGCCCGTTGCATCAGGTCCTGGGCTGGCAGGTTGCCGAGTCCGATCACGAGCCACGCCTGGATGAACAGGCACCACTCGAGGATGCCCCCGGTGGGGAGGAAGCGCGTCTTTTCGGCGGTCAGCCGGGTGAAGGCGGCCTGCGGGCCGCCGGCAGCACCGAGCGTCAGCGGCGCCATGACGCACAACGCCGCGATGAGCACGATCGCCTGGAGAAAATCGGTCAGGGTGACGCTCCACATGCCTCCGAGCACCGTGTAGAGCAGCACGGCGCCGGCGGCGGCGAGGATCGCGGTGGTGGAGTCCACGTCGGTTATAGCGGTCAGGATGGTTCCCACCGCGATCAGTTGGGAACCGACCCAACCGATGTATGCCGGGAAGATGACCACGGCCGAGAGGATCTCCGCGGTTCTCCCGAAACGGCTGCGGAAAAAGTCGGAAACCGTCGTCAGCTTCAGCCGGCGCAGAAGCCGGACATAGAACGCACCCGCAAGAAAAAGACAGAGCCCGGCGCCAAGGGGATCCGCCACCACCGCCGACAGCCCGCCCGACCAGGCGGCGCCGGCAGCGCCGATGAGGGTTCCCCCGCCGAACCAGGTGGCGAAGAGGGTGCACGCGCAAAGACCAAAGCCGAGCCGGCGTCCCGCCACCACGAAATCGGTGGCGTTCCGGACCCGGCGGGCGCTGACCGCCCCGATGGCAAGAAGCGCCGCGAGGTAGAACCCGGCGACCCCGAAAACCAGCGTCGTCCCGGACACGGCGCGGGCGGCCGCGTCAGCTTCCGGTGCGCCGTCGGTACGCCTCGGTCCCGTACACCTCCGGATTCACGCAGTCGGGCGCCGGTTTCCGGTTCAGGTGGGCGATCGCGTTCTCGGCGCACATCGTGGCCATCCGGTCGCGGGTGGCCACGCTGGCACTCGCGACATGGGGGAGGACGACCACCTGATCCAGATCGGCAAGGCCCGGCGCCATCGCCGGCTCGTGCTCGAAGACGTCCAGCCCGGCGCCTCCGATCGCACCGCTGCGGAGTGCTTCCACCAACGCCGCCTCATCCACCACCGGACCGCGGGCGGTGTTGATCAGGATTGCGGTCGGCTTCATGAGCGAGAACGCCCTGGTGCTGAAGAGGTGGTGGGTCGAGGGATTCAGGTCGGTGTGGACACTCACGAAATCGCTGCCCCGCAGCAGGTCGTCGAAGTCCGCGTACTCCACGTCGCCGCGGGCATCGATGATGTGCTTCATCGGCGGATCGAATGCGACGACATCCATGTCGAAGCCCTGGGCACGGCGATGCATCGCCTGTCCGATGCGTCCGAAGCCGACTACCCCGAGCGTCTTGCGCCGGCCATCGCCGCCAGGGCTCACGTCGGTTCCCAGCATGAGCGCCGGTCCCCAGATCCGGTAATGGCCGCCACGCATGTACCGGTCGGCCTCCACCACCCGGCGGGCGGTCGCCATCAGCAGTGCCCAGGCCAGATCGGCAGTGGTGTCGGTAAGGACTCCGGGAGTGTTGCTGATCGGAACCCCCAGTTCGGTGGCGGCAGGCACATCCACGTTGTTGAACCCCACCGCGTAGTTCGCCACTCCGAGCAACGTCGGGATCGAGAGCAGTTCCCGGTCCACCGCTTCGGTGAGCAGCGAAACGTGCACCCCGGCGGAACGGGCGCCTTCGAGCACCCGTTCCCGCGGGACCGCGGCATCGTCGGCCATCTCGGCGATTTCGACCTCGCCCGCCGCGTGAAGCATGGCGAGTCCGGCGTCAGGGATCTTGCGGGTCACGAAGAAACGGCTCATGCGGCGACTCCCAGGGCGGTCTCGTCCTCCAGGAAGCGCCGGAAGCCGGCAGCATCGGCCATCCCGGCGGCAATTCGGGCGATCCCTTCCCGGAGGGAATCCATGTCGGCGGCATAGGAAAGCCGCAGGAAGTCCTGCCCCTCGCTGCCGATCACACCGAAGCTGCGCCGGTCCACCAGCGCCACTCCGTGGAAATAGAGGAGGAAGCGGGATACCAGGGTCGCGGGACTGGTGCGGCGGCGCACCGACTCGGGTCGGGAATCGAACCAGGCGGTCGCGCCGAGGGACGCGCAGGCGCCCGAAATGTTCGGGAACACGTAGAACGCTCCCAGCGGATTGGCGCAGCGGATGCCGGGAATGGCGTTCAGCGCCGGCACCACGAAGTCCCGCCGGCGGCGGAATTCCTCCACCATGCCCTGCACCACTCCTGCGGTCTCCGGACTATCCAAGGCTTCCCGGGCGGCCTCCTGAATGAACGGCGGGGTGCAGCTCACGGTATTGATGTTGATCTGCTTGAAGCGAAGCGCCTCCTCGGCGGTCGGCAGCACCGTCCAGCCGAGCCGCCAGCCCGTCATGGCGAATCCCTTGGAATGGCCGCTGGCAATGATGGTCCGCTCCCGCATGCCGGGAATCGAGGCCATCGAGGTGTGCCTGAACCCGTCGAAGGTGATGTGTTCGTATATCTCGTCGGAGTAGATGCGCACGTCGGGGTTGGCCCGCCGCTTCACCAGCTCGGCCACCTCCTCCAGCAACTCGCGCGGCAGGACGCCACCGGTGGGGTTCGACGGCGAGCAGAGCATCAGAACCTTGGTGCGCTCGGTCAGCAGGCGCTCCAGATCGGCGGTGGTGAAAGCGAAGCCGCTCTCCTCCCGGAGCACCAGGGGCTTCGGAACGCCGCCCAGATAGGTAACCCAGGACTCGTAGATCGGGAAACCGGGACTCGGATAGATGACCTCGTCGCCGGGGTCCACGTAGGCCATCATCGTGTACCCGATCGCCGGTTTCGCACCGGAGAGGATGATCACCTGTTCGGGACCCACCGGAATCCCGCGGGTCTTCTCCACATGCGCAGCCACCGCCTTCCGGAGCGGCGCCACTCCGGCAGGGTCGGTGTAGTGGGTATCCCCTCTCCGAATGGCGGCAATCCCGGCCTCGTTGATGTGGGGAGCGCTGTCGAAGTCGGGCTCTCCAATGGTGAAGGGGATGACATCCACGCCCCGGGCGCGGGCGCGGGCCATGTCCTCCCCGATCTTGAAGGCGTTCTCCGTGCCCAGCTGGCCGAAGCGCCTCGCAAACAATGGCATGCCGAAGTCCTTGGTCGGTGCGGGGGAACTGTGCGTGGGCGAGACGCCGGAGCGACCGCCCGAGGGCGAATGATACTATTCGGAACTGGCGGCTATTCGGGGGTTGACTGGTCGGAAGGGGTGCAAGCCGAACACGGGCGCGTTCCATTCGGCAGATCCGACTCGCCGGGGGCCGGCCCCCGGGACCGTCCCTGCCCCGGGTACGGGGATCCCCGGCAACATGATGCGACGCGCCCCTTGCTCCAAAAACCGCCTCGGGAGGGAGATCGCACCCATGCCACCAGCTCCGTCCCCACCCCGGTGTTCCGGGAGAAAACCCGCCTCCCTCCCGGTGTCCTTCCGGACCACTTCGGCGCCCCGTGGGAACTCCGGATCCCGCCGGACGCTGACGCTCGCGTTTCTGGTCGGAATCGCACCGGTTCCGGCAGCCGCCCAGTCCCCGTTGCTGGAGGCGGCGCTCGAAAAGCGCGCCGAGGTGAAGCGCATCCGTGCGGCGCTCGGAGCGGCGCCGCGGTACACCGACCACGACCTCGCCCCCGGGCCGCACCGGCTCGCTCCCGTCGAGCCGCGGCCGCCCTCCGCTTACGGAGCGGAAACGCCATCTGCGACGGAATCCGGGGCGCCACCTCCCGCACCCGGAAACTCCGAAGCCCGCGAGGCCGTACTGCACCAGCGCCTCCTTGACCTGGAGGCGGCTCTGGTGTCGGTCGGGGCAAGCGGTCTGCCGATCGCTCCCCGCGACCCCAACCGATTCCACAGCGTCCTCGATGCCGCCCGCATTCGCGCCGAGATGAGGGATGTCCGACGCGAACTGACGGACCTGCGAGCGGACCGGCCGTAGCCGGCAGTTCCTTCGGACCGGAGTCGGCGGCAGCCGGAAACCACGCCGCCCGCGCGGGACGGGACCGGCGGGCCGACGCGCTACCGCAAGGTCAACCGGAGCGGCGGGAAACCGGGGCGAACAAGCACCGCCCCGGCCGGGGGGTCGAGTTCGAGCACCGTGTACTCGCCGACCCGATCGCCGGCGCCCACCATGGTGACCTCGCCGGCCAGGGAGAACATGGCCCGAACCCGGGCATCCTTGCCCGGATCGAAGAAGCCCCGGAGCACGGGGCGGGGCTCCGCCGGCGCCGGGGGCTCCGCAGCCGGCACTGCGAACCGCACCGGAATATCGTCCGGCTCGCCCACCGCCGGATGTTCCGAAACGGGCAGCGACGGAGACGGAGACGACGCGGAAGCGAGCCAGGCGGCGAGGGCGCCCATGCGCGCATCGGCGGCGAGGCGATCCGGGTCCGGAGGGGCCGCGACGTCCGGCCACAGCACGGCGGCAGCCACCGCCAGGGTCGCGGCCCCGGCCGCGCGAAGCGTGATGTCGGTGCGATCGAAGCGGATCGGGAGCCCCGCCGATTCGAGCCGTTCGAGAAAACGGATCAAGGCCTCCCCGGCCCCGGCCACGGTCAGTTTGACCTCGGTGCCGCGGGCGCCCGCCGGCGGACGCTGGAGTGGCTGGAAATGCGCCACCGGAACTTCGACGCCCAGGGACGCCGCAACCGTCATCAAGCGCTCCCGCACCTCGGCGGCGCTCCGCGGACCGGGAGGGCGTTCCGCCAACCGGTCCAGCACCTGCGCGAGGACTTCCCGATGCATCTCCGCTTCGCCGCCCACCGCCGCGGCACGGGCGCGATCCGCGGCCTGGCGGCGCAGCGCCGCGGCCTCCGCCCGGGCATCCCGCTCCCTGGTTCCGAGTATCCACACGACCGCTCCGACCAGGACGAGCAGGAGGACCCGAAGGCGGAGGCGGGAATCGAGGTTCATGCCAGGGGCGTGAGGCGAAGGCTGATACGCGTCGTGACCCCGCCGTCACGGCGCCGGGTTTCGCTGATCACCGAGGCGCCCTCCACCCTGCCGCCCTCCGCGAGCCGACCCAGCAGCGTCGCGACCGCTTCGGAATCGGGGGCGTCGGCAACGAGCGCCACGGCGAAGCCCGCGGCAGCATCGGAACGCATCTCGACCGAGGTGATCCGCGTCCCCGCCGGAGCCGCATCGAGCACCATGCGCACCAGGTCGGAGAGCACCGGAGCGTCCGGCACCCCCGCCGAAAGCAACACCGCCGCCTGCCCGGCCCGCTCATCCGGCGCCGACGGCACGGCGGGTTGCGTCCCGGCCGGAGCGGCCGCCGCCTCCCCCAACTCGATGACGGCGCTGCGTAGACCAAAACCGAGAACCACCGCCGCAAGCACCCCGGCCGCGAGGAGGAGGTCAAGCAGTCGTACCGTTCCTCCGGACGTCCGCCGACCAAGCTGGATGCCGCGGGGAACTCGCGCCATGTCAGGCAGCCTCCCGGCGCAGCGCCGCCGGGCGAACGCCAGCCCGCCGGAGCAGGGCGGCGAGCGCCAGGTGCGCAAGCGTCGGCGGCCCGCCGGGCGTCGGCGCCCGCGATTCCACGACGCGATGTCCGGCGTCGTCGAGGAAACCGGCCACTTCCGAAGCCCCCTCGCCTCGAATGTGAATCGCCGATGACGGCGGCGCCGACTGCCCCACCACCAGCGCCACCGCCCGCGGATCGCCGGCGGACCGCAGCTTGAAACGGAACCCGGCCACATGGCCGTCGCGAGCATGCAGGACGACGAAGTGGCGACGCTGGAGCAGGACCAGGGTGCGCTTCCCCCCGCCGGCACCGAGCCATTCGGGCGCGACCGCCAGACTCTCGGCGTCCACCCAGCGGACATCGAGGCCTACGGCCTCTGCCACCCGCTCGTACTGTCGTACGACCGTGGTACGCACGGCAGCGCCGAGCAGCGAACGGCGGCCACCGTCGCCGGTGGCCATCCAGTCGACGCGGTACCGGCTATCGGCCCGTCCGCCGGGAGCAGCATCCGGGATCAATTCCCGCAGGAGATCTCCGCCGAGCTTCCCGGAGCGGAAGGAACGCGGCCCCTCGACCCGGGCCATGTGGACGGATCGGTCGGGCAGGGCGATCACCGCGTTGCGGAAGGAGGCAGGCCCGGGGGCGAGCGTCGCCAGCGCGGTCTCGACGATGCGGGCGGCGTCGGCGGTGGAAGCCAGATTCGCCGTTTCCGGGGACGGATCGAGGAAACCCTCCGGCAGCGGGGACAGCGTCCACCTTCCATCTCCTACGCAGGCAAACAGCCATTCGGGTGCGAAGGCGAGACCCACCGTCTGACGCCCGTGTCGTTTTCCGGGGACAAGGAGGGTTCGGGAGACGGGGAGAGTCCCGGGGGTAGGGAGGGTTCCGGGGACAGGGGAGGACCACACCGTGGAAGGGACTCGCGAAGGGGGTTGCTAGGTTAGCAACCCGCCGCCGGAACCGGGGACGGCGACGGGTCGGCAGGTGGTAGGATCGTGCGTTTCGGGCCGGAGGGGCCGCGCGGCGGTTCTCCACTCGTTTCTCGAGGGAACCCGCCCGGCCCCTCCCGCGTGTCCAGGACAGGAGAAGCATGGGCGTTTTCGAGACTGCCGACATCCGCAACATCATCGTGGCCGGCCACGGAACGGCCGGAAAGACAACCCTGGTTTCCGCCCTTCTTTATGCCGCCGGCGCGGTGAACCGCCTGGGCCGGGTCGAAGAGGGAAACACGGTGACCGATTTCGACGAGGACGAAATCGAGCGCGGGATCAGCCTGAGTGCGGCACTGACCCACTGCGAGTGGAAGAAGACCAGACTCAACCTGCTGGACACGCCCGGATACAGCAACTTCATCAACGAGGCCCGACTGGCAGCGCCGGTGGCCGACACCATGCTGACCACCGTGTGCGCCACCGACGGCGTCTCGGTGAACACCCAGCGGGTCTGGCAATTTGCGGAGGACAACCGGCTCGGCGCGATGCTGGTGGTGACCCGGATGGACCGCGAACGGGCATCCTTCGGCGAAGCCGTGCGCCAGATCCGGGACATGTTCGGGCGTTCCGCGATCCCCGTCCAGATTCCGGTCGGCGAGGGCGAAGCGTTCGCGGGAATCGTGGACCTGATCCGCGGCAAGGCCATCCTCGGGCCCGGACCGGAGAACGCGACACCGACCGTTGCGGACATCCCGTCCGACCTCCGGGAGCCGGCGGAGGAGGCCCGCGCCGAACTCATGGAGATGATCGCGGAGTCCGACGAGGAACTGCTCGACCTGTTCCTCGAGGAGGGCGAACTGAACGAGGAACAGATGGTCCGCGGCCTCGCCAGGGCGGTCACCGCCCGGCAGGTGTTCCCGATCTTGGCCGCTTCCGGGGCGCGGAACATCGGGACTTCCGCGCTGCTCGACAGCATCGTCGCTTCCTGTCCCGACCCCTCCGGGCGCGGCGCGCTCCGGGGCGTGGATCCCGCCGGCGAACCGGCGGAGCGGCCGGTGGACGGGAACGCTCCCACCAGCCTCTATGTGTTCAAGACCATTGCCGACCCGTTCGCCGGACGGCTGAGCCTGTTCCGGGTGATGAGCGGCAGGCTCAAGGCCGACGCCCAGCTCACCAACCTGACGAACGGGGACTCGGAGCGCTTGAGCGGTCTGAACCTCATGAACGGGAAGGCGGTGGAACCGGTGGCGGAACTTGCCGCCGGAGACCTCGGGTGCGTCGCCAAGCTCAAGGGCGCCGCCACCGGGGACACGCTCGCCGCCGACAAGGCCGTCCGGTTCGTCCGTCCCGATGTCCCGCGCCCGGTGATCAGCTTCGCCATCATCCCCAAGTCGCGCGGGGACGAGGACAAGATCTCCGGGGCGCTGCAGCGGCTCGCCGAAGAAGACCTGACTCTCCAGTACCGCCGGGAAATGGAACTGCTGCTGTCCGGCACCGGTCAACTCCACATCGAGGTCATCGTGTCGCGGATGAAGCGCCGCTTCGGCGTGGAAGTCGAACTCCGGCTGCCCCGGATCCCCTACCGGGAGACCATCACCAGGACCGCGGACGCGCACGGACGCCACAAGAAGCAGAGTGGCGGGCACGGCCAGTTCGCCGACTGCCATGTTCGCGTGGAACCGCTGGACCGGGGATCCGACTTCGAGTTCGCCAGCGAGGTCGTCGGGGGCGCGATCCCGAGGCAGTACATTCCGGCCATCGAAAAGGGGTTCCAGGAGGCGCGCCGCAAGGGTGTCCTCGCCGGGCATCCGGTGGTCGACTTCAAGGCTACCGTCTTCGACGGCAAATTCCACGCGGTGGACTCTTCCGAAATCGCCTTCAAGATCGCGGCGTCGATCGCCTTCAAGGACGCGATGGCCAAGTGTGCTCCCGTGCTGCTGGAGCCGATCATGGCGGTGGAAATCCGGGTTCCGGAGGACGCCACCGGCGATGTGCTGGGCGACTTGAATTCGCGTCGCGGCAGAACCCAGGGGATGGACCAGAAGAGCGGCCAGACGCACATCACCGCCCAGGCGCCGATGGCTGAAATGCTCACCTACGAGCCGACCCTGACTTCGCTCACCGGGGGGCGGGGCGCTTTCCACATGGATTTCTCCCACTACGAGCCGGTTCCCGGCAACCTGAGCAAGCAGATCATCGAGGCCGCTCGCGCGAAGGACTGAGCGCGGCGCCTTCCCCGGGTTTCGGCAGCCGGAATCGCATTCCGGGAGCGTTCCGCGCTATCTTCGCTGCCATGTTCAGTCCCCGGTCATCCCCGTATCCGCTGCTCGCTCGCATCGCGCTCTGTCTGCTCCCGTTTGCGTGCGGATCCGACGCACCCGCCACGCGGACCCCGACGCCGGCGCCCGTTCCGCCGCCAGCACCCGCACCTCCGCCGGAACCGGCGCCCACACCTCCACCGGAGCCAGCGCCCACACCTCCACCGGAACCAGCGCCCACACCTCCACCGGAACCAGTGCCCGAACCGTCACCGGAACCAGTGCCCGAACCGTCACCGGAACCAGCGTCACCGCCCGCAACCGAGTGCGCGGAGACGGCCCGGTACGAGGTGACCTTCAGCGCGGTATGGGATGCGTCTTCGCACGGAAACCGGCCGCCCTTCCCGGCGGGACCGCACTTCTCGCGCATCGTCGGAGCCACCCACCTGGCCGAGACCTCGTTCTGGAGCCGCGACGGAATCGCCAGCCCGGGCATCGAAAGCATGGCGGAAACCGGGAGCGTCACCACGCTCTGCCAGGAAATCGGCGCGGAGGCCGACCGCGAACGGAGTGGCGTCTGCCTGAAGGGCGCCGAGGCTTCCTTCCCGTCGCCGGGCTCCGTCAGCCTCACCTTCGACGTCGACGCGCGACATCCGGTGGTGACGCTGGTCTCGATGATTGCGCCCAGTCCCGACTGGTTCGTGGGAGTGAACGCGCTCCCCCTGACCGAGGACGGATGCTGGAGCGAACGGATCGAGCGCGACCTGATCGGCTACGACGCCGGAACCGACAGCGGCGCAGCCTTCACCGACCCGGACGCGGATGTGACGCCGCACGAGCCGATCGGGCTCATCCGGGACCTCCCGGCCGCGGTTCGGGAAGAACCGTTTGCAACCCTGGTCCTCACCCGGAAGACCGAGCTGGAAGAGTGAATCCGCCCGGGCGCGTACAAGCCGGACGCGGCGGTTGACCGTGGAGCCGGGACGGCGTTCCTACTTCTTTCCGGTTTCCCCGCCCGGCTCCACGAACTCGATCCGGGCCATCGGAGCGCCGTCGCCCTTGCGGGGACCGAGCTTGAGAATCCGGGTGTAGCCACCCGGCCGGGTTTCGAATCGCGGGGCGATCTCGCTGAACAGATGCGCCACCACCTTTCGGTGCGGCAGGATCCGAAGCGCCCGGCGGCGCGCCGCGAGATGACTTCGACGACCAAGGGTGACGAGCCGCTCGACGAACGGACGCACTTCCTTCGCCTTGGCGAGAGTGGTGGAGAGATGCCCGTGATTGATGAGGGTAATCGAAAGGTTCCGCAGCAACGCGATCCGGTGGGCAGTATCGCGGCCGAGCTTGCGATGTCCCATGCGGTGGCGCATTACTGGTTCACCCCCATGTCGAGCCGGAGGTCCAGATTCGCGAGAACCCGGGAGATCTCCTCGATGCTCTTCCGGCCGATGTTGCGCTCCTTGAGGAGGTCCTTCTCCGATTTCACCACGAGTTCGCCGACGGTGGAAATGTGGGCATTCTTCAACCCGTTGAAAGCGCGGATCGAAAGTCGATCCGAGAGGTCGTCAATCGCCATGTGACGATGCCGGTCGAAGGCCACCTGATCGGGATTGACGAGGGTGGTCCCTTCGTCCGCCTCGCCCTCCTCGCCTACAAAGATGCCGAGCATCTCCCGAAGCAGGCGGGACGCCACGGCGAGGGCATCGAGGGGAGTCACCGAACCGTCGGTAAGGACTTCCAGAAGCAACTTGTCGAAATCGGTGTTCTGACCGACGCGGGCGGGCGCGATCTTGTAGTTCACCCGGCGCACCGGCGAGTGGGTGGAGTCCACCGGAATGAACCCGATTTCCGTCACATCCCGCCGATTCTGCTCGGCGGGGACATGTCCGCGAGCATTCCGCACCAGCATCTCCATTTCCAATTGGCCGTCTTCAGTAAGGGTGGCAATGGGTACATCCGCATCAAGAATCTCGACGTTCGGATCGGTCTCGATGTCTCCCGAGGTGACCAGTCCCTGCTTGTCCGTGCTGAGGCGCACCGTCCGGACCTGAGACCCGTGAACCCTGATCGGAATCCGCTTCAGATTGAGGATGATGTCCATGGTGTCTTCCTTGACACCCTTGATCGTGGACAACTCGTGCTGCACGCCCTCGAATTTCACCGCGACCACCGCGGCGCCCTCGATGGACGAGATCAGGACCCGCCGCAAGGCGTTCCCCACCGTGACCCCATAACCCCGCTCGAAGGGGTGCGCGGAAAAGCGCCCGTAACTGTCGGTGCTCTCCTCGATGTTCAGGCCTCGCGGCCGTTGCAGTTCGGGCATGCGTACCTTCCTCGCTATCCCTAGCGCGAATACAGCTCGACGATGAGCTGATCGCGGATCTTGAGCTGTGGATCCTCACCGGTCGGAAGTGTCGCCACCACACCGCTGGCAGCATCCTCGGCATCTCGCCGGAGCCAGTCGGGCGCCGGGCGGGCCTCCACTCCTTCCATGATGACCTTGAAGAAATCCTTCTTCCGGGTGCGCTCCCGGATCCGGACGACGTCGCCCTCATCCACGATCCAGGACGGGATGTTCACCCGCCTTCCGTTCACCTCGATATGGCCGTGGCGCACGAAGAGTCGGGCTGCCGGCCGTGACGCAGCATATCCCAGCCGGTACACGACATTGTCGAGACGGCGCTCCAGCAACTGGAGCAATGCCGTTCCGGTCACCGCGCGTTCCCGCTCGGCCCGCTGGAAGTAGAGTCGAAACTGGCGCTCGAGAAGCCCGTAGGCCCGCTTGGCCTTCTGCTTCTCGCGCAACTGCAGCCCATACCCCTGCACCCGGCTGCGCCTCGACTTGCCGTGGGCGCCGGGCGCGAAGTTCCGCTTCTCGATTGCGCACTTCGGACCCTGACAGCGATCTCCCTTCAGGAAGAGCTTGGCGCCCTCGCGCCGACAGAGCCGGCAGACGGGACCTCGATATCTGGCCAAAACCCTGACCTCCTAGTTGCGGCGGCGCTTCGGCGGCCGGCATCCGTTGTGCGGAATCGGGGTCACGTCCTTGATGGACCGGATCGCGATTCCTGCTGCGTCCACCGCCCGGATGGCGGCTTCCCGCCCGGCACCCGGACCGCGGACCCGGACGTCGACATGGGAACAACCGAGCGAACGGGCTTCCCGGGCCGCAGCTCCCGCCGCCTGCTGGGCGGCAAAGGGAGTCTGCTTGCGGGAACCGCGGAAGCCTTGCGCTCCGGCGCTGGACCAGCACACCACATTCCCCGCGGGATCGGCGAACGTGATGATCGTATTGTGGTACGTCGCGTGGATGGACACGATACCGGCAGTCAGCGTCCGCCGTTCACGCCGCTTCGGGACGCGACGCTTCGCCTTCTTCTTCACCATGACGCTCAGCGCCTCCCCATGCCGACCCGGCGCGGACCGCGGCGGGTGCGGGCGTTGGTCTTGGTGCGCTGGCCACGGGCCGGAAGTCCCCGGCGGTGGCGCAGGCCCCGATAACAGCCGATATCCATGAGGCGCTTGAGATCCATCGACAGGCGCTTGCGAAGATCGCCCTCGACGTCGCCTTCCTGATCCAGGGCGCGACTGATCCGGCTCACCTCCTCCTCGGTCAGTTCGCTCACCCGCCGGGACCCATCGATCCCGGCGCGTTCCAGAATGATCCCGGAGCGATGGTGACCGATCCCGAAGATGCGGGTCAGCCCGATGCCCACCCGCTTGGCGGGCGGGAGGTCAACGCCGGCGATACGGGCCATGGGAACCTCCGTTGCGGATAGCGGTCTCGATCATTCGAATTACCCCTGACGCTGCTTGTGACGCGGGTTCTCGCAGATCACCCGCACGACCCGGCGGCGGCGGACGATCTTGCATTTCGCGCAAATACGACGCACTGATGCTCGTACCTTCATGGTCCCTCCTACTTGCAGCGGTAGACGATACGCCCGCGGGTCAGATCATAGGGGGAGAGCTCCACGAGCACCCGATCCCCGGGCAGAACCTTGATGAAGCTCTTCCGCATCTTTCCGGACACGTGCGCGAGGACCTGATGGTCCCCGCTGTCCAGCTTCACCCTGAACATGGCGTTGGGCAGCGGTTCCATCACCACTGCCTCAACCGAAATGGCGTCTTCCTTGGACACTCTGTACCTCTTGGCTGGTGGTCCGGCTGTCCCTGGATTCACAAAGGATCCACGGGCCGGACTCGGTAATGGCGATGGAACGTTCGAAATGGGCCGAAAGACTGCCATCGGACGTCACGACGGTCCAGCCATCGCGCTTGCTGACGACCTCCGGTCCTCCGCAATTCACCATCGGCTCGATGGCCATCACGTCCCCGGAAGCCAGGCGGACCCCCTTTCCCGGCTTCCCGAAGTTGGGAATCCAGGGATCCATGTGGAGGCTCGTCCCGACGCCGTGGCCGCCATACTCGCGCACGACGGAATATCCGTGCCCTTCCACCAGAGTCTGCACCGCATGACCGATGTCGGAAAGCCGCCGGCCGGGAAAGGCAGCGCCGATCCCGGCGAAAAGCGCCTTTTCGGTGACTTCGAGCAAGCGGGCTGCCTCCTCGCTGATCTCGCCGACCGGGACGGTGATGGCGTTGTCCCCGTAGTAGCCATCCACGATACAGCCGAAATCCATGCTGACCACGTCGCCATTCCGGAGCTTCCGCCGGCGGGAGGGGATCCCGTGGACCACTTCCTCGTTGACCGAGACACAAAGGCACGCGGGAAAACCGCGATACCCCTTGAACGCCGGCGGCACCCGGTGGCGCTTGAGGTTGCGGGCAGCGATACGATCCAGCTCGGCGGTGGTCATTCCCGGTTCGACCTGCTGCCGGAGCAGCTCCAGCGTCTCCACGGTGATGGCGTTCGCCTGATGGAGCTTGTCCAGTTCGGCGGCGGATCGGGGAATCACGACAACACCCCGGGTTCCGGAAGGACGGCGAGCAGCCGCTGCCGTATCTGCTCCTGCGAGCCACTCCCGTCGATTTCGCTGACGCGGTTGCAGTAGTGGTCGAGAAGGGGGCGGGTCTCCGCCTCGTACACCTCGAGCCGCTCCCGGAAGGCGGCTTCGGAATCGTCCTGACGGCCCTCCTTGAGGCGCCGCTCCCGGATACGCCCGAGGAGTTCCTTTCGCGGAACAACGAGGTTCACGATCGAAGTCCCGGCCCCCAACTTGCCCAGGACGCCTTCCAGCGCCCTGGCCTGCGCTTCGTTTCGAGGATAACCATCGAGGATGAAACCGCTGGCGCAGTCCGCGGCGGAAAGCCGTTCCTCCACGATGCCCAGCATGGTCCGGTCGTCCACCAGTCGCCCGGCGGCCATCACCTCTCCGGCCCGGCGACCCAGTTCGGAGTCCCCGGCCGCTGCATCCCGAAGGATCGCGCCGGTGGAGATGTGCGGAATCCCGAAGCTCTCCGCCAGACCGGCGGCCTGGGTTCCCTTGCCGGCGCCCGGCGGGCCAAGGAGAATGATCGCGCGCATCCCTAGCGCCGCCCCCGGATCCGTCCGCGCTGGAGGAACCCGTCGTAGTTCCGCATGATCAGCTGACTCTCGACCTGCTGCGCCGTGTCCATCGCAACGCCCACCACAATCAGCAGCGAGGTTCCCCCGAAATAGAAGTTGATCCCGAATCCCTGGGTGACGAAGGTGGGAAGCACCGATTCCAGCCAGGGGCCGATCACCGGCAGCGGCCCCACGTTGAAGCCGCCGATCAGGAACTCGGGCAGCACCGCAACCGCCGCCAGATAGATGGCGCCGACAAAGGTCAGCCGGGTCAGCACCGAGTCGAGGTACTGGGCCGTCTTCCGACCCGGCCGTATGCCCGGGATGTAGCCGCCGCTCTTGCGCATATTGTCCGCCACGTCGTCGGGTTTGAAGACGATTGCCGTGTAGAAGTAGCAAAAGAAGATGATGGCGGTGACGTACAGCAGCGTGTAGAGGGGCATGCCGAAGCTGAGCTGCTGGACGATGGCGGCCATCCAGCGGCTGTTCTGGAATGCGGAGGCGAAGGTCTGCGGGAGCGCGATGATGGAACTGGCGAAAATCACCGGAATCACGCCGCCGGTGTTGATCTTGAGCGGGATGTGCGTCGCCTGTCCCTGATACATCCGCCGGCCGACAAAGCGCTTGGCGTACTGGACCGGGATCCGCCGCTGGCCACGCTCGACCAGGACGATGAAAGCGAGCACCGCCACCATGAACAAGACCAGCAAAAGTACCGCCAGGATCGAGCGCTGACCGAGGCTGATCTCGCTGAACGTGGCGAGAATCGCCGACGGAAACATCACCACGATCCCCGCGAAGATCAGCAGCGACATTCCGTTCCCGACTCCCCGCTCGGTGATCTGCTCCCCGAGCCACATCACGAACACGGTGCCGGCGGTCATGGTGAGCACCGTCATCAGGGTGAACGAAACGCCCGGGTTGGGAACCAGTTCCACCCCTTCGCCAAGCGACTGGGTCTGGAGGAATACCGCAATTCCCGCGGACTGGATCACCGCGAGGATCACCGTGCCATAGCGCGTGTACTGGGTGATCTTCTTGCGCCCGAGGTCGCCCTCCTTGCTGAGCCGCTCGAGATAGGGCCAGACCAGCGTCAGCAACTGCAGGATGATGGACGCGCTGATGTACGGCATGATGCCGAGCGCGAAGACCGTCGCCCGCGACAGGTTGCCTCCGGAGAACATGTCCGCAAACCCGAACCAGGTGCCCCGGTTCTGTTCGAAGAACTCGATGAGCGCAAGCGGGTCCACCCCGGGCGTGGGGATGTGATTCCCCAGCCGGTACACCGCAAGGATCCCCAGGGTGAAGAGGATCCGGTTGCGGAGGTCCGGGATGCGCGCAATACGCCGGAGGCTGTCGATCACCTGGTCCCGCTCCGACGCTCCAGCACCACCGCGGTTCCGCCTGCCGCCTCGATCTTCTTCCGCGCCGACGCGCTGAACGCGTGAGCCTCGACCGTGAGGCCATGGCCGATTTCCCCGTCTCCCAGAATCTTGTAGCGGAACGGACGCGACGAGGCGATGCCTCCATCCCGGACCCGGGCGCCTCGCAACAGCCTCGCCCTGATCAGGTCGGCGGCGGACACCGTCGATCCGGCCTCGAACCGGCTCAGGTCCGCGACATGGACCACGGCGTATTCGCGGCGAAAGAGATTGTGGAAGCCGCGCTTCGGCACCCGCCGGATGAGCGGCATCTGGCCACCCTCGAACCCGCGCCGGAGCGAGTAGCCGGAACGGGACTTGGCGCCTTTGTGCCCCCGCCCGCTCGTCTTTCCGGTTCCGGAACCCGGCCCCCGGCCGATCCGCTTGCGAGGCCGGACCGCGCCTTCGGCCGGACTGAGTTCGTGAAGGGTCATTCCGCCTCTCCCTCCGCAACGATGCGCACCATGTGGGGCACCTTGCGGAGCATGCCGCGGGTCATCGCGTTGTCGGGACGCGCGACTGCATCGCCCACCCGGCGGAGCCCCAGTCCACGCACCACCTCGCGCTGATAGCGGGTGGAACCGGCAAGTCCGCGAAACAGCTGGACGGTGACGGTGGCGCCGCGTCCGCCTTCCGTCACCGCGCCGGCATCCCCGCTCATGCTCGAACCTCGGCTTCGATCTCGCTTGCGTCCTTGCCGCGCAACTCGGCGACACTCTCGACCGAGCGAAGGGAAAGCAGTCCCTGCATGGTGGCCTCGACCACGTTCTTGGAATTGGTGGTGCCGATCGACTTGGTCAGGATGTCCTTGATCCCGGCGAGTTCGATGACCGCCCGCACCGCGCCACCGGCAATCACGCCGGTGCCTTCGGAGGCGGGCTTCAGCAACACCCGGCCGGCACCGAACACACCGATCACCTCGTGGGCGATGGTGGTACCCACCCGGGGGATGGGCCTCAGATTCTTCTTGGCAATCTCGATCCCCTTCTTGATCGCCGCCGGCACCTCGCGTGCCTTGCCGAGACCGAAACCGACCTTGCCATTCTCGTTTCCGACGACCACCAGAACCGAAAAGGACAGGTTCTTGCCGCCCTTGACGACCTTGGTCACCCGATTGATGAAGACGACCTTGTCCTTGAGTTCCGGGTCGCCGGTCCGCTCCAGCTGGGTGTTGCGGGGGTTGCGGGGAGGGCGCCGCGCCCCCATATCGGTACTCAGCACCGGACTCCTCCTTCACGGACTGCATCGGCGAGGGCCTTGACCCGGCCGTGGTATCGACATCCACCCCGGTCGAAGACCACCCGGGTGCACCCGGCAGCAACCAACCGTCCGGCAATCGTGGAACCCACCTGCGCCGCGCCGGTGACATTTCCGCCTTCGGACACCTGCTTTTCGCGGCTCGAAGCCGCCACCAGCGTGCGTCCGTTCACATCGTCGATTACCTGGGCGTAGATGTGCCTGAGAGATCGGAACACCGCAAGCCGCGGCCGTTCCGGCGTGCCGGAGACCTTCCGGCGGAGGCGGTCGTGAATACGCCGGCGGGTCTGCCGACGAGTCCTGTTGCTCATGGCGGCTCTCGCGTTCCCCCTCGTCACCCGGCCTTCTTGCCGGCCTTCTTGATGAGCCGTTCGCCTGTATAGCGAACGCCCTTCTGCTTGTAGGGATCCGGTTTGCGGAGGGCACGCATCCGAGCCGCCACCTCGCCGACGAGCTGCTTGTCGAAACCGCTCACCACCACGTGGGTGTTCTTCTCGATTTCCACGTCCACTCCGTCGGGAAGTCGAAGCCGGATCGGATGCGAGTATCCGAGTGCGAACTCGACTTCCCGACCATCCCGCTTCGCCCGGTAGCCAACACCGACAATATCCAACTCCTTCCGGAAACCGACGGAAACGCCGGTCACGGCATTCGCCAGCAGCGCCCGGGCAAGACCCCAGAAGGCGCGGTTCGCGTTCTCGCGCGCGAGCGACGCGATCACGGACCCGTTCTCCTGGCGCATCCGGATTCCCGGAGGAATCGGCGTTGCCAGGGAACCCTTCGGCCCCTTGACACGAACCTCGCGCTCTTCGATGGAGACGGTCACCCCGGCAGGAACCGGAATCGGTTTGGCGCCTATGCGGGACACCGGATCACCACACCTTGAGCAGCACTTCGCCACCCACTCCCTGCTTGCGGGCGTCGCGACCGGTCATCACGCCGCGGGAAGTCGAGAGCACGGTTACCCCCAGCCCGCCCTGGACCTTCGGGATGTTCGCATTGGGAACATACACCCGGGTTCCCGGACGGGAAACCCGCTGGATACCGGTCAACGCCGCCCGGTTGCCCGGGAGCCGGCGCAACCGGATGCGGATCGCGTCCCGAGGTTCCCGGGGAACGACTTCCCAGCCCGAGATGTAACCCTCCTGGGCCAGGATCCTGGCGATCTCCTGCTTGATTCGGGACGCCGGCACTTCCACCACATCGTGCCGCGCCTGATTGGCGTTGCGCACGCGGGTCAGCATGTCGGCTATCGGATCGGACCACATTCCCGGAACTCCCTACCAGCTCGCCTTGATGACGCCGGGAATCTCCCCGGCGAGCGCCAGCTTGCGGAAACACAGCCGACAGAGGCCGAACTTCCGGAAATACGCCCGCGGACGACCGCAGCGCTGACAGCGGTTGTACTTCCGGACAGAGAATTTCGGCCTTGCCTTGGCCTTTGCGATCAGTGACTTCTTAGCCAAACCATGACTCCTCAGGCGTCCGGACGGACGAACGGCATGCCGAACGTTCGAAGCAGTTCCCTCGCATCCTCGTCGCGGGTCGCGGTTGTGCAGAAAGTGATATTCATGCCGCGGGTCTTTTCGATCTTCGCGTAGTCGATCTCGGGGAAGACCGACTGGTCGGTAAGGCCGAGTGTGTAATTTCCCCTTCCGTCGAAGGAACGGATCGGGACACCCCGGAAGTCGTGAACCCGGGGAAGCGCGATGTTGATCAGCCGGTCCATGAACTCGTACATGCGGACGCCACGCAGCGTCACCCGCACGCCCACCGGCATACCCTCGCGAATCTTGAAGTTCGCAATGGACTTGCGGGCGCGGGTGATCACCGGCTTCTGTCCGGAGATGAGCGTCAGGTCGGCCACCGCGGCATCGATGAACCGGTGTTCGCGGGACCCCTCGCCCACCCCGATGTTGATGGCGATCCGGGTAAGGCGGGGTACCCGATGGATGCTGGCGATGGCGAGCCGCTCGCGCAGATCCGGCACGATGGTGTCCCGATAGAGGGTCCGGAGGCGGCTCACTTGTCGATCACTCCCTGCGAACGAACGCTCACCCGGACCTTGCGCCCGTCGGTGAGCCGACTGCGGCGGATGCGCGTGGGCGAGCCGGACTCCGGATCCACAAGCATCACGTTGCTCGCATGGATCGCCGCCTCGCGCTCGACCACGCCTCCCTTGATGTTCTGGCGCGGATTCGGCCGGGTGTGGCGCTTGATCATGTGGATTCCCTCCACGATGACCCGGTTGGTTTCCGGAAAGGTACGGAGCACCTTGCCCCGCTTGCCCACATCCTTGCCGATCATGACCTGCACCAGGTCATCCTTCTTGACGTGAAGCTTCTTCGGCGCCGGCTTCTCCATGCGCGGCTTGCCGGGCATGATCAGAGCACCTCCGGGGCGAGGGAGACGATACGCATGAATTGCCGCTCGCGGAGTTCGCGGGCCACCGGACCGAAGACCCGGGTGCCGGTGGGTTCCTGCTGCTCGTTGATCAGCACGACCGCGTTGTCCCCGAAACGGATATAGGAGCCGTCCGGGCGCCGGTGCTCCTTGCTGGTGCGGACGATGACCGCGCGCACCACCGCACCCTTCTTGACCGCACCGCCGGGCGCCGCTTCGCGGACCGATGCCGTGATGACGTCGCCAAGCCGGGCGATCCTCCCCACACCGCCTCCGAGCGGCAGGATGCAGGTCACCCGGCGCGCGCCGGAGTTGTCGGCCACCTGCAGGACCGTCTGCATCTGGATCATGTGGCACGCTCCATGACGCGCAGCAGCCTCCAGCGCTTGGTGCGCGACACCGGCCGGCACTCCTCGATCTGCACCCGGTCGCCGACCTGTCCTTCATTGCGTTCGTCGTGCACCGGGAAACGAGCCGACTTCTTGTAGCGGCGCTTGTAGAGCGGATGTTCCACCAGGCGATCCACGCGAACGGTGATCGTCTTGTCAGGACGGTCGGAAACCACGGTTCCGACCCGAATCAGCTTAGGCATGGCTCCAGTCCGTTCTCATGAGTCGGGTCCACCCGCGGTTTCCCGGATCCCGAGTTCCCGCTCTCTTGCGATGGTGCGTATCCGCGCGACCGTCCGCCGGAGGGCGTGCACCTTGTGTGTGTGGCCGGCCTGCCCGGTCGCGGCTTCGACCCGTGCTTCAAAAAGTTCGCGCACGACCTCGTCCCGCTTTCTCACCAGTTCCTCGTAGGGAAGTTCACGAATCTCGCTGGCCTTCACGACGGTTCCTCCTCGAACCGGCCGAGGAACGCGGTCTTGACCGGCAGCTTGTGGCTGGCGAGGCGCATGGCTTCGGCGGCATGCTGGCGGCTGACCCCCTCCAGCTCGAACAGGATCCGCCCGGGACGCACCACGGCGACCCAGCCTTCCGGTGCCCCCTTACCCTTGCCCATCCGGGTTTCCTGCGGTTTCCGGGTGTAGGGCTTGTCCGGGAAGATCCGGATCCAGACACGCCCGCTGCGCTTCACCGAACGGGTGATGGCGACTCGCGCCGCTTCGATCTGCCGGCTCGTGATCCAGCCCGGTTCCAGGGTCTTGAGACCGTAGTCCCCGAACGTCACCGTCTGCCCGGTCCACGACAGTCCGCGCATGCGACCCCGTTGCTGCTTGCGGTAGCGGGTTTTCTTCGGCGAGAGCATGGTTCGCGATCCTCAATCCGCTGCCGGGGCGGGCGGGCCCGATCGCCGCGGGGGCTGCCGCGGTTGTACCGGCGAGTCACCGACTTCACCCGGTCCGCGATAGACCCAGCACTTCACGCCGATCTGCCCGTAGGTGGTGCGGGCCTCGGCCAGGCCGTAATCGATGTTCGCCTTCAGGGTGTGGAGGGGAAGCTGTCCCTCCAGATACCACTCGGCCCGGGCGATGTCGGCGCCGTTCAGCCGGCCGGCGCACCGGATGCGAACTCCCTTGGCGCCGTTGCGCATGGTGTTTTCGACGGCCTTGCGCATCGCCCGTCGAAACGCGATCCGCTTCTCGAGCTGCAGGGCAATGGACTCGGCGACGAGCTGCGGATCCAGTTCCGGCTTGATGACCTCGAGCGGACGGATGTGCACTTCCTTGCCGGTCCGGCGCCGGAGCTCCCTGGTGAGCTTCTCCACCTCGGTGCCCTTGCGCCCGATAATGATGCCCGGACGGGAGGTGTGAATATAGATGTTCAGCTTGTTCCCCGGGCGCTCGATCTCCACCCGCGAAATTCCGGCATGGTAGAGGCGCTGCTTCAGGAGCCGCCGCAGAACCAGATCCTCGTGCAGGGACTCCCGATAGTTCCCGGAGGCGTACCAGCGCGACCGCCAGGTCTTGGTGTATCCGAGCCGGAAACCCAGCGGATGTACTTTCTGGCCCATGCCTACTCTCCCTCTTCCTGGGCCTGGACCCGGATGGTGTAGTGCGTTGTTCGACGCCGGATGCGCCGCATGCGGGCCCGGCGCCCACCGCGCCCGATCGTGCGGGCCGGCCCCTCATCCGCAAAGGCTTCGACCACGACCAGACGATCCTCGTCCAGCCGGCGCGCCTCCTCGAGCGCCCGCGCCTGGGCGTTGGCCACCGCAGACCGAAGCACCTGTTCGATAACCGGCGCCGCTGCCCGGTTGGTGTTGCGGAGGATCGCAATGGCCTTCGCGGCCGGTCGCTTCCGGATCAGGTTCAGCACGAGACGCCCCTTCCGTGCCGACCCGGGACAGCCGCGGGCACTCGCCACCGCTTCAATCATGGGAGGTCTCCGGAACAGAACGCATGGGACATCAACGGCGATGCGCCGCCTTGTCGGTCTTGACCTTGTGACCGCGGAACGTCCTGGTCGGCGAAAATTCCCCGAGCTTGTGTCCCACCATATTATCGGTCACATAGACGGGAATGAACTTCTTTCCGTTGTGGACAGCGAAGGTGAGCCCCACCATCTCGGGGAGGATGGTGGACCGGCGCGACCAGGTCTTGATAATCGACTGGCGGCGCGCGCCAGCCGCATCCTCGACCTGCCGGATGAGACTCTCTTCGATGAAGGGACCCTTCTTGACCGAACGCGGCATGGAACGTCTCTACTTTCTGCGCCGCTTGCGCGAGCGGACGATCATCGGATCGGTGCGCTTGTTGTTGCGGGTCTTGTATCCCTTGGTGGGAGTTCCCCAGGGACTCACCGGATGCCGGCCACCCGAACTCTTCCCTTCGCCACCACCGTGCGGGTGGTCCACCGGATTCATGGTGACGCCCCGATTGTGGGGACGGCGTCCCAGCCAACGGCGCCGCCCGGCCTTGCCGAGCTTCACGTTGAGGTGCTCCACGTTCGACACCTGACCGATGGTGGCCCGGCACTCCCGCAGGATCCGGCGGATCTCGCCGGACGGCATCCGCAACTGGGCGTAGCGGCCCTCCTTGGCGACGAGCTGCACGAAGGCGCCGGCGCTGCGGGCCAGCTTGCCGCCACCCCCCGGCCGAAGCTCGATGTTGTGGATGGTGGCCCCGAGGGGAATCCGGTCGATGCGAAGCGTGTTTCCAGGAAGGATCTCCGCGGCATCGCTCGCCATCACCGTGTCGCCCACCTTCATCCCCACCGCATGGAGGACATAGCGCTTTTCCCCGTCGGCGTAGTGCAAGAGCGCGATCCGCGCCGACCGGTTGGGGTCGTACTCGATGGTCGCGACCCGGGCCGGAACATCCGGCTTGTTGCGGCGGAAGTCGACCGCGCGCAGCCGCCGCTTGTGACCGCCGCCCCGGAAGCGGACCGTGATCCGCCCGTTCCCGTTGCGGCCGCCGCTGTTGCCCTTTCCCCGAGTGAGCGACTTCTGGGGACGGCCGGTGGTCAGTTCCTCGAAGGACTGCACGGTGTGAAACCGACGGCCGGGAGACGTCGGTCGGGACTGCTTGATCGCCATCGCTATACGCCCTTGAAGATCTCGATGGTGTCGCCGTCGCGAAGGGTCACGAACGCCTTCTTCCAGGCGGACTGCGCCCCGCGAAAACGTCCCCACCGCTTCATCTTGCCCAGCCGGTTGGCGGTGCGCACCCCGGTGACCCGGACCTCGAAGAGGTGCTCGATGGCCTGCCGGATCTGCACCTTGTTGGCAGACGGACTCACCCGGAAACAGTACGTGTTCCGGGTTTCCTGAAGGCGGTCCGCCTTCTCGGTGGTAAGCGGGGCGAGAATCACCTGGTCAGGCTGCACCCCGGCCTCCCGTCTCCCGGTACTTGCGGGAGAGCGCCTCGATTGCCGCATCGCGGATCACCACCGCGTCGGCCTTGAGGATGTCGTAACAGTGGAGCCGTCCCACCGAGGCCACTTCGACGCGCCGGAGATTCCGGGCCGACAGCTCGAGTTCCCGCGATGGCGACTCGTCCACGATCAGCACCCGTCGTTCGCCGAGCCCCCACCTCTCGATCCGTTTCGCCAGATCCCGGGTCGAAGGGCGCTCGAAAGCGAGGTCCCGAACAACGCGGACCGCACCGGCGGACGCCCGGAGCGAAAGTGCCGACCGGCCCGCACCACGCTGCATCCGGCCGGGCAACCGATACCCGTAGTCCCGGGGCGTCGGGCCGAAGACGGTGCCGCCTCCCCGCCACAGCGGGGTACGGCGACTCCCCACGCGGGCGTTGCCGGTGCCTTTCTGGCGCCACGGCTTGCGGCCTCCGCCCTTGACCTGCGCCCGGTTCCGCGTGGAGTGCGTTCCGGCACGGCGGACGGCCATGTACTGGCGGACCGCATCGTAGTGAAGCGCCGGGTTCACCGGAACACCGAACACTCCGGGGTCGAGTTCCACCGCCTCGCCACCCTCTTCCACCGCGGTCGCGACCACCGGATCCGTCTGCGGTCCGTTTCCGCTCACGACTTCGTTACCTCGACATAGCCGCCCCGCGGCCCGGGGACGGCCCCCCGGACCAGCACCAGGTTCTCCTCGGGATCCACCTTGACAACCCGGAGGTTCCGAACCGTCACCCGGGCATGGCCCAGGTGTCCGGGCAGCCGGGTGCCGGGAAGCACCCGCGACGGAGTCGCGCACATGCCGATCGCACCGGGCGCACGGTGGAACTTGGAACCGTGGGACTTCGGGCCGCCGCCAAAACCGTGACGGCGCATGACGCCGGCGAACCCCTTGCCCTTGCTGATCCCGCTCACCCGAACCCGTTCCTCCGGCGAGAAAAGGCCTGCCCCGAGCCGGGCGCCGACCACGAGCTCCTCATCCTCGGCCGGACGGAATTCACGGAGCGGCCAGGCCGCCACCCCGGCCGGGGAACGGCGAATCGACGCGCGCCCGCGACGGGTGGCGCGGCCGGTCTGTTCCAGGCCGACCAGCACCGAACGGTAGCCATCGCGTTCCCTTGTCTTCTGCTGCAAGACGACACAGGGGCCCACCCGAATCACCGTGACCGGAACCACCTTGCCGTCGTCGGCAAAGTGCTGCGACATTCCGAGTTTCACTCCGAGCAGACCGTTCACGATGTTCCCTCCCTCTACTTGTCGCCTTGACTTGCCTCGTCGCCCACCATCGCCTTGATCTCCACATGAACGCCGGAGGGCAGATCGAGGCGGGACAGCGCATCCACCGTCGTGGGAGTCGAACCAAGGATGTCGAGAAGACGCTTGTGAGTACGCATCTCGAACTGTTCGCGCGACTTCTTGTCCACATGCGGAGAGCGCAGCACGGTGTAGCGGTGCTTCATGGTGGGGAGCGGGATCGGACCCGCCACGGCGGCGCCGGTGCGCCTTGCGGTCTCCACGATTTCGGAGACGGACTGGTCCAGCAGGCGATGGTCGAAAGCCTTCAGCCGGATCCGGATCTTCTCGTTCATGCGGCGCGCTCCTTCAAGCCGATGCGCGTTGCCGAGTGCGCCGTATGCATCGTTGTGTTCTCCGTCCCTTCCTGTCAGACGTTCGCCATGACTTCGGCAATGACACCCTCCGGCGCCTCTTCATAGGAGCCGAAATGCATCGTGTAGGTCGCCCGGCCCTGCGTCGCCGAACGGATGTCGGTCGCATAACCGAACATTCCGGCGAGCGGAACCCGGGCGTCAATCACCTTGGCGTTCCCGCGCATGCTCATCCCGCCAATCCGTGCCCGGCGAGAACTGAGATCCCCGATGATGTCCCCGGTGTACTGGTCCGGCGTGACCACTTCCACCCGCATCACCGGCTCGAGGATCACCGGCGAGGACTTGCGGACCGCGTCGCGGACGGCCATCGAACCGGCAATTCGAAAGGCGATTTCGGAGCTGTCCACCTGGTGAAAGGACCCATCGTAGAGCCGCACCGCAACCCCGGTCACCGGGTAGCCGGCCAGCGGGCCGATCTCGAGAGCCTGCCGCGCACCGTCCTCGACGGCCGGAATGAACTCGCGCGGAATGGCGCCGCCCACAACAGCGTTCACGAACTCGAAGGGCTTGTCCGAAGGGGTGACCTCGATCAGAACGTGCCCGAACTGGCCGCGCCCGCCAGTCTGCCGCACATAGCGACCCTCCGCCTTCGCCGAGGTGCGGATCGCCTCGCGGTATGCCACGCGCGGCTGACCCACTGCGGCTCCCACCTGAAATTCGCGAAGCAGCCGGTCCACGATGATCTCGAGGTGCAACTCACCCATTCCACTGATGATGGTCTGGGCCGTTTCCTCGTCACTCTCCACGCGGAACGTGGGATCCTCGTGGGTGAGCTTGGCCAGGGCGTCGGAGAGCTTCTTCTGGTCCGCCTTCGTCGCCGGTTCGATCACCCGGGAGATCACCGGCTCGGGGAACTCCATGGATTCGAGCAGAATCGGCGCCGACGGCTCGCAAATGGTCTCGCCGGTGCGCGAATTCTTGAGCCCGACGGCGGCGGCGATGTCGCCGGCGTAGACCTCCTTGATCTCCTCGCGCTTGTTGGCGTGAACCTTGAGAAGACGGCCGATCCGCGATTTCTGGCGACGAACCGGATTCCAGACCGTAGCGCCCGACTTGAGGAAACCGGAATACACCCGAAAGAAGGAGAGCTGCCCGACGAACGGATCGGTCATCACCTTGAAGACGAGCGCCGAAAAGGGAGCCTCGTCCTCCGGATTGCGGATCATTTCGGTGGAATCATCCGGCGAGCGGGGGCCGCTGACCGGCGCCACATCGACGGGAGAGGGAAGGTAATCCACCACGGCGTCGAGCAGCGGCTGCACTCCCTTGTTGCGGAATGCGGTGCCGCAAAGCACCGGCACCACGTTCAGCGACAGCGTGGCGCGCCGCAACCCGGCGCGGAGCTGTTCCTCGGTGAGATCGGCGTTCTCGTCCCACAGCTCGAGCGATTCGAAGTCGTGTTCGCACAGGGACTCGACCAGGCGGCTTCGTGCCTCCTCCGCCGTTTTCCGGAGGGAATCGCTGATTTCGGTGACCTCGAAGCGCGCCCCCAGGGTGTCCCCCTGATAGCGGATCTCCTTCATCGCCACCAGGTCCACCACCCCTTCGAAGGTATCCTCGCTGCCAACCGGTAATTGGACCGGCACCGGCATGGCCCCGAGCCGATCATGGATTTCCTCGACTACCCGGTCGAAATCCGCCCCGACCCGGTCCATCTTGTTGACGAAGGCCACGCGCGGAACCTCGTACTTGTCGGCCTGCCGCCACACGGTTTCCGACTGCGGTTCCACCCCGCCGACCGCACAGAAAACCGCCACCGCGCCGTCGAGCACCCGAAGCGAGCGCTCCACCTCGGCGGTGAAGTCCACGTGGCCCGGGGTATCGATGATGTTCACCCGGCAATCCTTCCAGAAGCAGGTGGTGGCGGCGGAAGTGATGGTGATCCCCCGCTCCTGTTCCTGCTCCATCCAGTCCATCGTGGCGGTGCCTTCGTGCACCTCTCCGAGTTTCCAGGTGATTCCGGTGTAGTAAAGGATGCGCTCGGTGGTCGTTGTCTTGCCCGCGTCAATGTGCGCCATGATCCCGATGTTGCGGGTACGGGCGAGGGGGACTCTGCGGGGCATGGCGAAGGAAACACACTCGGTTCAACTGTCGGCGACGGGTGGGAAGGCCCCGCGGCAAACCGCCGGCGCCTGACCACGGCAAACCTCTCTCGTGAATCGCATCCCCCTACCAGCGGTGATGGGCGAACGCCTTGTTCGCCTCGGCCATCTTGTGGGTGTCTTCCCGTTTCTTCACGGCGCCGCCACGGTTGTGGTAGGCGTCGAGCAACTCGCCTGCCAGCCTTGCCACCATGGTCTTCTCCGGCCGCTTGCGGGCGTATCCCACGATCCAGCGGAGGGAGAGGGAGGTACGCCGCTCGGGGCGCACCTCGAACGGCACCTGAACGTTGGTGCCCCCCTTGCGCCGGCTCTTGACTTCCAGGGAAGGCTGAACGTTCTCGACCGCCCGCCGGAAGACAGTGAGCGGCTCGCTTTCGACCCGTTCCTTGATCTGGTCGAACGCCCCGTAGACGATGCTCTCCGCCTGCGCCTTCTTGCCGTCAAGCATGACCTTGTTCACGAACGACGAAACGAGGACGCTCTGGTACCGGGGGTCCGGCACCGGCTGCCTCTTGCGTACATCACGACGGCGGGACATGACTCGAGCCTTACCGGAACGCGATCACTTTTCGGGCCGCTTGGCGCCGTACTTGGACCGGGCGTTCCTGCGTTCGGTCACTCCGTGGGCGTCCTGGTTGCCGCGGACCACGTGGTACCGCACACCGGGCAGATCCTTCACCCGGCCGCCGCGAACAAGCACGATCGAGTGTTCCTGGAGCGAGTGGCCCACGCCCGGAATGTAGGTGGTCACTTCAATTCCGGTCGTGAGCCGCACCCGCGCCACCTTGCGAAGCGCCGAATTGGGCTTCTTCGGATTGACAGTGAACACGCGAACGCATACCCCGCGCCGTTGCGGACACTTCATCAGCGCCGGCGAATCGCTCGCGGACGAAAGGCGCTTCCGCCCCTTGCGAACGAGCTGATGAATTGTGGGCATGGAGCAGGAGGGGGCGAACGAATCCGGGAAACGGCAACGCAGCCGACACGAAACCGGAAACCCCGGGAGGCAAGCCTTCGGGACGGGGACACCACCCGGAAAGGCGGAACCACGGCTGTTAGGCGAGAAGAAACCGGACTGGCGGGTCGCCGGAACGGACGGAGGATTCTACGCCTGCACGACGTCCGGTGTCAACTCCAACTTCCGATCCCATGGGATGGCATTCGGGGACGGCGATGGCGGCAAGGGGCAGTCGGGCGCCCTGGCTCCTGTCTCAGCGTTGTGGCCCCGCGGCGTTCCGGTTACAGGTCCAGGGCGGACGGATCGGGAGCGCCGTCCCGGACGAGTTGCTTGCGGACGGCGGGATCCTTCCCCATCAGCGCGTCCACATATTCCTGCGGGTCCATGTTCGGCGGAACCCGAACCTGAATCAGCCGGCGCGTGGCCGGATTCAGGGTGGTCTCCCAAAGCGCCGCCGGCTGCATCTCGCCGAGACCCTTGAATCGGGTGATGACCGGCGCGGCGCCCTTCGGAAGTCCGGCCAGGATCGCCTTCCGGGTGGCGTCGTCCGGCGCCCACTCGACTCCCCGGCCGGTTTCGATCCGATAGAGCGGCGGTTCGGCCACATGGATCCGGCCGGCCTCGATCACCGGAAGCATGAACTTCACGAAGTACGCAAGGAGCAGGGTCGTGATGTGGTGGCCGTCGGCATCGGCGTCGGCCAGCAGGATCACCCGTCGATAGCGCATCCGGTTGGGGTCGCACGCCGCGCCGGCGCCGCAGCCGAGAGCCAGCGCGATGTCGGCCAGCTCGCGGTTGGCCGCGACCCGGGAAGCGCTCGCCTGCGCCGCATTCAGAATCTTTCCGCGAAGCGGAAGGACCGCCTGCCGCATCCGGTCGCGCGCCTGCCTGGCGGATCCTCCCGCCGAGTCCCCCTCCACCAGCAGGAGTTCGGTGGTCGCCGGATCGCGGAGCGCCGCATCGCTGAGCTTTCCCGGAAGAACCGCGCGCCCCCGCTTTTCCGGGCGGCGGGACACGGCCGCGGAAGCGGCGCGGGACGCCTCGCGGGCACGAGCAGCGAGCAGGACCCGGCCGGCGATGCGCTCCGCGGCGGAGGGGAACTGGTGGAGCCAGCGCTCCAGTTCCAGCCGCACCGCCCCGTCCAGCGGGGAGCGCAGTTCCGGGTTGTTGAGGCGGTCCTTCGTCTGCCCCTGGAACTGCGGATTCGGAAGAAAGACACTGAGGATGGCGACCACGCCTTCCCGGACGTCCTCGGGCGCCACCGAGAGACCGCGGGGGGCCAGCGAACGGGATTCGATGTATCCACGGACCGCACGCCCCAATCCCTCTCGCAGACCGGTTTCGTGGGAGCCCCCGGAAGCGGTAGGGATCCCGTTCACGAAACTCCGGAAGTCCTCGCAGGGCGCCTCGGTCCAACCGAGCGCCAGTTCCATGCGCGCCCCCGGAAGAAAATCCTCGCGGCTCATCTCGAACACCGCCTCATGGGTCAGGGTGCGCTTCGCCCCGGCGATGCGTTCCTCGACGAAGGCGGCGAGGCCCCGGTCCTGTTTCCACTCCACTGTGGTGCGCGCCGCCTCGTCGCGAAACCGGAACCGGACGCCGCGGTGCAGGAAGGCCGACTCCCGGAGACGGGACGCGATCCGTTTCGGATCGAAGCGCGGGTCGGGAAAGATCTGCGGATCGGGAAGAAACCGGATCGTCGTGCCGGTTCCGCTCGCCGGACCGCAATCGGCAAGTTTCCGGCGCCGCTCACCCCGGGCGAACTCCATCACCCACTCGCGGCGGTTCCGCTTCACCGACGCACGCAGCCATTGGCTCAGCGCGTTCACCACCGAGGCGCCCACTCCATGGAGGCCGCCGGCGGCGCGGTACATCCCGTGATCGAACTTGCCCCCGGCATGCAGGGTCGTGAGGATCACCTCGAGCGCGGACCGACCCGATTCGTGCCGGTCCACCGGGATACCCCGCCCGTTGTCCTCGACGCTCACGGAACCGTCCCTGGCAAGCGTCACCTCGATGCTGGTGGCATGACCGTTCATCGCCTCGTCGACGCCGTTGTCGAGGATTTCCCACACCAGATGGTGGAGGCCGTCCGCGCCCACCCCGCCGATGTACATTCCGGGCCGCCGGCGAACCGGATCCAGACCCTCGAGAACCGTGATGGCGCTGGCGTCGTATGTCCGATTCCCCGGCAGGGACGATTTGCCGGTCATGGGGCACGCAACTCCGGGATCCGGGGCGCCGCTTCGACCCTCGCGAATCCCGCCTTGTTGACAAGCTGGCCGACGCGGCCCCGGGTGCCGGCCGGAAAGCGACCCGCGGAGATCTTCCGGCGTTGCCCTCCCGGAGTCACCATGACCAGCGGCTCGTCGCGGCTGGCGGTCCGGAATCCGAGCACCTCATCCCGCAGCGCCAGCTTGATGACCCGCACCCCGATGCCCGGCCCGTTCAGCAGGTTCACCTCCTCGACCGCGGTCAGAAGCGCCCGGCCCCGACTCGTTGCGAGGAGGAGCGTTTCGTCGCTTTCGGCCGGGACCACTCCCAGCAGGGAATCCCCGGTGCGGAAACGGGCGATCCTCCTTCCGGTGCGCTTCGATGATTCCCGGAGCGGACCAAGGAGGAAGCGAAGGGCGTAGCCGCCCCGGGTGACGGCGAGCGCATGGACCGGAAGGGCTTCTCCCCTTCGTTCGACAAGATCTCCGACCGCCCGCCGGTCCAGGCTCAGCATGCTCACGATGGACTCCCCATCGCCCATCTGGAAGAGGGTCTGCACCGGAACCCCGTACCCGGACGTCGCCGGCGCCCGGGCGATCCGGGTGGTGTAGGCGACGCCGAGCGAGGAAAACAGCACCAGCGGAGCCCGGGTGCTCCCGGCCGCGTAGGCAAGCACCGCGTCGCCGTCGCGCATCCGCAGGGCGCCTTGCTTCACGTCCCGCTGGCGCTTCAACCAGCCGTCCCGGCTCAGGATCACCACCGCGTCCTCGTCCGCCATCAATTCCTCCTCGTCAAGCTCGCGGACGTGTCCGGGCTCCTGGATCCGGGTCCGTCGCGGCTCCCGTTCGCGGTAGCGGTCCCTCAGTTCCACCAGTTCCCGACGAACCTGAAGCCGGATCGCGGCCGGATTGCCGAGGAGCGCGCCCAGTTCCCCGACCCGGCGGCGGCGCTTTTCCATTTCCTCGCGGACCAGCCGGATCTCCAGCCTGGCCAGGCGGTGAAGCCGCATCTCGAGGATTGCTTCGGTCTGCTCCTCGTCGAGCGGCAACTCCGCCCGGATCCGGCGGGCGGCGTCCGCCTTGCCGTCGGAAGTGCGGATGATCCGGAGGATGCGGTCCAGGGCGTCGAACGCCTGCGCGAAACCTTCCAGCACGTGGAGTCGCTTGCCGAGGCGTCGGCGTTCCTCCTCCCCGCGGCTGGTGACCACGTCCCGGCGGAAGTCCAGGAAGTCGAGCAACAGCCGTTTCAGCCCCACCCGTTCCGGAACTCCGGACGCGGCACGGTCGAAGCGCAGGCACGTGAGGTTCACCGGAAACGACGCCATGAGGGGAGTGCGCCGGTAGAGGTATTCGAGAACCTGTTCCGGATCGGCATCCCGGCGGAGATCGAGCTGGATGCGCACGTCGTCGGCCGAGAGGTCGCGCACCTCCACGAGGGCGGCGAGCGAGCGGTCGGCGGCCAGTTCGGCCAGCCGCTCGACGAGCTCCGACTTGTCCACCCCGTAGGGAATCGAGGTGATGTGAAGGGTGCGGATGTTCCGGCGTTCGCCGGCTTCCCGGACCTCGGCCCGAACCCGGACAGCGCCGTGCCCCTTCTCCTGGATGCGAAGCAGGTGCTCCCGCGATTCGAGGATGATCCCGCCCGTCGGGAAGTCCGGCCCGGGGATCAGCTCCGCGAGTTGCTTCCCGTCGATCTCCGGATCGTCTCCGAGCGCGATGAGACCCTCGAGCAGCTCGACCGGATTGTGCGGGGGAATGCTGGTGGCCACCCCCACCGCGATCCCGATGGAGCCGTTCACCAGCAGGAGCGGAAGCCGGGTGGGCAGCACCACCGGCTCGCTGCGAGCCCCGTCGTAGCTCGGGCGGTGGGGGACGATCTCCGGGCCCAGCTCGGCGAGCACGTCCTCCGCCGCCGAGGCCAGACGGCATTCGGTATACCGCATGGCAGCGGGCGGGTCGCCGTCGAGTGACCCGAAATTCCCGGCTCCCTCGATCAGGGGAACCCGCGAGGCGAATGGCTGGGCCATGCGGACCAGTGCCTCGTAGATGGAGGAATCCCCATGCGGGTGCAGCGCTCCCATCACGTCCCCGACGACCTTGGCGCACTTGCGGAATCGCCCGGTGGCGGTGAGCCGCTGGCCCCACATGGTGGCGAGGATGCGGCGCTGCACCGGCTTCAGGCCGTCACGGACATCGGGAAGCGCGCGGCTGCCGATGACCGAGAGCGCGTAGATGCGATAGCGCCCGCCGGCGACCTGCTGCAGGTCCTGCGGAGTGGACGCCGGCTCGTCGGACGGCAAGCCGCCGTTCTTCGCCACGCTCAGCGAACCGGTTCCCGGCGCGACAGAATGGCGACCGTGAAAGCGGGACGAAGATTCCGGGGCCTCCTGACGCTGCTCGGCGCCGGGGCGATCCCGTTCGGGGTCGGCGCCATCGGCCTCGACAAGCTGTCCTTCCTGTTCTGCGGCTTCCGGGCAATGACCGGGATTCCCTGTCCCCTCTGTTTCGGCACGCGCGCCACTTTCGCGCTCTCCAGGGGGGGGATCATGGATGCGCTCGCGCTGAACCCCCTGGTTCCGGTCGGCCTTGCCGCAGTCGTGTTGACCGGACTGGTGTTGCTCGCTGGAAGGGAGCCGCCCTGGCTCGAACCGGAGCGCCAGCGTCCGGTCCTCGTCGTCGCGCTCGCCGGCCTCGGGATCAACTGGATCTACCTGATCGCTTTCGCGCCGTAGCTCCTCCGCCCTTCAGGCGGCCTCCACATACACCCGGACCTTGACGCGCCGCGGACCCCGCTCATCGTTCGAGCGAATCGCAATCCAGCGCTCGACCACCCCGCGGTACGAACCGGTTTCAAGGGTGACCCGCAGCGTCGTCTCGCTGTCGGGAGGAACCGTCCGGCTTCCGACCACCGTCGCAATGCAACTGCAGGCGGAGGCGATCCGGCCGATCTGAAGGTCGTTTCTCCCGGTGTTCACAAGGGTGAACTCGTGCACCAGGGACTCACCCGGACGGGCGGTTCCGAAATCCCACTCCCCGGGTTCGATCTCCAGCCGGGGCCCCTGAAGGGCCGACGCCCCGAAAGGGAACAGCGAAAGGGTCAGAAGGAACGAGAGCACTTCAATCCTCCGTGTCCGCCGCCTCGACACTCTTCAGGAAGGCCGCCAGCCGTTCGTTCTCGTATCGCACGATGTTCAGGAACAGGCTCTCCACGAGATAGTCGCGGCGTTCCGATTCGGACATCGAGTCCACGATGTGCCGAATCTCCACCATCATGCTGTCGTAGGTGTTCCGGAACCGGCTGCGCACCGAGACTTCGCGATAGAGCGCTTCGAGGATACCGAGGATGTCCCCGTCGAGGGGCAGGTCGGCGCCCTCCCGCATGGAGATGCTGCGCATCACCGCACCTCCCCGGAAGCGTCTCCGGCTCCGCGCAGGGCGTCGTCCACGGTGTCGAAGAATCCGATCATTTCGTGAGCGCCGGTCATCCGCAACATCGTCCTGACCCGCGGCTGAAGCCCCGAAAGGCCGAAGAATCCCTGCTGCTCGGCCGCCTGGCGATAGAGATCCATGATGCAGCCGATCGCCGCCGAATCCACGTAGTCCACTTCCTCCATGTCGAGGATCAAAACGGCGCGTTCCCGGGCCACGCAGGGGGACAGGCGTTCCATGAACGAATCCAGGCCGGCGAACACCAGGCGGGTCCCTTCGACCCGCGCCACGAACGCGCCGCCCACTTCTTGAATGCCGAGTTTCACGACTCATCCCCCTCTGGAGAACCCGTCTCCGGTTGCTGCCGCATCGCGGCGAGGCGCCGCTTCAGCTCCGCCCGCCCCCGATGGATGCGGCTCTTTACGGTACCTTCGGGGACGCCCAGCCGGGTGCAGATGACGTCGTAGGAGAGCTCTTCGAAAAATCGCATTTCCACCACCTCCCGGAGCTTGGGGGAAAGCCGCTCCAGTGCGCGCCGGAGATTGTCTCGCGCTTCGCGGCGCTGGTAGAGCCGATCCGGGCTGAACCGGGGGCTTCCGACAAAATTCTCGAGAGCGATTTCGGACAGCACCGACCGCTGGCGTTCCCGTACGCGGACACGGTAGCGGTCGATGCAGTGATTGCGGGCCACCGAGGAAAGCCAGACCGCGAAGTGGGCGCGCGGGTCGAAACGATGAAGCTGGCGAAACACCCGAACAATGATCTCGTGAACGAGTTCGTCCGCCTCGCCGTAGTCGCCGGTGAACCGGTAGGCAAGCGAGAACAGCCGCGGGCGATGCCTCCCGATGAGTTCGCGCCACGCCTCGTCCTCGTCCACCTCACCACTGCGGAGTGCTTCGATGACGGCGATGTCCCGCGCATTCCGCGCTTCGTCGGAGCGCATCATCTCCGGGGGGCAAGCCAGCCCCAACGTCAGGTTTCCGGAAATTCGGGGCGCCCACCCGCCACCCACGCCGTGTACCAGAGGCTTGCGATGTCGCGCGCCGAATCACTGGTCAGACGCTCCACCAGCGGCCCCAGCGTCCGCCACATGCCGTCCATGTAGAAGCGGTCGTAATCGGGGACGCCGCGCCGGGACACGGCGTCGGTGTAGACGATGTTGTCCACCCACACAAACGCCTTGACCGGAAGCGATTCGATGAACTCGCGGGGGCGATCCAGATAGACGCCCGCCGAATCGCGCACCCGCAGATCGTTCGCAAAGAGGGAAACGAGCTCGGTGTCGAACCGGCGCGTGAGGCCGTTTTGCCCCGTCGCTGCCCCATCGCCCTCCGACGAGGCGTGAAGCGGCATCCCGAGGTCGCCGGCGAGAAAGGCGACGTCGCTCGCGATCTCCAGAACCAGCGCGTAATCGCCGGCCCGGAACGCCTCCACCAGCCCGTCCCAGGCCTCGGCAAGACGCCAGACTCCGTCCCCGTACTCCTCGACCTGCTCCGGGCTGAAGCGGCGCAGCGCGAACTCCCGGTTCGGCGGCAGCCCGTCGAACGGAAACGAGTCGTATCGGTCCAGGAAGAAGCGGGCCGGGGTCCGTTCCCGCGACGGATCCTCCAGAAGTTCGTACAACTTCTCCTCGTGATCCTCGAAATACTCCTTCATCGGATCGCGCAGGGACTCGATCGCCTTCTCGGCGATGCGCCGGTGCACCTCCGGCCCCCACGCCGACGCCGATGCGACCCCGAGGGGAAGGCACCCGAGAAACAGGGCGAGGGGCCGGACAAACCCGGTCTTGGCGTGTTTCCGCAAGATCAACGCGGGAATGTTAGTCACCGGCGCCCGGACACCCCCGGTCATCCGTCGTCCGGGCGGGCCCGGGTCAGGGTGAGAACGTCGACCGGACCATGGCCCGCGACGGCGAGCGCCCGGATTGCCGCGTCCACGGTGCTCCCGGTGGTGAAGACATCGTCCACCAGCAACACGGGCCGGCCGACACGCTCGGAAGACGCGGGGCGGGCGCGGAATGCGCCGCGGAGATTGCGCCGGCGGCCGGCAGGAGTCAGTGTGACCTGGGGCGGACGGGCACGCCGACGGAGAATCCGTGGAGCAAGCGGAATCCCGAGGGTGCGGGCGACCGGGCGGGCGAGCAGCTCCGCCTGATTGAAACCGCGGCGCCGGCGGCGCCAGAAAGCCATGGGCGCAGGGACCACCACGACCGGCGCCGCCCCCTCGACCCCGCGCCGGCGCCATGCCTCCACCAAAAGCGCCCCGAGAATCCCGGCGAGCACTTCCCGGCGCCGGAACTTGAGCTCGGAGACAGCGCGCCGCAACAGCCCCTCGTGCCGGCCGGCGGCAGTCGCCGAGCGAAACCGCCAGGAACCGGCGGGACAGGAGTCGCATGCCTCCGCCGCCAGACCGAGGCGGGGAAACTGCCCGCACTGCCGGCATCCCGACGGTTCGGGTTCCGCCAGCTCCTCCCGGCAGCAGGCGCAGGCCGGATGTCGCAGGGGATCGGAAAGCGGTCGATCACACAGGCAACAGGCGGCGGGCCACACCAACTGACCGAATGCGGCTCGAAGACCCGACGGGGTCACCGGCGCGCCGATCAGTACCAGACCGGGGAGGTGGCGGGCATCGGAGCCGGAGCCGGCCGGGCGCCCAGAACATCAAGGCCCACCGTCCCGTACCCCTGGCACTTCGAACAGATGTCAAGCTGGGTTCCGCTCCGGGTGCCGCAGACCGAGCAGCAGTACTCGCGCAGGAGGTCCGGCAACGCCGCCATGGCGTCCCGGGCGCGCCCCACCGCCTCCGGAAAATCTCCGCGGCTCTCGAGGAGCCGGGCCAACCGGGCGTTCAGGGCCGGCGACCGTTCGCGCGGCAACCGCGAGAAACACCGGAGAGCGTCATCCAGCATGAACAGCCGGTCGTACAGCGTGCCGAGCAGGTACTGGCACTCGTCGGTGCCGGCGCCTCCGGAGATCGCCTGTTTCCAGACGGCGATGGCGTCCTCGGGCCGGGTCCGCTCGAGAAAGTAATCCTGGAGCGCGACCAGGATCGCCGTCGAGGACGTCTCGTCGAACCCGCGCCTCCAGGTCTCGAGCGCGGCGTTCTCGTCCTTCGCCTTGAGATACGCCTCGCCGAGGCGCAGCCAGGCCGGTGCGGCGCCCGGATCCTCCTCCAGCACCTTGCGGAACACGCGGACCGCTTCCACGGCCTCGCCCGCCGCAAGCAGGGCAACCCCGTCGGCGTGGCGCAGCGCCAGCGCGCGCCGCGCCTCCGCCGGTTGGTGTTCCTCGGGCGCGGCCCGCACCAGGCGCTGCTGCACATCCAGGGCCGAGTGCGCGTCGCCGGCGTCCACCAGCAGATCCCGAAGCCGGGCGAGGGCCGCCGGAGCGGGGTTCGGATCCTCGGCGATCGTGGTCTCGAGGAGAACCCGGGCACTCTCGGTGTGGCCGAGGGCGACTTCGGCCTCGACCAGCGCGTAGGCAGCACCACGATGACTCCGGTCCTCCCGGACCGCTTCCTCGAGTTCCCGGACCGCTTCCGCCGGCCGGCCGAGCCGCATCAGGCACTCGGCCTTCCGCATCAGGATCCGGACATCGGCGCCCGTACCCTCCTGGGCCACGCCGAGCGTCCGCAGCGCCTCCGCCCAGCGGGCGGACGCCATCTGCTCCAGCCCACGCAGGAACAGGCGCTCTCCCTCCTCGAAGGCCGCGCGGGCTCCCCGCATCCGCCGCTTCCGCAAGGCCCGGCGCGTCCGTCCCGAGAATTCGAGCCCGAGCGCCAGTGCGGCGCCGACGCCCACTCCGCCGAGAACCACCTGCCAGAGCTCCACCTGGATCGGGAGGAAGAGGGGCAGCCGGAGGGTGACCATCCCGGGGTTCGCATCCACCACCAGCAGGACAGCGACGGCCAGGATGCCCGCACCGGGCAGGAGCAGCAACGTGCGCATGGCGATACCGGATTCTAAGGGGCCGGATCCCGTTCCGCCGCCGGACGGGCGGCGGGGTCCTCCGGCGGTTCCGCCGCCTCCGGCTCCAGCCTTTCGGCATCGCCCCACAGCCGTTCGAGTTGCACCGATTCCCGCCACTCCGGCGAAAGGACGTGAACCACGAAATCCACGTAGTCGGCGAGCACCCAACCCCCCGCCGGATATCCCTCGAGATGCAGCGGCTTCCTCCCGAACCGCTCCCGGATCCCCACCTCGACCCGATCCACGACGGTGCGCCGCCGGCGCTCGCTCGCCGCGCTGGCGATCACGAAGAAATCCGTGAAGTCGGCGATTCCGCGAAGGTCCAGCACCACGACATCGTCGGCCTTCTCCTCCCGGGCCAGTCGGGCCGCCCAGCGGACGACCGACTCGATCGTGGTCATCGGTAGAGCTCCCGCTCGGCGATTCGCGCCCGCACGGAGTCCGGGACCAGCCCGGCGATCGGCAGACGCTGTCGCAGTCGATCCCGAATGGCGCGCGAACTGATGTCGGGAAGCTTCACCTCGAGAAGGAGGATGAGCGGGGGCCGGAGGGGCGCTCCGGGATCGCCGGTAACCCGGCCCCGCAACGACGGGGGCAAGGGCGCCACCGCCTCGTCGGTGGTGCAGCCGGCACGCGGATGCACCACCGCCGGATAGCGGGAGAGGAGTTCCCGGTAGCGGCTCCAGGTGTGGATCTCGCGGAAGGCGTCCGCACCGACCACGAACAGCAGCGGGGATTCTCCGGAGACAGCGGATCTTCGGTCGCGGACGAGGAGGTTCAGGGTGTCGAGGGTAAACGATGGTCCCTCCCGTTCCCGTTCGATGGAGCTGACCGCAAGCCGGTCATGACCCCGAATCGCCTCCCGGACGAGATCCAGCCGCACCTCCGGGGACGCGACCGGCGGCGGCCGATGCGGGGGCGTCGCCGCCGGAACCAGCAATACCTGCTCCACACCGAGCCGGTCGCGCACCGCCAGCGCCGCACCCAGGTGCCCCAGGTGGAGTGGATCGAAGGTCCCGCCGAAGACGGCGAGCACCCCCGGGCGGCGCAGGATCAGGTCGACCCCGCTTCGGCTGGCCGCGCACCATCCCGGGGAACCCGGACCGCGAGCGCGTCCACCACTTCACGGCAGCCGCAGCCGGTGGCGGCCGATATGGAAAAGAAGGCCAATCCCCTGGCTTCCGCCGTCTGGCGAAGGGCGCGTACCCGGTCGGGAGCCGTAGGCAGATCGATCTTGTTGCCCACCACGATCGCCGGTTTCGCGGCGAGGCCGGCGCCGAAGGCGTCGAGTTCCTTCCGGAGGGCGTGGAAGTCGGCGACCGGGTCCCGTCCGGAAGCGTCGGACACATCCACGAAGAACACGGTGAATGCCGTCCGGGACAAGTGCTTCAGAAAACGGATGCCGAGTCCGGCTCCCTCGCTCGCCCCCGTGATGATGCCGGGCAGGTCGGCGATCACGAATTCGGTCTCGGTGTCCAGGCGAACCATGCCCAGATTGGGGATCAGGGTAGTGAACGGGTAGTCGGCGATGCGCGGTCTGGCGGCGCTCACCCGGGCAATGAACGAGGACTTGCCGGCATTGGGAAAGCCGAGAAGCCCCGCGTCGGCCAGCAGCCGCAACTCCAGGCGGAGTTCCCGCGAGGTCCCCGGCTCGCCGGATTCGGCCCGCCGGGGCGCCTGGTTCGTCGGCGTGCGAAAGACCGCGTTCCCGCGGCCGCCGCGTCCCCCCTCGGCAACCACCAGGGTTTCGCCGGCGGCGACGAGGTCGCCGAGCAGGACACCGGCCGGGGAATCGAAGACCGCCGTGCCGGCCGGAACCCGGATCATCAGGTCCTTTCCCGATCGGCCCTGTCGATTGTTTCCGGAACCGTGTCCTCCGGATCCGGCCCGGTACAAGGGGCGGAATCGGTGGGCAGCGAGCGTATTGCGGCCGCCCACCGCCTCAAGCACCACGTTCCCCCCGGATCCCCCGTTTCCGCCGTCCGGCCCGCCCCGGGGGACAAACTTCTCCCGACGGAAACTGATGACACCATTCCCGCCCTTCCCGCCTTCAACCTGGACCAGCGCCTCGTCAACCAGCACGGCGAAACGGGCCCCGATGATGCCCGGAAACCGTCAGACCGCGGAGATCGAAATAAACCGTCCCCGGCGTCCCCGGTTGCGGAACTCCACGATGCCGGAAACGCGCGCGTAGAGCGTGTCGTCCTTGCCGCGCCCCACGCCTGGTCCCGGCTTGAAGCGGGTGCCGCGCTGGCGGACCAGGATCGCCCCGCCGGGAACCCGCTCGCCGGCAAAGCGCTTGACACCCAGCCGTTTGGAGTGGCTGTCGCGCCCGTTGCGGGAACTCCCCTGACCCTTCTTGTGCGCCATGGCTAACTCGTCTGGTTGATGGCTTCGATCCGGATCGAGGTTGCCGCCTGACGGTGGCCCTGCTTGCGGCGGTACCCCTTGCGACGCTTGCGCTTGAACACCAGAATCTTGGGATCGCGGGTCTGCTCCACCACCGCAGCGGAGACCGAGGCCCCGTCAACCCACGGCGTTCCGATCCGGCAGGAACCGGATCCGTTGTCCTGGACAACCAGCACCCGGTCGAAGGTGACGGTCTCGCCGACTGCCGCCTGCAGCTTCTCCACCGAGATCTGCTGCCCGGGCTCGGCGCGGTGCTGCTTGCCGCCGGATTCGAAGATTGCGTACACGGGAGCGCAGATGCTAGCAGATTCGCCAGGGCGGACCGGATCAGGAAACGCGGATCGAGGCCAGCATCTCCGCGTTGGTGCGGGTGCGCTCCATCCGACCCAGCAACAGGGACATCGCCTCCATCGGCTTGAGTCCGGTGAGGGCGCGGCGGAGCAGGTGGGTTCGCGAAAGCTCCTCCGGACGAAGGAGCAGCTCCTCGCGGCGGGTTCCCGAACCGTGGATGTCGATCGACGGGAAGATCCGGGACTCGGCCAGCCGCCGGTCGAGGACCAACTCCATGTTTCCGGTGCCCTTGAATTCCTGGAAGATGACCTCGTCCATCTGGCTTCCGGTATCGACCAGCGCGGTGCCCAGGATGGTGAGGCTGCCGCCATCCTCGATCTTCCGCGCAGCTCCGAAGAACTGGCGCGGAAACTCGAGCGCACGGGAATCGATTCCGCCGCTCATGGTCCGGCCCTTCCCCCGCACTTCGCGGTTGGCGGCCCGTCCCAGTCGGGTGATCGAATCGAGCAGGACCAGCACGTCCTCCTTCATCTCCACCAGGCGACGGGCCTGCTCCAGCACGATCCGCGCAACCCGCACATGGTCGGATGCGCCACTGTCCGCAGTGGAAGCCACCACTTCCGCATCCGGAACGGCTCGGCGGAAGTGGGTCACCTCCTCGGGTCGCTCGTCGATGAGCAGGATGATGAGGTGGATCTTCGGATGGTGCCTTGCCACTGACGCCCCGATCTGCTCGAGGAGGATGGTCTTGCCGGTTTTCGGGGCCGCCACGACAAGTCCACGCTGGCCGTAGCCGATGGGAGCGATCAGATCGACGGCGCGCAGCGACAACGGCGGATCCTCCCCGAGCGCGAGCTCGATGCGGGGCGCCGGGTGCTCACTGACGAGGTCGCTGAAATTCCGCCGGTCCGGCATGTGATCCACCGGATACCCGTTGACTTCGAGCACGGTATGCAGGTCGGCACGCAACGGCCCGCCGCGACGGCGCCCGCGGCGCGGGGCGCCGTGGAAACCATGGATCGTCTGGCCCTCGCGAAGGCGGTGCCGGTCGATCAGACTGAACGGCACGCGCACGTCGCTCTGCCGCGGCAGGTAGTTGTTTGCCAGCAGCCGAAGGTGCCCGCTGTCGCGGGGCCCGATATCCAGGACCCCGGTGATTTCGAGATCCTGGCGGACCCGCGAATCCCGCTCGGACGAAGAGGAGGCTGACTTTCGGACCGGCGTCTCCGCAGCCGCGGACGCCTCTTCCGACTCCCTCGGTAGGGACAACTCAGGCATGGATCCTTCCTGTTACTCCGGGCACCGGCAAATCTGCCGGCGCCAGGGCTTTCGTTGGGTGCACGCCCCCCACCGGCCTCCGCCGAAGCGGAACCCGGTGGAAAGGCAATGAAGTCGACGCACCGAACGGAACTCCCCGAGCCCCTCCGTGCCCCGGCAGAACCCTGCCGAAGGCTGGAAACGGGACGAGAAGACCCGCAGGATTCCACGGGAGGAACTGTCGCCCGGGGCACGTCCCGGAAGACCGCTCCGGAAACGCAGAACGTTGGCGGGGGTCCGAGATCGCCCGGTGAGCGACGGCGAACCTCCTGACCGGAATGGAACGATAGCACGCGTTCCCATCCGCGCCGGTCGGGGGCCTTCACAAGGGAACGGAACGCGGGTGACTTCCCGGGGCCGCGAGCGTCACCCCGGCGACCGCACGCTCTCCGCCCGTGCCCGGATGGCAGGCGCGTCCCCCGTTCCCCCCGGGCCGCACCCGGGAGGGGTTCCCAAGGGGCGCCCCCGCGGGCATCCGACGGCGAGGCGGACTTCCCGGGGCCTTCCCCGGCTGCGGCAGCCGAAGCCGGGGCGACGAGGGCGCCGCGCGGAGAACGTCCGCCCGGGCGGGCGCCTGTTCCTTGTGCCGCGATCCGGCAGGGGCCGCGGGCAGCAACCCACGGGATCGACCCGGGGCGCCTCCGAGGCGACCGGGGACCGGAATCCCGAACGGGCGCGGACCGGCGCGCGGGGGTGAGGGTCCGCCGGCGCGATCCCTGCTCCCTGTTCCTTTGCACCGGCATCGCGTTCGTCCAGTCGCTCCCACCTTCCCGCGCGCCCGACCAGCCGCGACCGCAGCGTTTCGACCCATGCCCCGTCTCGCCGCGGAGCCCCCGAACGAGGCCCTGCGGAAGTTCGCGGCCGGACCCGTCGGGGACTCGGGCAGGGCGGCGCCGCCGCATAGACTCCCGGCGGCACATGGCCCGGTTCTCCACGAAGCCCGTCAGCGGAATGCGCGACCACCTTCCGGTGGCGGCCATGCGGCGCCGCGAGGCCACGCGCCGCATCGAAGGCGCGTTCCTGAAGCACGGCTTCCTTCCCCTCGAAACCCCGGCGATGGAACGGCTCGACACCCTGCTCGGCAAGTACGGGAACGAGGGGGACCAGCTCATCTACCGGATTCTCCATCGGGGCGGGAAGCTGACGCGCGCACTCGGGCAGGAGCGGGTGGGGGAGGCGGACCTCGCCGAACTCGGACTCCGCTACGACCTCACCGTGCCGCTCGCCCGGGTAGTCGCCGAATACCGGGCCGATCTGCCGGCAGTACTCCGCCGCTTTCAGATCCAGCCGGTGTGGCGGGCCGACCGCGCCCAGAAGGGGCGCTTTCGGGAATTCACGCAGTGCGATGCGGACATCGTGGGGAGCGCTTCGCTGCTGGCCGATGCCGAGATCCTCATGACCCTCGAAGCCGCGCTCGCCGCGCTCGGCTTTTCCGATTTCACCATCTTGTTGAACCATAGGGAGATCCTCAGGGGGCTGATGGCCGCCAGCGGCATTCCTCCCGAGGGGGAGGGCGAGGCGCTGGTCACGCTGGACAAGCTCGGCAAGGTGGGCCGCGAGGGGGTGGAGCGAACTCTCGCCCGGATACCGGAGGTGGGGCCGGAACGAGCGCGGAAGTTGCTCGACTTGATGCCCGACGGGGACGGTGGCGGGAATCGGGAACGAATCGAGCGGCTGCGGTCCGCACTGCCCGAAGGATCGCCGCAGGACGCTGCCGACGACCTGCTCCACCTCACCGGGGTGTTGGCGCCGGTCATGGAAACGGCGATCCTCCGATTCGATCCCGGCTTGGCGCGCGGGCTCGACTATTACACCGGCCCCATCTTCGAGGTGGTGGCCGCCGGAGGCGCCGGTTCCCTCGCCGGTGGCGGCCGGTACGACGGCCTGATCGGAATGTTCAGCCGCCGCGACACCCCGGCGACCGGGTTCGCCCTCGGCATGGAGCGGATCCTGATGTTGTTGGAGGAACGCGGGGGCCTTGCCCCCGGAGACGCACCGCCCCGTGCCGCACTCTGCCCGCTTCCCGGAGTGCCGGACGCGGATATTCTGCGGGTTGCCCGGAATCTGCGGGCGAGCGGGATCCAGGTCGAGGTCCAGGTGGACCGGCTGAAGCTCGGCCGGCAGCTCGCGCGGGCCGGCAGCGCCGGTTTTCCGACGGCGCTGATCCTCGGTCCCGACGAACTCGCGCGAGGCGAATGCACGGTGCGGAACCTGGGTACCGGCGACCAGTCGTCCCGGAAATTCAGCGAGGTACGCGAGGCGCTCGGGAGCTAGCGAGTCAGGCCGACTGCCCGACCTCGGTGCGGAACCCCGCCGGAAGCGCGACCTCGAGGATTTCCAGGTCGTCCGTGGGATCGCGGATTACCACCGTCCGGTGCGGCGGGAGCACGAAGGCGTCTCCTTCGGACAACTCCGCCGCCGATTCGCCCGCGACCCGGAGGTCCATGCTCCCCTGCCGCAGGAAGCCGAACAGGATGCTGGCATCATGGCGGCTCTCCGGCGCCGGGGGGCCGGGAATCCGGCGAGCCACCCGGACGGCGGCGATTCCGCCGGTGGCGGCGCCGATGCCGGTCTCGCGCTGCTCGAACCCGGGAATCCGGAACGGCTTCCACTTCGCGCCGGCGGCCCGATGCCGCACGAACCGGGTGCCCTGGAAGTCGCGGTCCGGCCGCTGGTGCGGCGTCGGCAGTTCCATCTCGTGATCGATGCTGGTGCGGTGCTCGGCCGGCGATCCGACCTCCACCACTTCGAGCCCGGCCGAGGCCTCCAGCACCCGATGGCGGATTTCCGGCGGCTGGATCACGCAGTCGCCGGCCTCGAGCACGAACGGCGGTCCCTGCTCCTCGTAGACAATCCGGACCCAACCCCGATGACAGAAAATGAGCTGGAATCCGACCGTGTGGTAATGGACCTGATCGGGCACTGCACCCCCGTCGGGAATACGGATGTGGGAGGCGATGATGGCGCCTCCCAGCCGATCCGGAATCAGATCACGGTAGAGCATCCCGACTCGCCCCGCGTCCCACGATGCGCCGTCCCGGCGGCGGGTCACCTGGAACCGGGAACGGGGAGCGGGCACCCGAAGCGGGGGATTCCAGGGTTCGAAGGCGATCCGGTGGCCTCCCGGGGAAACCAGTCCCCCGGCTTTCCGGCCCGCTTCCGCCTGGCATCGGATCACCACCGGCGCCCGCTCGTCGCTACGCTCGAGGATCAGGGAAACGCCATGGCCGGAGATTCCGGCGTACACCGGATTGTCGGCGGGACCGATCCGTTCCAGGCGGAAACCCAGGCCGTCCACGAAGAACCGCATCTCGGCGTCGAGGTCCGGCGTCGGCAACCGCACTTCCGCGCGGCGGACTCGAGGCGCTGTCACGCGAGATTGAGTTGCCACGACACCCCGAAACGGTCCTGGATCCAGGCAAAACGACGACTGAATCCGTGGTCGTCGAGCGGCATCAGAACAAGCCCCTCCTCGGAAAGGGCGGCCACCAGATTCGTGATCTCCTCCTCGTCACGGGCCTGCTGGAAAAAGGAGAAGGAGGGTGTAAACGTGAAGTTGTGTTTCACGAAGCTGTCGCTGCAGTGAACCTTTTGCCCGCGGACGGAAAAGGAGGCGAACCGCACCGAGCCTTCCGGGCCCGGTTCCCCAGGCCCGTAGCGGTCCACCGAGAGAATCCTGGTGTCCGGAATCACCCGGACGTAGAACTCCATCGCCTCTTCGGCCTTCCCTTCGAACATCAGGAACGGAGTGACTTCAGGTTCCATCTTCGCTTCCTCCGGGATCAGGTTCCCTTCCCAGGTACGCCTCCCGGAGCCGCCCCTTCCGGACCTTCCCGGAAGGCGTCCGGGGAATGCGCGTAACGAACACTATCTCCCGCGGGCGCTTGTAGCGGGCGATCCTTCCCGCCAGATGCCGGATCAATTCCTCGGCGTCCACCTCGCCGCGGGCCTCCACGATCGCGATCGGGGCCTCGCCCCAACGTTCGTCGGGAACCCCGAATACGGCGCAGTCCTCCACCGCCGGATGCGTCTCGAGGCCTGCCTCGATCTCGCGGGGATGCACGCTGATGCCGCCCGAGACGATCTTCTCGACCGACCGGCCGACCAGGGTGACGAACCCGTCCGCGTCCCGGAATCCGAGGTCGCCGGTCCAGCCCCACCCGTCACCCTGCCGGAAATAGCGGGCGGTCTCCCCCGGATCCCGGAAATACTCCTTCATGAGGAACGGCCCGCGGGCCACCAGCTCACCGGTCGCACCGGGGACCACCGGCTTGCCCTCCCGATCCACGATCCGAAGTTCCACGCCGTGGGCGGCCTGACCGATGGCGCCCGGCCGGCAGGCGGAATCCCACGGCTTGAGGATCGTCAGGGGGCCGGTCTCCGACTGCCCGTAGTGATCGGTGTAGCCGCAGTGCGGAACCTGCTCCCGCCAGGCGCGCATCAAGCCGGGCGGGGTGGGTGCTCCTCCGGCGCCGAGGTTCACGAGTGACGCCAGCTTGCCGGCGTCGAAGGCGGGCGCGCGGAGCAGGTCGCGCACCTGGACCGGAACGAGGAACACTGCGGTAATCCGGCGGCGCCCGGTCTCCGCCACGAAATCCCCCGGGTCCCATTTCCGGAAGAGAACCGACGTGGCGCCGGCAACGATGGCGGCCTGGAACCAGATCATCAATCCGACCGCATGGGACATCGGAGTCACCACGCCCACCACGTCCCGATCGGTGAGCCCGTGCTCGAACGCGGTCGAAAGCGCCGAGAGATAGCGGGCCCGATGGCTCACCAGCGCCCCCTTGGGCCGGCCGGTGGCGCCTCCGGTGAACGTCATGGCGACCGGATCGTCGGGCCGGACCAGGGCCGGCGGCGGATCGGCAGCGTCCGCGAGAACGTCCCGGAGGCCGCGCGCGCCCACGGGAACCAGCACGCCGCCGAAGGAGTCGGGGACACGGTCCCGCACCTCCTCGTCCACCACCAGTATCCGGGGATCGGAACGTTCCAGGATGTCGGCGACCTCGGCAGCCGCGTACCGCGGAGGGATATGGACCAGCACGCCCCCGGCCCGCGCGTTGCCGAAGTGGACGACGCCGTACTCCAGCGAGTTGAAGAGCAGGCAGGCCACCCGGTCTCCGGGGCGCACTCCGGTTGCGAGCAGGAAGTGGGCGAAACGATTGGCCAGTCGGTCGAATTCCGCGAACGTGATCTCCTCGTCCCCGGCGATCACGGCTGCCTTGCGAGGCGCCCGGAGGGCGGCGAGGCGCAGGATCTCGCCGAGCCGCACCCGTCAGTCCCCCTCCACCGGCGCCAGCCGAATCCGGGAGCGATCGCGCCGGGGCGGATGCAGCGGATCCGGGACGCTCCTGCGAAGCGGCGGCAGCCGCTCCACGCGGAATCTCCTGCCGAGCGGCAGGGCGCGCGGCCGGCGGAGCGGCGGCAGGGCGCGTTCCGGATCCCGCATCCAGGCGGCGCCCCCGTCCACCGGCCGCATGGCTCCCACGAACACGATCTCCCGCCATTTCCGCATCGGGATGGTCAGCGCCCCGGATTCGCCGACATCGTGGAACGGGTGCTCGTCCGGCATGGAAACCTACGATATGCCGACGATGGCCCACGTCCACCTGGTTCTGGTCCGCCCGCGGCGCCCGGAGAACATCGGAGCCGCCGCCCGGGTGGCCGCCAACATGGAACTCGCCGGCCTTCGGCTGGTGGCGCCGCCGGAATGGCGGACGGTCTCCGCCTTCCGGATGGCATGGCAGGCCGAGCACGTCCTGGAGGACGCCAAGGTGTTCCCCGATCTGCTGGCGGCGGTGGGCGACTGCCGTTTGGTCGCCGGCCTCAGCGGGCGGGGCGGTGACCGCATCCCCCACCGGACCCCGCGCCAGCTGGCGACCGAGATCGCCGCCGTTCCGCACGGGACCCCGGTGGCCGTGGTCTTCGGAAACGAATCCAGCGGACTCTCGCGGGACGAGCGCGTCCTTTGCCAGCGCCAGGTCCGGATTCCGGCATCAACGCGCCAGCCCTCGCTCAATCTCGCCCAGGCCGTCATGGTGGTCGCCTACGAGATCCACCTCGCCGGCACGGCCCCGTTGCCGCAGCAGCCCGCCCGGGCGACGGCCGGCGAAGCCGAACCGGCGCTTCGAGCGCTCAGGCAGGCCATGCTGGACATCGGTTTCCTGGCGAAGGAGAACCCGGAGACGCGGTTCTCCGAGTGGCGGGAACTCTTCGGCCGCGCCGGGCTCACCGGGCGCGAGATCCGGCTGATCCTGGCGCTTGCCCGCCGGATCGAGGGGGTCCACCGACGCGTCAGCCCAGATTCCTCCTGAAGTGCGCCAGCACCCGGTTCCAGGCATCGGTGGCCGCGTCCTCGTTGTAGGACGGGCGTTCGTCGTTGAAGAACGCGTGCGACGCGCCGGGGTAGGTGTGGAACTCGGTGGGGACGCCGGCGTCCGTGAGCGACTGGCGCAGTGCCGTGACGGCTTCGGCGGGAACAAAGTCGTCGTGTTCGGCGAAGAGCCCGAGGACCGGACAGCGGATCGCCTCGTAGTCCGGATGAACGTTCGGATGGATTCCGTAGAAATCCACACAGGCGCCGATGCGGTCGGAGGCGCCGGCAGCATGGAGGGCGAGCTGTCCCCCCATGCAGAAGCCGACCACGCCCACCGGGCAGCCGGCCACCGATGCGAGATGGTCGGCGGCGCCGCGCAAGTCCCGTTCGGCGCGGTCCACCTCGAGCGCCATCAGCAGCTTGCCGGCCGCGTCCGGCGAAGTGGTCTGCTCGCCGTGGAACAGATCCGGCGCGAGGGCGGTGAATCCAGCCTCGGCGAAGCGGTCGGCCACGCCCCGGATGTGCCCGACGAGCCCCCACCACTCCTGGATCACCAGCACCCCCGGGCCGGGGGAGTCGGGGACGGCGAGGTATCCCTCGCCCTCTCCACCTTCAATCGGAAACGAGACCATCCGGCTCTCCACTACAGACCACCTCCGGGCGGAACGCCGGGATGCTACCAACCCGGCTCGCATGGAGATTCCCGGCTTATCTGATATTTTCGCCGTTCCCCCCTCGGTGCGCCGCGTGGTCGCGGCGGAAAGGGTGCCCATGAGCCCACTTGTCGCGACGCTCGTCTGCTTCGGGCTGTATGCGCTCGGCTACCGGTTCTACGCGAGACGGATCGCCTCCCGGGCGTTCGAGTTGAGCGACGACCGTCCCACGCCGGCACACCAGTTTGCGGACGGACGCGACTATGTGCCCACCAGGCCGCAGATCCTCTTCGGCCACCACTTCGCCTCGATTGCCGGTCTGGCGCCGATGCTGGGTCCGGCCATTGCCGTGATCTGGGGCTGGGTCCCGGCCATGATCTGGGTGGTCCTCGGGACCATCTTCGTGGGTGCGGTCCACGATTTCTCGGCACTCTGCGTGAGCCTCCGGGCGAAGGGACGTTCCATCGGGCGGATCGCCGAGGACATCATCGGACACCGGGCCAAATTCCTGTTTCACGCCCTGATCGTGTTCCTCATCGGGCTCGCGATGGGGGTCTTTGTCCAGGTTGTCTCCCAGCTCTTCTCGGAGGCCTTCTACCCGCAGGCGGTGACCCCGAGCGCGATCGTGATGATCGTGGCGGTGGCGATCGGCATCCTCTCGTATCGCCACGGCGTCAGCCTCAAGATCCTCGTTCCGATCGGCTCCGCGCTGCTGTTCTTCGGCATCTGGCTGGGCACCGTGCTTCCGGCGCCGATCCTCACGATGAACGGCTGGAGCTACATCCTGCTCGGCTATGCCTTCTTGGCTTCCATCCTTCCGGTCTGGCTGCTGCTCCAGCCCCGCGATTTCCTGAACTCGATCCTGCTCTATCTCGGACTGATCGGCGTCTTCATCTCGTTCGTCATCCGGAACCCGGAGTTCGCCGCTCCCGCCTACAACCCCTCGCCGGAGGGCGCCCCGCCGATCTTCCCCTTCGTCTTCATCGTGATTGCCTGCGGGGCGGTTTCCGGGTTCCACGCGCTGGTCTCGACGGGCACCACGGCGAAACAACTCGACAAGGAAAGCCACGCTCCCGCGATCGGATACGGTGGCATGGTCGGCGAAAGCCTGCTGGGCCTTTCCGCGGTGCTCGCCACCACCGCCGGATTCGCCAGCCCGGAAGCCTGGCGCCAGCACTTTGCGAGCTGGGAAGGCGCCAACGGACTCGCCGCCAAGCTGAACGCCTACATCCAGGGGACCGCCAACTTCCTTTCCACGCTCGGCATCCCGGTGGAAGCGGGCAAGGCCTTCATGGCTCTGGTCGCCGTTTCCTTCGCGCTCACCACCCTCGACTCGGCGACCCGCATCCTTCGCTACAACATCGAGGAGATCGCCGAGAGCGTCAAGGTTCCGGTGCTCGGGAACCGGCACCTGGCGTCGCTGCTCGCCGTCGTCGTCATCGGGTTCTTCGCCCTCATGGAGGTCGACGGAGTTCCGGCCGGGACCGCGCTTTGGGCGCTGTTCGGCACCACCAACCAGATCATGGCGGGGCTCACCCTGCTTTCCGTGACGCTCTACCTGTACTTCCGCAAGAAACCGTACATCTACACCCTGCTGCCGATGGTTTTCATGTTGCTGACCACCATCAGCGCGATGATCTACAACATCGGCATCTACGCCGACGGCGAACACAACCTGCTGCTGGCCGTGGGCGGAGCGATCCTGCTGCTCGCGATCTGGCTGCTGATCGAGGCGGTCCTGCGTTTCACCCGCGAACGCGACGCAGCGATCGAAGGAATCCGAAAGGCCTTCGGCGACTGAGGGGCGGAGCCGGGCGATCCGCCCGGACGCCTACCGGGCGCAGGTGAGGTGGCGCCCGCCATCGATCGGAACGGTGACTCCGGTGATGAACGCCGCCTGATCCGAAAGCAGGAAGAGCACGAGCGACGCGACCTCCTCGGGAGTCCCCACCCTGCCGATCGGGTGCGTGGTCCGACTGTGCTCGACGAATGCCGCGTACCGCTCGGCGTCGAGTCCGCCGGCGCGATGGAGTTCGGTCCGGGTGACCCCCGGGTTCACCGAGTTGACCCGCACCCCCTTCGCCGCCAGTTCCAGCGCGGCACAGCGGGTGAGCTGGTCCAGCGCCGACTTGCTGGAGTTGTAGGCGAGCACACCCGGAAACGAGCGCATCCCGTTCACGCTGGATACGTTCACCACCGACCCCTTCCCCTTGATCAGCTCGGGAGTCGCAAGCCGCATCAGGTCGAAGCACGCCTCCACGTTGAGCGCGAACATCCGCTTCCAGGCGTCCAGGGTGGTGTCTTCGATACTCCCGAAGGCGATGACTCCGGCCGAGTTCACCAGGTGATCCAACTGCCCGAACCGGGCGACGGTGTCCGCCACCAGGCCCTCGCGGAAGCCGGCGCCGGTGACGTCGCCGGCCTGCGGCCATGCCGCCCCCCCGGCTTCCCCGATCTTCCCCTTCAGCGTTTCGAGCCGATCTTCCCGGCGCGCCACCGGAACCACCCGCGCCCCCTCGGCAGCGAGCGCGCGACTGACGGCGCGGCCGATACCGCTGGAGGCTCCGGTGACTATGGCGACGCGATCCTGAAAGCGATGGGGCACGGGCATTCTCCCTTGGAAGGGATCATTATCCCGGGAAACCGGGTCGCGGCGCCCGGGCTTCGAATCCGGCGCCTCTCCGGACCGGGGCATGATCCCCGGGGAGCCGGACCGCAGCGTCCCCTACTCGCCTTCGACCGTGACCTCCATCAGACGGCCGGCGTGGCCCATCGCCACTCCGTAGGACGCAAGGACCCAGAATATGCCCGGAATGAGGCCCACCAGACAGAGCAGCGCGCTCAGGTCACCAAGGATACCGATCAGCAGGATGGTGAGCAGCAGATAGAGACTGACGCGCAGGTTGTTGCGGATGAGATCGAAGATGGTGTCGAAGTGGAACGCCTCCGCGAACCGGTCGGCGGCCATCATCCGGATGAGCGCGGTCGGCAGGAGCACATGAACGAGTGCGACCAGAACGGCCACGAATCCGAAGGTGACGATGATGCCGAGCACCGCGACCATTCCGGCGAAGACCGAGTGGGTGGCTTCGGCGATTCCTCCCGCCATGGCGACCAGGACGAACAGGAACCCGCCGGCCGCGAAGGCGGCCACGAACCAGACAAGTCCCACTCCCAGGACGCGCAAGCCATCGAGGAAGAGCCCGCCAAGGTCATCCCAGTCGGCAAGCGGATGCTCGGCGCCGGCAAGCGCGTTCCGGGTGGTCCGGGCCATGAAGCCGAGAAGCAGCACCAGACCAAGCCCGAAGAAGGGAACAAGCAGCACCGCGAGCGAGCCGAGGACGAATTTGTGGAGCGCCGTCGGATCGCGGAAGGCCGCCGCGAGGATCCCGCCGAGATCGAATCCGGGACGCACGCCGCCAGCCGCCGGGGGCGGCGGAGCGACCGGGCCGGCGTCCGGAGGGGATGGATCGGCGTCCGGAGACGGCGGAGGCGTCGGATCGGCGTCCGGGGGCGGCGGAGGCGTCGGATCGGCGTCCGGAGACGGCGGAGGAGTCGGATCGGCGTCCGGGGGCGGCGGAGGCGTCGGATCGGCGTCCGGGGGCGGCGGAGGGGTCGGATCGGCGTCCGGTGGCGACGGAGGAGTCGGATCGGCGTCCGGAGACGGCGGAGGCGTCGGACCGGCGTCCGGGAGACGGCGGAGGCGTCGGATCGGCAGCCGGAGACGGCGGAGGGGTCGGATCGGCGTCCGGGGACGGCGGAGGGGTCGGATCGGCGTCCGGAGGCGGCGGAGGGGTCGAACCGGCGTCCGGGGACGGCGGAGGGGTCGGATCGGCGTCCGGGGGCGGCGGAGGGGTCGAACCGGCGTCCGGAGACGGCGGAGGGGTCGGATCGGCGTCCGGGGGCGGCGGAGGGGTCGAACCGGCGTCCGGAGACGGCGGAGGGGTCGGATCGGCGTCCGGGGGCGGCGGAGGGGTCGAACCGGCGTCCGGAGACGGCGGAGGGGTCGGATCGGCGTCCGGGGGCGGCGGAGGGGTCGGACCGGCGTCCGGAGACGGCGGAGGGGGTCGTGATTCGGTCATGTCCTCGGACGCCAGCTTCCCGGCTATCCTACTGACCATCTGAACGACCGTGCCGTCCCATCCGTTCCCTTCGCTCCGCCGCCTTGACACCGCCGAGGGACCGGTGTCCTATTACTCGCTGGAAGCCCTTGAAAAGCAGGGGCTTGGGAATATCGGTCGCCTTCCCCGGTCCCTTCGGGTACTTCTCGAGGCGCTGGTGCGGGGCGTGGACGCGGGCACCGAGGTCGCAGAGGACGTCGAGGCCCTCGCCCGGTGGAACGCGGCACAACCGGCAGCGCGGGAAATCCCGTACCGGCCAGCGCGGATCGTCCTCCAGGATTTCACCGGAGTTCCGGCGCTCGTGGACCTCGCGGCGATGCGGGCAGCGGTCGCGCGGATGGGCGGTGACCCGTCACGGATCAATCCGAGCACGCCGGTGGACCTCGTGATCGACCATTCGGTGCAGGTGGAGTCCTTCGGCACGCCGCTCGCGCTGCGGGAAAACGAGGCCATCGAATTCGAGCGGAACCGGGAGCGCTACGAGTTCCTGCGCTGGGGCCAGGCAGCCTTCGACGGGTTCCGGGTGGTCCCCCCTTCCACTGGCATCGTCCACCAGGTGAACCTGGAGCTGCTTGCCAAGGTCGTGTTGCGGCGCGGGGAGGGGGACAAGGCGATCCTGATGCCGGACACCCTGGTGGGGACCGATTCGCACACCACCATGATCAATGGGCTCGGCGTGCTCGGCTGGGGGGTTGGCGGGATCGAAGCCGAGGCGGCCATGCTCGGCCAGCCGTGCTACCTCATGACTCCCGAAGTCATCGGATTTCGATTGACCGGCGAACTGGTGGAGGGGGTCACCGCCACCGACCTCGTCCTGACCATCACCGAGAAGCTCCGCCGGTTCGGAGTGGTCGGCAAATTCGTGGAATTCTTCGGGAACGGCCTCGACCGGATGCCGCTCGCCGACCGGGCCACCATCGCCAACATGGCGCCGGAGTACGGCGCCACCATGGGCTTCTTCCCGGTGGACGCCGAGACACTCGACTACCTGCGCCGGACTGGACGCACCCCCGAAGAGGTGGAACGGGTCGAGAGCTACTGCCGGGCCCAGGGCCTGTTCCGGACTGCGGACAGTCCCGATCCCAAATACACGGCGGTGGTGGAACTCGATCTCTCGGTGGTCGAGCCGAGTCTGGCCGGCCCCAAGCGCCCGGAGGACCGGGTGCGGGTCTCGGGCCTCAAGGACGCATTCCGGGCCGCCCTGGCGGTGCCGCGGAGCGAGTCCGGCTTCGAAGTCCCCGAAGACCAGCTCGCCCGGACCGCGAGCGTGGGTCGCGGCCACAACATCGGACACGGCGCGGTGGTGATCGCCGCCATCACCTCCTGCACCAATACCTCGAATCCGGGGGTGATGTTCGCTTCCGGACTCCTCGCCCGGAACGCGCTGCGACACGGGCTGACCACTCCGCCGCACGTGAAGACCTCGCTTGCCCCCGGTTCCCGGGCCGTGACCCGGTACCTGCGGGACGCCGGGCTGCTCGGGTCGCTTCAGGACCTCGGATTCCATCTGGTGGGATACGGGTGCACCACCTGCATCGGCAACAGCGGACCGCTTCCCGAAGCTGTCAGCCGGGGCATCGCCGACGGGAACCTGGTGGCGGCGTCGGTGCTCTCCGGCAACCGCAACTTCGAAGGGCGGGTCCACCGGGAAGTCCTGGCGAACTACCTCGCCTCGCCCCCGCTGGTGGTCGCGTTCGCGCTCGCCGGCACCGTGGACATCAACCTGGCCGAGGAACCACTCGGGACCGGGGCCGAGGGGAAGCCGGTGTACCTCAAGGACATCTGGCCCACCACGGCCGAAGTCCACGAGGTCATGGAGAAAGCGCTTCGGCCGGAAACCTTCCAGCACACCTACGCCGATGTATGGGACGGAAACGCGGAATGGAACGCGATTCCGGTAACGATGAACGAACTGTACCCTTGGAACCCCGACTCCACCTACATCCGCGAGCCACCCTTCTTCAAGGCAATGCGCGCCCGACCGGAAGACCCGGCCGACATCGAAGGGGCGCGCGTTCTCGTCATGTGCGGGGACTCGGTCACCACCGACCACATCTCGCCCGCCGGGAGCATCAAGGCGGACTCCCCCGCCGGCCGGTGGCTTTCCGAACACGGCGTGGACGACTTCAACTCCTACGGTTCCCGCCGCGGCAACGACCGGGTGATGCTGCGCGGCACCTTCGCCAACATCCGACTCCGCAACCAGCTCGTCCCCGACGTCGAGGGCGGCTACACGGTCCACCACCCGTCCGGCACGCGGACCACCGTGTTCGAGGCCGCCGAGAGGTACCGGAAGGAGGGCGTCCCGTTGCTCATCCTCGCCGGCCAGCGCTACGGCAGCGGTTCGTCCCGCGACTGGGCGGCGAAGGGGACGCTGCTCCTCGGGGTGAGGGCGGTGCTCGCGGAGAGCTTCGAACGCATCCACCGGAGCAACCTGGTGGGCATGGGCGTGCTGCCCCTGGAATACACGGACGGCCAGACCGCTGCATCGCTCGGGCTTCGGGGCGACGAGACCTTCCGCATCGAAGGCCTGGGGAACGGCCTCGCCCCCCGCACCCGGGTCCGGGTGGTTGCCGGTGGGACATCATTCGAGGCGGTGGCCCGGCTGGATTCCCGGATCGAAGTGGAGTACTACCGGAACGGGGGCATCCTCCCGACCGTGCTGCGCGGCATGATGAACGGCGGCTGACCGGACCGAAACCGTTCGACTCCGGAGCTCCCCCGGCGGAATTCCGGGCGCCTATCGCGCCGAGTCCGGGGTCTCGCCGTCGAGGATGCGGCGCAGGACCTTCATCTCGATGTTGCCGCCCGACACCACGCAGACGATCTTGCGGGGCCGGTCCCGCCCGCCGGGAACGCGACCGGCCAGTGCCACCGCCACCGGACAGGCGCCGGCGCCTTCGGGAACGACCCGGGCGCGCGAAACGACTACCCGGATGGCTTCCGCAATCTCGTCGGCGGTGGCGAGCAGCGGTGCGGCGAGAATCCCCTGGAGCCGATCCCACATCGGATCGAGCACCGTGTTGCCGCCGATACCGTCCACGAAGCTCGGCGCCGTATCGATCCAGGTCGGTTTCCCGTGTTCCACCGCGCGGGCCAGCTTGGGAGACGCGGTGGTCTCCACCGGATGGACGGGCGCCCCGGAACCCAGGCCCCGGAGCGCACTGGCGATGCCGATGCTGAGGCCACCGCCTCCGAAGGGAACGAGAACCGCGTCCACCTCGGGGAGGTCCTCGAGGATTTCGAGGCCCACCACTCCATTTCCCGCCATCACCGGCTCCTCCTCGACGGGGTGGACAAACCGCAGATCCCGATCCCGCCACTGGTGGGTGACGATCGCGTCCCACCAGTCGGCGAAGGGGGCCACCTCGATTTCGGCGCCGAGCGCCGCCACCGTCCGGCGCTTGTTCTCCGGGGAGGTCTCCGGCACCACGACAGTGCAGGGAACCCCGCGTTCCTTCGCCATGAAAGCCACTGCCTGCGCCCAGTTCCCGGCGCTCGCCGTGATCACGCCGCCGGCGATTTCGGAATCGGACAGCGACCCGAAGAGCGAAGCGGCGGCGCGCATCTTGAAACAGGAAAACGGCTGAAGGTTCTCCAGCTTCAGCCAGATGTCGTCGGGACCGTCGTGCCGGAGCGGGACCATCGGGCTTCGGAGCACGAAGGGCGCGGCACGCTCCCGGGCGGCGCGGATCGAATCGAGGGAGACCATCGGCGCGGGAGTCTATGCGTCGGCCGGGACTACGATTCGGGGATGCTCCTTGTCTTCGACGTCGGGAACACCAAAACCGGGATCGGACTCCACGACGGGAAGGACTTCGTCCGGGACTGGCGGATCTCCACGTCGCCGAACCGGCTTCCCGACGAGACCGCCGTGCTCCTGGACGGGCTGCTCGCCCAGATGGACCGCAGCCGGCACGACATTGCGGCGCTCGCGTCGGCGAGCGTGGTTCCGGCCTTCACCGACGTGCTGCGGACCCTCGCCGAACGGCGCTTCGGGCTCCCCCTTTTCATCCTGAACCACCACACCGCGCACGGCATCCGACTGTCGGTGGAAACCCCCGAGGAAACCGGACCGGACCGGATCGCCAACACGGCGGCGGTCCACGAGCTCTACGGGGTGGACGCGATCGTCCTCGACGCCGGCACCGCCCTCACCTTCGACGTGATCACCGCAAACGGCGAATACCGCGGTGGGGCCATCGCTCCCGGACTAGGAATCTCCGCCGAAGCGCTGGTGCGCCGGACCGCACGGCTTCCGGATGTGGAACTGCTGCCTCCCCGGAACGTGGTCGGCAAGCACACGGTGGCCGCCCTCCGGTCCGGCCTGGTCTTCGGCTGGACCGGACTCATCCGCGAGATGGTCCGGATGCTCAAGGAGGAAATCGGCGGCGACCAGACGGTCATCGCCACCGGCGGACTGGGGCGGCGGGTCGCCGCATGGACCGGAGTGGTGGACATCGTGAACGAGCGGCTCACCCTCGAAGGCATCCGCATCCTTTACGAACGGAACCAAAATCAAACCTGATCCCGCTGCGAGCCCGCCTCTTGCCGCGAGAGGACCCGTCGCATCAGCCGCGTTCTTGGCGACCCGTCTTGAAGTCGAGAACCTTGATGAACCGGAAGGTGTTGCAATGCATCACCCCAAGATCATCGCAGACGTCCGGGATCTGGCGATTGGCGCGTTTCGTGCTTGGCTTCGATACCTCCGTCGTGACAACCGTCCGGTGTTTCGGATCACCAAGCGCGTAAGCGATGAGGAACGGGTCGCGGCCAACCTTCTCGACCTCCGTATCGCTCAAATCCGGGGCGTACCCTTTGGTAACAACGCGGGCGACAAGTGCACGGTCGACGTGCTCATCGAGTCGCAACCGATCGCGGTTGTCCCTGACCCAACGGGTAAAAGGATCATCCTTGCCGCCCAGAACCTCCTCGTACATCTCCAGGGGCGCCTTTGCCTGCTGCGCAGTCGCACGATCGATCAACCAAGCCCAGAATTCAGGCACCCGTTCGAGAGGATAGTAGTCTCGATTCGCGTCAATGAGGACGTTGGCGTCAAGCAGGTAGAGCAGAAGATACGCCCCTACTTCCCGGGTCAAGCAACTTGCCGACCTGCGCGGGCTTGACGCCCAGTATCCTGGCTGCCCTGGTCGTCGAAAGCGCCCCGGATTCGAGCATTCGGCGAGTGAAAACGCGAAGTCCCCGCCCGACTCGATGCCGGCGAACCACATACCAGGAAGGGCCACCCGCCGACGCGCGCGCCCTCACCCGATGGCTTTCGCGAGACTGCCGCCACTGCCGGCGGAAATCCTGCTGAAGGCGCTCAAAGGCCCCCCGATCCAGGCGCTCGGCACGCCGGAGCCGGTACGCCACCATGGTGCGACTCAGGTTCCGCTCACGGGCGAATTGCCCGATGCGCTGTTGCAACTTGTCCAACGGCGTTTCCGGCTCGATGACGAGTTCATCGAGCGTTCGCTCCGGCAACAACCACGCAGTGGCCACATTGTCGCAAAACTCCTCGACTTCATCCCGGACATACGCGCTGGCAAAACCGGAATGACCAAGCATGAGGTGGGTCAACTCGTGCAAGAGCGTGAAAGAACGCGCGGCCCGGGAGTCGTTGTCGTTGATGACCACGAACGGCGCCACATCATCCGCGATGGCGAAGCCTCGAAAAACATCCGCGTCAATGGTCGTGTGGTGACTGCCAAGATCGCCCTTGAGCAGAACGAAGACGCCGGCATCCTCGATTCGCGTGCGAAGCAACTCGAATGCGGACTCGGGAGTTCCCTCCTCGTAGTACTTCGCAGCGTTCATGTCATCGCCGAGCACTTGACCTAAAACGTGCGAAGCACGTTGCGCCCATCGGGTGGCCTCTCGCGGACCCCGAAGTACTCGGGACAACGCCTCGATCCCCTCTTCGTAGCCCTCGCTCCTCGGAAGCGAGCCGACGAACGGTAGCGGCTCCGCTTCGTCCTCGGCCTCCAGCGCGGCCCGAACCATGTACTGGCGGCTCTGCAGGTTGCGCACCAAGGCGTCGATCAAAGCGTCCGTCTTCGGAGTATGGGGCCCGGGCAGCGTCCGGAAGTCCGGGCGACGATCATCCCGCAGCGGCGGTGTGTCCAGGTAGAAGACGAGCAGTGGGCGCCGGTATTGACGCGCCATCCGGCCCAGCAGCGACCGCGTGGGCTTCTCCTCGCCGCGTTCCAACGCGGCGAGCCTTGATCTTGCCGCCACCCCCCGCGCATCCTTGAGCCCGACCTTGACGGCAGCATCCCGGAGAGTCAGGCCCGCGGTTTCGCGCGCCCAGACAAGAATCTCGGGACGGACTACCGGCATCGCTCCCGCATGAGGGTAGCGCCCCCGGGAAGTCGCGGAACCCGAATGAGAAGAACATCCAGGGAGAATCACTGCCTTTTCCGACCTCCGGCGCCACTTCGGCACCCTTGCCTGGCTCGGCCCGACGAGATCGAGGACGGCATCGAGATCGTCACTTGCGACAGGACCGCTACCGGATCAGTTCGACTTCGGGAGCCTCCTTGACGGCGCCGACGCGCTCCGCCATGCGGAAGAGCGCCCGGAGCGCGGCTTCACCGGCGTCGCCCATGTCGCGGGTGAGCGCCGAGACGTACATTTTCACGAACTTGCGTCCGAGTTCCCGTTCGAGCCCGCGCCCGAACCGGAGCGCGTAGTCGAGGGCCTCCTCCTCGTTGGCGTAGGCCCAGTCGATGCTCGCCCGCATCGCCCGGTTCACCTCGCTCGCGAGGCTCCGCCCCAGGTCGCGGCGCACCACGTCCAGCCCGAGCGGCAGCGGGAGGTTGTTCTCGTTCTCGAATCGGGCGCCGAAGTCGTCGATCAGGTGGAAGCCCTCGGCCTTCCAGGTGAGCTGCCCCTCGTGGATGACCACCCCGGCATCCGCTTCGCCGGAGGCCACTGTCTCGAAAATCCGGTCGAACGGAACGATCACCGGGGTGAAGTCGCCGATGTAGCAGCGGGCCAGGAGCGCCGCGGTCGTCCAGGGGCCGGGGATCGCGACCCGGCGGCCGCGCAGATCCCCGAGCCGGCCGGGGGAGCGGGCGACCACCACCGGTCCGTAGCCCTCGCCGATGCTGGCTCCGGTGGCCATGATCCAGTACCTGTCGGCAACCTTGAGGTAGGCATGGGCGGAGATGGCGGTGATCGGCAGCTCGCCCGCCATCGCCCGCCGGTTCAGGCTCTCGATGTCCTCGAGGACATGCTCGACACGATACTCCCGAATGCGGACCGCTCCGTTCGAGAGGGCGCAGAACATGAAGGCATCGTCGGGGTCGGGGCTGTGGCCGACGCGGAGGATCTCGGTCAAGTCGGGTGTCCTTTCGTTCGGAGGGCGGCGCCAATGAGCCGCAGGCAGCGTTCGAGGTGGGTTTCCCCCCAGTCCATCGGGAGGACCAGGTCGGCGAAGGCGCCCGCACCGGCAAGGTAGCGGGTCTGGGCCGGCAGCACCCTCTCCCGGAACATCCGGCGCACCTCGGCGGGAGAGTAACCGCGTTCGACGGTGTCCCGGGCGATCCGGCGCTCCAGCAGCCGCTCCGGATCTCCGGTCAGGAACACGCGCAGGTCGGCCAGTCGACGGACGCGGGGATCGTGGAAGGTGAACACTCCCTCGGCCACCACGTGGCGCGCCGGCCCCCGCATCCCGTCCACCACGTTCCGCCCGCTCCCTGCCTGATAGCGCCGTCGCGGAACCGTGCCACCGGCCCGAAGAGCGGCCAGATCCCGGGCAAAGCCGTTCATGTCGAGCGCCTCCGGGCGGTCGAAGTCCTGCCGCACGCGCTGCTCGCGGGTCAGGTGGGACACGTCCCGGTAGTAGTCGTCGAGCGGGAGCACCACCGCCTCCTCCAACCGGGCCGCCAAGCAACGGGCAAGACGGGTCTTGCCGGCAGCGGTCCAACCGGCCACCAGAACCGTGGCGATCTCAGGCCACCGGATCGTCGGAAACCCGCCGGTTTGCCACCGGATCGCCTGAAACCCGCCGATTTGCCACCGGATCGTTGGACATCCTCCGATTTGCCACCGGATCGTCGGAAACCCGCCGACTTGCCGCCGACTCGCCCGAAACTTGCCGACTTGCCGCCGACTCGCCCGAAACCTGCCGACTCGCCACCGGATCGCCTGGAACCCGCCAACTTGGCACCGGATCATCCAAAACCTGCCGACTCGCCACCGGATCGCCTGAAACCCGCCGATTTGCCACCGGATCGTCGGAAACCTGCCGACTTGCCGCCGACTCGCCCGGTACCTGCCGACAGACTTCGGGTTTTTCCGGGACCTGCTGACAAACCTCGGGTTTGTCGAGGGCCCGCTGAAGCGCTCCGCGGACGGCGCGGGCATCGGCCTTCCCGCGCAGTTCCTTCATCGCCTTCCCCACGAAGAACCCGAGAACCTTCCCCCTGCCCTCGCGGTAGGCGCGGGCGTCGTCGGGATGGCGGGCAACCAGCCGGTCCGCCAGTGCCCGGAGGTCGGACTCGCCCGGCGCGGCGTCGATGCCCAGCCGGCGAATTGCCTCGTCGGCATCCACCCCGGAAGCGTCCATGAGTGCGAAGGCATCCCTCGCCAGGTTCCGCGCCAGCTGCCCGGACGCGACCCGCTGCAAGAGGCCGCCGAGCCGCTCCGGGGACGTCCGGAATGCTCCCGCCTCCCGCTGCTCCGCGGGCGTCTCCTGAAGGATCCAGCCTGCGACCAGCTGGCCCGCAGCGGATGAAGCCGCCCGCACCGCGGCCTCGAAGTAGTCGGCAACCTCCCGTCTTGCCACCAGCAGCCCGGCGTGTTCCGGACGCATGCCGAAGACTTCCATGAAGCGGGCGGCCCGCTCCCGCGGGAATTCCGGAAGCTGCTCGCGTTCCCGTCGGACCAGTCCGTCGGGGAGGCGGAGCGGAGGGAGGTCGGGGTCGGGGAAGTACCGGTAGTCTGCCGCCGCTTCCTTGGTGCGCATCACCTCGGTGACGCCCCGGTCCTCGCGAAACTGCCGGGTCTCGATCCGGACCCCGTCCCCGGTCTCCAGCGCCTGCCGCTGGCGAAGTTCCTCGAACTCGAGGGCGCGGCGGAGGAAGCGGAACGAGTTCACGTTCTTCACTTCGACCTTGGCGCCCAGTTCCCCGTCACCACGGCAGCGCACCGAGATGTTGCCGTCCATCCGCAGGTTGCCCTTTTCCATGTCGGTGTCGGAAACCGCGCAATAACGCAGGCGGCTCCGCAGTACCCGGGCGAACTCTTCGGTTTCCGCCGGCGAGCGCAGATCCGGCTCGGTCACGATCTCGATCAGGGGAACTCCGGCGCGGTTGAAATCCACCCCGCTCCGGTTCGGAGGCCCGCCGAAACCGCCGTGGACCAGCTTGCCGGCATCCTCCTCGATCTGGATCCGATGGATTCGGATCCGCCGGTCACCGATCGTGATGCCGCCATCGCGAGCCAGCGGATGGGCGTACTGGGTGATCTGGTAGCCCTTGGGAAGGTCGGGGTAGAAGTAGTTCTTCCGCTCGAAGATCGAGACATCAGCCACTTCGCACTCGAGGGCGAGGGCGGCCCGAACCGCAAGTTCCACCGCCCGGGCGTTCGGAACCGGGAGCGTTCCCGGAAGCGCGTAACACACCGCACAGACGTCGGTGTTGGGCGGCGCGCCGGTGCGGTTGCGGCAGCCGCAGAACAGCTTGGTGCGGGTATCGAGCTGGACATGGATCTCCAGCCCGATCACAGTCTCGAAGCGGTCCTCCATCCCCGGCAAGACCCTCCGCTCAAGCGGCGTAGAGCGCGGACACCCGATCCTGGTACCGCTCGAGGACCACCCGCCGGCGGACCTTGAGGGTCGGCGTCAGTTCCCCGCCCTCGATGGAGAACGCAGCCGGGAGAACGGCGACCTTGCGGACCTGTTCGTAGCGGGCGAAATCCCCGCTCAGGCGGTCCACTTCGGACTGGAGGAGTCGGGCCACCAGCGGGCTGGCCGCCATGGCATCGAGATCCGCAACCGGAGCGCCCTGCTCCTCGCAATAACGCCGCACTTCCTCGAATTCGGGCGTGACCAGCGCGCCGATGAAGGGCCTGCCGTCACCGACGAGCACCACCTCCGCAATGTAGGGACTCGCCTTCAGCAATCCCTCGATGGGTTGCGGGGCCACGTTCTTCCCTCCGGCGGTTACCAGGATGTCCTTCTTGCGGTCGGTGATGCGGAGAAAGCCTCCATCATCGATCACTCCGATATCCCCGGTGTGGAACCAACCGTCCCGAATGGCATCGGCGGTGGCATCCTCGTCCCCGTAATACCCCTTCATGATGTTGTGGCCGCGACAGAGGATTTCGCCGTCGGCAGCGATCCGGACCTCGACCCCCTCGATGGGGAGTCCGACGGACCCGAACCGGAACGCATCCACCCGGTTCACGGCGATGACCGGGGAGGTCTCGGTGAGTCCGTAGCCCTCGAGCACCAGCCAGCCGGCAGCGAGGAAGAACTCGGCCACGTCCCGGGGCAGGGCGGCGCCGCCCGAAATGAAGAGCCGCATCCTCCCGCCCAGTCGCGCGTGGAGCTTGCTGAAAACGAGCCTGGTGGCGAGGCCGTAGCGCATGCGCAGACCCGTGTTCGCCGTCTCGCCCTCCTGGCGGCGCCGGCCCATTTCGTGTCCCACCCGGAAGGCCCATTTGAAGATCCGCTGCTTCAACGGGCTTCCGGCGGCAGCGCTCTCCTGAACCCGGTCCCGCATCTTTTCGTAGAAGCGCGGCACGCACGGCAGCAGGGTCGGCCTCACTTCGCCGATGTTGGCCACCAGGTTGTCCATGTCCTCGGCGATGGCAATGGTCACCCCGGCATGCGGGAACAGGTAGTGATCCACCATCCGGGCGAAGACATGGCTGTAGGGCAACACCGAGATGGCGATGTCGTCGTCCCGGAGCGGAATCGCCTTGCTGGAGGCAAGGGTGTTCCGTACCAGGTTCGACTGGGTAAGCATCACCCCCTTGGGATTCCCGGTGGTGCCCGAGGTATAGATGAAGGTCGCAACGTCGTCCGGTCCCACCGCGTCGGCAAGCCGCCCGGCGGCCTGGGCGTCGGTCTTGCGCAGTTCCCTGCCGGCGGCGATGACCGCGCTCCACGGCTCGGCGCCCAGCGCATGGATCGGCTTGTCCAGCGCGAAGAAGTGCGTCACTCCCGGAATCCGGTCGCGGATCGAGGCGATCTTCTCCTGCTGCTCGGCGGTCGAGACGATCACCGCCGACGCCTCCGAATTCCCGATGATGTAGGCGGCCTGGGCGCCGGCGAGGCTCGGGTAGATCGGAACCGTCACCGCACCCAGTATCTGGAGTCCGGCCTCGATCAGGAACCACTCGACCCGGTTTTCGGCAAGAAGCGCCACCCGGTCTCCCTTTTTCAAGCCGTTCACCTCAAGTCCCAGCGCCACCGCCTGCGCCGCCTCCATCCACTCGGCAGTCGAAACCGCCTTCCATTCCCCGTCCTGCTTGTGGAGCAGTGCCCGTTCGCGGGGTTTCTCCTCGAACGCCCTGGCCAGCAACTGGTTCAGTGTCTTGATCTCCATGGATCCCCCCGGACGAAGGCAGCGCCAACAGATCGCACGATCATACCGGACCGGGGGAAACGGATCCCCTGATACACTGCGGACTTCATGTCCGATTCTCCCGGTGGAAACGAGCGTCCGGCCCGCCCCGGTCCCCAGGTCCCCCCGGGTCTCTTCGTCCGCTGCGAGGGCTGCTCCGAGATCATCTACGGAAAGGCGCTGCGCGAGAATCGGGAAGTCTGTCCGCGCTGCGACCACCATCGGAAACTCTCCGCCCGGCAGCGGATCGAGTACCTGCTTGATGACAGTGCATACGAAGAGTTCGCGGAGCCGTTGCGGTCGAACGACCCGCTTCGCTTTCAGGACCGCGTGCCGTATCCGGCGCGCCTTGCCAAGGGGACCCGCGCCACCGGACTCGACGACGCGGTGCTGGTGGTGCGGGGCCGGATCGAGCACACCCCCGTGGTGGTTGCCGCCATGGAGTACGGGTTCATCGGCGGCAGCATGGGGGTGGTCGTGGGGGAGCAGATCACCTGCGCCATCGAGGCGGCGATCACCGAACGGGTTCCGCTGATCGTGGTGTCCTGCTCGGGCGGCGCCCGCATGCAGGAGGGAGCGCTCTCCCTGATGCAGATGGCCAAGATTTCCGCCGCCCTCGCACTGCTGGACGACGAGGGGATCCCCTACATCTCGGTGCTGACCAACCCCACCACCGGCGGGGTAACCGCGAGCTACGCGATGCTCGGCGACGTGAACATCGCGGAGCCGGGAGCGCTCATCGGATTCGCCGGCCCCCGCGTGATCCAGCAGACGATCCGCGGCGAGCTGCCCGAGGGTTTCCAGCGGTCCGAGTTCCTGCTGGAGCACGGGATGCTCGACCAGGTGGTGCACCGCAAGGCGCTGCGGCCGACCCTGGGGAGGCTGCTCCGGTTTTTCCACGACCCGCAGCCGGCACCCGCCGGGAATCGGAGCGGAGAGCCGGAACGAACCGAAGTTCCGGTGCTCGCCGGTTCGTCGCGCTAGCCGTTCCCTTCCCGGCCGGCCGATGCAACGCCAGGAGGCCCTCCGCTACCTGCGGGAACGGGAGCAGTTCCACGTCAAGGTCGGCCTCCGCAACATCCGCCGCCTGATCGACGCGCTCGGCCACCCCGAGCGCGATGTGCCCGCGGTCCGGGTGGCCGGTACCAATGGCAAGGGATCGACCGTCGCCCTGCTCGACTCGATCCTGCGCGCCGAAGGGCTCCGGGTCGGCCGGTTCACCTCGCCGCACCTGATGGACCTCGAGGAACGAATCGTGATCGACGGGGTCCGCATCTCCCCCGGCGAGTTCGCCGAACTGGTGGGAGTGGTGGCGAAGGCCGCCGCCGATTTCCCGTCCGGCCACCAGCCATCCTTCTTCGAGACCATTACCGGCGTGGCGCTCCTCGCCTTCCGGCGGCGCCGGGTGGATATCGGGATATTCGAGACCGGAATGGGAGGTCGCTGGGACGCCACCGGAGTGGTGGACACCCGGGTCTCGCTGGTGACCCGGATCGCTCTCGATCATGAGCGGTTCCTCGGAAGCACGGTGGACCGGATCGCTGCCGAAAAGGGCGCGATCGCGGCGCCGGGACGCCCGTTGCTGGCGGCCCGCCAGCAACCGGAAGCCCTTGAGGTCCTTGAGGGGAGCACGGTGACCCGGGGCGCCCGGTTCCACGCGGTGGCGCGGGAGACCGAGGCGGATTTCCGGGAAAGCAGAACCGCCTCCACCGGAACCCTGCGCACCCTGGCCCGCACCTACGCCGACCTCACCCTGCCCCTGCCCGGCCGCCACCAGATCGAAAACCTCGCCCTTGCGGTCCGGGGGGCCGAGTGCGCCCTCGAGGAACTCGGCATGCCCGGCGCCGATCCGGAGCGCGTCCGGCGCGGCATCGCCCGGGCATCCTGGCCGGGGCGCCTCCATTGGGCGCGCGAGCGGCCCGGCGAGCCGCGGATGCTGCTGGACGCTGCCCACAACCCCGACGGCGCCCGCGGACTCGCGGATTACCTGCGTGGCTGGCCGCGCGACCGGGTGCGCATCCTGGTCTTCGGCGCGATGCGCGACAAGAAGATCGAATCCATGCTGACTCCGCTGCTGCCGCACTTCGACCGCGTGGTGCTGACCCGGGCGCAGAGTCGCCGCGCCCTTTCGGAAACGGACCTCGCGAAGCAGGTGCAGACAGCCACGCAGAAGAGCCGCATCCCCACCGAAACCGCCGCAGGCGTCGGCCCGGCTCTCGCACGCGCACGGCAACTTGCCGGCCCCGGGGGCGAAGTGGTGGTGGCCGGCTCGATCCACCTGCTGGGGGAAGTTTTCGTGGAGATCGGAGACGGCCGCCCCGACCTCTTCGAGACCGCCGATCTCGAAACCCCGGGCCTGGACCGGGCCGCCGCCGTTCCGCCGTAGAATTCGCCGGCCATGCGCCTTTCCTCCCATTTCGGACTCACCCTCCGCGAGACTCCGGCAGGGATCGAGGCTCCGAGCCACAAGCTGCTGTTGCGCGCCGGCTTCATCCGCCAGCTCGGCCAGGGACTCTTCTCGTACCTTCCGTTCGCGCACCGGTCCATCACCCGGATCGAGAACATCCTGCGTGAGGAGATGAACCGCATCGGAGGCCAGGAAATGACCATGCCGGTGGTGCACCCGGCCGAGGTCTGGCGCCGCTCGGGGCGCTACGACAGCGTGGGGCCGGAAATGGCCCGTTTCCGGGACCGAAGGGACAGCGACCTGGTCCTGGCGATGACACACGAGGAAGTGGTTGCCGACCTCTGCCGCACCGAGATCCAGTCGTGGCGCCAGCTTCCGCAGCTCGTGTACCACATCCAGACCAAGTTCCGGGACGACGCGCGTCCGCGCGCCGGCCTGATCCGGGTGCGGGAGTTCACCATGAAGGACTCCTACAGCCTGGACCGGAACCCGGAGGGGCTCGACCGGCAATACCGGGCGCACTATGCCGCCTATTTCCGCATTTTCGGACGCTGCGGTGTCCCGAGCATCGCGGTCGGCTCGGACGTGGGCATGATGGGCGGCAAGCAGGCGCACGAGTTCATGTACCTCTCGCCCGTCGGCGAGGACACCCTGATCCTGTGCGACCACTGCGGCTATGCGGCCAACCGGCAGGTGGCCCGCTTCCGCAAGGCGCCGGCGACGGCGGAGGAACCCCTGCCGGTGGAGCCGGTGGACACGCCGGGCGCCTCGACCATCCGCGATCTTGCGGCGTTCCTCGACATTCCGGAGAGTCGCACCGCGAAGATGGTCTTCATGATCGGCGGCCTCGACGGCGGAACCCGCGAGGAACTCGTCGTGGCGGTCATCCGCGGGGACATGGAAGTGAACGAGACCAAGCTCGCGGGGGCGGTGGGCGCCTCCTGGCTCCAGCCCGCGCCCGACGACGCGATCCGCCAGGCGGGCGCCGAGCCGGGATACGCATCCCCGGTCGGCCTGACCGCCGGCATCGTGATCTGCGACGACGCCGTGGTGACGTCCCCCAATCTCGTAGCCGGCGCGAACCGGCCGGGGGTCCATCTCCGGAATCTGAACGCCGGGCGCGACTACGAACCCGGGATCGTGGCGGATATTGCGAATGCCGACGACGGGTTCCCCTGCACCAGCTGCGGGAAACCGCTCGGCGCCTCGCGCGGGGTGGAAGTCGGAAACATCTTCCAGCTCGGCACGCGGTACGCGGAGTCGGCGGGGGCCCGATTCCTCGACGAGCACGGCAACGAACAGCCGATCTGGATGGGCTCCTACGGCATCGGCTCCGGGCGGCTGCTCGCCTGCGTGGCCGAGGAGCACCGGGACCGGCACGGCCTTCGCTGGCCGATGACTGTCTCCCCCTTCGATGTCCATCTGATTTCGCTCGGCGGCCAGTCCGAAGCGGACCGGAACGCGGTCGCCGAAGCGGACCGGATTCACGACCGGCTCACCGAAGCCGGCCTCGAGGTACTGCACGACGACCGCGACGAGCGGGCCGGCGTCAAGTTCGCCGACGCCGATCTGATCGGGATCCCCCTGCGGGTCGTGATCGCCCGGCGGGCACTCGCCGAGGGGGGAGCGGAAATTCGCCTCCGCGGAGACCGCAGCAGCCGGAACGTGCCTCTCGAGCGTCTTGCCGAAGTCCTCATCGAACGCCGGAAGGCGCTGATCGACGAGATCGAGGCCGGCGTCAGGGTGCCGCCCTTCGGCTGATCGCGCGATGCTGCTGGCCGGGATCCTCGGCGCCTTGAGCGCGGGTCTCGCCCTGGCTTCGCTGTTCTTCCTGGCCCGCTGGATCCACCGGAAGCGCCGGGGCGACCCGCGCCGGCCGGCGCTGGAGCCGGCGGAGCGGCTGATGCTGGATACCGAGCGGGCCGCCGCCGGGCTGGTGGCCGAGCCGGAGGTGCGGCAGGCGCTCTCCGAAGAGCCCGGAGATCCGCTCGCCTCCCTCGAGCGGGCGCACCGCTACGCGCGGGAGATCGTCCCCCGCCTCGACGCCGGGTTCTATCTGGGCCTCCTTGGCGGACCGTTGCGCACGATCGTCTCCCGGCTGTTCCGGATACGCATCCACTACCAGGACGAGAACGCCCTGCGCGAACGGCTGGCCGACTCGACGCCGGTGTTCGTGCTGAACCATCGCAGCAACCTGGACTACCTGGTCGCCTCGACCGCGCTCGCCGACCGGGCCATCGTCTCCTTCGCGGTCGGAGAGTGGGCGCGCTACTGGCCCCTCGAACCGCTGCTGCGAACCGTGGGTGGCTACTTCGTCCGGCGGGGTTCCGGGAACCGGCTGTACCGCGCCGTGCTCGCCGCCCATGTTCGGCGATCCATCGAAGAGGGTGTGCCCCAGGCATTCTTCATCGAGGGCAACCTGTCCCTCGACGGGGCGCTGCGCGCGCCGCGGCTGGGCCTCGTGGATTACACGGTGCGCGGGTTCTGTCCGGAGGAGGGGCGGGATGTCGCGTTCATCCCCACCGCGCTGAACTATGACCGGGTGCTCGAGGACCGAAACCTTCAGATCATGAAGACCCGCGGTCGGAGCCCGTCGCGGTTTCGCTACCTGCAGGCGGTCTCCGGGTTCTGGCTACACCAGCTCTGGCTCGTCCTCAACCGGCGCTGGCGTCCGTTCGGCCATGCCAACGTGGCGTTCGGCCAACCGCTTTCGCTTCGGGAATGGACCCGGGAACACGGCGTGGACCCCCGCCACACCGACCGCGAGACCCGGTTCGCCGCCGTGGCCCGGCTGGGTGACGAGCTCATGAACCGCATCGCCCGGGTGATGCCGGTGCTGCCGGCGCCGCTGATGGCCACGGTAGTGACCCGGGCCGGTTCGGCGGGGATCACCCCCGACGAAGCCCGGGAAGAGGCCTTCCGGCTGCTCGGCGTGATGAGCGGGACCAGCGACCTGCCCGGCTTCGGAGATTCCGACTGGCGGCACTGGGTGGAGTGCGGCATCCGTTCGCTCTCGCTGCGCCGACTGATCGTGTCCGAGAACGGACGGCTCCGGTGCCACGAGGCCCAGCGGGATCTCGTCGAGTACTACGCGAATTCGATCGCGCACCTGGCAGAGCGCCCGCCGGCCGCGGGCTGACTCGTTCGGCCGGGTCAGCCCGGGGCGGCGTCCGGCGCGATCTCGAATTCCACGCCGAACCGCTCCCGGTAATCCACCACCTGGGTCGGGTTCGGATCCACATTCAGGATCACGAAACTCGCCCCCGGAGGCTCCAGAAGGTAGCGGTCGAGCGAATGCCAGGTCCCGACCCGGTACATGTACCCGATGGCGGGATCAATGAGGAACGCCCGCACCTCTTCCGGCTTCGGCGCCGCCGCCGGGTCATCCGGGTCGGTGGGCGGCGCGACCGCCACCACCGCAGGCGCGCCGCCAAGCGGCACGAACGCCTGTGTAACGGCGAAATGCCGTTCGAGCAGACGAAAGCGCCGACCCTCCCGGGGCTGCCAGATGACGTCCACCGTGGTTCGCCCCCGGCAGATGAAATCGAGCGGGAAAAACTGCCGGCCATCCGCCGGGCGTTCCTTCGGTTCCATGAGCTCGCCGAAGGGCGCGAAGGACTCGGCGGTCATCCGCCGAACCGGAAGGTGATGGATCTTCATCGGCCGCGCATGACCGGTCGGCGCCGGGGGGCGGAAGCGCAGGCGAGCCAAACCGGGTAGAATAGCGTGTCGGCGGGCTGGTTGGCGCCCGAATCAGCAGACGAAACAGCATGAATGACAGGTTCCCGACCGGCGTGATCCAGCGGTGTGGAGTGGCGACGCTGGCCCTTCTCCTCGCCGGCGGATGCGGTCGGGAGGAATCCCCCGAGCCGCCGCCATCCACTCCGGACTGGGCGGGGATCCGGGAGCGGGGTGTCATCCGCTTCGCACGGCTTGCCTTCGAGGAGTTCGAGACGCTCCCGTCGCAGGGACTCTCCAAGGAGCGGTACCAGGTTCTCGCCGAACGGTTCGCCCGGCGTCACGGAGTGGAACCGGAATGGATCGTGGAACCCGGCGTGAACGCCCTGCTGGATGCGGTGGAGGAAGGCAGGGCCGATGTGGTGGTGGCGACCCTCACGGTGACCGGGGGCCGGGAACGGCGGGTCGCGTTCACTGTTCCGCTCACCCTCTCGCGGGAATGGGTGATCGGGCGACACGAGGGCGTCTTCGGAGTCGCGCCGGGGACCGCGTACGAGGAGAGTCTCGACACCCACTTCCCGGACGCGCCGCGCGCCGCCCTGCCGGCGGAGACAACTCCCGAAGCGATCGGGGAACTCATCGAGGCCGGAACCATCGACGCCACCATCATGGACGAGGCGGCGGCCCGGGTCATCGTCCGGTCCCGCCCCGGGATCGAGCGGCTGGCCGAACTGCCGGAGCGCAAGCGGATCGCGTGGGCAGTCCGCCGGGACAACCCGCTCCTGCGGGAGGCCCTCGACGACTTCCTGATCAAGCACCATACCGTCGTCGACGATCCGGCCGGCCTGCGGGACTGGGAGGCCATCCGGGCTTCCGGCCAGCTGCGGATGCTCACCCTGAGCTCGCCGGCGACGTGGTACCTGTGGCGCGGGGAGCAGCTCGGTTTCGAGTACGAGCTGCTGCGGCTGTTCGCCGACGCGAACGACCTGGACCTTTCCGTGCGGGTCGCTCGCGATCACCAGGAACTCGTGGACGAACTGGCCGCGGGGGCGGGGGACGTCGTCGCCGCCGGCTGGGTGGAAACGCCGGCGCGTCGGGAACGAGGCGTCCTGTTCACCTCCCCCTACATGGAAATCCGCGAGACCTTCGTGACCCGGGACGAGCCGGTCACGATGGTCGCCGATCTGGAGGGCCGCACCGTGACCGTCCCTCCTTCCACCAGCTACGTGGACACGCTCGCCGGACTGGAAGGGGATTTCGAAGTGGTGGAGATGGGTGTCCCGAGCGACCTGATTCTGCAACAGGTGGCCGCCGGCAATGTTGCAATCACCCTGATCGACAGTCATCGGGCCCGCCTCGCCGCCACCTTCGAGCCGCGCCTCCGCCTCGGCCTGGCCCTGGAACCTCCGCAGCAGCTCGTCTGGGCAGTGGCGCCCGGCCGCACCGAATTGAAGCGGAGGCTCGATGCCTTCCTGCGGGCGGGCTACCGCGGCTACGACTTCAACGTCCTCAAGAACAAGTACTTCGTGAACCGAAGGCGGCAGGAGCGGCTGGAACGGGACCGGGTGACCGGCGATCGGTTGTCGCCCTGGGATCCCATCGTCGAACAGGCAGCCGAGCGCGAAGGTTTCGACTGGCGGTTGATCGTGTCCCAGATGTACCAGGAAAGCGGCTTCGATCCCCGGGAAGTCAGTTTCGCCGGGGCCCGCGGCCTCATGCAGGTGATGCCGGACACCGCCGTCGAGCTGGGAGTGGATCCGGATCGGCTCGCCGAGCCGGAGGTGGGCATCAATACCGGAGTCCGCTATCTCGCCTGGAACCGGGACCGGTTCCCGAACCTGCCCCCGGGGGAACAGCTCTGGTTTGCGCTCGCGTCGTACAACGCCGGTTATGGCCACGTGCGGGACGGTCGCCAACTGGCGCGCCGGCTGGGGCTGGACCCGTCCCGCTGGTTCGGGAACGTGGAGGTGGCGATGCGGCGGCTGGCCGAACCGGAATACGCCCGGGAAGCCGCCCACGGGTACGTCCGGGGCTCCGAGGTGACCGCCTATGTAAGCCGGATCCGCACCCGGTATCGGGCGTACCTGGATCACTTCGAAGTGCTCGAAACCGTGGACAACTAGCTAGCTAGAAGGGCCCGAGCCGCATAGCCTGGGCGAGCGCCAGGCCTCCGACGGCGATTCCGAGGATCACCAGGAACAGCGGGAAGTAATACCGGACCCAGCGGGCGAGTCCGACCCTTCCCATGACCAGGGTGGCCATGAAATAGCCGGAGGTCGGGAAGATCACATTGGTGATCCCGTCCCCCCACTGGGTGGCGAGCACCACGATCTGGCGGGTGATCCCGGAGAGGTCGGCGACCGGAATCAGGATCGGGAGGGTGATGAGCGCCTGTCCGCTGCCCGACGGCACCAGGAAGTTGAAGACCGTCTGGCCGAGGAGCACGCCGATCGCGGTCAGCGCCGGGGGCAGCGAGGCCACCAGAAGGGCGACCGCATGCACCACGGTATCCATCACCTGCCCCCCGGTCATCATCACGGCGACCCCCCGGGCCAGCCCGCAGACCAGCGCCCCGACCAGGATCTCCCGGAACGCCTCGTTGAAGTCCGCGCAGATGCGGTTCACCCGCCGGCCGGCCACCACCGAGACAAGCACCGCCATGGCGATGCATGCGCCGGAGATCTCCTCGAACCCGAGCCCGAGCGTCAGCACCAGAATCACGAAACCGACGAACAGCGCCAGGGCGACAACCCCTGCCGCGCGCAGGCGGGCGGATTCCGGCGGCGCGCTTCGCGTCCCGATCGGGGCCCGGATTCCGGAATTCCGGATCTCGCGTTGAGCCCGCCGGACGACATACAGCACCGCTGCGGTCTGGACCACCAGGAAGGCGCCAAGCCGAAAACCCGCCGCCGAATACATCGGGAGCTCGGCAAGCAGGTGCCCGACCCCGACCGTAGCCGGCACCGTGACCCCGAAGGCGGCGCCGAGCGTCGGGGGCAGGAGCGCGACCGCGACCCCGGTGGTGCGGCTCGCACCGAGACGCATCAGGAGCGGCTGGACGATCGGAAGCCAGGCGATCGACAGCTCCGGCATCCCCACCACCGCCGCCACTGCCGCAAGGGCGAAGTGGAGCGCCGGAACGAGGAGTTCGATCCGCTCGCCGGTGCATGCGACAAGCCGGCGCAACCCGAGTTCCACGACGCCGGCGCGGACCAGGACTCCTACCGAGCCGCCCACCAGAAACACCAGGAAAACCACGCTGGCGGCATCCTGAAGCCCGTCGGGGATCGCGGTCAGAAACTCCCGGATTCCGGCCGGCGAGGACTCGATCACCCGATACGAACCGGGAACCACGGTTTCCCGACCGTTCTCGAGCAGGGTCCGCTCGTACCGTCCGGCGGGGACGATCCAGGTCAGCAGCCCGGCAAGTCCGATGAGGACAACGAGGACTGCATAGATATCGAGGCCTTTCCACCGATGCGGGTTCGCGGCCTGAACCATGGTTCGAGGGTATCCGCCCGGCGGCCGCGGCGCGGATCTTTTTGTTTTACAAATATATTCCTATGCGCATATTCATAATATTTCCATCCACCACCAGCGCCGCTTCCGATCATGGAATCGGGCATTCTGAAATGATTCCATCATTTTACCCGTACAATCTGACAACATAGTGCTCCATTACCCGCGTCTGCTCCAGCCCCCCGACCAGAGCTTCTTCCTGCTGGGCCTTCGCGGAGTCGGCAAGAGCACCAGGGCGCGGCGCATGTTCCCCGACGCCACCCGCCTCGACCTTCTCGACCAGCGGCTCTATCAGGACCTCCTCGCCGACCCGGCGCTGTTCGCCCAGGCGCTTGGCCACCTCCGACCGGGAAGCTGGGTCGTGGTGGACGAGATCCAGCGACTTCCGGCCCTGCTCAACGAGGTGCACCGCCTGATCGAGGATCGCGGACTCCGGTTCGCCTTGCTCGGCTCGAATGCGCGCAAGCTGCGGGCCGCCGGGGTCAGTCTGCTGGCGGGCCGCGCCCTGCTGCGCAACATGTTCCCGCTCACCGCCGCCGAACTCGGCGCCGATTTCGACCTCGACCGGGTGCTCCGCCACGGCTCGCTGCCGCTGGTCTGGAACAGCAAGACGCCGCGGGACGTGCTGGAGGCATGGGCGCTCTTCTATCTTCAGGAGGAGATCCGCGCCGAGGCCGTCACCCGAAACCTGCCGGCGTTCGCCCGGTTCCTTCCGGTTGCCGCCCTTCGGAACGGCGGAGTCGTGAACGTGGCTGCAATGGCCCGGGACGCCGGCGCGGCCCGCGCCACCGTGGCCGGGCATCTCCGGATCCTCGAGGACACGCTTCTCGTCCACTGCGTTCCGGCCCACCAGTCGCGGCGCCGCACCCGGGAACGCCAGGCCCCCAAGCTCTACTGGGTGGACCCCGGGTTGGTTCGCGCGGTAAAGCGCCAGTTCGGACCGCCGACTGCGGAGGAACGCGGCCCGTTGTTCGAAAGCTGGGTCGCGACCACCCTGCGCGCCCACGCTGCCGAGCGGGAGCTTTTCGACTCCCTCGGCTACTGGGCGACGCTGCGCAGCCGTTCCGAGGTGGACTTCGTGCTCGAACGCGGCGGAGAGCGTCTCGGAATCGAGGTGAAGGCGACTTCCCGCTACCACTCCGGACTGTTGCGCAGCCTTCGCCTCATGGCCGACTTTCCCCGGGTGGCGCGGCGCATCCTGGTCTACACCGGAGACCGCTCCTTCCGCTCCGAGGACGGAATCGAAGTCTGGCCCGCCGCCCGATTCGCCGAGCGGGTGGCCAAGGGAGAGCTATGGCCGTAGGCCCCGGGGAAACCCTCAGTGGTCCGTCCGGAGGCGGCGCCCATGGAGCGGCTGGGGCGGGCGGGCGTTCGGCGGAACGATCCGGCGGAACGCCTCGATCTGGTCCCGCGAGATCGGCGCCGGGTCGGTCATCACGAGCCACGAGACCCCTTCGGAGCAAGGCGGCGTGGTAAGTGATCCCGCATAGCGCCAGGTCGTTCGCGAATCCGGCAGGAGCGCGGCGGCGTCCACCGTTCCCGAAATCGTCCGGGCCGGCTCGGGATCTTCGGGCAACCCGCTCCATACCGGGGCAAGGGCCTCGTTCGACGCGCCCTCCTCGAGAAACACGCCCACCACCGCGAGCGCGCCATCGGCGCCCACGTGAACCAGATGCATCTCCATGGGATATGCGGCGCCCTCCACGGTGTGCTCGCTCCCGTGGTGGAAATGGAACTGAGCCAGGTCGTAGCGCGCCCCTTCAAGGACGATGCCGCTTCCCGCCGCATAATCGACCTGGATGGTGTGGCCGTTATTCAGGATGGAAATCGGACTCGGCGCGTAATCGAAGGAGATCGCCGACTGCTCTTGCGGCTCCGCCCCGACCAGATCGATCGGCGACTGCTCCCGTCCATCGCCACAAAGGGCAAATCCGGGATCGAGCGATCCCCAGTGGGACGGACCGTGCGTCCCCTCGTATCCCCAATGCACCTGCGCCGCGCCCGCGCCGACCAGGAGCGCTCCGACGCCTGCCGCGCCCGCGATCCACAACACAATTCGTCTGTTCATGATGGCCTCCGCCCTTCCCCGGACACCAATTCTACCGGAACCGGTCGCTGCCAGACCTGTCTCTCACCCGCCATCGAGGATGTCCTTCAGGGTCCCACGTGGGGAATCCAACGCCGAGCTCTTCGCAAACTCCGGTTCGGGGAACAGGGGATTGCCGGGCGACCAGAACTCCAGGCTTTCGGAATGCTCCTCGAAGTACTTCGGATCGGTGGTCACCCGCACCGGCGCATCCCTGCCCGGCGCACGCAACTCGTATTCGCGCCGTCCCATCGGCCAGGCCTTGAAGCCGGACGGCATCAGGTCAGGCGACTGGATGATCCGGTCCAGGTCCTCCATGGTCACCGCCGGCGGCAGTCGCTTCGGCGGGACGAGATCGGCTTCGGTCACCGCGTCGATGTCGAACCCGGCGTTCCCGGGATCGCTCGCCGCACGCTCGATGTCGGCGACCAATTCCTCGCGATTCCGTCCCTCGAGCACGTTCTTCGATATGTCACCGGGAAGTCGGGAGAGGATCGGCTGCAAGCGTCCCACCACCGTCTGGAACAGGTTGATGCGTTCACGCAGCACGCGGTAAATGTCGGTCTCGACCGTCCCCTCGTAGTGCAGGTTGACGATGCGGATGGTCTTGTGCTTCTGCCCCAGCCGGTCGATCCGCCCGATGCGCTGCTCGACCCGCATCGGATTCCACGGCATGTCGTAATTGACCACCGCGCCGCAGAACTGGAAGTTCAGGCCCTCGGCCGCCGCTTCGGTACACAGCAGCACCTCGGCTTTCCCATCCCGGAACCATCGTTTCGCATCATCCCGGCTGATGTCGCGCCACCCGCCGTCGGCCCCGGGCGCCTCGCCGCCCCGCCCGGAGAAGCAGAGCAGCGACCATGCGCCATCCTCGAGCAGCGCATCTCGCAGGAAGTCCATGGTGTCGGTGAACTGGGTGAAGACCATGACCTGGCCCTTCCCGTCCCGGCGCAGGCCGCGCAGAACCTCCTTGAGGCTGCCGAGCTTGCTGTCCGGCGGGAGCCGTCCGATCGCATCCAGAAGGTAGTCGATCTCCGCCTCCTGTTCCCGGGCGAGGGCGCTTTGTTCGAGAGCCGCCGCCTCCTCGGCGTCGAGTGCGTCGGCGGTCAGGTCATCGTCCGGCAAGTCCTCGTCAAGACCGAAGGAGTCTGGACGCCCGAGCCCCGCAAGGGCGGCACGGCGCTTTTGCAGCGTCTCCCGCAGCGCCGCGAAGCTGCTGGCGATCCGGCGGCGATAGACCGTCATCACGAATCCGACCGCCGCGCGCTCGCCCTTGCTCGCCCGTTGGTACGTACCGGCGATGTACCCCTCGACCGCCTGGTAGATCGCCCGCTCTTCGCCCGTCATATCGAGGAAGCGATCCTCGACCCGACGCTCCGCGATCGGGGTCTTCATCACGCCCCTCCGGAAATAGCGGCGCAGCAGTTCGCGGGTGTTGCGCGAGATCAGGTGGCGCACCGGCGTTCCGGTCCGCATGATCCGGATCGCGCCCTCACGTTCTTCGGCATCGAGCTTGCGGCGCGGAATGCTGGCGGTGTCGCGAAGCGCCCTGAGCACCTTGCGCGCCTTGAACCGGGAGAATCCGGTGAGCTGCTCCGCCTCCTCGATCCCGGTTTCATGCCAGACGCGCTCGGCCGAACAAAAGAGCCGCGCCATCATTTCGAATGCTTCGCTCGATCGGCACGGGTTCTGGATGTCCTCGAAGAAGGCGAGAAACGCCGATTGTTCCCATTCCGGCGGCATGCGGAGCAGATCGAGCAGGCCCCAGACTTCGACCGGATGCACCTGCATCGGCGTCGCCGTCAGCAGGACCAGTCCATCGGTGCGGTCCTTCAGACCCTGCATCAGCTGGAGCAGGTTATTGGGGCCGCCCTCGTGCTTGCCGCCGGCGGCGCTCCGGCGTGCGTGATGCGCCTCGTCCAACACCACCAGGTCCCACCGCGCCGCCCGCAGAAGTTCCGCCGCCCGGTCGCGGCGGCGCATCAACTGACTCGAAGCGATCACCACCGGCACGTGGCGCCACACGTCGCGTCCGACCACCAGCGGCGGCTTTCTGGCCGGCGAAGGCTGCCACGAGAGCTGGCCGCCGTCGTAAATCGGCCACGCGAGGTTGAACTTTTCCCGCAACTCGATCTGCCACTGACCGAGCACCGCCTTGGGCGCGAGGATAAGGATCCGCCTTGCGCGACCGGCGAGCCATGCCTGGCGCAGCAGCATCCCGGCTTGGATGGTCTTGCCCAGCCCGACCTCGTCGGCGATCAGCAGTCGGGGTGGCCACGTTCCGTACAGGCGCTCGAACGCCCTCATCTGGTGCGGCCACGGACGGACTGGCGCAGTCGCCTCCCCGATCCGTGCGCCGCCCTCCCGCCGCGCCGGCGCCGCCTGGATGAATCCCCAGACCCGCATGCGCAGCGAGGTCTCCGATTTCCTGCGAGAGGTTTCGAGACGCTCCGGCAGGCCGTCGGGCGGCAGAAAGCGCAACAAGTCGCGGCGGACGGCGTCCGGCACGTCCATGACGATCCAAGGCTTCGCCTGCCCGGCCCACATCCGCGCGAAGTTGGTTTCCTCGCGTTCGACCCGTTCCGGTTGGGGCCACCAGCTGGTGAAGACGCTGATGCTCTCCCAATTGGTTCGCCACCCGGCCCCGGTTTCGTTGAGGCTGCCGGTCCACGCCAGCCGGTCACCCCTCCGGTCCTCGATGATCCCGGTCTTTTCGTGAAAGATGCCGCCGTCCGGGATCGGCTTGCCGTCGGCGTCGCCCGGCACGGCGATCTTCACGTCCAGAAATCCCCGTTCCACCATCCAAGCCAACAGTTCCAGCGCGCGGGCGGCCCCCGCATCCGGTGGGATGAGAGGGAAACGGGTCATGCGCCGCTCGACTTGCCGACGCAGCTCTTCGCCCCGTGCAATCGCTTCGATTTCCGGAGGTTCGAGCGTACAGCCGACCACCAGTCGCATCCGACCCTCGTTGCGGACCAGTCCCTCAATGCCGCGCGCCGCGAGGGCAAGCGCCTCGGCATGGAAATACCCGGTCAGCCGGTCGTAGCGCTTCGAGTCCTCAAGCGCCGGGATATGGAACAACCGAACCAGATCGCCGTCCTCGCTGGTGTACTTGAAGCTCCACGACCGATCCCGCAGCATCGTCAGCCATCGTCCTTGCGCCAGATACCAAGCTGCTTCGGCTCGGGGGCGCGCTCGCTCCAGACCAGACGGCTCAGCTTGTAGAGACTTTCGAAATCGCTCCCCGAAGCCGCGACCTCACCTTCGAGATCGATGCCGGTGAACGTACGGGAAACGGGCAGGACCTCGAGCACCGCCTTGATTGCCGCGAAGAACCGGGGATCTCGTTCCACCAGTGCGCCCTCGAGCAACTCCCGGGCGGCGGCGAGGGAATTCGTCCGCGCCCGATGGGCGCCGTGGTGGATGGCGTCGATCATCCCCCGTGAACCGTCGGCCGGCCCGAGCGCCCCTTCGTCCGCCCGGCGCCCGCTATCCCAGAGGACGATATCGCTACCCTTCTTTCCGGCCAACCGGCCCACGATGTCCTTGTCGAGGTCGGCGCCTACGGCGCGGGCCAGCCGCAATGCCTCGTCGTAGGGCGCTACCGGCGCCCGGAAAGCGTCCCAAGCCAACACGAAGAAGGCAGTCGGCGGATCGAGATCGGTATCGATATCGGTGAGTTGCTCCATGCGCCAGCGCTTGACCTCGCGCCGCGCGGCGGCGAGCGCATCCTCCGGCGTCGCCGCATAGGGGTCCCACTCCTCCTCGACCAGCATCCTTCGCCGCGGGATTCGTTTTTCCTCCGGTCTTTCCCGCGGCGTGCCCCGCCGCAACGGCCAATGGCGCGAGAATTCCTCAAGCGCCGGACCAAAACAAGCCAGATAGAGATCGACTCCCCGGATCCCAGCCTCTTCGAATTCCGCGATCCGCTTGCGAACCGACCGGGCCACTTCCGGTTCCACGTCCTCCCAATACCGATCCGGTTCCGAAGCGGCGCGATCAGCGCGGGGACGGCAAACCAGGAAGATGGTGCTCTTCGCAGCCGCCTTGTCCTTGATGTGGAGGCTGCCCTCGGCTTCGGTATTGACCGGCCACGAAGCCGTTATCATGAACCCCGCCTCCATCAGACCCGTGGTAAGCGCGTCCCAAGCCCCGGTCGCCTTGTGGGTGAACATCAGCGTCAGAATGCCGCCCGGCCTCAGCACCCGGCGGCACTCGGCGAAGATCGACGCCATGCGCTGCTGGTAGTCGTGTCCGGCGCGCGCTCTCGCGCCCTTCTCCCCCCGGAACCGCGCCGGGTTGGCGACCGCCTCGTTCTCCTTGTCGGTCAGGTGGCTCCGGAAGAGTTCAGGGAAGACGTGTCCGGCAGTGCGTTTGAGCCAGACATAGAAGAAGTCCGAGAGCTCGGCGTACATGACGTTGTCGTAGTAGGGGGGATCCATGACCACCGCGTCGATACTGCCATCCCCGATATGGTCGAGACTGTCGCCGGGTTTGCAGGTGATCGTGATCGGCGGTGTGTGTGTGTGTGGCGAGAGGCAGGTCACCCTTGACCTTTGCCTGCGGACGGATCAGCTCCACAAGCTCGCCAATACACTTGGAGGTCTTCCCGATGGCCCAGTCGTAGCCGACGCCGGCGACCGGTGGGCCCATCTCCGCATAGGACCAGACAAACGCAAAATCATGACGGTCGAATTTGGACCGGACGCGGCTGGTTGACTGATCCCATCGGCCAGCCCTATTGTTATAGTTGAGCAACGTATCCAGCGTCAAAGCCAAATAGCCGTACGCCGCCTTGCGGACGTCGGTCAGTCTACTGGCCTCCCGATCAGCCTCCAGCATCTCCCGAAAAACCTCAACGGCGGTGCCGTGGCAGAGAAGCTGGCGCGGCGAGAACAGATCGCGCCACAACGGCATCCCGTACTGTATAGGGCGGTCGTCGTTGCTGGTTTCGGGAAACCGCTCGGCAGGAATCATGTCGAGCGCCTCCCATTCAGGAAGCTTTTCGGCGAGTCGGGCCGCTATGACGGCGCTGTTGTCATCTTCGGGCGCCGGCGTGCGATACCCGCGTTCCCATTTGTCCTTCCCCCGCCTCCCGGACTTGAGGATTCTCGGAATACGCTTCTTGTACACGACCGCATAGAGTTGTTCGCCCATCCTGCCGGCACGGGCCTGGCGTTTGATCTCGTCGCCGTCGATCACGCGCCCACAGTCCGGATACGGACAGGAGCCGTCGCCACGCGCCACGGTACCCGGCGACTGGTCCTGCGCCTTATGCACGATCTCGAACGAACACACCCGACCTTCCGAACCCGGCCCCGAAGCCGTATCCGGCTTCAACCGAACCCCAATCCCACCCAGCGCCAGGCGCCAGTTCGGCGACAACGGAACCAGCCCATCGCAATACGGACAGATGATCGTCCGCGCCCAAAGGTAGGTGAACGAAATGGCCGACGACTCGGGCTCATCCGGGAAATACGGTGCAAGTCTTTCCTCCCTCAGCAGAATAAACCGTTCCGACAAATCAGTAACTTCGGAACGAAGTTTCTCCCCGTGTTGCGATGGCCACTCGACCGTCGCCCGCATGATCAAGACCGCCACCGGATTCAAATCGTTTGCGGCCACCGAAAAACCAAGTCGAACTGCCTCGAAGGGAATGCTCCCTCCGCCAGCGGTCGGATCGAGTGCCGCCAAGCTGTACGGAGGCTTCCCCAGAACGGACGCCATCCATGCAACATCGCTCTTGCCAGGAACATGGCTGAACGCTCGCGCATAGCTGTAGGCTGGACCCTTGAAGCGATCACCGCGCCGACGCGCAGCGTTGATCCTCCTGCGTGCCGCAACGGGATCCCCGTGGATTCCCAGCACGCACAGGAAGCGCTTCCGATCCGCATCCGCCGGGAGCAGCGACGCCAGAACCGCCGCCCGCGAAGCCACCAGCGGCCGACGCGCCCACCAGACATGGAGATAGTAGGTGGGTGGCAACGCCGTCATGGAACGGCGCTCGCGCACGCTTTCCTCTCCGAGCTCGGCGATCGGCAGCCAGCGCTCGATCAGGCGCGTGTCATTCGACATGGCTCGTTCGGCGCGCGACGAGATTGACCCCGCCGAATGCGGTCAGCGGTCCCACACCGGTCGGGAAGGCGTCGGTGTGGCATTCATATCCAGTTTCGAGGCGGCTCCGCGAGAACCGTCTCGGCGCAAGCGCCGAAGTAGCTCCGAGCTGTCGTGAAGAATCGTGGCAAGCGGTTGTCCTTGTCCGGAAAGAGTTCCTCTCTTGCGGCTGCCTCCATGATGCGCGGATTGCCAAGCTCCGACGGCCATTTGTCACTCAGTGCATTCCATCGATGTTCCCGGATTCGACGCAACCGCTCGACGTTCAGACCGAGTACCCTGATTGTCTTCTCCACCTTGTCAGCGAATATCCCGAAGCGCTTGCACGCCTCGACATCGGCACCGATGCGACCGTTGAAATATACGCGGGTCAGCGACGGCATTACGGGCAGTGTCCTCGGATCCACGAAATCGGAGTCCACCCGACCACCCTTGGCTTCTCCGCAACTGCGATTGTGCTTGACCGGATCGAGCCGCCGCATGGGATTGTCAGTCTGCAGGGTTCCTCCCTTGCAGCATGCAATGAGGTTGTCCGGCTCGAGCGCCCGCGCCGCGCCACCAAGGGGATCGCTCCGAGGGATGACATGCTCGACTTGTCTGTCTGTTTCCCGAATGTCGATCTCGCAGTAGGCGCAAAGCCAGTGCTGCAAATCCACCAGCTTTTCGACAAGCTCCCGATACGATGCTCCGCTCTCGTGGGCGCGGAACCCTGTCCAGTCCTTGCTCTCATCCGTCTCTTCGGCACGATAAACGGCCAGACCCGGAGTCGGCTCGGAGAGCAGTGCGATGCGCTTCACGCCGATTGCCCCATGGTCCGCATAACGCGTTGCCGCCTGATCTCCATATCGACGCGATCGAGGCCGGGATCGTGCGGGGAAAGCTTGTCAAGCAGACATCGCAAGGATTTTGCCTCGTCCGACTCACCGCGGCCCTCGCTCACGAGACGATTATATTCCTCCAGTCTTCTCACGAATTCGTTGGCGGGCGGTCGCCCCTTGACTCCCATCACGGTCGCAAGCACATCCCCGGCCTCCGCGCCATAGGTCGGAGCGGAGGCCAACCCGGCCACGATCCTGCCACCCTCCTTGCGAAGTTCCACGATGTGGTGCGGCTTGACGGTTGTCAGGACCTGTGGGCTGTGGGTGGATACGAGGAACTGGGTATTGGGAAAGGTTCTCGTGAGATCGGCGACAACCCGTTGCTGCCACGACGGATGCAAGTGCAGTTCGATTTCATCGATCAGCACGACCGCCTCGGAACGAAGAGGATCGTCGAGATGGGGGTTCCCCTGGGCCATCCGGCGTGCGAGGTCGGCCGCCAGCGCGATCATGATCCGGTATCCACCGCTCAACTGATCGAACGCGAGAACATCCAGCTTGCCATTGTCCGATTCGATGGACACGACGAAACGGAGTGGATGGGTCAGGATCTTCGGCTCGGATACTCCGGGGACCATGGTTTCGATGGCCCTGCGAACGGCCTGCAGATCACCAAGCCGGTAGTCGAAGTCCCGGTGTTCATGTTTCCCCTGCAACTCCTCGTGTTGACTGTGGTAAAACCACTTGAAGAAGTCCCGAAAGTCGGTGCGGGCGGATAGCGCGTCCTTCAGAGCCTCGTAGCGTGGAAATTCGGTCGGGAACCCTCTCCGGCGTTGCGGTTGATCAAAAACCGCCCGGTCGGTGTCGTAGAAGACCACGATGGGCAGATCGACCGGTTCCCCCCCTTCCCGATCCGCCTCCACGATGGCGTCCATGGCACTCTTCAAGTCCCCCCTCGATGTTCGCTCTGATCCGGACATGCGCAGGTTCCACGCCATCCCGTCGGTGGTCGTCAGACCGACGCGCACGACCCGCAACGGCTTGCGGCCGTCGGACTTGCGAAACGCAATGCCCGTCACCCCAGGCAAGAGCGTGGGGATGCTCCCGAGACCGGCAGCGATCGCACTAAGAACGCTGGTCTTGCCATGGGCGTTGTCGCCATGAAAAACCGTCAGACGAGAGTCGAGCGGCAGGTCGAGTTTCTCGATCGCACGATAGTTTTCGATCTCCACGCGCTCCAGCTTCATGGTCGCCGCTCCATTCTCCGGGGTGCGGTCAGCAGAAACCGCAGTGCGGTCAGCACCCGTCGCGGATGCTTGCGGTGCATGGCCATGCCCAACCAGTAGGCAGCCTCTTCCCGATCCATCGCCTCGATCCCCTCCACCACCGCCCGCATGTTCTCGCGGCGGCGCATCGGCGCGAGGGTGCGGAAGAGGAGGCCCAACATGAGCGCCACATCTTCGTTCAGCGGGTGGCCGCCGTGTTTCGCGTCCGCGCGCCGGACCAGCCTGACGCCGGCCTGCGACAACCGGCGCAGCACCCGATGTTCCACGAGATCGAGATTGCGGCCCCGCAGGCCGGCGACCCGAAGCGGGCGGGTCACGTGCGGCGAAACGGCGGCCGGCAGCTGCCATACCTCGTAGACGGAATCCACCGGCCCATGACGCCGCACCCGCAACTCGTAGCGCGGCGCGGACGCGGGAGTCTCGACCGCCGCCCTGCGTTCCGGTTGCACGCTATGCCCTCGCCTTCGCCGTGACCTCGGCCGACACCCCGCTGCCCGCGTACCGGGTAATCCGCCCGGTGAGCTTCTCCGCAGCGTCGCCCCCCATCGACAGCCCACTCTCGAAGATCAACTCGAAGCCCACTTTCATATCTTTACTTGCGGCATCCCGCAGCTGCAGGTCCAGGAATTCCCGGACCGGCTGCGCGTCCGACACGGGACCCTCGAACTTCAATTCGCACTCACCACCATCGCGGGTCCGGTAGCCACCGTAGATCGTCACCGTCCGTTTCGCACCGGATTCGGCACCAATTCCGCCGAAGAGCCGGAAGCCCTCATCGGCCTCGAACACCCTGATGGTCAACTCCGCAAGCGCCTCGACCTTCGCCTTGCGGACCTGCTCCCAGAGTTTCGGCAGCGCTTCCCGGAGATAGCCCTCCGCGACGAACGAATCCGTCTCCGGCACGGGGCGAGGATCCGGGGGCTCCGGCTCTCCATTCGGATCCGGGTTGTCCGGGGGTTCCACGACCTTCCGCGGCCAGATCCCCGTGACCTTCGCGTGGGCCATCGTGAAGATCAAGGATTGCTCGTCGATCCTGATCCCGGCCCACGCATCCCCCGGACCGCACACCAGGTCTCCACTTTGATACACATAGACCCCCTGATCGATGCCCTGCCGGACGCCGCGAATGAAGGCGCCGTCGCCGACCAGGATCGGGAGCGCCGGGTCGCGGCGGAACTCGTTCCGCAATGAAGACATCGAAATCCATCCCTTCTTCTTGAGCGGTGTCCGGTCGCGGACATAGGTGGGTGCATCCGGCTGATCATCGGGCATGCGCAACTTGTTCAGGTCACGCAACGCCCGCACGACCTGCTGCTGCCCGGCGCCCGGCCGGTCGGAGGCGGATTGCGTGTCGATCGCCGTATGCGCCAGATCGACGGCGCTGCCGCCGAGCCGATTTCCCGACGGGTAGAACACGTGCCGATAGCACTGCTGAATGGCAAGCGCGAGTACCTGCTCCGACCGCGCCTCCATCTCGCGCACGTCGTCCTGCTGATGCGCCGCGAGTTCAGTCAGTCGATCCGGCCGCTTCATCTCCCGCAGCGCCAGCCGACGACGAGCCCGGCGGTGCATGTCCTCGATGCGCGCCTCGTCGGCAGCGACAAAAACAAGGTTGTTGCGGAGCTTGCGCAGGGCCGATCCCTCCGACCCCTTTTTCTCGTGGATGCGCTGGATGAGCTCCGGCACCGATTCGACCGATGCGCCGACGTTGACCGCTTCATATCCGGGAACCACAAGCTTCGGGCGGCCATCCGCAACATCGTCGGCCACATCGAACGGGCCGCCGGGAAACTGCACCATCTCGAGCGTCCCACCACCGAATATCCCGCGGATCCTGTCGTTCAGCTCGGCCCGCACGTCCCCGGCGTCGATGTGATCCTCCATCCGGCGGATGATCTGGCGCAGGTTGGCTTCCGCCAGAAAGCGCATCGGCACGCCGGGCCGGTCGTCGAGATAGGCGGACTCCTCCATGAACTTCCGGCGCGCATCATCGATGAAGTCGATGTCCGCCCCGGGGGCCAGAACCGCGTACCGCAGCCGCTCCAGTGACACGCCCTTCAGCGGTTCATTGAATGCCAGCGTGTGCATGAAGATGGTCCGGGCGACTCGAGAGGCCCAAGGCTGAAGCCCCCTGTAATCCCGGGCATCGATCTCCTGGGCCAGCGCCTTGTCGCCCGGCCCGCCGGACACATCGCGCGAAATGGCCGGCACGAACGCCGACTGTTCGAGACGGGTCACGATCTCCTGCCTGATCGGGCCGTGGCCCGGGTCGATGTGGTGCAGGTGGATGGCCATCGCGTCGGCGGGCCGCTCCTTCCACAGGTGACCCACCGTGCGCGCCAGCAACCGCAGCATGCCCCGAACCCGCTGGAAGTTGCCGAGCGTCGCCGTCTTGGACTTCAGGGTGTCCAGGACCTCGGGGTGGAGGGGATAGCTCGAACGGAACACCGCTTCGGCCTCGGGCCGGGAGGCGGCGACCGGCAAGTCATTCGCGTGGGCACTCCACTGCTTCCGGTAGGCATCCGCAGCGACCGAAGCCGCCTCCTCGTCGATGTCCTCGAACAGGCGCCGGCGGAGCACCTTGATCGTCTCGTCCTCTTCGGTGGGGTTGAGGAGTGTCGCCATCCGTGCCGACACGCTTTGCGCCTCGGCCATGCCGTCGTCGAGCAACTGGTTCTCGTTTCGATAGGCGTCGATCGCCCGTCCGTCCTTGCCGATCGCCAACGTGTAGACCAGCGCCGCATTCGGTGCTCCCTCCACCGCCTTGAACAGCGAAGTCAGGAAGGCCGTCAACTGATCGGCCCCTTGTCCGCTGCGCGCGGCTTTCCGCAGGTAAACGGACAGCTCGTCGAGGAGGATCAGAACCGGTTCGCCGCCAAACAGTTCCCGCAGCGTCCCGGCGCCCGGGGCAACCCGGCTCTCGTCGCTCCGACGCACCCGCTCGTACCCCTCGGGACCGGCGAGGTCGGAGGCGATTTCACCCCACGGGGTGTACGCCAGATGCCCGCCTTTCATCCGGCGGCCATTGTCCGGGTCGGCGTTCTCGCCGTCGAAGGCCGCGATGCGCACCCGGCCCCGCGGCAGAAGTGCGGGATCGACAAGCTCGCCAATTTCCGGCAGTTCGGCACCGTGGCGGGCGGCGTGGCACAGCGCAATCAGGCCGTGTGTCTTGCCGCCGCCATAGGACGTGTCGAGGCGAAAGATCGCCGCGGCTTCGCCGCCCGCGCCGCTCAGCCGGCGACACACATTCGTCAAGAGGTTCTTCAGACCGCGCGTCGGATACGTGTTGGCGAAGAACCGATTCGGATCGACGTAATCGTCCGTCCCCTTGCGGGCGACCACCTGCGCCAGATCCGCCGCGAAATCGGCGTCGCTCACCGTTCCCGCCAGAACGTCGGGCCGCGGGCGGCAGGACTCGAAGATCGTCGGGATCGGCGCCAGCGGAGATCGATCGGAATTCGCTTGCGTCATGGGTAGTCGGTGCGGAAGGTACCCCAAAAACGCCGGGACCGAGCACCATTTCGGGCGCCGGGTTACATGCCGTCGGTCACCAAGCGGCGCCCGTGAAGCGGCTGGAGCGGACGGGCGTTGGCCGGGACGATCCGGCGAAACGCCTCGATCTGGTCCCGCGAAACCGAAACCGGGTCGGTCATCACGAGCCATGACACCTCCTCGGTGCATGGCGGCGTGGTGAGGGAACCCCGGTAGCGCCAGGTAGTCCGCCGGGCGGGCAGGAGCGCGGCGGCATCCACCGTTCCCTCGATAACCCGGGCGGGTCCCGGGTCCTCCGGCAGGCTGCGCCACAACGAAGCGAGGGCCCGGTTCGGCTCGCCCTCTTCCAGGAACACCCCCACCACGGCGAGCGCACCGTCCGCTCCGGCGTGGACCAGATGCAGCTCCATGGGATATGCGGCGCCCCCCACGGTGTGCTCGCCCGGATGATGAAAGTGAAACTGCTGGAGTTCGAAACGCTTCCCCTCCACCACGATGCCGCTGCCCGGACGGGTGTCGAACTGGATGTTGCGTCCATCGTTCCCGACACCGATCGGGCCAGGGGCGTAGTCGAAGACAATCTCCGGCAGGTTGCGATACTCCGCTTCCGCGAGATCGACCGGCGACTGCTCGGTTCCGCAACCGCACCGGGCGAACCGGGGATCGAGCGCCCCCCAGTGGGCGGGACCGATCGTCCCCCCGTACCCCCACCGGGTCGTGGCGGGATCCGGCTCCATGGACACTATCGCCAGAGCCACCGAGCGAACGGGACCGCGGCCAGGGCGCCGGCGACTTCCATCCCGAGAAACGGGGCGACATCGACGGGGCGGATGCCGCAGAACGTGTCGCTGAACGCCCGGGCGATGCTCACCGCCGGGTTGGCGAAGGCGGTGGAGCTCGTGAACCAGATCGCGGCGCCGATGTAGAGCGCCACCGCGGTTGCCACGTCACGGCCGATGCGGACGCAACCCAGGATCACGACCAGCAGGCCGAAGGTCGCGATCGCCTCCGAGAGCCACTGGCCGGGGCCGGTGCGCACGGTGGTCGCGACCTGGAGCGCCGGCAGCCCGAACATCACGTTGGTCATCGCGGCGCCGAAGATGGCGCCGGCGATCTGGACCGGAACATAGGCGGCGGCGTCCCGGAGGGAGATCCCGCCCCGCACCAGGAAGACGAGGGTTACGGCCGGGTTGATGTGGCAGCCGGAGACCGGCGCGAAGAGCCGGATGAGGACCAGGAGCGCCGCCGAGATGGCCAGGGTGCAACCGATCAGGGCGACCCCGGCGTTCCCGCCGGCAAGGTTGTCCCCCATGATCCCGGAGCCGATGATCGCGGCCAGCAAGCCGGCGGTCCCGACGAACTCGGCGACCATGCGGCGCGCGAGCGACGGGGACCCACCGGACATGCGCGCGGAGACTATCCGGGCAATACCGCTAGACGGCATTCCCCGGGCGCAGCAGCGCCCGGAGATCCAGCCGCCCGCCCACCACCGGCGGGCACCAGTAGTACGCCCCGTCGAGAGGACGCGAGAAGTGGAAGAGCGCGTCCACGATCCCGTCCTCCCCGCCGACCATCCGGCGAAGCTGCATCTCGAAGGGATCGAGGCTCCGCCCGAAGGCAACGAACACGAGACCGTGGCCCTCGGGTCCGGTCCACGGCATGGAGCGCCGCCACACGAACGCCGGCGGTTCGAACGCCTCCTGCTCGGTGCGCTTCACATGAGCGGTCGGGGGAGCGTCCTCGATCTCGCGGTTGTCGTCGAGGCGGCGGCCAATCACCAGGTCCCGTCCGTGCTGCCCGAACTCCGCGAACCGCGCCAGATCGTGCGACCACTGCTGGACGGCGACGAAGGAGCCGCAATCGAGACCGGCTCCCGCATCCGCAACCAGCGCGACACCGGGAGCTTCGCCCGGGCCGGGGTTCTCGGTCCCGTCCTCGTAACCGGTCAGATCCCGCGAGCCATGCAAGAACGCCTCGGTCCGGCAGTCGGCCGCGAAAGCCGGGGACAGCGCCCGCTCCAACGCGGCGGTTGCGCCCACCAGGTCCCCCCGCCGCGAAGCCCGGAGCCACGTCCACAGCGCCCCCGGAATCGAAGGCGCCGATGCCCCGGCCGCCGCCAGCGCCGGGAACGTTCGCAGTCCCGGTATTTCCACTCCGAGCTCCCGGACGAGGGACTCCCCCACCCCGATGACCACCGAACCGTCCGCGCCCGCCGCCGAGAGCCTTGCCAGTGCCGGACGGGGGTCGGAACCGGGAATCCGACGCCAACGGATGTACCGGGCGTGCTGCGGAAGGTCCGCGAGGATACCGGACTGCGCCTTGCTGGTGCCGTTCATGCCGCCGGGAGCCTAATCCGTCCGGTAAGCTTGACATGATGCGACGGGAAATGGCGCTCGCCGCACTGGGTCTCGGGTTCGCCGGCTTCGTCGCCGCGCAGGACGTCCCCTCGTTCACCGGAAACTTCCCGGCCGAGGAGTTCCGGCAGCGGCGCGCGCGGGTGCTGGACGCCGTGGGCCCGGGCGGGATCGCCTTGCTCCAGGGCGCACCATCGCCGCTTGGATATGTCCGCTTTCGCCAGACCAATTCGTTCTACTACCTGAGCGGCGTGGAATCGCCCCACGCCTACCTGCTCCTCGACGGCCGCACCCGGCGCACCCGGCTCTACCTGCCGCCCCGGGACGAGCGCCGCGAGGCTTCGGAGGGGCGGATCCTCACCGCGAGTGACCGGGAACTCGCCCTCGAGCGCACCGGCGTCGCGGAGGTCCACCCGACCTGGAAGCTCTCGGACCATCTCGCCCGAATGGCGTGGAGCGGCAACCCGCCGGTGGTTCACACCCCGCTCGCGCCGGCGGAAGGGGCCGCCATGAGCCGCGATCTCGCAACGCGCGGCAACGCGGACCGGGCCAACGACCCCTGGGACGGCCGGGAGTCCCGCGAGGCGGTTTTCGTCGCCCGCCTCGCCAGCCGCTTCCCGCGGCTCGCGATCCGCGACCTGACGCCGATCCTCGACGCCCTGCGCCTCGTCAAGAGCGAGAACGAGATCCGGCTCATCCGCCGGGCCACCGACCTCTCCGGTCTGGCGCTGATGGAAGCCATGCGGTCCACCCGCCCCGGGATCCGCGAACACGAGCTGGATGCGGTGGGCAAGTTCGTCTTCTTCCGCAACGGCGCCCAGTCCGACGCCTACTACTCGCTGGTCGCCACCGGGACCAACGCCTGGTATCCGCACTACCACCGGGGCGCCAGCGAACTGCTCGACGGGCAGCTCCTGCTCATGGACTACGCCCCCGACGTCGGCTACTACACGAGCGACGTCACCCGCATGTGGCCGGTAAACGGAACCTTCAACGAATGGCAGCGCGACCTCTACGGCTTCTACCTCGCCTGCTACCAGGCCCTCCTCGCTTCCATCCGGCCCGGCGAGGTGGCCACCGCGATGGGGGAAGCCGCGACCCGGATGGAGGCGATCGTCGCCGAATGGCCCTTCACCAGGCCGCACTTCCGGACTGCTGCCGAAGCCTTCGTGGCCGCCTACCGGTCCCGTGCCGACAGCAATCCCGGCTCGATGGGCCACGGCGTGGGCATGGCGGTGCATGACGTGGGGGAGAGCGACGGCGCCCTGAAGCCCGGCATGGTCTTCACCATCGAACCCCAGTTCCGGGTTCCCGCGGACCGCATCTACATCCGCCTGGAGGATGTGCTGCTGATCACCGACGACGGCGTGGAAAACCTCTCCGACTTCGTCCCCCTGGACATCGACGCCATCGAAGCGTTGATGCGCGAGCCGGGATTGCTCGACCACCATCCTCCGGCTCCCGGGGAACCCCCGCCCGGCGGAAGCGTTCGTTAATCCACCGGACATGGGACACGCCTTTCGCGAGGCCTTCGGAAGCCTTTCCCGACAGATCCGCTTCACCCTGCTGGTGGTGGCGCCGCTCGGGCTCGGCATCGGCGCCACCGCCACCGTGTTCTCCGCAGTCCACGGCGTCCTGTTGCAGCCGCCCCCCTTCCGCGATCCCGACACGGTGATGCAGGTGTGGGAGCGACGACCCCGCCTGGCGCTGCCCGAGGAAGCGGCGGCGATGTCCACCGATCACTTCCGGGAGTGGCGGGAAGTCGCCACCGTCTTCGACGGAATGGCCATGTACGGCGACGCCCCGTTCGCCTATGCCGGCCTCGCGGAAGACCCGGGACCGCCGCGCCCGCTGAACGGCGAGCGGGTCTCCCCCGCACTCTTCCCGGTCCTCGGGGTCTCGCCGGTCCTCGGCCGCGCCTTCCTCGCCGAAGAGGAAACCCCGGGGCGCGACCGGGTGGTGATCCTCGGCCACGCCTTCTGGATCCGCGAATTCGGCGGGGATCCGGAGATCCTCGGACGCTCGCTGCTGCTCGGCGACATCCCCCGCGAGATCGTCGGAGTCATGCCGGCGGGATTCGGGTTTCCGATCCCCACCACGGAGATCTATGTCCCCTATCCGGTGGAGCCGCCCCTCCCTCCGGAGCAGGGAGTGCGGCTGGAGCTGGTTCAGGTGGTCGCCCGCCTCCGGGACGGCGTCACTCCCGAACAGGCCGGAGAGGAAGCCACCGCCTTGCTCGACCGGCTGAGCGAGACGAGCGAGACGGAGCGGAGGCTCAACGAGGGCGTCTCGGTGCATCTGGTCTCCTTCATGGAACGTTCGGTCCGTAGACTGCGGAACCCGCTCCAGGCGCTGTTCGGGGTCACCCTCCTGGTACTGCTGATCGCGTGCGGCAACGTGATCAATCTGCTGCTCACCCGGGCCACCGGCCAGGAGCGTGAACTTGCGGTGCGCGCCGCCCTCGGAGCGGGCCGGGGCGACCTCTTCCGGCGGCTGTTCGCCGAGAGCTGCCTGCTCGCCCTCGGGGCCGGCCTGACCGGGGTCGCCCTGAGCATCCCGGGAGCGGCGCTGGTGCGGTCGCTCACCGTCCTCGGGCTTCCGCAGCTCGCGACCGCCAGCGTGAGCCCGGCAGTGCTCGGTTTCACCTTCGCCCTGACCGCGATCGCCGCCATCGCGTTCGGGGTCCTGCCCGCGCTTCGAGCCGCCTCCCGAAACCCCGCAGCGGCACTCCAGGCGGCGCCGCGCGGCGATTCCGCGGGGCTGATCGGCTCGCGGCGCGGGTTGTTCGCATCGCTCCAGCTCGCCCTCGCCCTGCCGCTGCTGATCGGCGCGGGACTCCTGACCCGGAGCCTCCTGAACCTGGTGGGGACCGACCCCGGCTACCGGGCCGGAAACACCCTCACCTTCTCGATCCCGCTGCCGGATACCCGCTATCCGACCATCGAGAACCGGCTGGCCGCCGTCGAAACGCTTGGCGAGACCTTCGCGACCATCCCCGGCGTGGAACACGCTGCGTTCGTGGATGTGCTCCCCCTGAGCGGGGAACGGTCGGTGATCGGATTCCTGCGCACCGGGGAGGCTCCGATCACCGATCCCAACCACGTCCCCCGGGCCCTGCTCCGGCGGGTCACTCCCGGATATTTCCGGGCGATGGGCATCCCTCTGATCGAGGGACGAACCTACGCTGCGGAGGACCGGTCGACCCCGGGCGTGGTGGTGAACCGGGCACTCGTGGATCGATACCTCGAGGACGAGCCGGTGGGTCTCGAGCTCCAGTCGCTGGGACCGATCCTGGGCGTGGTGGGCAACGTGCGGCCGAACGGAGCGGACGTCCCGCCGGAGCCGATGATCTACGAACTGCTGCGGAACACGACCCGCTCCGGCGGGGAAACCCTCGGAAACATGGAAGCGGTGCTGCGGACCAGCCCGGGCGTCGGAGTGCTTTCGGCCGTCACGGCGCGGATCCGCGAATTCGACCCCGAACTCGCCCCGATGAATCCGCAGGGACTTGACGACCGCCTCCGGGAATCGCTGGCCCCGCCCCGGCTCTACGCGCGGCTCATGGGCGGCTTTGCCGGAATCGCGATGCTCCTCGCGGCCTGGGGGGCCTTCGGCGTGGTGCGTCATCGGGCGGCGAGCCGCATCCCCTCGCACGGGGTCCGGATGGCCCTTGGCGCGACCCCTGCCGACATCCGGGCGCTCGTCCTGCGGGACGGGTTCCGGATCGCCGCATGGGGACTGGTTCCGGGAATCCTGCTCGGCCTGCTGGCGACAATGACCTCTGGATCCGAGCTGAGCCCGTTTCTCTTCCTGGTCGAACCGCTCGACCCCCTGGTGCACGTCGTGACACCGGCCTTGCTGCTCCTGGCGGTGCTTGCGGCAAGTCTCGGCCCGGCTCGCACGGCGGCCCGGATCCCGGTGGTCGCAGCGCTTCGCCATGAATAACCCCGGGGGATACCGCACCTTCGTCCTCCTCGCCGGCGCCGGCGCGGTGGTGGCCATCCAGGCGATCCGCCACCAGGCGACGGATGCGCCCGGCGAGGAAGCGGGCGTGCTCGCCCCCTGCCCCGACGGGAACGGCCAGTGCGGGATCGTCGAGGTTCCCGAGAACCGGAACGCGCCCGACGGCCGAACGCTCGGGTTGAACGTCCGGGTGCTGCCCGCGACCGGCCGGGACACCCGCCCCGATCCGCTCTTCCTGTTGGCCGGCGGCCCGGGGCAGGCTGCCACCACCCTGGTCCCGATTGTCGGTCCGCGGCTCGCCGCGGTCCGCGAGCACCGCGACCTGGTGTTCGTGGACCAGCGGGGAACGGGCGATTCGAACCCTCTCGCGTGCGAGATCGACGAAGAGGCAGCGCTTGCCTCGGGACAGGTCTCGCTCACCCGGGAGGACGTGGAGCGCTGCCTCGCCGATCTGGACGCGGACCCCCGCTGGTACACCACTCCGGTCGCGATGGACGACCTCGACACCGTGCGGGAAACCCTCGGCTACCGCCAGATCAATGTCTGGGGCGGCTCCTACGGCACCCGCGCCGCCACCGTCTTCATGCGCCGCCATCCGGAGAGCGTGCGGACGGCCATCCTCGACGGAATGGCCCCGGTGGACATGAGCCTGCCGCTCCACTTCGCGGCCGATGGCCAGCGCGCCCTCGACCTGATGCTCGAGGCCTGTGCCCGAAACGACCTCTGCGCGGAACGCTACGGCAACCTCGGGGAATCCATCGAGAACCTGCTCCGGAGCCTCGACCACGAACCGCCCTCCCGCTATCCGGTCCGGCATCCGCGCACCGGCGAGTGGGAGGAGATCCCGCTCACCCGCGACGCGGTGGCGGCATCGCTCCGCGGCATGCTCTATCTCCCGAACCTCGCCGCGCTGGTCCCCCTGATCGTGGAGCAGGCGCTCATGGGCGACTTCGGCGCGCTCATGGCCCTGGCCGATCCGGTCGCCGGACCGCAGCTGGAACTGGGCATGTTTCTCTCGGTGGTCTGCGCCGAGGACGTCCCGTTCCTCGACCGGGAGGAAGCCGAGACGGCGGCCCGGGACACCGTCTTCGGCAACTTCATCGTGGAAGCGTTCGCTGATTCGTGCGCCCACTGGCCGCGCGGAGCGATTCCGGCGGGCTACCGGGTGCCGGTGCGTTCGGACATCCCGGTACTGCTGCTCTCCGGGGAACTGGACCCGGTGACGCCGCCCCGCTGGGCCCGGCACGCCGCCGCCACGCTCCCGAACTCACGACAGGTCGTCGTGCCGGGAACCGGGCACGGAACCCTCGGCGCCGGGTGCGTCCCGTCCTTGATCGCGGAGTTCCTGGACTCCGCCGATCCGGAAGCCCTCGACACCACCTGCCTCGAAGGCATCTCCCGGCCGCCCTTCTGGACGGCGCCCACCGGGTCCGAACCATGATCGAGGCGGCCGGTCTCCGCAAGACATTCGGAGAAGTCGTTGCGGTGGACGACGTCAGCTTTTCCACCAGTGACGGGGCGGTAACCGGCCTGCTGGGGCCGAACGGCGCCGGGAAGTCCACCACGCTCCGGATGCTCTACGGACTCATGGAGCCGCACGCCGGAAGCGTTCGGGTGGATGGAGTGGACATGCGCGAGGATCCGGTCGCCGCCCGGAAGCGGCTCGGAGCGCTGCCCGACGCACATGCGCTCTATCCTCGGCTCACCGGCAGGGAGAACATCCGGTACTTCGCGGCGCTCCGTGGTGTTCCGGCAGAACAGGCGGAGCCCCGCATCGATGAATTCGCACAGTTGATGGACATGGAGGGCTTCCTCGATCGGCGCGCCCGCGGCTATTCCCGCGGCGAGCGTTCGCGCGTCCTGCTCGCCCGCGCGCTGGTGCATGACCCGCCGAACGTGCTGCTGGACGAGCCCACCAACGGGCTGGATGTCATGAGCACCCGGCGGATGCGCGACCTGATCCGGGAATTGCGGGGGCGGGGCCGGGCGGTGCTCCTCTCGAGCCACATCATGCAGGAGGTCTCGCTCCTGTGCGACCGGATCGTGATCCTTGCCGCCGGGCGGGTGGTGGCCAACGGTGCACCCGACCACATCCGGGAGATCGCCGGCACCGACGACATGGAGGATGCCTTCGTGCGGTTGACCAGCTGATGCATCCCGCCGTTGTCGTCTTCAGGAAGGAGCTGCGGGAAGGGATGCGCGACCGCCGCGCCCTGGTCGCGGTGGCTTTCTCGATCAGCATCTTCCCGGCGCTGATGCTCCTCATGGGCAACTTCGCGGAGCGAATCCGGAACCAGGTCGAGGACATGGAGATTCCGGTGGAGGGGGCTTTCAACGCCCCGAACCTGGTCGCGTGGCTGGAACAGCAACCCGGTATCGGGATTGTGCCGGCGCCGGAGGATCCGGAGACGTCGGTGCGGGACGGCGACACCGATGTGGTGCTCCGCATCCCGGACGATTACGGAGAGCGGTTCGCCGAGGCGCGGCCCGTCGAACTCGAACTGATGGCCGACAGCTCGCGGCCGGCAGCTTCCGGCAGGGCCAGCCGAGTGGAGGCGTTGCTCGAGCGTTACGGCCGGGAAACCGGGGCCCTGCGGCTCATCGCGCGCGGCGTCAGCCCGATGGTGGCGACTCCGCTGGCCGTGACGCGATCCGAAGTGGCCAGCGAACGCCGGCGCACCGTCTTTCGCGTGCTGTCGTTCATCCCGATGCTTCTGCTGATGAACGCGTTCATGGGCGGCATGCAGATCGCCGCCGACTCGGTGGCGGGGGAACGCGAGCGCGGCAGCATCGAGTCCCTGCTGCTGAACGCGGTCCCGGCGCGGCACCTGATCCACGGGAAGTGGGCGGCGGCCACCACCGTCGCGCTGGTGCTCACCGTGCTCGGACTGCTCTCGTGCCTGATCGTGCTCCGCTTCATGCCGGGGAACATGAACATCACCACCTCCGCCGGCGACTGGGCGCTCGTGCTCCTGGTCTCTCTGCCCCTCGCGCTCCTGACCGCCGCCCTTCAGATCGTGGTGGCCACCTACGCCAAGTCCTACAAGGAGGCGCAGACCCACTTCGGATATCTGATGATGCTCCCGATGATCCCGTTCTTCGCGGTCACCTTCAACCTCATCGAGCGGGGCGCCTGGAGCGCCTTCATCCCCATCCTCGGCCATTACCTGATGGTTCTGGACCTGATGGCGGGAGAACCGGTGGCGGCGTGGGAAATCGAGGCGCTCGGGCTGCTGGTGGTGGCGCTGGCGGTGGCGCTGCTTCGGGTCGCCGCCTCGCTGTTCGTGCGCGAAAGCGTCGTCTTCACCCGCTGACCGGATCGGGGCGCCGGGCCCGCATTCCTGCCGCGACGATCTTCGGCCACTCCGACGAAGGGGTCCACGGGATCCCGGCGCGGACCGCCGCCATCCGGTGGATCGGCCGGCCCTCCACCAGGTACTTCCGCTCGAAATTGGATCCGACCGCTTCCCCTTCTCCGGCAGAGGCGGGCGGCGGCCAGGGAATCGCCCGAAGCAACGCGCGGCCGTCGAGCGCGTTCCGAATTTCCTTGAAGTAGACCTCGAAGTCGGTCACCACCCGGAGCCGGCCCCCTGGCGCGAGAGTCCGTTCGACGGCTTCAAGGAATGCCGCATCCACCAACCGGCGGTGGCGGTGGCGACGCTTCGGCCACGGATCCGGAAAGTACACGTGGACGCCGGCCAGCGCGCTCCCGGGAAGCGCCAGCAGAAGTTCCATGGCGTCTCCCCGGACCACCCGGGCGTTCGCCTGCTGTCGGCGGCGGAGTCGATCCGCCGCATGGCGAAAGTAGCGCCCGGCCCGTTCCACCCCCAGAAACAGCGTTTCCGGACGAGCCTTTCCCTCCGCCACCAGAAAGGAGCCCTTCCCGGAACCGATCTCCAGTTCCAGCGGGATCGAATCCGCCGGCGCGCCGAAGAGCGTCCTCGGGTCGAACGGTCGGGGCAGCTCGTCGAGGACGAAACCGTACCCCTCGACCCGGGCGCCGGCCCGGGCCCGGATGTGGCTGCGGCCCATTTCAGCGCGAGGAGAGACGCTGCGACCAGAGCCACTCGTAGAGGCCGTCCTCGCGGTACGCGCGGACCCACGAATCATGCCCGACCCCGGCGTATTCGGTGTACCGCGGCGCGTGCCCGGCAGCCTCCAGCGCGGCGGCCATCCGCCGGCTTTCCGTCACCGGAACCGTCCGGTCATCAGCCCCGTGGAAGATCCATGCCGGAGTTCCGGCGATGACGCGCGCCGCTTCCGTCCAGGGATCGTCGGGCCGGACACTTGCCGGGTGCCAATCGGGGACGCTCATCCGCCGCCGTCCGGCCGAGACCCCGCCGCAAACCGGAACCAGCGCCGCAAACCGGTGGGGGTACCGGTAGGCGAAAGCCCACGTTCCGAAACCGCCAAGCGAGAGTCCGGTCAGATACACCCGGTCCGGATCGCCGCCGAACTCGGCCATCGCGGCATCGAGCGCATGGATCGCCGCCTCGGCGATCACGTCCTCCCCCCACCAGGCGCTCCGCGGCGTCTGCGGCATGACCACCACTGCCGGGAAATCCCCGAGCTCGCGAATCACCTTCGGCAGCCCGATGGCAGTCTGGCCTTCCCCGTCGGTCCCGCTTTCGCCGCGTCCGTGAAGAAACAGGACCACCGGGGGAGACTTCGCTTCGCCGGCGAGCACCGCGTCCGGGACGTGGACCTGCCAGAGAAACAGGCGGCCGCCGATCTCGGCGCTGCGAGGCTGGAACTCCCCGGCGGCAGCCGGAAGGTGCCCGAGAAGGACGAACAACGGAACCAGGTGGCGCATCGGACCGTAAATGCTATCCACGGATACACTTGCGTACTACAAGGAGACTTCCATGAGTTCATGTTCGGCGCTGGCGGCCGAGTTCGGGCGCGAGGGCGCAACAACCCGCAAATACCTCGAGCGGTTCCCCGAGGAGCACGCCGACTACCGGCCGCACGACAAGTCGATGGACCTCGCGCAGCTCACCTGTCATGTGATCGAGATCCCGCACTGGTCGGGCAACATCCTCCGCGACCCGGGCCTCGACTTCGCCCAGACGGAATACCGGCCCCTCGGGCTGCGGACCCGCAAGGACCTGCTGGCCAAGCATGCCGAAATTACCCAAAAGGTGATCGGCCTGCTCTCGGAGGCGACCGACGAGGCGCTCGGCGAGACCTGGCGGCTGAGCACCGGCGATCAGCTGATCAGCGAGGCCCCGCGAGCCGATGTGATGCGGGAGTTCGTGTTGTCCCATCTGGTCCATCACCGCGGCCAGCTCGGCGTGTACTACCGGCTGCTGGACATTCCGGTTCCGGGCGCCTATGGCCCCTCGGCCGACGACCAGCAGGACTAGCCGCACCGCACTCGTCCTCGGTGCCGGCGCGATCGGCCTCTCCTCCGCCTGGTTCCTGCGCCGCTCGGGCCGCGAGGTTCGAGTCGTGGATACCGGTCTGCCGGGCCACGGGGCCACCCGGGGCACCGCCGGCCTGGTCACCCCGGCCCACTCCGCCCCGCTCCCGGGGCCTGCAGTCCTGGGGAAGGCGCTCCGCTGGAGCCTCCGCGGTGACAGCCCGTTCCACATCCGCTGGCGCGCCGATCCGGCGCTCCTCGGCTGGCTGGTCGGATTCGTCCGGGCGTGCACCCGCTCCCGTTCCCGCGCCGGTTTCCAGGCAGTTCACGCGCTCTCGACACTGAGCATCTCCCGCTTCTGCGAGCTGACGGAGACCGGAGTCCTGGACTTCTTCTTCAAGCGGCAGGGCGGGTGGTTCGTCTTCGAAACCCGGGACGGGGTTGCCCGCGCCCGGCGCGAAACGGAGATCCTTCGGGAACACGGCGTGGAATGCCTGCTGCTGAGCGGCGACGCAATCCGCGAGCGCGAGCCGGGCCTCTCGAACCGGATCACCGGAGGTCTGCTGGCCCCGGGAGACGCCCACGGACTGAGTCTCGGTTTTGCCGAGGCGATGGCGGAGGCGCTCCGGCGCGACGGGGTCGTGATCGAGAACGGCGTCCTGGTGGAGCGGCTGGTACGCGATGGCGGCCGGGTTCTGGGCGCCGAGGTGGGCGTGGCCGGCGCACGCGGGGAACGGGCAGCCGACGAGACGGTGCTGGCACTCGGCGCGCGGAGCCCCGAGGTCGCCCGCACCGCCGGGGTGCGGCTTCCGATGCAGCCGGCGAAGGGGTACGGCGCGACCTTCCGGGCGTGGGAGGGGATGCCGTCCCGCGCGGTCTCGTCCCTCGACAGCAAGGTCATCGCGACCCCGCTCGGCGACCGCTTCCGCATGGCGGGAACGCTGGAATTGGTGGGTGCGGACCCCGGTGTGAACGAGCGGCGCTACCGCAAGGTCGTCGAGAGCGGGCTCGCCCTCCTGCGGGGCCGGGTCCCGCTCGAGGACGAGGTCCGCTGGATGGGCATGCGCCCCCTGACTCCGGACTCCCTCCCGTACATCGGTCGCCCCCCCGGGCTCGGCGGCCTGCTGGTCGCCACCGGTCACGGAACGCTTGGATTCACCCAGTCGCTCGGCACCGGGCAGCTCGTCGCCGAACTCGCGGACGACCGTACTCCGAGTGTGGATCCGACGCCGTTCCGGGTGGGACGCTGATCCGCGCCGCTCGCCCGGGAGACCGCAGCAGCGCACCCGTCGGAGCCGGGGCCCTCCGCCCCACCCGGATCAGGGATCCCGCCGGAAGACGATCTCCCCGTCCACGATCACGAATCGGGTCCTGGCATAGGTCCCGATGGGGTGCGCGTCCCAGATCGCGATGTCGGCGTCAAGGCCGGGGGCGAGGGTCCCGATGCGGTCCGCCACCCCCAGGATTCCGGCGGCGCCCGAAGTGACCGCGGTCAAGGCGGCTTCCCGGGGCAGCCCGTGCGCCCACGCGATCACCGCTTCCATGCCGACATCGCGTCCGCCGGCCATGAACGTGGAGAGCGCGATCGACACTCCGGCCGCATGGAGCCTTCCGGCGAGCGCCGGGCTGTGCGTCCGCATTTCCATCGGCCCCCCGTCCCCGATGCCGAGGATGGAAGGACCCACCACCACCGGAACTCCGGCCTCCGCCAGCCGGTCCGCCACCAGGGCCCCGCCGGTGGCCTGGTCCAGTACGAGCCGCAATTCGAATTCGCGGGAGATTCGGAGTGCGGTCTCGAGGTCGTCCGGCGTATTGGCGAGCACCCGCAGCGGCATCTCGCCGGCCAGCAACCGGCCGAGCACCCGGCCGGTGGCGCCGGTGTATCGATCCTCGGTCGCTCCCACCAGGGTATCGCGGAGGTCGTGGACCATCCCCTGGCGGGTGGTCCGTCCTGCGGGCGGGTCACGGCCCGGCGGCCGGTTCCCCACCGCGGTCTCCCCGAATGACGCCGCGACGGCCACATCCTCGGCCACGATGGCGGTCGGGCGCGAACCGGCGAGCTTGACCACCGCTCCCACACCGCCAAAGAGCGCCCGGGGATCGGGCGCCAGGTAGGCGGCGGTGACGCCGGCGCGGAGCCAGTCGGGAGCCATGTTCTCCCGGAAACGGGCCGCTGCCCGGGTGCCGGGACCGGGTGTCGGGTCGCCCTGCTGGTTCATGCCGAGGCGGGTGAGGGCGTCGATCAGCCCGGGAGTCACCACCAGCCCGCCTGCGTCCAGCAGATGGGCCCCGGACGGAACATCGAGGCTGGCGCCGACCGCGGTGATCTTCCCGTCCTCGACGAAAACCATGCCGTTCGCAAACACCTGGCCGTCGCCGGTGTGGACTTCACCTCCCGCAACCACCAAGGGCTGGGCAGCGGCCACCCCCGGCGCCGCCGTCAGGATCGCCAGCGCAAGCAGGCGGCGCATCACCAGCCCTCCGGGTTCCGCGGGCCGAACACGTTGTGGCCGGTCTCCCGGTTGAAGACCTCGATCCCGTCCACGAAGACCCGCATCACCAGGTTCTCGTACGCAAGCGGATCCTGGCCGCCGAGAATCACCAGGTCCGCGTCCATTCCCGGCGCCAGCGCCCCGATCCGATCCTCCACCGAAAACAGGCGGGCGCCGTTCCAGGTGAGCCCCCTGAGTGCATCCCCCGGGGACATCCCGCGGCGCACGAACAGGGCGGCGGTGTGGCGAAGGAAATACTGGTGGCCGTCGGGGTGGTCCTGGTGGAAGGCCACCACACCGCCGAGTTCGGCGAGCCGTACCGGGCCCATGAGCTGCTCGCTCTCCCGGCTGTCGAACGGGAGAATCGGGCCGAAGCTGACCCCGATGCCCTCGCGGTGCATCTCCTCCGCGTGGATCAGGGTGTTGTCACCGTGATGGATGTACAGGTCCAGGTCGAACAGTTTCTTCAACTCGATGGCATGAGCCATCTGCTCGGCGCTGTGGGAATGGACCCCCACCACCCATTCCCGGGTCAAGAGCTTCCCCAGGGCTTCGTAGGTGAGGTTCCGCGCCGGACGGGAGTTCGCAGGGTCCCGCTCGTGAGCCGCGAGGGCGTCAAGGTACTCCCGACTCCGTTCCAGTTCGCCGCGGAGGAGATCGAATACCCCCTGCTCGTCCTGCGGGAAATTCGGATACGGGGTCGTCGCCCGGATCGCGAACTTCATCCCGCCCGGCTTCCAGTACATGTTCTCGATGGTCCCGCCGCGCATCTTCACGAGCGCCGACTGGCCGCTGTTCGGACTGCGGCTTCCGGTGGTGATGTTCTGGGTGGTGATCCCTGCGGCAAGCGCCAGGGCGAAGGCCGGATCGCTCGAGTCCAACCCGTCGATCGCCCGGACGTGCGCGTTGACGGGCGACGAGAGCTCGTTGTTGTTACTCCCGGTGGCGGGAAGGTTGAGCTGCTTGAAGCCCATGTGGGAATGGGATTCGATGATCCCCGGGATCACGCTCATCCCGGTGGCGTCCACCACCGTTGCACCCGCGGGAACCGGAACATCGGCGCCCACCGCCTCGATCCGACCGTCCCGAATCAGGACCGTGCCCCCCGGGATGGGGTCGGAAATCACCGGATGGACCATCCCGCCGACCACCGCGACCAGTCCCGGATCGGACGGCGCCTGGCTGCAGCCGACTGCAAGCAGGGCGGCGAGAAGGATGAACCGGATGCAGGAGGCCATCGCCTTTCCGATTGTACGGGATGTCCCGGGAAAGCGGGGGAGTCCCCCGCCGTCACGGGGGGTGCATTACCGGATCGGCGGCATCCCCGCGGTCATCACCCGATTCCCTCCGGCCCCCGGGCGCCGCGCCCCGGCGCGCCCGGCCATCCGGTCGTGCCCCGGCGCGGAAATCGGGAACCCGCCGCGTGAACCCGGACGATGCGGCTCCGGAGCGCAAGCGGCTTCCGTGCCGGAACCCCGGTGCGCCCTTCCCGCCGGGCTTGCGAGGGGGCGCCACCCGGGTTCTTGCCGCGGATCCGGGGAATGCCGGATCCCGGAGGATATTGTCGCGCTTCGGACACCCACCGTGGTCACCGGCCCGGGCCATCCCGGTCCGGGCGGGTCTCCGGCAGAGACCTTCGCGTGGCGGAGCCGGTGGGCGCCGCGCTCCGGGAAACGGGGACGGTGATCGAAGCAGGCGGCGCCGATGGGGGAGGGGCCGGCGGCCCTCGGACAGCCGATGCGGTCGCGTGCGGTCCACCCGGGAAACGGAGGTTCCCGGCATTCGAGCTCGTACGGGGCGGCGTCGAACCGCCCCATCGCCTCCGGGTTCTCTCCTGGTGCATCTCGAGCTGCGGCGCGCGCCCCACGGATAGAGTCCACCCATGACCGAATGGGGCCGGGACGGTGGTGCACTCGTGAACGTGGACGGTCGGACCGGTCCCGCGACCGGGGCCTGGGTCAGTCCGATGGACCGCGGATTCCTTTACGGCGAGGCCGTGTACGAAAACCTCCGCACCTACGGCGGCGAGCCGTTCCTGCTGGAGCGCCACCTGATCCGGCTCCGGCAGTCCGCCGCGTTTGTCGGGATCGAGGTTCCGGCTTCGGACGACGTGATCGGACGGCGCATCCGCGAGACCCAGGCCGCCATGGAGGGGGATGGCGAGTTCTCGCTGCGGTTGACCCTCACGGCGGGTCCCGCCGGCGGGGGCCCGTCGCTCGTCGTCCTGGTGCGGCGGCTCGCTCCGCTTCCGGCGGAGGTGATCCTTCGGGGAGTGGGCGTGCTGCTCTCGGACCGCGTCCGGGCGGCCCCCGGGGGAATCCCCGCGCATGTAAAAACAACGAACCTGCTCGGAGTCCGGCTCGCGGTCCGGGAAGCCGAGGCCCGGGGCGCCCACGAGGCCGTGCTGCGCGATGCCGGCGGCGCGCTCGCTGAAGGCGCGACCTCGAACCTGTTCCTGGTCTCGGGAGGCACGGTGCGTACGCCGGCCGCCGAAGGAGACCTGCTACCCGGCATCACCCGGCAACTCACCCTCAAGGTGCTCGGGGAAATCGGGATCCCGCACGAGGAGGCGCGACTCCCCGGCGACGCGCTCCGGTCCGCCGACGAGGCCTTCCTGACGTCCTCCTCCCGCGAGGTGCTTCCCGTCACCTGGTGGACTGCCGGGAACGGCGTCCGCGTTCCGGTGGGATCCGGCCGGCCCGGTCCGCGAACCCGGGCGGCCCTCGCCGCCTACCGCGCCGCGCGCGCCCGGATCCAGACCGGCAGCCCGGCCCACCCCGAACCGACCGGCGCCGGCCGCTGATCGAGCAGGGCGGGCTGCCGACCGGCGGCATCGAGAGCCGCCGGAACCGAAATGATAGATTCCCCTCCCGCATGGTCGCGACCTTCCGCGGGCGGCGACGCTGCCCGCCCTTCCTTCGGTCGCGGGAACGCTGTTGCACTGGTGGATCTCGAGGCAGCGCGTTTCGGGAGGCGGATCCCCTCCGCCCGGACTCGTCGCGGGCCATCGCGTTCGGGGCTCCTCGGGGGATTCGCCGGGTTCACTCCGGCCGGGTGCGCCGAGGCGACTCGATGGGCGGCGATGTCGTTGCCGCATCCGGCGGGGACGCCGGGGTGCTCGTCGGCAACGGAGGGGACCCGGACTTCATGGGGTACGCCGACTTCCCGCCGGCGGAAACGGACATGCCGCAAGGCGGCCTGACCCGAACCAACCTGTTTGTTTCCGGGAAGCGGGACTTCTCATCAAGGACCCCGGCCGACTTCCGGTTCGGCGTTCCCCCGGATTCATGGACCCCCCGTTCCCGGCCGCCATCCGCTTCATCCACCGGCCGCCTTCGGATTTCCCCATCGTGCGGAACGACCGCCGCGACTCGATGGAAAACGGCCTCGTCCGGGACACCTGCCCGAAGCTGACTTCCAGTCCCCCATACCCAAGGAGAAAGGGATCATGAAACAGATTCTCAGCCCCTACGCAGAGGCTTCCTATGCGCTCCTGCGCATCGTGTCCGGCTTCTTGTTCTTCTGTCACGGAGCGCAGAAATTCGGATGGACCGGCGGAGAAGCCCGGGAGCTTTTCTCGCTCATAGGGCTCGCCGGCCTGATCGAAGTCGTCGCCGGCCTGCTGCTCATTCTCGGACTGATGACCGGAATCGCGGCGTTCCTTTCCTCCGGCTTGATGGCCGTCGCCTACTTCATGGTCCACCAGCCCACCGGCGCCATTCCGATCATCCAGGAGCGGAGCGGCGAACTCGCCATGCTCTACTGCTTCCTGTTCTTCTTCATCGCCATGAAGGGCGCCGGGCAGTGGAGTCTGGACAACCGGGCGTAAATCCGCGACAAGCCTGTCCTGCGGGTCATCCGGCCGGCCGGCCCGGAGGATGACCCGCAGGAACAGCCTCCGGCGACCCGGGCCACGACCCGCGGAGCGGCAAGAAGGCTGATTCGCTCATGGCCACGGCGGCAACCCGGGTCATGCGCCGTCCGCTCGCCAGACCTGCGGGGACACGGGACATCTCCGGGAATGCCCGATCAGGGCGCAGCCTGCCGGCCCCGGTCGACCCGTCGGGATGGTGCAGCCGCGCTCCGTCCCGGCAATGGCTGGCGAGGGCGCCGCACCGGAAGCAACCGGGCGGGACACGCCGCATCCACAGGAGGCCGCTTCGGCAGCAGGCCGGCCCGGGCAATGATCTCCGAGGCCCTTCCCGGGACATGCCCGACCGCTCCCTCCGCCCCGGGATCACCCGCGAGCCGGGTCTGTGGCCGGAACATGCACTCGGGCAACAGGACTCGCGGACAACCCTCGAGACGGGAAACGGGACGGGGAACCCGATGCGGCCACCCGGGGAGCGGCGGTCGTGACGCTACCGGTCTTTGTGGACTCGTCAGCCCCGGTCACGGCGCCGGACTCCGCTGACGTTGTCCGACCGGGCGGGATCCCGTTCCCGATCCACCAGAGGAACCCGGGATCGGTCCCCCACCCTCCAAGGTGCGCCGCATCGCGCGGCCCGGGTCGCCGGGTTCGGTCCGGGGGGCCGACGGGACCTCTTCGGAAGGCTTCCCCCGGTCGCACGCCCGGTTGCGGAACCATCTCCACCACCTGGCCACCGGCAGCATTCCGGGCGGGACCCGTCCCCGGACTTCGGGTCCCTCCTTCGACGTCTGCGCTCCGAGTCCATCCGTCCGGTCGCCGCCGGCAGTCGTCACCCTCCGAAGCCGCGGGTGGCCGGGGACGGCGTACACTCGACCAACCCATGAGCCGGCGGAAGTCGCTGTACCTCGCAAACCCCTACGGGTTTTCCGCACAGCAGCGGGCCGGACCGCTGCCGGAACTGGTCGGGGCGCTGGAAGCGCTCGGAGTGGAGGTCCGGGAACCCTTCGATCGCAACAACCAGGGGAACCGGGCGGCGCCCGGCTGGGCGTGGCGGATCGGCCAGGCCGACCTTCGTGATGTCCGGGAAGCCGACGGACTCTTTGCGGTGGTGAACGGTTGTCCGCCTGACGAGGGCGTGATGGTCGAGCTGGGCATGGCGATCGCCTGGGGAAAACCCGTCTTCCTGTTCCGGGACGACTTCCGGCGCTCGACCGACTGCGAGGAGTACCCCCTGAATCTCATGCTCTTCACCGGACTTCCCGAGCACGGCTGGAGGGACTTCTGGTACGAGTCGGTCGCGGAAATCGGCGACCCGGCCAAGGCGCTCGCCCGCTGGCTGCGGGAGGCCGATCCGACCTGAGTCCCCCGAGACCTCCGGATCCGGCAGATCAATCCGTTCGGGAAGCTCCCGCGAGCGACAGGATCCCGTCGAAGACCCGGGTGACCGGACCCCGCATCACCGGGGCGTCCCCGGTGAGATCGATGTGGACCAGGTCGCCGCTCGCCATCCGCACCGGGACGACCGGAGGCCATCCGTGAAACCGGTGAGCCACGGTGACCGCCGCCGTCGCTCCGGTCCCGCAGGCAAGGCTCTCGGCTTCGACGCCGCGCTCCCAGGTGCGCAACCGGATTTCCCCGGCGTCCCCGAAGAACTCGAGGAAATTCGCGTTGGCCCCGGCGGGGAAGGCGGGGTTCCGGCGGATCGCGCGGCCCCGGCCGGCCACATCCACGGCCCCGACATCGGGCACCACTTCGACGGCATGGGGAACGCCGACATCGAGCACCTGGAGGTCCGCCTCGCCGCCCGGAAGATCGGGCAGGCGCACCCGGCGGATCGGACCCGGCGACGCCATCACCACCTGCACCGTGGCATCGCCCGGCCCGCCGGGAAGGATCTCGGCCACGAGCCGTCCGGCGGGAGTCGCGATCCGCTGCCGGTCACCAGCGGCGCCGATCTCCCGGGCGAACAGCGCCGCACAGCGGGTCCCGTTGCCGCAGAGTTCCCCCTCGCTGCCATCGGCGTTGTAGTACCGCATCCGGTAGTCCGCCGCATCTTCCGGCAACTCGATGAGGATCAGTCCGTCCGCCCCGATGTCCAGCCGCCGCCGGGTCACCCGGCGGGCAAGGTCCGCCTTTACGGCTTCCGCAAGGATCCCGGCGCGATTGTCGACCACCACGAAGTCGTTTCCGGCACCGTGCATCTTCACGAAGGGGAGGCGGTTCATGGCCGGACCCTCACTACCGCTTCCTCCTTCGGAACCACCGTGCCGATGCGGACGGCGCCAACCCCGGCGGCTTCCAGCGCGCCGAGATACCGCTTCGCCGCCTCGCCGGATGCGCCCACCAGCAGCCCCCCCGCGGTCTGGGGGTCGAACAGCAACTCGAAGCGGGCGTGGCGATCCGCCCCGGCCTCCACGGCGATCGCCCGGAGCACGCGCCGGTTGGCCGGATGCGCGGTGCTCCGCAGCCCGGTCGCGAGCAGGGCTTCGGCGCCCGGGAGCGCCGGAAGCGCCTCCACATCGATTTCGGCGGAAACGCCGCTCCCGCGAAGCATCTCGGCGAGGTGGTTCGCCAACCCGAAGCCGGTGATGTCGGTGGCGGCGGTGATCCCGGATTCGACCGCCGCCCGCGCGGCGACCCCATTGGGATCATCCATTTGTGCGGTGGCGGCGAGGAGCCACTCGCCACGCCCCTGGCCCAGCATGATGCCGCGCAGCACGACTCCGGTCCCGAGCCGCTTGGTGAGATGGAGGCCGTCCCCGGGACGAAGCGCGCCCACGACAAGCAGCCGATCCCCCATCGGATATCCCTCGACCGCGAACCCCACCGTGAGTTCCGGCCCCACCGTGGTGTGCCCGCCGAGAAGCGCCACCCCGAGCGTATCGAAGAGCGAGCGGGCTCCGGCGAGCACCTGGAAGAGGGTCTCCTGCTGCTGTTCGGAGGTCTCCGCGGCCGAAAGGTTGACCAGGGCGTTCGCGTAACGGGGTCGGGCGCCGGTCGCAAAGAGGTCGGAAAGCGCGTTGGCGGCGGCGACCCGGCCCGTCAGCCAGCAGTCGCCGCTGAAAGCGCGGAACCAGTCCACGCTGGTCAGGACCACGTCGCCCTTCGGAGTTGCGAAAGCGGCGGCATCATCCGGGGCCTCCAGACCGAGCCGCACCCCGGCTGCATCCGCACCCGGCCCGAGTTCGGCGCCGAGGCGGGCGAGCGCCCGGTCGAGGGTGGTCTGCCCGGCCTTCGCGGCGCAACCACCGCACACCATCGCCGCCATTTCCGAACGGTCCATCGCCGCAAATGCGCCCGCGGGGGCGCCGGCCTCGTCGAGGACCTGGAACTTCCGCATGAACTTCCGGTCGATCCGGTCCTTCAGCCGCATGACCGGAACTCCACCGAAGGAAAAACCCCACTTCGCCCCGAGCGCCCGTCCGTCGCCCAGATTCAGCAACGTCAGAAAGTCGCGCTGGGGCCGGAAGCGGCGGAGCGGCTTCCCGGCGACGATCCGCCGCAGGTTGTCCGCAACGACCGGACCCTGACGCACCGCGTACACCCCGGCCTTCGGCGTGTCGGGCCAGTCCTCGAGGGTCGCGCAGTCGCCCACGGCGAAGATCCGGTCGTCACCCTTCGTCTGGAGCGTCGACCGGGTGAGCACGAAGCCGCGGGGATCGAGCGGCAGCCCCGAGTCATCGAAGAGACCCCGGCTTCCGGCGCCGACCGCCCAGACGAGGGCGTCCGCCGGAAGCGTCTCGCCGCTCTCCATCTCCACCCCGGATCCGGTGGCGCGACGCACGGTGGCGCCGGTGCGGATCCGGATGCCGCGGGCCGCCGCCTCCCGCCGGACGCGAACCGCCAGCGAGGCGGGAAACCCCGGGAGGATCCCGGGAGGCGCCTGGAGCAACGTGACCTGGAGGGGCAGGTCCCGGCTCCCGGCATCCCCGAGCAGCCGCTCGCGGATCGTGAACGCAAGTTCCACTCCCCCTGCCCCGCCGCCAGCGACCACCACTTCGAAGGGATCCTTCCGGGCGGCCAGAAACCCCTCCGAAAGGGAACCGATTTCGCGCACCAGCCGCGAGATCGGACGCGTGGCGACGGCGTGCTCGCGGATCCCGGGCAGGTCCTGTCCCGCCACCGTGCTCCCGACGTCGAAGGACGCGAAATCATAGGCGAGAGGCGCCCGCTTCCCGAAGAGGATCCGTCGGCGTTCCGGATCCACCCCGGTCGCGGGGGCGAGGACCACCTCGGCACCGGCGAGGGCCGCCAGCGGCGTCACGTCGATCTCCAGCTCGGAGGCGCGGTATTGCCCGGCCACGAAACCCGGGACCATCCCGGAATAGACCGCCACCGGCACGTCGAGCACCACCGTCACCCGCGCCTCGGGCCACGGGCGCATCATCATCCGCCGCAGGACCTGAACATGGGAGTGTCCGCCCCCGACGAGCACCACGTGCGGCGCCGGCCTGCCGTTCCGGGTCGATCGGTTCAGGGCCAACCGGAGGGATCCGTCACGCGCACCGAGCGAAACTAGCACCACCGGAATCGGGATTCCACATGTTCCGCACGCCGTCCCTACAATCCCGGGAGTTCGGGCACCCGATCCGGGGCGCCGGACCACGTCGCCGCGCGGCGGGAGGGAAAACCATGCAAGACCGGAGCACCTGGATCGGATGCGCCGTTTTCCCGGCCCTGCTCGCCGCTTGCGGCGGGGGTGAAGGGGAATCGTTCCGCGAGAGGGCTTGTGCCGACGACATGAGCCTCGACGCCTGTCTCGTCTTCCGGGCGGCGCAGTACGAAACCGACACCGAACGGATTCCGCCGCCCGGCGGGATGGATCCCGACCGCTGGATCGAGCACGAAGCTTCCGGCTTCGCCAAGGTGCTCTGCTCGGCGGTCTTCCTGACCGGTCTCGACTTCGAGGACGCCCAGGAACAGATCGGCGGGTTCACGGCCCGCTACGCCTACCGGGACCGGCTCCCCGGGCGCGAGATCGACGAGGAGAACCAGCGCGTCCACATCACCACCGACACCGGGGTCACCCGGACCGCTGTCCTCCACGGCGACCAGGGCTGCGTGAGTCTTCCCCGGGGCGAGGCTGCTCCCTTCTACGAGACGGTGCCGGTGACGTCCACCGTAAACCCGGATGACCCGTGGCCCATGGGCGACCGGCTCCCCGACGAACCGCTCCCCGACGATATTGATGCGGAGAAGCTCCAGGCGGCGGTCGACGCCGCTTTCGATCCCGACGCCATGACCCTCGCCTTCGTGGTGCTCCACCGCGGACGGCTGGTCGCCGAGCGGTATCGGGAAGAGAGCGGCATCACCAGGGACACGCCGCTCGAGAGCTGGTCCATGAACAAGAGCCTCTCGGCCACGCTGCTCGGCATCCTGATCACCCAGGGGGTGTATTCCCTCGACCAGCCGGCCCCGATCGACTCCTGGCACGAGAATCCGGACGATGTGCGCGGAACCATCCGCATCCGCGACATCCTGAACATGTCCAGCGGGCTCCGCTGCGTGAACGCCGGCGATCCGGAATACAACGAGGCCGAGCACGGGTACCCCGACCACCTGTATCTCTACACCGGCACGGTGGACTCGCACCAGTGGGCCACCGAGCGACCGGCGCAATGGCCTCCGGGGGTGATCGGCCGTTACCGCAACTGTGACCCGGTGCTCACCAATCACATCGTGCGGCTGGGCGTCGAGGGGCGCGGCGAGAACTACCACCAGTTCCCGCAAGGACACCTGTTCGACAAGATCGGCGCCGCCCGGTTCGTGGCCGAAGGCGATCCCCGGGGCAACTTCCTGCTGAACGGCTACGGCTTCGGCAGCGGTCGCACCTGGGCGCGGCTGGGCCAGCTCTACCTCGACGGCGGCGTGGCGCCGAACGGGGAACGGGTGCTCTCCGAGGAGTTCGTCGATTTCGCCACGTCGGTGGCGCCGTCCTGGGAGAACGACGGGCGACCCATCTACGGAGGGCTGATCTGGATCAACCAGGCGCCGCGCGGCGGGGAACGGCGGTTCCCGGCGCTTCCCCCCAACTCGTTCCATTTCGCCGGCGCCGGCGGCCAGAGCACGATCGTCGTGCCCGGGCACGAGATGGTGATTGCCCGGCTCGGGCTCTACCAGGGCTCACTCGACGGCAGCGCCAACCGCGCGCTTCAGACGGCGCTCGGCCTGCTGGTCGAAGCCATCCCGAGGAGGGTCGATTGACATGCAAAGAACATTCATTGGTGGACTGCTCCTCCTGGGCCTCGGCTGCGGGGCGTCGGAGCCGATCCGGGCGGCGATGGCCGATCCGCTTCCCCTGGAAACCCTCTCGCTGCCGCCCGGCTTCCGGATCTCGGTGTGGGGGCGCATCCCCGGCGCCCGCTCGCTCGCCCTCGGCGGGAACGGGACCATCTTCGTCGGGACCCGCAGCGCCGAGGGGAGCGTGTACGCGCTCCGGGACAACGACGGCGACGGTGAGGCGGACGAGCTGCACACCCTGGCCAAAAACCTGTTCATGCCGAACGGCGTCGCGGTGCGCGACGGGGACCTTTATGTGGCCGAGGTCGATCGCATCCTCCGCTTCGACGACATCGAGTCGCGTCTGGCCAATCCCGGGGAACCGGTGGTCGTGACCGACCAACTCCCCGACATGCGGCACCACGGCTGGAAGTACATCGACTTTGGTCCCGACGACAAGCTCTACTTCAACGTGGGCGCCCCCTGCAACCGCTGCGAATCGGCGGACCCGCTCTTCGCGTCCATCGCCCGGATGAACCCGGACGGCAGCGACATCGAACCGGTGGCGCTCGGAGTGCGGAACTCGGTGGGTTTCGACTGGCATCCGGAGACCGGCCAGCTCTGGTTCACCGACAACAACGCCGACTGGCTGGGCGATGACAACCCGCCCGGCGAAATGAACATCCTCACCGAAGTGGGCCAGCACTTCGGCTATCCCTACTGCCACGGCATCGACAGCGCGGACCCCTGGCACCAGCGTTACGGCGCATGCGACGAGTTCACGCCTCCCACGCAGGAACTCGGCCCCCACGTGGCGGCCATCGGGATGACCTTCTACCGCGGGGACCAGTTCCCCGAGGGGTACTGGGGGCACGCACTGGTTGCGGAACACGGCTCGTGGAATCGCAGCGAACGAATCGGCTACCGGCTCACACTGGTTCCCGTCGCGGACGGGATGGCCGACGGCTACGAGGACTTCGTGACCGGCTGGATCGGTGCGCCGGAGGGTCGCGCCTGGGGTCGCCCGGTGGACATCCTCGAGCTTCCGGGCGGCGACATCCTCGTGTCCGACGACCGCGCTGACGCCATCTACCGGATTTGGTACGAGGGCGAGTGATGGCGCTGGCGGCGGGCTTCCTGTTCGCCGCCGGTTTCGCCGCCGGACAGGAACGCCAGCCCGGCGCGTGGCCGCACTACGCGGCCGATCTGGCATCGACCCGTTATACGCCCCTCGACCAGATCCACCGGGGCAACGTCGAGGACCTCGAGATCGTCTGGCGCTGGACCTCACGGAACTACGGGCCGCGGGTGGACTCCAATCTCCGCACCACCCCGATCGTGCTCGACGGGGTTCTCTACGCGACTGCCGGCGCCCGGCGGGCGGCGGTTGCAATCGACGCCGCCACCGGGGAGACGCTGTGGAGCTATCGGCTGGACGAGGGGAAACGGGGCGAATCGGCGCCCCGAGCCACTTCCGGCCGCGGTCTCGCCTTCTGGAGCGACGGGGAATCGGCGCGGGTCTTCCTCGTGACCCCGGCGTACCGACTGATCGCGATCGACGCCGCCACCGGGAAACCGATCCCGAATTTCGGACTGGACGGGATGGTGGACCTCCGCCGCAATCTCGGCCGCGAAGTGGATCTCGAGACGGCGCGCATCGGAGCCGGCGCCCCTCCCACCGTAGTCGGGGACGTGGTCGTCGTGGGGGCGGCGCTGGTGAGCGGCAGCGCCCCGCCGTCGCCGCGGAATGCGCCTTCGCCGGTCCGGGGCTATGACGCCCGGACCGGGTCGCTGCTCTGGACCTTCCACACCATCCCCCGCGAAGGCGAATTCGGTAACGACACCTGGGAGAACGACAGCTGGCGCACCACCGGGAACGGCGGCGTCTGGGCGTGGATGAGCGCCGACCCCGAACTGGGGCTGGTGTACCTGCCCACCGAGGCGCCCACCGGCGACTACTACGGCGGACACCGACCGGGTGACAACCTCTTCAGCCAGAGCGTCGTCGCGCTCGATGTGACGACCGGCGAGCGGAAGTGGCACTTCCAGACCGTCCACCATCCCATCTGGGACTACGACCTGCCGACGGCGCCGGTGCTCCTCGACATCGTCGTGGACGGAAGGGAGATCCCAGCGCTGGCGCAGGTTACCAAGCAGGCGTTCACCTTCGTCTTCGACCGCCGGACCGGCGAGCCGGTGTGGCCCATCGAGGAGCGCCTGGTGCCGGCAAGCCGGGTCCCGGGGGAGAAGACGTCGCCCACCCAGCCGTTCCCGACCCGGCCGCCCCCCTTCCAGCGCCAGGGAGTCAGCGGGGACGACCTGCTGGACTTCACCCCGGAATTGCGCGCCGAAGCGCTCGCGATCTCGAAGTTCTATACCTTGGGTCCACTGTTCACGCCGCCCACCCTGATGGTGGAGCGGGGCAACCGCGGGACGCTCACGGTGCCGGGAGCTCTCGGAGGCGCCAACTGGCCGAGCGTCGCCGCCGATCCGGAAACCGGTGTTCTCTATGTGTCGTCCGGGCTGGATGTGAACGTCCTGGGGCTGGAGCACGATCCCGAACGCTCGACGATGGACTACATCCAGGGATCGCGCCGGAGTCTTCGGCTCCCCGAGGGAGGGGGGCCCCGGGGACTTCCACTTCTGAAGCCGCCGTGGGGGCGCATCACCGCCATCGACCTGAACCGGGGCGACATCCTCTGGCAGATCGCCAACAGCGACGCGCCGCAATGGGTCCGGGATCATCCGGCCCTTGAAGGCGTGGAACTCGGGCGCACCGGCCAACCCGACCGCGGCGGCTTGCTGGTGACGAAGACCCTGCTCTTCGCCGGCGAGGGCAGCGGCATGTTCGCCGCCTACGGTTCCGGGGGCCCGATGTTCCGTGCCCACGACAAGACCACCGGAGACATCCTGTGGGAGTTCGCCCTTCCGGCCAACCAGTCCGGCACCCCCATGAGCTACCTGGTGGATGGACGCCAGTTCATCGTGGTCGCCGTCGGCGCTCCCGGCCATCCGGGCGAGTTCGTGGCGCTGGCGCTCCCGAAGTAGGCTCTATCGTGGATGTGCTCGTCCGCTACCGTGAATCGGCTTGGGCACTGCTCCGCATTGTTGCCGGTTTCGGGTTTTTCTGCCACGGCGTGGTGGCCGTGTCCTTCCTGCTTGGCGACGGCACGCCGTACACCCCGGCATGGCTCTACAACACCGCCGGGATCGTGGAGTTCATCACCGGAGCGCTGGTGATGGTCGGATACCGGGTACGGATGGCCGCCTTCCTGGCCTCCGGACAGATGGCGATCGCCTACTTGTACCGCCACCAGCCGGACGGGCTGTTGCCCATCCAGAACGATGGCGAGCTGGCGCTGCTCTACTGCTTCGTCTTTCTTCTGCTTGCCACCGGCGGCGCCGGGAAGTGGAGCATCGACGCCTGCTGTTCCCCGCGAGGGAGGAGGGAAGCATGACCCGCGAGGAAGCCTGGGCCCACCTGACCGCCTGGTGCGAGACCGAATCGCTGCGCCGGCACGCCCGCTCGGTGGAGATCGTGATGCGCGCCGCCGCGCGCCGCTACGGGGATCCCGGCGACGATCCGGAAGTGTGGGGCATCGCCGGAATGCTCCATGACGCCGACTACGAGAAGTGGCCGGAGGACCATCCGAACCGGATCGTGGCATGGCTGCGCGAGCGCGGCGAGGAGGACATTGCCTACGCGATCTCCGGGCACTACACGAAGTGGGAAGTTCCACTGCGGTCGCAACTGGACAAGGCGCTTCTCGCCTGCGACGAGCTCACCGGGTTTATCGTGGCCTGCTGCCTCGTGCGACCCGGGGGCGTGTTGACACTCACCGCGCGGAGCGTGAAGAAGAAGTTGAGGGACAAGGCCTTCGCTGCGAAAGTGGAACGCCATGAGTGCCACACCGGCGCCGCCTTGCTGGACGTGGATCTCGGCGAACACATCGACTTCATCATCGGCGCCCTGCGTTCGTACGCCGGGGAGCTCGGGATCACGGGTCGCCGGGAAGATGCCCGGGAGGATGCAGTGACCCGCAAGGGAGTTGCCCCATGAATCGAAGACACCGGATCGGTTCCGCCGCATGCGCCCTGGTGGCGGCGACCGCCTTCGCGGCCGCGCAACCGCGCCACCTGAGCCACCGGTTCGATGACCCGGAGCAATTTGCCCGGTCCTTCGACGATCCGGAACGCGACGAGTGGCAGATGCCGGGACGGGTGATCGCCGAACTCGGCATCGAGGACGGCGACGCGGTCGCCGACATCGGCGCCGGCACCGGCTACTTCACGGTGCGGCTCGCCCGGGCCACTCCGGCGCGAGTCGTTTATGCAGTGGACATCGAACCCACGATGGTCGAGTGGGTGGAGAAGCGGGCGGCCGGGATGGGGCTTTCCCGGGTAAAGGGTGTCCTCGCCGCGGCGGACGACGCGAACCTCCCCGAACCGGTCGACGTGGTGCTGATCGTGAACACCTGGCATCACATCCCGAATCGAACCGCGTATGTTTCCCGACTCGCCGGGAAGATGGCGCCGGGCGGCCGGCTTGCCATCGTGGACCTCAGGAAGGGCGCCCCCGGCGCAGGACCTCCGGATCACTTCCGGTTCACGCCGGAGGAGATCGGCGCGGAACTCGAACCGGCAGGGTACGAACTGCTCGCAAGCCACGAATTCCTGCCCCGGCAGCACTTCCTGATCTATCGGGCTCCGGAGAGGGATCGCCCATGACCCCCGGGCGCCGGGAGACGCCGGCAGCATCGCTGCGGAAAACCATGCGGATCGCCCACCGGGCGGACGCGGACCTCCCGGCGAAGAGGGGGATGCGAAGCGTGCCTCGTCGAACAGGCCGTTCGTCCCCGGGACGGGGAGTGACGGGAACGGCGAAGGGGCCCGCAGCAGCATCGGGGGCGTCCGCTTCACCTTCCCCTTCCGACCCGGACGCCGGCGGATGGCCCCGGCCGCCCCGGCGGGGGCGCTCCCGGCCCCGCCCGGGCCGTGAACCGACGGGCCGGACCACGACAGCTCCCGCCATCCGGGAGGGGCCGGCGCCGACTGCAGCGCTCGAAAGTCGCTGACCGGGTCAGGCGATCGCCGGCGCCTGCACCTTCTCCAGATTTGCCTCGAACATGTCCTGGAGCCGGCGCGCCTGGCGGTCGTAGGCTTCGGGGTCCTTCCAGGTCCTCCGGGGATCCAGGACTTCGGTCGGGACTCCGGGACAACCACGCGGGACGCCGAGTCCGAAGACCGGTTCGCGGGTGAAGCCGGCACCGTCAATGCTCCCGTCGAGCGCGGCGCACACCAGCGCGCGGGTGAGCGCAAGCGGCATCCGGTCCGCAACCCCGCAGGGACCGCCGCTCCAACCGGTGTTGACCAGATAGCAGCGCACGTTGTGCTCTTCGATGCGCCGGCCCAGCAGATTGGCGTACACCTCCGGGCGCCGGGTCATGAAGGGAGCTCCGAAGCAGGGGCTGAAGGTCGCCTGCGGTTCGTTGATCCCGCGTTCGGTGCCGGCCACCTTGGCCGTGTACCCCGACAGGAAGTGATGCATCGCCTGATCGGGAGTCAGTCGGGCAATCGGCGGCAGCACGCCGAAGGCGTCGGCGGTAAGCATCAGCACCACCCGGGGATGGCCGCCGGCGCCGGTGCGCGAAGCGCTCGGAATATGAGTCACCGGATAGGACGCGCGGGTGTTCTCGGTGAACACGGCGCTATCCAGGTCCAGTCGACGGGTCTCGTCTCCGACGACAACGTTTTCCAGAATCGTGCCAAAACGGCGGGTGGTGGCGTAGATCTCCGGTTCCCCGGTCCGGGACAACCGGATCACCTTGGCGTAGCAGCCACCCTCGAAGTTGAAGACCCCATCCGGCCCCCAGCCATGTTCGTCGTCTCCGACCAGGGTTCGAGCCGGATCGGCGGAGAGGGTGGTCTTGCCGGTTCCCGAAAGCCCGAAGAAAATCGCCAGGTCATCAGGATCCGCGGCGTGGTTGGCGGCGCAGTGCATCGGCAGCACATCGCGTTCCGGCATGAGCCCGTTCATCACCGAGAACACCGACTTCTTGATCTCACCGGCGTAGGCGGTTCCTCCGATGAGGATCTCCCGGCGCTCGAAGTTCACGACCACAAATACCTCGGAGCGGGTTCCGTCCTGATCGGGGGCGGCGCGGAATTGGGGCGCCACGATCACCGTGAACCCGGGCTCGTGCCCCTCGAGAGCCTCCCGGTTCCGGGTTCGCACGAACATGTTGCGTGCAAAGAGGTTCTGCCACGCCGTGGTGGTGATCACCCGGAGGGGCAGACGGTATCGGGGATGGGTGCCGACGTGGCAATCCTGAACGAAGAGCTCCCGGTTCTGGAGATAGGCGGTGAACCGCCAGCGCAGCTGCTCGTACCGCTCCAGCGGGAACGGCCGGTTGTGGGGGCCCCACCAGACATCGGGATCGGTCTCGGGACGGCCCACGACGTACTTGTCCAGCGGGGACCGGCCGGTGCACTCCCCGGTGTGGACCACGATGGGCCCGCCATGGGCGAGGATGGCCTCGCCGCGGAAGACCGCCTCCTGGGTCAGGGCGGCGGTGGACAGGTTCCAGTGAACCCGGCGCGGATAACGGATACCGGACTGCTCCAGGCCGTACCGGCTGGGAGCAAATCCGATGTGTTCGGTTTCAGGATGGGTCAAAAGCAAGGCCTCGGGGTCCCGGCGCGAAGCCTGCGCTTCGGGCCGGCAAGGCGCGGAATCCTAGCCCGGATCGCTGACCGACCCACGCTCCCCTTCCGCAGATTCTGCGGCTGGCGTTCCCCTGCCTTCAAGCCGACATCCCCCTTGCTCGGGAACGATTACCCATCCCTTGATCCCGTGCCTTTGATTTGATCGCCGACCGACTGTTGTGGGACAATCCTCCATCCGGCAGGCGCCGTCCCGCAGGACCCGTTCCCCTGTCAACCCGTCCCGTGCTCCCATGCGGCCGGGCATACGCACATCCCGGCCTCCGGTTTCGAGGGTTTCATGATCGCAATTTCAAGCAACACCACCATGCACATCACGGATACGGGTCGGCGCTCCTTACCGCCTCAACGTAGTCTCTCTACCCCCCCCCCCCCCCCCCCGAAAAAGTCCGGGCGCGGGGTTGAGCCGGTGGACATCCCCGGGAGAACCGCCCGCCGCCTGAAGGCGGGACTCGCTGCCCTCTTCCTCATCGCGCTGGCCGCCGCCCTCGCGCCCCAGGACGCACAGGCGCAGGAGAAGCCGGCGCTCACGGCAACCGCGGGTGTCGGCAGTGTCACACTCACCTGGACCCGTACCGGCAACACGGGATTTGGATATTGGGTTTACCGACAGGGGGTCACCGGAGGAGGTTACGGCGACTGGATCGATATACCGGGCGGCGCCACCATCAGAACCCACACGGTCACAGGGTTGACCGCCGGCACCTCCTATACCTTCCAGGTGGCAAGGGCGGAAGGTACCGGTCTTAACTTTTCCGTCTTCGCTAGTGGGGGAGGGTACTCGAACGGGGCCACGGCGACGCCAATGGCGGCGGCTTCCACGAAGACGATCACCCTGTCGGCGACGTCGACCTCGATCACCGAGGGCAACTCCGGTTCGACGGACGTGACGGTGACTGCCACGCTCGGCGAGGCAGCGCCGGCGGCGGATCCGGATACGGGGATTTTTAGGGTCAACCTTGTGCCTGCCTCTCCCTCAGGCACGGCCACAGCCTCCGGCAAGGGATCCGATGGCTGCACGCCGCCGCTGAACCCGGTGGACACCGACTGGTGCTTTCTGGCGGGCACCCTCACCTTCGCCGAAGGTGAGACCCAGGCCACCAAGAAAGTGCGTATTCTCGGCGACACCCGGGACGAGCCGAACGAGACCATCAAGCTCATTTCTTCGGCTCAGCAACCTGGCTGGACCCCCGGCACCCTCACCCTGACCATCACCGACGACGACGATCCCCCCACCACGACCGTTCCCGCCAAGCCGGCGGGGTTGTCGGCGGAGGCGGGCAACCGTCAGGTGAAGCTGACGTGGACCGACCCGGACGACGATTCGATCACGCGGTACAACATGCGCCAGAAGAAGGGCAGCGCCGCCTGGGGCAGCTGGACCGCCATTTCCGGTTCGGACGCCGACACCACGACCTACACGGTGACGGGTCTGGACAATGATGTGGAATACCGCTTCCGCATCCGGGCGCGGAACAGCGGCGGCAACAGCGCACAGTCGGAGGTGGTGGAGGCGACGCCGTCGGCGTCGGCGGCGGTTCCCAAGCCGGTCCTGAGCGCGGAACCGGGTTACGCCAGGGTCACCCTGAGCTGGAGTGCGTTGTCGGGGGTGACGGTGGCGAGTTGGGGTTATCAGTACAAGCCCGCGGGCGGCAGCTGGATCAGGACCCGGACGGTCACCGGCGGCAGCACGACGAGCACCACGGTGACGGGTCTGACGATCGGCACGGAATACACGTTCCGGCTGTTCGCCGCGGTCGGTCCCGGAGTGCAGTCGGTGTGGTCGGACCAGGTGAAGGCGACGCCGACGAATACGGTTCCCAAGCCGGTTCTGACGGCGGCCGGGGGCGATGCCTCGGTCACTTTGAGTTGGAGCGCCTTGACGGGCATTCCGATAACGAGTTGGGGCTATCAGTACAAGAGCACGGGCGGCTGGAGCACGACCACGACGCTCACGGGCGGAAGCAGGACGAGCGTCCGGGTGACGGGTCTGACGAAGGGCACGGACTACACGTTCCGCCTGTTTGCGGCGGTCAGTCCCGGGGTGCAGTCGGTGTGGTCGGACCAGGTGATGGCGAAGACCGATCCGGTGGCCCCGGTGCTGACGGCGGCGACCTCGACGACGAGCCAGCAGATTGCCCTCACCTGGACCCATGCCGGCGGCTCGAACAATGTATCCGATGCGGACGACTATGTGAGGAACGCGGTCAGGTTCTATTGGTGGGGCGCGCAAACCCGGCTGAAGGGTGAGACCGCCTGGACGGATCAAACTTTCACCCAGTCCAATACCAGAGACAAAGCCGGGAGCCGCAGCAATCTGATTGCCACGGATGAATATCCCGACGGCGCTTCGGTCGAGGTCCGGGTTCGGGCAACGGGCTATGATTCGTCCAACGCGGTCCTGAACGGTCCTTGGTCGAACATCCGCACGGTCACCTTCAAGAACACCGCGACGGCCGCCCTGACGATCACCGGGACGCCGGTGACGGTGGCGCCCGGTTCCACGGCGACCTACACGGTGGCGCTGACGAAGGCGTATGCGGGGACGCTGCGGGTGACGAGCGATGCCACGACGGCGGCGCGGGTGAGGCCGTCGAGCCTGACCTTCACGACGAGCAACTACAACACGGCGCGGACGGTGACGGTGACCGGTGTGGCGAACGGCACGGCGGTGATCAACCACGCCTTCCGTCTGACGGGGGCCACGGCGGATGCGATTCCCGATGCGGGCACGGTGGACGTGACGGTGGCCGATACGCCGGGGGTGACGGTGTCGACGGCGGCGCTGACGGTGGCGGAAGGCGGCAGCAAGACGTACACGATGCGGCTGAACACGCCGCCGTCATCGGATGTGACGGTGACGGTGGCGGGCGCCTCGGGGGATGTGACGGTAACGGGTTCGTCGCTGACCTTCACCCGGGCCAACTGGAACCAGCCGCAGACGGTGACGGTGAACGCAGGCACGGACACGGACACGACCACGGACGCCGACGTGACGCTGACCCACAGCGCCTCGGGGGGCGGCTACGGCTCGGTGAGCATCGCCTCGGTGGTAGTGAGCGTGGCGGAGAAGGATGCGGTGCCGTCGAAGCCGACGGGCTTCTCCGCAGCGGCGGGCAACGGTTCGGTGACGCTGCGCTGGACGGACCCGGACAACCCGACGATCACGAAGTGGCAATACCGGCAGAAGGCCGGCAGCGGCGAGTGGGGCGAGTGGGAGGACATTCCCGGCTCCGGTGCGAGCACCATCAGTTACGAGGTAAGCGGTCTGACGAACGGCACTGCCTACCAGTTTGAGGTGCGCGCGGTGAACGGGGCCGGCAACGGCGCGGGCCCGGATGCGCCGGCGCCGGCGACGCCGACAGCGCCAACCGTCGGCGGTGGAGGAAGCGGGAACGAAGGAGGCGGTTCTGGCGGAGGCGGCGGCTCGACGAGCCCTTCGGGGACGAAGGGCGTGACGGTGTCGCTGGCGTCGGTGCGGGTGACGGAGGGTGGCGCCGCGGTCTACACGGTGGTCTTGGGCCGGCGTCCTTCGGGGAACGTCACCGTCACGGTGTCGGGCGCGTCCGGGGACGTGACGGTCTCTCCGGGATCGCTGACGTTCACCCGGTCGAACTGGGACACGGCGCAGACGGTGACGGTCCGCGCGGCGGAGGACGCCGACGCGGTGGCGGATTCGGTGACGCTGACGCACGAGGCGTCGGGCGGGGGCTACGGCTCGGTGGAGATCGCCGATGTGTCGGTGCGGGTGACCGACAACGACGAGGCGGGGATTGCGTTGACCCCGACCGAACTGATGGTGGACGAGGGGGGCAGCGGGACCTACACGTTGGCGCTGACCAGCGAGCCGACGGCGGAGGTGACGGTGGAGATCGCTGGCGCGGCGGGGGACATCACGGTGGCGCCGGCGTCGCTCGGGTTCACCGCCGCGAACTGGAACGCGGCGCAGACGGTGACGGTCAGCGCGGCGGAGGACGCCGACGCCGTTGCGGATACCGCGACCCTGACCCACGAGGTTTCGGGCGGGGACTACGACGCGGTGAAGGCCGATGCGGTGGCGGTGCAGGTGACCGACAACGACAAGGCGGGGGTGACGGTGACCCCGACCGAACTGACGGTGGACGAGGACGGAAGCGGGACGTACACGGTGGTGCTGACCAGCGAGCCGACGGGTCCGGTAACGGTGACCCCGGCGAGTAGCGATGCGGGAGCGGCGACGGTCTCGGAGGCGCTCTCCTTCACCGCCGCAAACTGGGACACCCCGCAGACGGTGACGGTGAGCGGGGTGGAGGACGAGGACTCGCTGGCGGACATGATGGCGACGGTGAGCCACCGGGTGTCCGGCGGGGACTACGGCGGGGTGACGGCGGATTCGGTGTCGGTGACGGTGCGGAACACGACGTCGGCGGAGGCGCTGGGCCGGGCGAACCGGTTGAACGAGGTGATCCTTCCGCAGTTCGCGGCGGGGTTCGCCACGCAGACGCTGGGTGCGGTTGCCGACCGGATCGAGTCGGTGTCGGCGGGCCATGCGGCGCGGGAACTGCGCCTCGGCGCCACGCCGATGTCCGCTTCCTCCGGGGGAGCACTCGACCTGCGGCACGACGGTCGGACGGGTGCGTTCGGGGATCGGACGGCGTTCGGCGAGCAGACACACCGTCCGATGCGGCTCGCCGACGTGCTGGACGGTGCGGCGTTCGGGATGACGCTCGGCCAAGAAGAGGAGGAGGGCGGATTCCCGGCGATCGGCGTCTGGGGCCGGGGTGGACGGCTGTCACTCTCCGGGGCCGACCAGGAGGTCTCGTGGGACGGCGGACTGTGGTCGGCGCACGTGGGCGCGGACATGCGGATCGGTTCGGATCTCCTGGCGGGGATCGTGGTGTCGCACGCGACCGGGGACTTCGATGCGACCAGCGCCGCCGCGACCGGATCGGTGGCCGGCCTCTACGAGGCGGGCCTGACCTCGGCGCATCCCTACCTTGCGTGGCTGGCGCCCGACGGGTCGAACCTGTGGGCGAGCGGGGGCTACGGTCGGGGCGAGGTGCGGGTGACCGAGACGGGGATGAGCAAGCGGGACGCGGGGATGTCGTTTGCGAGCGGAGCCCTGGGCGGGCGGAGCGTGCTGTTCCGGGACGCCGACCTGCTCGTGGGAGGGATGACCCGGCTGGCGCTGAAGGGCGAGGGTTCGTATGCGCGGTTCACCACCGCCTCGGAGTCGGGCCTCGAGGGCCTGACCGCGCACACCAGCCGGTTGCGGTTGATGCTGGAGGGATCGCACGAGCGGACGCTGGGCACGGGTACGCTGACGCCGGCGCTGGAGGTGGGGGTTCTGTACGACCGGGGCGACGCGGTGGAGGGCGCGGGAGTCGAGGTCGGCGGAAGCGTGGCGTACCGGATGCAGGACCCGGGTCTGACGGTGGAGGTGCGGAGCCGGGCGCTGGTCACGCACGCCGAGACGGACCGCCGTGAGTGGGGCGTGGGGGCGATGGTGAGCCTCGATCCCGGCGATGAGGGACGGGGTCCGTTCCTGAAGGTGGCGCCGTCGCAGGGGGGCACGGAGAGCGGCCTGCCGCAGATGTTCGACCGGACCCCGGCGTTCTCGCCGACCCCGATGGCGGGGTTGCGGTCGGAGCGGCGGCTGACGGCGGAGGGCGGCCACGGGTTCGGGCTTCCGCTGGCGGGGGTGCTGACACCGTACGCGGGCCTCCGGATGGCGGAGATGGGCCGTGCGGTGCGGCTCGGCGCCCGCTACCAGCTGGGTCCGCTCTTCCGGCTGGACCTCGCCGGAGCGCAGCGAGAGAGCGTCATCGGAACGAGGGACCGGCAGCTCGCGCTCTCGGGCGCCCTCAGCTGGTGAGCGGGCCTCCGACCTTGGAGGAGGCCCCCGGCGAGGCGGATAACCCCGAAGCCTTCTCTCTGCCCCGGTTGCCAGCCGGGTCAGACGATGCGCTCAAGGAGGTCCAGGTCGAGGCGCACGGTCTCGGTCTCCCGCCCGACGAGGTCGAAGCACTCGGCACCGGGGAGAGCCTCGCGCCGGCGGCGCGGAAGGCGCTCGCCGATCTCGAACTGCGGACAAGAAACTGACCCGACCGGATCGTCCGCTGCGCCCGGCGCGTGCCCTCGCCGTGCTGCTCGCCGGAACCGTGTTGGAGGCGACCGCCCACCTCCTGATCATCATCTCGATCCCCATCGTTTCTGCCCGCCAACGGGCCGATTCGCTGTGGGTCGGCGGACCCAATGCCCTGCTGCTCTTCGGGATCGCCGGCGGTGCGCCCCTGCTGCCGTTGCTCGTTCCCCGCCTGGGGCGCCCCGACACCCTCGCACTCGCCTCCGCCGGCGCCCTTCTTTCTTCCCTGGCGGCTCTCCGGGACGACGCCTTCGTCCTGTACCTGTCGCCGCGCTCATGGTCGGAGGAGGCCACGCCGCCTACCCCCTGACCCGCTATGCGGCGGCCCTGCTGGTTCCTCCGCACCGGAGCGGGCGGACCATCGGCCTTGTGGCCTGGGTTGCCGCGTTTCCCACCTCCGCTCCACAGCGGCCCCTCGGCCGCGATCAGCACCCGATTCCCGTCCCGCGGATCCACCAGGATCTTTCCGATGTGTTCGGATCGCTCGAGAGGCCCATCCGCTGCAGGAGCCACCGCCGTCGCGGCTGCGGCACACCCCGTCACACCAATCCACATACCGGCAATCCTGAACGAAGAGCTCCCGGTTCTGGAGACAGGCAGTGAACCGCCAGCGCAGCTCGCTCCCGCGGGAACGGCCGGTTGTAGGGAGCCCACCAGACATCGGGATCGGTCTCGGGACGGCCCACGACGTACTTGTCCAGCCACGACGGGCCCGCCATGGGCGAGGATGGCCTCGCCGCGGAAGACCGCCTCCCGGGTCAGGGCGGCGGTGGACAGGTTCCAGCGAACCCGGCGCGGATAACGGATACCGGGCTGCTCCAGGCCGTACCGGCTGGGAGCAGATCCGATGTGTTCGGTTTCAGGATGGGTCAAGGCAGGGCCTCGTGATCCCGGCGCGAAGCCCGCGCTTCGGGCCGGCAAGGCGGGGAATCCTGGCCCGGATCGCCGACCGACCCACGCTCCCCTTCCGCAGATTCTGCGGCTGGCGTTCCCCCCCTTGCTCGAGACCGATTACCCGTCCCTTGATCCCGTGCCTTTGATTTGATCGCCGACCGACTGTTGTGGGAGAATCTCCCATTCGGTCCAGCAGGATCCGTTCGCCCGGGCATACGCACATTCCGGCCTCCAGTTTCGAGGATTTCATGATCGCAATTCCAAGCAACGCCACCATGCACATCACGGATACGGGTCGGTGCCCCTTACCGCCTCAACGTAGTCTCTCTACCCCCCCCCCCCCGAAATCCGGGCGCGGGGCTGATCCGGTATGCGCCTCCTGAGGGCGGAGTTTGTCGCCTGCCTCTTTATCGCGCTGACCGCCGCCCTTGCGCCGCAGGACGCGCAGGCGCAGGGGACCGTTACCCTGACTGCCACGCAAACAGGCGTCGACGCGGTCACGCTCAACTGGACAAGCACTTTTGCTGCGGATCGAATAAAACGCTGGGAATACCGCGTGGGGTCGTCAGGCAATTCAGGCAATTATCAGATAGTGCCGGGAAGCGCAAGCAACCCGAATATCAGAACCCACACCGTAACGGGCTTGTCTACCGGCGTCCATATCTTCCAGATAAGACCCTCCGATCCCGGCGCTGGCGGAGGGTTTGGAGCCTCCAACCAGGTCTCCGTGGCGCTGTCGGCTGTCGCCCTCACGGTGACCGGGTTGGACGGTCAATTCTCTCTCCAATGGGAGTACAACGGCTCCACGGATGGCGCGGTGGCCTGGCAGGCCGAGTGGATCGACGTCACGAACAACCGAAACGGAGAGGGCAGGTGGATTAATCTGTCTGTCAGCGTCAACGGCAGAAGCGTCGCGTTGACGGGGGCAACCAACGGCAACACCAGCCTCTTCCGGGTTCGGCTGGTGGGTCCGGGCGGCCGGACCACGATCGCCATCAGCACCGTCAACAACCAGGGCTGGGTCGAGGCCACGGCGCGGGCGGCGACCCCGACGCTGGTCTCCACTGCGAGCCAGACCCTGACCGTGACGTCGTCCGGCGGGAAGGTGGACGCGTGTTTCAACCTTCTTTCGGTCACGGCGGGCGACACGACCTATCTGGAGTCGCGCCCCGGCAAGACGGCTGTTGCCCAACATGCGGCGCTGTCGCACGGCACCCACGGCGTCCGGATCTCGAGCAATATCGACAGCGTGCGGACGGGAGTCGGCCAGAACCTGTATCCCTGCCCCGCGCTGGGCGTCGGCGTCCATACGGTCCGCTGGCACTGGAAGGGCCATGACGGCACGGCGGCGAGCGAGGCGTCGACAATCACCACGTTCACCGTCGTGCAGGTTCCCGACCGGACGAGGGATCTGAGCGCCAACCCGGTTTCCGGCAAACCGAGCGAGATCTTTCTGAGGTGGCGCGATCCGATCGAATCCGGGATCACCTGGGAATATCAGTACAAGGAGGGTACCGGGAGTTACGGTGCGTGGACGGCGGCTTCGCTTCAGTCTACGGGTATCCCGGATACCCTCGGAACCACCGTGACAGGCCTGAAGCCCGGCACGGCATACACGTTCCGGGTCCGGGCGCGCAATGCCGGGGGCGCCGGCGCGGCCTCCGCGGAGGAGAGCGCGACGACCGTCGCGCCTCTCGTACCGGCCGCGCCGGCGGGGTTCGAGGCATCTGCGGGCAACACGAAGGTGTGGCTGACCTGGACCGACCCGAACAATGCCGGCATCACCGGTTGGGAGTATCAGCAGAAGGCGGGAACCGGGACTTACGGTTCGTGGACGGCGATTTCGGGTTCAACGGCGACGACGACCCACACCGAAGTGACGGGTCTGACCAACGACACGGCCTATGCGTTCAAGCTTCGGGCGGTGAGCGATGCCGGCAACGGTACGGCGTCGGCGGAACAGACGGCCACGCCGGGGGCTCCGGTTGCGGCGGTGCTGACGGGCACGGCGGGTGCCGACGGCGCGCATAATCTCACCTGGATGACGACCTCCGGCGGCCCGCACAAGATCGTCAACAACGCCAATCACGTCGGCCTCTGGTACGCGTATTACCGGGCCAGGGGTAGAACAACATGGGGCGGGCCGAGCTACACGGGCGGCGCCGGTACCCGGCAATGGTCAACTTCGGGGTCGCCGCACGGCGCGGTGCACGAATATCACGTCCAGCCGGCCGGGTCTCGCATCATCAGCGGCCTCGGCTCCTTCAACTGGGACGGCCCTGAGTCCAATGTGATCGAGCTGACGGTCAACAAGCCGGATTCGCCGGCGCTGACGTTCGCGGATGCGCCGGTGACGGTTTCGCCGGGACAGACGGCGACATACACGGTGAAGCTGAACCAGGCGTTTGCGGGCACGCTTGCGCTCTCGAGTTCGGCGGCGGGCAAGGCGAGGGTAAGTCCGTCGAGCCTGACTTTCACCGACACCAACTACAACGTGCCGCAGACGGTGAGGGTGACCGGGGTGGCGGCGGGGACGGCGACGATCAACCATGCGTTCACGCTGACAGGGGCCTCGAAGACGTTCATCCCGGATGCGGGGACGGTGTCGGTGACGGTGGGTTCGGGCGGGGGCCAGGTCCCGGCGAAGCCGACGGTGTTTGCGGCGGCGGCGGGCGACCGACAGGCGGTGCTGTCGTGGACCAACCCGAACAATGCGAGCATCACCGGCTACAAGCTGCGCTACGACAAGACGGGCGACAGGAGCAGCGCGACGTGGGCCGCCATCCCGGGTTCGGGCGCGACCACGGCGACCCACACGGTGATGGGGCTGGACAACGATGCCGAATACAGCTTCAAGCTGCGCGCAGTGAACAGCGCGGGCGACGGCGCCGCCACGGACTGGGTGACGGCGACGCCCTCGTCGACTCCGGCGGCGCTGGCGAAGCCGCCGAAGCCGGTTCTGACGGTGGCGGCGGGCGACGGCTCGGTCACCCTGAGCTGGAGCGCCCTGACGAATATCGCGAATTGGGGTTACCAGTACAAGACGGAGGCCCAGTCCTGGGGCACGAGACCGACCCGGACGGTTTCGGACGGCAGCGCGACGAGCACCAAGGTGACGGGGCTGACGAACGGGACGGCCTACACGTTCCGTCTGTTCGCGCGGCGCGGCAGCGGACCGTCGGCCGTTCAGTCGGTCTGGTCGGACCAGGCGACGGCGACGCCGGTGGGGGTGGTGGTTTCGAAGTCGGCGCTGACGGTGACGGAAGGAGCGAGCGGGAGCTACACGGTGAAGTTGAGCACGGCGCCGTCGTCGGATGTGACGGTGACGGTGGGCGGCGCGTCGGGCGACGTGACGGTGAGTCCACCGAGCCTGACGTTCACCAGCACCAGCTACGGCACGGCGCAGACGGTGACGGTGAGCGCGGCGCAGGACCCCGACGGGGACACGGACCCCGACGTGACGCTGACGCACAGTGCGTCGGGCGGGGGCTACGGCTCGGTTTCGGTCGACGATGTGGTGGTGACGGTGACGGAGGACGACACGAAGGGGGTTACGGTGTCGTCCGGCGCGCTGACGGTGGATGAAGGGGGGACCGGGAGCTACACGGTGAAGCTGGACACGCAGCCTTCGGGAGAGGTTGTGGTGACGGTGGGCGGCGCGTCGGGCGACGTGACGGTGCCGGATTCGCAGTTGCGGTTTGCGGTGAACAACTGGAGCACGGCGCAGACGGTGACGGTGAACGCCGGCCTGGATCCGGACGCGGACACGGACCCCGACGTGACGCTGACGCACAGCGCGTCGGGCGGGGGCTACGGCTCGGTGAGCATCGGCAATGTGGTGGTGAGCGTGACCGAGTCGGTTTCGCTGCCGGTCGCCCCGACGGGGTTTGCGGCGACGGCGGGCAACGGTCAGGTGGTGCTGACGTGGACCAACCCGAGCGATGCGAGCATCACCGGCTACGAGCTGCGCCACGGCAAGACGGGCGTCAGGGCGAGCGCGGCCTGGACCGCGATTCCGGGCGCGGGCGCCACCACGACGACCCGCACGGTGACGGGCCTGGACAACGGCAGCGAATACAGCTTCCGGCTGCGCGCGGTGAACCCCGCGGGCAATGGCGCCGAGACGGGCTGGGTAACGGCGACGCCGACGGAGCCGACGGTGCCCGGCGTGACGGTCTCGACCGCGGCGCTGAGGTTGGCGGAAGGCGGCAGCGGCGCCTACACGGTGCGGCTCGACACGGCGCCGTCGGCGGATGTGACGATCACGGTGGGCGGCGCGTCGGGCGACGTGACGGTATCGGGCTCGCCGCTGACCTTCACCACGGCGAACTGGTTCACCCCGCAGACGGTGACGGTGAACGCGGGAACGGACACGGACACGAACACAGACCCCGACGTGACGCTGACCCATAGCGCCTCGGGGGGCGGCTACGGTTCGGTGACCATCGCCTCGGTGGCGGTGAGCGTGGTGGAGAGCGGCGTGGCGCCGGCGAAGCCGACCGGGCTCGCCGCCGCGGCGGGCGCCGGCTCGGTGACGCTGACCTGGACCGACCTGGCGAACCCCACGGTCACGAAGTGGCAATACCGGCAGAAGGCCGGCAGCGGCGAGTGGGGCGAGTGGACGGACATTGACGGGTCCGGCGCGGGCACGACCCGCCACGTGGTGAGTGGGCTGACGAACGGCACCGCGTACCAGTTCGAGGTGCGCGCGGTGAACGCGGCCGGCCCCGGGGCCGGCCCGGATGCGCCGGTGCGCGCAAGGCTGGCGGCTTCCGGCGGGGGTGGCGGTGGTTCCGGCGGAGGCGGCGGCTCGACGAGCCCTTCGGGGACGAAGGGCGTAACGGTGTCGCTTGCGACGCTGCGGGTGTCGGAGGGTGGCGCCGCCGGCTACACGGTGGTCCTGGGCCGGCGTCCTTCGGACGAGGTCACCGTTACGGTGGCGGGCGCGTCCGGGGACGTGACGGTCTCTCCATCCTCGCTGACGTTCACCCGGTCGAACTGGGACACGGCGCAGACGGTGACGGTCAGCGCGGCGGAGGACGCCGACGCGGTGGCGGACACAGCCACCTTGACCCACGAGGCGTCGGGCGGGGGCTACGGTTCGGTTTCGATCGCCGATGTGTCGGTGCGGGTGACCGAGAACGACGAGGCGGGGGTTGCGGTGACCCCGACCGAACTGATGGTGGACGAGGGGGGCAGCGGGACCTACACGGTGAAGCTGACCAGTGAGCCGACGGCGGAGGTGACGGTGGCGATCACTGGCGCGGCGGGGGACATCACGGTAACGCCGGCGTCGCTCGGGTTCACCGCCGCGAACTGGAACGCGGCGCAGACGGTGACGGTTCGGGCGGAGGAGGACGCCGACGCGGTGGCGGATACCGCGACCCTGACCCACGAGGTTTCGGGCGGGGACTACGGCGCCGTGAAGGCCGACGCGGTTGCCGTGCGGGTGGCCGACAACGACACCGCGGGGGTGACGGTGACCCCGACCGAACTGACGGTGGACGAGAACGGAAGCGGGACGTACACGGTGGTGCTGACCAGTGAGCCGACGGGTCCGGTGACCGTGACCCCGACCAGCAGCGACGGGGGAGCGGCGACGGTCTCGGGGGCGCTCTCCTTCACCGCCGCAAACTGGGACACCCCGCAGACGGTGACGGTGAGCGGGGTGGAGGACGAGGACTCGCTGGCGGACATGATGGCGACGGTGAGCCACCGGGTGTCGGGCGGGGACTACGGCGGGGTGACGGCGGATTCGGTGTCGGTGACGGTGCGGAACACGACGTCGGCGGAGGCGCTGGGCCGGGCGAACCGGTTGAACGAGGTGATCCTTCCGCAGTTCGCGGCGGGGTTCGCCACGCAGACGCTGGGTGCGGTTGCCGACCGGATCGAGTCGGTGTCGGCGGGCCATGCGGCGCGCGAACTGCGCCTCGGCGCCACGCCGATGTCCGCCTCCTCCGGGGGAGTACTCGAACTGCGGCACGGCGGTCGGACGGGTGCGTTCGGGGATCGGACGGCATTCGGGGAGCAGGGCGGAGCCTTGCGGCTCGCCGACGTGCTGGACGGAGCGGCGTTCGGGATGACGCTCGGCGCGGACGAGGAAGAACGCGGGTTCCCGGCGATCGGCGTCTGGGGCCGGGGCGGGCGACTGTCACTCTCCGGGGCCGACCAGGAGGTCTCGTGGGATGGCGGACTGTGGTCGGCGCACGTGGGCGCGGACATGCGGATCGGTTCGGATCTCCTGGCGGGGATCGTGGTGTCGCACGCGACCGGGGACTTCGATGCGACCAGCGCCGCCGCGACCGGATCGGTGGCCGGCCTCTACGAGGCGGGCCTGACCTCGGCCCACCCCTACCTTGCGTGGCTGGCGCCCGACGGGTCGAACCTGTGGGCGAGCGGGGGCTACGGTCGGGGCGAGGTGCGGGTGACCGAGACGGGGATGAGCAAGCGGGACGCGGGGATGTCGTTTGCGAGCGGGGCCCTCGGCGGTCGGAGCGTGCTGTTCCGGGACGCCGACCTGCTCGTGGGAGGGATGACCCGGCTGGCGCTGAAGGGCGAGGGTTCGTATGCGCGGTTCACCACCGCCTCGGAGTCGGGCCTCGAGGGCCTGACCGCGCACACCAGTCGGTTGCGGTTGATGCTGGAGGGCTCGCACGAGCGGACGCTGGGCACGGGGACGCTGACGCCGGCGCTGGAGGTGGGGGTTCTGTACGACCGGGGCGACGCGGTGGAGGGCGCAGGGGTCGAGGTCGGGGGAAGCGTGGCGTACCGGATGCGGGACCCGGGTCTGACGGTGGAGGTGCGTAGCCGGGCGCTGGTCACGCACGCCGAGACGGACCGCCGCGAGTGGGGCGTGGGGGCGATGGTGAGCCTCGATCCCGGTGATGAGGGGCGGGGGCCGTTCCTGAAGGTGGCGCCGTCGCAGGGGGGCACGGAGAGCGGGATCGGCCAGATGTTCGACCGGAGTCCGGCGTTCTCGCCGACCCCGATGGCGGGGTTGCGGTCGGAGCGGCGGCTGACGGCGGAGGGCGGCCACGGGTTCGGGCTTCCGCTGGCGGGGGTGCTGACACCGTACGCGGGCCTCCGGATGGCGGAGATGGGCCGTGCGGTGCGGCTCGGCACCCGCTACCAGCTGGGTCCCCTCTTCCGGCTGGACCTCGCCGGGGCGCAGCGGGAGAGCATCATCGGAACGAGGGACCGGCAGCTCGCGCTCTCGGGAATGCTGAGTTGGTAGTTGCGTCGCGGGCCGCGGCATTCCGGATCACCTCGAACCGGCCGATGCGGCGCTCGGCGCGGAAGCGGGATCAGGCCGGACCAGGCGTCGGGAGGACAGAAAGGGGGGACGCGGCCTGCCGGGTCTCGAAGTGACGGACCGCAGGCTCCGAATCCGACACACGATCAGCCTTTTGCGGGCTGACGGGGAAACCGCATATAGTCGCCAACCTTCCCTTCACCGGCGCGGAAACAACGAAGCCGAAAACCATGAGGAGCAGGATCATGACGGAAGGAATCCAGTTAAACCGACGGATGTTCCTGAAGGGTGCGGGTGCGGCCGCGGTCGCCAGCGCGGCGACCGGTGGGGCCTCGATGGTTCCACCGGCAGCGGCCTCTCCCCTCCAGGACAACCCAGGCCCATTCGACTTCGACACGCCGTATGACCGGGTCGGGACCGACTGCAACAAGTGGGACAAGATCAGGGAGGACTACGGTCCCGAGAACATCCAGGTGGCGATGGGCGTCGCCGACATGGACTTCAAGTGCGCCCCGGTCGTCACCGAGGCCCTGGCAAAGCGCGTTCGACACGAGAACTGGGGCTACCTCCACATGCTGAAGGACTTCTTCCCGGCGATCGTGGACTGGAACCGGACGCGTCACGGCCTGGAGATCGATCCCGACCTGATGGCCCTCTCCGACGGCGTCCATCCAGCGCTGATCGCAGCGCTCAAGGCGCTCGCGCGGCCGGGGAGCAAGGTCCTTCTCACAACTTCCACCTACAGCGGTTTCTACACCGACTTGCGGGAATCCCACACTCTCGCCGAAGAGAGTCCGTTTCTCGTCGACAACGGAGTCCACCGATTCGACTTCGACGACATCGAATCCCGGATCTCGAACGAAACCGATGTGCTGATTCTCTGCAATCCGCAGAATCCGACCGGAAATTGCTGGTCACCGGAAGACCTCATGCGACTGGGCCGGCTCTGCCTCGAGCGGCGTGTCGTCGTGCTGGCCGACGAGATCCACTGCGACTTCGTCACCAAGGGCAACACGTACACCCCATTTGCCACCTTGCCCGACAAGGACGTGGTGCACAACAGCATGACCTTCCAGTCGGGGAGCAAGACCTTCAGCCTCGCCGCCATGAAGGTCGCCTGGTTCCACACCACGAACCCGGAGTTCTTCCGCAAGACCCAGGAACAGCACATGGCGCAAACCAACTCGCTCGGGGTGGTGGCGCACCATGCCGCCCTTCGGGGCGGAGCGGAATGGCTCGACCAGCTGCTGGTCTATCTCGACGGAAGCCACGATTTCGTCGAGCAGTACATCCGCGAGAACATCCCGCAGATGAAATACACCAAGGCACAGGGCACCTATCTCGCCTGGCTGGACGTTGCCGGTCTCGCCGATCGAATCGATGCCGCGGGAAGGGCGGCGACGGAAAACAAGACCGCGGAAGAGCCGGTCACGCCCGAAAACATGGTTGTCCGCTGGCTGGTCGAGAATGCCGGTGTGTACACCAATCCCGGGTCGAATTACGGCCCCGGTGGCGAGAACCACGTGCGGATGAACCTTGGCACGTCGAGGCAACTGATCAAGCTGGCGCTCGACAACATTGCGGAGGCGACCAGCAAGCTGTAACGACCACGATGCGCCGCCGCGATTTCGCCGGGCTGGCCGCCGCGATCACGGCGGGCTCCCTCTGGCATCAGGCCTGCGCGGAGGTCGAGGACACTGGCGAGGTGTCCGTCGGAACCGCGCAGCTGTTGCTCGACCATCAGGGTCCCCGGGGCATCTACGAGGATCCGGTGGAACTCGATCGGTTGCGCGAGGCCCTCGCCAACATGGCCCGGGTCCAGCGGACGCTCCGCGAGTTTCCGCTGGAACCCGACGAACCACCGCTGACGATCTTCCGGCGGGGTTGAGGATGGACGAGGCCACCTTCTTCCTTACCCTCGGCGAGCTGGCCGCCGGTCTCCGGGACGGTGCATTCACCTCGGTGGAACTGACCGGGGCGTATCTGGACCGGGCAGAGGAACTGGACGCGCCTCCCTTCGAACTCCCGAGCGAGCCGCGCGAAGACCACCAAGGCAAACTCGCCACCATGGTCACGATCGCGCGGGACCACGCGCTGGCGGCCGCCGAGCGCGCCGACCGGGAACGCCGGGCGGGGAACACCCGCAGCATCCTCCACGGCATTCCCTACGGCGTGAAGGATCTGCTGGACACCCGGGGCATCCGCACCACCTGGGGATCGGGAATCTTCCACGACCGGGTTCCCGATCGGAACGCCGCGGTGGTCGACCGGCTGGAGGACGCCGGAGCGGTGCTGATGGCCAAGAACTCGTTGGGAGAGTTCGCTGGCGGCAACACGAGTTCGGCGCTCAATCCGTGGAAGCTGGACCGGACCAGCTTCGGATCCTCCAGCGGCACGGTATCGGCGGCGGTGGCGGGGCTGATCGGGTTCGGGATCGGGACCGAGACCGGCGGTTCCATCGTCTTTCCCGCATCGGCAGTGGGTGCTTCGGGTCTCCGACCCACATTCGGCCGGGTAAGCCGCTTCGGTTGCATGTCGCTTTCGTGGAGCCTCGACAAGATCGGTCCGGTCGGCCGGTCGGCCGAGGACTGCGGACACATCCTCGAGCGGATCGCCGGGCCGGACCCACGCGACCCCTCGACCGCGGAACAGCCGTTCCGCTTCCGCGCCGATCCGGGCGCCATGCGGGGCCGGCGGCTGGGCGTCCATCGCGCCGAATTCCTGCTCTCGCAATCGGACACCACACGCCGGGTCTTCCAGGAAGCGCTGGACGTATTTGCCGGGATGGGCGTGGAGGTGGTGGACATCGACCTGCCGCACTTTCCGACCGGGGCGCTCTTCACCACCATCGTGACCGTCGAGAGCGGGACCAACTTCAAGTCGCTTTTCGAGGACGGCAGCGCCGCCCGGATGTTCTCGTTCAACGAGGACCGGCGCGCCGGCTGGATGGCGGGGCGCATGCTGCCCGCTGCCGATTACCTGACGGCCCAACGCATTCGCAACCAGCTCGTTCGCGAGGCGGACGAGATCCTCTCCCGCTACGACGCGGTGATCGCCCCCACCTGGCCCAATGGCGCCGCGCTCCGCATGGTCCGCAACGGATGGCCGATCCCGGCACGGAACGAATGGGAACCGCCCGACGAGAGGAACGACCGCACGCCGCGACTCAACTACATTGCCAACCTGGTGGGCCACCCCGGTCTCGCGATTCCGTGCGGATTCGACGAGGATGATCTTCCACTCTCGCTCCAGATTGTCGGCTCCCCGATGGACGACCAGTCGGTTCTGGACTTCGGGATGGCCTTCCAGCGCGAGACCGACTGGCACCGTCGCCGACCTCCCTTCCCCTGGCGGGAGTAGTCCCCGTCCGGAACCCGCCCCGCGCACCCACAAACTTCGGAATGCGCCCGAATACGCCCGAATACGCCCGAATGCGCCCGAATGCGCCCGAATGCGCCCGAATACGCCCGAATGCGCCCGAATGCGCCCGAATGCGCCCGAATGCGCCCGAATACGCCCAAATGTGCCCGAATGAAGATCCATCGCCTTGCGCGTCCAGGCGTAGGTGATCGGGTCGTTGTCCCCGTCCGTCGCCACCGCCGTGATGTCCACCGCCTGGCCGGCCTTCACTGTCCGGTTCGCGATCCCCGACAGCACCGGCGACTCGTCGTCATCCTCGATTCCCCGGGATCACGACCGCCGGCACCAACGTGCTCCCCGACCACGGCCGATGGGTTCCGCCAGATCCAGCACGCGCAACACCTGCAGATCGTTCCGCACCTGACGGACCGACGCGCCGTTGGTCAGGTGACGCAGGATGTCCCGGAGCGCCACCCCAGAAGCCGCCGCCTCTTCCAGCACCGTCAGGATCATGTACTGCCGCTGCGTGAATTCGTGCTCCGCCCGCCGGGGAGGAATCGTCCGACCGGAACGGAAACGAACCACGACCGCGCCCGCCGTTTCCGTGATCTCCGGCCGTGGCAGCCTGGCGCGCCGAGTCAGTTCGGCCATCATGGTGGTGCCTCGTCCCCACCTCTCGATGATTCCCCGGCGGTAAAACACATCTGCGAGCAGGGGATTCCACGGTCGCGACTCGTGAGGCTCGAAAAGACCTTCGGGCGTGAGACCGAAGGGCAGCTGGCCGGTCGAAGAAACCTCCAAGCGATCATCGTGGATCGCTATTCCGATGGAGCCACCCCCGGCGGCGTAATCCCGATGACAGATCGCGTTGGCCACCGCTTCGCGTAGCGCTTCCGGAGGATAGAGCGGTTCGTCCACTCGCTCGAACAAACCGGGTTCGATCCGACTCGCGATCGGCAGGCTCTCGATCAGGAAACGTTCGGCTATCCGCAAGAGCTCGAACGCATTCCCACGGAACTGCCGGTTGTCGAGGAACTCGGTCCTCGTGATCCCCCGGAATCTCGCCACCCGCAGCAGGCACTGGGGATACTCGACACCCATCCCTTCGCTCGAGCCTGTTCAGAATTTTGTGTGTTCGAGGCCTACCATGACTTTTTTCGCAAGGAGTCGAAGAAATGGCCAAGAAGCACAACGACGGCATCTCACGCGAGCTGCTGGATGAACTGATCGCCATGCGGGGCGCCTCCGGGGCTGCGGATTTCGAGTCCTTGGCGGGGGACTTGAAGAAGGCCTTGGCCGAGCGGATGCTGCTGGCCGAGATGGAGGCCCACTTGGCGGATTCGGGGGAACGGCGGACGGGGAACCACCGCAACGGGACGTCGCGGAAGACGGTGGACACGGGCGACGAGCGGATCGTTTTGGACATCCCGCGGGATCGGCAGGGGCGCTTCGACCCGGTTCTGGTGGCCAAGTACCAGCGTCGCCTTCCGGGATTTGATGAGAAGATCATTGCGATGTACGCGCGGGGGATGAGCACGCGGGACATCCAGGCGCACATCGAGGAGTTGTACGGGATGGGGGTTTCCCCGGCGCTGATCTCGGCGGTCACCGACGGGGTTTTGGAGGAGGTGACGGAGTGGCAGAACCGTCCACTGGAAGCGACGTACGCGGTGGTGTACTTTGACGCGCTGCGGGTGAAGATCCGGGACGAGGGGCTTGTGCGGAACAAGGCGGCATACCTTGCGATCGGGTACACCTGCGACGGTCAGAAGGAGGTTCTGGGGCTGTGGATCCAGCAGACAGAGGGCGCGAAGTTCTGGCTACGGGTGATGAACGAGCTCAAGGCACGGGGTGTCAAGGACTTGCTGATTGCGGTGGTGGACGGTTTGAGGGGGTTCCCGGAGGCGATCCGGGCGGAGTATCCGGCGTGCGTGGTGCAAACCTGCGTGGTTCATCTCATTCGGTATTCCCTGCAGTTCGCATCGTGGAAGGAACGGGGTTCGCTGGCGAAGGCGCTGCAAGGGATCTACACGGCGCCGTCGGCGGAGGCCGCCGGGGTGGAACTGGATCGTTTCGAGTCGGGTCCGTACGGGAAGCGCTTTGGTGCGGTGGCGCGGAGTTGGCGGCGCCGATGGGATGAGGTGATCCCGTTTCTGGCGTTTTCACCGGAGGTGCGGCGGATTCTCTACACGACGAACGCGATCGAGAGCCTGCACAGCCAGCTTCGGAAGGCGATCCGGAACAAGGGGCACTTCCCAAGTGACGAGGCGGCGACGAAGCTGATGTACTTGGCACTGCGCAACATCACGGTGAAGTGGAAGAGACCGCCCCAGGTGTGGCAAGCTGCCAAGGCGCAGTTCGCCATCCAGTTCGGCGAGCGGTTTGCGCCCACCGCCTGAGGAAGGAAGATGAACGGACACGCCATCCCCGAAGGCGCTGCGAAGCTCCCGCGAGGGGAAGGTGGGTGCTCGCCGGGGCGCGCGTTCTGGTCCGGCCTCCGGTCGCTCCGCTCCCTCCATCCGGCCCAGAACGCCAAGTGGCGCCGATCCCATGAACCCAGTCAAAATCACTCAACACACAAAATTTCTTACAGGGCCCCTCGCTCCGTCCGAACAGGACCACTGCCGCTCGCAACAATTCATCCCTCCGCATCAGACCGAGACCGCGCAATATCGTTTCCGGATCGCGGGCACTGGACGCCCTCACCCGTCCGCGGCGTACCGCTTCGTCCACCGTCTCGATGATCTCGGCATGATCGAGATCGGCCACGGTCCAACCGGTAGCCGCTTCGTTTTCCCAGCGCCGCTGCCCGTGAAGCCGCTCGAGGAGCATCCGGTTGGATTCGTCTTCCGACAAGGGAACGTTCACCGAACCCACCCGGCGCCACGGTCACCCTCCATACCGATACGGAGGGCTGAGACCAGCAGAAGCCGTTACCGCGATCACGAAGCGCCCCTCACCGATCTCGACACACTCGATCTGTGGGAACACCGGAGGATCAATCCGCTGCAAATGCTGCGCGAGCTTCTCCTGCGTGTCACCACCGACTTGCTGCCCCTTCACTGCTCCATCGGGCGCCACGCCGATGAGCACCCGTCCTCAGCGGTGGTTCAACATCGCGCAGGCCGTCTTCGCCACTTCGCCGCGCTGTCCGGTCGTCGTCTTGAACTCCTGGGTCTCGGATTCGCCGGCGGCTACCCAATCGGAGAGGTGTGCCGGGATCAAGGCCTTCGGACCCGTTTCCGGGCCGGAGCGACTGATGTCACGGCTTGGCGCGCTGGCGCGACAGGGTGGGGACGGGAGCCGACCAGTCTTCGGCGAGCAAGTCGTCGATGCGCCCGAAATGCCGGATGTTCCGGGGCGCAAGCCGCGCCTTGCGGCTCAAGGCGATGAACCCTCGACGACGGTCCTTCGATGACAGCCCGCGGACTGCGCTCCCGCGTTCCCGGAGTTCAGGGACGAGTCGAAGTCCGCCGGATGAAGCCACCGACATCCTCCCGCCACTGCGGCAACAGCGACTGCTCCACGTACATCATGTGCCCGGCGGCGAAATCCGCTCGCTCCACGTTGGCGCGCAGTTTCGGGGGAAGGCCCATGCGATCGATCGTCCAGACCGCGGCGAAGTACGGAGTCGCCAGATCGTAGATCCCGTTCACCAACAGCACCTTCAAATCCGGATTGCGCTGCATGGCGCGCGCGAGGTCGGGCGCCACGTTGGGAGTGCCGCCCCCGCGCACGAATGCGCCTCGAGCGCCAAGCCGCCCCCAATTCCAGTTTCGGGTACCGCCACTCGGCACGTATTCCCGATCCCCGTCGTAGCCGAGCTCGCTACGAACATAACTGTTGAAGGCGGAGGTATAGGCGGAACTGATTGCGGTGGACTGCGGATCGTGCGACGGCCGAGAGCCCAGCACATCGCCAGCGGGACCGGTGAAGCGCGCGTCGAGTCGGCCGACGATCCGACCTTCGTCGCGCAGCAGCTCGGCCTCGAAGGCGGGCGCCGTGACCCGCAGGTCGGACTTGTCGATGAAGTCCTTGTCCAGCCCGGTGTATTGGTGCATCCGGTCAATGATCCGCGCGCGTCGTTCCGGATCGAGCGTGCTGCCGGCGAGCAGGGCGGTCGCGTACTCGTTCAGCGACCACGCCTCCACTTCGGCCATGAAGGCTTCGAGATCATCCGGCGAGCCGCCGGGAAGCCGGTCGAGGTACCGGGCAGCGACCGCATAGGCCGGCAGGTTGACGATGTACGGAATGTCGTCGCCGGGGGCAAACTGAATGGTGTTGAACTGGAGCACCACCGACACCAGGATGATGCCGTTGAGGTCGATGTTGGCGCGCTGCAAGTGGCCCGCCAGCACTGCCGAACGCGTGGTGCCGTAGCTTTCGCCGAGCAGGTAGCGGGGCGAGTTCCAGCGGTCGTACTCGCTCAGGAAACGGCGTACGAACTGCGCGAGCGACCGCGCGTCCTCGTCGATCCCCCAGTAGCCCGATCCGTCCACCCCATCAAGGGCATGGCTGAACCCGGTGCCGATCGGGTCCACCATGACGATGTCGGCGATGTCCAGCAGGGTGTACGCGTTGTCCTCCAGCGGGTAGGGCGGCGCACCCTGGGGGCCGACCTCGGGAGTGACCACCCGTCGCGGTCCCATGATGCCCATGTGGAGCCAGAAGGAGGCGGAACCCGGACCGCCGTTGTAGGCGAACACCAGCGGCCGCTCGCCGGAAGGAGCCCCGTTGGTGCGGAAATAGGCGGTGTAGAAGAGTTTCGCCGCATCCCCACCTTCATCATTCGTGAGCGTGGTGCTCGCGACCACCGCGTCGTATTCGACCGTCTCGCCCTCGATCATGATGGAGTGACGACTCGTCCAACGGGAGTCTTCGGGAGCGTCGGCTTCCTGGGCCAAAACGACCGCCGGAAACAGGAACAGGACGATCAACAGCGCGCGGACTCGGGTCACTTCGAAACGACCTCCGGGAGAGAGAACGGGGATCCATGCCCCATGGGGAACGGGAGGGGACCCACTCCGACTTGAGCGATGTCCCCGGGAGAGGCAACGGACGACAAGAAGACAAACCCGGCCGGGATCATCAGGCGGTGGGGCACCCCAACTCCATGAAACGAGAAACTCGACCGGTTGATACCGATCTCGCTGCGACACCAAGCATACAACTTCACGTCCATCCGACCGTGCCGACAAGTCGGCCCCGTTTTCGGGGGTCCCGTTGCCGCAGTCGGGGAGGGCGTTGCGCGATGAACGCGCCGGATTCGTCCGGCGGTCCCGGGCAACGACGTTCGGAAAGCAACGGTCGGGACATCCATCCTGGTCGCCGTCGAGCACGGTGACCAGAACACCGGGGGACAACGATGTGGTTCTCCGGGCTGACGGCGACGGTGACAACCCGGCGTCCGCGGCATATCCCGGCCAGACCGACCCCTGGCCGAACGGCCAGGAGGATCCGGAGGAACTCAGCCGCGAAGCGGCGATTGTTCGTGTCCGAGCACCGGGTGCGGAGTGTAGGGGGCCTCCAGTTCGGCGATGGTGTCCTCGTCCAGAACGAGGTCGGTGGCGGCGGCAAGACCTTCGAGCTGTTCGGGGCGGGTGACGCCGACAACCGGGGAATCCACACCGGGAACCGAGAGGAGCCAGGCGAGGGCGACCCGGGCCGGCGGATCGCCCAACCGGGCGGCCACTCGCAGGAGAGCGTCGAGGACCCGAAAGTCGGCTTCCTGATAGTACAGACGGTCGGCGAAGGGATCGTCCTTGGCCCGGGGGGTCGTATCCCGGCGATCGCGGGTACGGGTGCCGGCGAGGAAACCGCGCGCCAGCGGGCTCCAGGGGATCACTCCGACGCCCTGGTCGAGGCATAGTGGCAGCATTTCCCGCTCCTCTTCCCGATAGACGAGGTTCAGGTGGTTTTGCATCGAGGCGAACCGCTCGCAACCCATGGCATCGGCGGTGGCGAGCATCATGGCGAACTCCCACGCGGCCATGCTGCTCGCACCCAGATAGCGGACCTTCCCGGCGACAACGAGGGAATCCAGCGCCGAGATCGTCTCCTCGATCGGTGTTTCCTGGTCGAAGCGGTGGATCTGGTAGAGGTCGATATAGTCGAGCCTCAGCCGGCGAAGCGATGCGTCGCAGGACGCGATGATGTGCTTGCGTGAGAGACCACGCCGGTTGGTCGTGCTTCTGGTGATCGGGAAAAAGACCTTGGTCGCGAGCACGTAGTCCTCGCGGGGGAGAAATTCGCGGAGAAGCCGTCCGGTGACTTCCTCGCTGACCCCCTTCGAGTACATGTCGGCGGTGTCGAAAAAGTTGATGCCGAGTTCCACCGCCCGACGGAAGTGGGGGCGGGCAGCTTCCTCGTCCATCACCCAGGAACGCCAGCCCGGGTCCCCGTAGGTCATGCAACCGAGGCAGATGCGGCTGACTTCGAGCCCGGTGGCTCCAAGGCGGGTCGTCTTCATGCGGTGGTCCTTTCTTCAACGGGTTTGCCGACCACGCGCACAACAATCACCGACGCCGCAATCCCGACGAGGACCGCGATCCACGCCGGCACCCCGAAGCTGGCGGGGAGGATGCCGAGAACGATGGCGATTCCCGCCGCGGTGAGGGCATAGGGCAACTGGGTGCGGACGTGGTCAAGATGGTCGCACGACGAGGCCATGGAACTGAGGACGGTGGTGTCCGAGATCGGTGAGCAGTGGTCTCCGAAGACCGCTCCGGCGAGCACGGCGCCGATCACGCCCATCAGCAGCGGATCGGCAGCCGACGGGGCCAGTCCGGCGTTCGTGGCGAGGGCGGCGCCAAGCGGAATCACGAGCGGCATGAGGATGGCCATCGTTGCCCAGCTCGTCCCGGTCGCGAAAGCCATGATCCCGGCGACCACGAACGTCAGGGTGGGGAGAAGGGCCGGGCTGAGAACATTCTGAAGGATCTGCACGAGATAGGCGGCAGCGTGGAGCTCGCTCGTGACGTCGCCGATGCTCCATGCGAGCACCAGGATCACGATGGCGAGCACCATGGACCGGAGCCCGTCGATCCAGGAACCGATAGCGCCGCCGAGAGTGAGCAACCCGCGTCCGACGGCAAGCACCATGCCGGTGACGCAACCGGCCACCGACGCCCAGAGCAGCGAACGGTAGGCGTCCGAATTGATGACGACATCGCGAACGCCGTAGCCGACTTGCCCATCGGCCGCGAGTGCCTCGACGCCGGTCAGCCAGATGCCGGCGCCGGCGACTCCGAGTACGGCGAGGATCGGCAAGAGTCCCTGGATCCACAGACCCCGCGAGATGTTTCGGACCGCGGGATTTTCATCGAGAGTCTCGGTGGCGGGTTCGGAACCCGGACGGAGCGGCTGGTTTTCGCACAGTGCCCGGAGTTCGGCCTTGCGCATGGCGCCGAAATCGCGTCCCAGAAAACCCACCGCCAACGCGAACGCGAAGGAAAAGATCGGATAGAAGCGATAGGGAATGGTCCGGATGAAGACCGAATATCCGTCCTCGGGGTGGGAGATGAGATCGAGCCCCTGATCGATCAGTCCCACTTCGTAGCCCACCCAGGTGGAGACGATAACCGTACTGGCGACCGAGGCCGCCCCGGTATCGGTGAGGAAAGCAAGCTTTTCCCGCGATACTCGGAGCCCGTCGGTGATCGGGCGCATGAGATTGCCGCGGATGATCACGTTCGCGTAGTCGTCGAAAAACACGACAAGCGCCATGAGCATGGAGCTCACCTGCCCGCGGCGGTGGGTCCTTGCGAAGCGGGTGATGAGCTGTGCGAAACCACGGGCGCCGCCGCTGCGGGAGAGAATTCCGGCAAGGCCGCCGAACATCAGGCTGAAGACAATGATGTGCGCCCGGTCGGAATCGGACACCGCCTCCATGACGAACCGTCCGCCGCCCACGAAGAATCCGGCGAGCGGATTGAAGTCGTGAAGCAGGAGCGCACCGACCCAGATGCCCACCACCAGGGCAACCACCACCTGGCGAAACAGAATGGCGAGCACGATTGCAACCACGGGCGGGAAGAGCGAAACCACCCCGGGAAGCGCTCGGGTCCGAGCCCGGCCCGATGCCGCGCCATCCGACACGGCGAGAGACACGACGCCCGATGCGCCGGCAAGGACGCCGGAATAGACGAGCGCGCCATCGTCCCGGCGTTCCGGTGCTCCGGCCGCAACCGCTCCTTCCAGAGCCGGATTGCCGGTATATCCACGCAACGCATTCCCGGACCCGTCCTGCGGAATCGCAGCGACGTCGAAGGGAACTCCGGTCAGGACAACCGGGGGAACCTCAAGGGCAAAGGCAGCCGGGGAGGGCCCAGCGACCTGCTGGGGCGCACCCGGTTGCGCGGCGGCGGGAACAACAAACCCGACACCGAGCAGCAGCGCAAGCGACACACGGATACGGCTCGCGTCAGGGCCCATGGACGGAGCCATTGTAAGGGGTGGACCGCCCGCAAGTGACGGGCGTCCCGGCGACGACCTACTCTCCCACAGCGCTTCCGCTGCAGTACCATCGGCGCTGGAGGACTTTACTGCCGTGTTCGGGATGGGAACGGGTGTGGCCCCTCCGCCAGAGTCACCGGGACAAGATGGTCCAATCGGAAATGCTTCAATCGGGTTTTTCCGACGAGATTTTCCGAAAAGAAAATTCAAATTGGGGAAGCGTCCGGCAAGGTGTGCATTGCACCAGTCGGCTTGATCAAATTGATCAAAAGGACCGGCGTGGTCAAGTCTCACGGCCGATTAGTACCCGTCAGCTCAGACGATTACTCGCCTTGCACCTCGGGCCTATCAACCTGGTAGTCTTCCAGGGGCCTTCAGGGGTCTCGAGGACCCGGGGAGATCTCATCTTGGGCAGAGCTTCGCGCTTAGATGCTTTCAGCGCTTATCTCGTCCGAACGTGACTACCGAGCGGTGCCCCGAGGCGGGACAACTCGTACATCAGAGGTTCGTCCAGCCCGGTCCTCTCGTACTAGGGCCAGCATCCCTCAAATCTCCTGCGCCCACGACAGATGAGGACCGAACTGTCTCACGACGTTCTGAACCCAGCTCGCGTACCGCTTTAATGGGCGAACAGCCCAACCCTTGGAACCTGCTCCAGCTCCAGGATGCGATGAGCCGACATCGAGGTGCCAAACCTAGCCGTCGATATGAACTCTTGGGCTAGATAAGCCTGTTATCCCCGGAGTACCTTTTATCCTTTGAGCGACGGCCCTTCCACACGGGACCGCCGGATCACTAAGCCCTGGTTTCCCATCTGCTCGACTTGTAGGTCTCGCAGTCAAGCGCGCTTGTGCCTTTACACTCTGCAGCTGGTTTCCAATCAGCCTGAGCGCACCTTCGGGAGC
>OZ220470.1:0-2675000 GCA_965115855.1 Vicinamibacteria bacterium | reverse complement strand
GCGGCGGCCGGCGAGTGGAAATCGGAAACGATGCTCCCGGCAAGGTCGAGCTTGGCCTGCTTGGGATGGACCGATCCGTCGGCGACCGCTTCCCGCAGCCGGACGATCTCGGCGGGAGACCTGTCGGTCAGGAGCTCGTAGTACCGGAACATCAGGCCGTCGCTGATGGACATCAGCTTTCCGAACATGTCGTCGGGGACATCCTGGACCCCGACGGCGTTTCCGAGGCTCTTCGACATCTTCTCCGCACCGTCGAGTCCCTCGAGCAGCGGCATGGTGAGGGCAACCTGCGGCTTCAACCCGTATTCGCGCATGATGTGCCGGCCGACCAGCAGGTTGAAGAGCTGGTCCGTTCCCCCCAGTTCGAAGTCCGCCTTCATCGCCACCGAGTCATAGGCCTGGGCCAGCGGGTAGAGGAACTCGTGGATCGCAATCGGCCGGCCGGAGCGGAACCGCCTCTCGAAATCGTCGCGCTCCAGCATCCGCGCCACCGTGTGGCGGGACGCGAGGCGGATCAGCCCTTCGGCGCCAAGTTTCGACAGCCATGAACTGTTGAAGGCAACGACCGTTCGTTTCTCGTCCAGGATGCGGAAGACCTGCTCCCGGTAGGTCTCGGCATTCCGCGCGATCTCCTCGGGCGACAGTTGCGGGCGGGTCCGCGAGCGGCCGGTCGGGTCTCCGATCATTCCGGTGAAATCGCCGATCACGAACCAGACCTCGTGACCGAGATCCTGGAAGTGCTTCATCTTCCGCATGACGACGGTGTGCCCGAGGTGGAGATCCGGGGCCGACGGGTCGAAACCCACCTTCACCCGCAGCGGCTCGCCCGAAGCGAGCGATCTCGCTACCCGCTCCCGGAGCTCGTTCCGCGGTTCGATCCGCTCCGCCCCCTTCTCGAGCAGCGCAATCCGGGCGTCCAGTTCACTGGACATAGGTGGGTTTGCGTTCCTCCGTCCCGTGGACGCCGCCCGGCACCGCGGCCGGGGTTGTGAGCACCCGCCGCCCGGCGAGCTGGAGACCGCCATCCAGAACCATGCCGATCGCCCGGGGGAAGATCTGGTGTTCGAGGTCGAGGATCCTCGAGGTGAGGCTGTCGTGGGTGTCCCCGTCCACGATCCGGGTTGTGGCCTGGAGAATGATCGGCCCCCTGTCGAGTTCCTCGTTCACGAAATGGGCCGTGCATCCGGCGAAACGCACACCGTAGTCGATCGCCTGGCAGGGCGCATCCAGGCCGCGGAACGCCGGCAGCAACGACGGATGGATGTTCACCACCCGATACGGATAGGCATCCACGATCACCCGGGACAGGATCCGCATGAACCCGGCAAGACAGACCAGATCCACCCCGTGCTCGCGGAGCTTTTCCAGGATCGCCCGGTCGAACGACTCGCGGTCGGGATACGCGCGGTGCGAAAGGACGGCGGTCGGTACGCCCATCCTCCGGGCGAGGTCCAGCCCGCGAGCCCGGCGCCGGTTGCTGAACACGAACACCACTTCGGCGTCGAGGATCCCGGCGGCGATGGCGTCGAAGATCGCCTTGAGGTTGGATCCCCGGCCGGAGATCAATACACCGAGCCGGCGGCCGGAGGGAGGCTGGATGGTCTGGATCTGCTGCATCAGGATAAGCGGCCCCGGTAGCGGACCACGGGAGAACCGGCGCCCACCGTTCCCAGTGGAAATCCGCCCGGAAGGCAGGGGAGAATGTCGGCGGCGTCGCCGGCGGCCACGATGACCACCATCCCGACGCCGCAGTTGAAGGCACGGAGCATTTCGTCTTCGGACACCTGCCCGGCTTCGCGCAGAAATCGAAAGAGCGGGGGGAGGCTCCAGGAATCGAGATCGACATCGGCCGCAGTTCCCTCGACCAGCACCCGCGGCAGGTTGCCGGTGAGTCCGCCGCCGGTGACATGAGCGAGCGCCTTGATGCGCCCCCCCGGCAACAACGGGCGAAGAACCGGAAGGTAGCAGCGGTGGCGAGCCAGCAGCGCATCCGCAACCGCGACTCCCATCCCCGGCATCGGATCGGCCAGCGAAAGGCCCAACCGGTCGAACACGATGGCGCGCGCCAGCGAGTAGCCGTTGGTGTGGAGCCCGTCGGACGGCAATCCGATCAGGACGTCGCCGGGAGTGACGCCGGCCCCGTCGACGATCCGGTCCTGATCCACCACGCCAACGATCGTCCCGGCGAGATCGTACTCCCCTCCCGGGTAGAAGCCGGGCATCTCCGCCGTCTCGCCACCGAGCAGCGCCACCCCGAACTCGCGGCAGGCTTCGGCGATCCCCCGGACCACTCCTTCAACCACCGCGCCGTCAAGACGCCCCATCGCCAGATAGTCGAGGAAGAAGAGCGGCTCGGCGCCCTGAACCAGGATGTCGTTGACGCAATGCGACACCAGATCGTATCCCGGCTCCTCATGCCGGCCCGCCTCACGCGCCACCCGCAGCTTGGTGCCAACGCCGTCGGTGGAAGCCACCAGCACCGGCTTCCGGTAGCGCGAGACGTCCAGCTTGAAGAGCCCGCCGAAGTTTCCCACCGAGCCCAGCACCTCCGGTCGCGCCGTGGAGTGGACCAGTGGTCGGATCCGGTCCACGGCGCGATCGGCTTCGGCGATGTCCACGCCGGCGGATCGGTAGTCGAGCGCTCCTCGGGGCATGAGCCGCAAATGTTATTGCCGACTGCGGGCGAGCAGTCGAGCGGCCGGGAGATGCCCGGGGAAGACGCGGAGCGCTTCGCGGAACTGCCGCTCGGCGGCAACCGGATCCCGGGGGAGTAGATGGATCCCGAGTTCCACTGCTTCCGCCGCCCGGCGGGCACGGGCGAAGCGATCCAGCAAACGCGCGCCCTCCGCGGCGCGACCGACCCCGACCAGGTGCTGGCCGAGCCGGTAGGCCGGGCCCGGATGCCAGGGAGCGACTTCCAGCGCTTCCCGAAGCGCCGCTTCTCCGGGCGCGTCATCGCCAACCCGCAGACGCGCTTCGCCAAGCAGATGCAACGCCTCGGCGCGCGGCAGGATCCGGTCGCCACCGGCGCCGGAATGTCCGCCTTCCGCAGCGGATCCAGGATGGAACGCCTCCGCATGCCGCGGGATCCCGCCGCCCGGCGCATCCGGCGTCATCCGTCCGAGTGCCCGCTCGGCATGCCGGGCCGCCCCGACCGGATCTCCGGTACGCAGCAGGATGGCTCCCAGGTAGTAATGGGCGAACGGATGATCGGGACTCCCGGCCAGCACCGGTTCGAGGACCGCTCGCGCTTCGTCGTATCGGCTGAGCTGGAACAGCAGGGATGCCCGGGCAACCACCAGTTCGGTCCGGTCCGGCGCCGAGCGGAGGGCGAGGGCAAGGGTCTGCTCCGCCTCCGGGACCCGACCGGCACGCGCCAACAGATCGGCGAGCAGGCCCAGCCGGCGCGGGTCGTCGTCCGGGGTTCTGCCAAGCAGGTCTATCGCCTCGGCGGTCCGGCCCGCCTCCACCAGCTTGCGGGCCTCGTCGAGGGAATTCGCCTGGGCGACCAGGAGCAGCGCCGGGAGGAGCAGCAGCTTCATGAGCCGAGTTCGAACGCCACCGCGGCTGCAAACCGGGATTCTTCCAGATTCTCGAGGCGCCAGCGGACTTCCGCCGGATGGGGAAACCGGAATTCGCAGCGGGAAGCCCCGTGAACCATCGGCAAGGGAACTTCGAAACGGGCGGGGTTCAGGCTGAACCCCGCGCCGAGGGCCTTGATCAGCGCCTCTTTCATCGTCCAGAGTCGATAGAAGATCTCGACCTTGGCGTTTCCCTCGGCCTGGCGCAGGATCGCCAGCTCCCGGGCGCCATACACCCGCGCCCCGATCCCGTCGAGGTTCTCGCGAGGCCTCCGGTCTTCCAGATCGACACCCAGCCGGCCCGCAGGCGCGAACGCGATGAGGCCGTGCATCCCGCTGTGGCTGACGTTGAACGCAATGTCGTCGCGACGCCCCTTCACCACCGCATGGGGCTTGCCATGTTCGCCGTAGCCGAAATGCAGGTCCCGATTGGCGCTGCCGAGCAGCTCGCAAAGGTTCGCCCGGAGCGCCGAGCGGCACCGGGTGTACTGGCGGTAGGACCGCTTGAGGACAAACCGGTCGGCGCGCGCCCGCTCTCCGGGATCGAGCCACGCCCGTGCCGGCTCGTCCCACGCGGGATTCGGGCGGAGATCCACCACGAGGATGTCTGCCGGGCCCGCCTGCCGCCACCGGGACCACCAACGCGCCGATGGGGTCATGGAAACATCACCCGGAAGCATCACCGGCCGGGAGCCAGAATGACTTCCCGGAGATAGGCCCCGATCCCGCGGCTTCGGTCCCACTGGCGGGGTGTTCCCAGGGACACCTCCTGAAACGGCACGCCGTCCAGCCAGGTCGTCCTTCGGACATGGAGGTGGCCGTACACCACCGCGCGAGCACGGTGCCGGATGTGCCATCCGCGGGTTCGCCGGGTACCGCACCAGGGACGGAAGCGGGGGATCCGGGGGAGAACCGCGTGTTCCTCCTCGAGGGGAAAGTGGTTGATGAGGACCGTGGGGAGATCGGGCACGGTGGCAAGCCGGGCCTCGGCACCCGCGCAGCGGGCGGCGCACCACGCGGCGCGCCCCGGCCACGGATCGGGATGGAGCAGAATTTCGTCGGAGCAGACCGCGTTCTGCTCGCGGGCCCAGGCGATCACCCGGTCGGCGGGGATCCCGGGGGGCCGGAAACTGTAGTCGTAGAGCAGGAACAGGGGGACCAGCAACACGTCCCCGTCCGCATGGGGGAAGACCGGATAAGGATCCTCGGGAGTGAGGACCCCGTGGGACTGCGCAATTTCGATCAGCCGCCGGTAAAGCGCCTCGCCGCGGAGTCCGTTCCGCTTCCCCGGAGGGGTCCAGAGTTCGTGGTTGCCGGGAACCCAGACCAGCTGCCGGAACCGCTGGTTGAGCAGGCGAAAGCACCACTCCAGGTGGAGATCGCCGTTCGTGATGTCCCCGGCGAGGATCAGCCAGTCGTCCGGATGGGCGGGAATCTCCTCGAGGGCGCGCCGGTTGAACCGGTGCGACAGATGAAGATCGGAGAGCGCCAGAAGCCGCATGGGGGCGGACCGCAGTCTATTGCGGGCTTCCGGCGCCTTCCTTGAGAAGCAGGAGACCGGGAGACGCGGCCCGGACTGTCGAGACGGCCCCCGAGGGCCAGAGAACCCGGATCGCGGGCAGACGGGCGGCATCGCCGAGGCCCAGGGGAACCATGAGTTCGTTGCTGCCGAGAAAGCCATCGCTACCACGGAGTTCCCGGACCAGGAACGCACCCGCTTCCGTCCGGGCCTCGATGCGGGCGTTCAAAGCGTCCCGGTTGCCCGCCGTCCCGACCAGGCGGAGCCGTACGGCGGGAAAGGCAGGCGCCCCGAGGAGGAGGTCCGGACCGGCGTCTATGTTGGTGACCACCACGTCGAGGTCACCGTCGACGTCCAGGTCCGACACGGCGCCGCCGCGGCTCGACCGACGCGGCGAGGGGACCAGTTCGGGAGTGAACACGCCGGAGCCGTCGTTGCGGAAGAACTGATTGGGCTGATCATAGGGTTCACCGAACTCCGGGCGCCCGCGGAGCGCGGGATAGATGTGACCGTTCGCGAAGAAGAGGTCCAGGTCACCGTCATGGTCCATGTCGAGCGGAAGCGCCGCCCATCCGAGGAACGCGAGCGTGGCGAGGCTGAGCCCTGCAGCGGCGGTCTCGTCGGCGAAGCGGAGCGGGCCGTCGGGGATGCTGCCGTTCCGGAAGAAGGTGTTGTAGTCGCGCTGGAAGTTGGTCACCACCAGGTCGGTGTCGCCGTCTCCGTCAAAGTCGCCGGCGGCGGAGCCCATTCCCGACTGCTCCATCCCGGACGCGCTGTAGCCCGCTCCCGACAGCAGGGACACATCCTCGAACCGCATCCCGCCCCGGTTGTGGAAAAGGAGGTCGCGGGTCGCATCCGCCGCCACGTGGATATCGGGCCACCGGTCGCCATCGAGATCGGTGAGGAGGACGCTGAAACTCCGGGCATCCGGGGCGTGGACTCCGGATGCGAGGGTCACGTCTTCGAAGAACCGGCCCTCCCGGTTTCGAAGAAGCACGTCGGCCTCGGCGGGAAGGCCGTTCGGACCGCAGAACACCTCCATCCCGAAGTAGGGGCAGCGACTCCGGAGGTCGGTGCGGAAGCGGTCCACATAGTTTGCGATGTACAGATCCAGCCAGCCGTCCCGGTCGAGGTCGGCAAAGGCCGCACCGACCCCGAACCCCTCGTGCCCGAGCCCAGATGCGCCGGTGGTGCGGCGGAACGTGCCGTCACCCCGGTTTTCGAAGAACGCATTCGGACCCAGGTTGACCACCAGGAGGTCAGTGTCTCCATCGTTGTCGGTGTCCGCGGCGGCGCAGGCTCCGGCGTACCCGCGGTCACCCACTCCGGCCACCCCGGTGACATCTTCGAAATGGAGGTCCCCCCGATTACGGAAGAGGCGATTGGAGGGCGCCGCCAGGCCGGGATCCCTGCCCTCCAGGGCGGCCGCCGCGTCGCCTCCATCGGCGAAATACAGGTCGGGAAGACCATCCCCGTCGTAGTCGAGGACGCAGACGCCGGATCCCACCGACTCGGCGATGGTGGCCTTCGGAAGCCCGCCGGAATGATTGCGTACCGGCAGGAAGTCGGGGCGTACCACGAACTCCGGCTGGCCGGTTGCCGGGAGGCAGACAAGCAGGGTCGCCGCCGGAACGAACCGCCCCATCAAGGGGCGCGCCCCGGGGCGGAGCCCGGCGCGAGGCGTGTGTTGCCGGCCATTCCACTACTCTACTTCCACCTTCCCGGGGAGGCACTGTCATGCGCATCATGTTCCTGTCGCTCGCCGTCACCGCCTGCGCCGCCGGAGCGCTCGGGCAGGATCATCCCCGAATCCAGACCGATTTTCCCGCCGAGGAGTTCATCGAACGCCGCGCGCGTGTGATGGATGCGATCGGCGCGGACGCGATTGCCCTGGTGCAGGGCGGGCCGGCAGCCCCCGGATTCCTGGTGTTCCGCCAGACCAACGAGTTCTACTACCTGACTGGAATCGAAGTTCCGCACTCCTACCTGCTCATCGACGGGCGGGCGCGCCGGTCCATCCTCTTCCTGCCGCGGCGCGATCCGAGGAAGGAACGCGGCGAGGGACGGATGCTCTCGGCAGAGGACGGGGAGGAAGCAAGGCAGGCGAGTGGAGTGGACGATGTCTTCGCCATCGACCAGATCGGACGACAGCTCTACGGATTCGTTCTTCGCCCTCCCTCCCCGACGCTTTATACGTTCATGAGTCCGGCCGAGGGCCGGGCGCAGAGCCGCGACGAGAACCTCATCGGCCACGCATCCCACGTTTCCGATCCCTGGGACGGAAGGGCGTCCCGCGAAGGCGCCTTCGCAGCGAAGCTGCGGGAGCGTTATCCGCAGTTTCCCCTCGCCGACCTGACGCCGATCGTGGACGCCATGCGCCTTCACAAGTCACCGCGGGAGATGGACCTGGTCCGCCGCGCCAGCGAACTCGCGGGGATGGGGATCATGGAGGCGATGCGCTCCACCGAGCCAGGCCTCCACGAGTATCAGCTCGACGCCGCCGCGTACTACATCTACCGGATCAACGGCGCCCAGGGGGAAGGATACCGCTCGATCACGGCGACCGGAACCAACGCGTACTTCGGACACTACTATCGGAACGACGCGGAATTGAAGGACGGCGAATTGATCCTGATGGATCACGCCCCCGACTATCGGTACTACACGAGCGACGTGGCGCGCATGTGGCCGGTGAACGGAACATTCACCGACGACCAGCGGAAGCTCTACACCTTCATCGTGCGGTACAGCGAGGCGCTCATGTCGCGCCTGCAACCCGGTGTCACTCCCGACCAGGTGCTGGACGCCGCGGCAGGGGAAATGGCGCCGGTGATCGACGAGATCGGGTTCACCAATCCGCTCCACGAAAAGGCGGCGCGCGAAGCCCTCGACTTCCGCGGCCATCTGTCCCATCCGGTGGGACTCGCCGTGCACGATGTGGGGAGCTACCGCGGCCGTCCGTTCGAGACCGGCCTGGTCTTCTCGGTGGACCCGATGCTCTGGGTCCATGAGGAACGGCTCTATGTGCGCATGGAGGACGTGGTCGGGATTACCCGGAACGGGGTCGAGAACTTCACCGATTTCATGCCGCGGACGGTGGACGAGATCGAGAACTTCATGCGCGGGGACGGAGCCCTCCAGCACACCCCGCCGGACGCGGGAACCCCTCCGCAGCCACCGGAACGGTGAACCGACTCTCCGGGACGGGAGGAGGCGTCCCGGAGAGAGCGGAGAAGCATCCCGGCGAAGTCCGCAGGATGCGCTTCCCCTGCGGGATCGATGGTGCCTCGCGCATCGTGCTGGTTCGTAACGGGAATGGGTAGTCCCACCCGACAATGACCTCTGCTTCCCGGTTTCCTCCGATGTCGCCGGTCAGGCATCCCGTTTCGGGATCACCCCCGGGGACACCGGCGCGGATCGGGGCGGGTTCGCATGCGGGACGGCGCGCGCCGCCCGGCGAGGCGCCTGATCCGCTCCGGATGCGGACACCCGGAAAGGCCCGACCGATCGACTGCGGCGAGTCGACGACGCCGCCGTCCTTCTCCGGTCCCGGCTCGCGGCAACCGGTGGAGGGGGGGGCGCAGCCGCCAGCTCGCCGGCCGGGACGGTACGCATCGGTCTGCCGGACGGACTTGCCGGCCCTCGGCAGACGGATTTCCCCCGCATGGTGGGCAAGGCACACCATACGGGAGTCTCCCGCCGGGCGCCCGCGGAAGCACGATCCCGCCCGACAGCCGTCCGCATGGTGCGGTGGCCCCCCCGGCGGCCGTGACCACGACCGGGTACGGGCAGCGGTCAGGCTCCGCGAGCCGAATCTGCGCTGGACGACCTCACGGCTTCCGGGCCCGGGAAGCCGCCGGCAAGCGGCGGATTCGATCCCGGCGCCCGCTTCATGAAATTCGTTGGCGCCGGGGATGCCGGGGCGGCAAGGGAGACGGCCGGGCCAACGGAGCATGAGCGACAACAAGCGCTCGCTCCCTGCGGTCCGGGCTGCCCGGGGACCCCAGTCCCCATCGCTGCGTCCATGCCCCGGGCCCCACCACCCGGCAGGCAGGGACCGGTCGGGGTTCCGGAGCATCCCGCTGCCGGGAACCGGGACCCGACCCCTCGGGCGTATCGGAGAACACGAAAACCGGCGACGCACAAGCGCCGCCGGCTCAGGCCCGATGTTCCGACGGGAAGCGGATGCCTCCCGCCGGAACGGCGAAACCGCCCTAGAAGAGCAGCTTGACCGAGAACCGGACGACCCTCGGGGTGAGCCGCCGGGTGGCCTGCAGGAACCGCGAACCCAGATTCGCGTTGACGCCACGGGCCGGCTGATGGTTCAGCAGGTTGGCGCCGTCCACCCGGGCCTGGAGCTGCGTTTCCCCGAGATCGATGTTCTTGGAGAGGCTCAGGTCGAAGAGCTGGGTGACGGATTCGGTCCGGTTGGTTCCGCGCTCCTCCGCCCAGACACTCTGGGTGCCCTGGGGCAACCCGGTGAAACGCACTGTCGGAACGATCGGATCGCCGGCGCGGGCCCGGTAGTTCCAGCCGACCAGGATGTCATAGTCGAACAGGTAGCTCCCCGCAAAGTTCACGACCCATGGGACGTCGGTGAACACCGCTCCGTCCTCGCGGTTCGTGAAGATATTGGGGTTGTTCCAGTCGCTGCTGTCGTAGGGAGTGTTGTGGTGGACCCCGCGGTGGCGCGAAAGGGTCGCGCCGCCAAGCAGCTGCCAGCGGTTGGCGAACCGCTTCTGGACCTCGAACGCCACCCCGTCGTAGGTGCTCTGGAGCCGATCGATACTGGTGATCACCCGGTCCTGCAACCCCTTGTATTCCTCCTTGAGGACATAAACGGGATAGGTGGCCTGGGGCGCGTCCGCCGGCGCCGGCATGGTCATCTGTTCATACGCCGAGGCCGGCCGCGCCCGGTTGAGCACGCCGAGGGCATCCCGATGGATGCGCCGGTGGTAGGCGACGCTGACGGAAATGTCCTGTCCGATCGTCATGTCCACGCCGACCGAGGCGTCGTCGCTGTAGGGGCGACTCGAATCCCGGTCATAGACGGTGTTGGAACCGCCGGTGAAACCCTCGAAGGCGCTCAGATCCACTTCCGGGCTGTCGGCCACGGTTCCCGAGGGGCCGAGGTCCACCAGCTTGTCCCCGTCCAGATCGTTCCAGCCGACCCAGGCGCTCGCTCCGCCGTTCGGATTGGCGCCAGCCGAAAGCTGGGTCCCGATCTGCGAGTAGTACCGGCCCCAGCCGGCCTTCAGCGCTGCGCGCCCGTCGCCGAAGAGGTCGTAGGCAAGGCTGAGGCGCGGGCCGATGTTGAGCGGCCAGTCCGGCACGCCCTTGATTTCCTCGGTGACGGTGAACGGATCGGCGCCGCCGCTGAGCTGGCGGGAGAGCGCCGCCCAGGTTCCGTCCGGACTGCTCTGCACCGGCACATAGCCGTAGATGCCGTCGAAGCGAACGCCGAGGTTCAGCGTGAGACGGTTGCCGATGGTCCAGGCATCCTGCGCGTAGGCCGCCCAGGTGTTGGTCCGCTCCATCTGCGACACCGGGGTGTTCGCGATATTGATCCGGGTCGGGACCCCGTCATCGAGTTCGCCATAGGTGTCGCCGCTCTTGAAGGTTTCCCTGTCCATACCTTCGCGGGAAGCCTGGGCGCCGACCTTGAAGTTGTGGGAACCGCTGGCAGTATCGAGGAAGTAGGTCAGCGAACCGTTGAACTGGTTCCGGAAGTTGGGGTTCCAGTACTCGCCCCGACGATCGGCGTTGAACTGTTCCTCCCGTGTCGGGTCGATGACCGAGATGTCATTTTCGGTACACGGCCCGGCGTCCGGATACTGGTCCACCGCAACGCCGCAATACGCGGTGTAGAGGATGTACGGGGTGGTCCCCGCCATGCGGCCGGCGCGCAAGTCGAGGATCGCGGAGTCACCGAGCACCCGGTTGTAGCTGCCGATGAAGTTGTCGGCCCACTGGTCCTGGAAGCGGGCCAGATTGTCCGGTACGGCGGTGTACGGGGCATCGCGACGATGGAAACGCTGCTTCCAGTTCCGCTGCGCGGTGAAGGCAAGACGGTCGTTGTCGCTGGCCTGCCAGGTGATTTTCCCCATCAGGTTGCGAATCCGGTTGTCGTCCAGCGGCACCGCACCCTCGAAGTCATCCGGCGTGCCGATGTACTGATCGTGGATCCAGTGCCGGTAGGCGCCGAAGAACCACGCCTGGTCGCGCACGATCGGCCCGCCGAGGGTGCCATTGATGTCGAGCGCGCTCTTGATCGGGTTCGCCCCCTGCTCCGCCGCATCGCCCTGCAGGGACTCGTTGGTGTAGAACGCCACGGCGTCGCCACTGAACTCGTTGCCTCCGGACTTGGTCACCATGTTCATGTACACCCCGGCCACATCCGACTCGGCGGAGTGGGTGGAGGTCTGGAAGTTGAACTCCTCGTACATGCTGAATCCGTAGTACTGCATGGTGAAACCACCGGAGCCGCCCGGCCAGTTCACCTTGAGTCCGTCCACCAGAAAGCTCTGCTGCGAGGTGGCGGAACCGAAGATCTCCATGCCGTACTGCTGCATGCCGTTGCTTCCTCCCACATCAAGGCGTCCGGTCACCATGCCCGGAACCATCCCGGCCATGACCCACGGGTTCCGCCCGGTGGGAACCGCCTCGAGCAGCTCGCGCTCGATGTTGGTCGAGACGGTGGCGCTGCGGACATCCACCACCGGGGCCTCGCCGGTCACCGTGATCGTCTCCTCCACGCCGGAAATCCCGAGCGTGATGTCGAGCGTGACGTTCCCGGCCACCTGAACCCGGATTCCCTCCTGGATCACGGTCTGGAATCCGGACAGGGCAAATGTGGCCGAGTACACCCCCGGCGGCAGGGCCGGAAGGCTGAAACCGCCACCTGCGCCGGTCACCGCGGTACGGGTGCCGATCAGGGCCGGACTCTCCAGGGTGACAGTCACCCCGGGAAGGACCGCACCCTGTTCGTCGGTGACGGATCCGGTGATGGCCCCCGTCTGCTGGGCAAGCGCGGGCATGGCGAAAAGCGCGAAGGCTGCGAGCAGCACTGCGGATTTGCGCATGAAAAACCTCCTCACGAGGCAGGGTGTATTCCGAATGCGAGCCGCCGAAGCGCCCCATGGACCGCACGCTTGTCGAGGCACAACCGCCCCGTGATGGGAGCGCCTCGAGCGCACGGCCCGTCGTGACGGCGCATGATACAGCAAGTGGCGTACCCTCCCGAAATCCGTCGGCTTCCGCCACCCGCGTCCCCAAGTGGCCTTGATTTCACGGATTTGCCTGCCGGACCGCAGAAACGGTCCGGCAGGCGGTCCGGTTTCTTGAAGCACGCATTCCAAGGAAACGGATGAAAGCCCTCGCCCTGATCACCGCCCTCACCGGCCTCGCACCGACGACGCAGCACCCGCTGGTGGAGGAGTTGGTCGCGGCATTCAGGGTGGATCCGGCGGAAGCGGAGAGGCGGTTGCGGCATGTCGCGCGGACCGCGCCGCCGGATCCGGCGCTGGTGGACGCGGTGGTGGATGCGGTGGACATGCTGGGACCGGAGGGCCCGGTGGCGGCGGGAGTGTTGCTGCGCCGGGCGCTGCGGCCGCTGGACGCGCTGGAGGCGTTTGACCGGATCCCCGGCCATCCGGCCGCCCGGCTCGAGGCCGGATGGCTGCTGGCCGAGCTGCGACTCGACGACCTGGCGCTCGAACGGTTCGAGCGGGCGCCGCCCGATCCGGCCTCCCGCTACGGCCGCGCTTTCATCCTCGCCCGCAAGGGCCTCACCCGGGAAGCGCTGGCGGCGGTCGAGGAGCTGCTCGCCGCGGATCCCGGCAATCCCGCCGGGTCGCTGCTCCTGGCCGAGCTCCTCGACAGTGCCGGGCGGGAAGACGAGGCGCTCCCCCTGCTCCGGAATGCGGTCCGGAAGCGGGGCGCCCGGGACCCGGCCGCGCTGCGGCTGGCACGGATTCTCATCCGGAAAGGGGATTCGGAGGAGGCCATCGATCTCCTCGGGACCGTCGTGGAACAGCAGCCGGACCACGGCGAGGCCTGGCTCGCCCTGGCCCGGGCGCACGAGGATGCCGGCCGGATCCGGGAAGCGGCGGACGCCTTCCGAAGCGCTCTCGAACACCGCCCGGTACGGAACGAGGCACAGATGGGCCTGGGACAGCTTCTTGCGCGCACGGGGGAACGGGAGGAAGCGGCGAGACTGCTGCACGATTTCCGGCAGCGGAAGCGGATCGCCGACGAGGCGGCGCGGCTCCTCGGCGAAGCCGAACACCGCCCGGATGACTTCGGCGCCGCACGCGCTTTCGTGCTCCATGCCCTCGGAACCGGGGACACCGGACTCGCGCTCCGGGCTTCGCAGCGTTTCCTGGTCGAGCGCCCGGAAGACTACCGGCGCCACCTGCTGCTTGCCCGGATATGGAGCGCAGCGGGAAGCCGGACGGATGCGGCGCGGGTGCTGCGGCGGGGAGGGGAACGGTTCCGGGGAAACCCGGAAGCGGTGGAGCGCTTCCGGGCCGCCCTCGCCGGGCTGAACGAGGAGTAGCGGACCGCCCGTCACGCGAGGCGGTGGCGGGCGGGCCGCTCGCGACCGGGCGGACGAGCGGAGCGGCGGCACACCCGAACTCGAACTCCGCGGGGCCCGGTCCACAACCGCCCCATGGATACACCCGGTGGAGACGGGCCACAAGGACGGGCGGATCGAACGGATCCATCCTCCCCCTCCGGAAACCCGTTCCCCCTTCCAGACCGGGGCGGGAGATCCCCGGATTGATCCCGATCCCCTCGTCCATGACCGATGCGCGGGGCGGGGCGCCGAGGGTTTCAGACGGATGGTCTCCCGCCTCCGGTGGCGCCGGCCGACCCCGGCCAGGGGTCCGTCAGGCGGGCGTCACGCCGGCGCGGCGTCCGGCACTCCCCGCCGCAAGGTCCGCCTTGCCGCCTCGATCTGGGCACGCACCGCAATCGGGGCGGCGCCGCCGCGGGTGCTGCGGCGTGACACCGAGCGTCCGTAGTCCCAGACCTCGCGCACGCTCTCGTCGAAGACCTCCGAGAAGCCGCGGAGGGTCGCCAGGTCGAGGTCCGGCGGCTCTGTCCCGGAAGCTTCCGCATGGGCGAAGACTTCGCCGGCAACCCGGTGGGCGTCCCGAAACGGGACCCCGCGCTCGACCAGATACTCGGCAAGATCGGTGGCAAGCAGATCCCAGGAGAGGGCGGCCCGCATCCGCTCGGGGCGGACGCGCATGGTGCGAAGTGCCCCTTCGGCGACCGGGAGGGCAAGGCGAAGCGTGTCCAGGGTGTCGAAGCAGGGTTCCTTGTCCTCCTGGAGATCGCGCTGGTATCCCGTCGCCAGCCCCTTGCCCACGGTGAGCAGGGCGACCAGGTTGCCGGTGAGTCGGCCGGACTTCCCGCGGATCAGTTCGAACCCGTCCGGATTCCGCTTCTGCGGCATCAGGCTGGAACCTGTGGACCAGGCGTCGTCGAGCCTGACGAAACCGAATTCGGCGGAAGACCAGAGCACCAGATCCTCGGCGAGGCGGGAGAGGTGCACCCCCAGAATCGCGCCGGCGGCGAGGAACTCCATCGCGTAGTCACGACCGCCGACCGCGTCCACGCTGTTCTCGTGGACATCCGGAAACCCGAGTTCGCCCGCAATCGCGAGCCGGTTCACCGGATACGGATTCCCCGCCAGCGCGCCGGAGCCCATCGGCGAGACCGCGGCCCGGGCCGCCGCCGCCCGGAGACGATCGCGGTCGCGGGTCAGGGGCCAGAAATGCGAGAGAAGCAGATGCCCGAAGACCACCGGCTGGGCCCGTTGCAGGTGGGTGTATCCGGGAACAAGGGTCTCGGCCGCCTCCTCTCCCCGAAGCAGGATCGCCTCCCGCAGGCTGTCGAGCGACTCCAGCAACGACTCCATGGCGTCCGCCAGATGAAGCCGGAAGCCGGTCTGGGAGAGGTCGTTTCGGCTCCGGCCGGTCGGGAGTTTCCGCGCCAGTTCGCCGATCTCCTCGAAGAGCATCCGTTCCACTGCGGTGTGGATATCCTCGTCCTCGAGCGGCGGCGGCGGATCGGCCGCGAGCCGTTCGCCCACCCGATCGAGTCCGGCGAGCATCCGGCCAAGCTCGTCCCCGGTCAGCACCGAAGCCTCGGCAAGGGCGCGGGCGTAAGCCCGGTTCACCCGGATCTCCTCGGCATGAAGGCGGCGGTCGAAACCGATGGAGACGCCGAGGCGATCGAGGGCGTCGGATGCGGGAACCGCGAAGCGGCCGCCCCAGAGTTTCACGACTCCCCGGCTTTCCGGGAGAGGGTACGGATGCGTTCCGGCAACCCGAAAAGACGGATGAAGCCCTCGGCGTCGGCCTGCCGATAGACCTCGTCGGCGCCGAAGGTGGCAAAGTCCTCGCGGTAGAGGCTTTCCGGACTCCGGCGCCCGGTGGCGCGGGCGGTCCCCCGGAACAGCTCCACGCGAACCTCTCCTGTGGTGTTGCGATGGACCTCGACGAAGAACGCGTCGAGGGCCTCGCGAAGCGCCGAGAACCACTTGCCATCGTAAACCAGTTCGGCATATCGCAACGCGGCAGTGGCGGCGAAGTGATCGGTGGCCCGATCCAGGGTGATGCCCTGAAGCGCCGCCCTGGCTTCATGAAGGATGGTGCCGCCGGGGGTCTCGTACACGCCGCGGGACTTCATGCCGACCAGGCGGTTCTCGACGATGTCCACGCGACCCACCCCGTGGCGGGCGCCGCACGCGTTCAACCGGGCCAGAAGCGCGGCCGGCCCGAGGCGTTCGCCGTCAACCGACACGGGGATCCCGCGTTCGAAACCGACAACCACCGATTCCGGGCCGGCCTCGGTCCGGTTCGGGTTCCGGGTGATCCGGTAGAGGCTCGCCGGCGGCGCGTTCCAGGGATCCTCGAGGTCCTCGCCCTCGTGGCTCAGGTGGAACAGGTTCCGGTCGCGGCTGTAGAGGTCGCCGGCCTTCTGCTCGACCGGGACCCCATGCCGGGCGGCGTACTCCAAGGCGTCCTCCCGGGAGCGGATGTGCCACAGCCGCCACGGCGCAAGGACCTCGAGGTCGGGAGCGAGCGCCGCGAACGCCAGCTCGAAGCGAACCTGGTCGTTCCCCTTTCCGGTGCAGCCGTGGGCGAGCGAGTCCGCCCCCTCGCGGCGGGCGATCTCGACCTGGCGTTTGGCGATGATCGGTCGCGCCAGCGAGGTCCCGAGCAGGTAACGACCCTCGTACACCGCCCCGGCGCGGATTGCCGGATAGACATGGTCCCGAACAAACTCCTCGCGAAGATCCTCGACGAAGACGGCGGACGCGCCGGAGGCGGTCGCCTTGGCGGAGGCGGCGTCGAGGTCCTCCTCCTGACCGACATCGGCAATGACGGCAAGGACTTCGGCGTCGTAGCGTTCCTTCAGCCACGGAATCGCACAGGACGTGTCGAGGCCGCCGGAATAGGCAAGGGCGATACGTTGAGGCATGGAGCGTGGAGAATAGCCGGGCGGTGCTGCACGATCCCGAGGCCCCCCGCGGGGATCCGGTGGAGCACCCCGAGTACACGATGTTGCCGGAAACCGGCGAGGAGGACTTCGGGGCTTCCCTTCCGGGGCGCCGGGTGGTGGCGACCGTGTTGTCGTCGAAACCGCGCGCCGGCGCCCGCGCCGCGGTCGCGTGGACGCTCGGAGTCCTGCTGGGGGTCAGCCTGCTCTACTGGTGGGGGCCGATCGAGGTCGCGGCACTGCTGCCGGCGAGCGGGGAGACGGTGCTGGAACAGGGAGAGACCTGGCGCCTCCTGACCGCGATGGCGGCGCACGCCGACGCATTGCACCTCCTTTCCAACTCGGTGTTCCTGACCTGGCTGGTCTATCTGTCCTACGGAGCGTTCGGGCCGAGCTTCTACCCGATGTCGGTGGTTCCGGTTTCGGCGCTGACGCTGGCCCTCACCATCGAGGGCTACGCGCCCGGAATCCGGCTGGTGGGCGCCTCGGGGATGGTGTACGCGCTCGCTGGCGCCTGGCTGACCCTGTTTACGCTGGTGGAGCGACGGCTCGGCGTCGTGAAGCGGCTGATCCGCGCTGTGGGGTTCTTCCTGGTGGTGCTGGCACCGACCTCGATCCGTCCCGAGGTCAGCTACCGCGCCCACGCGATCGGGTTGTTCCTCGGCATCTGCCTCGGGCTTGCGTACTATCTGGCGCGGCGGGACACGATCCGGGCGGCGGAACGTTGGGAACAGGATTGGTGAACGGGCCGGGCGCCGTTCTACCGACTGGCGGGGGGACGGTTCATCGCCGCAACCCGCTCCGAGACCTTGCCGAACAGACGCGCGAGGCCGACCCGGGCCAGCCGGGCGTCGCGGAAGGCTTCGGCCTGCTGGACCGCCGACAACAGTCCTTCTCCCTCGGGGACGCCGTCGAGCAGCGCCTCCAGATCCCCGAGGCTCATGGAGTGCTCGCCGGGGGCGGCAGCGGCCCACCCCTCCTCGATCCGCGCCCGCACGTCACCCGGGCTGCGGCCGCGGAAATGCAGCAACTGCAGCGGGTCCTCCGCAAAATGGGCGGCGACCGCCCGATGGGCCGTGGCGACGATCCCTCCTTCCCCCGGTTCGGTCCGCAGGGAGCGCGCCGGGGGGACCAGCCGAATGCCCCGGGTGGCGAGCACCTGCCTTCCGTCCTTCGGAAGGTAGCCGGCGAGAAGGGCTGCCGGGAACAGCGCCTGTTCCCGCAGCAACCGGAAGAAGGCATCCCATTGCCCGCTCCGGAGGACGGGCGCTTGCACGATGGCGGAGATCTGCCGGAAACCACGCCCCTCGAGGGTCACTTCGGCGATGCCGGGACGAATCGCGACCGTCCCCCGGGAAGGGCCTTCCTTCGGAGTCCGGGTGGCGCGGAGGAAGTCCTCCGCCCACCAGGGAAGATCACCGTTCATCCGCCCACCGCTTCGTCGCCAAGCGCCATCAATCCCCGAAACGCCTCGGTGGAGAGCGACGCAAGCCAACTCTCGCCTCCTTCGATCACCGAATCGGCGAGCGCCGACTTCCGCTCCAGCATGTCGGCAATGCGTTCCTCCAGCGTGCCCACGCAGAGGAACTTGTGCACCAGTACCGGTTGGCGCTGGCCGATGCGGAAAGCCCGGTCGGTGGCCTGATTCTCGACTCCCGGGTTCCACCAGCGATCGTAGTGGATCACATGGTTGGCGCGCGTCAGATTCAGCCCGTAGCCTCCGGTCCGCAGCGAAACCACGAGGAGATCCGGTGCATCCGGCGCTTCCTGGAAGCCGGTCACGATGGCGTCCCGCTCCGCGGTCGGCACGCCCCCGTGGAGCACCGGGACCCGGCTCGACCGGAGCTCCTCCAGATGGGAGGCGAGCAGCTTGGCCATTTCCGCGAACTGGGTGAACACCAGCGCCCGCTCGCCGCGGTGCCGCACTTCATCGAGGATCTCCACCAGCCGCACCAGTTTGCCGGAGCGGCCGCCGAGCGCCCCTCCGCGGCGGAGAAAATTCTCCGGATGGTTGCAGATCTGCTTGAGCCGGGTAAGCGTGCGGAGCACTTCGCCCCGGCGCATGAACCCGGTCTGCTTCTCGATGCGGGCCAGACTGTCCTCCATCTCCGCCTGGTAGAGCGCCGCCTGTTCGGGCGTCAGGTTGCAGTACACCCGTGCCTGATGCCGTTCGGGCAGATCCCGGATCACGGTCGGATCCGTCTTCAATCGCCGGAGGATGAACGGCCGCACCAGCCGCCGCAGGGTCGCGGTCGTCTCCGGATCCCGGGCCCCCTCGACCGCCGCCGTGAAGGCCCGCCGGAAACTGCGCTCCGGCCCGAGGAGTCCCGGATTCAGGAATTCCATGATGGACCACAGATCCGTGAGTCGATTCTCGATCGGCGTACCGGTGAGCGCGATGCGGACCGGCGCCTCCAGTCGGCGCATCGCCCGTGTCTGCTTCGCCGCCGGGTTCTTCAGGTTGTGCGCCTCGTCCACGACAATGCCGCCCCATCGCACCGGCTTCAGGAAATCCAGATCGCGGTACGTGATGCCGAAGGAGCAGAGCACCAGGTCGCTCCGGGAGATCGCCTCACCGAACGCATCTCCCCGGAGCCGCGCCGGACCCTGATGCGCGTGAAGACGAAGCGAAGGGGCGAACCGCTGCGCCTCCTTGCGCCAGTTGGCGATCAGCGAGGTGGGGCAGACGAGGAGGTAGGGCCGGTCAAGGCGCCCGGCCTCCTGTTCTCCCAGCAGGAAGGTGAGAGCCTGACAGGTCTTGCCGAGTCCCATGTCGTCGGCAAGGCAGCTCCCGAGCCCGAAATCGGCGAGCAGGCGCAGCCACCGGTAACCCACCCGCTGGTAGGGGCGCAGTTCGGTCCCGAGACCCTGCGGCGGATCCAGCTGGTCGAGCTGTCCCACGCTGGTTTCGAGCGCGGTGAAGAGTCGATCCACCCAGCCCTCTCCCTCCACCCGGGAGAGCACCGGCCCCTCGTCGAAGAGGCCGGGACCGACCCCGCTCATCGCCAGGCGGGCGCGGATCGCATCGCGGAGATCGGGTTCCCGGCCCGTACGATGGCGCCGGCGCGAGGCCTCGAGCAACATCTCGTCCACGGCCCGGGTCTCGATATCCACCCATTCGTCGCGCAACCGGATGAGCCGGCGCTTGCCGCGCATGAGCCGCTGGAACTCCCGGAGGGACATGCGTTCATCCCCGATGGCCACCTGCCAGTCGCAGGACATGAGGGAATTCAGGGACATGCCGCGGATACGGTCCCGGGACCCCGAGGACGGGCGCACGGTCATGACCAAACGTGGCTTGCGGGGCGGCCCGGCCAGGGCTGGCGACACCCGCACCGCAAATCCGGCGGTCTCGAGCGCTTCCCGGTCCCGGTGCAGGAAGGTGTACGCCTCCGCGGGATCCAGGGGGACCGACTCCGGCGTGACGGTTCCGAGGCCGCGCTCCAGCACCGGACAGGTGCGCGCCGCGCGCCCCAGTTCCCGCAGCAGGAAGACAGCGGGACTGAGGACACCGAAACGACGGAGATTGGCGGCGGGGTCAACCGATGTCCATGCCTCCGGGAGCAAGACCGGCTCCGCCCCGGAGAGCGCCCCGAAACGGATCCTCCAACCGGGTTCCCCACCCGGTCGCGTCTCCAGCACCAGGAGCAGCCTGAGCGGCTTCGCATCCGCCGGCTTCGGATCCTCGAAGCGGAGTGCTTCCCGGGCCAGCCGCTCGGATCGCGGATCCCGGGCGCGCATCCGGGCCGGCCGGTCGGCAAAGAGGGCCCGGAGGACGTCCTCCACCGCGGCAGGTTGGACGCTCCGGCGGCTACTTCCCACCAGCGTCGACCACCCGAGCCGGCGGCCCGCGTCCCGTACCACCGCATCGGTGACCGAACCGAACCAGTCGGAGATTGCGGACGCCCGGTGCCCGCCCCGAAGGGCATCCGCCGGAGCCGCGAGGCAGAGCGCCTCCAGTTCACGGCGGCAGGATCGGACATCGGCCATCCACATGGGCGCTGTGCCGTTTCCGTGCGTCGGGAAGAAATGGCCACGGGCAAGCAAGCGCAGCAGGAAGCGGTTCGCAAGCATCCAGAAGCGTGTCGAGTTCGCCAGCTCCCCGTCCCCCGGAACCGACGCAAGAGTCACGGCCGCCGGAAGCGGCGGCAGGGCCACTCCCTCGACCGAACCCTCTCCGGGGACCGCCACATACGTCACCGGCTGCCGCTCGCCCGGCCACCGGCCGCAGGTCCGCGCCTCGATCCAGGCTCCGACCTTCCCGGCATGCACTCCGGGAGCCCAGAAATGCATCGTGGACGGCCGGATCAGGGTGGCGCGGAGCTGCACGGAGGGGCGGGGAAGAGCCGGCCAGTGTAAGGCAGGCGGTCCCCGGAGCCTTCCCCGAACATCGGGGCCGGGAAGGCAAGCCGCCTCAGGGCCGGAAGCGGAATGCGCCGACGATCGGACAGTGGTCCGAAAGGGAACCCGCGTACCCGGGAGGCGCGTCGTACCGGACTTCCTCCACCCACCCGGCCTCGGCGCGCATCCCCGGGGGCGCGAACGCGAGGAGGTGGTCGATGTAGTGGGGAAACCGGCTCTCCCAGCACGACGGAGCGCTCCCCGGCGGAGGGAGAACCACCGGATCGAAGGGAAGCCGGGCGACAACCTCGTCCCCTGCCCGGGACAGGGTCCGGTTCCAGTCGCCGGCGACCACGATGGGGATCCCGTCCCCGATCTGCCCGTGGAGCCAGCCGATCAGGACCGCGACCTGCATCCGCAGGAACCCGCAGCGGCTGTCACCACGCGAGAGCGGCCCGGTGTTGCACCCCGACTGGAAATGGATGGTCAGCACGCGCACCCGCTCGGTTCCGCGCGTGAGCGTCAGGTTCACGCCGTAGCGGTCCCGCCCCTGGGGAGACCACTCCACGATATCCGGGTTGCGGACGACGCTCCAGCCGCTTGTGCGACGCACGGCGATCGCGGTTCGCTGCGCCCAGGCAGCCGCGGGGTCGCGGGAGGAAACATGGACTTCCCAGGCGTCAGCCGGGAAGATGCGTCGGGCGGCGGCAGCGTTCTCGATCTCCTGGAGCCCAACCACCTCCACGCCGAGGGCCACGAGCCGGTCCACCACCGCACCGAGGCGGCGGTACTCCCTCTCGCCGCGCAGGTGCCGGCCCTCCCGATTGCCGGTGAGCACTTCATCGTTCACGCCGTCTCCGAGCCAGGCGATGTTCCACGTCGCTACCACCAGACGGGTCTCGGCCCCGGCGGGCGCGGCGGGAAGGGCGGCGACGAGGAGCAGCCAGACGGCAGCGGCCTGCAGTGACGGCATCAAGGGCGGCATCATGATCGTTGCGGCGCGGCGCCCGGGGCCCGGCGGAGAGGGTGGGATTCGAACCCACGTGCCCGGCTCTTCACCGGACAAAGCGCTTTCGAGGCGCCCCCGTTACGGCCACTTCGGTACCTCTCCGGATCACCGGGAACCGTCCCCCGCCTCGTCCCGGCGCTTGCGAAAAAAGCGCTGGAGAAGCGTGCGCCCGTCGGCGGCGAGGACTCCGCCCACCGCCGCCGGCAGATGCGGAAGGCCGACTCCCGCAAGGAACACCCGGGATTCTACCGCCCCGAATTTGGGCTCGGGCGGGCCGTACACCAGGCGGTGGACCCGGGCGTGGGCAGCGGCGCCGGCGCACATGAGGCAGGGTTCCACGGTCACATGGAGTTCGCAGCCGACGAGGCGGTAGTTTCCGATCCGCTTCGCGGCGGCCCGCAGGGCCAGGACCTCGGCGTGCGCCGTGGGGTCGCCGGTCGCACGAACCCGGTTTCCGGCGCCCGCAAGGATCTCGCCGTCACGACTCACGACCGCCCCCACCGGCACTTCGCCGGTGTCTCCGGCGGTTCGCGCCTCGGCGAGCGCCGCCCGCATCAAAGCCAGGTCGCGGGCGGGAACGCACATCGCTCCCCGATCCTAGCCGGCGGGCCGTTGCCCCCCCCGTCGGGCGCGCCGGAAACCGCGTCCGACCGGTTCCCGCCTCGAGCCGGGGCGATCCCGGCCACGTTCGCGGTTCCGGCCCTCGTCACCGGGGGGAGCATCGCCGGATCCCTGCCGTCGGCGGCTTCCTCCCCCAGACGAAGTGCGGACCCCGGACGAAGTGCGGACCCCGGGCGCGGTGGCGGTTCCCGGGTGTTCCGGCGCTCCTCCGGCTCGCCGGGCTCGCCGCCGTGCCGCCATGGCGCGGGTTCTTCGGGTTCCCGGCGATCGCACGCGCCGGAGCCGGCGACCCGGAATGGTTCCCCGGGGGTGGTCTTGCGCCCCGTCCACCGGCGCGGCGACGCCGCGGGGATCGTGGCGCCGGAGATCCCCTGCCCTCCGCCCGCCGCTCTTTTCGGTGCCGACCGACCGCTTCACCGTATTCTTTTCCGTGTTGCCCGCGGCAACCGAATTCCCGGGACGCGCGCCCGGGGTTCGATTCCCGGGACGCGCGCCCGGGGTTCCCGCCGGCCGGCATGCCGGTCCGCCCGGCGCCGCACCCAACCTCCAGGGAGGCATGAACATGCACCGATTCGCTCTTTCCACCATGCTGCTGGCCGCCACCGGCGCTTTCGCCCAACCGGCGCCCGACCAGCTCGGCGGGCTCCGGTTCCGCCACATCGGACCGGTGGGGAACCGGACGCTCGCCGTGGCCGGCATTCCGGGGAACCCGAAGATCTACTTCGCCGGAGCCGCCACCGGCGGCATCTGGAAGACCGAGGACGGCGGCATCAAGTGGCGGCCGGTGTTCGACGACCAGGAGGTGCACGCCATCGGGGCGCTCGCCGTTTCCGAATCGGACCCCAATATCGTCTGGGCGGGAACCGGCGAGACCTTCATCCGCGCCAACGTCTCGATCGGGACCGGAGTCTTCAAGTCCACCGACGGCGGGGAAACCTGGGAGGCGATGGGACTCGAAAAGACGGCACGCATCGGCCGGATCGTGATCCATCCCACCGATCCGGACACCGTGTTCGCGGCCTCGCTCGGCCACGCCTACGCCCCGCAGCCGGAGCGGGGCATCTACCGCACCGTGGACGGCGGCGACACCTGGCAACACGTGCTGTTCGTGGACCAGAACACCGGCGCCTCGGATCTGGTGATGGACCCGAACAACCCCCGGATCCTCTTCGCCGGGATGTGGCAACTCGACCTCAAGACCTGGAACCGGACGAGCGGCGGCCCCGGAAGCGGCCTCCATATGAGCCGCGATGGCGGCGACACCTGGACCCGCCTCGAGGGCAACGGGCTCCCGCTGCTCGACGTGGGCAAGGTCGCGGTGTGCATGAGCAAGGAGGATTCCCGCCGGGTGTATGCATTGATCGAGACGGCGGACGGCATCCCCTACGACGGCGCCGAGGCCGAAAGCGGCGAGCTGTGGATGAGCCGCGACGGCGGCAGCACCTGGACGATCCAGAGCCACAACCGGAACCTCGCCGGCCGCAACGCCTACTACGCCCGCTGCGGCGTCTCGCCGGACGACCCGGACGAGGCGTACTTCCTCACCGCGTCCTTCGCCTCGACCCTGGATGGAGGCAGGACACACCGGGTGCACCGTTTCGAGGAGGCGCCCGGCTGGGACCACCATGACATCTGGATCGACCCCACCGACGGCGACCGGATGGCGGTGGCGCACGACGGCGGGGTCTCCCTCTCCGAGAACCGCGGCCGCTCCTGGTTCAAGATCCAGTTGCCCCTTGCCCAGATGTACCACGTGACCGTGGACAACGACATTCCGTACAACGTGCTCGGGAATCGGCAGGACGGCCCCTCCACCCGGGGGCCGAGCCGGGCCTTCACCAGCGGCTTCTTCGGCGGCGGGATTCCCCGGGGAATGTGGCACGGCGTGGGCGGCGGCGAGAGCGGTTTCGCCACTCCCGATCCGGAGGATCCGAACATCGTCTGGTCGAGCGCCTCCGGAGCCGGCGCTGCCGGCGGCATCGTGGTGCGCTACGACGAGCGGACCCGCCAGTTCCGCCAGGTCGAAGTCTGGCCGGAGAGCACGCTGGGGTGGCCCGCGGAAGATCTGCGATACCGCTTCCAGTGGGTCTTCCCGCTGCTGATCTCGCCCCACGACCGGAACACCATCCTGGTGGGAAGCCAGTACGTCATGCGGACCACCAATGGCGGCCAGAGCTGGGAGGAGATCAGTCCCGATCTCACCAGCAACGACAAGTCGCGCCAGACCATCTCGGGCGGTCTCACTCCGGACAACATCGGTGTGGAGTACTGCTGCGTGGTCTACGCGCTCGACGAGAGCCCGGTGACCCGCGGGTTGATCTGGGCCGGGACCAACGACGGGAAGGTCCACCTGACCCGGGATGGAGGAGCAAACTGGACCGAAGTCACCGCGAATGTCCCGGACATGCCGGTGGACGGCGTGGTCCGGAACATCGATGCCTCCCGATGGGATGCGGGCCGGGCCTACATGACGGTGGAAGCCCACCAGGTCGGTGACTTCGCTCCCTATGTCTATCGAACGGGGGACTACGGACAGACCTGGACCCGAATCGTGAACGGCGTGGCCGAGAGCCCGCTGAGCTACACCCGCAACATCCGCGAAGACCCGGTCCGGCCGGGACTCCTCTATCTCGGCACCGAGAACTTCCTTTACGTGAGTTTCGACGACGGCGACAACTGGCAGCGGCTCACGGGCGGGCTGCCCCCGAGCCCGATGTACTGGATCACCGTCCAGGAACACTTCGGCGATCTGGTGGTCGGCACCTACGGGCGCGGGTTCTGGATCCTGGACGACATCTCGCCGCTCCAGCAATGGAACGACGAGGTGGCAGCCGCGAGTGTCCACCTCTTCCCGCCCCGCGGGGTCTACCGGTTCCACCCGATCACCGCCCCCTTCGCCCAGTTCGATGACTGGTCCGCCGGCGAGAATCCGCCCTATGGCGCCCCCATCAACTTCTGGCTGGACGAGGCCGTCGAGGAGGTCGCCATCGAGATCCGGAACGCCGCCGGGGAAACGATCCGCACGCTCGAAACCGAAGGCAAGGAAGGACTGAACCGGGTCTGGTGGGATCTCCGGGAAGAGGCCTCGACGCCGGTTGTTCTCCGGACGAAGCCGCGCTTCGCCGACTGGGTGGATCTCGGGAACGACCGCACCCGCGCATCCTCGATCGGGCGCATCTCGATCCTCGCTCCCCCCGGGGAGTACACCGTGGCCCTGAAAGCGGGGGACACCGAGCAGACCGCACCGCTCGAAGTCCGCAAGGATCCGAACAGCGAAGGGACTCTCGAGGACATCCGGGCCCAGACGGCGCTGCTGCGCCTGCTGCGGGACGACCTCGAGACCGTCGCCGGCATGGTGAACGAGATCGAGTGGTTCCGCCGGCAGGTGCTGGACCTGAAGGTGGTGGCCGAAGACGCCGGACGGGTGGAGGACATCGCCTCGGTGGTGGACGGATTCGACGGCTCGCTTCTCGCCATCGAGGAGCAGCTCGTCCAGCTGCTCGTGACCGGGACCGGCCAGGACCAGATCCGCTGGCCCACGCAGCTCGCCGGCAAGATCACCTACCTTGCGGGCGCGGCGGCGAGCGCCGACTTCCCCCCGACCGACCAGATGCGCGAGGTCCGGGACCTGCTCCGCCGGCAGGTCGAGGAACGGGTTGCCGAGTTCGACGAGGTCGTGGAGTCCGGCCTGGCGGGGGTGAACGGGATCCTCGAGTCCACCGGGATGCCCGGAATCGTCCGCGTCGAAAAGCGTGATCCGGGATCCTGACGAGCACCGGGCCCCGGTTCTCCGGGAGGCGGACGGGAAGGACCGGGGAGCCGCCGCCCCCGTCCGGGGTTCGCGGGCGCCGGATTGCCTCCTCCCCGGGGATCTGCGCGGTTTCCCCGGCGCCGGATCGATCGTCCGGCGCGGATCCCCGCGGTTCCGACCCTTCCCGTTCCGCCCGGGCGCCGGGGAACGCACGGGATCTCCGGAGGTTCCGGCCGACCCCCTCCCGCCGCCTCCGGCGCGGCGGGGCCCTGCTGCTCCTTGCCGGGCTCCTGTCGGGGACCCTCACCGAGGCGCAGGATCCGGTCGTCCGGGCCGTGCGGACCGATACCCCGCCCCGGGTGGATGGGGTTCTGGACGAGCCGTTCTGGGTCGGAATCGAGCCGATCACCGGGTTCCGGCAGCGCGACCCGGTGGACGGCGCGCCCGCGAGCGAGCGGACCGAGGTGCGGATCGCCTATGACGAACACGCGCTCTATCTGGGGTTCTCGCTCTTCGATTCGGAACCGGACCGGATCCGTCGGGCGATCCTTCACCGCGGCGGGCGGATCGACAAGGACGACCGGATCATCATCGGCCTCGATACCTACTTCGACCGGCGCAACGCATACATCTTCGAGGTGGGGGCGCTCGGCACCCAGGACGACGCCCTGCTTGCGGACGAGCAGCTCGACCGGGAGGACTGGAACTGGGACGGGGTGTTCACCACCCGGACCACGGTGAACGCCGGGGGGTGGGTGCTGGAGATGGCGATTCCGTTCACCACCATCCGCTTTGCCGATGTGGCGGCGCCGGTGATGGGGATCGCGTTCCAGCGTTCCATTCGGCGCAAGAACGAGACCGTGGTCTGGCCGCACATCGGCCAGGACTATCGGGCGGGCATCGCCCAGGTCTCCCGGTACGCGACCCTCGCCGGCCTCGAGGACGTGCGGCGCGGCCAGCGGCTCGAACTGAAGCCCTACGGGACGCTCGGGGCTCAGCAGTTCGGAGACGCGGGAACCGACAGGGAATCGCAGGTGGGGCTCGACATCAAGTACGGCCTTACCCCCAACCTGACACTTGATCTCACCTGGAACACCGACTTCGCCCATGTCGAAGCCGACAACGTCCAGATCAACCTCACCCGCTTCGACCTCTTCTTCCCCGAAAAGCGCGAGTTCTTCCTCGAACGGGCGAGCCTCTTCCGGTTCGGTCAGTCGCAGGAGACCGAGCTCTTCTTCAGCCGGCGGATCGGCCTCGAGGACGACATCCGGGGAGGCGGGCGGCTGACCGGCCAGGCCGGCCCCCTCTCCGTCGGCGCCCTCGCGCTCCGAACCGCGAGCCGGACGGCGGGTGGGGAGGGAGCCGGCGCCTGGAACTCGGTCCTCCGCCTCGAAACGGGGCTTCGGGAGCGCACCACGGCCGGCGCCATCGTCACCAGCCTCGACGACCGAACCGGGAGGGGAGGCAACCGGGCCGCCGGGGTGGACTTCGCGACCCGCTTCTTCAGCAGTTCCTCCTTCCGGCTCTGGGGCGCCCGGGTCTTCGATGCGGGCTCCGAGGCGCCGGCCGGGGACGCGTCCGCCGCGCAGGCGGAACTGCTGCTCCGGAACAACCGCTACAACCTGCAACTCCGGCGGACGCGGGTGGGAAGGGAATTCCGTCCCGCACTCGGCTTCGTGCGGCGCCGCGACCAGGACCGCTGGTCCGGCGCCGCTGCCTTCACTCCCCGCTTCGAAACGAGTCCCTGGGCCCGACAAGCTCGATTCCAGGTGGAAGCCGACCGCATCCTCGGGACCGACGGGGGAATCCAGTCACGCAACACCGGCGCCGGAGCCGGCTTTTCCTTCGAATCGGGAGACCAGGTCGACGTCGGTATCACCAACCGGTTCGAACGACTCCACCGTCCCGCATCCATCAGCGGCCGCACCCTCCCTCCCGGCGACTACGACTTCCGGTTCATGGAAATGAGCGCCCGGACCAACGACAGCCGGGCGGTGGCGGCACTGGTCTCCGGTTCCACCGGCGGTTTCTGGGGTGGGGACCGGGTACGGCTCGCCGGCGGCATCGTCCTGAAGACCGGCCCCCATCTCACGCTGCAGGCGACGGCTTCCCGGAACCGGGTCTCCCTCCCCGTCGAGAACGGCGATTTCACGACCAACCTGCTCTCGCTCGACATCCAGGGCGCCGTGAGCCGCGAGCTCTTCGCCAGCGCCCTGATCCAGTGGGACAGCCTTTCGCGGGAACTCCAGGCGAACGTCCGGGTGGACTGGATCCACACTCCGGGAAGCGACCTGTTTCTGGTTCTCGACACCGGCTACCTCACGGACGACTCGCTGGATCCCCGCCTCGATCGCTGGACCCGCCGGACGGCGGTCGCCAAGCTGACATGGCTGAAGGCGTTCTGATCCGCGCCGCGGGTTTCCCCGGCCGGGACAAGCAGACGTCCGGCGGCCCGATCCCCGGAGGGCCGCGAGCCGCAGGGGGCCCGGGGCTCACTCGGGAACTGCCAGCGCCTGGAACCGGGAGTGGAGCGGCGGCGGGAGCGGCTTGCGCAATGCCTTCGCCAGGAGCTTCGCCTCCCCCTTCCGATTTCCGGAGGCGCGCTTCAGGCGGGCCGCCGCAAGCTGGATGAAGCTCCGCAGCACATCCCGCTCGGCGTCGGTGGGAGCGGAACGCCACAGTTCCTCCCAGACCGCATGCGCCTCCCAGAAATACTCGTTGCGGAACAGATCCTCTCCGTAAAGGAAAAGGGGCTCCCCCGGAAGGCGCACAAGCGGGATCCGGGGCGCCGGGAGGGTTCCCGGGGGAAGCCGTTCAAGGAATCGGTGCCCGTCCGGAGCCCGTTCCGGGTGCGGCGTGGTGCCGGGGCGGTGCCGATAGGCGGGAACGGGGAACTTCAGCAGTCGCGGGCAATCACGAAGTCGGTGAGCGCCGCGAGCGCGTCCCGAAACCGCGAGGGAGGGACCGCCGCAAGCGCCGCGCGGGCGGATCTGGCGTACTCCTCGGCTACCCGGCGCGCTTCGACAAGACCGCCGCGCCGCTGCACCAGATCCAGGATCTGGCGCCGGGAATCGTCCGCCAGCGTGCCGCTGCCAAGGACCTCCTCGACAACCCCCGCCGATTCCGGCTCCTGCTGCAGCGCATGAAGCACCGGGAGGGTGAGATGCCCCTCCTTCAGGTCCGAGAGCACCGGCTTTCCCACGTCCGCGGCGCTCGCGGTGAAATCGAAGAGGTCGTCGGCGACCTGGAACGCCATCCCGAGGTTCATGCCGTATTCCCCCAGCGCCTCCTCGACGGCGGGTTCCGCATCGCAGAGCATGGCGCCGAGCCGCCCGCAACCGTGAAAGAGGTACGCGGTCTTGAGCCGCAGGATGTTCAGATGCTCCTCGCGGGTGACCCCGATGGTTCCGCCCCGCATCATCTCGAGAAGCATGCCCTCGATCATCCGCTGGGTCAGGCCGCAGATCATCTCGACGACGCGGAGGTTGCCGGCGCCCGCCGCGAGGGACATGGAACGGATGTAGAGGTAGTCGCCGATCAGGACCGTGAGGTCGTTGCCGAGCATGTGGTTCAACGACTCGCGACCCCGGCGGGTGTCCGCCCCGTCCACGATGTCGTCGTGCACCAGGGTGGCGGTGTGAATCATCTCGACCACCGCCCCGAAGCGGGCAGCCCGGGATCCGTCCCCGCCGGCAGCGCGCGCGGCAAGCAACACGATCATGGGCCGGATGCGCTTGCCGCCGCTCTTGTAGAGGTACTGGCTGGCCAGTTCGACGAGCTTGAGCCGGCTGTCCACCTGGCTCGCCAGGATGCTCTCCACTTCGGAGAGGTCCACCGCGAGTTCGGCTTCGATCTCCGCAAGCAGGCCGACGGTGGAGACGGGCGTCATGTACGGGTCAGGTGCGGATTATCGCACCGGAGGGACGCAGTCGTTCTCGCCCGACATGCCGAAAAAGCGGCTGAAGTTGGCGTCGGTCGCCGCTTCCACCTCGTCCGGAGCGAGTCCGACGGCGGTGGCGAGGGTGCGGGCGGTCTCGACGACCCGCATCGGCTCGTTCCGGCGCCCGCGGAAGGGCGCCGGCGTCAGCCATGGGCAATCGGTCTCGACGAGGAGCCGGTCCACCGGAACTGCGGCGGCGACCGCCCGCAGATCCTCCGCATCGGCAAAGGTGAGGATCCCGGAGAAGGAGATCAGGAATCCCCGCTCCACTGCCGCATCGGCGAGCCGCCGGCTGGCCGTGAAGCAATGCATGATCGCCCCGCAGCTCTCGAGGCCCTCCTCGTCGGCGATCCGCAGGAAGTCGTCCTCGGCGTCCCGGTGGTGCACGACGACCGGAAGTCCGAGCTCGCGGGCAACCCGGATCTGACGCCGAAAGACATCGCGCTGGAGCGGCCGCGGACTCAGGTCATGGTGGTAATCGAGCCCGACCTCGCCAATCGCCAGCAGCCGGGGCCGGCCCGCGCGCCGGGCAAGGGCCTCCTCCCCTCCGCTGTCCGAAAACCGGCGGGCGTCATGCGGGTGACAGCCCACGGTGGTCCAGAGTTCGGGGAGGTCCGGGTTCCGGTGGTCCCCGCCGCCCGGATGCAGGCGGTCCACGAGCGTGAAGGTTCGCTCCCAGCTCCCGGCTTCGTCCAGCATCCCGATGGAGACGATACGCCGCACTCCGGCGGCACGGGCCCGCGCCAGTACCGCATCCCGGTCCCCATCGAACGCGGCCGCGTCAAGGTGTGCGTGCGAATCCGTCATCACTCGAGTTCCCCGGCGGCGGCGAGAACCGTCCGGTACACCTCCTTGAGGGGTACTCCGGCCGCCCGGGCGAGCCCCCGGCATTCCTCGAACTCGGGAGCGCGGTTCACGAGCTGTCCGTTCCGATAGCCGAGCTTCACCGTCGCCCCGCCCCACGGCGTCTCCACCGGGACGGATCGCCGCTCGAGTGTCTCGCGCCCGACCTCCCGGAACCGCACTCCGAGGGTGGTGCCCTCCTCGAAGAAGACATCGGTGACCGCGGCCCGCTTGCCGACCGGAGCGAGCGCGGTGACGAGGAGTCCCGGGCGCCCCTTCTTCATCTGTACCGGCACGAACCACGCATCGCGGGCTCCGGCCGCCAGCAGGCGGTCCAGCAAATGCGGCGCGATCTCCGGAGACAGATCATCGAGGTTGGCCTCGAGCACGACGACGCGGGATGCGGCGTCGGGGACCGCATCGTCCCCGAGGACCACGCGCAAGGCGTTGGGGCGCTCCGAACGGTCGGCATCACCGAGTCCGTACCCGATGCGGCGGGGTGTCATCTCCGGCCATCCCGGGAAGGCGTCCACGAGCCCGGTCAGGACGGCGCCGGTGGGGGTCGTCCGTTCGAAACCGGAATCGTCGGAGAAGGTGGGGATGCCGGCGAGCAGGCGCGCGGTCGCGGGCGCCGGGACCTGGAGTCTGCCGTGTTCGGTCATCACCGAACCGCTCCCCAGGTTCACCGGCATCCCCACCACCCGGTCCGGCCGCAGGTGGTGGACGCCGGAAACCGATCCGACAATGTCCACCAGGGTGTCCAGCGAGCCCAGCTCGTGGAGGTGGACCTTCTCCGGCGCCTTGCCGTGCACCCGGCCCTCGGCCTCGAAGATGCGGCGCAGCAGCCGGGCCGAGGTGTCCCGGACCGCCTCGGGAAGGGAGCTCCCGTCGAGCACCTGAAGAAAATCGGCGAGGTGGCGGTAGCCCCGATCCTCCGGCGCCTCCACCGTGACCTTGAGTCCGCGAATCCCTCCGCGGGAGGACTCGACGCAGCGGACCGACGCCGGAACCCCGAGTGCCGCAACTGTTTCCCGGAGCGCTTCCTGCGGATACCCGACATCCAGCAGGGCGCCGAGCATCATGTCTCCGGCGAGACCGGCCGAACCGTCGATCAGGAGCGTTCGCATGGGTGATGCGCCGGGATTGTAGAGAGGCGCCGGAACGACCCGGTGGGGAACGGGTACGCTAGGGACCGTTGCAGACCCACATTTTCCCTGCCCGGGGCGCCCCGTGACCGGTCCCACGGAGGGCGCCGCCAGGATCCGCGCCGAGGCATTTTCCCGCCTGAGGGACTTCACCCGGGGGCAGGGGCTCAAGAACTCGAAGCGCCGGGACCTGATCCTCGACCACTTCCTGAAGCTCCCCGGACATGTCTCGGCAATCGAGGTGCACGACGACGTCCGCCGAGCGGATCCATCCATCGGCCGGACGACTGTCTACCGTGCCCTCCGGCTCTTTTGCGATGCCGGGATCGCGACCTCGATCGAACTCCGGGACGGACTCGCCCGCTTCGAACCGGCGCTGTTCCGCGGACACCACGACCACCTCATCTGCGTTCGATGCGGCCGCATCGACGAGTTCCTTTCTCCCGAGGTCGAGCAGCAACAAGAGGAGATCGCGGCACGCAGCGGCTATCGCCTCATCTCGCACCGGCACCAACTCTACGGGATGTGCGGGCCGTGCGGCAGGGAGGAGGAAGCACCCGCCTGAGGCGGGGCCGGGGCCGTCCGGCGGCGCCCCCCGGAGGCCGGGAGGGAACACCCGGCCGGATCGTGCCGGCAGGCCGCTTGACCCGGCACCCATCGGGCGGGCCCCGGGGCAATCCCCGACCGGGTGGCCGCGGCGCATCACATCTCGCCCTTTTCCGCAAAACTGTGCCACGTTCCGAATCCGGTCACGATGTGATCGACCACCGGGATGCCGATCAGTTCCCCCACCTCCGAAAGGCGGGCGGTGACGGTGCGGTCGGCGTCGGACGGGGTGGTGTCTCCCGAGGGATGGTTGTGAAACAGCAGAACGCTGGCGGCCTGGAACGCGACCGCGACCCGGAACAGTTCCCGCGGATGGACCAGCGATCCGGTCAGCGACCCCCGCGAGATGATCTCGCTGCGGATCAGGCAGCCGCGGATGTCCAGCATGAGGATGCCGAACTCCTCCACTTCCGGGTTGCCGTAGCGGGCGATGAGAAACTCGGCGGCCTCGCGCGAACTCCGGAAACACGGGACGCGCCCGTCGTCGGTCCACGCGGCGCGACGCCCGAGTTCGAGGGCGGCAGCGAGCCGCACCAGACGCCCCCGGGACAGCTCGGGACACTGCCGGAGCTTCCCGATGGAGGATTGCCCGAGTCGGCTGACGCCTCCGCAACGTTGCAGCAGGCCCCGGGCAAGGCGGGACGCGGCCCCTCCCAGTACCAACCCGAGCAAATCCTCGGTGTCGAGCGCCCGGGCGCCGTGCTCGAGGAGCCGGTCAGCGGGGGATTCGGTTCCGGCCCGACGCCGGCGCCGGGGCAGGCGGGAGGGCCACGGCGCCGTCCGCTGGCCCCGGACACGGGAACTCCCGACCATCGCACCCCACACAAGGGCAAGCGGCCGGCGCCAGGGGGCCGACCCGTTGATCTCAAGTTGGATCGCCGGCGGCGACCTCCGGGCGCTTGGCGCCGGGGGCAAGGGTACCACGGAGCCGGGTGCGATATACCCGGGCGGACGCGCAGAGTCCGACCATCCACTCCCGGTACGCCGCGTCCTCCGGGGTCTGCCGAAACCCGCATCGTTCGAGGACCCGAACCGACCCCTCGTTCCCGGACACCACCAGGCCGAAGACCTCGTACCCGGGCGCCTCGCGCTCCAGGAATGCGAGCAGCGTGCGCACCGTCTCGGTCGCGTAGCCGAAACCCCACGCCGCGCGGGCCAGCACATAGCCGATCTCCACCCGGCCCACCGCGCGCCAGTGGATCGCCGCACCACCCCGGACCCGGTCGGTCGCCCGCTCGACGATCGCCAGGTCGATATCCCCGGATCGGGAGTCGAAGGCGTTGCGCGCGGCCCGCATCACGAAGCGGCGCGTCTCCCCGGGGTCGTTCGGCCCCCAGCGCAGGTACCGGACCACCTCCGGGTCGCCGGCATACAGATGCACCTCGGCAAGATCGGACGGCCGGAACGGGCGGAGGAGCAGCCGGTCGGAAACCAGCTCGATCCGCCGCCGGCGGCAGAAGTCCCCGTTCACTCCCTCGCCCGCCGAAACCGCCTCCGCACCCCGGATGCGGACCGGTGCAGATCGGTACCCGGTTCCGGACCGCACCCGACGAGCACGAACGGATCGTGTTCCGGGGGGAAGCGCCCGTCCACCACCGGAACCGGCCGACCCCCGAAAACCGGGGAGCGACCCGTCTGCCACCAGCGACCGGCCGTGTCCCGGGTTCCGGCACCGGCCTCCCGCCCCTCCTCCGGGACGTCGACGGCGGACGACGCCAAGCCCGGCACGGCCCTCGCGATCCGGTTCCCACGCCGGTACCCGGAACCGGCGCTGCTCAGCGCCGCGATTCCCAATTCCTCCTCCGCATGATCGGTGAACCGGGACTGGAACCCGGCGCGCGTGGATCCAGGAGGGAAGACACGGCCCGCCATGATAGAGGCAGGCGCCGGAGGCTCAGGCCGCACCGCGACGGATGCGCCGCCGGTTCCCGACCCGGAGCGTGACCCGTTCCCGATCCAGCCACTCGAGCAGCGGGATGGCGTGCTTCCGGCTCAGGCCGAAGCTCTCCTTGAACCAACCCACGTCGATCTCGGGGTCGACCGCCGCGCGTTCCGCAAGCGCGCGACGGAGATCCCCGATCGCTCCGGCGTCGAAGTGAAGGTCCGGATGCACATCCACGGTGCGCCCTTCCCGCAGCAGGAGGCGGCGAAGCGCGTCGACGAGATCCACCGGGACGCGAAGCGTGCGGGCGGCGTCGGCAAGTGCCGGCGGCTGCAGTCCCGAGTCCCGAAGCAGCCGGGCAAACCGGTCACGGGTCTTCCGTTCGAGCTCGGTGAGGGTGACCTTGCGACCGGCCGTGTGGACCGTACCGCCGGATCCCTCGACCCGGCCCGCCCGGCGCAGTCCCGCCAGAATGCGATCGAAGACGTCCGGAGGGACCCCGAGCTGTTCCCGAAGCTGCTCGACCCCCATGCCGGCCCGGAGCCGGTTCTCCGCCTCGAACCGGCCGAGCCGCTCCAACAACCGCGCTTCGAGATCGCGCCTCGCAGCGGTGGCCAGCAGAACCTCGCCCGGGTCCGCATCTCCCGCCTCGACCAGTTTCCGGATCACCCGGTCGGCCGCTTCCGCGGAAAGGCCGAGACGGCGGGCCAGGGTCGGAGGGGTCATGCCGCGGAACCCGGCCTCGACCAGAAACCGGAGTCCTGCGTCTTCGGTGCTTGCGGTTCCGAGATCCGAAACGAAGCGGAAGTGCGCCTCGCTTCGCGGCGAGCGTTTCGGCGGCCGCGCGTCGAGCACCACCCCGCCTCCGATGGTCACCACCGGCGAATAGCGCCGGATGATGAAGCGGTCCCCGCGCACCGCCACCACCGGGGCCTCGAGGCGAAGCTGGACCGGCGCCGCCTGGCCGGAGGCGAGCAGCTTCCGCCCTCCGAGCAGCCGAACCCGGGCGAGCACCGCCGCGGTGCCGAGGTGGAGGTGGACGCGGGACTCGTCCATCACCGGAGACGACGCCCACTCCACCATTTCCAGATCGGCATCCAGCATCGAGGTGGTCTCGAAGACGTGCGGCGCGGCGACCACCGAGCCGCGGGCAACCTCCATCCGGGAGATTCCGGCGAGATTCAGCGCGGCGCGCTGGCCGGCCGCCGCTTCCTCCGCCGGGGCGCCGTGCACCTGGATGCCGCGCACCCGGGCCCGCGTTCCGCCAGGCAGCACCGCCACTTCGTCGGCGGCGGCGATCCGGCCCGAAAACAGCGTCCCGGTAACCACCGCACCGAAGCCCCGAACCGAAAAGACCCGGTCCACCGGAAGCCGGAACGGTCCGGCGGGATCGCGCCGGGGCGCCCGCCGCGCCGCCTCGAGCAGGGCGTCCCGGAGCCGGTCGAGTCCCTCCCCGGTGACCGAGGAGACCGGAAGGACGGGAGCGTCGGAGAGGGCGCTCCCGGAAAGCGCGTCGGCGACCTCGAGGCCAACGAGCTCCACGAGGTCCGGATCCTCCACCAGATCCACCCGGGTGAGCGCCACGACCGCCGAAGTGACTCCCAGCAGGCGGCAGATGGAAATGTGCTCCACCGTCTGGGGCATGACCGATTCGTCGGCGGCGACCACCAGCAGCATCACATCGAACCCGGCGGCGCCGGCGAGCATGTTGCGGACGAACTTCTCGTGACCGGGCACATCCACGAAGCCGATCCGAAAATCGTCCAGATCCAGGTGGGCAAAACCGAGATCGATGGTGATGCCGCGCGCCTTCTCCTCCTGAAGGCGGTCCGGGTCGGTCCCGGTGAGCGCGCGGACCAACGAACTCTTGCCGTGGTCTATGTGGCCAGCGGTGCCAACCACGAGGTGACGCATCGGCGCGATTCTAGGGGGACATAATCCCTCCCGGAGGGATTCCGACATGACCCGCCGCATCCTTGTCCTGCTGCTTTCCGCCGCCCCGGCGGCCGCCCAGCCCGGTCCTCAGCCCGGTCCCGAGCGGGGATCCCTCGTCATCGCCGGGGGAGCACTGCGGGACCCGGGCATCCTGGAGCGGTTCATGGACCTCGCCGGGGGGCCGGACGCCCCGGTGGTGATCATCCCCACCGCCGGCGGGGAGGAGGAATACGACCGGTGGTACGCCGGAGCGCGCCGTTTCGAGGAAATGGGCATGACCGATGTGACGGTGATCCATACCCGGGACCGCAGCGAAGCGGACAGCGAGGCATTCGTGGCCCCGATCCGCCGGGCGCGCGCCGTCTGGTTCCCCGGCGGGCGGCAATGGCGCCTGGTGGATTCCTACGCCGACACCCGCACCGAGCAGGAACTTCATGCGGTGCTCGCGCGCGGCGGCGTCATCGGCGGGTCGTCGGCGGGCGCCACCATCCAGGGGGAGTACCTGGCCCGCGGGGACACTTCCGGAAACACCATCCTGATGGGTGACCACGAGGAGGGCTTTTCCTTTCTCCGCGGCGTCGCCATCGACCAGCACCTGCTGGTTCGCAATCGCCATTTCGACCTGCTCGAAATCATTGAGGCGCGTCCCCGGCTGCTGGGCATCGGCATCGACGAGAACACGGCCATCGTGGTGCGGGGAAACCGCTTCGAGGTGATCGGTTCGGGGTATGTGGCGATCTACGACAACACCCGGGTGCTTCCCAACGGGGGCGGGTTCTATTTCCTGATGCCCGGAGACCGTTACGACCTCGGAACCCGTGAACCCTCACGCCGCCAGTTCGGCGGCGACGCCTTCGGGACGACCGTCAGGAAACGCTGAGACCTTCGCCGGGAAGCGTCGGCTCGACCGCAAGGGCCCCGTCCTCGAGGCGCATCGCGGTGAGCGATCCGCCCCATACGCACCCGGAATCGAGGCAGACCGCGCCGTCGGTGACGAGGAGCCCGAGTGTCGACCAGTGGCCGAAGAGGATGGTGGCGTCGGACGGCGGCCGGGCCTCGAACCACGGACGGGTTCCCCGGGGAAGGCTTTCGGGGGAGCCGTCGAAATCGAAGACTGCCTTGCCGTTGCGATCCACGGCCCGGATCCGGGTCAGCACCGAGGCGGTGGCGGCTTCCCGAGACTCCTCGGGCTCCCCGTTCCGCACCCGATAGAGGCTTCGCAGGAAGCCGCCGCGGTCCGAGCGGAGCGCCTTCTCGGCGCGCCGCGCCCGCTTCACGGCCTTTTTCAGGGTCCATTTCGGAAGAATCCCGGCGTGGACCATGACGAACCCGTCCTCCTGGTGGAGAAGCGGACGGGCAGCCAGCCAGTCACAGAGGTCGTCCCCGTCCGGAGCGTCGAGGACCGGTTGGAGGCTGTCTCCCCACCGCGACTTCCGCAGCCCCATCGCCTGGGCGAGCAGATGGAGGTCGTGGTTGCCGAGGACCGCCACCACCGAATCCTCATGTTCCCGCACCCAACGGAGTACCGCGAGGGAATCGGGGCCCCGGTTCACCAGGTCTCCGGCGAACCAGAGCCGATCCCGGCCGACCCGGAAGTCGATCCGTCGCAGAAGCCGGCGGAAGACGGCAAAACAGCCTTGAACATCCCCGAGCACCCAGGTCGCCATGCGCGGGGATACTAAGCCGGTGGCTGCGGTCTCCCGCTTCCCGCAGCTTCTCCCGGACCCCCGGAGGCTCCATCCCCCCCGGTCCCCTTCCCTGCCTGCGGGGCGCCCCGTTCGATGAGGCATCCGAGTCCCCGGGGGACTCCGGGATCAGACCTCCCGGAACGGCGGCCGGCGTTCCGCGGAACGGCTCGCACCCGTTCCGGCAGCGGCGCGGCGCAGCTCCTCGTAGTGGACATACGGGAGGTCGGAACCGAGCTTCCCGCGTTTCTCCGGGGCGTGAAAGTCGGACCCACCGGAGACGAACAGGCCGAGCGACTCGGCGATATCCAGATAGCGCCGGCGCTCGGCCGCGGAGTGGTCGGCGTGGAAAACCTCGATGGCGCGAATGCCGCCATCCCGCAGGATCGGAATCACGTTCTCCTGGTCGAGGTACTTGGGGTGGGCGAGCGAGCTGATGCCGCCGGCAGCATGAATCGCCTGGGCGGCATCGGCCACCGTGATCTTCTTCCCGTAGCTCGCATAGCCCGGCCTGCCGTGGGCGAGATACCGGTCGAACGCCTCGTTCCGGTCCTTCACCACTCCCTTGCGGACCAGCACATCTGCGATGTGGGGGCGGCCCAGCGACGCTCCGCTGGAGACGGCGGCCACCTCCTCGAAGGTGATGTCCAGACCGAGCTCCCGCAGCCGCACGCAACTGCGGCGGAGTTGCGTGCGCCGTTCCGTCGAGACCCGTTGGAACATCTCGACCAGCGGCCGGTCCTCCGGATCCACGAACAAGCCGAGCAAATGGACCGATTCGGATCCGTGGCGGCAACTGATCTCGACCCCGGGGACAAATTCCATCCCGTGGCAGGCAGCCGCCTTCCGGGCCTCCGGGATACCCGTCATGGTGTCGTGATCGGTCAGCGCGAATACGGCCACTCCCGCAGCTGCGGCGTGCGCCACCAATTCGGCGGGGGGCAACACTCCGTCGGACTCCGTCGAATGTGCGTGGAGGTCCACGACTGGGGGGGCGCCGCCCGTTGGTTGTCTCATGGGGTCCTTTCGGGGGCGCGGGGAGCGTACGACCGGCTACGATTAACAGCTACGGGTGGAACGCCATCAAGGGCGGACATTCTGCCACGGGAGGAAGAACCATGCTGCACCTGACTGACCTGGCCGCGACCAAGGTGGCCGAGTTCCTGGTCAAGCACGACCGACCGAATGCCCTCCTCCGGGTGCGGGTAGTCGGCGGCGGCTGCTCCGGGTTTCAGTACCAGCTCGCGCTCGACGAGGAGTCCCGTGAAGGGGACCAGGTCATCGAGCAGAACGGGGTCCGGATCCTGGTGGACGAGCGAAGCCTGCCCTATCTGGACGGAACCGAAATCGATTACGTGGAAGACATCATGGGCGCCGGGTTCCGGTTCCAGAATCCGAACGCCGTCTCGAACTGCGGCTGCGGCGAATCGTTCCAGGTCTGAGTCCCCGGGCGGGTGATCCCGGCCGAATCCCGAAGCAGCCGTGATCACCGCCGTCACCGCCCTGCTGACCGCGCGTCTGGCGTTCGGGTCCCTGCTCGCGGCCGGAATCATGCACCGGGTCCACCCGGTGCCGGTCGCCTACCTCCGGTTCGTGCTCCGGAGCGCCGCCGTCCTGCTCGGCATCTCGATGCTGCTCAGCCGGGAATGGCCGGAGGCCCTTCTCCGGGGCGGGATCGCCGCGGCGGCGCTCCTCCTCGGACGAAGGCCGGAGGGATCCGGAACCGGACTCGCGATGGCCGGACTCGGCGGCGCCGGAGCGCTCCTGGCTGCACCAATCGGCGATGCCGCACAACCGGTGATCGCCGTCGCAGCCAGCGCCAGCGGCGTGTTCCTGATCGGAGCGGTGACCGCAACCATGCTCCTCGGGCACTGGTACCTGGTGGACACTTCGCTTTCGATCCGACCCCTCGCCGTCGGGGCGCGGCTCGTCGAAACGGGTGCCTGGACGCGGATCGCGGTGGTGGCGCTCGCACTCGCCTCCGGTGGGTACGCGGCGCTCCGGATCGCGAGCCCCGAAGACCTCATCTACTCCTCCAGCGCGCTCTTCTTCTCGTTCCGCGCCATCACCGGGCTCCTCGCGCCCGCCGTCCTTGCGTTCCTGATCCGGCGCACCGTCCGCATCCGATCCACCCAATCAGCGACCGGCCTGCTCTATGTGGCCCTGATCCTCGTCCTGTTCGGCGAGCTCACTGCGGTGTTTCTCGAGACGGCGACCAGCGGCAGCCTTGTCTGAGACGGGACCCCGGGAATTCCCGCCCGGCCCATCGGTCCTTCCGAGGGCCCGCATCGCCCCGGCGCACCCGTCACGGGATGTGCCCGGGTGGGTCGCGGCGGCCCGTCGCCGCATGTCCGCGGCGGTCGGCGGCCTCCACTTTCCGACCGGCCGCGTCGGTCCTTCGCCCGACGTGGTCATCGACGAGGGGGAACGGCAGCTGCGGAACCGGAGTCCGGCCGCCGCCCGCATCCCGACCCGCATGGCCCGGATCGAGCCGGACCGGCGCCAGGAACCCGGCGGCGCGGTCGGCGCCCGCACCGAAGGGGGCGCCCTCAGCCACCGCACCTCGGAAGGCATCCCGATTGTCGCCCGGGGACCCGACGGACAGGAAGGTGACGAGGTCATCATCTCCAACACCGGGCATCCTGCCAACGTCACCCCCTGGCATGTGCTCCGCGACCGGGCCGGAATCGTCATCCGCGGGATCGACCCGAGCCCGGGAACCGATCTCGGAGCCGGGGCGCGGACCCGGCTGGTGGGCATCAGCCATGGCTCCCGGCACAACGGCCGGGTTCGCCGAACCGAAGCATCGGCGGAACGCGGCCCACTGCTGCGGAAACGGGGCATCTCCTGCCGCCTCGACGGGGCGCCGGGCCCGGGATTGGTGCGCACCCGCTTCGGCGAACCCGGCGGCGACGGCTGCTCCCCTTGCGGACACAAGGGGCTTCCCGGACCGAAGCGAACCGGGGCGCTCCCCGAGCGCCGGGGAGGCCTCGACCGGATGCGGCCGAGCGGGGCTGGCGCCCACCGCCCCCGGACCATGGACCCTCGGGGCTCCGGCGCCCGCCGGCCGGACGCTGCCCGCCACGGGTTCGGAACCCGTGCACTCGCCGACCTTGCGGGATGCGCCCGGGCGGTCCGCTGGATGGAGGGGGTCGGCCCTGACCGGATCCACACCCGGGTCACCACCGCCATCGAGGGAATCCGCCGCGCTGCGGAGCCGACCCCCGCCGCGCCGGCAACGGCCGGCGCCCGCAGCGGCAACGTGGCGGTGCGCCGTCCCCGGCGCCGCGATCCGATGCGGCCGCCCCGGGATCTCCGGAAGAAGGACATTCCCGCCGCGCCGGTCCGGGGGGAACGGGACTGTCGGATGTCCCTCCCCTTCTTCGACACCGGGGAGGAAGTCGGGTCGGCGCCGGGCGCGATCCGCCGCCGTCGCCGATGACCAGCCGCCGCGATCCCGAGGTCGGCTTCTACTGCGACTCCTGCGACCGGTACTCGGTCTGGAAGCCGCCCGTCGCCGAGGGAACCTGCACCCACTGCGGAGCCGCAAACCCACCCGCCGCCCCCGACCGCGCCATCCCCGGCAAACCCGTCGGGGCATGCCCCCAATGCGGCAATCCGGCCCTCTACCGAAAAAAGGACATGCCGCAGCAGGCGGGATGCGCGGTGGTGCTCAGCGCCATCGCCCTCTCGACGGTCGCCTATGCGATCTGGGACTTCCCGGGAGCCTTCGTCGTCTTCGCCGCCGTGGCGCTGCTCGACTTCCTCATCTACCAGCGCCTCGGCGGGGTTACCGTCTGCTACCGGTGCCACGCCGAGCTCCGCGGCTTTCCGGACAACCCCGCTCACGGCGCATTCGACATGCACCGGGCCGAGGAGTACGACGTCCGGCCGGAAGACCCGGGGTAGCTCAGGCCGCAACCGCAGCCGGCGGCTTCGCCTTCAGCCGAATATCCCCGCCCTCCGCTTCCAACCGCAGCGTGGAGCGCGGCGCCAACGAGCCGTCCAGAATCATCCGTGCCGCCGGCGTCTCGACATGCCGCTGGATGGTGCGGCGGACCGGACGGGCGCCGTAGACCCGGTCATAGCCAAGGTTGGCGAGCAACCGAACCGCCGACGGGTCCACCTCGAAACCGATCTTGTTGTCGTCCAGGCGGGCGCGGAAGCGCTCGAGTTGGAGACCCACGATCTTCTCGATCTGATCCCGGTCCAGGCTGCTGAAGACGACCGTCTCGTCCACCCGGTTCAGGAATTCGGGCCGGAAGAAACGCCGGAGTTCCGCGTTCACCCGGTTTCGCACTTCTTCCCGGGAGGCGCCCTGCCCGGTCATCTCCAGAATTTCGATGCTCCCGACATTCGAGGTCAGGATGAAGACCACGTTCCGGAAGTCCACCAGGCGGCCCTGGGAATCGGTAAGCCGACCATCGTCGAGAAGCTGGAGCAGCACCGTGTGGACCTCCGGGTGCGCCTTCTCGATTTCGTCCAGCAGGACCACCGACCAGGGGCGGCGGCGGACCGCCTCGGTGAGCTGGCCGCCCTCCTCGTATCCCACATAGCCGGGCGGCGCCCCGGTGAGGCGCGCCACCGAGTGCCGTTCGGTGTACTCCGACATGTCCAGACGGATGAGCGCCCGGTCGTCGTCAAAGAGCTCGGCCGCCAGGGCGCGGGCCAGTTCGGTCTTGCCGACTCCGGTGGGTCCGGCGAAAAGAAAGGCGCCGAGCGGCCGGTCGGGATCCTGGACCCCGGCGCGGGCGCGCAGCACCGCGTCGGCCACGGCCCGGACGCCCTCGTCCTGGCCCACTACCCGTCGATGAAGGAGATCGGCCAGCCGGAGGAGCTTCTGCCGCTCTCCCTCCACGATCCGATCCACCGGAATCCCGGTCCAGCGGGAAACCACCGCCGCGACGTCCGGTTCGCCCACCTCTTCCCGGAGCAGCCGGCCCTCGGAATCGCCCAGCCTGGCCTCCGCCTCCTCGAGTTCCCGCTTCAGGCGGGCCATGGTCCCGAAGCGCAGTTCGGCAGCGGCCCCGAGATCCACCTCGCGCTCGGCGCGCTCCATCCGGATCCCGGCCTCCTCCAGTTCCCGGCGAATCCGCCGCACCTCGGCCAGCCGGTCCTTTTCGCCCTGCCAGCGGGTCCGCAACGCGCGGACCTCCTCCTCGCGCTCCGCGATCCGTCGATCCAGCCGGGCGCGGCGTTCCCCGGACACCGAATCCTTCTCCTTCTTGAGGGCTTCGCGCTCGATCTGAAGCGAGAGCAGGTCGCGCTCGACCTTGTCCAGCTCGGTGGGCACGCTGTCGATCTCGGTGCGCAGGCGTGCCGCCGCCTCGTCCACCAGGTCGATGGCCTTGTCCGGCAGAAACCGACCCGAAATGTATCGATGCGAAAGGGATGCCGCAGCGATGATCGCGCTGTCCCTGATCCGGACCCCGTGGTGGACCTCGTAGCGCTCCTTGAGGCCGCGGAGGATGGTGACGGTGACCTCGGGGGAGGGTTCGTCCACCATCACCGTCTGGAAACGGCGGGCAAGCGCGGCGTCCTTCTCGATGTGCTTGCGATACTCGTCGAGGGTGGTGGCCCCGACGCAGTGGAGGTCGCCCCGGGCGAGTGCCGGCTTGAGCAGGTTGGAGGCGTCCATCGCCCCCTCGGTGGCGCCGGCCCCCACGACGGTGTGGAGTTCGTCGATGAAGAGGATCACGCGACCCTCGGCCTTCTGGACGGCGCCGAGCACGGCCTTCAGCCGCTCTTCGAACTCGCCCCGGAACTTCGCCCCGGCGATCAGCGCACCCATGTCGAGGGCGATCACCTGCCGATCCCGCAGTCCCTCGGGGACATCCCCCTTCACGATGCGGACCGCGAGGCCCTCGGCGATCGCCGTCTTGCCGACTCCCGGCTCGCCGATGAGAACCGGGTTGTTCTTGGTCCGGCGGGACAGGATCTGCATCGTGCGCCGGATCTCGTCGTCGCGACCGATGACCGGGTCGAGCTTGTCCTCGGCAGCGAGTCCGGTGAGATCGCGCCCATAGCGCTGGAGCGGCTCCCGAGTGGCCTCCGGGTTCCGGGTGGTGACGCGGGACCCGTCGCGCATCTGTTCCACCGCCTGCCGGAGGGCTTCCGGATCGACCCCCGCTTCCCGGAGGTTCCGGGAGGCGCCGGAAGGGTGCGCCATCAACGCGAGCAGCAGGTGCTCGACGCTCACATGATCGTCCCCCAGCTTCTTCGCCTCGCTCGAGGCGCCGCGGAAGACGGCCGCGAGATCCCGGGACACCGCGGGTTCGTCCGCCCGCGAAAGGGTGGGCAGATCGACGAGCCGGGCCTCGAGCCGGCGCGCCAGCGCCCGCGGGTCGCAGTCCAGGCGCTCGAGCAGCCGGACGGCGAGGCCGTCGCCATCGTCGAGCAGGGCGACCAGCAGGTGCTCGGGCAGCACCTCCGTGTGGCGGCGGGATTCGGCGAGTTCGGTGGCCCGCTGCAGGGCGAGCTGTACCCGCTCGGTAGGGCTCATCGTCATGATATGCGCATCTCCTTATGAAATCTTCTGCGCGTGATCATAGCATATTTTATGGAACACAGGAATCCCGCACAAACCACGGTGACGACCGGGTCAGTCGAGCCCGGGAAGGCCGTGCGCCCTGCCGGAGACGACGAACGCTTCCACCGCCCGGTCCACCTGCCCGGGCGAGTGGGCCGCGGAAAGCTGGACCCGGATCCGGGCCCTGCCCTCCGGCACCACCGGATAACTGAAGCCGATGACGTAGACGCCCCGCTGGAGCAAATCGTCGGCCATCCGGGTGGCGAGCCGGGCCTCTCCGAGCATCACCGGCACGATCGGATGGTCGCCGGGAGCGATGCGGAAACCGGCCTCGGTCATCCCCTCCCGGAAACGTCGGGTGTTCTCCTTCAGCCGGCGTCTCGGTTTGTCGCTCGCGCCGAGGAGCGAAAGCACTTCGATCGCGGCGGAGACGATCGACGGGGCCAGCGTGTTGGAGAACAGATACGGTCGGCTCCGCTGGCGCAGGAACGCAATGATCTCCCGGCGCCCGGAGGTGAATCCGCCGGCAGCGCCCCCGAGCGCCTTGCCGAGCGTGGACGTCACCACATCCACCCGGTCGGCCACCCCGAAATGCTCGGGCGTGCCCCGTCCGGTCGGGCCATAAAACCCGGTCGCATGGGAGTCGTCCACCATCACCAGCGCGCCGTGCCGGTCGGCCAGCTCGCAGATCCCGTCGAGCGGCGCCACCGTGCCGTCCATGCTGAACACCCCGTCGGTGGCGATCAGCTTCCGGCGCGCCCCCCGACACTCCTCGAGCTTCCCGGCAAGATCCTCGAGATCCCGGTTCCGGTAGCGGATGCGTCGCGCCCGGCACAACCGCACCCCGTCGATAATGCTGGCGTGGTTGAGCTCGTCGCTCAGGACGGCGTCGTCCGGGCCCAACAGGGTCTCGAAGAGGCCGCCGTTCGCGTCGAAGCAGGAGCTGTAGAGGATGGTGTCCCCGGTCCCGAGAAAGGCCGCGATCCGTTGCTCCAGCTCCCGGTGGATGTCCTGGGTCCCGCAGATGAAACGCACCGAAGCGAGACCGAAACCCCGCTCGTCCAGCCCCCGGTGCGCCGCCGCCGCCACCCGCGGATCGCTCCCCAGCCCGAGGTAGTTGTTGGCACAGAAGTTGACCACCTCGCGACCGCCCACCTCGATCGACGGGCCCTGCGGCGAGGTGATGAGCCGCTCGACCTTTTCGAGCCCGGCGGCGCGAATCGCCTCCAGATCGCTCCGGATGGAAGCAAGGATTTCGGCACGCATCGATCGCGGTCCCTCCCGAATGGTTCACACTCTACCCGAGACCCATGACTCCGGAAGCCCTGAAGAAACGACTGTACGCGGCCCGCCGCAGCTTCGGATTCGACCACCTCGGCTTCGCCCCCGCCCGGTTGCCGGAGGCCGGCCGGCGCTTCGATGCGTGGCTCGAAGCGGGCTGCCACGGTGAGATGGCATGGCTCGCCCGGAATCCGGCGCGCCGCAGCGATGCCGGACCCGACCGCACGGTGATCGTCTGCGGAGTGCACTACGGGACCGGCAGTCCGGCCACCGCTCCGGCGGGCCGCGGCGTGATTTCCCGGTACGCGGCCGGCGAGGACTACCACCGGATCCTCGAATCCCGGCTCAAGGCATTCGCCCGCTTCGCCGGCGAACTCGCCGCCGACGCCGGATTGCTGCCGGCCGGCGCGCGCATTCCGACGCTGGTGGATCACGGTCCGCTGCTGGAAAAGGCCTATGCCGAGCGGGCCGGAATCGGCTGGGTCGGCAAGCATTCGAACGTGATCGCCACCCGCGGCAGCTCATGGTTCTTTCTCGGCGAGCTCCTCTTCCCGATCGCGCTGCCGCCCGACCAGCCCCACCCGAACCGTTGCGGAACGTGTACCCGCTGTATCGCCGCCTGCCCCACCGGGGCGATCATCGCCCCGTACGTCGTGGACAGCCGACTGTGCATCTCCTATCTGACCATCGAATTGCGGGGGCCGATCCCCCACGAACTGCGTCGGCCGACGGGCAACCGCATCTTCGGCTGCGATGACTGCCAGGACGTCTGCCCGTGGAACCGATTCGCGGTGAAGGTGACCGACCCCCGGCTCGCGCCACGGGAGGACGGTCTCGGCGCCGACACCCTCGCCGAATTGCTCGCCCTCTCCCCGGACGAATTCCGGCGGCGGACCCGCGGCAGCGCCATCCGGCGCGCCGGCTACGCCGGATTCCTCCGGAACGTCGCCGTCGCCCTCGGCAACACCCGGGACCCCGCCGCCTTTCCCCCCCTGGCCACCGCCCTCGACCATCCGGAACCGCTCGTGCGCGGCCACGCGGCCTGGGCGCTCGGCGAGGTGGACCGCCCGCGCGCCATCCCGCTCCTCACCGCCAGGCGGGCCCGCGAATCGGATGCGTATGTCCTTTCGGAGATCGAAGCATCCGCAAACCCTCGAGCCCCCTGATCCGACCGGCCGCGATGCCCCCGCAACGGCGCCGGGGGGAGGATCGTCGGGACCGGAACTGCCGCCGGGGGCAGTCCGGACCACCGGTGTCTCCCGGCATCGTCCGGAGGGCCCTTCCGGACCATCAACAGCCGCCGGCGCTCCGTCGGAATCCCGTACCGGCCCGTCGACCCACGGCTCGCAAGGCGCGAACGCACCATGCTTCCCGCCGCGCCCACGGCGATTTCGCCCGCCGGGCCGCGGGATGCCCGACTCAGCGGATGGCGGCCTGCATGTCCTCGACGGTGACGAACTTGACCCGCGGACGTCCCCGGGAGGTCCCGCGTTCGACCTCGATGGCGTCCAGCTTCTTCCAGTCGGCGAACGAGAAGTAGTCCGGAACCCGGTCGCGGACGAGCCGCTCGGCGGCCCCGGCGTCCGGATGCGCCGGAGTCCAGTGCCTCCCGGCCGCCACGTCCTCGAGGAGGGCTTCGACGGTCTCGAGCGCATCCGGCTTGTTGGTGCCGATGACCCCGGTGGGGCCGCGCTTGATCCAGCCGGCGCAATACTGGCCGGGGAGCCCGTCGCCGTCGGGGGCGGTGAGCACCCTTCCGCCGGCATGGGGGATGACTCCCCAGTCCTCGCGGAAGGGCACGTCGGGGAGGGCAACCCCCCGGTAACCGACCGAGCGGAAGACCAGACCGGTGTCGAGGGTCTCGAACCGGTCGGTGGAACGGGGGCGAATGGCGCCCCGCCCGGTGCGATGGAGCTCGTTCCGGACCAGACGAACCCGGGCGACACCACCGTCGGAGCCCGCGATCAGCTCGACCGGGGACACGAGAAAGCGCACGAAGAGGGTTCGGGGCTTGCCGGAGCGCTTCTCCCCGGCGTAGCGGCCGAGGATGTCCACCTTCAGCGGAGCGGAGCGGTCCGCGCCGGAATCCACCCACTCGCGGCTGATCGGATCGAGCGCCGCTTCCTCCGGAAGGACCCGGATATCGGCGCCTTCGAGTTCGCCGAGCTCACGGATTTCCGGGTTGCTGAAAGCGGCCTGGGCCGGGCCCCGCCGACCGAGCATGTGGATGACCTTGATCCGGCTCTCGGCGAGCTGCTCGAGGGCGTAATCGGCGATGTCGGTGGTGCGGAGCTCGTCCACCGACCGGGCAAGCACCCGGCAGACATCCACCGCCACGTTCCCGACGCCCACCACCGCCACCTCTTCCTGCAAAAGGTCGAACTCGCGATCCCGGTAGTCGGGATGGCCGTTGTACCAGGCCACGAATTCGGTCGCCGCGTGGCTGCGGGGGAGTCCCTCGCCGGGGATCCCCATGGCGCGGTCCACCTGGGCGCCCACCGCGTAGATCACTGCGTGGTAGTGCTTCCGGACATCGGCGAGGCGCAGGTCGCTGCCGAACTCGACGCCGCCGAAGAAGCGGAAGCCGGGCTTGCCCGCGGTGCGCTCGTAGGCGCGGGTCACGGTCTTGATCTTCTGGTGATCGGGCGCCACCCCGCCGCGGACCAGCCCGTACGGGGTCGGGAGCCGGTCGAAGAGGTCCACTTCGACATGCACCCCGGAGGCCTTGAGCAAATGGTCGCTGGCATAGAAACCGGTGGGGCCCGATCCGAAGATCGCGACCCGAAGCGGATGGTCCGGCGTCCCGATTCGGCTCATGGCGCGCGAAGTATACGAATCCGGTCGAATCCCGTCCCGAGCCGGCGAAGGCCCGAAGGAAACCGGCCCGACCGGCCGGTTACCCGAGCGCCTCGCGGATTTCGCGCTGGGCTTCCCGAGTGCGGATCGCGTCGCGCCGGTCACGCTGACTCCGGCCCCGGGCGAGGCCGACCCGCACCTTGATCCACCCGTTGCGGAGATAGATGCGCAACGGAACCAGCGTGAGGCCGGTGGTGCCGAGCTTTCCCGAGATCCGCTGCACCTCGGCGGCGTGAAGCAGCAGCTTGCGCGCCCGGTTCGGGTTTCCCTGATCCCCGGAGGCGTTCTGGTAGGGCGCGATGTGACAGTTGACCAGGAAGATCTCTCCGCCGCGCTCCTTGCCGTAGGCGTCCTTCAGGTCCGCGCCCCCCAGCCGGCAGGACTTCACTTCCGGGCCGGTCAGGGCGATACCGGCCTCGAAATCCTCCACCACCGTGTAGTCGCGGCGTGCCCGCCGATTCTCCGCGAGCGCCCGCTCGGGGGAGAATCCGGCGCCGCCCCGCGCCCGGCGCTTGCGCCTTCGCGTCTTCTTCCTGCTCATGGGCTTCTCCTTGGAGTGTAACGAGTTGGAGACCCGCGGGGAACCCGCCGGCCGTTACCATCGCCGGTACGTCATGCCCCATTTCCTCTGCCAGGTCGGTGACGCCGGCGGCGAGATCCGGAGCCTCCCGGTCGAAGCCGGGAGCGTGAACGCGGCGCGAAGGACGCTGACCGACCAGGGTCTCCAGGTCTTCGATGTGCGGCGCATCCGGCGATTCGGCGTCGGATCCCGGTTCCGGCTCCGCCGCGGCGTGCGGGCGCGCGAGATCCTGCTCTTCAACCAGGAGCTCACCGCACTGCTGCGCGCCGGGCTGCCGCTCGCGGAGGCCCTCTCCATCATGGTGGAGCGGATGGACAATCCCACGCTTCGGGAGGCGACGGAGACGATCCTGGACGAGGTCCGGGCCGGAACGGCGATGAGCGAAGCGGTGCGGCGCCATCCCTTCTTCCCCGGAGTCTATGCGGCATGCCTCAAGGCCGGGGAGACGAGCGGCGACCTCGCCGGAATGATCGCCCGGTTTACCGATGCCATGCGGATGGCGGTGAAGGCACGGGCCCACTTCACCGCGGCGCTGGTTTACCCCGCCTTCCTGCTGGCAGCGCTGCTGGGCGCGGGAGCGTATCTGCTGCTGGGGGTGGTCCCCAGCTTCTTCCCCTTCTTCGCCGGCTTCGACCAGGAACTGCCGGCGCTGACCGTAGCGCTGCTGGGCGCCGCCGAATTCCTCCGCGAACGGATTGCCTGGGTGGGCGCGGGGACCCTGGCGCTCGCGGCCTCCTTCCTTCTCTGGTCGCAATCGGAGCGGTCGGAGCGGATCCGGGACCGGTTCCTGCTCGCGCTCCCGGTCGTCGGCGCGGCCCTGCGCCTGTACGGCATCTCCCAGTTTGCCCGGGCACTCGGAGCGCTGCTCGGCGGGGGCATGCCGCTCGCCCGCGCCATCCCGGTGGCGGCCGGAGCGATCGGCAACCGACGCTTGCGGGCGGCCATCGAACCCACCGCCGACGAAGTGAGCGCCGGGCGCCCGTTTGCGGACGCGCTCGCCCGAACCGGTGCGATCCCCGGATTTGCGCTCCGCATGGTCCGGGTGGGCGAGAGCACCGGGGACCTCGGGCAGATGGTGACTTCCATCGCCGACTTCAACGACGAGGTGGTGGAAAACCGGGTTTCAGTGCTCCTGAGCCTGTTCACCCCGGTTGTCCTGCTGATCCTGGGTGGCCTCGTGGCGCTGGTGCTGCTGGCCATCTATCTGCCGCTGTTCAGCCTGGCGGCCGTTCCGGACTTCTGATGCGCCGGCAGGCCGGCTTCACCCTGATCGAGCTGGTGATCGCTGCCGGAGTGATCTCGATCCTGGCGCTCGCGATCATCCCGGTGGCCAAGGTAACCAGCATCCGCGCCCGCGAAGTGGAGCTCTCCCGCGACCTGCGGATGATGCGGATGGCGATCGACGCCTACCATCGGGCCGCCGAGGAAGGCGAGGTGGACCCCGATTTCCTCCTTCCCGAACACGAGAACTATCCCCCGGAACTCGATACGCTGGTGGAGGGGGCGCCAGCCCCGCCCGACCCCGACGGCCGGGTGCGGCGGCTCAAATTCCTGCGCCGCATTCCGGTGGACCCCATGACCGGGAGACCGGACTGGCTCCTTCGCTCCTACCAGGACGAACCCGATTCGCTCTCGTGGGGAGGGCAGAATGTCTACGATGTGAGGTCGCGATCCTCGGGAACCGCCCTCGACGGGACGCGGTATCGGGAATGGTGAGACGCACGCTCGGCAGACAGGCCGGATTCAGCTTCATCGAGATGGTGCTGGTCCTGGTGGTGCTCGGGGTGCTGTTCGGGATGGCCGTTCCCCGGTACCAGGCGCAGATCCAGCGCGCCCGGGAATCGGTCCTGGAACACAACCTCGCAGTCCTGCGGGAACGGCTGGACCAGTACCGGGCCGACCGCGACGAGTTCCCGGCAAGCCTTGCGGAGCTGGTGGTCACCGGATACCTGCGTGAGGTTCCCGCCGATCCGATGACCGAATCCATCAACTGGGAAGAAGTGCGGGACGGCTTCGATCCCCTTTTCCCCGATGCCCCGGCGGGGGTCTCCGATGTCCGCAGCCGATCCCCCGGCATCGGCAGCAATGGGCTTCCCTACAACGAGTGGTGACCGTCCCGGCGAAGCCGGGTACGTGCTGTTCGCGGTCCTCATTGCGCTCATCGTCCTCGGAATCGGGCTGACCGCGGCGACGACCCGCTGGACCCGCGTGCTCCAGCGCGAGCGGGAAGCGGAGCTGGTGTTCCGGGGAGAAGCCATTGTCCGCGCCATCGAGGCATTCGCCGCCGACCGTCCCGGCACCCTGCCCACCAGCCTCGAGGATCTGGTCGAGGAGCGTTACCTGCGGCAGGCCTGGATCGATCCGGTGGCGCGCCGCCCGTTCCGGCTGGTGCGCGAAGCGACGGTCACCGGGGACGAAACACCGGGGATCCTGGGGGTGCGGAGCACGAGCGACCTGCTCGGTTTCCGGCCCTACCAGGGGACGCAACGCTACCGCGACTGGTCGTTCGTCATTCGGGCTCCGTCCCGGTCCGAGGAGGACGAGGAGGCGCCGGAAGAGGGAACGCTACAGGAGCCCGGCGAGATATTCGGCCGGGTGCCGGGCCCGGATCGTGACCATGTCCCGCAGCTGGTGGCGGCAGGAGGTTCCGGCCGCGACCAGGGTGGCCTCCGGCGCGAGTTGCCGGGCCGCCGGGAACAGAACCCGCTCACCGATCTCGCGGGAGAGGTTGAAGTGATCCCGGGAATACCCGAAGCTCCCCGCCATCCCGCAACATCCGGCATCGAGCGTGGTAACCGGAGCGCCGGTCGCCCGCAGCACGCCGGCCAGGGTCTCGGCGCCGCAGAATGCCTTCTGGTGGCAGTGCCCGTGCACCACCACCGGAGCGTCCGCCGCCCGGCCGTCGAACAACCGGGCGACGGCATCCGGATCGCGGCTCAGGAACTCATCCAGCAGGAGGGTCGCTTCGGATACCGCCGCCGCCTCTTTCCGGAGTTGCGGCGGAACCAGATCCGGAATCTCGTCCCGGAAGCCGAGCAGGCATGACGGCTCGAGGCCGACAATGGGAACGCCCCGATTCGCAGTCGGGGCGAGAGCGGCGACGCTCTCGCGGGCCCGGGTGCGCGCCCGATCGAGTTGTCCGCGGGAGATCGCCGGGCGACCGCAACACACCGCCGGGGTCAGGGTGATCCGGTAGCCGAGCGCCCAGAGCAGCTCGCAAGCCGCGCTGCCGACGCCGGGTTCGAAGTAGTTGACGAACGTGTCGGGGTAGACGGCCACCTCTCCCCGGGGGTCCGCCGGTTCGAGCGAGCGGCGATGCGCCCGGAACCAGGCAACAAAAGTCTGCCCCGCCAGCGCCGGGAGGCTCCGTTCCGGATGGATGCCGAGGAAACGGACAGCGAGACGACGCGCCACCCCGGTCCGGCCCAGGAGGGCGGGAAGCGGACCGAAACCGGAGGCGATTCGGGCGAGGACTTCCGGCGCTCCGAAGATCCGGTCGGCCAGGGAACGCTTCCGGTTCCGATGGTAGTGGTGGAGGAAATCCGACTTCAGCCGGGCCATGTCGACTCCGGATGGACACTCCGCCTTGCACGCCTTGCACGACAGGCAAAGGTCGAGCGCGTCCCTCACCCGGTCCCCGGCTTCCGCTTCCGGGGAAAGCCGGCCGTCGAGCATCGCCCGCAGGAGGTTCGCCCGGCCCCGGGTGGAATGCTCCTCCTCCCTGGTGACCATGAATGACGGGCACATGGTGCCGGTGCGGTCCTTGCGGCAGACCCCGGCGCCATTGCAAAGCTCGACGGCGCGGGCGAACCCGCCCTCCCGCCGGTACGGAAACACCGTGGGCAGTTCGATCGCGCGGTATCCCTCTCCGTAGCGGAGGTTCTCGGTCATCGCCGGGGCATCCACCACCTTCCCCGGATTCATGAGACCCCACGGATCGAACGCCGACTTCAGTCGGCGGAACCCCTCGTACACCCGGTCGCCGAAAACCTTCCGACTGAAGTGGCTCCTTGCGAGGCCGTCCCCGTGTTCGCCGCTCATCGCCCCCCCGAAATCCAGAACCAGGTCGCAGATATCGTCGGCGATCGCCTCCATCTTGCGGATCTCAGCCCCGTCCTTCAGGTTGATCAGCGGCCGGATGTGGAGGCAACCGGCGCCGGCATGGGCATAGAAGGTTCCCTCGGTGCCGCTCCTGCCGAGAATCTCCTCGAAGCGACGGATGAACTCGGGAAGGCGGTCCGGCGCCACCGCGGTGTCCTCGACGAACGCGATGGGTTTGCGGTCGCCCGGAAGACTCAGCAGAAGGGGGAGTGCCGCCTTGCGAACCTTCCAGACATTGGCCTGTTCCGCCGGATCCAGCATGCGGCGCATCGGCTGGCCACGACCGCCCAGCTTCCGTTCCAGCTCGTCGAACCGCTCCTTGACATCGACGGGCGCCTGCCCGGCAAACTCCACCAGGATCAGCGCCCCCGGCCGGCCTTCGACGAAGTGGAGCCGACGGGAATACTCCAGCGATTCGCGCGCGAGATCGAGCACCATCCGGTCCACCAGCTCCACTGCGGTGGGCCGGCATTCGAGAGCCACCACGCCGGCGTCGAGCGCCGACAGCAGATCGTCGAAGTGGAGCACCGCGAGACCCACCGCCGGGGGCAGGTGGTGCAGGCGTACCCGGGCTTCGACCACAGTCCCGAGGGTTCCCTCGGCCCCGACCATGAGATGAGCCAGATTGACGCCGTCCGGATCCAGCAGCAGGTCCAGGTTGTACCCGGAGACCCGCCGGGGGATCTTGGGGAACCGGGCGCGGATGTCGTCGGCAAGGGTTTCCCGGAGGGCAAGGATCTCGCGGAGGATCCGCATCATGAGACTCCGGTCCTCCCGCCGGGTGGCGACCCGGTGGCGGATGTCCCGCCAGCTCATCCATCCGAGCCGCTCGCAGGAACCGTCGGACAGCACCGCGGTCACGTCCAGCACGTTCTCGACCGTCTTGCCGTACACCAGCGAACGGGCGCCGGCCGAGTTGTTCCCGATCATCCCCCCGAGGTTCGCCCGGTTCGATGTGGAGGTCTCGGGACCGAAGCGGAGGCCGACCCGCGCGAGCTCGGCGCCGAGCGTGTCCTGAACCACCCCCGGCTGGACCCGCGCCCACAGTTCCTCCCGGTTGACCTCGAGGATCCCCCGAAGGTGGCGCGAGAAGTCGAGGATGACCGCCTCCCCGACCGCCTGTCCGGCGAGCGAGGTGCCTCCGCCTCGCGGCAGGATCGGCGCCCGGGCGCGGTCGGCGGTCTGCACCGCCTCGATCACGTCCCCGGCGTGGCGCGGGAACACGACGCCCAGCGGCTCGATCTGGTACATGCTGGCGTCGTTCGCGTACAGGATGCGAGTGGCCCGGTCGAAGCGGACCTCCCCCTCGATCCGGGCAGCCAGATCGCGCGCGAGCTCGTTCATCACCTTGCGACGTGGATGCGGTCGAAGGCCGCCCCGCCGGGCTTCAGGACTTCGCTTCCGGCCGGGGCGCCATCACCCCGGACATCGCGGCCAGGATCGTCAGCACGAGCGGCACGGTTCCCGCAATCGTGCCCGACCCGGTATGGAGCAGCGGAACGCGGAGGAGGATGATTCCCGCGTTCAGAAGCGACGCCAGAACCAGTGCCCGGAAAGCCCAGACCGGCCGCCTCCGGCGATACGGATACAGGGTGACGGCGAGCAGCAGCACCGCGTAGGAAACACCGAAGGCGGCCGCGGTGCCCCGCCGGGCGGAGAGCGCCGTCGCGATCTCCTCGTCCCCGCCGGCGATCCGGGCCGGGGTGTGCCGCCCGGCGATCAGGTCGGCGTCCCGGTTCCGATAGGCGTTGTTCACGGAAACCAGCGATGCCACCAGGAAAAGGACGCCGAGCAGGGCGAAGAGGATCCAGCTGATGGCATGGGCGTGCTTCATCGCTGTTCTCCCGCCCGGTTCTCAACGGGGCTCGCCGAGGTACAGCGGTTCCGGATCCACAAGTCGCACGGCCCACAGTCCGGAGTTGTGATCGGCGATGAAGATGTTGCCCTTCCAGGGCTGCGGCCCCCAGGCCATGGCGGAGTTCGGGATGAAGCTCTCCGGATCCTCCGGGAGGAACCGGGCGATCTCGCGCCCCTGCCGATACAGGTCGCCCCGGAGCTCGCCCGAGATGTCCACGACCCGCAAACCGGCGTTGTAGTACGCAATGTAGAGGATGTCGTCCTCCACCCACAGGTTGTGGGTACCGGCCTCCGGAACCTGGTAGCGGGCCACCTCGCGCGGATCGTTCCAGCTGTCCCATTCGAAGATGTGGATCCACCCGGCCGCGCGTTCGGGAGTTCCCGGCTCGCCGATGTTCTGGTACGGAAACGCCTCGTCCCCGCCGATCATCAGGAACTTGCCGGTGGACTTGCTCCGGTACGGGAACGCCGCGTGGTTCCAGCCGCTCGGATACGGGGTGTTTCCCAGCATCACCGGATTGTTGGGAGCGCCGCCCATGCCGCCGCCGCCCACATCCACCGCAACTACTCCGTCGTTCCAGTTCGACGAATAGGCGATGCCCTCGTGGACCCACACGTCGTGGATCGAATGACCCGGCGTGTCCAGCTCGAAACGACCCACCCGATACGGGTTGGTCGGATCCTCGGCGTTCAGGATGTCGTACCGCCGGCCCGCGGAGAGCGCGTAGATGTGCTCCTCGGCAATGAAGACATTGTGGACGCCGCCCGTCAGCTGGTCGTCATAGCGGGCGATCACCGAAACTCCGTTCTGCGGATCGCTGACATCCAGGACCACGAGCCCGTTCCGGCGGTTCGAGGCTCCTTCCCGGCTGATCACGCAGAACCGGCCGTCCTCCGAAATCTTCACGTCGTTCACCGTCCGGGCGTCCACCCGCACCGTATCGATCAATGCGATCGAGGACGGGTCGGTCACATCCCAGAAATAGGCGTGACCATCGGCGCCCCAGGTCCCGGTCACCGCGTAGTCCCGGCCGTCGAGCCCCTCCCAGATCCAGAGGTCGGAGGTGTGACGGTCGCGAACCGGCGCCTGCCCGAGCACTTCGACATCCTTTCGGACCTGGCGCGAGGCCACCTCGATGCTGCGCGACGCGGACAGCGTGAAGCCGTCGGCCACGATCGTGTGAACTCCGGAGCGCTCCGCCACGAAGGCGCCATCCTGGTCCACCTGACCGATCGCCCCGGGGGCCACGATCGCATCCGCCGGAACCCCGGAGGTGGAAAACTGGATCGGGTAGTCGGGAATCAACCGGCCGTCGGCGTCCGCCGCCGACGCGGTGAAGAACACCACGTCCCCGGTGCGGACCGGCCCGGCGGCCCCGGCTTCGAGAGTCAGGGACGCCAACGGGTTCGGGAGCACGGTCAGCGGAATTTCCGTTTCCACCGCTTCGGCCCCCACCGTCAGGGTCGTCGTTCCGGGGCCGGTGAACTGGAGCACTCCGAACGCATCCACGGTGGCCACCGAAGCGTCGGCGGTACTCCAGCGGACTTCGACATCGGTCCGCGTCGCACCCGAGGAATCGGTGACTTCCGGCCGAAGCCCGATCCCGGTTCCCGCATACAGACGGGCCGGGACATGGGTCACCCCGACCCCGGCCACGGGCGGATCGGGAACGGTCACCGGGATCTCCACCATGACCGCGGGCTCGGCACGCCGGTCGGTGTGCTCCGGGTTCCGGGGGGCCATGGCGACCAGGGTGTGTTCCCCCGGGCCGTGGGCCTCCACCCTGCCGGCCGGGTTGACCCCGACGAGGCGGCGCTGGCGCGAGAAGAACACGACGGTCCAATCCATCACGTTGCCGTCCTTGTCCCGCACCTCGACGGCGAGAGTCGCGGTATCCCCCACCTCCAGGGTGAGTTCGCCCGGAGTGACGACCAGTTCGGCGGGTTCCGGCACGGTGGACCCGGCCTCCTCCTGAGCCGGCGCCGGCACCGGCGCCGCCAGCAGCGAGGCGAGAACCGCCAGGGACGCCGCCCGGACACGCCCGTTCGGCGGATCGGTTCTCCCGGTCACCGAATCAATCGTGGAATCGGCCATGGGACGAGTTCCCGGATCGGGCGTCTAGCGCGGCTCGCCGAGGAAGACCGGCTCCTCGTCCACCAGCCGCACCGCCCACAAGCCGGAGTTCATGTCGCTCAGGAAGATGTTGCCCTTGTACGGCTGCGGGCCCCAGGTCATCGGGGCGTTGGGGATATGCCCCTCGGGATCCTCGGGCAGGAAGTGGGCGATTTCCCGCCCCTGCCGGTACAGGTCACCGCGCAGTTCCCCCGAAATGTCCACCACGCGCAGGCCGGCGTTGTAGTACGCGATGTAGAGGATGTCGTCCTCCACCCACAGGTTGTGGGTGCCGGCCTCCGGAACCTGGTAGCGGGCCACCTCGCGCGGATCGTCCCAGTCCTCCCACTCGTAGAAGTGGATCCAGCCGGCAGCCCTTCCCGGCGTGCTCGGCGCCTCCATCGTCTGGTACGGAAACGCCTCGTCCCCGCCGATCATCAGGAACTTGCCGGTGGACTTGCTCCGGTACGGGAACGCCGCGTGGTTCCAGCCGCTCGGATACGGGGTGTTTCCCAGCATCACCGGATTGTTGGGAGCGCCGCCCATGCCGCCGCCGCCCACATCCACCGCAACTACTCCGTCGTTCCAGTTCGACGAATAGGCGATGCCCTCGTGGACCCACACGTCGTGGATCGAATGACCCGGCGTGTCCAGCTCGAAACGACCCACCCGATACGGGTTGGTCGGATCCTCGGCGTTCAGGATGTCGTACCGCCGGCCCGCGGAGAGCGCGTAGATGTGCTCCTCGGCAATGAAGACATTGTGGACGCCGCCCGTCAGCTGGTCGTCATAGCGGGCGATCACCGAAACTCCGTTCTGCGGATCGCTGACATCCAGGATCACGAGCCCGTTCCGGCGGTTCGAGGCTCCTTCCCGGCTGATCACGCAGAACCGGCCGTCCTCCGAGACCTTCACGTCGTTCACCGTCCGGGCGTCCACCCGCACCGTATCGATCAATGCGATCGAGGACGGGTCGGTCACATCCCAGAAGTAGGCATGGCCGTCGGCGCTGTGCGTTCCCGTCACCGCGTAATCCCGGCCATCCACGCCTTCCCACACCCAGAGATCGGAGGTGCGCCGGTCGCGGACCGGGCCTCGGCCCACGACTTCCACGCCCTTGCCGACGTTCCGGGGGACGACTTCGATGCTGGCCTCCGCCGAGGTGGTGAACCCGTCGGCGATCACGGTGTGAACACCGGAACGCTCCGCCACGAAGGCGCCGTCCTGATCCACCTGCCCGATCGCGCCGGGCGCCACGATGCCCTCGACCGGCGCACCGACGGTGGAGAACTGGACCGGGTAGTCGGGAACCGGATTCCCCGAGGCGTCGGTCACCGTCGCGGCGAAGTGCACCACGTCCCCGGTTCGGACCGGCCCCGCTTCCCCTGCCTCGAGAGTGATGGAGGCCGCCGGGTTCGCCATCACCGCCAGGGGGATGTCGGCATCCACGGCTTCGGACCCCACGGTCAGGGTGGTCGTTCCCGGCGCCACCAGGGTCAGCACGCCGAGCGCGTCCACCCGGGCCACCGAGGCATCCCCGGTACTCCAGCGCACCTCGGTATCGGTCCGGCGTTCGCCGGACGTATCCACCACCACCGGACGAAGGCCCATCCCGGTGCCGGCGTAGAGCGTCTCCGGCAGATTGGCCACTCCGACTTCCGCCACCGGCGGATTGGGGATGGTCACCGGAATCTCCACCACGATGGCGGGTTCGGCCCGCCGGTGCACATCCTCCGGATCCTTCGGCACCATGGCGACCACGATGTGCTCGCCGGGGCGATAGGCCTCGACCACTCCCGCAGGATTGACCCCGACGGCGCGCCGTCGCCGGGAGTAGAAGACCACGGCGCGGTCCATGGGGGCGCCGTCGCCATCCCGGACCTCGGCTTCGAGGGTCAACGAGCCTCCGACCTCGAGCTCGATCCCGGACGGCGTCACCACGAGTTCGGCCGGTTCGGGACCGGTGGCCTCCCCTCCGGTGGCTTCCGGTTCCTGGGCCGCCGCCAGGGGTGCGAGCAGCAGAACGAGCAGGGTGATGGAAATACGGCGCATGGCGGTTCCTCCTCGCCTTTCGTTGCGGAACACGTGGCGGTTCGCCCTGTTCGGGGCCGTCACGGCTCGGCCTTCCAGAACACGATGCCGCCGGCCTGCTTGCCGACATCGGCGGTCGCCACGCGCTCGGCGGCCTCGATGTCATAGACCTCGACCGTGCCCGGATCGCCTCCGACACCTTCGACGGACACGATCGCGTACCGGTCATCGTCCGAGATCACGACCCCGTGGGGGACTCGCCGGGCGCTGTCGGGGGCGGCGATCGCCTCGCCGGATGCCAGATCCCAGAACCCGACCTTGTTGCCGGACTTGTAGGTGGCGACCAGGGTGCCGCCGTCGGAAGTGACCTCCAGGTTGTAGGGGTTTTCGCCGGGGCCGGCATCGAAACGCCGGGACACCTCCCATGCCTCGAGATCCACCTCGTAAATGGCGCTGTCCCCGTTGCCGGCCACATACACCTTGCCGTCCGGAGTCGGTGAAGTCGCCCAGGTCGGCTTGACCACCGGCATCCGCATCCCGTCCATGTCGGCGCCCATCCCGGCGTGTCCGGCGTGCGGATCGGTCCCGAGGGAGAGGCGCCGGGCGATGGCGAAACGCATCGCATCGACCTCGACCAATTCGTCGTCCATCATGTTCACCGAGTAGAGCTTGTCGCCCCTGGCGTTCATGCGCGCTCCGTGCGGCATCACGCCGGTGTCGATGGTGGCCACCTCGATCATGGTGCCGGTCTCGACGACCGAGATGGTGCTGGGAATCATGTCGCCGTGAAGGTTGAAATTCACGACATAGAGCAGGCCCGTGCTCGGCGACATGTCCATGGTTGCCGGAAACAACCCGAGGGTGGCGTCTCCGACCCACTGGTTGGTTCCGGTTTCGTACTTGTGGACCGAGCCGAAAGGCATCCCGTGGGCGATGGAGAGATACCAGTAGCGGCCATCGGGGGAAATATTGATCCCGTGCGGGCCTTCGGTCTCGGTCGGGAACGCTCCCACCGGGATCTCGTCGATCTCCTCGAATCCGCGCGGACCGAAACGGAGCAGGTGCACCGTGTCGTCGGATTCGGCGCAGACATAGACGAAGTAGTCGCGCCGGGGCGGCTCCGGCGCCGCCAACGCGGCCCCGGCGCCGAGGATCATGACGGCAACGACGCCGAAAGGCGCGCACCGGTTGCTTGCTGCGGTTCTGCCCATTACTGCGGTTCCCCCATGTTGCGTGGCGTCTCCGGGTCCACGAGCTTCACCGCCCACAGCCCGGAATTCCAGTCGGTGAAGAAGATATGGTCCTTGAACGGCTGCGGGCCCCAGACGAACGGGGCGTTCTTCTTGTATCCCTCCGGATCGGCGGGTTCGAAGAACGCGATCTCGCGGCCCTGGGTGTAGAGATCGCCGCGCAGGTCGCCGGACACATCCACCACCCGGAGACCGCCGTTGTAGTAGCCGACATAGAGGATGTCGTCCTCGATCCACAGGTTGTGGCTGCCGGCCTCCGGAACCTGGTAGCGGGCCACCTCGCGGGCCACCCCGGAGTCGTCCCACTCGGCGATGTGGATCCAGCCGGCTGCCCGGTCGGGCAGGTCCCCCTCGGGGTCGAAGGAGTACGGAAAGCTCTCGTCGCCGGCAAAGACCAGCATCTTCCCGGTGGACTGGCTGCGGTACGGGAAGGCGGCGTGGTTCCAGCCGTTCGGGTACTTGAAGCTCCCCATCATGACCGGGTTGTTGGGCGCGCCCCCCTGGCCGCCACCACCGATATCCACGGCGACCACACCATCCGCCCAGTTCGAGGACCAGGCGATCCCGTCCTGCACCCAAACGTCGTGGATGCCGTGGCCGGGGGTGTCCAGTTCGAACCGGCCCACCCGGTACGGGTTGGTCGGATCCTCCGCGTTCAGGATGTCGTAGCGCCGGCCCGTGGAAAGGGCAAGGATATGATTGTCATCCACGAACACATTGTGGACCCCGCCGGTCAACTGGTCGTCATAGCGGGCGATGACCTTCACCCCGTCGGTCGGGTTGGTCACATCCAGCACCACCAACCCGTTCCGTCGGTCGGAGGCTCCCTCGCGGCCGATCACGGCGAAACGGCCGTCGGGAGATACCTTCACGTCGTTTACCGTCCGGGCGTTCACCCGAACCGTATCCACCATATGGATGCTCGAAGGATCGGTGACATCCCAGAAGTAGGCGTGTCCGTCAGCGCCCCAGGTTCCGGTGATCGCGTAGTCACGCCCGTCGACGCCCTCCCATACCCACAGATCCGAGGTGTGGCGGTCGCGCACCGGTCCGCGGCCCACGATCTCCCAATCCTTGCGAACATTGCGGGGGACCGCCCGAACCGTCCGGCGCGCGGTGAGGGTCCCCCCGCGGGCCACAACGGTGTGAAGGCCGGCGCGCTCCGCAACGAAGGCGCCGTCCGGCTCCACGAAACCCGCGGCGCCCGGCGCCAGCAGGTCGTCCGGGGTTCGCACGAAGGTCGAGAACTGGACCGGATAGTCCGGCACCCCCGCGCCCGAAGCGTCCAGCGCGCGGGCCCGGAACCACACCACGTCGCCAGTGCGCACTTCGGTTTCCTCCGCCGTGAGCTCCAGCCGGGCCGCCGGGTTGTCCCGCACCGTGACACTCGTGGATCCGCGTGTCGACTCGGCGCTTGCAGTGAGGGTGGCGGACCCGGCGCCCACCAGTTCCAGCGTGCCGAAGGCGGTCACCCGGGCCACCGACTCGTCGCTCGAACTCCAGGAGTACTCCGGACTCCGCTCGGCGCCCGACGCGTCGTGCGCCACGGCCTCCACCGGAATCCGGGTCCCGGCATAGAGGTTCGCCGGCAACGGCCGGATCTCCACCCGCCGAATCGGCGGCCAGAGAACCGTCACCGGAATCTCCATCGAGATCAGCCCCTCGTCCCGCCGGTCCACCGACTCCGGGTCCACCGGCACCATGGCCACTACCACGTGCTCGCCGGGACGATGCGCCTCGACGATCCCGGCCGGAGTTACGCCAACCGAGCGGCGAGCGCGCGAGAAGAAGACGACGCGACGGTCGATCACGTCCCCGTAGTCATCCGTCACGACCGCCCGAAGCTGGGCCGTGTCCCCGACTTCGAGCATCAACGACCCCGGGTCGACGACAAGTTCCTCCGGCTCCTGGGCGGAAGCGGCGGTCGGCGCCAGCATGACCGCCAAAACGGCTGCCATACGGAACCGAACGGAACCGAGGGCGGGAATACGCAAGCGTTCCGGCATGGGGGTCAATCCTCCTGTGTCCGCAAGGGACGGAACGGTCAATTGTTGCGATTCCACCCGGCCGCCGCAACCGGAGCTCTGGGGGACCGATCGCTTTCCCCGGCGGTCGGGCGACGCCGGCGGGTTCCGGCACGGGCCTCCGACGGCGCCGCGGCTTCGGGATCGGGCACGGAACCGCGGGGATTTTCGCGGTTAGACTGCTCCGCTCCGAATCCCGTGAACGAACGGCCCATCCTTGTCGCGTCCGTCGTCTGGAATTTCCCGGGCGCCGGATCCCCGTTGACGACTTCCCGCAACCACGCGGGAATCGGGGCGCCGTACCCGTCCTCCCGACAGCGGGGACCGGGAACCCGGGGGCCACGAGAGAGGATCGGGTAGCCGGTGCCGCCGCAGCTCGATCTCGACTCGGTGATCGCGCGGGCCGCACCTCCCCCGGAGCGCGACGGCGACGGCCCCTTCACGCCGCTCCGGACCGATGCCGACTCTCTTGCGCGCCGGGAAGCTGCCCTCCTTGAGGCCTTCGGATCACCGGAGGCGCTGACCGCGCACGCCGAGGGGCTCGGACTCTCCCCGGAGGCCTATGCGGCGCGTTTCGGCGACGTCCGCCTCACCGGTCCCGACCCGGACTGGGCGTGCGCCTTCCGGGAAATCTTCGACCGGCTGACCGACTCCGACACCAAGACTCCCTTTACCGGGGTGTACCGCTGGGCGGTCGACTCCATCCGGGCCGCGTGGCCCGACGGCCTGCCGTATCGCCCGAGCGCCCTCAAGGGCCCCATCGACTACCTGACATCCCGGTTCCGCAGTGCACTGGGGCACACGTTCCATTACGAAGCCCGTATCGGCGCCACCCGCACCACTTGGGCCGGGCGGTTCACCCGCAGTCCGGCGCTTGCGTATGCGCTCGGCCGGGTGATGGTGGACTGGCGTTCCGATCTTGTCCGGATGCTGGGCCACGCTGCCGCCGACCGGAACCTGCTCTCCCGACACTTTTTCGACGGCGCCGACCCGGGACCGCTGGTGGGCATCGAGTCGGGTCTCGGCGACCCGCACGCCGGTGGTAGATCGGTCGCCATCCTGCGGTTCACCCACGGTTCGGTCGTATTCAAGCCCAAGGACCTGCGTATCGCCGCGGCGGCGCGGGACATCGTCGGAATGCTCGGCAGCGTCGCGCTGGCGCCACCCTCCACACTGGTGCGAAACGGATATGCCTGGGAAAGGGAGTACAAGTCGCAACCGATTTCCGACACCGACGGCGCCGATCGTTTCCACCGGGCGCTCGGTGGCTGGCTCGCGCTGCTCCAGGTCCTGAACGCTTCCGATTTCTGGTTCGACAACCTGATCGCCGATGGCGCCATCCCGCGTTTCGTGGATTTCGAGACCGCTCTGCAGCCGCCCACTCCATGGCCGTCCCACATGCGGCCGCTGGCCGACTCCGAGGCCACCGATTTCAACATGAGAATCGGCGGCGTCGGGATCCTGCCGATGCTGATGCCGATCCGGGAGGGTTCCGAACCGACGGACCTCGGTTGTGTCTGCCGACCCGGAGAACACCATGCGCCGCTCGCGGGCGAAACCAGCGACGGGCTGCTCGTCTGGCGGGAGGACCGATACGCCCCGCGCCACGAATCCGGTGCATTTGCGGATGTCTCGTCGCATTTCGAAGCCTTCGAGGACGGCTATCTGTGCGTCGCCCGGGAGATCATCGGGTCGGCGTCCCTGCGGGATCGGATTCTTCGGACGCTCGAGGACATCTCCGATGCGCAACTGCGCATCATCATCATCGACACCTGGACCTGCTATCGGATCATCCAGGCATCCCTCGTCTCCGTCCATCTGGCGAACGGCGCCTGGCGCGAGATCGCGCTGCACCGGCTGCTTCCCCGCCACGCGGAGTGGAGCAGCCCGCTGCGCGAGGCGGCGGTGCGGGACTTGCGCCGCCTCGACATTCCGCTGTTCCTCACCAGTCCCGCCTCGCGGGATCTGCGGGGCGTGGAAGGGGAATCGCAGCAGGACATGTTCGAACGGGATGCGCTTTCCACGCTGCGCACCGCGTTCCCGGCGATGGCCGCGACCAGCGACCGGGAGCGAGTCGCATGGCTGCGCTCGGCGTTTTCCCTGCGCAGCGCCAATCCACCCCGGCGGACTCCGGGCGCCAGCGCGCCAGCGTCGGCATCGACCGGAGATCTGCTGGCGTGGGCCGGGGAAATCGGAACCGGAATCCGGGATCTGGCCGTGCCCGACAACCATGGATCCCCGACCTGGATCGGCCTCTTGCACGAAGTGCACTTCGGACTGCGTTTCGTGGGACCGCTCGGCATCGACATCCTTTCCGGCCGGGCGGGACTCGCGCGGGCGCTGCTCGAACTGGGCCGGAGGCTCGATCGGACGGACCTTGCGGATCTGGCCCGGGAGGCCCTCGCCGGCGCGGCACGCGACTATGTCGAGTTCCACCACTCCACCCGTCTTCTCGGGGTCGGGTACGTGGTGGGCGCGGGTGGTCTTCTGGACGTCCTGGCACACGAACCCTCCCTCCGCCGCGAGGCGGAGCAGGTGTACCGAACGGCCTCACAACGGGAGGCATGGATGCAGTCCGGCACCGACTTCGTGGCCGGACTTGCCGGCTGGCGCAAGGCGGTGAAGGCCCTCGGCATGACGCCATCCGACCGGCACGGGCCGCAGCGTAGTTACGCCCCCTCGGCCCGACCGCGCCTTGCGCGCTGGCTGGATCCCGGCAACGAGGCGCCGATTTGCGCCGACCGACAAGCGGCGGCCCGCATGCGGCGTCATCGCGACCGGGAGGGAAGCTGGTTCGTCGAGCGGTGGGCCCACAACCGCCACGACCTTTCGGGTGTCGACGGCGTACCGGCGCTTGCGATCGCCTTCGCCCGACTGGCCGACACCGCGACTTGATCCCGCACTTGAATACCGTGTTCGGAGCGGTTATATTGGAATTCCATGGACGTTCCGTTTGGTCTTGGCCATTCGTGTGCGCCCCTCACCAACCTCGGCGGGGTTTTCCCCGCCACTCAAAGCAAAAAAGGCGGATAAACCCAGCCATGTCACAATCTTCGACTTATCAGCAGTATGAACTGGCGCAACAGGACGAGTCTTCGCTCCGCTTGGTCGCCTCTGTTTCGGATCGGTACCGCAAGGATCCGGATTTTCGGCGGCAGCTCGACGAAGGCGACGTCACCGATGTGTTCGGTGAATTCGGCGCGAAACCGACGGACGGCATCGAGTACCGGTTCGTCGCCGATTCCGATGAACTGGTCCATTTCATCATGCCCCCGGATCCGAATCTGGACCTCGCCGACGAACAGCTGAGTCAGGTATCCGGTGGCAGTTGCGCCAGCTCGGCCGGTTCGATTGGCTCCTTGAGCAGCATGCTCACCTTCACTTCCTTCTCGACTGCTGCCTGCGCCGGCACGGTCGGATCCGCGGGCTCCGCCGGCTGAATACCGGGATCGGAAGCACTGCATAAACACAGCGGGCAACATGCCCGGAGGATTAACCAATGAACAACAACCAGAACAACAACCAGTTTGACGGTTCACTCGATTTCCTTGACACCATGGCCTCCCCGTCGCCGGAGTCGGTGGAAACGCATGCCGGGAATCTCGCGAATTTTCTCCAGGTCGCCAACCGGTACCGAAACGACGAGGCATTCCGGAATTCCCTTGACGGCGGCAAGGTCGCGGACGTTTTTCCGGCCTTCGGCTTTGACGTTCCCACTCTCGATGACCGGGAAGTAAGAGTACTCGCCAACTCGGACACGCTCTTGCACTTTGTCATGCCGTCCGACCCGAACGCCAACCTGACCGACGAGGATTTGAGCAGCATCACCGGTGCCGGCGGTGCTTCCTCCTTGAGTACTGTCGGAACGGTAAGCTCCATAGTCAGCTCCACCGTTCCCTCCTCCGCAAGTACTCTCGGCACCGCCGGCACTGCCTCGCCGTGAACCACGAATCAAGATCGATTCCGGGACCGTCGCTCTCGGCCCCGGCTGGGGGAACGGTGCGCACCGGGGCCCCATGGCACATTTCAGACAACGGGCGAAACGCCCGGAGGAGACACCAATGAACAACAGCAAAAAGCAATCCGTGAACCCGAGTGGCTTCTGGGACACGATGCCCCTTTCTCCTTCATCGGAGTCCGTGGACATGCACACCGAGAAGTTCAAGCATTTTCTCCAAGTCGCCGACCGCTATCGAAACGATGAGGCGTTCCGGAGTTCCCTTGAGGATGGCAACAGCGGAAGCGTTCTCGCAGCCTTCGGCCTTGATGGTCCCGTACAAGGGGACCTGGAAGTAAGCGTTCTCGCTGACACGGACGACATGGCGCACTTCATCATGCCGTCCGACCCGAACGCCAGCCTGACCGACGAGCAATTGAGCAGCGTTGCCGGCGGCGCCAACTGCGCCGGCACGGCCGGTACCGTCAGTACGCTCGGCTGTTTCGCGTGTTCCACCGCTCCGAGCACACTCGGTTCGGCGTACACTGCCGGGACGGCCGGAAGCGCCAGCAGCGGCTAGGCAGACCCGATTTCCCGCGCTCCTGTCCCCCATCCAGGGGAGGGGAGCGTGGTATGCCGAGTCTTTTTCCCCATTCCCAACCTCATCCCAAGGCATTTTCCCACCATGAGCAATTCCCCAAAAAGTGACAGTCCCTCTCTGAGAGACGCGGTCAGCACCGTATTCTCCCTTTCCTCGGAAGATGTGGAAAAGCGGCGTCAGCTCTATACCGATGTCGTGGCCAAGTACTATGGCGACCCTGATTTCAAGGCGAAGATGGACGCCGATCCCGCGGGGGTTCTTCGAGCCGAGGGCTTCAGCATCCCGGAGGGAGTCGAGGTCAAGCTCGCCTTCAATACCCCCAAGCGCTTTCACATCCTGTTGCCCGCGCCCGGGGCGTACCCCGACAAGTAGGCTCGTCACCAATCAACGGAGACCGGGGCCGGTCTGCCTGGTGCATCCGGCCTCATGATTCCTGAAGCCCGCTTCATTCCTGAAGCCCGCTTCGAGCCGCGTCAGCTGCCATCGAAGCGGGTCGCGGGCACGGAAGTGATACCCGGAGTATCGACGGACATGTCGGCGGATCCCGTGCCGTCCCACCTGAGGTCACGACCGTTGCAGCGGTTGACCGATCTCGACAGCGGGATCGTGGACAAACCCGTCCTCGCACCGCACCTCGCGGTCCGCGACGCGGGACGCGACTCGGTGATTCTTGTCTCCGAAACCTCGAACGTCCTGTTGTCCGGATCGCTTTATCGAGACCTGCTGCCCCTGCTCGGCAACGGCCGTTCCCGTCGAGCCATCGTATCCGAGCTTTCCGGCCGGCATTCCGCCCTGGGCATCCAGACCACACTGGTCTCGCTTGCGGCCAAGGGGTTGGTCGTATCGGGCGAATTCGGGATGGACCCGGTCTCTGCCGCCTTCTGGTGCTCGCAGGGGGCAACGCCGCGATGGGCGGAGATGCGTCTTCGCGAAACCCGGATTGCGGTTTCGGGAGATGACGGGCGCCTGGCCGACGCACTCGGGAACCTGGGACTTGCCGTGAAGCCGGACCATCCGACGCTTGGGGCGGTCGTGACCGACAACTACCTCGACAAGGCGCACGGAGACACCGATCGCCGCCATCGCGAGGTGGGCATTCCCTGGGTTCCGGTCAAGCCCACCGGGGTTTTCACCCTGATCGGTCCGATCTTCCGTCCGGGCGACGAAGGCGCCAGGACACCATGCTGGGCCTGCCTGGCGGACCGTCTCGCCGCCAACTTCCCGGTGCTGAACTACCTCCGCTCGGGCGCCAGCGCGTCACCCTTTGCGAGGAACACGCCCGGTTGCCTGTCGGGCGCAGTCATCGGACTGGCGGCGACGGAGATCGCCAAGTGGGTGGTCTTCGGAAAGGACGCCACCCTTCACGAACACGTGCTGGCGCTCGAGACCCGCGGCATGACGGCCTCCACCCACGCGGTCCGGCAGCGTCCCCAGTGCCGCTCCTGCGGGGACCCGGCGCTGGTTCGAACCGACCGGTCCCCCTCCCCGGTACGCCTCTCCCCGAGCCCGAAACCGGTTCGCACCAGTGGCGGATTCCGCTCGGTGAGCCCGAGGGAAACCCTGCGCCGGTACCGTCATGTCGTGAGCCCGATAAGCGGCGCGGTGAACCGGCTGCTCCGCATCACCGACGAACAGGATTCCTGGCTGCATGTCCACGTGGCGGGTGCCAACATGGCGTTGCAGCCGCAGAACCTGTTCGCCCTGCGCGCGAGCGTCCGCGCCTTGATTTCGGGAAAGGGAAGCTCCGACGAACAGGCTGCGGCAAGCGCGCTGGGCGAGGCCATCGAACGACACTCCGCGGTCTGGCAGGGCGACGAGATCCGCCGCCGGACCCGCTTCGACGATTTTGGGGAAGACGAAGCCATACACCCGGATACCGTTCTTCACTACAGCGACTGGCAATACGACCACGCCGCTGAAATCAACGCGCGCCAACAACCGTTTCACCATGTTCCGGCGCGTTTCGATCCGACTGTTGCGATGAGTTGGTCCCCGGTCTGGTCGTTCACGCAGCAGCGCCATCGCTATCTGCCGACCGGAATGCTGTACTTCTCCATGCCACTGGAGAGGCACGTCCCGTTCTTCGTGCCGGATTCGAATGGCTGCGCAGCGGGAAACACCCTGGAAGAAGCTATCCTGCAAGGCTTCCTCGAGCTGGTGGAACGCGACGCCTTCGCCTGCTGGTGGTACAACCGGCTTCAGTTTCCGGCGGTGGATCTGGACAGTTTCGGTGACGCCTGGCTTTCCCGCGCCCGCGACTACTACGCCGCCCACAACCGCGAACTATGGATGATCGACGTGACCGGCGACCTGGGGGTTCCGGTGTTCGTCGCGCTCTCCCGCCGCACCGACAAGGAGCAGGAGGACATCCTGTTCTCCTCCGGAGCCCACATGGACCCGAGGGTGGCGGGCATGCGGGCTGTCTGCGAGCTGAACCAGCTGCTCACTGCGGTCCGGGACGTCAAGCCGGACGGCACCGGCTACCTCTACAACGATCCCGCAAGCATGTGGTGGTGGCGCCACGTCCGTCTGGACGAAAACCGGTATTTGGCGCCGGATTCCACGCAGCCCGAACGACCGGCGGATCACTACTCCCTTCCCGAAACCTCCGACACGCGGGAGGATGTCGAGTGGTGCCGGTCGCTGGTCGAGTCGCTCGGTCTGGAATTCCTCGTGCTGGATCAGACGCGGCCCGACATCGGCATGCCGGTGACCCGAACCATCGTGCCCGGCCTCAGACATTTCTGGGCGCGGTTCGCCCCCGGGCGCCTGTACGACGTGCCGGTCAAGATGGGATGGCTCGCCGAGCCGACCGCCGAGGCCGATCTCAATCCGGTGGCGGTCTTCGTTTGAGCAAACGGCCATGACATTCTTCGACCTGATCGGAAGACCCGAAATCCGGGTCCGTCTGCTTCCTGACCACCGGATCGTATCCACTCCCGACGGCAAGTCGCTGGTCGTGAAGAGCGGAGGGTTGTTCGGCCCACCGTTCGCACGCAACGAGCACGCCTGGAAACCGGCGAACACGCTGCTGGAAAGCGGCGCCCTGTTGCGCGACCTGCGCAACCTGGTTCTCAAGGAGGGGGGAAGCCAGCTCGCGGCGTCCTGGCTCATCGCCGTGCAGAATCTCTACCGGTACCGGATCATCGAATTGATTCTGACCGATGAGGCGGGGGACCACGCAACGTTGTTTCCGCAGTGGGACAACCATGTTCCCCGCCTCGCCGACGCGGCGCCGCCGCCGGAGATCGGGCTGGATCGCTTCGCCTGCCTGCGCCGGGCGGGAGAAGGGTGGCTCCTTGAGTCCCCCCTCGCCGGCGTGCGTTTGCGGCTCCCCGATCCGGGGCGACTGGAAGTTCCCCTGGTTCGGCGGGCACTCGCTGCCGAAGGCTTTCTGGAAACGGCACGTTCCGGGGCAGACAGCCCGCGGCAGACGGCCCTCCGGCAGTGGGAATTCCACGACCTGTTGTTTCACTGGCATCAACGTCCCGGCTGGCACTCCGATCCCTCGGGCGCCGGGTTCCCCTTCATTGGCGAGGTGGCGCCCCAGCCGGCAGTTCGCCCACCCTGGCCCGGGCGCCGTGTCGCGCTGCCGAACGCCCCGGAGGAGGCCGGCGGGAACTTGCTGACGCAGGTTCTCGAGCGGCGCCGCTCGGTGCGGACCTATGATGAAACACACCCGATCTCATTCGCCAACCTGGGCGCGCTACTCGACCGTGCTGCCCGGATTCGCAAACGAACCACGGTTCGGGTCGGCAATGCCGCCGGCAAGACATCCGAATTCGAAATCACCGAGCGGCCCTATCCAAACGGCGGCGCCAGCTACGAGCTCGAAATCTATGTGGTGGTCGATCGTTGCGACGGCCTGGAGTCGGGCATGTATCACTACGATGCAGCCACACACGAACTGGTCGAAATCTCCGGTCGCACGCCGGACGTGGAGGGGATACTGGCGGAAGCGAAGCTCGCCACCGCCCATCTGGCCAACCCGCAGATCGTTCTGACGATCAGCGCCCGTTTCGCCCGCGTGATGTGGAAGTACCGGTCGATTTCCTACGGCGTGATCCTGCGCAACGTTGGGGCGCTCTACCAGACCCTCTATCTGGTGGCGACCGACCTCGGAATCTCCCCATGCGGTCTCGGAAGCGGGAATTCCGCACGTTTCGCCCGGACGACCGGCCTCGACCCGGTGGTCGAGGGTTCCGTCGGCGAATTCATCCTCGGCGGCCCTCCGGCACCCGCCTGAAGACGCGGCGGACCAGCGGCTTGCCCCCCGAACGCACAAGGGACCAGGCACTCGTTGGCGGTGCGCTCCTGCACCCCCGAAGCCGAGGCGCACCGTCTCGATGCCCGTCAAGGAGACACCGGTCCAGGAACATTGTCAAGGAGCACCCATGGCAACCAATACCGGATTAGCAGGGGGAACAACGACTCCCGGTACTGCCGGAGTCAGGCTGCTCGTCCTTCCCGCCGACCGCGGGTTGGTCGAGCGGCCGATGCTGGCGCCGCACCTCGAGATCCGCCAACTCGACGATACCACCGTGATGCTGGTTTCCGAGGCGTTCAGCTCCGTCCTCACCGGCCGGCTCCATGTCGATGTCCTGCCGCTGCTCGACGGCAACCGCTCGCGCCACGACATCGCCCGGGCCCTCGCCGACCGGCATTCGGCGATCGACGTGCAGACAATCCTCGTCTCCCTGGCATCGAAGGGCTATGTCGTCTCCGGCGGCGCGGCGCTCGGCAGGGACATGGCCGCATTCTGGAGCGCGTGCGGCGCTTCGCCTCGCTGGGCGGAAGCGCAACTCGCCGCGGAGCGGGTTGCGGTTGCCGGCGACGACGGCCGCGTCGCCGATGCGCTCCGGGCCGTGGATGTCGTGGTCTCCAATGACGACCCCACGCTCGAAGTCGTCGTGTGCAACGACTATCTCGATGAGGGTCCCGTCGAAGTCAATCGGCGTCATCTGGCGTCCGGCGTTCCCTGGCTGCTGGTGGCGCCGAGCGGTCTTCACCCGCTCTTCGGCCCCGTGTTCCGACCCGGCGACGGCGGACCGTGTCTGGCCTGCCTGACCCACCGGCTTCGGAGCAACCGCGAGGTGGAGAACTTCCTGCGCTCCACCATCGGCGAAGCCGGCACCCGGCTCAAGCGAATCCGGGCGGTTCCGCTGGTCGAGGCCATCCACAACCTCGCCGCGGTGGAGATCGCCAGGTGGATCGTCCTGAAGGAAGCCGCGTTGCTCCACGAGCACGCCGTTTCGGTGGAGACCTGGGCCCTTGCGAGCGCACGCCACCGCGTCTTCCGCCGCCCCCAATGCCGGTTCTGCGGCGACGATGCGCTCCACCGTCCGGATCGGGCGCCGGTCCCGGTCCGGCTCGCCCCGAGTCCCCGGGCGGTCAGCAATTCCGGCGGATCACGTTCGGTGCCGCCAGGGGAGACGATCTCCAGGTACCGCCACCTGGTGAGCCCGGTGAGCGGCGTGGTTACCCAGTTGCTGCGTTCCACCGACGAAGTGGACCCCTGGTTGCACGTGTACTGGGCCGGTAGCAACATCGCCCTCCGAAACGACAGCCTGCACCTGCTGCGCACTTCGCTCAGAAGCAAGAGCTCGGGCAAGGGGGCCACGCGGGAGCAGGCGGAGGCAAGCGCGCTGTGCGAGGCGATCGAGCGGTCATCCGGCGCCTTCCACGGCGACGAGATCCGCCGCCGGGCGCGCCTCGCGGACTTTGCCGATGGGGAGGCGATCGCCCCCAACGAGGTCCAGTTGTACAGCGACTGGCAATTGGCCCACGCCGAGGAGATCAACGCACGGGGAAGCCGCTTCAACTTCGTTCCGTCTCGCTTCGACCCCACCGTCGAGATGGACTGGACGCCGGTGTGGTCGATGACCAGGCGCCAGCATCGGTACTTGCCCACGTCCATGCTGTATTTCGCGGCGCCAGCGGAGAACGGCGTGGTCTGGTGCCCTCCCGACTCGAACGGATGCGCATCGGGCAACACGCTGGAGGAGGCGATTCTCCAGGGGTTCTTCGAATTGGTCGAACGCGACGCCTTCGCCTGCTGGTGGTACAACCGAACGTCACTTCCCGCACTCGACATCAGGAGTTTCGGCGAACCGTATTTCGACCGTGCCATCGAGTACTACCGTTCGTTCCACCGCGACCTCTGGGTGTTGGATGCGACCAACGACCTCGGCATCCCGGTCTTCGTTTCGGTCTCGCGGCGGATCGACAAGGACGTCGAGGACATCCTGTTTTCGGCGGGCGCTCATTTCGATCCGAAGATCGCCGCTTTCCGGGCGCTCTGCGAACTCAACCAGTATCTGGTTGCCGTCCGGGACGTGGGGCCCGACAACCCGGACTATCTCTACGACGACCCGGAGTGCCAGTGGTGGTGGCGCAATGCGAAGCTCCGGGACCACTCCTGGCTGTCACCGGACAAGAACGCGCCGACGCGCGGCGCCGCCGACTATTCCCCCCCCGAGACCGGCGACATCCGGGACGATGTCGAGTATTGCCGCGCGCTGGTCGAGAAGAAGGGCATGGAGTTCCTCGTGCTCGACCAGACGCGGCCGGACATCGGCATGCCGGTGGCCCGCACCATCGTACCCGGCCTCCGGCATTTCTGGGCGCGGTTCGCCCCGGGGCGCCTCTTCGATGTCCCGGTCCGGATGGGACTGCGGAAGACTCCGACTGCCGAAGCCGACCTCAATCCGATCCCGGTCTTCATCTGACCGGGAGGGCGCTCCGGGCGCCGACACAACCCGGCCAGCATCCAGGAAACAGCACAAATCAGCGGCGCCTGGATCCTTCAGGAATGCGTTGCCTGGTGGAGATTGGCGCGGCATCCCGGACCGATTTCGAAGTAGCTTGTTTTGCCCACTGCCCGGGAAACCCTGGCATGAATGCACTGTCCTCCCGCACTGACCTGATTCGTATCCTTGGCGCCCGGCGGGAACAGGATTTCGGACTCCTCCTCCGCGTTGCAGATCAGCGCGCGCGTTCCCTTCGGCGCGTTGATCCACCTTCTGATACGGGACAGATGGCGATGACCCGGCGACCCCGGGGCAGGTTGAGCAGGTTCACGATCGCCCGACCGGTGCCGCTCTTTCCGCCTTCGGGAATCACGGAAGACGTCGACGGAAGTCCCCAACTCGCTGGCCGTGGACATGAAGTCTCGAGCAGCTCCTCGCCCGCCTCCAGGTCCCCGACCCCTGTTCTTCGCGTACCGCGACGGATGATGCGATATTCCGTGAGCCGTGTCATCGCTGATTCCATCGCCGCAACCTGGTCCCGAGTTCATCCATGGGCCGCCCGCCTCGAAACGGGCTCTTCACCCGCACGGTTCCCGTCCCTCGTTCCTCCGCGATGGCGCCCCCCAGTCGATCCGGAATGTCATCCAGCCGCCGGCATCCTGGAATCACCTCGTGCCTCTGGCCGAACGCGCAACCCGCGGGGCATCCCGGCCGACGACACAATCCGGCGGGGAATCAGGCCAACTGCCACTCGCGGGGAGGCGCGCCCGCCATGCGGGAGCCTGTGAAAGGGCGTCGGACGCTACACGACCTGCCGTCGCGCCAGATCGGCAAATACACCGTCCCTGGCCATCAGCTCGTCGTAGCGCCCGACATCGACAATCCGGCCCTCCTTCATCACGAAGATGCGATCGGCATCACGAATCGTGCTCAGGCGATGGGCGATCACGATGCGGGTGATACTGAACTTCCGGAGCGATTCCTGAACCGTCAGCTGCGTCCGGTTGTCGAGGGCGCTGGTCGCCTCGTCGAACAACATGATCCGGGGTCGGCGGGCCAGGGCGCGGGCGATCAGCACCCGCTGCTTCTGCCCTCCGGAAAGGCCCACGCCACCCTCCGGAAGCACGGTGTGCATTCCCATCGGCATGGCCCGAATGTCGTCTTCGAGTCCCGCCGCCCGCGCAGCATCCCAAGCCTCCTTCATGCCCAGCGGCGACGAGCCCGCAATGTTCTCATAGATGCTGGCGGCCGTCAGCTTGCCGTCCTGGAGCACCACGCCCATCAGGTTGCGCACGGTCGGCAGGTCGAGATGCAGAAGGTCGTGGCCGTCAATCAGGACGGCGCCCGAATCGGGCCTTTCGAATCCGAGCAGCAGACGATATATCGTCGACTTCCCGGAACCGGAGGGTCCGACGAACGCCACATATTCGCCTTGGCGGATACGGAAGGAAACATCCGTCAGCGCGTTGGCCGCATCAGGCAGGTAACGAAAGACGACCTTGGTGAACTCGATGTCCCCGGTCAGATCGGGCGGAACAAAGATGCCAGTGCTGCTCTCAGGCGGACATTCGAGGATCGGCTTGACACGCTCGAAGAGCGGAATCGTGCTGCTTATCGTCGTAAACGAGCCGGTCAGGGCAACGACCGACGCCGCGAACTGCCCGAACGCCGCGTTGAACGACAGGAAATCCCCGAGGTCGAAGGACGGCTGGTCCTCGCCTTCGAGGAGCGCATACCAGATGAAGGCAAAGAGAAGGAGCAGGGACAACGGCTGGAACATGGAGTTCACGGTGTGTTGCCCGGCGCCCCAGTACCGGGCGGCGAGCAAGGCGCGTCGCTGCTCGGAAAAACGTCGCGCCCACTGCGCCAGCGCGTAATTTTCGGCGTTCGCCATCCGGATCTTTCGGATTCCGGTGATCATCTGGAAGACGAATCCATCGACAAGCCCCGAGGCGCGGAACCCGTCGCGGTAGTGACGCACCTGAACCCGGACGAGCAACGCGGATCCGGCGGCCAGCAGGAGCGAGATGCCGAGCGCGCACAGGGCGAGCGTCCAGCTGTACCAGAACAGCAAGGCGAGGCTGAAGATCGAGAACACGCCGGTGACGAGACCGTGAACGGTGGCGCCGGTGAGCATCTGTCGGATCATGCCGACCCCGTTCGCCCGGTCCGCCAGATCGCCCGCGGTGAAACGGCGGAAGAACGAGATCGGCAGCGACACGAGACGGCCCCACACCGAGGCCTGGAGCTGCTCGTCGGTCCGGCCCTCGATCCGGAGCGCTGCCAGGGCGCCCACCACATCGAACACCGCCGCTCCGAGGGCGCCGAGCGCGAGGGCGCCGAGCGCGGCGATCCACATGGCCTCGTCCCCGCGCGGAATGATTTCTGACAACAGCTCACCGGTCAGGATCGGCGTCAACAAGGCGATGAGTCCGCTCAGCACCGCCATCGTGATCAGCAGACGGAAATCCCTGCCGAATCGGCTCACGACGTGCCGGAGCGCCGCCAGTCCGGACCGGATGCGGGTCGGCAACGGGACGTACAGCATGAAGCCGATGGGTTCGATCTTCCCGGCCACCTCGCGATCCACCGGGTAGTCCCGACCTTCTGACGGATCGATGGCCCGATAGCCACCGCGTCCGGTGGCGAGCAGCGCCAACGGCCTCCCGTCGACCGCGCGTCCGACGAACGAAGGGCCATCCTGCTTGAACCAGCCGTCTTCAAGCGTGATCTCGCGCGTCCGCAAACCGGAAAGACGAGCCAGCATGACCAGCGATCCCGCGAAATCCCCGCCTCCCCGCTTGTCGTCGTGGGCTCGGGAGTCCGTCAGAACGCCGCCTGCGGACTCGGCGACCACTTTCACCGCGGCGTGGAGCGCCGTGCGTCCAACCCCCGCAGCGCTGAAGCGGCGCGTCTCCGGATCCAGTAGCACCGAGCCGATGTCCCGGGAAATCGTGGCCCGGATCGCATCCTGGTCCCTTCGATTCGCCTCGTGCGCCTCCACGGTGGTCCTGACATTCCGTTCGAAGACCCCACGCCCGATTCGGAGCGCCAGGGTGTGGAAACGATCCAGGGCCGGCCAGAGCTGCTCCGAACCGAGAAGCGCCGGGGTGTGTCTCGCCGTGATTCGGGTATCGACATCAAGGCCGAGCCAGGTCCGTTCCGACAACGGCAGAAGCGATTCCGCCTCGATGCGGAACTGCTCATCCCCGATGAATCGCATCGGCTGATCCGCCGAGACCCAGACCACGTCCGCATGATGGGCGCTCACGACCGAACCGGCGGCGTAGGGCACGTCGGGGTCCGCCTCGAGCAATTGGATGTCGCGCGGGGGCAGATAGCCGTTTCGGGTCAGGAGTTCCGAAAGGCTTGAAACCCACTCGTCGACAAGGACGACCGCATGGATGTCCAATGCGCCCTCGGCGAGGAACCGGGACCGTTCCGACTCCATGACCAGGGCGTTGCGGGAAGGCACCGCCAGCAGGATCTGGTTGCGTTGTCCCGACTCGCTCGCCGCCAATTCCGGGCCGCCAAAGGCTGCATGGCCTTCCCCGACCCGGGCTATGAACGGGTTGCGCCGCAGGGGATTTTCCCTCTCCGTTTCGACCACAAAGAGGTCCAGATAACCACGCGCGACAACAACAACACGTGCCGCATCGTTCAGCGCAATGGGCTCGAAGGCGCCGGTCTCGTGGGGCGGGCCGCAGATGCGTGCGATGCTTGGAGGTACGGGCATGTACTCAGGCCGACGTGATCAGCGTGCGGTAGATCCCCCCGGATTCGATCAACTCGTCGTGCCGGCCTTCCTGAACAACCTGGCCCTGGTCCAGGACGATGATCCGGTCCGCGTCCCGGACCGTGCTGAGGCGATGGGCGATGATCAGACAGGTACAGCCGCGCTGGCGAAGGTTGTCGTCAATCTCCAGCTCGGTCATCGGGTCGAGGGCCGCAGTGGCCTCGTCGAACACCAGGATGTGCGGATTGGCCGCGAGCGCCCGCGCGATTTCGAGGCGCTGTCGCTGCCCTCCACTCAGATTCCTCCCTCCCTCTTCGACTGTCGCGTTGTACTTCCCGGGTCGGGCCATGATGTCGTTGTGAATCGCAGCATCGCGCAACGCCTGGGCGACCTGCTGATGGGGAACACTCGATTTCCAGAGAACGATGTTGTCGCGCACGCTTCCCTCGAACAGGACGATGTCCTGATCCACATACGCAACCGATTCGGAAACCCGGGTGGGGGTCATCTCCGGCATCGGCGTCCCGTCGATCCGTATCGTCCCCGACCACGGTTCGAGCAGCCCGCAAACCAGTCTGCCAACCGTCGACTTGCCGCTTCCGGAGCCACCGACCAGCGCAACCCGCTGACCGGGTTCAATCGAGAAGCTGAGATTCTCGAGAAGGGGCGCTTCCTTCCGGTTGTAGCCGAACGTGACATTCTCCATCGTGACGAAACCGAAGCTTCTCCGCTCCGGCGTATCTTCCGATTCGCTCATGCCGCTCACGATGCGCTGGTCGGACGCATAGTGCAATACGTCGTCGAGTCGGGCGATATCGGCCTTGACGGTCTGCAGGTTCGCCCCGAACTGAATGAGACCTTCCACCGGCCGGGAAAAGCTCCGCACGAGGCTCTGAAAGGCGACCAGGCCGCCGACCGTTATCGCGCCTTCGAGGAGACGGAGGCCGCCGACGCCAAGAATCGCCACGGTGGTCAAGGAGGTCAGCAGCGGTGGAACCACGTTCAGAAGGTTGCTCAGGCGTCCGAGATCCTGCTGGGCGGCCACGACATTGCCATGCATGCCGGCCATCCGCGAGAAGAAGTCGCCCTCGGCGCCGTTGGCCTTGAGGGTCTCGATCATGTTGATGCCGGCCACCGAAGCGCCCGCCACCTTGCCCTGTTCCTTGAGCAGGCGGCGACTCTTGTCGTCCCGGGCGCGTGACACCGCCCGCAGCGCAAACAGGTTGACCGCCGCCATGACCAGCGCAACCAGCGTCAGCGTCACGTCATATGTGAACATCACCGCCGCGTAGGCGATCATCGTGAGCATGTTGACCAGGTTGGTGGCGAGCTCTCCCGAGATGACCCGCGCCACGTTGTCGTTCGAGGAAACCCGGTTGGCGATGTCCCCCGCGAAGCGCTGATCGAAGAACGCCATGGGCAGCGACATGACGTGCCAGAAGAACCGCGAAGTGGTCACGAGGGAAAGCTTGGTTTCCATGCGTGCGAGGCAACTGTGCTGAAACCAGTGGAGCAGGCCCTGCAGAATGGCTGCCACTCCGAGACCGATCAGGATCGGTACGACCAGCGACTCGCTGCGCTGCACCAGAACCTCGTCCACGAATGCCCTGGATATGGCAGGGAGGCCCAGCCCGGGTACGAGGAGGGCCACGGTGGCCAGAATGACATACAGAAACGGCGAACGCGCCTGCCCGAGCCGGGACAACAGCCCCCGGGCGAGATTCGGCGGCGCGCCTGCCCGGCGGAAATCGGTAGTGGGTTCGAACGCAAGGCAGACCCCGGTAAACGCCCCGTCGAACTCCCGCATGGAGATCCGGCGTGGCCCCTCGGCAGGATCGTTGATGTACGCGATGCCCCGCCGAATCCCCTCCAGTACGACGAAATGGTTGAAGTTCCAGAAGATGATGATCGGGAACGGAAGGTCGAACAGCCGGCCCGGTTCCCGGCGGTACCCGCGCGCATCGAGACCGAGCTCCCGAGCCGCGCGCAGCATGTTGACCGCCTTGCTGCCATCGCGCGAGACGCCACAGCGCACCCGCAACTCCTCCAGGGGCACCCATCTCCCGTAGTGGGCGAGAACCATGGCCAGGCAGGCCGCGCCGCACTCGGTCGCCTCCATCTGCAGGATGGTGGGGACACGACGCCGTCCCCCCCGCTTCCGGGAGAGATTCGGGCGCAACCGGGACCGTTCGCTCACTGCCCGGCCAGATCCCGCAACAGGGGAATCACCATGGAGATCGGGCGCTGGCTGTCGGTCTTGATTTCGACACTGGCAAGTGTGCCGGAGACCAGGGTCTCATTCGCTGCCTTCTCGGTGGTCCACGCCAACCCGCTCGCCGTCGAGGGGTCCGGCAGGAGTCTCACCCGACTTGCGTAGGGCGGCCCGCTTTGCGAGAACGTCTGGGCGAGCTCCTGGTTTTGCAGGACCGAGACGATTCCGCTGACGCTCACTGGAAACTGGGACACGTTCTCGACCACTCCCCTGACGAAACCATGCGTTTCCGGCCTGGTCGTTGCCGGAGAAACGAGAACTTCCATCCCCGGCTCGACCTGCGTGCCGTCGGCGGGCGGAATGTAGGCCAGCACCTCGACTTCGTCTCCCGAACCGGTCTTGATGCTGAGCACGGACTGGCCGGCGACGAGCACCGAACCCAGCGTGGCCTTGATCTCGATGACATCGCCGGCAACCGGGGACACGATGAGCTGCCCTTCCAGCCTGGTCTCGATTTCCCGAACCCGCGAACGTGCTTCCTGGAGGCGAGCCTCGGCATCCGCCAGGCGGAGGTTCTGGTCCTGCAAGCGGCTCAACTCCTGTGCCTCGAGCGCCTCGCGTCGCCGAACGGTCTCGAACATCTCCTGGAGCGCGCGGTCGAACGCCTGTTGGCTCTGTTCCACCGTCGCCAGTGTCACGACGCCATCCTCGTGGAGCTGACGGTGACTATCCAGCCGTTCGCGGGATGCATCGACCAACTGGCGTCCCATGCGTTCCAGCTGTTCCAGCCGCTCCTGCTGGTTGGTGACGTTCTCCGTGACCAACTGATCCTCCGCCGCGAACGCCTCCCTGAGGTTGGTAAGCGTCCGCTCGCTCTCCCTCGCCACGGCGAGCGCGCTGCGGTGGCGCTCCGCCAGATCGCGGTTGTCGGTCTCGGCGAGGATCTCACCCAGGGCGACCGACTGACCGACATCGACGAGGATGGCGTTCAGCGTTCCGGTGTCGGTGGCTACCGCATCGATGACCGTTCCGCCGGTATCCAGCAGAATCCCGCTGGCACGCACGTAGCTTGAGATCGACCCCGTGACGGACCAGATCACGACGGCCACCACGAACCCCATCAGGGTGAGGAGCGCGAGCCATTTCCTCGCCGAGACGACCGTGAGCGCCCGGTCGAGTTTCTCCGGCTCGGAGAGCCGGGCGAGTGCCGATTTTCTGAACAGTTGCTCCATGGTGGATTATCCCGGGAAATCTACCCCGACTCCAAGATCAGATCGGGACGGTCGAGTCCGGAGAAACACGAAACGCTATCCGATCAAGGGGAGGGCGGTCCGCAATCGCGATGAGGTCTGACACGATGGGAGCGCGCCCGGGGAACGAAACGAAGCATCGCATTCCTCACCCGTCCGGCGACGCTCCTCGGAGCCTGTTACCACAATATAAATATATATCAATGACATATTGAGAATCACCCTTGTTCGCCAATCCGTAAACCGTACGCGGCTTGTTGCATCGCCAGGCGTTGCAGCCCGGGCCGGCTTCCGCGTTCCCACCGGGACGGAGGGAAACCCACGCGTCCATCGCCCCGGGGCCCGGCAGGCGGCCCGCCGGCGGCCGGAGCCACACGGACTCGGACTTCAGCCCCAGATGTCTCCGACCGTGAAGCCCTCGGGAAACGGATCGGTGGGGTCCAGGCCGTACTGCGCGATCCCGGTGATCCATGCGGCCCCGGTGATCTCCGGCACCACCGCCGGAACGCCGCCCACCGTCGTACGGCGAATCAGCCGGCCAAGGAATTCGGTGCCCACCGGGCCGCGGTTGCGGAAGGGCTCGCCGATGTCGAGTTCGCCGCGGGCGTGCAGGACCGCCATCCGCGCCGAAGTACCGGTACCACAGGGCGAACGGTCGAGAGCGCCGGTCCAGGTTTCCGGCTTTGCCCAGTCGAGTTCGCCGGTCGCGACCGTGACCGCGTTGGAGGCGAACCCGCGCGTGCGGTCCCAGGGTCCGGCAAGCTGCCCGATGCTCGCCTGGCGGATCTCCGGGTTTTCGGGATGGACGGCTTCCAGTTGCTCCCGGGCCGCCTGCTTCACCATCGCGCCGATGCGCGCCAGTTCACGCCCGTGTTCGGGCGCAATCGCAAGTCCGAAGCGTTCGGCACTGGCAATGGCATAGAACATCCCGCCCCAGGAGACATCCACCTCGACCTCACCGAGGGTCGGGATCTCGACGCGGGCATCCAGGTGGACCGGAAACGCGGGGACGTTCTCGAAGCGGACCCCGGTCACCTTTCCGCCCTCCACCGTCGCGCGCACCTCGACAAGACCCGCAGGCGTCTCGAGGACCAGATCGGTGACCGGTTCCCGGGCCGGAAGGATGCCGGTCTCGAGCAGCGCAGTCACGGTGCAGATCGTGTTGGTTCCCGACATGGGCGGGTACTCGGTCTGCTCCATGATCACGAAGCCGGCGTCGGCCTCGCTGAGGGTCGGAGGGAGGACCAGATTGCAGTTGGCGGCGGGGTACCCCCGCGGCTCCCGCAGCATCAGTTTCCGCAGCCCGTCGCGGTGCCGTTCGAGGTACTGCATCTTCTCGAACATGCTGGCGCCCGGAACATCCAGGACGCCGCCGACGATGACCCGCCCGGGTTCCCCGCCGGCGTGAAGGTCCACTGCGTGGACAACCCGCGCCAAACGCATCCGTCAGTTCCCTCCTGCCCGGCAGGCATCGGAGCAGTAGTTGCCGCCCCCGTCGTGAAGGATCCGCTCCACCGGGACGTGGAGGCTGCAGCGATCGCAGCGTACCACCTCCCCCCGGAATGCGGTTCCGGGCGAAGAACCGGATGCTTGCCGGGCCGGCCCCGGGCGCGCGAGGATCATCCGCAGCGCGCCCCACAGGACCCGCACGAATACCAGGACCAGAAGAAACTGGAGAACGCGGAGCATCCGGCCAGGCCCTTACGGATGAGCGTTCTTGAGCGCTTCGAGTTCCTCGCGCACGGCCGCGGCGGCCGGTGAACCGGGCGCCGCCTCGATCAGTCGTTCCCAGTAACGGATTCCCCCCTCGATGTCCCGCTCGAGGTACAGGCTGAGCCGGCCCATCGCCAGCAGGCTGTCGGCATGGTTCGGATCCTCCGCCAGGATGGCCTCGAACTCGGACGTCGCGGAGTCCACATCACCGAGTCCGATCCGGGCGAAGGCCAGGCGGCTCCGGATGTCCAGGTCGCTCGGGACCAGGTTGTGCGCCTGCTGGAGCCAGTACACCGCATCCCCGAACTGCCGGGCGTCGAGGTACAGATCCGCCACCCGGACGCGCGCCCCGGGGTCGTCCGGCGCCTCCCGAACCGCAGCCATCAGTTCCTCGAGCCGATCCGCATCCACCTCTTCCGGCTCGGGGGCGGTCGCGGTGACCGGACTCGCCGGCACCGGAGCGGGCATCGGCGCTTCGGGCGAGGAGCCCAGCAGCAACCCGACCGCCAACCCGAAGACAAGCCCGGCACCGAAAAAGAGGGCGCGCTGGAGGAGCGTCGTCACGGCGCGCTTCCCCCCGGACTTGCCGATTCGGAGAGCGACCGGATCCCCACATAGAGGTAGCCGAAGGCGAAGAGCAGGAAGAAGGGGACGGAAGCCATCATGCCGAAGGCGGCGGCGTACCCGGTCGCGACCAGCATGGCCAGTCCGAGCACGATCTCGAAGAGCGTAACCGCAGCGGTTCGGGTGCGATAGCGCTTGCTCCGCCAGCCTTCACCGGACGCCGAGACGCCGTACTTGGGCGTGCGCTCGAACGGCGAGCGGCGTCCGGAGATGCCTTCCAGGACGGCAGCGGCATTGCTGAACGACAAGCCGATCCCGACCCCGAGGGCAGCCGGGATGTGACGGAGGGCCGCGAAGAAGGTGCGACGGCCGGACTCCGGCTTCATCCGGTGCAGCCGCCACGCGGCGGCAGTGTAGAACGAGACCACCGACAGGGTCGCGGCGGCGAAGATCGGGAGGTCGAGAAGAGCCATCTCCTCGAACCCGGTGCTGGCCCGGGCCGCCATCACGGGGATCATCAGCAGGCTCAGGATCGCCATGAGCACGTAGCAGACATTGCCGGAGAGGTGAACGAGCGCCTCGAGCCGCACCCGGAACGGCAGCCTTGCCGCAAGGACCTGCGGAAGCAGCTTGCGGGCTGTCTGGAGGGATCCCTTGGCCCAGCGGCGCTGCTGGGTCTTGAAGGCGTTCATGGACACCGGGAGCTCGGCGGGCGCTTCGATCTCGGGGGCGAAAACAAACCGCCATCCGCGGAGCTGTGCCCGGTAGGAGAGGTCCAGATCCTCGGTGAGTGTGTCGCCCTCCCAGCCACCGGCATCGGCGATGGCCTCCCTCCGCCAGATTCCCGCGGTCCCGTTGAAGTTGAACCAGCAGCCGGCTGCATGCCTGCCACCGTGTTCCGCGATGAAATGGCCATCGAGAAGCACCGCCTGGACTCCGGTGAGCAACGAGTAGTGGCGGTTCAGGTGTCCCCACCGGGCCTGGACCATCCCGACCTGGCGGTCGGCGAGGAAATAGGGAATCACCCGCCGGAGGAAATCCGGTTGCGGAACGAAGTCGGCATCGAAAATCGCCACCAGGGGAGCGCGCGACGCGCGGAGCCCGGCGTCAAGCGCCCCGGCCTTGAACCCCGTCCGGTCCTTCCGGTGCAGGTGCTCGATGGCCAGTCCGGCGGCCTGCTGTTCGGCCACCACGCGAGCCGCGATTTCGGTGGTGTCGTCGACGGAATCGTCGAGCACCTGAACGGTGAGCCGCGACCGCGGATAGTCGAGCGCAGCGACCGCCCGGATCAGCCGTTCGAGCACGTACCGCTCGTTGAAAACCGGAAGCTGCACCAGTACCGGAGGGGGATTCGCATCCAGCGAAGCGCCGCGTTCCGCGAGACGGCGCGCCTCCTCGCGAGCCTGACCCCATCTCCGCCACAGGATCCACACCAGCCGGTAACGGTGCCAGCCGAACCCGGCGAGCAGCACCAGCACTGCGAAGTACGCGGTCAGGACAGCGTCGGCAAGGGGCACGAACCGGGGATTGTGGCGCGGCGAACCCAACGGCCTGCGTGACGCGGAGGACTCGCCACCGCGCACCCGACCCTCCCCGGGAGAACCGCAACCGCTCGCAGCGGACCGAAAGCCACACCAGAACGGACGGGATATCCGCATCCAGCAGCGGACCGCCGCGCGCGGCGAAACGGTGTCGTGATGCCGGCTGCTTTCCCGGAGCCGCCCCCGACCGCCGCACTCGACGATACGAAACTCCTGAACGCAGGACGGGCGCGGGATGTCCGGTGGCCACGGGCGCCCGCCATCCGCAAGACGACGCACCTGCCTGCGAAACAGGGCGTCATGCCGGCGCTCCCATCCCGTCCCCAAAACCACACACAGCGAAACCGAACGCATGACCCAAAAACGGGCGGGTGGCCAGTCCACGCCGTCACACGCCATCGGCAAGACGACGCACACAAACAGGGCGCCATGCCGGCGCTCCCATCCCATCCACAAACCCGCACACGATGAAACCGAACGCATGACCCAAAAACGGGCGCGGGCTACCGGTCCACACCGTCACCCGCCACCGGCAAGACGGCGCACACAAAAAGGCGCCATGCCGGCACTTACGTCCCGTCCCCAAAACCACAGACGGCGAAACCGAACGCATGGCCCAAAAACGGGCGCGGGCTACCGGTCCACGCCGTCACACGCCATCGGCAAGACAGCGCATTCAAAAAAGCGCCATGCCGGCGCCCCCATCCCGTCCCCAAACCGTACACGGCGAACCGAAACCATGGCCCAAAAACAGGCGCGGGCTGCCAGTTCACGCCGTCGCCCGCCATCGGCAAGACGGCGCACTCAAAAAGGGCGCCATGCCGGCGCTCACGTCCCGTCCCCAAAACCCGCACGCGGCGAAACGGAAGGCATGACCCCAAAACGGGCGCGAGATGCCGGCGCCCCCATCCCGTCCCCAGACCCGCACGCGGCGAAGTGGAAGGCATGACCCCAAAACGGGCGCGGGTTGCCGGTCCACGCCGTCACACGCCATCGGCAAGACGGCGCACACAAACCGGGCGCCATGCCGGCGCTCCCGTCCCGTCCCCAAAAACCCACAGACGGCGAAACCGAACGCATGGCCCAAAAACGGGCGCGGGCTACCAGTCCACACCGTCATCCACTACCGGCAAGACGGCGCACACAAACCGGGCGCGATGCCGGCGCTTACGTCCCGTCCCCAAAACCCGCACGCGGCGAAACGGAAGGCATGACCCCAAAACGGGCGCGGGTTGTCGGTGACCACGGTCGCCTGCCTTGGGCAGGACAGCGCACTTGCCCAAAACAGGCGTGATGCTGGCGTCCCCGTGCCGCGCCCTGGCCGCCGCGTTCGGCGAACGGAGGGGGCGCCGCCTTCACGCATCCCCGCCTCCGCGGGGTTGTTCGCGCACGGATTCGCAAATCGTGCGGCACAGCCGGGGGTGCCGCGAATCAGCGACGCAGGAACCGGGTTCCGGGACCGCACTGCCCCCGGTGGCCGAAACCCGGGTCTGCGCGCCGGAATCACCCCGAGGGGGGGATACTCGCAGCCCGTGTCGCTTCGCCGCCTCGCCCTGCTCGCCACCGCACACCTGATCCTGGCTGGCGCGCTCGCCGGGGTGATCGCAACCGGCGCCGGTTTTGCGGCGCATGCCGGGATCCACCTGCTCGCGTTCCTTCCGCTCGGCCTGGTGGTGGTTCCGGTGCTCCGCCACCCGCGGGGACCGGGACCGGGGCTTCGCCTGGTGCTGGCGGCGGCATTCCTCGCCCGCATTGTCTTCGTGCTGACTCCCCCGGCGCTTTCCGGAGACATCCACCGGGTGATCTGGGAGGGACGGGTCCTTGCCGCCGGACACGACCCGTGGACCCAGCCGCCGGATCACCCGGCGCTCGCGGCACTGCGGGCCGAACTTCCCGGGGTTCGGGAACTGGTGGACTACGAAAAGCTGCCGGCGATCTACCCGCCGCTCTCCCAGCTGGTCGGACTCGGGCTCACCGGCGTCTCGACCGATACCCGCGTTCTCAAGGCGGCCCTGGTCGGGTTCGAGGCGCTCCTGGTGCTGGGATTGTGGCTTCTGGTCCGGGAGCGGGGATGGAGCCCGTTGCTGCTGACGGCCTGGCTCTGGAACCCGCTGACGCTGACGGAAATCGCCGGCAGCGGCCATCTGGATGTCCTCGGCATCGGACTGCTGGTCTTCGCGGTGCTGGCGGCCGAACGGCGGAAGACGACCGCCGCGGCTGTCCTCGCTGCGCTATCCGGTCTCGCCAAGCTCGCCGGATTCGCCGTGCTCCCCCTGCTGCTGCGCCGGGCGGGAGTACCGCCGTCCCGCAGGTTCGCCGCGGGCGCCGCAGCGCTCGCAACCGTAGCCCTGGTGTCCGCGCCGTTCCTTACCACCGCCGGCCTCCTCCAGCGAGCCTCCGAACTCGGCTTCAGCCTGATCCACTTCGTCCGTTACTGGCGGTTCAACGAGAGCCTTTTCCTCGGGATCGAAGTGTTCGCCGGCGATCGGGCCCGGCTGGCGGTGGGGGTGATCCTGGCGCTGCTGTTCGTGGTCCTGCTGGCCCGCCGGACCCATCCATCCCTCGCGGCTTCGTTGCTTGCCGGAGGCGCCTTCCTGATCTCGCCGGTCGCCCACCCGTGGTATCTGCTGTGGGCGCTGGCATTCGCCATGCTCCACCCGGAGCGTCGGGCGCTCTTCGCCGCCGCGGTGACGCTGAGCGCGACAGTCGTCCTGAGCTACGAACCGCTCTGGAATACCCCGCCCGGGGAACCCTGGGTTCTCTCCCCGATCCTCCGCCTCCTGGAGTACCTGCCGCCCGCGGTCGCCGCCCTGCTCGCGGCCCGGGCAATCAGGAAACCCGCCGGTACACGCTCCGGATCGTGATCGTCTCCCCGCGCGGGGGATCCACCCGGACCCGAACGATCAACACATCCCCGATCGCCTCGAGGGTGCGCCGGGTCTCCATGTCCCCCATCGGCAATTCACGCTTTTCGGTGACAGTCAGCACCTCGCCCGAGAATTCCGCGACCGTCCTGATGGAGTTGCCACGCGGATCCTGGCGGAGATGCTCCTCGCCGTCGAGGTAGAGGATCTGAAACTCGTCGCCGGCATGGATGCGGACCTCGACCGCATCCACCTCGATTTCGAGGGAATCGGGCATGACGGGGAATCCGTCCCGGCCGCCGGGCCGACTTCCGGGAGGGCCCATGCCGGGGAAACCGCCCGGGCGGCGGCCCCGAAAACCACCGCCCCGACGCCCCCGTCCGTCGGCACGGTCCCGGGCCGCCTGCATGACCGCCGCAACATCGTCGCTTTCCGCGGGGTCCCGCTCCCAGACGCCGACGAGGCTGCCGGACTGCGTCCCGACGGCCGGAGCGAGCAGCGACAGGGCGAGGAGAACGGCAGCGGACATCGGATCAGAACGGCCAGCCCAGCCAGAAGTCGAACCTCCATCCGGGGATCGTGGTTGCGAAATCGGTCCTCCGGGACCACGCGACATTGAGCGGCAGGCCGAGGAAATACACGCGGGCGTTGAACCCGTAGGACGCGACGAAGTCGTCGAGGCCGGGACCTTCGGAAACACACACGGCGACGTTCCGCGGTCCGCAGAGCCGTCCGAGACGGGACTCGCGGCGCTCGCGGGAATAGAAGGACAGCGGGTCACCGGCGTAGGCAGCCCCTCCGGCATCCACGAACAGGCTGCCGCGGATCGGACCGATCAATCCGAGGGGGGTGATCGCGGCGTCGACGATCGGGAAACGGAATTCCACGGTGGCGTGTCCGCCGCGATTGCCGGAGAACGAGTAGAGGTCGTAGCCGCGCAACTCGCCGTTGCCGCCGAACCAGAAGAAGCCCGGCGCCTCGCCCATGCTGTGGAACCATCGGATGCGCGCCGCGAGCAGGCTCGCAGATGTCACCTGGATGTACTTGCGGGCGTCGAGATTGAAGGTGGTGCGCGAGAGGAACGGGCCGCCGGGGGACCACTCGACGCCGGCAAGAATGGTGCTGCCGGCCTGGGGGAAGACCGCCGGTCCCAACTGGCGGAAACGGGTGGTTTCCTGAACGAAGGCGAACCGGGCGGGAATCAGGTGTCCGCTCGGGAAGATGCGCGAGTAGAAATCCCGGTACTGGTCCACGAATTGGGAGGGAAACAGCGGGTCCTCCCCGGGCCGGAGAAACACGTTCTCGAAGCCCGAACTCTGGTAGTCGTAGCCGGCGCCCATTTCGAGCCGACGGAATCGGCTCAACGGATAGAGCGCCCGCGCCGACGCGCCCGACGACCGGAGGGTGCCGATGCTGTCGGCCCGCGACCAGTAATTCGAGATGTAGTAGGGCAGCAGGGGATAGAAGAAGGAGGTGTTGTCGTGGACCTCGACCGCGTACTGGAGACGGCCGGAGAGATTCGCGTACTGGGCGTTGTAGATCCGGTAGTTGCGAACCGAATAGGCGGTGAAGGACAGACGATCGTCGCCGAGCACGTCGGACATCGAGATCGCGGTGCCGCCGAGAAAGTCCCCGTCGCTCGTGAAGCCGGCGGTGATGGGAGGCGGGCCGTCGAGAAACAGCTTCTCGAAACGGGTCTTCTCCCGCTTGTTCTCGCTGATGACCTGATGGTCCACGACGGGCACGAAATCGATGACCGGTCCGGAGGTGCGGGCGATCATGTCGGACGGGATCTCCTTGACCGGCTCATTCATCTCGAGCGTGTGGAGTCCCCAGTTCCCCTTGTAATAACTCGTGAACAGGAGCGTCTCGGCCCCGGTCTCGGGGTCGGTGATCACGCTCGGGGCGAAGTTGCCGCCGAGCACGTCGGTGTACTGCAGGATGTCGCCGGTTTCGGTGTCCAGAACCCGGATGTTGAAGATGTCGTCGTCCTCGTTCGAGGAATAGACGAGATCCTTCCCGTTCGGCGCGAAGATCGGGGCCACGTCGTGAAAGGTGCCGAAGGTGACCTGCTCCTTCCCGCGGTCGGCGATGCGCAGGCGGTACAGCTTGTCGTACCCGCTGATCCGGCGGCTGTAGTAGAGCCACTCCCCGTCGGGACTCACCGTCGGAAACTTGTCGTGGAAGTCGTCGTTCGTGAGGTTCTCGATCTGTTCGGTCCGGATGTTGATGCGATAGATGTCACCGATCCCGTTCCGGAGCGCCGCGAAATAGACCCACTCGCCGCGGGGACCCACATGGGGGAAGGTGGCCCGGTCCAGCGGCATCTCGATGCGCCGGACGATCCGCGACTCCACCACATCGGCGAACAGGAGCGCCCGCCGCTTCCGGTACTTGCCGAAGAAGGCGACTTCCGATCCGTCGGGGGTCCAGCTCAGGTTGCGGCCGAGGAGCTGGTCCTCGCCGCTGAGGCCGACCACGTTGATGAACTCGCCGGCATAACCCGGGGTCAGGTTGCGGATCACCTCGCCGTCCCGGGCGGAGAGGAGCACCACATCGTATTCGGACTCCCGGCGGTTGCCGGAGAGTGCGGCGATGAGCTCCCCGGAGGGGGAATGGGCCGCCGAGATCGCGCCGACGTACCGTCCCTCGCGCGGCGAGATATCCAGGCTGTAGTCCTCGGGAATCTCCTTGTCGCGCCAGGGCTTGAACCGCTCCTTCAGCCAGCGCCGGTATTCCCGGTAGAACTCTTCGGGCGCCATCCGGAAGGCTTGCTCGTACACCTCTTCGCTCACGCCCCCGGTAACCGCCCGGCGCAGCGAAAAGATGAACTGGCGCACACCCTCCTCGCCGAAACGCTCCTCGATGAAGTCGAAGATCGAAGCTCCGAAGGAATAGGGCGCCCGGGTGTACGCCTGGTTCAGCTGCTGGAATGTCGGAATCTGGTCGGCCACCGCGGCGTCGCGCACCACCATGAGGTCGATCGGATCCCACTCGTCCTCCATGTAGGTGGCCAGTCCCTCGTCGATCCACAGCGGCACCGTCTGCCGGAACAGCGAACGGGGGACGATATCGAACTCGAAGATGTGGGTGAGTTCATGCAGGAACAGCTCCTGGAGTTCGTCGGGCGGATTGTCGATGGGGATCACCATCCGGTCGCGCGTGGATTCGGCGAAGGCGCCGACTCCCTCGGGGATCTCCGACGGAGACAGGTTGGTCTGGGCGAACTCGGAGAACGTCCGGTAGAGGATCAGCGGGATGGAAAACGGAATCTCGTGCTTGAGCCGGTCCGACAGGATGTCGTAGGCACTCTCGGCGTAACTGACCAGCCTGCCGAGCTCTTCCTCCATCTCGGGGTAGTAGTAGACGTCGAAATGGGGGGACCGGTATACCTGCCAGTCATGCTTGTCGTACTTGACCTTGTTCTTGCCATAGAACGGGATGAAGTACTGCGCGGCCGCCGGCGACGCCAGCGACAACGCGGTCATCAGCGCCACGGCGAGCCCGAACCCGCTCACGGAGCGTTTTCTCACGGTCCCCTCCCCCTTGCTTCAGCGCAACAGAAAGCGCGTTCCCCGGAAGGTCTGCGGCGAGACGATGCTCAGGAAATTCGGCAGGATCCGGTCCATCAGCTCGAAATAGGAGGAGAGTGCGGAACTCTCCTCGTCCCGGCCGAAGATGACCTCCTCGGTGAATCGCTCGCGATGGATGGTGCGCCCGCTGGCGCCGTCGATGAAATGGAATTCGGCGGTGAAGGTATAGGCGTTCCGTTCCTGGAACTGGCTGCTGCGAACGAGGCGCTGGCGATTGAAGGCATCGCGCACATAGCGGTCCCGGCGCGAGTAGCCCGAGCGTTCCTCGGACCGGAACCGGAGGCGTCCGCTCACGATGAGCGGTTCCTGGAACTCCTCCCCGAGCAGCTGCCAGTGCTCCTGGTCCTCGAGAAGCTTGTCCTGCTCCAGGTCGATCCACTCCTGGCGCGAGATCTCGCCCCCGACCGCAACCGCTTCGTCCGCCATCCGGGAGAAGCTCTGTTCGAGCCCGCTCTCCTCGAGCGCCGCGTCCGAGAAATCACCGAGCGGCTCCAGTTCCGCATCGATGACCTGAAGCCGCGAGTTCACCCGCAGCTGGTTCCGGAGCAGCCGGGAGGTCTCGCGATCCAGATCCAGCGATTCGTTGGTCTGGGTCACGAAGCTGCCCACGAGCACGCGACTGTAGCCGGAGAGATCCAGCTTGGCGTCGATCGGAATCTCCACCGGCACCTCGATCCACGGCCCCGCCGCGCATCCGGCGAGCGCCAGGGGCAGAAAGGCGGGCGCGAATCGGTTGAAAAACGGCTGGAATCCGGCCATCCGGTGCGTCATCGGTCCACCGACCCGGGACTTGCGGACCGGGCCGCGTCACGATCCCTTCGCTGCTTGCGTTCATATGCTTCGCGGAACAGCTCGTAGTTCTGACGGATCTGGTCGCTGGTGGGCAACAGCTCGAGGGCCCGCTCGTAGGCGACCAGCGCCTCCTCGAACTGCCCGGAGCGCTCGTAGGCAACGCCGAGATTGTTATACGCCTTGGGGTTGCGCGGATCCAGTTCCACCGCCCGCTCCCACCGGTAGATGGCTTCGCGCCAGAGGCCGCGTCCGGCCACATCCACTCCGAACCGGTTTTCCCGCGCGGCGCGGTCCTCGTCCGCAGCGACGGCAGGCAGCGACCCGAGTGCGAGCCACCCGAGCGACGCGAACGCGACCCGGCGTAGCGATCCCGCCGCCCGGAACCGACGACTACCCATTGTGTTCCTCCCAGGCAAAGAGCCGGACTGGGACATCCGACCCAATCTCCCGATAGTAGCGCCTCCGGCCTCCGAGTCCCCACCGGAGCAGGTGCGCCGGCGCCGGTTTTCCCCATTTCCGACGCAAGATCGGGGCCCGACGCAACACGCCGCGCCGGCGTGCGTGATGGATTCTCGTGAAGGAAATCCCTCGATGCGGCATCCGCGGCGGTGCACCGCCGGAGGAGCGTCCGAACTTTCCCGAAGACCTCGAACTCCGGGACCTCAAGACCTTGGTGGCGCTTGCAATCGAGCAGCCGCCGCGCCGGGAACCGCCGGACCGATTGCACGAGGCAAGCGCCGCCGATGTCGCCCACGAGCTGCGACGCACCGGAAGGATGCCGGACAGCGGGGCGCTCGCCGGCGCCGAAGCCTGGATCCGGGCGGTCCGCGGGACCGGTCGCCGCCTGCTGGTCCGGGGCGCCGCCGGGTATCCGCCCCTCCTCGGAGAGATCGGCTCGCCGCCGCTCGTCCTCGACGTGGAAGGGGACGCCGATCTGGCCGCGCCCTCGGTCGCCGTGGTCGGCTCCCGCCGATCCACTCGCTACGGCCTTTCCCGGGCCCGTTCGTTCGCAGTCGGACTCGCCCGGGCCGGCTTCACCGTGGTCAGCGGCCTCGCCCGCGGAATCGACGGCGCGGCGCACCGGGGCGCGCTGGAGGCGGAGGGCTTCACGATCGCGGTGCTGGGGTCGGCGCACGACCGGATGTATCCGCCGGAACACGCCGATCTGGCCCGCCGGATCGCCGCGCGGGGAGCGGTGGTCACCGAATTTCCGCCGGGGACCGCGCCCCTGCCCCGGCACTTTCCCCGCCGCAACCGGATCGTCGCCGGCCTCGCGCTCGGCGCCCTGGTGGTGGAAGCGGCGGAGCGGAGCGGCTCGCTTTCGACTGCGCGACAGGCGGCGGACAACAACCGCGAGGTGTTTGCGATCCCGGGGCCGGTGCAATCGGAGACCAGCCGCGGTTGCCACTCCCTGATCCGTGCCGGAGCCTGCCTCGTGACCTCGGTGGACGAGATCCTTGAGGAGCTCCCGCCATTACACTGCTCCGGCCCGAAGTCCCCGTGAACAAAGCCCTCGTCGTTGTCGAGTCCGCCGCCAAGGCGCGAACCATCGAGAAATTCCTGGGAACCGGCTACCAGGTGATGGCTTCCGGGGGCCACGTCCGGGACCTGCCGGGATCCGGGCTCGCCGTGGACATCGAGAACGGATTCCGCCCGCAGTTCGTGGTCGTCCCCGACCGCACCCGCATCCTGAACGAACTCAAGGCCAAGGCGCGGCGGGCGTCCGAGATCTACCTCGCAACCGACCCGGACCGCGAGGGGGAAGCCATCAGCCACGATCTCGCCGAGGAGTTCCAGGCCGTCCTCGGATCCGGCAAACGGGTTCCCATCCGCAGGATGACGTTCCAGGAGATCACCCGACCGGCGATTCGGCGGGCGCTCGCGGAAGCGGGAGACATCGACCAGAACCGGGTCAAGGCGCAGCAGACCCGCCGGGTCCTGGACCGGATCGTCGGCTACAAGATCTCTCCGCTGCTGTCGCGCAAGCTGGCCGGCCGCCTGTCGGCGGGGCGGGTCCAGTCGGTGGCGCTCCGCCTCATCTGCGAGCGCGAGCGCGAAATCCGGGCCTTCACCGTCGAGGAGTACTGGAACATCGAGGTGCACCTCCGTAAGGGGGAGGGAAAGTCCTTCCTGGCCCGGGCGGACCTCGGGAAGGGACGGCGGATCCGCGACGAGGCGACCGCCGGGCGGATCCGCGACGAGCTGGCCGGATGCACGTTCCGGGTGGAGAGCGTCGAGTCGAAGCGGCGCCAGCACCACCCGCCGCCGCCGTTCATCACCAGCACCATGCAGCGCCAGGCTTCCTCGGCGTTCGGGTTTCCCGCCGCCCGCACGATGAGGGCGGCGCAATCCCTTTACGAGGGAGTGGACCTCGGTTCCGGCGAACGCGTCGGGCTCATCACCTATCTCCGAACCGACTCCACCAGGGTTTCGGAGCAGGCGATCCGGGAAGTCCGCGAAGCCATCCACTCCCGTTTCGGCGACGGATTCCTTCCCGAAAAACCCAACCGCTACCGGAGCCGGAAGGGGGCCCAGGACGCTCACGAGGCGATCCGCCCGACTTCGACGCTCAGGGATCCGAAGGACGTCGCCCGGTTCCTGAACGAGGACCAGACCCGGCTCTACCGGATGGTCTGGGAACGCTTCGTGGCTTCCCAGATGCGCCCGGCGGTGTCTCTGCGCACCCGGGCCGTGATCGCGGCCGACCCGCCGCCCGGACGACCGGTACCGGAGATTCCCGGATTCGGAACGCCGCCGAACCGGGTGGTGGCCGTCGGCTCGGTCATGCTGGAACAGGGCTATCAGGTGCTCTACCGGGAGACCCGCGAGGACGGCGGGGACGAGGACGGCAACGGGAAGCAGATCCTCCCGCCGCTCCAGGCGAAGGAGGAGCTTCGGCTCCGGGAGGTCGTTCCGACCCGGCACTTCACCGCGCCGCCGCGCCGGTACAGCGAAGCGAGCCTGATCCGCAAGCTGGAAGAGAACGGGATCGGACGCCCGAGCACCTATGTCCCCATCCTGCGCAAGATCAAGCAGCGGGAGTACGTGAGAACGAAGAAACGGGTCTTCATGCCCACCGAGGTCGGCATGCTGGTGAGCGATCTGCTGACCCTCAGCTTCGACGATCTCATCAATGTGCGCTACACCGCGGCGATGGAAGCGAATCTCGACCGCATCGAGCAGGGGAAGGCCGACTACACCGAGGCCCTCGAAGCGTTCTACGGCGAATTTGTTCGCAACCTCGAACGCGCCAAATCGGACATGCCGCGGCTGAAGAGCCTGCCGACCGACGAATCCTGTGACCAGTGCGGACGCCCGCTGGCGCTTCGCTGGAGCGGTGGCGAGAAATTCCTCGGGTGCGTCGGCTTTCCGGAGTGCCGGGGGAGCCGTTCGCTGGACACTGCCGAAGAATCCGTCGAGGAGACTTCGCCCTGTCCCGAATGCGGCGCGCCGATGGCCGCCCGCCGCGGCCGCTTCGGCCCCTTCCTCGGATGCACCCGGTATCCCGACTGCCAGACGATCATCCAGATCCGCGATGGACAGGCGGTCCCCAAGCCGGCCCCCGAACCGGTCGGCGAGGATTGTCCGGAATGCGGCAAACCGATGGTGCGGCGCCGCAGTCGCCGGGGTCCCTTCGTCGGGTGCAGCGGTTTCCCCAAGTGTTCGTACATCAAGCCGCAGGCGCGCCCCCGGAAGAAGGCCGCGGCCAGGCGCACCGGCCGAAAAACCACGCCAGCCCGCGCTGCGGCGGAATGACCGCGGTGGTCCGGGAGGCCCTCCGGGACCAGGTTGGCGCATTCCTGCGCGATCTCCGGGAGCGCCGCGGGTCACCGCCCAGCACCGTTCGGAACTACGGGAACGATCTGGACCAGTTCATCGCGTTCGCCGAGAGCGAAGCCGGTGGCGACCCGATGCGGGTCGAGACCGTCCGCGACTTTCTCGCGGCGCTGCACCGGCGCGGGCTCCGGCGGGCGAGCGTGGCCCGAAAGCTCTCGGCGCTCCGGGCCTTCTTCCGCCACGTCGAGCGGACGGGCGGGGGCCGGAATCCCGCGAAGTCGGTGCGCTCGCCAAGGCTCCCCCGCCGCATTCCGACCCGCATGGAGGAAGGAGAGGTGGAGCAGCTGCTCGAGACGCCGGATCCTGCGACTCCACGGGGAGCCCGGGATCTCGCCGTGCTCGAGCTGCTGTACGGAACCGGGGCGCGGGTGGCGGAACTGGTGGCGCTGGACCTCCAGGACATCAACCGGCGCGACCGCATCTTCCGGGTCCTCGGAAAGGGCGGACGCGAACGGCTCGTCCCCTTCGGTGAAATCGCCGACGATGCGCTCGGGAATTGGCTCGGCATGCGGGAACGGCTGGGGACGCCGGACCCCGACGCGCTCTTCCTGAATGCCCGGGGCGGGCGGCTCTCGGACCGCTCGGTGCGGAACATCGTGAAGCGGTACCTCGGAGAAGCCGGCATCGCCCGGCTCGCCGGCAAGGTCTCCCCCCACACCCTGCGACACGCCTTCGCGACCCACCTCCTCGACGGCGGCGCCGACCTCAGGGCGATCCAGGAACTGCTCGGTCACCAAAGTCTGGCGACCACGGAGAAGTACACCCACATCTCCACGTCCCGGCTGTTCTCGGTATACCGGAAGACGCATCCGCGCGCCGAAGCCGGTTCCTGAGTGTCCACCCGCGTCGCCGTCCGGGAGCCGGGTCCGGCGACCGCCCCGGCGGTCGGCCCGGTCGGCGTCCGGGAACGGATCCGGAGCCTGGACGTGCTGCGCGGAGTCGCCCTCCTCGGCATCCTGTTCGTCAACATCCGGCTCTTCTCGATGCCGTCGGCGACGTACCTCAATCCCACCCTGTGGGGCGACTTCACCGGCCTCGACCGGATGGTCTGGTTGCTGGTCCACGTGTTCGCCGAGATGAAGTTCCTCAGCCTGTTCTCGATGCTGTTCGGCGCCGGCATGTGCCTTTTCGCCGACCGCATCGAGGCCCGCGGCGGGCAACCCGGCGCCCGGCACTACCGGCGGATGGGCTGGCTGCTGGTGTTCGGCATGGGGCACGCGTACCTGCTGTGGCCCGGCGACATCCTGGTAACCTACGCGGTGTGCGGGAGCCTGGTCCATTTGCTCCGCCGGATGGCCCCGCGGGGCCTCCTCCTGACCGGCGCCACGCTGATCCTCCTGCCCGGCTTGCTGAACACGATGATCGGCGTCGCCGTCCTGTCCCCGAATCTGCCGAGTGAGGTGGCGGCGGAGCTCGAGTCCGCGTGGTCGCCCCATCCGGTGCTCCTCGAGGCGGAAGTCGCTGCCTGGCGGGGAAGCTGGTCCGAACAGCAGCCGCAGCGGGCGGCGCAAACCTTCGAAATGCAGGCGGTGGTGCTGCCCGCCTTCGCGCTCTGGTTCTGCTCCGGCGCCATGCTGATCGGGATGGCGCTTTACCGTCTCGGGATCCTCCAGGCCACGCGGGCCGACCGGTTCTACTGGGGGCTCGCCGCCATCGGGATGGCTGGTGGCCTGCCCTTCGTCCTCTGGGGGATCCTGTGGAACTTCGCCGGCGGGTGGAGCTGGCAACTCTCCATGTTCACGGGGGCGGTTTTCAACCATCTCGGTGCGCCCCTCATGGCGCTCACCTACCTCGGTCTCGTGATGATCGCGGTGCGACGGCGCTTCCTCCCGGCGCTCCAGGAGCGGCTCGCGGCGATCGGCCGCATGGCGTTCACCAACTACATCCTCCAGACGGTGATCTGCACCAGCATCTTCTACGGACACGGACTGGGACTCTTCGGAGACGTCGGGCGGACAAGCCAATTCCTGATCGTGGTCGCCATCCAGGTCTTCCAGCTCTGGCTGTCCCCCATCTGGTTGCGGCGGTTCTCCCAGGGCCCCCTCGAGTGGGCATGGCGGACGCTCACCTACGGACGGCTTGCCCCCTTCCGCACCGCATCCGCCTGAAGCACCCGGCCCGCAACGCCGATCCGACATGCCGCCTCCGCACCCACCACCCCGAAGCACCCCCGGTCCACGAGCGACGCCAAGCCCGACAACACGACGAACCCACACGCCGCATCCGGGATACCGAACCGGCCCCGTGCTTTCGCACCACATACAGAGCCAATCACCATGCTATTTCAGGCGTGCGAGCCTACGGCCACTTTTCCGATTCCTCTTTCCTTCGTACGTGCCCAACTCTCGGGACACGACCTTGAGTCGAGATCGTCCTGCCCGGACGGTCACCAACCTCGTCCACGACCTGCCTCATTATCCCTTGACAGGTTGACACCTCGATCGCCCTTGGTAGGATTCCCCCATGGATGTCCAAGAGATCAGCTTTGAACTTGCGGACCAAGAGGGCTGCGCAACCCACCTGAAGTGGATCCAATGGGGAAGCATACCCATGTGTCCTTGCTGCGAAAGCACGGACACCTGTCGCCTGAAACAGGAGTGTCGGCATCATTGCAACGCCTGCCGCAAGTCCTTCCCGGCAGCGGTCGGTACGGTGCTGCACAACACAAGGCTTCCGTTGTCGAAATGCTTCCTCGCGATATGTTTGATTGTTGAAACAGGAAATACGCTGTCTGCCAAGCAGCTCCGGAGAGATTCGCAAGTTTCATACAAGACCGCCTGGAGCATCAAGCAAGGAATCCGGGAAGCAACGAGTCGCGAGGATCGGACATGGCTTCGCACGCTTCCTGCCGACACGAGTGTAAACCCTGGCAAGGGAGCACGCTGACAATGCACACTGGCGTCTCGGCCGCCGATACGTCCGCTGTTCTTCAGCTGGAAGCAAATAACATCTACCAAGGCAACTCTCTCGTGCTTATTGCACAAGTGAAGAGCGAAGCGGTTCATCTCATCCTCAGCGACATACCGTATGGTATTGGATCAGATGACTGGGATGTACTGCATGACAACACCAACTCTGCCTATCTGGGCTCTAGTCCAGCACAAAGAACCGCCGGATCGGTATTCCGAAAACGTGGAAAGCCGATTAATGGCTGGTCCGAGGCCGACAGGGCAATCCCGAAGCAATATCAAGAATGGTGCGCCCAATGGGCTCCTGAATGGTATCGGGTCTTGAAACCAGGTGCCAGTGTTTTCATATTCGCTGGGCGCAGACTAGCCCATCGCTGTGTTTGCGCCATGGAGGATGCTGGATTCAGCCTCAAGGATAGTTTGGCATGGATTCGCTCGCACGCTCCGCATAGAGCGCAACGGCTGAGTGTGGTTTACTCCCGACGCGGTGACCACTCCGCAGCGGAGGATTGGAAAGGGTGGAGAGTCGGCAATCTCCGTCCCAGCTACGAACCAATACTGTGGTTTACGAAACCCTACAAGATTGGAACAACCATCGCCGACAATGCCTTGCAGCACGGGGTCGGAGCATACAATGAAGACGCTTACCTCCGCTATGTCAACAAGCCTGAGAACATTGTCAAGTGCGGTTTGGGACACAGGGAAGGCGGCTTGCACCCCACACAAAAATCTGTCCGTCTAATGCAAGCTCTCATTGAGCTTACAACACGAGAAGAGCAGTTGGTGCTGGACCCCTTTGCTGGAAGCGGATCAACACTCGTTGCAGCCAGGACTCTTGGACGGAAATACCTCGGATTCGAGGCTGTGCCGGAATACGTTGACGTGTGCAGGGAACGCCTCGCACCAAACCTCTTCTCCTAGTCAGGCGATATTCATGATCAGGTTGTCCACTACAGATCGAATTGTATTGATTCGACTATCAATCTTGTGCATTCCGATTAGTTGCTTAATGGCTTCCTTGCGACTCAATTTCATTATCTCTTCCCTCTGGGATGCGTAATACCTCAAGGCAATCTCCTTGGAAACGCCGATTCCTTCGATTGTCGCAATCTTCTCTGTTCTCCAAAGATCGCGGACTGGATTGCCATATCGGAGCATGGCTCGGTTAACAGCTTGCCAGTAGCTGTTTGCATCCTTGGAGGGGTTCATCGCCTGGACTGTACCGAAAACCTCATGCAGCAGATCAATAACAGCATCTTGTCCTTCAGTTTCGACTAAACGTGTCAAAACTGCCAAATGGGAATAGGAGAATATGCAGACATTGCGGGCAGCTGCTTGCTGATAAATTTGACTCGCGCCCACCGGCAGTTGGTAAAGAGGGCACACTATCATTGCGAACGGTTTACCTCGCTTCCAATTGTCCATTGCTTGAACTTTGAAATCCTTGGGGTTCTTTGCCGTTCGACTAAGACGAAACACTTTCGCATCGGCAACGAAACCATACTCGTCTGCTACCACTTCCACATCTGCTGAATCAGCCCTCTCATCCAGCACCATGCTTTCCAAACCCAACCAGGAGTAACTCTCGGAAATAAGCGCATCCGTGTATTTGGAATATAGCTTTTCCTCGCTGGAGTCATGTCCATAGGACTCCGGAATAGCAGAACAAAGACGCAGATGATCAAGCAGGGAATCAATGCCATGCTGTTCAATCTCTTTGGATAACTCATCTTCCACTCGGGATGAGTCGGCACCAAAGTGCCCACTGATATACACGATTTCGTTAATCCAATTGCATCGTCTTTCCATGGCGGCATGGGAGATAACTTCATTCATCAAACATATCTCCGCTTCCGTCCAGGGTAACCAAGCTGACGACCTTTTCGTGAATGGTGTACATCCCCGGCGGCTTCGGGCCGATGGTCCCACGCGATGGCGCAGTCGAACATGTTGCGCAGTATGTCATCACCCCGGCTTGCGCCGCCCGGCTTTCTGCGTCCGTATTCGTGGAAGCAGCGGGCAATGTCCGTGCGCACGACCGAGCCGATACGGAGATGGCCAAGTGCGGGCAGGATGGCGCTATCGAGGTCGCTCGGGGTCGCCTTCACCGTGGACGGCTTCCACGAGGTCGAGCGCCGCTCGACGTATTCGGCGGCGAACTTCGTCAGTGTCGCGCCGGAAGCGGGAAGGGGCACGGGAGTCCCGCCGCCCTCCTCGCACGCGAGGAAGGCGAGCGCGGCGACCCGCGCCTGGTCGGCCTTCACCGCGTCCGGCTTGCCGAGCGTGACCCGGCGCGGCGTCCGCGTCGTCTCCTCCCGAAGCGCCCGGTCAGCGCCGGTTCCCGGACAGGGTGATCCCGTCCACCTCGAACCAGAACTCCCCGAGGTCCGACTCGCCGCGCCGGGAGAAGTACATCCCGTCGCATGCCTCGCCGCTCCACGCCGGTGGATCCTCCCGGCCCGCCAGCGGCGCAAGATCCCCGGGCGTCAGTTCGTAGTCCTGCCAGTCACCGGTGACCGCCAGCTCGGTTCCGTACTCGACCCCGTTGCAACGGATCGTCACCTGGAACGGATGGCTGCCCCGGGCCGAGAACCGGATGCGGCCGAGTGCCCCAAGGTCCACCGGCGCGGCTCCGCGATCGAAGGGCTGGTACATCTGGGCCAGGGGTCCGCGGGCGGCGCCGGCCGCGAGGACACCATCCACCCGGGCGGCCCGCTCGCTCCCCCCGGCGCCGCCGGACACGGAACCCAGGTCGGCGGTGGACACCCCGTTGGTGAAGGTCTGCCAGCGTACGCCGGTGTGGGAGAACAGGTCCCCGTCCTCGAAATCATCGAGCGGGAGCTCGGCGGTCGGCTCCAGCACCGCGGGGAAATACATGAAGGGGTCGCCCGATGCCGTCCGGGTGGGAGCGATTCCCTCGGTGACCGCCACCATCCCGTCGGTGGTCCGCACCAGAACCTGCCCGTCCGAAATCGCCGGCGTGGCAAGGCAGACCGCCCCCATCGGGTTGACGGCGAGCAGCTCGTATTCCGGGCCGGCGCCGATCACGAAGATGTCCCCGTCCTCGCTGGTCAGGTATACCCGGCCGTCGGCGGCGATCGGCGAAGAGGTATAGGCGCCGCCGCGTTCGCCAATCCGGCGCTTGTACATCCGTTCCCCGCTCCCCCCGTCGAAGACGGTGAGCACGCCACCGGCGGAAACCACATAGAGGAGACCCCGGTAGACCAGCGGCGAAGCCATGTAGGGGCCGTCCCGCGGCGAACTCCAGGCCACGCTCGCGTTCGAACTCTCCCCCTCCGGAAGCGAGATGTCTCCGGTCGCGCCCAGCCTGACCGCGAAGATGGGCCGGAAGCGGTAGCCGCTGGTCAGATAGATAAGGCCGTCCCGGACCACGGGAGTGGGCGTGGTGTTGAAGGAACTGCCGGACATCCGCCACAGCTCCTCGCCGGTCGCCGGGTCGTACCCGTGCATGACGCCGGCGCCGTTGGTCACGAGTTCGGTTCGGTCGGGGCCGACATGAACGGTCGGCGTCGCGAAGGAGGAGATCAGGTCGCGTTCGACGCGCCAGACCTCGTGGCCGGTCTCCAAGTCGAAGGCGGCGACGAAGGACCCCCGCTGCTGGTCGGCCTGAACGATCGCGAGATTCCTCCAGACGATCGGGGAACTGGCCGCCCCCCACTGGTAGCTCTCGTCGTAGGAGGCCCCGGAATCGAGCGGACCGAGTTCCACCGTCCAGCGGCGATTTCCCTCGAAGTCCCAAGTCGAAAGCGTACCGGTGGCGAACAGCACCACCAGGTGCTCGCCGTCGGTCGCCGGCGTGGCGGACGCGTAGCTGTTCTTCGGGTGCCGCTGGATCGCCGGCGTACCGCTCGCGGCCTCGCGCTGCCAGAGCAGCTCCCCGGTATCCCGGTGGAGGGCATGCACGAACCAGGTATTCCGCTCCCGGTCGGAGCGCCGGTCCTGCCGCCCGTCGGTCCCGTAGCGAAAGACCGGATCGGGATCGTCGCTGACCGCGCTGGTGAGGAAGATGACGTCGCCCCACACCACCGGGCTCGAGTGGCCGAGTCCCGGAATCGCAACGCTCCACTGGATGTTGTGGCCGGTCTCGGCGTTCCACTCCGCGGGAGGGTTCTGTCCGTCGGCGATCCCCGAGGCGAACGGCCCCCGGAACGAGGGCCAGGGAAACCGGTCCGCTGTTTCCTGGGCGCCGGCGATCGTCGCGCCGAGCAGCAGGAAACCGGGCAGGAAACGTGTCATCGGACGAATTGCGACCTTGGCGAGTTCCTATCGTATCGGGTTCGCTCGTGGCGAACCGCGCTCAATACTTCGGAAGCGACGCCGCAGTCTCAGGTGCGCCGAAGATGCGCCGGAAACGGATGATGTCCCCGGGATCACCGGTGCTCTTGGCCGGGTTGTCGCTGATCTTGACCAGGGGACGGCCGGCGGCGCGGACCGGTTTCACCACCAGGGACCACGCGGGAAGCCCGCAATCGTTCGTGAGGTTGGTGCCCCAGCCGAAGGAGACGCGGATGCGTTCGCCGAAACGCCGCTCGAGGCCCAGGATCTCGTCCAGTTCCAGCCCATCGCTGAAGACGAGGATCCGCTCCGCCGGATCCACGCCGCAGTGGGCGTACCAGCGCAGCACCCGCTCTCCATAGGCGACCGGATCGCCCGAGTCGTGCCGCACCCCGCCGAGGCGCTCCGCCCAGGGGCGCGGCGTCTCCCGGAAGAAGAATCCGGACCCCCAGGTGTCGGTGGGCACCAGGGCCGCGGCCGCGCCGAACATCTCCCACCAGGCAGCGAGCACTCGGTTCGGGGACTCCCGGATCGCTTCCGCCGAATCGCCGGCAACTCCGGCCCCCACCATGAACACCTCGTGCGCAACCGTGCCGATCGGCGCCAGGCCGTTCCGAAAGGCGGATTCCATCGCCGAAGTCCCGAGAAATTGTCCCGGCAGCGCCTCCCGCAGCCGGGCCTCGATCCGAAGCTGCCAGTCCCGCGAGAACCGCCGCCGGGTGCCGAAGGACGCAAACCGGACTCCGGGGTTCGCGCGGATGGCGGCGATCTTGGCTTCGAGCCGTTCCCGGCCCAACGACTCCACCCCCTCCCGGGCCCCCGCTCCCTCGCCGGCGAGGACGGCACGGCCGAGCAATTCGCTCAGGACCGAAAGCACGAGCGTCTCCCAATGGATGACCTCCGGCCACGCCCCCTCGTACTCCAGATGGAAGTCGTCGCCCCGGCGGGTGACTTCCAGCGGCGGAAGCCGCAACCGCGAAAGGAATTCGAGGTAATCCTCGTCGAAGGGACGGGACGGAAGGCTTCGGAGGTACTCGATTTCCCGGGGCCGGAAGGTCAGGGCGCGAACCGCCTCGAGCCCGTCGCGAAAGGCCTCGACGGGCAGCCTGCGGGCGAGCCGGGCGTCCGGGGTGCGGCAGATCAGCCGGTAGCGGACCGGGACCCGGGGGTGCAGGCGGAAGGCATACTGCCCCATCGTGAACTTGTAGTAGTCCACGTCGAGCAGCGAGACGACCGCGGGAGCGGCCGTCAGGTCGGAAATCCGGGCCACTCCCGGGGCGGGACGGCGGTGGTCACCCGAACCATCCCGGCGCGCTCGAAATCCGCGTAGGCGGCGTCCGCATCCTCGGTGAAGTCGGCGCCGGGAACGACCACCGGGGAGGTCGCATCCTCGAGCAGGAACACCTTTCCGGCCAGACCCCGCGAGCCGTCGGGGTCACGGCGCGCGATCTCGTCGCGAAGGTCGGCGACGGTCCAGGCCACGCAATGACTCTTCGCCTGCCCGGCCACGACCAGGGCGTCGAACCCGAGCAGCCGGTCGAGCAGCGCCCGGTTGGGTTCGGCGATCGGGGCGCCGTCGGCGCCCTCCAGCACTTCCGCGCGCAACGCCGAATAGTTTTCGGTCAACGGGTTCCGGCCCTTGGGCTCGTGGATCGGCTGCGCCGAACGGGCGACCGAATGGAAGAAGATCGCTTCCTCGATCGCCGGCACCAGCGCATGGCCGGCGCCGCCCAGCATCGCGTGGTAGGGCCAGATCACGAGGTTGTACTTGCCCTGGGCCTCGAGCCGCCGGCAGTAGTGGAGAGCGTGGTTCGCAAGGGCGTCTTCCCCGAGTCCGGCGGCACTGGCGGCATCCGGGTTCACGCGGTAGCGGCCCGCCTCGAGGTCGGCCGCGGTGATCTGCGTGTAGGGAGCGGGCGGTTCGCCGGTCGCATCCAGGAAGAAATGCGGGTGGAAGACCTGGATGGTGGTGTGGGTATCGAGGGTGGCCACGATCTCGGTGACAAGGGCGAGATTCCGGTAGAGAAACTGGCAGAGGCGCCAGGAATCCCGGACCGCACCGAGACCGGAGCGGCCGGCGACAAAGAGCTCCCCTCCGGGCAGGCAGAAGGTGTTCTGGCAGTCCACCAGCAGAAGGCCCACGCGCTTCTCGTCGTGTCGCGCCGGCCGGATGCCGTGCTCCCGGGCCCAGGCGCGGGCCGCGTCGGCCCGATCCTGATAGGGAACCCGGTAGAGGGCGCCGACACGCTCGGAATCGAAGAAATCGGGGAGGGGAAGCGGGGTCATGATCGGTTCTCCACTACGCGACTGTTTAGGCTACCGCGCCATGTTGTCCAGCGAGCGCATCCGCCGGAATCCGGAACAGGTGGCCGAAGCGCTGCGTCATCGGGGGCATGACGGGGACCTCGACCGCATCCTCGTCCTGTTTGCCGATCGCGCCGAAATCCAGACCGAGGTGAGCCGGCTCCGCCAGCGGCTCAAGGGCGCCAACAAGGAAGTCGGCGCGCTCTACCGGGCCGGAAAGCGGGAGGAGGCCGAGCGACTACGCGCCGAAATCGCGGACGCTCCGGACATCGTGGCCTTGAAGGAGCGCCGGTTGAAGGAGATCGAGGAGGTCCTGAACCCGCTGCTTCTCGGACTTCCCAACCTCGCCGACGAAGCGGTCCCGGTGGGGCCGGACGAAACCGCCAACCGGGAGGTGCGCCGGATCGGCGAGCCGAGGGAGTTCGGTTTCGAACCGAAGTCGCACGATGTGCTGGCGACCGCGCTCGGGATGCTGGACCTCCCGCGGGCGGCGCGTTTGAGCGGAGCCCGCTTTGCGGTGCTCCGGGGGGCCGGCGCGCGGCTGGAGCGGGCGCTCACCCGGTTCATGCTGGATGTCCAGACCGGCCGGGGCTACGAGGAGATCTGGTGTCCCCTGCTGGTGAACGCCGCCACCCTGACCGGAACCGGGCAGCTTCCGAAGTTCCGTGACGACCTGTTCCGGGTGGAGGGCCGCGACCTGTTCCTGATCCCCACCGCCGAGGTTCCGCTGACCAACCTGCACGCCGGGGAGACCCTCGCAGCGGACGACCTTCCGAAACGGTACGTGTCGGCCACGCCCTGCTTCCGCGCCGAGGCCGGCGCCCACGGCCGGGATACCCGGGGCCTCATTCGCCAGCACCAGTTCGACAAGGTGGAACTGGTCCGGATCACCGACGCCGAGAGTTCCCCGGACGCCTTGGAGGCGCTCACCGCCGACGCCGAGCACATCCTCCAGCTCCTCGAACTTCCCTACCGGGTGGTGCTGCTTTCCACCGGGGACATGGGCGACGCCGCGACCATGACCTACGACCTCGAGGTGTGGCTCCCTTCCGCCGGCGCGTACCGGGAGATCAGCTCCTGCAGCAACTGCGGCGACTACCAGGCGCGCCGCGCCGGCATCCGCTACCGCCCGGCGCCGGGCGCCCGGGCCCAGTTCTGCCACACGCTCAACGGATCGGGACTGGCGGTGGGGCGGACCTGGCTGGCGCTCATCGAGAACCACCAGCGCGGGGACGGCTCGATCGGGATCCCCGCCGCGCTCCGTCCCTACCTCGACGGGATCGACGAGTTCCCCGCACCCTGACCGGCTTGGTCGGCGCCCGCCATCGCCGTCAAGCAGCGCCAGGAGAACCAGATCGATGATCGGATCACATGCTAAAGCAAGCCATGCATTCTCACCGCATCATCGTGCAACATTCTTGGAAAATCATAGAAGACATCAAATCCTCGGCCTTGTTGGCCGTCGCCGAATTGGACGCCTTGGCGCAAGTCCGGCAAGAGCAACGTGAACGGCTCGGGACCCGGGAAGCATACCGCCAGTTCGTGGAGCGGCTGAAGCGCGAATGGGCAATCGAGACCGGGTTGATGGAACGCCTCTACACGCTGGACCGCGGCATTACCGAATTGCTGATCGATCACGGCATCAACGCCGCGCTGATTCCGCATGAGCGAGGTGTCAATCCTGAAGCGATCGTCGCGATGATCTCCGACCACGAAGCAGCCGTCGATGGCGTGTTCGACTTCGTGAAGAGCGAACGCCGCCTGTCTACGAGTTACATCAAGCAAATGCATGCCCTGATGACCCGGCATCAGGATACCGTGGAGGGTGTTGACCCCCTCGGCAACAAGATATCGGTTCCCCTTCGCCGAGGCGCATGGAAACAACACACCAACAACCCCCGGCGATCCGATGGGACAGTTCACGAGTACTGTCCCCCGGAGCACGTCGACTCCGAGATGGACCGATTGATCGAGATGCATGATCAGCATGGCGATCTCGCGCCCGAGGTCGAAGCGGCCTGGCTGCACCACCGCTTCGCGCAGATCCACCCGTTCGAGGACGGCAACGGTCGGATTGCCCGAACACTGGCTACACTGGTCTTCGTCAAGGCTGGCTGGTTTCCCTTGGTCGTCAGGGATCGGGAGCGGGCGATGTACCTCGACGCACTGGAAACCGCAGACGGTGGCGATCTCAAGCCGCTGGTCGAGTACTTCGCCCGGCTGCAGCGAGACCAATTTGTCCGTGCCTTGCACATCGCCGAAGACGTCCAGCAGTCTCGCCGCGTTACCGAGACGATCACTTCGGTGCGGCGCCAGATGCAGCGGCGGCGGGATTCGCTCGTTGCGGAGTGGGAGACCGCGAAATCGGTCGCCTCGGAGCTATGGCAAAGGGCGCAGCATCGGTTGGAAGAAGTGGCAAAAGAGTTGAAGCTTGAAATGTCTGTCATATTCGATCACAACAACTACTTCACGAGCGGGGCCGAAGACGGCGATTCCCGAAGCCACTACTACCGCCACCAGATCATCGAGGCTGCGAAACAGCTGGATTATTTTGCGAATCCGCAGATATACCGGAGTTGGACCCGTATAAAGTTGGAAAACACGAACTCGACCGAAATGCTGATCTCCTTTCACGGAATCGGTCGTGAATTCCAGGGCGTCCTCGCCTGCTCGGCATCCTGGTTCCAGCGGGTCGAGACCGACGAAGGCGAACGGGAGTCGGGGCCGGTAACGGCAATATCGGAAAGCGTCTTTCTCATCAACTACAAGGAGCCCCTGGCCGAAGCAACCGAACGGTTTTCGGATTGGCTGGAACGGGCTCTTGTCCGCGGCTTGAAACTCTGGCAGGAGACGGCCCTGTAGCCCGCCGGGAGAGACGTCGGCCCTGTCTGGATGCCGAGCCCGCGGGCCGGGAACGCGGAGGGGGAGGGATTCGAACCCCCGGACCCTGATGGGTCAATGGTTTTCAAGACCACCGCCTTAAACCACTCGGCCACCCCTCCGGTCCCGACTGGCGGGCATGCGAACCGAAGCGTCCGACGCCGGACGCTCCGGTCCGTTTGCGAGATCAGCCCTCGGGAAGCGCCTGGAGCATCGCGTTCGCCATCGCCGCTGACGCACCATCGGGCTCGATCTCGATCACCATCTCGAGATGGGTGCGGGCCGAGGCGAAGTCGCCCTTGTTCAGATAGGCCTTCGCAATCTCGAGGTGGGGTTCGGCCCAGTCGATTCTCCGTTCCGCCGCGATCTGGAAATACTCGATCGCCTCGTCCACATTCCCGGCCTGGAAGTAGATGGCCGCCACGTTGAACGGGATGATTTCATCGTCGGTGTTGTCCACCGCCGTCCTGAAGTACTCGACTGCCGTATCCAGATCGTTTGCCGCCACCGCGATCTCGGCCATGGAAACCAGCGCCGCGGCGCTGTCCGGTTCCTGATCCAGCACCAATTGGAATGCGGCCTTCGCATCATCCGGACGCCCGAGTTCGCGGAGCACGGCTCCCCGGTTGAGCTGAACCTGGTACATCGTGGGTTCGGCCGCGATCACTTCGTCGTACTTCGCGAGCGCCTCCTCCCAGCGTCCGGCCTGGTGGAGCTCCTGGGCCTCGCCGAGCAGGCCGCCGCCGGTTCCGGCGGAACTGCCCATGGCGGCGGGTTCCAGGACCAGATCCATGTCCGGATTCCTCCCGGACTGCCTCATCTGGGCCTGGTAGTTGTACGGCTGGAATCCGGGCGCCTGAACCGAGAAGTCGTAGGTCCGGCTGCGGAAACCGAGGATCGCCCACCGCCCGCTCTCATCGGTGGTGGCTTCGAGGGTGCGGGTGGAATCACCACTGGTGACCGTGATGGTCGCCCCCTGGATCGGGGCGCCGCTCGTATCCCTGACGGTACCGGAAACTCGCCCGGTGCCCATCTGGGCCAGCCCGGTCTGGGCGCCGAAGAGCAGCAGGACAGCGATGAGGCCACCCCGCCCGAGTTTCGTGGGGTGCATGGCGATCTCCTTGGGAGTGGGGTCCCGGTGGGAGCCGCACACCGGAGCGCCGGACCCGGGCGCCACCTGGCTGGGAAGCAGGGACTCGAACCCCGATTCCACGGTCCAGAGCCGTGTGTCCTGCCATTGGACGACTTCCCAGTGGCGCGGCAACAAGTGAGGATAACAGGAATCGGCCCCTTGGAGGGCCGCGCTCGGTGTACGATCCCCATGGCCCCGGCCGGCGCCATCGCGGCCCTGCCGCCGGAGAGGTGCTGGAGTGGCTGAACAGGGCTGCCTGCTAAGCAGTTGCACGGGAAACCGTGCCGAGGGTTCGAATCCCTCCCTCTCCGCCGCGCCGGGTCGGGGCGCCGATTGGCGGCGCACCTGCCGCATCGCCGGGGGGTCCGCGCGGGGCATACCATTCGATTTTCGAATGCGCCGTCAACGCCGACTCCCGCGGACGCTCCGGAGGCGACGCGCCGCCGCGCTTCTGGCGTCGTGCCTCGCCGTCCCTCCGGTCCTCGCCCAGCCGACCGGGGGTGTGGACGGCGTGGTGGTGGACGAGACCGGCGGCGTACTCCCCGGAGCACGGGTTTCCCTCCTGCTGGTGGAACGCGGGGTCCGCCGCGAACAGATCGCGGGGCCCACCGGACGATTTGGCTTCGCCGGCCTTCGACCCGGGACCTGGCTCCTCGCGGCGGCGCATCCCGGGTTCCAGGATGCAACGCCTGCCGAGGTGGTGGTGGCAGCGGGCTCGGTGGTCGAGGTTCGCCTGCGTCTCGCCATTGCCGGGATCACCGAGAGCGTTTCGGCGGTTTCCCGCAGGGCCCTCGATTTCCGGGACAGCGGCGTCCGGGAGACGGTGGACCGGCCGGTGCTCGAAGAGCTTCCCAACACCCGGGACGTGTGGAACGTCCTCGAACAGACGCCGGGCGTGATGATGTCCAAGGTCAACGTGGGAGGCGCGGAGAGCGGCCAGCAGTCGCTGATGTCCGCCGCCGGATCGGCATGGACGCAGAACCAGTACTACCTGAACGGAGTGAATGTCACCGACCCGGGGGCCATGGGCGCGAGCATCACCTACTACTCGTTCGACAGCTTCGAAGAGATGGAGGTTTCGACCGCGGGGCACCGCGCCGAGATCCAGACCCCCGGAGTCTTCCTGAACATCGTGACCCGGCGCGGCGGCAACCGCTTCTCGGGGAGCGGCAGCTTCTTCTACGAGCACGAGCGGTTCCAGGCACAGAACCTCGACGACTCGCTCCGCGCCCGCGGCGTCGGCCAGGCGAACCGCCTGAAGCGGCTGCTGGACGGCAGCGCCCAACTCGGCGGCCCCCTTCGCCGCGACCGCGCCTGGTTCTACCTCAACTATTCGCGGTTCCGCGTGGAGCCGTTCCTGCCCGGCTTCTTCCTCGAAAACGGGGAACCGGGCGTGGATCTCACCGATCTCGAAAACATCATGGGCCGGGCCAGCCTGCGGGTTGGCGACCGCCACGAGATCGGCCTGTTTTTCTTCGGGAACGACAAATTCCGCCCGTACCGCGGGGCGAGCCTCTTCCGGCCGCGTCCCGAGACCACCCTGTTCCAGGATTCGCTCATGGCGCTCGGCCAGATCTCCTGGTCCGCGACGTTCGGCGCCTCGATCCTCGCTGAAGCCCGGCTCAGCCGCCTCGACCTCCACTTCCCCTACGGCCAGCAACCGGACCGGGAACCGGGGTTTTCCCGCTGGGAGCTGAATTCAGGCGTCTGGCACGGCGGATCGGGCACCAACACCATCTACGAACGCGATCGCTGGCAGGCGAGCGGCAGCGTGACCGCGTTCCGGGACGGGCTCTTCGGCGGCGCCAACGAGTTCAAGATCGGATTCGAGGCCACCCACAACCCGGGGCGGACCACCCACGACCTTCACGGAGGCATCGTCTACACCCACGACCGGGTGCGCCCGATCGAAGTCACGCTCTACAACGACCCGGTGGCGACGAGGAACTTCACCCGGAACATCGGCATCTACGCCCAGGACACGCTGGTCCGGGGTCGGGTCGTGGTGGAGATGGGTCTTCGCGCCGACTGGTGGGACGCCGGCTACCCGGATCAGGGAAACCAGGCGGGACCATGGCAGCGCGTGTTCGAGGATCTCGGGGTTTCCTCCCGGACCGAAGGCACGGGGGGGGTGGTTTCCTGGCTGGGGATCGCCCCCCGCTTCGGGATCAACTACCAGCTCACCGGGGATGGCCGGACCCACCTCCGATTCAGCGCCGGGCGCTATCTGCACCAGCTCGGCCTGAGCGTTCCCGGCTACGGCAACCCCAATGCCCGGGCCTCCGCGAAGTTCCGCTTCGACGACCGGAACTTCAACGCGCTGGTGGACGACGGGGAACTGGACTTCGCAAATCCGCTGAGCGTCTTCATCCCGGTGCGGAACGAAGTGGACCCGAACCTGAAACAGCCGAGCACCGACGAACTGACGCTCGGCATCCACCGGGAGCTCCCGGGGGACGTCACCGTCGGGCTGACCGGCATCCTCCGCACCGAACGGAATCTCATCGAGGACACCGACGTGGGCGTACCGGAGAGCGCATGGCGATCGGTCCCGCACGTGGATCCCGGACGCGACTTCGTGCGGGGCACCGATGACGACGTCCCCGTGACCCTCTGGCTCCAGGATCCGGCGACCCTCGGACAGAGCCGTTTCCGACTCTACAACCCGGGAATCGGTTCGAGCTACCGGGGACTGATCCTCGAGGCCCGCAAGCGCTATTCCTCCGGGTGGCAACTGCTCGCCTCGGTGACGGTGAGCCGGTCCACCGGGTGGCTTCCGGGCCCCGGAGACCAGATCGACGAGGGAACCGGATTCCCGGGCGACCTGTTCAACACCCCGAACCACGGCGACCTCCACCAGGGCCGCACCTTCTGGGACCGGCCCTTCATCGCCCGCCTGTCGGGAAGCTACCGGCTCCCGTGGGGGTTCTCGGTCGCCGCCTCGCTACGCGCCCATTCGGGCCGCCCCAACTACCGTTCGGTCATCTTCACCGAGACTCTCGACGGACAACCGCTGCCCCAGGGAAGCACCGAGATCGTGGTCGAGCCCCCGGGCGCCGCCCGCTCCCCGACGGTCCCCCTCGCGGACTTCCGTCTCGACCACCGCCTCAACCTCCCCGGAGATACGGAGTTCTCGACCTACCTCGACGTGTTCAACGTCCTCAACCTGAACAACGTGGTGGGCGAGGGTTCCCGCGACGATTCCTTCGGCGCGGTGGTCGGCATCCTCCCCCCCCGCGTCGCCCGCATCGGCATCCGGATTCGGTTTTGACGCCTGCGAGACGACAGCCCGGACCAACCACGCGATGGATCCTCTGCCGCCGTTCACCAACCGAGTCCAATCGGAGCCGGATCAGCGCACCCGCACCCCAAGCAGCGATTTCGCAAGCTCGCCTCAGCCCTTCTGATCAGCGGACGCTCCCTTCTCTCCCTACTCGTGTACAATCGGCAGCGTCTTGCCTTCCTTCCCTCATGCCGACGACCGACCTCGATGCCAGATCGGGAAGCAGAGAAAAGAATCAACTCTCCCACAAAGGCGTGCCACGACAAGGGTATTTCGGCGGAAGATGGATGATTCCCCAAGTGGTTCCCCACCTGCTTCGCAACCCATATCGTTGCCGGTAGCCGGACAGGTCAAATCTTCACTGGTGGCTTGAAAGCATGGACGGAGCTGATATCTTTCGGATCGCCCTCGGTCAGGGAACGCGACCCGATCCTTGGCAGCAGGCTCTGATGGACGGAGAATGGCCTCGGCTTCTGATCGCGCCCACAGGTTCCGGAAAGACCGCTGCGGTGACGCTCGGGTGGGCCGTCCGCCGACTGCGTTCCCCCGCCACGACTCCACGCCGACTGGTGTGGTGTCTCCCCATGCGAACCTTGGTCGAGCAAACAGCGGACGCTGTCAAGGACTGGTTCTCGAGACTGGCGACAGAAACGAACGAAGTGAGCAAATTGCCAAGCCCGCAGGATGTTCATGTCCTTATGGGTGGCGTCGATTCGGGAAAATGGATCGAGAACCCCGAGCGTCCTGCGGTGCTTGTCGGCACTCAGGATATGCTTCTCAGCCGGGCGCTCATGCGCGGCTACGCTACGTCGCGTGCGCGCTGGCCCATGGAGTTTGCGCTGCTTCACGACGACACTCAGTGGGTGTTCGACGAAGTGCAGCTCATGGGGGCCGGGCGTGCCACATCGGCACAACTCGAGGCCTTTCGTCGACAAGAGAACATCCGGGCTGCGAAGAACGACACCCCCGAGGCTCGCCCCACCCGCAGTCTTTGGATATCCGCCACGCTTGAACCGTCTTGGCTCAAAACGGTAGATCACGCCGAACCGTCCCCGAGAGGGGTAGTGCGAGTCGATCCCAGTGCGGCGCCAGGAGACCGGTTGACACGACTTGCGAACGCAAGAAAAGTACTCCATCTATCCCAAATCACCACACCCGCTTCGAAGGAATCTGACGACAAGCGCTACATTGCCAATTTTGCGAAAACAATCCTGAATGCTCATCGCAGTGGGCACATGACTCTGGCGATTGTCAACCAGGTTGGACGGGCACAGGAGCTCCACGCAGTGATTGATCAATTACTGCGACAGCAGGAATCACCACGGCCAGCGCTCGCTCTTGTTCATTCACGCTATCGCCCCGCCGAGCGAAAACGCGAAATGAACAAGGTATTCGACCACAATTCGAAGGACATCATCGTGATCGCGACGCAGGCGATCGAAGCTGGCATCGATATTTCCGCCGCCGTTATGTTCACCGAACTCGCACCTTGGCCGTCGCTGGTTCAGCGCTTCGGCCGGGCGAATCGATATGCAGAGCTCGATGATGGCGCCGACATTCACTGGATCGACCTCCTCGGCGGCAGAAGCGACGAAAGATCGGAAGCCAAGGTGGCACTCCCCTACACGGCCGACGAACTCCGATCAGCACGAAAACGGCTCCTGAAACTGAACAACGCGGCCCCTGCGAATCTCCCCCCGGCGGGTTCCGTGGACCCGCCTTCCCGGGTTATCCGGAAGAAGGACTTCTATGACCTCTTCGACACCGACCCGGATCTGACCGGATTCGATGTTGATATCTCCGCCTATGTCCGCGATGCGGACGACACCGATATCCGTGTTTTCTGGCGCGACCTGACCGGAGTATCCGGGACCATACCTCCCCCCATGCCCAGGAACTCTGCGCCGCCCCTATCGGTCAGGCCAGGAACTGGCTGAAGAAAGCTCGAAAGTCGCGCGAAGAGCCTCTCGTTTTCGTGCGGGATCCGCAGTGGCGCAAGGAAAACGGAGCAACTGACAAGGCGCTGACGGGGTGGAGGCCCTTTCGGGATGACCCGTGGCCGGGTTTGACCTTGCTTGTCCATACGCATGCCGGCGGCTACAGTGAATCCGCCGGGTTCACGGGCGACAAAAACGACATCCCGGTACCGGTCGACGGCATTTCGATGACGTCCCCTGGCACTTCTTCCCATGAAGCGGACGAAGAAGGCCACGACGAAGATCCGCGAAGCGCAATCGGAGTACCGGTCACGCTCACCGACCATCTCGATCATGTCGCCCATGAGGCCGCGGCTCTCTGTCGTGCCCTTGATGTCGTAAATGAAACTCGAAAAGCCGTCATCCGTGCAGCCCGCTGGCACGACGTGGGCAAGGCGCACCCAGTCTTCCAGGAAACCATGCGCCGAGGGCTTCCCGAGACCGGAGCGGGTGTGCACTGCCTGCTCGCCAAGACAGTAGCCCCGAATCTAAGCCATAGTCGCGCTTTCTTTCGACACGAACTGGCCTCTGCTCTGGCGTTCCTTCATCACAAGCGCTGGTCGCGCCACGCTGACCTCGTGGCCTATCTGATAGCCGCCCATCACGGGAAAATCCGAATGAACCTCCGTGCCCTGCCCCGCGAACGAAAACCGACCGGTGAAAAAGCGGGATCGCGTTTCGCTCGCGGGGTATGGGAAGGCGACGAGCTCCCGGAAATCGATCTGGGCTTCGACGAACATTGGGCTGGCGGCCCTCTCACCCTTTCGATCATGGAGCTTGGCTGGGACGAAACGACTTGCGAAAGCTGGACGGAACGCACGCGTGATCTGCTGGAACAATTCGGCCCTTTCCAGCTTGCGTGGATGGAGACCATCGTGCGAATCGCTGATTGGCGGGCATCCGCAAAGGAACGGGGGGATGGTTATGGGAATACCTGAGCCCATTGTGCTCGACGGATGTAACCCCACACCACTGGCGTCCTACCTGAAAGCCCTTGGCATCCTGCGGGTATTGTCATTGTCTACTAACAATGTCACGGGCAATGCGGCTGATCCCCGAGCACGGGGTTTCTGGGAAGCGGAGCGCTTCCATCTATGGACATCGCTCTCTCGCGACGATGTGCTTCGCTTCTTTCTGGAAGACTATGCACCGAGCCCAATCGTTGGCCCGTGGAACGGCCGCGCCGGTTTTCTCGAGGGAGACGGGCAGGAGGCTTCGACACGCACCGGCGCCGATCTGATGCGCAGGTTCGAAAACAGCCCCGCGCCTCGTTTTTCGAGTATGCGACGCACCATCGAACGCTTGCGCGAGAATATAGAGCTTGACCGGCTCAATCAACTCCGCGCAAGGGCGAAGGCTCTCAAGAAAGAGCAGAAATCTCGGCGGGGAGAGGAAAGGAAGTCCCTTGAAGAGAAAATAAGGGTGGTGCAAAGGCAGGAGAAACAATCCAAGCGGGCATTGCTTCCAACCCTGCGGTCCGAAACAGAGCCCGAACATGTTTCGTATGTCGATGCCTGTTATGTCCTTTCAAGTGAGGAAACTCCAATGCCCTTGCTCGGATCCGGGGGGAACGACGGCAGCCGCGATTTCGGTGTCAACTTCGCTGATGAACTGGCCAGGCTGTTCAGCTTGGAAGACGGTTTGGCAACAGAACCCAACAAAGCACTGCTTGAAAGTGCATTTCTCGGTGATGGCCGCCTTGACACTCGCGGAACTATGGGCCAGTTCAGTCCAGGCCAAGGCGGAAGCAATGCAACGACAGGATACGAAGGCTCGAATCCTCTGAATCCGTGGGATATCGTCCTGGCGATGGAAGGAACTATTACATTCGCTGGCGCCATGACCCGAAGTTGGGGAACAGAAGCCAGCCGGGCCGCCTTCCCCTTCACCTTTGAACCTGTTGGGGCCGGTGCCGGGAGCCTCTCATCTGAAGATCCAAACCGCCCTCGCGGTGAAATCTGGACACCGCTATGGAGGAAACCCGCCACGTTCACCGAGGTCAAGGCCATTTTCTCGGAAGGCCGCCTTACTTTGGCAGGCCGTTCTGCCCGAAACGGCCTGGATGCTGCTCGCTCCGTCGCGCAGATCGGGCTCGCTAGGGGAATCAACAGCTTCGAACGCTATTCTCTTATTCAACCGGACGCCAAACAGCCGTATCAAGCAACTCCTCTTGGTCGAATTGCCACTCCCGCCCGGCCGCGTGGAGATTTGATAGGCGATTTGGAATTCGCCGGTTGGCTGGACCGGGCCCGTCGGCTTGCTGGAAACAGGAAAACTGCTCCCGCTCGAGCCCGGCACGCGAAGCGTAACCTTGAGGACGCACTGTTCCAAATGACCGATGCGGCCCAATCGTCAGAAGGAACCCGCAATGCCCTGATAGCTCTAGGACGCTTTGTTGGCTGGCTGGCCACGAATCCGAAAGTCCGCGAGGAAATCAATCCCCCACCGAGGCTATCGATGGACTGGATTCGGCAGGCGGATGACGGTACGCCTGAGTTCCGGGTGGCGACGGCCCTTGCCGGCCTTGGACTTCCCAAGCGGGCGTCCTCCGATCAGAGTGGGGCCAAGTTCACGGACGGCGCATCGGCATCAGGTCAGATTTTTACTTCGCCAAGCAAATCGGAGACACGGCGAGGAGCCGCCCAGCCGTCTCTCGCCTACACAATACCCATGGCGGCCCACTTTGCCCCAATCGACACACAAGAATTTTTCGTAGGTTCAAATCTTCGCAGACAGCGGGCATGGTCTGCGGTACCCTTACCTGCGGTAGTATGGAATGCTGGAAACCTCGTCTCGAACATGATCGCAGTACTGGGTCGTCGGCTCATCGAAGCGACAATCCACGGTTCGGCGGACAAGCCGCTCTCGAGCGCCGCTGTCGCAAGGACCGAAGACATCGCTACGTTCATTGAGGGCGACTTCGATGACGCGAGATGCGGCGCGTTGCTTGCCGGCTTGATATGGACAACCCCCACCTGGTTAAGATCACCGAAGATGAACGACGGTATCCGTTCAAAACCATCGCCCTTGGCGTACGCCGCCTTGAAACCGCTTTTCTCCCCCGATGCGGCTCTATTTGAAACCGGATTCTTGGACGATGGCGTCCGCCTTCCCATACCTCCCGGCTTGCTGGTTCGCCTTCGCGGCGGTAGTGGAAACCGAAATGGAGACGAAATCAACGAGGCAGTTCGCGCCGCGTTAAGTCGCGTTCGTGCATCAGGCGTCAGTTCTCCATTCGATCCGGTGAGTTCGGATAGCCTTGCCGCAAGTCGGATTGGAGTTGGCATCCGAGCCGACCGTCTGGCTGCGTCACTTCTGATTCCCATCGGGACCGGTAGTTTGAAAAGGCTGCTCACGCGCGTCTGGCCTGATGTGTTACAACAAGACGACCTTCCGAAGGAGGGAACATCCCATGCTTCTTGACCTAACGCGACTTGACGGTGCGCCACGCCTGCTCGTCGAAGCGACTCTGATGCCGGTTCAGGGGAGCAGGTTTCAGCCCACCGGGTTTCCCAATCTTGGCCACGCCGTATACGAAGCACCGGACGGACAGGGACGAATCTTGCTTGTCGAGAGTGCTCAATCCATGGCGAACCGCTTGGAGGCTGTGTGCTGGGACGAGCGCGCCGATGGCTGGGTCACTCCTCTCAAGGGTTTACCAGTCGTCAAAGTTGTGGATGAACGTGGCAATCCGCTTACCAATTCACTGCTTGAAGCGCACCGACTCAATTCGCCGTACATTTTGGAAGGCAAGGACAAGTCAGTTCTTGATGCCCTGAAGCGACGCCTCGCATCGATGGAAGCCGGCCGCGTCGATCTGCGCGAGCTTGCGCGAGTGTTGTTGGAACTCGATACCAATGCGCTGCTTCACGGAGTGTTTCTTGCCAAAAAGGAGCTCGCTGGTGGACGTTTGCGCCTTCCGAGGTCTCTTTCGGCCTTTATCGAGGCCACGGACGCGAGAGTTGCTGCAAGCGGCGGTGTAAAAAACGATAGCGTAAATCCGAGCGGAGAGTCCGCAAGGGGCTTCGGAAACGTCCCCTTCGCACGGGACGAATGGGTCGCCGGTAGAATCACGGCCTTTTTCAACTTGGATTTGCGTCAAATCCGGGCATTTGCCTTGGGCGAACGGGTTGATCGACTGCTTATCGCATTGGCTCTGTTCAAGATACGGCGATTCTTGACCGAGGGTCTGCGACTGCGCACGGCCTGCGATCTTGATTTGCACCAAGTCGCGGTTACGCGTCCCGACCGCTTCGAACTTCCGGGGCTCGCCGACATCGAGGTCGCACTTCCGTCCCTTATAGAAGCTGTCGGAGAACAAGGACTTTTCGGACAGAGCCGCGAGCTAACGGTTACGTATCGGAAGTAGAGGAATGTTCGTACTGAACTTCCGCTTCCCCGCCAACCGGTATCACGCAACACCGTGGGGCCGCAACGTCAACGAGGCGGACGTCGCATGGCCGCCCGAACCTTGGCGACTATTGCGCGCGTTCGTCGCGGTGTGGTGGCGCAAGGGTAACCGCAAAATATGGTCAAAGAGAGACCTCGATACTTTAATTGACGCGATGGCAGAGGAACCACCCGTTTATCGCCTTCCTGAAGGCGTGATACACGCACACACGCGTCATTACATGCCGCAGCAGAAGAGCGGGAAGACGGCACTTATTTTTGACGGATTTGTTCGACTGCCGGAAAATGCCCAAATTGTTGCGGCATGGCCGAACCTCACTCTGAACGGGACCCACTTCCGGCTTGCGGAGCACCTCGCCGAATCGATCAACTATCTCGGCCGTGCGGAGAGCTGGGTGGAATGCCAAGCACTTGACAAGTGGCGCCAAGAAGCCAATTGTCGGGCAGACGGGATGGACGGTTCTGGAACTTTGGTGCGCACACTCGCGGCTCGTTCCCCGGCGGGATACACAGCGGAACGACAACGCCTTATATCGCAAGCTGGGCATGCAATCGCCTCATCAAAACGAGCTACCGCCCATTTTCGAAGCAAGATCACTGGTCGGGACACGCTTCCACCGACTCTGGCGGATGCACTGGCTCTCGACACCGCCGACTTTCAGGATCGAGGTTGGAGCCGTCCACCGGCTGCATGCGAAGTTGTGTATTCCTGCGCCTCCGAAGCGCGCCCGGGTGTCATTTCCCGTTTCACCCGACGTCGTCGATCTCCCGTGGTTAAGCGTCGACCGACCATTGCCCGCTTTCTGGTCGCCGGACGACCGCTCCCCCGCATTGAAGATGCAGTCAAGATGGGAGAGCTCATGCGCCTTGCGGCACTGGCGCGTTTCGGCTGGAGAACAGATGAGGTGACAGGACGCTCGATTCCTTGCGCACCTTGGGAGATATCGGGACGGGGCACCGACGGTCGGCCACTGAAGGATCCGACACACCGCCACGCTTTCTGGCTTCCCGAGGATGCGGATTCCGACGGCTGTATCGACCATATTTCTGTTTACATCCAAAACGGCATCGACGACGTTGTCCGCGTTCAGCTGGATCGGATCACTCGCCTCTGGCTTGCTCCGAAGCAACGGTCAGGCGCCGCCGAATCCGGGTTTTCGGCGCTGAAGGAATGGCGTCTGGCCTTGGAGGGTTTTGGTACTCCAGCCGATTTTCATGGCGCGGCGCGGATATTCGGCTTCGCGAGCCAGTGGCAAAGCGTAACCCCATTTCTGGCCGCCGGGCACCTCAAGGCGTCCGGCTATCCGGGAGAGGTTCGCCGGCTTCTCAAACGCCGGGGCATGGACGCGGAGGGCGTCGAGGTCGAGGAGATCAACAGCCTACTTGTCGGTGGAGCCGAGCGTCGCGCCCTCAATTTCCACAGATTTCGTTCCCGTGGCCGGGAGAGACAGCCCGATACCGCGGGCGCCCTCCTTCGCATCACATTCCCGAAACCAATCCTCGGACCGCTCGCTATTGGATTCGCCAGCCACTTCGGTCTCGGGCTTTTCCAGACAGACGAAAATCTACGAGAGTTCGGAGAACCAAGGCCGAATCTCCAAGGTAGTAACGTCCTGACTTGAGGGATGCGGAAGGTGAGCCCGCCCGATAACCTTCCAGCAGCGCCGAATTCCGCCGAGACACCACTTGTCCCGGCTCGCATAGTGAACGAGTTTGTCTATTGTCCTCGCCTCGCTTATCTTATGTGGAGTCAGTCTGAATGGGCCGAAACAAGTGACACCGTACATGGCAGACGTGTACACGCTCGGGTTGACCGTCCGAGCAAGCCATTGCCTGACCCGAAGGCCTTGGACGACGAAAATGGCAAGATTGTTAGTCGGTCATTAACGCTCTCGTCGGAAACACTCGGCGTGATCGCCAAGATCGACATTGCGGAGGCCGACGATGGCTTTGTTACGCCAGTTGATTACAAGCGTGGAAAACGGCCTCATGTGGCCAAGGGGGCCTACGAACCGGAGCGTGTTCAAGTCTGCCTGCAGGCAATGCTGCTTGAAGAACATGGCTATCGAGTCGAGGAGGGGGCCATCTGGTATGCCGAGAGCCGGGAAAGGGTTCGAGTTGTCCTCGACGACGAACTCCGCCTTGCCGCTCGGGATGCCGTGACCGGTCTTCGTCGGACGGTCGCCGAAGACCGCATCCCGCCTCCATTGACCGACAGCCCCAAGTGTCCGCGATGTGCGCTTGTATCCGTTTGCCTTCCAGATGAAATAAGGTTTCTAGACGGGTCGAATCTGGCTCCCCGTCCGATTGCGGTCAGCGCTGAAGATGCCCTTCCTCTGATCGTTCAGTCGCAGCGGGCGCGAATCAGCAAGCAGGGAGAAACCCTCAAAATTGCCGACGAGAAACAGGGCGATATTACCGTGCGATTGAATGAAGTGTCTGACGTGGCGATATTCGGTGGCGTATCGATAAGTACACCAGCACTCACAACACTGATGGAACGCGAAATTCCCGTTGCGTTCCATTCCCACGGTGGTTGGTTCCGCGGTATCGCTCACGGCATTGGTCACCGTAACGTCGAAGTCCGGACCGCACAGTACCAACACAGCTTCGACAGCGAGTTTTGCCTGGACTTCGCCCGTGCCTTGGTCGCTGCCAAGATCGTGAACCAACGAACCATGGTGCGCCGCAACTGGCGCGGTGCTCCCGATATTCGTACGATCGTCCTCAACCGGCTTGACATCCACCGCAAATCAACGCGGAGGGCATCATCGCCAAGTGCTCTGTTGGGACTTGAAGGAGACTCCGCAGCGACATATTTTCGCGCGTTTGCTGATCTGCTTTCACCGCCAGCAGGCGAAGACGTGATGGATCACGAAAAGACTCTTAATTCCTTTCGGTTCGACGCGCGCAAACGCCGTCCTCCTCCTGATCCTGTGAACGCGTTACTTTCGCTCTCCTATGCCATGCTGACACGCCATCTGACTGTAGCACTTGCGACAGTCGGTCTCGATCCGTACCGGGGATTCTTTCACGCCGCGCGTTACGGCCGGCCATCCTTGGCCTTGGACATTATGGAGCCATTTCGCCCAATTATCGCGGACTCGGTGGTTTTGTCAGTGGTCAACACCGGTGAAATTTCGACAGGCGACTTCGTGACTGCTTGTACCGGCACCGGTCTAACCACCGCCGGGCGACGGCGCTTTGTCCGAGCGTTTGAGCGTCGCCTTGCCCAAGACACGACGCATCCACTGTTTGGTTACCGGCTCAGCATGCGTCGACTTCTGTTGCTCCAAGCTCGGCTGTTGTGCCGGCATCTTATGGGCGAATTGCCCTCCTATCCGCATTACCTTCCCAGATGACATAATTCTAGCTATGAACAACGAGCATACCTACATCGTCACTTACGATGTATCCGACCCCCGACGCTGGCGTCGTATTTTCAAGACGATGCACGGTTTCGGCGAGTGGCTTCAACTTTCCGTGTTCCATTGCCGGCTGAGCGCCAGGCGCCGTGCGGAGCTTGAAACCGAGCTGCGTCAGATCATCAAGACAGGCGAGGATCACGCCTTGGTGATCGACATCGGACCGGCAGAAAAAACTGATATCGCCGTCATGAGTATTGGCCGGACTTTCTCGGCCATCGAGCGCGAAGCGGTCGTTGTGTGATGGCATTCTGCATTCTCGGATTTTCGAACGCGCATGTTCAAAACGGAGAGAGAAATCCACTCTGCCGGAGCCTGTTCAGAATTTTGTGTGTTGAGGCCTACCATGACCTTTTTCGCAAGGAGTCGAAGAAATGGCCAAGAAGCACAACGACGGCATCTCACGCGAGTTGCTGGATGAACTGATCAAGATGCGGGGCGCCTCCGGGGCTGCGGGCTTCGAGTCCTTGGCAGGGGACTTGAAGAAGGCCTTGGCCGAGCGGATGCTGGTCGCCGATATGGCGGTCCACTTGGCGGATACGGGGGAACGTCAGGCGGGGAACCATCGCAACGGGACGTCGCGGAAGACGGTGGACACGGGGGACGAGCGGATCGTTCTGGACGTTCCGCGGGACCGGCAGGGGCGCTTCGACCCGGTTCTGGTGGCCAAGTACCAGCGTCGCCTTCCGGGATTTGATGAGAAGATCATTGCGATGTACGCACGGGGGATGAGCACGCGGGACATCCGGGCGCATATCGAGGAGTTGTACGGGATGGGGGTGTCCCCGGCGCTGATCTCGGCGGTCACCGACGGGGTTCTGGAGGAGGTGACGGAGTGGCAGAACCGTCCGCTGGAAGCGACGTACGCGGTGGTGTACTTCGACGCGCTACGGGTGAAGATCCGGGACGAGGGGCTTGTGCGCAACAAGGCGGCATACCTTGCGATCGGGTACACCTGCGACGGTCAGAAGGAGGTTCTGGGGCTGTGGATCCAGCAGACGGAGGGCGCCAAGTTCTGGCTACGGGTGATGAACGAGCTCAAGTCGCGGGGTGTCAAGGACTTGCTGATCGCGGTGGTGGATGGTTTGAAGGGGTTCCCGGAGGCGATCCGGGGGGAGTATCCGGCGTGCGTGGTGCAAACCTGTGTGGTTCACCTCATTCGGTATTCCCTGCAGTTCGCATCCTGGAAGGAACGAGGTTCGCTGGCGAAGGCGCTGAGGGGGATCTACACGGCGCCGTCGGCGGAGGCCGCCAGTATGGAGTTGGATCGTTTCGAGTCGGGTCCGTACGGGAAGCGGTTCGGTGCGGTGGCGCGGAGTTGGCGGCGCCGTTGGGAGGAGGTGATCCCGTTTCTGGCGTTCTCGCCTGAGGTGCGGCGGATTCTCTACACGACGAACGCGATCGAGAGTTTGCACAGCCAGCTTCGGAAGGCGATCCGGAACAAGGGGCACTTTCCGAGTGACGATGCGGCGACGAAACTGATGTACTTGGCGCTGCGCAACATCACGGCCAAGTGGAAGAGACCGCCCCAGGTGTGGCAAGCTGCGAAGGCGCAGTTCGCCATCCAGTTCGGCGAGCGGTTCGCACCCACTGCCTGAGGAAGAAAGATGAACCGCCACCCCATCCCCGGATGCCCTGCGAAGCCCCGCGAGGGGAAGGTGGGGTGCTGGCCGGGGGGCGCGTTCTGGTCCGGCCTCCGGTCGCTCCGCTCCCTCCATCCGGACCAGAACGCCGGGGGGCGCCCACCCCATGAACCCTTCCAAAACTACTCAACACACAAAATTCTGTACACCCCCCTCTGCCGACCCGGATCGAGAGGCTCGACAGTGCGAAATAACCGCACGTCGCTCGAAATCACTTATCTTATTGAAAGTGAACCATTTCAAATCGATATCCAGTCTCTGCGGGGCACCGAACGGCGTCTGAAACAGGCAGAATTCTTAAGCCACTCGAATTCGGCCACGATTTTCCTTGACTGCCACGACACCGCGTGGCACCCTCCATAATCCGGGGTTCTCGCCCCGGCCTCATTGAAGCCGCCGCGAGCAGGTCATTCTTCGCGTGATCGGCGGCCCATAATCCGGGGTTCTCGCCCCGGCCTCATTGAAGCCAGCACGTCGGAAAGTACGCCTCGGATCACCGCCGCGAGCCATAATCCGGGGTTCTCGCCCCGGCCTCATTGAAGCACCTTCGACCGCGCGACACAGGAGCTCGTCCAGTCCACCCATAATCCGGGGTTCTCGCCCCGGCCTCATTGAAGCGTCATCTGCTCGTCGAGAGCGCGGAAGGCCGGGATCACCATAATCCGGGGTTCTCGCCCCGGCCTCATTGAAGCCGGGTGCTGGCGCGGGGCGCGGCTGGAGACTCGTACCATCCATAATCCGGGGTTCTCGCCCCGGCCTCATTGAAGCCTTTCTCTCTTGAGCTGCGATCAGGCGTTTGCTGACCATAATCCGGGGTTCTCGCCCCGGCCTCATTGAAGCTCCGGGCTGACCCGGCAGCAGACCGTCGACCTGGTCGCCATAATCCGGGGTTCTCGCCCCGGCCTCATTGAAGCGACTCGGGGATCAGCGAGGTGTCCCCGGCGCGTGCCCACTCCATAATCCGGGGTTCTCGCCCCGGCCTCATTGAAGCCCCCGCAGCCCTCGGACGATCAGGCCCTCCTGCCCGTCCCATAATCCGGGGTTCTCGCCCCGGCCTCATTGAAGCGGTGGGCTGGGCTCCGACCCTCGGTCCGCATCCGACCCATAATCCGGGGTTCTCGCCCCGGCCTCATTGAAGCACGATTCCCCCCCGTCCTGCTGCCGCAGCTGGAGGACCATAATCCGGGGTTCTCGCCCCGGCCTCATTGAAGCTCCACCCTGATAACATTACCTTCAACCGTGAAGGCCCATAATCCGGGGTTCTCGCCCCGGCCTCATTGAAGCCACCTTGTTGTTGGTATCACAGGTAACCCTTAGGACCATAATCCGGGGTTCTCGCCCCGGCCTCATTGAAGCTGTAGGTATGGAGCATGGGGAATAGTCGAGTATGAAACCATAATCCGGGGTTCTCGCCCCGGCCTCATTGAAGCCCCCAGTTCCTTCCAGTTCTTCACATCAGGAAGGACCATAATCCGGGGTTCTCGCCCCGGCCTCATTGAAGCAGCGCGCCGTCGATCTGCTGGTGGACGGCGCCCCGCCCATAATCCGGGGTTCTCGCCCCGGCCTCATTGAAGCGGCATCTCGACGCCGAAGAGCTTGGCCAGGGGCCGCCATAATCCGGGGTTCTCGCCCCGGCCTCATTGAAGCAAGGCGACCCAGCGCGAGACGGATCTCCTGGAGCACACCATAATCCGGGGTTCTCGCCCCGGCCTCATTGAAGCGGCGTGCGGCCGGCCGAGCAGGAGGACCTGCTCCAGCCCCATAATCCGGGGTTCTCGCCCCGGCCTCATTGAAGCCTGGTGGTCCCCACCAATCCATGGCGAGCGTCAGCAGTCCATAATCCGGGGTTCTCGCCCCGGCCTCATTGAAGCGGCGGGTCTTTCCCCGGTTCAGGCCATCGCGTCACCTCCCATAATCCGGGGTTCTCGCCCCGGCCTCATTGAAGCACCGCCCTCCGGTGCGCTTCACAATGCGTCAGTCCAGGGCCATAATCCGGGGTTCTCGCCCCGGCCTCATTGAAGCGACTACCTATATGTCATAGGGGTTGTACACTGGTACTCCATAATCCGGGGTTCTCGCCCCGGCCTCATTGAAGCGAGCGGCATCAGAGGATGGACTCCAGCTGGACGGACACCATAATCCGGGGTTCTCGCCCCGGCCTCATTGAAGCGTGATTGAAATACTCTGATCACATAGTCATGATCAGCCATAATCCGGGGTTCTCGCCCCGGCCTCATTGAAGCGGCGCAGGAATTCGCGCACATCGACCTCCTCGCGGCCGTCCATAATCCGGGGTTCTCGCCCCGGCCTCATTGAAGCCTCCCATGGTGACCAGACCAGGTCTCCCACTGGGGCCCATAATCCGGGGTTCTCGCCCCGGCCTCATTGAAGCGACGGGATCATGTCCCGCACGACATCAGGGATCACCCCATAATCCGGGGTTCTCGCCCCGGCCTCATTGAAGCTGGGTACGGGAGGAAGAGGTCCGGGGTGGGCACGTTGGCCATAATCCGGGGTTCTCGCCCCGGCCTCATTGAAGCTATCAGGATAGTGTAAGACATGTTATCCCGATCAAGCCATAATCCGGGGTTCTCGCCCCGGCCTCATTGAAGCGGCTATAATACCCGTATCAACAGCGGCGTATCGCCGCCCATAATCCGGGGTTCTCGCCCCGGCCTCATTGAAGCGTCGCGTCCCGGAAGGCGATGAGTGTGGCAAGACCTACCCATAATCCGGGGTTCTCGCCCCGGCCTCATTGAAGCTACGTCCAGCACGGCATCACAACGATCACACTGCGCGACCATAATCCGGGGTTCTCGCCCCGGCCTCATTGAAGCTCAATCCACAGGTTTTTGCCATCATCCCAACAAGTGACCATAATCCGGGGTTCTCGCCCCGGCCTCATTGAAGCGCGACCTGCTCGTGGGAGGCATGACCCGGCTGGCGCTCCATAATCCGGGGTTCTCGCCCCGGCCTCATTGAAGCGGGTAATGGTTTGTGGCTGGACCCGAGTGTGAAGAGCCATAATCCGGGGTTCTCGCCCCGGCCTCATTGAAGCCGCCTTGATACTCGCACGAGTTTTCAGTTTCCTGTCCTCCATAATCCGGGGTTCTCGCCCCGGCCTCATTGAAGCGCTTTCTGGATATCTGGAAGACAGACTCCATCCCATGGCCATAATCCGGGGTTCTCGCCCCGGCCTCATTGAAGCTCCGCGATGGGCCGAATTCGGCGAGCGCTGCTGCCCCCATAATCCGGGGTTCTCGCCCCGGCCTCATTGAAGCTGCGTGTCCGCCTGGCTGGAGATCGCCGTCGGGGTGCCATAATCCGGGGTTCTCGCCCCGGCCTCATTGAAGCACCTATATCGAGACTAATACTGAGAGTATCAGTATGAGTCTTCCATAATCCGGGGTTCTCGCCCCGGCCTCATTGAAGCTCCGCAAATTCACAACGCAACTCCACCGCATCGAACCATAATCCGGGGTTCTCGCCCCGGCCTCATTGAAGCAGGAATCGCTTGATCTCGTCGCCCCAGAGTGTCCAGGCGGCCATAATCCGGGGTTCTCGCCCCGGCCTCATTGAAGCATTTCGGAATGCTTGCTATATTCTACATAGTTGATAAAACCATAATCCGGGGTTCTCGCCCCGGCCTCATTGAAGCTGCGGCCCCGGCGCTGCGGCGTCGGGGCCGTGACATAACCATAATCCGGGGTTCTCGCCCCGGCCTCATTGAAGCGTCGGGCGGTGGAGCGCCTAGAGCAGCACGGGGACTGCCATAATCCGGGGTTCTCGCCCCGGCCTCATTGAAGCGAATGGTTGGGCAAGACCTTTTTCCGCGTGATTTTATCGCCATAATCCGGGGTTCTCGCCCCGGCCTCATTGAAGCTGCTCCGAACCTGCGGTACACGGTTTTTCGAACCAGTACCATAATCCGGGGTTCTCGCCCCGGCCTCATTGAAGCTACTTCGGTCTTCCGCAGGCCATGCTTGGGTTCTCTCTCCCATAATCCGGGGTTCTCGCCCCGGCCTCATTGAAGCGGATCTGCGGGGCGGATCCGCTGCCGACATCGGCAGACCCATAATCCGGGGTTCTCGCCCCGGCCTCATTGAAGCGCCGGCGGCGTGGCGCGACGCTCCGAATGGCATTCCCCCATAATCCGGGGTTCTCGCCCCGGCCTCATTGAAGCGGCGTCATGCGCCTTGCGCCGATCCTCTTCCTCGCGGGCCATAATCCGGGGTTCTCGCCCCGGCCTCATTGAAGCGCCAGGCCGGGGTCCCGCTCGCATCATGACGGGGACCATAATCCGGGGTTCTCGCCCCGGCCTCATTGAAGCGCGGTCCCTTCCGTTCGTGCTTGGGCCGTGTCGCCACCATAATCCGGGGTTCTCGCCCCGGCCTCATTGAAGCATTCCGGCGGCTCCTTGCGGTTCCAGTCCGGGCGTCCGGCCATAATCCGGGGTTCTCGCCCCGGCCTCATTGAAGCCGACTCGGCCCTCTTCGGTGACCGCGCGTCCGCCTGATCCATAATCCGGGGTTCTCGCCCCGGCCTCATTGAAGCCACTGCTGGTCGGCGGTGGCGAGACCGGCGATCCTCACCATAATCCGGGGTTCTCGCCCCGGCCTCATTGAAGCGTGGGGTTCCTGGCGGACTAATGCCGCAGAAATTGGGCCATAATCCGGGGTTCTCGCCCCGGCCTCATTGAAGCGCTCGCCCGTTGCGGATGTTCTCGATCCATTCCTCGGGCCCATAATCCGGGGTTCTCGCCCCGGCCTCATTGAAGCCCCTCCAGTCGAGGGCGACCCGGGCAGCGGCGGGGGCTCCCATAATCCGGGGTTCTCGCCCCGGCCTCATTGAAGCGTGATGGGGCGACACTGATGGATCTCCTGAGCTCGTGCAACCATAATCCGGGGTTCTCGCCCCGGCCTCATTGAAGCGATCACCGCGAGCGCAACGCGCGGCGGAGCACATCATCCATAATCCGGGGTTCTCGCCCCGGCCTCATTGAAGCGTTGTTTCGGTAGGCATACCCGCATTACGCGGCCGTACCATAATCCGGGGTTCTCGCCCCGGCCTCATTGAAGCCCAGAATGACCGTTTTCTCACTGAACTTTTGGACCGGTACCATAATCCGGGGTTCTCGCCCCGGCCTCATTGAAGCGGCAGTGGAGTCAAGAACCCGGCGAAAAATGTGCCGTCCATAATCCGGGGTTCTCGCCCCGGCCTCATTGAAGCGCCGGGGCCAGAGGTTCAGCCTTCAACTGGGTGGATTCCATAATCCGGGGTTCTCGCCCCGGCCTCATTGAAGCGTCGGCGGGGACGATCAGGGTGTACCATCCTGAGGGTCCATAATCCGGGGTTCTCGCCCCGGCCTCATTGAAGCTGGGAAGCCCTCGACGAGCGCTCTCCGGTGGGCCGGACCCGCCATAATCCGGGGTTCTCGCCCCGGCCTCATTGAAGCCCCGCAGGATACGGGGCAAAGAAGCCCCTGCGAAGCACCATAATCCGGGGTTCTCGCCCCGGCCTCATTGAAGCCGCCGGATCGCGCCCTCCGTGACCCCGATCACGGCGTGGCCATAATCCGGGGTTCTCGCCCCGGCCTCATTGAAGCGGGGAGCATCCACATAAAACCGCGTGGGGAAGCGGCCATCCATAATCCGGGGTTCTCGCCCCGGCCTCATTGAAGCGCCGCGTCCCCGTCCCCGAGGCCGAGCTTGTCGGCGGGCCATAATCCGGGGTTCTCGCCCCGGCCTCATTGAAGCCTGCAGGCCGATATCGTCTACACTCCGCTCTCACGACCATAATCCGGGGTTCTCGCCCCGGCCTCATTGAAGCGCCGCGTCCCCGTCCCCGAGGCCGAGCTTGTCGGCGGGCCATAATCCGGGGTTCTCGCCCCGGCCTCATTGAAGCCTGCAGGCCGATATCGTCTACACTCCGCTCTCACGACCATAATCCGGGGTTCTCGCCCCGGCCTCATTGAAGCTAGATCTGCCGACAGCGGAACATGGGCGCATTCCCCCCATAATCCGGGGTTCTCGCCCCGGCCTCATTGAAGCGGGTTCGTAGTACCCCTCGATGTCGAGGGCGAATTTGCCATAATCCGGGGTTCTCGCCCCGGCCTCATTGAAGCTCCTTGACCCTGACCTCTGTCAGGAGCCAGCGATCGGATCCATAATCCGGGGTTCTCGCCCCGGCCTCATTGAAGCATGCGGTTTTTCCGGCCATGGCTGCGGCCCCGGATGCCCATAATCCGGGGTTCTCGCCCCGGCCTCATTGAAGCAGCGTCAGTGTTGGCATTGTGGGTCTCCTCCTATGGTGCCCATAATCCGGGGTTCTCGCCCCGGCCTCATTGAAGCGTGAGGACCATCGTGGCGGCGCTGGTGACGGCGCCGCCATAATCCGGGGTTCTCGCCCCGGCCTCATTGAAGCCGCCTCTCGGAGACGGGCCGTCCCCTCAGCGCGGGCCCATAATCCGGGGTTCTCGCCCCGGCCTCATTGAAGCGACCTGTCCTGGACGCTCCTCCCGTCGCGCCAGATCGGCCCATAATCCGGGGTTCTCGCCCCGGCCTCATTGAAGCGACCTGCCCTCCGACCTCTCCGACGCCCTCGAGGCGGTCCATAATCCGGGGTTCTCGCCCCGGCCTCATTGAAGCGACTCGTCCACCGGCCTGCTCCGCGTGGCCAGGATCGCCATAATCCGGGGTTCTCGCCCCGGCCTCATTGAAGCACGATCTCGGGCCTCGTCAGCACGGGGTGGCAGCGCCCCATAATCCGGGGTTCTCGCCCCGGCCTCATTGAAGCTCCAAGATGACTCTCAGTAGACAGCGGCGGAACGGCCCATAATCCGGGGTTCTCGCCCCGGCCTCATTGAAGCCGAGCGCCGCCATCCACCTGGAGGTGGGGCAGCGGATGCCCATAATCCGGGGTTCTCGCCCCGGCCTCATTGAAGCGGCAACGCGAATCTGGTCGCTGCGCGACAGCGCGCCGACCCATAATCCGGGGTTCTCGCCCCGGCCTCATTGAAGCGTCTCTCGAGAAATGAATGTCATCTTATTCATTTTTATGTCCATAATCCGGGGTTCTCGCCCCGGCCTCATTGAAGCACCGCGCGGATCATCATGTCCCTGATTTTGTCAACCACCATAATCCGGGGTTCTCGCCCCGGCCTCATTGAAGCAGCCGATCACGAGCCACGCTCGGCGACATCACCGAGCCCATAATCCGGGGTTCTCGCCCCGGCCTCATTGAAGCTGAGGAGCTGCTCGGGGACGCGTACGGGCGGCTTTACCCATAATCCGGGGTTCTCGCCCCGGCCTCATTGAAGCCCGTCGCGGAAGGTCATTGTCAGGACGGAGCCGGAGCGCGCCCCATAATCCGGGGTTCTCGCCCCGGCCTCATTGAAGCTGGCGCGTCTCGGCATCGTGGCCAGCCGGAAGATCGGCCATAATCCGGGGTTCTCGCCCCGGCCTCATTGAAGCTTTGGCAAGCCTTTCTTTACGCCTTTCTTTTCTGGCCCATAATCCGGGGTTCTCGCCCCGGCCTCATTGAAGCGAGATGGGTGCGACGACGGGGATCACCAGCACCTTCGGCCATAATCCGGGGTTCTCGCCCCGGCCTCATTGAAGCCCAGGCGAGGCGTCATCCTTCGCTCGGAGCGGATCGACCATAATCCGGGGTTCTCGCCCCGGCCTCATTGAAGCGTCGCGCCGCCGCTGGAGCCATGCCGGACGGGGGCCACCATAATCCGGGGTTCTCGCCCCGGCCTCATTGAAGCATCGCGTCGCCGAATGCAGAGCGCCAGTGCTTTCGCTCCCATAATCCGGGGTTCTCGCCCCGGCCTCATTGAAGCAATCTTCCCGAGCGCCGTCCGCAGTGCGGCGAGAGACGCCATAATCCGGGGTTCTCGCCCCGGCCTCATTGAAGCGAACGAATCGTCTGGCGGCGCTCGGGTCAGACGGACCCATAATCCGGGGTTCTCGCCCCGGCCTCATTGAAGCGCCTGCCGGCTCCCGCTGGTGGACGCCGAGGCCGAGTTCCATAATCCGGGGTTCTCGCCCCGGCCTCATTGAAGCGCACTCGTCCCGTCGGTGGCGATGAGCCAAACGCGCAACCCATAATCCGGGGTTCTCGCCCCGGCCTCATTGAAGCCGCCTAGGAGCTTGCGCGGCAGGAGGATCCGCAGGATTTGCGAGTGGGCGGGAAGTCCCGGCAGTCGGGCCTCCAACCCGGATTTCCGGCAACCAAACCGCTCGGATGGCAACAGGAGCCGATTCTCAGCGGAGGAAATCGCCGCATTCCAAGTCCCAATGGACTCCGGAAGCTCCCGGACACGAAGGCTTGGCCCCTCACGCCGCCGACAGGACGTGCAATCGCCGCATGTTGAGCGCCAGACACACCAGATCCCACTCGCCACGCACACTCTCCAAGCCACGGAGACTGAACCTCCTGAACCCCATCGCTTCCTTGATCCACCCGAGCGGAGCCTCCGCCATCCATTTTCGCTTCGCGTACACCGCACGGCCCTCCGCGGTAGCCAGCTTCTCCACCATGCGTGCCCGCGCCGGGTACTGCTCCGAGTCCGCCTTCTTGACATCCTTTCCCTCCCGCCCCAGCGCAACGTAGCCATCGACCTCGCACTCCTCGAGCGACGCCAGATCGCCCTCGTTTCCGTAACCCGCGTCCGCCAGCACCTTGCGCGGCCTCTCTCCCGCCACTTCCTCCACCTCTTCCACCATCTCGGTCAGCTGACCTTGGTCGCTCGCGTTGTCCGTCACCGCCGTCCCCACCACCAACTGACTCTCTCCGTCCACCGCCACCTGTGCGTTGTAGCACTGCTGGAAACCTTCCCCGCCCGTCTTCATGATCCGACTCTCCGGATCCGTGAAGTTCGACTGCGCCCTCTCCTCCGGCTCTCCGTACGCCCGCTTGTACGACCGTCCTCCCTTCGCACTGCGCTCTCGGCCCGGCTCGCGGCCACGGGCGTCGTCGAACGCTCGAGCCTCCGCCTCCAGACGCTCCTTCGCCGCCTGAATCGCCGCCAAGCGATCCTCCCGCCGCTCCAGCTCCTCGAGCAACCGCTCCTCGCCCCGAGCACCCCTCTCGTCGCGCTCGTCCTCCTCCGCATCCACCGCATCCGACTTCGCCAGCAACTCCGCGATCTCCGCCTTCAGGCGCTCCTCCTCCGGACCCATCCGTCCGTAGCTCATCGCCTTGCGCTTGCTCGCATTGGCTCGAACCTTCGTCCCGTCCACCGCCACCTGCCCCAGTCCCGCGAATCCCATCTCGCGCGCCAGCCGCACGATCTCCACCAGCAACGCCTTGAACGCTTCCAGGTTCTTCTTGCGAAAATCGCACAGCGTCCGGTGCTTCGGGAAGTTCCCCGCCGCCAGAACCCGAAACGGCACATCCTCCACCAACTTCCGCGCCAGCTTCCGCGACGAGCGCACTCCCGTCGCATATCCGTACACCCACACCTTCACCATCATCCGCGGCTCGTACGGGCTGTTGCGCCGCCCATCCCCCTCGTAGCGTTCGTAGAATGCGCTCAAATCCACGGAATCCACCAAGTCGCTCACATGGTGCGCGAGATGTCCCTTGGGAATCCACTTCCTGGGATCCGGCGGTATCAGAAACTGCTGATCTGGCCGGTATTGCCGGAACCGCGTCCTCATGGTCTCTCCCGTATGCTGTACTTCATTGGCTAACCCCATGTGTTGCAAGAATATAACCCTTGCTTCCGCTCCGCGCCATGGACCTGCCTCACCCCACCACCTTTCTGCCGCGCAAGCTGCTAGCCTTTCTTGCTTGTGCTTTCTCAAGGTACCATAATCCGGGGTTCTCGCCCCGGCCTCATTGAAGCAACTACCTATCGTTTGGGTTGTAAACAGGTACTTTTCCATAATCCGGGGTTCTCGCCCCGGCCTCATTGAAGCGCTGATACGCGCCTGATCCTGGCCAGGGGCTGGCGACCATAATCCGGGGTTCTCGCCCCGGCCTCATTGAAGCTTCCCGAGGCGGGAAAGCGAAGCCGCGCCGCTGGACCATAATCCGGGGTTCTCGCCCCGGCCTCATTGAAGCGGCGGGCCGACGATCGTCAGCCGATGGCCGCACGCCGTCCATAATCCGGGGTTCTCGCCCCGGCCTCATTGAAGCGAGGTCGCGTGAGTGCGCCACCCGGACCCCGTCCAGCCATAATCCGGGGTTCTCGCCCCGGCCTCATTGAAGCCTCGCCGTCATCATCGTCCTCGGCCTGGTGCCGGCCCATAATCCGGGGTTCTCGCCCCGGCCTCATTGAAGCTCATCGGAACTGATGACAAGGAGAAATCAAATGACCATCCATAATCCGGGGTTCTCGCCCCGGCCTCATTGAAGCGCCGTGCGCGCGGCGCCGGTGGACCTGACCCCGAGCTTCCATAATCCGGGGTTCTCGCCCCGGCCTCATTGAAGCTGGGTCGCCCCGTCGATCGTGTTGCCCCGCAGTCCTCGGACCCCATAATCCGGGGTTCTCGCCCCGGCCTCATTGAAGCCCCGGCCAGGACACCCAGCGTCCCGGCGGCAACGCCGCCCATAATCCGGGGTTCTCGCCCCGGCCTCATTGAAGCCGTCCCCGTCGGCGGGACACGCCGACGGGAATCCGTCCATAATCCGGGGTTCTCGCCCCGGCCTCATTGAAGCGTCGACCTCCCCGCCGGCCTGGTCGTGGACGTCGTCCCCATAATCCGGGGTTCTCGCCCCGGCCTCATTGAAGCCGTCGTCGGCGTGGCCCCAGTCCAGGCAGTCGAGAGCCCCATAATCCGGGGTTCTCGCCCCGGCCTCATTGAAGCCCGCCACCGGCTGCCTCGTGGGCGCGGCCCTCGGGTGCCATAATCCGGGGTTCTCGCCCCGGCCTCATTGAAGCGGCGCACTGGGAGCACAGCCCGGCTGCCTTCCGCTGCCCATAATCCGGGGTTCTCGCCCCGGCCTCATTGAAGCTGGGCTGGATCCAAATCTGCGGGGCGTGCGATCGTCCCATAATCCGGGGTTCTCGCCCCGGCCTCATTGAAGCTCTCTGTGGAGAATGACTAGATCATCCATAGAGTTCCATAATCCGGGGTTCTCGCCCCGGCCTCATTGAAGCCACTCCCGCCCAGTGGAGAAATCAGCCTTCGCCGGCCATAATCCGGGGTTCTCGCCCCGGCCTCATTGAAGCTGCTCCCGGCGGAGCCCCTCGTCCGCCTGCAGCCACTCCCATAATCCGGGGTTCTCGCCCCGGCCTCATTGAAGCAAACCGCTACGCGAAGTTGTACTGCTCGCATTCGCCCACCATAATCCGGGGTTCTCGCCCCGGCCTCATTGAAGCGGCGGCGGCGCCGCGCGGAAGGTGATCCCTGATGTCGCCATAATCCGGGGTTCTCGCCCCGGCCTCATTGAAGCGGGGTTGAGGATCGTACTGATCCTGCCTATGGATACACCATAATCCGGGGTTCTCGCCCCGGCCTCATTGAAGCGGCGGCTCGACCGTCGCCAACATCACCATCCGCTCCCCATAATCCGGGGTTCTCGCCCCGGCCTCATTGAAGCATGGCATCCTTTCTTTTATCTCGCCTTTCTTTCGACCCATAATCCGGGGTTCTCGCCCCGGCCTCATTGAAGCCTGAAACTTTCTCCATTCAGCTAAGTTATCCCTAGCCCATAATCCGGGGTTCTCGCCCCGGCCTCATTGAAGCCCTATACAGAGTGCCCCATACCATAGTGTGGTATGGGCCATAATCCGGGGTTCTCGCCCCGGCCTCATTGAAGCCTATGCTCGACTTCACTCAGGATAATGCCATCATCAGCCATAATCCGGGGTTCTCGCCCCGGCCTCATTGAAGCCTCGCGTCGGCGCGTGTCTGCGCAACGGCGGACCGGGCCATAATCCGGGGTTCTCGCCCCGGCCTCATTGAAGCGAGGTCGCGATCTCGGACACGGCCACCACCGTCCAGCCCATAATCCGGGGTTCTCGCCCCGGCCTCATTGAAGCAAATGCTGCCAACCATTCACCGGATTAGAACCGTTTCACCCATAATCCGGGGTTCTCGCCCCGGCCTCATTGAAGCTCCCGTTCGCGGGGGATCAAACCCTCTCCGAACGTGGCCCATAATCCGGGGTTCTCGCCCCGGCCTCATTGAAGCGGCGCCCGGCAGGGCACTTCCCTGGCGCCCGGCAGGTCCCCATAATCCGGGGTTCTCGCCCCGGCCTCATTGAAGCCGCGGGCGAGGCCTGTGGTCACTGCCCTCCGCCGACCTCCCATAATCCGGGGTTCTCGCCCCGGCCTCATTGAAGCGAGGGTCAGGGGGCGGGGCTCCGGCCAGCAGTCTGACCATAATCCGGGGTTCTCGCCCCGGCCTCATTGAAGCGGTCAGAATCTGAACAAGGTGAAACGGCAACTGGTCGCCCCATAATCCGGGGTTCTCGCCCCGGCCTCATTGAAGCGGCCTCGCCAGGCCGCGGAGCCGCCGCGAGCGGATCGCCCATAATCCGGGGTTCTCGCCCCGGCCTCATTGAAGCGTGAGGGATGGGTCGCCGCTCGGAATGGATGCCGAGGCCATAATCCGGGATTCTCGCCCCGGCCTCACTCCGATTGGTTACCGCTTGTGATTCCCGGGTTCCCCGTTGATGCCCTCCTCGCCGCCTCAGGAAATCCACGGCGAAAGTTCCCTGCCCCCGTCCCGACACTCCCCCTTCCGGCCAGTTCCCCACCGCCCCTTCCGTACCCGACTGTCTGGCCCGGGCACACGCGGTTGACGGCCATCGCATGGGGCGTTACAGTCTGTTCCTACGAGGTCGCGTAGCTTGAATCGCATCTTTTCTCCTTGCCGTAGGCCAATCTGGACCGTGCGAACTCAATCACTTCCAAGAGCGTCGATGTGGATCGAGATTCAACAACCCATGTGCCAAGTCGCGGCATCTTGCGCTTTCGTTGCGGAACGCATCGCAAGGCTTGGATGATGGACAGCAGGTCGGCAAGCCAGAGCGAGCCAGAGCGATGTGGGGCAGCACGGGAGCATGTATTGCTTACGGTGCTTGGCACAACACCACAGTCGGCGCGTTACTTCCTCAACGGTGGCGTGGCTGATTCACCACTGGCCCCCGTTGCACTCTATAAACTGCTTCCGGACACTGATCGCCCTGCCCGCGTGATTGCCCTCTGTACTCCAGAAGCAAAGAAAGAAAGTTGGCCATTGCTTCAGAACGATTTGGACGGTCAATGCGAGACTGAACTAATCAAAGTGCCCGCAGGTGAAACCGAGCAAGAGATCAACTGCTATATGGAAACGGCTGCCACGGCCATATCGGACCACGTCGACATTACTGTCGATATGACTCACGGCTTCCGGCATTTTTCCTTCCTTACGTACATGGTCACATTGTACGTGTCCACAATTCGTGACGTGAAGGTGCGCGGCGCATATTACGGACTGCTGCGAAGAGATGAACCCAGCCCGTTCCTTGACATGAGTGCACTTCTGCAAGTATCTCATTGGCTCTATGCAATCAAGGCGCTGTCTGAAACAGGGAATGCAATGCCGATCTCCGACATTCTTCAAAGGCCGTCTCAAGAACAATCTTTGAGAAGAATCACAGAAAATTTGACACGGATCTCGGAGGCCTACATTTCGGGGCTTCCCCTCGAATTCGGTCAACAGGTTGGTGCCTTCAGGAAGGATCACTTCAAACCCTTGCGCAAGCTCATTTCAGAAACCCACCGCTTGCCGCTGGCCAGAGACTTGGTTGGACAAATTGCCGATCCGCTTAAGCCCTTCACGCTGGCTACGGTCAAGAACGGATGGAAGGGCAGAATCCGTTTGACCGACAGCGAGTTGAAACGGCAGGTCCGACACATTGAACGAATGCTGCGTCACCGGCATGTCGCCACTGCGCTAGGCCTGATGAACGAATGGACCGTCTCCTGGGTTCTGTGGCAATGTGGCCAGAAGGATAACTGGCTTGATCGCGAGGTACGTCGTCGAGCCGGTACACTGTTGAACGCATTCGAGACCGTCAAGGAGGATACAAAACTTCGTCAACATCTGAATGAAGAACAACGAGAGCTGGGGTCGTTCTGGGGCAGGCTTCGGAATCTTCGAAATGGATATGCTCATCACGGAATGCGCCCGCAGTCCCTGGTCGATGAAGATAAGATCAAAAAGAACTTGTGTAAAGTATTGCACTATTGGGAGAAGACTCTTTGTCGCTTCCCCACCATTGCGTTGACTCTCGGTGAGCGACCGGGCCAGCGGATCCTGGTCAGTCCCATCGGCATGCGTCCGGGAGTGTTCTTCAGTGCTCTACAGGCGTACAAGGAGGAGATGCGCAAGCAGCCGGATTTGTGCCTCATCATCTGCTCCCATGCGACCGAAGGCAAGATCAGTGAGGCGGCAGCCCGAGCCGGATATCGGGGCCGGATGGAGTCGTTTCTTCTTGAGGATCCTTTTGGAACACCATCGGAAATCGAGCGCTTGGCCAAAGCGGCGCGTCCGTACTTCGTTGGAGCTTCGGCCGTTTTCGTGAATGTCACCGGGGGAACCACTCTGATGGGCCTGGTTGCCGAAAAAGTCGCGAAAGAGGCGCAAAGCCTGGCGTGCCCTGTGCGGCGTTTCGGGTTGATCGACCCGAGGCCGCCGACGGAGCAGGAGATGGATCCCTGGGAGCCTGGAGAGGCGTTCTGGATCGACGGGGGGGATGGCAATGCCGGTACAGATTGAGGCGACGTACCGCGTAGTGACGCCACTCTACTGCGCTGGTACCGACGACACGAAGCCGGAACTTCGCCTTCCCAGTTTCAAGGGCGGCTTGCGTTTCTGGTGGCGTGCGCTTGCGTGGTCCCGTTACGGTGGCGATCTCGAGAAAATCAAGAGACAAGAAGACTATCTTTTTGGCAGCACCGAACGCGGCCAGTCGCGCGTTCACATGCGCCTGAGCGTAGCCGAGAAGTCACGCATCATCAGGAAGAAGGAATCCGTGTTCACCGATTCCCACGGGCGACCTGTAAGGCTTGGAGCTCGCTATCTCGGATACGGCCTCATGAAGGCGTTCTCTGGACGAAATGGAAAAGCCGAACAACTTGTGCGTGGTTTCCTGGACGCTGGACTCGAGTTCACTGTCTGGTTGCGCTACCACGGGTGCAGGGAGGAACTTGCTCAGCTTCAGGATGCGCTGGTGGCGCTCGGCATCTTCGGCGGCATGGGTGCGAGGAGTCGCAAGGGGTGGGGATCGATCGGGCTTCAGCGGCTTCTAGTGGACGGCAAGGAGTGCTGGGCCAACCCTGAAGATATCGATGATCTCCGTGAGAAAATCGGGCAAATGCCGTCCACAAGTGGTCTGCCAGAGTACACCGCTTTTTCGGGCGATGCTCGCTATCTCGTGTTGTCGGGCGGGAACGTGGCATTGGAACTGCTCGATCGAATCGGACGGGAACTTGTCCAGTATCGAAGCTGGGGCCGTAATGGCAAGATACTGAATGGTATTCCCTCCGAGCAGAATTTCAAGGGCGACCATGACTTGATGAAGACACGGGGACCTCGTTCGAAACACCCGAGACGCATTGCATTCGGGTTGCCACACAATTACGGTCGGGATGTACAAGTTCGCCCCGCCGATCATAGGGATCGTCGTGCCAGTCCGCTGTTCATCCACATTCATGAAATCGGACGCACGCCCGTTGGAGTCCTTTCATTCCTACCCGCCCGTTTTCTTCCCAAGCGCACGTACGTGTCGGTCGGTGAATCGGGCTATAGAGTTCCCATCTCGCCCGAGAGGAAACTCTACCGCCCGATTCACGAATTTCTTGACCGGCTCCTCAACAAGAATAACCAGCGCAAGGAATCGTTTTCCAATGCACTTGAGGTGAAGTCATGACGCGACGCCTCGACATCGCCATCGGCCCGGTGCAGGGGTTCGTCGCGCAGTCACGGCGCACGCGTGATCTGTGGGGTAGTTCATACTTGCTTTCCTTCCTCTCCGGTCATGCGATGTTGGGATCAAGAAATTCGGGTGGACGAGTCGTCCAGCCAGTTATCGAGAGCGATCCACTATTTCGACGGATCGCCGGCATAACAAGCAACGGGCCTCCCAGGTTCGGCTCACTTCCGAATCGGTTTGTGGTCGAGGTCGATGGTGACGCGAATGCAGTTGCCGATGCCGCCCGAACCGCGTTTGTTGCCGCCTGGGAGCAAGTATGTGAAGCGGTGTGGGAGAAATACATGTCGCGTTACTGCGAACGGGGCGGTGACACCCGAGCCATCTGGGAACGGCAGGTCAATGCCTTCTGGGAGATGGTATGGACCGTCGGTTCCACCGGGAACGGCCTTCTTTCCAGTCGCAAGCACTGGCGCACCCACTGGTTGCCCGACGAGCCGGGTGACAAGTGCACCGTCATGCACGATCTGCAGGAACTTTCGGGTCAGGTGCGGTCAACGGGTAGCATCGCCCGAAACGCGCAAGACGAATTCTGGACACTACTGCGCAACGATGTCGGCAAGCGGAATCTGCGAGACAACGAGCGTTTGTGCGCCATCGCATTTATCAAGCGGCTGTTCCCGTTGTCCGAGGATGCCCTGGGATGGCCAATGAAAGCGTTCCACTGGCCTTCGACAACTCACATCGCTGCCCTTCCTTGGATCAGTCGGGTGGAAGAATCTGCTCCGAACCTTGCGCGTAACTATGCCGAAAAGGTCACGCGGGTTGCGCCGCACGGAGTCCTTTTCCCAACGTCCGGGCGGATGGCCGCAGGGGGTTTTCGCGGACTCGATGCCAATTGGTTTCACCGCCATGCACTGGAGGATAAACATCCAAACTTGCTCCAGGACGACATCGAAGACAATCAGCGAGATGCACTTGTCGAGATACTGAAGGATATTGGCGACAAGAAGGACGGAAGTGGACAGCGCATTGGGGAACCGTCGTCGTTCTACGCGCTGTTACTCGCCGATGGTGACCGATTGGGGGAGCTGGGAAGCAAGATTGGCGGCAGCAACGTCGGCAAGGCCTTGGCGAAGTTCACCGGGAACGCACCTCACATCGTGAGGAAGCGCGACGGCGAAACAGTTTACGCCGGTGGCGATGACGTCCTGGCCATGCTTCCGGTGCACGATGCCCTCCGCACCGCGACGGAACTCGTCGAAGCGTACCGGACGGCGTTTGGCGGCGAGCGCGGTGCCACTCTTTCGGCGGCGGTGGTATTGACCCACATCCGTTATCCCCTCGGAGCCGCAATCCGGGAGTCTCATCGTTTGCTCAACGACGTCGCCAAAACGGAAAACGGCCGCGACTCGCTGGCGGTGGGGCTTGTGAAACCCGGAGGATTGAACGCGCAGTGGGTCACATCGTGGACGAGGCCGGGGAGGGACAACACTCTCACGTGCTCGGTCACTCTTTTGCAGGAACTGGTGAACAGCCTAGACACCGAAGCGGGGGAGGCTGGCCTCTCCTCCTCCGTGGTCTACCGCATTCGCGAGTCGCTCACCCGAATTGGTGGATGGGGTTCGTGGCGTCCCGGCGTCTGGGGATCCGTGCGAAACGATGCCCGGATGTTCCTGCGCGCCGAGATCGGCCAGAGCCTTTCCGTGAGGACCGGCGAACCCGACAACAGGCACGTCGGTGCGATAGCCGACCTTGTCTGGAACTTGCTGCAGCGTGCGGCTCACTCCGACGACGGAAAGGTCGAAGGCGAAGCAAGGATCGGAGTCGACGTGCTGTTGCTCGCTCGGTTTCTCGCCAAGGATGGCGAAAGGGAGGCAAGCGCATGATCGCGGTTCGTCTGGAACCTCTGGATTCGTGGTTCTTTCGGGGCGGCACCCCCTTCACTCTCGGGACGGCGCCGCAAGACGACGTCGAGAGCCTTTTCCCACCCCATCCGGCAACGGTAATCGGATCGCTTCGGGTGGCTCTGGCCCAAACTCGAGGTTGGAATGGGCGTGGTCGCTGGCCCGAAACGCTTCACGATGTGCTCGGCGACGGACCCGGCAACCTGGGAGCGCTTTCCTTCGACGGACCGATCCTTCTCCGGGAAGAGAAGCCGTTGTTCCGCACCCCCCGTCATCTGCTCGGAGTCTCGGGGCCGGAAGGATGGCGGCCCTCCGCCTTCATCCGGCCAGGATCCCCCTCTTCCTGCGATCTGGGCGACGGTGTTCGCCTACCCGAGTTGCCGCGGCGTGACGAAGCGTTGTCACTCAAGACCGGCGACCGGGAATGGCTCACCGAGGAGGGCTTGCGCGACGTCCTGGAAGGCCGGTTCCCGAAAACAGAGACGGTCGTGGCGCAGGAAGACCTGTGGTCGATCGAGGAACGCACCGGCCTCGAGCGCGCCCGGGACACCCGCAGCGCCCTCGAAGGGAAGCTCTACAGCACGCGCCATGTGCGGCTCACGCACCGCGTTTCCCTCGGCATTTGCATCAACGGACTGCCTGCGGACTGGATAGCGCCCTTCGGCTGCCTGGTTCCGCTGGGTGGCGAGAGCCGGCTGGCGGAATGCCGGGAATGGAGATATCCGACGATCCCGGGCGGACATCCCGAACCCGACCGGCGGATGGCACTGATCGCCTTGTCGCCGCTTGATCTGGAGCCCGCCGTCATTCAGGGCAAACAACCGCTGGCATCGCTCGGCGGCGCCCGGGTCGTATCAGCATGCCTTGACCGTCCACAGCGCATTGGCGGCTGGGATTCACGGACTCGGCGCCCCTTGGCGTTGCGTAGCGCGCTGATGCCCGGCAGCGTACTGTTCTGTGAAGCGCCGAAGCACGGAAGGACCGCCTTCGCTGCCGAAGACGGTGTGCTGCGCATCGGAGCACGACAGGCTTGGGGATTCGGCCTCGTCGCCGTTGGCCGGTGGCCACAAGATTTGGAGACACCGAAATGAACGCAACCATGCTCGGTCTGCTGGCCGAAACCCCCATCCACCCCGGTAGCGGCCGCAGCATGGGAGTGGTGGACCTGCCCGTGGCTCGCGAAGCCGCCACCGACTATCCGGTGCTGGTCGGTTCCAGTCTCAAGGGCGCGCTCCGCGACAAGGCTGAAAGGAACAACCAGGACGCTGACCGCCTTTTCGGTCGGATCGACCACGCGGGCGGTCTGCTGGTTTCCGACGGACGACTTTTGCTGTTACCGGTGCGAAGCCTGAGCGGGGCCTATCGGTGGGCAACCTGCCCTCACTTGATCGAGCGCTTTCGCCGCGACCTCGCCCGCGCCGGCCTTGGACCGCGGCCGAGCGTTCCGACGGTAGATCCCGGATCGATACTGACGAACGGCAGTGGAAAACTGTTTCTGGAGGAAAGGGAATTCATCATCGGTGGAACAGTGCCACAAGACCTTGAAACTGCCGTACGCCCCTTGCTTCTTCATCAGGAGACGAGGGAACGACTTGTCGGGCAGACCGCAATTCTTCATGATGAAGATTTCGCTTGGTTCGCGCGCTACGGCCTCGCCATCCAGGCCCGCAACGTCCTTGATGACGGTACCAAGAAGAGCCGAAGTTTGTGGTTCGAAGAGACGCTCCCGCCGGATACGGCGATGTATGCGCTGATTGCCGGTCGTGGCGAACGGGAAGCGCGCGACGCTTGCGACGCCCTGTTCCCCAGCCACGACTGCTATCTGCAGGTCGGCGGTAATGAAACGGTGGGACAGGGATGGTTCGCCGTGTGTGCGCATGCCAGCAGCCAGGAGGGCGCGTCATGAAATCCCTTGAACAACAGCGTGCCGCCGACGCTCTCGCGCGGGTCGACGAACTGCAGCACCGGAATGACACTTTCCGGAAGGCATATCGCTCCTATGTGGATCGTCTTGGTCCGGCCATCGTCATGAACGGGCTGGGCCAGGCGATGGCGACGGAACGCGCCGCCTGCGGGTCCGTCAAGGATTCTGCGCAAGCACACTGTACGCTCTATAACAACGTGAAACAGTGGCTCTGTCGGAAGGACGGCGTCTATCCACCTGATGACGATTTGTTGCGGGCGATCACGACGAACGATCAGTCGCACTATATCCACGCTCAGAGCGAGGCGCTCGCATGGCTGGAGTGGCACAAGAAGTGCTGTCGCGCGGCTTTCCCGGCCTTGGAGGGAGATAGCGAGTGATTCGTCCGCTCTACCAGGTCGCCGTCTCCGAACCGAAGTTGCGCCCCCCGAAGGGGCATGCTGGCCTCTGGTTTGACAAATTCTGCAACTCTTACAGGGAAAATTCCGCCAATAAGCCTGACTGGAAGCTTAACTGGATCCGAACCGTCGTCGGCTCGATTGGCCAGAAGGAGCAGATTGAAGAATACGTGCGCCGACAAGCGCGCATGGTCGAGAGGCTGAATGGTCGCTTGGCGGTCTTCACGACGGAATCACGGTTCGTGACCGGACTCGGCCGCAGCCATCCGGTCGAAAACGGCTTCGCTTGGCATCCCGCCCTTGGAACGCCGTACGTCGCGGGGAGTTCGGTGAAGGGTTTGCTCCGGGCCTGGGTGAAGCAGGTGGATGAGAGCACCGAAATTGCGGACCGCATCTTCGGGAAGCGCGATCAGGCGGGGGGCGTCTCTTTCCTTGATGCTGTTCCCACTGCCCCGGTACAGCTGGAGGCGGATGTCATGACTCCGCACTACGCCGGCTGGACATCTGAAGATCCGCCTGGTGACTGGAGGTCTCCGACTCCGATTCCCTTTCTGGTCACTGCGAAGCAAACGAAGTTTCTCTTCGGCTTCACACCGCTCCGACGAATCGAGGACGGCGACCTTGATGCGGTCTCGAAGTGGCTGGACGATGCCCTCCAATGGGCAGGCGGCGGCGCGAAAACGGCGGTCGGCTACGGCCGGTTTCGCCTTGATGTCGCTGGAACCGCCAGCATAAGACAGGCCCTGAAGCGCGAGGACGACGAACGGCGCAAGGCGGAAACGCGCAAGGAGGCCGGAAAGACTCCCGAAGGACGATGGCGACTGGAACTCGAAGGCCGGTCGGAAGTCGACGTCCTCGATCTGGTGCGGCGCCATTTCGAGAAAGAGCCCCTGTCCGAACCCGGCGAACGCCATGCTTTCGCAAACGCCGTCTCGACGCTTCATCCGGATTGGCTCAAACGGTGGAGCAAGGGGGTTCCCCATGAACCGGGAACCAACATCGGGAGCACCAAGCTCAAGAAGCGGGCGCGATTGCTCAAACGGGAACTGGTAACCTGACGCTCCGAGCCGGGTCACGGACGGCTTGTTTCAGGATGATTGCCACCTTGTGAAGTAAGGGCTCACCACCAGCCCCGCAAGGGCCTCGGCCGATGGTGCTCAGGAGCGTTGGCGGGCTTGCCAGCTGCGGAAGCGTCTCCAGCTCAGCATCCAGCCGGTGTATACGAGGAAACACGCCGCAAGCGAAACGATTCCGGCCAGGGTCTGGCCGATCAAGCCGCCCGCTTCCCCGGTGTGGAGCCAGCGAATCCAGATTCGCGCGTTTCGAGCGGGCGAGTTGTCGGAATAGGTGGTCTCCCGGATCACCTTGCCGGTGACCCGGTCCAGCACCAGAGTCGACCGCAGGTCCGGGCGAAAGCCGTTGCCTCGATCCACGGTGAATGACACCGGTTCGGTACGGTTTTCGGGAAGGCGCATCGTGATCCGTTGCCAGTCCGGCGTGGGGCGGGTCGCCTGAAGCCACAGCGAATCGAGGCTGGCAAGACTGACATCCGATTCGGATTGTTCCGGAACCGGGCCGTCACCTCCGGAACCGCCGCGGCGGGCCGGTCTTTCCTCGCCGGTCACCGCGTAGAGAAGGTCCGTGGTCCACGAGTACGAAAAGAAGGTGGCCGTGCCGACGATCAGGATCAACGGAATCACGCACCAGAAACCGAACACGTTGTGCCAGTTGAAATCGCGCGCCCTGCCGCGGATTCCGCCCTGGAACAGAACGATGGGCTTGAGGTATTTCCATCTCCACGCCTTCGGCCACCAGAGGTACACACCCGAAACAAGGATGAACAGGAATGCCAGGTTGGACGCACCGGTGATCGCCTTTCCGACGGCGCGACCCTCGCCCTCCTGACCCAGCCAGCGGTGCCAGACGATCATCGTCCGCATGAAGTCCCGCATGCCCGTCGCGCCTTCACCCATCGAGATCCCGGTGCACGGGTTGACCTCGACGGACTCCCGTCCGAATGACACGCGGATCGGCTGCGACGGATCCGACCGGAACAGCACGGCGGTCGGCGACTGGCCCTTCTCGGCGGTGGACCTGGCCACGAGTTCCTCGACGCCGAGCCGCTCCGACCCGGCGCACGCCGCCCGGGCGTCGAAGCCGTCCGCCCATCGAACAATCTGCTTCTCGTAGGTCAGCGCCACCCCGGTCGCCGACATGATGAGAACGACGATACCGGTGGCGATGCCACAGACAAGATGCGACCAGAACAGGACGATCCGAAAACGGGACATCGGGTCAAATCGCCTTTCCGTGCCGGGGACAGGGGGCTACGAGGGAACGCTCGAGCTTGCTGTTGAACAACCATGATTATGACACCGCGTTTCATATTATGAAAGAGAATCGAGCCAGGTCCATGAAATCAAGGGAGTTTCGAGGAGTCGACCCGAGCAGTGAGCGCGCATGGACACGGACGCGGGAGGGACGGATGCGCTCTGTCGTGCGGGACGCCCCTGCTTCCGGAACGCCATGGCGCGCGGGGGGCCCCGCATTCCTCTATCCGGGGAGCGCGGCTTCGATCGGTGGCGTGCCGAATGTCAGCGCGGGGGATTCACTCCGCGCGACGGATGGTCCGAATCAACACCGGGTCGTTCAGGATCTGACCCTGGACCAGTTCCGTGGCGGCGGGGGCGTCGGTCGGCAGCGCGTGGATCGCGTCCAGTACCTCCATTCCGCGGACGACCCGCCCGAAAGTCGCATAGCCGTAGCCGTCCCGGGTGGGGTCGCCGGCGTCGGTGTCCAGCACGAAGTTGTCGCCCACGTTGAAGAAGAACTCCGAGTTCGCGGTACCGGGCTCTCCCCGGGCATACGCCAGCGTTCCCCGCTCGTTGCGAATCCCGGTGTTGTGAGTCGTCTCGTGGGGGATGGGGGAAAAGGGCGGTTCGGCCCCCGCCTCCCCCTGGTCGCCGGTCAGCATGGGCAGGCTGCGGAGCCCGCCCTGGACCACATCGTGGGCGTCGCCGGCGGCGGTGTGGGTCGCGCGGTAGAACGCCGCGCCCCGGTAGTGGCCGCCGTCCACATAACGGAGGAACTGCGCCACCGAGAACGGCGCCCGATCCGGATACAGCGCGACTTCGATCTCGCCCGGATCCGTTTGGAAGATGACGTGGACCGTCTCCTCCACCGCTGCGGGCGGTTCGGCCGGCTCCTCCGGCGCGCCTCCGCAGGCGGCAAAACACAGGGCAACCAAGGGAAGAAGTGGCTTCGGCATGGCGTCCTCCCGGAACGGAATGGCGGGGTACGGAGCATATCCGCCGGTTCGCATACGCTTGCCCCGCCGGGAGGAACCGCGCATGACACACGGAATACGGGCGGGCGCCTGCACCCTGGCGCTTCTCGCGGCGGGCGCCGCGGCCGGTCAGGAATCGGGCGAACTCCGCGTCTTCATTTCGGTGGACATGGAGGGGCTGAGCGGCATCACCCACGGGGAGATGACCTCGGCGGCGGGAGCGGAGTACGCGCGGGGGCGGGACCTCATGATGAGCGACCTGAACGCCGCCATCCAGGGTGCGCTCGACGCCGGGGCCACCGATATCCTGGTCAACGACAGCCACGGGAGCATGCGCAACATCCGGGTGGAACAGATGCTCCCGCCGGCGCGTCTGATCAGTCACAACTCCAAGCCCTGGGGGATGATGCAGGGGATCAGCGCCGACTTCGACGCCGTATTCCTCATCGGCTACCACGCGCGCGCCGGGGATCCGGAGGGGATCATGGCCCATACCGGTTCCGGTGCGACCATCCGGGAAATCCGGATCCACGGGGAACCGGTCGGGGAAGGCGGCATGAACGTCGCGCTCGCGGCCCACTACCGGGTGCCGGTTGTTCTCGCCACCGGAGACGAAGCGCTGGTGCGGGAGCTCCGCGCGCTGCTCGGCGACATCGAGTTCGTCGCCGTGAAGCGGGCCATCCGGCGCACCACGGCCGAACTCCATCATCCCCAGGTCACTGCCGGATGGATCCGGGAAGCAGCCGCCCGGGCACTCCGGTCACTGCCGGAACCGCCGCCGGAACCGGTGTCGCCGGTGGAGGTCGAGATGCAATACACCCGGCCGGATCTCGCCGAAATCGCATCGATCCTGCCCGGCATCGAGCGCATCGCCCCCGAAACCGTCCGCTTCGAGGCGGACACCATGCCGGAGGCCTACGCGATCATCCGGGTGCTGTATCGGAACCTGTCGGAATAATTTCGGGCCGGAGAGGCCGCCTTCGGTCCGAGCCGGGCCACGCCGGGGAACGTGTCCGGCTGCCATCCCCCTGGACCACCCGAGCGGATTCGCGCCGCAAACCCGCTTCCGCCCCGCGATCCCGGCAGGACGGCTCCGGACCGGGGACCGCCGCCGCACCGTTCGGTTCAGTGCCGGGGGGCGTCCTCCAGTTCCTTGAGCCGCGCTTCCACTTCCGGCTGATCCGGCTCCACCTCCAGCGATCGCTCCATCGCCGCCCGCGCCTCCTCGATGCGGCCGACCCGGGCCAGCGAGTCCCCCAGAATGTTCAGCAGCGGAGCGTTGGGAGCGCGCAGGGAGACCGCGTGCTCGAGATGCGTCGTCGCCTCCTCGAAACGGCCCTGGAAGTAGCGCCCGAATCCGAGGCCGGTGGACACCTCGACGACATCCGGATGGGTTTCGAGAAGGGGTTCGAGGAGCGTCACCGCTTCGTCCACCCGATTCGAACGAAGGTAGCCGTGCGCCAGCTTCCAGCGCGCGTCCGGCAAGTTCGGATTTTCGGCCTCCACCGCCGCCTGGTACTCGGCGAGCGCCTGCGGAAAGCGCCCCAGCGCGGCGAACTGGTCCCCCCGAACCAGCGCCAGAAGACCCGGAGTGCCCGTGTTGAACCCCCGTCGATAGACGAAACCGGAGCGCGGAACTCCGGCTCGGGGCGAGACCTGGACACGCCGCTCGGCGGAATCCAGCACCTGGCCGCCGGCGTCCTCGAGATGAGCCACCAGCCAGAAGGCGCCGCCCACTCCCGTTTCCAGCGGCATCTCGGCGAGCACCGCCTCCTCCCCGATCACCGGTTCGATCACCTCGGCGAACACCTCGGTTCCCCGTTCCCCCTGCTCGTCCCCGAGAAGCCGGAAGCGGACCTGCTGCCCCTCCCCACCGTCCAGCACATGGCTGAAGGCGTAAAGCGTCTGGCCCAGCGCGAAGAGGCCATCGGCGGCCGGCTGCACCTGGATGGGCCCCACCTGGAATGTGCGAATGGCATCGGGCGCGGGAGCGTCCAGCAGGGTGGTCCCGTCGAAACCGGGAATGACGCCCGCCAGCCGCGGACGGGCGGCAACACCGGCCCGGGTGATGTCGAGCCGCGTCTCGAGCACGGTGAACTGCTGGGCGGCGCGATTCCTGACGATGACGCTCACGTCGTACTCGCCGGGAAGCAGCGGGACGCTGTCCTGGTAGGAGAATGGCGAGGAAATGACCTGATCCACTTGGGAACGCGTGAGTTCGAGAAAGGCCGGGCGGTCGATCGCCAGCACCTGGACCCCGTCGGTGTTCACCGCTTCCACCGTGATGTCGAGCGTGGTGTAGAAGCGGGCCTGGTCCTCGTCGGTCTCGAGCGTGAAGTTCTGCGGATCGATCTCCACCGCGAAATGGACGAAGGGAGTGTCCCGGGGACCTCCGGTGAGACCGAAGACCCCCCGACTCGGGACGTAATTGAACGAGTACTCGGCGGACACCCGGTCGCGGTAGCGGAGCCAGGCGTCGGCATAGTCGGCGCGAATCGCCCGCCGCGGGGAGTCCTCGATCCGCGCGATCACGAGATCGCTCCCCATCGCGGCGCGTCCGCTGGTCCAGTCCCCGGGTTCGGAGGGGTCGAACGAGAGCGAGGCGTTGGCGAGCTCGGCGTCGATGCGCTGGATCACCTGGTAGGCGGTGACCGCGCCTTCGGGGCCGCCTCCCCGCTGGTACTGGCCGCGCACCAGGGCGTTCGGACCGTCCACGACCGGGTGGTAGAGCTCGTATTCCCCGATGTCGTTCTTCTTGAAGAAGAGCAGGTAGAAGAACGAGGGAAGCCCCTTGTCGATGTCGCCCTGGTAGAACCACAACTCGGAGGAAACCACTTCGTTGTAGCCGTCGAACGACTGGCGCTCGCGCGGCTCGCCCAGGAGGATGTAGTAGCGGCCCCGGTCGGTCCGCCAGCCCTCGCGGAAGGTCTCCCGGCCGAGATAGCGATTGGCGTACTCGATCCGCCGCAGGTGCTCGTCCCGGAACTCGTTCTCCGGGGTTGCCGGGGCCGGATCGCGCTTTTGCCAGAAGACCTCGATGAACCGGGTGCGCTCCTCGAAGGTCTCGAGGCTGAGGAAGACCTCCTCCTCGCGGTCGGTGATGATATAGGGAACGATCTCCTCGAGCCATTCCCGCTGCTCCGGTCGCAGGCGTTCGAGCCGCTCGCGGCGGCCGAGTTCCTCCTGGGCATCAAGCGGGCCGCTGGCAAGGGCGAGAAGGGCCAGCAGGGCCGGAACCCGGCTCGTCACTGGCGCGCCCCGCGGAACGCCGACTCCGCTGCCTCCTGGTGCTGGCGGGTAAAGCGGATGCCGTGCCGTTTCAGCATTTCGTTCAGGGTGGTGGGCTTGAGACCGAGCAGGTCGGCAGCCCGCTTCTGGACGCCATCCACCTCGTTCAGCGTATCCATCAGCACCTGGCGTTCCACCTGCGAAATGTACTCCTTGAACGTAACGCCCGATGGCAGCGGAGGGATCCCTCCGCCCCCATGCACCGGGGATCGCCGGCGCACCGAATCCGGAAGAAGGTCCGCATCGACCTCGGGCCCGGTGGCGAGCACAACCGCCCGCTCCACCGCATTCTCGAGCTGGCGGACGTTGCCCGGCCAGTGGTAGTCGAGCAACACCCGCATGGCGGAAGGCGCGAAGACCAGCTTGGGCTTGTTGTTCTCCCGCGCATATCGCTTCAGGAAGTACTGGCTGAGGACGGGGATGTCGTCGCGCCGGTCGCGGAGCGGCGGCAGGTGGATGTTGATCACGTCCAGCCGGAAATAGAGGTCTTCCCGGAAAAGTCCGCGTTCCACCATCCGCTTGAGATCGGTGTTGGTCGCCGCGATGACCCGAACGTCCACCCGGACGGTCTCGACCCCGCCAAGGATCATGAACTCCTTTTCCTGGATGACCCGGAGGAGCTTCGCCTGGGTCTCGATGTTCACCGTCCCGATCTCGTCGAAGAAGATGCTGCCGCCGTCGGCCACCTCGAAGAGCCCCTTCTTGGGGGCCACCGCTCCGGTGAACGCGCCCTTCAGATGGCCGAACAGGTTGCTCTCGAGAAGTTCCGGGGGGAGGCTTCCGGAGTTGACGGTGACGAACGGACGGTTCCGGCGCGGGCTCCGGCGGTGGATCGCCTTCGCGGCCAGTTCCTTTCCGGTGCCGCTTTCCCCGGTAACCAGCACATTCGAACGGGACGCGGCAACCTGCTCGATGAGGGCGTACACCTCCTCCATCCGGGGCGAGCGGCCCACCAGCTCGTCGAACTGCTCCCGGCGGTCGATTTGCTGCCGAAGCGTCTGATTCTCCCGGGCCAGCTGGCGCTGGCGGACCCCGTTGCCGATCAGGTTCAGCACCTCGTCGTTGCGGAACGGCTTGTTCACATAGTCGAAGGCGCCGAGCTTCAGGGAGGCAACCGCCGTGTTCACCGAGGCGTAGGCGGTGAGCATGACCACCGTGATCTCCGGGTCGATCCGCTTGATGCGTTCGAGCACCTTGAGGCCGGACATGTCCGGCAGCATCACGTCCACGACCGCCAGGTCGATCGGCTCCCGATCCACGATCTTGATGCCCTGCTCGCCGGTTTCGGCCAACCGCACCGCGTAGCCGGCGGGACGCAGCAGCGCCTCCAGGATCTCGCGCATCACCTGCTCGTCGTCCACGACGAGGATCGTTCCCTTGTTCCGGGTCATGAACCGGCTTTTCCTTCGACGCGGGTCACCGCGCCCTCCGCCTCCGCTACGGGGAAGGCGATCACGAAACGCGTGCCGTTCCCCGGCTGGCTCTCCACCTCCATGCTGCCCGAGTGCTCCTGGACGATACCGTAGCTGATCGAGAGACCGAGGCCGTTTCCCCCGGCCTTCTTCTTGGTCGAGTAGAAGGGATCGTAGATGCGGCGGATTTCCTCTTCGGCAATTCCGTGCCCGGTGTCCGCCACTTCGGCGGTCACGGTTTCCCCGTCCCTTCGGGTGACCAGGGTGAGCCAGCCCCCCGCCGGCATCGCATCGAACGAGTTCACCACCAGGTTTACGAACACCTGCAACAATTTGTTCTCGTCACCCCGGATCGAAGGCAGGTTCGGATACAGATCCTGGCGGATGCGGATCCGCGCATTCCGAACCTGATGATCCAACAGCGCAAGGGTCTCTCCGAGCACCCGGTTCAGGTCCACCGGACCGAATTCCGAGGGGCCGGTGCGGGCGAAATTGAGCAGTCCGTTCACGATCCGGGACGCCCGCTCGGCCTGGCTTTCGATCTTGTTCAGGAGGACGCGGCGCGGGTCCCGGTCGGTGGTCTGGTCCTGGAGCATCTGGGTAAAACTGGAGATCCCGGTGAGCGGCGTGTTCACCTCGTGGGCGATTCCGGCGGCGAGCACGCCGAGGGCGTTCATCTTTTCCCGCAGCTGCAGCTCGTTTTCCATCCGGACCCGTTCGGTGATGTCCTCCACGATCAGCAGGGCGCCGTTGTGCTCGCCGCTCCCGGAAACGAAGGGCGCGACCTTCACGTTCACCACCTTCTCCTCGCCGCCCGAGCCGCGCAGCCGAAGCCGCGGAAGGCCCCCGCGGGTCCCCTGCTCCAGCCAGTCCCGTCCCAACCCGGCGTGGAGCGACTGGCGGAGTTCGCGGGCGAATACCCGGTCGAATCCCACCCCGAAGACTTCATGTCGGGAGTGCCCGAAAATGCGCTCCATGGAGCGGTTCCAGCGCGTCACCCGCCCGTCGAGGCCGATCACCGCCACCCCTTCCCCGAGCGATTCGATGGTGTCCTCGCTCTGTTCGCGCAGCGCCACCACCTCGTCGTGCTTGCGGCGGAGCGATCCGTAGAGCCGCGCGTTCACGAGCGCGGTCGCCGCCTGGGCCGCCACGGTGCGGACCAGATCGAGATCCTCTGAACTCAGGTCCTCGTCTCCCCAAACGCTGCCCAACAGGATGACGCCCACCACCTCCCGGCGCGAAACACACGGGACCGCACACCGCATCCAGCTTTCCCCGGCAACGGTGGCATCGGTGAACCGGGCGACCCTGCCGGAACGAAGCCTCCGGGCGACCTCGGACGAAGCGGCAACAGCCGCCAGCGCCGCGTCATCCCCGCCGGGGGCCCCGTGCGCGGACAGCACCCGCATCTCCCGGGCAGGCGAATCCGATGCGGCGAGGAGCGCGACCCGGTCGAGGCGGAAGGTCTCGGCGATCCGCTCCACCAGGCGCTCGCCGAGCGTCTCCAGATCGAGCCGGGAGTTCATCTCGGAGGCGAGTCGAACGAGCGCCCGCCGGAAGTCGTACTTCTCCCGGTAGAAGAGCCGGTCAACGAAACGCTCGGCCCGGTCGCGGAACGCGGGCAACACGAGCGCGGCAATGATCGCCGACAGCACCGCGATCAGCAGGGAGTGCTCGTCGGCGCCCACATACCTGGTCCCGAGGAAATACGCCGCCAGATAGACGGCGGCGATGACTCCCATCAGCGATGCAGTGAAAAGACCCCGCTTGAACAGGATTTCCACGTCCATCAGCCGGTACTTGACGATCGCGTAGGCGAACGACAGGGGCGCCAGGGCCATCGGGATGAGCGACAGCTCCATCCCGGTGGTGGTCGGGAGTCCCATGACATGGGGGATCGCGTAGATCACCGCGAACGGGAGGGTGCCGCAGCCCGTGCCCCACACGATCCACTTGAGCTGCTTTCGAACCGTGACGCTCTCGGCCCGCCGGTAGGAGTCCACGAACGCGGCAAAGGCGGCCACTGAATACAGCGCCCAGAGAACCGGCTCGAGAAGCCCCAGCAGGCGTTCGCTCCCGGTGATGATCATCGGACCCGAACCGAACGGCGAGAAATAGAGCAGCCGGGAGGCGAGCGAGACCGCAAGCAGCGCGACCGGGGGAAGGTAGATCCAGCGAAGCAGCCGGGGGCGGCCCCGGAGAAACCGCCCCGGATACGGGAAGACCAGCGCGAGGTGCAGGAAGACCGGCGGGAAGAGGATCACTCCGATCCGGTCCAGCCAGAAGAAGGTGTGGTCCAGCAGGTCGAGTTCGCCGGTGAAGGAGAAGGCGAACGCCATGAGCCACAGGGTGCAGAACCCGTAGAAGTGGGTCGCCGCCGATGCCCCCCGGCGGAAGGCGAACACGAAGGCGCCGGCCCCCCCGGCGAAGACACCCACCACCACGAGAAAGAAGTAGAGCGTCGGATTTTGCCGGGGAAGCGGGGCCACCGGGAGCATCAGCCCCCGGCGAACCCCCTCCCGAACCAGGACATAGCGAAGGGAACCGCCAGCCGCGGTCGTATCCAGCACCCGGCGGACATCGAGCGGCGACTCGACCATGAAGACCGCTCCGGTCCGGTCGTCGGCTATCGCCTGAAGGGTGTCTCCGGGCCGGACGCCCGCGCCGGCACCGGCGCCATCCACCCGCAGCGCCACCACCGAACCACGCTCCATCCCCCAGTACACCCCGTCGTCCATGACCTCGGCGCGCACCTGCCGCACGACATTGGCCGTCACCAGCACCAGCAGCAGCGCGGTCGCCGCAAGCGCCAGGAGCGATCGGAACCCGCCTCCCGGCAGAAGCACCCGAATCCGGCGGAGGATCATCGCGGCGACGCCGAGATGCCCGAGGCAGCGGTCGGCGCGGGGAAGTTCATCGCGGCTCGTTAATGGAGCAGGGTCTATCCAAAAAAACGGAACAAACCATTATATCGGATACACGCGGAGACACCAACCGCGACCCCGAAGCGGAACCGCTCCGCCGTCAGAAACGAACGGCAAGCCCGCCGACAACCCGGCGGGGAGCATGGGCCACCGCCAGTTCGTCAAGCAGGGAACGACCGATCAAATCCTGGAAGAAGAGGTCGCGCACCGCCACCGAGAGCTCCCACTCGGTGCCGCTCCAGTCCGCGAAGGGAATGAGCTGCACCAACTCGACCTCGAACCGGGAGGTGGCGCCATCCCCGTGGGAAGCCACGACCAGGCCCGGATGCCGGATCAGCCGATACGCAGCGTGGAAGCGGGTTCCCGAAGGACGGACCCGAGCGGAGACCACAGCGGACACGTCCTGAATCCGGGAGCCGTCCGACAACGCCAGGAGACCGACCGGAGCCCGCAACCCGCCGATCGAAGCCCACGCTCCGGCATCCGTCTGGCGCACGACCGCCATGACCCACGAAACCCGCCCGCCCACATCGAGGCGACGATTCACCGGAGTCGTTTCGCGGATCAGATCGACGGCGAACCCGTGTGCGGAGAAGTCCCCGGCGTCCTGGATGTGGAACTGTCCGCCCCCGAACGGCCGGGGCTCGAAGGTGCGCGTCAACTGGTCGGCGGTGTCCTCGCGGAATGCACGGACCCCCAAGGTGATCCCCGGATCCAGGACGCGATTCACGCCCGCCTGCCAGCGCACGCTGCGCTGCGCTGCCGACTTTCGGAACCGGGCGGGATCCACCGCCACCATGTCGGCAGTGGCGACCCGCGAGAGCAGTGCCGGATCGTCCCCGAGGGGCGCATCCACCCGAACCGCCATGCCGGAGAGGATCGACCAGTTCTCCGTCGGGCGGTATTCGACGACCGCGCGCGGCGCGAAACCGCTCTGTCCGCCGTGCCAGGAGAAACGCCGGTAGGTGAGGCCGGTGTTCACCGTGGTGCGGCCCGCGGTGAATTCGTCGGCGACGAAGGCCGCGCCATCCCACTCGGCGTTTTCGGCATGGAGCAGATCGGCATCCCGGATCGGAGCCGCTGGCGGGGGGAAGCCACCGGTGTCCCGATACGTGTGGCGCTGGTAGCCGATGCCCACACTCGGAGCATGACCGTCGTACTCCTCCATCCGGTACGAAATGTTCACGGCCCATGAAGCGATCGCCGACTCCATGAGCCGGACTTCGGCCTCCCAGTCGCCCCGGGCGGTGGACGGAAGCTCGAAACGGGTGTAGGCAACTCCCGAATCCACCGCGCTGCCCCCGGAGAACCCGAGGGTGCTCCCCGAGCCGGCGAAGAATCCGAACTCGCCCTCGAACGCCCCCGGCAACACCGGACGCGTGCCGCCGAAGTCGAAGGCGTCCTCCTCGAAGCGAAGCGAAGCCTCACGCTGCTTCAAAACATGGCGCCGCCCGCGCTGGAGCAGCCAGCGCAACTCGGAGAGCGAGCCGGAGGAGGGGCCGGCTGCCACGGCCGCCATCCGGAGAAGCAGGGTGTCCGCCGCCCGGACCCCGGAGCTGACCCGCACCCGCGCCTCGGGGGAAGGCAGGAATCCGGCGAGGTAGGCGCGCAGGCTGTACTGGCCCGGATTCGCCTCCCGGATGCGGAAACGCCCGTCGACGTCGGTGACCGCGAACCGGGGCGCGCTCTCGTCCTCGGCAGCGACCGAAACCAGGGCGCCCGGAAGCGGCTGGCCGGACTCGGTGGCCACGATTCCGGCGATCTCGGCGAGCACCATGATGTTCGCCGGGGCGAGCGGCAACGAGGCGGAGGATCCGTCTTCGGTGACCGCCGCCGCGCGCGCCAGCAGCACCGGATCCTGATGCCCACCCGCCAAACCGGCGACGGGCAACAACCCGAAGGAAAGGGCGAATGCCACCGTTCGGTGCGTTCCTGACGGAACCGGCATGAGTACCACTGTCCCGTAAGTGAATCGTGTCCGACCGCCGCTGTCAACTGCCATCGACGGCGCGGGAGGGATCAGGGGGTTTCCCGGGCACGGCCGGGTACCGTGGCGCATCGAAATTCCGGCGCGGAGGCCTCCGGCTCGCCCGGTGGACCGGGACGGATCCACGAACGGCGCCGATGCGGGCAAACCTCCGCACGCACCAGGCGCCCCACGGATGCCTTCGTCCCGGGCCGCTCGGCGAAGTGCTCCGCTGTGGGCGACGCCCGGCGAGGGTGTACCGTTCGCGCCGAACGAAACGAACCCGACAGAGAAACCCAGGATGCATGAAGCGCCAGACGACGGACGGCGGATCGACCGGATCCGGGGCCGGGAAATCCTGGACTCCCGGGGCAACCCGACGGTGGAGGCCGAAGTCCGGCTCGTCGGGGGTGTGATCGGCCGGGCGGCGGCGCCCGCCGGAGCTTCCACCGGGCGGCACGAGGCGGTGGAGCTCCGGGACGGGGAGGCGGGCCGGTACCGCGGACGGGGGGTCCGGCAGGCGATCCGGAACATCCACGACCGGATCGACGCGGAACTCGTTGGCGAGGACGCCAGCGACCAGGACACCATCGACGCGCTGCTCCTCGAACTCGACGGGACTTCCGACCGGTCGAACCTGGGCGCCAACGCGATCCTCGCGGTCTCGCTGGCAAACGCCCACGCGGCCGCCGGAGCGGCCGGCGTGCCGCTGTACCGCTGGCTCGGGGGCGTCCTCGCGAACACCCTGCCGATTCCGTTCCTGAACGTGCTGAACGGCGGGGCACACGCCGACAACGGACTCCGGGTCCAGGAATTCATGATCGCGCCGCTCGGCTTTTCGCGCTTTTCCGAGGCGCTCGCAGCGGGGGTGGCGATCCATCACTGCCTGGGCGACTCGCTGCGCCGCCGGGGCCTCGGAACCGGAGTCGGGGACGAGGGAGGCTTCGCCCCGGCGGTGGACGCCGCCGAAACGGCGCTCGACCTGCTGATGGAGGCCATCGCGGCAGCGGGACTGCGTCCCGGGGAACAGGCCGGGATCGCCCTTGATGTGGCAGCGAGCGGGTTCCACCGCGACGGGGCCTACCACTACGAGGACCAGGCTCCGCCGCGAACCGCGGCGGACATGATCGGGATGTACCGGAAATGGGCCGGGCAGTACCCCATCCTCTCGATAGAGGACGGTCTCGACGAGGACGACTGGGAGGGATGGATCGAGCTCCGGGCGGCGCTTGGGGAAAAGCTGCAGATCATCGGCGACGACCTGTTCGTCACCCGGCTCGACCGGCTGGAACGGGGGATCCGGGAACGGGCGGCGAACGCCGTCCTCGTAAAACCGAACCAGGTGGGGACCCTCAGCGAGACCCTCGCCGTGATGCGCCGGGCCCGGAGTGCCGGATTCGCGGCGATGCTCAGCCATCGCTCGGGGGATACCGGCGACGCCACCATTGCCCACCTTGCGGTCGCCACCGGCGCCGGCCAGATCAAGTCGGGCGCTCCCTGCCGCGGCGAGCGAGTCGCCAAGTACAACGAACTCCTTCGCATCGAGGAGGACCTGGGTTCCCGCGCGCAGCTTCCGCCGGCTCCCCGGATCTGAGCCGGTGGAACCGAGGGACCGGATCCGCCAGTACCCGCTGGAACGCGGCGCGCTCGAAATCCAGTTCATCGAGGAGTTCTTCGGCGAATTCGACCGGAAGAAGGACGCCTGGGAGATCCGGCGGCGGCTGGCCGGACGCGAGCACGGCATCTTCATGGTGGAGGCGCCGCTCCCGGAAGACCCGACCCAGCTGGTCCCGGTCTCGTACCGGGTGGTCCACGAGGTGCACGCCGAAGAGGACGATCCCGCGCTCGTCGATCTGGTGGGCAAGCTGCACGGCGCGGTGCGGTTCGCCGGACAGCGCATCCTGTACGCCTGGCTCGGCGGCACCCGCAGCGACTGGCGCGGCCAGGGTCACTTCCGGGCACTCTCGGAATACGTGGAGGAGTGGGCGGTCGAGCGGGGATTCCGCGAGATCGTGGTCAAGACCAAGAACCGGTACTACGAGATGCGCGGCACTCTCACGAACCTGCGGTTCGATGTCATCAAGTACGAAGCCCACCCCATCGAAAACGGCGAGTCCAAGGTCTATCTGGCGAAACGCCTCGGGGGAAACATCCGCCACCGGACAACCACGGCCCTGGTGCACGGGAACGAGGTGTAATCGGATACGGTCCGGGTTCCGGGCGCCCACCGGGGTATTCCGTGAGGACCCGCGGACACGCCACCGCGCTCTCCGTCTGATCGCGCGGGGCGCGCCGGCCGGGGGTCCGTTCGCGATCACCGGACACTCGCCCGTCGTCGACGGACGGCCCTTTCGGGCTTGCCCGGAGGACCGTCTGCTTCTTCGTTCCGTCCCCGCACCGCCGAAGACCGGCATGCGCCGATCCCTCGGCGAGCGGAACCGGAGCCGGGACAACCGCCGCGCCCGGACTGATCGACGGGGGTTGCCCCCCCGGGAGGATCAGCCGGCCCTGACCCGCGACGTCCGGCGGTTGTGGGGGAACGCGAACACCGGGGTTGGGGGCGGGCGCCGACCGGGGCCATCCCCGGGCGCCCGAACCGTGGTTCAATCCGCAGGGTGAGATTCGCTGTCGCCGCTCTCGCCCTGGTGATGGGCGTCTCCTGTTCCTCCGGCGACGGGGATGGGGCGACCGTCATCCGCATCGGGCACATCGGGTTTCCCGGCTCGCCCTTCGACCACGGATCGAGGCGGTTCAAGGAACTGGTGGAAGCGCGCTTTCCGGGGCGCGTCGAAATCCGGATCTTCGGAACCGCGCAGCTCGGTGAGGACAAGGAGATGCTGGAGGGGCTCCGGCTCGGAACCCTGGAGATGCATCTTCCCTCGTCGGTGCTTCATTCGGTGGCTCCCGAATTCGGGATCTTCGACCTGCCGTTCCTGATCCGGGACCGGGATCACTTCGAGCGGGTCGCCGCCAGCGAAATCGGCCGGAGTCTCGCCGCCGCGCTGGAGGAACAGCACGGGCTCACGCTCCTCGCGTTCTGGGAGAACGGGTTCCGGGTCATCACCAACAACGTGCGCCCGGTCGTCACCCCGGCGGATCTGGCGGGCATCCGCCTCCGGACCCCGAAGGATCCGGAGCGGGTACGGCTGTTCTCCACCCTGGGCGCCAGCCCGGCCTCGATGAGCTTCGGCGAGGTGTTCTCGGCGCTCCGCCAGGGGGTGGTGGACGGACAGGAGAACCCCCTCGCCCAACTCACCGCGGCGCGGTTCCACGAGGTCCAGAAATATCTCTCGGTCTCGAACCACGTGTACACCCCGTCCTATCCGGTCATGCGCACCGGTTTCCTTGAGCGCCTCCCGGAGGATGTCCGGCAGGGAATCCTGGACGCCGCCGGGGAAACCGGGAGCTGGCTGCGGGAGTTCCTCGCCGGCGAGGACACCCGGCTGATCCGGGAACTTGCGGGGCAACTCGAAGTGAACGAGGTGGACCGGACGGCCTTCGCGCGCGCCGCCGAGCCGATGTTCGACCACTATCGGGAGCGGTTCGGGCCGGACTGGATCGAGGAAGTCCGGAGGCTCGCCGAGTGAGCGGTCGGCGGGACCTGCTCGCCGGCGCCTGCTCCCTGATCCTGGCGGCAATCGCGGCGATCTGCCTCGTCGAGGTCGTACTCCGCCACGGCTTCGGCGCCGGGGTGGGGTTCTATGACGAGCTGGCGGGTTTCCTGCTCGTCTGGCTCACCTTCCTGGGGGCGGTGCTGGCGCGCCGGGACCGCGCCCACATCGGCATCCGGGAGCTGCTGGACCGGGCGGGCCCGCGGGTGCGCCGGGTCGGACGCATCGCGGAGCACCTCGCCATGCTGGTCCTCCATCTCGTACTCGCCTGGTACGGGACGCTGCTGGCCACCCGGTTCCTGACCGAGCGGGCGATCACCATGCCGGTGCCGATGGGAGTCTTCTACCTGGTGCTCCCGCTCTTTGCCGTTCTCACCGCGGTGCTGGAAGCCCGCCGGTTGCGGGAGGCCTTCCGGAGGTGAAGCGTTGGAGATCCTGATCGGGGTGTTCGCGGCAGCCGGGCTGCTGCTGACCGGAATGCCGATCGGCTATGTCCTGATCGGCGCATCGCTGCTGGCGATCGGCTTCACCACCGACACCCCGCTCATCGTGGTGCCCCTCCGCCTGTTCAACGGGACCGACTCGTTTCCGCTGGTCGCGGTGCCCCTCTTCATCCTGGCCGGCACCCTGATGAACCGGGCGGGAATATCCCACCGGCTCACCGAATTCGCCAATTCGCTGGTGGGTTGGCTGCGCGGCGGCCTGGCGATGACCACCACCACATCCAGCATGCTGTTCTCGGAGATGTCCGGGTCCGCCGTGGCCGACGCCGCCGCCCTCGGGAGCGTGCTGATCCCGGCCATGAAGGACCGGGGCTACCCGGCGCCCTTCGCGGCAGCGGTGCTGTCCTCCTCCGCAACCATCGCCATCCTGATCCCCCCGTCAATCCCGATGATCCTCTACGGGGCGGTCACCGGCGCGTCGATCGCCCGGCTCTTCCTTGCCGGCTTCGTCCCGGGAGTACTCGCCGGGGCGCTCATCATGGTGGTGAGCCGGATGCTCGCGACCCGGGGCGGTTTCGGCGAGTCCGTTCCCTTCCGCCGGGACCGCGCGGCCCGGTCGTTTCGGGCGGCGGCCTGGCCGTTGCTGATTCCGGCCCTTATTCTCGGCGGCATCTTCCTCGGCTGGTTCACCGCCACCGAGGCAGCGGCGGTCGCGGTGCTGCTCGCGCTGCTGATGGGAGCGCTGCTCTACCGGACGCTGCACCGGACCGATCTCGGTGAGGCGCTCGTCGAGTCGTCGCGGCAGACCGCGGTGGTCATGGTGCTGGTTGCCGGTTCGGCGGTGCTTGGCTGGTACCTCGCCAACCAGCAGGCGCCGGAACGCCTGAGCGGGTGGGTGCTGTCCCGGGTGGGCGCCGACTGGCAGGTGGCGCTCGTCCTGGACGCGATCCTGCTGCTCGCGGGCACCATCCTTCACAGCGCCGCAGCCGTGGTGCTGCTGGTGCCGATCCTGTTCCCGCTTGCCGAATCCGCCGGAATCGGCCCCATCCACTTCGGGATGATGGTCACCGTGAGCCTCGCGGTGGGCCAGCAGACGCCGCCGGTGGCCTCCGTCCTGATTACCACCTGCTCCATTGCCCGGACTTCGATCTCCAAGGTGATGCGCGTGAACATCTGGTTCATCCTCGCCCTGCTGGCGGTCCTCGCCCTCGTGACCTTCCTGCCACAAACCAGCCTGTTCCTGCCCGACCTGCTGCTGGGCGCCAGGTGACAGCCGGGCTGCTACAGTTACCCGTTGTTCCGGTTCACGTCGGAGCGACGCGACCGGGCAGGCCGGACTGGGGCTGTGGCGCAACTGGGAGCGCGCGTGAATGGCATTCACGAGGTCACGGGTTCGATCCCCGTCAGCTCCACCGGCCCGGCTCGCCAGTCGGCCGAAACCACCTTGGAAGCGCATGGGGTCTGGCGGCCTCCGCGGACTTCAAATCCGTTGATTCCGGGTTGATCCCCGGGATGGTGGGTTCGATTCCCACACGCTTCCGCCAGGCCGGCCAGGCGACACGGAAGACGGCGGTTGGCGATCCGGCCGGGTGGTTCCCGCCAGGACCGGTATTGGCGATCCCCCGATTGCGCGCCCCGCCCGGGGTGTTCCCGGTGATTTCCCCGGCAGGGGCTTCGGTGACTCCATCGAAGTGCTTCCGGTGGCTTTCAGCTTCGCTCCGACAGAGCGCCTGTGCGGGCGCGGGGGTTTCTCGGTGACTCCATCGAAGCTTCCGGTGGCTCCACGGGAGTACTCCCGGTCACGTAACGGAGAGGTTTCCCGGAGGGGGCTCCGTGACCTCCGCGGGAAGGCTCCCGTCCGTCCCGGACACCGGGACTTGCTCCGAAGGCGCCCGATGCTTCCCTCGGAAAAACCCATGACCTCCAAGGGCTTCCCCGCAACTTGCCGGACAAGTCCCGTGACGCCCACCGGAATATGCCCGCTGCGCTCGCAGAAACCCCGTGACTTCCCCGGGGGGGCCGGTGCTCCACGGGAGTGTTCCCGGTGTTTTCCCGGAGGTGGCCCCGGCGCTTCCCCGAGGAGGATCCGGGGATGACCCCGGGGAACTGCTGATGCCCGCTCTCACTGCCGAGGAGCGCCATCGGGCCATCCATCGCGCCATCGGCGAACTCTCCGACCGGAATCCCTCCGGCGGCATCACCCATATCGCCCACTTCCCGGCCCGGCCCGCGAAGTACGCCGACTTCCCGGACTCGCTGGCGGCCCCCCTCCGGGAGGCGTGCGTGCGCCGCGGCGTCAAACAGCTCTACACCCACCAGCGGGAGGTGGTGGACCGGGTGGAAGCCGGCGCCGACATGGCCATCGTCACCCCGACCGCCTCGGGCAAGACCCTTTGCTACAACCTCCCGGTCCTCAACCGGATCCTCCGGGAACCGGACGCACGGGCGCTGTACCTGTTCCCGACCAAGGCGCTCTCCCGCGACCAGTGCGGGGAGTTGCTCGACCTGGCGCGGGAAGCAGGGCCGGAAATCCGCGCCGACGTCTTCGACGGGGACACCCCGGGTGACGCGCGGCGCCGCATCCGCACCCGCGCCCACATCGTCATCACCAACCCGGACATGCTCCACGCCGGGATCCTCCCCAACCACACCCGCTGGGCGAAGATGTTCGAGAACCTCCGCTACCTCGTGGTGGACGAAATGCACACCTACCGGGGAGTTTTCGGGAGCCATGTCGCCAACATCCTCCGGCGCCTCCACCGGGTCTGCCGGCACTACGGCTCCGATCCGCAGTTCATCCTGAGCTCGGCCACCATCGCCAACCCCGGTGAACTGGCGGCACGGCTTGTCGGAAGGCCGGTGGAACTCATGACGCGAAGCGGGGGGCCCCGGACCGAACGGTTCTTCGTCTTCCACAATCCCCCGGTGGTCAACCCCGAGCTCGGAATCCGCCGGTCATCGCAGAACGAAGTGCGACGACTCGCCCGCGGCTTCCTGGAGGCCGGCCTTCAGACGATCGTCTTCGCCCGCTCGCGAAACGCCACCGAGGTGCTGGTCCGCTACCTGAAGACCGATCGGGAACGGAAGCCGGACCGGATCGGAAGGATCCGCGGCTACCGCGGTGGCTACCTCCCGAAAACGCGCCGGGAAATCGAACAGGGCATCAGGGACGGGACGGTGCAGGGGGTCGTCTCCACCAACGCGCTGGAGCTCGGAATCGACATCGGCGGCCTGGATGTCGCCGTGATGGCCGGCTACCCGGGGACCATCGCCTCCACCTGGCAGCAGGCGGGACGCGCCGGACGCCGCGGCGGGGCGGCGGCCGCCGTGCTGGTGGCGAATTCCTCACCGACCAACCAGTTCGTGATCCGGAATCCGGACTGGTTCTTCGGGGGTTCCCCCGAGCGGGGCCTCGTGAACCCCGACAACCTCTCGATCCTGGTCGAGCATGTGAAGTGCGCGGCCTTCGAACTGCCGTTCCGCCCGGGAGAAACCTTCGGCGGCGAGAACCTCGATGAGCTCCTCGGAGTGATCGAGCGGGAGGGCCTGCTCCACCACTCCGGAGACCGCTGGTACTGGACTGCCGATTCCTGTCCGGCGCACAGCGTGAGCCTGCGCTCGGCGAGCTCCGACAACTTCGTGATCCACGACCGGGAGACAAACCGCATCCTCGGCGAAATGGACTTCGTGAGCGCCCATTCCGCACTCCATCCGAAGGCCATCCACATGGTGGAGAGCGAGACCTGGATCGTGGAGGAGCTGGACCACCGGAATCGGCGGGCGGAGGTGCGACCGGTAGCGAGCGACTACTACACCGACGCCATCACCCACACCCGGGTGTCGGTCCTCGACACCTTCGACCGGGCGCCGGTCCCCGGCATCCCCGGCGCCCATGGCGAGGTGCACGTGGTCCGACAGGTGGTGGGATTCAAGAAGATCCGCTTCCACACCGGCGAGAATGTGGGTTCCGGGGATCTGGACATGCCGGCGGTGGAGATGCAAACAACCGCCTTCTGGCTGGAACCCCCGGTGGACGTGCTGCACGCCACCGGCTTCGGACCCGGGGAGCGGCGCGGCGGCATCCGCGGGATTCGGAACGCATTGCGGGCGGTGGCCGCCACCCTGGTCATGAGCGAACCGAACGACATCGGAGTCGCCGTCGGTTCCCGCGACGAGGAGGCCGGGGCGGAAGGCGCCGGTCCGCGCATATTCATCTACGACAACTACCCGGGCGGAGTGGGACTCTCCGAACCGCTCTTCAACGAGCGCGAGGCCCTGCTGCGCGAGACCCGTACCCTGATCGAGCGATGCGGATGCCGGGCCGGCTGCCCCTCCTGCGTCGGACCATCGGAGGAAGTGGGTCCCCGCGGCAAGGCGGCGGCGCTCGCCATCCTGGGCGGGACCGCATGACCTCGAAGCGGTCGCTGGCGGAACGCCTCCAGGGAATTCGTCCCCGGGTCGTTCCCCCGGCCCCCGTCCCTTCGAGCCGGGAGGAACGGCTCGCCCGGCTACGGCAGCTGGTCCGCCGGACGGAGGCCGGGTGGACGACGGAACCCTCCGCCCCGCCAGCGGGCGCGTCCTGGCGGCGCACCGACCACGATTTTCCGCTGGCGCTTCCCTACGGCGGCGTGGTTCTGGAGGAGCTGCGCGGCATGCGGCAACGGGAGACGGCCCGACTCCCCATCTCCCGGAAACGGCCCCCGGTATGCCTCGCGGACGCCCTTTTCCTCGATACCGAGACCAGCGGACTCGCCGGCGGCACCGGCACCTACGCCTTCCTGGTGGGGATCGGTCATGTCCACCAGGACTCCTTCCGCATCAGCCAGTTCCTGATGCGGAGCATGGCCGGGGAGCGGCCGATGCTGGAAGAGCTGGCGGCACACGCCGCCGGACGGAAACACCTCGTCACGTACAACGGCGAGGCCTTCGACATGCCGTTGCTGGAAACGCGATACGGGATGCACAAGCTCCCGTACCCGTTTGCCGGCATGCGCCACCTCGACCTGCTGCACACCGCACGGCGGCTCTACAAACCCCGGCACACAAGCGCGGCGCTGGCCGACCTCGAACGGACGGTGCTCGGCATCGAGCGCGACGAGGACATCCCGGGGGCCCGGATCCCCCGGGTGTTCTTCGAATCCCTCCGGAGCGGGAGGCACCCGCTCATGGGCGCGGTGCTCTCGCACAATCGCTACGACATCCGCACCCTCGCGGCGCTGACCGTGCACTCGGCCGAGCGCCTCGGGGACCGCTGGGGCGGGGAGTCCGCCGAGGACATCTACGGGGTGGGACACCACCTGTTCCGACGGGGAGAAGCGGAACGGGCCGCGCTGCAACTGGAACGGGCGCTCGACGCCGGGCTCGGGGGGACGCCGCGGGACCGGTGCCTCCTCGATCTGGGCCGGATCCGAAAGAAAGCCGGGGACCACCGGGAAGCGGCGCGCCTTTTCGGCGCAATCTCCCCGGAGGACCATCGCGAGAAACTGGAGGCGCTTCAGGAGCTCGCCAAGATCGAGGAACACCGGAACGGCGACGTCCGACAGGCGCTGCTTCATGCCGAGGACGCCTGGGAGCGCCTCGACCGGGTTCCGGGATTGCCACCCGGGTTCCGGAAACAGCTCCTGGCGCGGCGCCAGCGGCTCGAGCAGAAGCTCAGCCGCCGCTGACCGGAGGCAGGAAGGCCAGCTCGTCGCCGTCCGCAAGGCGGGTCTCGCGGGGGACGAAACGGTGGTTCACCGCCACGCTCACCGAGGAATCGAGGGCCTTGAGCGCCGGTTTCTCCCGGATCAGTCCGGTCCAGACATCGAGCGCGGTCATCCCTTCCCGATGGGGAACCCGAAGCCGCGCGGCGCCAAACGCCTGACGGGCGGCCGCGAACAGAAGGACCGAAATCACTCGGTGACGGGCTCCATCGGTCCCTCGATCCAGGTGTCCCCGCCCTTGAAGAACTCGTGCTTCCAGATGGGAACGATGCGCTTGATCTCGTTCATGGTGTGCCGGGCCGCCTCGAAGGCGGCGCCCCGGTGGGGGGCGGCAGCGGCCACCACCACGCTGGTGTCCCCGATCTCCACGCGGCCGACCCGGTGGTGCACCCGGAGCCGCTCCACCCCGAAACGCTCGCGCACGTCGGCGGCTACCCGCTCCAGTACCGGAATCGCCATCGCTTCGTAGGCCTCGTACTCCAGGTGGAGCACCGCCTTCCCGCGGTTCGTCTGCCGCACCACCCCGGAGAACACGACGAGCGCCCCATCTTCCCGGGTGACCAGGCCGGCAGCGGCCGCTTCCGCATCCAGGGGGAGACCGGTGAGGAGGAAGGAATCCATGTCATCCGGGAAGGTGGGCAAGCGGACCGTGACCCCGCCCGAGGGGGACGGCCCGGCGTATCGCTTCCTGAAGGTAGTCCCGGCCGCGGGCAACCGCCTCCGGAAGCCGGAGGCCGGCCGCGATATTGGCGACGATCGCGGCCGACAGGGTACATCCGGTCCCGTGGGTGGAGCGGGTCGCGATTCTCGGGGAACGAAACGCGATCTCCGAATCCCCGTCGACCAGCACGTCGGCGATGTCCCCGCCGGGGAGATGCCCGCCCTTGACCAGAACCGCCCCGGGGCCCAACTCCAGCAGCTTCCTTCCGGCGCGGCGCATGGAGTCCTCGTCCCGCACCGGGAACCCGACCAGGTCCTCCGCCTCCGGAAGGTTCGGGGTCACCAGGGCCGCGAGGGGCAGCAGCAGGGTCCGAAGGGCCTCCACCGCATCGGGCCGCAGAAGCCGGTCGCCGCTCTTGGCCACCATCACCGGATCCACCACCAGCGGATACCCGGAGACCGCTTCCGCGACCGCCTCGATGATCGCGGCCGAGGAAAGCATGCCGGTCTTGGCGGCGGCCACCGGAAAGTCGTCGACCACCGTGCGAATCTGGGCCCGTACCAGTTCGGGCGCAATCTCCTGGACTCCGGTCACCGCAACCGTGTTCTGGGCGGTGACCGCGGTGAGCGCCGAGACGCCGTAGACCCGGTGGGCGGCGAAGGTCTTGAGGTCTGCCTGGATGCCGGCGCCCCCGCCGGAATCCGATCCGGCGATGGTGAGCGCGACCGGAGTCGTGCTCAAGACGAAGCCGTCCGGAACCGCAGCACGCGGACGGCATCCCCATCCCATTCGGCAGCGTCCGGTTGCGCTTCCAGCGCCTGGCCGTGCTCGTCCCGGATCTCCTTGTAGAGCAGGAGGTAGACGTCGCGGTCCGGTTCGAGTTCGGCGTTCGGAATGACCAGCATCGTGCGGTTTGCCGCATCGTAGGTCACCTCGAGATCGGGAAAGGGATTCGCGTCCCAGTCGTTCTCGTAGAGCAGGTCCACCGAGGCGTTGAAGGAGGCGGGGTCCATCCGGTTGGAGAACTGCACCCGGAACTGGCTGTCCAGCGGGATCGCCCGCTCGCCGTCGAGTGGCAGCGAAAACACCACCCGGAGGGGTCGGGTGTCCTCTTTTCGGGCTTCGGCCTCGGCGGCCCGGATGTCCACCGGTTCCAGGTCGGGGTCTTCGGGATTCCCGGCGAGTTCCAGCCGCTCGGCGCGCAGGAACACCATCCCGTCGGACATCCACGGACGCCCGAAGACCCGGATCCACTCCCCGGTATCGCGGCGACGCTTCGGATCCAGGCGGAATCCCTTCCCCGCCGGACGCATCCCGGTGACCCAGATCGCGTCGTCCGCGGTCTTGATCACGAAATCACGGGGCGTCCGCTTGTCATGGATGGAGAGGTCGCCGAACAGGTTGTTCCCGCGGAACTTCCCCACCACCTCGATCCGGTGGCCCACATACGGGCCGGGAGCAGCCAGCAGGTCGTGGAGCGACACGGCAGCGACGCTCCCCGGCTCGATCTTGACGGCGTCGCCGATTTCCATCTCGGCGCGGGCCGCCTTCCCGCGCTCCTCCGCCAGGTCGTCGGTGGTCCCCGCCGGCACGACCGATACGACAGCGAGAAATCCCTCGGATCGCATGTCCATGGAATTGATCCAGGATGGATCGAAGGGGTAGTTGCGCAGGATCGGATGCGCTCGAGCGGTGTACTGGTCGAGCATCCGGGTGGAAAAGAACCATCCCTCCACCTCCAATTCGCTGGCGCCGAGGAACTGGAGCTGCTGACCCGCCATGAAGGGCTCGGCCATCAGGATTTCGCTTGCGAAATTGTCCGGATCCTCGAGGACATGCACTCTCATGTCGGTGCCCACCCCGAAACCCAGCCGGCCCCGGACCAGGACCGCCGTTTCGTGGTACCGGCCGGGTGTGCGCGCCAGATCCTCCACCGAGACCGCCTCCGGCTGCTCGGGAAAATACCCGTACTGGGCAGCCGCCGGAAATGCGGCGCCAAGGAGGAGCAGGGCGGGAACGAGGCTTCGCATCATCGGAATTCCGCGTTCCGCATGCTAGCAGGATCCACCCCGGCTTCCGCCCGGGTGCGAAGATACCCGGCATGAGGGGCCGCCTCCCGAACGCGCCGCCCGGCCAGCTGACGGACGCGGAGCGCGCCGAGTTCGAACGGGCGATGCAGGGGGCGATATCGGGCTCCGAAACGGATGCCCCGGAACCGGGTGCACGGGAATCCGGCGACGAGTTCGAGCGGGCGGTCCGCGCGCTTCCGGAACAGCTTCCGAAACCTCCGCCGCGGCGGGCGCCGCCGCCCTCCGCCGCAACGGTGCTGCGGAGACTCCGCAACGGGAGTCGGAATGTCCCCGAGATTTCGGTCCGGCAGATGACCCGGGCTGCCGCCCGGCCGAGGATCGAGTCGTTCCTGCGCTCCCGGCGCGAGGCGGGATGCCAGGCGGTGAAGGTGGTGCACGGCAAGGGGCGTGGATCCCCCGGAGGGCGTTCGGTGCTTCGCGAGCGCGTTCCCGAGTGGCTCGCCAGCTGGAAGCCGGAACTGGTCGAAGCCTGGGAGGTCACCCCCGAGCCGGAGGGCGGTGCGGGCGCGCTGTTCGTGGCCCTGGCCCCGCGGCGCTCCCGCTGAACCGGGGGGGCCGCACCCCTCTAGTATTCGGAACATGAGCGACACCCGGGCCTTCGTCGACCGCTTCTGGGAAGACGAGATCCTCCCCTCCCTCACCGAGTACATCGCGGTGCCGAACGTTTCGGTCCTGTTCGATCCCGATTGGGAAGCCAACGGCCACATGGAGGAGGCGCTCCGGATGGGACGCGCCTTCATGGAGCGCCACGCGCCCCCGGGAGCGGAGCTCCGGGTGGGACGCCTTCCGGGACGGACGCCGCTGCTGCTGCTGGATTGTCCGGGCGAAGCCGACGGGACCATCCTGATGTACGGCCACCTGGACAAGCAGCCCGAAATGACCGGTTGGCGCGACGGCCTCGGTCCCTGGAAGCCGGTCCGGGAAGGGGACCGGCTCTACGGGCGCGGCGGCGCCGACGACGGGTACGCGCTCTACTGCGCCCTCGCCGCGATGAAGGCGGTTGCCCTTGAAGGGAAAAAGCGGGCCCGGGTGGTCCTGCTGGTGGAATTCTCGGAGGAAAGCGGCTCCCCGGACCTGCCCGCGTACATGGAGCACTTCGCCGACGTCATCGGGAACCCGGACCTCGTGATCTGTCTCGACTCGGGAGCCGGCAACTACGATCAGCTCTGGTCCACCACCTCGCTCCGGGGGATGGTGGGCGGGGTATTGCGTGCCGATGTCCTCACCGAGGGAGTCCACTCGGGCGACGCCGGCGGCGTGGTTCCCCCGCCGCTCCGGGTGCTGCGCCGGCTGCTGGACCGCCTCGAGGACCCGGACACCGGGCGATTGGTCGCGGACGCCTTCCACACCGAAATCCCCGCCGAGCGGATCGCCCAGGCGAAGGCGGCCGCCGCCACCCTGGGCGAAAACACCTTCGACCGGTTCCCCTGGCACGGGGACACCCACGCCGCCGCGATCCCGACCAGCGAACGCATCCTCGACCGAACGTGGCGCCCGAGCCTCGCGATCACCGGACAGGAGGGCCTGCCGCCGCTCGAGAAGGCGGGCAACGTCCTGCTTCCCCATGTGGCGCTGAACTTCTCGATCCGGCTCCCACCCACCGTGGATCCGGCCGCTGCCCAGGCCGCGCTTCGGGAAGCGGTCGAGACCGACCCGCCGTTCGGCGCCACCGTCACCGTGCGCTTCCACGAACCGGCGCAAGGCTGGAACGCGCCGCCGCTTGCGAACTGGCTCCGGAACGCGCTCGACGACGCCTCGAACGCGGCCTGGGGCAAGCCCGCCATGCACATGGGGGAAGGTGGCTCGATCCCGTTCATGGCGATGCTCGGCGACCAGTTCCCGGACGCGCAGTTCGTCATCACCGGCGTCCTCGGCCCGAACTCGAACGCCCACGGCCCGAACGAGTTCCTCCACATCGGCTATGCGAAGCGACTCACCCGGGCCGTCGCCACGGTGATCGCCCGCCACGCGGAATGACATGCGAACCGCACTCAAGGGGACGCCGTACTCCGATCCCGGCGACGCATTCCGGTTCCCGGAGCGGGCAGGCAGGCTCGACCGGCGGATGGAATTGCTGCGGTCGGAGGGAACGCTGACGGAGCAGACGCTCCGGGCGTACTTCACCGACAAGCGGTTCGAACAGATCGCCGAGTCGAACGCCATCGAGGGAAGCCCTCTGAGCGTGGGCGAGACCGAGCTCGCCATCATGAAGGGCGTGACCATCAGCGGACACGATCCCGCCTGGTCGCAGGACGCCGTGCGGCTTGCCGGGGCCCTCGACTTCATGGCAGACCTGGCGCGGCAACGGGAACCGGCGACCCTCACCCTCCAGAACCTGCGGGAGATCCACGCTCTCGTTCTCGGAGACCATCCGCAGGCCGGGAAATTCCGGACGCAGGAGGTGCGGATTTCCGGTGCGGACCACCAGCCCCCCGCCTCACCGGACGTTCCGGCCCACATGCGGGCCTGGTCCGACTGGTCGGCCGCGAATTCCGACCTGTCCGGTCTCCTGCGGGCGATCGTCCTCTCGACCTGGCTTACCCACGTCCACCCGTTCCTCGACGGCAACGGCCGCACCTCCCGGGCGATCCTGAATCTGGAGCTGATCCGGGCCGGATATCCCTCCATCATCATCCGACGCAAGGACCGGGGCCGCTACCTCGAGGCGCTCGCCCGCTCCGACGAAGCCGGGGATCTGCGATCGATCTCCGATCTGATCCTGATGCGGGCCGGGCACGCCCTCGGCGAACTGGAGCGAACCGCATCGAGGGAACCGGGATTCGACCAGGCGAAGGCGCAGCTCCAGCAGGCGTACCGGCGGCAGGCGGCCATCTGGAACGACGCGACGAAGCTGCTGTTCTCCCTGCTGGAGGACCGGCTGCAGGAGGAATTCCCGGAGCAGGCGCAAACCCGGTGGTATTCCGGAGAACTGTCGGTGAGCGACTACATCGCGCTGTCCCGGCGGGACGCTTCCGGCAATTCGTGGCTCTTCCAGCTCGAGCTTGCGCCTCCCGGACTCCCCGGAACGCGCCTGCTGGCCTGGACCCGCTATCGCAGCCACCCGATGCGTGACTGGAACGGCCTCGGTGAAGGGCCTGCCATCTGCTGGTCCGGCCCGGATACCACCGGCCGGGAACAGTGGTCCCTACTGGAGGGGGAAGCCCCGGGACCGGCCGAACTCACGCTCCGGCTGCCGGACGCAGACGCCTGGATCGGCCGTTGGGCGGATGGGCGGATCCGACGCTACCAGCCGAGTGAACTGGTGCGCCTGATCACCCAAGTGGCAATCGAGGCGGCAACCCGCGGCTCAACCGACTGACGAGCACGCGACTGACGAGCGCGGATTCCCCCTCGGACGGGCGACGCCGCCGAGGACGAAATCCGACCGGGTTCCGTTCCGCTCCTATCTGTCGTTGTCGATGACCCGAATTTCGTTGATCCACCGACTGACCTGCTGATAGCCCTCGCCGCCACCGGTGAAGTAGTGCTCGATGACGATGGTCTCGTCGGTGGTGTTCTGGTCCTCGCGGGCGTAGACCGTCACCCACTGGAAGACGCCGTAGTTCGACGTGGTGAAGGTGAGCGTCGACGGGGAGACCCGGACATCGCTTGCCGGTCGCAGGATCCGATCCATCTGGCCGCCGGTGATGGGGACGCTGCCCGAGCCCGGCACGCTCCAATCGATCTCGGAGAGCTTGAGCTGCGCAACAACCGTCTCCGAGGGAACGTGCGAAGACCGGATTCTCAGGCCGAAGGTGAGGGCCTTTCCCTCATGCAACACGTACGCCGAGCCTTGCAGACCGCGAGTCACCTCTCCGACCCCCGAGGGCTGCATTCCATTCCCGGTCCGAAGCTTCGGCTTGTCCGGCTCATCTGGCTCATCTGGCTGGGTACCCGAAGACGCGCCCGAACCGGAAGGCGTCGCCGTCACCCGGTCCGCAAGCGGACCGGGGCCGAAGATCCCCGTGGCGCGGACCCGGAAGCGGTACTCCGACCCGTTGTCCAGCCCGGTCACCGTGTGGCTCATCGCGTTCTGAGACCCGAAGACGTCGATCCAGGAGCCCAGCGTTCCCCCGTCCCGACCCATCTTGCCGTAGCGGAGCTGGTAGCCGGTGATCCCCTCGTCATCCGGAGGAGTCCACGAGAGCGCGACCTGCCCGTCGCCTGCGGTAGCGGTCACGACCGGCTTACCGAGCCCGTTTCTGCGATCGACCCTCTGGGCCGCCGTTCCGGCGAACACCGCGTCGCCGGCCGCCGCGTCGACCGGCGTGGCAGCGGGGACCGTCCCCGAAGCTACCGGGACGGCGGAATCGGATCCGCAACCGCCGAGAACCAGGGCGAGCCCGACGACGCCAGGGACGAAGGACCGCCATGCGACGGTCCTGGGGGTTGCACCGTGCCGGGAGTCATGAGTCATAAGAATCTCCTCAAGCGCTGGAAGACACACGCCCCCATGGTAACCCATTTCACATCCGTTCCCCCGAAACGGCCCCCGGCAAGGTCAGTCCGAGGCGGTGGAACGACAGAGCCAGGCGAGCCAGGCAGCGGAGGCGGAGGCGGCTTCAACCACCAGGAATTCCGGCACTTCGTACGGGTGCAGATGAAGCAGGCGGCGCTCCAATTCCGGAAGACGGGCTTCGGTGGTCTTGAGAACCAGCAGTACCTCCCGGGCCTCCTCGATGTTCCCCTGCCAGCGGTACACCGAGGTGATCGGGGCGACGATGTTGACGCACGCCGCCAGCCGTTCCTCAACGAGAGCGCGAGCGAGCGTCCGGGCCTGCGCCTCGTCCTCGAGCGTGGTGAGCGCGATGCAGACCGGCGGTTCGGTCACCGGGTCAGGCAGCAGTACGCGACCGGGCGGCCTCTTCCGAGAGGAGCCCCACGATCTCGAAGGTCCGGGAAGCGGACGCGAGGGCGGCGTCCACGTCCGGCAGGGTCGCACCGGCTTCGCTGATCCGCTGGCGGCAGGCCTTCCAGTTGGCGCGCTGCGCTTCGCCGTAGGGGTCGAAGTACCGGAGGGCGTCGGCGATGTCGGGCTGCTGTTCGGCCACCGCCCGGCGGATGAACCGGTTGCCGTTCATGGAACCCTCGATCACATAGAAGGCGCCGAGGGCCTCGGCATGGGAGGCGCCGCGAAGGAACCCGTCGAGGACCGGTGACGGCGGGGGCAGCGCGTCGCCGTTGCCAAGCCGCTTCAGATCGGCGTCGAGGCGCTCCAGATGGCCCGCCATGGCCGCACGAAACCCGGCATGGATCCAGCCTCCACCGTCCAGCGCGTCATGGATCGCCCCGATCAGATGGCGCATCTGCGCCTGGAATGCGAAGAGCTGCGTCGGGGAAATCCGGCCCTTCACCAGGTCGCGCTGGAAAAGGCGCCGCTCGGCATCCCGGTGCGCCTCGGCGGTGGCCTCCTTGAGGCGATCGGCCAGACCTGGCATCCCGCTCATGAAAGGCGCATGACCGACCAGGCGCCGGCAGCGAAGATGCCGAGCCAGACCAGTCCCTTGATCAGGAAGAAGAGAAACGCGCCGATCGCAACCCAGCGACCCACTCCGGCCCGGTCCCCGCGGCGCAACGAAGCCAACTTGAAACGCATGTTCAAGATGGTATCACGGCGCATCCCGGACAACCGGGTCTTCCCGAAAACCAGTTCGGCCGGATTTCGGCCGCAGCCGGAAGCGAACCGGGGCGCATCCCCGCCACCGCTTTTCCCCAGTCCACCCGAGAGGTGTCGAAATGGCGGGCCGCGGAGGCCCGGGCCGTACTCGGGGGAAGAGCGCCCCGCCGGTTTCTGCGACCCGGATCTCGCCTCCGACACCGGTCCCGTCCCGCGCAGTCTCGAACGGCAAGCCGGGGCCGGGGATCCGGGCGGCCTCGAACGCGGCGAGCCCCTCACACTGGTCCTCGGTCCTCGGCAAGAGCCCGTCTCCCGCAAGGCGCCGCCCCCGTCGCGTTCCTCCCGTTCGAGGAAGAGATCGAAGGCGTGAAGCACCAACGCGTGGCGGACCTCCACGTGATCCTGTTCACCGTGCATTGCCACGCCGATGTCGCGGTCCCGGATCAGCCCGGCAATTGCCACCATGCCGTCGATGCTTCCGGTGTGGAATTCCACCGCCTCGCCGGCGCAGTCCCGCTGGAGCCAGCCGAGCCCGCAGGTGACGGGTCGGGTGAGCTGCTGACTCGGACAGAAGCCCGCCCGGTCCACCATCGCCTGCGGCCGGAACATCGCCTCCACCACCTCCCGCTCCGGATGCGGGTTCCGTCGGGCGCGACCCCCCGAGCCAGCAGCATCCGCAACCAACGAGACACCTCGCGGACCGCAACCGGCGGCGCCCACGTGATCCACGGTGGCACTCTCGATGACCACCACTTCGCCATCCACGATGTGATGGGGCGTGGCGACATTGTCGCGCCAGGCGGCGAGGGCGGGCAGCGGCGCCGAACGCTCCATCCCCAGCGGGCAGAAGATGCGGGACGCCACGAAGTCCGACCACGGCATCCCGGACACCTGTTGCCCCACCTCGCCGGCAGCGGCAACCATCGCATTCTGGCAGGGGAACCCGGAGCGCATGGAGTACGCCGATGCCACCGCCGGGAGCCGCACGGGCATGTCGCCGATACAGGCGTCCTGCCCGTACCGGAAATGGTCGGTCCGGGAAGCCCGCCCCGGTGGACAAGGAGGTCGCGAACCGTCATTACCGTGGTGAGGCCGTGGTAGGCCAGCCGGAATTCCGGGATGTGCCGGATCACCGGGTCGTCCCGATCCATCTCTCCCTCATCCTCAAGGATGCCGAGCGCGGCCCGGTCATCGCCCTGGTGGTTGATCCGATGGCAAACCGGGTGTCCGCATCCACCGGTTCGCCGCCACCCGGTTCGCGCACCCCGCAGCCGCGGGCGAAGAGCAGGTCCGGCCCGGAAACCACCGCACCGCGAGGCCGGTGGCATCCCGGCCGGCCACGGCGCGCTGCACGAACGCGTGGAAGGCTCCGGATCGAAGGCGGCTGACTGCCCGGAGGCCGGGAACGGCAGGAGGAACAGGGCCGCCGTTCAGCAGCCGGACTCGCATTCGCTTTTACGTTCGACAACCCTCCTCGCCCGGAAGAAGCTGGCGGGCGATCAGCTGGATCGGCCGCCCCTCGAAGACCCAGCGGGCTGCCAGATCGGCGGCGCCGAAGAGATCGAGCAAACGGGCGGCACGAGCACCTTCATACAACCGGCAGTCGAATCCCTCGACGGATGGCGGGGGCGGTGGTTCCGGCAGCGGCCACGGCCGTTCCGTGGCGTACTCCGGATCGCGGCGCCCGGCATGCGGATGCACATAAACGAGCACCCGGGGTGATCCGGGATCCGCCGGGGTTCCGGTGGCGGCGGCCTCCTCCAGTCCGGCCGCCACGTCGCGCAACCAGCGGACCCGGGGATCGGTATGCGACTCGAAGCCGAAGCCCTCCACCGAGATCCGGTTCATCCCGGAACGGTCGATGAGGATGAAGGAAGTCATTCCGAGGTCGGCGATCCTGCCCGAAGGTTCCCGGATCACCGCATTCCCGGCTCGCGGCAGACCGGACCGGGCCACCGACGCGATGACCGGATCGAGCACGGCCTCCCCGACGGAAAGCCAGGAAACCGGTGGCAGCATCGCCGCCGGAAACCCGGTCCGCTCACCGGCGACGATCAGGTTGCCCCCAACGGTCGCGGCGAAACGGGGAGGCTGATTGAGGGAGTACTCGATCGGCACGAAGCCGGGGTGAGTGCGGACCTCGAGGAAGATCGCCTTCGGGTCCGCCGGCAGCGCCAGCGCCAGTTCGTCCGGCGGGATGGGGGCCCCCGGGCCGGCGCCGCACCCGGATCCGGAGAGGACGAGCGCAACGAGGAGGCGCCGCACCGGTCAGGATCCGAGAGCCCCCGCGAGACCCCGGCCAAGCGCAAACAGGGCCCCGGTCCAGAAGGCGCCGATTCCCGCGAGCCGAAGTCCGCACCAGAGCGCGCTCCTTCCGGTGAACAGGCTGGTCGCCGCGCCCGAAACGAAAAGGGCCAGAAGGGTCAGGCCCGCCGCGCCGGCGGGGGCGGCGGAGCCGGAGAGCGCCAGAAACGACAGGAGCGGCGCCAGCGCGCCCGCCCCGAAACTCAGAAAGGACGCCGCGCCGGAAGCCCAGGGGGAACCGAGATCGTCGGGATTGAGCCCGAGTTCCTCCCGGGTGAGGACATCCAGTGCCCGGGCCGGCTCGCTGATAAGCCGCTTGCCGAGGTCGAGCGCGGGGCCGCGAGCCAGTCCCCGGGCTTCGAAGATCAGCGCCAGTTCCTCCGCCTCGTCATCGGGATAGAGTCGCAACTCCTCCTCTTCAAGGGCGATCTGCCGCTCATAGAGCTCGACCCGGGAACGCACGGCGAGGAATTCCCCGGCCGCCATCGAGAAGGCGCCGGCGAACAGGCCGCCAACGCCGACCAGGAGCGCGACCGTCGCATCGCCGGTCAGTCCGAACACGAACAACACCAGCGCGGTGTTGGACACGAGGCCGTCGTTCACCCCGAAGATGGCGGCATGAAGCGCAACCACTCCCCGGGAGTAGAAGTGCCGCTGCTCCTCGCCGCGAAGGTGATGCTCTATCCCGGTCGCGCCGCTGCCCGTCTCGCGCGCCTGCAGCACTTCAAGCGTGGAGGGCGCCGCCCGGTACACCGACAACCCGCGAACCTTCAGCGCGGCGAGGGCGGGAAGCAGCGAACGCGGCCCGAGCCGGCGCACCAGCAACGCCACCAGCCGGACCCGGAAATCGGGCCGCCAGGGGGCTGGTTCCCCGTCTCCCGCGTCCCGGATCGCCTTCACCCAGGATCGGCTCTGCTGCATCGCATCGTCGGCGAGCGCGGCAAACAGCTGTTTCCGTTCGTCGGTCTCGACCTCGGCCAGCACGCGATAGAGCCACGCCGCGCGTACCTCGCTCACCCAGCTTTCGTGAAGGCTCGCGCGACGGTTCATTGGTACAGGGTAAGCTGCGAGAGTCGGCGTTCGATTTCCGCCTCCATTTCCCGGAACGCCTCGCCGGAGAATCCGCCGAACTCCGCCTCCAGCCGTGCCTGGCTGATCCCCTCGGGAAGACCGGCCACATCGGGAACCAGATCGGCATCCATGATCCCGGCGGCGATGCGCGCCTGCATCGCGCGGGCAGCGGCGGGATCCCGGGTCGCCTTCCTTCCGAAGCGGGCGCCGGCGCTGTCCATCATCAGATCCGAGAACGAAAAGCCGCTGCCGCGAGTCGCGTCGAGCCGCTCCTTCAGCGCCCCGGCCTGTTCGGTCATCCCCACCGGCCCGACCTGCGTCAGCCCTGCACTCCCCAGAAAGTGCCGCGCCCAGTCGTTGCGCCGGAACACCGTGACTTCCAGTTCGCGACCGAGCGCGCCGGCGAATTCGGCGGTGTCCGGGAAGCCGGCCAGCGTCAGCAGCGAGGGATGACCCGCCGAGCCCCCGAGGGCGAGCAGCGCCACCCGATTTTCCTCGACCGGATCGGCGAGCCCCGAATGCTCCCGGGACAGCGCAAAGGCAGCGGTGACGGCGCCCGCAAGCCGATCCGGCCGGGAATGGATCTCCGCCGCCCGCTCCCGCAGTCCTTCGAGAACCTGCACCAGCCGCCGGTTGCGAACGGCGTGCCCGTCGGAATGCCCGCCGCGGACCCGGTGCGCGGGCCCGTAGGGAAGGAACCGGCTCGCCCAGCGCGACCCCGCGCGGGAGGCGGCGCGCACCACCCGGGACGGGAGGCGCCACCCGCCGACGGAGAGGGTGCGGACTCCCGCCCGGAACGCGCCGCCTTCCACCGAAGGCGCCGCGAGGGCCTCGGCATTCAGGTATCGGACCCCGAGAAGGGGCAGATCCCACGGAAGGGAAATGCGGGCCCGCACCCCCTCCCCGACCGGATCCAGCCGGAGACGGAACGAAGGATCCATGCCGGCCTCGGCCAGCAGGCGAACTCCCCCCGCGATCTGTTCGGAATCGAGCGGCTTGCCGTCGCGGAGGTCGGCCAGCAACATCCGGGACTCGATCACGCCCGCTTCGCCGATCGGTTCGGCGATCGGTATCCGGTCGGTCAACAGGAGCAGGATCACGGCCGCCATCGCCAGCAGGATGGCGGCAAGCGCGAGGAGCGCCGGAATCAGAAGCAGCGCCGTTCCCAGGCTGCCGGCGAGCAGCGAGCCGAGCAGGACGCCGACCGCCATGCCCACCAGCGGCACGAACAGCGTGAACGGTCCGGGGACCGTGAAGCCTTGGAGAACCGACTCGGGAGCGTCCGGCGGCGCCGCGACGATCGCGGTTGCCAGCACCGCCCCGATGGCGAGCGACGGGAGGAGGATCAGCAGGAATCGCCCGAGAAGGGATCGCATCCGCGGCAACGCCAGCGGGATCAGCAGGCCCACCGGGACAAACCAGGCAGCCTGTACCGGAAGTTCCCGCGCCAGGGACGCCAGATCCACTCCCGGAAGTCCGAGATCCAAGTCCAGCGACGCGATCCACCACGACCAGCCGGCGAGCCCGGCAAGGGCGAGCAGGTTCCGCAAACCGAAGCGCGGAGGAGGCTCCCGGATCATCGGGGCCTTCAGCGGGAACGGGCTTCCGCCACCGCCCGCCAGAACGGCGGCATCTGTTCGCGGACGAATCCTTCCCAGGCTTCGCGAGCCGCTTCGAACCGCCCGGTCAGGATGCGATGCACTTCCTTTTGTGATTCGGTCGGCGCGAAGTCGGCGCCGTCCCGGCCCACGTCGTTGGCGAGGGCGCCGAGCCGGCCAAACAGCCGGATGGGTGAACGGAACGCATCCTCCCGGGCGCCGGTCAACTCCACATCCACCAGCCGGCCCTCGATCGCGATCGCCGTGCCGAGCAATTCGCCAGCACTCTCGAGGACCGCGCCGAAGGACTCCCGGCCCTCATGGCGTTCCTGGAGGCCCTCGATCTCCCGCCGAATCCACTCGAGTTCGTCCACCATGTCCGCGAGTTCGTCGAGCTGGGAGTGGATGTGCCGCAGGAAGCGGTACTTGGCCAGGATGGACTCCGGAGTCCCGGCGGACTTCGGGTCGGCGGCGACCCGGATCCGGGTCCCGGCGGTCTCGCCGCCCACCCTGACCCGCACAGCGTACTCTCCGGGGGGAACCAGCGCACCCCGGTAGCCGGGGAAGATATCGAGGTCCCAGGTACGGAGATTCCGCTCGCCGTCCTCGCCAAGTTCCACCCAGTCACGGCCGGGTGGACGCGTGCGCAGGGTGGCGCGCCGGGGCGCCTCGTGCCGGAGGTCCCAGTACACCCGGGAAAGACCGGGCTCGGCCGCCGCCGAAAGGGTGCGCACCAGCTCTCCTCCGCTGTCGCGGATCTCGATGTTCGCCTCGCCGCCGTCCCCCTCGATCCACCAGGAGATCGCCGCTCCATAGGGCGGATTCTCGCCGGTGACCAGACTGCCGGGCTCGGTCTTGATCGTCTGGGCAGGGAGGAAGCGCCACGCAACCGGCGCATCGAACACCCGAAGCCCCTCCTCCGAGGGTTCGGCCAGGGCCCGCAGGGGACCGATTCCGTCGAGAATGAAGAAACCCCGGCCGTAGGTGGCAAGCACCAGATCGTCGAAGCGCTCCTGGATCCGGATGCCGTAGATCGGTACCGGCGGCATCCCCAGCCGCAGCGAGAACCAGGATCCGCCGTCGTCCAGGCTCGCCCATACCTGGTTGTCGGTGCCGGCGTAGAGGACTCCGGGACGGCGCGGATCCTCACGCACCACATGCACGAAGGAGAAGGGCGAGGACGGAATGCCGTCACCCACCCGTTCCCAGGTCTCCCCGAGGTCACGGGTCCGGAAAATGTGCGGTCGGAAGTCTCCCGATTGGTGCCGGGTGACCGCCACATACGCCGTTCGCGGGTCATGCCGCCCGGGCTCGATGAATTTGACCCAGGACTCCACATCGAGGCCGGGGACGCGATCGCTCAGGTCCCGCCAGTTGGCGCCGCCGTCGGAGGTCACGTGCAGGCGTCCGTCCACGCTGCCGGCCCAGAGTTGCCCCGCTTCGAGCGGGGACTCGGCCATGGCGAAAAGGACGGCGCCGTCGAACGTGTACAGGTTGTCGATGGTGATGCCGCCGGAATCCTGCTGGCGTGCCTTGTCGTTCGTGGTCAGATCGGGGCTGATGGTCTCCCAGGACTGGCCCCGGTCCCGGCTCCGGTGGACGAACTGGCTCCCGACCCAGGTCATGCCGGGCTCGTGGCGGGAGAGGACCATCGGGAAGTTCCAGTGCCAGCGAACCTTCACGTCGGCCGGCGCCCAGCCGTAGGAGGCCTCCGGCCAGACCCGCACGTCCCGGGTATGGCCGGTCCGTTCGTCATGGATCTCGAGCCCGCCGTCGTAGCAGCCGGACCAGACGATGGTGTCGTTTGCGGGTTCCGGCGTCGCCCACCCGCTCTCGCAGCCTCCGACTCCCTCCCAGAGGCCGAGCGGAATCCCGCCTCCGGTGGTCCGGCTGGGCCCGCGGTAGGAATAGCCGTCCTGCCGGTTTCCGTAGACGCGGTAGGGAATCCGGTCGTCCACGCTCACCTGGTACATCTGGGCCACCGGGGGCACGATCCGCCGCCAGCTCTTCCCGCGGTTGCCGGAGATGCTGCCGCCCCCGTCGTGGCCCACCAGAATTCTCTCGGCCAGCAAGGGGTCCACCCAGACATCGTGGTTGTCGCCGCCGGCGCGGTAGGACGTCTCCACCAGGGTCCGCCCGCCGTCCACGGTGGTGCTGAAGAGCACCGAGGCGAAGTAGACGCGGTCGGCATCCCGGGAGTCCACCGCGAGCCGGACGTAGTACGGGGCGCGTTCGGCGAGGTCGTGGTTCCGCATCATCAGGCGCCAGGAGTCCCCTCCGTCATCGGAGCGGTACAGCGCCGGGCTCGCGTCCTCGACCAGCGCATACCACCGCTCGGGATCGCCGGGAGCGATTCCGACGGCGATCTTGCCAAGGGGATGGCTGGCGCCGCCGGGCGCCCCCCTTCCCGTTCCCGAGAGCTGCTCCCAGGTATCTCCGCCATCCGAGGTCCGGTGGATGCCGCTTCCCGGACCGCCACTCCGCAACCCGTCGGTGTCGATGCGCAACTGCCACATCCCGGCGACGAGGCGCTCCGGATGCCGGAGATCCATGGAGAGATCGGAGCAACCGGTGTCCCGGTCCACGTGGAGGACGAGTTCCCAGGTCGTTCCGCCGTCCCGGGTGCGGTAGACCCCCCGCTCCGGCTGCGGGGCGTACGCATGGCCCAGCGCACAGACATACACGAGGTCCGGATCGGTCGGATGGACCAGGATGCGGGCGATCCGCCCGGTGGCTTCCAGCCCCGCGTGGTGGAACGACTTGCCCGCGTCGGTGGACCGGTAGACCCCGTTGCCCATCGCCAGCGCCGGCCGGATGATGAAGGTTTCGCCGGTGCCGGCCCAGACGTGGCCGGGGTGGGAGGGCGAGACGGCGAGGGCGCTGATGGAGGCCGCATCCTGGTCGTCGAAAATGGGTTCCCACCCGATTCCGCCGTCCTCCGACTTCCAGATTCCCCCGGAAGCCGCCCCGAAGTAGAGCACGTCCGGGTTCCCCCACTCGCCGGTCACGGCGCTCAACCGGTTCCCGTCGGGGCCGATGGTGCGCCATCGGAGACCCTTGAGCAGCTCCGGATCCAGCACCTGCGCTCCGGCTACCAGCGGGAAAAGCGTCGCGAAGATCAGCATCGGGAGGGCAGGACGGCGCATGACGAACGGGACGCTAGCAGTTTCCCCGGCAATCGTGGCGCCGGATACGATGTCTGCGAGCCGGCGCCGCAACGGGGATGACAGGGCTCCCGGCGGAGGCAACATGAACGGCTGGCTTCGAACCACCCTGGTTCTCGGCCTGACGGCGCCGTCGGCCGGAGCGCTCGCAGAGAACTGGGACCTGCTGCTGGCGGGCGGGTTCGTCTTCGATGGAAGCGGGAATCCGGCTGTCCGCGCCGATGTCGGCATTCGCGGCGACGAAGTGGTGGCGGTGGGCCGGCTGGCCGGAAGGAACGAACACCATGCCGCGCGCACCATTGATGTCAGCGGGCTCCACCTGGCCCCCGGGTGGGTGGACCTCCACTCCCACGCCGACCGGGCGCTCGCTTCCGACAACAGGGAAGCACGCAAGGCCGTCAACCTGGTGGCCCAGGGGATCACGACCGTGGTGATGGGCGCCGACGGCAGGAACCCGGTCTGGCCGATCCGGGACGAGATCGCCGCCTACCGGAGCCGGGGCATGGGGCTGAATGTGGTGCCGATGGTGGGCCACTCCACGGTGCGGCTCCAGGTCATGGGACAGGATCACGAGCGGCCGGCAACCGACTCGGAGGTGGCCCGGATGGCGGAACTGGTTCGTGAAGGGATGGAGGACGGCGCGTGGGGCCTTGGCGCCGGGCCCGAGTACCGTCCGGCCCGCTTCTCCGAGACCGGCGAGATCGTGGCGCTGGCCCGGGTGGTCGCCGACTACGACGGGTTCTACTACTCCCATCAACGCAGCCAGTCACCGATGCCGCGCTGGCAGGCGCCGAGCATCGTGGAGGGGCCGACGCTCACCGGCGCCGACGGAATGGCGGAGACGATCGAGATCGGCAGGCGAACCGGCATCCGGGTGGTCGGCACCCACATCAAGGCCAAGGGCCCTTCCAGCTGGGGCCACTCGGCGAGGGATATCCAGGCGATCCGGCGGGCCCGGCGCCAGGGAGTCCAGGTCTATCTGGACCAGTACCCCTACGAGACGTTCGGCGGCGGCCCCGTCGGAATCATTCCGATCTGGGGTTTCGCCCCTCCCGGAACCGACCGCTCCGGGGGACTCGACGATCCGCGCTGGCGGACTCCCGGACTCCTCGGCCTCGGGAATCTCGAGGCGAACCTCGCCGACGAGGCCATCCGGGCGGATCTGATGCGCGACCTCGAACAGCAGATCGACCTCTTCGGCGGGGCCGACCGGCTGATCGTGGTCCTGTTTCCGGAAGACCCCTCGCTGGTGGGACAGACGGTGGCCCGGATTGCCGACGACAGCGGACGGAGCGTCGCCGAGACCTTGATCGAATTCGCCCGCACCGGACATGAGGAACTGCTTCACGGCGTGCTGATCCGCCCGGTGGCGGGACACCGGTTCGATGTCGAAAACTACATGGTCCAGGATTTCACCGCCACCGCGACCGACGCCGGGGTCGCCCTCGAGGCCACCCCGGGGCGCCATCCCCGCTACTGGGGAAGCTATCCGCGCAAGATCGCCCACTACACCCGGGAACGCGGCATCATCAGTCTCCCGTTCATGGTGCGGTCCTCGACCAGCCTGCCGGCCGCGATCGTCGGGCTGACCGACCGGGGCTGCCTGCGGGTTGGCTGCAAGGCGGACATCGTCGGATTCGACTACGACCGCGTCGAGGACGTGGCAACCATCTCGAATCCCGGTACTCCGCCGACCGGGATCCCGTGGGTGCTGGTGAACGGACGGATCGCCGTCGAGGACGGCCGACCCACCGGCGCCCTTGCCGGGCGTGGTGATCCGACGCGGGAGCTGAGCGGAACTCCGGGGACGGACGCCACCACCGCGACCCGGCGAAGACCCGTCAAGGCGCGCCGGCCCGGGGCTTCCGCACCGATTCCCGACGCCCGATGCGACGTCCCTCCGAACCCGGCCGATCACCTCCGCCGGCTCCGAACGCAACGGTTGCCGCCTCCTCCAACCCGGCGGCCCGGTGCTGAAGTTCCAGCGTGCCATAGACGCAAGTCACTGATTTTATTGGACATGGAGAGATTTCAGGGTTTCGCTACCGGGTACCGGACAGCTTCACGGCCAGCAGATCGAAGGCCTTTTGTTGAAGCGGGGTGGGCCGGGTCGTGATCTCGAACCGATCGGCCCCCGGCAGGGCTGGGGCACCGTGTTGCGCGTCACGGTAGCCAGATCCACAAGCAGCGTGCGAAAACTGTGCACCGGATCACCCTCGGCGGTACGCCTGGTACCGGCCTTGGCCCGCGCGGTGGCGGACTTCCGGGCCGACGCCACTGCCGAGACGCGACCGGCTTCGGCGCCGCCACGATCCTCGTCGTCAAACAGCATCGGGCGGAGGCGCTGGCGCATGTGCCACTCCACGTGGTGCGCCAGCATGCACAACAGGACATGTGAGGTGGTCCCACTTTTTTGGACAACTGGCCAGGGTGCATTTCCGGTCCTGCTGGAGGTCCAGGAATGACGACGAAACGGCGCCGCCGGTTCACGGTGGCTTTCAAGAAGCGGGTCGCGCTGGAGGCCTTGCGGGGAGACCGCACCGCCAGGGAGATCGCAGTGCGCCACCAGATCCATCCCGCACAGGTGGCGGCATGGAAGCGTCAGGCGGTCGACGGGCTGGACGAGGTGTTCGCCAACGGGAAGAAGTCGGGTCCATCGGACCACGAGAGCCTGATCCGGGACCTGCACGCCAAGATCGGGGAGTTGACGGTCGAGCGGGATTTTTTTCGGCGCGGGTTGGAACGCTGAGCCGAGCCGCCCGGGCGGCGCTGGTCGAGCGGAACGGGGAGCTGAGTCTCGCTCGGCAGTGCGCCCTGCTGGACCTCAGCCGCTCGTCGCTCTACTACCAGCCGTGCGGGGAAAGCGCCGGGAATCCGGGACTGATGCGGCGGCTGGACGCCCTTTCGCAAGATTACCCGTTCTACGGGAGCAGGCTTCCCGTACCTGGTGGCCTTCATGGACTGGTCAAGTCGGCGGGTTCTCGTCTCGCGCCTGTCGAACACGATGGACAGCAACTTCTGCGTGGAAGCGCTGGACGAGGCGCTGTCGGAGGCGGCGCGGCGGGAGGGGGCGCCGGAAATCGTCAACACCGACCAGGGGCCGCAGTCCACGAGCACGGCGTTCACCGAGAGGGTGTCGGCGGCGGGCGCCCGGTGTTCGATGGACGGTCGCGGGCGGTTCCTCGACAACATCTTCATCGAGCGGCGGTGGCGGTCGCTGAAGTACGAGGCGGTGTACCTCCACGAACTCGCCGACGGGTTCGCGGCCGAACGGGTGATCGGGGAGTGGATGCGGTTCTACAACACCTAGCGCCCGCACTCGGCCCTCGGAGGGCGAACGCCCGCCGAAGCCCATGGCGAGGGACTTTTGTCGTGAGCTGTCCGCGAGGTCCGGAATCTTGCGGGATACCGACGCTTTCAGGGATGGGCCGAAACCAGCAGACTGCTGCTTTCGACCCGAACCAAGCCTGCCCACCTGGTGTCCGTGCGTCAAGGGTTCGCTCCGCCGGGCTACGCCCGCCCTTGACGCCCGGCCCCCCGGCGGTCCCCCGTGAGGCGCCCGGATCCGGCGGCGAAAACGAAGTATGGTTCGCCCGTTCGGGCGAATTCAACGAGCACGAGGACTTGGCAATTTGCACCTTGACCAACCCCTCAAACTGTCCATAGACCCGGGACCACCTCAGTTCCACCGCCTCGGATTGACCTCCTTGGCCGGATGCACGATCTGCTATGATTGGAGGGTTTGTTGTCCAAGTTCGAGGAGGTTTCGATGATCCACGACTCCTGTCGCTTAGCCACCCCCGGTACGGTTGCCTGGCGATCCCTTGCCCCGGGTGTCTTCGGCCTTGTTCTGATTCTGGGCGGTTGCGCATCCGATTCCGGTGTCCCGGTGGCCCCGGGCACGGCCCCCGCTTCGCCGCCGGTCGCGGCGCCGGCGGCCGGTGAGGGAGTGTTCGCCGGAACGGCGGCCCAGACCGATCGCCCCGATCGCCGGAACGGGCTCGGCAAACCGGTGCTGACCGCCACTGCGGGTGACGGGGAGATCACCCTCTCGTGGACCCCTCCGGATGACGAGGGGATCACCGGGTACCAGTTCCGCTACGGCAAGATGGGTCGGGACGGCGGAAAGCTGGGCCGGTGGACCGACGTCTTCGGGTTTCAGAACGCGAGGCGTCACACGTTGACCGGGCTGGACAACGGATCGGAGTACCGATTCCGGCTCCGCGCCAAGGGGATTCACGGAGCCGGTCCCCTTTCGGACCGGGTGACGGCGACGCCTTCCGGTTCGGGCGCGTCTTCGGGTACCCAGCCGGACCCAGCGGGCGAGGAGGAGGAAGGCGCCCCCATGAGCGGAACCTGCACGGCCGGTCTCGTCATGCGTTCGGGAGACAGCTGCACCTATGCGGCCACATCTGAGAAACTAGTGAAACTAGTCATCACCGCAGACAACAGTGTAAGGTTCCTCTTCTTGAAGGCCGGCACGGAACTGAACCTTAACGGCGCGCGTTTCGACGGTCGCAGTCCCACGCTGCAGGTAATCAAGCAAGAGGACGGAAGCTGGCTGGTTGTTCGGGTTCGGTCGTGATTCGCTCGCTCGTGACCGCCGGACGATAGGCATCCCCGATTCGAGGTCTCGCAGGGGGTCGGCACTTGTCGACGCCCTGCCGGTCGGCTCTGGGTCGTCTCAGCTTGAGGCCAAGCGGTCGCCCGGCGGCGTCGCGCCACGAGCCTGATGTGCTTGGCACCCCGGGACCGGCACGAACCGGAACGACCCGCCCGATGCCTGTTGCCAACGCTTGGTTCGCCCGCTTGTAAGAAATTCGACGAGTACGAGGGTTGAAAACTTGACAGGCACTCAAGCTGTCGAAAGACCCGGGGTCACTTCACCACTTTGCCCGAAGGCCAGAAAGTTCGACTTCGGGAGGATCGCAGCTTCCGACCGCGCTCGGTAACCATGAATCGAGATCGTTCGGTCGAACCCATCCGATAGTGTCCCTCAAGCGTCCGGGCGTCGAGTTTCCGGAGATCACGGTTCGTCGCACTTGGGGTTACAGAAAAATCAGAATCGGTGAGCGCTGCGATCACTGGCGCCTGCGTGGAGCAAGTGCAGCCGCTGCGCCGATCCACCAATCATGCGTTTGTCACCTTTTGTCCGCAGCGCTTGCGCCGAAAGATTGAGGTGGTCCCACTTTTTTGGACAACTGGCCAGGGTGCATTTCCGGTCCTGCCGGAGGTCCAGGAATGACGACGAAACGGCGCCGCCGGTTCACGGTGGCTTTCAAGAAGCGGGTCGCGCTGGAGGCCTTGCGGGGAGACCGCACCGCCAGGGAGATCGCAGTGCGCCACCAGATCCATCCCGCACAGGTGGCGGCATGGAAGCGTCAGGCGGTCGACGGGCTGGACGAGGTGTTCGCCAACGGGAAGAAGTCGGGTCCGTCGGACCACGAGAGCCTGATCCGGGACCTGCACGCCAAGATCGGGGAGTTGACGGTCGAGCGGGATTTTTTTCGGCGCGGGTTGGAACGCTGAGCCGAGCCGCCCGGGCGGCGCTGGTCGAGCGGAACGGGGAGCTGAGTCTCGCTCGGCAGTGCGCTCTGCTGGACCTCAGCCGCTCGTCGCTCTACTACCAGCCGTGCGGGGAAAGCGCCGGGAATCCGGGACTGATGTGGCGGCTGGACGCCCTTTCGCAAGATTACCCGTTCTACGGGAGCAGGCAGATGATGCGCCACCTGCGGCGGGAAGGCGTCACGGTGGGCCGCCACCGGGTTCGGCGCCTGATGCGGGTGATGGGGCTGGAGGGGATGTACCGCAAGCCGCGCACCAGCGTTCCGGCACCGGATCACCGGGCATACCCGTATTTGCTGCGGGGGATGTCGATCGACCGTTCGAATCAGGTGTGGTGCTCGGACATCACTTACATCCCGATGTCGTCCGGCTTCCCGTACCTGGTGGCCTTCATGGACTGGTTCAGTCGGCGCGTTCTCGTCTCGCGCCTGTCGAACACGATGGACAGCAACTTCTGCGTGGAAGCGCTGGACGAGGCGCTGTCGGAGGCGGCGCGGCGGGAGGGGGCGCCGGAAATCGTCAACACCGACCAGGGGCCGCAGTCCACGAGCACGGCGTTCACCGAGAGGGTGTCGGCGGCGGGCGCCCGGTGTTCGATGGACGGTCGCGGGCGGTTCCTCGACAACATCTTCATCGAGCGGCGGTGGCGGTCGCTGAAGTACGAGGCGGTGTACCTCCACGAACTCGCCGACGGGTTCGCGGCCGAACGGGTGATCGGGGAGTGGATGCGGTTCTACAACACCCAGCGCCCGCACTCGGCCCTCGGAGGGCGGACACCCGCCGAAGCCCATGGCGAGGGACTTTTGTCGTGAGCTGTCCGCGAGGTCCGGAATCTTGCGGGATACCGACGCTTTCAGGGATGGGCCGAAACCAGCAGACTGCTGCTTTCGACCCGAACCGGGCCTGCCCGCGGGGACCCCGGATCCGGCAGCGAAAACGAAGTATGGTTCGCCCGTTCGGGCGAATTCGACGAGCACGAGGACTTGGCCATTTGCACCTTGACCAAGCCCTCAAACTGTCCATAGACCCGGGACCACCTCAGTTGGCGAGGGACGAAACCGGGGTGGACCGGGCGACCGTCGCGGGCGTCCTGCTCTGTTCCCCATCGTCCCAGGACTGGCTGCCGCAAGCGACCATCATGGCGACCCACTATCGCGGTCGGGACCGAGCTTCGGGTCAGATGGACGCGCAGGAAATCCCTGGTCCGCTGCCGGCCCGGATCGCCGATGCGGTGCGGTTTGTCGTTCGCAACATGCGCGTTGCGGCACAGAAGACCCCGGCGCGGGTGGATGTCCCGCAATACCGCAGCGCCGCGATCTTCGAGGCGGTCGTGAATGCGGTCGCGCATCGCGATTATTCGATGTCCTCGCGGCGGATCCGGCTGTCCCTGTTCGAGGATCGCCTGGAGGTCGATTCGCCGGGAGCGCTCCCGAACGGGATGACCGTCGAACGGATGGAGGCCGGTCAGGCGACGCGCAATGAGGTAATCGCTTCGGTATTCGCCAGCATTTCGGCCGCAAGTCGAAGCGGCGAGGCCGTGGGCAGTGTCGCGGACTCCGAGCGCGAGGCCGATGCCGCCGACCAGCGGATGTTACGGTTCCGGGCCGCGCAACTCCCCCGCCAGCCGTCGCAGTTCCGATGCCAACCCGTCGCGCTCCGAAGGCAGCCGCCGCACGATTTCCGCCGCCAGTTCCGGGTGGCCGCGCCGCTTCCTCCCCATTTCAGAAGCGATACCGTACTCCGAAGCTGGGCACCAGCGGAAAGCCCTGGGACGGAATCTCGGTGATTCGCGGTGTATCCCAAGTCGGATCTGGAACGATGTCGAACTCCATGACAACGGCGTTTTTGCGGTTCAGCATGTTGATGGCTTCGACATAGAACGACCAGCGCCCGGTATCCCCGCCGGGCCGGAACGTGATGCGGGCATCAATCCGAAAGTACAAGGGGAGTCGTCCCGAATGGAGGTTAGCGATCCCACCCAGGTCGGCCTGATAGACAAGGCGGCCGTCCTCGTCGGTCTCCGGGACCAGCCCGAGCACCGGGTCGCGGGTTGCGGCCACGCGAACGTCGACGGCCGGTGTATACGGGAAGCCGGTCGCCATCCGGGTCGTCGTCCCCACGGTCCAGCGGGGGGTCAGCCGATTCCGCAACACCAAGGTCGCCGCATGGCGGCGGTCGTACTCGAAGGGATAACGAAACCCGTATGTCTCGCGATGGGCCTGGCCGTACGCATAGGAGAACCAGCCGCCGATCCGCGCCGCCGGATCGAGCCGTTCCGCGTAGAAGTCCACCCCCCAGGCGTCCCCGGCGCCCCCGTTCGCGGGCTGGACGGTGATCTGCGCCGCGGTGGGAACCTCCTCGAGCAGTTCCGTCGGGAACCGGTACTCCGAGATCCGCTGCAACCACTCCGCCTCGGTTTCCAACCGGCCCACCAGCAGATCGCGGAACAGCTTGTGGTAGCCCTCCAGCCGCACCCGCATGCCGTTCGCGAAGAGCTTGTCGATGCCCACCACGGTGTGGATGGCCCGCTCGTGAACCAGATCGGTGGTATCGGTCAGATCGAGGAAATAGTCGGCCTGGATGAGCTTCTCGTAGCCCGGGCTCTGCGTGTAGAGGCCCCCGGCCGCCCGCAGGCGGAGCCCGTCCCCGAAGTCCCACTCGGCGGCAATCCGGGGCGACAGGGTGGCGCTCCCGCTCGTGGTGCTCGCGTCCCACCGGACTCCGGGTTCCAGGGTGAACCGGTCGGCGACCTGGAGCGTTCCCGCGAGCCAGGCGCCCGACCGGATTCCCGATAGTTGGGAGTCCACCGCATCGGGCAGCGCCGATCCCCCCTGGATGCTGCTGGGGTTGGCCTGGCCGGCGTTCCGCATCCCCTCGATGTTCTGGACGATTCCGGAGCGAAGCCGATGGACCTCGAAGCCGACCTCGAGAAGACGCCGGGAATCCAGCTGGAAACCGAGCTCCTGCCGGACCGAGTAGTCGGTGACCGCGAGTTCCCGGTCAAAGGCGACAAAGGACACGTCGAGGTCGAGCGCCTCCGCGTTCCGGTATGCCGACAGGATGGTGGTCGCGGTGGTGCGGTTGCCCAGTACCGCGTCCAGCCGCAGCGCCCCGAGGTCGGTGCTGGTGTCGGAAAGCAGGTCCACCGCCTCCTCGTCCTCCTCGTCCTCCAAGGAAATGTTGGTGTCCTCGCGGGAGCGGATTCCCGTGACCTGCAGCCGGTGGCCGGGGCCGAACTCCCACGCCCCCTGGAATTGCAGATCGGCAAACGAGGGGAAATCCTGGTCGAGGACCCGACCCACCACGAGGTCGTAATAGGTCCGCCGCCCGGTGAGCAGGAACGCTCCGGCGGGCCCGGGGAGCGGCCCCTCGAGGACCATGTTGGTGTCGGTGAGGCTGAGCGAGGAAGTCGCCCCGAAATTCCGGCTCCCCCGACGGTTCTCCACCACCAGCAACGAGGAAAGCCGGTCGCCGTACTTCGCCCCGAAGCCGCCGGCCGAAAGCGAAAAGTTCTGCACGGTCTCCGGATTGAAGGCGCTCACCAGACCGAACAGCCGGTAGGGATTGTGCACCTCGATGCCGTCCATCAGCGTCAGGTTCTGGTCGGGGGTGCCCCCCCGCACCGCGAGTCGGCTGCCGAAGTCCTGGGTGGCGGCAACCCCCGGCAGCGTCGCAAGCGCGCGAAAGATGTTGTCCACCGTCCCCGGCGCCTCGAGGACCTGCGCCGAGGCCACCGAAGTCGAGGAGATCTCCTCCTCTTCGACCGGCCTCGCAGTTACCTCCACCGCTTCGGATATCCCCCGCGGCAACAGCCGGATGATCCACGGCCCCCCCGGGCGCGGAACCGGGACCGACAGCGGAAAGTACGCCTCTGCGGTGACGAAGACGCTGGTGGCGCCGTCCGGCAGCGCAATCTCGAAGCGCCCGTCCGCACCGCTGAACGCTTCCGGGCCGCCACTCGTTACCGGCTCCGGCACCACCAGCGCTCCGGGAACGGGTTCGCCGGTCACCCCATCCCGAACCTCGCCGCCTCGCGGCTGCGCGGATACCGGGAATGCCGCCAAGGACGAGAGGGCGGCCACCACCCCGATCCGCATCCCGAACCGCCGCGCATCAAGGGGGGGGCATCTTGGGGGGGGGGGGGGGGGGAATCCTGTCTGAAGTTCCAGCGTGCCATAGATGCAAGTCGCTGACTTGATTGGACATGGAGAGACCTCGGGGTTTCGCTACCGGGTGCCGGACAGCTTCACAGCCAGCAGATCGAAGGCCTTTTGTTGAAGCGGGGTGGGGCGGGTCGTGATCTCGAACCGCTCGGCCCCCGGCAGGGCTGGCCCGGATAGCTCACCGCTGGCTAGTTGCGGGGCCTCAGAATGTCGCACAATGCGAGCATGCACAAACACTTACATGTACACGACGCCCAAGACCCCACGACCACGAAGTCTACACCATCCCGGCTGCCTTTTCATCCCCTCGGGCGACGGGACGTTGTAGCCCGTTTCGACGGAGGGCCCATCACCTCGAACGGCGGGGTGCTCGCGCTGCGGGAAGTGGATCGGCGCATCGGACTTTCTGATCGGCTCGGCAGGTGCTTCCGCGACTTCCGCAACCCCAACAGCGTGGAACACCCGGTTCGGGACCTGGCGGCGCAGCGGGTCCATGCCCAGGCCTTGGGATACGAGGATCTCCACGACCATGACCCGTTGTGCCGTGAACCACTGCTGGCGGTGGCGCTGGGCCGCCAGGACGCCTTGGGGGGCGGGTGCGGTCCCGTGATCGGGGTCGTCCGTTGGCCGCTTCCAGCACGCTGAACCGCTTGGAGTCGGGCACTCCCGAAGGCGCCGCGACCGATCGGCACAAGCGGATCGCAGCGAATCCGCGAGCGATGGATGATCTGATGGTGGACCTCTTCCTCGAGTCGGAACCGTCACCGCCCGATTGAGGTCTGGCTGGACCTCGACGCCACCGATGATCCGGTGCACGGGCGCCAGGGGGGGACGGTTCACGGGTACTACGGTCCCTACTGTTACCTGCCGCTGTACATCTTCAGCGGAGAGCATCTGCTGTGCGCGAGACTGCGGACGGCGGACCGCGATGCCTCGGATGGCAGCGGTGCGGAGGTGGCCCGGCTTCGGACCCGCTGGCCCCGCACCCGAGTGAACTCGTCCCGGAACGAGCTCACCAACGTCGGCTCGACGCCGCTCCGCGAGCCTCCCGCTCACCGACGACCGGAGGGAGGCGCCGCCGGGACTCCCTTGACGCCCCTGCGGTTCCCCACCCTCCTCAAGGACGCGGACCCGGTCCCGCGGCGGCCCGGGGAATCCACCGACCCGCCGCGGCGTTCTCCCGCTCCCCGAACACGCGGCGCCGGGCTTCGGTTCCGCACGCATCGGGACACTCGGGAGGCCGTTCCGCTGCGTCACCCGCTCCGCATGGGAATCGGCACCTCGGACCGGTTGCCGGCGGTGGCGCGCCGCTGCGGACGTCCATCCCTCAGCCCACGCCCGTGAGCTGCGTTTCGGCGTGTGCGGCCTTCTCCGGGGATTTGGCGCGAATGCCGATGACCCGGCCCCGTTCGCGCGGATCCGGCATGTGCGCGACGCGCCGGGCAATCTCGTCCAGAAGGTCCCGGAAGGCCCGGGGCATCGGAGCCGAGCGCCGCGTGCGCATGTCCACATGAACCCCGATGTGCTCGCAGGTCGCCGCCAGCACGGGCTCGTCCCCCGGATCCCCGACCTCGGCATGGAGCCGGAGGAAGGCGTGGATGAGTTTCTCGTCGTGGTCGAGGAGCTGGTAGGTGACGAAGAAGGGCCGGCCCGGATGCAATTCGTGCTGGTAGGTCACATGATCTTCCAGCGCGAAGATGGACCCGTGTTCCTCGTCGTTGCCCCAGAGGCCGATGCGGTGCAACAGGAACTGCGTGGCCTCGTCGAACGCCTTCCGGTAATACACGACGTTCATGTGGCCATTGATGTCCGTCCAGTCGGAAGACACCACGCCGCGGTAGATGCGGAAACCCCGCTCGGGATCGAGCTCGAGATCCGGTGGCAACTGGAAGGGCATCAACCCGTCAGGATAGCGGGCAGGAAATCCCGATACGCTTGCCGCCGGGAGGTTTCCGCATGCGACAGGTCACCCTTTCCGGACTGCTCCTTCCCGCACTCCTCGCGGGGTGTGGCGAGAGCTGGCCGGATCCGCCGCCCACCCGGATCGAAATCGTCACCGACACCATCCACGGCGTCGCGATTCCGGACCCGTACCGATGGCTCGAGGACCAGGACAGCCCGGAAACCCGGGCGTGGATCGACACCCAGAACGCATACGCCCGCCGCATCGTCTCGGACACCGAACTCGAAGCCCGCCTGAACGCCCGCCTGGGCGAGTTGATGGAGGTCGCTTCGGTCTCCGCGCCACGCGAGGCCGGCGAATACGAAGTCTTCACGCTGCGCCGGGCCGACGAGGTCCAGGCGCGCATATACCGACGCCGGAAGACCGAAGGGGAACCGACCGGGGAGCGCCCCGATCCCGAGGGGGATCACGAGTTGCTGCTCGATGCCCGGGCGCTCGGATTCGATGACTGGGCGAGCCTCGCCATCGTGGACGTCTCCCCCGACGGGTCGCTCCTGCTCTACCACATCCGGGATGGCGGCCTCGACGAAATCACCGTGCGGCTCTTCGACCTGGAAACCCTCGAGGACCGGCCCGACCGGCTCCCGGAAGCGCTTTACGGGACGATCGCGTTCGACCGTACGGGCGAGGGCTTCCTTTATGTCCACCGCTCCCGCGAGGACGGCCCGCGCGCCCGGCGCCACCGCATCGGAACCCCCGTCAGCGAAGACGTGACCCTCTTCGGAGAGGGATACGGGCCGGAGACCTTCCTGCGGCTGGAGGAAATCGCGGAAGGCCGTCTCCTGCTCCTCGGCGTTCAGCACGGATGGCAGCGCAACGAGATCTTCGTGATGGACCGGCGGAGCGGGGAGGTGCACCCGGTGCTCGAAGGCGAACGCGCCCACGCCACCGCACGCTACGAGGAGGACCGGCTGTTTCTCGTCACCAACCTCGACGCGCCGCTCTACCGGGTACTGGAGATTCCCGTCGAGGGGACCAACCCGTCCGCATGGGGGGATCGCTCGCGCTGGCGCGAGTGGATCCCGGAGCAGGAACACCTGCTGCGCGGCTTCACGACGATCGGCGACCGCACCTACGCGAACCTGCTCGCCGACGTGAGCTCGCGCATCCGGATCTTCGAAGCCGGCGCGGAGGGCGCGCCGCTCGAAGCGGTGGGCGAGATCCCGCTGCCTCCGCACCACACCGCCACCCTGAGTCGGCTGGGCGAGGACGCCGCCGTTCTCACCCTCACCTCCTTCACGGTTCCCGAGACCCGCTACCGGCTGGACCTCGACACCTTCGAGCGCGAGCGCATCGAACCACCCCGGCCCGATTACGACGGAAGCGGCGTCCTCGTGGAACAGGTCCGGTTCCGCTCGAAGGACGGAACCGAGGCGCCGATGTTCATCATGCGGCCCCGGGGAGTGGAACTCGATGGCAACCTGCCAACCCTGCTTCACGGCTATGGCGGCTTCAACGTGAGCGTCACGCCGTCGTTCCGGGCGCAGGCGGCGGTCTGGGTGGAAGCGGGGGGCGTCTTCGCAGTGGCGACATTGCGCGGCGGCAGCGAGTTCGGCGAGAACTGGCATCGCGAGGGGATGCTCGAAAACAAGCAGAACGTCTTTGACGACTTCATTTCCGCGGCCGAGTGGCTGATCGGGAACCGCTACACGAATCCGGGCCGGCTCGCGATCATGGGAGGGAGCAACGGGGGCCTGCTGGTGGCCAGCGCCTTCACCCAGCGACCCGATCTGTTCCGTGCGGTGTACTGCGGGTTCCCCGACCTCGACATGGTCCGCTTCCCCACGTTCACCGAGACCAACAACATGCCGGCGCTCCTTGAATACGGAGACGCCCGGCTCCCGGAACAGTTCGCGTTCCTGCGCCGGTACTCGCCCTATCAGGCGGTCCGGGACGGAATCGGTTACCCGGCGGTGATGTTCACCCAGGGCGATCTCGACACCCGGGTCCCACCCCTTCAGGGTCGCAAGATGACGGCGCGGGTCCAGGCCGCTACCGCTTCCGGCCTGCCGGTGATCCTGCGTTACCGGCCGCGGGCGGGCCATGCGGGCGGTCGCAGCCGGGTTCCGGACCGGGCCATGGACACCGCCTTCCTGATGATGCAGGTCGGCCTGTCCTTCGGGGCGCCGGAACCGTAAGGAGCACCGGGTTCCCGAACCGACCCTGCCGCGGTGCGGCGCGGAATGCCGGCCGCCCCCTGGTTCATGGCGGAACGATTCCCCCCGGAACCCGGCCTTCCCGGTGGCGGAGGCGGTCCGGAACGGACGGGTGATCGAACACCGCCGTGCGGCGGACACCCGCATGCCCGATAGCGCCGGCGGGCGACGGCGCCGAGCGCTCACGGATCCGCACCATGGCGGAACTGCTCACGGCCATAACGCGAGCGGGTCGGGACCACGGTCCCCGGCGCACCGGTGATGACGAACCCGGTCGCCCCCCGGAGAATGCGGCTCGGGCGCCGGATTGACGGCGCATCGGGAAGTGGCGTGGCCGCACGAGGGCCCCGTGCGCCGAACGGCGGCTTCCCCGGCGCCGCGACCTCGACGGCGTCGCTGCCGACAATCCGGTGATCGTGGTCCGCGGCGAACCCCAGGTCCTCCTGAACCCGGCCGCGCCCGAGCCGCGGAACAGCACCGTTGCCACCGCGGTCCCCCGAAGGCGCGCGGATCACCCGCTATCCCGAGGGCAGCCTCAACGGGTCCCCTGGCCTCCGCCCCCGGTCCTCCACCACTTCGTCACCCGGGAGACCCTCTGCGGCGGGCTGTTCGGGGCGGAGGAGCGGATCCCTCCCGAAGAGGAACGGCGCCTGCCAACCATCAACCGTGGAGGCACGCAAGGGTTCCCTCAAGCTGGGCAGACTGGCCCACTTCATGGTGTTACCGCGCGACGCGCAATCCCTCCCGGGGAACGGGATCGGCGGGGAGGCGGTGTCCCCGGCCTACGGCGGCTAATCGTCGGGGTCGAACGGGAGTCCGCGGACCAGATCCTCGCCGTACTCCACGTAGTAGAGGAAGGCCATCTCCACCTCGCGATCGGTGGGGGGACGGCACCCCATGAACATGGCGGTACAGGTCTGCGCAATCCGAATCGCGTATTCATCTCCACCGATCGGTTCCCGGACCACGATGAAGCCCCGGTCGTCGTCATCGGGTGGCGGAGGATAGGTCTGAAGGATCACGTCAGTGACCAATTCCAGTGGGAACCGCGAGTACGTGGTGATCCAGACCTGGGCGCGCTGCCACTCCTCCTCGCAGGCCCCGGTGCAGATGACCTCGTAACCGATGCCGGTGGCGGGACGGAGGGCAACAACCACTTCGGTGGCCGTGGCGCAGCCGCCGAGCAGCGGAAGGAGGAGGAGAGCGGAGAAGCGGCGAAGCATGGCGACCGGTTGGCGCGGGGAATATACCAGCATGACGGATTCGTCCCTTCTACCCGAGCGTCGGCGCGAAGGTCGGCGCCCGGCGGTGGCCGGTCTCCTGTTCGAAGGCATAGGCGATACGGATCAGCACCGGCTCGCTCCAGGCTCTTCCGAAGAAGGAAACTCCGGCGGGGAGCCCCGAAACGAATCCCATGGGCACACTGATATCCGGATAGCCGGCGATGGCGGCCGGCCCGGCACTGCTGCCGCCGTCCAGCCGGTCCCCCTTGATGTGGTCGGTGACCCAAGGAAGATCGCGGGTGGGGGCGATGATGGCGTCCAGCTCGTGCTCGTCCATGAGGGCGTCGATGCCGTCCTCCCGGTTGCCGCGCTGGATGGTCCGCACCGCGTTGCGGTAGACCTCGTCGGCAAGCGGCCCCCGCGCCTCGGACGCGATCATGCGCTCCTGGCCAAACCACGGCATTTCCCGATCGGCGTTCCGTTCGTTGAATTCGATGATCTCCGCAAGCGTGCGCACCGGAGCTTCGGGACCCAGGCTCGCCAGGTAGGCATTCAGGCCGGCCTTGAACTCGTACTCGAGGACGAGCAGCGGAAGCTCGTCATTCCAGGCCGCCTGCGCCAGGTTCGCGGGGTCCACGATCACCGCGCCCGCATCACGCATCGCTCCGATCGCATCCTCGAAGAGCGCCATGACCCGCGGATCGAATCCGGTGAAGCTGCGCGCCACTCCGAGGCGCGCGCCCCGCAGGCCTGCCGGGTCGAGGAATTGCGTGTAGTCGGTGTGGAAGTTGCCCTCGCTGCGGGACGTGGCCTCGTCCCGGGGATCCACGCCCACTGCTCCGCCGAGCAGGATGGCGGCGTCGCGCACGGTGCGGGTCATCGGCCCCGCGGTGTCCTGGGAATGGGAGATGGGGATGATGCCGGAGCGGCTCCACAATCCGACCGTGGGCTTGATGCCCACGACGCCGTTGCTGGAGGATGGGCACATGATGGAGCCGCCGGTTTCGGTTCCCACGGTGAGCGCGCACAGGTTCGCGGAAGCCGCGGTCCCCGAGCCGGAACTGGAGCCGCACGGGTTGCGGTCGAGTGCGTAGGGGTTGCGGCACTGGCCGCCCCGGGCGCTCCATCCGCTGGTCGCCCGCTCCCCGCGGAAGTAGGCCCATTCGCTCATGTTGAGCTTGCCCAGCAAGATGGCGCCGGCAGCGCGCAAGCGCTCGGCCACGAAAGAGTCGCGCGGCGGGACGGAACCCTCGAGCGCGAGCGATCCCGCGGTGGTGGTCATGCGATCGCGAGTATCGAGATTGTCCTTGAGCGCAACCGGGATTCCGTGAAGCGGACCGCGGATGCTCCCGGCGCGCCGCTCCGCGTCGAGGTCCTCGGCGATCCCGAGCGCGTCCGGGTTGATCTCGATCATCGAGCGCAACTCGGGACCCTGCCGATCCAGGGCTTCGATGCGTGCGAGATAGGCTTCGGTGATGGAATGGGCGGTGTGTTCGCCCGACGCCATCATCCGCTGGAGGTCGTCGGCGGTGACCTCGTCGAACACAAACGGGGGAACACCGGCGCCGGAAGTCGATGGCGCATCGCCGGAAGGCGCGGAACACGCCGCCCCCGCGGTCAGGCCGGCGCCGCCGGCCGCGGTCGTGCGGAGGAATTCTCTGCGATTCATGGACGCCCTCCCTCCCGGTGGAGCATACCCGCCTCGCGCCTCCCGATTGCCGATCAGCGCACCCACCCGGTCGCCGGGCGGTCGAACCACACGTGCGCCTGGCCGGTCCCGATCGCGTTCTCGTACCGGGAGAACATCCGCCCCCGGGCGCGGCAGGCCGCCCCACCGACGGCGGCGACCGCCATCAGATAGTGGCCGAAGCGTCCCTCGGGAGCGAAACGGGCGAAGTCGGGCATGGTCTCGATGATGCGGTCGTGCCGCCCGGCGAGCATCCACCCGATGCGCTCCTCGTCGGCGGCGCGGGCCTCGGGAGTGCGCACGTGACTCGGGTCGGAGGCTTCGTGGAGGTGCAGCTCGCCGAGCGGCCAGAAGCGATGGCTCAATCCGCCGGACGCAAGGAACACCACCCGCCGGCCGGTCTCCCCAACCGCGTCGCCCAGGGAGGCCCCATGGTCAGAAAGTCGCCGGTGCATCCGGTCTGGACGCAGCTCACCGAGACCACGCGTTCGCCGCGCCAGAGGTGATGAAGCAGGTTGATCGTCGGATAGTGGACCGGCAGATGGGGGTCGGCGGAAGCATGGGCCCGGGCGCCCCGGCGATTCGCGGCTGCCGCCGCCGCGTTCGCAAACCCGGGATCCCCCGGGTAGTCGTAGGCAATCCCGTGCATGCCCCGCGGCAGTTCATCGGACGTGTACGCGCCGGACCGGCGCTCCTGACCGGAGAGCAGGTGCTCCACGGTGCTGCACCAGTGGGTGTCCAGGATCACCAGGGTCTCCGGATCCAGCGGATCCAGCACTTCGGCGCGCAGCCGCCGGAGTCCGGGAACCAGACTGATCTCCCGGCCCTCGTTGAGGGCGCGCCGCTCCGCCCGGGGGAGCATGATGGTGGGGACATGGGAAAGCAGCCCGAAACCCGCCACCGGCATCAGGAACCTCTATCCGTTTCGAGTGTCCGGCCGCCCCGGAACGTGAACCCGACCCGCCGGTAAAACCCGCCGAGCACCACGACCGGAACCAGCGAGGTCAGCTCCTCGGTGGGGGAGGGGAACACCCGGAGTTCGGCTTCGCCGACCCAGGCGGTTCCGGCCTCCACATCTTCCGACCGGACGGTGACCAGCTCGTGGAGCGAGTCACCGCCGACCGCCTCCACGCGGGGCAGGAGGCGGTGATGCAACATCGGATGGGCATTCACGAATCCGGCCGATGCGGCGGAACCGGCGATGGTGAACTCGGCCTCCAGAAGCCGGCGGGAGCCGGCGGCAAGGGTCGCCCCGAACCGGCCGCCAGGAGCCAGTTTCGGGCCAGCCCGGCCGACGAGGGCCGGGCGGGTCATCCGGATTTCGCCGAACTTCTTGGGATACCCCTGAAAATGACCGCGCACCAGCGCGGCGTCGGTATCCACCCAGATGAACACGCAGCGGGACCAGTCGTGGCCCCGGTACCGGCACCGGACCACCAGCAGGCACTCCCGATACTGGGCACGGACCGGATCCAGGAGTTCCTCTCCGGAATCACCGCAGCACTGCCAATCGGCCCAGATGGCGGCCACCGCGTCCGGACGGTCGGCGACCGGCGCCAGCGGCGCGGGCAGAAGCGCCGCCACCGACCCCGGCGGCGCCAGATACTCGATGGTGAGCATCTCCCCCGAATAGTGCCAGGGCGGGGCATCCAGCAGCGACGCGATCCCGCTGACGGTTCGGGGAAAGAGGAAGCCGCCGGTCATCATGCCTCCCACCGTCCCCGAGCGGCTGGCGGGCAGCGCAGCCCCACCGGCTCCTCCGATGGGAGAGCGAGCCGGGGCAGGTTGGCGAAGAACTGCCGGACCGCCAGTGGGCGTTGCCGCGCGCCGGGACAAGGGGGAACGCCGCATGCGAACGATCCGCACTCGCCCCGGATGCGCGCCGGGATCCGTTCCGGAAGCCGGAATCGGGCAGGACCACGGTTCGCAACACGGCGGACACCCGGGACCGGCTCGCCCCTGTTCCGTCCGGTTCCCCGAGTCATGGCCCGGATCAAGGCGCCGTCCAGGGGATGGAGGCAAAGTACCCGGCTCGCCGGCCGCGACCTCACGGCCGGAATGCCGGATACCGGCTCGCGGAGCCCGTTGTCGGCACGCATCCTTCGAACCACCAGCCGGATCCTACCCCGCGGCTCCTGCCCGGAGACGGTCCCACTGCACGGGGTTCACGACCCCGGCCGGAGCAGGTTCCCGCTCCGCCCGGAGGATGGGGAGCAACCGGCAAGCCACCGGGCGCGCCCCGCCAACCGGTCGCCTCGTCCCCGGCCGCGGCGACGAGGCAGTTGCGAGGGCCCGGGGAACTCCCCGGCCACTTCGCCCGGAGTGCGGGCGGGCTCGCAAGCCTTCGGGTCCGCTGCACTTCGGAGGGAGCCGGTTCCCCGGGGTGCAGTCGGCCCCTGTACGGACGCCGCGGGGTACCCGCCGGCTGTTCCGGGGTGAACCGGGGTTCGGGCAACGCAGCACGACTCGCTGCGGGCGCTGAGTTCGCAGGCTGATCCCCATCGTTCGAACATCGCACGGGCGGTCACGAACCCCACCCGGAGCGCCGAACCCCACGCCCCCGGCCCCTGCAGGCACCGGCCGGGAGTTTCGGCGGGAACCGGTTCACCGAACGCAGTCGGCGCTCGTACGGACTCCCCCCCGGTCAAGGCCGACCGCTTCGAAGGGCGCCGGTTCCCCCCGACGCAGTCCGCTCTCATGCGGACTCCCACCAGTACAGGCCGACCGCTCGCAGGAAAACGTTCACCCGCGCCACCGGCACTTGTGCGGACTCCCCCCGGCGTCGCGGCCGACCGCTCGCAGGAAAACGTTCACCCGCGCCACCGGCACTTGTGCGGACTCCCCCCGGCGTCGCGGCCGACCGCTCGCAGGAAAACGTTCACCCGCGCCACCGGCACTTGTGCGGACTCCCCCCGGCGCAGCGGCCGACCGCTCGCAGGAAAACGGTTCACCCCGCGCCACCGGCACTCGTGCGGACTCCCCCGCGGTACACGCCGGCGGTTCCGGAACGAGCCGAGATTTCGGGCAAGGCAACCTGACTCGCGGCGGGCGCGAAGTTCCCGGCTGACCCCATCGTTCGGACATCGCACGAGCGGTCACGAACCCCAGAGTGCGGGGCCCCACGCCACCGGCTCCCCCGGCAGGGGGCGAGGCGGGGCTCCGGGCCGTGGTCGAGGTCCTCGGCGGGGCGCGGCCCGTTCAGAGATACGGGATGTACTCGCGCTTTTCCCAATCGCTGGTATGGGACCGGAACCGCTCCCATTCGCGGCGCTTCACGGTGACATGCATCCGGACGAACTCCTGCCCGAGGGCCGCCGCCAGTTCGGCATCCGCTTCCAGGTCGTCGAGTGCGCGCCCGAGGTCGGGTGCGACGGTGACTTCCGTCGAAGCCTTTTCGAGGCAGTCGCCGGTCTCCTCCGGCGGCGGCTGGAGATTTCCACGGATGCCGAACCGGGCGGCGAACAGCGCCGCCGCCACCGCGATATGCGGCCCGCAGGCGCCGTCGGCCAGCCGGTGTTCGATCCGCGCCCCTGCCCCGCGCTCCCGCGGGATGCGCACCGCGCAACCGCGGTGGTCGTGGCCCCAGTTGGCCCAGTATCCGCTCATCTGACCGGGCCGGAGCCGCCGGTAGGCGTTCACCGTGGGAGCGGTCGCGCCGGCGAGGCCGCGATGGTGGCGGAGCAGCCCGGCAACCGCCGACCAGGCGATCCCCGAGAGTCCTCCCGTGCCTGCCGGGTCGTCGAAGGCGTTCCGGCCGTCCTCCTCGATACTCAGGTTGACATGGAGTCCGGACCCGCCCCGGTCGGTGAACGGCTTGCCCACGAAGGTGAGGTGGTACCCGCGCTCCACCGCCGTCTCGCGAGCGAGCAACTTGAAGAGGAACGCTTCGTCAGCGGCGACGAGGGCGTCGTTCTTGCCGAGGGTGAACTCGAATTGCCCATCGTCGTACTCGCTGTGAAAGGACTCCAGCACGATGCCGGCAGCGGCGGCAGCGTCCAGCACCGCCTCCATGACGCCGCCCGGGTCCGTCAGGGGACCGGCGCCGTACACGTGCGAACCCGGCGTCCGGACCGATTCGAAGCCGCCGTCTTCGGTCGGCGCCAGCAGGAACGCCTCCAGTTCGATGCCCACGACCGGTCGGCGCCCATCGGCTTCGTGTTCGGCGATGGCCCGTTTCAGGACCTGGCGGGGAGACCGCTCGAGCGGCTTTCCGTGCTGCTCCAGGTCGGCGACCACCACTCCGGCGCCCCGATCCCAGCCGGGGCGCACGTCACCGGGATTGAAGACGGCACGCATGTCGGGAAGTCCCTCGAGGAGGCCCGAACCGGGCCACGCGTCCATTTCGCGGTCGAAACCGAGGGCAAGGGTGGCGACGCAGTGCCCGGTGGCGGTGGCATCGGGGTGCAGGAACTTGCCGCGGGCGAGACCGAGATGGTCGGGCCAGAGTGCCCGGATGCGACGGTGGACGGGTTTGGTCACAGCGAGTCTTGTACCAGCTTCGGTCGTGGCCGGAGCACGAAGAAGGCGATCGTCCCGCTGGCGAGGAGGAAATACACCGGATAGATCGCGATGGCGAATTCCCACTGGTCCACCGCCGCCAGATTGAGGGTGTTCCCGGCGAGGAACAACGCCCAGGCGAGACGGTCCTCGGTGTGGGGCGCCACCCGGGCCTTGCGAATGGTCGGAAGCGCGCCCGCGAAATCGACACCGAGCGTGGTCACCAGCGCGACGACCGGGGAATCGAACCACCACCAGAGCAGGAGACCGGCGCCGGCACCCATGAGGCAGCCCCGGTCAAGGCGTGTCGAACCGCCCTCCCCGTACCGGATGCTCAGAATCGCCGTCGCCAACGAGGCGACGAAATAACTCACCGGGACCCAGATGGTGGTCCCGGCCCCGGAGAAGTGGTAGCTGGCGAGCAGTACCGCTCCGGTTGTGGTCCATATCCACCATGTGGCCCGGTTGGGACGGGTCTCGCCGCGCAGGATGGCGGCGATGTAGGGAACGAATGCCAGCAGCGAGAGCACCCCGGCCACCATTCCGGCGAGGGAGAAAAACGACGGCATCAGGCGGCCCGGTGGGACGGGGTCGGATCCACGGAGGACCGGAGCGTACAACGGCGGTGAGGGGACTTCTCATTCCTCCTGCCGGCCTGCATCCGGCGACCGCCGGCCAGGACGCCTCCGAATGCACCGGGGCGAAACCGCGATCCCGTATCCCCGTGGCCGACGGAACGGGTCTTCCCGGCGCGCGGAGCCGTCCGGCCGGCGCCGGGATCCCCGGGATGGCGCGCTATCGCGCGCGTGGCGCCATGGACAGGGATCCCTGAACCGCCGAGCGCCCGGCGGGAACGGGATGGGTGGGGACGCCGGGAGCGGAGGGTTACTCGGCCAGCCACCGCTCGAAGAAGGCGGCGCTGCGGCGGAACACCTCCAGCCAGTTCCGGTGGCGGAGAAAGCCGTGGACCTCGTCCGGAAAAATCAGCAGTTCGTGCTCGACCCCGAGCTCGCGCAGCTTCCCGACCAGCTCCACCGTCTCGTTGAACGGCACGTTCCGGTCGTCATCACCGTGGACGAGGAGCACCGGGGAGCGCCAACCGCCCACGGTGGCGAGCGGCGAGGAGTCGAAGGCGAGGCGCTGCGTTTCCGGATGGTGCGCCGGCTCCCAGGACGGGTCGAACCCCTGGATGGTCCGGTTCCAGTCGTGGACGCCGTGGATGTCCACTCCGGCAGCGAAGAGATCGGAAGCGCGCGAAAGCCCCATCGCGGTGAGATAGCCGCCGTAGGAACCACCCCAGAGACCGACCCGATCCGGGTCCACGCCGGGAAGGGCTCCGATGAAATGACCGGCGCCGAGCACATCCTGGTGCTCGGACGCGCCGCTCGCTCCGTAGTTGAGCGCCTCACGAAACTCCATGCCGTATCCGGTGCCGCTGCGGTAGTTCACCGAGAGCACGGTGTAGCCGCGACTCGCCAGGTACTGATGGAAGGCATAGCAGTTCGCGTAGTACCCCATGTAGTGCCAGCCGAGCAGCATCTGCCGCCGCGAGCCACCATGCAGGAAGAGCACGCCGGGCCCCGGTGGCGATCCGTCCGACGGCCTGAAGAGCTGACCGTGCACCAGCATCCCGTCGGCGGCGCGGAAGCTCACCGGCTCGGGGTCCGTCAGATGATCCAGCGGGAAATCCGCCGGAAAGGCGTCGGGCGCCAGCGGGCGCATGCGTCCCTCCTCGAGAATCATCGGCTGAAGCGGACGGCGGCCGTCCCCGCCAAGAAAGGCAACGCCACCGTTGGCGAGCGCCACCGGGAGGGTCTCGATCCCGTCGCCGGCAGTCAGCCGCACCGGTGTCCCGGCATCCCCGATCCGCCAGAGGTGGCGGCGATGCGGGTCGTCCTGGTTGGTCGCCGCCAGCACGGCGCCGCGACCGTCGGCCACCGCATACTCGATCTCGAACGGTCCCGAAGTGAGCGCGCGAGCCGTGCCGCCGGAGGCGGACACCGCGTAGAAATGTCGGAAACCATCCCGTTCCCACGGGAACAGGATCGTGTCGGCGCCGCTCCAGTGAAGCTGGTCGCGGGACGCGGTCCCGGAGAAAACGCTTCCCCGGCCCGGCGCGGCGCGGAAGACCTCGCGGCTGCTCCCGGGAGCTTCGACCGAAGCCACCCGGATGCTCCAGGGCGGGCCTTCCCGGCGGGGCACGAACATGGACTGCCGGAGCACCGGAGGCGTGCGGAGAAAGGCCACTTCGGACCCGTCGGGAGAGAACGCGGGCGCGATGTCGCGGTCCACTCCCGGGTCCAGCCAGCGGACGGACCCGGCGTCGAAGTCGTGGATCCCCACGAACGAGTGGGCCCCGCGGTGGGAGACGAAAGCAAGGATCGAGCCGCCGGGGGCGAGTCGGAGGCTTCCGAGCGCGCCGCGCACCCGCAGCAGCTGTTCGGCCTCGGCGCCCGGCTCGAGACCGATCCGCCACACCTTTCCCCTGCGGACGAAGAGGAGCGCCTCCCCGCCGGCGGCGAACAGCGGGGCGGCGGCGGGCTCGGTAAGCCGGCGCGGGCGACCCTCCCCGACCACCCAGAGTGCCTGTTCCACGCCTTCCGGGCGACTCGTCGGGTTGGGCAGCTCGCCGGCCCGGTTGGGACCGTCACCGCGCACAAAGGCGATACGGGCGCCATCCGGACTGAAGGCCAAGGCGGAGATCGTGGTTCCGTCGTCGCCCGTGAAGGCGGTGACCCGCCGTCCCTCGAAATCGGGCGCGTCGGCAACCCAGACGTTGCGGGCGCCCTGCTCGTCGAACACCCAGGCCACCCGGCTGCCGTCCGGGGACGCAATGAGGCTGGTCGGGAACGGAGCGGCAAGGACCTCTTCCAGAGTGAACTGGGCTTCGGCGGGGGAAACGGCGGAAACCGCAAGCTGGAAACAGATGACGATTCGTCGCATGGGAGGACTCCTAGCGGGGAATCAACCGCACCGGGAGGTGCTTGATGCCGCGGATGAAGTTGGACCGCAGTCGGTCGGGCGGCCCGGTGAGCTCCACCTTCCGTACCCGGCGGAACAGCTCCTCGAACGTGACCCGCACTTCAAGACGGGCAAGCCAGGCGCCGAGACAGACATGGCGGCCGGCGCCGAAGGCCAGATGGGGGTTCGGATTGCGGAGGATGTCGAAACGGTCCGGTTCGGGGAAGGCTTCCGGATCGCGGTTCGCCGAGATGTACCAGAGGACCGCCTTGTCGCCTTCCCGCATCGACGCGCCGTCAAGTTCGAGATCACGGGTCAGGGTGCGTCGGAAATGCATGGTCACCGAAGTCCAGCGAAGAATCTCCTCGGTGGCCGACCCGAAGAGTTCCCGGTCGCCGCCGGCAAGGGCCGCGTAGGCGTCCGGATGGTCGAGAAGCGCCAGCAGGCCGGTCGAAATGGTGTGGCGGGTGGTCTCGTTCCCGGCCACGAGGAGCAGCAGGAAAAAGTTCTGGAACTCCCGCTCGGTGAGCGGGCGGCCTCCGGCGTCCTCGGCCAGCATCCGGGAGATCACGTCCCCTGCCGGGCGCCGCATGCGCTCCTTCCGGATGCGGCTCGCGTAGGCGAACACGGCGAGCGCCGCCGGGCTCCGGAACGGAAGCAGCCGGAACGGCTCGGTGTCCACCCGGTCGATCACCGCCATCGAGAATTCCGGGTCGGCGTTCGAGATCAGCGCGTCTCCCCACTCGACCAGTTCCCCGGCGTCGTCCTCGGGGACGCCCAGGATGCGGCAGAGCATGCGGATGGGAAGTTCTCGCGAGATGCCTTCCACGAAGTCCAGTTCGCGGTGCTCGAGGGCGCGGTCGAGCACCGCAGCGGCGAGTTCGCGCACCGAGCCCTCGAAGGCCGCGATCGACTTCCGGGAAAAACCGGCCCCGACCAGCCGCCGCAGCCGGGCGTGCCCGGCCCCGTCGTACTCCATCATCGTCCGGCGCGCTTCCAGCTCCTCCTCGTCCAGTTCCTCGAGCCGGATGCCGCGGGCACACGAGAAGTCGCGGGGAGTCGAACTCGCGTGAAAGACATGGGCGTGGCGGGTGAGGGCCCAGAAACCGGCGCCATCCTCCTCGTCGACCCGGCACGGCGCCCCCCGCTCCCGCATCCGGCGGAAAAGGTCCCAGGGGACGCCGGCGGTGTAGGTATCGTGGGAAACGATGGCGCCGAACGGGTTGCCGTCCTTCATCGGAATCCCCCATCGTATTGGGGTGGTACGCTGCGTCCAACCGTGAACCCAAGCAAGATCATCTGCGTGCATCTGAATTATCGGACCCGGGTCGAGGAATTCGGAACCCGGTTGCCCGCCGCTCCCACCTACTTCATGAAGCCGGTGAGCGCCCTCGTCGGGGACAGCGATCCGGTGGTGCGCCCGCGCGGCTGCCGGTACCTGAACTTCGAGGGCGAAGTCGTGGCGGTGATCGGAGAACGCTGCCGCCATGTCACTCCCGGGACGGCATCGCGGCATATCGCCGGGTATACGGTGGGGAACGATTTCGGTCTGCACGATTTCCGGGACACCGATGCCGGGTCGATGCTCCGGGTGAAGGGGACCGACACCCTGTGTCCGGTGCTGGACCGGGTGGTCACGGATTGGGATTTTCGAGGCCGGCGCATCCGAACCCTCGTAAACGGCGAGGTCCGGCAGGACGGCAACACCGACGAGATGCATTGGAACCCCCACTATCTTGTTGCCGACCTTTCGCGGACGCACACCCTCCTGCCCGGCGACCTGGTGTTCACCGGCACTCCGGCGGGCTCGCGTCCGGTGACCCCGGGAGACCGGGTCACTGTCGAAGTGGAGGGGCTCGGCGAGCTCTCCAACCCGGTAGTGACCGCCCCCTTCGGGATTCCGGGCGACTTCGGCGCCCAACCGGGAGCGTCGGAGGAGGTCCGCTCGACCGCTCTCGGCGGCGACTGGGAATTCCGCGGCGTCCGGGCGCCGCGGGCCGGGGCATGATGCCGACCCGGCTGCCCCGCATCGGTCTCGGCGTCTGGAAACGCCCGGTGCACACCCTTGTGGGGGATCCGGAGCAGCTCTACACCCTGGCCGAGGAATACGTGGACGAGGTGCGGCAAGCGGGCGGCATGCCTCTCATGCTTCCGCCCATGGACCCCGGCCTGGCGCCTCAAGTGGTGGCGTCACTCGACGCCCTGGTGCTCACTGGAGGAGGCGACTTCGAACCGGCCGCCTATCTGGCGGCGGACAAGGGACTGAGTTCGGACGTGGATCCCGAACAGGACGGATGGGACCTCGCGCTGGCGCGAGCGGCAAGGGAGGCCGAACTCCCGTTTTTCGGGATCTGCCGCGGCATGCAGGCGCTCAACATCGCACTGGGCGGGACGCTGATCCAGGATATCGGGGGACAGGGAATCCATCCGCCGATCCACGACACGCCCGCGGAAGCGGTTGCCTTCCGGCACCCGGTGCGGATCGTCGCCGGGAGCCGTCTTGCCGCCGTGCTCGGAGTGCGGGACCGGAACGTGAACAGCATCCACCACCAGGCCATCGGGGCTCTCGGCAAGGGGCTGGTGGCGGTGGCTCATGCCCCCGACGGAGTCATCGAAGCGGTCGAATACAAGGGGGGCTGGTCCGCGTATGCGGTGCAGTGGCACCCCGAACGGACGGGGCACACCCTGGACCAGCTCATCTTCGACGATCTGGTGCGGCAAGCCGAAACGCGGACGCCGGTGGCCGTCCCCGCAGACGCGGGTCGCCAGACGGCCAACCGAGCCGAGCGGCAAGCCGAAACGCGGACGCCGGAGACGGTCTCCGCACAGGCGGGTCGCCAGACGGTCAACCGAGCCGAGCGGCAAGCCGAAACGCGGACGCCGGAGACGGTCTCCGCACAGGCGGGTCGCCAGACGGTCAACCGAGCCGAGCGGCAAGCCGAAACGCGGACGCCGGAGACGGTCTCCGCACAGGCGGGTCGCCAGACGGTCAACCGAGCCGAGCGGCAAGCCGCAACGCGGACGCCGGAAGCGGTCTCCGCACAGGCGGGTCGCCAGACGATCAGCCGAGCCGAGCGGCAAGCCGCAACGCGGACGCCGGTGGCCGTCCCCGCAGACGCGGGTCGCCAGACGGCCAACCGAGCCGAGCGGCAAGCCGCAACGCGGACGCCGGAGACGGTCTCCGCAGACGCGGGTCGCCAGACGGTCAACCGAGCCGAGCGGCAAGCCGCAACGCGGACGCCGGTGGCCGTCCCCGCAGACGCGGGTCACCAGACGGCCAGCCGAGCCGAGCGGCAAGCCGCAACGCGGACGCCGGAGACGGTTTCCTGCTGAAGGCGTCGGGGCGGGTGAGGGGCGGCCCGCCTGACGCCGAAGTCCACTTCCCCGCACCGGAACGACCAGTCGCCGCCCTGTCGAAAGGAGACCGTTGGGGGGAACCGTCGAGGGGGTCCCTCCGATCAGGACTGCGAACCAGGACCGGATGCATCCGGCAGCCGGAGCCGGTTGGTCAGGAGTCTCCCCGGAAGTTCCCTCAGGGGTCCACTTCGAACACGAACCGCATCCCGGCTTCGAGATGCTCGGCGATGTGGCAGTGGGCCATCCACTTGCCCGGATTGGTGATCTCGAGCAGGAGGTCCACCGTCTCGCCGGCAGCGACCAGCATGGTGTCCTTGAAGACCTGATTCTCCACCGGGGCGCCGTTCCGTCGGGTCACCAGGAAGCGCTGGCCGTGGATGTGAAAGGGGTGCTGCATCGCATGCATCGCGCCCGCATCGTTGGCGATCCGGATGCGCACGACGTCTCCCACCCGGAAGCGCCAGTCGATGTCCATGTTCTCCCTGCCGGTCGAGGGTTCCCGCACGACCCAGCGGACCTCTTCGGGAGTCGCCACCGAATTCATCATCGGCATGGTGTCCGCCCATTCCACGGGCGGGAAGAACACCCGGTCGGCGCGCATCCGCTGCATGATCGCCGGGTCCATCCCGTCCACTTCCATGGTGAGCAACAGTTCGTAGTCGGGCGGATCGTCGAAACGGTCCCGGAACCGATCCACGTCGGCCACCACCGACGGGTTCCCGCGGAGCGAGTCGAACCCCGGCGCGCCGCGCGGGTCGGCGGCCTCCGAACCGACATCGACCACCCCGAGGTCGGTCACCCGCGGGAAATACCCGCCGAAGGTGTGTTCGAGCGCCCGAACCCGGTTGCGAATCCGGTGCTCGCCGGGAACATCCCAGCGCACCTCGACGATGTAGCGCTCCGCCGGGGCCATGGTCACCGAGTCCACCCACGCTTCGCGCTCGTACTTCGACAGGTCGGAGCCCACCACCTTCACCCGATGGGCGCCCGGCTCCCCGAACACCAGATTGAAGGTGCGGGTATTCGAGACGTTGGTCAGAAAGAAGCGCACCACTTCGCCCCGGGTCACCTCCATCTGGTGGCTCGGTTCTCCGTTCACCAGCATCAGGTTGCCGAACCGTCCCATCAGCGCGTGGGTGGCCCGCTCGGCGCCCCACGGGAACAGGCTGCCGTCATCCGCGATCAACAGGTCGTCCAGCATGAGGATTTCCTCGCGGTGGACCGGCGCGTACCACGCGCCGGCCGGCGCCTCGACCAGCATGTTCCCGTAGAGACCGAGGTCCTGCTGCACCTCTTCGCGGTGATGCGGGTGGTACCAGTAGAGACCGGCATCGCGGAAGAAGATCCGGTACTCGAACCTGCCTCCGGGAAGAACCGGATCCTGGGTCAGGTGGGGAACCCCGTCGTAGCGGTTGTCCAGGCGCACCCCGTGCCAATGGATCGCGGTGGGCCAGGTGGTGTGGTTCTCGAAGTTCACGAAGATCGTGGAGTTCTGGTCCACATGAATCAGCGGTCCCGGGTACTGGCCGTTGAATCCGTACATCAGCATCTCCCGGCCGTGGATGGTGCGGCGCACCGGTCCCGCCATCAGATCCAGCGTCTGCCCGTCCCGGAGCCGCACCACCCGGGACGGCACGGCGGCAGGGATCGTCTCGTCGGTCACCGGCGCGGGAAGGAACGGAAGCGGCGCCGGGCGCAAATGACCGAGACCGGGGATCATCGGAGTCTCCTCCAGCATCGGTGGATGGCTCCAGCGGGGAGATCCGCCACCGCCCATGGCGGCGTGGTCCATGGCAGCGTGATCCATCGCCGGCGCGGCGCCGCTCTCCCCGACACCGCTCACCGGGACCATCAGGTGGTTGTCGGGCAGGATCCTGGTGGACGGCGACGCGCCCCGAAGGCCGAGCGGCCCGGTTCGGGTCTCCGGATCGGGAACCGCCTCGGCGCTCACGAGGATCACGAACTTGTCGAAGGTGACGGGCCCGAGGTCCCGGAACCTACCGTTCCCCACCTCGCCGAGTCGCACCACCGGATCCATGATCGGAGTCGTCACCCAAGCCACCCAGTTGCGGAAATCACCCAGCGCACCGGGATCGGGCAATCCCTCGATCTCGAGATCCAACCGAACCCGGTGGCTTCCGTCACGGGTCACCGAAACCCCGAAGGGACTCGGGTCCCAGCGGAGGAATCCGACGCCGCCCGCGGGCGCCAGATCCGGTGTCGGGTAGAGGGCAATGCGATAGAGGCCGGGAGCTCCCGCCGCCGGAACGGAGGGGGCCTGCGCCGCCGCCGTTCCGATCGCGAGCAGCGCGCCGAGCAGCGCCGTCCCCGTCCGTACAATCAGGACATGCTTCTGACCCATGCACTGATTATGGCGTTGACCGCCGCCCCGGAGCCGGTCCTGGACAATCCGTGGGCCACCGTGTTCCGGAACGCGGCCCCGTGCGCCGCCGCCGGACCCGGCTGCCACCACCGCGTGGTGGTCGCCTTCGGGAACGTGACGGTGCACCCGGAATCGGGCCGACCGCGGAAACTGGACTACGCCGAGGTCTTCGTCGCCCGGCCGGGAGCGGTCTACCGGATCGAGGGTTCGGATTTCGACGAGGTCAACCTCAAGTCCGACCATCCGCCGGTCGACGGCCCGGCGGAGACCATCGCGGCCGGAAAGAACGTCCGGCTCCACTCCGACGACGACTTCTTCGTGTTCGAGGAACGGCTGGAGCCGGGAGACACCCGCGAACGGCACTCGCACGCCCAGCGGGTGGTTCTCGTGATGGGGGCCACCGAACTCCAGCAGTGGCCGGACGGTCAGCCCGAAGTCTTCAAGACGCAAATCCCCGGGACCATCAAGTTCAACCCTCCGGTGATCCACGTGGTCAGGAACATCGGGGACGCGCCGCTCAGCAACATCGTCATCGAGCTCGTCCCGCGGTGATCGCCCGGCATCCGCCGAAACCCCGGCCGGCGGGGACCGCCTTCAACGGGAGCGTCGGGAGACGGCGCCCTCCTCGCCGGTCCGGTGGTAGTTGTCGCCGTAGTACTTGCTGGTGATGCGGGTGTGGAAGTCCTCGGCCCGAACCGGGGGATAGAGCGGGGGGCCCTGGTTGGGCAGGACTTCCAGCAGCTCGTCCTCCCGGAGATAAACCGCCATGGGAAACGACGTGCGGCAACGGGCGCGCAACGCCGGATCGCGGGGGGCGCCTACCCGGTGGGTGGTCGAGGGCAGCCGGTTGTTGGTGATCCGCTGCATGTAGTCGCCGGTGTTGAGGATGATGGTTCCCGGCGGCGCCGCGATCCGGACCCACTTCATGGTCCGGCGGTGCAGGAGCTGGAGTCCCTCGGTCTCGGCGGCCGGAAGGATCGTGAACAGGTCCACGTCCTCGTGTCCGAGCATCCGCCCTGCGGTATCCGGTGCAATGCCGGCCATCGGCGGGTAGTAGTTGAGCCGAAATCCGAAATTGGTGCGCGTCAGGCGGTCGTCGTAAAGGTCGGGCGCCTCCCCCAGGTATTCGAGGATCGCCCGCATGATCGGATGGACAAGGCGTTCGTGGGCCTCGACCACCTGGCGGAAGAAGGGCTCCCGGCCGGGCGTCGGCCAGAACGCCGCCTCGTCCCATTCCGGATCCTGGTCGAGGTTGAAGGCGCGGCGGCAGAAGACCCAGCCCTCCACCAGGTCGGCGTGGATGGCGGTGGTCTCCCGCATCGGGAAATACCCCTGGTTCACCGATCCCTGCCGGCGCGCGCGGTAGCGCATCTTTTGGGCCAGCGAGTGATCCTCGAAGAACGCGCGCGTCTTCCGGTGGGCTTCGGCGTAGAGGGCGGGGTCCACCCCGTGTCCGGTCAGGATGGCGAAACCGGTGTCCTCGAGCGACTCCCCGAGCGCCCGGATCCCGGCAGCGCGATCCGCCGCCACCGGGGACCGGAGAAGCGAGAGATCGCAGGTCTCGAGAACGAACTCCTCGTCGAACTCCTCGCCGGCGCCTTCGGCAAGACGGTACCGCTGGAGCTTCTCGACTTGTTCGTAGGCCTTGAGCTCCTGGTTGAACTGCGCCGGATCCGGCGCCGCCGTCCTCACGAACCGGCTCCCTGCATTTCCGCGGCGACGCGCTCCGCCTCCCGAAGGATCCGCAGGGTGTTCCCGCTCCAGAGCTGCGCGATCTGCTCCTCGGTGTACCCGCGGCGCACGAGTTCGAGGGTCACGTTCGGGGTCTCGGAAGCATCGTCCCAGCCGTCCACCCCGCCCCCGCCATCGAAGTCGGAGGAGATGGCCACGTGGTCGATTCCCATCACCGAGATCGCGTGATCGATGTGGTCCACGAAGTCCGCGACGGTGACCGGGAACTGGTCCGAGATTTCCTGGAAGCGGGCGCGGAGCGCCTCCTGATCGGCCTCGTCGAGGCTGCCGATGTCGCCGCGGGACGAAATGCCGAAGTCCGCCAGCACGGCGTTCATCATCTCCGTCTTCTGCGGGGGATCGGCGCGGACGAAACCGCGCAGTGCCACGGTCTGCATGACGCCGCCGTTCGCCGCCAGCGCCCGGAGCTGCTCGTCGTCCATGTTCCGTGACACATCGGCGAGCGCGCTGGTGCTGGAGTGGGAGGCGATGATCGGCGCGGCGGAAAGCTCGGCAGCCTGCATCATGGCGTCCTTCGAAATGTGCGAGACATCCACCAGGATGCCGAGACGATTCATTTCGCGGACCACTTCGCGGCCGAACTCGCTGAGCCCGCCGTGCTCCGCTTCCGCATCGCCCAGATCCGTACGCGGATTGCACGAGTCGGCGATGTCATTGTGGCCGTTGTGGGCGAGGGTGATGTACCGCGCTCCGAGTCCGCGATACGTCTCGAGCAGCGAAAGGTCCCTTCCGATCACGAATCCGTTCTCGATTCCGATGAGCGCCACCAGCTTGCCGGCGGCGTGGATCCGCTCCACGTCATCGGCGGTATGCGCCAGTTCGATCACGTCCGCATGCTCGCTTACGGCGCGATGGATGGCATCGAACTTCGTCATCGCTCCCTCCCGGGCCGCCCGATACCCCTCCTCGTCCCGCGCGGTCTGCCCGAAGTAGACGATGAAGAAACCGGCGTCGAGCCCCCCCTCGACCATCCGTGGGTAATCCACCTGGAAGTCGGGGTTCCGGTTGCCGGGGTCCACTTCCGCAGTCGCGTAGTCGAACGGGATGTCGATATGGGTATCGAGGGTGAGCACCCGATCATGGAGGGCGCTCGCGCGCGCCGCCAGCGCCTCCCCGGATTCCGTCGCGGGTTCCTCCGAGGGAGCTCCGCATCCCCCGGCGAGAGCGCCGAGAAGCATGGCTGCAGGCAACGTGTGGTTCCGGAACATGGACACCTCCGAAGTGCGAACGAGGCACCGATGGTACCAGCACGACGGGGCCTCGAAGCCCGATCCGGCCCCGGCATTCCCCCGCGGGCGTCCCAGCGGGCGCTTCGAAGCGCTTGTCCTCGGACCCGTTCCAGTCAGCAGTGTGGCGACCGGGGACGAACCGCGGCCGGCGCGGAGCACCCTAATAGTCGTACGCGATGCCCACGAGTACGCCCACGAACGCCAAATCGAGCAGGGCATACCCGAGGACAAACCCGGACAGCGGGTCCGGGCCCATGTCGGCGATTCCGCTGACGGCAAGCAGGGCATGCACGCCCCACCCGCCGATGCCGGCGCCAAGCCTGGATTTCAGGCTCGATCCCCAGCGGGCCTCCATCAGGGCGTACAGCCAGACGATCAGCCACCCGAGCACCAGGGCGTACAGCACCCGGAACGCGAGCGATCCGGGAAACCCCACCGGCTCCAAGCGATCGTACACGATCAAGCTGAAGCTGACGTGGATGTAGACACCGGCCAAGGCGCCCCACATGGCAACGGCTTTCCATCTCATGACGGCTCCTTCGCGCTCGTCCCGCCCGCCAGCCCCGTCCCCGACAACGTGGCGAACGGCCACCGGAAGTGTCCGGGCCCGGCATGCCTCCGAGGTGGACGATAGCACCTGTGGGAGTGCCAAACGCGAAACGGTGCGGGTTGCGTGCCGAACGACCGATCCGACGCAGAGGATCCCGGGATCGCAAGCGCCCGTCCCCTTCCTTGGACGCGCCGGCTGCGCCGACCGGGGACGAACCGCCGGCCGGCACGGGGTACCCTAATCATCGTACACGATGCTCACGAGTACGCCCGCGAACGTCAATTCGGCCAGGGTCCACACGAGGACAGACCCGGATAGCGGGCCCGGGCCCACGTCGGCGATTCCGCTTGCGGCAAACAGGATATTCACGACCCACCCGCCGATGCCGGCGCAAAGCATGGGTTTCAGACCCGCTCCCCAGCGGGCCTCCATCAGGGCATACATCCAGACGATCAGCCACCCGAGCACCAGGGCGTGCAGCACCTTGAGCGCGAGCGATCCGAGGGACTCCACCGGCTCCAGGCCACCGAACATGATCCAGGTGAAGCTGAAGTAGATGTAGACACCGGCGATAGTGCCCCACATGGCAACGGCTTTCCATCTCATGGCGGCTCCTTCGTGCTTGTTCCGCCCACCAGTCCCGTCCTTGTCTCCCGACGAGGTGGCGAACGGCAAACGGAGTGATTCGGGACCAGCATGCCTCCGAGTAGACGAGGGTACCCGTGGGTGCGCCGAACGCGAAGCGGGGCGGGTTGCGTGCCGAACGACCGATCCGACGCAGGGGATCCCGGGGTCGCAAGCACCCGTCCCCTTCCCCGGACGCGCCGGGGCGCCGGCCGGCGGCCGGGCGGTGCAATCCCCTTCGCCGACGGCATCAAGCGCACAGGCCGCGACCCGTCCGCCGACTCCCGCCCATCGGAGATCCCGGGGGAACCGGGCGAACACCTCCACCGCGCCGGCCCCGATCCACCGGCGCGGTCACGGGAAATGCCTCCCACGCCGCAAGGACCATCGCAAGGGACCGGGCAGCCGACCCGGCAGCGCGGCGCCGACCGGGCCCGGCGCGCGCCACCGGGATGCCGGCGCATCTCCCGGGAACACGCCACCCTCCCCGGGATCCCGTCGGGGAGCCCCCCCGGAGCGCCCGGCGGCGGCGACCGGGGCTGCACCGGCGCGCGGCGCCGACCGGGCGAGGCGCCTATTCGCTGTACAGCACGCCGGCGAACAAGCCGGCGACCGCCATTTCAGCCAGGGTCCATCCGAGGCCCAGTACGGACAGCGGATACAGGCCCATGTTGGCCATCCCGGACGCCGGCAGCAGCGTGTGGAGGATCCAGACCATGATCCCGGCGCAGGCGGCGGTCTTCGGGCCCGGTCCCCAGCGGGGCCGCACGAGGGCGTACATGTACGCCACCAGCAACCCGAGCACGAAGGCGTACAGCACCCAGAACATCATCGATCCGGCGGCGTCCGCCTCCACCGGAATGACGATGGTGTTGAGCACGAACTCGCTGCAATTGATGAGGACTCCGGCGAGGATCCCCCCCTTGATGATGGCTCCCGTCTTCATGGTTGCTTCCCCCGGCGCCGCAAGGCGCCCCGCCCCCATCCGCGCTCAGCGGCCAGTGATCACCCGGAAGAGATTGCGCACCGGATCGTAGAACCGGTCGGCGACCCGCTCCTTGAGGGGGATGATGGCGTTGTCGGTGATGGTGATGTGCTCAGGGCAAACCCTGGTGCAGCACTTGGTGATGTTGCAGTACCCGATCCCCTGGGCGTCCTTCAGTTCCTCCAGGCGATCCCCGGTATCCAGCGGGTGCATTTCGAGCGCCGCGGCGTACACGAAAAAGCGCGGGCCGATGAACTCCCCGTGCTTGTGGGAGTCCCGCAGCACGTGGCAGACATCCTGGCAGAGGAAGCACTCGATGCACTTCCGGAACTCCTGCACCCGATCCACATCGCGCTGGGCCATCCGCCAGGTTCCGTCGGGAGCGTCCGGGGCCCGGGGCTTGAATTTCCCGATGCCCTTCTTCACCTCGTAGTTCCAGCTCACGTCGGTGACCAGGTCCCTGACGAGGGGGAAGGCGCGCATCGGCTCGATGGTGACCGGCCGGTCATCGGGCACATCGCTCATCCGGGTCATGCACATCAGCCGGGGATTCCCGTTGACCTCGGCGCTGCACGACCCGCATTTCCCGGCCTTGCAATTCCAGCGAACCGCGAGATCGGGCGCCGACTCGGCCTGGATCTGGTGGATCGCATCCAGTACCACCATTCCCTCGGTGATGTCGGTCCGGTATTCCACGAACCCGTTCGGCTCGCCGGCAGCTCCCCGTTGGATCCGGAACGTCCGTTCGGCCATCAGCGATTCTCCTCGATGATCCGGAGCAGTTCCGCGCGCGGAGCGGTGACCCGCTCCTCCGAGACCTCCATCGCACCGTCACCGCCGCGACGCACCACCAGGGTGGTCCTGCCCCAGCGCTCGTCCTTGCCGGGATGGTCCTCACGGAAATGGGCGCCGCGGCTTTCCTTGCGCAGGGCGGCGGTGCGAGCGACCGCTTCCGAAACGAGCAGGAGGTTGGGCAGGTCGAGGGCGGTGTGCCAGCCCGGGTTGTACTCCCGGTTCCCCGGCGCCCGTACCCGGGCAGCGCGCTCCCGAAGGCCGAGAACGCCCTCCAGCCCGGCTTCGACCTCCGACTGGTTCCTCACGATCCCGACCCTGGCCTGCATCAGGTCCTGGAGATCGGACTGGATCGCGTACGGTCCCTCGCCGTCCCCGTCCTGGCGCTCCAGGGGCGCCAGCGCATCCCGGGTGGCGGTCTCGATCTGCTCGGCTTCCCCCGCCTCGTCAGCCGGGCGCGGGTTGTCGGAGGCGTAGCCGGCAGCGTATTCCCCGGCCCGCTTGCCGAACACCAGAAGGTCGGACAGGGAATTCCCTCCCAGGCGGTTCGCCCCGTGGAGCCCCCCGGCGCACTCCCCGGCGGCAAACAGACCGGCCACCGAGGACATCTGGGTCTCGCCATCCACCTTCACCCCGCCCATGACGTAGTGGGTGGTGGGCCCGACCTCCATCGGCTCCCTCGTGATGTCGAGGCCGGCCAATTCCTTGAACTGGTGGTACATGCTCGGCAGCTTGCGACGGATGTGGGCCTCGCTGTCCCTGATCCGCTCGCGGATCCACGCGATGTCGAGAAAAACGCCGCCGTGCGGACTGCCGCGGCCCTCACGGATCTCCCGGACGATGCAGCGGGCCACATGGTCCCGAGTGAGCAATTCGGGAGGACGCCGCGCCTCCTTGTCGCCCTGGGTATACCGCCACCCCTCCTCGGCATCGCTCGCCGTCTGCGAGCGATAGAGATCGGGGATGTCGTCGAACATGAAGCGCTTGCCCTCGCTGTTGCGAAGCACGCCGCCCTCGCCCCGGACGCCCTCGGTGACGAGGATCCCCCGCACGCTGGGTGGCCAGACCATTCCGGTCGGATGGAACTGGACATACTCCATGTCGATGAGTTCCGCCCCGGCCTCGTAGGCCAGCGCATGCCCGTCCCCGGTGTATTCCCAGCTGTTGGAGGTCACCCGGAACGCGCGACCGATTCCCCCGGTGGCCAACACGACCGCCGACGCCCGAAACAGGCGGAACCGGCCCCGCTCCCGGTCGTAGCCGAACGCCCCCAGTACCCGGCCGGCATCGGTCAGGAGCCGGGTGACGGTGCATTCCATGAAGACATCGATTCCGAGGTGGATGCCGTGGTCCTGGAGCGTGCGGATCATCTCCAGCCCGGTGCGGTCGCCCACATGGGCCAGTCGGGGATAGCGGTGCCCCCCGAAGTTCCGCTGCATGATCCGCTCGTCGGGGGTCCGGTCGAAGACGGCCCCCCAGGCCTCGAGCTCGTTCACCCGCTCCGGCGCCTCCTTCGCGTGAAGCTCGGCCATCGTCGGGTTGTTGACGTACTGCCCGCCCCGCATGGTGTCGGCGAAATGGGTCTGCCAGTCATCCCGCTCATCCACGTTGGCGAGCGCCGCGGCGATGCCTCCCTCGGCCATGACGGTGTGCGCCTTGCCGAGCAGCGACTTGGTGACGAGTCCGACCCGGGCGCCCCGCGCGGACGCCTCGATGGCGGCACGGAGCCCGGCGCCGCCGGCCCCGATCACCAGGACATCGTGCTCGGTGGTCTGCAACTTCAGAAGATCCGGTAATCGGTCCAGACGCCCATGGAGCAGAGCCGGACATAAACGTCGGAGAAGGCGACCCAGATCAGGCTGCACCACGCAAAATTCATGTGCCGGATGTTCAGCCAGGTGGAGCAGTCGTAGGCACAGCGGCGCACCGGGTGTCCCGAAATACGGTCGAGAAACCCGACCGCCAGGTGGCGGAAGGAGTGGCAGCCGAAGGTATACCCTCCGAGCAGGATCACATTCAGGGTCAGCACCAGGGTTCCCACGCCGACCCCGAACTCCTCGGCGCCGGTGGCCGGGTCCGCGAACCACATCGCCTTCCAGGCGTCGTACCCCAGGATCACGATGAAGACGACCGCGAGGTAAAGGAAGTAACGGTGGACGTTCTGGAGGATGAGCGGCAGGCTGTTCTCGCCTCGGTACGTCCTCCACGGCTTGCCGACGGCGCAAGAGGCCGGACTCGCCCAGAACGCCTTGTAGTACGCGCCCCGGTAGTAATAGCAGGTCAGGCGGAACCCGGCGGGCGCCCACAGAATCAGCAGCGCCGGCGAGAAGGGCACGAAGGCGGGCCAGAAACCCGGCTGGTCCCCGAACCAGGCGTGGTGCGAATCGCCGAAAAGCACCGGCGAGTACATCGGCGAAAGATAGTTGCCGAGCTCGTAATGGGCGTTCTGGAACGCCGCCCAGGTCGCGTACACGATGAACCCGGAGAGAACCAGGAAGGTCACCGCCGGAACGATCCACCACCGCTCGCGGCGGCGAGTGTCCGCGAATCCCTGCTGAACGGGCAGCGCCCCTGCGACGGTCGGCACGTCGAGGCAGTGTATCAGCGAGGCCGCGGTCAGAACCGGAAGACGGCGAGAAGCTGCGGAATCACCTCATGATTCCCGGCCGAACCGAGCTTGTTCCACCACAGATGGAGTTCGGTCCCCACGAAGAGCCGGCCCGGGCCTCCCGCGAGCGCCTCCCCAAGGTCCAGGCGGAGCTGGGGCTGGACCAGCACCCAGGCCGCATTCCGTCCACCGAGTTCGCTCTCGGCGCCGCCATGCCACTCGCCGTGGCCCTCAACCGTCCACGACCGGCCGCCCAGCGTGAACGGTCGGCTCCAGTTGAAATCCACGACCAGCGAATCGGACGTCCGGGGAGCGCCGCCGCCCTCCACCCCGGCGCTCTGGTCGACCAGCCAGTTCAGATCGAGGTTGGCGAAGGCGAATCCCGGGAGATCGAGTCGGAAGCGGAGCCCGGGGGCCCAGCGCAACATTTTCGCCTGGGCCGCCCAGTTGATCCCGATGACCGGCCCTACCCCGCGCACCGGACCGAACGAGACCTCGCGACCGGTCACCGCCTCGAAGTCGAGATACGAATACCACTCGGAATAGGCGTCGCGGTCGAAAGCCGCCCCTTCACAACAGTAGAAATCGACAAAGAAGAAATTTTCCCCGAGGGCCCATCCGCTGGCGTGCTGCCAGGTGAACACGTTCTGGAAGCCCGGCGCGGTGAGGGGCCCCTCCTCGAGCGCGAAGCCCCCCTGGTACTGGAGCTCGGTGACGCTCCACTGACCGGTGGCGGCCCGTGCCGGAACCAGGCTCAGCGCGAGCAGCGGAAGCAGCACCCGAAAGTCGGTCAAGAGGCGGGCAGGATACTCCTTGCCGACTACAATCGGGACTGGCGGCAAGGCTTGGCAGTCGGTCCCCAACCCCCTCGATGCGGAGGACCCTTGGGCAATACCCGATCACGCTCGCAATCGGGTTGCTCCTCCTGTCGGCCCCGGGCTGCGCGGCGAAGCAACCGGACCGGGTAGCGGACGACCGGGTAGCCGAGCGCCTTCGCATGGTGCGAACGCAGATCGACGTCCGCGGGATCCGCGATCCCCGCGTGCTGGAGGCCATGCGGACGGTGCCGCGTCACCTCTTCGTTCCGGAATCCCGACGAGCGCTCGCATACAGCGACCGAGCGGTCCCGATCGGGGAAGGGCAAACCATCAGCCAGCCGTTCGTGGTGGCGCTGATGACCGAACTGGCGGACATCCGGCCCGGGGACCGCGTACTCGAAATCGGCACCGGGTCGGGTTACCAGACTGCCGTCCTCGCCGAAATGGGGGCGAGGGTGTTCACCATCGAGATCCTGGCTCCCCTGTCCCGGCGCGCCCGGGACACGATCGGGGCGCTCGGCTGCCCGGACATCCGGTTCCGCATCGGCGACGGGTACGCCGGCTGGCCCGGGGAGGCTCCCTTCGACCGCATCCTGGTCACCGCCGCTCCCCCGGAGATCCCGGAGACCCTGCTGGAGCAGCTCGGCCCGGGCGGCCGGCTGGTAGCTCCGGTGGGTCCGCAAGGGAGGGCCCAGCGCCTCACGGTCGTGGAGCGGGATCCGTCCGGTCTCCATTTCCGGGATCGGGGCGACGTTTTCTTCGTCCCCATGATCCGGAGCGGGCAGCGTCCGGGCAGCGGATCGAACTAACGAACCGAAACGCGAGCGAACTGCCCGGCGAGTTCCTCCACCCGGTCCGCGATGTCCCCGCCGCCGAACTCCCGGAACAGCGGGGCCAACCCGGCGAGCCGCATCCCGAGGACGACCTTGCGGAGCGATTCCGGCTCGATCGTTTCGATCCAGTCCCACCACCCGATGACATGCCGCGCCAGATCCTCCTTTCCGGTGGCGCGGAACCGCACCGTCAGGGAGCCGTCCGGGTTCCTGCTCACGGTCTGGGACGGATGGAACTTCCACCGGTCCACTTCGGGCGCATCCGCTCGAAACCGCCATTCCACGTCGATGACCTCGGGATCCCGAAAACTCCCGAACAGATCCCGGACGAACTCCTGAAACGGCTCCGGTTCGACCACACACCCGATCCCGGTCACTTCCAGCTTCGTCATCCGGTCGAGCCGATACTGGAGAAGGGGCTCGTCCCTGCCTTCCGGGCTCGCCACCAGCCGCACCGTTCCACCAAAGAGAATTCCCTTCGGCTCCACCTGGTGCGTCACGGTCGTTCCCCGGGGGCCGGTGTAGTCGAACCGGACCACCCGACCCTGGCCGAAGGCCTCGTGGAGCCGCTGCCGCAACGAGGCGTCGACGGGAATTTCGGGCCCGGGGCGGGACGCGAATCCGACCGTGCCGAGCTGGTCCTCCATGTCCCGGGCGACGGCCAGGAAACGCCCCTCGCCGGACGACCGGCGGACGGCCTCCTCGACCTTCGCCTGAAGTGACCCGAGGTGATGGCCGAGGTCCGGAACCTGTTGCGCTTCGACGCGCTCCACGGCCACCCGGAGGGCCACCCGTTCCTCGGGGGTCGGCTCCTCCCGAAACAGGAACGAGTCCCGTCTCAGGCGAAAGAGCGACCGTCCGGAAATATCCCGGCATTCTTCGAGGACATCGGGGAAATGCCTCCGCACCGAGCCGAGCCAGCGCTGGATCGTGCGCTGGGTGACGTTGCACTTCGATTCGAGGCTCGCATACGAATGCCATCCGCTGCGCAGGACGCCAAGCACCCGGACAACCCGTTCGAACGAATCCGCCATCGCTCTTCTCCCCGGAGCAGCGCCGGCCGGGAACCCGGCCCCTCCACCGCTATCCTAAGGCTTCCCCCCTCCCGTGTCCTCCCCTTCCGTGCGTCCGCTGATCCTGCTGGGGATGGGCAGTGTGCATCAGGCCCTGCTCCGGATCCTCGAGACCCGCAAACGCGTTCTCGAGGATCGCTACGGCGTTCGATTGCCGGTGTTCGCCGGCGCCGACCGCAGCGGGTTCATCCGGGGACCGGAGGACGGGGGCCCCTCGATGGAGGCGATCCTCGAAGCCAAGGCCGAGGGAGTTCCGCTGCGGGAGATTCCCGGAGCCCTGCCGCTCTCGCTTTCGGAGGTCGTGGACCGGGCCGGTTCCGGCGGCATCCTGCTGGACGCCGCGTCCATGGACCTGGCCGGGGGGATCGGACTCGAGGCCGCAAGCCACGCCCTCTCGCGGGGCCGTTCGGTGGTCTTCGCCAACAAGTCGGCGGTCGCGCTCGCCTTCGACCGACTGGAGGAGCTGGCGCGCGCCTCGGGTGCCGGGATGGGATGGAGCGCCACCGTGTGCGGCGCGCTTCCGGTGGTGAACATCGGGCGGCGGGAATTGGTGGCTTCCCGTTTCCGCCGGGTGCGGGGCGTGTTCAATTCCACCAGCAACCTGGTTCTCGACCGGATGGTGGAGGGGCTGACCCTCGAGGAGGCGGTCGCCGAGGCCCGGGAACGCGGAATCGCCGAGACCGATCCCACCAACGACCTGAACGGAACCGACACCGCGCTGAAGCTCGTGATCGTGGCGCGCACCGTCCTCGGCATGCCGGCGACCTTCGGGCAGGTGGAGCGCACCGGAGTGGACGCGGCGCCGGCCGCCGAACCGGGCAGCGCCGTTCGGCTGCTCGGGGAAGCCGAGGCCGACGGAGACTCGTTCCGCTTGCAGGTGGCGCCGACCGTGCTTCCCCGGAGCAGCTTCCTCGGAGGAATCGGACCGCTGGACATGGCGGTGGAATGGGAGACCGACCTCTACGAGGTCCAGCGCTTCGCCTCGACCGAATCCGACGCTGCCCCGACGGCGGCGGCCATGCTTCGGGACGTGGTCCACATCGCGCTCGGGATCCCTGCCGGCCCCTCGCCGGGGAACCCTCCGGATTGACACGGAATCCGCGGCCGGTCTCGCGGCGCACCGCCATCGGCGCCGGTCTCGCCGTCGCCTCCGGGGCGTGGGTCCCCGCGGCTTCCGGTCAGCGACCCCGCCATGTGGTCGTGGTCGGCGCCGGAGCGTTCGGCGGCTGGACCGCGCTCCAGCTGCTCCGGCGCGGCGCCCGCGTGACCCTGCTGGATGCCTGGGGACCGGGAAACTCGAGGGCCAGTTCCGGCGGGGAGACGCGGGTCCTCCGGGCGATCTACGGACCGAACCGGATCTACAGCGAGATGGTGGTGCGCGCCCTCGAAATCTGGCGGGAGAGCCAGGCCGCCTGGAACCGCCCGTTTTTCTTCCCCACCGGAGCACTCTGGATGAGCGACGGCCAGGACGACTACGCGCGGCAGGCGGCGCCGATCCTGCGGGACCTCGGACTCGGCCACGAGGAGATGGACGGAGCGGGGATCGCCCGACGCTTTCCCCTGATCCATGCGGACGATCTGGCGTACGCACTCTTCGAGGAGGGAGCCGGCTACCTGCTGGCGCGGCGCGGCTGCCAGGCGGTGCTCGAGGCCTTCCTCGGCGAGGGCGGCGTCTACCGTCAGGTGGAGGCGGTTCCGGGATCGATCCGGGGAGGCGCCATGGGGGAAGTGGGCGTTGCCGGGGACGGGACGATCCGCGCCGATCTCTTCGTCTTCGCCGGTGGGCCCTGGCTCTCCCGGATGTTCCCGGACCTCGATCCGCCGCCGGTTTCCCCGACCCGGCAGGAGATCCTCTACTTCGGCACGCCGCCCGGGCGCGCCGACCTGACCGGGGGCGGGCTCCCGGTCTGGGTGGAGAGCGGCGCCCACCTGTTCTACGGGGTTCCGGGCAACGAATACCGCGGCTTCAAGGTCGCCGATGACACCCGCGGGGAACCGTTCGATCCGACGAACGGAGACCGGACCCCGTCGGCTGCGGGAATTCGCCGTGCCCGGGAGTACATGGAGCACCGTTTCCCGGCGATGCGGGGGGCGCCGCTGCTGGAGGCACGGGTCTGCCAGTACGAACAGAGCCCGGATGGCCACCTGATCCTGGACACCCATCCGGACGCCGACAACGTCTGGATTCTCGGCGGCGGATCCGGACACGGCTACAAGCTGGGGCCCGCGCTCGGTGAGATGGCGGCGCAACAGATCCTCGGCAAGGCGCCGAAGGAACCCTTCTTCGGTCTCGGACGGTTCACCGGCTGAACCCCCCGCCGTCCCGCCCGGTGGCCGGTTCCGCGCCCGGCGCTGCTTCCCGGCGCGCGCACCACGAAGCCCGGACGTCCACCACCACCCGGATGGTCTCGAACGGCTCCCCCGGAACGCCAACAGGGATCGCCGGCCGGGCCGGGGGGCAAGGCCTCCGATCCTCCGAAGTCCCCCGCACGGCCGCACTCCGCCGGCGCCGGCGATTCCGGGACCAGCGGTCCGGATGAATCGGCGCCGCAAGCGGGCGGAGCGCCGGCGGGGAATCCGCTTCCGAATCGGTTCCGGCGCCCTCCGCCGGTGCCGCGCCCGATGTCAGGACGCCCCGGCAGGGGGAACCAGACTCTCGGCAAGGGCCCCGAGCGCGGGCCGCAGTTCTTCCGCGGTCATCCATCCCATGTGCCCGAACCGGAGTATCCGCCCGGCGAACTCCCCGAGTCCCCCGGCAAGGGTCACGCCCCGTGCCGCCAGCCGATCCGACAACCCGGACCATTCCGTTCCGTCCGGCAGCCAGGCCGCCGTGACGGTCGGCGAACGGAACCCCGGCGGGGCCACCAGCGCGAGGTCCATCCCGGCCAGCTCGCGCCGCACCAGCGCGGCGGCGCGTTCATGCCGGGCGAAACCCGCGTCCCGGCCTTCCCGGAGCATCAGCCGGACACCCGCCTCCAGGGCGAAGAGCACCGGGATCGAGGGCGTGAACGGCATCGTCCCCCGGCGCATCGCCTCCCGCAGGGTGGCGAAGTTCCAGTAGAAGCGCGGCAACCGGGCCGCGCTCCCGGCAGCTTCGGCGCGTTCCGACGTCCAGACCATGGCCATGCCCGGGGGAAGGCCCCACGCCTTCTGCGACCCGGTGAACACCACGTCGCACGCGTCCACGTCGAGCGGCACGGCCCCGAGACTCGAGACCGCGTCCACCAGCGCCAGCGCGTCGCTCTCGGCCCGGACCACCCGCAGCAACTCCGCCACCGGGTGGAGTACCCCGGTGGACGTTTCGCAATGGGTGAGAAGCACTGCCCGGAACCCGGGCCCACTCCGCAACACCTCCCGGAGGCGCTCCGGCGACGCCGGCTCGCCCCACCCGACGCCGAGACTCCGGACGTCGAGCCCGAAGGCGCGCGCGATTCCGAGAAACCGCTCGCCGAACTGACCGCCGCCGAGCCCGACTACCCGGTCTCCCGGAGAAAGGGTGTTCACGAGCGACGCTTCCATCGCGCCGGTCCCGGAGCCGGTCAGCAGCAGCGGCGGACGGGAGGCCCCGAGATATTCGGAGAGGCCGGCAACGACTCCGTCGAGGAGCCGGCGCATCTCCGGTCCCCGATAGGAGATCATCGGCCGGCGCAGCGCGGCCGCCACTTCCGAATGCAGCGGAACCGGCCCGGGAATTCGCAGGCCGCCGGTCACATCGTCACTGCCGCCGCGGTGGGGGCGGCAACCCGCCGCGGGTTCATCCCTCCTCCGGGCTGCCCAGCAATTCGGCGTCGGCAAGAAAATGGAACAGCCGGTCGACGGTCGCGACGATGAGGTCGCCCCGGCCGCTCAGCGCCAGTCCGACAACCGGCGGGCCGCTGATGATGCGGCGGGCGCCGGAGCCGGTGAACATGAAGACCCCGGAGTCGCCGGCAAGACCCTCCGCCACCAGGAACCGGTCGTCGTGGTCGAAGGCGATGCCCTGGGGTCGGCCGAATCCGGTGTGAACCCGGGTGGGAATGCCCCCCGGCTGGAACTCCACGATCTGGTCGCGGGCGGACATGGTGGGGCCCGAGACGAACAGGCGGCCCGCCGAGTTGTAGGCGAGGTGGTACGCCGAAATCGAAGGACGCATCGGAGAGAGCACGCTGACATCTCCCTCGGCGGTGGTGAGGTAGAGCGTGCCCCCGCGATCGCCCACCACCAGATCCCCGGTCGGCGCGAAGCAGATTCCGGTCGGGCATCCCAGGTTTTCGCCGAACACGCGGAAATTGCTCCGGTCGTCCATGCGGTATACGCAGCCGTCCTCCCGCGACGAGACATAGAGCGCATCGTCCGGCCCCCAGGCGAGGCCGGTCGGATTCACGATGCCTTCCCCGAGGGGTTCCGGCTGCCCGTCGCCCGGCGGAATCCGGTAGATGGGATCGGGAATCGACTCGCCGCGACGGCCGCTGACCGTGCTGTAGAGGTTCCCCACGGAATCGAAGACCGGATTCGAGACGATGTGGAGCGATTCCGCCACCGGTTGGCCGACGAGAACCGGATACGGATCGGTCTCCCGCGTACCGAGACACACCCGGAGTTCATCCCCGGCGCCATCGGGGACGCGCACCGCAAGGCGCGTCGAGGAGACCCGCTGGACATGGGCCCGCTTGTCGCCCAGAAAGACCCTCAGCACCGCCGCCTCGTCCACCTGGAAGCCACGCCCGGCGATGTCGAGACGGCCCCCGGGAATCACGTGCTGCGGCCACACCCGTTCGATATGGAGCCGTGTCCGGCGAGTCCGCCGTTCCGAAGGACGGGCGGACGAAGTTCCATTCATGCCGGGAGAGAAGAGGCGGTTCCCCGGGGAGCCACCGTCCGGCAGCCTACCACCCCGGGGAGGGTCCCCGGACGGTTAGGATCGGCCCCTCATGGCGCAGGGCCCGGGCGAAGCGGCGATCCCGCGGAGCCCCTGCATTGCCGTCATCGGTGGCAGCGACGCGGACCGGGCCACGCTCGCCGACGCCGAGGAAGTCGGGCGGCTTCTTGCCGAGTCCGGCGCCGATCTGGTCTGCGGGGGACTCGGCGGTGTGATGGAGGCGGCGTGCCGGGGGGCGGCGCGCGCCGGGGGCCTCACGATCGGCCTGCTTCCGGGAAGCGATTCCCGCTCCGGGAATCGCCATCTCCGGTGTGCGCTTCCCACCGGGCTCGGACACCTCCGGAACTTCCTGGTGGTCCAGTGCGCGGACGGAGTGATCGGCCTGCCGGGACGGAGCGGCGCCCTCTCGGAAGCGGCGATGGCGGCAACCCTCGGGAAACCGGCGGTGACGCTCGGCTGCCGCATGGCCGGCCTCGAACCGCTCCCGTCCCCCGAGGCGGCGGTTCGGGCGGTCCTGTCGCGGATCCCGCGCGGGGGATGAGCGCGAATTCGGGATTCGAGCGGCTGCTCCGGGCCGTCGGAGAACGGCGGAACCGAAGAAGTCGCGCGATCGGCCGCCTCCACGGGTCGGCCCGAACCGCGGTCGCGGCCGCCTGGGCCACGCTCGCCGGACAACCAGTGATGCTGGTCACCGCGCGCGATCCGGTCAACGTCGCATCCGATCTGGACCACCTGCTGCGCGCCCTCGGGAGCACGATCCCGGTCCTTCGACTGCCGGGCGCAGCAGTCAACCCCTACGCCGGAGTCGCGCCGCACGCCGAAGTGCTGGAACGAACAGGTCGAATCAATCCAGTCGATCAGGTCCGGATCATCAAATTCGAAGCTGTTACAACAACAAATCTCTCTTTGAGGTCACGAAGCTTGCGAAACGACACATTGTAGTGTCCCGAACTTGACTACGAGCACACATCCATAGTGCGTCTACCGTATCGCAATCGCTCTAGTTCGAGCAACTAGTCAACCCGGCGATATAGTCGTAGCTTGAACCAATCGCCACTCCGCGTGGATTATACAGGCAGAGAGCTGGATGCGTCGGATGGTGATCTTGGCATCTGAACGGTCAATCGACACTTGTGCTGCTGGAGACGCCTCTCTGTAGTTGCAGTCGACGACCGGGCCGTCAGCCGCGAATGCTGACTCCGGCGCGTTCTCCAAAGATTGGAACATGTCACTGGGAATCTCGATCAGCTGATAGCGGTTCGGAAGCATGTTCGACTCACGGAATGCCCTGAGCATGATGATCGCGTCAACTACTTCGCGATACTCGCGAAATAGCTTCAAAGTGCACTTTCGCCGTGCTCCAGCACTCCTCACATCCTGAATCCATGCCGCCTCCGTGAGCTTCGAGATATGAGCTGTACGCTCGGAGAGATTCCTGGCGGCCGTCGATTTCAATGACAGCCGACGCATCCTTCCGTCACCCGGCACAAGAGCCACGTCCATAAATCGCCGCGTCTTCGAACCGGGCGGCTCAAGTGACCAGTTCACTGCTTCACATGCATTACGAAAAACGACTTCAAAATTAGATAATCCGAGCGGCTCAGTTGTTGTCCCATGGTGAGCCGAAATTGCAATTCCAAAGTACTCAACCCATTCCGGTTCCTCAGTCAACCATGTTGGATTGAAGGTTTCCGATGCAGGTGCATCGGACAGCGAATCAACAAGCCGCGCAACGAACCGCACGGCCATCGGCGACAAAGCGTCGATACGCGCCTTGAGATTGTCCCGATCAGTCATGCTCGCATGCGACGCTCGATCAGGCGCACGAACTTGGCCTTGAGTTCGATGCCGACCCACCGTCGTCTCAGTTGCGCCGCCGCCAGAAGAGTTGTTCCTGAACCGGCGTATGGATCCAGTACCACGTCACCCAACCTGCTCGTCAGCATTACGCAGCGCTGGGCCAGATTAATTGGCATTGGTGCGGGATGATCATCGTCGGGATCCTGGCCGCGTCTACGTGGACGAGTCGGGATGTCCCATACCGTTCTCAATCGTCGGTCGTTAATACCACGGATTGAATTGATGTCGTAGTAGTAATCCTGGTCTTTCGACAACAGAAAGACCATTTCATGCGCCTTCGTCGGCCGGTCGCCGACCGACTCGGGATGCGCATTCGGCTTGTGCCAAATTACTTCAGACCGCACCCACCAACCATCATCCTGTAACGCGAAAGCCACGCGCCACGGTAGTCCAATCAGGTCCTTGGGTTTGAGCCCTTGCGGTGTCTGAGGTCGCACCGACATCGCGCGCGCCCGGTTCTTCTTGTCCGGCGCCCGGTAACGGCGATTTCCCGATGTGTATGCATCGCCAATGTTCAGCCACACGGTTCCATCCGTTGTCAGCACACGCCGGAGTTTACGGAAGTCGGCGACAATACTCGTCACATAGTCATGAAGTGTGTCATTCCGTCCGAAAGTGTCTTCGATATCGTAGTCACGCAGCGACCAGTATGGTGGCGACGTGACGACCGTCTGCACGCTTTCGGCAGGCATCAGATCGAGTGCTTCCGAAGCTCTTCCACGAATCAGCGTGGCACTCGGCAGGGCGGGAATTTGACCATCCACTTCCACATCAAGGCGAAGGTAACTTGAAGCGTGGTCGCTCTGGGCATGACTTGAGCTAGCCGGTTCAGTGGATCCGATGGGAAACAACGTATTCACGACACCAACCGCTCAAGGCCCTGAATTGACTTGAAGGCACATGTGTGCACCAGAAACCTCGAATTTTCATCTATGATTCTGTTCACTTGAAAACTCTTCCTATTGTGCTATTCCCTGTTCCTCCATGCTCCTACCTTTTCAAATGTCGTGCTCAGTCCTGCACTTCCGCCTCCAAGAAGGCCTCCCGTGATTACGATATCTGCGAAGCGTAATCCCAAAAATTGGCTTCGTGGCATATCTTGTGTGTATACGGATACAAAAAAGCTATCGAATATACTCAGTCCAAAAACTGCCAGAATTATTCCGGCGACGAGAACACCGATAGATGTATAACGCTGGCTTATCGACTGAAATCGGGCCAGCTGGAATTCGTAGGAAAACTTTACCGCAGTCAAGTAGCCGATATATTCATCTTGGCTATCTTCGTTCTCGACTGGATCGATTCTAGCCATAAGATTTTTTTTCGTGAGCGTATGAATTCTACCCTGCTCTCTGTCGTAGAGCTGCTGGAGCACTCGTATTCTTGGGTTTTCTTGATCCAGGGTTTTTGTTACACGCCTGACCCTCTGCTCCCATTCCACTCGGGTCTTGCTTCGTGTCATTGCCACAATTACTGCGGCTGCTCTTTCAATCGCCACCGTAAAGCTCGCGTATTGAAAAAAGACGTTGTACATGATGTCGGTCAAATTCGACTTCACATTGAGAAAATTGAACCTATCTCAAAAATGCCTAAGAAGAATGGAGATGCACGCGAGATGGACAAATCCGAGAAAATTCGCCGCGTGAAACTCCCATCGAATCAGTACACGACGTTGCCATTGAAGCCACGAGAAAAACCGTTCCACTAGCCATCGACGCTGATAACGGCGTAACCGACGGCCATCCTGTGTCTTCCGTTTCCTTCGATTTCTACGGTGCGGCGCGATCATGTTGATTCCCTTCGCCCGTAAATCATCGTCCAAAGCGTCACTGTCGTACGCCTTGTCACCGACCAGGTTCTCTGGCTTTCCACCTTCCGGGTAAAAGTCCAAAGTCAATTGAATACACTTCGTTTCGTGATGATTCGCTCCATGTGTGCTGACCGACAAGGGTAAGCCGTGACGATCCACTATCCCCATGACCCTGACGCCTTTGCCGCGCTTGGTCCAACCAACTCCACGACCGCCACCCTTGGCGGACAGGAACATTCCGTCAACAAAACACTCCGATTCATCGATCACACCGCTTTCACGAAGTTCCTTGACCAGATCCACCAGTGCGTCGGCCAAAACTCCATTCCGACACCACTTTTGATACCTGCGGTGCACGGTTTTGTAATTCGGATAGCACTCCGGCAGCCATTTCCATTGCGCACCAGTCGTCAATATCCAAAGAACCGCATCCAGGATGGAGCGTGCCGGAATAGGCTTCCTCCCACGACGGTTCACAGGCATTTTCTCTTCGGGAAAGAACCTTCGGATTCTCTCCCACTGCGCGTCGGTCACATGGATCATGGTTTATGATCATACATATTTCACGTCATATTTCAATTATGAGATAGGTTCAAAATTGACATTCAGCGTGATACCGTACAAAACTAGGATCAGAACAACTATCAATACCGCACCACTTTTGACTTTGTGCGTCAAACCTGCAACTATCGACTCTGTTGATTGTGGCATATACAGCACCTTGCGGGACGATCTCCATCTGGAGGCAAACCACTCGCAAGCGGTTGCCGGCCAGCACGCGCTGGATTTCTCCGGCGTCGCACCGACAAGTCCACATATGCAGCATAGCACGGAAACGACGTGGACCCGGATTCCAGGACCCGGTTCTTTCGCTCAAAAGAAATACATTCTGCGTTTTTGAGCCGATCTGCTCAGTGTTCGAAGACAGGCCCTCGGAGCAAGCAGCCAATACATTCGCATTCGGAATGCGCCGCCCAGGATGCCAACTCAAACCAGGATGTGACTTAGAGTTCGCAGTGAGTCCATGAGGCGCGTCGGCATCAACCCCGACTTGGGGGGCCTCGATTTTCCGGACCAAACGCAAATTTCCTTTCAGCGATTTACGGAAGCGGCGATGGCGGCAACCCTCGGGAAACCGGCGGTGGCGCTCGGCTGCCGCATGGCCGGCCTCGAACCGCTCCCGTCCCCCGAGGCGGCGGTTCGAGCGGTCCTGTCGCGGATCCCGCGCAGGGGATGAGCGCGAATTCGGGATTCGAGCGGCTGCTCCGGGCCGTCGGAGAACGGCGGAACCGAAGGAGTCGCGCGATCGGCCGCCTCCACGGGTCGGCCCGAACCGCGGTCGCGGCCGCCTGGGCCACGCTCGCCGAACAACCGGTGATGCTGGTCACCGCGCGCGATCCGGTCAACGTCGCATCCGATCTGGAACACCTGCTGCGCGCCCTCGGGAGCACGATCCCGGTCCTTCGACTGCCGGGCGCAGCAGTCAACCCCTACGCCGGAGTCGCGCCGCACGCCGAAGTGCTGGCGCTGCGGGCCGAATCCCTGTTCGCACTGGCTACCGGAACCCGGGCGCTGGTGGTGGCCACGCCTGCCGGATTCCTGACCCGGACCGTCGCCCCGGAGCGACTGCTCACCGCCGGCGTCCGGATACGGACCGGCGACAACGCGAATCCTGCCGGGGTCGCCGAACGCCTCGCCCTTGCCGGATTCCGCTACGAGGATCCGGTCACCGGACCCGGCGAATTCGCCCGCCGGGGAGGAATCCTGGACGTTTTTCCGCAAGACGCGGCCTCGCCATCCCGGATCGAGTGGTTCGGGGACCAGGTGGAGGAGATCCGGCAATTCGAAGCGGACACCCAGCGAAGCGCGGAACAACAAGACCGGACCGATTCGCTCGACATCGCCCCTGCCTCCGAGTGGGTCGGAATCACCGCGGAACCGGATCGGCCACATCCCGCGTTCTCCCTCCCGGGCGCCAGGGGGTTTGCCAGCGGGATCACGGATTACCTCCGGGAGGCGGAGGTGCTGGTGGAGGAACCGGCCCGGATCCGACAGGCGGCGGAGTCGGAAACGCGGCGCGTGATCGACTGTCGCATCGGCGCCAAGCGCCAGCTGACGGAGGGGACGGCCCCGCCGCAGGCGCTGCTGGCGGACCTCGGATCCCTCGACCGCTGGCTCGCCGAACCGCCGCCCCGGGGGCCGGTGTCGCTCGGCGAACTCGAGATCCCCGGAGGGGACGACCTCCCGGCCCGCCCCGTCGAATCGTTCACGGGACGCCTGCCGGCCTTTCTCGACCGCCTCCGGAAAAACGGGGCCGCGCCGCGGGACATCCACATCTTCGCCCCCGGACGAACCGCGGACTCCCTCCGGGGGAAGGCGCGGGAGGCGGGAATCGGGATCGGCGGGCAAAGCGGCGCCGGGAATGCACCGCGGGTACACATTCACGAGGGACGGCTCAGCCAGGGGTTCGAAGCGCCGGACCTCGGTCTCGAGCTGGTGTCCGGCGCCGCCCTGGTTGCGGCGCCGCCGCGCCCGCCCGCGAAGTCGCGCGCCCGCGTGTTCGCCTCCGACTTCCGGGACCTCAAGCCGGGCGACCTGGTGGTCCATGCCGATCACGGCATCGGGCGGTTCGTCCGGATCACCCGGCTCGGCGATGCGCCGGACGCACCGGACCTCGTGGAACTGGAATACGCCCGGGGCGCCCGGCTGTATGTGCCGGTGGACCGGCTCGATCTGCTGGACCGCTACCGCGGCGCCACCGGCGCCGCCGTCCCGACCCTCGATCGACTGGGCGGAACCGCCTGGGTACAGCGGAAGGGACGGGCGCAACGCGCGGTCCGGAGCATCGCCGGCGACCTGATCCGCCTCTATGCCGCACGGCGCCGGGTCAAGGGGTTCGCCTTCCCGCGGCAGGTGCCGGGCATGGACGATTTCGAGGCCGGTTTCGAGTGGACCGAGACCGAGGACCAGGCGCGCACGATCCGTGAAGTGTTCGCCGACATGGAGTCGGAAAACCCCATGGACCGCCTGGTGGCGGGAGATGTCGGCTTCGGCAAGACCGAGGTCGCCCTGCGGGCGGCCTTCAAGGCGGCCATGAGCGGAAAGCAGGTGGCGGTGCTGGCCCCCACCACGGTGCTCGCCAACCAGCACACCCGGCTCTTCCGCGAGCGGTTGCGCGAATTCCCGGTGACGGTCGAGATGCTCTCCCGGTTCCGCACGCCGAGGGAGCGCAGGGAGGTGGTGGCCGGTCTTGCCGCCGGAACGGTGGACGTCGTGGTCGGTACGCATCGACTGCTCTCCCGGGATGTCACCTTCCGGGACCTCGGGCTGCTCGTCATCGACGAGGAACAGCGGTTCGGGGTGGCCGCCAAGGAACGCCTGAAGCGACTGGCGACCCGGACCGACCACCTGGCGCTCACCGCGACGCCCATCCCGCGAACACTCCACATGTCCCTCTCGGGAATCCGCGACCTGTCCGTCATCGAGACGGCGCCGCGCGACCGGATCGCGGTGCAGACCCATGTCATCCCGTTCGATCCCGACCGGGTCGCGGAAGCGATCCGGTACGAACTCTCGCGCCAGGGGCAGGTCTATTTCGTGCACAACCGCATCCGCTCGCTCGACGCGATGGGGGAACTGCTCTCCCGGGTCGTGCCGGAAGCGCGCGTGATCGCCGCCCACGGACAGCTGCGCGAGACCGCGCTGGAACGGGCCTTCTCCCGCTTCCAGGACGGCGAAGCGGATGTCCTCCTTTCCACCACCATCGTGGAGAACGGACTGGATCTCCCGCGGGTCAACACCCTCATCGTGAACCATGCCGATGCCTTCGGGCTCGCCCAGCTCTACCAGCTTCGCGGCCGGGTGGGGCGTTCGGCGAGGCGCGCCTACGCCTACCTGCTGGTTCCCGACGGAGCAGCGCTCTCGGAAAAGGCCCGCCCCCGGCTCGCCGCGCTCCGCGAGTTCAGCGAGCTCGGCGCCGGCTTCCGGATCGCGGCCCTCGACATGGAACTCCGGGGCGTCGGCGACCTGCTCGGCGCGGCGCAGCACGGCCATCTGGAAGCGGTGGGTTTCGACCTGTACCATCGGCTGCTTGAAGAGGCCGTTGCCGAGGCGCGCGGACAGGTCACCCGGGTCCGCTGTCAACTGCAGCTTCGCTTCCCGTTGCGCATCCCGGAGAGCTACCTGAGCGATTCCCGGCATCGGATGTGGCTCTACAAGCGGGCCTCGGTGGTGCGCGATGCGGCGGACGTCCGGCGGCTCCGCCGCGAACTCCGGGATCGCTACGGACCACCGCCGCCGGAAGTGGAGCTCATGTTCCGCCACCTCGACCTCCGCCTGCGGGCCGAGGCGCTCGGGTATGCCCGCATCACCCGCGACGGGTGGACCCTGGTGCTGGAAGGAGACGACCGGAGCCGGGGAAACAGCTTCCGCGCTCCCCTCCCCGAGGGCGCCGGCCCCGGGACCATCCTCGAATCCCTCTCCCGGGCGCTCGCGGCCGTCGAGACCGTCTCCCGGACGGAGGCGCCGTCCTGAGCCGCCACCGGATGTCCCGGGGGCTCCTCCCCGCCCTGGCCATGGCGGGTTGCGTCATGTTCCCCGAAGGAGGAGAGCCGATCGTGCGGGTCGGCGGGGAGGAGTTCATCCAGGGGGATTTCGACGCCTTTCTGGAGTCGCGCACCGGATTCGTCGCGTCCCCGGGACCTGCAGTGCTGAGCGCCCTTCTCGACGAGTTCATCCGGGAGCAGCTGCTGGTGCTCGGCGCCCGGGATGCGGGAGTCACGGTGTCGGAAGTCGAGGTGCTGACCGAAGTCACCGCGCTCGAAAACGCCCCCGGCGCGGACGCGGCGGCCGGTCCTCCCGCTTTCGGGACCGAGCCCGGCCCCCCTACGCAGCAGGCGGCGCGCCTGCGGGAAGACGTCCGGAATCGAATGCTGGTGAAGCGGTTCCTCGAGGAGGTGATCCTCCGCGACCTGGAGGTCACTGCCGCCGATCTGGCACTCGAACTGGAGGCCTCCGACCCGCTCTACAGCCGTCCCGCCACCATCACCCTCTCCGAGGCCCGCTTCGGGACGCGCTCGGGGGCCGAGCAGGCCGCCGCCGACCTTGCCCGGGACCCGGAGGGCGCGGCGGTGGAGTTCCGATCGGTCGGCGTCTTCCGGGACGGGGAACTCCCGGATGCGGTGGCGGCAGCGGTGCGCGAACTGGAGGTGGGAGGGTTCACCGGCGTTCTGGGCACCCCGACCGGATTCCGCATCTTTCGCCTGGACGAACGGACGGAACCCGGCGCCGTCGACCCGGAGGACGCGGCGCCGGTGGCCCGTCGGACGATTCTGGAGCGCCGCGCCAACACCCTGATGGCCGACCTCCTCGGCGACCTCCGGAACCGCCACCCGGTCACCGTATTCTCCGGGAGGCTCTCCTTTCCCTATCTCGGACGCGAGCCCGACGAGGGCGCCAACTGAACCGGCGGGCAGCGCCAGGGCGCCGCCGGACACGCCTTCTGCCGTGATACGCCGCGACCCGGCCCGCTGTGGAAGAATTGGGGATCAGCTTCCGCACCATTCTGGCGGGCCGTCTTCCCGACGGGGGGATCCGCGTTCGGCAAGGCAGTCGGCAGGCGTCCGCCTATCCCGGTTCGCGGGTCGGGTGGCCGCTTCCTGACCGGGGACCCGGGCGCCGCCCGGTGCGCACACACCCCTCCCAATCATGAGTCTTCACCAGATCCGGCGCGGGTTCGACATCCGGCTCGCGGGCGCACCGCAAACCGGACCGGCGTCCCCCTGGATCCCGGCCGAGGTGGCTCTGGTCGGCGCCGACTATCCGGGGATGCGTCCGACCCTGCGGGTGGAACCGGGAGACGCGGTGGACCGGGGCGCCGTCCTCTTCGAAGACAAGAAGACCCCCGGAGTGCGTTTCGTCTCCCCGGTCGGGGGTCGGGTTCGGGCAATCCACCGCGGGGAACGGCGCGCCTTCCGCTCGCTGGTGATCGAAGTCTCCCCGGGAGAGCGCGGCGGTCGGCCCGGCGCCAGCCGGAACCTCCGTGTGTCCGGCAGCCACCCGGAGGCGACGAGCGAGGACTCCCTCAAGGAGACGCTGCTGGAATCGGGCGAATGGACCGCCATCCGCAGCCGTCCGTTCGGCCGGGTCGCCAACCCGGAACGCCGCCCCCAGGCGATTCTGGTCACCGCGATGGACACCGCCCCGCACGCGCCCGATCCGGTGGCAGCGGTGGAGGGGCGGGACGGCGACCTGCAGTGGGGAGTCGGCGCCCTCACCCGGCTCACCGACGGGCCGGTCTTCCTGTGTGCGGCGCCGGGACGCCGGCTTCCGGTTCCCGGGTCCGAACGAGTTCGCCACGAGGAATTTGCCGGTCCCCATCCCGCGGGGGCCGCCGGCCTCCACATCCACCGGCTGGTGCGGGCGGGACGGGGCCGGGAAGCCTGGCACCTGGACGCCCAGGATCTGGCCGCCCTCGGGCGGCTGCTGCGCACCGGCGAAACGGACCCGCTGCGCACCATTGCGCTCGGCGGTCCCCCGGTGGCCCGACCGCGGCAACTTCGCACCGTGCTCGGCGCCGGAGTGGAGGGCATCGAATCCGCCACCGGGGGGATCCGGTTCATTTCGGGATCGGTGCTGTCGGGACGGACCGCGAGCGGTGACGAGGCGTACCTCGGCCGGTACCACCGCCAGGTCACCGTTCTCGAGGAGGACCGGCGCCGTCGGTTCCTCGGTTGGCTGGCTCCCGGGTTCTTCGCCACGTCGGCGAGCCGGGCATTCGCCTCCTCGTTCCTTCCGTCCCGGGACCGGCAGCTCACCACCAGCGCCCACGGGTCCCGCCGCGCCATCGTGCCGATCGAGGTCTATGAACGGGTCATGGCCTTCGATATCCCGCCGGTCTTCCTGCTGCGGGCGCTCCTGATGGAAGATCTGGAGCGGGCCGAGGAACTCGGGGTGCTCGAACTCGTCGAAGAGGACCTCGCCCTCCTCAGCTTCGTCTGTCCCGGAAAGAACGACTACGCCCCCGCACTGCGGCGGGTCCTCGACGCGCTGGAGAAGGAGGGCTGATCGGCGATGTTGCGGGGACTGCTCGACCGCCTCGGTGCGCCGTTTCAGAAGGATGGGCGGCTCGCGCGCCTCGGGCCCCTGTGGGAGGCCCCGGACACCTTCCTCTACACCCCGGGGGCCACCACTCCCGGACCGACGCACGCCCGCGACCGGCTGGACATGAAGCGCCTGATGTTCACGGTGGTGATCGCGCTCGCCGGCACGGTGGCGATGGCGTTCTACAACACCGGACTGCAGGCGAACCTGGCGATTTCGCTGGGGGGCGAACCGCTCGCCGGCTGGCGGGCCGACCTGATCCGGTCCCTGGGGGTCGGCTTCTCGCCGGACAGCCTGCTCGCCTGCGTGGTCCACGGGGGTCTGTGGTACCTCCCGGTGCTGCTCGTCACCTTCGCCGTGGGCGGCGCCTGGGAAATGCTCTTCGCGGTCGTCCGCCGTCACGAGGTCAGCGAGGGGTTCCTGGTTACCGGGATGCTGTTTCCACTCATCCTGCCGCCGACCGTTCCACTCTGGCAGGTGGCTCTCGGCATCACCTTCGGGGTGGTCGTGGGCAAGGAGATCTTCGGCGGTTCGGGCTACAACATCCTGAATCCGGCGCTGACCGCCCGTGCCTTCCTCTTCTTCGCCTATCCCGCCCAGCTCTCGGGGGATCGGGTCTGGATCGCCGCCGACACCGCTCCGGATGCAGTCAGCGGCGCCACCTGGCTCGCCCGGCTCAGCCTGCGGGGCAACGAGGCGCTCGGCGCCGCGTTCCACCCGGCCGGTGACGCCGGCCTCACCCCCGGGGACGCCTTTCTGGGCTTCATGCCCGGCTCGATGGGCGAAACCTCGGTGCTGGCATGCCTGTTCGGAGCGGCGGTGCTGGTGGTCACCGGGATCGGATCCCTGCGGATCATGCTTGCGGTGGCGGCCGGAACGGTGGTGATGGGCGGCGCGCTGAACCTGATCGGGTCTGCCGGCAATCCGTTCTTCGCGGTGCCCTTCTGGTGGCACTTCCTGCTCGGCGGCTGGGCCTTCGGGACGGTGTTCATGGCGACCGAGCCGGTGACCGCGCCGGGGACGAACGGGGGACGGGTGATCTACGGATTCCTTGTCGGGGTCCTGGCGGTACTGATCCGGGTCATCAACCCCGCCTATCCGGAAGGGATGATGCTGTCCATCCTCCTGATGAACGTGTTCGCACCGCTGATCGACCATTTCGCGCTCCGGGGGGCGGTGGGAAGGCGCGCCGCCGCCCTCGGCGCCGAGGGGTAGAGTCCCCGACTCGTCATGCAGGGCGCCGCGACGATCCTCCGTTTCGCGGCGCTCGTGTGTCTGGTCTGCTCCCTGCTCGTGTCCGGGGCCGCCGTCGCGCTCAAATCCCGCCAGGCCGAGAACATCGAGCGCGACCGGCAGCGGAACGTGCTGGTCGCGAGTGGCCTCGCCGGGGCCGAAGAACCGCTCACCGACGAAGAGATGGCGGAGCGGTTCCGGCGGGTGCGCGCCGTGGTGGTGGATCTCGCCACCGGCGAGCCGCTGCCGGAGGTGGATCCTTCGGAAGTGGATCCGCTGGTGGAAGCCGGCGACGTGGCCCGGTCACGGCCCGCGCCGGACAATCCGGCGCGCATCCGCCGGGTCGAGAACCGCTCGGTGGTGTGGAGAGTCGAATCGGAGGGCGAACTCGAGATTCTGGTGCTGCCGGTCCGCGGGCAGGGTCTGTGGTCGGTCCTCCACGGATTCCTGGCGCTTGACAAGGATCTGAACACCGTACGCGGAATCACCTTCTACGAGCACAAGGAAACCCCGGGACTCGGAGGCGAGGTGGACAATCCGGCGTGGAAGGCCCTCTGGCCGGGACGGCGGATCTTTGCTGCGTCCGGGGATCCGGTGATCGAGGTGGTGCGGGGCGCCGCCGGCCCGATCGCCGAGGATCCGCACCGGGTGGACGGGCTCGCCGGCGCCACCATGACCAGCCGGGGGGTCACCAACCTGCTTCGGTTCTGGCTGGACGAGAACGGCTTCGGACCCTATCTGGACCGGCTCCGCAGCGAGGCCCGCCAAGGATGACCACCGCCTCCCCGGTCCGCCGGGTCCTGATGGATCCGCTGATTCACAACAACCCCATCGCACTCCAGGTTCTCGGGATCTGCTCGGCGCTCGCGGTCACCACCGGCATGGAGACCTCGGTGGTCATGAGCGCGGCGGTCATCGCGGTAACCGCCCTTTCCAACCTGTCCGTCTCGCTGCTCCGCAACCGGATTCCCACCAGCATCCGCATCATCGTGCAGCTCACGATCATCGCTTCGCTGGTGATCATCACCGACCAGATACTCAGGGCGTATGTCTATGAAGTGTCTCGCCAGCTCAGCGTTTTCGTCGGACTCATCATCACCAACTGCATCATCATGGGCCGCGCCGAGGCCTTCGCCATGCAAAACCCGCCGCTTCGCAGCCTGCTCGACGGCATCGGCAACGGGTTCGGGTACGCCGCCCTGCTGATCATCACCGGCGCCGCCCGGGAAGTGCTGGGATCCGGGACCTTCTGGGGCCACCCGGTGCTTCCCCTCGCCTCCGAAGGCGGCTGGTTCACTCCGAACGGACTGATGACCCTTTCGCCCGGCGCCTTTTTCGTCATCGGGTTCCTGATCTGGATCCTGCGCACCTTCCGCCCGGAACAGGTGGAGAGCGACTGACCGCCGTGCTCGAGAACTACCTCGACATCGTGGTCAAGGCGATCTTCGTCGAAAACATGGCCCTCACCTTCTTTCTGGGCATGTGCTCGTTCCTCGCGGTCTCCCGGCGCGTGACCACCGCAATCGGCCTCGGCATCGCCGTCATCTTCGTGCTCACTGTCACGGCGCCGCTGAATCACGCCATCAACGATTTCCTGCTTCGGCCGGGCGGCCTCGGATGGGCCCATCCGGCGCTGGCCGGTCAGGACCTCTCGTTCCTCCGCTTCCTGACCTTCATCGGGACCATCGCCGCCACCGTCCAGATCGTGGAAATGGTTCTCGACCGATACTTCCCCACCCTCCATGCCGCACTCGGCGTGTTCTTGCCGCTGATCGCCGTGAACTGCGCGATTCTCGGTGCTTCGCTGCTGATGATCGAACGGGGACTCACCCTCCCGGAGGCGGCTTTCTTCGGCTTCGGCTCGGGGGTCGGGTGGGCGCTCGCCATCGCCGCGCTCGCCGGTATCCGCGAACGGCTCCGCTACCACCAGATTCCCGCCGGCCTGCGCGGGCTCGGCATCACCTTCCTGCTCACCGGACTCATGGCCATCGGGTTCATGGCCTTCGGCGGCATCCAGCTGTAGGCGCATGGCCACCGTCCTGCTGGGAGTCGCCGGCTTCGCCGGAGTCATCCTGCTGCTGGTGCTGGTGTTGCTGTATGCCCGCCAGCGCCTGGTGGCCACCGGCGACGTCCGCATCCGGATCAACGGCGACGCCGAAAAGGACATCTGCACCGCTGCCGGCGGCACCCTCCTCGGCACGCTGGCGGCGAACCGGCTCTTCATCCCCTCGGCCTGTGGCGGCAAGGGCAGTTGCGGGGTCTGCACCCTCCGGGTGGTCAGCGGGGGCGGCGCGGTGCTGCCCACCGAACGCACGCACCTTTCCCGCGGGGAGGAACGAAGCGGGGTGCGGCTGTCGTGCCAGGTCCGGGTGAAGCAGGACATGGAGATCGAGGTCCCGCCGGAGCTGTTCAGCGTGCGGCGCTGGACCTGCCGGGTGATCTCGAACGAAAACGTCGCCACCTTCATCAAGGAGCTTCGGCTCGAACTGCCCCGGGGCGAGGCGGTGCCGTTCCGCGCCGGCGGATACATCCAGATCGAGTGTCCTCCCTGCGCCGTCAATTACCGCGACTTCGAGATCGGCGAGGAGTACCGGGCCGACTGGGACCAGTTCAATATGTGGCGGTTCACGTCCTCGGTGGAACCGGGCGAGGATGTCGTGCGTGCCTACTCGATGGCGAACTACCCGGAGGAACGGGGTGTCATCTACCTGAATGTACGGATCGCCTCGCCGCCGCCCCGGCAGCCGGATGTCCCACCGGGGAAGATGTCCTCCTGGCTGTTCAGCCTGAAGCCGGGCGACGAGGTCACCATCTCCGGGCCCTTCGGGGAGTTTTTCGCCCGGGAAACCGACAACGAGATGATCTTCGTGGGGGGGGGCGCCGGCATGGCGCCGATGCGCTCGCACATCTTCGACCAGTTCCGGAGGCTGAAAACGCGGCGCAAGGTGTCTTTCTGGTACGGCGCGCGAAGCCTCCGCGAAGCCTTCTATCAGGAGGACTTCGACCGGATCGCCGCCGACTTTCCGAACTTCGCGTGGAAGCTGGCGCTCTCCGAACCGCTCCCCGAAGACAACTGGAACGGGTCCACCGGCTTCATCCACCAGGTTCTCCTCGACGAATACCTGAAGGACCACAAGAACCCGGAAGATGCCGAGTACTACCTGTGCGGCCCCCCGCTCATGCTGAAGGCCTGCCTCGAGATGCTGGACCGCCTCGGCGTCGAGCCGGAGAACATCGCCTTCGACGACTTCGGGTAGGAGGCCCCTGGTGGGCACGGTCCGACCCGGGCGCTTCGGGCTGGCGCTACTGGTTCTCGCCGGATGCCTTCCGGAACCGGACGCGCCGGTCCGGCAGGCGAACGGGGAAGCGTTCGGGACGTCGTGGTCGGTGCGGGCGCGCGGGGAGGGACCGGACCTCCGGACGCTGGTTCTCCCGGTCCTCGACCGGGTGGACAGGAGCATGTCCAACTGGCGGGCGGACTCCGAAATCTCCCGGCTGAACCGGGCGGACGCCGCCACCGTGCCGGTGTCGGAGGAGTTGGCGCGGGTGCTGGACACCGCGTTGCGGGTCCACCGGGAATCCGGCGGCGCCTTCGATGTGACGGTGGCCCCCCTTCTCGCGTTGTGGGGCTTTGGTCCCCGCGGCAACCCGGAGGGGCCGCCCCCCGGGGAGGCGGAAATCGAGAACGTTCGGCGCCGAGTGGGAAGCGGACGCCTCACGTTGTCGGGATGGCCATCGGGTGCACCGGAAATCAACCGGGACACGCCGGGAGTGGAGATCGACCTTTCCGGAATCGCCAAGGGATACGCCGCCGATGCGGTCCATGCGGCGCTCCGGGAGGCCGGATCCCGGGAGCATCTGGTCGAGATCGGCGGCGAAATCCGGATGGCGGGCGGGTGGCGCATCGGGATCGAAGCCCCCCGTGCCGGACTGACGCCGGTAGTCGCCCGCTCCTTCCGGTTGCACGATCTCGGAGTCGCCACCTCGGGGGGATACCGCGACTTCCGGGATACCGCGGGCGGCGGCTATCTGACCCACATCCTGGACCCGCGCGCCGGCCGGTCGGTGTCCCGACAGGCCGGCTCGGTCACCGTGTTGGCGGAATCCGCGCTGGCCGCCGACGCCTGGGCCACGGCGCTGTATGTGCTGGGCCCCGGGGAGGGCGGGGCGGTGGCGGAGCGGCTCGATCTCGCCGCCCTGTTCCTGACCCTGACCCCGAGCGGCGCCCTTCGGGAACGACGGACTCCCGCATTCGACGAGCGCCTCCGCGGTAGCCTTCGCTGACGAATGATGTCGCAGACGTTGAGCGTCCTGCTGTTGGCGCTGGCCGTGACCGGGTTCTCGGTCTTTCTGCTCGGAGTGGGGTCGCTGCTGCGACGCCGATGCACCCTGAGGACCTGCGGGACCGAGGCGGCGCGCGACGCGTGCGCCGACTGCCCGGTTGCGCGCGCCGGCCGCGAATAGCGTTCCCGGGGGGCTTCGTCGATTTCGACGGCCGCCGGGGGAGCCACCACCTGGTCCGGCCGCCGGGCTTTTTCACCGATTGTTCGTCCGGTTGTCACCAGAGGGCTGCAGGGCGGCGGCGAGACTGACCGCCGAACGGGCGGATGGGCTGCCCGTTCCCGTCAACACCCTTGAGGAGGTGTTTCCCATGAATCCCTTGCGCAAGACTCGCGCACTTCTTCTTGTGCTTACGCTCGCCCCGACCGCCGCCGTCGCGCAACCCCTGACGAACATCCAGGGGTTCGTGACCGACGAGTCGGGGGGTGCGCTGCCGGGCGCCACCATCGAGATCGCCGACCGGGAACGCGGACGAGTCCGGACCGCCGTGAGCAACGGCGAGGGCTTCTTCGCAATCCGGAGCGTCCCGAGCGGCACATACGACATCACGGCCTCGCTCTCCGGGTTCCGGACCCATCGGCTCGAAGGGGTCCAGGTCCTCGTGGGACAGGCACTGGACTTCGACTTCCAGCTCGGTCTCGCCACCGTTCAGGAAACCGTGGTGGTGAGCGCCGAACCGCCCCTGCTCGAGGTGGGACGCGGCGGCGCTGCCGGATATGTCGAAGCCGAGGAGATCTCCCAGCTTCCCATTTCGGGACGGGACTTCGTCCAGTTCGCGCTGCTGAAGCCGACGGTCAAGGTGGAGCCCCAGCGCGGGGGAATCTCGCTGGCCGGCCAGCGGGGCATCAACTCCGGACTCACCGTCGACGGGGCAGAAGCCAAGAGCGCCTTCTTCGGATACGGGCGGGGCGGCGAGGCCACCGAGAACGGCGGCCTGGTCATTGCCCAGGAGTCGGTTCGCGAGTTCCAGGTGGTGACCAGCGGGTACTCGGCGGAAGCCGGACGCTCCGGCGGCGGCTACATCAACGTCGTCACCAGGGACGGCGGCAACGCCTTCGCGGGTTCCAGCTTCCTCTTCTTCCGGGATCAGCGGATGGTCTCGCGTCTGCCGCAGTCTCCCCTCGACGCCGCACAGGGGATCGACGCCGCGGACGAACGCTACGACGTGGACGAATTCCGCCGGTACAACTGGGGCGCTTCCCTCGGCGGCCCGATCCGGCAGGACCGGACCCATTTCTTTCTTTCCTGGGATCAGACCAACCGCAGTCAACCGTTCCTCCGGAACATCCGGGGGCGGGGACAGTACGACGCGGTGCACTCCCGGTACCCGGAATTGCTGACCGGATTCGTTCCCCATTCCGACGGCGCCGCCGCTCCGGATCCGGTGAACGGGCGCACCGCAAGCGGACAGTTCGTCAGGGGGATCGACAACCTCATCCTGTTCGCCAAGGTGAACCATGCGCTGAGCGACCGGCACGCGCTCTCGGTGCGGTACAACTTCACCGACTTCGCGCGCGAGTCGGACTTCACGGGCGAGGAATCGAAGAAGCTGGAGCGGACCTGGTCGGCGGTGGCATCGGTCGTGTCCCAGGTCGGCGCCACCGGCGTCAACGAGTTCCGGGTCCAGTATGCGCAGGATGATCTGGATCGGCTCTCGAACATCCCCGACAACGCCCTCCAGGCCGACTTCCGCATCATCGCCCCGGCGTTCGGGGGCTTCGGCAAGCCGTGGTGGCTCCCGATCGAAGTGGACGAATCCAAGTTCGAAGTTCGGAACCGGTACTCGGTGCTGGCTGGCAACCACGAAATCCGCCTGGGATTCGACCTGAATCGGGACGACCTGAGCCAGTTCTTCGCCGGCAACGCCGACGGGCGGTACGAATTCGATTCGGTGGAGGACTTCCTGAACGGCAACGCAGCCCGGGCCCGCATCTTCTTCGGCGATGTCGGCAACCCGAATTTCAGCGTCACCCAGCAGACCCTCGGGATCTACGCCCAGGATTCCTGGAGCCCGAACCCGCGTCTCACCATGAACCTCGGAATCCGCTGGGACGGCACCTTCAACCCCACCGGAATCGAGCATGTGCTTCCCGAAGGGCGAACCATTCCCGACGACTTCGACAACATCAGTCCCCGGTTCGGCTTCGTCCACTCCCTCGACAACCGGAGCCTGATCCGGGGCGGCGCCGGACTCTTCTACGGGCGGACGCCGACGCTGCTGTTCGTCTCCGCCCACAACGACACCGGGGTCTTTCCGCGTTTCGGCAACGCCATCGTCAGCCCCGGTGACGTGGGCTATGTGCCGCTCGGCGGCGCCATCGACAACTCCAATCCCCCCTCGGGCCTGATCCCGGCGCTGAGTCATGTGGATCCCGATTTCGAGGATCCACGCACCGCGCGGGCGAATCTCGGCTACGAGCGGGAACTGACCGGTGCAATCGCCGCGTCCCTCGATGTGACGTACGCGCGGAGCGACCAGCTCGCCTCCAACATCGACGCCAATGTTCCGTCACCCGGACGCGACGCCTTCGGCCGCCCGGTGTATTCCGGGGAACGCCTGAACCCGGCCTGGGGTCCCATTCTGGTGCGCGCCTCGTCGGCGCGTTCGGACTACCTGGCGGTGACCGCCGGGATCCGTCGCCGGTTCGCCGACGGGGTCCAGTTCCAGGCGCACTACACGTGGTCGCGCGACCGCTCCAATGATGACAACGAACGCTCTGCGGGAGACCTGACCCTGACCGATCCGAGCGATCCGGACTACGACTGGGGTCTTTCGAGCCGCGACATTCCGCATCGGGCGGTGGCGAGTGGCCTCTTCCTGCTGCCGTTCGACATTCTGGCAAGCGGCATCCTGACCGTGCAGTCCGGTTCGCCCTGGACCGCCCTCGATCCCGAGGTGGGGTTCCACGGGCATCCGGGCTTCGCGGTCGGCCCCTTCGGGTCCCGGACCCGCGCCGTCATCGGCGGCGAGCTTCAGCCGGTGAACGGCGAGCGGAATGACGCCTGGTGGAATCTCGACCTTCGCCTCACCAAGCGTTTCGCGATCCGCGCCGCCCAACTGGAGATGCTCTTCGAGGTCTTCAATGTCTTCGGCACGAAGGTCTTCCGCGTCGCCGGCGACGACCAGGCGCAGGTGACCCTGAAAGACGGCGCCGCCAACCCCGAGTTCGGCCTCGGCAGCGACCTCGTCGGCGCCCAGCGCCAGGCCCAGATCGGGCTGCGGCTGGTCTTCTGACCCCTCCCCCCGGGAGAAGCCGCGCGCATCGTCGCGGCACCCCCACCCTGGCGGGACCGGAACCCTCCGGTCCCGCCGTCAGGTCGATTGCGCCCCGGCGAAAGGACCTGCTCCGACCATGCCCCCTCCCCGACGGGATCGGTCCCATCCTGCGAGCCATCCGAGTCGAAGCACGCCGCGGCCGGCGTCCCGGAATTGCCGGCTCGATCCGACCCGCCCGGGCCCTTCGACGATCGGTTGACCGCGTGTTGTCGCAATGCGGGGCGGAGAGTACGCTCACTCCGTCCCGTGCCCCCGGCAGCCCTTCCTTCAAGCACCCGGTTCCGCTCCGGGGCGGGCGCTCCCGCCTGCCTGAAGGAAGACTACAAGGTTGGCGAATGGAACACGCACCACGAACCGCGGCTCCTGTTCCCGTCATGAATCTCGACACGAAAGCTCTCGGGGCCCTGTTGTGCAAGCGACTCTGCGAGGAGGTGCGGGTCGTCGAGCGGCCCGACGGCGCCCTCCTGTTACGAACCCGTTTTTCGTTTCCTGATGGAGACCGTTACCCGATCCATCTCTCCGAGGCGCCGTCCGGGGGCCTGCGGTTGTCCGACCGGGGACACACGCTGATGCGCGTCAGCTACGACCATGACGTGGATTCCTTCATGGACGGAACACGCGGGATGCTTCTGGAACGCATCATGGGGGAGACAGGATTGCAGTGGAACGAAGACGGTGGGGCCCTGTGCCTTGACACAACACCGGATCGCCTTTCCGAAGCCCTTTTCGTGTTCGGGCAGGCGTTGACTCGCGTCTACGATCTGGCGCTGCTTTCGCGTTCCCGCGCCGAATCCCATCCACCGGGTCCACCCGTCAGGTCGATTGCGGCTCCGCGAAAAGACGAACAATGAATCGTTCGCCCTCTTCGACGAGGTCGGGATCGGTGCCGTTGTGCTCCTTCATGCCCCGCACGATCTTTCTCGAAACCCCCATCCCCATGTGTTCCCCGTAGCCGAGGTCCCGCATCACGTCCTTCAGAAGCTGGTTGCGCGCGGCCCGCGCCCCGGCGCGCATGCGTTCGGGAGTGATGCCGTTCGGAAGCCGGCCGGGTGAGATGACCTCCAGCCGATCCCGGTAGACCACCAATTCGATGTCCGTGCCCGCAAGCAGATAGTCCCGGTGGATCAGCGCGTTGATCACCGCCTCGCGCACCGCTTCGTCGGGCCAGGTCCTCCGCTCGACCCGACGCGCCCCGTCCTCGAGCCACGCCGTCACCGGCGTATTGCGCCGCACGAACTCGAGCGCCCGTTCCACCAGACCGGTTTCGACGACCGACCCGCGCCGATCCAGGAGTGCGGTCATCGGACCGCGCAGCGTCACCCTCTCCCTCGCGGCGTAGTCCTTTTCCCGCCCGGAGAAGGCCGCCGCGTCGATCCCGGCCTGCGGCAGGAACCGATTCGGCTCGTTGCCGAACAGCAACATCCCCGCCAGGCTCACACCATCCTCGACCATGATTTCGGTGTTGCGCAACAGGGTGCGCCAGCCGACCTCGTCCTCCTCGTCCGGAACCTCCTGCTCCCGAACCCTCCCGAAATAGTCCCGAAGCCGTCGGAGATCGAGATCCGCCATCCCCGACCCGGAAACCGGAATCAGATCGGCCCGAAGGGCGCGCCGCTGTTGAAACAACCGGCTCAACTCCTCCGGAGTCGGCTCCCGGCTCTCGGTCCCCACCCGGATGTAATAGTGGTGCTTGTTGTTGTGCCAGAGCGTGTGCACATGGCCTCCACGCGGCACGCGCACAAGCGCCACATCCAAGCCCGGTTGCGCGTCCCTGACGATCTCGAAGTACGGGACGATCCCGGGCCGGATCTTGTCCCGGCAGGTGTTCATCACCCATTCCTCCAACCGATCCCGCGTGAGACCGGAAACGCTGCCATCGTCCTCCACCCCAAGCACCACCATCCCGCCCTCAAGGTTCGAGAGCGCAACCAGTTCCTTCGCAAGTTCGTGGTTCCGCACAATATCCCGCTTGAACTCGACCCCGGAGCTCTCGCCATTGGCGACAATCTCCAACAACTCCGCTCGCGTGGTCATCCTCTGAACCCATTTCCGAAGTCCCAACGACCTTGATCGGTGGCTTCGGTCGGGGCGCTCACTGTCAGTCGAATGCGGCGAGGATCGCGGCCACCGTCTGGTTCAGGTAGGCGTCGAAGTCGCCGGGGCTGGGTCCGAGGCGGACGAGGACCACGTCGGCGGACGGGATGATCATGGTGATCTGGCCCATGAAACCGGCCGCCCAGTACGCATTGCGCGGGATGTCGGGGTGGCGGCCGCCGGCGTTCAGCCAGAAGAGGCCGCCGTACTCCTGCTCCGCCGCGCCGGGGCTCGGCGTGCTCACGAATGCGGACCAGCCTTCGGGAAGGATGCGCTCGCCGCCGAGGACCCCGTCCCGCAGGTGGAGCAGCCCGAAACGCATCCAGTCGGCGGCGCTGCCGTAGTCGTAGCCGCTCAGAATGAAGTTCCCCCACGGGTCGGTCTCCAGAACGAAGTCACGCGAACCGATGCGGTCGAACAGCATCCGCTGGGGGAAGGTCAGGTAGTCGCCGCCCTCCGCCTCGACGGTCTCCCGGATGATGCGGCCGAGGGACAGCGGATCGGAATTGCGGTAGCGGAACTCGGTTCCCGGCGGGATGCCGGCCGGCTGGCCGGAGGCGTGGGCGAACACGTCGAGGGAGTCGAAATACACCCGCATGTGCTCGTTTTCGGGAACCAGCGAGTCGGCCCCGGCCAACCCGGCATTGGTCATGTCCAGTCCGCTGGTCATCGTCAGGAGATGCCGCATCAGGATCGGGGACCGGGGATCGCCGGGTTCGCGCCACTCGGCGATCGGCGCCGGATCATCCAGCCCGAAATGGCCCTGCCGGATCAGCACGCCGATGAGCGCGGCGGTGACGCTCTTCCCCTGCGACCAGCTGATCTGGGGGGTGTTGCGGGTAAACCCGGCCGCGTACCGTTCCCCGACGATCCGCCCGGCGCGGACCACGGCAAGCGCCCGGGTGTTCTGCGGCGCCGCCATCGCGGCGTCGAGGGCCCGATCCAGCATCACCCGGTTCACGCCCCCCTGGTCCGGGTCTTCGGCGCCGCGGTCGCCGAGCGGCCAGTCAACCGTGTCCGCATCGGGCTGGTTCCGGGGAACCGCCACCGGCCTGAAGCGAACCGAATCCATCCCCTCCCCGAGCAGGATGCACCCCTGGTCGTCGTGATACTTCGCGGTGCGCGGATTCACATCCGCCGCCCACACCGTGGCGCTTTGCGCCCCGGAATCCACCCGCCACTCGAAATCGTCCTGCCAGGCGAACGCCGGAAACGGCATGATGTCCTCGGCGAGGACCGTCTCCGGGGATCGATCGGTCACCCGCCCCACCACGTACACCCCGGCACAGAGATGATGGGCCGCGATACCGGCGGCGTAGCGCCGGAACCGGTCGGCGCCGGGAGGATCCTCAGGCAGTTCGCCGCAACCGGCGAGCAACCCCGCAACGAGGATCGTGACGGATCGGGGCATCGCGGATTCCCTCCCTGGTCAGAGGATCACCCAACCCACATAACCAGCATAGGCGGCGAGCAGGACGCCGCCCTCCGAGCGGGTCAGAACCCGACCCGAGCGCAGGAAGAGGCCGGCGAGGAGGGTGAGGAGGATGACGCCGGGCATCTCGCCGGTCAGGACCCGCGGATCGATGGCGACCGGACGGACGACCGCGGCAATTCCGAGCGCGCCCAGCACATTGAACAGATTGCTGCCCACCACGTTCCCCACCACGATCTGGACCTCGTCCCGCCGCACCGCGGCGATCGAGGTGGCGAGTTCGGGCAATGAGGTTCCGAGCGCCACCACCGTAAACCCGATCGTCAGTTCGGAGGCCCCGAGCGCCCGGGCGAGGTCGGAAGCGCCCCGCACCAGGAGTTCCGCACCCATCAGCAACACGCCGAGGCCGAGACCGACCAGCAACAGGCTTCGACCGGCCGCGGGGGCGTCGTTGTCGCGCGCGCTCCCGGACAGCGCCGAGGCCGCGTTCCGGCTCCAGCGGATCGAGAGCACGTTGAACGCGAGGAGCAACAGCACGAACCCGACCCCGAAGCCGCGCCCGATCCAGCCGGTTCCCGCAAGCGGCCACAACAGGATCGTGGCGCCCAGCATGCAGGCGAACTCGCGCGAAACCTGAGGCCAATTGACGCGGAACGACTTCATCAGGGCGGTCACGCCGAGAATCAGGCCGAGGTTCGCCGCGTTGCTGCCGATGACGTTGCCGACCGCGATGCCGGGACTGTCACGCAGCACCGCCACCAGACTGGCGCCGATCTCGGGCGCCGAGGTCCCGTAGGCGATGACCGTGAGTCCGATGACCAGCGGACTGATGTGGAAGCGCCGGGCCAGCGACGCGGCGCCGTCCACGAGCCGGTCGGCGCCGAACGCCAATCCGGCGAGACCAACCAGCAGAAACAGACAGGACAGGAACAGCAAGGGGCCGGAAGGGTATCCGAAGAAACGGGCGACATCCGGCGTTCTGCAACGTCCGCGAATCCGGGCATCCGACCGGATCGATCCGCGGTGTTGCGTGCCGGAACCTCGGGCGCGGGCCCGGGCCGGGCGCACGGGCTAGGATTTCGATGGAACAAGTGGAGTCTCCGGATCGTCCTTGTTACCCGGAACTTGGCAAAATCCAGCGGCCGCGCAGGAACCTCATTGCGATACCGGAAGGACCCGGGATCTTGACCGGGCGGAATCCGGCCCGACGAATCCACGGCGGGAGGGATCAGAAGTTATGGACTTGGCAGTACGCCCTCCGACGGGCGCCGTGACGCGATCCCGGCTCCCCGGATCGATACTGGCCGCGTTGCTGCTGGCCGGGCCGGCGTTCGCCGGACCGGCGCAGGAGCATCCGGGCGCCAGCGTGCTGGAGCAGTACCGCTCCCTGATCGAGCAGGAGACGCTTCGTTTCACCATCACCCAGGCAGTGGACGTGGCCGTCGAACTCCACCCCGAGGTTCGTGCAACCCGCGAGCGATTCGTCGAATTCGAAGCGAGGCTGGACGAGGTTCGGGCCAATTACCTTCCGCGGCTCGACCTGGCGCTCTCGGCCACCGAAACCCGCGACCCCGGATTCAGCAACAGTCCCTTCTTCTCCCGGCTGCTGGACGATCCGGACGCCGGCGGCGGATTCCCCGGAGGGGATGCTTCCTCGTTCGGGGGGGCCTTCACCTTCGGAACCTATTTCTGGGATCTGCAACTCTCGCAGACGCTCTGGTCGCAAAGTTGGTTGCGCCAGTCCGATGGAGTTCGCGCCTCCCGGGAGCGGGAGGCCCTGAACCTCGCCGAGCTGCAGAACCGGATCGCGCGGGACACGGTGCAGCGGCTCCATTCCTGGGTGCTCGCATCCCGCACCCGCGACGTCCTGCGGGAAGCAGTCCGGGTCCGGGAGCGCGCGCTCGAAGTGGCGAGCGACCGGCTCCGATTCGGTTCCGGGGAACGACTCGATGTGCTCCGTGCCCGGGTGCAGCTGGCCCGGCTCCGCCGGGAAGTGCGGGCGACCGAAGAGGACCTCCGGGTCGAACAGGCCGGAGTGAACGCCCTCGTCGGGCGGGATCAGGACTGGCCCATCGAAGTGCTCGATTCCCTTGAACTCCCGAACCCGCTGCCGCGCCTGCTGCCGGTCCCGGCGCTGGTCGAATTGGCGACCGCCACCCGTCCGCAGCTCGATACCTTCGCCAAGGACCGGGAACTCCTCCGCATTGAGGAGGACCTCCTGCGGGCGGAGATGCGACCCGAAGTCCAGGCGAACGCCTCCTTCGGAATCAACAGCTTCACAGTCGGAAACACGACCGAATTCCACCGCCGGAACTGGAATGTGGGGGTCACCGTGAACTGGACCCTGTTCGACGGGCTCGGTACCCGTGCCCAGGTCGCCGGCCTGCGCTCGCAACGAACCCGCAACGAATGGGAACAGGCCCAGTACGAGTCCACCCTCGAGGTCCAGCTTCGCGACCAGGTGCGACGGTGGAACGACGCGCTTGCCGCGATCGAGGACGCCCGGCTCGCCCTGGAGGAATCCCGGGAGGCTCACCGGGTGGCAAGCGCCGAACAGGAAGCCGGCGCCGGCATCGAACTGATGGTGATGGAGGCCGGGCAACTGGAACGGGAAGTGGAGCTCGACATGCTTCGCAGCACCCGTGACGCCCTGAGCGCACTCGCGGAAGTCAAGTTCCTCGTCGGCTATTCGGCCGGGGCGCCGCATTCCCTGATTTCCGACACCGCCGGGCCGGCGGGCGGATCTCCCCACGAGGAGGAAGATCGTGATCGGTAGTTCCTGGCAAGGCAACCTGCTGGCGCCTTGTGTCTTCGCGTTGCTCGGCGCGTCCGCACTCACCGGCTGCGGCGGCGAAGCGGCCGTGCCGCCGGTGGATGCACCGGAAGCACGGGACACCCGTCCCCTCGTCGAGGCCGCCGCGATCACCCCCGAGACGCTGGTGGATGTGCTCCGTATCGCGGGACGGCTCGAGCCGGGCGCCGAAATCCGGGTTTCGACGGAACTCGGGGGTACGGTCTCCGAGGTGCTCTTCGACAAGGGAGACCGCATCCATGCGGGCGCGGTGATGGCCCGGGTCGGTGTGGATCTGCTGGAGGCGGTGGTGCGCGAGGCGGAAGTCGCCCTCGATGCGGCCCGGGTGGATCTCGAACGCGCCCGCGAGCTGGTCGAGCGGGACGCGACTCCGGCGCGGGAGCTTCAGGCGGCCGAGGCCGCCGTGGAGGGCGCCGAGGCGCGGCTCGCCACCGCCCGGTTGCGCCTTTCCCGCGCCGAGATCCGTGCCCCCGCCCCGGGGGTGGTGGTGGAGCGGCACGTCGAACCCGGCGAAGTCCTTGCGCCCGGAAACCCGGTCGCCGACATCCACCAGATCGCCGAATTGCGCGCCACCGTGGGGATCCCGGAGCGGGACATCGCCTTCTTCCGGGTCGGCTCCCCGGCCGAGCTGACCGTCGACGCCTACCCGGATCGGCGCTTCGAGGGCCAGATCTCGTACATCGCGCCCGCCGCATCCTCCCCTGGCCGAATCTTCGAATCCGAAGTGGAAGTCCTCAACTCCGACGGAACGCTGCGTTCCGGCCTGATCGTGCGCGCCGACCTCGAACGCCAGGTGTTCGAGGACGCGGTCGTCGTCTCCCGGGATCTGATCGTCGAGCGCGACGCGATGCCGCACGTCTTCGTCCTCGACAACGGTCGGGTGGAATTGAGGCGGGTCACGCTCGGCCCGGGACGGGGCAATGAGGTTCTCGTCGCATCCGGCCTCGAGATCTCCGAGATCGTGGTTCTGGCCGGCCACCGGGACCTGCTGGACGGCCAGGAAGTACGCGTGATCGAATCGCCGCGCCTGACGGACGGAGGAAACGGGCGATGAAGATCACCGAGTACGCCATCAAGCACCCCCTGTCGGTGTACTTCATGATCCTCGTGGTCTGCCTTGCCGGTACCGGGGTCTATGTGTCGCTGCCTCGGGAATCGTTTCCGGAAGTCGAGTTCCCGCTGGTGATGGTGCACACCATCTACCCGGGCGTCAGCCCCACCGACATGGAAGCGGTGGTCACCCGTCCCATCGAAACCGAGATCAAGTCGGTATCGGGCATCAAGGAAATGCGCTCCTCCACCAGCGAGGGGGTCTCGGTCATCGAGGTCGAGTTCGAGACCGGCGAGGACCCGTTCGAAGCGCTTGCCTCGGTGCGCGAGCGGGTGGACATCGCCCGCCCGCTGCTTCCGCCGGAAGCCGAGGAACCCCTGGTCCAGGACATCGATTTCTCGGAGGTTCCGGTGATGGTGGCAACCCTTTCCGGGCCGGTCGGCGCCGAACGACTGACCGATGTGGCGGAAGACGTGCAGGAGGACCTCGAGACCATTCTCGGAGTCAGTCAGGTCTCCCTCATTGGAGGCAGGGAACGGGAAGTCCAGATCCAGGTGGATCCCCAGCGGCTCCCGTTGTTCGAACTGAGCCTGTCGGACGTGGTGGTGGCCATCGCCCGGGAGAACCGGAATGTGCCCGGCGGGGAAATCAACATCGGCGATCTCGACTATCTGGTCCGGCTTCCCGCCGAGGTCCGGGATCCGGCTCAGATCGGGGACTTCGTCATCAAGGTCCGTGACGGGGACCCGGTGTTCATCCGGGACGTGGCGGACGTCCGGTTCGGGTTCGAGGACGAGGCCAGCCGGTCCCGGGTGGACCGGGAGCCGGCGGTCACGCTCAGCATCACCAAGCGTGCCGGAGCCAACCTGGTGGGAGTGGCCGACCTGATCAACGAACGCCTCGACGAGTGGCGCGAGCGGCTGCCTCCCGGCATCCAGGTCTCGGTGATCGGCGACATCTCGGTCGAGATCCGGCGGATGGTGAACGAACTGGAAAACAACGTGATCTCCGGCCTGCTGCTGGTGGTCGGCTGCCTGATGGCGTTCGTGGGCCTGCGGAATTCGTTTTTCGTCGGCGTGGCGATCCCCCTGTCGATGATGCTGGCCTTCCTGGTGATCGGCTGGATCGGCTACACACTCAACATGATGGTGCTGTTCAGTCTGATCCTGATGCTGGGCATGCTGGTGGACAACGCGGTGGTGATCGTGGAGAACATCTATCGGCACCGCGAGATGGGAGACTCCGGACCGGAGGCCGCGTTCAAGGCGACGAAGGAAGTCGCGAGCCCGGTGATCGCTTCCACCATCACCACGCTGTGCGCGTTCTCCCCGCTGCTCATCTGGCCCGGCATGATCGGGAACTTCATGTCCTATCTGCCGGTGACCATCATCATCGGGCTGTCCGCCTCGCTACTCGTCGCGCTGGTCATCAACCCGACGCTGTGCGCCCACTTGATGAAACCACCGCGCGCGGTGGCGGCGGCGCACGCCGCCGGGATCACCTACCGCTCTCCGCGTCCGGGCTCCGCGGAAGCCGCCGAGAAGGAACATCGTTTTCGCCGCGCCTACCGGCGGACTCTCGAGTGGACGCTGCGCCCGGGGCCGGATGCCGGAACCCGGGGCTGGTTCCTCAGGAACTGGGCGCTCCCGATGGCGTTCGTGGTCTTCATGGCCGCTGCGGCCGCGCTCGGGATGGGGGCCATGTTCTTTCGCGCCAACTCCGCCTTCCTTCCGGCCGCGGCGCTCGGAGGAATCGCGGTCGCGGCCTTCGCGTTCCAGGGGGCACTGTGGCTCGGGTGGACTGTCGTCCGGCGGCTGTTCGGCTGGAGCCCGTACATTACCGACCACCGTTCCGGGGTCATCTGGACGATGGGGTCCATCCTGGTGGTGACGATCGGCGCCTACGCGGTGGTGGGGCACGGGACCGAACTGTTCCCCGAAGTCGAGCCGAGGCAAATCATCATCGACGTCGACAACCCGACCGGATCCAGCCTGGACGCCGCCAACGCGGTGGTGTGGCAGATCGAGAACCTCACCGGAGAAACGGTGGACCTCAAGCACCAGGTGGCGAACGTGGGCGCGGCGGGCGTCGGAGTCTCGCCGGGCGCCTCCATGGGGGGCGGCGGCCACAATGTCAGCCAGGTTTCCCTTTACCTCCAGGAACGCACCGAACGGAAGCAGCGCGACTCGTTCGCGACGATGGAGCAGGTGCGAGCGAAACTCGCCGGCATCGTCGGCGCCAACATCAGGGTGGACGCCCCCCAGGACGGACCTCCGACCGGGGCCGCGGTTTCGGTCCGGATCCTCGGAGACGATCTGGATGAGCTCGGCCAGCTCTCGGAAGAGGCTCTGGCCCGCATTCGGGACATCGAGGGGCTGGTGAACCTGGACAGCAACCTTGACCGGGGCAAACCCGAATTCGTGGTGGACGTGGACCGCGAAGAGGCGATGCGTTCCGGGGTGAGCACCCAGATCATCGCCTCCACGGTGCAGACCGGCATCCTGGGCACCGAGGCCTCAAAGTACCGGGTCGGGGAGGACGAGCACGACATCCGTGTCCGTCTGGTTCCGGAAGCCCGCCGTTCGCTCGACACCATCTCCGAACTGACCGTTCCGGACAAGGACGGACTGCCGGTACCGATCCGCACGGTGGCCAACCTTCGGCAGTCGGTCGGCCCGGCAACGGTGCACCGGGTGGACATGAGCCGGGTGGTCACGATCGAAGGGGATGTGGTGCGCGACTCCGGTCGCACCGACGCCGGGGTGCGCGAGGAAGTGGCCCTCGATCTCGACGCGATGACATGGCCCCCGGGGTACCGCTGGGAGTTTTCCGGATCCAACGAGGAGGAGCTCGCCGCCACCGAGTTCCTTTCCCGCGCCTTCGTGATCGCGGTGCTGCTCATCCTGCTGGTCCTGGTCACCCAATTCGACTCGCTGGTGCTGCCGCTCGTGATCATCACCTCCGTGGTGCTCTCGATGATCGGGGTTCTCTGGGGACTGATCCTCACCGGGACCGCCTTCGGGATCATCATGACCGGGATCGGGGTCATCTCGCTGGTGGGGATCGTGGTGAACAACGCCATCGTGCTCTGCGACTTCATCCGGCAGTTGCGGCGTGATGGAATGACCCGGCGCCAGGCGGTGGTGACCGCCGGCTCGATCCGCCTGCGGCCGGTGCTGTTGACCGCAATCACTACCGTGCTGGGGCTGATCCCGTTGACGATCGGGGTGAACGTGGACTTCTTCAACCTCTCGGTCACCACCGGCGGCGAGAGCTCGCAGTTCTGGTCGGCGATGGGAGTTGCGGTGATCTTCGGACTCACCGTCTCCACAGTGCTGACCCTGATCGTGGTCCCGGTGGTGTACGACAGCCTGGACAGCTTCACCGAAGCCTTCCTGGCCCGACGCCGACGCGCCCGGGAAACCGGGGCCGGCGCGCTCAGTCCCGCTTCCTGATCCGGGGCGCGCTGGCCGGGGCCCCGACCGGAAGCGGAGTACCGGGTCGATCCGGCCCGCGCCTCGGCGCGGACGGAGTCCGGGCCCGGCCTACGAGGCGCCGGTGTCGAGCACCTCGTGGAGCCGCGTGGCGACTTCGACGAGCGCCTGGTCCTCGATCACGAGCGGCGGGAGGAGGCGGATCACCGTCGGCCCGGCGGGGAGCGCTAGGACTCCGCGGGCCATGAGCGCCTCGATATACGGTCGAACGCGTTCCCGGAGCTCGATGCCGATCATCAGACCGACCTGACGGACATCACGCACCTTCGCCGAAATCCGCTGTCCGAACGCCGCGGCAAACCGCTCGCCCTTCACCCGCGCCTGCTCGGCGAGCCCCTCGCGCTCCATCACGGCGATCGTCGCCAGCGAAGCGGCGCACGCGAGCGGGTTGCCACCGAAGGTGGAGCCGTGCATGCCCGTTTCGGCCCGCACCCGGTCCCCCACCAGCACCGCGCCCATAGGCACCCCCCCCGCCATCGCCTTGGCAAGGCACAGGATGTCGGGCCGCACCCCGTGATGCTCGCAGGCGAAGAACCGCCCGGTGCGGCAGAAGCCGGTTTGCACCTCGTCCACGATGAGGAGCGCGTCGTGCCGGTCGCAGAGATCGCGCGCCGCAGCAAACCAGTTGGCGTCGCCGAGCCGCACTCCTCCCTCACCCTGCACGATCTCGACGATCACCGCCGCCGTGGAGTCGCATACCGCGGTCCGTAGCCGGTCCTCGTTGTTGAACGGCACGAAGTCGAATCCGTCGAGCAGGGGTTCCCAGGCGTCCCGGCGCCGGTGGGTGGCGGAGAGCGCACCCAGGGTCCGCCCATGGAAACCGCGCATCGCGCACACGAACCGGCGACGCCCGGTCGCCCGCATCGCGAACTTGATGGCCGCCTCGTTGGCTTCCGCCCCGGAGTTGCAAAGGAACGCCCGGGAAACGCCCGGCGGCGTGATGGACACGAGTTTCTCGAGAAGCCGGGCGCGGACGTCGTTGTGGAATATCCCGGGACAGGTAATCAGCGTCCGCGCCTGCTCGCCGATGGCGCGCGCCACCTCGGAGTTCGCGTGCCCGACGCTGGCCACTCCGACTCCCGACACGCAGTCGATATAGGCGCGGCCCGACTCGTCGAAGAGCGTCGCCTTCTCCCCGCGCACGATCGCCAGCTCGCGCTTCGGAAACACCTCGAAGGCATGGCGCCGCTCGAGGGACACGATGTTCATCGACTCGGCCTCACCCACGCAGCAGGCAAGAGGGTGAAATCCCGCTTCCGCCCGAAATCACTTCGCCATGTGTCCATCGACTCCGCCTCACCCGCGCACCAGGCAAAAGGGCGAAATCCCGCACCCCGCTCGAAATCACTTCGCCATGTGTCCATCGACTCCGCCTCACCCGCGCGGCAAGGCCAAAGGACGAAATCCCGCACCCGCTCGAAATCACTTCGCCATGTGTTCATCGACTCGGACTCACTCGCGCAGCAGACAAGAGGGTGAAATCCCGCTTCCGCCCGAAATCACTTCGCCATGTGTTCATCGACCCGGCCTCACTCACGCAGCGGGCCAGAGGAAGCGGCTGCCCGGGCCGGAGCCTCGCGGCCCGGCAGGCCGGCACCGTGCCGCCCGGCGTTCACCGGATGATCGTCCCCGCCCCGTCGAGCGCGGCGCGAATCGGGTGCTCCACCCGACCGTCGGCGATCACCACTTCGGCCGCCCCCGCATCAAAAAGCCTGCGAAGCGCAAGCAGCTTGCGTTTCATGCGGCCTTTCACCTGCGCTTCGCGCTGCTCGATCCCGCTTCGCGGCATCACCCGGACAACGCTCGCCGGATCCGCGGGGTCGTCGAGAAAACCCGGCGCCTCGATGAGTTGAAGGATGCGCCGCGCGCCAAGTGCCGCCTGCAGAACGTTCACGATGTCGTCGTTCTCCGAATTGATCGCGAACCCCCGCTCGTCGACGATCGGGATCGTAAGAACCGGCAGATACCCGTCGTCGAGAAGGCGGCGCAGCAACGCCGCGTTCACCGACTGGGGCTTACCCGAGAAATCGCGCTTGATCAGGGTCTTCCCACCCTCCCGAACCCGGATGCCGCGGTTGCGGCGCCCCTCCACCAGCCGCCCGTCGATGCCGGACAGGCCGACGGCATTGATGCCGCGCCGCTGACAGAGCTCGACAAACCGCTTCGAGCGCAACCCCGAATACGCCATCATGATGACGTCGAGCGCGGCCTCGTCGGAAAACACGCTCGGATAGCCCGAAACCGAAGTCAACGTGCGGGTTGCCGTGCCGAGGCGGGCCGCCAGACGGTCGCGCACCGCGTTGGCGCCCAGCACCACCACACAGGGAAACCCGAGCGACGCGAGATCATCGGCCACCCCGGCGAGATTCACCGCCTCGCCGCCGCCGACCTTGACGATAAGCATCGAATCGGGAACCACGGCGCCGGCGTAAACCGGGCATCTTACCGACGACCGGTCCGAAGACTCGCCCGGTTCGGCGGGCCGACCGGATCCTCCCTGGTTCGGTAGGTTCGTGCTGCCCGCCGGACGCCCGCATTCTGGTAGCCTCCCGGCTGAGCACATGGGACAGGGATCGGGCGGCAGCGCGGCTTGGCAGGACACATGGAGCATCTGGGTCGAGTCGGTCGGCAGCTCCTGGCGGGAATTGCTGGAGACGGCCGCCACCCTCGCGCCCACCGTCGTCGGCGCCCTGCTCCTGCTGCTGCTCGGCTGGCTGCTGGCGAGCGTGCTGCGGCGGATCATCCTCCGGCTCGGCGCCAGGATCGATCGCGTATTCCAAGCCGCGCTCGAACATTTCGGGCAGGGACGGGGCGAACTGCGCTGGCCGATCTCGCGGGTTCTCTCCCTCACCGTCTACTGGCTGGTGATCCTGTGGGTTCTGGCCGCGGTGTCCCGATTGCTCGCCCTGCCGGGTCTCGCCGACATCTTCACGAGTGTGCTGCTCTACCTGCCGCAGCCGATCGCGTGGGGCCTCGCGCTGCTCGCCGCGTACGTGGCAAGCGGCCTCGCTGCGAACGCGATCACCAGGGCGGCGCAATCGGCGGGGCTCTCGAGCGCCCGCATGCTCGGGCGCACCCTGCGCGGCTTCATGCTTGTCGTTGCCGTCCTCATCGCCGCCACCCAGCTCGGCGTCGACGTCACCCTGGCGTCCAACGTGGTCGCAATCGCGACCGCAGCGCTGCTGGGCGGAGCCGCCGTCGCTTTCGGTATCGGCGCGGTGGGTGCAACCGGCAACATCATCGCCGCGCACTACGTGCGCCAGAGCTACCGCGTCGGTCAGCGGGTGGCGGTGGAGTCTTTCGAGGGCGAGATCCTGGAAATCACCCGTTCGGCAGTCATCCTCGATGCCGAGGAAGGCCGGACCCTGGTACCGGGGCGGCTCTTCCAGGAGAAGGCCTCGGTGCTGGTGGACCGGGATACCTGACGTGCTCGGCCGGATCGCGTCGGAGTTCGTCAGGACGCAACCCGCCGACGCCGCACAGGTCCTGGAACGGATGCCTGCCGCAATTGTCGGCGAGGCGCTCGCCTCGCTGCCCGCGCCGACCGCCGCGGACGTGCTTCAGGCCCTGACCCCGCACGCTGCGGCCGGCTGTCTCTCCGAGTTCCCGCCGGCAACTGCGGCGGAAATCATGCGGCACGTCCCGACGGGGCGGGCGGCAGCACTGCTCTTGCGCCTTGATGGCGACAAACGCCGGAAACTGATGCAGGCACTGCCTCCGCGGATGTCGGCGCCGCTTCGGCTCCTGCTGCGCTTTCCACCTGGAAGCGTCGGCTCCCTTCTCGACCCCCAGGTCCTCACGGTACGACGGGAGACTCGCGTTCGCGAGGCGGCCGACATGGCGCGGGACGCTCCTTCGCAATTGTACAAATACCTTTACGTGATCGACGACGACCACTGCCTGACCGGGGTCGTCACCGCCCGCCAATGCCTGGCCGAGGACCCGGAAACCCGGATCGGCAGATTCGAACACCGGAATCCGGTCGCGTTGCGGGCGCGATCCAGCCTGCGCGAGGCCAGCCGCAACCCGGGGTGGAAGCGCTTCGGCGTCCTGCCGGCAACCGACCGCCGGGGCGTGTTCCTCGGCGTGGTACGCAAGGAGAACCTGCGTGCGGCGCTCATCGAGGAAACCGCGGCGGAACCCGAAGCAGGGCCCGTCGGCATGGCACTCGAGCTTGCCGACCTGTGCTGGCAGACGGCTGCCGGCCTCCTTGGCGGTTCCGCGCCGGCAACCGGTTCGTTCGAGCCCGAGGCCCGGGATTCATGAACGGCGCTGCGGTCCGCTCCCTTGCCGAGGCCGAGCACCACCTGCAGCGCGCGTTCTTCTCGCACTATCCGGACGCGGCGATCAAGCCGCTCGAGCAGATGGAAACCGCGGCGCAGGTCGAGATCTTCACGCGCCAGCCGGTCCCGGTGATGCTGCCCCTCTGGGAACGCCTTTTCCCGGAAATCGGCCAGCGGATACTCGCCGGGCTGCCCGCAGCAGTCGCAACCGAGACCATGCGCGCGCTCGACCCCGGCCGGCTCGCCCCGATGCTGGCGGGGGCGGAAGACGAGGATCGGGAACGCTTGCTGGCGCTGATCGGCGACCGCGCCGCGAAGGAAGTGCGGGAAGCGTTGCACTACCCGACCGAGTGTGCCGGCGCCCTGATGGACACCCGGGAGCCACGGTTCCGCGAACACGGCACGGTGGCCGAAGTACTCGCCCACCTGCGGGACGAACGCCGCACCGACCGCACCGGATGCTTCGTGGTCGATTCCGACAACCGCCTCGTCGGTTGGGTGGACATGAAGAGGATCGCGCTGGCGTCGCCCGACGAGCGCGTCGGCGATCTGGTCCGCGACGTGGCCGCCACCGTCGATTCGATGGCAACACTCGAGGAAGTGGGCGAGCGCCTGGAAACGCACCGCCTGCCGGACCTGGCGGTACTCGACCCGAACCGCAGGCTGATCGGAGTGATCCGCCACGCCTCGCTGGTCGAGGCGGAGATGCAGCGCGCCAGCGTCGGCATCCAGACCATGGTGGGAGTGAGCAAGGACGAACATGCCACCTCGACGGCTTTCTTCGCGGTGCGCAAACGCCTGCCGTGGCTCCAGCTCAACCTGGTCACCGCCTTCGCCGCCGCCTCGGTTGTCGGGATCTTCGAACACACCGTTGCCCGGTTCACCGCGCTCGCGGTACTGCTCCCGGTGGTGGCGGGACAATCGGGCAATACCGGCGCCCAGGCCCTGGCCGTCACCATGCGCGGCCTCGCACTCCACGAGATTCGGGTGGCTCAGTGGCCGGGAGTGATCTTCAAGGAGACGAAGGTCGGCCTCTGGAACGGCGTGGTGGTGGCCGCCACCACCGCGGCCGGCGTGCTGCTGTGGACCCGCTCCCACGGCCTCGCGCTCATCATCGCAATATCGATGGTGCTCTCGATGATCCTTGCCGGGGTGGCCGGCGCCGCGATTCCGATCCTGCTGACCGTGCTCGGACAGGATCCCGCGCAATCATCCTCGATCGTCCTCACCACCATCACCGACATCGCCCGGGTTCTTCAGCTTTCTCGGGATTGCAACGCTGCTGGCGGGGAATGATCTGAATACGCCGGCGGAACCCGCGCCGGGCCTCTGCAGCGTTCCCGTCAACCCACCCGCACCGGGTGGGTCACCACCGCTCCGTTGCCGAGCGGCATCCATCCCGTGGCGCCGGGATACGGATCCGAGCAGACGATGCGCACGCCATCGACCGCGCGTTCCCACATCTGGAAGTAATCGGGATCTTCGGCGAAGCGGCAGGAAACGTGAACCCGGTCCGGGGTCGCCAGAATGACGTTCAACGCCCGGACCCGGCGCGTGCGCTTCTCGATGATGGACAGGCCCCGCTCCAGCGCCTGGTGCATGTCGCCGCGGTCGAAGCGCTGTACGTAATTGAAGATCTTCTCCGCACCGATCCGGCCCTGCTCCCGGATACGAACCCCCTGCAGTTCGCCATTGAAGAGAAACACCCGCCGCCCGTTCCGGAACGGCATGTTGTTTTCGACGCGGATGCCCTCGTTGCGAAAGGCGCTCCGCGCATGGGCAAGCAGCAACGTCGTTTCGCCGAAGCCGCCGCGCCGGTCGTCCTCCCAGACAGGCCGGATATCGCGGTAGATACGCCACTCGCCCCCCACGAACCGGGCGCATCCCCAACCGTGGCCCTGGTACTCCCGGCTGCCGCGGGCAATCTCCGCAAACGCCTCCAGGTGCGGCCCGATCGGGAACGGGCGCGAAGCATGGACGGCAAGGAGGCGGCACATCAGATCGGGTGCAACCCCGGGAACTCGAGGCCGGCGGTCTCGTCCAGGCCGTGCATGACGTTGAACGCCTGGACCGCCTGGCCGGCGGCGCCCTTCATCAGATTGTCGATGGCACTGAGAACCACCAGCCGATTCGCATCCGCGTCGCGCTCGAACCCGATGTCGCAGGTGTTGGCGCCAGCAAGCAACTTCGGATCGGGATAGCGGTGGATACCGGTACGTTCCTTGACGATGCGGATGAACGGTTCGTCCGCGTAATCCTCGCGCAGGATCTTCCATACCTCCTTCTCCGGGACGTCGTCATCAAGAAAGACGTGGCACGTCGCCAGGATGCCGCGCACCATCTCGATCGAAGTTGCCGAGAAGTGAACGCGGGCCGCGCCCAGTTCCTGGGCCATCTCCGCCAGATGACGGTGTCCGGACGGCTTGTAGGAACGCACGGCGCCGCTGCGCTCGGGGTGGTGGCTTGCGTCGCTCGACCCATGGCCGGCCTCGCTCGACCCGGCCTTCACCTCCACCACCGCACTCGACGCCAGTCCGCGGCGAAAGAACGGGTGCAGCGCGAGAATGGTGGCCGTCGCGTTGCAGCCGGCGCCGGCAACCAGCGCCGCATCGGCCAGCGCCGTCCGGTGGAGCTCGGGAATCCCGTAGACGAAGGCGCCGAGCAGGTCGGGGCGCGCATGCTCGCGGCCGTACCAGCGCCGGTACGCGTCGGGATCCCGCAGCCGGAAGTCCGCGCTCAGGTCGACAATACGCGGTGCGAGTGCCCGGAATTCGTCGATCCGGGTCATCGACTGCCCGTGGGGCAGGCAGAGGAACAGCACGTCGCAGGGTTCGAGATCGGATGCGGACGAGAACTTGAGGCGCGTCACTCCGCGAAGGTTCGGGTGCGCCCGGTGCACGAACCTGCCGGCGAGACGCTCCGAAGTCGCCTGGCGCACCTCGACGCCCGGATGGAACAGCAACACCCGCAACAACTCGCCACCGGCATATCCCGAGGCGCCGGCGACCGAGACCCGGATCACCGCCGTTCGCTCCCCAGCAGGTGCTCCACGATCCGACCGGGGATATTGACGCCGGTGGTCTCGATGCTGTTCCGGAACTCCATCGTGTAGTTGACCTCGTTCACCACCAGGCCATCCGCGGTCTCGAAAAGGTCGACGGCCAGGACGCCGCCGCCCACCGCCCGCGCCGCCGCGATCGAGAGCGCCGCCAACTCGTCGGTCACCGGGCAGTTCGAGGCCTTCGCCCCCCGTGCCGTATTCGTGATCCAGTGCTCCGAGGTGCGGTGGATGGCCGCAACGCAGGCATCCCCGATCACGAAGCTGCGGATGTCGCGCCCACGCTTTTCCACATACTTCTGCATGTAGAAGATGGAATGGTGGTAGCTGCCGAGGATGGTCTTGTGCTCCAGGATCGACTCGGCGGCGTCGCGGTCGTTGACCTTGGCGAGCAGACGGCCCCAGGAGCCGACCGCCGGTTTCAGCACCGCGGGATAGCCGAGCTCGGCCAGCGCTTCGAGGGCTGACGCGGCGGTGAATGCAACCCGCACCGCCGGCTGCGGAACTCCCGCCTCTTCGAGCGCCAGGGAGGTGAGCAGCTTGTCGCCGCAGACATTCGCCACCTCGAAACGGTTCACGCACCGGATGCCCCGGCTCTCGAGCAGCCGCAGCCCGTGCAGCGCCCGCGAGTGGTTGATGCAACGCTCGAGCACGACATCGACCTCCGGCGCGCTCCTGAGGTCGAAGACCATCTTCCGGTCGTCGAGCAGGACGACTTCCACCTCCCGGTGCTTCGCCAGCTCGTCGAGCAGCAACTTTTCCTCTTTCCGGATCAGGGAATGAAGGAATCCGACCCTCACTGCCCCCAGTCCTCCTCGGTTTGGGGAGCCTCGCCGAGCTCCGGCGGCTTTGTCGCCAGCACCTCGAGTTCGGTGCCGCAATCAGGGCATTCCATCAGTTCTCCCACGACCGCGTCGGTCGTCAACTCGACCTCCGCGCCGCACACGGGACACTCCGCCATCTGAAATCCTCCTCGTGCGCCGGGCCGGGCCGCGGCCCCCGGGCTCGAAAGCGGGGACGCCGGACCATGGACGCCCCCTCGGAAAAGAGGGCGAAGTATCGTCGATTCCCGCAGGAACCGCGCTCCCGGACGTGCCGCGGAGGGAACCGGGAATGCCCCGGACACCGCCCTCCATCGGGCGTTTCCCCACCGAAGGAAGACACGGCGGGCCGGACCACCCGCTGCTGGCATGCGCCTCCCGGCTACCCTCTCCGTCGTGGCCCCGGGAAGGAGGCGACCATGAGACACGCACAACCCGGCGCGATCGCGGCCGGCCTGCTGGCACTGGCCGGCGCCGGTGCGGGGGCCCAGACCCCCTTTCCGGTGGACCGGGAGATGATCGCCCGCATTCGCGAGGAGGGACTCCACCGGTCGCAGCTTCCCGACACTCTCTCCTGGATGACCGACGTGCTCGGTGGGCGACTCACCAATTCGGCGGCCATGGACCGGGCACAGGACTGGGCAGTGTCCGAGATGGAGCGGATCCGACTCGACAACATCACCCGCGAACCGTTCATGGACTACGGAGCGAGCTGGGACAACGAGTACTTCTCGCTCCATATGACCGCTCCCGCCTACCAGACGCTGGTGGGCTATCCGATTGCCCATACTCCGGGGACTGGCGGGCGGCGGGAACTCCCGGTGGTACTCGCCGATGCCCGTTCGAAGTCCGACCTCGAGAGTCTGCGCGGGCAGCTCCGGGGCATGGCGGTGCTCTCCACGCCACCCGCAGCCATCAACCGCGGCATATTCGCCACCGGGACTCCGCCGCGTACCGACGAGGAAATGCGTCGGCTCGCCGAGGATGTCGTCCCGCGCGGAGCACCGCCGCCGGCAAGCCGGTTCGAAACGCCCGCGAACCCGGAACTGGTAAGCGCCGAGGCGCTTCTCGCGTTCTACATCGAGGAGGAAGTGGCCGTGGTTCTCGAATCCCGGAGCGGATGGCCGGGGGCGGTGCGCGGCTTCGCCCGGCCGGGCGCCAAGGCGGACCGCTGGGACCGCGAAGCCACCCTGTCGTCGCTTCCGATCGTCGCGGTAACACCCGAGCACTACAACCGCATGTACCGCATTCTCCAGCGGGAGCTCCCGGTCTCGATCGAACTGGAGATCCGGAACCGCCACGGCGAGCGCCGGACCCGGGCAGAGAACCTGCTGGCCGACATTTCCGGAACGGACCTCGCGGACGAACTGGTCATGATCGGCGCCCACTTCGACACCTGGCACGCGAGCCCCAACGCCTCCGACAACACTTCGGGGGTTGCGGTCATGCTGGAGGCCATGCGGATCCTGAGAGCGGTTGGCGCCAGGCCGCGCCGGACGATCCGCATCGCGCTGTGGTCGGGAGAGGAGCAGGGGCTCTTCGGATCGCGCGCCCACGTTCTCCGGCACTTCGGCGACCCGGCGGGCGAAGGGGCCAAGCCCGGCCACCCAACCCTCTCGGCGTACTTCAACCAGGACTACGGCCCCGGCCGCTACCGCGGGGTGTGGCTTCAGGGCAACGAGCACGTCCGGCCGATCTTCGAGGCCTGGATGATGCCGCTGCACGACTTCGGGTTCGCCACCCTTGCGCCCGGCAGCGTGGGGAGCACCGACCACATTCCGTTCGACGAGGCGGGCCTCCCCGGCTTCCAGTTCCTCCAGGCGCGGGTAGGCGGGACCGGCGGCCACACCAACCTCGACTTCTTCGACACCCTTCCGCTTGACGATCTGAAGAAAAACGCGGTGGTGGTTGCGAGTTTTGCCTGGCACGCGGCGATCGCCGACGAGAGACTGCCGCGCAAGGGCGGCTCCTGACACACAACCGATAATTCCGTGCCTTCCCGGCGCCTTCGTCATGAGTTATTTCGATCTGCGAACCGACCTCTACCGGCGGGGCTTCAGCGCCGCGCTTCCCTTGCGGGACTATCTGGCCACCGGGTCCGAACGGGAGCGCGCCCCATGGGCGCGGGCGGCTCGGCCCCCGCTTCCGGCAAACGCCGCGGAACGGCTGGACGCCGCCGGCCGTATCGTGAACGTTCTGTGCCTCAGCGGAATCTGGTGCGGTGACTGCGCCCGCTCGGTTCCCGTCCTCGCCCGGCTCGCCGAGGCCGCCGGCGCGAGCGTAAAGCTGCGTATCCTGGACCGCGACACGATGCCCGAGCTGCGCGATGCGCTGCGTATTCTCGGAGCGATGCGGGTGCCGGTTGCGGTCTTCCTCACCGAGGACTTCCACGAAATCGGCCGGTTCGGGGATCGGCCGCTCTCGGTGTACCGGGTCAAGGCGGCGACCGAACTCGGAGCCGCCTGCCCGATCCCGGGCGCCGCCGACGAGAGTGCGATCGCGGCCGAGACGGCGGAATGGCTCGACGTCTTCGAGCGGATGATCCTGATGGCGCGCCTCGCGCCCGGGCTTCGCGCCCGCCACGGTGACTGATGCGCGATCTCTGGCGGCGGCTCCTCCCGGTCCTCGCGCCCTACCGGCGACGGATCGCCCTTGGCCTGCTGGCGCTGGTTCTCTGCCGCGTCCTCTACCTGGTCGTTCCCCGGATTCTCGAGCGGGCGATCGACGCGGTGCGGGCCGGGGCCCCTTCCGAACTCTGGCGTTTCGCCATGCTGATCGTCCTGGCGGCGGGGGGATCGGCGGTCTTCCGCTTCTTCATGCGCTGGTACCTGATCGGCGTCTCCCGCCAGGCCGAGTACGACATGCGCCGGGACTTTTACGCCCGGCTTCAGAAACTGCCGGCCACATTCCACGCCCGCTACCGGGTCGGGGACATCCTTTCGCGCGGCGCCCAGGACATGAATGCAGTGCGGATGGTGCTCGGTCCGGGACTCATGTACCCGGTCGAGACCATCATCACCACGATGGGCTGCTTCGCGTTCATGCTGGCGATCAGCTTCCGGCTGACGCTCATCACGTTCGCCGTGATGCCGATCGTCTCGATCCTGATGAAGGTGCTCGGGCAGGAGATCTTCCGACGCTCGGAGGTGGTGCAGGCCAGGATGGCCGACGTCTCGGCGGTCGTCCAGGAGAATGCCGCCGCCGCCCGGCTGGTGCGGGCGTTCGGGCAGGAGGACGCCCAGCGGGAGATCTTCCGCAAGGAAAACGAAGCCTATGCGCGCCGGAGCATGGAGCTGGTAGCGGTAAGCGCCGCGTTGTTCCCGCTGTTGATGGCCCTGATCGGGGTCGGGCTGGCGGTCACCCTGGTGTTCGGCGGCCGGCTCGCCGCCGCCGGCTCGATTACCGTCGGAGAACTGGTGGCGTTCCTCTTCTACTACGGATACCTCACCTGGCCGATGATCGCGCTGGGCTGGGTGGTGAACATCCACCAGCGGGGCGCGGCCTCGATGAAGCGGCTCGCGGTCGTCCTGGACGCCCGCCCGCTTCCGGCCCCGGCGCCGGGGGGAGCGGCCATTCGCGTGGATGATGCGCCCGAGATCGAATTCCGGGGCGTCACCTTCGGCTATCCGTCGCGCGGGAACGGCGCCGAACCTCGACCGGTGCTCAGGGATTTCAGCCTGACCATTCCCGCCGGAGCGACGGTTGCGCTGGTCGGACGAACCGGCGCCGGAAAGAGCACGGTGGCGCGGCTGATTCCCCGTCTTCACGACACCATCGAAGGTTCGGTGCGCATCGATGGTCGGGACGTGCGCGACTTCCCGCTGGAGGATCTCCGCAGCGCCATCGGGTTCGTACCCCAGGACAGCTTCCTGTTTTCGGCGAGCCTCCGCGACAATCTCGCGTTCGGCAGGGAGGATGCGCCGATGGACGAGGTGCGCCGGGTCGCCGGGGAAGCGGGTCTCGAGAGCGACATCGAGGGCTTCCCGGAGGGCTATCGGACGATGGTCGGCGAACGCGGGGTAACCCTCTCCGGAGGACAGCGGCAGCGGACCGCGATCGCCAGGGCGCTGCTGCTGGACGCCCCGATTCTGGTTCTCGACGACGTGCTGAGCGCGGTGGATGCGGACACCGAGGCCCGCATTCTGGGCGCGGTCCGGCGCGCGGCGCGCGACCGGACGACGCTGATCGTGGCGCACCGGTTGAGCACGGTGAAGGACGCCGACTGCATCTGCCTGCTGGACACCGATGAGGAAGGGGTCGTCCACATCGCCGAGCGCGGCGCCCACGACGAGCTGGTTGCGGCGGCCGGGCAGTACGCCGCCATCCACCGCCGACAGATGCTCGAAGAGGAACTCGCCAAACTGTGAGCGGGGACGCACGGCGCGACCGGCGGCTGCTGGCCCATGTCCTGCCGTATGTACTGCCGTACTGGCGTTTCATCACTCTTGGCGTCGCTCTCGTGCTGGTCCACACCGGAGCGCAACTTGCCGGCCCCTGGTTGACCCGGATCGCCATCGACGACCACATTGCCACCGGTGACGCCGAAGGACTGTTCGGCATCCTGGGGCTCTACCTGGTCGTCCTGACCGTCAGCTTTCTCGCCGCCTACGGGCAAGCCTGGGTCGTCAACCTGTTCGGCCAGCGGGTGATGCGCGATATCCGCAGGGATGTCTTCGACCACATCCAGAAGCTCCACACCGGCTGGTTCGACCGGCACCCGGTGGGACAGGTCATCACCCGGGCCACCAGCGACGTGGACGCGCTGAACGAACTGTTGAGTTCCGGGGTGGTGATGATCATCACCGATGTGGTCCTGCTGGTCGGGATCATGACCGCGCTCGCCGTGATGAACTGGCAGCTTGCCCTCGTGACCTTTGGTGCGGTGCCGGCGCTGTTCGTGACCGGCTGGATATTCCGCCGGAAGGTCCGGCCCGCATTCCGCCGGGTGCGGGGAGCGGTCGCGGCCCTGAACGCCTTCATCCAGGAAACCCTGACCGGGATCGAAGTGCTCCAGCTCTTCCGGCAGGAGCGCCGGCGCGCCCGCGAGTTCCGCAAGCTCAATCGGGATCACACCAACGCGCACCTGGAAACGGTGCTGTGCTTTTCGGTCTTCTATCCGGTGGTCGAGATGATCACCGCGGTCACCATCGCGCTGATCATCTGGCACGGCGGCCTCCGGATCGGGGACGGGACGCTGACGGTCGGCGGACTGGTGGCGTTCCTCATGTATTCCGAGATGTTCTTCCGGCCGATCCGGGATCTCACCGAGAAGTTCAACATCCTCCAGGGCGCGATGGCGGCGTCCGAACGGATCGTCGAGCTGCTTTCCTCCGAGCCCGCGATCTCCAGCACGCCGCAGGCCCGGCTCCCGGCCCACCGCCACGGGGCGCTCCATCTCGACAACGTCTCGTTCGCCTACAACCCGGACGACTGGGTACTTCACGACGTGAGCCTCACCGTGGCGCCCGGCGAGACCGTCGCGCTGGTCGGACACACCGGCTCCGGCAAGACCACCCTGGCGAGCCTGCTGCTCAGGCTCTACGATGTCCAGAAGGGCGGGGTCTTCGTGGACGGCGTGGATGTCCGCCACTGGGACGTTGCCGAACTGCGCCGTCAATTCTCGATGGTCCAGCAGGATGTCCATCTCTTCTCCGGGTCCATCCTGGAGAACATCCGGCTCGGGGACAAGGAGATCAGCGACGAACGGGTTCGACGCGCGGCCGCGGCCGCCGAGGTGACCGCTTGGGCGAACGCGCTTCCGGACGGGCTCGACACCGAGCTGGGCGAGCGGGGAAGCGGACTCTCGCAGGGACAGCGGCAGCTCGTGGGAATTGCCCGCGCCATGGCGCGGAAGTCGCGGGTGCTGGTTCTCGACGAAGCCACCTCGAGTGTCGACACCGAGACCGAGGATCAGGTCCGGACGGCGCTCGCGCGGGTGCTGAAAAACCGCACCAGCCTGGTGATCGCGCATCGGCTGTCCACCGTTCGGGGCGCCGACCGGATCGTGGTACTGCACCGGGGACGGGTCCGGGAGAGCGGAACGCACGAGGAATTGCTCGCCGCCGGCGGCATTTACCATAGGCTTCACGAACTCCAGTTCGACGACGAAACCGCAGCCGCGACCCGGTAGCAGACCCATGCCCCGAACCCTCGACCGCAAGGCCGTTCTCCGGATCCTGCCGCATCGGGAACCCTTCGTCTTTCTTCACGGGGTGGGCAACCTGGACCCCGGAGTCCGGGCGGAAGGATGGGTCACCGTGCCGGAGGACCATCCCTATGCGCTCGGACAGGAGACGGTGCCCGCCGGCCTCGTCATCGAGGCGATGGCGCAGCTCGGCTGCGTCGCGGCGGCCGAGTCGGATGCCGCTCCGATACGCGGCCTGTTCCGGTCGATCCAGGATTGCGTCCTGGACGGCCCGGTACCCTTCGGAGCGCGGCTCGATCTCCGGGCCGAGGTAACCAAAAGGCGGGGCCGGCTGGTGGAAGTGAAGACCCGGGCCGCCGCCGCCCGCCGGGAAATCGCCACCGCGATCCTCTCGTTCGTCACCGTCTGAAATGCGGACGGCGCTCCTTGTCCTTCTGGCCGGGGCCACTGCGGCCGCCGGGCCGTGGAACGGGTTCCGGGGCAAGGACCGCGATGGCCGGGTCACCGAATGGACCGCGGGGCTGGGAGATGCGGCCGGATGGCCGAAGGATCTCCGCGAGACCTGGAGGGTTCCGGTGGGGCTCGGGCACGCAAGCCCGATCCTGGACGGGAGCGCCGTCCTGGTCTTCGCCCGGGACGGGGAAGAGGAAGTACTGGCGCGTCTCCGCCTCGAGGACGGCACCGAGGAATGGAGCGTTTCCCATCCGGCTCCCTACACCATGCATCCGGCCGCCGTTGCGCACGGACCCGGCCCCAAGTCCACCCCGGCGCTGGCGGCCGGCCGGGTATTCACTCTCGGCATTTCCGGCATCCTCACCGCCCGGGACGCCGGGAGCGGCGCCCTCCTCTGGCAGCAGCACCGGTTCCCGGACGCCCCGGTTCCGCTCTACGGCGCCGGGAGTTCGCCGCTCGCCCACGAGGGACGGGTCATCGTGCACCTGGGCGGACCCGGGAACGGCGTCCTCGCCGCGCTCGACGGGGCCAGCGGAGAAACCGTGTGGGAGATTCCGGATGCCCCCGCCTATGTCTCACCGGCGGTCGCCACCGTCGCCGGGCAGACGGTGCTCATGACCATGACCGAGTCGCGCATCCTGCTGCTTTCGCCCGAAGACGGCCGGATCCGATGGGAGATGCCCTTTCGCACTCCCTACGACCAGAACATCGCCAATCCGCTGGTGCTTCCGGGAAACCGGACCGTGGTCTTCGGCGGGCTGGACCACCCCACCTTCGCCGTGCGATTCCGGGCCGAGGGAGCGGAACTCCGGGGCGAGACGGTGTGGGAAGCCGACCGGACCCACCTCTACATGAGCAGCCCGGTGTGGGCCGGAGGGCGTCTGTTCGCCTTCGGGGAACACAACAGCGGCCAATTCGTGAGTTTCGATCCGGCGACCGGCGGCGACATCTGGCGATCTCCGCCGCGCTCGGGCGAAAATGCGGCGCTCCTCGCCCATGGCCGGGCCGTCATCGCCCTCACCGACGGGGCGGAACTCATGGTGTTCGATGCCGGGGACGACGGATATCGTCCGGTGCGGCTCTATCAAGTCGCCCCGAGCGCGACCTGGGCGCAACCGGTACCGGTTCCGGACGGCATCCTGATCAAGGACCGGGAGCATCTGACGCGCTTCGCCATCCCCGGGAACGACCGGTAGCTCCCAGAACGCAATCCCACCAGATCCGGACCAACCCCCTTCGTCCATCCACGCGAACCAACCGGGCCAACGAACACGATCCCGACGAATCAGGACCAACCCGCTCCGCCCATCCACGCAAACCCACCGGGCCAACGAACGCGATCCCAACGAGCCCGGACGAACACGCTTCACCCATCCACGCGGACCAACCGGGCCAACGAACACGATCCCGACGAATCAAGACCAACCCGCTCCGCCCATCCACGCAAACCAACCGGGCCAACGAACGCGATCCCAACGAGCCCGGACGAACACGCTTCACCCATCCACGCGGACCAACCGGGCCAACGAACACGATCCCGACGAATCAGGACGAACACGATCCACCCATCCACGCGAACGAATCGGGCCAACGAACACGATCCCGACGAATCAGGATCAACACGCTTCACGCATCCACGCGAACGAACCGGGCCAACGAACGCGATCCCAACGAGCCCGGACGAACACGCTCCGCCCACCCACGCGAACGAACCAGGCCAACGAACGCGATCCCAACGAGCCCGGACGAACACGCTCCGCCCACCCACGCGAACGAACCGGGCCAACGAACGCGATCCCAACGAATCAGGGCCAACCCGCTCCGCCCATCCACGCAAACGAACCGGGCCACCAAACGCGATCCCATCCACTCCGGACCAACCCGCTTCGCCCATCCACGGGAACGAACGGGGGCCCGAACGGGATCCTCCCGGTTTCCGGTCGAAGGCACTCCGCCATTCCCGGAAACGAACGGGGGCCGCCGGTAGAATCGGCGCCAACAGGAGACAGTGTGGCCATCAACACCCAGACCATCGGGCAACGGATCCGACGCCGGGAAGATCCGGCGCTGATCACCGGAAAAGCCCGCTATACAACTGACATCCCGCTCCCCGGCGCGGCGCATCTGGCGGTGGTCCGCAGCCCCTACCCGCACGCCGAGATCCTCTCGGTGGACGCCGCGGTCGCCCGGGAGATGCCGGGAGTGCTCGGTGTCTTCACCGGCGCCGACATCCTCCCGACCCTCAAGAAGTCCTTTCCGGTCGGACGGAGCACCGACACCGGCGGTTTTACCGATTTGCGGCTTCCACGGCGATGGCCGATCGCCGGGGATCGGGCCCGGGTCCAGGGGGATCCGGTCGCAGCCGTGGTGGCCGATACCGCCGTGCAGGCGGTGGACGCCGCGTCCGAGGTGCTGGTGGACTTCCGGGAACTGCCGGGAAGCGGCAACGCGAAGGCGGCGCGCACCGAAGGCGCCGGACTGCTGTACGCGGAGGCGGCCGGGAACCGCTGCTTCCAGTGGGACATCGAAGCCGGCGACGGACCGGTGCGCCCGGTCACCCGGTCCGAACCCGGCGGGAACACACTGGACCTCGAGGTGGAATTCCGGATCCAGCGCCTGATCCCGAGTGCGATGGAGCCGCGGGCCGCGGCCGCCCGGCTCGACGGAGACCGCCTGGTTGTCTGGACCACCACGCAGGCCCCGCATTCCGCCCGGGACAACATCGCCCGCATCCTGGGAATCGACAAGGGGGATGTCCGGGTGATCGCCCCCGAGGTCGGCGGCGGTTTCGGAGCCAAGGCCAATCTGTACCCGGAGGAAGTGCTGGTGGCGTGGCTCGCGCTCCGGCTGGGACGACCCGTGCGATGGACCGCAACCCGCACCGAGGACTTCCTGACCACCACCCACGGCCGCAACCTGTACGCAACCCTCGGCCTCCGCGCCGGGCGGGACGGGCGGGTCGAACACTGCGACCTGACGTCGCTCTTCGACTGTGGGGCGTACTACAGCAAGCCGGGCCCCACCACCCCGGGTCTCACCGGCTCCATGATCCCCGGCCCCTATGCCATCCGCTCGGTGGCGGCCCGGGCCGAGGGCGCCTTCACCAATACCGCCCCCAACGAGCCGTACCGGGGTTCGGGTCGTCCGGAAGCAACCTACATGATCGAACGGGCGATGGACATCCTTGCCGGCCGGCTCGGGATCGATCCGGCCGAGATTCGCCGCCGCAACCTGATCCCCGAGAGCGCCTTCCCGTTCCGCACCGCAACCGGACTGCTCTACGACAGCGGAGCCTACGAGAAGGCGCTGGACCAGGCCCTCGAAGCCGGCGATTACCGGGGACTCCGCGCCCGACAGGCCCGCCGGCGCGAATCCGGCGGAGCACCGCTCGGCATCGGTCTCGCCTGTTATGTGGAGATCTGCGGTTTCGGCCCCTGGGAAGCCGGGGGAGTCGAGATGGACGCCGATGGCTCGGTCACCGTGCGCACCGGTTCCTCGCCGCACGGACAGGGACACGAGACCTCCTGGGCCCAGATCGCTTCCGAACAGCTTGGAGTCCCGGCGGAATCGGTGCGGGTTCTCCACGGAGACACCGACGCCTGTCCGCGCGGCATCGGCACCTTCGGAAGCCGCAGCGCCCCGGTGGGCGGGGCGGCGGTGTTTTCGAACGCCGAGACCGTGCGCGAGCAGGCGCGCCTTGCCGCCGCCGAACTGCTGGAGGCCGCCGCCTCCGACATCCGCTTCGAGAACGGGCGCTTCTTCGTGACCGGCTCTCCGACCCGCGGCGTGGGCTGGAGCGAGATCGCGGCCTTTGTACACGGTCCGGACGCGCCCGCCGCGCTCCGCGGAACGCTGACGGCGGATACCGATTTCCGGCCGCCGGGGGAGACGTTCCCGTTCGGGACACACCTGTGCGCCGTCGAGATCAACCCCGAAACCGGAGCCGTCACCGTGCTCCGCTACATCTCGGTGGACGACTGCGGCCGGGTCATCAACCCGCTGCTGGCGGAAGGGCAGGTCCACGGCGGCCTCGCACAGGGCATCGGGCAGGCGCTATGGGAGGAAGCCCTCTACAGCGACGACGGTTCGTTCCTTGCCTCGTCCCTCATGGAATACGCCGTTCCCCGGGCCGACATGCTGCCGGATTGGGAACTCCACCGCACCGTGACTCCCACCGACCTGAACCCGCTCGGCGCCAAGGGTATCGGGGAAGCGGCGACCATCGGCTCCACCCCGGCAGTCGCAAACGCGGTCATGGACGCGCTCCGGCCCTACGGCGTCGAACACCTGGACACCCCGCTGACCCCGCAGAAAATCTGGGAGGCCATACGGAGTGCCGGACCGGCAGCCGGCTCCTCCTGATTGCCTTGTGAACAATACGGGGAACAGCCAACCGGCGCTCGGGGCCGCCCGAATCCATCTCGGCGACTGTCTCGACGTGATCCGGGATTTCCCGTCCGCATCATTTGATCTGATCTATCTGGACCCGCCGTTCAACACCGGTCGGGCCCAGTCACGAACCCGCATGCGAACGACGCTCGATGAAAATGGGGAACGCATCGGCTATCGGGGAAGGAGATACAGGAGTCATGTCGTGGGAACATCCTCCTTCAACGACAGATTTGACAATTTTTCGGCATTCATCCAACCCAGGCTTCAAGAGGCGTACCGCCTGCTGAAGCCGGACGGATCGTTCTTTCTTCACATGGATTACCGCGAAGTGCATTACTGCAAGATCATGCTGGACGGCATCTTCGGGAGGGACTCGTTCATCAATGAAATCGTATGGTCCTATGACTACGGTGCGAGGTCCAGGAGCCGGTGGTCCGCCAAACATGACAACATCCTGTGGTACGCAAGGAACCCACGGAAATACACATATCGCCATGAAGACATCGACCGCATTCCGTACATGGCCCCCGGCCTGGTGAGTCCGGAAAAGGCCAAACGAGGCAAGACACCAACCGACGTATGGTGGCAGACGATCGTCAGTCCGAACGGCAAGGAAAAGACCGGTTATCCGACACAGAAACCGTTGGCCATCCTGAACCGCATTATTCGGGTACATTCGAATCCGGGCGATCGCGTGCTCGACTTTCTGGCGGGAAGCGGCACCACCGGCGAAGCCGCCATCCGAGCCGGGCGGGACGTCGTGCTGGTGGATGTCAATCCGGAGGCATTCCGGATCATGTGCCAGCGCCTTGAATTTGCCAACCCTGCGATCCACGGAGGTCCGCGTGATTCCGATCACGCACGATCTGGAAGTTCCGATACCGGCAGGGACTCACCAGCTCGAATACCGGCCCCCGGAACATGACCCATGGAGAGGCAGTCCGTTTGCCTGAATCAAGGAAAGGCCACCGAGGCAAGCAAACACAATCGGAGAAAGGATGATTTACGATTGTCGAACTTCGTTTCCTGTTATTTTCGAATTCTTCTCCGATTCCGATTTCTTTTCCGCTCCCCGGGTTGCAAACCAATATGAGATGATCGCTGAGCTCACCGGCAGAATAGTCTGAAACATGCTGATGGCCTCGTCGTGTTTCTTCCAAATAATCAAGAAGAGAATGAAGAGAGCACCGCCGCCAAACAGGAAGCTTGTCGCCATGTAGGTAACATACACACGCACTTTACTCTTCCGGATTTCTTGTCTTTCCGTTTCGTTCATTGTTCCCAAAACCTCCATGTGTTGCTTTTTATGATACACAGGACTGCGGATCAGTCCGATCAATACTCATCATACTACATCGGTCAGAAACCTCCATCCGAATCAAGCTTCACCAATGGATCGCAAAAGCGTGGATGATACAATGCTTCTCTCTGCATCCACGCAGTACTTCGGTATTATCCCCGACTATGTGTCGAGGCGGACAAGCACATCAAACACGTTGTTCTCGAATTCCCGAATCGACAATAGCTGTTCCCGGCGTTTTGTCAGCTTGTGGGTGGCGGACGACCCCTTGTCCATCGAGACCAGATGACCCGCACCTCCGGTAGCGACTTCCGCCTTGGTCCACGCCCCCATGAGTATTTCGGCGGGCGCAATGCCGATGCAAAGCAGTGCCTCGTACTCCCGATGGTAGCGGATATGGTTGAACTGAAACGCACCATGGACATCCTCGGTTGCGGTCTTCAGTTCGAAGGTGCGGCCTTCGAGGCAAACATCCCAAGGGGCCGTACGAAGCCGTTTGCCTTGGGCGTTGACCGGAAAATCGCAAGAGAAACCGATCGCGTGACATAGAGCCTCGACGAAGTCTTGCCCGACGTCACCGACCTTGGTATTGGACAGTCGCTTGATGTTCTCGAATGGTTGCCCCACCCATTTGTCCGCATCCGCATGGCGAGACAGGACATCGATCAGGATCGCACGGGCGTCAGGCATCGACAAAGCCGTGATCGGTCAGCGCCCGGCGGATGTGGTACATGCTGATATGGCGGCAATTGTGTGCCGCCAGATTGCTGTAGGCCCGCCAGTCCACTCCGTTCAGGCAGGCCGTGACTGCCTCCACTTCCTTCCTGATGACGATACCGTAACCGCAGACATAACGAACCTCGGAAAAATCCCGGACCAGCTTGGGCGGCTCGTTGAAAAACGTTCGCTGAAGGAACCAGTCGGCTTCCGCCAGCCGCTCCTGTCCGCACCGCCGTTCCGGGCGCTGGTCCACGGTGAACAGGTCCACCCAGTCGTCACAAGTCGGCGTCGGTTTCCGGTTGTTCACCCCACGCCGCCAGACTTGCCAGAGCGCGTTGACGCCCGCCGGCTGTCCCGCAGCCGTCACGAACGCATCGGACGGCAACGAGCGCATATCGACAAGTTCGGCACCCACCACCCGATGTTTCGGGCTTCCCTTGCCGTCACTCTGGAATGCCATCGGGAGGATGAGGCCGATGTAGTCGGCGAAGGTTGCCGCATGATTGACGAATGCAAGCGCGAGCCATGCCCGATAGCCGAACGGCGGATTCCCGACGACAACGAGGCGACGTCCGTTCATCGGTGGTTTCCACTTCAAGAAGTCGGCAGTCTCGAACTCGGTTCGGCCGGGAACAATCTCGATGCCGATGCGCCGGTCTTCGGGGAGAAGGTCGTAGAACGCGCCTTCACCCGCCGCCGGTTCGACGAATTTGTAGCTGTCTGTTTCGGCGTTGTCGGCGCCCATGACGTCGAGCAACGCCGCCCAACAATCCTGCGCAACGGCGGGGCGCGTGAAGAAACGGTCCAGGTTCACTTTCTTCGGAGAGACCCAGGAAGGGATGAGTGGATTTCCCTGCCATGACGCATTTCGAGCGGCGATAGCCTTCCTGATGGTGTCTCCGGTCGCTTGACGCGGTGGAAACAGGCTCCGAGAAAGCCGCCCCGGAGGCGCGTCGGCCACCCGCAGTTCGGCGCGTGGAGTCATTCCCGTTCCGCCTCGTTCGGCTCCCGACAGGTCACACTCGTTCCGGCCATTCCGAGCAGCCATGCCACACCTTCGCAGAGAACTCCTGGCTGCCCCCCGGCGACGATCCTGACGGCAACTCCTGGTGACATCGCAGGCCGGCACTCGCAGTTCGGCATTCCGGGAACCATTCGCAGTAATCCCACCTCCCTCCACCGGCTCAGTATAGGGTCCATGGGGCAAGCGCTGCTCCCCTTCGCTGCCTACCCAGCCGGAATGTGCATCGGCGCGACGCGGGCGTGCTGATTCCTGCGTTCCAGGAGAGGAACGGTCGGAATTGGCATCCGCCGGTCGATCGGATGGAGGAAACGCAAGGTCGTCAGGTGGACATGCCGCGCGCCGCGATCGGCCAGACCGCCTGCACCACCCCGCCGCGGACCGCGACCATCCGGTCGTACAGGTTCACCACCGGATCGCAGTGGGAGACGATGAGCTCGAGCTTGTCGCCGACCCTGTAGACCCGGCTCGGATCCTCGTACCGGATCGAGCCGAACTCGTCGGAACCCGAGGTGTAACTCATCCCGGTCTCGCCCTTGACGATCGGCCAGGGCCGGTTGATGGTGCAGGCCTTGGCGCCCGCATCGGTGGTCGCCCGTCCCTCGTGACGGGCGTTCAGCACGGTGGTCAGGATGGTGAGCGAGGGCTCGAAGTCGTCGTACACGTCGGGGTTGTCACGGCCTCCGATCTCCAGGTACTGGGCATCCATGAACACATAGCTGCCCACCTGCACATCGGTCAACCCGGGCGTCTGGTGGTCGATGTTGTAGGTGCCGGTCCCCCCGCCGCTGAAAATGCCGGTGTCGAGGCCGGACGCCCTCATCCGTTCGCAGGTGTCGGCCGCAGCCGCCAGGCGTTCCAGCGTCTGTGCCTCGCGAGCCCCGAAGCCCTTCACATGCTGGGAACCGCCGTCGTAGCAGAGCAGGCCGCGCAATCGCAGCCCCGGTAGCCGATCCACCAGCCGGGCAAGTTGCAGCGCCGGCTCGCCGGCGGCTACCCCGGTGCGGTGGCCGCCGGGGTCCACATCCACGACCACATCGGCGGCGACTCCGGCGGCGCCGGCCGCCTCCGACAACATCCGCACATTCGCTTCGGTATCCGTCGCCTGGATGAACCCGGGACACTGTTTCCGGAGCCCCATCGCGCGGCGGATCTTGAACGGGGTGACGTTGCTGGTGGTCAGCAGCAGCTCCTCGATGCCGTGGTCGAACAACGCCTGCGCTTCGCCCGTCTTGGCAACCGAAATCCCGACAGCGCCGGCGTCGAGCTGCATCCGCGCGATGTGGGGGCACTTGTGCGTCTTGGCGTGGGGCCGCGGAACGATTCCGTTCGCGTTCGTCGCCCGCGCCATCCGGGCGATGTTCCGCTCCAACGCGTCCAGATCCACGATCAACGCCGGAGTATCCTGTTCCCACATCGACTGGCCGAATTCGGCCGTTTCCGTGCGGGGGCCGGTCCTCACGCCCGCTTCCCCTGCTGACAGCGCCGCGGACGCGCCCGCGACCCCGAGAAAACCCCGCCGGGAAAACGAGTGGGCCATGATGTCCTCCGAGACCGCCCGGTGGCGGCGGAACGGGCCCGGCACAAGAGGCCGGGCATCCACCCGCTCACGATATGCGACGGACGCCCGGCAGGGGAACTCGACGAAATGGCCGCACTGCCAGGGAACCAGGAGAAGGGGTCATCCCGCTGCCGCCCCCACCGGACCCGGGTGTCCCCCACCGGCTGTCCCGGCGCACGGAATCCCGCCCTCGGTCAACCCGCCGGGGCGCACCCTCGATCAGGAGGGTTCGGCCAGCAGCTGGTAGTTGTCCTTGCAGTACTGCTCAAGCTCCTCCGCAAGATCGGATGCGGCGTTCCGAAGGCTGGCGCCACGTTCCCGCTCATCGAGCCCGACCAGCGCGGCGGCTTCCCCCCGGATCACCACGACCGCATTCAGCGAATGGGTCTCCACCACCACGCTGCCCTCCACCAGGATGGGGGCGCCGTCAAGGATCTGGCGCTGGACCTTCGGGGTCATCGTCTCGGCCACCCGATAGTCGGCAAGCCGGAGAACGATGCGGGCGTCATCCGTCGCATCCACGATGCGGAACCAGCGGTCCCGGTCGCCAACCCGATCACGCACCACCTCCGCCGCCTCGCGGAGACGCTCGGCCATGGCGTCGTCGGCCGCGGAACCCTCGACCACCGCAACCGGGAAGGGTTCCGGCGGACGCCGGGGCGCCCGCTGGCTGAACGCGAGCGCGGGAAGGACAATCGCCACAGCAAGAAGGGCGACGAGCGAACGGGGCTGGCAATGCATCGGATCCGCCTCCCGGTTCATGGTAGCAACGCCGGGGCGCCGTCGGGGAGCGGCCGAAGCGCTCCGTCACCGTCGCCCCACGCGAACGTGGCCACGACCGATTCGCGCAGCGAGGCGGCGAGCAGATCGTCCAGTCCGGGCAACAGGCGTTGTTCCAGCGACTGGAGCCCGCCGGGTCGCGACCGGGTCCGGGGCGACCGGGCGATCAGGGCGCAGCAGTCCTTGGCCGGCTCGACCGAGATGTCCCTGGTTCCGATCCCGGCGGCCCGCGCCATGATTGACGCCTTGTCGAGTCCGATCAGCGGCCGCAGCACCGGAAGCGATACCGCCGCATCCACGGCGATCAGATTTTCGATGGTCTGCGAGGCGACCTGCGAGAGACTGTCCCCGGTCACGAGAGCCGACGCGTCGAAACGGGACGCGGCCTCCTCCCCGCAGCGGAGGGCAAAGCGACGGAACAGCAGCGCCTCGTAGCCGGTTCGCGAACCGGCGAGTTCCAGGTCGAGGCGGGTGAAGGGAACCAGTACCAGCCGGGAGGTTCCGGTGTATCGGGAAAGCGCAGCGGCCAGACGGCAGGCCTTGATCACCGAAGGATCATCGGGGTGGGGATGACCCGGCGCCACGTGGAGGAAATCCATCTGCGCTCCCCGACCCGCGAGCAGCCAGGCGGCCACCGGGGAGTCGAAACCACCGGAAAGAAGGGCCAGAAAGCGTCCCGCGACCCCGACCGGGAGTCCGCCGGGGCCGCGGCGCCGCTCGGTCGAAAGGCAGCAGACGTCCTCGTAATTGTCGACGCGCACGACAAGGGCCGGATCGGAGAGGTTCACCCGGCGCCAGCCGGTCCGCTCGAGGATTCCCTTGCCGAGCGCTTCCGCGATTCCCTGCGAACGGAGGGGAAAGGCCGGATCGCGACGCCGCACCCGCACCGCGAAACCGGCGTCCGGCCGGTCGGGAGGAGCAGCCTCCGCGAGTGCGCACGCCACGTCGAGAAGATGCGGGAGGAGGCGCTCCTCCTCCCCTTCGACGCGCGGAATCGCAACCCCGGGCAGGGCCAGTTCCACGCCGAAAACGGTCTCGAGTGCATCGAGTGCCCGCCCGATGCCGTCCGTCTGTTCCCCCGGCACGTCGATCCAGACCCGGTCGCGCAGCGAACGCACGCGCCAGTCGAGGCCGATTCCGCCGAGACGCTCCCGGATGTTCCGTTTCAGCGCCTCGCGGAACCGGGGCCGATTGCGGCCCTTGATCCGGACCTCCGGGGACCGGATCAGGATGCGGCGGGAGACGCGGGGGCGGGAAGCCCCATCGAGGCCGCCGACGGGCGGGGAATCGGGCATCGAAGTCCCAGTCTGGGGTGAGCCGTGAAGGAATCGAACCTTCAACCTACTGATTAAGAGTCAGTTGCTCTGCCTGATTGAGCTAACGGCCCGCCCCGCGGAAAACACTGGTACGCCTGAGAGGACTCGAACCTCTGACTTCTTGCTCCGGAGGCAAGCGCTCTATCCACTGAGCTACAGGCGCTCCCAGCCGGATGGCGCAGTCTAGCAGCCTCGGCGTCACTCCCCACCCAGTGCTCTCTGCACAATCTCGAAAATGCGCGTATTTCGACCGATCCCGAGGACGCCTTCCGACCCGGGTCCGTATCCGATGAGCACCACCGGCTCCGTGGTGTGGCCCCCGGTGGACCAGGTGACCTGGGTATGGCGGGCCAGCTTCCGGGCGACCAGCGCCATCGGAACCGAGGATGCGTCCAGATAGAACTCCTCGAAGTCGCGTGGCGCCGGGGGGTCCTCGTTGAGATGGGCTGCGAGGTCGGCCGTCTCTTCCCCGGACAGGCGAATCCCGGTGGCAACTTCGAGCGCGTCTCCGAGCTCCGGGGCGAGGAACGGCCGATCCATCTCCTGCAGGGTCTCGATGAGGGATCGCCGCGCCGCGCCGACGAGTTCGAGGTGCCGGCGGGTTCCGAGGGCCGGCCCCCGGAAGGCTCCCGCATAGTCCCAAGACACCGCTTCCGGGACCGGCGCCGGTTCCCCGCCGGCATAGGTGAAGGAGAACCCGCCGGTTCCGTGGTCGGCGGTCACCAGGACGAGGGTGTCGCCGCGCTCCCGCGCGAAGTCGCCGGCGACCCGAATTGCCCGGTCGAAGTCGAGAATCTCGGCCAGCATCGCTCCGGCGTCGTTGTCATGTCCGGCGTAGTCGATGCGGCCTCCCTCGACCACCAGGAGGAACCCGCCCGCCGCCGGCGCAAGCGAGGCAAGAGCCGCCCCGGTCAGGTCGGCGAGCGAGGGGATCGTGTCATCAAGGCCGTTCCACGAACGGTCCAGCACATAGGGGAGATGGCCACTTGCGAACACTCCCAGCAACCGCTCGGCGCCGGCGACCGCCAGGAGCTCCCCACGATTGCCGGAGACCGCGTATCCGGCCTCCCGGGCTTCGGCCACCAGGTTGCGCCCGTCGGTCCGGCGGGAGTCGCCGTCGGCCTCCGGCGCGATCCCGGAAATGTGATCCGAGACCCGGCTCCCCTCCGGGACCATGACCCGACCGCCGCCGCCGAGCAGGACATCCACCCGGGGTTCGTCAAGGAGCTGGTCGGCGAGTCCGGGTTCGGGGTTGTAGCGGGAGCTGGTGTGCACCGTGAACGCCGCGGGAGTTGCATGAGTCAGGTTCATGTTCGAGACCAGCCCGGTGGCGACCCCGCGCCGGGAGGCCCACTCCATCACCGTTTCCACCGGTTCGCCGGTCCGGACATCCTGGCTGAGCGTGCCGGCCAGCATCGGCTGTCCGGTGGCCATCTGGGACGCGGCAGCCGCCGAATCGGTTACCAGATGTCCGTAGGGGGCCGGCAGGGAATACCCCGCGTGACCCGCATCGGCAAGTTCGGCCAGCGCGAGCGGACCGGCCCCGAATTCCTCGGCGTAGGCGAGACCGAGCGTCAGGTGGCTCATGCCGAATCCGTCCCCGATGAAGAGGATCACATTCCGCGCCCGCTCCGGAGCGGGATTGCCGCAGCTTCCGGACAGGAGCCCCCCGGCCAGCGCCAGCGCCGGGAGCGCGCGCCACCGGACGCCGCCGTCCATTCCCGCTGTTCGTCTTCCCAAAAGAGACCTCCTTGCGCAGTTCCGGCGCGTACGGAGGAAGCTTATGCCCATTGAGAGCACCGTGGAAGCCCGACTGGTTCCGACGTAAAGTTCCTCGTCGATCCGCTTGACCTCGTGGCGATCCCGCACGCACGGACCGACCCCTTGCCGGACCATGCAGGCAGGCCGATTCCTCGCAGTCGATCAAAACGATCCACTTTGGCGTGCGCCACGAAGTCCTTCGCAGGCAGCGTAAACGCCGCCATCGGTGAGTGCCGTGTCGATGGCGTGAGGTTTCCTATATCCTCTCGATATGGGCAAACCGAATTGGGCCGACAAGACTGTATGGACCGGAGACAACCTCCCAATTATGCGAGGCATGAATTCCGAGTCAGTGGATCTAATCTATTTGGATCCTCCTTTCAACTCCGAGTCCGACTACGCCGCACCTATTGGTTCTACGGCAGCAGGGGCTGCTTTTAAAGATACGTGGTCGCTCTCCGATGTAGATGCTGAGTGGGTCAATCTAATTGAAGCCAAGCATCCATCTCTCCACAAGATTATCTTGGCAGCCATTACAGATAGCGACAAATCCTATCTCGCCTATATGGCGCCGCGCATTTTGGAAATTCGAAGAATACTGAAACCGACAGGATCAGTGTGGCTTCACTGTGACCCCACGATGAGTCATCCCCTGAAAATGGTCATGGATTCAGTATTTGGGAAAGACGCATTCCAGAACGAAATCATATGGTCGTACAAGCGGTGGCCGTCAAAGCAGCGCCGATTTCAGCGAATGCACGACGTTCTCTTTTGGTATACGGGGGGGGGGGGGGGGTAAGATGGTCTTGGAATCAGGGCTACGAGGAGTTATCAACGTCCACTCTTCGCGTATTCAAGGGGAGGTCGCAAATCCTCGATCCGATTACCAAATCCAAGAAAATCACGGGAGACAAAAAATCACTCGGAATGCCAATGCGAGATGTATGGGATATTCCGATCATTCCCGGGTCTTCCAAGGAGCGTACCGGCTTTCCGACACAGAAACCGCTCGCGCTTCTGCACCGGATCATCAGTTCCACATCCGACGTGGGCGACCTTGTTTTGGATGCCTCAACTCAATTTCGAGTGGGTACGGGCGGGAAGCCCGTCGGGGGGCCGGGTGTCAAGGGCGGGCGTAGCCCGGCGGAGCGAACCCTTGACGCACGGACCCGCGACGGGCATGCTTGGTTCGGGCTCGAAAAGCGGCAGAATGCTGCTTTTCGGCCCATCTCTGCATAGGAGAAGCATCTCATGACAGATATCCACCGCATCTTCGCAACCGCCCTTGGCCTCATCGAACCTTGGTTCGTCGAAAGCGTGAAGTTTGTCGAGTGTGATCGCAAGCTGATCATCCATATCGACTTTCAGCGTGGCGCCCGCTTTCCTCACAAGGACCACGAAGGTACACACCCCATCCACGACACCAAGACCAAGCGCTATCGCCACCTCAACTTCTTCCAGTATGAATGCGAAGTGGTAGCGAGGGTTCCGAGAGTCCGTCTGCCCGACGGACGGATCGCGCTGGTCACCACGCCCTGGACGGGTCAGGTCTCCGGGTTCACTGCGCTCTTCGAAGCGTTGGTGATCGTCATGAGTCGGGAAATGCCCTTCGCCGCGGTCGCACGGTTGAACAAGATTTCTCCACACCGGGTTCAGACCATCTGCAACCAATACGTGGAACTCGCCTCCGCGGAGGACGACCAGGGCGACGTTCGCGCCGTCGCAATCGACGAGACCTCCCGGGCCCGGGGGCACGCCTATGTCACCGTTGCCGCCGACGCCCGCAAGCGCCGGGTGCTGTTTGTCGGGGAGGGCCGGGGGGCCGACACGGTCGGACAATTCGCCCGGAACTTGGCGGTACAGGGTGGCGCTCCCGAAGCGATCCGGTTCGTCTCGATCGACATGTCCCCTGCTTTCATCAAGGGGGTTGCGAAGCATTTGCCCCATGCCCAAATCACTTTCGACAAGTTCCATGTCGTCGCCCACGCCTCGAGTGCCCTCGACGAAACCAGACGCATCGAGCAGCGGGTCGATCCGGGGATCAAGGGCATGCGCTGGACCTTGCTCAAGAATCCGACACACCTCAGCCGTAACCAACGCGCCGCACTCAACGCGCTGATCGCACAGACCGCTGGGAAGCGCACCACTCGAGCTTGGCGGTACCGGGAGCAACTCCGTGCCATCCTCCACCGCAAGCAAGTCCATGTCATGCGGGCCATGCTCCAGCAGTGGTGCACCAACGTGAATCGATCCCGGATCGAACCCATGAAAGCCGTCGCCCGGATGATCCGAAGACACTTCGACGGCATCACCGCGTGGGCCCGAACCCGCCAGACCAACGGGTTCATAGAAGCCCTCAATGGCCTCTTCCAATCCGCCAAGCGGAAAGCCAGGGGGTATCGTTCCTTCCGCACCATCCGCACCGTTTTCTTTCTTATCGCCGGAAAACTCGACTTCTCCAAGCTCAACCCTCACCTCGCATAACCCACTCGAAATTCAATAGAGCCTTTTGGATCCATTCTGTGGATGTGCCACGACCATGGTTGCTGCCAACGAGTTGGCTCGAAAATGGGCAGGGATAGACCTTTCTCCCAAGGCAGGGGACCTTGTTGTTGAACGAATAAAGGCTCGGGGTGAGGTTTTCGGGAGAGTCGCTCATAGAACGGATGTGCCGCTCAGAACCGATTTGGGATCTCTCCCTCCTCCAAGTTGCCACAAGGCGACTCTTTATGGACAACAAGAGGGTGATTGCGAAGGTTGTGGTGTGCACTTCGAGATGCGCAATCTCGAAATTGACCACATTATCGCAAGAGCATACGGAGGGACAGATCACTTGGAAAATCTTCAACTTCTATGTGGGAGCTGTAACCGCATAAAGGGTCCAAGAGGAATGGAATATTTGCGCACGAAACTCCAACTCGAAGGAAAGCAATGACATTGATTCGGTTGACCCAAGCCGTTCGCATTTCAGAGTGCGCGTTTGTGGGTCCTGTTTCAGTACATGTTCAGTAGCGATTCGAAACTCAAAAGAAAGAACTCCGAAGCAGACACGGAAATCCCATCGAGGTGTTTCGAAATTCCGACCGTTCTGAGAGCCCGTGGTCAAGGATCGATGCGAGGCGACGCCAGCCGACGGAGCAAGTCGTCCCGCAGCGCCGGATCCGGGGTGTGGCACCAGGTAACCGGCCATCCCGCTCCGGACGCAACCGGTATCAGCCAGGGCTTGGTGTCTCCCTCGTCGGTGGGAGTGTCGGCGGGACCGGGGCGCACCGCGACGGTCTCCGGATCGCACCGGAGAAGGTGGGGCGCGACAACCGATGCCACCGCATAGGAATCGAAGGGGTAGGTGGCCCGCAGGCCCTGGTTCTCCCCGAACCAGTCGAGGTAGTCCTCGATCGGCCCGCGAAAGAGGCGGGCGAACGGAGTACTCCACAGACGGGTCCAGTCGGCTTCGGTCACGGGAAGGCGCACCGCGAACTCGAAGGGCGCCAGGGTGATCGGGACACCGCTCGCCAGGACCAGCTTCGCAGCGGCCGGATCCAGCTCGAAATTGAAGTCGGGAAGATTCGGGCCGCCTCCGGGAAAGGTCAAGGGCTCGCCTGCGCGCCGCCCGACCACCAGGACGACCGATTCGAGCCGCTTCGCCAACCCGGGGTCCGCGCGAAGAGTGGCCGCGAGATTCGTCGCCGGCCCCAGCACCAGGACCGTCAGTCGGCGTTCCCGAAGGGCGGCCGCGAGCGCCCGGGATGCCGGAGTGGGATCCGCGGACGGCGAGGCGGCGCCCTCGTGAACCGGGAGGCCGGGCGGGCCGTACTCGGCGGCGATGCGCCGGGCGATCGGAAGCCCGATCGGGAGTGGCGCGTTCCCGAAGGCCACACCGACTCCCACCACTTCCACCTCCGGGGAGTGGAACGCCTGGACCATCGCCACCCCGTCATCGGGTTCATGGCCCCCGCGCATCACCGCCGGATCCACGTCCAGCCACACCGGCAGCGGCCCACCGCAACCGGCGACGAACAACAGGACGAGCAGCCGGGGGATCAGAAGCCGACCATCTCCGCGAAACGGACGCCGAGGCGGTAGGGCCAGATGACGAAGGCCACGAACCCGGCGCGGAACCCGAGGTCGAGAAATCCGATGGTGAACAACCATCCGATCACCCAGATGCCGAACCCCAGCCCGCCCTGATCGATCTTGATGCGCTCGGTCATCCGGTTCCTCCCGCTCCGGAAGCCGCCGCGCTCGCTTCCCGATCCCTGCCGGGAGCGGCGTATCGATTCGGCACCCGCCCCTCCAGCAGGGTGGGGAAACCCTCCTTCAGGAAGTCCTGCGCCAGCGCGTAGGTCCGGTCGTCGGTATTACGGCGGATGCCGCGGCGGAGATCCGCGATGCGGTCCCGCGAGCCGGCGCAGAAACGCTCCACCAGCGGCAGAACGTCGGCTTCCCGGGCGCCGCGCGCCAGCAGCGCTTCGGCCCGCACAACCGTGGCGACCTGGGCATAGAGCTCGGCTCCGAAGTCCACGAATCGGCCCAGCAGGACCTGCTCCCGCTCGAGCCCCGGACCGTGACGAACCATCGCATGGAAAAGGCTTCGGGCGAGACGACGGCTGTCCTTCGCCACGCAACCGAGTTGCCGGCGGACCCAGGGAGCGCCCCCGCCGGGAGTACCCGCCGGAAGCCACTGCCTGATGTACCACGGAAGATAGAAGGCGGCAGCCTTCGCTGCCGCACCGAGCCGTCGCCAGAACGGGCTCGACGCGTCGAGCACCGTCCCCACCCGCCGCAGATGCGGATCCAGCACCTCGCGGGCAAGGAACAGCCGGAGGATTTCGCTGGAGCCCTCGAAGATGGTGTTGATCCGGGCATCCCGGAGTGTCCGCTCGGCCGGAAACGGGCGTTCTCCGCGGGATGCGAGCGAAGCTTCGGTCTCGTATCCGCGCCCTCCGAGGATTTGCACCGTTTCATCGGCGATCCACCAAGCCGACTCGCTGGAGTACATCTTGGAGATGGCGGCTTCGATCCGGATGTCGGCGCCGCCGATATCCACCAGCAACGAAGTCAGATCGGACATGGCGTCCATCGCGAAGGTGGTGGCGGCCATCCGTCCGATCTTGTCGGCGATCGCCGCGTGCTTCCCGATGGGGGCGCCCCACTGGATCCGCTCGTTGGCCCAGGTCTTCGCCATGTAGAGCGAACGCTTGGCAGCGCCGATGCAGATGCCCGGAAGGGTCAGGCGCCCGGTGTTGAGCGTCGTCAGCGCCACCCGAAGCCCCTTCCCCGGTGGCCCCAGCACATGGTCGCTCGGGATCCGGACATCGGTGAACCGCATCACCCCGTTGTAGAGGGCCTTGAGACCCATGAACCGGCAGCGCCGGACGACCTCCACTCCCGGCCAGGCGGCGTCCACGATGAATGTGGTAATTCCGTCGCGGTCGCCCGGTTTCGGCGTCGGAGTCCGCGCCATCACCACCAGCCACCGCGCCCTGGTCCCGTTGGTGCACCAGAGTTTCTCGCCGTTCAGGACATAGTGGCTGCCGTCCGCCGTCGGAGTTGCCCGCGCCTGCATGCGCGCCGCGTCCGAACCGACGGTGGTCTCGGTGAGCGCGAAGGCGGAGATGTCGCCGGCCGCCACGGGCGGGAGGAAGCGCTGTTTCTGCTCTTCGGTGCCGAACATGAGCACCGGCTGCGCGATGCCGATGGACTGATGCGCCGAGACCAGCGACGCGAGGCTCCCGCAGTGGCTCCCGAGGAGAATCGCCGCCCGGGTGTAGGTGCGTTGCGAGAGTCCGAGCCCGCCGTACTTTTCCGGAATCTTGATCCCGAAGGCGCCGAGTTCCCGCAGCCCGGCGAACACCTCCTCCGGAATCTCCCCGGTGCGGTCGATCCGGGGGGCATCCACCTCCTCCAGCAGAAACCGCTCGAGGCGCGAGAGGAACTCTTCGCCACCCGACTCCATCCCGACGGCGGGTTCCTCCAGCCGGACCAGGTCCACCGAAAGCCGACCCAGGAAGAGTCCTCCCGCAAAGGTCGGATAGCGCCAGCCGGTCTCCCGGGCCGCTTCCGCGAGTTCGAACGCGGCGCGCTTGCCGGCGCCCATCCGCGATGTGTCGATCGGCATGGACATCGGAGAACTCGAATCATAGTCCCCCGTCCCGCAACCGGGTGGTACCGTTGCGCCTCTTGCCGCGGGAGGCGACGCATGGACCGAAGGACGCTAATGGGCGCCGGCGGGGCCGGCCTGCTGGGAGTCGCGCTCGGCGGCTGTTCGACGCGGGGGGCGCGCCCCGACATCCGCACGCGGCCCCCGCTCCGACTGCCTCCGGTGCTCTGTTCCCCGGACCGGATCATCCGCACGACGGTGGGACTTCGGCCGCACCGCCCGTCGGGATTCGTCCTCCGCGCCGCGAAGCTCGACGACACCACCGTGATCCACAACTACGGACACGGCGGCGCCGGAATCTCGCTCTCCTGGGGCAGCGGCCGCATGGCCGCGGAACAGGCCCTCGACCATCGGGAACGGCAGGCGGCGGTGATCGGATGCGGCGCGGTCGGGCTCGCCACCGCGCGCCAGCTGCAGCGGCGCGGCTTCGACGTCACGATCTTCGCCATGTCGGTACCGCCCGACACCACCTCCAACATGGCGTGGGCCGGGTTCACCCCCGGCGCGTGGACCGTGGACGACCGCCAGCGGACGCCGGCCTGGGACCGGCAATTCCGGGCGGCGGCGCGGGAGTCCTTTCGCGAGTTCCAGTGGCTCAATGGCCGGGATTACGGGATTACCTGGATCGACCGGTACTCGATGAGCGACCGGCAACCACGCGCCGGGCGGGGCCGCCCCCGCGGACGCGCGCCGCTGGTTCCCGAGGAGCTCGACCCCGGACGCTTCGTGCTCGGACCCGGTGAGCACCCCTTCCCTTCGCGATATGCGATTCGGCGTAGCACCATCCGGATCGAGCCGGCGCTCTATCTCGACGCGCTGGTCCGGGATTTCCGGGCGGCGGGTGGGCGCATCCGCATCCGCAAGTTCGAAAGCGCCCGGGACATCGCAGCGCTCGACGAGTCGCTGGTGATGAATTGCAGCGGACTCGGAGCCAAGGACCTGTTCGACGACCAGGAACTCGTGCCGTTCCGGGGACAGCTCACCGTACTGGTCCCCCAAGCCGAGGTGCAGTACTCCCTTTCCTCTCCCACCATCGAACCGCCTCCCGGAGTGACCGGGCTGGGGATGATGCCGAGGAACGACGGGATCGTGCTCGGAAGCACGATGGAACGAGGAGAGTGGTCCCTCGAACCCAACGCGGAGGCGCGGGAGCACATCGTCGCCGGCCATCGGGCGGTTTTCTCCCGGATGGCCGGCATCGCGCCGTAGGAGACTGCGCCGGGGTCCCGCGCGAACGGCTACTCCTCGCGCGGGACTCTGGCCCCACTACCTTCTAGTGGTCGTGCTTGAGCATCAGGGTGTGCGTCTGAGCGACCGCCGGAGCCTTGAACCAGGGATCCAGGTTGAGGTGCTCGATCATGCCCTGCGGGTCGGTCGCCGGGCCCATGCCCTTGACGAACTCGTCCCCATCCATGGTGCCGGCGTCGTAGACGACCAGATCGAAGGTCGCTTCCTCCATCCATTCGTCGTTCTCGTCCACCAGACAGAACTTGGAGACCCCGATGAACCAGTCGGGAGTCGGCGACATCATCTGGGCATAGGTGAGGCACGGCTTGTCGTGATGAACCTCGATGGAAGGATCCTCCTTGAGGAACAAGGCGAGCAGCTCGGCCTGGGTCCTGGCGATCACGGTGGCGTCCGCCGCCTCGGCTTCGGCAAGGAAGTCGGTGGCATCCCCGGTCTCGGCCAGCGTCTTCAACCCGGCTGACGCCATGCCGCCCTTCTCGAACAACATCGAGTCGGCGGAGTGCGCGACCAAGGCCAGCGAACCGGCGTATTTCGTGCCTTCGGGAAGGGAGCCCTCGACACTGGGGCCGATCTTGCGCATGGGCTCGCCGAACGTGTACATCACCATCTCCTCGTCGTGGTCATGATCATCGGGAGCGGGGGCTGGCGCTGGTGCCGGAGCCGGGGCTGGCGCCGGAGCCGGAGCGGGGGCCGGAGCCGGGGTGACCGGATCGTCGTCGTCGCCGCATCCGGCAAGCGCGAAAGCTCCGGCCAGCAGGAACAGGAGACCTGCACGGAAAAGGAAACGCATGGTGATTACCTCCAGGGAAGTTGGTAACTTTTGCAGGGAAGTTGAAGTTGGTAATTTTTACCGAATTCGATACAAACGGTCAACGTCGGCGGCCGGTGAAGCTTCTCATCGAAGCGTGGATGCCGAAAAAGGCGGCGATCGGATCCAGCCAGGCCGACGGCAGCAGCCGGAGCAGCTTGAGCGAGTGGACGAACCAGGGGAGGACCACCGTCGCCCGATTCCGCTCGATGGCGCGGACAGTCGCCGCGGCGACCGCGCCCGGATCGAGAATCGGGAGCAGGAACGGGAACCGGGTCCGCACTCCCGCGAACATTCCGGTGTTCACGAAGAAGGGGCACACCAGGGTGGTCCCGATGCCGGGCGCCGTGTGCCGCAGTTCGGCGCGAACCGATTCGTGGAACCCGACCGCTCCGAACTTGGACGCGCAGTAGTCGGAGAGCGCCGGGACGCCGACAAGACCGCCGGCGGAGGCCATGGTCACGAGATGGCCCTCACCACGGCGCACCATGCCGGGAAGAAACGCGCGGGTAGTCCAGAACAACGCTTCCAGATTCACGCGCAGGGTACGGCGGACCTCCTCCGGCGTCAGCTCGGGGAAGCGCTTGCCGGAGACCACGCCGGCGTTGTTCACGAGCACGTCCACCGCGAAGGGAAGCCGTTCGGCTGCGAGACCCACCGCTTCCGGACACCCAACGTCCACCGCGTCGGCAGCGACCGCGCCGCCGAGTTCCCCGCTGGCAGCAGCGAGGGCGCTGTCGTGGGTATCCCAGATCGCCACCCGGGCTCCGCGCTCCTGCGCCATGCGCGCGAGCAGCAGGCCCATGCCGCGGGCGCCGCCCGTGACGAGAACTCCACGTCCCTCGAGCTTCATCGGCCGGTCCTCCCGAAACAGGGCCGGAGCGCGGACTCCGGCAGCGGCGCCCGGCTCACGATCACGCCGACAGGCGGCAGATCCATGCCGCCGATAACCCGCACCCCGAGTCCCCTCACCTTCATCGACCCGTCCCTCCGAAATACGGTGCGAGCGCGGACTCCGGCAGCGGTGCCCGCCTCACGATCACGCCGACAGGCGGCAGGCCCATGCCGCCGATAACCCGCACCCCGCGTCCCCTCACCTTCATCGATCCGTCCCTCCGAAATATGGCGCGAGCGCGGACTCCGGCAGTGGCGCCCGGCTCACGATCACGCCGAAGGGCGGCAGGCCCATGCCGCCGACAACCCGCACTCCGAGTCCCTTCACCTTCATCGATCCGTCCCTCCGAAATACGGCGCGAGCGCGGACTCCGGCGGCGGCGGGGTCGCTCGGCTCACCAACACGCCGACGAGCAGCGAGACCAGCACTCCCGGCGCCGCCGGATGCACCAAGTCTGGTCCGAACCCGGTCCACGGCAGGATATCCGCCTGCCATCCGAATACGGTGGCCACTCCCGCGACCATCGCCGCCACCGCCCCTTCGCGGGTCAGTCGCCGCCAGTAGACGCCCACCACTACCGGCACGAAGAAGGCGCTGGCCATGATCGCGGTGAAGAACAGCACGATGAACTGCACCAGATCCCCCTCTCCCACGCCGCTCAGGATCAGGACCAGCGGCGCCGCCCCGACCAGCAGGATGCCGAGTCGGGCGGCGGCGAGTCGGGCCCGGTCGGAGGCGCCCGGGCGCAACGCACCGAGGATGTCGTGCGCAAGGGCCGATCCGGCCACCAGCAGCAGCGAATCCACCGTGGACATGATCGCCGACACGATGGCAGCGAGCAGGATCGTTCCGAGCACCGGGGGCAGCGCCGCCGAGGCGATCAGCGGCATGGCGAGATCCCCGCTCGGCAACACCGGAAAGAGCCCCATCGCCGCGAGCGCCAGCAGGAACACCAGCAGATTCACGCCGGAGGCGACCGCCATGGCCAGCAGCAGTCCCCGGCGGATGGAGCGCTGGTCGCGCATCGCATGGAGCCGCACCAGCTTCTCGGGGGTGGCGATTCCCCCCAGCAGGAACGAGATGCCCATCGTGAACAGCAACAGGCCGGGCAGCTGCCCGAACGCGAAGGCATCCGGCCGCAGGGTCTCGACGGCGGCGAACAGGGCCGCCGGGCCATCCAGTATCCGCCAGACCATGGGAACCGCGATCAGCGCGCCGACGACCATGACCACCAGCTGCACCAGGTCGGTCCAGACCACCGCCACCATGCCGCCGACCGCGGTATAGGCCAGCAGGATCACGGTGAAGACGGCCATGCCCCAGGTCGGCGGGATGCCGAACACGGTCTGGGCGATGAGCCCGCCGGCGAGGACCTGCGCCTGGATGTACACGGTGGTGGCGATGAGGATCACCACCGCGGCGAGGGCGCGGGCGCGGCGGCTGTAGTAGCGGCGCTCGAGAAATGCCGGCAGGGTGAGTTCCCGCGTGCGGGCGAAGCGGGGCGCCAGCGCCCCCGCCATGAACCAGTAGCTCAGGGGGATGAACAGGACGAGCCAGGCGAATTCCCACCCCACCGCGTGGATCACTCCCACGGTCCCGATGTAGGTTCCGGCGCTCGCGTGGGTGGCGGCCAGCGTCGCCCCCCCGAGGAACCAGCCGAGCCGGCCCCCGGCAATCCAGTAATCGCTCTCGTTTCGCGTGCGGCGGAGCGCCACCCACCCGATCAGGAAGATCGTGGCGAGGTAGACGCCGAAGACGATCCCGGTCAGTCGGAGCGCTCCCGATGGCGCATCCAGGCGTAGTATGCGATCAGGATGGCGGCAACAGCCGCAAATGGGCCCCAGAAGGAGAACCGGATCACCAGGCGCGGCCCAGGCGGACGGCGCCGAGGACGGCGAGGCCCAGCAGGAGGATCAGGGCGGCGGCGTCCACCACGGTGGTCAGGCCGAGGCCCGACGACTGTTCGGGGACCAGCCGGAAACGCAGGAGGGACGGCGGCGCGGGCAGGTCCACGCGCACTCCGGCCCCGGACGCCTCGACCCGCGCCGGAAACGGATCCTCGACCCGGTATCCGGGTGGCGGGTGGATGGTGGCAGCGAAAGCCAGCTCGCCGGCGCGTTCGACGGGCAACGGGACGGGAACCCGGACCCATCCGTCCGCGCCGGGAGCCACCGCGGTCTCCAGCACCCCGGCTTCGTCAGCGCGCAGCGCCTCGAGTCGCCAGCCTTGCCCCGCTCCGCGCACGAGGGCATGCCAGGCGCCCCCGGGAACACGAACCACCGTCCGGGCGCGTCCGGAGCCCGGATCGGTCATGTCCACCGTGGTCTCGATGGCCGGCTGCCCGGAAGCGGCGCCCGCCAGTCCGGCGAGGACCGGAAGGAACCGGAGACGCCTCACCCCCAGACTTCCCGCAGCACCCGGAGGGCGTTCCCGCCCATGACCTTGCCGATGTCCTCGTCCGGGTAGCCGTGTTTCACCAACCAGCGGAGGATGTTCTTCGAGCCCTCGACCGGGTTCTCGATGCCGGCGACATGGGAAACCCGCTCGAAGTCCGGGCCACCGAGGGCGCCGCCCGCCTTCCGGATCGAAAGCGCCGAGGCGTACACCTGATGGAGACCCACGTGGTCCCCGAAGACGGTATCCGGACCGAAGCCGACGTGATCGATTCCCACCAGGTTGGCAACGAACTCGAAGTGCTCCATGAACGACTCGATGTCGTGCTTCGGGTGGCGCCTGGTCAGGGTGGTGTGTGGCGCCGCCTCGATGCCGATAATCCCGCCTCGCTCGGCGCAGGCCCGGAGCACCTCGTCGGGCGCCATGCGACGGGTGTTCCATAGCGTCCGCGCGCCGATATGGGTGATGGAAACCGGTTTGCTGCTGGCCTCGATCACGTCGAGGGTGGTCCGGTCGCCGCAATGGGCGGTGTCGATGAGCATCCCCACCCGATTCATACGGGTGACCACCTCACGTCCGAAGGCCGTCAGCCCGCCGTCGTTCGCCTCCTTGAGACCGCTGCCGAGGGCGTTCGACTCGCTGTAGGTGATCCCCATCTCGCGAACGCCGAGGCCGTACAGCACCTCGACCCGGTCCGGTTCGTTCTCGATGGGCGCGGCGCCCTCGATCGCCGCCACCCAGGCCAGCTTCCCTTCGGCGTGGGCCCGAAGGATGTCGTCCACCGACTTGCAGTGGATCAGAAAATCCTGATGGGCGATGTCGGCGAGCCGCATCCCGAGGTCGTGAAGCACCTCGTTCCACTTCCAGCCGCGCCGCGACTCGATCCGGCAGATCCCGTCCAGCAGGTTGTCGAAGACGCAGTCCCAGTCGCTGCGCGCCAAGGCTGCGAACGGAGTGAAGATCCGACCCTCCCGAACATAGTCCGGTGTCTCCCCGATGTTCCGCGGGAAGGATCCGAGGTGTTCGTGAAGCGAGACCAGGACCAGTTCCGCTGCCAGCCGCCCGGCCCGTTCCTCCTCGTCCGGCCCGAGCGGCACCGGGTGGGCGGGGAAGAGCGCGGCATCCTCCACCAGATCCCTCGGGGCGTAGTCCTCCCCGGGGGTCAGATAGCCGAACGACCGGTAGCCTCGGGGACCGATCTTGCCTTTTCCCATGAAGTGCTTCCCGGGGAAGACCATGCTACCAGCGAACCGCCGGGAACCGTTACGATGCGGGGACCCGGAGAATACCGATGTTTGCCAACCGATGGACCTGCGGCGCGGCACTCGCGCTCCTTGCTCCGAGCTTCGCCGCATCCGAGGAATACGGGAGCCGCGGCAACCTGGAGGCCAACGCCACCGATGCCGAGCGCGCCGCCATCGAGGCGATGTACCGGCGGTTCGTCCCGTACATCGACCGGGCCCGCACCGAACTGGCGTTCGTGCGGGAAACGGTGGCCTGGGCCGAGGCGCGGGGATTCCGGGCGTGGGATCCCGCGATCCGCGAGGTGCAGGCCGGCGATCGCTTCCATGCGGTCAACCGGGATCGGACCATGCTCCTGTGGGTGGTCGGGAGCGAACCGCTGGCTTCCGGGATGCGGCTCGTCAACAGCCACATCGACTCGGTCCGGCTCGAGCTGAAGCCGCACCCGCTGACCCGGAAGGGCGATGCGGTGGCGTTCGACACCCTGGTGCACGGGGGACTGAAGGGCTACCAGTGGGTCAATGTGCCGCTCGGCCTGACCGGCCGGGTGGACCGGAAGGACGGGAGCGTGGTCTGGATCGACTACGGGTTCGACGAGGACGACCCGGTCCTGCTCATCCCGGACCTCGCCCCCCATGTGGACCGCGACTACCGGAACCGGACGCGGGCGGACGCCATCGAACGGGAGGAGCTGGACCCGATCCTCGCCTCGGCGCCCACCGGCGGCGAAGACGGCATGGACACCATGGAACGGGCCCTCTCGCTCATCCGGGACGAGTTCGGGATCGAACCGGAGGACTGGGTGAGCAGCGACCTCCAGATCGTCCCCACCACCCCGCCCCGGGAAATCGGAATGGACCGGGCGCTCTTCGGCGCCTTCGGGCTTGACGACCGGCTGACCGCGGTGGTGAACGTCTTCGCGCTGGAGGACATCGGGACTCCGACCCACACCGCCATGGCTTATCTGGTGACCGACGAGGAGGTCGGGAGCGGCTCCAACATCGGCGTCGGTTCCGAGTGGTTCCGGCGCATCGTCGCCGAGATGATCCGGGCGGAGCAAGGCTCGGTGGACACCCTCGACGTGATGGAGACCTTCTCGAACACCGACATGATCACCGCCGACACCACCACCGCGACCAACCCGCTCTGGCCCGGCCCCCAGGCCCCGGACAACGCATCGCTGCTTCACCACGGCCTGGTGATCAAGCTCTACGGCGCCGGCCGCAGCGCCAACAGCGAGTTCGTCGCCCGCCTGCGGCGCATCCTGGACGATGACGATGTCGCCTGGCAGAGCCACACCTACAAGGCCGGCTACGGGGGCGGCACCATTGCGCGCTACTTCAACCAGATGAACATGGAGGTCACCGACTGGGGAGTGGGCATCCTGTCCATGCACAGCACCTACGACGTCGCCTCCAAGGCCGACCTCTGGTCGCTCTACCGGGGATTCCTGACGTTCTTCAAGAGTTGAGCCCCGACGCACCCGCATCGACGCCGGCCCGCCTGCGGCCGTGTCCGGTGTTGTGGGCCTGTGTGTCCAGCCGGAACGATGCGGCGGCCCGCCACCGGGTCGAGCCCTTCCCGGTCCGGGGAAACCCGCCAGCGGCATTCGCCCGGCTGAAGCAGCTGATCGCCGAGACTCCGCGCATGGACATCCTCCGGGCATCGGACATGTACGTCCAGGCGCGGCACCGGAACCGGATCGGGTTTCCCGACGACCTGGAGTTCGCCCTCTGCCGGGAGCGTGGCGTGATCCATGTGCGCTCCTCGTCCCTTTCCTTCGTCATCTGGGATTTCGGCGCCAACCGCCGCCGGGTGGAGGCGCTCCGCCAGCGCTACGAGGAGGACCGGTAGCCCCGTCAGCGGGGAACACGCCGGATCGTCCGGAGCCGGGACCGCAACGTCTCGTTCCCCGGCGCATCCAGAAAGGCGTCGAACTCGAGGAAGTAGTTTCCGGGGTCGTAGCCGACGAAGACCCGCACCCGGTCGCTCTCGTTCACGATTCCGGTGCGGGATCGATACCCGGGAAAATCCTCGAGATGCCGATGCCAGGGTTCGACCGCGTCCACGAAGAAACTCACGGTGACCGACTTGTCCTCGGTGAACGGGTGCATGCCCCGGTTCGAGTCCACGAGGCCGATGAACCCGGCATAGGACGTCCGAAGGATCTTCGCCCATCCCTGATCCACCGTCTGTGGCAAACCGAACGCCTCCTGGTAAAAGTCGAGCAGGGGAGGGAGCTCCGGGTAGTAGAGCCAGACGATCATCGCCTCGAAGCCCATCCCCGGTCCGGCGGCGGCCCGATCCCCGCCCAGGGGTTCGCTGGCATCCAGAATCGGCATCAGGTCGGCGTTCTCGGGGTGGGGCAGGAACCGCTCGAACTCCAGGATGTAGCCCCCCGGATCAAACACGGTGAATCCGTGGTGGGCGGCTTCCGGATCGGCAGCCGTTTCGTCGAAGCGGCTGCGGAAATCGGCGCCCGCCTCCTCGAGGCGCGCCTGCCAGTCGGCGAGTCGTTCGGTGATCAGCGCGAAGGCCACCGTCCTGGGTTCGTCGGCGCTGTGCATCCCCTCGGCCTCGTCCACCAGCGTCAGATAGGCGGATTCGGCCACCTCGAACATCTTGGCGAAGCCGAAGTCGGCGGCAAGGGGCAACCCGAGCACATCGCGATAGAACGCCTCCGCCTCGGCCAGATCGCGGTAGTAGAGGAAGGCGTTCTGGGCGAGAATCGGCGGCAAGGCGCCGGCATCCGTCGTTGTCGTTTGCGGGGGAGGTGAGCATGCGGCAAGAAGAACGAGCATGGGAAGAAGGGGGCGCATGCGCCGGAAGGTACCACCGGGACGGAACCTCCAGCCCTGCGGGACCGGGCCGGTTCCCGGCAGTCCGACCGGTATACTCCCCAAGCGGAGGTGGGGTTCGATGAGCGCTCCCGGCGGCACGGCGGATTTGCGAAATGACCGGAAGCGGCCGGGCGGCCGGACGAAGCCGCAGGGCTCCGCGGCCCACCCCGGTCTGGTGGTGGCGCAAGAGAGACAGCGATTGCGATTGCGGCCAGGAAGCAGGGCCGCGCCGCGCCCGGTTCGGAATCGCCTGCCGCTCGCGGCTCCGGCACAGGCGGCGAAGGCCCTTGTCGCGTGTCAGGACAATCTCGAATTTCTGGGAGCCGTCCCTGATGGATCGATGAAATTGATCGTCACCTCACCACCCTACAACCTCGGGAAGGACTACGAGAAACGAACTCCCGTGTCCTCGTACGTGGAGGCCCAGCGCAAGGTGATCGCCGAATGTGTGCGGGTGCTTCATCCGGAGGGGTCGATCTGCTGGCAAGTCGGGAATTATGTGGATAACGGCGAAATCATCCCGCTGGACGTGATTCTCTATCCGGTCTTCCGCGAACATGGACTGCGACTGCGAAATCGGATCGTCTGGCACTTCGGACATGGCCTGCACTGCACGCGACGGCTTTCGGGCCGGTACGAGACCATCAACTGGTGGACCAGGAGCGACAGCTATACATGGCATCTGGACCCGATCCGCGTTCCACCGAAGTACCCGGGAAAGAAGCACTTCAAGGGTCCGAATGCGGGCAAGCCCTCCTGTAACCCCAGAGGCAAGAATCCGACCGACGTCTGGGAGATTCCCAATGTCAAGAGCAACCATCCGGAAAAGACGATCCATCCCTGTCAGTTTCCGATCGAACTGGTGGAGCGCCTGGTGCTGGCCATGACCGACCCGGGCGACAAGGTGCTGGATCCCTACATGGGGGTCGGCAGCACGGTGATCGCCGCCCTGAACCACGGACGGGAGGGATACGGTTGCGACATCATCCCCGAGTATGTCGAGATTGCCCGGGAACGCATCCGACAGCGTGAAGACGGAACCCTGCGCATCCGACCGATGGGAAAACCGGTCTACGACCCCCGGCTGCCGCGTGGGGGACATTGACAATGCGGATCATGGCTCGGTATTCCCACTTGAACGCCCATGAGTACCTTCTTGTGCACCATCCCGGTCTCTGGCAGGAGGTCGAGGAAATCGCCGGCGCTGTGGACGCCAGGGCTTGTCGGACCAAGGTCTCCGAGGAATCCCGAAGCAAAAACAGGATGCTCTATTCGCCGGTGGACATGAACAGGGAATTTTGTGAAGGTTTCCAAGACCGGGGGTGGAAGCAACGTCGCAGCACATTCTGGGTCACATCCGATGAGCGAGTGATGCGCGGCGTGCATGAGCTACCCGAAGAAAAGCAGAAGCAGAAGATCGTGGAGGCGGGATACGAACCGATCCGGTCATACAACCAGACCGACTTCGTGAAGCAGCGGGTCGCGGTGGAAGTCCAGTTCGGCAAATACGCCTTCGTTGCCCATGACCTGTTCGTGAAGCACTTGAGCTTCTACACTCGGGACATCATCGACGTGGGAATCGAAATACTCCCCATGAAGGAACTCGAGAAGGAAATGTCTTCCGGAGTGCCGTACTACGAACGCGACCTGCTGAACGTCATCCGACAAGGCCGCGGCGTACCCGCAGTACCGCTGGTACTGGTCGGAGTGGCGCCGTAGGGGAGAGCGGATCCCCTTTCGAAGGCATTGGCCGGCGAGGCCGGACTCCCCCGCTCCTCAAACGCTTGTGTATTGCACCAAGGCAGCGGGGCCGACGATCTCGACAAGGCGCACCGAAGCCTCCCGCCCCTCGGAATCGGCGAGGTGCAGATCCTCCCCGGGTTCGAGGACCAGGGGCGCCGGTCGCGCGTCGGCGAGGTCGTGGACATGGAGAACCATGCGCCCATCGGAGTCGCGGACCGGCTGGAATCGAACCCGCAGGAGGGGAATCTGGCCGGTACCGTCCGGGAAGATCACCGTGCCGCCATCCGGCAGTTCCGCCAACTCGACGTCAAGCGGCCCGTCCGCGGGGTTCCATGAGCGCGACACGTGCGCGGCGAACCCCCTGGCGGCGACGAAAACGGTCACGGGAAACGGGGTGGCAGGCAGATCGAGTACTGCCGTGCCGCTATTGTCGGTGACCGCGTTCTTTCCCGTCTTGTCCGGGAACAGCGCCAGCACGCCCGCTCCGGCGACCGGCGCACCGGCGGTTCGAACCGTGACGAACCCGTCCGAGGCGCCCCAGTCGAATTCATGCAGTTCCCCCCAGGGAACCAGTCGGTCCGCGCCCCGGCGCTGGGGCTCGTCGCCGCCATACACGACGATGACGGAATATCGGCGGCCCGGCGCGGCAAGGCGTCGTCGGACCCGACGGGCACTCGCCAGCAGGCTGGAGGACGGCGTCGCAGCGGACCTGGCTTCCACGATCGCGGCGCCGTTCAGGTTTTCGACCACGAGATCGGCCTCGGTCCCGGTCCGGTCGCGGAAGAACGAGACGCCGCCGGCTTCGCCGCGGTGTGCCCGATGCTTGACGACCTCCGAAACGACCCAGGTCTCGAAGATCGGACCGCGAAGCGGGTGATTGCGCAGTTGTTCCGGGCTGCGAATGCCCAGCAGCCAGCAGGCGATCCCGGTATCGTAAAAATGCAGCTTGGACGTCTTCACCAGCCGCTTGCGAAGATTGGTCCGAAGGACCGGGAGGCGAAACACGACGAAGCCGGTTTCGAGGATGCCGAGCCAGGCTCTTGCCGTCGGTTGCGAGATCCCGCAGTCCCCGGCGAGCGAGGAGTAGTTGAGCAACTGCGACGTCCGGCCCGCGCAGAGCGCGACGAAGCGCTGAAAGGCCGCGAGATCACCCACGTTGACCACCGTTCGCACATCGCGTTCGATGTAGGTGGCCACATAGGATCCGAGCCAGTCGGCGACATCATGACCTTCGTCGAAGATGCGCGGCCAGGAACCGGTGAAGAGGGTCTCTTCGAGCGTTTCGGGATACCGGGCAAAGCGCATCGTCTCGCCCCGGGTCAGGGGCAGGAGGTTGTACACCGCCGTCCTTCCCGCGAGCGACTGGCTGATCGATTCGAGCAGGGAGAAATTCTGCGAGCCGGTGAGGATCCAGCGTCCGGGCGCCGGGTCGGCGTCGATCACACCTTGAAGCCAGGAGAGCAGATCGGGCGCTCGCTGGACCTCGTCGAGAACCGCGCCTTGCGGAAACCGGGCCAGGAAGCCGCGGGGATCCTCGGTGGCGAACGCCCGCACATCCGGGGCCTCCAGCGTCTCGTATCGATGCTGTGGAAACAGCGCGCGGCACAGCGTCGTCTTGCCGCTCTGCCGGGGTCCGGTGAGCGTGACGCACGGCCATCTGGTTGCCGCTTCGATGAGCCGGGAGCCCAGGTCGCGGGCGATCATGGCCCGCAACGTAACATGTCAAAATCAAGATACGATCTTGGATCAGCCTGAATTGGAGCATTCTGGCGCACCCGAGATCATGCTCCCGGCGACCGTTTCGCCGTAGCGCGCGATGGCCGCGTGGTCCTCGGCGCCGTGATCCTGATCGACGACGAGCGTCCGGACGAATTGGCGGACCACGGTGGTCACCGGAACCGGGCTGCCGCTTCCGGCGGCCGCCGCCAGGGCGTTGTCGAGGTCCTTCAAGTGGAGTTCGAGACGGAAGCCGGGCTTCCAGTCGCCGGCGATCATCTTCTCCGCCTTCGCATCGAGCACGGCGCTGCCGGCGAGCCCCTCCCGAATCGCCTCGACCACGATGCGGGGGTCGAGGCCGGACCGGACCGAGAACAGCAGCGCCTCGCCCACTGCCTGGATGTTCGCCGCCACGATCATCTGGTTGGCGAGTTTCACCGTGTTGCCGGCGCCCGCCGACCCGCAGTGCACCGCACTCTTCCCGAGAACATCGAAGATCGGACCGAGGGTCTCGAATGCCTCCGGGTCGCCCCCGGCCATGATGGCCAGTTCGCCGGCGATGGCGCCGGGCTCGCCGCCGCTGACCGGAGCGTCCACGAACGCGATGTCCTTCTTCGCCGCCACGGCAGCGATCCGGCGGGTGGTCTCCGGCCGGATCGAGGACATGTCCACCACGAGCGGGCTGGGCGACCGGGCTTCCAGCACGCCCCGCGGCCCCAGCATGACGCGCTCGGAATCCGGTGAATCCGGGAGCATCAGGATGGTGGCGTCGCGCCCGGAAGCGCAATCGGCGGGGGAATCGGCACGCCGGGCGCCGGCCGCCACCAGATCTTCCACCGGACCCGGAGACCGGCTGTGGACGGTGAGCTCGAAGCCGGCGGCAAGCAGGTTCCGCGCCATGGGCCTGCCCATGACGCCGAGTCCGATGAATCCGAGAGAGCGGAGCGGCGGCATCGCGCGAGGCTACCACCGGTCCGGTGACTCCGGACATCCCGAGCGTGGTAGCTTGCTGGAGTGAGCCACTACTACAACAAGCATGACCTGGGGCGGTTCGCCGACATGGGCAGGAACGCCCCGGAACTGTGGGAGAAATTCAATGCCTGGTATCAGGCGACGTTCGCCGAGGGCGCGTTGACGGCGCGGGAGAAGGCCCTCGTCGCCCTCGGCGTCGCCCACGCCGTGCAATGCCCTTATTGCATCGATGCCTGGACGGAGGCATGCCTCGAGAAGGGGTCGAATCTGGACCAGATGACGGAAGCGGTCCACGTGGCCTCGGCAATCCGGGGCGGCGCGGCGCTGGTGCACGGAATCCAGATGCGGAAGAAGAACGACGGGCTGAGCATGTGACTGTCGCTACCCGTCCGCGTTCCGCCATCGACCTGCCGACCTTCGACGAGAGCCTCGCCGGCTGCGGTCTTCACCCGCTCCGCGCCACCGGCGTGGAGGTCCTCCAGATCAACGTGGGGAAGCTATGCAACCAGCAGTGCGGCCATTGCCACGTGGATGCGGGGCCGCACCGGACCGAGCGCATGACCCGGGAGACCGCCGAGGCATGCATGGAAGCACTCTCGCGCACCAGCGCTCCGGTGGTGGACATTACCGGCGGCGCCCCGGAGCTGAACGAGAACTTCCGCTACCTGGTGGAGACGTCGCGGGAACTCGGGCGCCATGTCGTGGACCGATGCAACCTGACCGTCCTGCTGCTCCGCTCGCAGGCCGACCTTGCCGAGTTCCTGGCCCGCCACGAAGTGGAAGTGATCGCCAGCCTGCCTTATTTCCTCGCCGACCGGACCGACCGGCAGCGTGGCGACGGGGTATTCGACAAGTCCATCGAGGCGCTGCAGCTCCTGAACCGGCTGGGCTACGGGCGCGGGGGCAGACTCCGGCTGCATCTCGCATACAACCCGACCGGCGCCTTCCTTCCCGGCGACCAGCAGGCGCTGGAGCGGGAGTTCAAGGGGGAACTGGATCGCCGCTTCGGTGTCTCCTTCGACCAGCTCTTCACCATCACCAACCTGCCGATCAGCCGATTCCTCGACTACCTCATCCGGAGCGGGAACCATGAGGCATACATGAGAAAGCTGGTCCAGGCGTTCAATCCGGCGGCGGCCCGGGCGGTCATGTGCCGCAACACCGTTTCGGTTGGATGGGACGGGATGCTCTACGACTGCGACTTCAACCAGATGCTCGAGGTCACGGTGGGACACGGCAGTCCCGTCCACATCTCGGAGTTCTCCGAGGAGGGTTTCCGGAACCGCCGGATCGTCACCGGCGAGCACTGTTACGGGTGCACCGCCGGCGCCGGGTCGAGCTGCACCGGGGCCACCGCATGACCGGGACGGCCCGGGCCGCGGTTCTCCCGGGACCCGGAAGACAGGTGGAACTCCGCGACGTTCCGCTGCCGCGGCTCGAGCCGGGAGAGGTGCTGCTCGAAACGCTGGCGTCCGAAGTCTGCGGCACCGATGTCCACCTGCGGCACGGCCGGCTCGCCGGGGTTCCCTGGCCGGTGATCCCCGGCCATGTGAGCGTGGGACGCATTCGGGAAGCGAGGGAGGTGGACCGGGACGCTTCCGGCACGCCAGTGGGGCCGGGGAGCGTCGTCACGTTCTTCGATGTGCACGGCGCGTGCGGCGCCTGCCACTTCTGTCTCGTCGCGCGGACCCCGAACCGCTGTCCGTCGCGCCGCGTGTACGGAATCACCGAACCGGCGGAAGAGGGGCTCCTTGGCGGGTGGGCGGAGCGGATCTGGCTGCGCGCCGGAGTGCGCATGTTGGCGCTTCCGGAAGCACTGTCGGTGGACGATCTGATCGGCGGGGGGTGCGGACTCTTCACCGGATTCGCCGCCGTGGACCGCGCCGAAGTCCGACTGGCCGAGACCGTGGCGGTCCAGGGAATCGGGCCGGTCGGACTCGCCGCCATCGCGTTCGCCCGCGCCGCCGGGGCGAGCACGATCATGGCCATCGGCGAGCCGGCGGCGCGGCGCGAACTCGCGCTCGCCATGGGAGCCGACTTCGTGCTTCCGCTCGACGACTCCGACCGGGTGGCGGCCGTCCGGGAAGCAACCCCCGGCCACGGCGCGGACATCGTCATCGAGGCCAGCGGCCATCCGGAGGCAATCCCCGAGGGACTTGCCATCGTCCGCGACGGAGGGCGCTATGTGGTGGCTGGTCACTACACCGACGCGGGCGTGGTCGAGGTGAACCCCCACACCGGAATCAACCGCAAGCACGTCGAAATCCGCGGCCAGTGGGGCAGCGACTTCCACCACTGGCGGCGTGCGATCGACATGCTGGCGCGGCGGCGCGACCACATTCCGACCGCGCGCGTGATCGGAAAGCGCTATCGACTCGAGGAAGCCAACCAGGCGCTCGATGACGTGGAAGCGCTCCGCGTCACCAAGGCGGTCATCGTCCCCTGAACCTCGATCCCGCCACGCGACTCGCACCCCGATGCCCCGGCCGCGCACCGGGCCCCGCGCTCACCGCCGGGCGGGGTGGATGAGGGGACTCGAACCCCCAACCCCCGGAACCACAATCCGGTGCTCTGCCATTGAGCTACATCCACCAGCCGGTGCGCCGGCGCGCCAGGGAGGACTTGAACCCCCGACCATCGGCTTAGAAGGCCGCCGCTCTGTCCACTGAGCTACTGGCGCGTTGCGACGCCTCGCGCCATGACGGGCGCCCATCACCTGGTCGGGGCGGAAGGATTCGAACCTCCGGCTTCCTGCTCCCAAAGCAGGCGCGCTGCCAGACTGCGCCACGCCCCGAGAAACGCCACGGAATTATAGAAGCTTGCTGCTGGCCGCGGCGCCGAGGAAACCATGGGTGCGGCGGAGTGCAGCGCCGCGGTGGCTGATCCGTTCCTTCTCCCCGGACGCGAGTTCGGCCATCGTGCGCCCGGAGGGAACTTCGAACACCGGGTCGTACCCGAACCCTCCGGCGCCTCGAGGATCGGTGGCGATGCGGCCCTCGACTGCCCCGGTTGCCCGGAAGATGACCCGGCCGCGAACGGCGACGGCCATCGCCGAACGGTACCGGGCGGTGCGCGCCCGGCCCCGCACCAGGTCCAGCAACCGGCGATTCTTGTGGGTGTACGACGTGTCCACTCCCATCCAGCGCGACGAGTGGACTCCGGGCGCGCCGTCGAGGGCATCCACTTCCAGGCCGGAATCCTCGGCCAGGGTGGGCAGGCCGGTCGCCGCCTGGTAGTGGAGCGCCTTGATCCCGGCGTTGGCGAGGAAGCCTTCACCGGTCTCTTCCGGTTCGGGAGGAACCTCGGCGCCAAGTGACGACGGCGACAGGAAGACGAGACGCAAGGGCAGCGTTCCCAGAAGCCTTCGCATTTCAAGGACCTTGTCCTCGTTCCGGGTGCCGACAAGAAGGGAGGCGTTCATTCCGTTTCCGGGAGGGCGATGCCGGCCAGCGCTTCCCGCTGCTTCCGTACGAGGGATTCGATCCCGAGCGCCGCCGCATCCAGCATCTCGTTGAGAAGTGTACGACTGAAGGGCTTCCCTTCGGCGTTTCCCTGGACCTCGATCAGGTCGCCGCCCGAAGTCTGCACCACATTGAGATCCACCTCCGCCGCCGCATCCTCCGCGTAATCAAGATCCAGAAGCAACTCGCCGCGCACCACTCCCACGCTCACCGCCGCAATTTGCCGGCGGAGCGCCGGGCGGAACGACCGGCGCCGCCGCGCGTCCTCGAGCAGCAGCGCCAGGCTCACGAAACCGCCGGTGATGGCCGCCGTCCGGGTTCCGCCGTCCGCCTCGATCACGTCGCAATCCAGCTGGATCGTCCGTTCGCCGAGCCCGCCGAGATCGAGGGCCGCGCGGAGAGACCTCCCGATCAACCGCTGAATCTCCGAGGTGCGTCCCGGAACCCCGCGCCGCTCCCGCCGGATGCGCTCGCCCGAGGAACGGGGGAGCATCCCGTACTCTGCGGTCAGCCACCCTCGGCCCCTGCCCTTGAGCCAATCGGGCGCGCGCTCGTCCCAACCCGCGGCACAGATCACCCGGGTACCGCCCTGGCGAACCAGGACCGACCCGGGAGCCCGACGCAGGAATCCGGTCTGCATCCCGATCCCGCGGATTTCCAGGGGCCCCCGATCGTCCGCCCGCTTCATCACGATTCCTCGAGCAACCGATCCGGGGCCAGCCCGAAACCGGCATCGAGATCCAGATGGCCCGCGAGCGTCCGCGGCGAGCGGCCCTCGACGACCAGGCGCACTTCCGCGATCGCGGGGAAACTCGCTACCAGCGAGTGGCTCAGGCCATATACGGTCAGCTCCTCGGCGAAAAGGCCCCCCGGATGCCCGCGAAGCAGATCCCTGCTGAAGTTCACCACCGCAACCCCGCGGCCGCTGACGAACACATCCAGAATCCGGGTGTTCTCCGGAAAGAGGCCCGATTCCTCGACCAGGCGACGCACCAGGTACTCGGCTCGCGCCCGGGTGGTGGAACCCTCGGCGATTCGGATTTCCCGGGACCGCAGGCGCCCTTCGGGCCCGAGCTCGCACAGGATTCCCACCGGGGTTTCGGCCGGGGGCGGCGCCTGGGCCGCCCCGGCGTCGAGGGTCGGTTCCGGTTCGGGGCCTTCCGGGACCGGGGAAACACACGCCGGCAGCAGGAGGACGGCGAGCCACAGCGGGCGACGGATCATCCCGGCATCCCGGTGGCGCGCGATTCCATCAGCAGGGTCCGGTATCGCATGAGCCCGGCGGCGATGGCGCGCGCCGCTTCCCCTGCGAATTCGGGTCGCACGAGGTGCGGCTCATCCTCCGTCGACGTCAGGAACCCCAGTTCGATCAACACCGCGGGCATGGCCGCCCGCCCGAGGACGAGGAGCGGCGCTCCGGCGACGCTCCGGGCGGGAACGGGGAGTCCCTCCAATTCGACGAGGAGGGCCTCCGCGAGCCGTCGCGATTCCGGCGCCCACGGGATCTGCGAGTCCTCCCAGGGGACGAAGAACGCGGGATCCGGAGTGGTGGAACGAGCCGAGCGGGCCGGCGCGTAGTAGTACACATGGCTTCCGGAAGCCTCGCTCCCGAGCGAGGCGTTCAGGTGGATGCTCACCATGACATCGGCGCGCGCCGCGTTGGCGAATGCGGCCCGGTCATCCGGCGGGACATCGCGGTCCCGATCCCGGGTCAGGATGACCCGGAGGCCGTACTCCTCCAGCAGGAGATCCCGGAGCGCGAGAGCGACGAGCAACGCCAGGTCCTTCTCCGCCACTCCGGACGAGCCGGTGACACCGATGTCCGAACCTCCGTGGCCGGGGTCGATCACGACCGTCCGGATCCCCTCGGGCGCGAGGCGGCCCCGATCCCGAAGCGGAAGCGGCGGGGCCTCCCGAGCCGCATCCTCGAGGCGGTCTGCCGCCCGAACGGCCGCCCGGATCAGATCGAGCCGGATGCCTCCCGGGATGGTCTCCCGCACGACCCGCCCGTAGTTCGGCCCGGTGACCACCTCCACCAGGTAGTCCCGCGATCGCCGGCTCAGATTCACTTCCTCCACCACTCCATCACGCGGGGCCTCGCCACCGAAAGTGGTTTCCAGGAAGGGGACCGGGATCGGCACCACCACCCGCCCGTCGCCCTCGACCGCCCCGAGCGGCACCGGCGGGTCGGTGCGCACGGTGATGCGCGTGGTTCCCGGAGTCCGGGTGACCTCCACCCGGAGGGTGGTGCTGGCGCCGCGGAAAAGAACCCGTTCCCGCGCATCGTATTCACTGTCTCCGGGGAGCACGTCGGAAAGCACGCGGACAACGAAGTCGAGGGGCACGAACCACTCCCCGGAAACCACCCGACTCGGCTCCCGGAGCACCCGCATGCGGCCTTCCACCGTCACGAAACTGCGGTTCCGGTCGAATCGCACCACCCGGTCCCCGATGACGAGCAGGATCTGGTCGCCCCCGGCAATCGGGCGCACGGACCCACCGAGCGCCGCGCCCAGGTCCCGGAGTCCCACCATCTCGGCGCCGTCCACCCGACGAACCCCGACCGTCCGGGTCGCTTCCCGGGTCACCACGCGCAGCGGACGGGGTGGCTGCGGGGCGGAAACGGAAGGCGGTCCGGCAGCCCCGGCGGCTTCCGCCGCGGGCAGAACCGGAAACAGGAGAACCGCCGCCAGGAAGGCGCCGCGACGCACGAACCGGAAACCTGCGGGGGCGGGAACGCCCATCCGGTGAGAATAACCTGCAGCCCCGGCCTCGTTCCTTCCCGTAGACTTCACACCCGAATGAGTACCCAGCGTTTCGATATCGCGCCGGCCGATGGCGGTCTGCACATCCTCCTCCCCGGAATCGGGGCCGTCAGCACCACCTTTATCGCCGGGATCCACGCGATTCGGCGCGGGGTGGCGGCGCCCATCGGTTCCGTGACCCAGATGAGCACGATCCGCCTCGGTCGCCGCACCGAGGGCCGGGCGCCACTCATCCGCGACTTCGTCCCGCTGAGCCCGATCGGGGACCTCTCCTTCGCCGGCTGGGACGTGTTCCCCGATGACGCGTGGACGGCCGCCCGCAAGGCGGGGGTTCTCGAGCCGGCGCTACTGGAGACGGTGCGCGGGGAACTGTCCCGGATCCGCCCGATGAAGGCGGTCTTCGACCGGAAATTCGTGAAGAAGCTGGACGGCGACTACACCAAGTCGGCTGCCAACAAGATGGAATTGGCGAAGATGCTCATGGACGACATCGAGCAGTCGCGTGAAGCGGCCGGGGCTGCCCGCAGCGTCATGATCTGGTGCGGATCCACCGAGACCTTTCTGGAGGAAGCCGACGTCCACCGGGATGTCGAATCCTTCGAGCGCGGCCTGCGGGAGAACTCGGAGCACATCGCTCCCAGCATGATCTACGCCTACGCCGCGATCCGCTCGGGGGTGCCCTACGCGAACGGGGCCCCGAACCTGAGCGCCGACATCCCGGCGCTCGGTCAACTGGCTTCGGAAAGGGGTGTCCCCGTCGCCGGCAAGGACTTCAAGACCGGGCAGACCCTGATGAAGACGATTCTGGCGCCGGGTTTCAAGGCCCGGATGCTTGGCCTTTCCGGCTGGTTCTCCACCAATATCCTCGGAAACCGGGACGGCGAAGTCCTGGATGACCCCGGATCCTTCCGGACCAAGGAGGAGAGCAAGCTGAGCGTACTGGACCAGATCCTCCAGCCCGACAAGTACCCGGAGTTGTACGGCGACCTGTACCACAAGGTCCGGATCAACTATTACCCCCCGCGCCGGGACAACAAGGAAGGCTGGGACAACATCGACATCTTCGGTTGGCTGGGATACGAAATGCAGATCAAGGTGGACTTCCTCTGCCGGGACTCGATCCTTGCGGCGCCCCTGGTTCTGGACCTCGCGCTCTTCCTCGATCTTGCCTCGCGCGCCGGGCTGCGGGGAATCCAGGAATGGCTCTCGTTCTACTTCAAGAGTCCGATGAGTCCTCCGGGGTTGTACCCGGAGCACGACCTGTTCATCCAGAGGAAGAAGCTCACCAACACCCTTCGCTACCTGATGGGCGAGGAAGTGATCCATCACCTGGGTGAATACACGCTGGAGACCGCGGAAGAAGCCGACTGAGGATGCGCATTTCCCGGGAGCGTTGCGTGGGCTGCGGCAACTGCGTCGCAGTCTGTCCGGTCTCGGCGATCCGCATCGGGGACGACGGGCGGGCGTTCGTGAACAGCGACCAGTGCGTCGAGTGTTACACCTGCTACCGCAACCTCAGCACCGAGAACCTGAATCCGCGTCTGATCCGCGGTCTCCGCCGGGTGCTCGGCTGGTTGCGGCTGCGCTTCGACCCGGCGCCGGACGTCTGCCCGACTTCGGCAATTGAACCCGACGACCTCGCCTGGCCGCGTATCGTCCGCCGGGCCTTCAGCGATCCGCTGGTCTCCCACGAGGCCACCGGGGTGCACGGCCGCGGCACCGAGGAAGTCAAGACCAACGATGTGACCGGGCGGGTGTCCGTCGGCGAATGCGGCATGACGGTGGAGTTCGGCAGGCCGGGAGTCTCGGCCACCTTCGCCGACATGGACGGTGTAACCCGGCGGCTGGCGTCCCTCGGCGTCCGGTTCGAAAAGCGGAATCCGGTCACCGCCCTCATGCCCGACCCCGCCACCGGCGCCATTCGGGAGGATCTTCTCGGCGAACGGGTGCTCTCCGCGATCGTGGAGATCAAGATCGACATGTCTCGGGTTCCGGAGGTTCTCGCCGCAGTGGAGGAGGCTGCCCGCACATCGGAAACGATCATCTCGGTGGGCGCCGCGACCCGCTGCGGACCGGACGGGCAGGATGATCTCGGCACACTGCTGGCGGCCCGGGGCCATGTTCCCATCCGGGGAAAGACGAATCTGGGCCTCGGACGCGCCGACTGAGCCGGGTGGTCGGCACGGGAGTCGAAACCGGACGAACGGCGCGGGCGCTGGTCGCCAGAGCGGATCGGATCGCCGGGTTCACCGGCGCCGGGATCTCGACCGAATCGGGAATCCCGGATTTCCGAAGCCCGGACGGGATCTGGGCGCGGAACCGGACGGTGACCCTCCAGGAGTTCCTCGCGAACGAAGCGGACCGGGAGGAGTACTGGCGCCAGAAGGTGGCGGCATGGCCGGCGATGCGGGATGCGCAGCCGAATGCGGGGCATGAGGCCTTCGCCACCCTGCACCGTCAGGGTCGGCTGATCGCCATGATCACGCAGAACATCGACGGACTGCACCAGCGTTCGGGAATCCCGGATGCCGCCGTCCTGGAGCTGCACGGGACGACGGTGGAAGCGGCGTGCCTCGACTGCGGCGGGCGGATCCCGATGGACGAGGCCGCCCGGCGGGTGGCTGGCGGGGAAGGGGCGCCACGCTGCCGCGCCTGCGGGGGACTCCTGAAACCGGCGACGATTTCGTTCGGGCAGATGCTGCCCTTCGACGTGCTCGCCGACGCGCAGCGGGCCGCCGAGCGCTGCGACCTGCTGTTGGCGGTCGGATCCTCGCTCGTGGTGGAGCCTGCGGCCTCGATCCCCCGGTTGGCCAGGGCCGCGGGGGCGCAGCTCGTCATCGTGAACCGGGAACCGACGCCCCTCGACCGCCTCGCCGACGCGGTGGTTCGCGAGGAGATCGGCGCCGTCCTTCCCGATCTGGTGTGCCGGGGGAACGCCGCCGGACTCCCGAACCCGGACGGGCCGGACCCCGAACTCAGTCCTCGCGGAGGATCCGGCAAGCGCGGGTGATGTTGAAGATCCCGCACGAGCAGAAACGCGCCATCGTCTCCGCGCACTCCTTCGGGCTCCGCCGGCCGGTCCGCACCCGGTCCAGCATCTTGCGGGCGAAGCCGAACGAGAGCATGCCGTGCCCGCACATGGTCGAAAGCTGGAGGGTGGCGCGGTCCGGAAGTCGATCCAGGTTGCCGAAGAAACCGAGGGAATACTCGACGCTGTGGCGGATGATGCCCGCCTGGCGCGCGAGTTCCCGTGCCCGTTCGGTCAGGCCGCTGATGTTGATCGAAATCCCGAGATCCGCCTTCTTCACGTCGACGAGGAACGCCACCAGGGCTTCCTCGGTATCGAAGACCGCGGAGACCACGGTCGGCGCCGAGACCCCGGAACGGATCGCTTCCGCCTCGAGCCGCCGGCGGCGGCGCCAGTGGGCGAGCGGATTCAGCCGCGACGAGCGATGGATACCGCCGCGGGTGGCGTCGCCGAGGTTCACCGGACGGTGCCGGATCGCGATCTCGGTGAAGCGGCGGAGCTTCTCGACCGAACCCTCGTCATTGATTCCGCGCGCCGGCATGGCGAACACGATGTAATCGTCGGCAAGGCTGGCGGCTGTTCCGTAGCGGTGCAGCGTGTTGGTCATCGGGTACGGTCGAAGGATACGGGGGCGAACCGGTCGTTCATAATCCGTTGGATGGCACGGGAGTGGATTCCGGTGGAGATTCCGGTCGCGGAGGCCGGAAGAGCCTCGGAAAGGGACACGGGCGGCGGCTGGCCGGCGCACCGGCCGATCCCGGGAGGCAAGCGCTGGGAGCTGACCCTCGGAACCGCCGGCGCCGCTCCGCCGGCCGGGGACGCGGTGACGCCGCCGACCACGGAGGATCTGGCTCTCGATCTTCATCGGCTGCCAACGATCCCCGAGGACGCCGGCACGGTCTGGCTTCCCGAGGTGCACCGGGCCTTCCCCTGTCGGGTGGCCGCCCGGGGAGCGCCCCCGGTCGCGGTGATCGCAACTCCGTCCTATCTCCTTGCCCGCCTCCAGCACCTCGGCGTCGGACAGCGGAACCTGCTCGCCACCGCCGACGAGGGCGAACTTCTGCTCCGGGCGGGCGAGATACTCGGCGGCCGCGGCGCCGCCTGTCATTTCGAAGTGCGACGGCCGCCCGGGGCCCCGGCGGCCCCGCCGGCGGTTTCGGGACCCGACGCCGGGGACCTCGAGGCGGCCCGGACGCCGGAGGCGCTTCGCCGTATCGGCCTCCACGCCCCGAAACCCGGGATCCGGACCGAAGCCTCCCTCCGCGCGGCCCGGGAAGAGCCGGACAACGCGGTCGGCCAGCTTCTCGCCGGTTGCGCCCATGCGGAACGCCGCGAACCGGCCCGGGCGGCGGAGGCCTTCCGCCGGGCGGCGGACCTCGACCCCGAGTTCGCGGCGGCTCATTTCGAACTCGGCAAGACACTGATCCGGCTCGACGATCTCGAGGGGGCGCTGGATGCGTTCTGGCGGGCCGCGCGGGCCTTGCCCGAGTTCGCCTCTGCCTGGGCCAATGCGGGGGCGGCCCTCGGGGAACTGGAGCGGACCGCCGAAGCGCTGGAACCCCTCGAGCGGGCTTCGGCGCTGGATCCGCTCAACCACAGCTTCGTTTCCAACCTCGGGGTCACCCTGCGCGATCTGGGGCGGCTTCCGGAGGCCGAGGCGGCATTCCGGCGGGCTCTGGAACTCGCCCCCGATTTCGTGTTCGGCAGGTACAACCTGGCCTACGCGGTGTTCCTGAGGGGGCGCCACCAGGAAGCCGTGACGCTCTTCGAGCAGGCCCGTTCGCAGGATCCGTCCCGCTCGGCCCGGCAGGGATTGCTGCTCGCCATCGCGCGGCTGGCCGCGGGGGACGAGGAAGGCGCCCGCGCCGGCTACGAGCAGGTCTTCGATTCGCTCTCCGGCCGGATGCGGATGGACATGCGAACGGTCGCCGAATGGGATCTGCGCGGTCTTGCCCGCCGCGAGGGAGTGACGCCGGCGCTCCGACGCACCGTCGAACGGATACGCGCGGTCCGCGCGTGAACCTGCTGTCGGATGGTGAAGGAACCGCACAGTGGCGTTCTGATCGGGGATGTGCGCTTCGCGCCCCTGATCCCGCGCCCGGGAGCGATGTGGTGCGTCGGTCTGAACGACGATACGACTTTGCTGACCATCGGCGACCGAGGGCACGGACTTCACGGCGGTTGCGACGGCGACCGGGGGTAGCATCGCTGCGCAAGACAAGCGACCAGCGCGACGATCACGGTGACGATCACTCTGGCCGAACTTGCGGTGGACGAGGGAGCGAGCGGGACATGACACGATGAAGCTGACCAGGAGAACATGCTTCGCTTTGTCGGTGTTACCCTCCGAGGCGTTACTCAAATGAGCATCCGCGCTTCCTGCCTGCCGATCCGGGAAATTCACCGTCATGACAACCGGCTGCGCAGCGACATGGTTCCCCGTACCGCGTGAACGCATATCTCCCCCCGAAATCCAGACATGGGGTTGAGGTCGCCCAGCAGGAGAACCGCCGGAACGCGGCACGCGCCACCATCACGCTGGCCGTTGTCTCCGCGCCGGATACCGAGATGCGGCCAGATGCCGCTCCCTCGAGCGCGTCTTCATGGGTTCCCCTTTCGGGCTCTATTGAATTTCGGCCTCAACTCAATTTCGAGTGGGTACGGGCGGGAAGCCCGTCGGGGGGCCGGGTGTCAAGGGCGGGCGTAGCCCGGCGGAGCGAACCCTTGACGCACGGACCCGCGACGGGCATGCTTGGTTCGGGCTCGAAAAGCGGCAGAATGCTGCTTTTCGGCCCATCTCTGCATAGGAGAAGCATCTCATGACAGATATCCACCGCATCTTCGCAACCGCCCTTGGCCTCATCGAACCTTGGTTCGTCGAAAGCGTGAAGTTTGTCGAGTGTGATCGCAAGCTGATCATCCATATCGACTTTCAGCGTGGCGCCCGCTTTCCTCACAAGGACCACGAAGGTACACACCCCATCCACGACACCAAGACCAAGCGCTATCGCCACCTCAACTTCTTCCAGTATGAATGCGAAGTGGTAGCGAGGGTTCCGAGAGTCCGTCTGCCCGACGGACGGATCGCGCTGGTCACCACGCCCTGGACGGGTCAGGTCTCCGGGTTCACTGCGCTCTTCGAAGCGTTGGTGATCGTCATGAGTCGGGAAATGCCCTTCGCCGCGGTCGCACGGTTGAACAAGATTTCTCCACACCGGGTTCAGACCATCTGCAACCAATACGTGGAACTCGCCTCCGCGGAGGACGACCAGGGCGACGTTCGCGCCGTCGCAATCGACGAGACCTCCCGGGCCCGGGGGCACGCCTATGTCACCGTTGCCGCCGACGCCCGCAAGCGCCGGGTGCTGTTTGTCGGGGAGGGCCGGGGGGCCGACACGGTCGGACAATTCGCCCGGAACTTGGCGGTACAGGGTGGCGCTCCCGAAGCGATCCGGTTCGTCTCGATCGACATGTCCCCTGCTTTCATCAAGGGGGTTGCGAAGCATTTGCCCCATGCCCAAATCACTTTCGACAAGTTCCATGTCGTCGCCCACGCCTCGAGTGCCCTCGACGAAACCAGACGCATCGAGCAGCGGGTCGATCCGGGGATCAAGGGCATGCGCTGGACCTTGCTCAAGAATCCGACACACCTCAGCCGTAACCAACGCGCCGCACTCAACGCGCTGATCGCACAGACCGCTGGGAAGCGCACCACTCGAGCTTGGCGGTACCGGGAGCAACTCCGTGCCATCCTCCACCGCAAGCAAGTCCATGTCATGCGGGCCATGCTCCAGCAGTGGTGCACCAACGTGAATCGATCCCGGATCGAACCCATGAAAGCCGTCGCCCGGATGATCCGAAGACACTTCGACGGCATCACCGCGTGGGCCCGAACCCGCCAGACCAACGGGTTCATAGAAGCCCTCAATGGCCTCTTCCAATCCGCCAAGCGGAAAGCCAGGGGGTATCGTTCCTTCCGCACCATCCGCACCGTTTTCTTTCTTATCGCCGGAAAACTCGACTTCTCCAAGCTCAACCCTCACCTCGCATAACCCACTCGAAATTCAATAGAGCCGAATTTCGAGTGGGTTAGGCGAAATGGGTGCTGAGCTTGGGAAGTCGAATTTCCCGGAGATGAGGAAGAAAACGGTGCGGGAGGAACCTCGACGAACCAAAGTCCCGTCAAGCCGAGCGCGGTTCCGAATATCTGGTTCTCCATGAGGAGTTTCCCAGGCAGTGATGGGCCGAAAACAGCATTCTGCTGCCTTCGACCCGAACCAAGCATGCCCCTCGTGGGTCCGTGCGTCAAGGGTCCACTCCGCCGGGCTACGCCCGCCCTTGACACCCGGCCCCCCGACGGGCTTCCCGCCCGTATCCACTCGAAATTGAGTTGAGGCCCCTTTCGTCGTGAACGACCGGGATATCCCGTGGGCTCATACACGCACTTGATTTGCGACTCCTGATTCGGAAACAATCCCCTTTACATAAACCGGTGATTCCCCTGGGGTGGTTCACCAACCCCGATGGAGTGTTCCTGCTCCTTTATTCGGCCATTCGCAGGAGTTCGTGATGGAAGTGACAGCAAGGCCGCAGCGCGTGACGCGGGTGTTGGGCCCCGCTGGTTTCGGTCCGGCGCAACGCGACTCTCTACCCCCCCCCCCCCCCCCGAAATCCAGACGCGGGGCTGAGGGCGCCCGGTAGAAGAAACGCTCGCCGCCGAGTCGCGGCACTCACTACGATCTCGCTGGCCGTCGTCCTTGCGCCGGATGCGGGGGCACGGAACGCCGCCGGGTTGGCTCGGACCAACCAGAGGGATGCCGGTATCATCGGACAGCAAGCGCAAGTACCTGTCAAGCCAACGAGAGTCAGCGCCACTCCGGGCTCTGGAAGCGTATTGTTGACGTGGGCGATTCCAAGTGATCCCAGCATTACCGGATGGGATTACCGGCAGAAGTCGGGCACGGGGCGCTACGGGTCGTGGATCACCATGACCGGGGCCAGCGCAACGACGGAGAGTTACCGGGTGACGGGTCTGAGGAACGGCAGAACGTACAGTTTCAAGATCCGCGCGGTGAACAACGTCGGTTACGGAGTGGTCTCGGATGCAGTCACCGTGACGCCGATGGCCAGCGCCATCGTCCTTTCCGCCACGCCGGGTGACGGACGGGTGAGACTTGACTGGACATATGCGGACCCGGAGTTCTTCCTCTCCTGGGTGTACCTTCAGAAGAAAGGCGCCGGAGGGGGCAGCGGCAGCATGTACGACATTCCCGGCGGGAAGACAAAACGAACCCACACGGTGACGGGTCTGACCAACGGTACCGCGTACAGCTTCCAGGTCGGGCGCACGACCACCCCCCCTCCGGGTGTCCCGACCGCCATCCTTGCTCCCATGTCCAACGAGGTGACGGCGACACCGAACCCTCCCGCCGGGGTGACTATCTCGCCGTCGTCGCTGACGGTTGAAGAGGGGAGCAGCAACACCTATACGGTGAAGCTGAACAGGAGACCCTCGGCGAGCGTGACCGTGACGGTGGGCGGCGCGTCGGGCGATGTAACGGTGGCGGGTTCGCCGCTGACCTTCACGACATCCAACTGGGACACGGCGCAGACGATCACGGTGAACGCGGGGACGGACGCGGACGCGGAGGACGACACGGCGACCTTGACGCATTCGTCGGCGAGCTCCGACGCCGACTACGGCAACGAGCTCGGTATCGACGATGTGGACGTGACGGTGACCGACACGACGCCGGTCCTGCAGCTTCTGAATGATCCGGCGGCGGTGACCGAGGGGACGGCGATCAGCCTGACGGTCACGTCGGACAAGGCGCTGACCGGAGACCTGAAGGTGCGTCTGCGGCTGGCGGCGCGGAGTTCGAACGGTTTCACTGCGGCGGACATACGGGGTTCGCTCGGTCCGAGGAACTTCACCGCAAGTTTCGGCAGCACCGCGAGCACGACCGGGACGGTGACGATCCCGACGATCCTCGACTCGACGGTGGAAGGCGCGGAGGCCTACCGGATCACCCTGCGCAACGGGACCGGCTATGTGCGGGGGGCCGACCGCACGGCGGACGGCACGCTGAAGAACGTCCCGACCTCGCTGAGCATCGGGGACGTGACGGCGGCGGAGGGCGGGACGTTCACGTTCACGGTGACGGCTTCTCCTGCGCCCTCGTCGGAGGCGTCGTTCAAGTACACGGTGACGGCGGAAAGCGGCGACACGGCGACGGCGGGCACGGACTTCACCGCGGTGACGCCGGCGACCGCGGCGACGGTCGCGGCGAACGCGGGCAGCGCGACGGTCACGGTGTCGGTGACGAACGACGATCTCGACGAGAACAACGAGACGTTCACGGTGACCCTGTCCGATGCATCGGCGGGGACGACGATCACGGACGCGACGGCGACGGGGACGATCGAGGATGACGACGAGTCGCCGGTGCTGTCGGGGATCGCGAACCGGACAGTGAAGGCCGGCCAGGCGGTGGACATCACGGCGGTGGCGACGGACGGGGACAACGACCCGATCACCTACGCCTGGACGCGCAAGGCGGGCGAGACGGCGCCGGCGATTCCCGGCGGCACGGCGCTGAACCAGGCGCGTTTGATGTTCACGACGACAACGGTAGGGACATACACGATGGAGGTGACGGCGTCGGACGGGAACGGCAACTCGGACACCGAGGAGATTGTGATCCGGGTAACGGCGACGTCGCAGGCGCCGACCGCCAGTGGCGGCGGAGGAGGTGGTGGCGGTTCCGGCGGCGGCTCGACGACTCCCACGGGGACGAAAGGCGTGACGGTGTCGCGGGCGACGCTGCGGGTGTCGGAGGGCGGCGGCGCCGTCTACACGGTGGTTCTGGACCGGCGTCCTTCGGGGAACGTCACGATCACGGTGTCGGGCGCGTCCGGGGATGTGACGGTTTCACCGTCGTCGTTGACGTTCACCCCGGCGAACTGGGACACGCCACAGACGGTGACGGTCCGGGCGGCGGAGGACGCCGACGCGGTGGCGGACACAGCCACCTTGACCCACGAGGCGTCGGGCGGGGGCTACGGTTCGGTTTCGATCGCCGATGTGTCGGTGCGGGTGACCGAGAACGACGAGGCGGGGGTTGCGGTGACCCCGACCGAACTGATGGTGGACGAGGGGGGAAGCGGGACCTACACGGTGGCGCTGACCAGCGAGCCGACGGCGGAGGTGACGGTGGCGATCGCTGGCGCGGCGGGGGACATCACGGTGGCGCCGGCGTCGCGCGGGTTCACCGCCGCGAACTGGGACACGGCGCAGACGGTGACGGTCCGCGCGGCGGAGGACGCCGACGCGGTGGCGGATACCGCGACCCTGACCCACGAGGTTTCGGGCGGGGACTACGACTCGGTGAAGGCCGATGCGGTGTCGGTGCGGGTGACCGACAACGACAAGGCGGGGGTGACGGTGACCCCGACCGAACTGACGGTGGACGAGGACGGAAGCGGGACCTACACGGTGGTGCTCACCAGCGAACCGACGGGTCCGGTGACGGTCACCCCGGCGAGCAGCGACGGGGGAGCGGCGACGGTCTCGGAGGCGCTCTCCTTTACCGCCGCGAACTGGGACACCCCGCAGACGGTGACGGTGAGCGGGGTGGAGGACGAGGACTCGCTGGCGGACATGAGGGCGACGGTGAGCCACCGGGTGTCCGGCGGGGACTACGGCGGGGTGACGGCGGAGTCGGTGTCGGTGACGGTGCGGAACACGACGTCGGCGGAGGCGCTGGGTCGTGCGAATCGGTTGAACGAGGTGATCCTTCCGCAGTTCGCGGCGGGGTTCGCGACGCAGACGCTGGGGGCGGTTGCCGACCGGATCGAGTCGGTGTCGGCGGGGTTCGCGTCGCGCGAGCTGCGGCTGGGCGCGATGCCGATGTCCGCCTCTTCCGAAGGAGTGCTCAACCTGCGGCACGACGGCCGGACGGGAGCGTTAGGAGATCGGACCGGATTCGGCGGGCGGACCGACCGGCCGTTGCGGCTCGCCGACGTGCTGGACGGGGCGGCGTTCGGCATGACGCTCGGCCAGGAAGAGGAGGAGGGCGGATTCCCGGCGATCGGCGTCTGGGGCCGGGGCGGACGGCTGTCGCTTTCCGGGACCGACCGTGAGGTCTCGTGGGACGGGGGACTGTGGTCCGCGCACGTGGGCGCGGACGCGCGGATCGGTTCGGACTTCCTCGCGGGGATCGTGGTGTCGCACGCGACCGGCGACTTCGATGCGAGCGGCGCCGCCGAGACCGGTTCGGTGGCCGGGATCTACGAGGCGGGACTGACCTCGGCGCACCCCTACCTGGCGTGGCTGGCGCCCGACGGGTCGAACCTGTGGGCGAGCGGGGGCTACGGTCGGGGCGAGGTGCGAGTGACCGAGACGGGAATGAACAAGCGGGACGCGGGGATGTCGTTTGCGAGCGGTGCGGTGGGCGGTCGGAGCGTGCTGTTCCGGGATGCGGATCTGCTGGCGGGGGGCATGACCCGGCTGGCGGTCAAGGGCGAGGGTTCGTACGCGCGCTTCAGCACGGCCTCGGAGTCGGGCCTCGAGGGCCTGACGGCGCACACCAGCCGGTTGCGGTTGATGCTGGAAGGCTCGCACGAGCGGACGCTGGGCACGGGTACGCTGACGCCGGCGCTGGAGGTGGGGGTTCTGTACGACCGGGGCGACGCGGTGGAGGGCGCGGGGGTCGAGGTCGGCGGAAGCGTGGCGTACCGGATGCGGGACCCGGGACTGACATTGCAAGTGCGTAGCCGGGCGCTGGTCACGCACGCCGAGACGGAACGCCGTGAGTGGGGCGTGGGGGCGATGGTGAGCCTCGATCCCGGCGATGAGGGACGGGGTCCGTTCCTGAAGGTGGCGCCGTCGCAGGGGGGCACGGAGAGCGGCCTGCAGCAGATGTTCGACCGGACCCCGGCGTTCTCCCCGACCCCGATGGCGGGGTTGCGGGCGGAGCGGCGGCTGACGGCGGAGGGCGGCCACGGGTTCGGGCTTCCCCTGGCCGGGGTCCTGACCCCGTATGCGGGCCTCCAGATGGCGGAGATGGGCCGGGCCCTGCGGCTCGGCGCCCGCTACCAGCTGGGTCCGCTCTTCCGGCTGGACCTCGAAGGGGCGCGGCGCGAGAGCGTCATGGGAACGCGGGACCGGCGACTCGCGCTCCAGGGCGCCCTCGGCTGGTGAGCGGCCACCGGCCCCCTCTCAAGGGTTGGGGAGACGTCCCGGTCTGCGGCGATCCCGATGCCCCCGAACGCGAGTTCGCAGCCGGGGCATCATCGGGCGCCCATGTGCCGGAAGCGGCCCGGGCTACCCGGAGACGGGCGACCTGCGCTACAGCAACCCGGAACGGAACGAGGGACCGAAGAATCGCGAGTGCCCGGCACGGACCCCAAGCTACCGCTGGATCTCCACCTCGGCGGCTTCGCCCATCCCGAGATAGATCCGGACCCGGGCCAGGCGGTCGCCGCGAACCCGGAAAAATCCGGCGGCCGGCACGGTGTAGCGGCGCTCCTCGTCCTTGCGCGTGCCTGACAGCGTGAACTCGACCGCAACCAGCGGCCCTCCCCAGGGGCCGGGAGCTTGCGGGATGACCGTCTCCGACACTTCGGCAGCGGTCGAGACTTCCAGGCGGAGGGTGTGGTCGGTCCACTGCTCCACGAGACGGGCGATCAGCAGCGCCACCTTCTCCCGACCCCGGAACATCGCCGTCCCGCGTTGGTGGGTTCCCGCGGGACCCTGGATGTGGAGCGCGTCCTCCTCGTAGAGATCCAGGAACGCCTGGTGGCTCGCTGGATCGTCGCCGAGTTCCCCGGCCAGGGAAAACCACCGTTCCACCAGTTCCACCGCCGGGGATTCGGCGGAAGCGGACCCTTCCTGGGCAGGGGCGGCTCCCGCGGCGAAGACCGCAACCAGCCCGAAGAGCACGCCGCACGGCGCCGTCCCCATTCCCTGAGCACGCATGGCGCCGGAGCATATCCGCCCCCCGGACGGAAGGGACCGCATATTCTCCACCAGCCGGCGGCCCACCCCGGACCGGCGACACTCGCATGAAGAACCCCCTGCGTTCCGGCTGGTTCCAGCGGATCCTGCTTCCCGGATTCTGCTTCCAGTCCATGATGATTGCTGGCGGGTACGGCACCGGCCGGGAACTCGTGGATTTCTTTCTGACGAAGGGGGTGATCGGCGGACTGCTGGCCATGCTGGTGATCACCGTTCCCCTCTGGTCGGTGGTCTGCGCGCTGACCTTCGAGGTGGCCCGGAGAACCCGCGCGTTCGATTACCGGACGTTTGCCCGCGCGTTGCTCGGGCGTTGGAACTGGCTCTACGAGATGATCTACCTGGCTTCGATGCTGGTGGTGGTCTCGGTGGTGGCGGCAGCCGGCGGCGAAGTCGTCTCCCGTTCGCTCGGCCTGCCCTACGCCGTCGGCGTGATCGTCATCACTCTGGTGGTCGGGTGGCTGGTATTCCGGGGGACCAGCGCTGTCGAGAATTTCCTTTCGTTCTGGTCCATTGCCCTGTATGCGGTGTACATCGGGTTGCTGGTCGCCGCACTCCGCTCCTTCGGGCCGGAAATCGGGGCCGCCTTCCGAGCGGGCGGCATCACCCGCGACTGGGCACTCGGCGGCGCCGAGTACATGGCCTACAACGTGGGCACCCTGCCGGCGGTCCTCTTCTGCGCCCGCCATCTCCGAACCCGCCGGGACGCGGTCCTCGCCGGCATCCTCGCCGGCCCCATCGGGATCCTTCCCGCCGTCTTCTTCTTCATCGCCATCGCCGGATTCGGACCGTCGATGCTCGAGGAGACGGTTCCGTCGTTCACGCTGCTGGACCACATCGGTTCCCCGATCCTTTTCGTCGCGTTCCCGGTGATCCTGTTCGGAACCCTCATCGAGACCGCAACCAGCCTCATCCACGCCTGCAACGAGCGGATCGCCCGCGCGGTGGAGGAACAGGGCCGGGAGCTCAAGGCGTGGCTGCGTCCCGCGACCTCCACACTCGTGCTGCTGGCTGCCGTTCTCCTGGCCCAGGCCGGGCTCGAAGGGCTGATCGGCATCGGGTACCGGATCCTCACCTACGGCTTCTGGGTCATCTTCATCCTGCCGCTGTTCTGGTTCGCGATGCGTCGTTTCCGGCATTCCCCCCCACGTTCGGCCTGACGCTCGGCGGCCGGAGTCCCACGAGGAGGGACCGGACGGTTGGCGCCGGCCGGATGGCGGCGCATCCGCCTACAATCCGGCCCTCCGGTCGCCCACCGGACAAGGAGTCGAACCATGCGCCGCGCCACCCTCGTGCTCTCCCTCGCTGCCGTTCCCGGCCTCCTCGCCGCCCAGGAACCCATGACCTTTTTCCTGACGAGCCAGGGCCCGGGAGACGGGGCCAATCTCGGCGGGCTCGACGGCGCCGACGCCCACTGCACCATGCTCGCCCGGGAAGCGGGCGCCGATCCCGGCCTCACCTGGCATGCCTATCTAAGCACCGACGAGGTGGACGCCCGTGACCGGATCAAGGGCGGTCCCTGGCACAATGCCAACGGTGTGATGGTTGCGCGGAACGTGGCGGATCTTCATGGTGCGGACAACAAGCTGAGCAAGGAGAATTCGGTTTCCGAAACCGGCGACGTCATCAGCGGCCGCGGGGACGACGTGAACCGGCACGACATCATCACCGGCACGGCCGCCGACGGAGCCCGATTCATGGGCGACGGCGACACCAACTGTTCCAACTGGACCAGCAACAGCAGCGACGGAAGCGCCCGGGTGGGCCACCATGACCGGATCGGGGGAGGAGACGACGGAACCTCGTGGAATTCGGCGCACGGTTCCCGCGGGTGCAGCCAGTCCGATCTCCAGGGCACCGGCGGCGACGGTCTCTTCTACTGCTTCGCGTACCGGTAGGGTTCCCGGGGACGCACGGGTGAGCGCCCGGGAGCTCTCCCCGGAGCGCCGTCTGCTGCAGGCGTTCCAGGAGATGGGTCGCAGCCTTGAGGTCGGGCGTACCGGAGACCAGGTTCTCGCCGGGGCGCGCATCGTGCTGCCGGAGGCGGATCGGGCCACCCTCACGGTGATGAGCCTTGATGGCGCCACCGTTCTGGCCCGGCGTGAGAGGGGCAGGCGGGCGGAGTGGGGCCCGCGCCGGCGCGGGGAAGCAATTCCGAGTCCGGACGGCATCGTCAGCCGGGTGCTGGCCGCCGGGCGATCCGAAGCCTGGTGCGCATCGGACGACGAAGCGGCGCCGGATCCGGACATCAGCACCGACGCCCGTTCGGCACTCGTGGCGCCGGTACTCGGCGCCGGCGGACGCCGGGTGGGGATCCTCATCCTGGAGGCTTCGCGACCGGACGCCTTCGACGAGGGGGATCAGAAGACACTCCGTTCCTATGCCGGTGGCGCCGCACCGGCCCTGGAGCGGATTCTCTTCCACACGGAAGCCGTCGAACGCCGCGAACTCATATCCGAGCTCGAAGTCGCGGGGCAGGTTCTCCAGGATCTGCTTCCCCACGCGCCACCCCGGCTGGACCACATGGACCTCGCGGCGGTATACGAACCCTGTTCGGAGGTGGGTGGGGACTACTACGACTTTATCCCGCTCGGCGAGGACCGCTACGGCATCGCGGTGGCCGACGTGGCGGGCAAGGGGGTGCCGGCAGCGCTGCTGGTCGGCGCCCTCCGAGCCTCGGTGTATGCACTCGCAACGTCGAGCCTCGCGCTGCGCGCCATCTTCAACCGGGTCAACCGGCTGCTCTTCGAATCGGCGGGCGAGACCCGGTACGCGACGCTCTTCTACGGAGTTCTGGACGTGCCGCTCCGCCGCCTCGTGCATATCAACGCCGGCCACCTGCCGCCGATCCTGGTGCGCGCCGACGGGACCGTCGAGGAAGTGCCCGCCGCCGGGCTGCCGGTGGGCCTCTTCCCCTCCCCGCGCTACTTCGAACAGGGAATCCAGCTCGGGAGCGGCGATCTGATCGCGCTGTCCACCGACGGGATCACCGAGTCGGCGAACCGCAACGGCGAGATGTACGGAAGAAAGCGGCTCGCCGCGCTGTTGCGGCAGGAACGCGCCCGCCAGACCCCGGCAGCGGAAATCTGCGACCTGATTCTGCGGGATGTCCGCCAGTTCCGCGGCGGTGCGCCCGAGGACGACGCCACCGTGGTGGTGCTGCGCGCGGTCTGACGTTCCCGTCGACGAACCACGGGATCTGTCCGGTCATGGCGCCTCCCCGGCGGGGATCGGTGCGCCCGATTATCCAGATCCGGTTCGGGTCTCCGGCAGGACCACGAATCACGTATCTCCGTACAGCGGGGACAACGAATTCATGCCAAAATCCTGGTTGACAGCACTTTCTGAATCCCCTCGCCGTTGGCGGTCTTGTCGAACACCACCTCCAACTTGTCGCCAGCTCCAGATGCCCCTATCCGGATCGTCACCATCCCGGCCAGCTTGCCTCCGAACTCCACCGAGTCGCGACCGATCTTATGGAACGCGATGCTCTCATCAATTTTTCTTTGCGCCGGTGAGTCCCTGCTTGTCCACGTTGAGAATGCGCCGGTCGGTAACGATGAAGAGGTCGCGCAGCGTCTTGCAGGCATACTCGACAGTTTCTCCGGGAACCAGAACGTGCTGGTAATCCGCCTGCACTTGGGCTGCGTCCATGCCCCCGTACATCTCCGAAAGCGACTTCGCCACGCTCATGTCACTGATCCCTCCAGTACGAGACTGTCACGGAAACGAGTTGCAAGGGCGCCTGACGGTGCGAGACGCCCGTCCATTTCGCCTGCCGGACGGCCGCCTCACTCCGTGAACCGGGAGAGGAATCGGGAGACCTGCTCCGTCATTTCGCCGAAGCTGGGTGCGAGGAAGTACCAGGGCTGGTAGTCGGTCGGATCGAACGGTGTCGCGGCGATGGCATCCACGTCGAACGGCCGCAGTTCGGCGTCCCGCAACCGTTCGAGCTCGCCGACCGACGAGAGCAATCCGGCGCCGTATGCCTTGGGAACACCGTCCTCGAGAACCGCTCCGAACTCCAGCGTGAACCAGTACAACCGGGCGATGCGTTCGATGTCCTTGTCATCGGCGCCGCGCGCCGCCCGGCCGAAATGCCGGCTCAGCGCCGCGTATCCGGGATGGGCGAAGGTGGCGGCGTGCCCCACCAGTTCGTGGATGACATCCGGCTCCGGAGTGTAGAAGGGTCGGCTGTGGTGCCGGATGTACTGGGTGGAGAGGAAGACGCGGTCCGCGAGGTCCGACAGGAAGGCGCGCGCTTCCACGAGGCCGGCCACTGGCAGCATCCGGAAACCGGTGAGCGGCCGGATGACGGCATTCACCTCTTCGAGCTGCGGGATCCGGTCCCGGCTCAGCGAGACCGCGTCCACGCAAAGCTGGTATTCGGCGCACGCGAACTCGCGGTGCATGGCGGTCAGGCTGCCCAGCACGCGCGCCCAGACGGCATGCTCCTCCTTCGTATAGTCCACTGCCGGCGCCGGGTCTCCGGGGCGATGGTCGAGAGCCAACCGGGCGATCGTGTCCCGGCGAGCCCGGTATGCCGAGTCACGGAATCCGGGATGATCCCGATCGAGGGGAACGAGTTCCGGGCCGGAGGCAGCCGCCACCCTGCCCGGTTCCCGTACGTCGAGGAGCGAGTCCTGGAGCATCCGGGGAGATTGTACGTTCAGAGCGACCCGGCGGCGAGGAAGGCAAGCGTCGCGATCCCGGCGCCCAGAAGTGCGTAGGGAAGCTGGGTGTTCACATGGTCCACCAGATCGGACCCGGAGGCCATCGAGGCAATGATGGTCGTGTCGGAGATCGGGGAACAGTGGTCTCCGAAGATGCCACCGGACAACACCGCCGCGACCACCAGGCGCGGATCCAGGCCGAGCGCCGCCACCGCCGGTATCGCGATCGGAAGCATGATCGCGAACGTGCCCCACGAGGTCCCGGTGGAGAAGGCCACCGCGCTCGTGACCAGGAACAGCACCGTCGGGAACAGCCAACCGGGAATCGCCGACTCCGCAATCCCTGCCAGGTACACACCGGTGCCCAGCTCCCGCGCCACCCCGGAGATCGCGAACGAGACGAGGAGAACGGCAACCACCGGCACCATCCCGGAAGCTCCCCGCAGGATCAGGTCCACGCTCTCCGCGATCCGCAGGATGCCCTGGGCGAGGCCCATCAGGACCGCAACCACCATGGCGGTGAGTACGGCCCAGAGGACGGAGGTTCCGCCACTTCCCGCCAGCAGGTCTCCCTCTCCGGTGATCCGCAGCGAAACGAAGATCATTACCAGCATGACCGCCAGCGGAACCAGCATGTTGACCGCCCGCGGGACGGCCCCTTCCTTCGGATGCACCTCCAGGATTTCGGTGGATGCGAGCGGCGTCGCCCCTTCGCGAAGCACCTGTCCGGTCTCTTCCGCCCGGCGCTGGGCCCGCGCCATCGGACCGAAGTTGCGGTTGGTGATCCCGAACCAGAAGGCGAGGCCGAGCGCGGCGAGCGCGTAGAAATTGAACGGAATGCTGCCGATCAGGAGCGCGATTCCGTTCTCGACGCCGAGGGTCGCCAGGATGCCGATGATCAGCGCGCCCCAGCCGTTCATCGGGATCAGGATGCAGACCGGGGCCGAAGTCGAGTCGGTGAGATAGGCCAGTTTCTCCCGGGATTGCCGAAACCGGTCGAAAAGCGGGCGCGCGACCGAGCCGCTGACCAGGCAGGTGATGCTCGACTCCACGAAGATGCCGAGTCCCAGCCCGAGCGCGAGCAATCGGGCTCCGAGCGGGCTGCCGGCGACGCTTCCGGAGCGGAACCATCGAACGAATCCCTCCACTCCCCCGAGCCGCCCCACCAGTACCAGGACGGAGCCCACCAAGGTGCTGAACAGGAGGATCTCGGCATTGCCGGAGAAGGCGTCCACGACCCGTCCCGACGCCGCGGCGAGGGCGGGGCCGGGACGGCCGGCAGCCAGTACCAGCTCTCCGAAGAGCACCCCGGCCAGGAGCGCCAGCACCGGCTGCCGGGTCAGAAGGGCAACCACGATGGCCAGCACGGGAGGGAGGACGCTCAGGATTCCGGGTTCCGGCATGGGGGAGCGCCGATGTTACGCGACCGGGCCGGGCGGTAGACTGCACGCGCGACGTTCGGATCGCCCCCCGGACACCCTCGCGCAGAGAATCCTTGGGAGACGAGACCAGCCGCAACGCGGCATCCGAACGGAATGCGGGCCGCGCCTCCGCCGGGGGGACGACTCCCGGACGACGACGCGCCGGCGGCCAACGGAGATCGGGCCGTCCGGCCGCCGCGGCTCCACCCGGCGATCTCGGTGGGGTTCGTCTGGTCCACGATGCGGAGGCGCTTGCGGACTTGGTGCGCCACCTCCGTGAAAGCGGCGCCTTTGCACTCGACACCGAGTTCATCCCCGAGAACCGCCTGTTCCCCGAACTGGGCCTCGTTCAGGTCGCGTCGACCGAAGTGGAGGCAGTGGTGGATCCGCTCGCAGTACCGGATCTCGCACCGTTGTTCGAACTGGTGGCCGACCCCGAAGTGCTCAAGGTGGTCCACGCCGGCAAGCACGACTTCGACATCTTCCACGCGCTGGCGGGAGTGACGCCGAAGAACGTGTTCGACACCCAGGTGGCAGCGGCGGTCATCGGGCACGGCAAGCGGCTGCAGGTCGCACTCAGCGCGCTGGTTGCCGGTTTTGTGGGTCGGGAGCTTTCCAAGAGCGAACAGATGTCGAACTGGCTCCAGCGTCCGCTGACACCCCGCCAGGTCGAATACGCCATTGCCGATGTTCGCTACCTGTTGCGTCTCCGGGACAAGCTCACGGAGCGGGCTCGCTCGCTCTCGCGACTGGAGTGGCTGGAGGAGGAGATGGCGCCCCTCAGCGATCCGGCCTTCTACGGGTTGCCTCCCGAGGACGAGTACTACCGAAATCTCGACGTTGCCGGCCTGACCGATTCGCAGCGGGGCTCGCTCCGCACGCTCGCCGCCTGGCGGGAGCGGCGGGCGCGCACCGGAAACCGGCCGCGGCCCTGGATCCTCCGGGACGGAGTCCTGCGTGATCTCGCCCGGCGCCAGCCAAAGAGCGTGGAGGTGATGCTCCGACCCTATCGGGAAGGCGCCCGCCAGGCGGGGAAAGTCGATCCGAAGACCGCACAGCACGCCCGTTCGGTGCTTTCCCGGAACGGCGAGGCGTTGCTCCGGGAAATCGAGAACGGGGCCCGGAAACCGGTCCCCTTCACCGGGACCAGGAAGGAGCGGCGGGCCGCCCCGGATTCCCTGGCGCTTCTGCTGGAAACCTGGACCAGGCTCCGGGCTGGCCAGCAGGACGTGGCGCCGGAGTTTCTCGCCACCAGCGACGAACTCCGGATGATCGCCTCCGCCTATCCGAATCCGCCTTCCGGCATGCGTCCGCTGCGTGGCTTCCGACGGAAGATCCTCGGTGACGACCTGATCCTGATCCTTTCCGGGGAAGCGGTGATCCAGGTGGATGCCAATCCGCAACAACCGGGAGCGTTGCCCCCCATCCGATTGTCCCGCCCCGGCCGCCTTGGCCGATTCTTCCTCCGGGACCACCGGCCCACCCCCTCCCCATGACCAAGAAGACTCCCTGGTACCGCGTTCTCTGGATTCAGATCATCATCGGACTCGCGCTCGGCATCCTTTACGGGGTGGTCGCGTCAGCCGCCGGATGGGCTTCGTTCACCAGCAACTGGATCACTCCGTTCGGCGTCCTGTTCATCAATTCGCTGCAGCTCATCGCGGTACCGCTGGTTCTCTCCACCCTGATCGTGGGTGTGGCGTCGCTGAACGATCTCACCAAGGTCAGCCGGATGGGCGGGAAGACCCTGGTGGTGTACATCGCGACCACCGCGATCGCCGCCGGGATCGGACTCTCCTACGCCAACGTCCTGCGCCCGGGTGACCAGGTGCCCGAGTCGATGCAATCCGAACTGCGGGAGCGTTACGAGGCCGCGGTGGACGACCGCGAAGGCCAGGCGGCCGCGGTCGCCGAGAATCGGGGACCGCTTGCGCTCCTGACCGACATCGTTCCGGCGAACCTGGTTTCGGCGGCCGCGAGCAATCGGAACATGCTCCAGGTCGTGTTCGTCGCCCTCATGTTCGGCATCGCGATCATCCGGATTCCCGGCCAGACCGCCACCCCCCTGCTGGGTTTTTTCAAGGCCGTGGAAGCGGTGGTGGTGGAGTTCGTGCACATCATCATGCGCTTTGCCCCTGTCGGAGTGTTCGCCCTGCTTGCCGGGGCGATCACCGGCATGGCCGGGGATGACCCGAGCGAGATACTCAGCCTGCTGGGGGCGCTCGGGTTCTATTGCATCGTGGTGGTCGCGGGACTTCTGACCCAGATGTTCGTCGTGTATCCGCTCGTGCTGCGTCTGTTCACCCCGATCGGCCTCACGCGTTTCTTCCGGGCCGCCGCCCCCGCCCAGATCGTCGCCTTCTCCACCAGCTCCAGCGGCGCCACGCTTCCGGTGACCATGGACCAGGCCCAGAGCAAGCTGGGAGTCCACGAGGAGGTTTCCTCGTTCGTCCTCCCGCTGGGAGCCACGGTGAACATGGACGGCACCGCCCTCTACCAGGGGGTGGCGGCGATCTTCATCGCCCAATCGCTCGCAATTCCGATCGGACTGGAGGGACAGATCACCATCCTCATCACCGCAGTCCTCGCTTCGATCGGGAGTGCTGCGGTTCCCGGGGCCGGGCTCATCATGCTGGTGATCATCCTGCAAGCCATCGGGGTCCCCACCGAGGGAGTGGCGCTGATTCTGGGAGTGGACCGGCTCCTGGACATGATCCGCACATCCACCAACGTCACCGGCGACCTGACCGTTGCCTCGGTGGTGGCGGCCTCCGAAGGCCAGCTCGAACCGGTCTCGCGCGGATAGTTCCCCCACGCGGAACCGGCCGGCGTCCTGAGCCGTTCGGTATTTCCGGAATACGTGCCGGGTGGGATGGGCCAACCGCCGGCGGTCCGCCTCGTCGGCATCGATGACGAACCTGGACGCGGTCCCCGCCGGAGAGATCCACCCGGTTGTCGGGATCCGGCTCGTCCTCGGCGACGCAACGTCGGCGTGCCGCAGAAGCGTGGGCAGCCTTCCGGACGGGACCGGCTCGCCCCGGGGCATGAGCGGGCTGCGCGAAGCGTGGGGCCGAGCGGTCGACCGCCGGGGTGAAGCGGTCGAATCGCGGGGAAGGGGAGTGGTTCGGGCGGGTCCTGAACGGGATCCCGGCCGGCCGCTGCATCAAGGAGATCGACGACACCGCGGACGGAACCAGGGGGGGCGCGCTGGATACCCCCCCGAATCCCGATGGCAGGCCGATACGCGGCATGGCTCCACGGGTCGGATCCCTCCGCCCGGGAGCGTCGGATGCCGCCCCACGATCCGGACCCATCGAGACTGTGCGTCCGCGCGGAGCATCCGCCATTCCGGCGGACACACCGACGAGAACGCGGGGATGGAGCTCCAGCGACCTCGGCGGCTTCCAATCGAAGTCGCCGGCGACTGACGGGAAGCCCGCCCCGTCAGTCCAGCGTGCCGGACTGGATGAGCTGGCCGATTTCCTCGTTCAGGATGTCGCCGACCGCTCCGAAATACCGCTTGATCAGCTTGCCGTCGCGTCCGATCAGGTATTTGGTGGGATAGCCCAGGAAGGGGCCGAAGGAGTCCCGGTCGGCGTCGCTTCCGAGCACATTGGGGTACGTCAAGCCGTGCTCGGCCACGAACGCCGCGATGTCCTCCGCGGAACCGGATTCGAGCACGATCCCGAGCATCAGGAAGTCGTCCTCCGGGAGGCTCTCCGACAGATCCTGAAGATGGGGAAGTTCGGCGACACAGGGTACGCACCAGGTGGCCCAGAGATCCACCAGCACAACCCTGCCCGCACCGTCGTTCCGCAGACTGACCGAGCCCTCTCCGTCCACCATGCGAAGATTCAGGTCAGGCGCCTCGGCAACGAGGCCCCCGCCGGGCCCTTCCCCCGCCGGGGGTGCGACGCACCCGGTGAAGAACAGGAGAAGGGCCGCGGTCGCGGCCGGAAGGCGCGTGTTCATTGCGGACAACTCCCCCCTCAACGGGATGCCTGGAGGGTTCGCAGGAAGTGGACGACCTGCCATCGCTCCTCCTCGGTCAGGGTGCGGGCCATCCCCGGCATCGGCTTCTTCCCCTCGGTGATCTTGAAGAAGATCTCGCCGTCGGTCATCCGGTCCCGCGCTTCGGCGGTGGAGATGTCGGCAGGCGCCGGCTTGATGAAACGGATGGCCTTTCCGTCGCCCTTGCCCGCCTCTCCGTGACAGGACTCGCACCGGGCACGGTAATGCCGCTTGCCGGCGGCGAGGGTTTCCGCGCTGGCGGCAAGCGGGTTTTGCATCGCGCGCGCCTCCTCGGGGACGACCCATCCGTCGTCCTGAAAGGGGGGGGCGGTGGCCAGAAGGAAGGAAACGAGAGTGGCGATCACGATTATCCGAGGACGGGAAGGAAGGTCAGGTACTGCGACAGCCACTGCAGGCTGTCGGTGAATACCAGGACGCCGATGACGATCAGCAACCCGCCGGCGATCCGCTCGACGAGCGCCATCCGTTTCTTGATGCCGGAGGAAAGGGCAAGGAACCGGTCCACCGCGATTCCGGTGAGCAGGAAGGGCACCCCGAGGCCAAGCGAATACGCGCTGAGCAGCACCACTCCCTGGCCCACGGTTTCGTGGCTTGCGGCAAGGACCAGGACGCCAGCCAGGATGGGTCCGATGCAGGGGGACCAGCCGAATGCGAAGGCAAGGCCGATCCCGAAGGAGCCCAGCAGGGTGGCCGGTTCGGTGTCGGTGTGAAACCGCTTCTCGACGTTCAGGAACGGAATCCGCAGGACTCCCATGGTGTGGAGGCCGAAGAGGATGATCACGGTTCCGGCGATCCAGGCGAGCCACCTCCGGTTGGCGGCCAGCCACTGCCCGACATAGGTCGCGGACGCTCCCATCGCCACGAAGACGATGGAGAAGCCGATCACGAACGCCGCGGTGTTCCGAATCACCCGCCGACGGCGGGCCCGGGTTTCGGCGGAGTCGGCGGCTTCGCCCAGTTCGGTCAGGGACGTCCCCGACACGAACGAGATATAACCCGGCACCAGGGGCAGCACGCATGGCGAAAGGAACGAGATCACGCCGGCCCCGGTGGCAGTGAGCAGAGCAAGAAGGTCCATCGCGATCCCGCGGCAACGCCGAGAGCGCAGCGCCCGCAGTCGGGAATCCTATCGGGAATGGCTCCGCCGCGCCGATCTCCCGCCCCCTCCGATTCCGTCAACCGACGGGCCGGGAGGCAGGTTGCCGGGCCTCCGGACGGTTCGCCGCGACAAGGGGTTACGGATTCGGGAAGGCCCTCGGAGGGACCCTCCGACGCGGAAGGGGGCGGCGGCGCGACTCCGGGGCTGCCTCCCGGGAATCCCGCATGCCCGGGACGCGCCCTCGATGCGGGCGAGGAGCCTGCATCCATGCGCGTGTCGCATCGGCGTTCGCAGTTTTCGGAGGCGCGCCGGATTTTCGCCGCCGCTGATGCCCCGGGAGCGACCGGTGTTCCCGACCTTCCCAGGGCTTCGAGGCGCGGCTCGACTCCTTCGAAATTCTTCGGGGAGCCGGGTCGGGACACCGGGAGGATCCGTTCCCGGCTGTCACCGTGATGCCGGAGCGCGTCCCCGGCGGGCCGCCGCAACGTCGTTCGACGGCCTCAAGGCGCCCCTTCCGTCGTGCGGAGGTGGTCCACGACCCTCTGTCCGGCAGTCCCGTGGGCGAACGTCCCGAACCGTCCCGGCCAGAATCAGCGGGGACACGATCCCGCGGTCCCGTTCTCCCCGGGTGCGGCAGGCACCGTCGTGGCGCAGTCACCGGACGCCCGATGGCGTCCCGGCCGGTTCGCAGCGCCCCTCCCCGGACAGCAGGCCCACACCCGCGTGCCGCATGAGTCGGCATCCCGTCGCTGGCGGAATCCGCCACCCGCAATCCGGACCGACCACCCCTCTTCCCACGCCACCGACAGCTCGGCGCGTCCCGCTGTCCGAGGTCTTGCCATGATCGCTGACCGGTTCCGGGCGCACCTGGCGGGAATCGGCGCGAAGTTCTCCTCGTTTCCGAATCGATGACCGGACCGACCGATGGGATGGACGAGGCCATCCGCCTCTTCAACCGGAAGGAGTACTTCGCTTGTCACGACGTATTGGAGGAAGAGTGGATGCAGGCGCGCGGCCCGCGCCGGGAGGCGCTCAAGGTACTCATCCTGGTCGCGGCGGGGATGCACCACCTCCAGACCTCCGGTTTCCACGGAGCTCGCAACCTTCTCTCCCGCAGCCTCGAGCTCCTCGACACCATGCAACCGGGGCAGCACCTGGTGGACCCCGACGGCTTCCGGGAGCCGGTCCGCTCGGCCGTCGGCAAGGCCCGTCGCATCCTCGCCGGCGATCCGGTCGAATTCGGGCCGGAGGACCTTCCCGCGTTCCGTCGGCCGGCGCCAGTTGACACAATGTGACGTTCTCGTAATACACTTGCTCCTGCAAAATGTTCCGCCGTCCTTCCCTTGCCGGGATTCTGCGTCGCTGGCGGCCCTTCCGATTCCCCTCGGGTTCCCGTCTGATCGTCTTTCCCCCCGACGGACGCGGTCCTCGCGAACTCCGGTTTCCCCGGCGCTGGGGCGTCGTGGTCGGATTTGCGGCCGTACTCATGTTGGCCCAGCTCGGCCACCACACCTGGCTGATCGCGAGTGGCGCACGGACCGAGACCAGCGAACTGACGCGCGACCGGGAGGCGCTGCGGCGGCAGAACGCCCAGTACGCACGCGAGACCGAGCAGATGGCGGCCCGGATCGAGGGGATCGAAGTTCAGCTGCGGCGGATCGCGGTTCTCGCCGGAGCGGAGCCGGTCCAGTGGCAGCTCGAGGGGATCGGCGGTGCGGCGGCGAGCGGTTTCGACTACGTGAGTGAGCGGATCGATGAACTCTCTTCCCGGATTGCGCGGATCGATGAACAGGGGGTGGCTCTCGAGCGGGTGGTCCGGGAGAAGAGCCGCCTGATCGCCTCCACTCCCACCATCTGGCCGGTTCGGGGATACCTCTCTTCGGGTTTTGGCCGCCGCCCCGATCCGTTCACCGGAACCATCGAATGGCACTACGGCCTTGATATTTCCACCGGCGTGGGCGCCCCGGTACGGGTCACCGCCGACGGAGTGGTGCTCTCGGCGGGAAGCTCCGCCACCTACGGCAAGAACGTGGTCGTGTCCCACGGGTTCGGCATGGTGACCCGGTACGCGCACCTGTCGACCATCGAAGTGCGGAGCGGCCAGCGGCTCCGGCGCAGTCAGGTGGTCGGCGCCGTCGGCAACACCGGGCGCAGCCGGGCGCCGCACCTCCACTACGAAGTCTGGGTGAACGGCAGGGCCCAGAATCCACTGAATCACATCGTGGATTACGTGCCCGCCCCGCTTCCCGGCTGAGCGGTCCCGGCCCGGCGGAAGGGCCGCTGGCGCACTAGACTCCGCCGCCACGGATGATACAGAGCCTGCTCACCCGCGTGGTCGGCAAGAAATCGGACCGTGAACTTAGGCGATTGCGGCCGCTGGTGGCGAAAATCGGTTCGCTCGAATCGCAGTACCGGGACAGGTCCGATGCCGAGCTCGGCGGCCTGACCGCCGGATTCCGGGAGCGGATCGCGAACGGCGAGCCGCTGGACAGCCTGATTGCGGAGGCGTTCGCCGCCTGCCGGGAGGCTTCCCGCCGCACGCTCGGGATGCGGCACTTTGATGTGCAGCTCCTCGGCGGCGTAATCCTCCACCGGGGAAAGATCGCCGAAATGAAGACCGGGGAAGGCAAGACCCTGGTGGCGACCCTGCCCGCGTACCTGAACGCGTTGTCGGGCAAGGGTGTTCACGTCGTCACCGTGAACGACTACCTGGCTCGCCGCGACTCCGACTGGATGGGACGCATCTATCGCTTCCTCGGACTCGAGGTCGGCGTGATCCAGAACGATCTCGCCGACGCCGACCGGCGGCGGGCCTACGGCGCCGACATCACCTACGGGACGAACAACGAGTTCGGCTTCGACTATCTCCGGGACAACATGAAGTTCCGCATGGAGAACTTCGTCCACCGGATCCATCCCGCGACGAAAACGGACCGGGACGGGAAGGAGGTCGAGAAACTCTTCCACTACGCCATCGTGGACGAGGTGGACTCGATCCTCGTCGACGAGGCGCGCACGCCCCTCATCATCAGCGGCCCGGCGGAGCAGTCCACCGACCTCTACTACACCGTGGATCGGATCATCCCGAGACTGCGGCGGGATGTGGACTACACGGTGGACGAGAAATCCCGCAGTGTTTCTCTTACCGAGGAGGGAGTTCCCAAGGCGGAAGACCTGCTTCGCGTAAACAACCTGTACGACCCGGAGAACATGACGCTTCTCCACCATCTGCTGCAAGCGCTCCGGGCCCATGCGCTCTACAAGCGCGAGAAGGACTATACGGTCAAGGACGGGAAAGTCGTGATCGTGGACGAGTTCACCGGGCGGCTCATGCCCGGACGCCGCTGGTCCGATGGCCTTCATCAGGCGGTCGAGGCCAAGGAGAGCGTAACCATCGAGCGTGAGAATCAGACGCTTGCCACCATCACCTTCCAGAACTACTTCCGCATGTACGGAAAACTCGCCGGAATGACCGGCACCGCGGAGACCGAGGCAGCCGAGTTCGAGAAGATCTACGATCTGGAGGTTGTTCCGATCCCGACCAACCGGCCCCTGGTGCGTCTCGAGCATCCCGATCTGGTGTATCGGACCGAACGGGAAAAACTGAACGCCATCGTGGAGGAAATCGGGAGCCATCACCAGGAAGGACGCCCGGTGCTGGTCGGGACCACCTCCATCGAGAAGAGCGAACGACTGGCGCGGCTGCTGAACCGGAAGCGCATCCCGCACATGGTGCTGAACGCCAAGTACCACCAGCGCGAAGCGGAGATCGTGGCCCAGGCGGGCCAGCGAGGCGTGGTCACCATCTCCACCAACATGGCGGGCCGGGGTACCGACATCCTGCTGGGCGGCAGTCCCGAGGAAATCGCGAAGGCTCGGCTGCGCAAGGAGGACGTGGACTGGACCGAGGCCACCGGAGCCCAGTGGGAGGGGGCGCTGGACGCCGCCCGGAACGAGACCCGGGCCACGCACGACGAAGTCGTGTCCCTGGGCGGCCTCCACATCGTCGGGACCGAGCGTCACGAGTCGCGTCGCATCGACAACCAATTGCGCGGGCGGGCCGGGCGCCAGGGCGACCCCGGCAGTTCCCGCTTCTTCCTGTCCCTCGAGGATGACCTCATGCGCATCTTCGGCAGCGGCCGGATGAGCGGGATCATGGAGCGGCTCGGCATGGAGGAAGGCGTTCCCATCGAAGCCGGGATGGTCACCAGGGCGATCGAGCGGGCACAGAAACAGGTCGAGGGTCAGAACTTCTCCTACCGGAAGCACCTGCTCGAGTACGACGACGTGATGAACAAGCAGCGGGTGGCCATCTATCGGCTGCGCCGCCAGATCCTCGAGGGCAAGGATCAGCGCGACTATGTGCTCCAGCTCGCGTCGGACGCGGTGGACGGGCTGGTCGATCTCCACGCGTCGAAGGAGGCGGACCCCGACGACTGGGACCTGGGCGCACTGCGGGACGGGCTGCGGGGCCAGTTCGCCTTCGTGCCCGAGCCGGACAACGGGAGTCGTCTCGAGGATCTGGGTCGGGACGAGCTGCTGGATTTCCTGACCACTGCGGTGCATCGCCGGTATGCCGCGAAGGAGGAGGAATTCGGCGCCGACCTGATGCGCAACCAGGAGCGGTACATCCTGCTCCATGTGGTGGACTCCCAGTGGAAGGACCATCTCCATGCGATGGACCAGCTCAAGCAGGGCATCGGCCTTCGCGGATACGGACAGCGGGACCCCCTTGTCGAATACAAGAAGGAATCCTTCGCCATGTTCGGCGGGATGTGGGAGCGGATCGAGTCGGAGGCCATACGGCTGCTCTATGTGTTGAAGGCGGTGCGCCCCGCGCCGGCGCTCCGGCCGGCGGCGACCTCCCGGTCCGGTCCGGACCTCGCCGCCGTTCCCGGCCCCCTTGCGGCGGCGCCGGCTGGCGCTCCGGCGCCCGCGGCTTCCGGAGGCAGCGCTTCCCGAACCCCGTTGCGCCGCAAGGGCAGGAAGGTGGGGCGGAACGACCCCTGTCCCTGCGGAAGCGGAAAGAAGTACAAGAGGTGTCACGCGGCGTGAGCGAAACGGCACATGCGGCTCCTCCGGTCACCCTCACCTTCGACGACGTTCTCCTCCGCCCGCGCTACTCGGAGGTCCTTCCGGCCGATGCCGACCTCGGGACGCGGTTCAGCCGGCGCATTCCGTTGGCGGCGCCGGTCGTGAGCGCGGCGATGGATACGGTTACCGAGGCGCGGCTGGCCATCGCCATCGCCCAGGTCGGAGGCATCGGGGTGATCCACCGGAACCTGACTCCGGAAGAGCAGGCGGACGAAGTCGCCAAGGTGAAGCGGTCGGAGAGCGGCATGGTGGTGGATCCGGTCACGGTGGCCCCCGATGCCCCGATCTCCGAGGCGCGAGCGCTCATGAAGCGGCACGGCATTTCCGGTCTCCCGGTCATCCGGGACGCCCGGCTGGTCGGCATCCTGACCCGGCGGGACCTCCGTTTCGAACCGGCAGGCGATCTCCGGGTGTCGGATCTGATGACCCGCGACCCGGTGACCGCCCCCCGCGGCGCCACCCTCCAGGACGCATGGCAGGCGCTTCACGAGCGCCGGGTGGAGAAGCTGCCGGTCGTGGACGAGGACGGGGCGCTGGTTGGTCTGCTGTCGGTCAAGGACATCGAGAAGGCGCAGAACTACCCGAACGCCACCAAGGATGGTCTCGGCCGGCTCCGCTGCGCGGCCGCGGTGGGCGTGGGAGACGCCGGGCTCGAACGCGCCCGAGGCCTCGTCGAACGCGGCGTGGACGCGATCGTGGTGGACACCGCCCACGGACACACCAGGGGCTGCATCGACACGGTGTCCCGCTTGCGGAGGGAAGTCCCCGATTCGGTGGATGTGATGGCCGGGAACATCGCCACTGCCGATGCTGCTCGCGATCTGGTCGAAGCCGGCGCCGATGGTCTCAAGGTAGGCATGGGGCCCGGCTCCATTTGCACCACCCGGGTCGTGGCGGGGACCGGAATGCCGCAGGTCTCCGCGATCATGGAGGTCAGTGCGGTGGCCGAGGTTCCCGTCGTCGCCGATGGCGGCATCCGCTTCAGCGGGGATCTGGTGAAGGCCATCGGCGCCGGCGCCGATTCGGTCATGGTCGGCAACCTGCTCGCCGGGACCGACGAGAGCCCGGGCGAGACCATCCTGTACCAGGGCCGGGCCTTCAAGACCTATCGCGGCATGGGCTCGCTCGGCGCCATGCATTCCGGGACGGCGGACCGCTACGCCCAGGCCGGCCAGCCGGCTTCCAAGCTGGTTCCCGAAGGCATCGAGGGGCGGGTGCCCATCAAGGGACCGCTTCGCGGGGTGGTGGAGCAGTTGAACGGCGGGTTGCGCGCCGGAATGGGATACGCCGGGTGCCGCACCGTGTCCGAGCTCCAGCAGAACGCCGAGTTCATCCGGGTTACCGGCGCCGGCCAGCGGGAGAGCCACGCCCACAACGTGGTGGTTACCAAGGAAGCTCCGAACTATCGGTTGGAGTAGCCATGAAGCTTCGGGGCGCCGCCGCCCTCACCGTCTTGCTGGCCTCCGGAAGCTGTGTCCCGGACCTTTCCGGCCCGAGTGATCTGATCACCGTCTATGTCCCGGAAGTCGGTGTATCCCTGCCGCTTCCACGTGGCTGGTCCTCCGCCACCGACTCCCGGGGCGGGTTCCGGATGGCCACCTTCACCGGCCCCTCGGTGGACATCCCGGAGCGGGACGGCATCCAGGTTCAGGTGATGGCGGGTCCCTTCCCCGCCGGACAGACGCTCCGCGGGATCGCGGATCAGTACTACATCGGGGAACACGACGTGCTCTCCGAATCCCGCTGGGAACACAAGGGGAGCGAGGGCATGGTCTGGACGTTCGAGTGGGAGCGCCGGCCCCAGTCCGGCCGCCTGCTGCTCGCCGCGATCTCCGGAACGCTCTTCGGGGTATACACCACCGGCGAGGCGCGCAGCATCATTGCCTATGGTTCGATTCTGGACACCGTGTACGAGGGTTTTTCGGTGGAGGCGCTGGATCTGTTCGACACCTGGGAGGACGAGGACTTCGGGCTGGTGGTGCCCTACCCGCAAAGCTGGACACGCTCCCATGTGCTGAAGCAGGGGGCCGAGAGCCTGGTGGTCGGTTTCCGGAGCGGAGCACTCGCGGTGGACCCGAGCGGAGCGACAGTGCACGCAACCCTCGACGTGACCGTCCGCCGGGCGCTCCCCGACATCACTCTGGAAGCGTTCTATGCAGCCGAGATGGAGACCCTCGGTGACAGATTCCGGATGCTCCGGCACGAGACTCTCGAGGAAGGCGGCATCGCGGTTCTCTACGCGGTGGAAACCCAGCTCGCCGACTACCTCGAATGGGTCATCTACAAGGCGGCCGGCGGTCGCACCTACCTCTTCCGGTTCCATTGCCAGAACACCCTTTACCAGGCCATCGAACCGTGGCTGCAGGAAATCGCCTCCGGTTTCGTCGTCGGCTGATCGGCGCCGGTGCGGCCCCGTCACCCGGCCGCGGAGCCTTCGGGGGAGCGCGGATGGGCAGCCGCACCCTCTGATACGTTCGCGGGCTTCCTGATGCGCCCCGCTGGAGCACCGGTTTCCGCCGCTGTCCTGCTGGTGATGGTGCTTTTCGTTTCGGCGCCGGGATTCGCGGGCGGCCCCCCGGGACAACTCCGGGATCCGAAGGACTCCCCGGTTCCAGACGCCGGGAACGGAGCAGCCACCCTGCGGCTGCCGCGTCCCGGTCCCACCCGTCCCTCCGCCGGGGAACTCCGGGGCATGTCCCGGGAAGAGCGGGTGGCCGCGCTCACCGCCCGCACGTGGGAGATCCACGCAGCGTGGACCGACGAGCCGGTCTCGATGGATGGATGGCTGGACGAGGCGGCCTGGGAGCGGGCGCGTCCCATCGGGGATTTCTACCAGCGGGAGAGTTTCGAGGGGCTGCCCTCCACCGAGAGCACGGTGGTCCGGGTCCTCCACGACGACGAAAACCTCTACTTCGGCTTTTTCTGCACCATCGATGACGCCGAGCGGAATCGGCCCCGCACCATGTTCCGGGACGAGAACATCGCGAGCGACGATGCCGTAGCGATCATGCTTGACGCCTACAACGCCCAGCGGAGCGCGATCTTCCTCGCCACCAACTCGAACGGCATCCTGTTCGACATGAGCCAGAACGGGCAGCAGCCCGGCACCCGGAACCTGGACTGGGACACGGTCTGGGAATCGCGCGGCCGGACGTTCCCCGGGGGCTGGACCGCAGAAGTGCGGATCCCGTTGAAGTCGCTTCGTTTCCGCACTCCGGCGCCTGGGGAGTCCCTTGCCTTCGGCGTCGGATTCAAGCGGAATATCCCGTCAAGGAACGAGGAGGTGTACTGGCCCTTCGTCCCCAACGATTCCACCTGGTACCGTCCGGCCGAACTCGGTCAACTCGTCGGGCTGCGCGATGTGCAGCCCGGCCGCCATGTGGAGATTCGGCCCTGGGCGCTCGGTTCCCGGCGGGGCGGGGCCGAGTTCGAGGGGGCCGCCACCGCCACCGACGGCGGCCTCGACCTGAAGTGGGGGATGACGCCGGGTCTCACTGCCGACTTCACCATGAACACCGACTTCGCCCAGGCCGAAGTTGACGACCTCCAGCAGAACTTCACCCGTTTCTCGCTGCGGTTCCCGGAGAAGCGGCAGATCTTTCTCGAGGGCCAGCGCAGCTTCCAGTTCGGCGAGCGGGTCGACGCCGACCTCGTGTTCACCCGGCGCATCGGGCTTTCCGACGACGGCGAACCGATTCCGATTCGGGGTGGGGCCCGGATGTCCGGGCGCCAGGGCGCTTACACGCTCGGACTCATGGGAATGGCCACCGGAGCGCACGGCGCCGCCCCTGGCGAGCAGTTTTCGGTGGCTCGCATCCGCCGCGACGTCTGGTCCCGCTCCACCATCGGAGCGCTGCTCACCAACCGCAGCAGCGATCTCGGGTTCAACCGGGTGGCCGGCGTGGATACCAACCTCTTCTTCCGCAAGGTCTGGTCGTTCGAAGGGCTCGCGGCGCGCGTTTTCGACGGATCCGGCCGCGGCGGTTCGGGGATCGCCAGCGCCCGCCTGTCGCTCGACAGCGACACCTGGGGCGGAACCGCCAAGACCATCGGCATCGGCGAGCACTTCGATCCCGGGATCGGATTCGTCCCGCGCCGCGGGATCCGGAAGACGTTCTTCCGGGGGCGCTTCTCGCCCCGGCCCGCAGCCGCCTGGATGCGGCAGCTGCATTTCGAGGCGAACCGGAACCGCACGGCCAACCTGGAAAACGTCGTCGAGACCCGGCGCACCCAGGCGACCGCCCGCGCGACGTTCGAGAGCGGGGACATGGTGTCCTTCCAGTTCGTCGATCAGTACGAATTCACGGCCCGGGACCATGCGGTTCAGGGCGTCACGATTCCGGCCGGAGCCTATCCGTTTCGCCGGTACCAGCTTGCCGTCAACACCTTCGGCCGGCGGTACGCGACACTTCGGGCCTCATGGGAGTTCGGCGGGTTCTGGGGAGGGACCCGCGATGTCTGGTCGCTCGGGACCAACTACCGGATCAACCGCAACCTGGGCGTCCGCACCAATTACTCGTTCAATCGCCTGCGCCTTCCCGGCGGCGACCTCGACACGCATCTGGTCTCCACCCGGATGCAGCTTGCCTTCCGTAACGACCTCATCCTGCTCGGGTTGTTCCAATACAATGAAGCCACCGGCGATCTGGCCTCCAACGTCCGGTTCAACTGGATTCCCAGACCGGGAACCGACGTCTTCCTTGTGTACACCGAGCTCGACGAGTGGTCCGAGTCCTTCATCGTCCGCACCCGCAGCCTCTCGCTCAAGTTCAACTATCTCTTCCGCCTGTAGCGGATGGGTCGGTGCGCACCCGGCAGGAACGGTCCCTGGCGGCATCGGGTTTGCTTGGGCGGAGGTTCCCGCCGCGGGGCTCCGACGCCATCTTCCGCTGGCACGCGAAGCCGGAGCGGGTGGACAACAGGGGAAGAGAACAGGGAAACACGATGTACATCCGCGTTTCGGGCGGCGGGGAGCGCCGCCCGGCTCCCATGCCCGGTTTTCCCGTGAGCGATGCCCGGGGAAGGAACCGGGCGGGCATGCCGGTGCGGCGGCTCCTCGTTTCCGGCCTGGTGATGTCCTTGTTGCTGTCGCATCCGGTCGCGGCCCAGACCTTCCGGTTTCGGGCGGAGGCGACCCGGGTGATCGTGGACGTCCTCGTGCTGGACGAGAACGGCAACCCGGTACCCGGGCTCTCGGCCGACGACTTCGAGCTCTTCGAGGATGGCGAGCCGCAACGGGTCGCCAGCCTCGTTGTGGTCGACTGGGAACGCCAGGAACCGGACACGACAGGGACCGTCGCCGGGGAGACCGGTGTTTCCCCGGCAGCCGCTCCCCCCGATGAGGTCGCCTCCGGCAACATCCCGCCCCGGCGATTCGTCATCGTGTTCAACCGCCGGCGAGCGGACCCGGTGAACCTAAGGAGGGCCAAGCGCGGCATCGAGGAATTCGTGATCCGGAACACGGTGGACGGCGACGAGACGATGATCATCGAGTTCGCCAACCAGGTGCGGGTCCTTCAGGAATTCTGGCCGGGGAAACAACAGACGCTCGCCAACGTGCGCCGCATGATTCCGGGCACCTACGAGAGTCCGGTCGGCCCGGAGCGGGACGCCCGCGAATCCTTCCGGATGCTGCACGCCCTCGCCGAGGCGCTCGAACCGATCGAAGGGCGCAAGATCGTGGTCCTGTTCTCGATCGATCTCCAGACCTTCGCGGATCCGAGGCAGGTGGTCGGCGAGAGCGCCGGTACCGAAGTGGACCAGTTTCCCGGACGCCGCGCCTTCGACGAGACCGATACCCTGCAGCAGGCGATCCGCCAGTTGAACCATGCCAACGCCACTCTCTACGCCGTGGATCTGGCGGGGGTCCACGGCAACGAGAACCGGATCCTGACTCCTTCCCGGAACGCATTCGATGCCCTCGGCAACCCGGTCGGCGTGGAGCCCGATGACCACCCGCTCACCCGGATGCAGGCGGCCGCCAACGTGCCCGCCGAGGGCGGCACCGCTTCCCTGGCCGTCGCCACCGGGGGCGCCTGGTTTCCCAACCAGACCAACTTCGCGGTGGCGCTGGATCGCATCGGCATCCAGAACCGGCTCTACTACCTGCTCTCGTTCTCGCCACAAGACAGCCAACTGGACGGGTCGTATCGCAACCTCGCGGTCCAGGTGCGGGACCGCCCCGATCTCCGCGTCATCGCACGGCCCGGCTACTTCGCCCGCGAGCGGGGCCGGCCGAGGTCCGAGACCGACACGGTGGCTCGGGGAAGCTACGGATACGCGCTCCCCCCGGACCTCCACACATATTCGTATCTCCTCGAACGCCGGCCCGGGGGCGTCTTCGGAGTGATTGCCGCCGCGCTTCCCGATTCGGTTCTCGACGAACCGGCGGAGGCCCGGGTGCGGGTTTCGGACCAGACCGGGCGTGTTCTCGCCGAAGCGGCCGGTGCGGTGACCAGCCAGCGGTTCTGGGTGAGCACGAGTGCCACGCTGCCGCCCGGCGAACATCGGATGGAGATCGTTCTGGAGCGGCAGGGACGCGTCCTCCAGTCGGCCGCTTCGGATCTCCTCATTCCCGACGACTTCGGCGCCGCCTTCTCGCTCTCCAGCGTCTTCCCCTTCGTGTCCGAAGCCCACCAACCGGAAGCGGCCGGCCCGCCGGTACGGCCGGTGGCCGCCTTCGCCCGCGCCGAGGACGCACGGTTGGGATTCTTCGTGTTTCCGGGTCGCGACGATCCGGTGGCGCGCGTACGGGTTGGCTACGAGATCCGGAATGCGTCCGGAGATGTCGCGGTGGAGGGGAAACGACCGGGACTGTTCGATCTCGATCCGTCGCGCCCCGGCGGAACCCCGATTCTGCTCACCGTGCAGACCGGCTCGCTCCGTTTGGGCCGGTACACCGCGATCATCCGCGTCAGCGACGAGCGGGAGAACCGCAGCGCGGCCGGAGAGCTGGAGTTCCACATTCGGTAGCCATCTTGTCCGGTTTCCCCATGCTGGCGTGGATGCTCGCCGCCCTGCTGGTTCGGCCCCAGACCGACTACGAGGCCCGCTGGACGACGGCGGACGCGTTCCAGCTCCTTGATCCGGCGGCCCTCGAATGGGAGCGGGCGCAGGAGACAACCTTCGGTGCGCCGCCATACCGGACCCGATTCCGGGCGCTCTGGAGCGGGACCGGCCTCCACCTGCGCTTCGATTCCGAGGACGATGACCCCTGGTTCACCATGACCGCCCGCGACGATCCCCTCTGGGAGGAGGAGGTGGTCGAGATCTTCCTGGATCCGCGGGGCGACGGCCGTTACATCGAAGTCGAATTGAACCCGGCGAACGTCGTCTGCGACTTGCGGCGGCTCGGGCCCGGTGAGACCGCAACCGACCCGATCGGGCCGATGGATCGGGGCTTTTCGGTGAAGGGGATGCGGACCGCGGTGACCTCCGACGAGCATGGCTGGACCGGAACCCTGATGTTGCCCTGGACCGGTCTGGGTCTTCCCGGCGCTCCGGAGCCGGGGTCTTCGTTCCCGTTCAACGTCTTCCGCATCAAGCGTCCGGGCGGGCCGGAGGCACCCGGGCGGGATGCGATCTTCGCTGCCTGGTCTCCCACCGGAAGTCCCAGCTTCCATGTGCCCGAGGCGTTTCGCCCCCTGGTGCTGGCCCCGCCCCGGTAAGCGCCCGTCCCTCCCCGCAAGCGTAGAATCCGGGGTCATGCGCGTTGTGTGGTCTCTCCTCCTCATCCTTGCGGCCGTCCCGGTTGCCGCCCAGGTCACGGTCAAGGAAGGGGTTCTGACCATCCCGACCTATGCCCTGCTCCCTGACGACCCGAATCCCCAATTCCGGGAGACCGACGATTCCATCGTCTATCCGTACACGATGCAGGACAACCTGGGCTCCGAGCGGCGGGACCGGGAGTGGCGGGCGTTCTTTCTGGAGAACGAGTACCTGAAGATCGCCTGCCTGCCGGAAATCGGCGGCCGGATCCAGTGGGTTCTGGACAAGCGTCGCAACGAGCAGATGTTTTACAACAATCGGGTGATCAAGCCGGGGCTGATCGCGCTCCGGGGTGCGTGGATCTCGGGCGGGATCGAGTGGAACCGCGGTCCCCAGGGCCACACCGTCACCAGTTTCTCCCCGGTCAATGTGACCGGTGTCCGGAACCCGGACGGTTCCGCCACCCTGGTCATCGGCGAGATCGAGCAGAACTTCCGCACCGGGTGGGAAGTTCGTCTCACGCTGCGTCCCGGAGTCGCCCGTCTGGATCAGGAGATCCGCATCTTCAACCCCACCGACCTGCCGCATCCGTACTACTTCTGGAACAACACCGCGTTTCCGCAGCGTGAGGGGACCCGGTTCCTGTATCCCATGTCCCTTGCCAGCGATCACTTCGGAACCACCTTTTACCGGTTCCCGGAGGACGACGGCGTGGACCTGACGCGGCTGCCCAACTACCCGGAGCCCACCTCCATCTTCGCCTGGCGCGCGGTCCACGATTTCTTCGGGGCCTACGATTCGGGCGCCGACCGGGGGATTGTCCAGACTGCCGACCACCGGGAACTCCCGGGAAAGAAGGGTTGGACCTGGGGGCAGGGGGACGACGGCATGAGAAATCAGAGCGCTCTCACCGACGAGGACGGCCCCTACATCGAGGTGCAGAGCGGCCCGCTGCCGACCCAGTCCGATTACGCCTGGTTGCTGCCGGGGCAGACCGTTTCCTGGGCCGAGCAGTGGGCTCCGGTATTCGGCCTCGGAGAAGGCTTCGAGTTTGCGACCGCCGACCTCGTGGTCGAACGAAGCGGAGACCGATTCCTGTTTCTGGCGCACCGGGCGCTCGAAGGAGCGGAGGTTCAGCTTCTCGGCAGCGCCGGCTCGCATCGGGACACCCTGGACCTGACTCCCGGCGAAGTTGTGGGGGCGCCTTGGCCGGGCGCCGCCACCGATCCGGTCGAGGTCTCGGTGCGGGCCGCCGGTCGCGAGATCCTGCGCTACCGGTCGCCCCTCGAGATCGTGTCCGAGGATCCGCCGGCGCTTGAGGAACCGGGACCGCCGCGAAGCGCCGAAGAGGTGTTCCAGCGCGCCGAACGGGCGGACAAGAATCTGGACCGGATGTCCGCCCGGATGCTCTACGAACGGGCCCTCGCGCTCGCGCCGGAGCACACCGACGCCGCGGTCGGACTGGCGGTTCTCGATATCAAGGCGGGCCTTTATCCGCGCGCGTCGGAGCGGCTCGACCGGGTGGTCGAAGCCGATCCCGAACATGGCTTCGCCCGTCTTCTCCAGGGTGTGGCCCGGCTCGGTTCCGGTGACGAGGACGGAGCGCTCGACTCCGCCCATCTCGCAACCCGGCTCGGCGGAGTCGGGATTCCCGCGTGGCGGCTCGTCGGGCGGATCCGCATGCGCCAGGGGGCGCCGCATCTCGCAGCTTCCGCATTTGCCCGCGGACAGAGCGCGCTCCGGTCGGTCGCCTGGCTGGCTGCCGGGGAACGGGTGAGGGCGCTCGAGCTTGCCGACGAACGGATCGCCCGCGGGACGGTGGACCTGATTCCCTGGGCGGTCCGCATCCATGCCGGCGCCGGCCGCGCCGATGCCGCCCGCGCGATGACCGCACTCGCCGGCGAGCCCGAGTTCGCCGTCACCGAACTGCTCGTTGCCCTGTCGGACCTCGGGCTTTCCGACATGGCCCTCGATGTGCTCGAAGCGCTGCGGGAGCACGCCGGCTTTGCACCGGGTCCGGTGCTCGCCCTCCACGCCGCCGCCTGGTCGGATTCGCCCGGAATCTGGGACGAGGTGGCGCTCGCGGCTCCCCTCGACTACGCCTTTCCCTCGCGGCCGGAGTCCCTGCCGGTGCTCCGCGAGGCTGCGAGGCGTTTGCCTGATTCCGCCGTGCCGCGGCTGTTGACGGGGCATCTGCTGGCGGGGCTCGGTCGGTACGGGGAGGCGGTCGCCTCCTGGAGCGCCGCCACGGAGAGGGATCCGGGCCTTTCCCCGGGCCTTTCCACTGCCCACCGGGCGCTGGCGATGGTCCACTGGAAGGTCGAAGGGAAGTTCGCTGCAGCCGAGAGCCGCTTCCGGAACGCTCTCGCAGTCCGCCCGGACGATCAGACCCTGGCGCGGGATTTCGCCCGCTTCCTTCTCGGGCAGGGACGTCCGGCCGAAGCCATCCCGATCCTGGTGGACATCCCGACTGCCGGCCGCCGCCACGATGTCACCATCGAACTCGCCCGCGCCCTGAACGCGACCGGCCGCTTCCAGGACACCGTCTCCATGCTGGGAACCACCCGGGTCCATTTCCGGGAGGGGGACGCCACCGTATGGCGGCTGTTTTCACGCGCGGAGATCGAACTCGGGCGGCAGGCGCTCGCCGGCGGCGATGCGGAGACGGCGCTCCGCCATTTCGAGCGGGCTCTCACCTATCCCGGGAACCTCGGGGTCGGCCGTCCGCATCGACCCACCGAGGCGAGGGCCCAATGGCAGCGGGCGCAAGCTCTCGAAGCGTTGGGGCGACCCGCCGAAGCCGCGGAAGCCCTCGCCGCCTGTGCGGCCAACCCTCCCCTTGACGAGGAACAGGAACATTTCATCGCCCGCTGCGAGGCGGCCCGCCGCGGAACGGAAATCGGAACTCCGGGAGCCCGAATCCGGTAGCCTCGGGGCAGCGGCCGGGAGCCGGTCCCGGCCTATTCCCGGGGCAGCGTATAGCTGATCATCCAGTTGATGCCGAAGCGGTCCGTGCCAAGCCCGAAATAGGCGCCCCAGAACATGTCCCCGAGCGGCATGACGACCGAGCCGCCCGCCGAGAGCTTCGCGAACAATTCGTCGCACTGCTTGCGGCTTTCCGCTTCGATCGAGATCGAGAAGTTGTTTCCGGTGACCAGCGGCGGCGCCGCGCTCGAAATGTCGCTCCCCATCAGGATGCTGGCGCCGATCGGCAGCGACACATGCAACACGCGGTCCTTCTCCTCCCCGGACACCGGCATGTGCTCCGAGGCCTCGGCGAACGTCTGAAACGACTCGAATTCGCCTCCGAAGACCGACCGATAGAACTCGAATGCCTCGCGGCAATTGCCATCGAACGTCAGATACGTGCTCAGCGACATGGGACGCCCTCCTTCCGCGCCCGGAGCATACTTCGCCGACGCACCTCCCGCCGCCTGGGCGACAAAACCGGCTCGACACGCTGTTCCCGGGGGGAAAGCCGGACGCCGTCGACCGGGCCGGAGAGTCCCGCAACGCTCCGGGCGAACCGCTCCTTCTTCCGCGTCACCGACCTCGGCGTGCACTCACGGCCCGCTGCCGGCAGCCGCTCCATGCCGCCCACGTTCGCCAAGGGCCGTTCCGTCTTCGGACGCGGCAATTTCCTTGAGAGTCGAATCCGGGCGTCCCCGGTGGGTGCGGAGTCCACCAGATACAGCCGTTCCAGATCGGTCTCGATGCGGCGCTCCAGGGCGAGGTCGGCGAGCACGGCGCCGGCCATGACGCAGGAGAAGTCCACCCGGGGACCATGCTCCAAATACTCGCCCTGCTCATTGAGCATCAGGAGTACGAGCTCCTCGGCGATGCGGATCGGAAGCGGGGACGGGTTGGTCAAGGCCGGCTTCCGGACCACCCGCCCCGCAAGGGCTTGCCCCCCGAGGGCTTGAACCGACCCACCGGGTGGTCCACCCGCACAACCCGTCGGTTTCGGGATCACGACGGGAAACGACCGCCGATCCTCATGGTAGCATGGCCTCCGGTTCGGCAGTGGGTGGCGCTCGGGACCGACCTCGACCCGGGGAGGTGGCATGCCGCTACTTCATTTCAAGGGCAAGTCCTTCGTCGAGAACCACCATCTGGCGGTCCCCTTTCACGAACTGACGCCGGTGCGGCGTCCCGGGTCGAACCGGAGGGCGAGTCTCCACGACAACCTGATCATCGAGGGCGACAACCTCGCGGCGCTGAAGGCGCTGCTGCCGACCCACCACGGCAAGGTCAAGTGCATCTGCATCGACCCACCCTACAACACCGGCAACGAGGGCTGGGCGTACAGCGACCGGGTCAATTCGCCGATGATGCGGGAATGGCTGGGAAAGGTGGTGGATCGGGACGACCTGACCCGCCACGACAAGTGGTGCTGCATGATGCTGCCCCGTCTCCGACTCCTCCGCGAGCTGCTGCGCGAGGACGGCGCCATCTTCGTCTCCATCGACGACAACGAGATACACCGGCTGCGATGCCTCATGGACGAAGTGTTCGGCGAGGATAATTTCGTGGCAACGGTGATCTGGGAAAAGGTCTACTCCCCCAAGAGCAGCGCCAAGCACCTTTCCGAAAACCATGACTTCATTGTTCTTTACGCCAAAAACAAGGATAATTTCAGGCCTCGGCTGCTTCCGCGAACAAAGGCTGCAGACGCTCGTTACGACAATCCGGACAAGGACCCGCGTGGCCCTTGGAAGTCCGGGGATTTTTCGGCGCGCAACCCCTACAGCAAGGGCAGATACCAGATCACATGTCCAAGTGGACGAATCATCACAGGTCCGCCACCTGGTCGTTATTGGCGATCCTCGGAAGAACAGCTTCGTATTCTCGATGCCGACAAGCGAATCTGGTGGGGCAAGGATGGCAATCAAGTCCCTTCGATCAAGCGCTTCCTGTCGGACGTGAAGCCGGGCATTGTGCCTGAAACCATCTGGACTTACCGGGAAGTCGGACATACGCAAGATGCGAGAAAGGGCGTTTTGGAGATATTTCCCGACAACCCCTTGGAATTCAACACCATAAAGCCTGTTGGACTATTGCGTCGAATTGTGGAACTTTCGACCGACAAGGATTCCATTGTTCTGGACTCGTTCGCAGGATCCGGCACCACGGCGCATGCTGTACTCGCGCAGAACAAGGAAGATGGGGGCAATCGGCGCTTCGTGCTGATCGAGTGCGAAGACTACGTGGACTCGTTTACCGCGGAGAGGGTGCGGCGCGTCATCAAGGGAGTCCCCGGAGCGAAGGATCCGGCGCTCAAGGCCGGGCTGGGAGGGTCATTCAGCTACTTCCGGCTGGGCGATCCGATGCGCCAGGAACTCCTGCTGGACGGCTCCGCGCTGCCGAGCTACGAGATGCTCGCCGGATATGTGTTCTTCACCGCAACCGGCGACGAATTCGCACCGGATCAGGTCCGGAAGGATGACTGGTTCATCGGCCGAAGTCGGGGCCGCGATGTGTTCCTGATCTACGAGCCGGACGTGGAGCGGCTCAAGAACATGGCCCTGACGCTGGAGATCGCCCGCGACCTTCCGGCCCGGAAGGGGCGCCGCCGGCTGATCTTCGCCCCCACGAAATACCTCGATCAGGATTTCCTGGACCTTTACCGCATCACTTTCCAGCAGCTTCCCTGGCAGATCTACGAGACGGTCGCCCAGACCGCCCGCCGGAAAGCGGAGAGCGCCCGGAAATGATCCTCAAGGAGTACCAGAAACGGACGCTGGAAGCGGTCGCCGCATACCTCGAACAGCTGGCTGCATGGCGCGACAAGCAGGCCCAGGTGCTGGAAACGCTACCGGGCACCGACTTCGACTGGGTGAGTCGGGCATGGGACCAGATCATGCCCCGGCGTTCGTACACGCCGCGCCGAAACGGGCTGGGCCAACCGCTTCCGGCGTTCTGCCTGAAGATCCCCACTGGCGGCGGCAAGACCCTGCTCGCGACCAGGGTCGTCGACCTGGTGGGCGTGCGCTACCGGAGGAATCCGCACGGCCTCGTGCTGTGGGTCGTGCCGACGACGCAGATCTACAACCAGACGCTCCGGGCGCTCCGGGACCGGGGCCATCCCTACCGGCAGCAGCTTGATCTGGCGTCGGGCGGGCGCACGCTGATCCTCGAGAAGCAGGGTCGCTTCAGTCCGCGCGATGTGCAGGAGAATCTCTGCATCCTGATGCTGATGCTGCCGTCGGCGAATCGGGTGACGAAGGCCCAGCTTCGGATGTTCCGGGACCGCGGTGGCTTCGAGCCGTTCTTCCCGGCAGAAGACGACGCGAGCGCGAATGCGTCGCTTCTGGAGCGGACCCCGAACCTCGACACGTTCGAGGAGGAAGGCGGTTTCTGGGGAAACCAGCCGAAAACCTCGCTCGGCAACACGTTGCGGCTGCTGCGCCCCCTGATCCTGCTGGACGAAGGGCACAAGGCATACAGCCCGAACGCGAAGGTGACGCTGGAGGGATTCAACCCGTGCATGATCGTCGAGTTGTCCGCGACGCCAGCGGCCGATGCGAACGTCCTGGTTGCGGTCAGCGGACGCGAGTTGAACGAGGAGGAGATGATCAAGCTCGATCTCCGCATCCGGCACGTCGGGAGCGCGAACTGGAAGGACACCCTGCTCGCGGCGATCGAGCACCGCCAGCGTCTGGAGGACGAGGCGCGCCGGTACGAGGCAACCAGCGGCGAGTACATTCGCCCCATCTGTCTGATACAGGTGGAGCGCACCGGCCGCGATCAGCGGCGAGCCGGGCTGGTGCACGCCGAGGACGTTCGGGAATATCTGCTGACCCGCCGCGACATCGGCGTGGATCAGATCGCGGTCAAGACCAGCCGGACGGACGAACTGAAGGCGGTGGACGAAGCCGGCGGCCTGCTTTCGCGGGATTGCCCGATCCGATTCATCATCACCAAACAGGCGCTCCAGGAGGGATGGGACTGCGCCTTCGCCTACGTGCTTACGATCCTGACCAATCCGGGTTCCCGGAGCGCGTTGACCCAGCTTGTCGGCCGCATCCTTCGACAGCCGCGCGCGAGGAAGACCGGAGTCCACTGGCTGGACGAGAGTTACGTCTTCTGTTTCCGGCGTCGCGGGCGCCAATTGCTGCGCGAAGTCCGCAAGGGTTTCGAGGTGGAGGGCCTCGGCGATCTGCGGGGGCGAATCGCCGAATCCGATACCTCGGCCCCCCCGGTCGTCCGAACGGTCCTCCAGAAACGAAAATTCCGAAGGGCGGCACGAAACCTGGTGCTGCCCGCCTTCATGATTCGGGACGGTTCGGAATGGCGGCTGGTGCGCTACGAGGCCGACATCCTGTCGCGCGTGCCGTGGGACGACGTCAGCGTTCAGGATCTACTCGACGTACCGCTTGGAGACGAGCTGCGGCGCGATACCGAATTGCGCGCCGGTCTGGATGCCGCGTTGCCAGCGGCGGGAGTCGCCGCGCCGGCGGGCGAGCGGACGATCGACTACGCCTTTGCCGCCAGCCATCTGCTCGACGCCATGCCCAACCCGTGGCGGGGATACGAGATCGTCCGCCGCACGTTCGGCGCGCTGCTGAAGAAGTACCCTCGAGACCAGGTGGCCGACGCCCATGTGTTCCTGCTCGGCGAATTGCGCAAGAACCTGGAGCGGGAACGCGACCGACTGTCGCGGGGAGTGTTCGAGGAGCTGCTCGACACCGGCGCCATGCGGTTCCTCGTCGTGGCCGACGAGATGGGTTTCCATCGCCCGCCCCGGCAGGTCCGGCAGTCCTCCGGAACCCGGAAGGGGCGACGGCTGGACGCCGGCGGCTATCGACGCAACCTCTTCAAGCGACTCGACGAGGACGACCTGAACGAATTGGAACACAAGGTCGCCACCTACCTGGATCAGCAGGAGCGGCTGTTTTTCTGGTACCGGAACCGACCTCGAAAAGACTATTTCGTGCAGGGCTGGAAGCGGGGCCGTATCTACGCCGACTTCATCGCCACCCTGAAGCCGGACGAACCGCATCTCGACGACGCCTTTCACCGGGTCTTCGTGATCGAAACCAAGGGCATGCATCTCCGGCAGGCCGCCGACACCGCCTACAAGCGCTCGGTCTTCGACATCTGCTCCGAGCGCGCCCGAAGAGCCGACTGGGCCGAGTTCGTGCCCGCCATGAGCCGAATCGGCATGCGCTTCGAGATCGTCGACGAGGAGGAATGGGAGCGACGGCTGAACGCCATGTTCGCGGCATCCGCTGCGTAGCATCCGTCGGCGGAACCGGAACCCACGCCGGTTGCGGCGCCGAGCCGCCGCCAGGCAGGCCGGGGATCGAAACGAACTTCACGGAACCTCGGGGTCTTGATGCGGGCGATGCGCGCCAGGAGAACACGCGGCTTCGGAGCTGCGCGCGCCGACCGGTTCGCGCCCGTCGGAGCGGAGCGAACCGCATCGAGCTCCGGTCGCGTTTCGGTCGGAGGCGCAAACCGGACCGGCGACCACGCGCGATCACCCACCATCGCGATCCGGGGAAACGGATGTCGTGCCGCGCGGCAGGGCCGCCGTCATGAGGCCTGACCGCCGCCATGGTGGGGAGCATGGCGGAAGGAGCGCGCCGAGGGCCGAGGCGGGTGGCGATCCCCGGTGGGGGCATCTCCGGACTGGGCGCTGCCCGGGCCCTCGCCCGGCGCCCCGCCCGATTCGCTTTCCGGCCTTTCGAGGCGCAGCCCCGGCTGGGTGGCAATGCCGTGACCGCCGATATGCCGCAAGCGTATGGGGCCGCGATACCTTTCGGCATCCCGGTTACCGCCTGCATTCCCTCGGTGTACTCCCTCAAGCCCCATGAGGCCAATCTACCGGTTGCAACACCAGTCGGGCTCGCCGGCCGGGGGACGCCCGACGGTTCAGGCCTTCCGGACTTCCCGCGGCCGGAATCTCGCTTCCAGCTGGCCCCGGTCGGGCAAGGCCGCCCACTCTCCGGCAGCGACCGAAACCACCGCGAGTGCGGCCGTCGGGAACGGTTCCCGGTCGCCGGCAAACCGGGCGACGAGATCCTCCATCCCCGGATTGTGGGCGACCACCAGCAGCGGGGAGGCCGGGGAGCCCCCCCGGCCCTCGTCGGCCACGATGCGCAGCATCTCTTCCGGACTCGATCCATAGAGATCGGGAACCAGCCGGAGCGTACCGGCCGGAGCGCCGGCCGCCTCGAGCGCAAGGCGGGCGGTCTCCCGGGCACGGACGGCGGTCGAGGCAAGGGCGCGTTCCGGAACCAGCGCCCGCTCCTTCAGCAGACGCCCCATGCGCGGCGCGTCCCGGAGGCCTCGAGGGGCCAGGGGCCGGTCGTGATCCCGGAGTCCGGGCTGGTTCCAGTCCGATTTGGCGTGACGCAGGAGGAGCAGTCGCAGCATCAAGTGTTCCCTTCCCCGCAGGCTTCGGCCACCGAATTGGCGCCGAGGAGAATCCGCGCATACACGGCCGGATCCACGTTTCCGCCGGTGACCACCACGATGACCTCCCGGCCGGCGAACCGTTCGGGGTCGGTCAGCAGCGCTCCGATTCCCAGGGCGCCGGTGGGTTCGGCCTTCAGATTGGCTTCGCCGAAGAGCCGCCGCACCGCTTCGGCGATCGCCGGCTCCGGGACTTCGACGATCCCGGCCAATCCGTTCCGGAGGATCGCCCAATTGTTCGTGCCGAGCCGCGGCAGCCGGGCGCCGTCGGCGAGCGAGAGCGCCTCGCCGTCGTGGACTGCGAGTCGGCCCCGCCGCAGCGACTCCGCCGCATCGTTGGCGAGAAGCGGCTCGGCGCCGATCACCGGCACGTCATCCAGGCCGGCGGCGCCAAGGCCCAGCACGATTCCCGAGCTGATGCCTCCGCCTCCGACCGGGACCACCACGACGGCCTTCCGGAGCCGCGCCGGCGCCAGACGCCGCAGGCGGGCGGCGATCTCGGTCCCGAGCGTTGCGTTTCCGGCGATCACCGCCGGATCGTTGTAAGCGCTCGCCACTTCGGCTTCCGGCAGGGTGGCGAGCAGCCGCTCCACCCGCTCTTCGCGGGACTCCTTCGTGACATCGGTGAGTTCCACCCGCGCTCCGTGGCGTCGGACCGCCTCCACCTTGACCCTTGCGGCAATCGTCGGCATCACGATGGTGGCCTGCTTTCGCAACAGGCGGCACGCGAGGGCGAGCGCCTGTCCGAAGTTCCCGGAGGAGGCAGCCACCAGATGCGCGGCGGGGGTGGAGGCCGCCCGGTGGAAGGCGGCGCGGAACTTGAAGCTCCCGGTCCGCTGCAAGGTTTCCGATGCCAGGGTGAGGTCGAGGCCGAGCGCGCGGCCCAGCCGCGCCGGGCGGAACCAGGTCGTGGGCCGCACCGCCCGCGGCCGGCGGGGAATGCGGATCGCCGGGAGTGCGGCCGAATTCATTCGGCGCCTCCGGAGCGATGGATCACCTGATCGAGGATCCGCTCCGCGTCGGTTTCGCCAGTCCGGTCCTGGATCTCCCGGCTCCGTTCCAGGAGCCGCCCCATGCCCGGTCCGGGCGGGATGTTCCGGGCGATCAGGTGCCTCCCGAGGACGGCGTCCGGCGCCGGGTTCCGGAACACTCCGGCTTCCTCGGCACGCATCCGAAACGCCTCTCCCTCCGGGAAGCGCCCGGATCGGGCGGCATCGGTTCCGCGACCGAGGCGATCGGCGGTGGAGAGCTCCAGAAGCATTTCGAGGGTGGCGCCGGCGGCAGCCAGCTCACGGGCAAGCCGGCGGTAGGCGCCGGGTCCTGCGTCCTGACGGGGAAACAGGGCAGGCGCAAGATGCCGGCGGACAAGGGCCTCCACCACCCCCACCACCGCCTGCGGCGCCCGCAGCCGCTCGAGGAAACCCCTGGCGATCCTCGCGCCTTCGGCATCGTGGCCCCACGAGGTGATCCGGCCATTTTCCCGGACGCGGGTGGTGGCCGGTTTTCCGAAATCGTGGCAGAGGGCGGCGAACTGGAAGGCCGCCCTGGTGTCCGGATCCACCGGCCGCCGGGCGGCCTGGTCGAGCACCCGCATGGTGTGCTCGAAGACATCCCCTTCGGGATGGTGTTCGGGATCCTGGGGAACTCCGGCGAGCGCCGCGACCTCCGGCAGGAATCGCACCAGCCCGCTGCGGGCGAGGAAGCGAAACCCCACCGAGGGAGTCCGGGAGAGCAGGATTTTCAGCAGTTCGTCGTGGACTCGTTCCTGGCTGAGCTCGGAGAGGTCGAGTCCGGCGCAGAGCCGCGTCAGTTCCTCGTCCGCCGTGAAGCCGAAGCGCGCGGCGAATGCCGCCACCCGGAGCCCCCGGAGCGGATCCTCCGGAAATCGGGCCGGATCGGTGGCGCGCATGATTCCCGCCTCCAGATCGCCGGCGCCCGCGAACGGATCCAGGAACTCCCCGGTGAGGGGATCCAACCCCATCGCGTTCAGGGTGAGATCACGCCGCTGCGCCGCGGCGCGGAAGCTCAGATGGGGATCGGCGACCGCGTCGAAACCGAGGTGTCCCGGCCCGGTCTTGGATTCCCGGCGCGGGAGCCCGATCTCCAGTCCCAGCGCTCCGATCCGGAGCACCGGAAAGGCGCGCCCGACCCGGTGCGGCCGCCCGAGGGGCCGGAGGACGCGCTCCAGCTGGCGGGTGGTAAGCCCGAATACTTCGAGGTCCGGTTCCCCGGTCTCGTCGAGCCCCAGCATCCGGTCGCGCACATAGCCGCCGACAATGAGGGCGCGCCCTCCGGCGCGGCCCACCCGCAGTGCAACCCGCCGGGCATCCGCTTCCGCTCCCGTCGCGTTCTCCGGAATGGGGCCGACCCGATGGATCGGAAAACGGGAACCTCCTGCCGCCGTTTCGTTCAGGACACCCACCGTACCGGGTCGCCCACGCGGATCGGACCACCGCGCATGACCTCTCCGAAGGCGCCGCCGCGCCATTCGGGGCGGAGCGCGTCATGAAGCGGGGGGGCGATGTCCCCCATGCGACTGCACGGCCTGGTTTCTCCGTGGATCAGGATCTGCGTTTCGCCAACCGCGAGCGTCCGGCCGAGCGTCCGGCTCAGATCCACTCCCGACACCAGCAGGTTCGCGCGCCGGTTCTCGGGGCCGGTTCCGGGCACGCCCGCCTCCCCGGTCGCACGTTCCCACGCTTCCCGCGAGAGTATGGTGACCTGCCGCTTGCCCCGGGACCGCACCGAACCCTCGAGGCCCTGTCCTTCCAGGAGAACACCGTCCGAACGGGGAATCATCGGAGTCCGGGGGGCGCTCTTGGCCCAGATGGCGAGGAGTTCGCCGGTTCCTGAATCGGTCATGCTGTTCTCCGTACGCGGATGGGTGGAGGCGGAATCGTATCCTTCCGATTCCTCGTGCGCATTGCGGTCCTGACTTCCGGTGGAGTGGACAGCTCGGTTGCGCTCGCCCTGCTGGCAGAGGCCGGCCACCGGATAGAGGCGTTTTACCTGAAGGTCTGGCTCGAGGAGGAACTGGCGGAAATCGCCCGTTGTCCGTGGGAGGAGGATCTCGGCTTCGTGCGCGCGGTCTGCCGCCAGCTCGACGCGCCGCTGCGGGTCGTAGGCCTGCAGCAGGCCTACCGCACCCGGGTGGTCGAGTACCTGCTGGCCGAACTCCGGTCCGGGGGCACCCCGAGTCCCGACCTGTTCTGCAACTCCCGCATCAAGTTCGGCGCCTTTCTCGACTGGCTGGAGGCGGAGGATCCGGGCTTCGACCGGATCGGTTCCGGGCATTACGCGGTTGCTGCCCCCGGCCCGGAGCTGCGGCGCGGCGCCGATCCGGTCAAGGACCAGACCTACTTCCTCTCACGACTGCGCCGGGACCAGTTGGCGCGCGTCGTATTCCCGCTGGGAAAGCTTGCCAAGACCGAAGTGCGGGAGCGGGCCGCGGACCTGGGTCTTCCCACCCATGACCGACCGGACAGCCAGGGCATCTGCTTTCTCGGTGGCGTGCGCTACCGGGACTTCGTGCGCGCCCGGCTCGGCGAGCGACCCGGCCCGGTGGTGGACGAGTCCAGCGGAGAGCCGATCGGGGAGCACCGCGGGCACTGGTTCTTCACCATCGGACAGCGGCGGGGACTCGGACTCTCCGGCGGTCCCTGGTTCGTGAGCCGAAAGGACGCCGCCACCGACCGGGTGCTGGTGCGGCGGGGGGCGGCGCCTCCGGTGTCCCGCTTTCCGGTACGGGATTTCCACTGGATCGGCGAGGCCCCGGAGCCAGGGGAGCCGCTGCTGCTGCGCCTGCGGCACGGTCCCGAGCTGCTGCCGGGCCGTCTCAAAACCCGGGAAGACGGCTTCGAGGTGAGTCTGGACGAGCCGGACCCCGGGATCGCCACCGGGCAGTTCGCGGTGTTCTACCGGGACGAGCGCTGCCTCGGCTCCGCCCGCATCCAGCGTTGATCCGGCCGGCGTGTCCGCCGCTTCATTGTGCGCATCAGGCGGAGTTGACGGGAGCCCGGCAGGCAAACACCAGGGCCGGCGGAACGTTCCGCCACACGGTGCGTTGCTCCTCGATGGTCTCGAAGCGTTCGTACACCAGGCGGGCGAAGAGGGAACGGCGCCAGAGCGGAAGGGCGTGGAGATAGATGTAGAAGACGAGGCATCCCCCCGGATCGAGCACTCCCACGATGCTGTCGAGAAGGGTGCGCTGTCGTTCCCCGGGCAGCAGCGACCACGGCAGGGTGGCGACCACCGTGCCGACGCGGCTCACCCCCCGGGCGGCGCAGATTTCGGGCAGATCGCACAGATCGCCCTCCACCACCGCCACCTCGGGCAACCGCCGGGCAAGGATGGAGACCAGCACCGGGTTCAGTTCCACGGCGAAGAAGGCGGCATCCTTCGGCTTTTCCTCCACCAGGAACTCGGTGATCGCGCCGCTCCCGGGGCCGGCTTCCACCACCGCGCTCTCCGGCGACCATTCCACGCACCGGGCGACCGCCCGGCCCAGCGCCGGCGAACTGGCAGCCAGCGCCCCGATTTCGCGCGGGCGGGCAACGAACTCGCGAAGGAACCCGGTCGCCTCCCGCTGGCGGGGCGTCACGCGACCGCGCCCCGGCGAGCCGTGATGCGACGCGTCGAGAATCCGAGCCAGTGGAGCCGCCCGTAAAAGCGGGCGTGCTCCACCTTCATGCAGCGGTCCATGACCACTTCGAGGCCGAGTTCGCGGGCTCGCGCCGCTGCCTCCCGGTGGATCACCCCGTACTGCATCCATACCGCCCGCGCCTTCCCGGCGGCCTCCTCGACGATTCCGGGAACCGCCTCCGGCGCCCGAAAGATGTTCACCACGTCCACCGGTTCGGGAATCGCGGAAACGCTCGGATGGGACCGCTCCCCCAGAATTTCCGTCGCCCGCGGGTTGACCGGGATGACGCGGTACCCGTTGCGCTGGAGATAGAACCCGACGAAGTAGCTGGCGCGCAACTCGTTCGGCGACAGCCCGACCACCGCGACGGTCTTCGCCGAGCCGAGCAGCTTGCGGATCGTTTCCGGGTCCTGGAAGGCCGCCAGCCCGGGTGCGGCGGCCGGCAGGGCGCAGGGAGTCAGGTCGGACATGCGGCGCCTCCTTCGGCGACGGTCGCTTCGGCGTGCGTGGCTTCCAGCCCGCCCGCCAGATCACGAATCAGGTCGTCGGGGTCCTCGATGCCCACCGAGAGACGAATCGTACCGGGGCCGATCCCGGCGCCCCGAAGTTCCGATTCGTCGAGTTGGCGGTGCGTCGTGCTCGCCGGATGGATGACGAGACTCTTCGCGTCTCCCACATTGGCGAGATGCGAAAACAGCTCCAGGGCGCGGATCAGGCGGATGCCCGCTTCCCGCCCGCCGGCAAGGTCGAAGGAAAAGACCGAGCCGGCCCCCCTCGGCAGGTACTTCGCAACCAGATCGGCGTGTCGGCTTCCAGGAAGCCCCGGATGGGCAACCGCCTCGACTTCCAGGCGTTCGGCCAGGAAGCGGGCCACCCGGAGCCCGTTCGAAGCGTGGCGCTCCATCCGCAGCGGCAGGGATTCGATCCCGGTGAGGAACAGGAAGGCGTTGAAGGGGGACAGGCACCCTCCGAGGTCCCGGAGGGTCTCGGCGCGGAGTTTCATGAGGAAGCTGTATTCGCCGAACGTTCCCTGGAACGGCAGGCCGTGGTAGGCGGGTGAGGGCTTCACCAGGCCGGGGAATCGCCCGTTGTCCCAGGCGAAGCGCCCGGAATCCACGACCACGCCCCCGATGCTGTTCCCGTGTCCCCCGAGGAATTTGGTGGCCGAATGAACCACGATGTCCGCGCCCCAGTCGAAGGGCCGGCACAGGGCGGGAGTCGCGAAGGTGTTGTCCACGATCAGGGGAACACCATGTCCGCGGGCGATCGCGGCGACCGTCTCGATGTCCAGGACGTTGCCGCCCGGATTGCCGATGGTTTCGCCGAAAAAGAGCCGGGTGGCGTCGACCGCGGCGTTTTCCCAGGCAGCCGGATCGTCCGGGTCCACGAAGCTGATGGAAATCGAGAGCTTGCGCTCGAGATGCCGGAGCTGGGTGAGGGTGCCGCCATAGAGCGCCCGCGAAGCCACGATGTGATCGCCGGGGTCCAGCAGGGTGAAGAATGTCGCCGCCTGGGCCGCGAGGCCCGATGCGAACCCAACCGCTCCGAGGCCGCCCTCGAGGTTGGCAACCCGCTCCTCGAAGGCGGCGACGGTCGGGTTCATGATGCGGGAGTAGGTGTTCCCGTATTCCTGCAGGTTGAAATAGGCGGCGGCCGAATCCGGATCCTCGAAGACATAGCTCGCGGTCTGGAAGATCGGAACCGCCCGGGCGCCGGTGTGGGGATCCGGCCGCGCTCCGGCGTGCACCGCGCGGGTCGCAAAGCCGTATTTGTCGGGTTGGCTCATGTCGGGTCTCGAGGGGCGGAAGGAGTGGGGGGGGCCGCGTCGCGTGCTCCGCCGGAAGGTTATCCGGCCGGCGTTCCCGTCCGCTCCCGTCTTCCCTCCCGCGATTCAACAATCCGGAAGCTCGAGGAACTCCCGGATCAGCGGCGTCATCCGCCGCGCTTCCAGCAGAAAGGAGTCGTGGCCGTAGGTGGTTCGGATCCGGTGGTGCGCCACCGGGCGGGCGGCGGCGCGGAGTGCCGCCGCAAGCCGCTCGGAATCCTCCGGCGGGTACAGCCAGTCCGAGGAAAAGGAAAGCAGCAGCGTGCGGCAGCGGAAGCGGCGTACCGCCTCCACCAGTTCGCCGTCTCCGTGCCGGGCAGCCAGATCGAAACGGGTGAGCGCCCGCGACAACAGCAGGTAGGCATTCGGATCGAAGCGGCGGGTGAACTTCTCCGCCTGCCGCCGGAGGTACGACTCCACCTGGAAGTCCGCACTCGTCACATCGTCCGAAAAGGTCTTCCGGTCCTGGAGGCCGCGCCCGAACTTCGCCTCCATCCCCTCGCGCGACAGGTAGGTCAGATGCCCCACCATCCGCGCCACCCCGAGTCCGCGCCTCGGCGGCGCCTGGACCGGATAGCGGCCGCCCTTCCAGTCCGGGTCGGCGGTGATGGCGTTCCGGGCGATGGCGTTCCATCCGATCCCCTGCGCGGAGAGCGCCGGGGTGCTGGCGATGGGAATGACCGCCCGGACTTCGTCGGGGTAGCGAGCCGCCCATTCCAGCGCCTGCATTCCGCCAAGCGATCCTCCGGCGATCGCCCGGAGCCGGTGGATGCCGAGTTCCCGGAGCCCGGCGCGGGTCGCATAAACCAGATCGCCTACGGTCACCGGAGGAAAGTCGGGTCCCCAGGGCGGTCCGCCGGGAGAACGCGGGCTGGCGGGGCCGGTGGTCCCCCCGCATCCTCCCAGCAGGCTCATGCAGATGACCTGGAACCGCCCGGTGTCGAACGACTTGCCCGGACCGATCATCGGGTCCCACCAGCCGATTCCGGAGGTCGACCCGGTGAAGCCGAAGCCGTCCACGGCCGGTTCCCCGCTTCCCCCGAACCCGGCGGCGTGGGCGTCGGCGGAGAGCGCCGGGCACACCAGGATCGCGTTGCCGCCCGAACCGTCGAGTTCGCCCCAGGTCTCGCAGGCGATCTCGATCTCGGGGAGCATCCTCCCGCTCTCCAGCCGGAACGGCCCGGCGGGACGGAGCCGGCGGCGGCAGTGCGGGGTGGCGTTCCCGGCACTCGCGGTCAGACGCGAAGCCACAACGCGACAGCAAATGCGCAGGTGACGGCGGCGACGATCCACCGCAGCACCCGCTCGCCGGCACTGAGGGTGATCCGCACCCCGAGAAGCGCCCCGCAGAAGGTTCCGCTGCCGAGGGCCAGTCCGGTCCACCAGTCCACCGCTCCGGCGTGCGTGAACACCGCGAGCGAAACGATCGAGAACAACAGGATGCACACCACCTTGATCGCGTTGCCCTGCACCAGACCCATTCCGACCCGCGAGGTCATCGCCAGCGAGAGGAATCCCACTCCCGCCTGAACGAAACCGCCATAGAGGCCCACCAGCAGGAATCCGGCCAGAAGCGCCGGCCCGGCTCGCTCCGGCGGCGGTTCGGACGCGCCCGAGGCGGTCCAGTGTGCGAAGAGCGGGAACAGGGTAAAGACCACCATCACGATGGCGAGCGCTCGCAGGAACGCCGCTTCGCCCACCCGCACGGCCAGCGCGCTCCCGAATCCCGCGCCCAGTACCGCGGCGAGACCGAGCCCGCCCAGCAGGGGGCCCGGCAATTGGCCGGCGCGCTGGAAGGATGCGGTGGCGCCGCCGGTCTGGATGAGGATTGCCAGCCGATTGGTGCCGTTGGCCACATCGTGCGGCAAGCCGAGGAAGATCAGGGTAGGCAGCGTCAGGAACGAACCGCCCCCGGCGACCACGTTCAGCATTCCCGCAACCACTCCCACCGGAACCAGCAGGATGGCGGTACCAGGCAGATCAGCGGTCGTCGCGGTCCTCCTTGGCCTGGAAATCCAGGGAGGCCGAATTGATGCACCACCGTTGTCCGGTCTCTTCGGGAGGCCCGTCCGGGAAGACGTGTCCGAGGTGCGCGTCGCAGCGCGCGCAGGTCACCTCGGTGCGGATCATGCCGAGGGTGTCGTCCGGCGCCGTCCGGATCGCCTGCCCCGCCGCCGGTCGGGTGAAGCTCGGCCAACCGCAACCCGAGTGGTACTTGTCGCGCGAGGTGAAGAGGACTGCGTCGCAACAGACGCACCGGTACGTGCCGGCCGCCCCGTTGTCGAGCCATGCCCCGGTGAACGGGCGCTCGGTGGCGCCGCGCCGGGTCACCTCGAACTGTTCGCGGGTGAGCCGTTCCCGCCATTCGGCTTCGGATCGCACCACCTTGGGATCGGTCATGTCCTTCCCCCGCCGGAATTCAACCGGCGATCCACTTCCGGGCCACGATGAGCATCCAGAACAGCGCCAGCGCCAGCACCAGCGCCCGACCGAACTCCCGCACCTTGCCGGAGAGACGCTGCTTTCGTTCCGTCGGCAGGACCGCGTACACGGCGCCGGTGAGAAGCAGCACCACCGCCGCATTCCGGAGTCGCAGCATGGCTCACGGACCCGGAGCGAAACGGACCGCGTACACGGGCGCGAGTTCGCTGGTGACGAGGTCCCACGAATCCCCGAGGTCTTCCGACATCCACAGCGCGCCGGTGGTCGTTGCCATGGCCAGAACCGGCCCCCCCGGGTGGACGGCGAGTCCGTGCCGGTACACCACCGAGAACGAGTGTTCCTGCGGGAGTCCGCGCCCGCCGGCGGTCCAGGACTGCCCCCCGTCCCGGGTACGGGCCACCACCATGCGGCCCTCCACCGGAACCCGTTGCTCGTCCTTCACCAACGGGACCGCCCATGCGGTGTCCGCGTCGCCGGGATGCGCTTCCACCGCGAATCCGAAGGAGGACGGCGCCACGTCGAGGCTGGTCCAGCTTTCCCCGGCATCGTCCGACCGGAAGAAGCCGTTGTGATGCTGGCACCAGAGCCGCTGCGGATTCGCGGCGCTGCGGGCGATCCGGTGCGGATCCTGGATGGCGGGATCCTCCCGGAGTTCCGGAGGCATGTACACGGCGAACATCCCGCGGGTGGCCGATCGGAAGGAGGCGCCGCCGTCCTCGCTGACCCAGACTCCGCCGCAGGAGACCGCGGCCAGAATTCGGCCTTCCCCGGGGCCGACCAGGATGGAGTGGATGCCGGGCGCCGGGTACCCGCCGCCGAACCAGCGCTCCCGGTCCGGAAGGTTCCAGAGCGCCTCGTTGAGGGTCCAGGACGCGCCGCCGTCGGCGGAATGGAACAGCGCCCCGGGAATCGTTCCCATCAGCAGGCTTCCCGGCTGTTCGCCAGCTTCAAGGCACCACAACAGGCTGACCGACGGCCCCTTCTCCGAGGTTTGCGCGAAGGCGGGCGCCGGAAGCTCCCGGAACGAGCGGCCCTCATCCTCCGACACCCGGAGCTTGACTCCGAAGTGACCGAGATCGAGTGCGGCGTACAGCCTGCCGTCGCGGGGTTCCGGCAGGATCTGACTCACCGGATCGCCGAGAAAGGCGGTCCGCTCGACGCGCCAGTTCCCCTTCCGCACCCGTCGGAGCCCGACGTATCCCTTGCGGGTCGCTACATGTACCAACACCGGTCAACCCTCCTCGTGGTCAGGATCCCGTGCGAGGCGGGAAGCCGGCCTGCGGGTCGCCCCATGCAACAGCACCGGTCAGCCTCCCGACAGGGCCTGCATCACATGGACCTCGGAGCCTTCCCCGACCGGATCGCCCAGGCGATCCCGATCCCGCGCCGGCTTCCCGTCCACATAGACCGTCATGTGGGTGCGGAGCCGGCCCTGATCGTCCAGTACATAGGAGCGAAGTGCGGGGTTCTTCCGAAAGACCGCATCCAGCGCGTCCCGGAGCGTTCCGGGAGCGGTTTCCGTGCTCGCAGCCTGGAGGTGGCGACGCAGGTTCGGGGTGAAATGGACGCGGGGCACCGGTTCCCGGCTCAGCGCGCCGCCCCCCCGGAACGAAGCCGTGCGGCCAGGGACAAAAGCGCCTGCTGGATCCGTTGCTGGTTGGCCGGGCCGAAGCGAACCAGGTGCTTGCTGGCCGGATCGAGGTTCTCGATGACGGTTTCCGTGTATTCGTAGCGGAACGTCTGTTCGCGCAACAGGATCGGGGATCGGGGGACCGGCGCCGCGGTCAGTCGTTCGAGCGCGAGCAGCAGCGCCTCGGCGAAGCCCCGATCGGTCCGGCCGAGCTCGGCATACGCCTCCTCGAGGAGCGGCATCACCCGATCCAGCGCACCCGCGACCGCCGCCATGTCCGCTTCGGCGATCACCGCGGCGATCCCGTCGTAGCGCGCAAAGCTGGAAGGATGCACTTCGAGCCCGGCGTCGGTGGTCCGCACGCGATAGTCGCCGCTCGGCGCCAGAAGCTGGAGCGCGCGACGCGGGCTGACCCCGTCCGCCACGTTGTCGGTGGCGATCGCGATGCGGCGGGCAATCTCGTCGGTCATCAACCATGCCATCGCTTCCGGCCGGCCGGTCAGTCCACGGATCAGGTTCCGAAGCAGCGTGTCACTGTCGTCCAGCGCCGGAAGCGACGGTGCCGGGGGAGTGTCGGCGACCGGCACGGGCGCCGGCTCCGGGGCCGGAGTCGACTCCCCGACCGGTCGGGGGGCCGGCCGCGACAACCAGGAGTACCCGGCCCAGCCGGCGACCAGCAGGAATATCGCTCCCGCAATCCAGCCGGCGATGCGCTTCCGGCCCGGCTCCCCGGGGGGCTCGGCCAGGTCCGGAATGGGCTCCGAGGCGGGGGAACTCCCTCCGGCGCCGAAGCCCCCCCGGTCCGAATCGTCGGGGGGCTCGGTCGCGTCCGGGACACGCTCCGAAGCGTCGGACGACTCCCCGGCGCCGAAACCCCGATCGAACTGGGACATCCGTTTCAGTATACCCACCGGCGACGGGACGGTTTCCGATTCGTGATCTTCCCGCGATCCGGGTAGACTCCGCGAATTCCGCGCGCCGTCACCACCTCCGGGCGTGCCGGGAATCATCTTGTCGCGTTCTTCCGGCGTACCGTTCCACCCCTTGGTCCGGAGCCTCGACCTCCGGCTGCGGGTGAGCCGCCTGCTCCGGGATTTCGCCTGGTTCGGCGCCGCGCTTGCCCTGTCGCTCGTCCTTCCACGTCTCGGCGGCGAGGGGATTCCGCTGCTGGTGGCGGCGGTGGCCGTACTCGGAGCCGGTCTGCTGGCTTGGCGGTTCGCGGCTGGCGGCAGCCTCTCCGCCGCCGCGGTCGCTGGCGACCGGGGGGGCGGACTCCCCGACGAGTTCAGCTCCGCCCAGTGGTTCTTCTCCCAACCGCGGCAGACCGCTTGGGAGGCCCACCAGATCACCCGCGCCCGCGACATCGCCGACCGATGGGCCCCGTCGGCGCTCGTCCCGGTCGCGGCGCCCCGCGCGACGCTGGGCGCCGCGCTGTCGTGCGCCCTGCTGGTCGTCGCGCTTCCGTTCTTCGACGGTCCCCTGATTCCCGCCGACCTCCGTGCCCGCCTCGCCAGCAGCTTGGCCGGAGGCTCCGGGGATCCGGAGACGCCGGGGGACGAATTGGCTCCCGGGGAGACCGCGGAAGACGCCCGACTCGAGGCCCGCTCCCCTGAAGAGGTTCTCGAAGCCTTGCGGGCCGGCGAACTGCGGGCGCCCGAGGAGGCGGCGGGGGACGAGGATGCGCTGCAAGCGGCGCTCGCCCGCGCCATGGAGGAGCAGGCGTTCGGCGAATCGAGCGAGGAAGTCACGGCGGCCCTCGCCGGACTTGCGGATTCGCTCGAGGACGCCGAGTGGATGGAGGGGCTCGCGGAGGCCATGCAGGGCGCCGCCACTGCCGAGGAGCTGAAGGCCCTGCTCGAATCCCTCGAGGCCGAAGGGGCCCTTGCCGAAGCTGCGGACGGGATGGCGGACATGCTCGAAGCCGGGATGGACCCGGACGCCGCCCTCCAGCAGCTCGCCGAGAACATGCAGGCGATGGATGGCGAATCCATGCAGGCGCCCGGCGGCGGTGAGGGCCAGCAGATGCCCTTTCCCGGTGAAGGCGAAGGCGGAGGCCAGCCGCAGGCGGGAGAGGGCGGCGAACCGGCGGACGGGATGCCGCAGGGCGCCGCCGGGCTTTCCGGGGCGGTGCAGATGATGGCCGCCGAAGGGCAATTGGGTACCCCGATGCCGATGGATGCGGGACCCGCCGGAAACATGACCGGACCCGGGGGCGGCGGCGAGTCCGAAATCTTCGGTGACGCCACCAGCCTCGAAGTCCAGCTCGCCATGGAGGCGATCCCCCCGTCCGGGGACATCGAGGCCATTCCGGAACAGATCATCGAGCGGCAGAGCCGCCGCGAAGATGCGACCGTCGACTTCGACAGCGTGAGCGCGCTCGACGAGTACACCGACGAAACCGTCGCCCGGACACGCGAGATTCCGGCCGGTCTCCGGCCCCTGGTCCGCGCCTATTTCCTGATGATCCGGGAGACGGTCATCACCGAAGAACAGGAAGGAGCACAAGACCCATGACCCTGGAATCCGCGGTGGCGGAAACGCCGGCGAGCGCCGAGATCGAAGGTCGCATAGAAACCTTCCGGGAACGGCACGATCGCATTCAGGCCGAAGTGGGCCGGGTCATCGTCGGCAACCGCGAGGTCGTCAGCGGGATCATCACCTGCCTTCTCACCCGCGGCCATGTGCTGCTCGAGGGGATCCCGGGGCTCGGGAAAACCAAGATCGTGCAGACCCTCTCCGAGGCGATGCACCTCAAGTTCAACCGGATCCAGTTCACCCCCGATCTCATGCCGGGCGACATCCTGGGCACCAACGTGGTTCGCGAGACCGAAACCGGCGAGAAGGTCCTCGACTTCCAGCCCGGGCCGATCTTCTGCCACCTGATGCTCGCCGACGAAGTGAACCGCGCCACGCCCAAGTCGCAGTCCGCGCTTCTCGAAGCCATGCAGGAAAAGAGCGTCTCGGTGGGAAACGCCACCCACAAGCTGGAAGAGCCGTTCTTCGTGATGGCGACCCAGAACCCCATCGAGCTGGAGGGCACGTATCCGCTTCCCGAAGCCCAGATGGATCGCTTTCTGATGAAGCTGCGCATCGGATACCCCGATGAGGACGAACTCCGCGAGATCGTGGATCGGACCACGGCGGTCGAGGAACCGGTGGCAAGGGCGATGGTGCAACGGGAGGAGGTTCTCGACATGCGCAAGACCGTGCTGTCGGTTCCGGTCGCCCGCCCGGTTCTGGACTACGCCATCCGGATCGCCATGGGAACCCACCCGGAATCCGAATACGCCCATCCGTTGACCAATCGCTATGTCAAATTCGGCGCCAGCCCGCGCGGGGTACAGGCGCTGGTGCTTTCCGGAAAGGTGCGCGCGCTGCTGGCGGGCCGACCCCATGTCGCCACCGAGGACGTCCGGGCCAGCGTCAAGCCGACGCTCCGCCACCGCCTGCTGCTGAACTTCGAGGGCGAGGCCGACAAGGTGGACCCGGACCACATCCTGGAAAACATCGTGGAGACGATCCGGCCGCCCAGCGACTAGGGCTGCGCGAGGTCCGTCACCTGCCGGCCGCCATTGATGACTTCCTCCGACACCCTGTTCGACGCCGGGTTCATGGAACGGCTCGAATACCTGAAGATGATGGCCGCGCGCATGCTCCCGAGTCGTCATCGGGGCGAACACCGGGCCCGCAAGCGGGGTTCCGGAATCGAACTTGCCGACTACCGGCCCTATGTCGCCGGCGACGATACCCGGGACGTCGACTGGAAGGCGTTTCTTCGGCTGGACAAGCTGATCCTGCGGGTATTCGACGAGGATGCCGACCTTCCGGTGTACCTTTTCGTGGACCGGAGCGCCTCGATGGCGTTCGGTGATCCCTCCAAGTTCGATCACGCCCGGAAACTGGCGGGAGCGCTCGCGTACATCGGGCTGCTGAACCACGATCTGGTCACCATCGTCTGGTACGGGGACGGCATGGGGGAGGCGATGCCGGCGAAGCGGGGACGCAATCAGGTCTTTCGCGCATTCCGCTTCCTCGATGCCGGCGCCACCGGCGGGGAAACGTCGTTGGCCGCCGCCTTTCGCTCGTTCTTCGGTTCGAGGCGGAAGCGGGGCCTCGCGGTCATCCTGTCCGACCTGATGGAAAGCGGCGATCTGATCGCCGCCTTCGATGCGTGCCGCCACCAGAAGCACGACATGTTCATCGTCCAGGTGCTTGCTCCCGAGGAACTCGACCCCGAGTTGCCCGACGAGGCCCTTCTCACCGACAGCGAGGACGGCTCCGAGCGCCGGGTGCGGGTGACTCCGAGGCTTCTCGCCCGCTACTCCGAGGCGCTCGAGGCACACCGGCAGGAGATCGCCGAGTACTGCTCGAAGTACGGGTTCGGATGGTCGCTGGCGAGCACCGGGGAGCCGTTCGAGGAGGCCATCCTCGCCATCTTCAAGCAGGACCGCTTCCTCCGCTGATGACGTTCCAGGCCGCTCCGCTCTGGCTCGCGCTCGGCATTCTCCTGAGCGTGGGGACCGTCCTCCTGCTTTACCTGCTGCGCCCCGAGCCCCAGCCGGTCGTCGTTCCGTCCAACCTGATCTGGCGGCGGGTCCTGGACGAGCGCCGCCGCCGGGAGGACTTCTGGCGGTGGCTGATTTCCCTTCTGATCGCGCTCGGCATCGGGTTGGCGATCCTGCTCGCGGTGGGGCGCCCGACTCCGCGGGCGGTGGCCGAGGCCGGCGGCCGGACCGTCCTCGTGCTCGACAATGCGCCGGGGATGGCAGCAACGGGACCCCGCGGGGTTTCCCGCTGGGAGCAGGCCCGTGCCCACGCCCGGCATCTGATCCAGTCGGGAAACGAGGCCAGCGAATTCCTGTTGCTCGACACGGCCGGACAGCGCGGCGGACGTTCGTTCACCTCGTCCCGGGAGGCGCTTGCCGATCTCGAGGCGATGGTTCCGGTCCACGGCGCCGAGCACGGATTTCCGAGTCTGGACGACATCCTCGCCCCGGAATCGGGAGAGACGCCCTCCGCGAGGGTGGTGTTCGTCGGGGACGGAGTTGCGGTTCCGGACCTGCCCCCCGGAGTCGAGCGCCTCTCGGTCTTCGAGCCGGTTGCCAACGCCGGCATCACCGCGTTCGATGTGAGACCGCTGCCCACCGACCCGGGGCGTTTCGAAGCGTTCGTCGAGGCGGTCCACCACCCGGTCGAGCCGGGAGCCGGGACGGCGGTGGCCGTGCTCCAGATCGATGGCGCCGGGGGGGCAAACCTCCGCCGCCCGCTGCGGCTCGAACCCGGAGTCCCCGAAGGCAGCGCGATTCCACTCGAGGGATTCGTGTCCGGGCCGCTCCGGGCCGCCCTGGCCGTCTCGGGCGAGGACGGCTTTCCGGCCGACGACGTGGCCCACGCCTATGTGCCGTCACGCAACCGGCTCCGGGTGGTGCTCCTCGGTCCCGGGAATCCCTATCTGGAGGCCGGCCTCCGCCTCGATCCCCGGGTGACCCTCTCCCGCGCCGACGCGATCGAATCGGTGGATCCGGCGGCGGTCGACCTGCTCGCCATTTCCGGCCAGGCCCCTGCCGGGATTCCGCCGCTGCCGGTCCTTTTCGCCGGAACCGGGTCGGCGGACTGGCTCCCGCCACGGCTGGACGACGCTTCCGGCGTTCCGGCAGTCGCGCTGCGCACCCACGCCGAGGACCACCCGCTGCTTCGCGGCCTTGTCCTCGAGGATGCGGTGGCGCCCGCCGACACCGCTTTCGATGCCCGCGCCGGAGCCTGGGACGTGCTTCTCGGCGATGCCCGCGCCGGCCTGCTCGTGGCCCGCGACCGGCCCCGCCCGGTGCTCGCGTTCGCCTTCCCGGTGGCGCTCTCGAATCTCCCGCTGCTGCCCGATTTCCCGGTGCTCCTCTCGCGGGCGCTCGGCTGGCTCACCGATGTGGAGGTACGCCGCACCGGACTGGGACCGGTCCGGATCGGCGTCGCTTCGGGGGCGGTCTTCGACGACGAGGGCAACGAGGTCGAATCCCGTTCGCTCGGCTCGGCAATGTCCTTCGCGGCCCGCGAACCCTCGCTCTACTACGTGGCCGGGGAGGGCCGGGAGCTGGTGGTGGCCGCGAGCCTGCTCGACCGGCAGGTTTCCGATCTGAACCGGTCGGCGTGGGTCGGGGAGCCGCTCGCCGCCCCCGGTGGCGGTTCGGTTCCCTCGCGGCCCCTCTGGCCGTGGCTGTTGCTCGCGGCGCTGCTCCTGAGTGTGGGGGAATGGGTCGCCTTCCATCGTCTCGCCACCGTTTGAATCCCCGTTGAGCGTCCGAACCCGGATCGCCCCGTCTCCGACCGGGGATCCGCACGTGGGCACCGCCTGGCAGGCGCTGCTCAACTATTCCCTTGCCCGGAAGAACCGGGGCGCATTCGTGCTGCGGATCGAGGACACCGATCAAGCCCGCTCCACCGCCGCCTCCGAAGCGGCGATCCTGCGCGCCCTGAGGTGGCTGGGTCTCGAGTGGGACGAGGGGCCGGACGTCGGGGGCGCTTTCGGTCCGTACCGCCAGAGCGAGCGGACGCCGCAATACCGCGAGGTGGCCGAACGCCTGCTGGACGAGGGGTACGCCTACCGGGACCGCGCCCCCGGCGCGTCCGGGTACGCCATCCGCTTGCGCACTCCGGAGGATGGACGCATCGCACTCACCGACCAGCTGCGCCCCGGTCTGTCCCGGGACTGGGCCTCGGTGGACGACCCGGTACTCCTCAAGTCCGACGGATTCCCGACCTACCACCTGGCGCATGTGGTGGACGACAAGCTGATGGGGATCACCGACGTGATTCGCGGCGAGGAGTGGATCGCATCCCTTCCGAAGCACCTGCTGCTCCACGAGGTTCTCGGATGGACTCCGCCGCGCTTCTGGCATGTGCCGCTGCTGCGCAACAAGGACCGCAACCGATCCAAGCTCAGCAAGCGGAAGAGTCCGACGTCGGTGGACTTCTACCGCGAGGCCGGCTTCCTGCCGGAGGCCCTGCTGAATTTCCTCGGCATGCTGATCCACACCCGGGCCGAAGGCGAGGAGAAGTTCGATCTGGACTCCTTCGTCGAGGAGTTCGACCTGTCTTCCCTTTCGCTCGCCGGGCCGGTCTTCGATACCGACAAGCTGGCTTGGCTCAACGGACGCTACATCCGCGAGGACCACACCCCCGAGGCTCTTGTCGCCCGGCTGCGGGACTGGCGTTTCGACGACCGGACCCTGGCCCGGATCGCCGAGCTTGCCCGGCCGCGCATGCGCACGCTCGGGGACTTCGGCTTCCTGGCGTCCTTTTTCTTTGCCGACGAAGTGCCGCTCGACCCGGCGGCGCTGGCGGGCGGCCGTCCTCCCGCCGAGGTCGCCGAGTGGCTGCTGCTCGCCGAGTGGACCATCGGCGATCTCCCCGGGTTCACCGAGGATGCGGTTCGGGATGCGTTCCGCGAACTCGCCGGAAGGCTCGGCGTGAGCCTCGGCAAGCTCACCCGCCCGCTCTATCGGGCACTCACCGGCGCCGCCTCCTCCACCCCGCTCTTCGGTTCGATGGTGGTGCTGGGAAGCGGCATGACCCGCATGCGGCTGCGCCGCGCCCGCGCCGCCCTCGGCGACGTGCCGCGCCGCCGGGAGAAGGAGCTCGAGTCGCTCCGCGCCCGCCCGGGAAGCCCCGCCTCAACGGAGGGGGTACAGCGTGGACCCGGGGGTCTCCCTCCCCGGAATCCGGGCCGCGGCCAGGGAGGGTCGAGTCCCTCCGCATCCGCCGGGGAAGCCCCGCCCGCGACGGAGGGGGCGCCGCCTGGACCCGGAGATCCTTCCCCGGGATCCGGATGACGGAAAGGGGCGGATTCGAGTCCCTCCACGCCCACCGGGAAAGCCGCGCCCTCGACGGAGCGGGGACAGAGGGAATCCGGGGAGATGCGCCTTGCCGGAATCCGGGCAAGGGGAGGTCGAGTGCCTCCGCGCCCACCGGGGAAGTCACGGCCCGAACGGAGCGTGGACCCGGAGATGTCCTTCCCCGGGACTGAAGTTCCCGCGTGCCATAGACGCAAGTCACTGACTTGATTGGACATGGAGAGATTTCAGGATTTCGCTACCGGGTGCCGGACAGCTTCACGGCCAGCAGATCGAAGGCCTTTTGTTGAAGCGGGGCGGGCCGGGTCGTGATCTCGAACCGCTCGGCCCCCGGCAGGGCTGGGGCCACCGTGTTGCGAGTCACGGTGGCCAGATCCGCAAGCAGCGTGCGAAACCTGTGCACCGGGTCACCCTCGGCGGTACGCCCGGTACTGGCCTTGGCCCGCGCGGTGGCGGACTTTCGGGCCGACGCCACTACCGGGACGCGACCGGCTTCGGCGCCGCCACGATCCTCGTCGTCAAACAGCATCGGGCGGAGTCGCTGGCGCATGTGCCACTCCACGTGGTACGCCAGCATGCACAACAGCACATGGGCACGGACCCGATCGGCGTTGCGGTGGAACACCGGCCGGGAGGCCGGGTCGAGTCGCTTCGCTCCCGCCTCAACGGAGGGGATGCCGCGTGAATCCGAAAATGCCCTTCACCGGAATCCGGACGACGGCAAGGGGGGGAGTCGAGTTACTCCGCGCCCGACGGGGAAAACCCCGCCTCAACGGAGGGTGTACAGCGTGAGTCCGGAGATGTCCTTCACATAGATCCGGTCGCCGGCAAGGGTGGGCTGGGTCCAGGTTTCGCTGTCCCCGACCTGGTAGCGACGGATTTCCGCGAGTCCGTCGCGCGACGCGCCGAAGAGCACCAGCTCGGCGTCGGCCTCCAGCGAGACCACGGTGTCCCCCACCCGGAGCATGGCCGCGTTCTCCGCCTGGCGCGGGGCGCTCTTCCAGAGCGTTTCCCCGTCGTCCAGGTCGATCGCGACGTACTGGCCGCTGTTCCGATGGGAGAGCCCGAACAGCACCCCGTTCCCCACCACCGGGTTCGCCATGTGGAGCGAAGCGTCGTCGGTGTGCCACACGTCCGCGGTGCTCCACCCATCGTCGTCCCGCACCACCCGGAACGCTGTCACCCCGTTCGACCGGCCATTCTGGATCACCAAGTCCCGATATCGAACCGGCGTCTGTGAAGTGGTGTCCGAAGGCGTGGTGAAGGGACGGCGCCACAGGAGCGCGCCATCCCGGAAGGCGACCCCCACCAGGTGGTTCTGGGTGAAGGTCACCACCTGGGGCACTCCGTCGAACTCGAAGAGCATGGGTGATCCGTAGGCGGGGCCGTCGCCGGCCCAGCTCCACCGGACCGTTCCGGTCGCCGCATCGAACGCGGTCAGTGCCCCGGCATCGTGTCCCCCCACATGCACGATCACCAATCCGTCACGGGCCAGCGGGGACATGGCGGTGTGGTACAGCGGATGGACGCCGGTTCCCGGCACATGCCAGATCCGCTCCCCGGTCCCGGCGTCCCAGGCCGACACCGATCCGGTCATCCCGTGGGCGTAGAGGCGTCCGTCGCGATATGCGGGAGTGGACTTGGGACCCGCGCGATGCCGGGCGGTCGCCGGACTCATGACGAACTCGGCGGGCCAGGCGCTCCGCCACCGGGTGGCGCCAGTCTCCGCATCCAGCGCCAGCATGACCTCGTCGGTTCCCTGGCGGACGAACTGGTAGATCACCCCACCCACCAGCAACGGGGTCGCATAGCCGAGCCCCACCTCCACCGACCAGCGGCGGACGAGTTCCTCCGGCCACCGGGCAGGCGCCTCGAAATCGGTCACCACGCCGTCCCGCTCCGGCCCCCGCCACTCGGGCCAGTCGCTGGCGGCGGCAGGAACCGCGGCCAGCAGTCCGGCCAGGGTCAGGTGGATCGCCGGGGAGATCGCGTGGTGGATCGCGGAATGTGATTGCATGGCGCCTCCCGTTCCTTCTCTTGACGGATTCTGACACCGGACCCGGGTTCCCCATGCGCAAACTGCTTCCCACCCTTCTTTTTTTCGGTTTCGGCTGCGGACCGGAACCGGCGGATGTCCTGTTCCGCAACGGACTGATCCACGATGGCAGCGGCGGCTTTCCCTTTCGGGCCGACCTGGCGGTCCGGGGCGACGAGATCGCCTTCATCGGGGACGCCCGTGCTGCGGGACTCGAGGCCTTCGAGGAGCGGGACGCCTCCGGCCTCATCATCGCGCCCGGCTTCATCGACATGCACTCCCATTCGCAGTTCGGGGAGGAATGGGCCCGGGAAGCGCTGCCGTTCCTGTACCAGGGGATCACCACCGTGGTGGTCGGCGCCGATGGCGGCGGAGCGCCCGAAGTGGCCGAGACCCTCGCCGGCTGGAAAGCGCAGGGCATCGGGGTGAACGGCCTCACCTGGGTCGGGCATGGAGCGGTACGGCGACGGGTGCTCGGCCAGGAGAACCGGGCTCCCACCGGCGAGGAACTGGACAGGATGCGGGACCTGGTCCGGCAGGGTCTCGAGGAGGGCGCCTTCGGGCTCTCCACCGGCCTCTTCTACGTCCCCGGCGCCTATGCGACCACCGAAGAGGTGATCCAGCTGGCTCGGGTGGCCGCCGCATACCGGCCCGGGATCTACGACACCCACGACCGGGACCTGGGTGCCGCCTACCCGGGTTTCGGCTACCTGGCGTCCATCGAGGAGGCCATCCGCATCGGGGAGGAATCCGGCGCCAAGGTCATCTTCAGCCACTTCAACGCCCAGGGCGCGGCGAACTACGGCCGGGCGCCGGAAGGCGCCGCCCTCATCGAACAGGCCCGCGCCCGCGGCGTCCCGGTATTCGCGGCGCAACACGTCTATACGGCGACCCAGTCGAGTCTCCGAGCCTACACCGTGCCGCGCTGGGCGTCCGCCGGCGGCCGGGAGGCGATGCTGGAGCGCTTCGAGAATCCCGACACCGCGCGGGTTCTCGACGAGGCCACCGCCGAGATGCTGGCGATCCGGGGGGGCGCCGACAAGCTCCGTTTCTCCGATCCGCACCCGCATCTGAACGGCAGGACGCTTGCGGAGGTGGCGGAGGACCAGGGCGTGTCGGCGCCCGAAGCCGCTCGCCGGATCCTCGCCGAGGGCAATGTCTCGGTGATGAATCTGGGCCTCTACGACCCGGTAAACACTGCCTTTCTCGCCGAGCAGGACTGGATGATGACCTGTACCGACGGCCGTGACATCGCCCCGGGGACCACCGTCGGACATCCACGGGTGTACGGCGCCTTCACCAGGAAACTGCACGACCTGGTGCTGGAGCAGGAGCGCCTTTCCATGCCGTTCGCCATCCGCAGCATGACCGGTCTCGCCGCCGAGTTCCTTGAACTCGAGGACCGCGGCTTTCTCCGGGAAGGAATGAAAGCCGACATCGCGATCCTGGATCCGGACCGGATCCGGGATCGGGCCACCTACGAGGAGCCGCACCGGTTCTCCGAGGGAACCGTACACGTGCTGGTCAACGGGAAGTTCGCGATCCGTGACGGAGAGCACACCGGGGCGCTTGCCGGCCGGGGGCTGGTTCCGGCGGGACGCGGAACCGGATAGCATCCCGCACGAGGTACCGACCCATGCGCCACACCACCCGTCTCGCCACGACCCTCGCGGTGCTGGCGGTCGCCGCCGCCTCGTTCGCGCAGCAGCCGGATGCCGGCACGCCGCGCTTCGGGGTGTGGAAGCTCCGTTCCGACAACCCGCCGCCCTGGAGCAACGTCATGACCTACCGGCCGTGGAGCGATGGCGGCATGAGCATCACCGTGGCGTCCACGAACGCCGACGGCGAGAGTTCCGAATGGAGCTACAACACCATGTTCGACGGAGTGTTCCGGACGGTCACCGGGATCGAGGGCTCGGACACCGCGGTCGAGGTGGTGGACGAGCGTTCCACCCGCATCCTGAATCGGCGGAACGGCCGGGTGTTTCAGGTCATCATCAATACCCTTTCCGAGGACGGCAACCGGATCGACAACGAGTACGTCCGGTTTGACGAGGACGGACGCATCGTCCGGGTGACGCACGCCATCTACGACCGGATCGAGGACGGATCATGACCGGGAAAGCCGTTGTCTGGCGGTATCACCGCCCGGGTTGAACGGGTTGCAAGCGGACGCAGGAGTTTCTTGCGGAAAACCGGATCCGGGACGGCGAGGTCACCAACGCGAACCGGAACCCCATCGTCGGCGCCGCATCCCTCGCCCTGCTGGACGGAATCTCCGAGCTGGTGGTGACCAGGGGGCGCCGATTCGAAATCCATGACTTGAGCCAGGGTCTTCCCGACGATCCCGAAGCGCTGCTGCTGGGACGTTCGGGGAAGCTCCGCGCCCCCACCATGCGGGTCGGAGACCGGTTGCTCGTCGGTTTCAACAAGGAGATGTACGCGGCCACGTTCGGAACCCCCGGTTGACCCCGCTTCGTTCCCGCGTTCCTCTCCGCCGGGCGGCGCTGGCGCGCGCCCTCGCCGTCCGGGTGCGGCAGCAGTTGAACCGGTGGCTCATGCGCGCCATTGCCCTCCGGGCCCCGGCGTCGCTGCTCGCCCGGCTGCTTCGCGCCGGAGCCGACCCGGGCGCCGTCGATCCCGAAGGCCGGACCGGAATCACGACGGCGCTCTTCGCCCGCTGCGATCTTCCGTCGCTCCGGGTTCTGCTCGCGGGGGGAGCAGACCCCAATGCCTCGCACGAGGCGGAATGGCCCCCGCTGCTCACCGCGGTGGGACTGGGGGCCGACGCCGACACGATTCGGTTGCTCCTCGACGCCGGGGCCGACCCCGGTTTTGCCCAGCCCGACGGCGCCGGCCCCCTTCACGTCCTGATCGCGAGACGAAAGCGCCGCGACGACAGGGAGGAGATCCGGCGCCAGGTACGGATTGCGGGGATCCTGCTGGCCGGCGGGGCCGACCCCGATGCCCACGGGAAGGACCACGTGACCCCGCTCCTCTTCGTGGCTTCGCACGGACCTCCGGAACTCGTGGCGCCCCTGGTCGCCGGCGGCGCCGATCCCGACTATCCGGGAACGGGTGGCTTCACTCCGCTTCATGCGGCGGTGGGCCGATCCCGGCCCTTCATGGTGGAGGCGTTGCTCCGGGCGGGCGCCGATCCGGATCCGCGAACCGAACAGGGGATGACTCCCCTGCACCTGCTGCGGGAGGACGGCGACGCGGCAGCGCTCCTGCGGATCCTGATCGATGCCGGCGCCGACCTCGACGCCCGGAGTCGCTCCGGGGTCACGCCGCTCCACTACGCGGTCTCGGACACAAGGTCCCCGACCATCGTCCGCTTGCTGCTGGATGCCGGCGCCGATGTGCACGCCGCCAGCGCCGGAGGAGTGACGCCGCTTCATCTGGCCGCGTACGATGCGACCGATCCCTCGGTGGTGGTTGCGCTCCTCGACGCCGGGGCCGACCCGGAGGCCAGGGACACGGACGGCGTCACGCCCCGCGCGCTGGCGAGGCGAAATCCGGCCCTCGGCGACACCGAGGCGCTCTGGCTGCTGGAGATGAGCCGCCTCGTTCACTGAGCCGAGACTGACAAACCAGGCCTCGGGAATCAGCGGACGCTCCCTTCCCCCCTGGCGCCATCCGGCCGGGACCGGAGCCCGCCGCACCGGCCGGGGTCGCCGGCCGGTGCGGCTTCGGGGTCGGGGACCGCGACGGGCGGATCCCGTGCCGGGGCCGCTACCGCACTTCCCGGGCCAGATCCTGGAAGCGGCAGAAGGCGTTGGCCAGCCGCAGTTGCCCGGGGTTCCGGCACTCGGGAAGGAGCAATTCGGGACTCGCCACCACCGCCGCCAGGCAGCGCGCCCGGGAAGTTGCCACGTTCAACCGGTTGAGCGAGTAGAGGAAGTCCATCCCCCTGGGGGCGGCGTCGGGGGTGGAGGTGGCCATCGAGTAGAAGACCACCGGCGCCTCCTGCCCCTGGAATCTGTCCACCGTCCCGACCCGGGCGTTTTCCCCGAGCACCCGCTGCAGCAGCTCCACCTGGGCCCGGTAGGGAGCGACCACCAGGATGTCCTGCCGGGTGAGCGGACGCGAGACACCCCCGGAGTCGGTCCAGGTGGCATCATCGAGCAGCCGTTCCACCAGCGCCCGGATCCGCTCGGCTTCCTCGGCGGACTGCCGCCGGTTCCCCTCGTGTTCCACGGGAACGAAGCGGAGCCCGGCGCCTGGAAGCGGTCCTCCCCGGATGCCCATTTGCTCGAGCCCGGGCCGGACTCCCAGCCGTCCCTCGTAGAAGAGCTCCGAGGTGAAACGGCAGATCCCCGGATGCATGCGCCAGGTTTCGGGGAGGAAAAGTCCCCGGTCGGGAGCGAGCGTCTGCTCGCCGCCGAGCAGATGTCCGAGCGCCGAAGCGTCGGATCCCTCCGGATGGATTCCCTGGGTGACCTGGTCGAGCTGGCGCGGGTCGCCGAGCAGGATCAGGCTCCCGGCCGCGCGGGCACATCCGAGCGTGCTCGCCAGCGAGAACTGTCCCGCCTCGTCCACCACCAGCACGTCCACCTGGTCGCGCATCAGCGGCCGGGTCCAGACCCAGGCAGTTCCCGCGATCAGGGAGAAGCCGGCAGCGGCCCGCTCCGCATCGCGCGAGTACGGCAGCACCGCGACGCGGGGATCCCCGCAGCGATCCCGCTTCGCGATCTGGAGGCCGCGGAACGACTGCCCCTCCTCGTCGGCGGCCCGCGCCACCGCCTCCAGCAGGTTGGTGATGACCCGGTGGCTCTGGGCAGTCAGCCCCACCCGCCTTCCGGCGGCCAGCAGCGCGGTCACGATGCGGGCCCCCAGGTACGTCTTGCCGCTTCCCGGGGGCCCCTGGATCGGCAGCACCTCGCGATCCAGGGCGAGCGCCAGCCGGCGGGCGCCGGCGACCATTCCCTCGCCGGGCCGCAGCAGTGGTTCGCCGGGCCCACCACCGCGGGGCGGGATCCGCCGCAGCAGATCGAAGGCGGCGCGCCGCCGGCTCCATTCGGCGAAACCCTTCGCGGCGACTTCCTCTCCGAGACGCAACAGGGCCTCTTCGAGACTCAGGGCCGGCGCCACTCCACTCGGCACGAGGGCACGGGGGTGCGGGCGAGTCGATGCCCGGCCGCCACGCCTCAGGATCAGGCGCCCCTCGGAAACCTCCACCAGCGAACCGGGCGACTCGCCGGTCGCCGGATCGATGACTCCGAAGCCGGACCGGACCCGGTGTTCCTGCGGCGGGAAGCGGTAGTGACCGGGCGCCGCATCCCTGTTCCGTTCCGCACCGTTGTCCCTTTCGAGGCCGCCGAGTGCCGAACCGTCCTCGATCAGCCCCTCCGCATCCAGATCCATCATGCGGAAGAACTCCCACGCCGCCGACTTCTGCTCCCGCCGGGGGTAGTCCAGCACGTGTGCCAGCAGACGCCGGGCCCCGTCGCGCGGATCGGCTGCCACGATGCCGTCCGCGACGGCCCCGACCCGCAAGACGGCCGCCGACAACCGTGCCTCGGATTCCCGCGAAACATCCACTATGGGACGCGGTTGCGGGCCGACCTCCGCAACGAGTTCCGCTCGCCGCGCTTCCAGCCACTGGCGAAGGCGAAGCATCGAGAGGCAGTCCTCCCGGTTGCGGCGAACGATTTCCCCGTCCTCCGCGGTCCGCTCGCCGCGGTCCGGTGCCCGGTCGATCCGGGGGCGCGGGTGGCTCGCGTCCGGGAGCCGCTGCCTCGGTTCGCGCTGGTGGAACGGCTCCATCGCTTCCAGCGTGTAGCGCTCGACCGACGCGACCATCCCCTGCCGCACGACCTGGAGCAGGTCCACGAAGACCCGCCGGCGGAGCAGCGCATCCATCTCGTCCTCGCGGGTCGCGTACCGGCTCATGAGCCGCTTCAGCGCCTCGGTCTCGTACTTCCCGTAGTGATGGATGTGGAGATTCGGATCCCGGCGCCGCCGCGCGGCGACCAGGTCCATGAACTGCTCGAACATCCGGCGCTCCCCGTCAGGATCGAAGGCCTGAAGGTCCAACGGGGTCCCGTCCCGGTCCACGAGACCGAAATGGCGCTCCCACGCTCCCTCGGAGGAGGCACGCGACCTTTCGATGACGAGGAAGAGGTCTCCGGGCGAGGGCTCGGGAAGGGCGAGGAGGCCGTGACCCTCCCGGGGCCTGGTGAGTTCGTGATGGAGTCCCCCCCGCCGGCGGCCCTCGAGCTGCGCTGCTGCCTGCCGGCGGATTCGCGACAGGGTCACGGGAGGCACCCCGTCGAGAGGCGGCGCCAGCGGGAGGGGGAGCCGGGCGAGCGCAGTGAGGGTCGAGATCCCGCGCCGCTCCAGCTTCTCCCGCTGGTGGCGCTTCGTTCCCGCCACCAGCGAGAGGGCGTCATCCTCACGCCGCCGGCGCTCACACGCTTCGTTCCAGTCGCAATGCGGACAGAACGCGACCGGTTCCGGGCGCGGAACCCCCGGGTCGGCGCAGTGTTCCACGAATCGTTCCCGCAGGGTCCGCTCGAAGGCAGCGAAATCGGTGGTCCGGAACGACTCCCGCGTGCCGCCGCCGAGGGCAAGATGCATTTCCTCCGGTTCGATGCCTTGCACCAGGGCCAGCATCCACGAATAGGTCGCGATCTGGAGGACTGCGTCCACGCGGGCGATCGTCGCCAGCTTGGCGTCCACCACCTCGTAGGACCAGCCGCCGAACCGGCTCGGGCGCGCCACCCGTTCGAGAAAATCGGGATACCCGGCAAAGGCGTCGCGGGAGAAACGGCCCTGGTGGATCACTTCGATCCCGCGGCGCATGGCGTCCCGCGTTTGCGCCTCGGGGTCCGGCTTCCCGATTTTCACGACGGCGCGGCCCTCCCGGAGGTACGCCTCCCGCACCGCGTCCTCGTGTTGGCGCCCCGCCTCGAGGAGGGCGTCCCGGCGCGGATCGTGGCGCGCCGGGGGCGCCGGCGCCTCCCCGAGCGCCACTGCCCGGGAAATGCTGGTCAGGCGCCGGCAGGCGAGGAACTTCCCGAGGTCGGTCGGAGCGAAGCCGAGCCGATCCCCGGTCCGGCGCACCGGCTTACAGGAGGCCGAGTTTCAGTTTCGCCGCGTCGCCCATCATGTCCGGGTTCCACGGCGGTTCCCAGACGAGGTCCACCTTGACCGAAGAGACGCCGGGAACGCGGCTTATCTTCTGTTCCACCTCGGGCGGCAGCGTCCCCGCCACCGGACACGCCGGCGAGGTCAGCGTCATCTGCACGGCGACCACGCCGTCTTCGGCAACCTCCACCTTGTACACCAGGCCGAGCTCGTGGATGTCCACCGGGATCTCGGGGTCGTAGCAGGTCTTCAGCACGTCCACCACATCAGCGTGGATACGCTCCGGGTTCGCGGTTTCGGTCACGGTTCGCCTCCTATTCGGTCCGAACGGTTTCGTCGCGCCGCTCCACGGCGGCGGCGAGAGTGTGCCAGGCAAGGGTGGCGCACTTGACCCGGGCCGGGTAATCCCTGACGCCGGCGAAGACCACCAGCTTGCCGAGCTTCTTCTCGTCCGGCTCGGCCTCCCCCGCGACCATCCGGCGGAATTCCGCAGCCAGCGCCAACGCCTCCGCTTCAGGAAGGCCCTTCATGGACTCGGTGAGCAGCGACGCCGATGCCGTCGAGATGGCGCAGCCATCGCCCACGAACGACGCGCCCGACACCTTGCCGTCCTCCACTTCCAGGTAGAGCTGGAGCCGGTCGCCGCAGAGCGGGTTGAACCCCTGTGCCTCGCGGTTCGCACCGGCGAGCGAGCCGAAGTTTCTGGGCCGGCGGCTGTGGTCGAGGATGACCTCGCGGTAGAGGTCGCGAATCGGATCGGAGAGTTCGCTCATCCGCGGAACACCTCGATTGCCGATCGGAGCCCGGCAGCGAGCCGTTCCACCTCTTCGCGGGTGTTGTAGAGCCCGAAGGAGGCGCGGACCGTCGCCGGAACGCCGAACCGCTCCATGAGCGGCTGGGTGCAGTGGTGGCCGGTACGCACCGCGATCCCCTGCTGGTCCAGGAGGGTTCCGAGGTCATGGGGATGCACGTCCTCCACCACGAACGAGACCACCGCCGCCTTTTCGGCCGCCGTCCCGATCAGTCGGATCCCGGGGATCTCGCCGAGAAGCGCTTCGGCGTGCTCCCGGAGACTATCCTCGTGGGCGCCGATGGCCGGGAATCCCAAGTCCTCGAGGTAGTCGGCGGCGGCGGCGAGCCCCGCCGGCCCGGCGATGTTCGGAGTCCCCGCCTCGAAGCGGGCCGGTGGTTCGGCGAACGTGGTTCCGGAGAAGCTGACGCTGCGAATCATATCTCCGCCGCCCTGCCAGGGCGGCATCTTCGCGAGGAGATCCCGCTTTCCCCAGAGCACCCCGATCCCCGAGGGCCCGTACATCTTGTGGCCGGAGATGGCGTAGAAGTCGCAGCCGAGGGCTCCCACGTCGAGCGGCAGGTGGGGGGTCGCCTGGGCGCCGTCAAGCACTACCAGGGCGCCGTGCTCCCTTGCCATCCGGGCGATCCGGGCCACCGGATTGATGGTCCCGAGGGCGTTCGAGACGTGGACCAGCGAGACGATCCGGGTGCGTCCGGAGAGGCGCGCGGCGAAGCCGTCGAGGTCCAGTTCGCCGGAGTCGGTCACCGGGGCCACCCGGATACGGGCCCCGGTTCGCCCGGCGACCAGTTGCCACGGGACGATGTTGGAGTGGTGCTCCATCCCGGTGAGCAGCACCTCGTCGCCTTCCCGGAGGACCATGCTCCCGAGCGAGGAAGCCACCAGGTTGAGCGCCTCGGTGGCGCCCCGGACGAAGATGATCTCGTCGGCGCTGGCGGCGCCGGCGAAGCGGGCCATGCGCTTGCGGGCCGTCTCGTAGCTCCGGGTGGCGCGCTCCGAGAGAAGGTGGACCCCCCGGTGCACGTTGGCGTAGCCATGCCGGTACACCTCGTCCACCGCCGCCAGCACCCGGACCGGCTTCTGCGCGCTGGCAGCGTTGTCCAGGTAAGCCAGCGAACGGCCACGCACCGATTCGCCGAGGATCGGAAAGTCGGCGCGGATCCGGTCGACGTCGTAACCGGTCATGCGCCGAAACTCGCGCTCTCCCGGACCCGCTGGAGCCCCGCCGCTGCCAGGGCGCGGATCGGCTCGGACGGAATCCGCTCCACGATTTCGCCGGCGAAGCCGCGCACCAGGATCTCCCGGGAATCCATCCGGCCGAGCCCGCGGGAACGCAGGTAGAAGAGGGCGTCCTCATCCAGCTTGCCGATGGCCGCCCCGTGGGCACACTGTACGTCGTCGGCATGGATCTCGAGCTGCGGCCGGGTGTGGACCCGGGCGTTCCTCGAGAGCAGCAGGTTGCGGTTGGACTGGCGGGCGTCGGTCCCGATCGCTCCGGGCGCCACCTCGACCTTGCCGTCGAAGACCGCGCTGGCCTCGTCGGAGAGTACGTTCTTGAAGAGCTGGCGGCTGCTGGTGTGACGGGCGGCGTGGATCGCGAGAAGGTGCTGGCCGGCCCTCGCCTTCCCCACCCCGAGAAAGAGGCCGTCAAGATCGATCCCGGCGCCTTCGGCGGTCAGGATGGCGGCGGTATCGGTGCGGGAGACGCCACCGGTGAGCGAGAGCACCGTGGAGTGGACACGGGCGTTCCGGTCCAGCTGGAAGGTGACCCGTCCGGTGTGGGCGATGTCCCCGGTCTCCCGTTCCACCCGGACATAGCGGAGGCGGGCGTCCTCGCCGACGCGGCAGAACGTGGTCGGGTTGGTCCAGCCGGGGCTGGTCGCATCGCCCTCGTGCACCTCGATGACGGTGAGGTGGGAACCCGGCGCCAGTTCGACGATCGAACGCGGGTGGAGCATTGCGGAGTCGCCGCCGCTCCGGCGCGAATAGAAAAGCACCGGACCGGCTTCGAGGCCGCGTCCGAGCCGCGCCCGGAAGCCGCAGTCGGAGAATCCGGCATTCATCAGATCGAGGGGTTGGGGCGCTGCTGCGGGATCCGGCGGGCGCGCCTCCCCGATCCGGCGTTCGCTTGCGTCACCGGCTTCGCCGTACTCGAGCCCGTTTCCGGAGGCGCCCCGGGTCAGCGGAACGCCGTCCGCCAGCAGGACCCGGTGTTCGAATTCCGCGGTCCAGGCCGGCGCTTCCGGCTGCCTCGGCGCCAGACGGCGCCACGCGGTATCCCGCAGCCGGTCGAGCCCGGAGAACCGCCAGTCCTCGAGCGCCGCGGTCGGAAACCCGCCAGCGGCATGGAAATCCCGAACGGCGGCGCGTCGGCGGCCGTCGCCGGGGGGAATCTGGCCGAGGTAGTGCTCTTTCACGATCCGCTTCAGGCGGCGGTCTTTCCGTAACCCTCGGACTCGATCCGGAGCGCGAGGTCGGGATCCCCGGACTCCACGATCCGTCCCTCCCGGAGGACGTGGACCCGGTCGGGCACGATGTGGTTCAGCAGCCGCTGGTAGTGGGTGATGACCAGGAAGCTCCGCTCCGGCGAGCGCATCCGGTTGACACCGGCGGCAACGATCCTGAGCGCGTCGATGTCGAGGCCGGAATCGGTTTCATCGAGCACCGCCAGCGTGGGTTCGAGCACCGTCAGCTGGAGGATCTCGTTCCGCTTCTTCTCGCCGCCGGAGAAGCCCTCGTTCACCGGACGCTTGATCAGGGCTTCGCTGAGTTCGAGGAATCGCACCCGCTCGCGCATCAGACCGAGGAACTCCACCGCATCCAGTTCCGGCTGGCCCCGGTGCTTGCGGACTTCGTTCACCGCCGCCTTCAGGAAGTAGGTATTGTTCACTCCCGGGATCTCCACCGGGTACTGGAACGCGAGGAAAATCCCCTTGCGGGCACGCTCTTCGGGCTCGAGTCCGGTCAGATCCTCGCCGCGGTAGCGGATCGTGCCGCCGGTGATGTGGAAGCCGTCGCGGCCCGCGATCACATTGGCGAGGGTGCTCTTTCCCGAACCGTTCGGCCCCATGACCGCATGGGTCTCGCCGACCGGGACCTCGAGATCCAGCCCGCGCAGGATCTCGCGGCCTTCGACCTCCACCCGGAGGCCCTCGATGTGCAGCAGGCTGCTCATCCCACGGCCCCCTCGAGGCTCACGCCGAGCAGTTTCTGGGCTTCCACCGCAAACTCCATCGGGAGTTCGGAAAGCACGTCGCGGGCGAACCCGTTGACGATCAGGGACACGGCTTCCTCCGGGTCGATACCGCGCTGGCGGCAGTAGAAGAGCTGGTCCTCGCCGATGCGCGAGGTCGAGGCCTCGTGCTCGAGCCGGGCTTCGGGGTTGGCCACATCGATGGAAGGGACGGTGTGGGCTCCGGAGTCGGGGCCGATGAGCAGCGAGTCGCACTGCGAAAAATTACGGGCGTTGGCGGCGCCGGGCAGCACCTTGACCTGGCCGCGGTAGGTGTTCTGGCCGTGGCCGGCGGAGATGCCCTTGGAGATGATCGTGCTCTTCGTGTTCTTGCCGATGTGGATCATCTTGGTCCCGGTGTCGGCCTGCTGGCGGTTCGCGGTGATGGCGATCGAGTGGAACTCACCCACCGTGTCGTCCCCGAGCAGGATGCAGCTCGGATATTTCCACGTGATGGCAGAGCCGGTCTCCACCTGGGTCCAGGAAATGTGCGAGCGGTTCCCGAGGCACTTGCCCCGCTTGGTCACGAAATTGTAGATGCCGCCCTTGCCGTCCTTGTCTCCGGGGTACCAGTTCTGGACCGTGGAGTACTTGATCCGGGCATCATCGAGGGCGACGAGTTCCACCACCGCCGCATGCAGCTGATTCTCGTCCCGCATCGGGGCCGTGCAGCCCTCGAGATAGCTCACATGGCTGCCCTCGTCGGCGACGATCAGCGTCCGCTCGAACTGCCCGGTCTCGGAGGCGTTGATGCGGAAGTAGGTGGAAAGCTCCATCGGGCAGCGGACCCCCTTCGGCACATACACGAAGGAGCCGTCGGAGAAGACCGCCGCGTTCAGGCAGGCGAAGAAGTTGTCGGTGTGGGGGACCACCGAACCCAGGTACTTGCGGACGAGATCCGGGTGCTCGCGCACCGCCTCGGAGAAACTGCAGAAGATGACGCCGAGTTCGGCCAGCTTGTCCTTGAAGGTGGTGGCCACCGAAACGCTGTCGAAGACGGCATCCACCGCCACTCCGGCGAGCCGCTGCTGCTCCACGAGCGGGATCCCGAGCTTCTCGTAGGTGCGGCGCAGTTCCGGATCGACGTCATCGAGGCTCTTCGGACCGTCCTTTGCGGCGCTCTTCGGCGCTGCGTAGTAACTGATGGCGTTGTAGTCGATCGGGGGATAGGAGACCCGGGCCCAACCGGGCTCCTTCATTCCCTGCCAGGCCCGGTAGGCCTTGAGGCGCCACGCGAGCAGCCATTCGGGCTCTTCCTTCTTCGCGGAAATGAATCGGATCACGTCCCCGGAGAGGCCGGGCGGCGCCCGTTCGGTTTCGATGTCGGTGACGAAGCCGTAGGCGTATTCGCGTTCGACGAGCTTTTCGACCTCGGCGGCGCCAAGGGATCGTTGCGGTTCGGGCATGGTTACTGGAGTACCGGAAGTTCGGGTCCGGCGGCACGGGGGCCGGACGGTCCGACGTCGACGAGGATCTCCTCCAGCGTCAGGTCGGCGAGGGTTGCGAGGATCCGCTCGTGGACCCGGGCCAGCGGAGTGCGTACCGGGCAGGTGGAGGTGAGCAGGCACGCACTGTCGTCCAGCATGCATTCCACGAGGGCCAGCGGCCCCTCCACCGATTCGATCACTTCGGTGATGCGGATTTCCGCCGGCGGCCGGGCGAGGCGGTAGCCGCCGCGGATCCCCTGCCGGGTCTCCACGATCCCGCTCTTCCTGAGCCCCTGAAGCACCTTGGCCGCCAGTTCCGGCGGCAGGCCGTGACTTTCCGCCAACCGCCGCGCGCTCCGAGTCTCCCCTTCGGCAAGCGGCGCAAGTTCGGCGAGGGCCATCAGGGCGTAGTCGGTACTTCTGGAGAGACGAATCACGGAATCAGGGTCGTGGCCAACGAATAAAACCCGACCAATCGAGTCGGATATTCTAGCGTAGGCCGTGGACGCCCGGCCCGCACGCTCATTCGGGGTCCGGTTCCGGCGGATGGTAGGTCCCGCCCACCGTCACGCCGCCATTGGCGTGTCGCAACCGGTTGCGCCCGGCGAGGATCCGCTCCCCGAGCAGGACGGCGCCACGTGCGCCGACCGTGGCGAGGTCGGCGAGGTGGCCGATGAACGGGCGGATATCCCCGTCGTCGGCGGCCTCCAGCATGGTGATGTACTCCGGCTTCCCTTCGATGCTGATGATCGGCGGGAACTCGCCGTTCCGCGCGAACACATACGCCATCAGCAGCCGGGACATCCTCCCGTTGCCATCCTGGAACGGATGGATGCGAACGAACTCGTGGTGCAGCCACGCCGCCTCCACCTCGGGAGCGAGGTCCCTCTCCTCATGGGCGCGGTGGAACCCAAGCAGCCGGTCCAGTTCGGAGCGCACCTGCTCCGGCGGGCAGTATTCGTGGATGAAGCCGTCCGCCCGCCGGGGGTTGTTGGGGCGGATCTTGTAATCCCCCTTCCGCAGCGGAATCCGGATCCTTCGTCCGGTGAGCCCCTCGATCCCGACCGCAGTGTCCTGATGCCGCACGAGGACCTGATGCAGCGCCTTGAATGCATGGTGGCCCAGCGGCCGGCGCGCAACCGCCAGGTCGAAGACCGTTTCGAGCGTCTCCTGCTGATCCTCGAGCAGCCCGCGCAGCGTGTCGTCGGACAGATCGCCGATCAGGCTGTGCGCGCCGCGAACGCCCTCGAACCCCTCGGTGAGAAGTTGTTCGGTGACGCCGCGCCGAAGCCGGTAGAGGTCTTCCACGTGCCCGGTCTCGATGGCGAAGGCGCGGCGCCGCTCCCGCAGCCAGATATCCATGAGGGAGCGGTCCACTTTCCGGTCCTCGAGCCGCTCGCGCACCTCCCTCCAACGGGCCGCCATCTCCCGACAGGCGGGCACACCCCAGTCGGCGGCTTCGGGCGGCAGGTCGGCCACCGGCCGCCAGACGCTGGAAACCGGCCTGGGACCGGGAGGTTCGGGCATTTCCGCAGTGTACGCGCCGGACGCACTCGATCTCGCGGACCCGCACCGGAGGCGGCGCAAGGGGGCCGCAAGGTCTTGCGGGCGCCCGGCCCGCACGCTCATTCGGGGTCCGGTTCCGGCGGATGGTAGGTCCCGCCCACCGTCACGCCGCCATTGGCGTGTCGCAACCGGTTGCGCCCGGCGAGGATCCGCTCCCCGAGCAGGACGGCGCCGTTCGTGGCCACCATGGAGAGACCCGCGAGGTGACGGACGAACGGGCGGATATCCCCGTCGTCGGCGGCCTCCAGCATGGTGATGTACTCCGGCTTCCCTTCGATGCTGATGATCGGCGGAAACTCGCCGTTCCGCGCGAACACATACGCCATCAGCAGCCGGGACATCCTCCCGTTGCCATCCTGGAACGGATGGATGCGAACGAACTCGTGGTGCAGCCACGCCGCCTCCACCTCGGGAGCGAGGTCCCTCTCCTCATGGGCGCGGTGGAACCCAAGCAGCCGGTCCAGTTCGGAGCGCACCTGCTCCGGCGGGCAGTATTCGTGGATGAAGCCGTCCGCCCGCCGGGGGTTGTTGGGGCGGATCTTGTAATCCCCCTTCCGCAGCGGAATCCGGATCCTTCGTCCGGTGAGCCCCTCGATCCCGACCGCAGTGTCCTGATGCCGCACGAGGACCTGATGCAGCGCCTTGAATGCATGGTGGCCCAGCGGCCGGCGCGCAACCGCCAGGTCGAAGACCGTTTCGAGCGTCTCCTGCTGATCCTCGAGCAGCCCGCGCAGCGTGTCGTCGGACAGATCGCCGATCAGGCTGTGCGCGCCGCGAACGCCCTCGAACCCCTCGGTGAGAAGTTGTTCGGTGACGCCGCGCCGAAGCCGGTAGAGGTCTTCCACGTGCCCGGTCTCGATGGCGAAGGCGCGGCGCCGCTCCCGCAGCCAGATGTCCATGAGGGAGCGGTCCACTTTCCGGTCCTCGAGCCGCCCGCGCACCTCCTTCCAACGGGCCGCCATCTCCCGACAGGCGGGCACACCCCAGTCGGCGGCTTCGGGCGGCAGGTCGGCCACCGGCCGCCAGACGCTGGAAACCGGCCTGGGACCGGGAGGTTCGGGCATTTCCGCAGTGTCGCCCGCCCGATCAGCCCCCGGTCGCCTGGAGGTCGCGCACCCGGGACGCCAGCCAGTCCCAGTCGGACGGAGCGTCCGGGCGGAGGGGACGCTCTTCCAGCTCGCCGGTATCGAAGTGCACCGCCATCCAGGCGCCGCGGCGGGATTCGAGGTCGATCTCCCACCCGAGGCGCCAGGGCCCGAGCGACCACTCGGCCCGAATTCCGCCTCCGGGGGTCGGGCGGAGACGCGGCCGGGCGCAATCCGCCGAGTAGTGCCGGCGGAAGGCTTCCGCCAGCCAGTCGAGACCGTCGGCCTGCGGTGCGACGCCGACTCCGTTCCACCAGCCGTCCTGCATCGCGCTCATGGAGTCGAGCTGGGTGTGGACCTCGGCGTGGGGTCCGGCGGGAATGGCGCGGGGTTCCTCCCGCTGGAGCACCGGTGGCGAGAGGGTGAAGGCATCGCCGGCGCGGGAGAACTCGAAGTAGTGGCGCACTCGCGGCCTTGCGGTCGAGCGGCCTTCCAGCTGCAGCACGCACTGGAGACGGCGCGAGGTGACGGCCAGGTTCCCCGTCCAGCCGAGCACCAGCCAGACCGCGTTCTGATTTGCGCGGCGCCGTTCACCGCCGACCGGGGCGAGGTTTTGCGCCTCGTGGGCGACGAGACCGAGGTACCGCGTGTTGAGCAGGTGGACGCGGTCGCGCGGGCAATCGGGATCGGCGACCACCCGGATTCCCCGGTGGCGAACCTGCCCGTCGGCGTCCGTCGTCGAGACGCCGGCGGCGTTCCCGAACTCCCAGTAGAGATCGGGCGGCATCACGATGAGATCCGGTTGTTCGTGCGGCGCGCCGAGGGTTTCGAGATGCTCGGCAATGCGGTCGGTGATCGCGCCGGTGAGGGACTCGGGATCCGCCGGAATCAACCCGGTCCGGTTGCGCCAGACCGGACGGGACGCCGGATCGATTCCGCCCACCGGGACATCCCCGCCGTCGGTTCCGCGGCCCAGGCCCTCCACCCCGAACCCGTCTTCGCCGGAGTCGAAGACGGCCTTGCCGAGGCCTGCCAGCGCGTCGGACACCAGGCGGCGGAGCCAGGTTGCGACCAGCGCCTCCGGATTGCGCGCGAAGACCAGCACATCGCGGTTGGAGATCGCCGCGTTGGAACAACCCACCTTCCAGGCGAAACGGACGCTCACCCCCGGATCAACGGTCCGGGCGTCCCCTTCCGATCCGCCGAGCACCGGCGCCCCGATCGGACGCTCGATCCCGGAGCCCCGGCCGACGAGGCAACCTTCCCGGGTTAGAGCGCCCAGCAACGGGGAACCCCTGGTGGCGAGGTAACGCGCGAGATGCCCGGTCTGCTGGCGGTAGCTCAGCGCCGCCCGCGCCCACTTCCCGACGTTCTCCAGGTCCACCCGCCGGGAATGCAGGAGTTTCGATCGGATGACACGCAGGTCCTCTCCGTCCTCGACCGACAGGCCGGCCGGCACGGTGACGCCGTGGCCGACGTCCACATCCCCCTTTTCGATGAAACAATGCTTCCAGATCAACGCGCCCCGCTCCCGCAACCCCAATCGGAAATGCTACACGGAGGCCCGGCGGGGAGGCGCACCGGGCCGGTTCGTCCGGCCACACCGGCCCGGAGACGACGTCGTCCAGCCCCGCAACCGAACGGGAGTCGGCATGCGAGGGAAGCGGCCGGTGTGCCCGTGAACGTGGATGACCCGTCCCAGGTAGCTCGGCATGCGAGGGAAGCGGCCCGGTGGCGCCGTCCGCTTCCTCCGCTGGAGCCCCTGCGGCGCTCCACCCTCGCGGTGTCCGTGACCCGGCGCCACGCTCCGGATCGCGGGGGGACGGGATTCCGGGTGGCTCCCTTCCTCAGAAATACCAGACGAGCGAGATGTACCCGGTCAGCCGCGCCATCCCGTGCTCCGAGGGGATCGGGCGGGAAGGGGTCTCCCGGTCGGCGCCGAAGCCCATGAACCCGCCGGCAGCGAGCGCGACCTCGTCGGCGGCCGAGTAGCCGAGCGTCGGGCCGATGACGCCGCTCCCGTCATTCAGGTTCAGGAGGAACAGGGTGCTCACCGCCCACAACGGGTGGATCGCAAGCGAAGCCTGGAGAATCCCCTCATCGCGCCCGAGGACCTGGTGCTCGCCCCGCCGGAAGAAATCCGACCGGAGCACTCCGGGGTACCCGTCGGGCCCGGCTGCGCCGAGTCCGTCCCGCTGGTACTCGGCGGCGAGCGTGACATCCCGGCCGGAGAGCCGCAGCAACCGGTCGACGCCGAGCACCCCCCGGAACACCTGCCGGTCCTCAAGGCTCCGGAGCACGGCCTCCCCGCGGAGCGCCCACGGCCCGAGTGCGCCGGAGAACGCGCCGGCAGCCGCCGGATCGCCGTACAGCGCACCCGCCCACCCGGAGATCTCCCAATTCCGCACCGTGGTCAGGCCCCGGGCAAGTGCGGTGATTTCGTCCCCGTCGGGTGACGGAGTCGGTCGCACCACCAGGTCCACCTCGCTCAGCGCGCCGGGATGGAACCGGACCCGGGCCGCGTCCACTCCGGCCCGGAACTGGCGGAACGGATCCACAGGGTCAAACGGAGTGAACGGGTCCGCCGGAGTCAGGAACAGGGTGGTACCCCAGGACACCGCCTGCCGCCCGGCAGTGATCTCGAGCTGTCCGGTCGGCGTCCAACCGACGTTCAGGCGGTCGAGCCGGTGCCTCCAGCTCACATGCTCCCGTTCGGTCACGGTCCACTCGAGGTCGAGCCACTCCCCCCCGCCCGGCGCGACGCCGAGCGTGAACCGCGGGCGCGTGGCCGACCGCCGAAGGGTCAGGACGTGCTCGTAGGCCACCTCGAACCGGAACGGCCCGAACTCCGGCTCGCTCGCCAGCCGGAGCCGGTTGAAGTCGGCCAGCACGGCGCCTTCCACCCCGGCGATGGGAACGGTCTGGAAATAGCCGGTGACCGGCTGGCCCCCCACCCCGGCCGCCGGGGCCAGCCCGGGCAGGACAAGCGCCAGCGCGCGGAGCCTCAGGGACATGGCTCGTCGCCGGGAGACCGCTCGTCGCTCACGATTCCACCGTCCACCATCCGGACCAGCCGCCGCGACCGCTCCATGACCCGGGTGTCGTGGGTGGCGAAGACGAAAGTGACGCCGATATCCCGGTTGAGTTCGCTCATCATCTCGAGCAGCGCGCTGCTCGTCGCCGAATCGAGATTCGCGGTGGGTTCGTCGGCGAGCACGAGCGCCGGCCGACTCGCCACCGCGCGCACCACCGCGACCCGCTGCTGCTGGCCCCCCGAGAGCTTCCCGGGCCGCCGGTCCTCGAGACCCTCCATCCCGGTGCGGCGGAACAGCTCGGACACCCGCTCCCGCCGCTCTTCGGGATCGATCCCCTGAAGCAGCATCGGGAATTCGGCGTTCTCGAAGGCGCTGAGCACCGGGAGCAGGTTGTACACCTGGAAAACGAACCCCACGCGCCGCAACCGCAGCCGCGCGAGTTCGCGGTTGCCGAGGCCGGCCAGCGGTTGTCCGGCAAGGAAGACTTCGCCCCGGGTGGGCCGCGTGAGGCCGCCGATCAGGTTGAGCAATGTGGTCTTGCCGGATCCCGACGGACCGGCGAGGGCGGTGAACTCGCCACGCTCCACCGTGAGGTCCACCGCGCGGACCGCCTGCACCTCCTCCGCTTCCTGCTCGAAGACCTTCCACAGGTTCCGGATGCGGACCGCCGGCTCGCTCGTCGTCATCGTCCCCTACCGGTCGAACTTGACCGCTTCGGTCATGTCGATCCGCGCTGCCCGCAACGCCGGATACACCGACGCGGCGACGCCCACCGCAAGGATGAAAAGGGTGATCTCCGCCATGCGCCGCGCCCGGAACAGCGGCTGGATGACCGGATCGATGACCGTGCCGGCGAAGGTCATGCCTTCCATGTTCGCCATGAGCGCGGAGAAGTCGAGGCCATCCCCGAAGAAGAACCAGGTCAGAAGCAACCCGAGGCCGACTCCCGACAGGCCGCTGAGCCCCGAAAGGGTCAGGCCCTCGATCAGGACGAGGGCGCCGCTCGCTCCCGGCGTGACCCCGAGCGCCCGCAGGACGCCGAACTCGCGGTTGCGATGCATGACCGACATCAGAACGGTGTTCACGATCGCGAAAGCGATGATCAGGAACAGGAAACCCAACATCAGCCCGTTGCCGAGCGCGTCGATCGCAAGCGCCGCCGCGAGCGCCGGATCGGTCTCGCGCCATCCCCTCACGCTGGCCTCGCCCCGCCGCACCGGTTCCGCGAGGTCCTCCGCGAGACGGCGCATCACTCCCGGCGTGGCGCGGCTGCTCGTGAGCGCCACCGAAATGCCGGTGACATCGCTCCCGGAACCGAGCCATTCGCCGGCAGTCCCGAGCGGCAGATGGATCGTCCCCTGGTCGATTCCCGGCGACCCGGTCCGGAATACGCCGACTACCCGGAGCAGCTGGCCGGCGATCTCGCGCTCGGTGTCCTGCGCCTGAACCACCAGCCGCGACCCGATCCGCAGATCGAGGCGGTCGCGCAATTCCGCGCCCACCACCGCCGCCAGCCGGTCGCCCGGCTCCAGATAGCGTCCTTCAACGATGCGCTCGTCGAGCGGACCGAAAGCGCGCTCTGCCAACGGGTCCACCGCGACGAGCCGCGCCGGGCGGGTTCCCGCCGCCGCAAGGGCGAGGCCGTTGATGGTCAGCCGAGCGGATACCGCGGATACGACCGCAGCCAGCTCGGGAGCTCCGAGCGCGGCCTCGGCCGCTTGCCGGATCCGGTGGTCCAGGCGGTGGTCGATGCGGCGGTTCGGCCGGTACTCGGGGCGCTCGATGCTCAGGTGGCCACTCGAAAGCCGTACCGCCGAATCGATCCACTGCTCGTGGCTGCCGTCCGCGAGAGTGAACGTGAAGACGATGAGGATGCCGCCGAAGCCCATGGCGGCGGCGGTGAGGAGCGAGCGCCGCAGGTGCCGGCGGAGGTTGCGGAAGGCGAGGACGAAGAGAACGCGGACCGGCATCAGACTCCCGCCAGGGTGTCCGCCGGCGGCGTCCGCGAGGCGCGGACCGCCGGGTAGACAGCAGCAAGCATCGCGGTCAGCAACAGACCGATGGTCGCCCAGGCCCAGCCGGCCAGGTTGACGCCGACGCGCAGGCTCGGGGTCAGCAACGCACCCTGGAGGGTGACACTGCCGTAGATCCATTCGAGGCTCGGCGGTGCGGCGTGGAACCAGATCATCAGCGGCAAGGTGACCACTCCCCCGATGGCGAGACTGAGGAGCCCGATGGCGAACGCTTCCCCGAGAACGATGGCCACCACCGCCCCCGGGCCGGCGCCGAGCGCCAGCAGCACCGCAAACTCGCGGCGGCGTTCGAACGTGGCCATCAACATCGTATTGGCGATCCCGAAGCTCGCCATCGCGAAGACGATGACGATGATCAGCCCGTACAGGGAACGGGCAAGCATCACGTATTCATGCAGGACCGGGTTGATTTCGTTCCAGGTCGCCACCGCAATGTCGCGGGAGGCGGCGTCGACCGCTGCCGCAATGCGCAGCGCTGCCGCCTCGGCGGCGGCCGGATCGCGGACGCCAACGATGATCTGGTGGATCCGCCCCGGATCGAGCACCGAAAGCAACTGGAGATCGGCGATCGGCATGACGGCGGTGGCGGCGTCGAACTCGGCGAGGCCGGTTCGGAAAACACCAGACACCCGGTACATGTCGTTCCCCATGGACCCGTCGGCGGCACCGGCGACCACCACCAGCTCGTCGCCCGGCGAGACGGCAAGCTGGCGCGCCATTTCCTCGCCGATCACCATCTCGTTCCGTCCCGTTTCCGGAAGACGGCCCCCTGCCAGCGGATTCAGGAACCGGCTGATGCGGACCTCGCGTCCGGGATCGACCCCGAGGAGAACACTGGCAGAGGTGACTTCACCGGAACTGACAAGGCCGGCGCCGTACACCCGGGGCGCGGCGCCGATCACGGCCGGGTCCGCCTCGATGGCGCGAAGCAGCTGTTCCCCATCCACGCCCCCGCGTCCGCCGATGGTGTCGTGGAGGCCCCGGTCGGGGAGGTAGTCCCGGTGGTGGACCTCGATGGGGCCGCCCACCAGCGAAGTGGCGTTGTCCACCAGCTCGGCGGTGACTCCCTCCGCCCAGCCGATGAGAAACACCACCGCGCCGTAGCCGACCGCAAGTCCGAGTGCGGTCAGGAGCGTCCGCTTGCGGTTTCGCCCGAGATTCCGGACCCCGATGCGCCGCCAGGGGGTCACCGGGCCTACCTGCCGCGCTGGAGGCGCCGGAGCGAGAAGAAGGACGGGTCAAGGTCCACATCGAAATCCAGTTCCCGGTACCGCACCGTGGTCCGCTCGCCCGGTCGGTCGGCCGGGACCATGTCGAGCACCGCGGGTACCAGCCGCCCGCCGAGCTGCACGAATTCGCTGTGTTCCATGGTGCGGAAGAGTTCGCCGTCCTCGTCGTAAAACCGGACCGACTGCGGCATGAAGTCCGCCTGCCGGACCCGATAGGCGATGCGGCCCCATACGACGGCCGCTTCCGGCTTCGGGGTGAGCACGAGCTCCCAGATCCGGACCCCGCGGTCGTCCATCCCGTCAAACGCGATCTCGACGTCGTAGTCGTCGATCAGTCGGCTCTCCTTCACCAGATCGTCGTTGGTGAAGTGGGACCCCATCCAGGAACCGCCCATCATCGACGCCGGGATCTTGATCGTCCGGTCCACCTTCGGCAGATAGTTCCAGATGTCATCCCGCGCCTTGAGGGTGGCGGTCCCGGCGTCCTTGCGCGGCGCGAGTAGCCGGACCAACGCATAGTCGGCGCCAAGCGACCACATTTCCATGGTCATCTCGCGTTCCCAGTGTTCGGTGACCACCTCCATGGTGGCCACCGCGTGGCTCGCATCGCCCCTCAGGAGCCGGTCCACCCGATCGATGATCTCCAACGGGTCCTGGGCGGCGGCCGGCGCCCCGAAGAACCAGGAAGCGGCCGTCACGACGAACAGCACGCGCATCCCGATCATGGTAGCGGTCCGCGGGCTCCCCGGGTGCGAGCAGCCGCCGCGGGCATGGTCGGTGTCGCGGGACCCCATGCCCGGGGTCATGTTGCGCTCGCGGACTCCGGGAACCAGCGGGGCCGCGGAAGGGTTCACCCGGTGGATGCCTCCCACCGGCAGCCGCGAGGAACCTGCGGCCGCGCATTGCCGCTCCCGGCTCGCGGTCCATAGACTTCCCGACGCTATGGAAGGTCCGTGGAAGCCGGGCGCGGACGCGCCCCCCGACTGGAGCGCCGCCGCCAACCACCTCGCGGAGCGCGATCCGGTCCTCGGAGCGTTGATCCGGTGGCTCGGGCCGTGCACCCTCGGCCCCCGGCCCAACTCGTTCGGAACGCTGGCCGGCGCGATCGTGGCCCAGCAGATCTCGGCAGCGGCGGCCCGGACCATCCATCGGCGGCTGTTTCGGCTGATCGGCGATCCGCCGGATGCCGCGAACCTGCTCCGGCGGCGGGACACCACGCTTCGCCGCATCGGACTCTCGCGGCAGAAGATCGGCTACCTGCGCGACCTGGCGTCCCGGATCCGCTCGGGGGCACTGGATCTCGCGGCGCTTCCCTCGCTGGACGACCGGGAGGTGATTTCCCGGCTGGTCGCGGTCAAGGGAATCGGCGAGTGGACGGCGCACATGCATCTCATCTTCACCCTGAACCGGCCCGACGTGTTCGCCCCCGGCGACGCCGCAGTGCTCCGGGCGATGCGCGATCTCTACCGGATCGGCGAGGATGCGCCGGCGGCCGCCTACACCGAAGTGAGCGACCGCTGGCGACCGTTCCGAAGCATTGGTGTCTGGTACATGTACGAACACATCCACGATCTCCGGGCGCGGGCGAACTCCGGCCCGTCCGATGCTGCCCCGGAGAAGTGACCGACGGAGACGGATCTACGGATGTCCGTTCGCTCCGTGGCCGCGCGCGCAGCGGCTCCGGGGACCGGCGGTCGGGAGCCGCGCTCCCCGGCGGGGTGCGGCGCGGCAAGCGACTGCCGATGCTTCCCCCGCCGGGCGGCGGTAACCGGGCTGCGGAAGGCGGGCGTCCCGGATCCACTCCGCCCTCCGGCCGGAACGCAGCTTCCCGGACACTCCGCGGCGGTTCCCGACATTCGCCGCCACGGGATCCATGCCGGCAAGCGGGCGGCGCTTCGAGCCTCCGGGAGCCGGGTTCGCCATCAAGCTCCCCGGCGGGAACGGGTACCGGGATCTCGAACCGGCGGGCGGGGAAGCTGCCGGGACAGGCCGCTTCCGGCGCGAAGCCCATGAAGGCAACGCACGTCGACGCATTCGGGAATGCAGCCGTCCGTCACGCTCCCGAGGTCGTGGAGCACCCGCTCCGGGGAATCCTGAATTTTCTGCACCTCCGAGGAGTCATGATCCTCCCGGGCTGACGACGCTCTCCCGGCGCGGGATCACGGTGACGGGGGCGGAAGCCACCGATCCCGCAGTGGCTTTTCGAGCTCCGGCCTTCCGTGGAAAACGGGGGAGTGCGACCCGGACGGCCACGGGTCTACCACGTCCGGACGGACGCAGCTTCCCGAACACTCCGCGGCGGTTCCCGACATTCGCCGCCACGGGATCCGTGCCGGCAAGCGGGCGGCGCCTCGGGCCTCCGGGAGCCGGGTTCGCCATCAAGCTCCCCGGCGGGAACGGGTACCGAGATCTCGAACCGGCAGGCGGAGAAAGCTGCCGGGACAGGCCGCTTCCGGCGCGGAGCCCATGAAGGCAACGCACGTCGGCGCATTCGGGAATGCAGCCGTCCGTCACGCTCCCGAGGTCGTGGAGCACCCGCTCCGGGGAGTCCTGAAGTTTCTGCACCTCCGAGGAGTCATGATCCTCCCGGGCTGACGACGCTCTCCCGGCGCGGGATCACGGTAACGGGGGCGGAAACCACCGATCCCGCGGTGGCTTTTCGAGCTCCGGCCTGCCGTGGAAAACCGGGGAATGCGACCCGGACGGCCGCGGGTCTACCACGTCCGCACGCCCGGTCGCCGGATCATGGCCACGATCAGCGCGCCGGGGGCACAACCCCGCCAAGCCGGGCCTCCAGCGCATGCGCGAGCTGGAGCACCCCGAGGTCGTCGCCGCGCCGGCCCACGATCTGGAGTCCCACCGGGAGTCCGTCGGTGCAACCGGCGGGCAGCGAGAGCGCCGGAACCCCGAGCAGCGAGACAAACGCGCACGACCCCATCCAGTCGGTATACGTCCGCATCCGCACTCCGGCGACCGTTTCCGGCCACGGAACCCGGACATCGAAGGGCAGGACCTGCGAGACCGGCAACACGAAGAACGGGAACTCGGCCTGGAATCCGGCGAGGCGGTCGAGGATTCCGGCCCATCGGCGGCTGGCGTCGGCGAGCTCGGAGGCGGTGAGCCGCTTGCCGGCCTCGATCTCCTCGATCACGGTGTCCTTCATCCGCTCCCGGTGGCGCGCGAGCAGCGGACCGAACCGGAGATCGAACCAGAACGCCCGGTACCGCGCGAACACGACGGCCGCATCGCGCATGTCCGGCGCACCGTCCTCGACGACGCAGCCGAGTCCGGCGAGCGCCTCCCGGGCGGGGGCAACCGCCGCGAGGACCGCCGGCTCGAAGGGAAGGCCGGCAAAGTCGGAGGCCCAGGCCACCCGGACCCCGTGGAAATCGCGTTCGAGCGGGCCGGCGAAACGGTCACCCGGATCCGGAAGCGAGAGCGGCGCCCGCGGATCGGGCCCGGCGATCGCACTCAGCATCAGCGCGACGTCCCGGACGCTCCGCGCCATCGGCCCGGGAACCGCCATCGGGAACCAGGGCGCCGGGTCGGGCAGGTCAGGCACCCGGCCGGGCGTGGGCCGGAGGCCCACCACCCCGCAGAAGCTCGCCGGATTCCGCAGCGATCCGCCGTAGTCGCTGCCGTCGGCGATCGGGATCATGCCGCTGGCGAGGGCGGCCGCCGCGCCGCCGCTGCTGCCGCCGCAGGTCCTTGTGGGGTCGCGGGGGTTCCGGGTGGCGCCGAAGACCGGATTGAAGGTCTGGGAGCCGGCGGCGAACTCCGGCGTGTTGGTCTTGCCGATGGTGATCGCCCCGGCGGCGCGGAGCCGCTCCACGATCAGGGCATCGTGGTCGGGGACGAAGTCGGCGAAGATCGGCGAGCCGAAGGTGGTCCGGAGGCCGCGGGTCGGGAAGATGTCCTTGTGCGCCACCGGAAGTCCGTGCAGGGGACCGCGCGGCCCGGGCGCCGCGTCCACCTTCTCCGCCTCCCGGAGCAGCTCGTCCCGCGGCCGCAGGGTCACGATGGCGTTCAAGCCCGGGTTGACGGCCGCGATCCGGTCCAGATGCGCCTCCATCACCTCCACCGCCGAGACCTCGCGCCGGTGGAGCGCATCCCGGAGATCGGCCGCCGATCGCTCCGGGAGCATTCAGAGGACGTTCCGGATTCTTCGGAGCACCGCCTTCCGGCCGGCGGCGCCGGGGGCCGGATCGTGGACCCAGCACACCGGTCGGCCCCGTTCCCGGAGCACCTGGTAGTCGGCGAGCGCCAGCAGATGCATCAGCTCCCCTAGGCCGCGGCCTCCGGGAACGGGAATCTCCTCGCCCATCCCCCAGGTGACCACCAGGGCGCCGAGCTGCGGCGGCCCTCCCTTCTGAAGCTGGCCGAAGGAGTGGAGCAGCCCCGGTCCCCAGGCGAGGGCCGGAAGGGCGCCGAGACGCTGGCCGAGATCGAGCCGCAGTCCTTCCAGCGCCGCCTCGGTCCCCGGATTCCGTCCGACAAAGGCATTCAGCACCAACCCCGCTCCCGGGTCCTCCCGGAGGAACGCGGCCAGTTCCCCCTCGGTGGCCGCCGGAATCTCCACCGGGCCGGAAACCTTCCGGAGTTCCCGGGCCCGGGCCTTGGCGCCGTCAATATCGGGCTGGTCATAGGGATCGATGCCCATGAGCGCGCCCCCCACTCCGATCGCGACCTGCCAGCGGAAGAGTTCGCCGAGAGTCTCCGCGGGTTCCGGCCGGCTGTGGACCGCGGGCGACTCCGGGGCCCCGTCGCCGATGCGAACCCGCGCCGCGCCGCCGGCGTCATGCCCGGTCACCGGCAGGATCCCCTTGCCTTCCTTCCCGAGACTCTCGGCGAGGAGCTGTTCGAGCCAGGGCAGGACGCCGTCGAAGGGGGGAGACGCCGTCAGCTGCAGTCGGAGCGGTCGTTCGGCAGCGAGGGCGGCGAGCACCCCGCCGGCCCGGAAGCTCTCGTGCGGCCAGTCGCCATCGAGTTCCCGACGCGCCTTCCGGGCGCCGTCGAGCCCCGCTCGCACCGCGCATCCGGCGAGGACCGCCGGCAACAATCCGTAGGTGTCGAGCGCCGCGAACCGGCCGCCGACCCGCGGATGGCCGTGAAAGACCTGGCGGTATCCGCTCCCGAGCGCGTGTGCCTCGAGCGGGCTGCCCGGCTCGGTGACGGCCAGCAGCTGACGCCCCGGAGATACGCCGGCGTCCGCGATCACCGACTCGAGGGCCCTGGTCTCGACGGTGGTTCCGGAGCGCGAAGCGATCAGGAAGACGGTTCGGGGGAGGTCGTCGGGGGCCAGCGCCTCGCGCACGCCATCGGGATCGAGGGTCGCGAGCAGGCGCACCTCGAGGCCCGGCGCCTCCCGGGGAAGCACCGAGGTCACGGTCACCGAGGACAGGCCGGCGCCCCCCATGCCGACCACCACCAGCCGGCGGAAGCCTTCGGCGAGCAGCTCGTCCCGCAACCGCTCGCCGCGCGGCGCGGCGTCGTCCGGAAGATCCATCCAACCGAGCCGGGAAACTCCGGTGCGTTTTCCGGTTTCCCCCATCCGCCCGGGGGGCGCCGCCCGTTCCCAGAGGGGTCGTGCGGCTTCGGTTCCCGGCCCTTCGACGCTCCAGGTCACGCCGCGCCACCGCACAGACGGCGAACGGCTCCGACGGTTACCATGGGACGAGCGGTTCAGAAGCCGTCTCCCGCTCGGATTGCGGGAGGCTGAAGGAAGGTTACCCAATGCACAGTTCCCGGAAGTTTCCCTGGGCGGCCAGTCCGGTGGGCGATCGGACCACCGACCCCGATGTCTTCTTCGATCGACGGGCGCTGATCCGGAAGCTCTCCGGGACACTCGGGACGGCAGCGATCCTGGGGCCGTACGCGGCGGCGGCCTGCGGCACGAGCGCCGAAGGCGCCGAGCTGCTGGATGTCCCCTACTCCCGACCCGATGTCTTCCCGGCAGCCCGCAACGACCGGTATCGGGTTCCGGCGTCGATCCAGCGCAAGGAACTGATGGATCGGGAAGTGGCCGGTTCCCACAACAACTTCTACGAGTTCCTGTCCGGGCGCGGCGGCGCGGTCTGGAAGCTTTCGGGCGATTACAACCCGGTGCCGTGGGCCATCGAGGTCACCGGCGCCTGCCACCGGCCCCGCACCTTCGATCTCGACGACCTGCTGGCGTTTCCGCACGAAGAGCGCATCTATCACTTCCGCTGTGTCGAGCGCTGGGCGATGAACGTGCCGTGGACCGGTTTCCCGCTGTCCGCGCTGCTCGAGGCCGTGGAACCCACGAGCGAAGCCCGGTTCGTGGCATTCACCTCGCTGAACCGGCCGGAGGAGATGCCCGGCCTCGCCGCCAGCAACTGGTATCCGTGGCCCTACCACGAGGGGCTCCGGCTGGACGAGGCGATGCATCCCCTGGCGCTGGTCGCCACCGGGATCTACGGCGAACCGCTGGTGCGCCAGCACGGCGCTCCGGTGCGGCTGGCCATCCCGTGGAAGTACGGATACAAGGGGCCGAAGGCGATCGTGAAGATCGAACTCACCCGCCGGCAGCCTCCCTTCTTCTGGGAAATGCAGCAACACGAGTACGGCTTCCTCTCCAACGTGAACCCGAACATCCCGCATCCGCGCTGGAGCCAGGAGCAGTCCTTCTGGCTGGACAACGAGGAGCGGTTCGATACGCCCCTGTTCAACGGCTACGCGGAGGAGGTCGCCGGTCTCTATCCGGACGAACCCGCTACCCCACAGCGTCCCTTGCGCATGGGACAGACCGCCCGCTGATCTTCGCCGGCCGAGTCGCCCGTTGATCTGGATCCGCGCCGGCGCCTTCTTCATGCTGGCGGCGGTCCTCCTCGGCGCGTTCGGCGCCCACGCGCTGGCGGCCCGGCTGGAACCCCGATCGCTCCAGACCTTCGAGACCGGGGTCCGCTATCTCGGGTTCCATGGACTGGGCCTGCTGGTCATCGGAATGCTGGCGCGCGACGGATTCGGGGCGGGCGCCTCGCTCGCCGGGCTGCTCGCCTGCCTCGGCTCGGTGCTCTTTTGCGGGAGCCTCTTCTGGCTCGCGGTCGGCGGCCCCCGGTGGCTCGGCCCGGTGACCCCGCTCGGCGGGCTGGCGCTCATCGGAGGCTGGGCGGTGCTGCTCCTCGCAACCTTCCGCGCGCATGGCTGAGCCGGCGGAGGCGTTTCAGGACACCTACCCGGAAGCCACCCGGCATTGCTACGGCTGCGGCTCGAGGAACGAGAAGGGATACCGCATCCGGAGCTTCTGGAATGGCGACGAGGCGGTCTGCCGCTTCACCCCCCAACCTTGGCACACCGCGGTGCCGGGCGCGGTGTACGGGGGCCTGATCGCATCGCTCATCGACTGTCACGGCACCGGAACCGCCGCCGCCGCTGCCTATCGGGCCGCCGGACGCGCCATGGGTTCCGATCCGCCGCTCCGCTTCGTCACCGGCGAACTCCGGGTCCGCTACCACAAGCCCACTCCGCTCGGAGTCGAACTGTTGCTGCGCGCCGAGGCAACCGAAATCCGGGAGCGCCGGGTCCGGGTCCGGATCACCGTCGAGGTCGCCGGGGTCACCACCGCCGAGGGTGAGGTGGTCGCGGTCCGCATCCCGGAGGAGTGGCTCGCAAGGCTCGCATCGGAGCAGCCAGCCACCGACTGAAGCCCCGCCGCCCCCCGTCGCCTTCAACCGGGAACGCTCGGCGACGCGACAGGTTCCGGCAGCGACCGCCATGGTAGGATGGCTTCGTAGTCGGGTTTCAGGAAGACATCCCGGGGAGGACCGACATGACAGGTGACACGAAGTGGATCATCGGAACGATTGTTCCCGCGATCCTGGCGTTGGGCGGGATGCTCTCGGTGCAAATCGCCGGCGTGAACATTCGTATCGACGACATGAACGGTCGCATCGACGACATGAACGGTCGATTGGAGCGGCTGGAAACGGATGTGCGCAGCATGGACACCCGTCTACGCGCCGTGGAAGTCGGCTTCGGGAAACTCGATCAGCGACTGGAGACGCTCGAACGCGCGATCCTCCCGGCGGGGTTGCCGTCCGACTGAGAGCGGACTTCACGCTCCCGATGGGGGGCTTGCCGAAACGCGCAATCCTGCCGGCGGTGTCCGGGGAGGGCGGCGTCTGACGATGGGCCGACCCTTCTCGGGGAGCCTCTTCGCAGAGGATTTTCTTCGCGACGCGATCCGGGAGCTCGACGACTGGCACACGATCGGGGACGCCGATCTCGAGGAGCTCGAGACGCATCTGCGTGCCCGGTTCGACGCGCTTCCCGCAAATGCCAACGAGAACCAGACCGAGAACGACCTGATCTGGCCGGTGCTCCAACGGCTCGGCTGGACGGCATGGCTCCGGCAACAGAACCTCTCGGCGCGTGGCCGCGAGGATGTCCCGGACGGCGTGCTCTACCACGACTCCGGTGCCAAGCAGCAGGCCAATGCCGTCGCCGAGGAGTGGAAACGCTACGAGCACGGCCGGGCGCTCGTGGAATCGAAGCGGTGGAATCGACCGCTCGACCGCCGCTCGGGGCAACCGGGCGAAGAATCGGCGCCATCCACGCAAATCCTGCGCTACCTCCGCCGCGTCGATGACCAGACGAACGGCAGGCTCCGCTGGGGGATCCTTACCAACGGCGCCCGCTGGCGGCTGTACCACGCGGGAGCGCGGTCGGTCTCCGAGCAGTTTTTCGAGATCGATCTGGCGGCGATTCTGGATCGGCCCGGACACAACGAGGGCCTGTTCGCCATCCCGGACGAGGATCGACGGCACTGGCTTCGGGTATTTGCGCTTGTCTTTCGACAGCAGGCCTTCGGTCCGGTGGAGGATCGGCACACCTTGCACCGCCGCGCCCTCGATCGGGGACGTCACTATCGGGAGCGGGTCGCGGCCGACCTTTCCGGTCTGGTGTTCGGTCAGGTCTTTCCGAATCTCGCCCGCGCGCTCGCTGCGGCCGCACCCGACGCACCGCTGCCGGAAGTGCGCGATGCGGCGCTTGTCCTGCTGTACCGGCTGTTGTTCCTGCTCTATGCCGAAGACCGCGATCTGCTCCCGGTCAGCGATCCCGATTACGGCGGCTACGCGTTTCGGAGAAAAGTGCGGGAAGACATCGGCCGCCGCAAGGACGAAAACGCCGGGTTCTCTAAGGCGGCTACCCATTACTGGCAGGAATTCCACTATCTGTGCTGCGCGATAGATGGCGGCGACGCTTCGATCGGCCTGCCCCCCTACAACGGCGGCCTGTTCGACCGGAACCGCACACCCCTTCTCTCGACGGTCCGCCTCGACGACGCCGTGATGGCTGACGCGATCGATGCCCTGTCGTTCGAGCAGACTCCAGGAGGTCGCCGCTATATCAACTACCGCAATCTCGGCGTGCAGCAACTCGGCTCGATCTACGAGCGGCTGCTGGAGCGGGAAATCGTTCTCGAGGAGGGCGAGGTCGTCGTCCGGCCCGACGTCTTCGCCCGCAAGGATTCGGGCAGCTTCTACACGCCGGACGAACTGGTGAGCCTCGTCGTCGAGGAGACGCTCGACCCCCTGGTGCAACAGCGCCTCGACGCCTTCAGGGAGGCAGCCACCGAAGGCAGCAGCAGCCTTGAGGCGTTCGATCCGGCGGAACGGCTGCTGGAATTGAAGATCTGCGATCCGGCGATGGGTTCGGGGCACTTTCTGGTCAATCTGGTGGACTACCTGACCGACCGGGTCCTTGCGGCGATGGCCGAAACGGAAGAGATCGGAGACGGATACGTCTCGCCGCTGAACGAGCGCATCGCGGCGATCCGCCAGACGATCGTGGAAAACGCCGGCAAGCGCGGCTGGACCGTGGATTCCGGGCAACTCGACGACCGGCACATCGTCCGGCGCATGGTATTGAAGCGCTGCGTGTACGGCGTCGACAAGAACCCGATGGCGGTGGAACTGGCCAAGGTGTCGCTGTGGCTCCACACCTTCACGGTGGGCGCGCCGCTCGGCTTCCTCGATCACCATCTGCGTTGCGGCGACAGCCTGTTCGGGTCCTGGGCGGAGCCGATCATCCGCAATCCGGACGCGAGGTTGTTGCTTTCCCAGCCGCTCCGACAAGCGGCGGCGGCTGCGGCGCCGATGCGGGAGATCGAGGGGCTGACCGATGCCGAGATCGCCGAAGCCCAACGCTCCGCCGAGACCTTTGCCAGGGTTTCGAGGCAGACCGCGCCGCTGGACGCATGCCTTTCGCTCTTCCATGCGCTCGGCTGGCTCGACCGGCCCGAGCGGAATGACCGGAGGTCCTGGCTGGTCGGCGCGTTCGGCAACCCGATCGACATCGCCCAGGGGGCCGATCCCGATCGAACCCATCCTCACGGGCCGCGCTTCAAGGCGCTGCTCCAGCGGGCCCGAGAGCTTGTGGAGAGCGAGCGTTTCCTGAACTGGCAGGTCGCGTTCCCGGGCGTCTGGCCGAACCGGGAAGCCGGGGAGCGTCGTGGAGGCTTCGACGCGGTGATCGGGAATCCGCCATGGGAGCGGATGAAGCTCCAACAGGTCGAATGGTTCGCGGCGCGGCGGCCCGCCATCGCCCGGGCCGCGCGGGCGGCCGACCGCAAGCGCATGATCGCCAAACTGACGAAGGCAAACGATCCGCTGGCGCAGGATTTCGCCACCGCGTCCCGGCACGCGGAGACCAGGACCCGCATGGCGCGTCGTTCGGGCGATTACCCCCAGCTATCGGGCGGCGACCTGAATCTCTATTCGCTGTTCGTCGAACGCGCCATGACGCTCGCAAGGCCGGACGGCATGGTCGGGCTGCTGGTCCCGTCGGGCATCGCCTCGGACAAGACGGCGTCGCGGTTCTTCAAGAGCGTGGCGACCGAAGGCCGGCTGAAGGCGCTCTACGACTTCGAGAACCGGCGCCCGCGCTACGGCCAGCCACCCTTCTTTCCCGACGTGGACACGAGGTTCAAATTCTGCACCTTCATCGGCAGCCCCAATCGGCATTTCGCCTCCGCGCAATGCGCCTTCTTCCTGCAGGACGTATCCGAACTCGAGGATCCGGAGCGGCGTTTTCCGATGAATGCCAGGGACTTCGCCCGGGTCAACCCGAACACCGGCACCGCGCCGATCTTCCGCACCCGCCGCGATGCGGCGATCACCACGGCAATCTACGACCGTCTGCCGGTGCTGGTGGACCGCTCGGAACGCGAGGTGATCCGGACATGGCCGGTGAAGTACGTCACGATGTTCCACATGGCCAACGACTCGCACCGTTTCCGCACCCGCGCCGAACTGGAGGAGAACGAAGGCGCCTGGCCGGTCGGCGGCAACCGCTACGACAGTCCCTCCGGCGCGTGGGTTCCGCTCTACGAGGGCAAGATGGTACAAGCGTTCGATCATCGAGCCGCAGATATCGCAGTGAGACCAAAGAATCTGTTTCGTACCGGACAGCCAAACAGCATCGAGAATTCAAGAAAGATCAACCCGGACAGAGTGCCGGAACCCCGATACTGGGTTCAGTTGGATTCGGACCGTTGGAACTGGTCAGATTCATGGGTTGTTTCCTTCAAGGACATAACTGCTTCGACGAATATCAGAACGATGATCGCCGCCATTTGTCCGCATGTTGGCGCCGGCCATACATTGCCCCTTCTGCCGATACGCGACAGCGAGACAAGGCGAGCTTCCTTGGCGTGCTTCATTTCGGCGAACCTCAACAGCATTATCTTCGACTATGTAGCACGACATAAGGTACCAACAACGCACTTCACTTGGTTTGTCCTTGAACAACTGCCGGTCGTGCCGCCGGATCGTTATCGGGAGGTGCGGTTCGGACCGAAGACGGCGGCGGAGATTGTCCTTGAAGCGGTGCTGGAACTGACCTATGTCGCGCACGACATGGCGCCTTTCGCCCGCGAACTGGGCCATCTGGGCAAGAACGGCGAGGTGCTGCCGCCATTCCCCTGGGACGAAACCCGCCGGCTCCACCTCCGCGCCAAGCTGGACGCGCTGTATTTCCATCTCTACGGCGTCACCGACCGTGACGACATCCGTTACATCTACTCGACCTTCCCCATTGTCGAACGCGAGGAGCGCAAGACCTGGGGCGATTACCGCTCCCGGGACCTCTGCCTCGCCTGGATGAACTCGCTCGCCGCCGGAGAACCGGACGCCGGAATCGAGTGGTAGCCGGACTTCGTAGGCGCCGGCCCCTCAAGCCGGAAACAGGAGCGCGAGCGCGTCCTCGAGACGGGGTACGTCCCCGGCGCGTTCGAGGAAGGGGCGGACATCGGCGGCAACCCGGTCCCACGGCAACGCCCGCACCCGGGCGGCAACGGCGGAGCGCCAGGTGGCTGGCGTCAGCGGAAGCGCTTCCGGATTGGTCCGACAGCGGGCGGCGTTCAGGAAGGCAAGATTCGGAGGGGGCCAATCGGGGTCGCTCAGGTACCAGATCAGGTCGAAGAGATCCCGACCCTTTGCCCATGGTCGGCACAGCACCGCGTGGAGCTTTCCGGCGAAGAGACTGCTCCGGTCGTGATGATGGAGGCGAAGCGGGACGTGTCGCCGGACCAGCCGGGTTGTCGTCACCGCTCCCGCTGGCGGGTTCGTATCGACTTCCAGCCTGATCGTCAGCACGTCCCCGCGCTGCGCCGCCAGGCCGAATCGGTGCAGGATGCCGGGAAACCGCACCCGAGCCGAGCCGACCACCCGTCGTTCGTCGAGCCCGACCGTGACTTCGTAGCCCTCGCGCCGGAGCTGGCGGACCACGGCCGTCGTCCACCGCTCCAAGTCGAGGTGCTCCGGGTCACGCTCCAGCGCGAAATCGAGGTCCTCCGAAAACCGCGGCAAACCGAACAGAAATCGCAGCGCCGTCCCGCCGTGGAACGCGAGCGATCCGAATGCACCGCTCCGCTGCAGTCCTTCCAGCACCCGTGCCTGGAGGTACTCGCGCAACAGGTTGCGCCCCCGCACCGGATCCGTCCCGCGCACCAGCGAGTGCGCGTGATCGATCACGCCGCCGCCCTGCCGATGCGAACCCCAAGCCGTTGCGCCGCCCGCATCAACTTGGGCTTGCCGGTCCGCTTGGCGAGGGAGTCGAGCACCGGCGTTTCGAACATCCGCGGATCGAGGCGGAGCTCCTCGATCCATGCCGGATCGTCGCCGCCGGGGGTGAGATGGGCCAGGTCCAAAAATGCCTTTTCCGGGGTGGCAAGAAAGGCGCGCTGGCCGCCGCCGAGTTCGGTGAGCCGGTAGCCGAAGCGGAGGGATGGCTTCAGGAACCGGAACCCGAAGCGCCCGAGCGGAGTCTCGCGCAGCTGCGGACGGGACGGGCCGCAACTCGTCACTTCGGGAACGAACTCGGGGATCGCCCCGAAATGGGCGAGCGCGGCAAGCCCGGTCACCCAGGTTCCCGGAACCAGCCGATTCGCCACCAGGAACGGATGGGGGATCGTCTTCCGGTACGGCGGGGCAAGGGCGTAAAGACCCCGGCGCAACCGAAGCAACCGGCCGGAAGCGCACCACCGACTGATCTGGGCCGGAAGTCCCGGCTCGGCAGCCCGGCCGGCGGCGAGCAACCCGGGTTCAAAGACCGGCTCGTCCTCGACGATCTCCACCAGTTCCTCAAATTTCATGGCGGCATTTTGCGGCAATTGGCAAGTTCGACGCAACAAAACTGCATTTCGAGCATCAGTAGGGGCGCCCGCGCGCGTGGTCGTTGCGGTGGCTGCCTTTCGCGGGAAGTCGGTATGATGCTGACCCGACGCGGCGCCGGCCGAGCGGTCGGCTCATGTTCGTGCGGCCGCGAAGGAGCCGACCAGGCAACGAACGCGTCGGGAGGGTCCACATGGCGCGGAAGCAGGAAGCCGGGACAGGCGATGGCCGTTAATCGGGACAAGCCCGACCAGTGGAAGGAAGACATTACCCGGTCGGTGGACATGTACAACCACTGGTTCCTGAAGTTCGCACCGGGCGCCTACAGGACAACGCGGATACAAACGACCAGGGATGTCGAGAGGACGCTGGAGGCGACAAACAATTTGACGAACGTGGGGGTGGAGCTGCTGAAGACCAATCCCGCCGTGTTGCCCACCTTGCGGATGTCAACCTGTCCGCCGTTGGCAGTGGACAGACTTGTCGGACTTGCCAACGTGTCGAAGAATCTCGTCAACGTGATGGAGAAAAAGGCGGAAATGCCGCCCCGAATGCCGCAGCCGATGCTGGATCGAGATCTCGAAAGGATCGGCTGTACCATTGAAAAATGGCCGATCCGGAAGTTTTCGTCTGGCTGGGACGGAAGGACGGTCCGAGCGAACAGGAAAAGCATCGGGCGGCAACAATCGTGGCGGACCGGCTGTGCGGAGCGATGGCAAATCCGGTTATTCGGAATGCGCAAGAGAAACGTCAGCTCGAAGCAATCGGGAATTGGCTGCGGGGCCGGAGGTACGTGGAGGCCGCAGCGGGAACGACATAGGACCGCATGCGTCCGGGAACCTTCTCCTTCCGCTTGATCATCCCGGTGGTGCGGGGCGGTTCCGGGAAATCGATCAACGTCCCGGTGGATGCGGTAGTGATGCCCAGGGACGGTCGGGAAGGTGCGCTGCCCTTGCTCCTGGAAGCCAAGTCGGCGGGCGACTTCACGAATGTAAACAAACGGCGCAAGGAAGAAGCGGCGAAAATGAACCAGTTGCGTCACACCTACGGTGAAAATGTGCGGTTCATTCTGTTTCTGTGCGGGTACTTTGACAGCGGCTATCTCGGATACGAGGCAGCGGAAGGCATGGACTGGGTATGGGAACACCGCATCGACGATCTCGGAAAGTTTGGACTTTAGATGGCCATGCGCCTGACAACGGATTGGGAAGAACGTCGGGTGTTGCTCCAAGAGGAACTCGACGCGGGCAAGAGCCAGGCAGAAAGAAACAGAATGGGGCAGTTCGCTACCCCGACCGGGCTCGCCCTGGACATGATGCGCTATGCGAAGGCGCGACTGGGAAAGAACAAGAAGGTCCGTTTCCTCGATCCGGCGATAGGAACAGGATCCTTTTACTCGGCATTACTCGAAACATTGGAAAAGAGCCGAATCGACGGTGCGGTGGGTTACGAAATCGATGCCCATTACGGAATTCCGGCGGCAGAACTGTGGAAGGGCACGGGTCTGCGCGTCCGTCTGGAGGATTTCACCGAGGCTGTCGCACCGTCGGAAACGCAACGATTCAACCTCCTGATCTGCAACCCCCCCTATGTCCGCCATCACCACATCGGAAACGGAGAAAAGCAACGGCTGAGGGCTCGCACGCAATCGTCATGTGGCGTTGCAATCAGCGGACTTGCCGGATTGTATTGCTACTTTCTGGGCCTCAGCCACTCCTGGATGACGAACGGAGGTATTGCCGGATGGCTGATACCGGGCGAATTCATGGATGTGAACTACGGTCAGTCGATAAAGCGGTACCTGCTGGACAAAGTGCGACTTCTGCATATCCACCGTTTCGACCCGAACGATGTGCAGTTCGGCGATGCATTGGTTTCGTCGTCGGTGGTCTGGTTTTGCAAGGAAACACCGAATCCGGGGCAAAAGGTCCGGTTCACCTATGGCGGCTCATTGACTGGACCGAGGGCGGAGCGACTGGTCCCGGTGGAGACGTTGCGTCGGGATCCCAAGTGGACACGGTATCCGATGAAGAAGGGATACAATCGTTGCAATTCTCCGGTTCTCGGAGATTTTTTCAGAATCAGGCGCGGCCTGGTAACCGGGAACAACAGCTACTTCATTCTGACCGAGGAGGAATTGAAGCGTCGCGAGCTGCCCTACGAAGCGTTCCGACCCATACTTCCGAGCCCGCGATACCTGCCCGAAGATGAGGTGGCGGCAGACAGTACGGGGAATCCGGTGTTGGATCGTCGTCTCTTTCTTCTCGATTGCCGGTTGACCGAGGCTGAAATCGAGAAGAAGTACCCGGCGTTGTGGCGGTATCTGGAGGAAGGGGAGTCGCGGGACGTTGCCAGGCGTTATCTCTGTCGACACCGGAAGCCGTGGTATGCGCAGGAGCGACGTCCTCCAGCTCTGTTCATCTGTACCTATTTGGGGCGAAGCGACAAGAAAAATGGTCGCCCCTTCCGGTTTATCTTGAATCATTCCCGGGCAACTGCAGCGAATGTCTACTTGATGTTGTATCCGAAAGATCTGGTTGCGCGACTCCTCGCGGAACATCCGAAACTGAAAAGAAGGATATGGCATCTTCTCAATGGGATCTGCCCAAGTGCAATGCTCGGAGAGGGTCGGGTTTACGGCGGCGGTCTTCACAAGCTTGAGCCAAGGGAACTCGGCAACGTGCCGTCCCCGGAGCTTGCGCATCTGGTGGGTGTGCCGGTGACAGCAGGTATCGGCGGGCCAGGCAGTCTCTTTGACACCGAGTCTCGCCCGGGATGACGCGGCGCGTGGCATTTGTGCGCGCTAGGGGAGCCCTGAGGTTCGGCCGACACGCGAATTGACGACGTTGCGCCGCTGGGAGCGTTCGGGCTCGGGGCGTTCGGGCTGGGGGCGTTCAGGCTGGCACATGATGCCCGGGTGCTCGGTCATCCGGTCGATCTACGGGATCAACACCCTCCTGGCGCGCCCCACCCGGTTCCCCGACATGGTGCGGTCGGGATCGATCCCCTCGTGCTTAGTACACTCAGCCCGGTGAGTTACAGGCGGCCTGTCGCAGCGCTTGGGGCGGACGCTCGTTCGGGCCCGTGGACGAGCCTGGGGCTGGTGAACGACTGGCTGACTTGCCCCATGCGGTCGAGATGTCCATGATAGTCACGGCGCGGAAAGCGGAGGAGTTCTGTCCTGGGGTTCGCCGGCGCCATGCGCTGTTTTCATAGCGACATCTTGCGGTAGCTGGCAAGTTCGACGCAACGAAATCGCACCTCGAGAGTAAATGGGACGCCCGCGGGCGTGGTCGTTGCGGTGGTTGCCGTTCGCAGGGAGTCGGTAGGATGATGACCTGACGCGGCGACGGCCGAGCGTTCGTGCGGCCGCGAAGGAGCCGACCAGGCAACGAACGCGTCGGGAGGATCCAAATCGCGCGGAGCGATCTTCTTGTGTCCCTGGTCCGTGCCGGCGCTTCGGGGGACCGCAAGAAACTGACCACGACAGTGGAAGCCCTGATTGCGGAAGAGCGCGCCAAGCAACACAACATCCTTGCCGACCGGCTGACCCGGGCGCTGCGGAGCAACGGAACCGGCCCCAAGGCCCTGGAGATGGACCGGGCGCGGGATTTCCTGTTCGAGGCGCCGCCGCAACGTCGCCTCGAAGATCTCGTCCTGCCGGAGCCCTGCGAACAGGCATGCCGGGAACTCATCGAAGAACAGCGGCGGGCGAGTCTGTTGCGCTCCTACAGCCTGGAACCGCGGCACCGTGTCCTTTTGGTGGGATCCCCCGGCAACGGGAAAACCTCTCTCGCCGAAGCGATAGCCGAGGCCGCTTGCGTTTCCGTTCTTCGTCGTCCGCTACGAGACCATCATCGGCAGCTTTCTCGGCGAGACCGCAAGCCGGCTGCGGCGCGTTTTCGACTACGCCCGAACCACACCGTGCGTTTTGTTCTTCGACGAATTCGACGCGGTGGGAAAGGAACGCGGTGACGAAAACGAAACCGGCGAAATCAAGCGGGTCGTGACTTCCCTGCTGATGCAAATCGACGCGTTACCGAGCTACACGGTCGTCATTGCGGCGTTGAACCACCCGGAACTGCTCGACCGGGCGACATGGAGGCGGTTTCAATTCCGTATGGAGTTGCCGGCGCCGACTCCGGCACAACTGAAACGCTACCTGGAGGCCTTCGCAAACAACATGGGTGAACCCCCGGGAATGGTTCCGAGAACGATTGCGAATGCGCTCGGCGAAGTCAGTTTTGCGGAAGCGGAAGAGTTCTGTCTTGGGGTTCGCCGGCGCCACGCGCTGTCGATGGGCGAGGGATCCCTGAAGTCCATTGTCCGGGAACAGCTCAAGCGGTGGCAGTCGAGGGCGCCCCGACCCGATTCCGGCTGATTCGCAGCGGCGGCCCGATCCGCCATCATCCGTATGATGCCCGCGGAACCCCGAACCGGTGCGAGCGCCCGGTTCCGCATCGCCGCGCTGCGGCCCGGCGATGACACTGGCCGGATCGGCTTCTCGCCATGCCCCGGGGGAGGGGATGACGCGCCGCCCGGCAGGGACCTCGGCGCCGACCTCGACCGGGTGCGCGAGTGGGGCGCGACGGCGGTGGTCAGCCTGCTGGAGCCGCGTGAGATCGAAGGAGATCCCGGCGGGCTGGTCCGGGATCGGCACATGGAGTGGTGGAGCGCGCCGATCCCGGAGGGGCATCCGCCGGGACCGGAGTTCGAGGTGGTGTGGAACGCTGTTGGCGAAGCGGTCCGCGACCGGCTGCGGCTCGGATTCGATGTCCTGTTCCTTTCCCGGAGGGGACCCGGGCGGGCCGGGACGGTCGCGGCGCGGCTGCTGGTGGAACTCGGCGCGGAATCCGGCGACGCCATCCGGCGGGTGCGGAGCGCCTGCGCGGGGAGCCTCGAAACCGATCCTCAACGGAACCACGTGGAACGCGCGGCCGTGCGTCCGCCGGCAGCGCCCCTGCGGTCCGACGAGGCCATCCGCGACCGTGGTCTCGGAGCCTTCCTCGGCCTCGCGGTGGGCGACGCGGTGGGCGCCACCCTCGAGTTCGCCGAGCGGGACGCCCGAACGCGGCTCGACGACATGGTCGGCGGCGGGCCGTTCGACCTCGAGGCCGGCCAGTGGACCGACGATACCGCCATGGCGCTCGCCCTCGCCGAGAGCCTCGCCGTTTCGGGATCGCTCGACGTTCGGGACCTGATGGACCGTTTCCTCCGGTGGCGGCGGGACGGCGCGTACTCCTGTACCGGAAACTGCTTCGATATCGGAAACACCACCCGCCAGGCGCTCGCCCGCTACGAGCGCACCGGCGATCCGGTGGCCGGATCGACCGATCCCCGGAGCGCGGGCAACGGTTCGCTGATGCGGCTGGCCCCGATCGCGCTCCGGTTCGGGCCGGACCGCGCCGCCCTCGATGTCGCCGCCGCCGCACAGTCCCGGACCACCCACGCCACCGAGGAGGCGGTGGACGCCTGTCGGGCCTTCGCGACACTCCTCGCGGACGCGATCGGCGGGATGCCCCGCGCCGGCGTGCTCGCGCCGCGAACGTTCCGGGGCGCTCCGGGGATCGCGGGCATCCTGGCCGGCAGTTGGCGCGGCCAGCCGCGGAACCGGATCCGGTCCAGCGGCTATGTCGTGGACACGCTCGAAGCCGCCCTCTGGTCGGTGGCCCGGACCGGCGACTTCCGGAGCGCGGTCCTGCTGGCCGCCAACCTGGCGGACGACGCCGACACGGTGGCGGCGGTGACCGGCCAGATCGCGGGCGCGCTGTACGGCAGGAGCGGCATTCCCGGGGAGTGGCTCGACAAGCTCGCCTGGCGGGAACGGCTTGCCGCCGCGGGAGAACGGTTGCTCGACCGCTGACGACGCCGTGTCAGTCGGTCAGGAGGCCGAGCGGCTTCCGGCGGAGCACGTCCACCGCCGCGAACGCCCCCACCACCGCCGCGCCGAGGCCGGCCCCGGCAACGGCCACCACGGCAATCCAGGGCTCGGCGGTGAACGGAACCCGCATGATCTCGCGGACCACATAGAGAGTCACCACCGCCGCGAAGAGCGCGGCGGCAGCGCCCGCGAGAGTGCCGATGGCCCCGTGTTCGATCAGCGTCAGGGCGACCACCCGGGAGCGGGCGGCGCCCAGTACCCGCAGCACTGCGGTCTCGCGGCGCCGCGCCCCCATGTGGACAGCGACCGAACCCACCAGGATCAGGACGCCACCGATGACCGCGATGAGCCCCACGATCCGGATCGCCAGCGCCACCGCGTCGGCTACCTGCTGCATGGTGTTCAGCACGTCGCGGAGATCCACCACCGTCACGTTCGGGAAGGCGCCGATCACCGCCGCCTGGAAGCGGGCCCGCTCCGCGACGCCATCCGGCCCCCGGACGAAACCGGCCCAGGTCATCGGGAAATCCCGCACGTTGTCCGGATGAAGCAGGAAGGTGAACCCGCCGTTTCTGGCGTTCCGCCACTCCACGTCACGGATCGACGTAATCCGGGCATCGAGCGTTTCGCCGAGGATGCGGAACCGGACGACGTCGCCGACCTGCATCCCGTACTCCCGCTGCATCTGGATCTCCGCCGAAACCTCGATCCCTTCGGCGGGGCGGTCACCCCAGAATGCGCCGTCCACCAGCGTCTCGTTGTCGTCCAGCGTGGTCCGCGCGCTGATGGTGTACTCGCGCCCGAGGCTTCCGCGCGATCGGACCGCTTCCCGGTCCTCCAGCCGGAGATCCCGCCCGAAGACGGCATGGATGCGCCCCTGGAGCACCGGGATGAGCCGGATGTCCGGCCTCCCCCCGGCGCGCGCGTTTTCACGGACCGCATCCACCTGATCCCCCTGGATGTCCAGGAAGAAGAGGTCCGGAGCCAGGCTGTCCTCCTGGAAACTGAATTCGCGGCGGAGATTGGACTCGATCCCGGTCACGGCAGCGACCAAGAACACCCCGACGCCGAGCGCCACAAGGATGATGCGGACCTGGTTCGCCCCGCGTCGCACCGTTCGCAGGGCATGCCGCACCGCGAAGCTGCGGGACGCCGCCAGCGGGTGAAGCGCACGGATCAGAACGCTGGCGAGCAGCCACAGCGAGACGGCAACTCCGAGGAACCCGAAGGAGACGGCCAGCGCGATCGGAAGCGATCCCGACTGGAGGCCGGCCAGCACCAGGAACGCGAGCAGGACCGCCGCACCCGCCGCGAGTTCCACCCGGCGCTCGCGCGAACTTCCGTCCGCGAGCAGATCCCCGCTGCGAAGCAGCCCGAGCGGACGCACGCGCCGGAGCGGCAGCAGGGGCACGATGGCGGCGAGCAGCGAGACCGCGCCGCCAATGAGCGCTCCCTGGAGCGCGGCGACCGGGGTCAGGCGGGCGGCCACCTGCACGCCCGCCATCTCCACCTGGGGGACCAGCGACAACGCTGCCGCGCCGAGACCGATCCCGAAGGCGCTCGCCAGTCCCGCGAGGGCGATCACCTGGAGCAGGGCGGTCAGGAAGATGGTACCGGCGCCCACCCCGAGGCAGCGCTGGATGGCCGCCGAACGCAGGTTCTGGACGGTGAAGGTGCGGATGACGCTGAACACTCCGACCGCTCCCAGCACCAGGATCACGAACCCGGCGAGGCTGAGGTAGTCCTCGCCGCGCCGGATGCGGCGCGAGAGGCGGTCTCCGGTCTCGCGCAGGGTACGGACCCGGATCCCGGTGTCCTCGAAGGCGCCGCGGAGGTCCCACGCGAAATCCATCGCGGCGGCTTCGCTGGCGAGCGAGAAGAGCATCTCATGGTCGCCGCGCGCCGGCGTATCAAGGAGTCCCGACCCCATGAGGTCGCGGTGGGAGACCAGGACCCGCGGCCCGCGGCGGAAGAAATCCACTCCGGCGCCCGCTTCCCGCAACAGGACCCCGCGCACCAGGAACGACTGATCGCCGAGGACGATCCGGTCTCCGACGCCCATTCCGAGCCGCACCAGAACCTCGGGACGGACAAGGGCGCCGCGACCCTCGAGCAGATCGGGCCCGTACGCGGCGCCCTCGACCTCCATAACTCCGTGAAGCGGGAACCCCTCGTCGACGCCCTTCAACTCCACCATCATCCCGAGCCCGTCATCCGACGCCGAACGCGCCAGGGTGGCCACTTGGGCGGCGCGCGCCACTCCGGTGACCGGGTGTTCGCCCAGCTTCTCGCGCAGGATGAAGAGATCGTTCTCGCTGAAGCCCTCCGAAGCGGAAACCCGGACATCGCCAGCGAGAAGCGACCGCGATTCGCCGACGAGGGCCGCCTTCAGGCTGTCGGCGGCCGAACGCAACACCACGATCGCCGCGACGCCGAGTCCCACTGCCAGGAAGAAGGGCAGGAGCCGCCGGATCGACGACCGGAGCTCGCGGCCCGCCATCCGGAGCGCGAAGCGCACGCGGTCCCCGGTCAGGTTGCCACCAGCTCCCGAACCGCCGCCGGACGGTCGGGTGCGAGCGCGCCGCCGCGCAGCAGCAGCCGGCAGTCGGCGCGGCCGGCGAGGTCCGCATCATGGGTCGCGACCACGATGGTCGTTCCGAACCGGTCCCGCACCTCCATCAACAGGGCGGCGATGCGGCCCCCGGTTTCCTCGTCCAGGTTGCCGGTGGGTTCGTCGGCCAGCACCAGCCGCGGACGATTGGAGATCGCCCGCGCGATGGCCACCCGCTGCTGCTCGCCCCCCGAGAGCTGCGACGGCAGGTGATGGGCGCGCGGCGTCAGGCCGAAGGAATCCAGTACTTCCGCCGCCCGTTCGACCGCATCCGGGTCACCGGCGATCTCGAGCGGAACCGCTGCGTTCTCGAGCGCGGTGAGATTGGGAAGCAAATGGAACGCCTGGAACACGAACCCGATGTTCCGGGATCGGAAACGGGCCAGACCCTCCTCGTCGAGGGTTGCCAGATCGGTTCCCGCAATCCGCACGCCCCCCCGGGTGGGGAGGTCGAGACCGGCCAGCAGACCCAGCAGGGTGGATTTGCCGCTCCCGGACGGTCCGCGGATCGCCACCACCGCTCCCCGTTCCACCGCGAGGTCGAGATCCTTGAGGATCGTCAGCGAACGGTCACCGCTGCGAACCGTCTTTTCGAGACCGGCGGCTTCGACCATCGGCGCGGAAACACTCATTCCGGGTCGATAACGAGTGCCGGAGGACGTTCGTTCCGGACCAGGGGCGTCACCGCCGCCAGCACCGTTTCCGCGATCCGGGAGGCCCCTTCGGGATTGGGATGGATGCCGTCGCGCTGGTTCAGTTCCGCCACTCCGGCGACACCCTCGAGAAGACTCTCGAGCAGGGGCGCTCCGGCTTCCTCGGCCACCGAACGGAAGGCGGCGGCGAATTCCTTCCGGTAGGCGCCCCCCAGCTCCGGTGGCGACGGGACACCAGCGAGCAGCACCGGAAGCCCGCGGGAACGCGCCTCCTTCACCATGCCGCGGAGGTTCTCCTCCATGAGCCCGGACGGAATCCCCCGGAGACCGTCGTTTCCTCCGAGGGCGATGACCACGGCGACCGCATTCGGCTCGCGGTCGAGCACCCACGGCAGCCGCCGGAGACCGCCGGAACTGGTCTCGCCCGAAACGCCGGCGTTCACCACCCGGAGTGCGTGGCCGCGCGCTTTCAGCAGGTCCTCGAGCCGGGCCGGCCAGGCCTGCTCCGGATCGATTCCGTATCCGGCCGTGAGGCTGTCCCCGAAGGCGATCAGCGACGGACGCGAGCGATCCGGGTCGGCAACGGGATCCGGATCGGGAAGTTCCGGCGCCGGCTTCTCCTCGCAAGCCGCAAGAAGACCCGCGAACAGGACGGGAAGGACCTTCGGGATTCCCACGATGCGACGGGCAAGGATAGCGTTCGCCCCTCTACACTCCGCGGGCCGGAAATGCCGCGCACCCTCGTCTTCCTCTGCGTCGCCAACTCGGCGCGCAGCCAGCTTGCCGAAGCCCTCGCCCGCCGGCACGCGCCTCCCGGAGTCGAGGTGTTCAGCGCCGGATCCGCTCCGTGGCGGGTCCATCCGATGGCCATCCGGGTGCTCCGCGAAATCGGAGTGGACATTGCCGACGCCCGATCCAAGGGAATCCGGGATGTGCCGATCGGAGACGCCGACCTCGTGATCACGCTCTGCGCCGAGGAGGTCTGCCCGCTCCTGCCAGCCGGGGTGGAACGCCTCCACTGGCCGATTGCCGACCCGGCGAACGCGGTCACCGAGGCCGATCAGCTCCGGCGTTTCCGGGAGACCCGCGATCATCTGGACGCGCGGATCTCGCAGTTTTTCCGGGAACACCGGTAAATCGCGCCGCATCCGCAAGCGCGATCTCCCGGGCCTCCGGCAGCGAGACGACGTCCAGCGCGACCGCGGCGCCCGGGAGCGCCTGAGCGAGCCGGGCGCGATCCGGGGCCACCACGCTGCCGATCTTCGGATAGCCCCCGGTGGTCCCCTGGTCCGCCCCCATGACGATGGGATGGCCGCTCGGCGGAACCTGGACGGCGCCATGCGGATTGGCGTCGGAAACGATCTCCTTCATGCCGGGGCGGTGCTGGAGGAGCGGGCCGTCGAGGCGCGTTCCCATCCGGTTGGAATCGTTCGAAACGGTGAAGGCGAGCTCCGGCAACCGCTTCAGGCACGCGGCGGTGAAACAGTCCTCCTGCGGGCCGAGGCTGATCCGCAGTCGGAGCGGTCCGGGCGCGGCTGCCCGCCGGGCGGCGGGCTCGAAGCGGTTCTCGCGGGCGCCGGGGAAGGGCCGCCCCACCGGGATCCGGTCGCCGGGCCGGAACGCCCGGCCCGCGAACCCCCCGAATTCGGCGGTGAGATAGGTGGAACGGGAGCCGAGCACCTCGGGCACGTCGATCCCGCCAGCGAACGCGACATAGGCGCGCATTCCCGTCGGAGGGCCCGTGAAGCGGAGGACGCTGCCCTCGGGCGCGCGAAAGGACATCCCCACCGGGACCGGCCAGCGCAACCCGCCCGGCAGGTCCAACTGCGCGCGATGGTCGGCGCCGCCGAGCGCGGCCAGCACCGGGCGCAGGAAGCGCAGCGCCGGTCCCATCAGGGTGCACTCGAGACCGGCGGCGCCGTCCGGGTTTCCCACGGCGCGGTTGGCGAAGACCAGCGAGGGCGGATCGGCGGCGCCCGACCACGGCACGCCGTAGCGCTGGTATCCGGGTCGACCCAGATCCTGGACGGTGGTGAGCAGTCCGCCGCGCTCGACCTCGAAGGCGGGGGGCGCGTCCGGCGATGCGGAAGGCGCGCCCTTCCGAGCGCTGGCTTCGGGCAGCTCGTCCACCGGAATGAAACGGACCTGATCGCCCGGCAGACAGCTGGCGGGGGGATTTCTTTCCGGGTCGAAGAGGAGTGCGGGATCGGTACGGCCGATGAGGTGCCAGCCGCCGGGCGTCACCCAGGGATAGATGCCGGTCTGGGCCCGCGCCAACGCCACCGCGCCAGCCGGAACCCGTACCCGCGGGGTCTCCCGGCGCGGGATATCGAGCCGGGGGTCGGCCATCCCGAGGTAGGGGAATCCCGGCGTGAATCCGATGATGAACACGCGGTATTCCCGGCCCGAGTGGATCCTCACGAGCTCCTCGACCGAAACTCCGACCTGGCGCGCCACCTCCGGGAGGTCCTCGCCGTCGTAGACGCAGGGAATCCGGACAAGCCGCGGCTCCGATGCCGACTCCTGTCTCGCCTGCCCGGCCCGTTCGAGCACCTGGGCGCGGATTCCCTCGGGGTCCGCCTCCGGGTCGTGGAACACGAGCACCGACCGGAAGGTGGGGATCGCCTCCCGGTATCCCGGGAAAGGTTCGCGTTCGAGCAGGGCGGCAAGCCCGGTGGCCCGGGCGTTCAAGTCGCGCGAGATCCCGTTGCCGAACTCGACGACGAAAGCCGCCTCGCCGGCGGCGCGAAGGCGGGGCGGCCCGCTACCGGACACGGCGGCGTTCAGGCGAGCGCGCGAACCGCCACTCCGGCCGCTTCCAGTTGACGCCGGACGGCGCGGGCGTTTTCGAGCGCCGCCGGGTTGTCGCCGTGGAGACAGAGGGTATCGGCCCGGACCGGGACCTCGGTCCCGTCGTGGGCGACCACCCTGCCGCGGGCGATCGCGACCGCCTGCGCCGCCGCCCGTTCCGGGTCGTGGATGACGGAACCGGGAATGCGCCGCGACTGGAGGGACCCGTCGGGGTTGTAGACGCGGTCGGCAAACGCCTCTCCGGCGAAACGGAGTCCCTCGGCCTCCGCCGCCTCGCGCATCGTGGCGGCGGTGGCGAGTCCCACGAAGATCAGGTTCGGGTCGGCGCGGGCGACGGCGCGCGCCAGCGCCGCCGAAAGCGCCGCGTCCGCCACCGCCTGGTTGTAGAGCGCTCCGTGGGGCTTCACATGAACCATCCGGCCCTCCCGGGAGCGGACGAAGGCGGCGAGCGCCCCCACCTGGTAGAGGACATCGGCCTCGACTTCGCTCGGCGGCGCCTGGATCGGCCGCCGCCCGAATCCGCGGAGATCGTGATGGCCCGGATGGGCGCCGACGGCCACTCCCCGATCCAGGGCGAGCGCCACCGTCCGGTCCATGATGACCGGATCACCGGCGTGAAAGCCGCAGGCGACGTTCGCCGAGGTCACGATTTCGAGGATTTCCTCGTCGCACCCGAGCTTGTAATTGCCGAAGCTCTCGCCCATGTCGCAGTTCAGGTCGATGCGCATGACGACGATTGTAAGGAGACGTCGCTAGAATCACCGCCCTCATGGGAAAAGGCGACAGGCGAACCAGGCGCGGCAAGATCTTCCAGGGCACCAACGGGAAGAGCCGCCCCAAGCGCCGCAAGAAATAGCGACCCCGGCGCCTTTCGTCCGCTACCTGCGGGCCAAGCGCACGGTCGACGGGCGTGCGCTTCATCCCGGCGTGGAGGAAGCCTTCCGCAACGCGCTCCCGGCGCGCCGGCCGCTGCGGGTGCTGGAGGTGGGCGGGGGCGCCGGCGGTGGATTCCGTCGCTGGATGAAACTGCTGGACCGGGTGGACCGGCTGGACTTCACGGCGACCGACCGGGACGAACGCCTGCTCGTCGCCTATCGGGAGGAGGTGGCGTCTTCGCCGGACCGGGGACCGGATCCGATGCGTTTCCGCAAGGCCGTCGTGCCCGGGGGCTTCGCCGGAGAAACGTTCGAGGTGCTCCTGGCGCGGTCGTTCTGGGACCTGCTGCCGCCGGGGGACGCACTCGACTTCGCCCGTCGGATCCTGCCTCCGGGCGGCGTCTTCTACGCCGCGCTTACCTTCGCCGGGGAAACACGCTTCCACCCGCCGAGGGAGGAAGACCGCCGAATCCTTGCCGGCTACCACCGGAGCATCGCCGACCCGCGCGCCGGGCAACGACTGGTCGAGGACATCCGGGCGCCCGGATCCGGGTTCGCCGAGATCGCTTCCGGCCGCTCCGACTGGCGGGTGGTTCCCGAGAGGGGCGGCTATCCGGCGGACGAGGAATTCTTCCTCGCAACCATCCTCGGGTACGTGCAGAAGGAACTCGGGGACGAGGCAACGGACTGGCTCGCCGTCCGGCGCCGCCAGCTTCGGGAAGCCCGGCTTTCGTTCACCGCCCGCCAGTACGATGTGGCCGCCCGCAGGGAACACCAGTCCCCCTCGGAGGTCACCAACCGGTATTCGGAGATATCGGTTCCGCCGTGCCGATAGCTCGATTTGTCTTCAAAGGCCGGAAAAATCCCAACCGATGCGCCATTCCCGAAACGCTATTTCTTCGCCTCCGCGAATTTCTGAATGGCCTTCGGGGCAAAGGCGGCAACGAGAAAATACAGGACAAGCTCTGTCTTGCTCCCACCCGATCCCCATCCGAACACTTCAACGCCTGCCAGCCCAGCGGCCACGATCAACGCCAGCATGGACATCAATCGCATCGACGAAGGACTACCTTGATCGTCGGTCAGCCAATTCTTGCGGTTGGCTGGGACCTGATTATCAGAGCTCATGTTCCGATCATGGGCAAATTCAACCTGCGGGGAGCCAGCCTGGCGTTGTCGAGATTCCGATGAACGGGGCCCGCAATCATCGCCGTACTCCGCTTGGGACCTCCCTCTCAGCCCTTGGGTGGATGGGGATCGCGACCGTGACTATCGCGCTTGGCGATTCGTCCATCCTTGTTGTGGATGATGAGCTCAGTTCCCTGGTTTTTGCTTACTTTTCGGGCAGCGTCAGTTGCCTCTCGCTTCGTTTCATGGTGACTACTGGATCGATCCGAATCACCGCGTTTGACGTCCCAACCTCCTTTCGGATTCGGAACGACATGGTGGTTTCCTGATACTTTGGTCATTGCATTGGTTCCTCTTGGTGACGATTGGCTTGAGCTGGCCAAGATGGATATCCGCAGCCGCCGGTACGCCCACGGGAACAGCATACCATTCGTGGTGTCCGATGTGCGCGCCCGTGAAACATGTGGAAACCGGCTAAGGGATGGTCAGGCTCCCGTGGACGACCTGTCCCTCCACCAAGGTGGCGATCACCCGCTCGCGCATGCCGAAGAGGAGTTCCGGATCCTCCTCGAGGGCATCGAGGCTCGGAAGGTCCAGCACCACGAGATCGGCCAGCTTTCCCGGCGTGAGGCTGCCGCGATCCTCGTCGTCATGGGTCAGCCAGGCGCCGTTCCAGGTGTAGGAGCGGAGCGCCTCGGCGACGGTTACCGTCTCGTCCGGCCCCCAGACCAGCCCGGATTTCTGATCCCTTCGGGTCAATAGCGCAAGGAAACCCATCCACGGGTTGTGCGTAGTCACGCCGTAGTCGGAACCGGAGGCCATGATGACTCCATGGCGCATGTAGGTGCGGAACGGCTGGAGCCGCGCCATCCGCTCCGGCCCCGAGTTGGTGGCGAACGAGAAACCCTGCTGCCAGTTGAACACCGGATTGGTGGCCGCCACAATGCCGTAGCGGGCCATGTCCTCGAGAACCCGGGTCTTGGGCTCGATGGGGAAATAGGCGTGGATGACGCTCCAGCGAAGATCGGGGAGCTCGCCGCCGTCCGCCATCTCGTCCAGGAGCTTCATGTACAGGTCCACCGTCTGCCGCATCGCCTGGTCGCCGCAACTGTGGGTGTGGAGATCCCATCCGTGGCGCCGGACGGCGCGGTACTGCGCCTCGCGCTCGGGATAGCTGCGAACCACCGGGTTGCCGAGGTTCTCTTCCCCCTCCAGCTCGTCCCACATGTGGAAGGGTTCGGACATCCAGGCGCTGCGGGTTCCCACCCCACCGTCGCCATAGACCTTCACGCCACGCCAGCGGAGAAAATCGTCGCCGAGGTTGTTCACCTTGATGGCGCCGAGATGGTCGTCGATGAACTGCGGGGCGTGCGTGTTGAAGGTCCCTTCGTATACGGCTGCGATCCGCAGCTTGAGATGCCCCCGATTCGCTGCCTCCTGGTAGACGCGCATGTTGTGACCCATCCGCGAGGAGGGATCCACGATCGCCGTGACGCCGAGTTCCAGCATCTCGTGGACGCCGAGGCGCACGCTTTCCACCTCGTCCTCGAAATCGTCCGGAGGCGGCCGCTCGGTGACCAGCCGGGACGCCTGCGAGCCGAGGAACACGCCCGTGGGAATGTCCCGGACAACCATCCCGCCGTCGATCTCGATCTCGCGGGGAAGACGAAGAATCCGGTCCTCGAACGTGAAGTTGGCGGGATCCTCGAGCCACCACGAGGGCCAGGTGGACGAATTGCCGTCGTCGATCCCCATGCGGCGGAAGACCTCGGTGTTCACCGCCACTCCCCGGTACACGCGGTACAGCGCCACCGGGTGCCGGGGGGCCACTTCGTCGAGCTGCCACCGGGTGACCATCTGCGGGTACTTGAACTGGTCCCAGCGGCGACCGACGACCCAGGCGCCGGGCGGAATCGCGCTCTCCCGGATCCGGTCCCGCACTCCCGCAACGATGTCCTCCGCCGAATCGGCGTAACTGAGCTCGACTCCGGTGGTGATGTCCTTGCCGAGGGGAAGGAAATGGATGTGCGAATCCTGGAGACCGGGAATCACCGTGCGCCCGCCGAGGTCCACGACCCGGGTGTTCGGTCCGGCCAGGGCGCGCACTTCGTCGGCGCTTCCCACCGCCACCACCCTGCCGTCCTTGACCGCGAGCGCCTCGGCCAGCGAATCGTTCTCGTCCACCGTCCGCACCTCCGCGCCGTGGAGGACGAGGTCCGGCTCCGGAACCCACTGCGCCGAGGCACCGGAAGCGAGCACGAGGGAAGGGAGAAGGGGGAACGGGACCCGGGACATGATGTCGGCAAACCTTACAACTCCTGTCCGGTGCGCCGGGCCGCCGCGCCCGCGATACCCTGTTCCTTCGGAGATTCCACCCATGCACGTGCGCACCCTTGTCCTTCTGCTGGTCCCCGGTCTGGTGGCGGGCGGCTGTTCGGAACCCGCCCCGGAACCCGCCGATCTCGTTCTGCTCTCCGGCAAGGTGGTCACCGTGGACCCGGATCGCCCGGAAGCCGAAGCACTGGCCGCCCGGGGCGGCCAGATCGTCGCCCTGGGCGACAACGGGGAGATCCGCGCCTGGGTCGGGACGGACACCGAGGTGGTGGACCTTGGGGGACGGCTCGCCATTCCCGGGTTCATCGAGGGGCACGGCCACTTCATGGGCGTGGGCAACGCGCAGATGATCCTGAAGCTCGGCGAGGCGGAGAACTGGAACCGGATCGTGGACCTGGTCGCGGAAGCGGTTGCCGAGGCTCCCGCGGGGACGTGGATCGAAGGGCGCGGCTGGCACCAGGAAAAGTGGGACGAGGCGCCCGGGGGCGCGGTGGAGGGCCTGCCGCATCACCTGGGCCTGTCCGAGATTTCGCCGGAGCATCCGGTTCTGCTCCGTCATGCGAGCGGGCACGCCGCCTTCGCCAACGCGCTGGCCATGGAGCTCGCCGGCATCGACCGGAACACTCCGGATCCCCCCGGCGGCACGATCGTGAAGGACGCCGACGGGAACCCGACCGGCGCCTTGCGCGAAACGGCGCAGCGGCTAGTGGCCCGCGCCCGAAACCGGGCGATGGCGGAGCGGAGCGACGGGGAGATCCGGGCAGAGATGGAGCTTCAGGTGGAGCTCGCCGCCGAGGAAGCGCTGCGGAAGGGAGTCACCAGTTTCCAGGACGCCGGCTCCAGCTTCGCCCTCATCGATTTCTTTCGTCAGGTGGCCGAAGCGGGTCGGCTCCCGATCCGGCTCCACGTGATGGTGCGGGGGGAGTCCAACGAGGAAATGGATCGGAAGCTTCCGGAGTACCTCATGACCAACCATGCCGACGGCTACCTCACCGTGCGGTCGATCAAGCGTCAGGTGGACGGGGCGCTGGGAGCGCACGGGGCGTGGTTGCTCGAGCCCTACGAGGACATGCCCGATAGCGTCGGGCTGGTGCTGGAGGAGGTCGAGGACATCGAGGAGACCGCGCGGATCGCCATCCGGCACGGATTCCAGGTGAACACCCATGCGATCGGGGACCGGGGCAACCGCGAGGTGCTGGACCTGTACGAGCGGGCCTTCCGCGATGCCGGGGTGGACGGTCGCGATTTGCGGTTCCGGATCGAACACGCCCAGCACATCCATCCCGACGACATTCCGCGTTTCGGCGAACTCGGCGTCATCGCCTCGATGCAGGCGGTTCACGCCACCTCCGACGGCCCGTGGGTCCCGGAGAAGCTCGGAGACGAACGGGCCCGAACCGGCGCCTATATGTGGCGTGCGCTTCTCGATTCCGGAGCGGTGGTCACCAACGGAACCGATGCCCCGGTGGAGGATCTGGATCCGATTCCGAGCTTCCACGCAACCGTTGCCCGCCGGCTCCCGGACGGAAGCCGGTTCTACCCGGAACAGGTGCTGACCCGCGAGGAGGCCCTTCATGCCTACACGATGGCGAATGCCTTCGCGGCCTTCGAGGAGGACACCAAGGGCAGCCTCACACCGGGCAAGTATGCCGACATTGCGGTGTTGACGCGAGACATCATGACCGTCCCCGAAGAGGAGATCCCGGGAACCACGGTGTGGATGACGATCGTCGGGGGCAACATCCGGTACCGCGCCGATCCATGACCCGGATCGGGGTGTGCCGCCACCGGAAGCGGGGCGGGCGAAGCGCACGATCCTGACCGGGGCCCGGTTCGTCGCCAGCGCAACGATCCGGGCAGCATGCCGGCCATGGGGAAACCACGCGTACCCGAATCCGGGGCCGGACCGGCTGATCCCGGGATTCCACCAGGCAGGCCTGAAGTTCCAGAGTAATTTCCCCTTTTTTGCCGTTCAAGGGGTTGATTCGCAAGGGGAAAGTGCGTTTTGATACTTGATTTTCGCGCCCATGTATTTGACGATATTACTACTTTATTTCCATATGGCATGTCTGGTATCATTGAGCCATGTACGTCGACGTCGTCCCCAACCGCAAATCACCCCCCGCAATCCTCCTCCGCGAAAGCTGGCGCGAAGGCGCCAAAACCAGAAAACGCACGCTCGCCAACCTCTCCGGATGGCCCGAATACAAGATTGCCGCGCTTCGTCGGGTACTCAAGAACGAACGCCTTGTCGGGCCCGACGAGCTTCTCAACATCGTTCGCTCCCTCCCCCACGGTCATGTCGCCGCCGTTCTCGGCACACTCCGCAAGCTCCGCCTCGACCACCTCATCGACCCCGAGTCCTCCCCCCAACGCCAGCGTGTGCTGGCGTTGATCGCCGCCCGGATTCTCGACCCGGGCTCGAAACTTGCCACCGCCCGGGGGACTCGCCGGCGCTACCGCGCGCGACACCCTCGCCGAAACCCTGGGACTCGGTTCGCTGGACGAAAACGACCTGTATGCGGCCATGGACTGGCTCCTCGAGCGCCAGGATCGCATCGAGCGCGCCTTGGCGAAACGCCATCTCCAAGAAGGCGCCTTGGTGCTCTACGACCTCACCTCGGTGTGGCTGGAAGGGCGTTCTTGTCCGCTCGCCCGGCGCGGTCATTCCCGCGATGGCAAGCGGAACAAAAAGCAAATCGAGTTCGGGTTGCTGTGCGACCGGAATGGCTGTCCGGTGTCGGTGGAGGTCTTTGCCGGGAATACCGCCGACCCGACCACGGTGGGGGCACAGGTGGAGAAGCTGCGTCGGCGGTTCGGTCTTTCCACGGTGGTGTTGGTGGGGGACCGGGGGATGTTGACCGAAGCCCGGATCCGCGAGGAGGTCGCCCCGGCGGGGCTGGACTGGATCGGGGCGTTGCGCCGCCCGGCCATCCGCTCCCTGGTGCGCAGCGGAGTGGTGCAACTCTCGCTGTTCGACCAGAGGGACCTGATGGAAGTTCGAAGTGACGAATACCCCGGCGAACGGCTGATGGTGTGCCGCAATCCGTACATGGCCGAGCACCGCGCCCGCAAGCGCGAGGCGCTGCTGGAAGCCACCGAGTCGGTGCTCGAACCTCTTGCCGTGGCGACTCGGCGCGAGCGCCGCCGCCTCGAGGGCAGGGACCGGATCGGGGAACGGGTGGGCAAGGTCATCGGTCGTTACAAGATGGCCAAACACTTCACATGGTCCATCGATGAACGGGGCCGGTTCCACTACCGGCGCAATGTCGAGTCCATCGCGTTCGAGGCCGCCTTGGACGGGCTGTATGTGGTGCGCACCAGCTTGCCCGCAGACAAGCTCGATGCGTCCGACACCGTACGCGCGTACAAGCGCCTGAGCGCAGTGGAGCAGGCCTTCCGCAGCCTCAAGACCGTGGACCTCAAGGTCCGACCGGTGTTCCACCGCAACGCCGATCGGGTCCGTGCCCATGTCCTGTTGTGCATGCTGGCGTACCACGTGGAGTGGCACATGCGCCAGCGACTCCGCCCGATGTCGTTTGACGACGAGGATCGTGGCGGCGCCGAAGCCGGTCGCGTCTCGGCAGTGGCGTCGGCCCGAAAGTCCGCCACCGCGCGGGCCAAGGCCAGTACCGGGCGTACCGCCGAGGGTGACCCGGTGCACAGTTTTCGCACGCTGCTTGCGGATCTGGCCACCGTGACTCGCAACACGGTGGCCCCAGCCCTGCCGGGTGCCGAGCGGTTCGAGATCACGACCCGGCCCACCCCACTTCAACAAAAGGCCTTCGATCTGCTGGCCGTGAAGCTGTCCGTTACCCAGTAGCGAAACCCTGAAATCTCTCCATGTCCAATCAAGTCAGTGACTTGCGTCTATGGCATGCTGGAACTTCAGGCAGGCCGGCGCCTCCGGGCACGAGACAACCGGCGGCGCCGCCGCGCGACGGTGAATGGCGGATAGCATCCCGCCCTCATGCGACTCACTACCCTGAAACTTCCGGACGGCCACGCCGTGGCCGAGGTCTCCGCCGACGGCGACTCGTTTCGTCTTCTGGACAAGCCGTTTCAGGGCGAACTCGCCAGTCTCCTCGCCGGAGGCAAACCACCCACCGCGAGTGGCGATCCGGTCGGGGATGTGCGCTTCGCGCCCCTGATCCCGCGCCCGGGCGCGATCTGGTGCGTCGGCCTGAACTACGAGGACCACCGACTCGAAACCGGAAGGGCGAAAGCCGCCTGGCCGACCCTGTTCACCCGGTTCCCGGTGTGCCTCGTGGGACACCGGGAAGACATGGTGGTCCCACGAGCCTCGACGCAGCTGGACTACGAAGGCGAACTCGCCGTGGTGATCGGAAAGCCGGGACGCCACATCACCGAGGCGGACGCCCTCGGCCATGTTGCGGGCTATGCCTGCTTCAACGACGGGTCGGTCCGGGATTTCCAGTCACACAGCAGCCAGTTCGGCCCCGGCAAGAACTTCTGGCGCACCGGCGCCTTCGGTCCGTGGCTCGTGACCGCCGACGAGATCCCCGATCCGCAGGCGCTTGCCATCGAGACCCGGCTGAACGGCGAGGTGATGCAGCGAAGTCACACCAGCCTCATGACCTGGCCGGTGCGGGAGCTCGTCGCATACCTCTCACGGATCACTCCCCTGGCGCCCGGCGACGTGATCGCGACCGGAACCCCCTCGGGAGTCGGGGTGGCGCGGAACCCCCAAGTGTTCCTGCGGCCGGGGGATCGGGTGGAAGTGGAGATCGAGGGCGTCGGCGTGCTCAAGAATGGCGTCGTGGCGGAACCGGACGCAACCCCGTAGGTCTTTCGGGCGCCCCCCCGGCAGCCGGCTCGAAGCCCCTCCCGCAGCGTCGGGCCAAGGCCCCCGAACCCGCGCGATGTCGCCTCTCCTCAAAGATCAACGATGCGAGCGGCAAGGCGGTGCGGCCTCCGCCCCCCCGGCGGACCCTGACCGGCCGGGGCGCCGGTCCCTTCGGCGGCCTCGGCGTGTCGGGCCGATGTACCGGCTGAGGGCGCCCTGGAGCGCGAGTCGCCGGGCCCTCGTTCCGATGACGCTCTCGCGCTGTGCTCCTGCGAGGTCCAGCCGGAAGAGGGGCCCCAGCTCGTAGCGGGTGCCGAGCCGCGGGGACCGGCCCATCTCCGCCATCTGGCCCGCGTACGGCGTCAGCCCCCTACCAGGGAAGCCCGAACCCGTGGCCGCCCTCTGCGGAACATCTGTTGCAGGCCGCTGTCCGTGCCCCCCCACGACGGCGCAACCTTCAGGAACGGGCCCTGTCCCTCTTTGCCGGGATCGAGGCTCACCATCGCCCCCACGCCCCACTCCTGGCGATCCGTCTCGGCGTGCGTGACCAGCGCCCGGCTCCGCACCTTCACCGTCAGTCCCGGGTCCTGCATCCGGTACGCCACGCTCCCGCCGACCTCGACTCCCGCGTTCTCCACGGCGTCGCCCAGGTCGTACAACACCCCCACCTCCAACGCCGGCGCCGGCGTCCCCGACCCGGGCGTCCGCTCGTGCGAACCCTCCAGCATCAACTGCAAACGGCTGGCGTGTGCCGTCAGGCCCTCAAGGCCGGGGAACCCGTCGTTCGGACGCCAACCGGCACCCACACCTTGTCGTCAGGCCCTCGTTCGCGGGACGCCACTGGTTGCCGGCCAGAAGGCCGAACCGGAGCCGGACAATCCGCGCGCCGAACCGGAACGTGTTGACAGGTTCGCGCTCCCGGCCTATGGTTACCGACCTTTCCGGGCGGACGTTCGCCCAGTCGATGGTGCCCGGTCCGGTGGGCTCGATCAGTCATCGGCGAAGACATCATCAGCGAGGATCATTTGGCGGAAATCACGGTTCAGGAAGGCGAAGCCGTCGAAACGGCGCTCAAGCGCTTCAAGCGCCGGGTGCAGGCCGAGGACATCATCAAGGAAATCAAGCGGCACTCCTTCTACGTGAAACCCGGTGACAAACTGAGGGCCAAACGCGCGGCGGCTCGCAAGCGCGCCCGCAAGCGTCGGCGCCGTACCCGCTGATCGCGGGCCGTGCGCGTTCTCCTGGTCGGGTCGGGAGGGCGGGAGCATGCCCTCGCCTGGGCCCTTGCCCGAAGCCCGGAACTGGAAGACCTGATTGTCGCGCCCGGGAATCCGGGCATCGGGAAGCTCGGCCGGCTCGCGCCGGTTCCGGTCCCGGACAGCGGCGGCCTGGTCGATCTGGCCACTTCGGAAGCGGTGGATCTGGTGGTGGTCGGGCCGGAGGCGCCGCTTGCGAACGGACTCGCCGACACGCTCCGGGAGGCCGGAATCCCCTGTCTCGGCCCCGGCCGAGAAGCGGCGCAACTGGAAGCGTCCAAGTCGTTCGCCAAGGATTTCTGCGACCGGCGCGGCATCCCCACGGCGCGATACCGCGTGGTGCGCAACCCCGGGGAGGCCCGGCGGGTGCTCCGCGGCGGCGTGCTCGGGGACCGGGTGGTCGTCAAGGCCAGCGGTCTCGCCGCGGGGAAGGGCGTGTTTCTCCCCGAAGACCCCGGGGAAGCAGAACGGGAAGCAGAACGCCTGCTCGAGGGAGCGCTCGGCGACGCCGGGCGCACGGTGGTCCTCGAGGAGAGGCTGAGCGGTCGGGAACTGAGCGTCTTTGCGGTCAGTGACGGCGCCGGGGTCGCCCTTGCCGGTACGGCCCGCGACTACAAGCGTCGCTTCGACGGAAATCGGGGACCGAACACCGGCGGGATGGGGAGCGAGAGCCCCGGCCACGAAGACGTGCAACTCCTCGAACGCATCCGACGCGACATCCTCGAACCGGCGATCGCCGGGCTCGCCGCCGAGGGGCGCGAGTACCGGGGCATCCTCTATGCCGGGCTGATGCTGACCGCGACCGGACCGCAGGTGCTCGAGTTCAACGTGCGCTTCGGAGACCCGGAAGCCCAGGCCCTGATGCCCCTCCTCGACTCCGACCTGCTGCCCCTGTTCCATGGAGCCGCCACGGGCCAACTCCCCGCAGACCCCCTCAAGTTCCGGTGCGACCGTGCGGTAACCGTGATCCTTGTTTCCGACGGCTATCCCGGTCCCTCCCGGAAGGGAGCGCGCATCCGCGGTCTCCCTGACTCGGTCGAAACCGCAGGACCGGCCTTCGTTTTTCATGCGGGAACCCGGACCGGATCGGACGGGATCGAGACTGCCGGCGGACGGGTCGTCGCGGTTACCGGGATCGGCGTCGACCGGCAGGCGGCCCGGCAAGCGGCCTACCACGCTGCCGACAGCATCCAGTGGGACGGCGCCAGCCGCCGCGAAGACATCGGCGCGGAGTGAAGCCGCGCGGAAGGGGAATTTCATGAATTCCAGCGACAAACCCAAGGTTCTCATCGTGATGGGAAGCCCGTCGGACACCGGGGTGATGCGGGAGGCCAAGAAGGTCCTCGATACGCTCGGGGTACCGTCCCGGATGGGGGTCTATTCGGCGCACCGGACGCCGGAGCGCGCCGTCCGCCTCGCGGAAAGCGCCCGCGACCGTGGCGTCGTCGCCATCATTGCGGGCGCCGGAATGGCCGCCCATCTCGCCGGGGCGATGGCGGCGCGAACCATCCTTCCGGTGATCGGCGTCCCCTTGGCCGCTTCGCTCATGGGCCTCGACGCCCTCCTGGCAACCGTGCAGATGCCCCCCGGATTTCCGGTGGGCACGGTCGCAATCGGAAAGCCCGGCGCCCAGAACGCCGCCCACTTCGCGGCGCAGATCGTCGCGCTCACCGATCCGGCGGTCGCGGAGAACATCGTCGCCTGGCGCCGCGCCAAGGCCGCGGCTGCCGCCGAGGCGTCCGCCGCGCTCGAAGCCGAAAGCTGACCCGCCGTCAGGATTCCTTCCGCCGGTCCGCAGCCTCCGGGCTCGCCGCAAGCTGGCCGCACGCCGCATGCACGTCCCCCCCGCGACTGCGGCGGAGGGTGGCCACGAAGCCGGCTTGCAGGATCGTGCGCAGAAAGCGCTCGGCATCCGCTTCGGACCCGGTACGGTGGGGCGCCCCGGGCGCCGGATCGGTCCAGGGGTTGAAGGCGATGAGGTTGACCATCGGCCGGATCCCGCGGGCGCCCAGCCGGTGCAGCATCCGGACCAGGGAAGCGGCATCGGAAGCACGGTCGTTCTCGCCGCCGAGAAGCACGTACTGGAAGGTAATGCGGCGTTTCGGATCCTTCGGGAGATTCTCCAGCGCCCGGAAGATCCCGGACATCGGGTAGCGCCTGCCGATCGGCATCCAGCGGACCCGACTGGTGTCGTCGGGGGCGTGCAGGCTGATCGCGATGCCCACCCGGGGGGCGGCCCGGCCGAGCCGCACGATCTGTTCGGGAAACCCGACGGTGGAAACCGTGATCCGGCGGGCCGGGATCGCAAGGCCGTCGGGATCGGTGAGGATGTCGAGCGAGCCGATCACCCCAGCCGGATTCAGAAGCGGTTCGCCCATCCCCATGAAGACCACATTGCGGCGGCCGTCGGTCGCGCCCCCGGCCAGCAGTACCTGCGCCACGATCTCGCCGGGAACGAGATTGCGGCGGAACGGCACCGCGCCGGAACGGCAGAACGTGCAGGCGAGCGGACATCCCACCTGGGTGGAGACGCAGATGGTCAGGTCGGTGGTTTCCGAGGAGGCAGCCGCCCGACCCGACCGGTCCCCCACCGCCGTGCGGCGACTCGGGATCCGCACCACCTCCACCAGCAGGTCGTCCTCGAGGCGGAGCAGCAGTTTCCCGCTTCCATCGGCGGAGGCGTCGCGCGAGACCACCTCCGGATGGGCGATGCGGAAACGCCGGGCGAGGCGGTCGCGGGTCTGCTTGTCCAGATCGGTCATCCCGGCGAAGTCGGTCGCGCCCCGGTGATAGAGATGGCGGAACAGCTGGCGTCCGCGCCAGGCGGGCAGTCCCATTTCCCCGGCCAGCGTTTCGAGCGTGGCCCGCGATCGGCCGAAGAGGTTCTCCACCGGCAGCACGATACACTTGCGCAGCCTTGGTCTGCGCGCCAAGCCTCGCACCGCCGGTTCGCACCACGCGGTGCAGCCATCCTGCTCTGAATATGTGGAGCACAGGAACCCCCGGGACGCTGCGCCAGCATCGTCCAGCCCTCCAGGAAGCAGGTCGCATGAAGCCGTACTCCCCGCCCCCGGGTGGCGAAGGACGACCCGGAGGCGTGCGACTCCGGAGGGTCTCGGCGACCGGGGGACCGGGCAGCGCCATCTTCGGCGCCTCGTCCCCGCAGCCACCTCGTCGATGACTTCCGCCATCCGGCTCCGGGTCCTCGGTTCGGGAAGCTCGGGGAACGCGAACCTGGTCACCGCCGGAAGCACCACGGTGCTGGTCGAGGCGGGCCTTTCGGCGCGGGAACTCGGCAAGCGGGTTCGCGCCGCCGGAACTTCCGAGGATCGGATCGCCGGCGTCCTCGTGTCCCATGAGCACGCCGACCACTCACGGGGGGCGCTCCCCTTTGCCCGGCGGCACGGCATCCCGATCCTCTGCACCGCCGGCACGTGGAACCGGATCCGTCCCGATGCCGGTGATCTTCGGTGGATCCGACTGGTCCCGTCCTCTCCGCGGCGGATCGGGGACCTGTCCGTAATCGGTTTCCCCGTCCCGCATGACGCCGAGGAGCCGGTCGGGTTCCGTTTCGAACACGGCGGCGCCATCGCGGTCGTGGTCACCGACATCGGACACATCTCGGCGGAAATGGCGGACGCCATCGAGGACGCCTCGCTGCTCCTCATCGAATCCAACTACGACGAACAGGAGCTCCACGAAAGTCGTTATCCGTTCTCCACCCGGCTCCGGATCGCCTCCCGGGTCGGACACCTCTCGAACGGCGCCCTGGCTGCCTACCTGCGGCGGCGGCTGCCGCAGTCGGTGCGGACGGTGGTGCTGGCGCATCTCTCGGAGAACACGAACTCGCCGGAGCTCGCATTGCGCACTGCCCGGGAGGCGCTCGACGCCGGGGGGCGGGCCGGGGTGAACTTGCTGATCGCCCGGCGGCACGAACCCACTCCCGAAGTCCGGAGCGCTGCTCCGGCGCCCCGCCTCGCGTTTGTCTGATGCTCACCCGACGCTATGTACGCCCCGATATGGGGGCAATCTGGACCGACGAGGCGCTCTTCCATTCGTGGATGGAAGTGGAAGTCGCCGCCGCGGAAGCCACCGCCGCCGAAGGACTGATCCCGGAGGCGGCGGCGAAGGCGATCCGGGACCGGGCCGGTTTCGATATCGCCCGCATCCACGAGATCGAAAGGACGGTCCAGCACGACGTGGTGGCCTTTACCCAGTCGATGGCCGAGCACGTGGGACCCGAAGGCCGCTGGATCCACTTCGGGCTCACCAGTTCCGACGTGGTGGACACCGCCCTTGCCACCAGGATGGTGCGATCCTGCGACCTGCTCCTCGAGCGGGTGGAGCGGATCCGCGGGATCCTGAAGCGCCGCGCCGCCGAACATCGCCGCACGGTGATGGTGGGGCGGACCCACGGCGTCCATGCCGAGCCCATGACCTTCGGGATGAAACTCGCGCTCTGGTGGGCGGAAATGGGACGGAACCGGCGGCGCCTCGCCGCCGCCCGGGAGGCGGTGCGCGTGGGAAAGCTGAGCGGCGCGGTGGGGTCCTTCGCCCATCTCCCGCCCTCGGTGGAACGCCGGGTATGCGAAGCACTCGGGCTGCAGCCGTCGCCGATCTCGACCCAGGTGATCCAGCGGGACCGCCACGCCGAACTGGCCGCCGCCCTCGCCATCCTCGGCGGAACGCTGGAGAAGATCGCCACCGAGATCCGGAACCTCCAGCGCACCGAGATCCGCGAGCTGGAGGAGCCGTTCGGCAAGGGGCAGAAGGGTTCTTCCGCGATGCCGCACAAGCGGAATCCGGTGGGATGCGAGCAGGTGTGCGGGCTCGCCCGGATCCTGCGGGCGAACGTCGTTCCGGCGATCGAGAATATCGCGCTCTGGAACGAGCGGGACATCTCCCACTCGTCGGCCGAGCGGATGTCGATTCCGCAGAGCTTTCAGCTTGCGGATCACATCCTGTTGCGGATGGCCGGGATCCTCGACCGGCTGGTGGTGCGCGAAGGCGCCATGCGGGAAAACCTGGACCGGATGAACGGGATGGTCTTCAGCGGCCAGGTGCTGCTCGATCTGGCGGCGAAGGGAGTCTCCCGGGAGGACGCCTACCGCATGGTGCAGCGGGCGGCGATGCAGCTTTGGGAGGAGGGCGGCTCGCTCCGGGAGAAGCTTGGCGGGGACACACGGGTCACGGCGCTTCTGAGCGACCGGGAACTGGACGCCGCCTTCGATCTCGAGGTGCATCTGCGCCATCTGGACGAAGTCTTCGAACGGGTGTTCGGGGAGGAAACATCACCCTTCGGGAGGGAGGAGTCATGAACCTTCGGAGGGGAGGAGACATCACCCTTCGGGAGGGAGGAGTCATGAACCTTCGGAGGGGAGGAGACATCACCCTTCGGAGGGGAGGAGACATCACCCTTCGGGAGGGAGGAGACTTGAACCTTCGGGAGGGAGGAGACATCACCCTTCGGAGGGGAGGAGTCATGAACCTTCGGAAGGGAGGAGACGTGACCCTTCGGGTCGGGGAAGAGCGATGACATTCCGTTTCAAGGTGGAAGTGAGGCTCCGGCCCTCGGTATACGACCCCCAGGGAGAGGCGATCCGGCGGGCGATCGCCCACCGGGAGGAGCGGGTGACTTCGGTCCGACAGGGAAAGTTGTTCGAGATGGAGATCGAGGCGGATTCGGAAGCGGCGGCGCGGCAGCTCGGGGAGGAGATAGCGAAGACGGTTCTCGCGAATCCGGTGCTGGAGGATGCGAGCATGAGCCTCATGTCATGACCCGGTTCGCGGTCGTGGTGTTTCCCGGGACCAACTGCGAGGGGGATGTGCTCCACGCCCTCCGAACGGTCACCGGCCAGCAAGCCGAGCTGGTCTGGCACAACGAGGGGTCGCTCCGGGGCTTCGACGCGGCGGTGATCCCGGGGGGTTTCGCACACGGTGACTACCTGCGCACCGGCGGCCTTGCCCGTTTCTCTCCGGTGATGACCCCGCTGGTGGAGATGGCCGCGTCCGGGCGCCCGGTGGTGGGCATCTGCAATGGATTCCAGATCCTCCAGGAAGCGGGACTGCTGCCGGGGGCGATGCTGAAGAACCGGTCGCTGACCTATGTCTGCCGGGATGTGCGGATCCGGGTCGAGAACGACGGATCCCCGTTCTCCTGCGGGATCCCCGCCGGGGCCACGCTCCAGCTTCCGGTGGGCCACGCCGAAGGGAATTTCCGGGCGAACGACGAGGTCCTGTCCCGGCTGGAAACGGATGGCCAGGTGATCTTCCGCTATTGCGACGAGCGGGGGGAAGCCACCCCCGAAGCGAACCCGAACGGCTCCCGTAACGGGATCGCCGGCATCCGGAACCGGCGGGGGAACGTCGCCGGGCTGATGCCCCATCCGGACCGGGCCTGGGAAGCCGACCTCGGCGGCACGGATGGAAGGCTGCTGTTCCGGAGCCTCCACCGCTATACCGAATCGTGACCATCCCTGTCGAAACGGCGCTCGCCTCCGGTCTCACGGCCGGCGAATACGAGCGGATCGTCGCGCTGCTCGGGCGGCCCCCCAACCACAACGAGATCGGGATGTTCTCGGCGATGTGGTCGGAGCACTGCTCCTACAAGTCCTCCCGGCCGCAGGTGGCGCGTTTCCCCACCGAGTCGCCGCGAGTGCTTGAAGGACCCGGGGAGAACGCCGGGGCGGTGTCCCTGGGCGAGGGGCTCGCCGCCGTCTTCAAGGTGGAGTCGCACAACCACCCCACTTTCATCGAGCCCTTCCAGGGGGCCGCCACCGGGGTGGGGGGCATCCTCCGCGACGTATTCACGATGGGCGCCCGCCCGGTGGCGCTGATGAACTCGCTCCGATTCGGTCCGCTCACCGTCCCGCGGAACCGGGCGCTCTTCACCGGCGCGGTGGCCGGAATCGCGAACTACGGCAACAGCATGGGCATCCCGACCGTCGGCGGCGAAGTCTTCTTCGAGGACTGCTACACGCTGAACCCGCTGGTGAACGCCTTTGCCCTCGGAATCGCGCCCGCCGACCGCATCTTCCGCGCCGGCGCCGATGCGCCGGGAAGCCCGGTCTGGTGCGTGGGGGCGAAGACCGGGCGGGACGGGATCCACGGCGCGGCCATGGCTTCGGCTTCCTTCGACGAGGAGGCGGAGGCCCGGCGGCCCACGGTACAGGTCGGCGATCCGTTCCTCGGAAAACTGCTGATGGAGGCCTGCCTCGAACTCATGCGGAGCGATGCGCTCCTCGCCGTCCAGGACATGGGTGCTGCCGGGATCACGTGCTCCACCGCGGAGATGGCTTCCCGCGGCGGCGCCGGAGTGGAGGTGGAACTGGACCGCGTGCCGCAGCGGGAGACCGGGATGTCAGCCTACGAAATCCTCCTCTCCGAATCCCAGGAACGGATGCTGATGGTGGTCCGCCCCGGACACGAGGGCGAGGTTCAGCGGGTGTTCCGCAAGTGGGATCTGGACGCGGCGGCCATCGGGCGGATCAGCGGGGACGGAATGCTGCGGGTGCTCCACCGGGGCACGGTGGCGGCGGAGGTCCCCTGCCGCGCGCTCACCGACGACGCTCCGGTGTTCGAACGTCCGGTCCGCCAGCCCTCCGGTTGGCCGGAGCCCGAAGTCGGCATCGCCGAACTCCCCGAGCCCTCCGACTGGAACGAAGTCGTGCTCGCCCTGGCAGGGAGTCCGGAGCTTGCGAGCCGCCGATTCGTGTACGAGCAGTACGACCACATGGTGCGCAGCGACACCCTGGTTCGCCCGGGTGGCAGCGCCGGAGTGGTCCGGATCAAGGGGACCCGGCTGGGCATCGCCATGACCCTCGACGGCAACGGCCGCTACACGGCGCGTGATCCGCGGCGCGGCGGCGCCCTTGCGGTCTCCGAGGCATGCCGCAACCTGGCGGCGGTGGGGGCGGTCCCCATCGGGGCCACCAACTGCCTCAACTTCGGAAACCCCGAGCGTCCGGAGATCATGTGGCAGCTGGCCGAGGCGGTCACCGGGATGAGCGAGGCGCTTCGCGCCTTCGGCGTTCCCATCACCGGCGGCAACGTGAGCCTCTACAACGAAACCGAGGACACCGGAATCTTCCCTACGCCGGTGGTCGGGGTGGTGGGATTGCTGGAGGACACCGACGCCCGCATCGCCCAGCACCTTGCCCGGAGCGGCGACCTGATCCTGCTCGCGGGGCCGGACACCCCGGAGAACCTCGGGGCGAGCGCCTACCTCAAGGAACGATTCGGAAGGATCGACGGCCGGCCGCCGCGACCCGACTTCGACGCCGAGATCCGTCTGGGCAATTTCCTGCGGTCGGCGGCCGGCGTCCTCTCGTCGGCACGCGATCTCTCGGAAGGGGGCCTGCTGGCGGCGTTGGTGGAGAGCCTCTTCGCTCCGGACGGCGCCGCCACCGGCGCGGAAATCACGGTGGAGTGCGCGTCCCGACCGGAAGGCGTGCTCTGCGGCGAGGGGGTGGCGCGCGCCCTCGTAAGTGTTCCGCCGGACCGGGTGGACACCGCCCTGGCCCTCGCCGAACGCGCCGGGATCCCGCTCCGGCGGCTCGGATCCACCGGTGGCGACGGGCTGCGCCTGCGGGTGAACGGCGCCGCCGCCGCCACCCTCACCCTCGAAGCCCTGTCCGAAGCCTTCGGAAACGGTCTCCGGCGGGCGGCGGCCGGGTAGTAGGCTCACCCGGAGGTCCCCCATGCGAACGTCCCCGGCGCCCGACGGTTTCCGGGACGAGTGCGGGGTCGTCGGGATATGGGGACGGCCGGAGGCGGCGCGGCTCGCCTATCTCGCCCTCTACGCCCAGCAGCACCGCGGTCAGGAGGCGGCGGGAATCGTGGCGGTCCACCCGAACGGCCAGGGGCTCGTGGGCCGAAGCGGTACGGGACATGTCGCCGACGTTTTCGACCGGCCGACGCTGGAAGCGTTGCCGGGGACGGCGGCCATCGGGCACACCCGGTACTCGACCGCCGGCGACAGCAGCCCGCGCAACATCCAGCCGATCCACATCGATTGCAAATTCGGCGAGATCGCCGTCTGCCACAACGGCAATCTGGTGAACGCCCACCTGCTGCGCCACCAACTGGTGGACCGGGGCTCGATCTTCCGCACCACCAGCGATACCGAGGTGCTGCTGCACCTGTTCGCCAAATCGGGCCAGAACTCCGAATTCGAGGCGGTGTGCGAAGCGGTCCGTCAGGCCGAGGGAGCTTTCTCCCTGTTGTTCGTGACCAGGGACGCGCTGTATGCGGTGCGGGACCCCCGCGGATTCCGGCCGCTGGTGCTGGCCCGGGCCGGTGATGGCCACGTCGTCTGCTCCGAAACCTGCGCGCTCGATCTGCTCGATGCCGAGTACGTGCGGGACATCGAGGCCGGGGAATTGCTCCGGATCAGCAACCGGGGCGTCGAGAGCTTCCGGGTGTTCGAGCCGGCGCCGCCGGCGCAGTGTGTCTTCGAGCACATCTATTTCGCCCGCCCCGACAGCCGGGTGTTCGGACGGGATGTCTATCGGACCCGGATTGCGCTCGGCGCCGCGCTTGCCAGACAAACCGGAGTTCCGGCGGACGTTGTGGTCCCGGTGCCGGACTCGGGCCTGATCGCCGCCATCGGCTACTCGCGAGCCGCCGGGATCCCGCTGGAGTTCGGACTCATCCGCAACCACTATGTCGGGCGGACCTTCATCGAGCCGAGCCAGTCCATCCGCAACTTCGGGGTTCGCATCAAGCTCAATCCGGTTCCCGGCATCATGAAGGGGAAGCGGGTCATCCTGATCGACGACTCCATCGTCCGCGGAACGACCAGCCGCAAGTTGGTGCAGCTGGCGCGCAACGCCGGCGCGACCAAAGTCCACTTCCGGGTCTCCTCGCCTCCCACCACCGGCCCCTGCCACTACGGCATCGACACGCCGAGCAAGTCCGAACTCATCGCCGCGGACCACAGCCGGGAAGAGATCCGGGACTATCTGAACGCCGACAGCCTCGCCTACCTGCCGCTCGATGCGATGTGGCGGGCGATGGACAACGAACAGGACCGTTACTGCGATGCCTGCTTCTCGGGTCGCTACCCGCTCCCGGTTCCGGATCCCGACGTCATGCGGAGCCTGTTCGGGCGCAACCGCGACTGAACGCCGCCTTGATCCGGCAAGTCGGGAAATCGCGCACCGACCCGATTCATCCCGATGGGCCGTCGGCGGAGCGCACCATGATGTAGTCACGCAACTCGCCCGGAAACCACTCCACGAACACCTTGGCTTTCTCGACAAGGGCGTAGACCTCGTCCATTGTCTTTTCATATGGAATCGTCGCAAAGCCTTCATGAACAAGCTGGTTCCTGTCCCGTCCGACCTCCATGAAGGCTTTCGCGGCTTCCACAAGATCCTCCCGCTCGCGAACACGCTTCCTCGCATGCGTTCGGAACGCTTCACCGAACAGGGCGAAGAACTGGTTCGCGTTGTTCCCTCCCCAGGCAAACCAGGTGTGGTACCTTCTTTCGATCCCGGTTTTTCGCATGAAATGCACGAGCGGATGATCCGGCGTCGTTGCGTTTTCGAACTCGTGAACGACACTCCGGATCAAAGCGCTCTCGAAATGACTTGCTGCGGAGACCAGGATAATTTTCCGAAAGTGGTTCTCCATGGTGGTTCTGAGGTTCACCTCCCCCGCTTGGTCCAGCCGGGCCAGGACTTGTTTGAATTGCACATGGAGTTCGCCAATTGCCGTGCCTGACGCCACGGGATCGATTACAGGAAGTGGACGATGCGTTCCGCACTGAGCAGCCGACGCTTCACATTGCCGGTCTGCGTCGTTCCCACACGGGACGCATCCATGAAATCGGCGTCTGTCGCAAGCGCGTGTAGTGTTTCCGACGCCACTTTTCCCCGTGCAAGCCTGCGTTCAGCAAAAGCATCCCTCAGTGTCGCCGCGAACGTCGCTTCATAAAGCGCGATGTTGAACCGATTATTGCCCTTGTTGATGAATGCGTCGTCTGGCAGATGTTGACAGGCGGCGAGAAAAGACAAGAACAATTGCTCCAGGTAAGTGTTTTCCTCATCGGTATATGCAACACATTTCCTGGAAAACTGATTCAGGAATTTCACCATCGACGGGGCGTAATCCGCCCCATCGATCAGCATTGCAAAGCCACGAAGCAGAATTTCGATATCCTTCATGTGAGGATCCGGTTCCGATCGGCGAAGCAGGTCACGCCATGCAGAATTGTCCGAATTTATCCGATAGAGCATATCGTAAAATTTCGAATGGTACATGCTCATTCGAATTTCCTGCGGCCTCAGATTGACACCTCCGGTATTGAGACGCTGAAATATCTCGAACATGGAGGAATCATCATCGGAAGGCGAAATCTGTCTGATGATGATGTTTCGAATCGGACGAAAGTCGAGATTTTCCTTGTATACGCCAAGCGTCGCATAACAGGCGCCCGCCAAGGCATTGCTTTCCCTTGGAAGGTGGCCGGGCAAACGGAGGTTGAAATCCTCGAAAAGCGCGTCGTCGTGGAGCAGCTGATTCGGAACGATACCGGTGCCGACCAAGGTTCGACGAAGTTCTGCTCGCCGAGATTTTCGCGGAAAGCGTCCCTTGACGAAATAGTACATCGACATCAGCCGCTGCTGACCGTCCAGGACCAGAAATCGGTTTTTCTTCTGATGAAACAGGAACAGTTGAGGGACGGGAAGGCCCAGAATCAGCGATTCCACGAATCGGGATGCGCGGACAATGTCCCAGACGAAGTTGCGTTGAAATCCAGGTATGCGTATGGAGCCCGAATCGAGGAAATTGCATAGCGTGAGGACGTTGAAATCACTCGGCGAGGTGGTGACGTCGTATTGCACAACCGGCAAACCATTGGCGCCCGCCGCATCGTCGTCGAACCAATCCGTCAAATTCGTCTTTTTCATGGCCGCATTCTTGCCCCCGCCATCGGCTGGCGCCACGGGAATGATCCGGCTGACATGATCAACAATTCGCACCCTGTTGCCGGGTGATGGCGACGATTCCCGGGATCACCCACTCAGGAATGCCGCGGCACCCCTGGGGAAGGACGCCTTCACGGTTCCCCACGGCCCAGTGCCCGCAGTGTAGCGCGGGGTGTCGGGCACGAAGAAGCGCATTTCGGGTTGAGCCATGGAGAACTCTTGCCCGAATCAGATCGGTGCGCCGTCGGGGTCCACCCGGATGACCGGTCCCAGACCCTCGAGGGCCGATTCGAGCGGCTCCGCGTTCCCGACCACCACCAGCGCCCCCGCCTCGGGAACGAGGTAGCGGGCCGCTGCCTCGACCACCTCCTCCGCAGTCACCGCCGCCACCAGGTCCGGATAGCGGCGAAGCAGGGAAAGGGGCCGCCCGCGGTCGTGCTGGGTGGTGATCGTTCCGACAATGCTCCCGCAGGTCTCGAAACGGTGCACATGGCTGCGCAGGAAGGCGCGCCGCGCATCCTCCATCTCCCGCGCCCGGATGCGGCGCTTCCCGGAGGCGAGATCGGAGAGTTCCCGGAGCAGCGCCCGGATGGCGGCGCCGGCCTTTTCGAGGTGAACGGATGCCGAAGCCGCGATCAGCCCGGCGCCGTGGTGCTGGTGGATGCGGGCGAAGGCTCCGTAGGTCGCCCCCATCCGTTCACGGAGCGTCAGGTTGAGCCGGCTGGAAAACCCGCCGCCAAGGACATGGAGTGCAAGCCGCAGCGCGAGACGGTCCGGCGCGTTCGCCGGCGGCCCCTGCCGCGCCCACGAAACCATCGCCTGGGGGGCGGGATTTGCGGACCCGTGCAGGAAGACTCCACGCCGGGCCTCCGGCAGCGGAGGGGCGGCGCACCTTCCCTCACGGCCCTTCGGATTCCAGTCCCCGAAGTACTCCTCCATGACGTCCCGGGCGGCTTCGGGTTCGATGTCCCCGCAAAGGACGATCGCCGAGTCGGACGCCGGGTAGCGGTCTTCGTGGAATTTCCGAAGATGCCCGGGACGCATGGCTTCGAGGCTCGCCTCGTCGCCGCCGGGCCGCCAGCCATAGGGATGCCCGTCGGTGAAGACCACCCGGCGCACCACCCGCCGCAGGATCGCATCCGGCCGGACCCGCGCCGAGCGCAGGGCGTCGCATCGCAGGGGAACGAGCCGCTCCATTTCCCCGGCACGGAACGCCGGATTGCGGAGCATGTCCCCCAACAGATCCAGGGTGGGACGCAGGTGTTCCCCCAGGCAGGAGAACCCGAGATGGACGGTCTCGCTCCCCGAGTCGCATCCGATCGCGGCGCCGATCCGGTCGGCGTCCGACTCGAAGCGGCTCGCCGACCGGGTTTCGGTCCCCCGTTCCATCATCTCCGCGGTCATGGAGGCGAGACCGGCCTCGGCGCGACGCTCGTCCACCCGTCCACCGGGCATGGTGAGGACGCCTTCCAGCTTGGGAAGTTCGCGCCGGGGCGCCACCAGCAGCCGCAGTCCGTTCGAGAGTCGCAATTCCTCGGGCGCCGGCGCAACGAAGATCCCCCTCGGGCCCCGCCGGGGAGCGCGGGTCCGATCCGGCTCGGGGGCGAGGGCTGGATCCGGCGGCGGGGGAACGGCAGGGGGATCCACCCATGCGGCATCCGATTCCGGCTGGCCGGCCGGCGCCTCCCCGGCGGCTTGCGAATCGCCGTAAAGGAGTTCCACCCGCGGCCCCAGGAGGTAGCGGGCACAAGCGTCCCGGAGGTCCGCGCGGGTGACCGCACGATACCGGACCCAGTGCTCGCCGATCTTTCCGGCATCCCCCAGGAAGGTCTGGTAGCGCGCCAGCAGGTCGGCCTTTCCCGCCAGTCGCTCCATGGCATTCACGAAACCGACCTGGAGCGCCGCCCTTACCTTCGCGAGTTCTTCGCTGGTGGGTCCCTCCTCCGCGAACCGGGCGATCTCCTCGTCCATCGTCTCGCGAATCCGCGCCAGCGGAACCTCCGGACGGCCGGTAACCACCGCTCCCGCGACCCCGCCGGCCTCCAGTGAATACTGGAACGCACCGACATTCGACGCGATCCGGTCCTGGTACACCAGCCTCCGGTAGAGCCGCGAGTTGATCCCGTCGGAGAGCAGGTCCGAGAGCATTTCCAGCGCCGGCTGGTCCTCATGGAAGAACGGAACGGTGGACCACCCGCAGTAGAGACGGGGATGGGGCACCGCTTCGTCCACCTTGATGATCCGCGTTTCCGGGAGACGGTCGTCGGGAACCGCCGGACGGCCCGGGCAAGGTCCGGGCGGGATGGAGCCGAAGTACTTCCGGACCAGCTCCAGCGCCCGACGCTCGCTGAAATCGCCGGCAATCACCAGTACCGCGTTGTTGGGCACATAGAACGTGCGGAAGAAATCGTGGACCTCATCAAGGCTGGCCTGCTCCAGATGTCCCATATCCCCGATCACGTCCCAGGAATACGGATGTCCGGCCGGATAGAGCGCGTGGAACATCTTTTCCCAGGCCGTCCCGTAGGGTACGTTGTCCATCCGCTGGAAACGCTCGTTGCGTACCACTTCCCGCTGCGTATCCAGCCGCGTCCGGTCAAGTACATCCAGCAGGTACGCCATCCGGTCCGATTCGGCCCACAAGGCCACGCCGAGCGCCTCCCGCGGGAGCGTCTCGTAGTAGTTGGTGCGGTCGTGGCTCGTCGTGCCGTTGACCCCGCCGGACGAGAGGCTGGCCCCGCTCTCCTCCATCAACCGGATGAAATGCGCGTTGTTGTGGCGCGAACCCTCGAACATCAGGTGTTCGAACAGATGGGCGAAACCGGTGCGCCACGGGCGCTCGTTCCGGGATCCGACGTGGTACCAGAGCGCAACGTGCACCAGGGGCAGCCGCCGATCCTCGTGGAACAGAACCCGGAGCCCGTTCTCAAGAATCCGGGAGCGGAAGGGAATCGAAATCGTGGACGCCATGGTGGCGGCGGAAGCTGTCGGGGCGGCCATGCGAGCGGGGAATATACTGCCCGCCGTTGCGGCGGAAACAAGGACGGTCCGGGGTGTGGCCCCCGGTTCCGCTTGCCGTCAGCCTCCTGGTTCCCGGCTGGGCAACGCTCGCCGCCGGACAGGAAGGACTGTTTACCGCCGACCGTCCGGTGGAGGCGATGGTCGGCAAGCAGGTGGTATTCGAGACCACCGGGGGAACGATCGTCATCGAAGTGCTTCCGGAAGCCGCTCCCAACCATGCCGCGTTCCTGCTGCAGCAGGCCGGGGAAGGCAATTACGACGGAACCGCCTTCCACCGGGTAATCCCCCGCGGCATCCTTCAGGGTGGCGATCCGTACACAAGGGATGCGGAAGCGACCGACCGCTACGGAACCGGGGGGTTGATGCGGCTCGCCCGGGAACCGAACGACCGGCTCCATGTTCGGGGGGCGGTCTCCGCGGTCCGGGTTCCGGGCCAGCCGGACAGCGCCGGCGCCCAGTTCTTCATCGTGATCACCGACCAGCCGGTGCTCGACGGGCAGTACACGGTGTTCGCGGAAGTCGTGGAAGGAATGGGGGTTGCGACCGCGCTCTCCGAGGTGGCGATCGACGACCGGGGGATGCCGCTCGAGCGGATCGAAATCCGGAGCGCCACCATCCGTGACCGCCCGCCGGAGGTCGCCCCCCCGTTCACCGACGAATCCGACGCCGAACTCGCCGACCACGAGGTGATTCTCGAGACGCCCATGGGCGCGATCCGGATCGGGATGTTCCCCGACATCGCTCCCGTGCACGTCCGCAACTTCCTGCGCCTTGCCGCGCTTGGCGCCTACGACGGCACCACGTTCCATCGGGTGGTCCCCGGATTCGTCATCCAGGCTGGATGGATGGAAACCCGCGAACCGCCGTTGCCGGAAAGCATCCAGAAACACGTGACCAACATCCCCGCAGAAACAAGCAACCGCTCCCATGTGCCCGGAATCGTCTCCATGGCCCGACTGGAAGCCCTCGACAGCGCGATGACCAGCTTTTTCATCGTCACGGCAGAGGCGCCCGAGCTCGACGGGGAGTACACCGTTTTCGGAGAAGTGACTTCCGGGTACGCGGCGGTCGAGGCCATCGAAGCGGCGCCCGCCGGCGAGGACGAGTCTCCGCTGGAACGGATCGCGATTCTCCGGGCGCGGGTGGAGCGGATCCGATGAGTGTCCGCAACGGCGACTGGCTGGATGTCGCGATCATCGGCGGCGGCCCGTCGGGACTGGCGGCCGCCATCGAGTGTCAGCGGCACGGGCTGAGCCACCAGGTACTCGAAAAGGGGGGGCTGGTGGACACCATTCGCCGCTTTCCGGTGCACATGGTGTTCTTCACCACTCCGGACCTGCTCGAAATCGGAAACCTCCCGCTGGTCTGTCACCGCGAGAAGCCGTCGCGTTTCGAGGCGCTCATCTACTACCGGAGAGTGGTGCGGCACTTCGGCCTGAAGCCGCGGCTCTTCACCCGGGTCGAGCGGGTGGAACGCGATGACGGTGGATTCGTTCTCCGGCTTCGCGGCGAGCGCCAGGGCATCCCGGATCCGCCGCCGATCCGCGCCCGCAACCTGATTCTCGCCATCGGCTACTTCGAGAATCCCAACCGGCTCGGCGTTCCCGGCGAGGACCTGGACAAGGTCTCCCACCGGTATGTGGAGACCCATCCCTACTTCGGTTCGCGGGTCGCGGTGATCGGGGGCGGCAACTCGGCGGCGGAAACGACGCTGGAGCTCTTCCGCGCGGGTGTGGATGTAACTCTCATCCACCGCGGCCCGACGCTGTCGTCCCATCTCAAGTACTGGGTCCGCCCGGATATCGAGAATCGCATCGAGCGCAAGGAAGTCGCAGCCCACCTCGGAACGCGGGTGGCGAGCATCCAGCCGGATTCGCTGACCCTCGAGGATGCGCGCGGCGAGCGCCGGGAGATCGCCAACGATTTCGTGCTCCCGCTCATCGGTTACCGTCCCGACTACCGCTTTCTGGAGTCACTGGGCGTCCGCAGCGAGGGGCCCGACCGAACCCCGGTGACCGATCCGGACACCTTCGCCACCGAGGTTCCCGGACTCTACCTGGCGGGCGGGGTGGTGGCCGGCATGCGCACCAATCGGATCTTCATCGAGAACGGCCGCTTCCACGGGGAGGCCATCCTGCGGCACATCGTGGAAACGAGGTAACGGTGGCGGACTCCGGGCGGCGCGATCCGTGGCAGGCGGTCGTGCTCGACCATCACGGTTTCCCCCCGGAGAAGATGGCGGAGCGGGCTCGGGAGTTCGCCGACCACATGGCGCAGCGGCGCACGGTGCGGGACTTCGATTCCCGTCCGGTGCCCGAAGCGGTGCTCGATGCGGCGCTCCGCACCGCCGCCTCGGCTCCGAGCGGCGCCAACCTCCAGCCCTGGCGGTTCGTGGTGGTGCGGGATCCCGCGACCCGCGCGCGGCTCCGCGCCGCGGCGGAGGATGAGGAACGGGCGTTCTACGGGGGCAAGGCCCCCCCCGAGTGGCTTGCCGCCCTCGAACCCCTCGGTACCGACGCCAACAAGCCGTTTCTTGTCGAAGCGCCGATCCTGATCGCCATCTTCATGCAACGGTACGCGGTCGGCCCGGACGGCCAACGGGTTCGGAACTACTACCACTCGGAGTCGGTGGGGATTGCGACCGGATTCCTGATCGCGGCGCTCCATCATGCCGGCCTCGCCACCCTCACCCACACGCCGAGTCCGATGGGGTTCCTCAACGAACTGCTCGGCCGGCCGGCGAACGAGGTTCCGTTCCTGCTCCTGGTGGCGGGTTGCCCGAAGCCCGGGGCGCGCGTGCCGGACATTCGTCGGCTCCCGCTCGACGAGGTGGTCCACACCCGGTGAAGCCCCCCGACGACCGACGCCGGCCGGGGGGGATGCGGCGGCGCGAGTGTCTCGGGGTCCTTGCCGGGGCGCTGCTCACCGATGCCTGTGGACGGAAATCACCGTCCCACGCCGACCGCCTCGATTACCGGATCCGCAACGCCCTGATCGTGGACGGGACCGGCGCCCCCGCCCGCCGGGCCGATCTCGGAATCCGGGACGGGCGCTTTGTTCCAGCCGTCGGGGAGGCGCTGCGCGAATGGGATGCCGAGGGGCTCGTCGCATCGCCCGGGTTCGTGGACATCCATTCGCACGGTGATCTGGTCCTGGCGAGTTCCCGCCCCGACCGCGAGGCGCTTCTCGCCGGCCGCCTGGCGCAGGGGATCACCACGGAGGTCGTCGGCAACTGCGGGCTGGGGGCAGCACCGCTCCATGGCGAGGGCGCGCGCCTGGCGCCCGCGGTGCATGCCTGGATGACTCCGGAAGGGACTACCTGGCGCTGGAGTTCGCTTGCCGACTATTTCGCGGTGGTGGAGACGCGCGGAACGCCGCTGAACGTGGCGGCGCTCACTCCCCACGGCCTGCTCCGGCTGGGAGCGATGGGTCTGCGCCCGGGAGCGCCCACGGCGGCCGAATCGGCGGCGATGGCGCGCGAACTCGAGAAGAGCCTCGAGGAAGGATCCCTCGGCATGTCCTGCGGGCTGATCTATCCCCCGGGGATGTTCAGCGCCACCGCGGAATTGGTCGAACTCGCCGGCACGCTCCGGAAGACCGACCGGATCTTCGCCGCCCACGTGCGGGGATCCAGCGAGACGCTGCTTCCGGCGGTCGAGGAGCTCATCGGGATCGGCCGCGCGACCGGGGTCCGGGTGCACCACAGCCATGCCGAAGCGGTTGGCCGGGACCATTGGGGGCGCCTCGAGACCTTCCTGGAGAGAGAGCGCGCCGCCCGCCGCGAAGGCGTCCGGATCTCGGCGGACATGTTCCCCTACCCGGCAGCAGCCACCATGATGGTTGCCATCTATCCCCCGTGGTCGCTCGAGGGTGGTCCGGAGGAACTCCTCGTCCGGCTGCGGGATCCGGAACTTCGCGCCCGGATTCGCCGGGACATCGAGGAACGCATCCCCGAGTGGCCCCCGTGGGAGCCGGGCGGCTGGCCCCACAACCTGGTTGCGGCGGTGGGCTGGGAAGGAATCCGGGTGGCGAGCGTGGGCGGCAGCGGGGGCCGGGAAGCCGTCGGACTCTCGCTCGCCGAGCTGGGGCGGCGCCGCGGCGTCGCCCCCTTCGAGGCGATCTCCGATCTGATGCTGGAGCACGGGGGGGCCGTCGGACAGCTGGTGGGGGACATCAGCGGCGAGGCGGGGTTGCGAACGCTCGCCGCCGATCCCGAGGTGGCGTTCATCACCGACGCAAATGACTACGGCAAGGGAGCGCCCCACCCCGCAGCCCATGGCGCGTTTCCACGGGTGCTGCGGCGCTATGTCCGCGAGACCGGCCTGCTTTCGCTCGAGGAGGCGATCCGGCGCATGACCTCGCTCCCTGCCGCCATCGTGGGACTCCCGGACCGGGGACGGATCGCCGAGGGTCTGCCCGCCGACCTGGTTCTGTTCGATCCGGAGCAGATCACCGATCACGCCACCGTCGAGGCGCCGCGGGCGCGGGCGACCGGGATTCGCGCCACGTTCGCGAACGGGGCGCCGGTCCTCGTCGACGGCCGGTTTACCGGCGCGCTGCCCGGCCGGATCCTGCGCCGGCAAGGTTGACCGGACGCCGCGGGCGCCCCGCCCCCCCGGGGAACATTCGTCGTCGTCGCCGCGCTCCCGGCTACAACCCGCACGTTCGGTCGACCGGTTCCGGGACCTCCGCACCGGACTCGCGGATGGAGTCCGACTTTCCTCGGACGATTCGCGGCGCGAAGCTCGCGAGTCGGCGGAAAGAGGACTTCAGATCGTGGCCCGGTGAGGCCGACCGCGACCCGACCGGTACGTACTCCGCCGGCGTTCCCGGCAGGGAACCGCGGCGGGCCCCTGCGGGACACCGCCGTCGCGGGGGCCGCAGCCGCCGGTTCGACGGCCCTCGCCTCCACGTGGATCGGGGCCGTGCGTCCTTCCGCCCGGGGCGGGCCCCGGCTGACACCGGCGTCCGCACTTCCCCGGGGACCCGAACGGCGGGCTGTCGCTGATCCGGACCGGATCAGCGCTCTCCGGTTGCTGTCCCGATGCCGCGGGTTCCGCCGCGGAGATGCCGGTCGAAGAACGCGGTCATGCGGCGGTAGCTGTCACGCCGGGAGGGGATCTCGTCCCAGCCGTGGTCTTCGACCGGATAGACGACCAGGTCGAAGTCCTTCTGCTTCTCGATGAGGATCTGGGCGAGCCGAAAGGAATCCTGGATCTGGACATTTCCGTCCACGAGGCCGTGCTGGATCTGGAGCGCGTCCCGGAGCCCGTCCGCGTAGTACACGGGACTCGAAATCCGATACGCCTCCTCGTCGTCGAGCTGGCTTCCGTTGAGGATCCGACTGGTGTAGCCCTGGTTGTAGTGGACCCAGTCGGTAACCGGGTAGAGCGCAACCCCGGCTGCGTACCTTCCCGGATTGCGGAACAGGGACATGAGGGTGAAGAAGCCACCGTAGGAACCACCGTACACCCCGATCCGCTCGCGCGCCACGCCATGCCGCTCCACCAGGATATCGAGCAGCGGCAGGGCGCTGTCGATGTCCGAGACACCCATCTGCCGGTAGGCGTAGGTGCGGTTGCGGTGGCCGTACCCGGAGCTACCGCGGTAGTCCACCGAGGCCGCGGCATAACCGTTCTGGATCAGGTAGTTCGCATAGACGATGCTCCCGGACCGGGCCCACCCCTTGACCACCGCCTGGGCGCACTCGCCGCAGCCATGGGCGTAGACCACCGCCGGTGTCTGGCCGGGCGTGGCACCGGCCGGTGGGTCCCAGATACGGGCCCACGCGGTGGTCCCGTCCGGGAGGTCATACTCCACGAGACTGCTGTCGGCCCATGCGACCCGGTGGAACAGGTCGTTCCCGCTCTTCGTGATCCGCACCGGGTCCGCGCCCGGTGCGGAGTCCATGAGGTAGAGGTCGCCGAGTTCGGTGAGGGACTGGGCGACAAACGCAACCCGGCCGCCGTCGGGTGCAACCTGCCAGTGGTTCATCCCCTCGCCGGCGGTCAGCCTGACGAGCTCGCCTCCCCGGACCGGAATCCGGTAGAGATGTTCCTCGCCGGGGTGCTCGCGACTGGCGGTCAGCAAGAAGGACTCGCCCCCGGGCGCCAACTCGGCGCGTCGGACCTCGAACTCTCCCTCGGTGAGCGCGGTGACCTCCCCGTCCACGTTGGCCAGCAGCAGCATGGCCCAGCCACTCGCCACCGAACCGAAGGCGAAGGCGTCACCGTCGTCGAGCCACACCAGGGCGCCGGGGGACCAGCGGCCCTCGACCAGGGGGCCTCCGACCCAGGATTCCTCGACCTGGTGATCCACATGGCGAAGCGTCCCGGTCTCGAGATCGATCATCGAGATCCAGCGCTCCTTGTGATCCATGGAGAGGGTCTGCACCACCGCGTGGTTTCCGTCCGGGCTCCAGAAGGGTCCATGGAGCACCGTGTCCTTCCCGATTCCGTCATCCACCCACTGGATCTCGATGTCTTCCGGGCGCGTCGTGGGGTCCACCTCCACGATGCCCATCCGCCACGAAGGCAACGCCTCCCCGACCTTGGGGCGGGCGTCCTTGCCGGTCGCGCGCCCGCTCTCGTTCACGAATTCCATGAACCGGGTCCGCCGGGGTTTCGCCGGATCCCGGCGCGACCGGAACACCACGAACCGGCCGTCCGGCGACAGCCCGAGATCCACCAGCCGCTCTCCTTCGGGCGCGGGAATGATCTGGGGCAGCAGGGCCCGTCGGGTGCGACGCAGGTCGCCGCGGCGCTCGTCGCGTTCCTTGCGTTCCCGGACGACGTCCACCAGTTCGACCTGCTGTTTCCTGAGCCAGGCCTCCTGATCACCGACCTCCTCCTCGGCGGCGGTGACTTCCACAACCTGCCGGGTGATCCCGGATGCGACCCGATGCTCCCAGAGGTCGCCGCTTTCCTCGGCGTTCGTCGCGATTCCCCGGGTCGCGAAGAGCACCGCGCTCCCGTCCGGGCGCACGCGGAGGGCGCCGATGTTCCTGGAGACGGAGAACACCGCACGGACGCCCCCGGTCCCGGTCCACACGAACAGCGTGCCGCCGCGCGTCCACGCTTCCACCGCGGCGCCGGTGGCGCGGACCCGATCCGGTCCGGGCATCCGGCGGACCTCGTCTTCCGTCAGCTGGCGGAGCGTGCTGCCATCGCGGCTCGCCGCAAACCACGGATCGTCGTCGGGAAGCTGACCGGGAGCAGGATCCTCGCGCCAGCGGAAGAACACCTCGCTGCCATCCGGCGCCCAGCGAAGGTCCCGGGGAGCGAGGCCCAGCACCCGGGCGCCGCCGCCCAGGTGGTCCAGGGTCAGCCTGAAGTCGGGGTCGGCGTCAGCGGCCGTGAGACGGGACTGGGAGCGGAGCTGCGCCCCGGCGGGGAGGGCGAGCGATGCGCACAGGACGGCAAGACAGGGGATGCGGGACATGGAGTTCCTCCGGGACACCATGATCCCACGGACGCGGACTCAGGGTCGGGGAGGGCGCGAACCGGGAGTGGTGCGTTTGCCGAACGCGGTGGCGATGAGCGCGACCGCGACTTCGGCGGTCCGGTTGCGGATATCGAGGGTCGGGTTCACCTCGGTGACCTCGAGGGAGCGCAGGCCCCCGCTCGCCGCCACGCACTCCATGACCGTTTGTGCCTCCCGGAGCGTCAGCCCGCCGGGTTCCGGGGTCCCGACACCGGGCGCGACATCGGGATCAAGCCCGTCCAGGTCGATGCTGAGATGAAAGCCGCGCGTCCCGTCCAGCGCCCGGGCCACCGCGTCCTCGGCCACCGGGTGGATTCCGCGCCGGTCCACCTCCTCCATCGTGAAGACCCCGAACCCCAGCTCGGCCGGCATTCCGACTTCGCTGTGATCCACGCTCCGGACGCCGATCTGGACGGTGTTGGCCGGCTTGACCCGCATGGCGCCGGGCGGGAATCCGCCCACCCCGGTGTACGCCGCCGCGCCCCGGCCAAGGATCGCCGCCAGCGGCATGCCGTGGACGTTGCCGGTCATGGTGGTCCCGGGAGTGTGGGCGTCCAGATGGGCATCCAACCACACGATTCCGAGATCGCCGGGTTCCGTTGCGGCATCGACCATCCCGGACACCGTACCGACCGCGATCGAGTGGTCGCCGCCCAGCACCAGCGGGACGGCTCCGGAGGCGCGAATCCTTCGAACCCGGACGGCGAGTTCCTCAAGCGCGACCGCGATTTCCGGAAGATGCCGGGCCCGCGAGTCCCGCCGGCCGGCCACCGTCCCCGCCCGCGGGACCGCAACATCGCCCTCGTCGTGCACATCGAGACCGAGCGCCCGGAGTCGTTCCAGGACGCGGGCGTTGCGGATCGCCGCCGGCCCCATGTCCGTCCCCCGGCACCCGGCGCCCAGACCGAGCGGGACGCCGAGAATGCGGACGGGGGGCGGGCGGGGCACGGCTTCAGTCAGTCCGGGCGGGGGCAAGCCTTCAGCGAATCAGCAGGATCCGGTCGTTCGCCGGGTAGAACCACTCGATCCCGCGTTCGGTCACGATGGCGTCGTCCTCGAGCGGAATCCGCACTTTCGCGCCGCCGAACTCCTCGGCCCTGGTATATGCGAACAGTTCGATGGAGAACATGTTGGTGGGCACGATCTCGTATTCCAGCCGGGTCGGGTTGAACCAGGCGATGGAAGGACCGATGCCGTGACCGAGATTTCCGACCGAATGGCAACCAATCACGATATCGGTGGTGTCGTCGTCGGTGGGCTGGTTAAACTCGATCATCTGGAAACCGGCCTCGGTGAGCGCCTCGCCAAGCTGTTCCAGCATCGCGCCCGCCGTCGGTCCCGGCTTGATGGTGCGCCGGATCACGTCCCGGGCCGCGCGCCCCCGGTCGAATGCGTTCTGGATGCCGGGCGGTGCGGCAACTTCACCGTCTTGCAGCACATACGCGATGCGCTTCATGTCGGTGTAGAAATTGAGGTAGCCGACACCCCAATCGATCATGAGCAGGTCGCCGCGCTGGATGATCCGTTCGTTCGAGGTGGCCTCGATGCCGCTCGGTCCGGTGATGTAAATCGAGGGCAGTCCGAACGAGGTGTCCAGGCCGTTCTCGAGAAGCTGCTGCTCGATCCACCAGGCCACGTCCTCGAGCGCCGTGACGCCGGGAGTGATGACTTCATTCGAAAAGGCGCGCTCGGCGATCTTCCGCGACCACTCGCCCGCTTCGCCGAACGCGACGATCTCGCTGGCCACCCGGCGGGATCGGAAATCGGAAATCAGCTTCTCGGCAGACACCATCCGGTCGGCCCAGGGAGTGCCGAGCGTCTCGCGCAGATGCAGCCAGCTGGTATGGGAAAGGCCGTCCGCCGCTCCGATGCTGCGGGACATGTTGACTCCGATCCGCTGCGGATCCCGTTCCCGGACGAAGGCCTCCAGGTCGGCGCTGCCGACCACCTGGTCATAGACCCCGCATCGCTCGATCTTGTATCCGGTGACCCCGATGGCGACCCGTTCGATCCGGTCGCCTCCCCGGTCGGTGAAGATGATGTAGCCGGTGCTGCCGATGTAGCCGCGGCCCAGATCCTCCCAGAGGGGGTCGCGGTATCCCTCCTTCATGACCGTGATCCACATGTCGATCCCGTTTTCGCGCATCGCCTCGGGAAGGATCAGATCGAATTTGTCCTCTCGGATCTGGCACATCCGCTCCCAGCGGATGCGCGCCTCGTTTTTCGCATCGGCAGTGCCCGGAACGAACAGGAATACGAGGGCCGCCAGGGCGCAACCCCGAAGAAGATGTCGAATCATGGATTCCTCCGGCCAGGAAGGGTATGCCAGCAACCGGCACGGTGTCTCGCTCGAGGTGCGTCCGCGTCCATGGATCGAGGGCGATGCCCCCGCGGGCCGGGGGCTTCCCGACGGACCGATTGTCCGGTTGCGATACCGGATGCCAGCGCTGTACCGTGGGCAACACGGTGCGTGTCACCGCGCTTGGAATCCAAACGAGCAAATCCGGAACCCGGAGGGACAATGACTACGAAACCGGAGTTGCAGAACACCAAGCACGGGATTTGGCTTCATCTCCTGAAGGGCGCCAATGAGATTCAGCTGTCTCCTCGGTCCGAGCCAGGCGCCGGATCTGGCCGTTGAGTTGCTGCAAATGACCCGTCGCCAGTTGGTGGCCAACCAGTCCGTGGACAGCGACGGGGATTCAAGCGGTCGGACAGGCGAATAGAAATCCGGTCACCGCCGCGGTTCGCGTACGCGGCCTCAAGGACCGTCCCCGGCGCCCGGTCAGAAGCCGGATGCACGACGCGAGGCGGGTGGCGGTTGCGCCGCCGCCGGCCGCATCGATCTACGCGCTCGGTTCGGAGGATTCCCCGTCGGCTTCGCTTGCCTCGTCACCGGCATCCTCTCCGGGTTGTTCGGCCCACATCTCCTCGAAGGCAACCCGGGCGGCTTCGCTGGCGGCACGCTCCTCTTCGGGGGCGCTCTCGGCTTCCCGAACGAGGATCTCCCTCGCCTCGTCGGGGTCGAACACCTCGATGGAACCGGCGCGCAGTTCGGCGAGCGCGATGGCGGTCGGCTGACGCGACTCCATCCTGGTGCGGGGTGTCGCCCCCATGAGCAATTGACGGGCGCGCTGCGCGACGGCATTCACCCGGAGGAAGGGACTGGCGGTTTCGAGTTTCAAACGGCTACCTCCCGGCCCTCGGGGGCCCCGGCGGACCGCAAAGTCTAGCGTCCGCACACTCTCCGGTCCGCACCGATCGGGTGGGAGGACCCCTCGCCGCGAAACGGCTATTCGTCCAGCAGGCTCGAAAAGACCTCGAGAGACTCCGGCGCCGCCCAGTCGCGGGCCCCGACGATATGCGACGCCAGGGTTCCGTCGCGCCGGACGATCCAGGTTTCGGGGAACTGGAAGACACTCCAGCGGCGGGATACCCGTTTCCCGAGATCGTGGAGCACGAGAAACCGCAACCGATGCTCGGCCACGAAGGCCGGGACATCCGAAAGGCGCTCATCCACCGACACCGCCAATACCCGAAGGCCGCGGCTGCCGAGCGTGTCCTCAAGGTGCTGCAGGGAAGGCATCTCGTCGACACACGGGGGGCACCAGGTCGCCCAGAAATTGACGACCACCACCTCGCCGCGGTAGTCCTCGAGGATGTGCCGATCGCCGTTCAGGTCCAGGAGCTCCAGGGGCGGCGCCGGGGCCCCTGGACGCGGCGGTTCCGGCCGCTCGGCGCACCCGAAACACGCGGCCGCCAGCCAAAGGGCGGCGGCGAGGCGTTTCAACGCACCCCCCGGCGGAGGAAGTACCGACCCAACCCGGCCACGGTCTTGGCATCCCGAAGCACGCCTTCCGCCAGCATCGAGACCGCGTCCGCGATCGAGAAGTGGACCACCTCGATGTCCTCCCCCTTGTCGGGTTCCGCGGGACCGGAGACCAGGCCGGTGGCGAGAAAGACGGCAAGAGCCTCGTCGCAGAAGCCAGGTGCGGTGACGAGGGTCCCGAGCGGAGTCACCGCCCCGGCGTGATATCCGGTCTCTTCCGCCAGTTCCCGGATGGCGGTCTGCTCGGCCGTCTCGCCGGGTTCCCGGGTGCCGGCGGGGAGCTCGAGGAGAACTTCATCCACCGCATACCGGTATTGGCGCACCAGCACGATGCGGTCCCCCTCGGCGATCGCGACGATGGCCACGGCGCCCGGGTGCCGGACCACCTCGCGACGGACTTCCGGGCCCTCGCCTCCCTGGAGCAACGGTTCCCTGACGCGGGCCACTTCCACGCGGAGCAACCGCCCGCGGAACACGGTCAGACCGGAACGCTCGCCCGCTTGCGCCATGTCCTGCCGAGTCTAGCGGTCCTGCGCCAGAATCTCCGCTCCGGAATGCTCTCCCCCGTCGTCCTCCTGGCGCTTCTCGCGGCCGGGCAGGACGAGCCGGACGTCCGGGCGCGTTCCGAACTCGAAGCTCGAGGCGACCGGCAGCTTTACAACTACGCCTACGACGACGCGGAAGCGACCTATCGGAAGCTGGATGAGCGGTACGAACACGATCCGGCGGGCCCCTACGCGCGCGCATCCGTCATCTGGAGCCGCATCGCGCAGCGGAGCGGCAGCCTGCGGGGGGCCACCCACCGGGGTGACCGCTTCTGGACCCAGCCGCGCAAACCCGCAGTGACCCCGGAGGAGGAGAGCGACTTCCGACGCTTCACCGAGGAAGCGATGGCGCGAGCCGACCGGATGCTCCGGAAGGATCCCGACGATCCGGTGGCACTCTATTACCGGGGCGCCACCGAGGGGCTGGTCTCGGGATGGGAGATGGTGGTGGAGCGCTCATTCCTTCGGGCCTTCCGATCCGGTCTTCGCGCCGTCGGCGCCCACCGCCGGGTTCTGGAACTGGATCCGGAATTCTGGGACGCCTATGCGATCGTCGGGGCCTACGAATACGGCCTGGCGACCCTGCCGCGGGTGCTTCGCATGCTCGCCTTCCTGACCGGCCGACGCGGGAATCGGGAGCGGGGACTCGCATACCTGCGCACCACCTCGAATCGCGGCACGCGCGCCCGATGGGGCGCGATGTGGAGCGAGGCGGTGATCCTCCAGCGTGAGGGGATGGACGCCGAGGCCCTGGAACGGGTGCGGCTGATGCGACGCGAGTTCCCGGAGAACCCGGACCTCCCCCTGGAAGAGGCGGGCCTGCTCAACATGCTCGGCTCGCACCGGGCGGCGCGGGACATCGTGGAACGATTCATCCGGGACCACCGGGCCGGTTTCGGCAACTATGAACTGGCGGCCCCGGGGCTCGCCCGGCTCCGGCTCGGCGAGAGCCTGCTCTTCGAAGAGCGGTGGGCAGAAGCGGAGACCGCCTTTACCGAGGGGCTCGCCGAGCATCCGCAGCCGGAACTCGAGGCGATGCTTCTCTTGCGACGCGGCAATGCCCGGGACGGCGACGGCCGGCCCGGCGAGGCCGGGAGCGACTATCTCCGGGTCCGAAAGTCGGAGGCCGACGAAGTCCTTGCTGACTGGGCCGACGGGCTGCGGCGCCGGCCCTGGCCCGGGGGGGCTCCGGAGGAACTCCTGCCGCTCCCCGCATCCCGGGGGAGCCGGCCGGAATCCCGGGACCGGAAATGAACCGGCCCCCGGAGAGGCCGCGCCGATGGCTGGCGATCAGTCGGCGCTGCCGGCTGCGGAGTAGGTGAAGCTCGCGTCCACCGAACCGGAAGCCGGGACTGTCACCTGCATCTCCATCTCGCCGAGACGCTCGTGCCAGACACCGACGGTGTAGTCGCCGGGAGGCACGTTGCCGATGGTGAAGGCGCCATCACCGCCACTCACCGCGAAGTACGGATGCTCGAGGACGCCCGCGTAGCTGTTCATCCAGCGATGGACATCACACTTGAACGGCACCATGATCTCGGGCTGGTCGAAGGTCCGGGTGGTAGACATGCCCTGGACCGGCTGGCCGATGTTGAACTCCTGGTTCACTGTCGGGGTCGCGTGGATGTTGTGGAGGGTCGGGTCGCTGTTGAGGATGTCGAGCTGCTGGCCAACCTGGATGCCCAGAACGTGCGGCACATAGATGCAGCCTTCCTGGTTGAGGATGACCGGCTCGTCCGGGATCGGGAAATTCATGCCTTCGAGACCGCTCTTGATGTACACGAAGCTGTTCTGGAGGCCACCCTCCATGTCCGTGATCACGAATTCCGTCATGACCGCGCTCGTATGCATCGAGGCGCAGTTGGGGTCGGCGGCCATCTGGATGACGTTGGCCGGCGGAGCGTCGCCATCAAGCGCAATCCGCCCGGTGATCGTTCCGGCGGTCGCCGGATCCACGGTGGCCATCGCAGCGGCGGGGATGGATTCGGCCGGCTCTTCACCACCACCGCCACAGGCGAACAGGAACCCGAAGGTCAGAAGCGCGGCGAGTAGCGGCAGAATGCGCAGAAGTCGGTGGGGCATGTTCCGAACAACCTCCTGGGGTCGGGATGACGCGAATCCGAAGGGAACGATCGCGAGAACAGAGCAACAGCGGAACCGACAGGAAAAGAGCCGGGAGCCGGAAAGGCCCCGGGCGGGCGGTCCGTTTCGGACAAGGATTCTAGCAGTGCGGCGAATCGTCCGTCCCCCGGGATGGGGCGAGACCGGGCGGTAGGATGCAGCTTGTCGGAAATTCATGCTGCCGGAACGGACCCTCAAGCCATTCGCCCTCCTGTTCGCCCTCCTGGTTCCGCTGTCCCACGCCCGGGGGCAGGATCCACCCCGGTTCCGGCTTCAGGTGGAGGCCGTCGATCTCGGAGTCGCGGTCACCGACGGACGGGGCCGCTTCGTCTCGGGACTGACCCGGGACGATTTCGAGGTTCTGGAAGACGGGGCGCCGCAGGAGATCACCTTCTTCGCCAGGGAGGCGGCGCCGCTCACCATCCTGGTGCTGCTGGACGCCTCGCTCAGCATGAGGGTCAATCTCGACCATGTGAAGGAAGCGGCGGCCACCTTCGTGGATCGGTTGTGGGAGGGCGATCGCGCGATGATCGGGGAGTTCAACGACCGCGTCCGCTTCTCCACCGAGTTCACCGAGGATCGGCGGCGCCTCACCACGAGCATCATGGCCCTGAATCCGATGGGGCCGACGGCGCTCCATGACGCGACGATCTTCGCCCTCGAGCGGCTCCATTTTTCCGACGGCGAACGCAAGGTTCTCCTCATCTTCAGTGACGGCGACGACAGCCGGATGGATTTCGGGAGCGAGGCGGATGCCGGAGACGCCATCGAGGCGGCGCGCCTCACCCACGCGTCGATCCATGTGATCGGCTTCGACGGGAACGGGGCGCGGGTGAACAAGCGATTTCTGCGCCAATTGGCGGGGGAGACCGGCGGTCAGGCCCTGTTTCCCTCCCGTGCCGGCGAGCTGGTGCGGAGTTTCGAGCAGATCGAGCGCGACCTGCACGCCCAGTACCGCATCGCCTACGTTTCCTCGAACCGCGAGCGCGACGGCGCCTGGCGGGAGATCGAGGTCCGGCTCACCAACCGGGATGAACTTACCGCCCGCGCCCGGCGCGGATACTACGCGCTACCCGAATAGGCGCCGTCAGGAACCGGCAGGCGCGAAATCGGCGGCTGCACGGGGTTCCCGATGGGGTCGGGGCGCGGGAACCGCGCGCCTGGCGCGGCTACGCCGGAGCACGAAGAGTGCGCCGGCCCCGAAAAGGAGGTACGGCATCCCCAGCAGGAAGATGATGCCCCGGTTGAAGCTGGCGGCGGCTTCCGGGTTCTGTTCCAGCGCGGTGCGGCACATCGCGCACTGGGCGAGTGCCGGTTCGGGAACGGCGGGCAGCAGCACGGCCGCGACGAGAACCGCCGGCGCCAGGATTCGGAAACCGGTCATCAGCCGCCGCTCCGGGCCAGGATATGGAACCCGTCGTACGCCGGAAGCACGAACATCAGAATGCTGGTCAGGAACAGCCCCACGAGGACGGTGAGAATGAGCTGCATGTGCTCGAACTTCAGGTGCATGTAGTAGAAGATGATCAGCGTTGCCTTGATGGCCGAGCCGAAGAGCAGGAGCAGCACCGCGAGACCGCCGGGCAACGACGCTCCCTCGATCGCGATCATCAGGAGGGTGACGGCAAGCAGAACCGCCCAGAGAATCCAGTAACCCCGGAAGGGGTGCTCGGAAGAGGCGCTCATCAATCCCTCCTACACCAGATAGAACAGGGCGAACACGAAGACCCAGACCAGGTCCACGAAGTGCCAGTAAAGGCCGGCATTCTCCACGCCGGCCGCCGAGTATTTTCCGAGGGCGGACCGGATCGCCACCACCAGCAGAACCGTCACTCCGGTCAGAACGTGGAATCCATGAAATCCGGTGATTACGAAGAAGAACTGGCTGAAAGTCGGTGACCCCCAGGGATTGCCGTGGATCCCGCCGCCGTCGTCGATGAAGTGGGCCCACTCGTAGGCCTGCATCCCGAGGAAAACGAAACCACCCAAAATGGTGAGCCACAGGAAACGGGCGACCAGGTCCTCGCGTCCGCGTTCGGCGGAAGCCACCGCGCACGCCATGGTGGCCGACGACGTGATCAGCACGAAGGTCATGACGGCGATGTAGGTGAGGCTGAAGACCTCGCTCTGTTGCGGCCAGTCACCGGTGGCGATCCGGACCACTCCGTAGGACACCAGCAACCCGGCGAAAAGCAAGGCATCGGTGACGATGAAGAACCACATCATCGTCTTTTGCCAGGTGGCGCCGAAGGGGCTGGCGCCTCCGCCCCAATCGGCTTCTGCGAGCACGGTCTGGCTCATGCGGCCTCCTCTTTCCCTGCGCGCGACATCATTCGGGCAGGAACAGTACGGCCAGCAGGTAAACCCACAGACCGCCGACGAAATGCCAGTAGATGGCGGCAAGGGTCGGGGCGTCCGACCGGCCAGGGACGAGACGCCCGACGGCGGCGAGCACGGCGACGATCGCCAGCGTCACCAGACCGCCGAGCAGATGCGCTCCATGCACCCCGGTCAACACGAAGAAAAAAGAGCTCTTGGGATGGCTCTGCAAGTAGACGCCCGCATCGGCCAGCGCTTGCCAGGACGCAAACTGGCAGACGAGGAAACCGACTCCGAGGGCGGTGGTGACGATCATCGCGTTGCGGAAGGCGGCCAACCGCCCGGCCCCGAACGCCCGCCGGGCGCGTTCCAGCGAAACCGAACTGAACAGGATCAGCGCGGTCCCGAACCAGAGGACCGGCGGGGGATCGAGCGCCACCCAATCGGCCCCGCCGCTCCGAACGATGTACGCCGAAGTAAAGGCGGCGAAGAGCATGGTGATGCCGGCGAGGCCGACCAGCATGCCCAGCCGGTTGACGAATCGGCGGTCGGCCGGACCGCCGCCGACTGCGGCCTCGGGGTGTGCGGTACTCACGTCCAAGCCTCGAAAACCCGGATCAGGTCTCCCACTGGGTCACGAAGTCGCGACTCTTCCCCGGCGGGCTGTACTCGTAGGGCCACCGCTTCACTTCGGGAATCTCGCCGGGCCAATTTCCGTGTCCCGGATGGGCTGGCGTGGACCATTCCAGTCCAACCGCATTCCAGGGGTTTTCGGTGGCCGGGGCGCCTCTCCGCATGCTGGAGAAGTAGTTCCAGATAAATATGAATTGGCCCCCGAACAGAACAAACGCCGAGATGGTGATAAAGACATTCACCGGTTGGAGCGGCTGGAGGAATTCATATACATTCGGATCGTAGATGCGCCGCATCATCCCCGATACGCCCAGATAGTGCATCGGGAAGAACACCGCGTAATACGCGACGAAGGTAATCCAGAAGTGAATCTTTCCGAGTCGCTCGCTGAGCATCCGGCCGAACATCTTGGGGTACCAGTAGTACACCGCCCCGAACGCTCCGAACAGGCCAGCGCCAGCCATGATGAAGTGGAAATGGCCGACCACAAAGTAGGTGTCGTGGAGCTGGATGTCCGTGGCGTTGGCCCCGAGGAAGATTCCGGTAAGGCCCCCGGTCACGAACAGGGAAACCACTCCGAGCGCATAGAGCGCTGCGGTGGTGAAATGGATACGACCCTTGATTATGGTGAACAACCAGTTGAACGCCTTGACCGCCGACGGCACGGCGATCGCCAGCGTGGTCACCGCAAACAGGCTGCCGAGGAACGGGCTCATCCCGCTCACGTACATGTGGTGCCCCCAGACCAGGAAACTGAGGGTTCCGATGGCCGCGATGGCGTACACCATCGAGCGGTAGCCGAAAATCGGCCGGCGGCAGAAGGTTGCGAGGATGTCCGAAGTGAACCCCATTGCCGGCAGCATGATGATGTACACCTCGGGGTGGCCGAGGAACCAGAAAAGGTGTTGCCAGAGCAACGGCGTTCCGCCCTCGTGGGGCATCAGGGTGTCGCCGATGAAGATGCCGGCCGGAAGGAAGAAGCTGGTTCCGAGCGAGCGGTCGAAGGTCAGCAGGATGGCCCCGGCGGCCAGCGCGGGGAACGAAAGCAGGCCGAGAATGCCCACCACGAATTGGGCCCAGGTGGTGAGCGGCATCCGCATCATCCTGAGACCTCTGGTCCTGAGATTGAGAATCGTGACCACGAAATTCAGGCCACCCATCGTGAACGACGCCACGAAGAAGATCATCCCGATCAGCCAGAGGGTCTGGCCGGCGTCCGAACCGGGGATGGCGCTGCGGATCGCGGAGAGTGGTGGGTAGGCGGTCCACCCGGAAGCCGCGGCGCCCCCCTCCACGAAGAACGAGATGATGATGATGATCGCCCCGGGGACCACGGTCCAGAAGGACAACATGTTCAGGAAGGGAAACGCCATGTCCCGCGCGCCGATCTGAAGCGGAATCAGAAAATTTCCGAAGCCGCTTACCGGAAGCAACGACAACAGGAAGAACACCATGATCGTCCCGTGCATGGTGAACAGCGACACGTAGAACTCGGGAGTCATGATCCCGCCGGCCATTCCGACCGGGAACAGATTCTCGAGGAACGGCCACGGCCGGGAAGGGAAGCCGAGCTGCAACCGGATGAGGACCGCGAGGATTCCGCCGATGAAGCCCATGGTCATCGCCAGGGTGAAATACTGCTTTCCGATCATCTTGTGATCGAAACTGAAGATGTATTTGCTTATGAAGCCTTGCTGGTGGCCGTGCTCCATCGTGTTCTCCAGTGAGTCGGCAGGAACTCAGTTCCCGGCGGCCGGAGCGTTCTGCGCCAGCCAGGCCTGGTAGTCACCCTCGCTCATCACCTCGAGGAAGGCGCGCATGCGGTAATGGCCGAGGCCGCAGAGTTCGGCACAGGCGATTTCATAGTTTCCGGTCTTGATCGGCGTGAACCAGACCTCGGTGGTCATTCCGGGAACCAGATCCCGCTTGACGCGGAAATTGGGCAGGAAGAAGGCGTGCTGGACGTCCTTCGACCGGAGGAGGATGCGTGCCGGACGGTTCACCGGAAGCGCCAACTGGTTGGTGAGCACCCAGTCATCCCCCGCTGCCGGGTCCGATCGGTCCAGTCCGACCTGGTTGTCGATGTCGTAGAGCTGCGGATCGAAGCGGCCGAACTCGCCGTCGGCGCCGGGATAATGGAAATCCCACTGAAACTGGGCGCCCACCGCCATGACGGTGACCGCGTCCGCTGGCGCCGGTTCGTTTACCCGGTCCCAGTACCGGAGACCGACAAGGACGATCGGGATCAGGATCACGGCGGTTCCGATCGTCCAGAACATCTCGAGCCGGTGACTCTCGTTCCAGTAACTCGACGCGGCGTCGGGACGGTTCGCCCGGAAACGCCAGATCACGTAGCCGAGTGCAATCTGGTAGAGGACGAACACCACCCCCGTGATCCCCAGGATCACGTTGTAGAGAGTGTCCAGATACGCCCGGTCGGAAGCCAGTTCCGGAACGCCGTAGCGGAAGAAATAGGCCACCGAGGCCACGACCATCACCCACAGGAACAACGCGAAGGCGATTCCCGCGAGGCCGCCGGAGGCCGCTTTCGGTTCGTCTGCCATGAAGTTCTTCTCCTGATTCCCGAATGGAATCAACCGATGCGTGCGATCCCTCCCCGGATTCGGGTGCGCCCGGCGCGAGGCGCCTCGTGTTGCACCGGCATCAGCGGTCGTAATTCATGAGGTAGGTGGCCACCGCCCGCATCTGTCCCATCGGATCCCCGTCGAGGATGTCCGGGAGCGCCGTCATGAGATTCCCCTCCTGATCGGTGGGCCAGAACTGGGGCATCTGGGTCCCCGGGGTGATGCCCTGGGGATCCAGGAGCCAATCCACGATCCAGTCATGGGTCAACCGCTCGCCGGAGAGCCGGAAGGATGGCGCAAGCTGCGACGCCTCCATGGTTCCGACCGCGGATGCGAGGTGGCACCGCTCGCACTGGAGCTGATCCAGAAGCCGGGCGCCGACGCGCAGTTCCTCCCGGGTCGCCGGCCGTTCGTCCTCGGCATCGAAGGGCTGGCCACCATCCATCGCGAGGAAACCGGAAACGAGGGTGTTGGCTTCTTCCGGGGTGAACTCGAAGGTGGGCATCCGGGCCTGGAGCCAGAACCGAACTTCACTCGGCTCGCGCAGGAAGTGGTAGAGCCAGTCGGCCTGGGTGCGCGCGCCCTGGGTATTCAGGTTCGGGGGATGCATGCCGGCGTCCGCGATCGCCTCCTGGATTCCGCCGCCATCACCGTCGATGACGTGGCAGCCGCGGCAATTGTAGGCATGAATCAGGCGTCTTGCATCCTCCGCGACCGCTTCGGCAGCCGAGAGGGTCTTGACCCCCTCCATCGGGAACTCGTCGTTCACCTGCCCGAGGACGTTCCGCACCAGATGCAGTCGGTCGGAATCCTCGAAGGCGAAGTACGGCATCCGCAGCTTCTCGCCGGGAAGCTTCTCCTTGCCCCGGTCGTAACTTCTCGGCGCCGCCAGCTTGTTGTCGAGCCACGCCTGCCGGGTATGGGGAATGTCCACGTATCCGAAGTCGAGGCGGGTGACCATCTTGGAGCCCCAGGTCGACAGATCCACCCCGATGTTCTGGGCGTCCTCGAACCCGGCAATCTCGTGGCACCCGAAACAGCCGTAGCGGAGAATGAGGCGCTCGCCGGAGTAGAGGAGCTTGTCCTGCCCGGACATTCCGGCCAACCGTTCGTCGGCGATCCGGGTCGGCAAATTGGCGCGGAGGAACTCCCCGGTGATCGTGTCGAGCTCGCCGGCGTCGACGGCCGGCACCTCGCTGGCAGCAAACTCCGGGGCCTCCCGGGTCATGAGCCAGGCCGTGATGTCCGCGGCTTCGCGGTCGGTGAGGCGAAGGCTCGGCATGAACGTTTCGGACCAGTGGCTCTTCGGATCCCGGATCCATGCGTAGACGAAACCGGCATCCAGCTTGGTCCCGGTTCCGACCAGTGCCGGCCCGCGCCGCCGATAGACGCTCGCCTCGGCGAATCCGGTTTCGTCCGTCAGGTGGCAACCGGTGCAACCCGTTTCGGCGAACAGCGTCTCGCCGCGCCCGGGATTCCCGGAAGGGGGCGCCGGGTAGGCCGGCTCGTCCACGGCGTGTTCGAAGATGTACTCGACGATCGCGGCCACCTCGGTATCGTTACGCGCCTTCTGGTCCGCGTCGGGGTTGTTCTCCAGATCCCAGAATCGGGGCATCCAGGTCGAGTGGCGGAACGACTTGGGATCCTTGACCCAGCGCGCCACGAATTCCGGCGTGGTCTTGGTGGCGATCCGGTCGAGGGAGGGCCCCCGCTTGCGCCGGTCCTCGAATCCCGCGGTGTTGTGGCAGCCGTAACAGCCGGCGAGTTCATAGGTGAGCCGGCTCTCGTTGAGGTGTTTCGCCCGCGGAACGAATACCTGGTCGCGGTGGCACTTGATGCAGCCGGCCTCGGTGAGGTTCGCCGGGAACATCGGACTGTCCCAGTAGTGGTCCTCCTTCCAGCCGTACTTCTCCACCCATTCGTGCTCCTGCTCCATGTCTTGCGGCGTATGGGTGACGCCGGTGAACGTGAGCCGCCGGCCCCGGCCCTCGTGACAGGAGGTGCATCCGAAATTGTCCACCGGATGCGCCGACTCGCGACTCACGTACATCTCCAGGTCGGGGTGGGTGGTGAAGGGCTGCGGCGCATCCCGGTATTCCGGATTGTCGATTCCGAGGTGGCAGGTCTGGCAGCGGTCGATCCGCGGCACCTGGGCGAAGTTGAGATCCTCGGTCACATTCCGGACGAGGACCTGCCGGACCTCGATCGAGGGGTCGATGAAGTCCACCAGGGGCAGGTTGCGGAAGGTGTTCGGGAAACTTGCCCGCAAGGTGTCCCTCCGGCGCCGGGCCAGGGTCACCGCCTGGGTGAGGTCGTCGCGTGCGCCACCCAGCTCGGAAGTCCGGGCCAGCAGGTCCCGGCGCCGGGCGCGGAGATCGGCAAGGTCGTAATCCAGACTGACCCGCAAGTCCCGAGCTTCGAAGAAGGAGGATTCGAGGGAACGGAATTCCTCCTCGGACACCGCCTTCCCGAGGGGCGTGCCCCGGACGGCAGTTTCCTCGAAGTAAAATTTGTCCGAGTCGTAGATCGCCTTCAGCTCCCGCTCGCGAATGTCGGCCAGTGTACGCTGCCGATCCAGGTCCTCGATCTCGGCGTCAAGCGTGTCGAGCGCGCTCTGTTCCGCATCGAGTGCAGCCTCGGCTTCCGCAAGTTCGGCCTCGATCCGTTGCAGCTCCGTCTGGTTGATCGCCTGGAGGGCTTCCTGCTCCTGGCGGGCGGCCCGGTCCCGCTCCATCTCCACGAATTCCCGCTGGTAATCCTTCCATTCGCGCGAATAATCGGCCCACACCATCCACAGTACCGAGAGGAGCAGGACGAGGCTCGAGCAGGCGAAGATGACGTTCAGCAGGCTGATGTCGTGAGCGTGGCCGGGAGCGACTTTCGGCAAGACGGAATGTTCCTAGATGTTGAAGAAGATCTCGGGGAAGGCGACGATGTACTTCAGATTGAACGCCCAGCGGAGGTACATCTTGATGGGCAGGCTCAGCATCATCAGGAAGAGGGAAATTCCGACGTAGTAGCGGACCGCTCCCATTTTCTCGTAATACTTGTTGAGGCTCAGCCACTTGAACCCCTTGGGAAACCGCGACGCCGGCCATGACATGAGTACCGGCAGCACGAAGAGGTAGCCGAGGACCAGAATCACTCCGAGCCACTCCCGGAGCAGCGCGTTCAGAAGGCCCCCCGAGGGCAGCGGCATGCCGAGCAGCTTCACCCAGAAGAAATCGGAGACATTGACGTTGAGCAGCGGCTCCACCCGATGAACGTCCCAGTATTCGTACGGGCCGAAGAAATCCCAGTTGGGGCCGCGCAGGAACGTTCCCGAGATCACCAGCAGCGACCAGAGAATCAGGAAGCCGTAGAGGAATATCCCGATCTCGACCTTCCGCTCCTTGAAGGTGTAGTAGCCGTTTCCCCTGGGGTTGGTGTCGATGTAGGGAATCGCGATCAACCCCACGATGATCAGGGTCGGAAATACCACTCCCGCGAGCCAGGGGTCAAAATAGACCAGCATCTCCTGGAGACCGAGGAAGTACCAGGGCGCCTTGGAGGGATTCGGCGAGTCGGCGGGATTCGCTGGCTGCTCCAGCGGCGCGGCGAGCACAATCGACCAGACAAGCAAGACCACGCTCAACAGCACCATGGCCAGCATCTCGGTGTAGACGAGATCCGGCCAGACCCAGACCTTTTCGGATTCCGACTTCTCGAGGGACGGTTCCCCGGCGGCCTTCCGGCGATCGTTCTCGAGGCCCTGATACATCGAGTACCAGGTGAAGAACAGCACCAGGAAAAGAACTCCGGTGATCGGAATGTTGTCGGGCTTGGCGACGATGAGGAGGAAATTGGGATCCCACATGCTCGCGATGTAGAACACCGCAAAGACGGAGAAGAAGACCTTCGCAACGGACCGGCTCCACACACCGGTAAAGCGAAAGGTGAGGAGCAATCCCACCGTGCCGATGGTGAACAGCACCGTGGGGCCGGAGGCCCAGTTCACGATGTCCCGGAGAAAATCGAGCACTTCGTCAGCCGTTTCCTGGATCAGGGGTTCGAGGGGAGGTGGGACATGACCAAACGCTTGGGAACCGCGGCTACATCGGGCCGGAAATGCCGCCGTCCTTGCGAACCCGCCAGAAATGGACCGCCATCAGCACCGCCGCAGCCAGAGGCAGACCGACGCAGTGCAGCACATAGAAGCGGAGCAAGGTCGGTTGTCCGACGGATTGGGCTCCGAGCAGGGCGAAACGGGCGTCGTTCCCCGAGTTGATGAGGTTGATGTCCCCGAGGGTGAGCGAGGCGCTGAGCGGCCCTTCGGTTCCGAGCAGCGGCGTCGCACGGGCCATGTTGGCGCCCACCGTGATCGCCCAGATGGCCAGTTGGTCCCACGGGAGCAGGTAGCCGGTGAAGGAAAGCAGCAGGGTCAGAACCAGCAGAACCACTCCGATGCCCCAGTTGAACTCGCGCGGTGGCTTGTAGGAACCGGTCATGAACACCCGGAGCATGTGCAGCCAGACCGTAATGACCATCGCATGGGCGCCCCAGCGATGCAGCTCCCTCATGATTCCGAGCGGGACGTGCTCCTGCAGATCCACGATGTCCGCATACGCATATTCGACCGTGGGCCGGTAGTAGAACATCAGGAGCAACCCGGTGAAGGTCAGTACCAGGAACAGGAAAAACGTGACACCCCCCATGCACCAGGTGTACCGGAGCTTGATCCCCGCCTTCCGCGATTTGACCGGATGCAGATGGAGAAACACGTTGCTCATCATCACGAGCGCGCGGTTCCGGTTGCTCACCGGCTTGCCGTGCCGGAAAACGGACGACCAGATCTGACTGTTGGTGGCCTCCTTCCAGGCAGCGCCAAGGGGATCGAGGATGCGGTTCAGCACGGCGGGGCGCTCCGTTCAGACCATGGGGAGGAACGAATTCGGATCCTCCCACTGGTTGGCTTCGAATTTGTAGAGGCGGGACTTGTCGATGAGGATCTGCCCGTCGTCGGCGAGGCTCACACCCACCCGCTCCAGCGGGCGCGGCGCCGGTCCCTCGAAGTTGATCCCGCTGATATAGAACCCGCTCCCGTGACACGGACACTTGAATTTGGATTCCGCTTCCAGCCAGTTCGGAGTACAGCCGAGGTGGGTGCAGATCGTGGAGAGGGCGTAGATCTTCTCCTCGTCGCGAACAATCCAGACCTGGTACCGCTCCTTGAAGCGGGTATCCACCACGCCAATCGCAAAGTCCCCGGGGAATCCGGCGGTGAAGGTGGAAGGGGGCTCGGTGAGCACGTTCGGGAACATGAACCGGCCCGCAGCGGTAAGTCCGGCCCCGATCGCGGCTACGAAGAACGTCCACGCGACCGTCAGGAACGGGAATTCCCGGCGGGTAATCTTCTTCGCCGCGGTCTTGCTGGCGGGGGCCGGACGGGCGGTGGTCTCTGGCATCGGGAACTCGTGGGGATTCGTTGTCGTTCGGTTAGAGTGGTTCGGAACCGAATTCTATTATGGATGGCGCGTCAGCGAAAGGTCCGCCTTCCGGCGGGGTCGCCGGTCATCGGGGAAGGGCCGGCGGAGACTCTTCCCCCTCGCCGCCGGCGAGGACACGGAGCGCCACCTCCCGCGTGCGCAGATCCGGGTCGGAAGCTCCGATTTCCCGGAGCATCCCGAGAACCGCGGGAGAGCGGAGCGCTCCCGCAGCCTGGATGGCACTGAGCCGGCCCAGTTTGCGCTCCCCGTCGTTCATGTCCGGAAACCGGGTCCAGTACTCCGGTTCCAGCATCCCGAGCAGCCGGTCCTCGGCGCTTCGGTCTCCGAGGCGGGCCAGCGCCACGACCGCGTTCATCGCCACTTCCGACTCCGGATCCTCCATGGCGCGGGCCAGCGCCGGCGCGGCGCCCGGGCCGCCGATGGCGCCGAGCGCATAGACGGCCATCGTCCGGACCCCGGCGTCAGGGAACCGGCTGGCCCTCGCAAGCGCTTCCCCCGCACCCGGGTCGCCGATGGCGCCGAGCGCCCAGGCCGCGTAGACCTGAACCGTGGGGTCGTCGTCCTCGAGGGCGCCGATCAGCGCCGGCGCGGCGAGCGGGTCGCCGATGGTTCCGAGTGCGAGCGCCAGGTACTGTCGCACCCAGGGATCGGTGCGCGGCGCCTCCGCGAACGCCTGGACCAGATCGGGCGCGAGGGCCCGGAATTCGTCCGCATCCCCGTGCTGGATCCGGTTCGCCAGCTCGAAGGCCGCCTGCCGCTGTTCCCGGCTGCCGCCCGTACGAATCCGGTTCAGGTAGTCCTCGGCGGTGGTGTCGTCGGAGACCAGCCAGGCAAACCCCAGGAACAGACTCACTCCGACGATCACCACTCCCATCGGAATGACGAAGAACTGGAGGAGTGTCCGGGCGAAGGAGACGTCGGTCGGGACTTCGGGCGGAGTGGCCTGCGGTTCGTTCATGGGTCGGCCGTCAATGATCGCGCAACCGGCAGGGAATCGAGGCCGCGCATGCACTCGAGGTCCGCCATGATGCCCTCGAGGGTTGCAATATTGATCGTCTGACCCGGGTCGGAATAGGCCGTTTCCGGGTGGGTGTGCGTCTCGATGAGCAGGCCGGAGGCTCCGACCCCGAAAGCCGCGCGCGCCAGTGGACGCACCCGCACCCGATGGGCCACCGCCCGCGAGGGGTCCACCAGGACCGGCAGGTGCGAGATCTCCCGGACCACCGGAACCGCGTGGAGATCCAGCACGGTCCGCGCCTGTCCGCCGGTACGCACTCCCCGTTCGCAGAGCACGACATTCTGCTTTTTCCGGGCCAGCAGCGATTCGGCGGCCATCAGCCATTCCTCGACCGACGCCGAGGGGGCCCGTTCCAGAATCACCGGCGTCGGCAGACCGGCGACCACTTCCAGAAGCGGGTCGTTGCCCATGTGCCGGGCAGGAATCTGCACCGCGTCCACCCGTTCCGCCACCACTTCCGCCGAACGCGGATCCACGACATCTGACACCACCGGCAACCCGGTCTCCGCCCGCACCCGCTCCAGGGTGTGGAGCCCCTCGTCACCGATCCCGGCGAAATGATAGGGACCCACCCGCTCGGTCCAGAGCCGGGCGCGGAACAGTTGCGCCCCGGCCTGCTGCGCACTGCGTGCGATGGCGAGGGTTCGCGCCTCGGTCTCCACGCTGCCCGGCCCGGCGATCACGACCGGGGTCGGTCCCCCGACCTGCACGTCCCCGATCCCGACAACGGTGTCTTCAGGGTGGACTTCGCGGCTGACCAGCTTCCACGGCTTGGTCACCCGGATGCACTGGGCCACGCCCGGGAGGCGAATCAGCCAGGAATCGTCGACCGGTCCCCGGTTTCCGGTCACGCAGATCGCGGTGCGTCCCGCCCCGGGCACCCGGAGCGGGGTGTACCCCATGTCCCGAATCGCGGACTCGACCCGGCGGCACTGGCCTTCCGTCGGCCCCGGCTGCATGATGACGAGCATGGATCCCTAATTCTCCGGCATCAGACGACGCACGGCGGCAGCAAAATCGTCGGGGAGTCCCTCGCGATCCCCGTCCCGTTGCCCGATGACCCGGGCCAGAAAGCTGCCGACCACCGCCACCCGGGCCCCGGCGGCAAAGGCGCCCCGCACCTGGGTGCGGTTCGAGATGCCGAAACCGAGGCACAGGGGTGCGGAAACCCGGCTCCCGATGGCGCGGACCCGCTCCAGCACCGGCTCGAATGCGGATTCCCGCATCCCGGTGACGCCCTGGAAACCGGCGAGGTAGAGCATCGTCGACGCCCGGTCCAGCTTTTCAAGGCGAGTCCCGCTGGTGAGCGGCCCGGCCATCTCCACGTGGCCGAGACCGGCCCGGGACGACGCCCGGCGGAGGGGCGCCGCCTCATCCAGCGGAATGTCGGGAACGAGAAGGGAAGACGCACCCGCAGCGGCAGCTTCGGCACAGAACCGGTCATACCCCAGCCGGTGCACGAGGTTGCCGTAAACCAGCAGGTTCAAGGGCGTTTCCGGACAGGCATCGCGGATGCGGGCGAGGATTCCGAGCGCGACCCGGGTCGAGGCGCCACCGGCGAGAGCGCGTTGCCCGGCGGCCTGGATGGCCGGACCGTCGGCCACCGGATCACGGTAGGGGAAGCCGAGTTCGAGCATTCCCGCCCCTTCCCCGACCGCGATCCGCGCGAGCTCCACCGACAGGTCGGGGGTGGGGTCCCCGAGCATCAGGAAGGGAGAGACCGAGGGACCGGCCGCGAGCGTCCGCCGCAAGCGCCGGAGGCTCACCGGATGGCTCCCCGGGATGGCCGTCCGAGTGCGAAATACGCTTCGAGATCCTTGTCGCCGCGGCCCGACAGGTTGAGCAACACCCGGGCGCCCTCGGGCAGCTCCCCGGCAGCGACCGCCCGCATCGTGAAGGCGAGCGCGTGCGCCGGCTCGAGAGCGGGCACGATCCCTTCCGTCCGGGACAGCGTCTCGAAGGCATCGAGCGCTTCCCCGTCGGTGGCTGCCACGAAGCGGGCACGCCCGGTTTCCTGGAGGTGTGCGTGTTCCGGCCCCACGCCCGGATAGTCGAGTCCGGCGGAAATGCTCTCCGCTTCCTGAATCTGCCCGTCGTCGTCCTGGAGCACCATGGTACGGGCCCCGTGGAGCAGGCCGGGCGTGCCCCGGGCCAGCGTGGCTCCATGGCGGCCACTCTCGAGGCCCCTGCCTCCGGGCTCCACTCCGATGAGCTGCACCCCGGATTCGCGGAGGAAGGCGTGGAACACCCCGATCGCGTTGCTGCCGCCCCCGACGCAGGCCACCACCGCATCGGGAAGGCCTCCCATCAGCGTGCGCCACTGCCGCCTGGCTTCGCGTCCGATGACCGTATGAAAGTCCCGCACCAGTCGCGGAAACGGGTGCGGCCCGGCGGCGGTGCCGAGGAGGTAATGCGTGTGGGCCAGCGAGCGGGTCCAGTCGCGCAGGGCCTCGTTGATCGCATCCTTGAGGGTGCGCCCGCCGGTGGTCACCGGAACCACTTCCGCACCGTTCAGGCGCATCCGCCGGACATTGGGCGCCTGGCGCTCCATGTCCCGCTCCCCCATGTAGATCACGGCCTTCATCCCCAGGCGGGCGGCAATCATGGCAGTCGCCGTCCCGTGTTGTCCCGCTCCGGTCTCGGCGATGAGGCGCGTTTTCCCCATGCGCCGGGCCAGCAGGGCCTGGCCCAGGACGTTGTTGGCCTTGTGGGCGCCGCCGTGAAGCAGATCCTCCCGCTTGCACACGACCGTCAGCTTGCAGATGCGGGAGAACGTCGGGATCCGGGTGAGCGGCGTGGGGCGCCCGACCCATTCCCGGGACTCGCGATCCAGCTCCTCCCGGAATGCCGGATCCCGGGTGAAGGCGCGGCGTGCCTCCTCGAGCTCCTCGAGCGCCGGAATCAGGAGATCGGAGACGAACCGCCCGCCAAAGGAGCCGAACGCTCCGATGCGGGGCCGGTAGCCGCTCATCCCGCCCCCGCGCCGAGCCGGTCCACGAAACGGCGCATCCGTTCCGGATCCTTGACGCCGGGCGCCGATTCCACGCCGCTCGATACATCCACTCCCCAGGGGTCGTAGGGGAGCAGGCGGGCCACGTTCTCCGGACGAAGCCCACCGGCGACAAAGGCCTGGTCCGGAGCGCGGCGGCCGAAAATCCTCCAGTCGAACGCCCTGCCGGTGCCTCCCCCCCCGACATCGAACACCAGCGGTCCCTCGGCGGGCCCCGGCGTCCGGAACCGGGGCAACCGACCGGCGCCGTCCGGCACCACCACCACCCGGTGGACCAGGAAACCCGCCGACCGGAGCGTCTCCAACCCGGCAGCATCCAGCCCGTGCGGCTGGACCCGCTCCACTCCGAGAAACCGGGCGTCCCGTTCGACTTCCTCCCGGCTGCGGCGACCGGTGGCAAGCACCGGGCGGACCGAGGGGTCGGCTTCGCGGGCCGCATCGATCACCCGCCGCGCCTCGTCGAGGGTGGTGGTGCGCGGAGAATGGGGCGACCGGACAATCCCGATCCAGCGGGCGCCCAACCGGACGGCCAGGCGGGCGTCCGCGGGCCGTTTCAGGCCACAGATCTTGATCTCCATCGCTATCTGAGCGCCGCCGGATCCGCGGTCCGCATCAGTGCGGTTCCGATCAGGACGGCGTCCGCGCGGCCGCGGAGGGGATCCAGCTGGGAGGGTTTCCGGTAGCCGCTCTCGGCGACGGTGATCCGATCCCCGGGCACGCGGCCCAGCAGGCGGTCCGCTCGACTCCGGTCCACTTCCAGGGTATCCAGATCCCGGTTGTTGATTCCCAGGATGGCCTCCGGAAGCGCGAGGGCGCGCTCCAGCTCGTCCGCGTCGTGGACTTCCACGAGGACGTCGAGACCGAGGGACCTCGCCTGTCGATAGAGATCCGGCAGTTCGCTCTCGTCCAGGCAGCGCACGATCAGGAGGACGGCGGCGGCGCCGGCGGCGCGACCGGCCCGCATCTGCGCCGGATGCACCACGAAATCCTTCATGAGGGCCGGAAGCCCGGAAGCCCTGGTGGCCGCGGTGAGATCCCCGAAAGAGCCGCCGAAGGCTACCGGGTCGGTCAGGACCGAGAGAGCCGCGGCGCCGGCATCCCGGTAGCGGCGCGCCCGATCAGCCGGATCGGCATCGGCGATCAGCCCCGCCGACGGGCTTCGCCGCTTGAACTCGGCGATCACCGAAAGTCGCTCCTTGCCGCGAATCGCGCCGGCAAACGTCGGGACCGGCGCCGGCGGCGTTCCGGAATCCGGCAGGGCGGCGAGCACCGCCGCACGTTCCCGTGCCGACCGAACCAGCCCGGTCAGCACCCGCCGGCTCACGACGTCACCCGAACGCTGGTTTCGACATAGCGGTCGAGGGAACGGAGGGCCTCACCGGCTCCGAGGATCTCCCGGGCGGTCCGCAGGCCGGCTTCGAGGTCGGGGGCGAGGCCCGCCACCATCAGCGCGGCGCCCGCATTGAGCGCCACCACGTCCCGACAGGGCCCCTCGTCCTCCCCGGAAAGCACCCGCTTCAGGATCGCCATGTTCTCCCGGGGCCCGCCCCCGGCGAGGGCGGAGATCGGCGCTTCGCCGAGGCCGAGGTCGCGTGGGTGGAACGAAAAGCTGCTCACCGTCCCGTCGATCAGGCGGTGCCCCCGGGTGGTTCCGTGCAATCCGATCTCGTCGAGACCGGCGCAGTGCACCACCAACGCCGAGGCGCAGCCGAGTTCCCGCAGCGCCTCCGCCACGATCCCGGTCAGCGACGGGTCATAGACCCCGACAAGCTGGCGGTCGGCCAGGGCGGGGTTGGCGAGCGGCCCCAGCACGTTGAATACGGTGCGGATGCCCAGGGTTCGGCGAACGGACGCCACGTGGGCCATCGCCGGATGGAAGGCGGGCGCGAAGAGGAACACGAATCCGGTGGAGTCGAGAATGCGGACCGCCTGCTCCGGACTCAGGTGGAGGGGGACTCCGCACGCCTCGAGAACATCGGCGCTCCCGGTGGTCGAGGACACGCTGCGGTTGCCGTGCTTGGCGACCGCGCCGCCGCCGGCTGCCACCACGAATGCCGAAGCGGTGGAGATGTTGAACGTGCCGCTGCGGTCGCCACCGGTTCCGCAGGTGTCCACCAGCGGACGAACGGCCGAGACCACCGCCTTGCGATGGCTGCGCATGACCCGGGCACAGGCGGCGAGCGTGGCCGCGTCGGGCTCCCGGACGCGCAAGGCGACCAGCAGCGCGGATGTTTCGACGGCGTCTCCCTCACCGGCGAGAATCCGGTGGAGAGCGGCCTCCAACGCCGACGGATCGGCGCTTTCCCCGGCAAGCAGGGCTTCGAGAAGATTGGCGATCAAGGGAAGGAACTCCTTCGGAAGAGCCGGGGCGCACGGCCCGAACCGGCGGGGCCGGGCGGGAGGGGTTGCCGGAACCCGATCGGATCCAACAGGAAAAGCCCGGCGCGGCCAGCCGCCGGAAGTCGGTGGGCGCCCGGTCAGCGGACGACGGAATAGCGGGGAAGCACCCTGGGAGAGCAGCCCCGCCAACGAAATCGGTGGGCGGGGAAAATATCCCGGGTTTTCGGCATGATCCGCGCGGCGCACGTGATTCTAAGCGAATGCACGACGCCATCCGTACAATGGACGCATGACACGAGGCCGCCCCGCCGGGCCGGGAGCCGCCGTCGGCTTCGCCATCATCGCCGCGTGCGGAACTTCCCCGGAACCGGAGGCCCTGCGCGTGGTGGAACTCGACATCGCGGGGATTCTTCAGGGACTCGATACGGGCAGCTTCACCTGCTCGGAACTGGTGGCCGCCTACCGGGCGCGCATCGCCGCGTACGACCGCAAGGGACCCACGCTCAGCGCGATCGTGGCGGTGCATCCGGAGGCGGACGCGCGAGCCCGGGAAGCCGACGAGCGCATCGCACGCGAGGGCGTCACCCGGCCACTCGAGTGTGTGCCGGTGATCGTGAAGGACAACTACGACACGGCCGGCATGCCCACCACGGCCGGTTCCGCCTCCCTCGCCGGGTCCACGCCTCCGGACGACGCCTTTCAGGTGCACCGGATCCGCGAAGCCGGGGCGATCGTGCTCGCCAAGTCCAACATGGCCGAATTCGCGTTCAGCCCCAACGAGACGCTCGGGTCGGTGGTGCCCGGGCATACCCGCAATCCCTACGATCCCCGGCGGGTTCCCGCCGGGTCGTCCGGCGGTACGGCGGCAGCGGTCGCCGCCAGTCTCGGGGCGGTGGGGCTCGGCACCGATACCGGCAACTCGATCCGGGGGCCCTCGTCGCACAACGCACTCGTAGGGATCCGGTCCACCATGGGCATCACGAGCCGTGACGGCATCGTGCCGCTGAACCTGTTCCGCGACATCGGGGGACCCATGGCGCGGACGGTCGAGGACGCGGTGCGGGTCTTCGATGTGATCGCCGGCGCCGACACCGCCGATCCGGCGACCGCCGGTTACGAGCGGGAGCCCGACTACCGGGCGGCGCTCGACGCATCCCCGCTGGCCGGAGCCCGGATCGGGGTCGTTCGCCAGCTCTCCGACACCGACACCGCCGACCCCGACATCCGGGAACTCTTCGAAGCAGCCCTTGAAGACCTGCGGGAACTGGGCGCCGAACTGGTGGATCCGGTCCGTATTCCGATGCTGGACGACGACCGGAGCCTCTGGTGCAATCCGTTCAAGGCCCAGCTCGAGGCGTACCTCGCAAGCCTCGGCGCCGACGCTCCGGTGCGCACCCTCCAGGACATCGTGGACGGCGGCGACTTCCATCCGTCCCTTCAGGGGCGGCTCGAAAGCGCCCTCGAAGTGACGGAGTCGCCCGGAGCCGAATGCACGGAAGCGCTGGAGGCAAGTGCCGCCCTCCGCGCCGAGGTGGACGGTCTCTTCGGGGACCGGGAACTCCGGGCGCTGGTGTTCCCCACGTGGAGCAATCCACCGCGGATGCTCGGGGATCTGGTGACCCCGGGGGGAAACAACTCGCCCCAGCTCGCTCCCCCGACCGGCTTCCCCGCCATCACCGTCCCCATGGGATTCACCGGGGGCAACCTTCCTGCCGGACTCCAGTTGCTCGGCCGGGCGATGGGCGAACCGGACCTGATCCGGCTCGCGTTCGCCTACGAACAGGCGACGCTCCACCGGAGACCCCCGCCCACCACTCCGGAACTGGCTCGCTGAAGCCGCGCTCCGAACCGGACCCGACCCGTATACACTGACGCCCGCAGATGCCGATCTACGAATATCGCTGTGCCGAGTGTGACCGGGTCTTCGAGGCGCTCCAACGGGTGAACGACCAGCCGCTCGACGCCTGCCGTCACTGCGGCGGCGGCGCCAGCCGCATCGTGTCCTCTCCGGCGATCCAGTTCGTGGGAACCGGTTGGTATGTGACGGACTACGCCCGCAAGGGGTCGGCGAAGAAGGACGGCACTCATGAGGCGGGATCGCGGGAAGGCGGAAAGGAATCGGCAGGGAAGGACGGCGCCGCCGGGACCGCATCCGCAAAGGCGGGCGCCGCGACATCGGAGGCGAAGTCGGCTGCGGCGGCGTCCTGAACCGTTCCTCGCGCTCCTGTTGCTCGGGGCCGCGGGAGGAGGAGCGGGGCAGGTGGAGGACTGCGAGGCCGCGGTCCAGGGCGCCGAGTGGGAACGGGCCGTTGCCAGCTGCCGGTCGGCACTCGAGGAACGCCCGGATTCCTTCGGCATCCGGTATTTCCTCGGTTACGCCCATCAGGCACTCGGGCATTGGACGGAAGCCGCTGCGGCCTTCGAAGACTTCGTGGCCGCGGTCGAAGGAGAACCCGGGGTCGGGGAGCGGATGCAGGATCAAGTCGCCGTCGCCGTGCGGAGCGCCGGGTTGGCCCACGCCCGGGCCGGTGACCACCCGTCCGCGGATCCCTGGCTGCGGCAGGCAGCGGATGCGGACCCCCAGGATCCGGAAGTGGCCTTCTGGCTCGGCTACGGTCTCCAGGACCGGGAACCCGGGGAGGCCGAGGCCGCGTTCCGCATCGTCGTGCAGCGGGCCCCGGAAATCACGGAGGCGGTTTTCCTTCTGGGACGGCTTCGCTACCGGGCGGGCGGGTACGACGAGGCGGGTTCGTTGCTTGCCCGCTACCTCGATGCCGACCCGAACGGGGCCTTCGCCGGCGAGGCCCACTGGATGGCCGCGTTGACGGCGCTGCGGCAGGAAGCCGGCTCCGAGCAGGCAGCGGCGCACTTCACAGCCTTTCTGGAGTCCGGCGGCGACGGGTCGCGGGCCGCGGCGGCACACCATTTTCTGGGCGACCGCGCCGCAAACGCAAAGGACTGTGCCGCCGCGATCCGGCACTACCGCCGGTTCGTGGAGCTTGTTCCCGACGACCCCCGCGTGCCCGAAGTCGCCGGGTATCTCGAAGCTGCCGCCCGGACCTGCGAACCGGCGGTACCGGATCGCACCCCGGAACGCGCCGGGGGGCGTTGAGGAGGCGCGTTCCGCGTCCGCCGGAACCCACCCGATCGGAAGCCGTTCCGGATTCCCGCGGCCGCTCCGGTTCGATCCTCTCCGCGGCGGCGCCGGAGAGCGTCCGGACCGTGCATCTCCGGGAACGCCCATCGTCCCGGCTCCCGAGCGGCATGCGGCCAGCCCCGTTCGGCGTGAGCTTGGCCGGCGCCAGGGAAACCGCATGCCCGACGCCGATGCGGAAGGGGACCGGCCCGTGTCGCCGCCGGTGCGGCGGTCGAACGGAATCCGGAACGGTCTCGCCTGGTTCGCCACGGATGGCGTCGCGGGGTGGAAGGAGCGGATGCCGGGGGGGGACTCCCCACCCGGAGCCCCCTGTGGTCGGCGCGCCGTGATTCCCCCGACCGGAGCCCGGCCCGGTGGCGGACCCTGCCCACCCCGCTCGCCGGGTCGGGGAACGCGCCTCGGCAGCGTCCCCCGGGCGCCGGGAACTTCCGGATCGGACGATCTCCGGTGGGAACCGTCCGGCGCGATCCCTTCGGACCGTCGGCCCGACATGGAGTCCACTCTCCCCGCCCGGGAATTCCCCGGAGGCGCTTTTCCTGCCGGTCGGATCGGCTTTGTTGCGGGGGATGTCACGACAGCCTTCGAGGGGCTCCCGCCATCCCGGCGCCCGTCCGGGAAGGCCGCTTCGCCCGGGGGCGCCCACCGTTTGCGGGCCGGGCAACCCGAGGTGGGGGCAAGTGCCGATGTCGCACGCCTCCGTACTTCATGTCCCGCTGGCCGGGTCCGGGGACCGGCGCGCATGCCTCCCCGGGCCGATCCACCGGCGGCGCCCGGAATTGCGATGCCGCCCGATCGCAGTTCGACCCCTTCCCTGATCCCACTCCCGTGGGGGAGCCCGAATTCCCGCACTGCCCGATCGGGGCCCGAACCGGAATCCGCCCGCTGCGTCCGGGAGCCACCGGCATCCGTGCCCGGTTCGGAGTGTGCTAGCTTCCACCGTCCCGCGGAAGCCATGCGCGCGCGGCGCCGGGTGTGGACCGGCGGGCGCGATTGCCCTCGCGAAGGAGAATCTGCCCCATGCAAACCCGCTTGTTTCCCGTGATGACGTTTCTTCTCTTCGGCGCCCTCCCCGGGGCTACCCCGGAAGCGGCGGCTCAAGAGGTGGACCCTCAGAAGGCTGCCGCCTGCATGCAGGCCGTCGATGGCGCCAACTACGAACAGGTGCTGGCCTCCTGTCCCGAGGTGCTCGAAACGCTTCCCGAGGACCATCCGTACTACGCACACTGGTCGCAGACGGTCCAGTACGCCTACAGCCTTCAGTGCGAACCGGCTGCGAAGGCACAGCAGTGGGACAGCGTGATCACCTATTGCCAACTGGCAGTCGAGGCCAATCCGGATGCGTTCATCCTCAATTACTACCTCGGGCTTGCCTATCAGACCAGGCAGGACTGGACGAACGCCGCCCTGAATTTTTCGGCGTTCCTCAACGGCGTCCGCGGGAATTCCCAGGCCGCCTCGCAGCTCGGCCAGCAGATTGCCGTGGCGCAGCGGTCCGGCGGAATCGCGTTCGCGCGGGCGGACGCGCTCGGGGACGCGATTCCTCTCCTGGAGGCCGCTGCGGCAGCCAACGGAACCGACGTGGAAGTGCACTATCGGCTGGGGATTGCCCGCCTCAGCACCGGCGACAGCGGCGGCGCCGAGCGCGCCCTCTCGGTGGTGGTCGATCATGCGCCAAGCCCGATCGCGAGCGTTCTCTTCCTTGCCGGGCAGCTCAACTACAACGCGGGTGACTACGGGAAAGCCGATACCCGGCTGAGCGCCTACCTGGCGGCGGCCCCCGAAGACCGGGGAGTTCCGGATGCCCACTACATGCTGGCGCAAGCGCTTCAGGCATCGGACGAGGATCGGGCCCTCTCCCATTACCGGGGGTTTCTCGAGGCGGCGGCCTCAGGCGATCAACGGATCGCCGAGGCCAACTACGCCCTCGGAACCATCTATTTCAACCGCGATGACTGTGGAAACGCCGAGCAGCACTACAACCGGTTCATGGAGCTCGCCCCGAGTCACGCGAATGTTGTCCAGGTGACCGAAATCCTCGCCTCGATTGCCGAAGGAGGCTGCCAGCCGAACTAGCGGCGAGCGTCTGCGTCGGGTCCTGCCGATTGGGGGTAACGGGCGGCGCACCCTGCCTGTGGTACCCTCTTTGCTCGCTTTTTCGTGGGGATCGGCGCCTTCGCGCCTCCTGGCGCACCCCCGTCCCCGGAAGAGCTTGTTGTCCCCCAAGGAGAATCCCATGTCACCCCGGAACCGAGATCGAGTCATTGGCCGGAGGATCGTCGCCAAGGTAATCCCTGGCGCGTTCGGGATCCTTTTCGGGATGACCCTTCCCGCTTTCGCCCAGCAGGAAGAGGATCCGGATGCTCCTTGCATTGAGGCGGCGGAGGCCCAGGACTGGGATGCGGTGATCGAGATCTGTCCGGCCCTGCTCACGGAGCACGAAGCGGACGAACAAGAAGGGGACGAACATTCGCCCCATGACCTGATGCGCGACAACATCAACTACGCGTACCAGGCGCTTTGCACGGCGGCGGCACAGGCCTCCGATTGGGACAAGACCCTCCGCACCTGCAAGCCGGCGCTTGAGGCTTATCCCGAGTTCTTCTCCTTCCATCTCTTCCTCGGACTGGCCCACGAGTCCAAGGGCGCTTTCCGGGAAGCGACCGAGTCGTACCGGGCGTTCCTCCAGGGCGCCGGGGACAACCCGGAAATGGCCGCCCAGCTCGGGCAGCAGATTGCTCTCGCGGAGCGCAACACGGCGCTTCTCTTCCTCCGGATGGAGGATCGGGAGGCCGCCATCCCCTTCCTGAGAAACGTCATCGAGCGTGATCCCGATGATTCCGAAATGCACTTCCGGCTCGGCTTCGCCCTGCTTCAGGGGGGCGACACCGAAGGCGCCGAAGTGGAATTTTCCAAGGTGATCGAACAGGCCCCGGACATCCCGCAACTGGGTCAGGTGACCTTTCTCGCCGGCCAGATCAACTTCAACGCCCAGAATTTCGACAAGGCTGCCGTACAGCTTGCCATGTATCTCGAGCGGGAACCGGAAGGAGAACAGGCTGCCGAGGCCCACTGGATGCTCGGATCGGTCGCGGCGCGGACCAGCGACGACAACAGCGCAGTGACCCACTTCCAGGCATTCCTGGGCCTGGTCGCCGACGGCGACCCGCGCGCCGCCCTGGCCAACTATTCGCTCGGAACCATCGCGTTCCAGCGCAACCGGTGCGACGCCGCACAGCGGTACTACCGGCGGTTCCTGCAGTTGGCGCCGAACGATCCCCAGGCCGCACAGGTCAACGAGATTCTCCTCGACATCGAGGACGGCCTCTGCGAACCCGGAATCTGATTCTCCGGGCGCCAGCCCCGCGCCCTCCGAACCGGGTGGGCGGAATGGTCATTCGCACCGGGCGCCAGGCCCGATAGCCGGCATCGTCAGGCTTGGAAATCCGGGTTCCGTTCGCGGAGGTCTTCGGCGAACGTCGGAATCCCGATTCCGATCAGACGTTCCCGTTCCTCGATCCATAGCCGGGCGAGGAGGGCATTCAACCAGTGGAGCTCCTCGAGCGAGTACGGGCGGTCACCGGCTTCGTAGCGCGTCAGCCAGTGGCCCGGCAAGTCGCGCGCCACGTCGTGCCAGTGCCGGTCCACCGACTCGGTAACCAGTCGCGAGGCCTCGACCATGTGCGCCACCGCGTGCAGCAGGGTTCCGGGATCGAGGATCCGGTTTCGGGAAGCGACACAACCCACACCACGCAGGAGATAGACGAGGCACCAGCGAAGCTCGGGAGTCAGGGAGGCGGGGTCGGCCAGCATGCGCGGGGCAAGCTCGGCGGCGCCGCCCGCGGTTTCGTCCAGCAGCAGCCGGTGCAGTTCCGCGCGAAGCTCGTCGGGAGGCATCGACCTCGACGGAGACTCAACGCCTCTCGCGCGGGCGGGAAGTCGTTTCCGGGGACGTCGTTCCGGTGGCGCCGGCGTCGCTCGTTTCCTCAAGGAATCCGTGCCGGGCCTCCGGACCGATCTTCCTGGTGTTGTATTCGGCTCGCCACGCAGCCAGCGCCCCGGAGTCGGGATACGCCCCTTCGGGATACGGATACTGCGGCATGCCGTGGAAGGGCAGCGGCCCGACGGTATGGGGCCGGGCCGAATTGATGTCCATGTCCTTGCCGAACCCGTCAGCAAACACGAAGAACGCCCGGCGGCGGCCGGGTCCGGGAGCGGGCGCCGCATCCGCCTCGAAACGGAGTCGGATTTCGTCGCCGTGACGCGCAATCACATAGCGGTCGTCAATGGCAACCAGCAACGGCCGGACATCCCCGTAGCGGGTGTACGCGCCGGCGTGGGCTCCCCAGGTATCCACCGAACGCCGGTTGCTATACCGGTATTCGCCCGGAGGACGGCCCGCGGGGCGAAAGGGCTCGGGATATCCGACAAAACGCAGGTCGGCAGCCACCGGGTCCAGCCGAACCACCGACACGTCGTCGAGGGAGGCCTTCTCCGCCAGTTCCACACGATCCCAGTAAATCCGCATGTTGGTCCGGATCCGAAGCGGCTGCCCGGACGCGAGCGGAACTCCGTCGAGAGGGACCACCATCGTCTTGGGCAGGCCGGCGGGGAACCCCATCGGCTCGACCGCGATCCGAAAATTCCCGTTCCGGTCCCCGATCTCCAGAACCGGTGGCATCACTTCGATCCCGGCCTGGGAGGCGGCGAGATTCGAACTGGAATCCGCGTAGTCGACCCAGCCATGCAGAAGGAGGACGTGATCCACGCCGTCCCGGACGTCGTCGAAGCGGAGCGTCAGCGTGTGCTCTTCGGCGTATCCCTTGAAGGGCAGCAGCGGGAAGTCCTCCACATAGGTCCGGTCCACCCGCTGCAGCTCGGCGGTTCGGTCCCGAGCTTCCCCGTCCCTTCCGGCGGATCGGGCCTCGGACGGCGGGCGACGGTTCCGCACCGCCACCAGGCCGGGTTCCGGATAGGGCGGCCCCGGCATCAGGCGTTCGTCAGGGAATATGTCCCGATCCTCGGGGTGATCCGCGATCCACAGCGCGGCGCGGTCGTAGAAGATCACCTCCTCGAGCTGGTTTACCCAACGTAGTTCGAAGTGGCCGTCCCTCGGAACCGGCGGGAAGGACTCCAGCTTGACCACCTCGGTGGTGTCCGGGGTGTTGAACACGCCAGGGGCCAAGAAGTTGCCGAGCGCACTGCCTCCCAGGAAATCGGTGACGAACCGGATCCGCTCTCCGTCCCACGCATACAGGACCGGACACGAGGTGCCCTTGCGGTTCAGTTCCTCGACGGAAGTCACCGCGGCAGCCGGGAGATCCAGCTCGATCTGTTTTACCCCTCCGGGCCAGAGAAACCGGACGTAATCGGAAGCCGTTGCGCCTCCGAGCCCGAAATGGACGGGAAGATCGTCCTGCGAGAGGTACCCGCTGGTGGTGCGTACCTCGCGGCGCTGGCTCACCGCCTGCGCCCGGACTTCGATCTTGGTCCCGATCCCGTCCGCATTGCTCCGCAGCCCGGCCGGCAGCACCGCCATCCAGTTTCCAGCACCTTCGGACTCATTGCGAAAGGCCACCAGCCGCCCCCGGTTGGTTCCGGCCACGGCATCCAGGTCGCCGTCGGCATCCACATCGGCGAGGGCGAGGGCGCGGGCCTCCTCGCCGGCCTCGAGTGCCGCGTCGAGATCGCCGGCGCGGACAAAGCCGCGGGGGGTGTTCGTGTGGAGCGCGAGCATCGCGCCCGGTTCGTTCGCCACCAGAAGAAGATCCAGATCCATGTCCCGATCCACATCCAGAAGGGAAACACCGTACCGGCTTCCCGGCGCCCCGGCGCCCAGAAACAGCGGCGAGACGGTGTCCGGTGCAAACCCCGCTCCGGTCCGACGAAGCAACATGTTCAAGGCGCTGCCCTCGGCGGTGAGCACCAGGTCGAAGCGGCCGTCCCGATCGAAATCCCCGCTGGCAGCGCCGCGCATCCGACCCGCCGTCTCGACTCCCCACTCCTCCGATACTTCGGTGAAGGTGCCGACCCGGTCGTTGGAAAAGACCTGGACCGGAGCGCCGTCGTTGACCACCAGGAAATCCACATCCCGATCGTCATCCCAGTCGGAGAAGATCGCCATCAGGCTCCGGTTGGCGCCTCCGGTGGTCCGGGTCTGAGGGGCCACGTCGGTGAAGGTGCCGTCCCGGTTGTTGCGGAACAGGTGGTTCTCCGCGCCCGGAATGCCGTCGGGAACCGGAACCGGACCGTCGAAGGCCCCGAGCGAAGCAGGCGCGTAATTGGCCACCAGGATATCCAGATCGCCGTCGTGGTCGAAGTCGGCGAGGGTGGCGCCGACCGAAACCCCGTTGCCGAACGCAGCTTCCGAGCGTTCGAAACGCCCGCCCCGGTTCAAGTAGAGCGCATTCGGGCCTGCGGCCGCCACAAACAGATCGGGAGCGCCGTCGAGATCCACGTCACCGAGGGAAACGCTGACCGCGTTGCGAACCCCCACTCCGGCGCCGGTCCAGGTCTCGAATCCGTTCCCGGTGTTCCGGAACACGAGAACCGACCCGGAGCGGACGAAGACCAGCTCCGGGAGTCCGTCGGCATTCAGATCCCGAAAGGCCACCCCGGAGCCGAGATCGGACAGGAGATGGCGGGCGGCCCAATCCGGCGAATAGTCCCCGGGGAGCACTTCGGCAGCCAACTCCGGAAGCGGAAGCGGCTCCAGGCCGGACAGTCCCCAATCGGCGGTTGCCTCGCGGAAGCTGACGGGGCCGGCCTCCGGCGCCTCCTGCCGGTCGTCCCGGCTCTCCTGGTAGAGGGAAGCCGGCGCCGGTTCGACAGCCTCGGCGTAGGGACCGAGTTCGGTGTACTGCAATCCGGCGGAAACGCTCGTGCCGGCGAACGTCTCCTTGATCTCCTGGAATCGCTGGAGCCGGGCCCGGCCCTCCTCGCGGCGTCCGGCGCGGATCAGCACATTGCCGAGACTGAAATGCGCCGATTCGTGTTCCGGAGTCAACTGGATGGCGCGCCGGAGGGCCCTTTCCGCCTCTTCGAGCCGGCCCGCCGTTGCGTTCAGGGATCCCAGGTAATACCAGCCCATCGAGTCATTCGGATCCATCCGGATGACCTGACCGAAGGCGGCAAGCGCCGCCTCGGTGTTGCCTTCGAGCTTCTCGATGAGGCCGAGGTTGTAGTGGGCGTGGGGACTCTCCGGATCGAGATCGCGAGCCTTGAGGAAGGAGGCCCGGGCCGCGGCAAAGTCCCTTTCGTGAAACCAGGCGATGCCCAGGTTGACGTGCGCCGCGGCCGCATCCGGGGTGAGCTCGACAACCCGCTGGAACTCGGCTGCGGCGTCGACGAAGCGGAACTGTTCGAGAAGCGCGACCCCCCGGCTCATGCGGGTGGCCGCTTCGTCCCCCGGCGGCAACGCGAAGGCCGCTGCCAGCAGGGCAACCGGCGCCGCCAGCAGCCGGCTCGGGACGAGGCGAAGTCGGGGAACCACGGGACGGGTCATTATGACCAGCAGCGTGCGGTCGGCGTAGCATTCGCGCCGGTCGCATGATCCAGCTCGCCCAGGCCTCCAAGGCCTTCGGAAGCCAGGTCCTCCTGAAGGATTCCGCCTTCCGCGTCCAGGAGGGAGATCGGGTGGGGCTGGTGGGCCCCAACGGGTCGGGGAAGACGACTCTCCTTCGTATCCTGGCCGGACAGGTGGAACTGGATGCCGGCACGGTGGTCCGCGTCCGGGACAAGCGGTGCGGGTATCTCCCCCAGGACGGGCTGCGGCACCGGGGGCGCACGCTCTTCGCCGAAGTGCGCAGCGCCCTTGCCGGATTGCTCGAGATGCGGCGGGAACAGGAGCGGCTCTCCGGGGAACTGGAAATCAACCCGTCCCGGCCGGAACTCCTGCGCCGGATCGGGGAGCTGGAGGACGAATGGCAACGCCGCGACGGGTATGCAATCGAGGCCCGGGTAGCGGAAGTGCTCTCCGGACTCGGTTTCCCGGAGTCCGACCATGAGCGCCCGACCGAATCGTTCAGCCAGGGCTGGCAGATGCGGATCGCCCTGGCCAAGCTGTTGATCCAGGGGAACGACCTGATCCTCCTCGACGAGCCAACCAACTACCTGGACATCGAGGCGCGGACCTGGCTGCTCGGATTCCTGAAACGCCACCGGGGCGGCCTGGTTCTCGTGGCGCACGACCGGCATTTCCTGGACGCGGTCGTGACCCGCATCGCCGAGATCGGCATGGGCGGGCTCCGGGAGTATCCGGGGAACTTCAGCCGCTACGAGCGAAAACGCGCCGCCGAATTAGCCGAGCTGCGCAAGCGTGCGGCCGAGCAGGCGGAGGAAATCGAACGCCACAAGCGCTTCATCAGCCGGTTCCGCTATCAGGCAAGCCGGGCCCGCCTGGTCCAGAGCCGGATCAAGGCGCTCGAAAAGATCGAGCGTATCGCCGCTCCTCCGGAACCCCGGCGATTCCGTTTGCGCCTTCCACCGCCGCCCCGCTCCGGGCCGGTGCCGGTCAGGCTGGAGGGCGTGGACAAGGCCTACGGAAGCAATGTGGTGTTCCAAGGGGCGGATGTGTCGGTGGAACGCGGGCAACGGCTCGCGTTGATCGGGCCCAACGGGGCGGGCAAGTCCACCCTGATGCGCCTTCTGGCCGGCGAGGACACGCCGGACCGGGGCCGCCGGGAACTCGGCCACAATACCCGAATCGCCTACTACGGGTCGGACCGCCACGACCTCGACCCGGAGCGAACCGTGCATCAGACCATGTCCGATGCAGCCACGCTGGAAATGCTCCCGCAGATCCGGGACATCCTGGGAGCCTTTCTGTTTTCGGGGTCGGCAGTGGACAAACCGGCGGCGGTCCTCTCCGGCGGCGAACGCAGCCGCCTCGCCCTGGCGCGCCTGATGCTCCGCCCGGCCAACCTGCTGTTGCTGGACGAACCCACCAACCACCTCGATCTGGACTCCAAGGCCGCGCTGCTCGATGCGCTGAAGGCCTATGGCGGGACAATCGTCTTCGTCGCTCACGACCGCCACTTCATGGATGCGCTGGCAACCCGAATCGCCGTCATCGGGGACGGAGGCGCTGCCCTCTACTGGGGCAACTATTCGGACTACCAGGAACGGGGAGCGTCCCTCGGAGGTTCCGACACGCGCCCGGCGCGGCGCCGCAAGGCCGTCCGAAGGGCCCCGGCCCCGGAAACCATGTCCAAGAACCGATTGCGCCGCCTCAAACGCGAGTGGCAGGAGACCTTCGACCAGGTGGCGACGACCGAAGCCACCATCGAGGAACTCGAGGCTCGCATGTCCCGGCCCGCGTTCTTCGAGGACCGCGAGAGATCACGCCGGGTGGCCAGGCAGTACGAGGAGCTCAAGGCGGCGTTGCCGGCGCTCTTCGAGCGGCTCGAGGGGCTTGACCATCAACTCCGGGAGAGTGGTTGATCGTCCGCCGGATGCTCCAGTTCGATTCCGAGACCGCTCGCGATCCGATTCACGAAGCAGTAGTACGCGGCGACCGCACAGACATCGTGCACGTCCGCATCCGAAAGACCGGCGCCGCGCATCGGCGCGAGGTCCGATTCCGTCAGCAACGCCGGAGTGCGAGCCAACTTGATCGCGTAGTCCACGATGGCACGGAACCGGGGAGTCAGCGAAGCACCGTCCGGATCACGAACCAGCGCGTCCACGAGTTGCGGGTCGCCGGAAAGCCGGAGAAGACCCCTCCGATGGTGCTCGATTCAATAGTGGCACTCGTTGACGACGGACACCGCAACCGCAATGAGTTCGCGGTCGGCGAGACCGAGCCCGGAGGGACCGCGCATCAAGTGCTCGTACAATGCGAGGTGGCATTTCAGTGTTTTCGGGTTCAGGCTGCTTGCGCGAAGGATGTTGTCCACCCTGCCATCGGGGCGGCGGTGAGCCCGGTAGAGGCGTGACAGGAGTCCCTGTTCCGCTTCCGGATCGTGCAGGGCGACCATGCGGATCCAAGCCATGAGGGCACTGGAGAATATCGGAGCGCGAGCCGGGAACGCGGATTCCGGGGCCGGCGCGCCGAAGTTCCGGGGCCCGGGAGGGACGGCATGATTCGCGTGGCCTGCGATGGCTCGTGTCTCGGAAACCCCGGTCCCGGGGGCTGGGCCGTGATCCTCCGGTTCCCGTCCGGCGACGAGAAGATCCTGACCGGGGGAGAACCGGACACCACCAACAACCGGATGGAACTGACGGCCGCGATTCGGGCGCTGGACGCCCTGCCCGGGGATCGCGATGCGGAAATCCTGTGTGACAGCCTGTATGTCATCCGGGGTCTCGAGACATGGCTGCCCAACTGGATCCGGCGCGGCTGGCGAACCACCGGACGGCAGCCGGTCCGCAACCGCGATCTCTGGATGCGTCTCGCCGAGGTGCGGACCATCCGGCCCGCGGCGCGCTTCCGCTGGGTCCGCGGACACAGCGGACACCCGGACAATGAACGGGCCGATGCCCTGGCGCTCGCGGCGGCAAGAAGCCAGGCGGAGAATTGTCGGGAATGACCGGGAACGAAGCCACCCGGCCGGCGCGCGAACGGCGCTATGCCTTCCTTCTGGCCGATGTCTTCACCGACCGGATCTTTGCCGGGAACCCGCTCGCGATCCTCCCGGAAGCCGACGGTCTCACCACCCGCGACATGCAGCGGATCGCCGCCGAGATGAATCTCTCGGAAACGGTATTCGTCCTGCCACCCCGCAATCCCCAGGCCCTCTGCCGCCTGCGCATCTTCACGCCCCGGGAGGAACTGCCGCTGGCCGGCCATCCGGTGGTGGGCAGCTTCTTCGTGCTTGCTTCCCGCGGCGCACTCGGCCTTGACCGGGCGTTGCGCGAAGTCGGCACCGGAAACCACCGGGTCCATCAGGAGTGCGGCGCCGGAGTCCTTCCGGTGGATATTCGGGTGAAGGAGGGCCGGGTCGAACAGGTGGTGATGACCCAGGCGCCCCCCCGGTTCTTGAAGGAGAGCATCGACCGGAGGGCGCTTTCCGGTTGTCTGGGTCTCGAGGAGGGGGATGTGCTTCCCGGTGACTTGCCGGCCCAGGTCGTGTCCACCGCCGTTCCGCAGCTCATGGCGCCGGTCGATTCCCTGGCGGGCATGGAGCGCATCCGGATGGACGCAGCTGCCTTGGAAACCTTCCTTGCACCGCTCGGCGCGCACTGCCTGATGGCCTTCACCAGGGAGTGCGTCCATCCGGGAAGCACGGCCCACGCCCGCATGTTCGCCCCCGGGCTCGGAGTTCACGAAGACCCGGCCACCGGCAGCGCCGCCGGGGCCCTCGGCGCCTGGCTGGTACGCCACCGGCTCGTCGTGACAGACCGCAACCCGGCGCAACTCACGATCGAGCAGGGCCACGAGATGGGCCGCCCTGGCACGATCCGGGTGGAGGTTGTCCACAAGGGAGGGAATCCGGTTCGGGTGCTGGTCGGGGGGCAGGCGGTGGAGGTCGCCGAGGGCGCCATCCGGGTGCCCTGACCGAGACCGGACAGACCGGGTCGGGAGGGCAGTCAGGGGGGCAGGTTGATGCGCTCTCCCGGAAGGGGTGGCGTGTGGGCCGGCGTCCTGAGGGCGCGGCTTCGCTGCTCGAACGCATATCCGAGCGCCAGCAGCCGCGGCTCGCTGAAGGCGGGGCCGAGGAACGAAATCCCGACGGGAAGGCCTTCTCCCGAAAACCCGGCGGGGACGATCAGATCGGGAAAGCCACTCATGTTGGCGAAGCGAACCGGGCTCCGGCTTCCGAAATCGCCGGTCCGCCCGTCGCGGGCCCGGAGCGCGGGCCGGGTGGGCGAAGTCGGGTAGACGAGCGCGTCCAGGTCGTGCTCCTCCAGGAGGCCGACAAGGATTGCCCGTACCAGGGGAAGGCCGTGTTCGCGCACGGCGAGATGCTCAGCGTCGGTTACTTCGCCGCTCGTGTTCTCGCGCAGGAAAAGGCTCCAGCGTCCGGGATTCGGCCAGCGCCCGTTTCCGGGGGAAGAGAGCTCCATGGACTGATCCACCAGATCGTCGAGCGTCCGCGGGAAGCCCGAGCCGAGCGTCGCGAGATAGTCCTCGATCTGGGCGCGGAACTCCGGCCACCGGACCGTGGTGTAGAAATCGTCCTCGACTTCGAGAAGCCAGTCCGGCAAGCGCACATCCACCATCGTCGCACCCGCGTTGCGCATCGTCTTGATGGCGGATTCGATCACCCAGTCCACTTCGGAATCGAAGCCGATGAAGTCACGCATCACCCCGAGACGCGCCCCCCCGAGCGCCGTGCGGTCGAGAAATTGTGCGTAGTTGGTGTGGAATCGGCCAGCGCTCCGGGAAGTGGCAGGGTCCCCGGGATCCACTCCGGCCATCACACCGAGGGAGAGGGCCAGGTCCTCCACGCTCCGCGCAAGGGGGCCTCCGGTGTCGAACGAGAGCGCGAGGGGGACGATACCGTCGCGGGAGAGCAGCCCCCAGGTCGGCTTGAGTCCCGCCACGCCATTGGCCGTGGCTGGTCCGCGCACGGAGCCTCCGGTGTCGGTCCCGAGTCCCAGGAACGCATAGCCGGCGGCAATGGCCGCTCCCGTTCCGCCCGAGGATCCGGACGGGCTGCGCGCCGGGTCATGCGGATTGCGCGTGATTCCGCCGAGCGAGCTCATCGCCCCCCCGGAAGCGAATTCGCTCATGTTGACCTTGGCGAGGATGATCGCTCCCGCGTCGCGGAGTCTCTTCACGACGAAGGCATCGTCCGGGGGAACCGATTCGGCGAGCAGGAAGGAGCCCGCGGTGGTCGGCAGGTCGGCGGTATCGAAGTTGTCCTTCAGGACCACCGGAATTCCGTGAAGCGGAGAGCGGGGTCCGGATTCCGCCCGTTCCCGATCGAGACTCCGGGCCCGCGCTGTCGCGCCCGGATGCACCGCAATCACTGCATTGATCCGCGGGCCTTGATCGTCGTAGGCGGCGATCCGGGCGAGACACAGTTCGACGAGACGCTCGGAGGTCACGGCGCCCGCATCGAGGGCGGCGCCGATTTCGGCGATGGTCGCGGTGGTCAGCTCGAGTTGGCGGGGAGCCTGCGCGGCAGCAGGGGTGGCCGCCAGCAGGAGGACCAGGGCACGGAACCGGAAGGAACGCATGGGCGCAACGCGGTCGGGAAACCGGTGCGATCCACCAGGGGCGAACCGCACCGAACAAGCCGGGTTCAGTGCGTTGCGACCCGGGGATCCAGATCGGCCTTGAGGTGGCCAAGTCCCCTGCGGAGCATGTCGAGCGCCTCTCTCTCCAACTGGCGGACGCGCTCGCGGGTGATGCGAAGTTCGCGCCCGATCTCCTCCAGATTCGCCTCGCTCCCGTCGACCATCCCGAAGCGCCGGCGCAGCACATGCTGCAGACGATCCGGAAGCTGCGCGATCCCTTCCCGGACATGGCGGTGCTGCTCGGCTTCGGAGACATCGTCGATGGGGTGCATCTGCTTCGGGTCCGGAGTCAGCGCCACGCGGAGGGTCCCGTCGGGAACCACCGGGGCATCAAGGGAGTCGATCTGGGGCACGGAACGAAGGGTGTCGTGAAGGCGCTCTGGCTCCACGCCGATCTCCGCCGCCACTTCCTCCGTCGTGGGGGTCCGGCGGGAGCCATGCCGGGAGGGATCATTCTGGAACCGCTGCTCGAGCTCCGCATACACCTTGGCCGCCTTCCTATGCAGGTCCAGCTTGTTGATCGGAACCTTGATCGTGCGCGACTTCTGGGACAGGGCCCTCCAGATGGCCTGACGGATCCACCAGGTGGCATACGTGGAAAATTTGAGATTTCGCTCCGGTTCGAACTTCCGAACCGCCTGCATGAGGCCGATATTCCCCTCCTGAATGAGGTCGCCGAGCGGGAGTCCCAGGTGGCGGTACTGCTTGGCGATGGAAATCACGAGCCGCAGATTGCCTTCGATCATCCGCCGGCGGTTGTCATAGAAGACACTCTCTGTGGCGCCGCCGGCAACGTCGGCGGTCTCCATGTCGGCCGCAGCCTTCCGCATCGCCCGGCTGTATCGCTGCTCGTCGTTCTTGGTGAGCAGGCGATGACGGTGGGTCTCCCGGAGGTAAAGACCCATGGAGTCCAGGTCGCCGGTCTGGTGCGTGTCCGGACCGAGGGCGATCCCGTCGATCGGAGTCTCGGGCTCTTCGGACTCGGGCTCTTCTTCCTCCTCGATTTCGTAGTCGTCGTCGAGGAATTCGATCGCCTCGTAATCGGTGGTTTCCATTTCCACGTTCCTTTGCCGTCAGGTGCTGTCAGGCGTCTGCGAATGATGCGAAGATTGCACGCAAGGGGCGTGCCGTCCGGCGCATGGAGGATTCCCGCACTCCACGGCCGCCGAAGCGGGAAAAGCACTGCAAGAACGACGAAAAGATGCGGAAGGTTCCCGAAAGCCGGGCGCTGCGGCGTAGACCCGAGCCGGGATTCAGCGACCGTCCCACTCGTCGGGGAGCGCGAGACGCAGTATATCAGACTCCGACAGGATTTCCTGCACCCAATCGTCCACCCGCTGGTTGAGCTGGCGCTCCTCGAGGGTTCGCCGGATGAGCCGTTCGACATCGGGTGGGGTCGTCTCGCCGGCATCGTCCAGATCCGGGCGGAGAACCGTCCGGTAATACTCTTCGATTTCGCGCTGGGAAACCTGGACCAGGGGCTGGAAGCGGCGCTCGATGTATCGATCCACCACCAGTTCCCGCTCGATCCGCTTCCGCAGATAATCCTCACGGATTCCCAGACGGATCAGCGTGGCGCGATACGCGGCACTGCTTGCAAATCGGCCCCGGAGACCCCTCAGGGTCGCTTCGATGTCATCGGCGGGAATGGGCCCCATCGGATAGCGCCGAGCCTCGGATTCCATGAGCCGGGACTCGATGAGGGTCTCCACCGCTTCGGCGAGGGTGGGCGCCGGCGAGACGTGCGGCTGAAGGGCAACCGCTTCGACCGCCTCCGAAAGCGTGACGGGCTGGCCGTTCACCACCGCGACCACCCGGTCCACGACTTCCTGGGCGGCGGCCATGCTCCACGGGGCGAAGGCGACCACCGCCAGGAGGCTCACGACCGTTCGGTGAAGCGAGCGGTCAGAAGGCATGGCCAATCGTGAAGTGCCAGTGCCCGCGCGAATCCGCGTCCGGATCTCCCAGCCGGAAGCCGTAGTCGAAGCGAACCGGGCCCAGGGGCGTGTCCCATCGCAGCCCGACGCCGACGTTGTGGGCGATGTCCCCGAGGCCGAGAGTTCGGACCTGGGCATACACCCCGCCGTGATCGCTGAAGAGGGCCCCGGAGAGACTTCCGAAGATTCGGATCCGCGCTTCCACGTTCCCGATCACAAGCATGTTGCCGCCAAGCGGGTATCCAACCCCGTCCAGCGGCCCCGCGCGGTCCAGGCGATAGCCGCGCAGGGTCGTTGCACCTCCCGCGAAAAACCGCTCGGTGATCGGAATCACGTCGGGTCCCTCGGCGTCGAGGGTGGTGGCGAGTCCGATCCGCCCGGCCAGCGCCAGGACCACCCGGGACGAAACCGGGAAGTACAGGAACTGCTGCCCGAGACCCTTGACGAAGGGAGCCCGGGAACCGAGCTGCGCGGAGGACCACTCCACGTCCAGAATCCCGAACCGGCCTCGCCGCGGCGAAGCCGGGTCGTCGCGGGTATCTGCCACCACCGACGCGGAAACCGTGGACAGCCACAGGTTGTCGGCAAAGTCGCGATAGATCTCGTTGGAGCTGATCTTCACGTCGAACAGCTCGCTGCGGGTGAAGTCGTATCGCAGGATCAGGTTGCGCCCGAAGACCCGGCGGCTGACCTGGACCCCGGCGCCATAGCGGAGGAAGTCGAAGCTCTCCCGGTCCTGGGACTCGCGGTAGGCGCTGGCGAAGATCGGAACCTCCTGCCGAATCCCCTCGGCGCCGCGGTAGGTGGTGATGAAACGGGTGCCCCGGAGCGAGAGGCGGGCGAACATGCTGAGGGTGTGGTTGCGCCCGAAAAGGTTGCTGCGGGCCCATTCGCCTTCGACCCGCACCTGTTCCCGCTGGCTGTACCCGGCCCCGTAGCCGATCCGGTTGCGCGGCGACTCGACCACCTGGACCAGAATGTTGCGTTCCCCCACCGGCTCCTCCGGTTCCAGCAATTCGACCTCCACCTCGGCAAAGATGCCGGTGGCGGCGATGCGCCGCCGGGTCTCCAGAAGCCCTTCGCTGGACAGCGGGTCACCCTCCGCCAGGGCGATCCGGCTGCGGATGAAACTCGCGCGTGTGGTTTCCGCTCCCGCAACGATAATGCGGCCGACAGTGAGGTATTCCCCCTCGACAATCCGGAATGCGATGGTCGCTTCGTGCGTCTCCGCGAGCACCGGCGCTTCGGCCGACACCCGTGCATCGAGGAAGCCGCGCGCCCGGTACCAGGCCTGGAGCGCCTCGCGCGCCGCGATCACCCTCTCGGTCACGAAGGAATCGCCGGGACCGATCGGGAGCACGGACGCGAGCTCCGCCGCCGGGTGGCGGGTGTTCCCCACAAAGGTGATGGCTGCGATCCGGGCTCGGGGCCCCGCCCGCACCCGGGCGGTCAGGAGGAGCTGATCGGCCTCTTCGGCGGGCGCCACCGACCCCGCCACCTCGGCCTGGTAGTACCCCTCCCGGCGCAAGGCGGTCCGCATCGCGGCGAGGGCCCCCTGCCAGGAGGCGTCCCGGAACGGTTCGCCGTCAGCAAGCGGTTCCACGATTTCCTGGATCTGCGGGGCCCGTTCCGGCGGAGCACCGTCCACGCGGGCCCCGGCAACGACGAAGCGCCGCCCGGTCTCGGCAACGAACCGCACCAGGAGCGTCGCCCGGTCTTCGAATGACTCCCGGATGACCTCCACCCGAGCGTCGCGGTAGCCGTTGCCCTCGAGCAGGGCAAGAAGCTCTCGACGAGCATCCTCGAGAGGGTCCTCATCCAGACCCGTTTCCCCAAGGCGCGTCCGGATCGTGTCGAACAAATCGCTTCGTTCCGGGAAGCCGTCGAATTGCAGGGTCACCCGGGGGCCGGGCTCCACCCGCAACACGACATCGAGACCCGGGCCTCCCGAACGCGACAGCTCGTAATCCGCAACGGCGGAAAGGAACCCTTCCGCGCGCAGCGTGCTCTCCACTTCGGCAAGGCCGGATGCGAAGGCCGATTCCGAGACCGGTCGGCCCGGCAACGCACCCAGCACTCGCTGGAGGCGGACCGATTGCTCGCGGTTCACGCCTTCCGAGCGGAAGGCTCCCACCACATCCCGAGACCCCGCCTGCACGATCGCCTCGACGGCGACGCCATCGCCGTCGGTTTCGGTCCGGATGGCTACCCGGGCGTCGAACCAGCCCTCGGCACGCAGATATTCTTCGGCGTCCAGGCGGCGCAACTCCAGATCGTGCGGGCGCTCACCGGCCCTGATGGCGAGAACCCGGGTCAGGGCGGCAAGGTGGCCGCGCGGCGCCTGGCGCACTGCGAGCGACGTGACCTGAACGGCGGGCGCCAGCTCGAACACGAGCCGCACGCCGCCCGCCTCCAGCGGGGTTGCACGGACACGGATGTCGTCGAATCGATCCAACGCAAAGAGTTGCTTGACGGACGAGCGCACGCGGAGCTTGCTGTACCGATCCCCCGGCGATACCGCGAGCAGGCGCATGACCGGCTCCGGGATCGGGGTGTCGCGCCCGTCAGCCCAGACGACCGAGACTTCAGCGACGGCCTGACCCTCGAATCCGCCAGCATCCTGGCCCTCGGCCCGCAAGGACCACAGTGCCAAGGGTGGTAGCAGCGCCAGGATCCCCCACCCGGTTCGTCCGAACAGTTTCAGAAGCTCCGGTGAAAGCGGACATCCAGGCCGAGCGAGCCGTCCTGATCGCGGGAAAGAACCCACGACACCGGTCCCTCGGGGGTGTATTCCACAATGATGATGGCCTCGTCGGTTTCCGAGAAACTGGACGAGTACCGCACGCTGAGATCCCGGGACACCTGCTTCCCGAGCGTGATCCGCGCGGTCGGGTCTCCGAAGCGCCCGATGAGGAACGGATCCACACTGATCCGGTCGATGCCGAATACCCGTCCGGCCCGGCGCCCGATGGAGCCACTCAGCGTCTGGGTCAACAGGGTGGCTGCCGAAGCTGCCGCCACCTCGTCGTCGCTTCTCGCGGTGAGCAGTTCCTCCTCCGAGGCGCCGGACAGCAGGCGGAGAATATCCGCTTCCCGAAGCGGTGGATCCGAACTCAGGTTCGCCTCGATCTGCTCGGGGGTCCCCGATGCGCGCAGTCGAATTCGATAGCTTCGCACGATCGACTCCGCCTCGATGTCGAACACCGGCTCGATCCCTCCCGGGTCCACGAAATCGGCGCGTCCAGCGACCACGCCGAAACGGTTCGCTCCGAAGTAGACCTCCCCTCCGACCAGGTCCGCACGACCGAGCACCGCCGGCGAGTCGGTCGTTCCCCTCAGGTCCAGGTCCGCCGCCGCCTGAAGCCGGAAGATCGAGTTTTCGACCTCGAAGGGTGATCCCGTTTCCACCCGGACATCCAGGCGCAATCCCCCGAGCGCATCCCCTTCATCACCAAGATCCGGCCCGGAAACCGAAATCACATCGGAGAAAATGTTCGAGAAGAGTTCGTATTCGCGGCTCCAGACGGCTTCGTCCAGACGCACCGTTCCCGACAGGAGCCGTCCGTCCGGCTCGCCTGCGATGCTCAGGTCGGCATCCACCGTCGCCAGGAGGTCTAGCGGGTAGCGGATCCGGGCGTCGGTGAGCTGCACCCGGAGATCCATCGCTCCGATTTCGAAGCCGTCCAGTGACACGTTTCCGGAAACAAGGGTCGGACCCGACGCGACCTCGCCGGCAAGTTCCGTGATCCGCACCACATCCGAGTCGAAAAGAATGTCCCCCGCGATGTCGCGGAAGGTATGGGGGAAGCCGTCGATCCTGACGCTCCCGTCGCCAATGCGTCCCCGGCCGAAGAATTCGGGAGTGTCCCAGGGGCCGCGCACTTCGGCTTCCACGGCGAAATCGCCGCCGAACGAGAGACCGGTCACGAGATTCCCGAGTGCGGCCAGCGAGAGGTTCCCGCCCACCCGAAGGTCCATCAGCGTGTCCTCCAGGCCGACCGAGCCGGAGAGCCGGAACCGGTCCTCTCCCCGGGCTGCCTCGAAACCCTCCACGTGGACCCGAGCCTCTTCGACGACGATCCGGGTCGGCCCGGTGGAAGCGACACGAAGGCCGGGCGCCGTCACCCGGAACCGGCTCAACGAGCCGGCGCCCGTCATCCACTCGTCGTGCGGTTGCTCCAGGTGGAACGCCCCGGTTCCGGCCACCACCACCTCGATGCCGCGTTCCCGGGCGTCGGGGACCAGCAGGGATGCGATGTCCACATCCGTGACTTCGATCGTTGCCTGTCCGTCGGTCCCGACCGGAACCGTTCCCCGGACCTCGAAACGAGCGGCCCCGGAATCCAGCATGCCGCTCCCGGTATAGGTCTCGCCCCGTACCGCTGCGCGAATTTCACCGGGACCCAGCGAGAGGCCCATGACCGCGGCGTCCGGAACCCGGGCATGAAAGTCCAGCTCCGGGACGAGCAGGTCGCCTCCGACGTCCAGTTCGAAATCGGAACGAATGGTGATCCACTCGGGCGCCAGACCGGGAGTCAGCGGATAATCGGACCCGGCCACGGCGCCCTCCATTTCCCACTCGACGAGACCGATCCGCAGATCGCCGGAAGCGGCGCCCCCCCGAAAATTGGCCTCCATCGGAGCCAGCGTTGCGGCGTCTCCGTCCATTTGCCATTCCAGACGAAGGTCATCGAACGGTTGCTCGAGGAACGAACCGTCATGTCCGCTCAGCATGCCGCCGCCGGTGTAGCGCCCGTCCTTGCGAATGGTGCGGCTCGTCCCGGTCACCATCCCCTCCGCGAGGATGTCCCACTCGAGAAAGGCGATGATCTCGGCAGCGTCCCAGTCTTCCCACGAGGCCTCGAAGGTCATGTCCGCATCAACCGCGGGTTGTCGGGCAAAGACGCCCGATGCGGTAATCCTGCCATCGCCGGCCCGGGCGTTCAGGTTCTCGATGCGGGTGGATTCGGGCCCCACCTCGCCGGTCGCAATCAGGGTGTCCGCCCGAATCGCCGAAAACCGCATGCCCCGTCCCTCGACTTCGCCGGACATCACCAGATCCGGCCAGGGGCCGGTCACCCTCCCCTCGACAGCACCTCCCCCCGCAACGTCCCAAAACGTGGTCTCCGGCGCCTCTCCGAAGACCACGCGGCGGAACTCCTGCTGCACCAGGTCGACCTCCGCCATCTCGCCGGCGATGCCGGTGACAACCACCTCCGCGCCGCGCCCCCGATGATAGAACCCCTCGCCACGCGCCTGAAAGGCCGGCCCTTCCACGGAAACGTCATGGATGGTCATCGCCTCCTCGTCGATCGACAATCGGGCGGAGAGGTCGATGCCCAGGGGCGCCGGTCCGGACCCGGTTTCCGGCGGCGGATCCGGCCGGATGCCCGCGGCGGTGATGGCGCCGACCATGGCGAGGGGATCGCTCAACGGCATGCGCAGGTCGGCCTCGAGGTCTACCGACGACATGAGGGTGGTCGGGAGCCCGAACAACCCGGCCAGTGCCGAGGAAAGGGAGCCTCCCCGCACGTCCAGTTCGAGGGAGGCCGGGTTTTCCTCGCGTGGCTGCACCTGCCGGAGCCGAAGCGTTGCCGCTCCGCCGGCGAGGGTCCCCTCCGAGGACAGGATCTCGACACGCTCCGGATCCCAGTGCAGGACACCGTTCCAGTCCCGAAGCGGGACGCCGTGGAACCGACCCGACGGAAGCGTGAAACTCCCGTCCAGGACAAAGCCGACCTCTTCGAAACGACCGATCCAGTCGAATGCGAACCATGGTTCCTCCATCGTCTCCAGATCCTCGAACTCGAACAGCAGGCGTCCGAGTGCGCCGGCGTCGCCGCTGCCGGTCAGCTGCAGCGGCCCGTCGAGATCATTGGCGAGATCCAGGGTTCCGACCACCGCCGCTTCCAGCAGCCCGGACCGCAAGTCCATGCGGTCCACATGCAGGAGGTTGTTCCGGATCCGGAGTTCGCCTTCGATTTCCATGGCAAGGTCCGGGCGCTCCCACAGGCGAATGGCCCCGATCCCGAAACGGACACTTGCGTCCATCTCGGCGCCGCCCGCCGGACGCACTTCCATCCTCAGGTCATCCACCCGCACTTCCCACGGCGTCACGCGATTGCGATACCCGATCGTCGTTCCCGACACCTCCACCCGGTCCGACGAGAACGACATCGAGCCGACCAACCCTGCCAGGAACGCGTTCGGCGGACGTTCGGTCCCGGGAGGGGGAGTCGCGCCGTCGTCGAATCCGCGAACACTCACTCCCTCGACACGCAGCTCGTTCAGATCGACGCGTGCCGGGATCCAGGATCCCCACCCTAACCGGCCCTCGATGCGCTCCACCGAATAGACCGGGGGAGCAGGTCCGAAGGGAGAGGGCTCGCGTCCGACCTGAACCCCGGTCAGCACGAAGTCGCCCGAACCGGGATGGACCTCGACCTCCCAGACAGCAACCGGCATGTTGAGGGTGGTGGAAAACCGGTCCAGGGCGAAGCGGGTGAGCCGTTCCGGGGTCAGGATCGGAAGGACTCGAACCAGGATGACGACTGCAGCCAGAAGGACCGTCACCGAGATGACGGCGACGAGAAGGAAACGAAGCCGGAAACGCCGACGCGGAGGAGAGTCGGACGGAGGAATGCTCAAGACGGCTCCACGACGAAGAGCAACTCCCGGCCTTCGAGGGGCGATCCCTCGGCGATGCTCATCTTGCCGAGGACGCCGGAGGCCGGGGCACGGATCTCGTTCTGCATTTTCATCGCCTCGTAAACCAGCACCCCCTCACCCTCCTTGACCCGGTCTCCATTCCCACGCATGATCCGCACCACCTTGCCCGGCATGGGGGAACGAACCTCGGCGCGACCCGGCGGGCCGGCAACACGCGCCGCCGAACCGGTGGACCGCATGGCGAACACGAAGCGGGCATCCATGATTTCGACCACGATCTCCCCGGGGCGCCGGAACACCGCGGCTTCGCAAGTCCGCCGCTCCCGACTCACGAGCAGGGAACCGGCCAATCGGCCGACTCGAACCGGAGCCCCGTCTCCCTCGAGCCACACGGTGACCGCGCCGTCTTCGCTGGTGCGCTCCACCCGCATGCGATGTTCCGTACCGTCCGCAACCAGGAGTCGCCGCATCTCACAACCGCCGGGCGTGGAGATCCCGCATCCCGGCGTCCCTCCACCGGGAAACCGGGTCGACGACGGGACCGGTCGGGTCCTCTCCGGCCAGATGGGCGGCGGCCGCCGCGAGGGCAAGGGGCAACAGATCGCCGCGGTCGTTCCGGCTTCCGGCGAGTCGGGGCCATTCCGTCGCAACGAAGGAGGTGTCGAAGTCCCCTGATCGGAAGGCCGGCGCATCCAGCACGCGCTCGTGGAACACAAGCGTCGAGACGACGCCGGTCAGTCGTGTCTCGCGCACGGCCCGCAGCGCGCGCCGCCGGGCAGTCTCCCGATCCGGACCGAACGCGATCAGCTTGGCCAGCAGCGGATCGTAGTGGGGCGCGACCAGGCTTCCGGAAACCACTCCCGAATCACAACGGATACCGGGACCGAGAGGCGGCCGGAACTCGTCGATTCGGCCCGCGACCGGAAGAAAACCGGCCATCGGATCCTCGGCCGTGATCCGCAGCTCGATCGCGGCTCCCCGGGGCACGATTTCCTCCTGGCGGAATGGCAGCGGCTCCCCGGCAGCCAGTCGGAACTGGAGCGCCACCAGATCGAGTCCGGTCACGCATTCGGTTACCGGATGCTCCACCTGCAGGCGGGTGTTCATTTCCAGGAAGTAGAAGCGCCCTTCGGGATCCAGCAGGAATTCCACGGTCCCGGCATTGCGGTAGGACACGGCGGCAGCGAGCCGCACGGCGGCGGCGCCGAGCGCTTCCCGCGTGGCGCCGTCGACCACGGGGGACGGACTCTCCTCGATCAATTTCTGGTTCCGGCGCTGAATCGAGCAATCCCGTTCTCCCAGGTGCACCACGCTCCCGAACCGGTCTCCGAACACCTGGACCTCAATATGACGGGGCCGCTCCACCAGGCGTTCCAGAAACACCCGGCTGTCCCCGAAAGCCGCTTCCGCCTCGGAGCGGGCCTCGGCGAGGCGCTGCGGCAGGACAGCGAGATCGCGCACCAGGCGCATTCCCATTCCGCCGCCCCCGGCCGTCGCCTTGATGAGCAAGGGGGCGCCGAGGGCCCCGGCTTCGACCCGGCCATCGGATTCGGGTTCCAGAACCCCCGACCCGGGGACCGTGGGAACACCGATTTCGGAGGCCACCTGGCGGGCCGCCGCCTTGTCCCCCATCCGCCGCATGGCGTCGGGGGTCGGTCCGACAAACCGGAGCCCCTGCTCTTCGCACCGGATCGCGAAGTCCGCGTTCTCGGCCAGAAAGCCATAACCGGGATGTACCGCCTCCGCACCCATGATGCGCGCGGCTTCCAGAATCCGTTCGACGTTCAGATAGCTGCTCCGGGCCGCCGCTCCCCCGACTTCGACCGACTCGTCACAAAGGGCCACATGCATCGAGTCCCGATCCGCCCGGGAGTGCACCGTCACCGGGGACATCCCGAGATCGCGGCAGGCGCGGGCGATGCGAATCGCGATCTCGCCCCGGTTCGCGATCAGGACCCGACGAAACATCACGGGTCAGAGAGGAATGTTCCCATGCTTCCGCGGGGGGGTCGTGTCCCGCTTGTTCGCAAGGGACCGGAGTGCTATTGCCAGCCGTCGCCGGGTCTCGCGGGGTGCAATCACCGCGTCCACAAAGCCCCGCGACGCCGCCACATGGGGATTGGCAAACCGATCGCGGTACTCGGCGACCCGTTCGGCGCGCCGCGCCTCCGGATCCTCGGCTTCGGCCAGTTCCTGGCGAAAAAGGATGTTCACCGCCCCCTCCGGCCCCATGACGGCGACTTCCGCCGTCGGCCAGGCGAAGCTGAAATCGGTGCGGATGTGCTTGCTGCCCATCACGACATAGGCGCCACCGTATGCCTTGCGGGTGATCACGGTGAGCTTGGGCACCGTCGCCTCCGCAAATGCGTAGAGCAACTTGGCGCCATGCCGGATGATCCCGCCCCATTCCTGACGGGTCCCCGGGAGAAACCCGGGGACATCCTCGAAGACCACCAGCGGGATGTTGAAGGCGTCGCAGAAGCGCACGAAGCGGGCTCCCTTGACCGAAGCATGGATATCGAGGACTCCGGCGAGCACCGCCGGCTGATTGGCGACAACCCCTGCCACGGCGCCGCCCAGCCGGGCGAAACCGATGACCAGATTCTGGGCAAAGAGCCCCTGCACCTCGAAGAAATCCCCATCGTCCACAACCTCGCCGATCACGTCCCTGATGTCGTAGGGCTGGTCGGGGGCATCGGGAATGACGGTGTCGCATCCGTCCGCATCCCGGTCCACCGGATCGGAGCCGGAACCGGAAGGAGGCGTCTCCAGGTTGTTCGATGGCAGAAAGGAGAGAAGTTGCCGAACGAGGTTCAGGCAGTCGTCATCGCTCTCTCCGAGAAAATGGGCGTTGCCGGAGACGGTGTTGTGCGTCTCGGCGCCACCCAGTTGCTCCTTCGTGACTTCCTCGTGTGTCACGGTCCGGATCACGTCGGGGCCGGTGACGAACATGTAACTCGCCTCCCGGGACATGATGGTGAAGTCGGTGATCGCCGGGGAATACACCGCGCCGCCGGCGCATGGCCCCAGGATGGCGGAGATCTGGGGAACGACTCCGGAGGCCAGCGTGTTGCGGAGAAATATCTCCCCGTAGCCGCCGAGCGAAGCCACTCCCTCCTGGATGCGGGCTCCTCCGGAATCGTTGAGGCCGATGATCGGCGCTCCCTGGCGCATCGCCAGATCCATGATCCGACAGATCTTCCCGGCGCACGCTTCTCCCAGCGATCCACCGAGGACGGTGAAATCCTGGGCAAACAGATAGACAAGCCGTCCGTCCACACGTGCGTAACCGGTGATCACGCCGTCGCCGGGATAACGGCGCTCTTCGAGTCCGAAGCCGCTCGCGTGGTGTTCCACGAACCGTCCGGTCTCTTCGAAGCTTCCCGGATCGACCAGCGCGGCGATCCGCTCGCGGGCGGTCAGCCGCCCCCCCTGGCGTTGCTTCGCCAGCCGGCGGGCGCCTCCCGGGGCTTCGGCGGCGTCGTGTCTCCGCTTGAAGTCAGCGAGGGCGGCTGCGGAACCCTCCTTGGCGACCGTCATGGCCTCAGGAAGCCTGTGAAGATTCCCAGTCCTTCAGAAAACGCTCCAGTCCGATGTCGGTCAGCGGATGGTGGATCAGGAGATCCAGAACCTTCGCCGGCATGGTTGCGATGTCGGCGCCCATCCGCGCCGCCTCGACGACGTGAAGGGGGTTCCGAATACTCGCCACCAGAATCCGCGTGTCGAAGGCGTAGTTGTCGTAGACCTCGCGGATGTCGGAGACGAGTTGCATCCCCGGCATCGAGATGTCATCCAGACGGCCGACGAAGGGGCTGATGATCGCCGCGCCCGCCTTGGCCGCAAACAGCGCCTGGGGCACACTGAAGCACAGGGTGACATTCACCCGGATGTCATGCTCGCCAAGCTTGCGGACCGCTTGCAGCCCGTCCGGGGTGAGCGGGCACTTCACCACGATGTTGGGAGCTATCGAGGCCAGCTCCCTTCCCTCGCGGACCATTCCGGCAACATCGGTGGCGATGACCTCGGCGGAAACATCCCCCTCGACGATCCCGGCGATGCGCGCCAGGATCTCCTTGGCGCTGCCGTTCTCGCGCGCCATGAGCGACGGGTTCGTGGTGACTCCGTCCACGAGTCCCATGGCGCGGGCACGAGCAATCTCGGCAACGTTGGCGGTATCAAGGAATATCTGCATCGGTTCCGGGGAGCGCCGCGCGACAGGAAGAGCGGGGCCGGGCCGAATTCTACCCGTTCCCGGTACGGTGTCCCGGTCTCATCTCGGCCGCACCACGACCGAATCGGAGGGAGCACTCTCGTTTCCCGGCTGAGCGGTGTCCACCGCGGTGACCTGGTAGCGGTACACCAACTCGGGTTCGCGGTCGACATCCCGGAAGTCGGCTCGCTCGACCGGCGTTCCCGTAAGCCGGCGAAACGGACCGGACTGCCCGGCCCGATACACATGGTAGCCGGCAAGATCGTCAGCGGGAACGGGCAGCCAGCTCAGTTCGATGGCGGCTTCTCCCTGGAAGGCCCGCAGATCCTCGGGAGGCGCGGGCGGGAACGTGTCGATGGGAGTCACGCAGACCAGCTCCGACAGCGGACCGACGCTCAGCGCCCCGGCGCCGGCGGGAGGAACCCGGACGGGAATCGGGCTCCAGGCGGCCGGCGCCAGGGGATCGGCTTCCCGATCGGGTGGCGTCCCGCGCATCGTGTCCGGGAGCGCGGCGGTACCGGTTCCGGTCGGGTCGGCAAGGGCCGGGGTCGGCGGAGCCGACGCGCCCCTTCCGGGACCCGTTGGCGCGCCGGGGGCCGGGGGGAGCATGTCCGGCGGCGCACCGGTTCCCATACCGGTCGGCGCGACGGATTCCGGGGCTGGCGGCTCGACCGGTGCGACGGGTTCGGGCGCGGGCGCACCTTCGGATGCCGGCGGCGGAGCCGACGACCCTACCGGTTCCGGCGCGGGCGCGCTCTCGGATGCCGGCGGCGGAGCCGACGACCCTGCCGGTTCCGGCGCAGGCGCGCTCTCGGATGCCGACGGCGCTGCCGACGACGCTGCCGGTTCCGGCGCGGGCGCACCCTCGGATGCCAACGGCGGAGCCGACGACGCTACCGGTTCCGGCGCGGGCACACCCTCGGATGCCAACGGCGGAGCCGACGACGCTACCGGTTCCGACGCAGGCGCACCTTCGGATGCCAGCGGCGGAGCCGACGACGCTACCGGTTCCGGCGCGGGCACGCTCTCGGATGCCGACGGCGCTGCCGACGACGCTACCGGTTCCGGCGCGGGCGCACCCTCGGATGCCGGCGGCGGAGCCGACGACCCTACCGGTTCCGGCGCGGGCGCACCTTCGGATGCCGGCGGCGGAGCCGACGACCCTACCGGTTCCGGCGCGGGCGCACCTTCGGATGCCGGCGGCGGAGCCGACGACCCTACCGGTTCCGGCGCGGGCGCACCTTCGGATGCCGGCGGCGGAGCCGACGACCCTACCGGTTCCGGCGCGGGCGCACCTTCGGATGCCGGCGGCGGAGCCGACGACCCTACCGGTTCCGGCGCGGGCGCACCTTCGGATGCCGGCGGCGGAGCCGACGACCCTACCGGTTCCGGCGCGGGCGCGCTCTCGGATGCCGACGACGCTACGGTCTCGGGTTCGGGGGGAGTTCCGGTTGCCGCCCCGGGCGATTCCGGCACCAGATCGACGGAATCCTCCGGCCGGTTTCCGGTCGCTTCCCCCTCTCCGCCTTCCTCGGAATCGGGATCGGTGACTTCGGGAGGCGGATCGAACTCCGGGCCGGGATCCTCGATCACTCGTTCTTCGGTCTCGGCCGCCACCACCAGCTGCACCGCATAACAGGCCTCTTCACCCCACTGGACGTCCCGGTCAGCGTACTCGGGCCCGAGCGCCCTCCCGATGCGTTCCCGGGCTCCCCCCTGCTGTCGGAACACCTCGAACATCGGTTGGGACAGAATCGCCGCGGCGGCCACCGCCTCGGCATCCCGCACATCGTCCCAGACGATCGTGACCACTCCGTCCTCGACCCGGGGCTCGACTCCTTCAACGCCAGGAAGGGTACCGGTGACATCCACGGAGAGCAGTTCGGCCGGTTCGCCGGCGCCGCTCCTGCTCTCGTAATGGATGCGAAACTCCAGCCGCTGCCCCTCCCAAGCATCAAGGATGGGAACCCGAAGGGTATGGGTTTCGCCGGGCGTCTCCGATTCGATCTCCTCGAAGGGCTCGAACTCGACATCTTCATATTGGACCACCGGTCCTTGCGGTTCGGCCTCTGACCCGGGGACGGATTCGCCGATATCGGCTCCCTCCATCGGAACCTCCCCCATTCCTTCCCCGGCCAAATCTGGCGCCGATCGTGACCCCTCCATCGTCGAGGGATCGGGAGCCTCGGACGGGACGGAAGGAACCGGCGCTCCCGACGACGGGGAAGAAGCCGGAGCCTCGGACGGGACGGGAGGGAGGCCCGACGCTTCTGCCGGGAGCGGGGAACCAGGGGAACCCGGCGCGCCGGACGGGAGATCCGACGCTTCCGACGACGGCGGCAATTCAGGACTAACGGGCGCAGCGGGAGGGAGACCCGACGCCTCCGACGACGACGGCGATCCAGAACTAACGGGCGCAGCGGGCGGAAGACCCGACGCCTCCGACGACGACGGCGATCCAGAACTAACGGGCGCAGCGGGCGGAAGACCCGATGCCTCCGACGACGGCGGCGATTCAGGCGTACCCGGCGCGGCGGACGGAAGACCCGATGCCTCCGACGACGACGGCGATTCAGGCGTACCCGGCGCGGCGGACGGGAGACCCGACGCCTCCGACGACGGCGGCGATTCAGGACTAACGGGCGCAGCGGGCGGAAGACCCGACGCCTCCGACGACGGCGCCGATTCAGGCGTACCCGGCGCGGCGGGCGGGAGACCCGACGCCTCCGACGACGACGGCGATTCGGGGCTCCCAGGTGCGGCGGGCGGAAGACCCGACGCCTCCGACGACAACGGCGATTCAGGACTAACGGGCGCAGCGGGCGGAAGACCCGATGCCTCCGACGACGGCGGCGATTCAGGACTACCCGGCGCGGCGGACGGGAGACCCGACGCCTCCGACGACGACGGCGATCCAGAACTAACGGGCGCAGCGGGCGGAAGACCCGACGCCTCCGACGACGACGGCGATTCAGGACTACCCGGCGCGGCGGACGGGAGACCCGACGCCTCCGACGACGACGGCGATTCAGGACTACCCGGCGCGGCGGACGGAAGACCCGACGCTTCCGACGACGGCGGCGATTCAGGACTACCCGGCGCGGCGGACGGGAGACCCGACGCCTCCGACGACGACGGCGATTCAGGACTACCCGGCGCGGCGGACGGGAGACCCGACGCCTCCGACGACGACGGCGATTCAGGACTAACGGGCGCAGCGGGCGGAAGACCCGACGACTCCGACGACGGCGGCGAACCAGGACTCCCGGGGGCAGTGGGCGGAAGACCCGACGACTCCGACGACGGCGGCGAACCAGGACTCCCGGGGGCAGCGGACGGGAGACCCGACGACTCCGACGACGGCGGCGAACCAGGACTCCCGGGGGCAGCGGACGGGAGACCCGACGACTCCGACGACGGCGGCGAACCAGGACTCCCGGGGGCAGTGGGCGGAAGACCCGACGACTCCGACGACGGCGGCGAACCAGGACTCCCGGGGGCAGCGGACGGGAGACCCGACGACTCCGACGACGGCGGCGAACCAGGACTCCCGGGGGCAGCGGATTCTGATACGACCGCTTCCTGGCCCGCCGGTCTTTCCCCACCCGGCAACGATGAAGCGGTTCCGGCCTCCGCCACTTCCTCCGGCGGCGCTGTCCGCGTTCGATTCTCGGCTCGAAGAACGGCGGCCCTCTTCTGGACATCCACGATTCGCATCTCGATCACCGCTCGACGAAGACGAAGGTCCTGGAGGTAGCCGTCCGCGTCTGCCACGGGCGCGGTCCACTGAATCAGCAAATCGCCGCCTTCCTGCCGGATCGGCTGGATCGTCGGCGGCGCGGGAAGGATGCGGAGCGGCGCCAGCGGCGGGCCCCGCCGACCGCAGCCTGACACGACCAACAGCCCGAGCAGGAGAACCCGAGACGCTTTCCCGGACCATCCCCGCATGGCTGTTCTCAGGTAATGAATCGAGACAGATCCTCGTCTTCGACGATCCCCTCGAGCATCCGGTTCACGTAGTCGGCGTCGATCTCCCACTCTCTCTTCTCCATGTCCGGCGCATCGAACATGATCTCGTGAAGGATCCGTTCCAGAATTGTCTGGAGTCGGCGTGCCCCGATGTCCTCCATCCGGTCGTTCATCCGGACCGCGACTTCGGAGATCATCCGGATGGCGTCCTGGCGGAACGAAATTCGAATCCCCTCGGCGTGGATCAATGCACAGTAGTGCTTGATGATGGCGGTCTCGGGTTCGGTGAGGATGCGCTCGAGATCGTCAACCGAAAGAGGGTCCAGCTCGACCCGCACCGGAAATCGGCCCTGGAGTTCGGGGAGCAGGTCGTTCGGGCGCGCGTCCTGAAAGGCGCCGGCAGCGATGAACAGGATGTGATCGGTTCGCACCATGCCGTAGCGGGTGTTCACCGCGGACCCGTCGAGCAAGGGCAACAGGTCGCGCTGGACTCCTTCCCGGGAAACCTCCGCCCCCTGCATCTCTCCGGCACCCGCGACCTTGTCGATTTCGTCCACGAAAATGATCCCGTAATCCTCCGCCCGCTCGACCGCGAGACGCGAGACCTGCCGGGTATCCACCAGGTTTTCCTCCTCTTCCTCGATCAGATAATCGAGCGCCTGCGGCACCAGCATCTCCAGTGTGCGGGAGCGGTATCCGAAGGCCGACCGGAGCATCTCGACCATGTTGACGTCCAGATCCTCGACCGATCCGGCGGTCGCTTCCAGAAACGGGACTGCCGGCTCGCGCATCTCCAGGTCGACCGTCCGGTCGGACAGTTCCCCCCTTCGCAGACGACCACGGAGTTTTTCACGGCTACGCCGGCGGACCGCTTCTTCGGACTGGCGCTCCCCGTCCGAATCGGGGTCGCCGGTTTCCGGCCCCTCCGCGGCATCGGTCTCCTCGGGCAGGAGGAGATCCAGCAGGCGTTCCTCGGCGTTCAGCTCGGCCCGGTCACGAATCTCCTCAACGAGTTCCTCCCGAACAATGTCCACCGACACCTCGACGAGCTCCCGAACCATGGAGTCCACATCCCGCCCGACGTACCCGACTTCGGTGAATTTGGATGCTTCCACCTTGACGAAAGGCGCACGCGACAGCCGGGCCAGACGCCTCGCAATTTCGGTTTTCCCCACCCCCGTGGGGCCAATCATGATGATGTTCCGGGGGGCGATCTCGGAGGCGATCCCGGGCTCCAGGTGAAGCCGCCGCACGCGGTTGCGAAGCGCGACGGCTACCGCCCGCTTGGCGTCGACCTGGCCGATGACATAGCGATCCAGCTCCTGAACGATCTGACGCGGAGTGGGCTCGTCAATGGGGGACGGAGGTTCCGATCCCACCGGGGGAAGATAGCGAACCAGCGGTCACACCTCCTCGTAGGCGATCCGGTGGTTCGTGTAGATACATAAATCAGCGGTCGCGGCCATGGCCGCCTCGGCAATCTCGCGGGACGAGAGTTGCGCGGCCTTGTACAGGGACCGGGCGGCAGCCATGGCGAACGGCCCCCCGGAACCGATCGCCATGACCCCGTCCTCGGGCTGGATGACGTCCCCGTCTCCGGAAAGGACATAGAGGTGGTCCTTGTCCGCCACCAGCAGAAGGGCATCCAGATGGCGCAAGACCCGATCGGTGCGCCAGTCCTGAGCCAATTCCACGGCCGCGCGTTCCAGGTTCCCCCGGTTCGCATCCAGCTTCATCTCGAATTTCGCGAACAGGGCGTGCGCATCCGCAGTCGCCCCGGCGAATCCGGCGACTACCCTCCCGTCGGCCAGGCGCCGCAGTTTCCGTGCAGTGTGCTTGACAACGACATCGCCGAGGGTCACCTGCCCGTCGGCGGCCAGCGTCGTACGTCCGTCCTTGGAAACAGCCAGGATCGTGGTGGCGTGGAACGACGCGGTCCCGGCGTCAGACGGCAAACGGTTGTGCAAGAAACCCCCTTCCTCCCCGAGACAGTCGCCATCAACACACCGACCCTCGCACGCCGGATGGAACAGGATTGTCCGGAGGGCGCGGGTACACGGGTCAAGGGCTCCCGGAGCAGTATAGATTGCAGCCGGACGCGGTGACGCAGACAATCGCCGGGAACCACGAGGGTCCCCGGCGCCCTTGAGCGCTGCCGCCCCATCGGCGTCATTCGTGGAGGACACGACAACAGCTCGGCATCACGAACCTGTTTGGCTTCGACCAGACGGCGCCGGCCGGGCCTTCCGGACTCGCTGTGTCCATGCAAACCGGAACGGACCGTTTGCCCTGGAGATCAGGCTCGGCCATGTTCCGGATCGAGCCGGGTGCACCGCGCCCGTGGGAACCCGGTGGTTCATGGGTCCCTTCCTCCGGGGACACCGGAGCGCTGCTTCCGGTTTTCGCTCTCCGGGAACCCCCCGCCTCGCGCCTGCGGCCGGCGTCCGCCCGGTGCAGTCGTGACTTCGCCCTCGTCCGATCGCCGGGTCGTGCAGGGGGCCCCGGAGTCGCCGTGGCAATGGGCGAGCGGAAACCCTATCCTCCGCAAGTGTGAGGTACGCAGATGGATAGTTCCGAATTGCTCCGGAGGCTACGCGCCACCGCGCCCAGTGACCCCTTGTGGCGAGAGTTCGTGAGGCGCTGTCGGGCTGTCGTCCGGATGGTCGTCTGGCTGCGCGCCGGAAGCCGGGGCCTCGGCCAGGACGCCGGTGACATCGAACAGGAAGTCTTCCGCCGACTCCTCACCCATGACCGGTCGCGCCTCAACCAGTTCGAGGAGAAGCGGCGGGAGAGCTTCGAAGGCTACGTCAAGCGGGTGGCCGATTCGGTGGTGGTGGACTGGTTTCGTCGCCGGGGCAGCGGGAAGAGACGCCCGGTGCCGCTATCGCCGGAAATCCTGGAGGTTCTCGAGAGCTCGGGCCAAAGGGTATTCGGCGGCGAGAGCGCCATGCACCCGGAGCATGATGTGCGGATGCGCGAAGCGGAGGAATCCGTACGGGCGTTCCTGGAAGCCACGATGGAGGATCCGCGCGATCGGGCTCTCAGCCGCCGCATCTACCGGCTGCATTTTCACGAGGGCTACAGCATCCAGCACATCGCCCGCCTCCGGGCGGTTCCGCTGAGTGCCTCGGCGATTTCCCGCCGGGCAAACGCGGTTCGGAAACACCTTCAGAAGGTACTCGACCCCGAACCCGCTTCCTGATCCGGCGCCGGCCGGCTCACCCCGATCACGAGGTCCATCACGTTGGTTCCGGTCGGACCGGTGTGAACCAGGTCCCCGACTGCGCGCAGCAGGGACCAGGTGTCGTTCCGGCGCAGGAAATCCACCGGATCAAGCCCAAGCGCCGCCGCCCGATCCCATGAGGAACCGTCGGCGAACCCGCCGGCCGCGTCGGTCGGACCGTCCGTCCCGTCGGTCCCGGCCGCGAGCAGCACCGCCCCGGGCGCCTTCCGCAGCTCCTGCCCGGCAACTACCGCAAACTCCTGGCTGCGCCCACCACGACCCGGTCCGGAAACCTTGAGCGTGAGTTCGCCGCCGGCGAGCAGCGCCACCGGCTGCGTGGCAGCTTCGAGTTCCCGAAGGCGCCGGGCGAAAGCGGATGCCGTTCGATGGACATTCCCGACCATGTCCCGGGCGAACACCTCGGTGTGGTAGCCGAATTCCCGGGCGGCGGCCTCCGCTGCCGCCAGCGACTGACGGTTGCTCGCCAGGATGGTGTGGGGTACGACGCCCTCCGGCGTCTCCGGGGGGGCTCCCGCTTCGGTGGCGGCGCCACGACCGAGATGGCGCCGCACCGGGCGCGGAATCCGGTTCATCAGGCGGTATCGCTCAAGCACGTGCACCGCTTCGGCAAAACTGGTCGGATCGGGAACCGCCGGGCCGGAGCCGATCGAGGTGATCTGATCTCCCACGACGTCGGAAATCAGGAGCGCTGCCGTTCGGCCTCGAGGGAGGTGCGGGAGCAGTCGGCCTCCCTTCACCGCCGACAGATGCTTGCGGACGGTGTTCATTTCATGGATGTCGGCCCCGCATTCGAGGAGCAACGCGCCGGTCTCGATCTTGTCGGCGAGCGTGAGGCCCGGCGCAGGAGCGGCGAACAGCGCCGATGCTCCGCCGGTCAGAAGGAACAGCACCCGTGCCGAGGGGCCCGCCCGCCTGAGGTCGGCAAGAACCCGTCCGGTGGCAGCGGCCGAATTCGCGTCCGGCAGGGGATGCCCGGCTTCCTCCACCACCACTCCGGGCACCGGCACTCGGTGTCCGTACTTCACGATGAGGCGCCCGCTGCATTCCTCGCCGGCCAGCTGTCGTTCGACGCCGCGTCCGAGAGTGGCCGCCGCCTTGCCGGCCCCGAACAGGAAGACACTGTCGGGGCCATCGCCGCAACCCGGAAGCAACGGGTTGCCGCGCAGGGTCCATCCGGATCGGGGATCTCCGGCGAGGTCTTCCTCGAGGATCCGTTCCGGATCGGCCGCCCGAAGCCCCGCCCGGAAAACCGCCAGCAGATCCTCGCGCGCCCGATTCATCGTCATCCCCTCATGTCGGCTTCGGCTCGGTAGAGTTCGCGGGGGCCCGCATCGCCCTGGCTGGCGCCGGTGCACCCGGGCCTTCGGCATTTCACCGGAAAACCGAACCGGACCGCGCTTCGGTCCGGCAAGGAAAGGGAGCAGGAGCCATGGCTTACAGTCAATGGTATGTAGCGGAGGGAGGACGGACTACCGGCCCCTTTCCCGCTCACGCAGTTCGCCAGGGCGTCCAGTCCGGTCGCTGGTCGGGGACGACCCTGGTCTGCCAGCATGGCGCTTCCCGTTGGCAGCCGCTGTCCCGGGTCCGCGACCTGGACCCCGCGGCAACCGGCCTTCCCCCGGTCCCGTCCCGCATGCACGAGGTGGATTACGAGATTTTCGGGGAAGAGATGCAGTTCGTCGAAGTGGAACTGGATCCCGGTGAGGGCGCCATCGCGGAAGCGGGCGCCATGATGTTCATGTCGAACGGGATCGACATGCAGACGATCTTCGGCGACGGAAACGAAAACGGGTTCATGGGAAAGCTGCTTGGCGCGGGCAAGAGGCTGCTTACCGGAGAGAGCCTGTTCATGACCGAGTTCGTGAACCAGGGCCGGGGCAAGCAACGGGTAGCCTTCGCCGCTCCCTATCCGGGAAAGATCATCCCGGTGAATCTCGCTCAACTCGGCGGCCGCGTGGTTGCTCAGAAGGACGCCTTCCTGTGCGGCGCAAAGGGCGTCTCCATCGGCATCGCCTTCCAGAAGAAGATCGGAACCGCCCTGTTCGGCGGCGAGGGATTCATCATGCAATCGGTCGAAGGCGACGGGCTCGCCTTCCTGCATGCCGGCGGCACGGTGGTCCGAAGGGAACTCGAGGCGGGAGAACACTTGCGGGTGGACACCGGTTGCCTGGTGGCACTGGCGCCATCGGTCAATTACGACATCCAGTTCGTGGGGGGCGTGAAGTCGGCCCTGTTCGGCGGCGAGGGGTTCTTCTTCGCAAGTCTCACCGGACCAGGTTGGGTATGGCTGCAATCACTCCCGTTCAGCCGCCTCGCCGGCCGCATCCATCAGGCAGCTCCCCAGACCGGCGGCGGGGGCAAGGGTGAAGGCTCGCTTCTGGGCAAGCTGTCCGGCGTGGGGTGGGACGGCTGATTCCGGCGGCCTCCTTCCTCACGCCCCGGCCCTCGGCGGCGGCGGAGCGCTTTCTCCGTTCCTTCAACTGGGACGACTGGAAACCGGTGGAACGGGCCACGCTGCTCTTCGTGGTGCGGGGATCGAGGATCCTGCTCATCCGCAAGCACCGGGGCCTCGGTCAGGGGAAGCTGAATGGCCCGGGTGGACGCATCGAGGCGGGGGAAACGCCGCGGGAGGCGGCGATTCGGGAAGTGGAGGAGGAGCTGTGCATCCAGGCGGTTGGTCCCCGCCAGATCGGTGAACTCGCCTTCCAGTTCCTCGACGGCTACTCGCTCCAGGTCTTCGTCTTTCGCACCGGGAGATTTCGCGGCAAGCCGCGCGCCACGGACGAGGCGACTCCGATCTGGACCCACGTCGAAAGGATTCCGTTCGACGAGATGTGGCAGGACGACCGGTACTGGCTTCCGCTGCTGATCAAGGAAACTCCCTTCCAAGGGCGCTTCGTGTTCGAAGGTGAGGTGATGATCCGGGGAGAGACCGTGACACCCCCTTCGCTTCACGCACCAGACCCGCAATAAAACAGATTTCACCGAGGCGGGTCCCGCTACCGGGGTAGCTGCGGAAATCTATTCGACGTAGCTGTAGCCGCAGTTCTCGCAGGTCCAGGTACGACCCTGCCGATACATGAGGGCCCCGCACTGCGGGCACGCACGGGTATCCTCATCCTCCGGATCCTCGGCGAAGAGGGCATCGTAGTCCAGCTCTTCCTGCTGTTCTTCATCTTCCTTCTTCTCTCCCTCCTGCTGCCGGGCCGTGGCGAAGGATGAGGCACCGAGCACGCCGGCTACGGCGAAACCGGCCGTCCGGAGGAAGTCGCGACGCGTGTTGTCGTCCATCTTGAGTCTCCTTGTGGGGGTGTGCCCGGAATCTGTCCCGGGCAGGATCAGTCGCCGTATCCGACGGTGGAGCGGGCGAATTCCTTCACCTTGTCCGCCATCCGGCGTTCTTCGACGATCTTCTCCCAGTCTACTGCGGGTTCCTTCACCTCCGCGGTCGGGGGAAGGATGTACGGGGGCAACCGGTATTCGTCCTTGAACATCTGGGTGCGAACGTGGCCCGTCGCGTACTCGGCGTTCTCACCGGACATGAGATAGGCGAGGGTAGGAACCACATCCCGGCGCTGGACCCGTTCGGTGACCGTGTGGCCCTTCTTGAAATCCGGTCCCAGGGCCATGAGCCAGACGTAGTGGGCATAGTAGTTGCCCGGACTGTGACCGAGTTGTCCGTAGATGTTGACCTCGTCGTCGCGGCCGCATTCCGGACGAATCACGAGCGCGGTCGTGTCGCGTAGATACGGATCGGACTGAATCTCGTTCCACAGGTTGCCGATCAATTCGTCGGTGGTCTTGATGTGCTTGATGTATTCCCAGTAGTCCGTGTTGTAATCCCAGAATCCGAAGTCGGCGTGAGCGTCGTCCAGCGCGAGAACCTGCGCCGTGATGGACTTCGGCTTGAACTCCTTCAGAATCTGCGGAACCAGGGTGAGCACCTGGGCGTCCCCGTAGGGGATTTCCCGGTTGATGACCGGCTCTCGGGTGGATGGCGGAATATAGGACTTCCGGGCGAGTACGCCGTCGATGAAATCCACGACCTGTTGCCGCTCCTCCGGCGTGTGCCCGAGGCCTTTTTCGACATTGAGATCCACGATCTGCTCGCCGGTGAGTTTCTGCTCCGGATAGAAGATCCGGTTCATGGTGAGACTGGTGGAACCGTATTTCACACCGTACTCGGGGTGCTGACTGAAGTGCTTCACATCCCAGGTCCACGCCCGGTAGTAGGACGCCCCCTGGAGGGTCCAGAAATCAGTGGCCTTGCCTCCGGATTTCTTCCGGATGTACTCGCACCAGGTGGGATAGCGGGGCCGCTGCGCGGGGGCGTCCACTCCACAAAGCACCTCGGAATACATGTATCCGTGGAGGTTTGCAGTCTCGCCGTAGTCCTCCATGAACACCGTGGCGTCCCTGGCCATCTCCGTCTGGAACGGAGAGTGTTCGGGATTGTCGATGACGTCGTTCTTGCGGGCGCCATTGCCGAGGATCACGGTCACGAGGTGTCTGGTTCGGAAGCCCGGGCTCTCCGGCAGGATCATTCCGCCCTGCGGAATTCCCGCACCGGCTTCGATGATCGGACTTCCGGCAGCGTTGCGGGTGCTCAGGAATGCCCCGGCCCCCGCGGTAACGCCCAGCCTGAAGAAATCGCGTCGGTCCATCATTGTGGTTTCCCCTGTTGTGCTATCCCCTGGCGTGGTTTCCCCTGTTGTTTTCCCTGCTTACCGCCTTCATCCATGCCAGCGTCTCCGCTGAAGAATCTGACCGTGATTCCCCTGATCTCGGGGTTCCGGTTCTCATTGTAGGTGAAAAGATTGCGGGCGGCATCCGAGATGCCGAGGCGAACCAGCTTCCACTCGCCCCGTTCCATGGTTTCCGTCACCGTGAAACTGCCGGTCCAGATATTGGGTTCCGGCAGCTTGGACGGACGATTCACATCCACGAATGCTCCGGCCTCGGGCGTGAGACTGTCGAGTTTCACCTTCAGGGCATCGGCCCCGTTCGGGGACCGCACATAGCCCTCGATCGCGAAGACACCGGACAGGTCGTCTTCGGCGAGAACGGTCAGGCCCACCCGCTCGCCCAGCTTCGCTTCGTTCCTGCTGAACTGGACGGCCAGGACCTTCGCCGGATTCTGGTCGATCATTTCCCTTTCCTGATCGACCTGGACCACGGCTGCCTCCATGAGCGGCTCGGTGCGATTGAAGTAATAGCGGATGTTGGTCGCGTCGTCCTTGAGCGAGACCCGCATCAGGTACCACTGTCCGCCTTCGTACCACCGGGGGATCCGGAGCACGCCCTTGAAGAGGCCCGGCGTCCCGCCGACCATGACCATCGTCGAGCGGATCTGGTGATAGCCGCTCGGCGAAACCCACACCGTTTCCGCCTCGGTGGCGCCGGCAACATCGTCCCTGGCCATGACGCGGTAGTGGATGAGCCCGCCGCCGGCGCGGACCCGCTCGGTGTCCACCTTCACCCATTCGAGAGTCGGAGCGTCGATGTCGTAGGTATCGTTTCCGGGTACGTCGAAGCCGATGGGAGACCCGTCGTCCTCCTGCATCGCTTGGTGGAAGTCCGCCCAGTACGCCTTCCGGTCCCCGACCCGGTCGGCGATGATCGTGGTTCCCACCACATAGCGACCGGGGGCCGCGTAGCGGGAGAGCTTCCCGCGGCCAAGAAAGAGGGTCTCGTCCTTGTCGTTGGGCTGGAAGTTCACGTACATGGTCGCGGCGCGGCCCAGTTCCCGGTTGTAGAACAGCGACACGAACGACTGCGCCTTGTTGTACGGGGAAACCACCCGGGCGATCGCTCGGACTTCGCCGCCGGGCTCCACTTCCTTGCTGAGTACCCGCATCTCGGTGAGCACCGGGGGAAGCTGGTTTCCGGTCAGGTCCACTTCCTTGAGCTGCTGGTCGCGCCGGCGATACTGATACTGCTCGGGAACCCGGAGCTCCGGCTCCAGGGCCCAGCCGCCGTCGTCGTGGCCGCTTGAACTGATGACCCCGAACTCGTTCAACACTTCGTGGGGAGGCAGGAGCGGATGGTGTTGTCCGGCTGCGCCCTTCCCGGTCCGCTCCTGTTCCCGGGCGAATGCGAATCCGCCCGGAAGCAGCAGCGCAGCCGCCACTGTCAGCGCGCCCACCCTGGATCCCACCCTGGATCTTGCAGAAATCATTTCGGATCACTCGCCTCCGTGGGGCTGGGCAGGGGAACACCCGGCGAACGATCCTTTATAGCCCGGAGCGGGTGGCAAGTCAAATACGGGTACGGGCCCCGGGATGGACAGTTGGTCTCCACGAAGGGGAATGCCGGCGTGGCAACGGAACGCGGGCGCAGAAGCGGGGCGACCCGGAGTTCCGGGGGTTCGCAAGCGGGGAGCGGCGCGAAGGAAACCGGCACGCCTCCGGCTCGAGGCCGCTCTCCGCCGGAAACACGATTCGCGAGCAGCGTCCCGAAACGACGGCTCGCTTCCCTGCTCGTCCCATGACGCCCCCGCTCCGCAGGCAGGCCGGGCGGCACGGAGCCGGGAGCACCCGCCCCCCCCTTCCCGCAATACGGTTTGACGAACCGGCGCGAGCTTGACGAATCGGAGCAAGCTCCTGGCGACCCCGACTCAGTATCCGAGACTGGTCCGCACCCGATTGCGAAGCCGCTTCCCGGCGAGATACCGGGTCAGGTTCTCGAGTGCAATCCGGAACACCAGCGGAACGTAGTTCTCGATGTCGTCGGCGCCCACATGCGGCGTGAGAATCAGGTTGGGCGCATCCCACAGCGGGCCGTCCGGAGGATGCGGCTCCGGCCAGGCCACATCGAGAAACGCGCCGCCAAGCTGGCCGCTCCGGAGCGCCGCCACCAGCGCCGACTGTTCAATCAGCCGTCCCCGACCCAGGTTCACGACCCCGGCGCCTCGTGGCAGCAGCGCGATCTCCGCCGCCCCCAGGATCTCGTGGGTTTCGGCAGTGAGCGGCGCCGCGAGAACCACGAAGTCGGCGTGAGGGAGCGCCGTCGGGAGCTCGGCGAAGGAGTACACCCGGTCGACATGACGACGGGGGCACCGCGAGCGGCGCACTCCCAGAACCCGCATCCCGAGCGCCTTCGCCGCGCGGGCGGCGCCGGCGCCGACGGCGCCCAGTCCGATCACCAGAGCGGTCCGCCCGGGCAGTGTCCCGGTCTGGATCTTCGACCACTTCCGTTCGCGTTGGTGCTCCAGGAGCCGCGGGAGCCGGGTGAAGAGCGCCACCAGCGCCATCAGCGTGTACTCGAAGGACTTGCCGGTGTGGACCCCGCTGGCGTTCGCCAGCTGCACTCCGGGCGGCAACCAGTCGAGCGGATACAGATGATCCACTCCGGCGCCGATGAGCTGGATCCACTCGAGACGCGGCGCCCGCTGCGCCAGATCGCCCCGGGGGAATTTCCAGCCGATCAGCACCTCGGCATCGGCAACGCCCCGGACGAATCCCGCCTCGTCCCCGGAATAGCTAGGCGCAAGGCGCCGGAACGTGTCCGGAAATTCCTTTCCGGCCGCTTCGAAACGGACCCGGTCGAGCGTGTAGTACCCCGGTTCGACCGAATCGCTTGCGAGGTGCACCCGGAGTACCGCGCCGCGCTTCCTCATGCCGAACAGGCGAAGGGTATGCCCTGCCGCCGAATCCGGCACAATGCGCGCATGACCGGCTCCCCCACCCTTCCCCCTCCCGGCACCCCTCGGCTCGCCTGGAACCGCCGACGCTTCCTGGCCGGCCTTTCGGCAGCGGGACTCGGCGGCACGCTGCTTCCCGGAACGCTCACCGCATGCGCCGGCGAGGCCTCGGAGGTGACCCTCGACATGCTCCGAAAGGCGCAGACGCTGGCCGGCCTCTCGCTCAGTGACGCGGAACTGGCGCCGGTGCTGGAACGGCTGAACCGGGACACCAACTTCATGGATGCCTACCGGGCGAACCGCGAACCGGATCTCCACAACCACACGCCGCCCTCGTTCGTTTTCGACCCCCTTCCCCCGGGGAAGGAGATGCCGGTGACCCGGGCCGGCATGCACCCGTCACGGCCCGACGAACCACGTCCGTCCACCGACGAGGAGTTGGCCTTCCTGCCGGTGACCCACCTCGCAAGACTGATCGAGAAACGCGAGATCAGCTCCACCGAACTGACCCGCATCTATCTGGATCGGCTCCGGCGTTTCGACGCCGAACTCCACTGCGTGGTCCAACTGACCGAGGACCTCGCCCTCCGGCAGGCGGCGCAGGCCGACGAGGAAATCGCCGCCGGAAACCACCGCGGACCGCTGCACGGCATCCCCTGGGGCGCCAAGGACCTGCTCTCGGTTCGGGGCACGAGGACCACCTGGGGCGCCTCGCCGTACCGGGACCGGGAAATCGACGAGGACGCGACCGTGTACCGGAAACTGACCGAAGCCGGCGCGGTGCTGGTGGCGAAGCTCTCGATGGGAGCGCTGGCCCAGGGAGACCGGTGGTTCGGAGGGCGGACCCGCAATCCCTGGAACACAGGGCAGGGTTCGAGCGGCTCCTCCGCCGGTTCCGGTTCCGCCACCGCCGCCGGACTGGTCGGCTTCGCCATCGGCACCGAGACCCGCGGCTCCATCATCTCGCCCTCGACGCGCAACGGGGTAACCGGACTCCGCCCGACTTTCGGACGAGTGAGCCGCGCCGGCGCGATGGCGCTGTCCTGGACCATGGACAAGATCGGCCCGATGTGCCGGAGCGCCGAGGACTGCGCCCTGGTGTTCGAGGCAATCCGGGGCCCCGACGGACTGGACCGCGCGGTGCGCGACCCCGACTTCCTTTGGGACGCATCAGCCGACCCCCGGGGGCTGCGGGTCGCCTACGACCGGGAACAGCTGGAGGGAGACATCGAGAACAACCCGAACGCGCCGGAGCGGGCCGAACAGCAGCGGGCGAGCCAGGCCAACACCCGGGCCGCGCTCGAGATCCTGCGCGGTCTCGGCGTTTCGATCACGCCGCTCGATCTGTCCGATTTCGGCGCCGGGCGCCTCGGCTTCGTCCTGGTCACCGAATCGGCCGCCGCGCACGACGCGCTCACGCGGAGCGGCGACGACCTGATGATGAAGGAACCCCCCGAGGAGAGCAGTTGGCCGGACAGCTTCCGTCTGCACCGCTTCGTACCGGCAGTGGAGTACATCCAGGCCATGCGGCGCCGCACGCGCATCATGCAGCAATTCGACGAAGCACTCGGGGACTTCGATGTGGTGATCGGCTCCAGACTCGGACTCACCAACCTCACCGGACACCCGGAGATTTCGATGCCGAACGGCTACCACCAGGGTTCCCCGACGAGCCTCCGGCTGACCGGGCGACTCTACGGCGACACCGGGATCCTCACGCTCGCCCACGCCTACCAGCAGGCAACCGATTTCCATCAGCGACGCCCGCCCGGTTTCGGCGGCTGACCCGGCGTGCGGCGCCCGGAACCGGACCACCCCAGGGGGATCGCGAAGTTCTCCACCAGGCGACGAACGCCCCGGAACCGGTCCCCCGTGACGAAGGCGGACCGAAACCCGGATCGCCGGTTCCCGGGTGTGCCTCCGGATGGGAATCCGGTCGCTTCCGCGGATAGCCTTCCGAACCGCGGGACGTTCCGCACCGGCAACCGGGCAACCCCGGCGACGACCGTGTCCATGCACGCCGTGCATCTCCGCCAAGCCGGGGCGCCGCCCGAGGAAACGACACCGCGGGGGCGCGCCGAGGTCGAACGCACCCTGACACCATGGGGAACGTTCCGAAGCCGGTGCGACGAAACGAGACGCCGAATCCGGCCTCCCGCCGCAACACGCCCGCAACTGCGATAATGGACGGTCATGGTTGACTCCCCCACCATCCTGGTCGTGGACGACGAGCCGGATCTCGAATTCCTCGTTCGTCAGCGTTTCCGCCGGGACATCCGCAAGGGCCGCATGCGGTTCGTATTCGCCCAGGACGGCGTCCAGGCGCTCGAAGCGCTCCAGCAGAACGAAGAGATCGATCTCATCATGACGGATATCAACATGCCGCGGATGGACGGGCTCACGCTGCTGGATGAACTGAAGGAGGTCCGCCCCCGTGTCCGCGCAGTCGTGGTTTCCGCGTACGGCGACATGCGGAACATCCGCACGGCGATGAACCGCGGGGCCTTCGATTTCATCACCAAGCCAATCGATTTCCAGGACCTGGAACTCACCCTCGACAAGAGCCTTCGCCACGTCGCCATGCTGCGGGACGCGCTGACCCAGCGGAACCGGCTCATCGCGCTGCACGAGGAGCTCCGGGTCGCCCGGAAGATGCAGGCCTCCATCCTTCCACAGGATTTTCCGGAGACCGACCACTGCGTTACCCACGCCGTCATGACTCCGGCGCAGGATGTGGGCGGCGATTTCTACGATGTCTTCCTGCTTCCGAACCGGCAAGTGGGCGTGGTGATCGCGGACGTGTCAGGAAAGGGCGTTCCCGCAGCGCTGTTCATGATGGTGAGCCGTACCCTGCTCAAGGGACATGCCGCCGGCGGACTGGATCCCGCCTCGGTGCTGGAACAGGTGAACAACGTCCTCTGCGAAGACAATGAGTCCCAGATGTTCGTCACCCTGCTCTACGGCGTGGTGAACGGGGACGGGGTGTTCACCTACGCGAATGCCGGACACTGCCCTCCCTACCTGCTGCGGCAGAACGAGAAACCCCGTCTGCTTCCGTTGACCGCCGGCGTCGCGCTCGGCGTCATGTCCGGGCTGCCGTACTCCCAGGACCGCGTGCAGCTCGAGCGGGGCGACCGCCTGTTCCTCTACACGGACGGCGTTCCGGAAGCTGAGCGGCCCGACGACACGCTGTTCGAGGACGATCGGCTGCGCGGGGTGCTTTCCGGTGTCGGAACCTCGGATCCCATGGGGGTGAACGACACGGTCGTGGAGGCGGTGCGGGAATTCACCGGCGGGGAACACCAGTCGGACGACATCACCTGCCTGACCCTGTCCTACCGGGGAGACCCGTGACCCGCACCGCGACCACGCTTGCCTGGCTCGTCCTGCTGGCGCCGGTGGCCGCAGCGGGGCAGGACGCGGAGACGGTGCGCGGGGTGGACGCGGAACGGATCCTCTTCGGCCAGTCGGCAGCACTGAGCGGACCGGCGTCGGCCCTTGGGCAGGGAATGCGGCTTGGCATCCGGGCCGCTTTCGAAGAGGCCAACCGCAACGGCGGGGTCCGGGGAAGGCGTCTCGAACTGGTTTCGCTGGATGACGGCTACCAGCCTGAACGCGCCCTCGAGAACACCCGTCAGCTCATCCAGGAGGAAGGTGTCTTCGGGTTGATCGGGCCGGTGGGAACGCCGACTTCGCTCGCTGCCGAACCAGCCGCCTCCCAGGCCGGAGTGCCCTACATCGCACCGTTCACCGGCGCCGAGTTCCTTCGGGATCCGGGCCTCGCCCGAACCACGGTCAACGTCCGCGCCTCCTACTATCAGGAAACGGCAGAGGCGGTGGACCGGCTTGTCGGGGATCTCGGCCACTCCCGCTTCGCCGTCCTCTACCAGGACGACTCCTTCGGACGGGCGGGGCTTACCGGGGTCGAACGAGCTCTGGTCCGCAACCGGCTCGACCTGGTCGCAAAGGCGCCCTTTCCACGGAATTCGACGGCGGTCAAGACCGCGGTGGTCACCCTGCGCCGCGCCCGGCCGGAAGCAGTGATCATGGTCGGGGCCTACGACCCGGTGGGAGCGTTCGTGCAGTGGTCGCGACGCATCGGGTTCGACCCGACCTTCCTGACGATCTCGTTCGTGGGCAGCGCCGCCCTGGCGGACCGGCTCGGGCCCGAGGGTCGGGGAATCCTCATCACCCAGGTTGTTCCGTTCCCCTCCGACCCGGAGTTCCCGGTGACACAGCAATATCAGGCAGCGCTCCGGCGGGTGGACCCGAACGCGGTCGCCGATCTCGTGTCGCTGGAGGGCTACATCGCCGGGCGCCTGACCGTACAGGTGCTGGAGGAATGCGGCGCCAATCCCACCCCGGCCCATTTCCTCGCGCAGGTGGCCGAAGTCGGCCGGTTCAGCATCGGCGGATTCAGCCTCCAATACGGGCCTGAGGATAATCAGGGTTCCAATCGGGTGTTCCTCACCCGGATCGAAGCCAATGGAGAGCTGGCCGCCCTGAGCCGGCTTCGCTGACCGGAAGAAACCCGTGGCGGCCCAGGCGACCCCCGACGGCGGGAAGGCCGAGCGCCAGGGCCCGGCGGACGGGGAAGTCGGCGCCACGATCGATCCGCTGGAGGAAGACGCCCTCGACGAAGAAGAGTTCGGGAACGGGGACGCGGAGGAATTCGACAACGAGGAACACCGTCTTCCGATCCCGCGGCAGATCGGGTTCCAGATTTCGCTCGGGCTCGGTTCGGCGGTGGTCATTACCCTGGCTGCCAGCCTGGTCGCCTGGCTGGGGTTCTTCCGGGTCGGATCGCTGCAGCGCGAAATCAACGAGGAACACGTACCTGCCCTGACGACTGCGGTTCACGTGGCGCAGGAGGCGACAACGCTCGCCGGCGCCGCTCCCCGCCTGGTCGTGGAAGCGCAAACGGTCAACGTGGTGGGACGCATGGAAGCCCTGAACCAGGGCGACACGCTGACCGAAATCGACCTCATGGAATCGGCGGCGCGGATGATCGAACTCACCGCCCAGTTGCCGGCGAACGATCGAAGCAGCGGTCTGCTTACCTTCGTGGAGGATCTGGCCGACAACCTGCGCAGCATTCATTTTTCGGTAACCGAGAGCGTGGCGCTCCAGCAGTCACTTTTCCGGATCCAGGACCGGGCGGCCGTACTCGGGCGCCAGTGGAACGAAGAGGTCCGTCCCCCGCTGGACGATCAGCTCTTCTACATGGCGACCGGCCTCCGGGAATTGGACGACACCCCGGTCCCGATCGAGGAACGGGGATCGGAAGACGAGTTGCTCCGACTCCAGGCCCTGAGCAACCTCGAGTCGCGCGGCGCCATTGCGCTCCGGCTCATCTCGGACGTGGTGGTCCAGAACGACCCGCAACTGATTTCGACGATCGAAGAACGGTTCTGGGCGGCGACCACCGAGGCGGAGAGTTCCTTCGGAACGCTCGGGGATGCCGGCCTGGCCTCCCTGCGCACCTTGCACCAGGAGATCCTGGAGCTCGGCGAGGGAGACGAAGGAGCCTTCGCGCTGCGCCGTCGGTATCTGTCCGAGCTGCGCTCCCAGCAGTTTTTCCTCATCCGGAACCAGGAGGTCACCGAGTCACTGGAAGGGGTGGTGGCCCTGCTTACCACCGGCCTCGAAATCGACGCCCGGAATGCCACGGAAGCCTCGGAGGCCGCGCTGAATCTCGGACGGACCCTCCTGCTGGCGCTGAACATACTCGGGGTGACCAGCGCGGCGCTGATCCTCTGGCTGTTCGTCGCGCGGTTCCTGGTGCGGCGACTGAACAACCTGTCGCGGGCGATGCGGCGGATGGCGGGCGGAGATCTGGAAACCGAGGTCAAGGTACGGGGGAAGGACGAGGTCGGCGAGATGGCGAAGGCGCTCGAGGTGTTCCGCCGCAACGCCCTCGAGGTCCAGCGCCTGAATCTGGTCGAGGAATTGCTGGCCCGGGAGGAACGCCAGAAACACGAGCTGGAAAACACGCTTCAGGACCTGAGGAAGGCTCAGGACCAGATGGTCATGCAGGAAAAGCTGGCTTCACTTGGCCAGCTCACCGCCGGCATCGCACACGAGATCAAGAACCCGCTCAACTTCGTGAACAACTTTGCGGATCTGTCCAACGGTCTGCTCGAGGATCTGAACGCGGAACTGGAGACCGTCCAGGAGATGATCCCGGAGGAGACGCGGGAGGAGATCTCGGACATCCGGTCGGACCTCTCCGGGAACCTGGAGCGGATCAACCACCATGGCAAGCGCGCCAGTTCCATCGTCTACGGGATGCTCGAACATGCCCGCAAGGAAGGGGGCGCCACCCGGCCCACCGCCGTCAACTCGATGCTGGACGAGTACGTGGCCCTCGCCTTCCACTCGATGCGCGCGGTGGACACCACCTTCCAGATGACCATCGAGAAGGATCTCGCCGACGACGTCGGGGAGGTCAAGGCGGTGCCCCAGGATCTCAGCCGGGTGTTTCTCAATATCGTCACCAACGCCTGCCAGGCCACCTTCGAGAAACAGCGTTCCCCTCAAACCGAAGCGGGGTATCAGCCGTGTCTCACCGTAACCAGCCGGCGCGAGAACGAGCATGTGGAAGTCCGGATCCGCGACAACGGCCCGGGGATCCCGGAAAAGCACCTGGCGAAGATCTTCGAGCCGTTCTTCACCACCAAGGACACCGACAAGGGCACCGGTCTCGGACTCTCCCTCTCGCACGACATCGTTCGCAGCCACGGCGGAACGCTCGAAGTGAACTCGACACCCGGGAAGGGCGCCGAATTCATCGTGACACTGCCGGCAGGATCCCGGGCGGCGTCGGGAAACGCCGACACGAGCCAGGAGGCGACGGCGGGCGACTGACGACCCGGGGCGAGCAGGCCCCCCCGATCATCGGGAGTTGACCTTCCCGGATCAGAATACGGGACTGGTGAGCACCACGTCGGCCCGCGCCCAGGCGCGGAGAAAGCGGCGCTGCACGCGCTCGGCCTCGTCAATGCGCCCCTGGGCGCGCAGCGACTGAAGCAGGCCGAAGAGGGACCAGCCGTTCTCCGGCCAGCGGCCCAGGTCCTCGCGGAAGGCGACCTCCGCATGGTCCGGGCTACCCGCATCCAGAAACGCGGCGCCGAGCGCCTGCCGCACCGGCATGTACCACGGTGGCGGCTCGGTATAGGCGAGGTTGTCCTGGATGTGGATGGCTTTCTCGAACAGCGGGATCGCACGGTCGTGTTCGCCGGTCCGCCGGGCGATGTCGGCGTCCAGCGCCGTCGCGGCGAGCCGCAACATGTCGCTGGCGGAAACGCGCCCCATTCCGGGCAACTTCTCGTCGGCAGCGATCGCCGCCACCGCGTCCCGATGCTCCTCGGCGGCTTGCCGGTTCCCGGTGGCCGAGTGCGCAAGGCCCCGCACGTAGTGCCAGACGGCGGTCTCGAAAAGATATTCGGCCCGCGGCGCCGGCTCATTCAGGATGTTGTCCCAGTTTCCGAAACGGGCCTCGGCAAAGAGCGGAATGGAAAGGAAGAGCTGGGAACGCGACGAATCCCGGATCGCGTTGGGGCTCGCCTGAACCCGCACCTTGTCGCGGAGCTTGTACGCCTGCTGGAGGGCGACCGCGCTCCGCCCCTCGAACTGGGCGGCAGACCAGGCAAAGTGAACGTTGTGCTGGTAGGAACCCACCGGATAGCGGCCCTCCTGATCCGGCATCCCGATGTAGAGCTCGTCCACGGCTGCCGCGTCGAGGTTGAAGTCCGCCGCCTCGTCGTAGTTGCCGGTCTGGATCAGGATGTGCGATCCCATGTGGACCAGGTGGGCGGCGCCCGGCATGGTCCGGGGGAGCTGGCGGGCGTAGGGGACAGCGCGCCCGAGATCGTCGGAGGCTTCCACTGCGTGGATGTAGTAGTGGATCGCGCCGGGATGCTCCGGATTCATCTCGAGGGCGCGTTCGACCTGCGCGACCAGCCATTCGGTCTCGCCGGAGAGCGGCTTCCCGTTGTCATCCCAGTAATTCCAGCGGGTGGTGTTCATCCAGGCAGCAGCCGCGAGAACCTGGATGTCCACGTCGTCCGGCCAGGCCTCGGCAAGGGCCCGGGCCTTCCGGTAGTACGCCTTGTCGAGCGGATCCCGTTCGGATGCCGGATCCTCGGCATAGCGGGCGGCAAGCGCCTCGATCATCGCCTGTTCCCGGGGTGTCGCCGACCCCGCCAGTTCGCGCGCCCGGCTGATGGCCTCCCATGCGGTCTCGAGCTGGCTCTCCGGCGGAGACCCCTGGTTGAGGTAGGGACCATGGGCGAGGGCACGGCCCCAGTGGACCATCGGCGCATCCGGATCCAGCCGCGCCGCCTCGTCGAAGGACCGGCGCGCCTCGGCCATCCAGAAGGCATACACCAGCCGCAGCCCCTGGTCGAAGTACTTCTGTCCCAGCTCGGAGACCCCGCTCACCGGGTACGCCACCGTGCCCAGGCGGTCGTGGAGCGGGACCGCCAGATCGGTGTTGTTGTTCTCGGCGGCGAAGCCGGCGCCGGCGCCGAGGGAAATCGCCAGGGCGACGATGAGGAATCGGTTGCGGGACATGAGGACCTCCAGGGGGGGCGATGCCGGGAGCGGCTCAGACGCCGGGGCGCATCTGTTCCAGGAGCTCCCTGGCAGCACCCGCTTGCGGACTATCGGGATCCAGCTCGAGGAAGCGCTCGAACGCGGCGCCCGCGCCCTCGTAGTCTTCGAGCCGTGCCTTCAGCATACCGAGTTGGAACCAGGCGACGGCAAAGTCGGGGTTCACTTCGATGGCCTTGCCAAAGAATTCGGAGGCCACTTCGTCCTTTTCGGAGTTGCTCGCGAAGACGGCGTAGTTGAACAGGGTGACCGCGTCGTCCTCGATGAGGTCCATCACCCGGTCGTAGGTGGCCATCGCCTGTTCCCATTCCTGCATCCCGCCGTACATGGCGGCCACCGAAAGGAGGCCCTGGCGCATGGTGGGATCCAGTTCTGCCGCCTTCTCGTAGGCGTCGATCGCTTCAAGCATGTTTCCGCCCTGTTCGTAGGCGGAAGCGAGGTTGAACCATGCCGCGCCGGAATCGGGAACAAGCTCGATGAAGGCCCGGAACGCTTCGGCAGCCTTCTCGAAATCCCCGTTGTTGAAGGCGGCCTGGGCTTCCTGGAGGTGGAAATCCGCTTCCGCCGCCTGCTTCTGGCTGAGCACCCCTTCCGGCAGCGGGACCATGGTCTGGTTGATCAGCGCCGGCGCCGACCCCACCGTCACGAACACCTGGAGCGGCTCGTACCCCTCCAATTCGAAGCTGACCCGATAGTTTCCGAGCCGCACGCCGGGACGGGTGAAACGCCCGTCATCGCCCGTGGTCGTGCTGGTGCGGCCCCCTCCGCCATCGGCCATTTCGAAGACCACCGCGACGCCTTCGAGCGGCTGGCCGTCCGGGTCGGTGATCTGGCCGCGAACCACGCCGCGCTGGGCGAACGCCGGCGCGGCGGCCAGCAGCACGGGGAACACGAGGGAGAGCGTCCCCCCGTAACGCTTCAGGCAGAATCTGGACACAACGGCTTCCTCCGATTCATCCGACGGGATCCGGTCCCGCCGAAACCCGGATTCTACCGTTCCCGGCGCCTCAGGCTCCCTCGGCGAGATCCTCCGCGAGCGCCGCCCGCTGACTCGCGGTGAGTACGGCCTCCACCTCGAGTTCGGGCAAGTCGCAGCCGATGGCGACCGGAACCTCGCCGCCGGTGTCGAAACGCAGGTACTGGACGGCGGAAACCCTGTCCTCCCCGACCTGGCGGGGATCGAATTCGGCTCGCTGGCGGCGCCCGTCGGGAAGGCGGACCCAGAGCCTCCCGACCAGCCCCTTCCATTTGCGGAGCAGGCGGTCGCGCGCCACCGGATCGTCGATCTCGATGAGCAGGGTGGCGCCCAATCCGCCGGCACGGCCCAGAAGTTCGTTGTAGGTGGCGAGTTCGTGGAGGATGTCGGCCTCGCGGACGATGCGCTCGGCGCGAACCATCTCGAGGACCTGGTAACGGATCGTCTCGTGGTTCTCGAACAGGAAGGTGAGGTACGCGCCGGCGTGGATGCGCCGGCGATCCTTGGCCGCCATCGCGGATGCGCGAATCCGGTCCCGCTGCCCGCCGTAGGTTTCGAAATCGAGAATCTCCTCCCGGCGCACCGGGAACCGGGGTTCGCTCATGCCGTCCGGTCTGCGGCCGGCGGGTCCAGTTTCGTCGGAAATCCGTCCTCGCGGTAGGCCCGCGCCAACAGGGTCATCGGATGCATCGGACGTTTGCCGGCGTGCTGCTCGAACTGGATGGCGGCGAGCGGACAGTCGGTGGCCCAGAAATCCGCTTCGGCCTCGCGCATCGAATCGAATGCCTTGCTTCCAGCCCGCCGGGAGGCCTCGAAGCCCTCGACCTTCATCGCCCAGGTCCCGTCGTGCCCCGAACACTCGAGGGTCGCCACCGGTGTGACTCCGGGGATCTTGCGGATCAGGTCACGGGCCCGGAAGCCGGACCCCTGGGCGCGAAGATGGCAGGGCGCGTGGTAGGCCACGCGCCCTCCCGGAGAGGAGCGGAAGCCGGTGTTGAAGCGGGGCTCGCGCCGCAGGCTCCAGAGGTGCTCCGACGGGTCCCGCACCGCGGCGGCGAGGCGGACGGCGCGCTCCCGGTCGGGACGGTCCACGAGCGCGGGGTACTCCTTGCGCATGAGCATGGAGCAGGTCGGATTGATCGCCAGCACCCGGACGCCGGCCTCGACGAACGGCGCGAGGACATCCAGGTTTCGGCGCGCGGCGACGCGGACCTTGTCGAGGTCTCCGGCTTCCCACGCCGGCATCCCGCAGCACCCGAGGCCGGGGACGCAGTCGACGGCGACCCGGTTGTGATCCAGGACTTCCAGCGTGTCCTTGCCGATCTCCGGCTCGTTGTTCTGCACGTAGCAGGTGGGGAACAGCACCGCCTCCTGTTCGCCCGGCGGACGGGCCGCGGAGCGGTCCGTGCCTGCCCAGTCGTCGAACGACGTGCGTGCGAACGGCGGCAGCTGCTTCCGGCGGTGGATACCCGCCAGTTTCTCCATACAGTAGCGGGCCGGAGCGGTGTTCTGGAGCACGGTCAGCGCAACCGGCAGACGGCGCTGGAGGCGGGCGCTGCCGTCCGGATCGGTCAGCAGGGCGTCCCGCAGCGCGGCCCGTCCGCGGGGCGGGTGATCCCGGCGCTGGACCGCGGCGTGCCGGTGGACCAGCTTCGGAAAGTCAAGCTGGAATTCGTGGCCCTTCCCCGGGGTGTACGGACAAGCGAACTCGCACTGCTTGCACTGGAAGCAGCCTGCCATCACCCGGTCCTGCTCGCCGGATGACAGGTCCCGGGGTTCCCCCTCCCTCGCGTCGTCGATGATCTGAAAGAGATCGCGAAACGAGTCGCAGTACTTGAAGCACATGCGACACCCATGACAGATGTCGAACGCCCGATCCATCTCCCGGCGCAGGCTCGCCGGATCGAAATAGACCGGATCCAGCGGGTCGTAGCTCAGGTCCGGGCCGGGCAGCACCGACGGTGGCGCTCCGGCCCGGGCGCTGCCGGAACCGCTCACCGGTTCAGCTGATTTCGTCGAGGAAGCGCTGGAAACGTCCGGCGTGCGACTTCTCCGCCTTGGCGAGGGTTTCGAACCAGTCGGCGATCTCCCCGAAGCCCTCCGCACGGGCGGTCTTCGCCATGCCGGGATACATGTCCGTGTACTCGTAGGTCTCGCCGGCCACCGCTGCAGCCAGATTCTGGACGGTGTCCCCGATGGGCAGGTCGGTCGCCGGATCACCCACCTTCCGAAGGTAGTCGAGATGCCCGTGAGCGTGCCCGGTCTCGCCCTCCGCGGTCTCGCGGAAATTCCCGGCGACATCCGGATACCCCTCCACATCGGCCTGCTTGGCAAAATAGAGGTAGCGGCGGTTCGCTTGGGACTCGCCGGAAAAAGCGTCCTTCAGATTCTGGTGGGTCTTCGTTCCCTTCAGGCTGGCCATGAGTCTCCCTCGTGTTGCGGGGGCGCGGGCCCCGAATCCGTACCGGCTGCGCGACTGCCCGGACGTGCCGCAGTATAGCGACGGCATCCCTTCCCGGCAGAGGATTCCGCGATAATGCGGCCCATGCCGAAGAAGTCGCCCCCCCTGGCCCGACGCCGCGAATTGCTGGCCGGAATCGCCGGCGCCGGAATCGCCGGAATCGCCGGCGGCCAGCCCCGCCGCCCGCGGGCTCCCGAGGACCCGACCAGGATGCAAGGACGGATTCCGAGCCCGGTCGGCAACCGCTCCGTGTTCGAAACTCCCGAGCGGCTGGTCGGCCAACCCGAACCCTCATCGTCCTCCCGCACTCCGCTCTCGTACCTGCACGGAGTCGTTACTCCTGCCGACCTCCATTTCGAACGGCACCACGGCGGCATCCCGAACATCGATCCGGAACGCTGGGAGCTGGTCATCCACGGGATGGTGGAGCGGCCGACCACATTCCGGCTTGCCGATCTCAAGCGTTTCCCGGCGGAGTCGCGGCTGCGATTTCTCGAATGCTCCGGGAATGGCGGCGCCGCGTACCGGAACGGGGGGCAGCTCCGGGAGATGAGCCCGCAGGAGATGGACGGCCTCACCAGCACCAGCGAGTGGACCGGCGTCGCACTGAAACTGATCTTCCGCGAAGTCGGCGCGCTTCCAGAAGCGACCTGGTTCCTGGCCGAGGGAATGGACGCCGCGGTGATGACCCGCTCCATCCCGATGGAAAAGGCCTGGGACGACGCGATCCTGGCCTACGCCCAGAACGGAGAGCCCCTGCGCCCCGAGCAGGGCTACCCGGCCCGGCTCTTCCTCCCCGGCTGGGAGGGAAACGCTTCGGTGAAGTGGCTCCGCCGGCTCGAGCTCGCCGACCGTCCGTTCATGACCCGGGAGGAAACGTCCAAGTACACCGATCCGCTCCCGGGCGGCAAGGCGCGGATGTTCAGCTTCACGATGGACGCCAAGTCACTGATCACGTCTCCCACCTGGCCCGAGCGGCTCGGGGGACCGGGCTGGCGGGAGATTCGCGGGCTGGCCTGGACCGGGCGCGGCAGGATCACGCGGGTGGAGGTCTCGACCGACGGCGGCGGCGCCTGGGAGGATGCGGAACTCCAGGAACCGGTGCTCCCCAAGTGCCACGTGCGTTTCCGCCGGTTGTGGAACTGGAACGGCAGGGGGGCGACGCTCATGAGCCGCGCCACCGACGAGACCGGCTACGTGCAACCGACGCGCGAGCAGCTCCACGCGGCGCGGGGATCCCGGACCCGCTACCACTTCAACCAGATCCGGCCCTGGCGGGTGGAGCCGGACGGGCAGGTCCTCTTTGCCGGGTAGGCCGGCCCCGGCGCTGCTCTTGCTGCTGCTCGCCTGCGGCGCTGCGCCGGAGATCGTCATCGAGCCGGCGCCGGAAGTCCCGACGCCGCCCCGGCCCGAGTTGCACCCGGGGATGCCGGGGCTTCCCACCGAGGGGGAACGCGCCGCCCTTGACGAGACCCGGCGACGGGCGCTGGCCTCGCTCGGGGACGTGCCCCGGTTCGATTTCGGCGAACCGGCCACTCCGGAGCGGATCGCGCTCTGGGACATCGACATCGGGCCAGACGGGGCCGGACTCCCCCCCGGGTCGGGAGCCGTCGAGCGCGGCGAGACGCTCTACCGGCTGCAGTGCGTCCAGTGCCACGGCGCGCGCGGCGAGGGTTCCCGGTTCGAAGCGCTGGCCGGCCGCATTCCCGGCGACGCCTTCCCGTTCAACGAGGATCGGGGCGGGCCGATCACCGTTGGCAGCTACTGGCCGTATGCCACGACCCTCTTCGACTATATCCGGCGGGCCATGCCGCAGGCGGCGCCGGGAACCCTTCCTCCCGACGATGTATACGCCCTGACCGCGTTCCTCCTGCAGTTGAACGGAATTCTGGAATCGGGGGACACCCTCGACCAGGATTCCCTTCCCCGAATCGTGATGCCCGCCCGCGACCGCTTCGTCCGGGATGACCGGCGGGGCGGACCGGAGGTTCGCTAGGGTGCCCGATCCCGAACCCCCGGGCGCCCCCGATTTCATCCGGGAGATCGTCGCGGCGGACCGGGCCGCCGGAAAACACGGCGGCCGGGTCGTCACCCGCTTTCCACCGGAACCGAACGGCTTCCTGCATATCGGCCACGCGAAATCCATCGTCCTGAATTTCGGAATTGCCGAAGAGAACGGGGGCGCCTGCAACCTCCGCTACGACGACACCAATCCGGAGAAGGAGGAGAGCCTCTATGTGGAGGCGATCGCGCAGGACCTGGAATGGCTCGGGTACTGCCCGCACGGGGGGCGGCGTTTCGCCTCCGACTATTTCGAGCAGCTTCACGATTTCGCCGAGGTCCTGATCCGGAAGGGCAAGGCGTATGTGGAGAGCCGGAGCCCCGGGGAAGTCCGGGCGACCCGGGGGACACCGGGAATCCCGGGAATCGAGAGCCCGTTCCGCAACCGTCCGGTCGAAGAGAGCCTGGACCTCTTCCGACGCATGCGGGCCGGGGAGTTCCCCGACGGCAGCCACGCGCTGCGGGCGCGGCTCGACATGGCCTCCCCCAACATGAACCTGCGGGACCCCACGCTCTACCGGATCCGGCGCACCCGCCACCACCGGACCGGCGACGCATGGAACATCTACCCGCTCTACGACTTTGCCCATGCGCTTTCGGACGCCCTCGAAGGGATCACCCATTCGCTGTGCACCCTCGAATTCGAGGCGCACCGACCGCTCTACGACTGGTGCGTCCGGGAAGCCGAAGCGTCGTTCACCCCGCGCCAGATCGAGTTCGCCCGGCTGAACCTCGGTTTCACGGTACTGAGCAAGCGGAAATTGCTCCGGCTGGTGGAGACCGGCAAGGTGGCCGGCTGGGACGATCCGCGGATGCCGACTCTCGCCGGGATGCGCCGACGCGGGTATCCCCCGGCGGCCATCCGCGCATTCTGCGAACGGATCGGGGTCGCCAAGCGCGAGAGCGTGGTGGACATCGCCCTCCTGGAACACGCGGTGCGGGAGGAACTGAACCGGACCGCGCCGCGTCTGATGGGGGTACTGGACCCGGTCCGGCTGGTCATCGAGAATTATCCGGAGGGGATGGAGGAAACCCTGCCGGCGGTGAACAACCCGGAGGATCCGGGGGCCGGGCGCCGACAGGTTCCGTTCTCGAGGGAGCTCCTCGTCGAGCGGGCCGATTTCATGGAGGATCCCCCACGACGGTTCCACCGGCTGGCGCCCGGACGGGAAGTCCGCCTCCGGTACGCCTGGCTCGTTACCTGCACCGGGGTCGAGAAGGACGCCGACGGAACGGTGACCACCATCCGGGGCCGGCTGGATCCGGCGAGCCGCGGCGGCGACGCCCCCGACGGCCGCCGGGTGCGGGGAACGCTCCACTGGGTGTCGGCGCGCCACGCCGTTCCGGTGGAGGTGCGCCTCTACGACCGGCTCTTCCGGACAGAGGCGCCGGGTGCGAACGGTGACTTTTTCGACGACCTCAATCCGGATTCGCTGCGGATCCTCCGGGGCGCGATGGTCGAACCGGCAGTTGGCGACCTCGAACCGGGCGCCCGCATCCAGCTCGAACGAAGCGGCTACTTCGCAGCCGACGAGCTCGATCACCGGAGCGGACATCCGGTCCTGAACCGGACCGTGCCGCTGCGGGACTCCTGGGCGCGGCTGGTCCGGGGCGGAAGAACCGGCTGAGCCCCCTACACTCCCGGAGCGAGGTGGCGGTTTGCGCATTCGAAAGTTCCCTCCCTTCCTGCTGGCAGCAGCCATGACCGCGGGGTCCCCCCTCGCCGCGCAGCGCGGCGACCGCCCAGCCGACGACGCGGGGCTGGGCCGGTCTCCGGTGCTGGCCCGAAACGGGATGGTGGCGACCAGCCAGCCGCTCGCCACCGCCGCCGGCCTCTCGGTGCTCCAGGACGGCGGGAACGCGGTGGATGCGGCCATCGCCGCCGCCGCCGTCCTGAATGTGGTGGAGCCGATGATGTGCGGGATCGGGGGCGATCTCTTCGCCCTCTACTACGAGTCGGCCACCGGAACGCTCCACGGCCTCAACGCCACCGGCCGCGCCGGTGCGCGGGCCGACGCCGCGAAGCTCCGGGCGGACGGTCTGACCCGGATGCCGGGACGCGGGCCGCAGGTGGTCACCGTGCCGGGAGCGCTCGACGGCTGGGACGAATTGGCGAGCCGGTTCGGAACCAGACCCCTCGGCGACCTGCTGGAACCGGCGATCGGGTACGCGGAGGACGGATTTCCGGTCTCGGAGGTCATCGCCGGCCAGTGGAAATCGGCGGAGGATCATCTGTCGCGCCATCCGGCGGCGGCCCGCACATACCTGGTGGACGGGAAACGAGCTCCCGAACACGGCGAGGTCTTCCGGTCCCCCGACTTCGCCCGGACCCTCAAGCGAATCGCTGCCGAGGGAACCGATGTCTTCTACCGGGGGGAAATTGCCGACGCGATCCACGAGTTCATGGAGGAGACCGGCGGCTTCGTCACCCGCGAAGACCTCGCCGCCCACGACTCGATGTGGGTGGACCCGATCAGCACCACCTACCGGGGCTACGAGGTCATGCAGATCCCGCCGAATTCGCAGGGTTTCGTGGCGCTGCTGATGCTGAACATCCTCGAGGGGTTCGACCTGGAGGGACTCGGGCACAATTCGACCGCCTACCTCCACCTGCTGATCGAGGCCAAGAAGCTCGCCTTCGCCGACCGGGACGCCTACCTGGCCGACCCGGACCACATGCGCGCTCCGCTCGAACGGCTGGTCTCGAAGGAGTACGCAGCTGCACGGCGTGCGCTGATCGATCCCGATCAGGCCGCCGGGGAAGTCGCTGCCGGGCTGGTCGACGACGGCGATACCGTGTACCTGACGGTGGTGGACCGGGACCGGAACGCCATCTCGCTGATCTACTCGCTGTTCGGCAGTTTCGGGTCGGGCCTCGTGGTCCCCGGCACCGGAATCGCGCTCCAGAACCGGGGAACCGGCTTCTCGCTCGAAGCAGGGCATCCGAACGAGCTGGCGCCGGGCAAGCGCGCGCTCCACACCAACATGCCGGGAATGCTGTTCCAGGATGGGCGGCCGGTCTTCGTCTACGGGGTGATGGGCGGAGACATGCAGCCGCAGGGGCACACCCAGGTGCTGCTCAACCTGATCGATTTCGGGATGAATCCCCAGCAGGCCGGCGAACGCGTGCGGTTCCGCCACGGTTCCACCGGGGTCGGGTTGGAGTCGGGAGTGGGTCCGGACACCCGGCAGGCGCTGACCCGGATGGGACACCGGGTGATCACCCGGTTCGGCGCCTACGGCGGCTACCAGGCGATCCGGATCGACTGGGGACGAGGGGTCCTGATCGGCGGCACCGACCTCCGCAAGGACGGCGCCGCGATGGGATATTGAGAGCCGGAAAGAAGCCGACTGCCGTGCTATACTGAAACTCGGTTTCAGGATGAATCGCGTTCGGCGCGTTCCGATTGTCCTGTCCGGAGGCGGGTCCGGCTGTTCCGGCCGCCGGGGGATCGGACCGACGAACAGAACAAGGAGGAACGATGCATCGCGCTTGGATTGTCGTGCTGCTCGCGGCGGGCCTTGCCATTCCGGCCGCCGGGGACGACCAGGAGGACCCGCCCGACGAACAGAACAAGGAGGAAAACGGACAACCTGCCCGGATCTTCGAGACGGTGGTTGTCACCGCAACCCGGGCCGAGGCGCCGCTGCTGACCACTCCGGCCGGCATTGCCATCCGGACCGCCGACGAGATCGCCGCCGAGGCCGGCCGTACCTTCGTCGACGTGTTCGAAGGAATTCCCGGTGTCCAGGTCCAGGGCAATTCCCGGCGGATCACCGAGGAGCCGAACATCCGCGGTTTCGCCGACGAGCAGGTGGTGATTCGGCAGGACGGGGGCCGCCAGAACTTCAATGGCGTCCACGCCGGGCGGTTCTTCGTAGATCCGGACCTGCTCCAACGGGTCGAAGTGGTGCGGGGGGCCAATTCGGCCCTCTACGGCAGCGGTGCTCTCGGCGGGGTGGTGAACCTCACCACCCGCAGCGCCCGGGATCTGCTCGACGCCGAACAGAACTGGGGCGGCCGCTACCGGATCGGCTATCAGAGCAACGGAAGCGACCTCTCGCAGTCCCTGTCGGCGTTCGGGGCGAACGACCGGCTGGACGGACTCGCAAGCGTGACGCTCGGGGGCAACCGCCGGCCGATCCGGGACGGCAACGGGATGGAGATTCCCAACACCGAGGATGAACTGCGGAACGGCCTGGTCAAGCTCGGCTGGACTCCGGGGATCACGACCCGGCTGGAAATCTCCTTCCAGCGCTTCGACAGCGACGGGACCGAACCCACCAACGCGGGCGCGTTGACCGGAAGCCTGGTGCTTCGGGACACCCGTTGGGACGGCTTGCGCGCCCGCTTCGAGACCCGATCCCTCGACTCGGAATTGCTGGACCTGAAGGTGGTGGCCTACCGGAACGCGCTCCGCACCGAGGAGAACATGCTGGCCGAGTACCGGGCCGACGCCACCGACTTCGAGACACTCGGCTTCGAGGCGCACAACACCGCCCGTTTCCAGGTGAGCGACTCGGTGCAGCTTCGGATCGGAACCGGAATCGAGGCATACCGCGACCGCCAGACCGGAACCCGTAACGGAGAACCGCGGCTCCAGTTCCCCGACGCCACGTTTTCCTACGGAGCCGGCTGGGTGTACGGGAAGGTGGAAATCCACGACCGTTTCGACGTGACCACGAGCCTCCGGCGCGACGCGACCCGCATCCGATCCGAGCGATTCGAGCCCCGGGAAGAGAGCCGCGTTTCGCCGCAGGCATCCGCGGGAGTCCGCTTCGGAAACTCGGGATACGCCTGGGTGGCGGCTTCCCGGGCCTTCCGGGTTCCGAGCCTGAACGAGCTCTACGCCGATGGGGTGCACTTCCAGATCCCCCTCAGCGATTCGGTCCAGGTCATCAACCTGCTCCAGCCCGCGCCGGACCTGCCCGCCGAGCGCGGGGCGTCCTGGGAGGCGGGGCTTCGCGGCGGTCGGAATTCGTTCTACGGCGAGACCACCTGCTTTCGCTCCACGGTCGCCGGCTATGTCGATCAGACGGTGGTCTTCGTGGATTCGAACATCCCTCCGGTCCTCCGGCCGGGGGACGAGACGTCGATTCTCTACGGCTCCACGGTGAACCGGTCGGTGGACGCCCGGCTTCGGGGGTGCGAGGCGACGGCGCAAATCGATCGGTCCCGGGTACGGGCGCGGGTGAGCGGCACCCTGCTGGATACCGAGAACCGCGATTCGGGCCTGGCGCTGGCGAGCACACCGGCAAGCACCGTGCACCTGATGGTCTCCGGGAAGATTCCTTCCCTTTCGCTGGAGATCGGCGGTCGGGCCCACCTGGCCGCGGCGCGGAACGAGGTCCCGGACCAGGTCGAACCGACCGCGGGATACCGCGTATTCGATCTGTTCGCCCGCTTCAGCCCGGGCGACGGCCCCCTCGGCGGCGCCGACTGGACCATCGCGCTGAACAATCTCACCGACACCCCGTTCGCGATCCACCCGGCGGTGGTTCCGCAACCGGGCCGGAGTGTTCGCATTTCCGCCGCCTGGCGGCTCGGCTTCCCCCGGTAGCGCCTCAGAACACCCGGCTCGCCAGCACGCGGTCCACCACCAGGACCAGGATCAGCGCCGGAAGGTAACGAACGGACGCGAGCAGGACCCGGCGCGCCTGGGCGGTGTCCCGGGTGCGGTAAAAGACCCGCGCCTCCCGGACGAACCGGATTCCGAGCAACGCGGCGCCGACCGCGTAGAGCCACCCGGCAAGCCCCAGGAACACCGGAGTCAGGCTCAGGATCAGGAGCGACACGGCGAAGAGCAGCGTCTGGCGGACTGTCGAACGCCCGGAAGGATCCACCACCGGAAGCATCACGAATCCGCCCTGCCGGTAGTCGTCCCGGTACATCCAGGCGAGCGGCAGGAAATGGGGCATCTGCCAGGCGACCAGGATCGAGAACGCGGCGATGCCGCCCCATCCCACCGATCCGGTGGCTGCGGTCCAGCCGCAGAGCGCGGGGAGCGCCCCCGGGACAGTGCCGACCAGCGTATTCCAGTGCGAGCGGCGCTTGAGCGGTGTGTACACGAACAGGTAGAGGAGTACGGTGAAGAGCACCAGCCCTCCGGTCAGCGGATTGACCCGAAGACTCAGGAGGCCGACCCCCGCCGCCGAAAGCGCAACCCCGAGCACGAGCGCCACCGGCGGCGCCAGCTTCCGCGCCGGCAGCGGCCGCCCCCGGGTGCGGCGCATCGCGGCATCATGCTCCCGCTCCATCCAGTGGTTCAGCGACCCGGCGCCCGCGCTTCCCAGGGTGACGCCGGCAAGCAGAAGAGCCAGTCGCACCGGATCGAAGAACGCGGCGGGGGCCAGAACGAACCCGGCCCCCGCCGAGAGCGCGACCAGGAGGGTGATCTCGGGCTTGGCGAGCTCCAGGATCGGGCGGAAGGCCGGTCTCACGAAGCGGGGACCGTCCGGAATCGAAAGGCGCCGAGGGAAGCCAGCACCGACGTCGCCATCAGGACCGCCCCGATCACCGTGTGCGAGGTATTCACCGCCACCTGGAGGTTGCTCGGAACCAGCATGCCCGCATCGTCGAGGGTGACGAGGTACGCCGTGAGACCGAGGAGCAACTGGACCCCTGCCAGGACCACGAGGACGCGGGCCGCGGATGCGAGGACGGGGATGGCGGCCGGAACCCGCCGGAAAAGAACCAGGATCACGACCGCCACCACCGCGGCCCACCCGATATGGACACCGGCCAGCACTGGATGGATGCCGGTTCCGGGGTGGCGCAACAGCGCGCCGAGAATGATCTGCAAGTAGATTGCCCCGGCCGCCATCACCGCCAGCCGCTCCAGTCCGGGAGGAAACGCACTGTCCGGCGCCGATTCGAGCCATGCCCTCGAGGTGAAGAGCGCCATCCCGGCAATGACGCCGAGAAAAAGCTGCGCCACCGAGGCGTGCACCACCGCGAGATCGAGCGAAAGCAGGACCACCCGCAGCCCTCCCAGGAGGCCCTGAAACGAGACGAGAACCACGGCTCCGGCGCTCAACCACCGCAGCCACCGCCGCGGTTCGGCAATCCAGGTCCAGACGGCGAGCGCCACGGTGAGCATTCCCGTCAGCAATCCCAGCAGCCGGTGGCCGTGTTCGGCGAGGAGCGGCGTCACCCGCCACCATCCCGGCCAGGGATTGAGGGGATCCCAGGAAGAGTAGGAGGAAGGCCAATCCGGAACTGCCAGGCCGGCATTGATGCTGGTGACGAAGGCGCCCCAGCCCATCAGCAGCAAGGTGGTGAGCCCGACGAGGACGGTGAAGTGGCAGCGCCACCGCATTCGTGTCGCCGAGAGCGCCCGGTCATGCGGCATGTTGAGGCCGCGGAACGATAGCCGGATGCCGGACGGCGCTCCCGAAACCGGTCGCCGTCCGCCCCTCACCGCCACGCGCGCCACCGGATCCCGGGAGAGCCGCGCCGGCGCCAGAGGCGGTAGAGGTTGCGGTGGCCGGCGACCACCGAGCCGAATCGGAAATACCGGCTGCTCCCGGCAAGACGCCGGCGATGGCTCACCTCGACCTCGGCGAAGCGGACACCCCGGTCGCCCAGCGAGGCCAGGAATTCGACCACCGCCGTACCGTCATCAAAGCTCATCGAGGCCTCGAGCGCGAGGCTCCGCCGAAACAGTCGGAAATCGCAGTCCCAGTCCCGGAGCGGGGGCAGTCCGAAGGTGCGGGCGACCACCCGATGGAAACGGGGGCCGAACACCCGGCGCACCAGCCCATCCGCCCGGCTCGGGCGATATCCGTTCACGATTCCGGTCTCCGGCGTCAGGGCGTCCAGAAACCGGTCGATTTCAAGCGGATCGAATTGGCCGTCCCCGTCGGTGTAGACGACGAGCGGCATCGACGCGCTCCGGAACAGGTCGCGGAGTGTCGCACCATAGCCCCGGTTTCCCTCATGGCGGAGCGTCCGCAGTTCGGGAATCTCCGCCGGCAACGCTTCCAGCACCTCCCCGGTACGATCGGCGCTCCCGTCGTCGAGCACCAGAATCTCGAACGGGCGCCCGGAGGCCTGAAGCGACTCCCGGGCCCGGCGCACCACCCAGCCGATGCTGTCCGCGTCGTGGTAGGCGGGAAAGCAGGCGCTCACCCCTGGCTTCCCGCGCACCGCAACCACTCCTCGAACCGTTCCGGGAGAATACCGCCCGTTCCGTGGAACGCCTCGCCCTCAACCGCTTCGCTTCCCCCTGGTTGCGAAACCAGCATCTCGCCCGCTACCGCTTCGCCGCTTCCCGGGCGAACGGGAAACGGGTGCTGGACCTCGCCTGTGGCGCCGGGTACGGATCCGGACTGCTGCGGGACGCCGGCGCCCGCTCGGTGGTCTCCGCCGACCGGGATCTCCACGCCTTCGCCGAGGCCCGCCATCCCGGCTCCGGCGCCGGGACACTCGTCGGCATCGTCGCCGACGCCTCGCGGCTTCCGTTCGCCGACGGCAGCTTCGATCTCTATGTCTCGTTCGAGACCATCGAGCACGTGGACGCCGACCGGTCCGTGGTCCGGGAGGCGCACCGGGTGCTCGCCCCCGGCGGGCTGCTGCTCTGTTCCACCCCGGAGCGGGAGGTGATCAGCCCCGGCAAGACGCTCCGGGACCGGCCCGCCAACCCCTGGCACGTGCGGGAATACAACCGGAAGGAGTTCGCGGCGCTCCTTGGGACCTGTTTCCGGCGGATCCGCTGGTACGGCCAGACCCGCTGGCCACTGCCGCTCCTCGCCCCGGCGCGCCGGCTCGGCGCGCTTTCCCCCTTCGCCGGACGAAGGCTCCACCAGTTGCTGAACATCCTCAGGCTGCCGGGGGAGCGCGAGGCGCGCCATGCGCCCTGGCCGCTATCTCCTCCGGGCGTCCCGGGAGCACCCGAGGTGCTCCTTGCCGCCTGTGAGCGCGACTAGCGCGAAACGACGGTCGCGGACTCGATCTCGACCACGTCCTGCGGGACGTCATTGAAGCCCGCCCGGCTCACCACCGGCGAAGCCTCGATCCGGTCCACCACATCCATTCCGTCGATCACCCGGCCGAAGACGGCATATCCCCAGCCTTGGGGTGTGGGGGCCGTGTGGTCGAGCACCGCGTTGTCCACGGTGTTGATGAAGAACTGGGAGCTGGCGCTGTGCGGATCCCGGGTGCGGGCCATCGAGAGCCAGCCGCGGCCGTTGCGGAGGCCGTTGTCCGCCTCGTTCCGGATCGGATCGCGGGTTTCCTTTTCCTGCATGTCGGCGGTCAGCCCGCCGCCCTGGATCACGAAGCCGCGCACCACCCGGTGGAAAATGGTGCCGGCGTAGAACCCGTCCTCCACATAGCCGAGAAAATTTTCGACGGTGACGGGCGCCTGCTCCGGATAGAGCTCGATCCGTACCGTGCCGAGAGTGGTCTGCATGGAAACGACCGGACCCTGCGGCTCGAGGGGATCGGTTTCGGATGGTTCGGGGGTGGTCACGGGCGGTGTCTCCTCGACCGGAGGGGCGGTGGCGCCTCCGGTGTCTCCCCCATTTCCCCCACAACTGGCGAGAGCGGCGAGGAGGAACACGGGAACCGGCAGCAGGGACGGGTTTCGAAGCACGTTGCGGAGTATTCAGGATGCCCGGGCAAGGAACGCACCGGCCTCCAGGGTCAGGAGCCACCGCTTCAGGTCGAGGCCGCCGCCGTAGCCGGTGAGCCGGCCGGCGCTGCCCACCACCCGGTGGCAGGGAATCACGAACGGGAGCGGGTTTGCCCCATTGGTCGCCCCGACCGCCCGGCTGGCGCGGGGTCGACCGACGGCCGCGGCAATTTCGCCGTAGCTGGCCGTCGCGCCATACGGGATACGGCTCACCGCGTCGAGCACCGCCCGCTGGAACGGCGTTCCGGTGCGGTGGAGCGGGAGATCGAAGTCGGTGCGGCGACCCGACAGGAAATCGGCAAGCTGCCGGGCGGCGGGATCCGCCAGCCCGGAAACCGCCGGCGCCCGAATCACGACGCTCCGGGCGACCCAGGCTGCCGAGGCGCGCGAACGGCGGTCTCCGCAGAACAGCACCGCGAGGAGACCCCGGGTGGTGGTGAGCATTTCCAGATCGCCGACGGCTTCGATCCCGGTTTCGAGCAAGGAACTTGCACAGGCAATCCGGGTCGGCATGGGCGGCATCGTACTACGAAACGGACGGTTACCCTCCCCGGCCGTGCAGGAGATTCGCGCGGTCGTCTTTGACTGGGACGGGACCCTGGTAGACAGCTTCGCCGCAACCCGCCACGCCTCGATGGCAGTTTTCCGTCACTTCGGTGTCCGCATGGACGAGGAGCGCTACCGGGCCACCTACCAGCCGGACTGGCACGCCACCTACCGGGAGGTCGGCATTCCCGAGGACCGTTGGGAGCAGGCCAACGATGTCTGGCAGCACCACTACCGGGAGCAGATCGCGCAGGTGCATCTCTTCCGCGGTGTCCGGGAAGCCCTCGCGGATCTTGCCGCGGCAGGAATCCGGCTCGGAGTGGTTACCAGCGCCGACCGCGCGCGCCTGCTCGCCGACATCGAACGCTTCCGTCTGAAGGGGCGGTTCGGGGCGCTGGTGGCCTTCGAGGACGCCAGGCGGCAGAAACCGCACCCGGACGGGCTGGTGCGCGCCCTCGAGGGGCTCGGCGTGCCGGCGGCCCGGACGCTCCATGTGGGGGACCGCCCCGAAGACGTGCTCATGGGCAAGCGTGCCGGCACCCGGACGGCCGGGGTTCCGAGCGCCTATGGCCCGCGGTCCCTGCTGGTCGATGCGGGGCCCGACCTCATGGTGAACGGGGCCGGACTCGTCGCTGCCGCCCTCAGTGTTCCCAGAACGGAGCAATCGTGACCTCGGCCACCAGCGGGACCCGGAGCTCGGCGACCGACTCCATTTCGCGCCGGACCGTCTCGCCCACCTGCGAGGCTTCGTCCTCGTCCGCTTCCACCAGCAATTCGTCGTGAATCTGGAGCAGCAGCCGGGCGCCGGTATCCCGGAGTGCCCGATCCACCCGGATCATCGCGAACTTGATCAGGTCGGCTGCGGTTCCCTGGATGGGGGCGTTCACCGCCATCCGCTCGGCGGCAAGCCGGCGCTGGCGGTGCTGGGCGCCGATGTCGGGGATGTGGCGCTGGCGGCCGAAGAGCGTCTCCACCCGTCCGTTCTTCCGCGCGTCCTCGACAATCCGCCCGATGAGTTCCCGGACCCCGGCATGGCGCTCGAAATACGCGTCGATGAAGGCGGCGGCTTCTCCGGTCGGGACGCCGATCTCGCGACCGAGGGTGAACGCGGTCTTCCCGTAGATGATGGAAAAGTTGATGATCTTGGCGCGCCGCCTGGCTTCGGCCGCCGGCAAACCGAGTCCGCCGAAGACCGCCTCGGCGGTGCGGGTGTGGATGTCCTCGCCGCTCCGGAACGCTTCGATCAGCCCCGGGTCCCCGCTCAGGTGGGCGAGCACCCGGAGTTCGATCTGGGAATAGTCTGCGGCAATGAGCCGCTTCCCCGGCGGTGCGGTGAACGCCCGGCGGACCCGGCGCCCGAGTTCGGTGCGGATGGGGATGTTCTGGAGGTTCGGATCCGAGCTCGAAAGCCGTCCGGTGGCGGCGCCGGTCTGATGGAGCCGGGTGTGCAGGCGCCCGGTCCGCGGCGAAATCAGCTCCGGCAGCGGATCCACGTACGTGTTCTTCAGCTTGGCGAGTTCCCGATATTCGAGAACCAGGCGCGGAACCTCGTGCTCGAGCGCAAGCTGCTCCAGAACCTCGGCCCGGGTCGAGGCCTGCCGGAGCCGCTGGGTCTTTTTCCCGGGGGTCAGCATCAGCTTGTCGAAGAGCACGTGCGCGAGCTGTTTCGGACTCTGGAGATCGAAGGGACCCCCGGAAAGCTCGTGGATTCGGTCGGTGAGCGTCGCGATCCGGTCTCCGAGTTCCTTGCCGAGCTTGCGGAGCGGCGCCGGATCGAGGGTGATGCCGGCGTCTTCCATGCGGGCAAGCACCGGAACCAGCGGCATTTCCATCTCCGAGAAGATGGCCTGGAGCGGCGGCCCCTCGGCGGCGAGCCGGCTCTCCAGTTCCCGGGAGAGGCGGTGCTGCCAGGCCGCATGGATCGCAAGGGACGGAGACGGCCCCGACGGGGGGGTGGCAAAGAGGCCCGGTTGCGCACTTTTCTCCGGAATCCCGAGCCCGGTGCAGTCCCGGAGGACATCCGGGAACTCCCTGGCGCGCCGAGTCGTCTCCAGCAGCCAGATCGCCACTTCGCTGTCATGGACCACCCGGGGCGCCGGAACCCCCTGCTCGATCAGCCAGCGGACGAACCCCTGGACAGCGTGGCCGATGATCGCGATCCGTTCGAGACCGGCGGCGAGGACCGGCAACAGTTCCTCGAGTCCCACCCGATCCGGCGCGACCAGCATGGCCTCGCCCTCGGACCGCGCCAGTCCGAGGGCGCGGATCCGGGCAGGACGCCGACCCTCGGGGGCGGCGAAGTCGGCGTGGACCGCGAGAGGCGCCGTCCCGTTTGCAAGCCATCGCTCGACGTCGCTCGCCGTCCCCGCCTCGATCACTGCCGGGAGCGCCTCCGGGGCCGGGCGGGGAGCCAGGTCGCGGGCATGGGTGCGAAGATCCAGCGATTCGAAGAGCTCCCGGGCGGCCTCCCGGTCGGGGCCCGAAAAGGCGAGATCGCCGAGTTCGGGAACACCGGCCACGCGCAGGCGCAGCGTCGCCAGATCGCGGGAGAGGCGGGCCGTCTCCGCGTGCTCGGCGAGGAGCTTCACGATCCGCGGGCGGGTGACTTCCGCCGCTCGCGCGAGCACCTGTTCCAGGTTCCCGAGGGCGCCGAGCAGGGCGATCGCGGTCTTGGGGCCGACGCCGGGAACCCCGGGAATGTTGTCGGTGCTGTCGCCGATCAGCCCGAGGTAGTCCGGCACCTGCGCCGGATCGATTCCGAGTTTTTCCCGCACGCCGGCGCAATCGAGCCGGGCCACCGCCCGGTCGGTCCGGCCCGGGCTCAGGACGGTGATCCCCTCGCCCACCAGTTGAAGGAGGTCCTTGTCGCCCGAGACGACGAGCACCCGGTACCCGGCGTCCCGGCCGCCGACCGCGAGCGACCCGATGACGTCGTCGGCCTCCACGCCCGGGATCTCGACCGGGGGGACGCCAAGCACCCGCGCGACCTCGCGCGCCGATGGCATCTGTCCGGCGAGTTCCGGCGGCGTCGCCGGGCGCTGGGCCTTGTATTCCGGGAACATGTCGTCGCGAAAGGTCGGCCCGGGCGCGTCGAACACGGCCGCCCCCGCCGCCGGCGCCTCCTCCCGGAGCAGCATCTTCAGGGTGTTGGCGAACCCGTGAAGCGCTCCGTTCGGCCGCCCGTCCTTCGCGGTGAGGCGCGGCATGGCGAAGAACGAGCGGAACAGCAGGTTGTTGCCGTCCACCAGCAACAGGGTTTTCGCCGCTTCTGCCCCTGGTTCCATCGGAAGGCGCCAAGTCTAGGGGTTGCCGGCATCCTCCTCCTCGCCGGATGCCAGCCGGCGGCCTGGGAGGAGACCCACGAATTCCGGTTGGACGGATCGGGCGAGACCACATTTCTCGTTGCCAGCGGATTTCTCGCTCCCGGGGAACTGCGGACCGCCCTCGCCGGATCCGGGGTGGAACTCGACGAATTCCGGGAACACCGGACGTTTCTCGAGGCGCGGGTCCGGTTCGACTCGCCCGAGGCCCTCTGCGCGACGCCGCTGCTCGCCCGGGAGTGCGCCCACCAGGTGGATGGCGACGGAAACCACCGCATCCGGATGGCGATTCCCCCGGACGCCGTTCCGGGCGACGGCTCGGCGGAAATCACGTTGCGCCCGGCCGGACGCATCATCAAGCACAACCTGGATGCGGCGCTGCGGCGCGGAAACCGGCTGGTCTGGGCGGGCCCCATCGCCGCGCTCCGGGATGGCGGCCTGCAGCTGGAAGTGACCACCGAGCCCCGTTCGGTGCTCGCCATCACCATCGGCACCTTCCTCCGCGCGACGCTGGTCGCCTTCGGCCTCGCGGGATGCGGCCTCGCCTCGCTCTACCTGGTCGGCCGCCGCCGCCTCCGCCGCGAACCCCACCGGTGGACCCCCGCCGATCCCGCCGGAGGAACACCGCATCCGGGATAATGTTCGCGGTCCGCTGCGTTGCGGCGGCGGACGCGGAGGACGACACATGTCCCGGGGCAACCTGGCCGGCGACGACCCGAGGCGGAGTCTCGAACCAACGGCGACACGACGGCGGACAACGAGGCCGAGCGGTTGGCGGGAGGCGGCACATGACTGACGGCCAGCTCACGACTTCCGACAAGAAGGAGGGATTTTCGTTGTTGTACGTCAAGGCGTTGGCTACCCGTGCTGGGTTCGTGACCTCGGTGCCGAAGCCGGATCTGGACAGCGTGGATCTTCGGATTCAGGCGGGCGGCATCAATCGTCCGGCTATCGACTTGCAACTCAAGGCAACCGCTCGCTTCAGACAGCCGCGAGACGGTGCTTCGCCGTTCCGACTGCCCATGAAGAATTACGACGATCTTCGTATCGAGACGCAGACGCCGCGGTTGCTCGTGATTCTGGAGCTCCCGGACGACGAGAAGCGCTGGTTGACCGTGACCACGGAGGAACTCGTTCTGCGGCGGCGCGCCTACTGGATGAGCCTGCAACGCAATCATCGTGAAATCACCGGACAGAAGACCGTTACCGTTCACATACACCGAGCAGAATGTGCTTGATGTCAATACTCTGCGCAAACTGATGGACCGATCCAGGACAGGAGCTCTCTGATGCAAGTCAGCATTCACGACCGCGAGGCCTTGTTGGCAATTTCGCCGGCGGCGTTGTCGGCCCATGCCCGGAGCGCGGGGTGGAGCCGTCACGATTCGTACCGCAAGCACTCGGACATCCATGTCGGCGATACCTTGCCGGAGATCATCGTGCCCCGCACGCAGCGCCTCGGGGACTATGCGAGCGTAGTGGCGTCATTGATCGAGATCTTCGCCCAGGTATCCGAACAGGATCAGTTGACCGTGTACCGCTCGCTCTTGACTGCGGACCGCGACGTGATTCGCATTCGGGCGACGGAAAACGACGAGGGCAGTCTCGGATTGAACGCCGGAGTGAACCTGGTCCAGGGCGCCCGCGACATGGTGCTGGCGGCGGCGTGTTCGCTCGGCGAACCGAGGCCGGTCTACCGAGCTGGCGCGAATCGGGAAGCGGCGGACCTGACCGAGTCGATGCGGCTCGGGCAGACCGAACCGGGGAGTTTCGTCGTTACCGTGTTGACCCCGGTCGTGCCACCTCCCGTGCCGCGACTCTTCGAGGAGTCGGATGACCCCGACGCCCCACACGCACGACGGGTAACGAGGCGCCTTGTCGCGGCGCTGACCGCGGTGCATGAAGCCGTGGAGCGAGCCCATTCCGGCGATGGCGGCGCATTCGAACAAGGGGTGGCCCACGGAGTGAGCGCCAATCTGTGCGAAGCGTTGGCCCGGATCATCGAACCCTTCCCGGCGCTGGACATCGGTGTCTCCTGGGCGCAAACCCGTCCGATGGACATGTCGGGGACCGTGCGGTTCGGAAAGGCGGACGCCGCGCTGTTGCGCGAAGCGGCGCGAGCGTTCGGGGCGCGCGCACCGAAGCCCGACAGGCAACTCTTCGGCTACGTTCGCGTCCTGGATCGCGCGGAAAGCGATCTCGCCGGAACGATCAGGCTTCGTGCCCCCATCGACGGGCAACTGCGGTCGGTAGTCGTGGATCTGGACCAGGCGGATTACGAGCAGGCGGTTCAAGCTCATCGGGACCAGGCGCCGGTTGTACTGCGGGGTGATCTCGATCATGTCGGCCAGCGATGGAGGCTGCGGAATCCCCGACTGGAGGCCATCGTGCGCGATGACGGGCAGGATTCGGACGACCCCTGAGAGCCGCCGATCGCCATCCATCCCGCTTCGCCTGATCGGTCGTTGCCGGCGCCGGGCGCCGCACGCTGGGCGCCCGCCACGACCGCGGCATCCGGGATAATGGGCGGCGACTCGGACAGAGAGGAGAGCACGTGAATCGGAAAAACCGTATCGACGGCGAACGGACCGACAGCGGCGCGACCACCGGCCACGAGGCCGAGCTGTGGGCGATGGCCAACAAGCTGCGTGGATCGATGGACGCCGCCGAATACAAGCATGTGGTTCTCGGACTGATCTTCCTCAAGTACATCTCCGACGCCTTCGAGGAGCGCCACGCGGCGGTGCTGGCCGAATACGGAGCGGAGGCCGCCCGGGACCGGGACGAGTATCTCGCCGAGAACATCTTCTGGGTGCCTCCCAAGGCCCGCTGGAAACGCCTCGGAGCGGCGGCGCGCCAGCCCACCATCGGCCAGACCGTCGATGACGCGATGACGGCCGTCGAGCGCGAGAACCCCGCCCTCAAGGGGGTGCTGCCGAAGGACTACGCCCGGCCGGTACTCGACCAGCAGAAGCTCGGCCAACTCATCGACATGGTGGGCAACATCCGGGTCGGCGACGTCGACGCCCGCTCGAAGGACGTTCTCGGTCGGGTCTACGAGTACTTCCTGTCGCAGTTCGCCAGCAAGGAGGGGAAGAAGGGAGGCGAGTTCTACACGCCCCGTTCGGTAGTCAAGTTGCTCGTCGAGATGCTGGAGCCGTACCGGGGGCGGGTCTACGACCCCTGCTGCGGCTCGTGCGGGATGTTCGTGCAGTCGATGGAGTTCATCCGGGCCCATGCGAACGGAAACGGCAACGGGGGAAAGGCGCGCGCGGACATCTCGATCCATGGCCAGGAATCCAACTACACGACATGGCGGCTGGCGAAGATGAACCTCGCCATTCGCGGCATCGAAGGGCGCATCGCCCAGGGAGACAGTTTCCACAACGACGGCCACCCCGACCTCCGGGCCGATTTCATCCTCGCCAACCCACCGTTCAACGTGAAGGACTGGGGCGGCGAACGGCTCGCCGACGACAAGCGCTGGCAGTACGGGACCCCACCCCCGGGAAACGCCAACTTCGCCTGGATCCAGCACATCGTCCACCATCTGGCGCCGCGGGGCATCGCCGGCTTCGTGCTCGCCAACGGCTCGATGTCGGCGGCGCAATCGGGTGAAGGCGAAATCCGCAAGAACCTGATCGAGGCGGACCTCGTGGACTGCATGGTCGCCCTGCCAAGCCAGCTCTTCTACTCGGTGCCGATTCCGGCCTGCCTCTGGTTTCTCGGGCGGAACCGAACCCGGCGCCGCGAGTTCCTGTTCCTCGACGCCCGCAAGCTGGGCCGGATGGTCGACCGCACCCACCGCGAGCTGACCGACGAGGACATCGCCCGCATCGCCGACACGTACCACGCCTGGCGCGGCAAGAAGGACGCCTACCAGGACGTTCCGGGCTACTGCCGGAGCGCCCCACTCGCCGAAGTGCGGCGACACGGGCACGCGCTGACGCCCGGACGCTATGTCGGGGCAGAGCCGCAGCCGGATGACGGCGAGCCGTTCGAGGCGAAGATGAAGCGGCTGGTCACCGAGTTGCGCGAGCAACAGGCCGAGGGCGCCCGGCTGGACGCGGAGATCGAGAAGAATCTGGAGGCGCTTGGCTTCGGCGGAAAATGATGCCGGCCGTCCACTACCACTCGGGGCGTTTCCCGCCGGAGGATCGCCTGCACTGGCGCGCCCTGATCCCCCAAATCGGACCGGCGGCGGCGTCCCGCCGTCCTGGCGTTCCCGCGGCTGCTCGCCGTCACCGCAGACCGGGAACCGATGTGACGCTCACCTGTTCTCCACAACGCGCGTTGTCGATCACATTTCGCCGCAAAACGATCGACAAGTCGGTTTGTCGCTCATACGTTGTCCACAACGGAACGGCCCCGGAGGGCCAAGGACGCCGACGCACGAGCGACGACACCGCAGAAACGCGCCGGCGCTCGGGAACCCGAGAAGAACGGATCCGCCGCTCCCGGTTCCGTCACCAGTGCCGGACGAGGAACGTGGGAGCGCCCGTGGGCCACAACCGACAAGCGAAGGTTCCCCGAGGTCCGGCATGAGCATCGACACGACCTTCCTCAGACGCTGCATCGGCGCACTGGAACGGGCCCGTGACGAAATCGACAAACACAAGGATCGGGACGATTTTCTCCACGACATCTACCGGGCTGCCTGCGTCAAGGAGTTCGAACTGGCCCTGGAACAGAGCGGCAAGCTGCTGCGCAAGCTTCTCGCGGCGTACTTCGCCAGCAACCGGCAGGCGGACCGCCTCGCCTTCAAGGATCTGTTCCGTCACGCGGGGAAGCACGGGCTGATACCGCCCGACGCGGTCGAACGCTGGCTTGGCTATCGCGACAACCGCAATGACACCGCCCACGACTACGGGGAAGACTTCGCCGAAGCCACTCTCGAGTTGCTCCCCGCTTTCATCTCCGACGCCACCGCGCTCGCCGACCTGATCGAAACAACCGACCATGCCTGACCTGCGTCTCGAACCGAAACACCGTCGGACACTGGAGAATCTGCTACGGAATCACCTGCCCGGCGTCGAGGCGTGGGCATACGGCAGCCGCGTCAGCGGACGCGCCCATGACGGCAGCGATCTCGATCTCGCACTCCGCGGCCCGGATCTGAAAAAAATCCCGACCAACCAGCTGGCGGACTTCAAGAAAGCCGTGCAGGAGTCGAACATCCCCTTCCTCATCGAAGCCCGGGATTGGGCACGCCTGCCGGAGCGGTTTCACCGCGCAATTCAGGATGCATGTGTGCCCATAGTCACACACAATAGTCGATCCGTGATAGATGACGGCCGCGCGGGGCGTACAACTTTGGGACAATGCGCACAACTGATCCGAGATTCAGTTCATCCCTCCGAGGTGCCACATTCTCCATATATTGGTCTTGAGCACATCGGCAGAGAATCACTGCGCCTGGTTGGACAGGGAACCGCGAACGACACAACCAGCGCCAAAGCGAAATTTCTTGTCGGAGACACTCTATTCGGAAAACTGAGGCCATACTTTCGCAAAGTGGTAAGGGCTACTTTCGACGGAGTTTGTTCGACTGACATCTGGGTGATCCGATCTAGATCCGGGATCGACCAAAAATTCCTCCACTATTGTCTGGCATCACAACACTTCGTCGATTATGTCGCGGCCAGATCAGAAGGAACTCGAATGCCTCGTGCTGTTTGGGATTGTGCGTCGGAGTACGAAATATGGCTTCCGCCTCTTCCCGAGCAACGCGCTATCGCGCATGTCTTCGGCACGCTGGACGACAAGATCGAATTGAACCGACGAATGAACCGGACGCTGGAGGCGATGGCGCAGGCGCTCTTCCGATCCTGGTTCGTTGACTTCGATCCGGTGCGGGCCAAGATGGAGGGCCGTGACACCGGGCTACCGAACGAAATTGCCGATCTATTCCCCGACCGCCTGGTGGATTCCGAACTGGGCGAGATTCCGAAGGGCTGGAAACTAAAACCACTGGATTTGATTGCCCAATTCCAGAATGGGCTTGCACTTCAGAAATTCCGACCTTCGCAAAACGAAACCCGACTGCCTGTGGTCAAGATCGCCCAGCTCCGTGCTGGCAAAGTGAACCAGAACGAATGGGCAAGCGCGAGCATCAAGCCGGAGTGCATCGTCGAGGACGGCGACGTTCTGTTCTCCTGGTCCGGGAGCTTATTAGTTCGAATTTGGTACGGGGGTCGCGCTGCGTTGAATCAGCATCTCTTCAAGGTAACTTCCGAACAGTATCCCAAGTGGTTCTATTTGCACAGTATTTTGCTGCACTTTCCAGAGTTTCAACAGATTGCCAAGGACAAAGCAACAACGATGGGGCACATCAAGCGCCATCACTTGACCGATGCCCTGTGCGTCGTGCCACCTGACGACCTGATCAGGCAAGCTTCCGGCTTGCTTGGCGAACTGTTGGCGCACATGACAAAGAATGAATTGACAAATCGAACACTCATGTCCTTGCGCGACGCGCTCCTCCCCAAATTGGTCTCCGGCGAGCTGCGCATGAATATAATCGCGTCCCGTCCGCTCGTCAAGGAGCAGCAATGACACGACAAAGTCGGACCGACGACTACGATGCCCTGAAGTTCGCACGGCTGCTCATGGTTCTCAGTAGTTTGGCACCGCTCTTCCTTCTGTGGGCAATTCGCGGAAATGGAGCTCTACCGGACATCTGGTTCGTTCCAGGGTGCGTGCTGCTGGCATTGCTGCCAAATTGCTTCCTCTTGTGGAGAATTTTAAGTGCACAGCAGAACGATGACACGCGTCAACTTGTTGTGGGTGCTTCCGAGGATCATCGAAATCATGTTTTGACATATCTTTTCACAATATTATTACCATTCTATCGACAGGAACTGGATAGTGCTCGTGATCTTGTGGCAATGATAGTCGCGCTGATCATCATCGTGTATCTCTTTTGGTGGTTCAACTTACATTACATGAATATTGTCTTTGTATTCTGGAGATACAAAGTATTCACCATATCGTCGCCACAAAATAAAAATCCATACACGGGACGTGAACCTCTCGTACTTATTACTCGTCGCTCCAGCGTAATGCCTAATGACCGAATCTTAGTATATCGTATGAGTGACACTGTCTATTTGGAGAAGAACAATGTCTCTTGATTTTGACATGGAGGCAATCAAGGTAATCGAATTTGGTGTTGGTGGTGATGCGAAAGAGGATTGGCAATTCGTCATTGTGTCAGTGGATGGCGACGTAAAAATGGCTCTGCAAGACATGCTCCGAGCGACTTGGACGGCGATGCGGCAACAAGAGCCTCCGGCACTATACCAGCCGTCGGAAAAATATAGTAGTACCGAGTATCTTTATGTCAAAAACAACAGTGATCTGGCAACAGTGTGTCAGCAGTTACATAGTGCGGATAACCTACCTATAAACACGAACGCATTGAGGAATGTGGATGGCATCCGGTGTTATTTTGCACAGTTTACAGATCACCAACAGAGGCGTCTTACAGCCGTGCGTCGCGCGGGGTATTTCAAAGGCATCCTGAATCGTAGACTTGTTCGATTTGTAAACGATTCATTGAAAATTGAAAAAGACAATATTTTCAAACTTGATACGGACTTCGATATCCTTATAGACTCTGAACGGATCCATGTTTGGCGGCCCAACGCGTATGAATTTATTGATGATCTGAAACAAGCTGTTCTGGACGCTGTGCCGATTAATGTCGCGGCGATTCAACAAAATGTCCCATTTATAGATTTTGAACACATTCGAGAATATGCAATGAGTCATTCACGAGCAGCACGATATTTGGCTTCAATCCGTTCACAGAATTTGCCAGATATCGAACGCCACACACTGACTGCGCTCTGCAGGGATACTGGTGTAGTTGTCAAAGAAGTCGACGAACGTTTGCAAGTGGAAGACCGACACATTATGGGCTTCTTGGAGGTACTCGACTGCAGGCGCTACGTAGCGAAATTCGGGCCGAACACGAAAGAACGCTTTCGGGCAACCAGCCGCCAGAGGATTCCGTAACCCGACGCTGATGCCATGAAATGATAATAAAAAAGCAGCAAAGTGGATATTAGAGGCTCTATTGAGTTTCGAGTGGGTTATGCGAGATGAGGGTTGAGCTTGGAGAAGTCGAGTTTTCCGGCGATGAGAAAGAAAACGGTGCGGATCGTGCGGAAGGACAGATAGCCCCTGGCTTTCCGCTTGGCGGATTGGAAGAGGCCATTCAGGGCTTCTATGAACCCGTTGGTCTGGCGGGTCCGGGCCCACGCGGTGATGCCGTCGAAGTGTCGTCGGATCATCCGGGCGACGGCTTTCATGGGTTCGATCCGGGATCGATTTATGTTGGTGCACCACTGTTGGAGCATGGCCCGCATGACATGGACTTGCTTGCGGTTGAGCCGTCGAACTACCGCATTGTCGTGATCGTGGATCTCGATGCGGACGACTGCAGGCAACTCAAGGCCAGGCTGGAAGGGGCTTGCCGGAGCGTCGGGCTGCGATCCCGGGGTGCCGGCCGCGGTTCAGACTGGCAAATCGTCACGAGGATCGCCATCGAGGAGCTCGAGGCCTGGTACTTCGGCGACTGGAATGCGGTGCGGGCTGCGTATCCCAAGGTTTCTCCGCGTGTTCCGGGCCGGGCAGGCTATCGGGATCCGGACGCCATCGGAAGCGGTACTTCCGAGGCATTCGAGCGGATTCTGCGAAGATCCGGGTACTTCCCACAGGGGCTCGGCAAGACGCAGGTCGCTGCCGCCATGGGGAAACACATCAACCCCGAGGTCAACCGGTCCTCCATTTTCCGGGTGTTCCGCGACGCTCTTGCGGGGACCTTTTCGTGAAGGAGACGAACCCGTGGCCAGGACCACCGCGCCGGAAGAGCCTCGAGCCCGGTCGGCAGGTCCGGTCCCGACTTCGGGGCGCCTGTCCGACGTGAGGGGGAAACGCCCATCCGGGGACAATGGACCGGTGACAACCGGGGCGCCGGAGGCCGGAAGCGCAATTGCCGTTTATGACGCGCCGGACGGCGAGGTCCGCGTGGATGTGCGGCTGGAGAGCGAGACGGTCTGGCTGACGCAACGGCAGATGGCGGAGGTGTTCGACACGACCCCGGAGAATGTGGTGATGCATCTGCGCAAGGTGTTTGCGAGCAAGGAGTTGCAGGCGGCGGCAACTACTAAGGATTTCTTGGTAGTTCAATCCGAGGGCAAACGGCGGGTCCGGCGCAGTGTCCGGCACTACAACCTCGATGCGATCGTTTCCGTGGGGTGCCGAGTCAAATCCCCGCGGGGCGTGCGGTTCCGGCAGTGGGCGACCCGCACGCTGCGGGAGCACCTGGTGGCCGGCTACACGCTGAACGAGCGGCGATTGGCCGAACGGGGGCTGGACGAGGCTCGGGAAACCCTCGACCTGCTGGCTCGAACCCTTCGGCGCCAGGCGCTGGTGGACGACCTCGGCGAGGCCGTTCTCGATCTCGTCACCGGATATGCCGACACCTGGCGTTTTCTCGCGGAATACGACGAGAATCGGCTGGCCGTGCCCCCGGGCGTCAAGCCGGCGGCGAGTGCGCTTGGCGCCGAACGAGCGGCACGGGCGATCGAATCGTTGCGACGCGATCTCGCGGAGAGGGGCGAGGCTTCGCCGCTCTTCGGAGCCCGGCGGGACCACGCCCTGGAAGCCATTCTCGGCAACATCGAGCAGACCATGTTCGGTGAACCGCTCTATCGCAGCCGTGAGGAGAAGGCGGCGCACCTGCTCTATTTCGTCGTCAAGGACCATCCCTTCATTGATGGCAACAAGCGCATCGGCGCTTTTCTGTTCCTGCTCTTCCTTGCGCAGGAGGGCGTCGCGCACACCCTCGATGCCCGGGCGCTGACGGCGCTCACCCTGCTGATTGCCGAGAGCGCACCAACCAGCAAGGACCTGATGATCCGTCTCGTCATGAACCTGCTGGCGGAGCCTTCGGCGGCGTGACCGCCTTCACCGAATCCCAGGTCGAGGCGGCTGCCCTCGAGTGGCTGGAAAACCTCGGCTGGTCGGTCGCGCACGGCCCGGAGATCGGCCCCGGCGGGGCCGATGCGGAGCGCGTGGACTACGGGACGGTCGTGCTGGAGGACCGACTCCGGGAGGCGCTGGGTCGACTCAATCCCGGCCTCCCCGCCACGGTTCTCGATGACGCCCGTCGCCGACTGACGCAGCCGGAAGGGGCGACGCTGGAAGCCCGCAACCGGTCGCTTCACCGCATGTTGGTGGACGGCGTGGCGGTCGAATACCGCGACGGGGACGGCGCCCTGCGAGGCGCCCGGGCGAAGGTCATCGACTTCGACAGCGCCGTCCGGAATGACTGGCTGGCAGTCAACCAGTTCACCGTTGTCGAAGACCGGAGGGAGCGACGGCCGGACATCGTGCTGTTCGTGAACGGCCTGCCGCTCGGACTGTTCGAGCTCAAGAACCCGGTGGACGAGGATGCGACGGTCCGCACCGCGTGGCGTCAGCTGCAGACGTACAAGGCGGAACTGCCGACACTGTTCGCCTTCAACGCCGTGCTGGTGATCTCCGATGGCGTGGAGGCGCGCATCGGCACCCTCACCGCCGGACAGGAATGGTTCAAGCCGTGGCACACCATCTCCGGCCGGACGCGGACCGGCCCGCACTTGCCGGAGCTTCAGGTCCTGCTCGAGGGCGCCTTCGCGCCTCGTCGTTTCCTCCCGCTGCTGCGCGATTTCATCGTCTTCGAGAACGATGGCAGCGGCGCGCCCGCCAAGAAGATGGCGGGCTATCACCAGTTCCACGCCGTCGCTGCGGCGGTCGCGGAGACTCTGCGGGCAGCCGCAATGCACCGGGCCGAGGCGGTCGCGGAGCCGGACTTCCGCTTCGAGGTCGGCGGCAAGCCGGGGGGCGCGCCCGGCGACCGTCGGGTGGGTGTCATCTGGCACACCCAGGGCTCGGGCAAGAGCCTGACCATGGCGTTCTATGCCGGGCGGATCGTCCGGGAGCCGGCGATGGGCAATCCGACGCTGGTCGTGCTCACCGATCGCAACGATCTCGACGACCAGCTCTTTGCCACCTTCTCCCGCTGCGGCGACCTGCTTCGGCAATCGCCGGTGCAGGCGGCAAGCCGGGCGGATCTCCGGGCGCGGCTGGCCGTCCGGTCCGGCGGGGTCGTGTTCACCACCATTCAGAAGTTCTTCCCGGAAGCGACGGGCGACCGGCACCCGGTGCTGTCCGATCGCGCCAACATCGTGGTGATCGCCGACGAGGCGCATCGCAGCCAGTACGACTTCATCGATGGCTTCGCCCGCCACCTGCGGGATGCCCTCCCCCGGGCATCCTTCATCGGCTTCACCGGCACGCCGATCGAACTCGGGGACGCCAGCACCCGCGCCGTGTTCGGCGACACCATAAGCGTCTATGACGTCCGTCATGCGGTCGAGGACGGCGCCACGGTGCCGATCTACTACGAAAGCCGGATCGCCCGGCTGGCGCTCGACGAGAACGAGAGGCCCACCATCGATTCCGATTTCGAGGAGGCCACCGAAGGCGAGGAACGAGACCGCAGGGAGCGGTTCAAGACCCGATGGGCGCAGCTCGAAGCAATCGTCGGTACGAAGAAGCGCATCGAGCTCGTTGCGAAGGACATCGTCGATCACTTCGAGAGGCGCCTCGAAGCCATGGACGGCAAGGCGATGGTCGTGTGCATGAGCCGGCGCATCTGCATCGACCTCCACGAGGCGCTGGTTCGCCTGCGACCGGAATGGGCGCACGCGGACGACGACAAGGGACGCATCAAGGTCGTGATGACCGGGGCCGCCGCCGACCCGACCGCATGGCAGCCCCACATCCGCAACAAGCCGCGCCGCGAGGGGCTGGCCCGACGTTTTCGCGATGCCGGCGATCCCCTTCGTATCGTGCTGGTGCGCGACATGTGGCTCACCGGTTTCGATGCGCCGAGCCTGCACACGATGTACATCGACAAGCCGATGCGCGGCCACGGACTGATGCAGGCAATCGCCCGCGTGAACCGGGTGTTTCGGGACAAGCCGGGCGGCCTCGTGGTCGACTATCTCGGGCTGGCGCCCGAACTCCGGCAGGCGCTCGCCACCTACACCGCAAGCGGCGGCAAGGGGGAGACCGCGTTCGATCAGTCCGAAGCCGTGGCGGTCATGCTGGAGAAACACGATATCTGTCGCGGCCTGTTCCACGGTGTCGACTTCGGGAAATGGATCGACGGATCGCCGAGCGAACGCATGCACCTGCTTCCGGCGACGCTGGAACACATCCTTGCACAGGAGAACGGCAAGGACCGCTGTCTCGGGGCAGTGCGCGAGCTGACCCAGGCCTTCGCCCTCGCGGTTCCGCACGAGGAAGCGATCCGCATCCGCGACGAAGTGGCGTTCTTCCAGGCGGTGCGGGCGGTGCTCGCCAAGCGCGCCGAGGGGCAGGCCCGACCCGGAGAGGAGCTGGATCACGCGATCCGTCAGATCGTCTCCCGGGCGGTGGCTTCGGACGGCGTGCTCGACATCTTCGCCGCCGCCGGGTTGAAGAAGCCGGACATCTCCATCCTGTCCGAGGAGTTCCTCGCCGAGGTGCGGGATATGCCGCAACGCAACCTTGCGGTCGAACTGTTGCAAAAGCTCCTGAAGGGCGGAGTCGCGGCTCGCCGGCGGAAGAACGTCATCGAGGGGCGTTCCTTTGCCGAGATGCTGGAGCAGACGCTTCATCGCTACCGGAACCGCGCCATCGAAGCCGCGAAAGTGATCGAGGAGCTGATCCAGCTCGCGCGCGACCTCCGCGAGGCGAACGCCCGGGGGGAGAAGCTGGGCCTTTCGGAGGAGGAACTCGCCTTCTACGACGCCCTGGAAACGAGCGACAGCGCGGTCCGGGTGCTCGGCGACGAGAAACTTCGCGACATCGCCCGGGAACTCGTCCGGACCGTGCGGAACAACATCACGATCGACTGGACCCTGCGCGAGAACGCACGCGCCCATCTGCGCCGGCTGGCAAGGCGCGTCCTGCGCCAGAACGGCTATCCGTCCGACCGGCGGGAAAGGGCGACGCGGACCGTGCTCGAACAGGCGGAAGCGCTGTCGTCCGATTGGGCAGCGTGAGAGTGGTCGGACGATGGCGCACGGCTTGCATCCATCATGGGCCCACCCGGGAAGGAGATCAGGATGACCTTTTCGATTCGAGGCCTTTCCCGCAGCGCTTGCCGGCTGCTGATTTCGACGGGATCACTCGGTGTCACGGTGCTGCTCGCGGCGTGCGGCGAGAGCAACACTCCGGTGACGACACCCGTTCCGGCAGTGACACCCCCTCCGGCGCCGGCTGCGACACCCGATCCGGCGCCGGAACCTCCAGGCGATTCGTATACGCCGCTCGAAGGGCTTCGCGTATCGCTCCAGGGCGTGAAAATTCGTCTGAAGCAACTGGAAGTCGATATCGAAAAAGGGATGTGCATATCCCAGGACAGCGACCCCTTCCGAATTCACAGCTCGAAATGGCAGAGGAGGGACGCGGGGACCCGTGCGGCGTGGGCCGACGTGCCGGAAACGGACCAGACGGGCGGATTGTGCGCCTTCTCGCCCACCGTCGCCGGTGAGTACCGGATGGTTGCGGAACTCACCATCGACGGATCGAAGGGGATGTACTCCAGCGAGAACACCCTCGCCGTTGCGGAGTGACGGGGTTCCGCATGTTTCGAACGGGCACGCTGTTCCGATCCCCGGTGGCGACCGGACAGCGGCGGCAATCCCCATCGGCTGTCGGAACCGGGCTTGCCGGAGTACGCCGGCATCCCGGAGTGGCAGTCCGCCTTCCGCCGTACCCGGCGCCGGGGGACACTCCCCGCCGTCCCCTTGAGAGGAGGGAGGCGGCGCCCGGTCCGCTCCGGTCAGGCGGGCGGCCCCTGAACAACCAGCACCTCGTCGGCCATGCCGACGAAGAGGCCGGAGTCCACCACTCCCGGGATTCCGAGGATGTCCCGATGCAATGCACCCGGATCGGTAATCGGGCCGAAGGCGCCGGTCACAATTCCGTTCCCGTTGTCGGTGACGAAAGGCGTTCCCGGCTCGACCTCGCGCCGGACGGTGCGGGCGCCGAGCGCTTCGAGGGCGCGGCAGACCGGGCGGGCGGCAAAGGGGACAACTTCGACCGGGACCGACATCCTTTCGCCCAATCGTTTCGAGAGCTTCTCCGGTCCCACCAGGATCACGAAACGGCGGGCGGCGGCCGCGACCACCCGCTCGCGGACCAGGGCGCCTCCGTGACCCTTGACAAGGTCCTGCCGGTCATCCACCTCGTCGGCGCCATCCACGGCGAGATCGATCCGATCCACCTCATCCATGCCCGCCAGCGGAATGCCGAGCGAGGCGGCGAGGGCGGCGGTGGCGCGCGACGTCGGGACGCCGCGAATCCGGAGCCCGGCAGCGACCCGCCGGCCGAGGGCGCGCACGAAGGCGCTGGCGGCCCGTCCGGTACCGAGTCCGATGATCTGGCCCGCCTCGACGCGTCGGGCCGTTGCGGAAAAGATCTCCGGCTCGGACAAACGCCGAAGGATACCAGCCGGCTGGTAGATTCCCGGGCGTGGCGGAACGGTTTCGACTCCTTCCCCGGCCCCGGGAGTGTGCGTCCCTGCCGGGATCCTTCCCGCTGACGCCGACCACCCGGATCGCCGCCGGACAGGCCGATTCGGGAGCGGTCTCCCACCTGATCCGGCGCATCGGGGAGCGGACCGGCGTGCAGTGCGCCCCGGGCCCCGGCGCCATCCAGCTCGTACGCGAGCGCGAAGGAGATCCGGAGGCGTTCGACATCCGGGTCACTCCGACCCGGGTGCGGATCCACGCTCCGGGAGCAGCCGGGCTTCGTTACGGCGCCGAGACGCTCGCCCAGCTTGCGGAACCCGGCGGCCGGATCCCGGGCGCGCAGATCCGGGACGCCCCGGCGCTTCGGCAGCGGGGCTTCCTGCTCGACGTGTCCCGGGGGCGGGTCCCCCGGGTCACTACCCTGCGCGCCCTCGTCGAGCTGCTGGCGCGACTCCGGTACAACCAGCTCTATCTCTATACCGAGCACACCTTCCGGTTTCGGCGGCATCCGGAAATCGGCGAAGGGGCCGGCAGTCTGTCCGCCGGGGAAATGCGCGAACTGGACGCCTTCGCCCGGGAGCGTCATGTGGACCTCGTGCCCTGCCTCCAGACATTCGGCCACCTGCGACGGATCCTGGAGCTGCCCGGATACCGCCGAATCGCCGAATCGGATCGGCTCTGGTCGGTTTCGCCGGAGGATCCGGGAACCTACCGGCTCCTCGCGGACCTGCTCGAGGAGTACCTGCCCTGCTTTTCGTCGGGCTTCGCCCACCTCAATTGCGACGAGCCGATCGACCTCGGTGAGGGCCGGTCGAAGCTCCGAGCGGAGCGCGAGGGCCTCGCCGCCGTATTCGCGGGCCATGTGAACCGGGTGGCAGCGATGGCGCGGCGGCTGGGGAAGCGCCCGATGATCTGGGCCGACGTGCTCGCCGACCATCCGAGGACGCTGGAACAGCTCGACGAGGACATCGTGCTTACCGACTGGTGGTACGAGGCCGACCACGACTTCGACCGGGTTGCCCGGTTCCGGGAGGCCGGACGCCGGTTTCTGAGTGTCGCCGGCACGTCTTCCTGGACCAGCCTCTTCCCGCGCCTGCCCACCGCACTCCCCAACATCATCGGCCACGCGCGAGCGGCCAAGCGGTTCGGCGGCGACGGTTTCCTCCTCACCGACTGGGGGGACGGCGGGCATTACAACTTCTTCTCCGGATCCCTCTATCCGCTTGCATTCGGAGCGGAAGCCGCGTGGGGCCAGGGTGATCCGGACGAGGCGGCGATCCGGGACGCGTTCTCCGAACTGGTGGCGGGAGATCCGTCCGGCTTCGCCGGCGCGTTCGCGAGCCGACTGGGGCGCCTCCACGAGGTCGGGTTTCCCCACTTCAACCACTCTCCGTTGAAGACGGTGTTTTTCGAGACCCGTCTCAAGACCGCATCCCGGGTTCCCGACGAAGCGGTCCTGCGCCGCACCCGGGAAGACCTGCGGACGTTGGCCGACGACGCCAGGAGCGAGGGACTCCCCGGGGGCGTCGTCGGAGCGGAATGGGGCTACGCCCTGGATGCGTCCCTGTTGGCCGCCGAGCGGGGTCTCGCCACCCTGGCATATCGGAGCGGTTCGGGAGACACCGCCGCCCTCCACGACCTCGCCGTCCGCCAGCGTGCGCTGCGCGACCGCTTCAAGGAGGTCTGGCTCATGGCCAACCGGCCCCAGGGGATCCGGACCGCGCTCGAACGGCACCGGGACGCGGCCGATGCGCTCGAACGGGCGGCCCGGCAGCGATCCCGCCAGGTCGGTCCCGCTTGAATCAATCCCGGTGGATGGAGCCCCGAAAGAAGCTGGACAGGCCCTCTTCCTCGCCCTCTTCGTTGGTATCCAGGGACACGACGGATTCCCCACGCGCCTCCGGCCCGGACCCGTCGCCAGCGGAATCGGGTTGCGGGGCGGCTTGGACCGTTCCGGAAGACGGCGCCTCCCCCTCGGAGTCCCGGACCTCCGGCGCGACCGCGGCTTCCGGTGCCGACTCGGCGCCGGCCGGCCCGGAAGCGGTCGGCGGCGGCCCGTCCTCCCCGAACCGGGAGGGACGGGCGAAACTGCGGAACGCCCGGTCGTAGCGGGCCACCAGCGCCTGCCAGTCGTTTCGGGCCAGCAGGTGACTCCGGCCCGCCTCTCCGAGCCGCTGAAACAACTCCGGCTCGCGAAGGCCCAGTTCGAGAATGAGCTCGAGTTCCGAGTAGTCCCGGTAGTAGAGGCCGCCGTTCGATTCCTTGCACTCCGCCACCAGGTTCCCGGCGGACGCATGCACCAGGATCGGGACTCCCATCGAGAACGGCTCCGCCGTTGCCGCAACGCTCGTCAATCGCTCGGGCATCACGACCATGAACGCTCCGGCGATGGCGTCGAGACGCTCTCGCTCGTTCCGCGTAACGACAAAGCGCGTGTCCGGGCGCCGCGCCAGATCCGGCGGAGGCGACCCGAGAACGACCAGGTCCAGACGAGCCCGGGGGTGCGAGTCGCGGAAGGCTTGAAAGAGACGCACGAATTCCTGGACCACGCGGTTCGATTCGGCGCTGTCGAGACAGAGCAGATGCCGTCCCCGAATCCCCGCCCACTCGCGGAATCCGTCCGGGTCGAGGTCGCGCGGCAGAAGGAACCCGGTGTTGATGGTCTCGCGCATCCGACGGTGCACCCCATACGTGCGGAGCACGCGGACCTCTTCGGCTTCGTTGCCGAAAAGGAACGCGCCAGCGCCTTCGAACACTTCGGCCGCGTCCTCGACCGGTTGGTCATCGGTGAACGGCATGAGGACGGTCCGTTCGGCCGCGACCCGGACCGCGTCGCGGCATATCACCGGATTCGCACCGAATAGAAGGACCACGTCCCAGGTCTCGTCCTTCAGGTGCTGGAGCAGCGCCGCGGAGGTGAGCTGATCCGGACTGTCTGTCGGCTCGCCGTCGGGCGCAAAACGGTGGATGCGGACCCGACCCACCGAGTGCATCCCCGCCTTGAGCGGGCGGCCGTCGCGGACCCCGTGCGCCAGCGTGAGGATATTGAGGAGCCAGTCCCGGGAGCCGGACTTCGCCAACTCCTCCGCAATCCGCTCCGGACCGGTGGGTGCGTCCGTCCCGAACCGGGGGACGATGAAGGCAACGCGCATCTCAGTTCTCCCGCGACTTGCGGCTTCGCCCCGAACGGGAGCGACCGCCATCGCGACGCCCCGCGGAACCACCGTCGTCCCGGGAACCACCCCGGCGACCTTCTCCCCGCTGCCGCGGCCGGGCTGGCCGGCGACCTTCTCCCCGGCCGCGGCCCGGCGCGGCCCCCCGATCCGAACCGTTCTTCGAGTCGGCGAACGCGAATTCCACATGGACCCCGAGCCGTCGAAGCTCGTGCTTGATGGCATCGAGTTCCAGGCGGGCCCGTTCCAGGTCCTTGCTGGTCGCGACCAGCAACCTGCGGAAGTACTCATTGATCTCCGCTTGCCGCGCCACCTGCCGAATCACCGGTTCGGTACTCACGAACACGCGGAAGAGGGGGCTGAGCAGCCACCGGACCCCCCGCACCAGCGGGGAAGGGGAGCTCCGGAATGCCTCGTCCCGGAGTTCCACATTCCACGCAACGCCGTCGCGGGTGCGCATGCTCTCGACGAAATCGTCCGTGAACCCGCGCCCCAGCGGCTGGTTCAGGCGGTCGCGGACATTCGCGAGGAACTGTTTCTCGGTGGGGGCACCGGGCGCCGGCTCGCGTTGCACTTTCCGGCGGATGTCGGCCATGATGGCCTTTACGTCAGGCGGTCCCGCCTCCTTCGTCGGGGTCTCCGCCCCGGGGGTTGCGTTGGGCACGTCGTTTTCTCCTTGTGGGTCCACCACATGGGAGGACCCGGGGTATCGCGGAGGACGGAACGAAGGACTCCGGACGCAGCGGCGGAATGGCGCACACCAGGCGCCATTCCGGGAATCGCTCGTGCGGGGTGGGACATCCGGTCGGTTCCGCGTGGTCACCGCGGCGGGTGACGGTCATGGAAACCGAGCGCGGCGAGAACCGGGCGCCAGGCCGGAGGATGGGATCGACTCCCCGTTCCCCGGCCCGGGCCACCCGGCCAGGCGCCCGCTCAGAAGCTCGCGAGGGCGTCCTTTTCCGAGTCGTGGGTCTCGAAGACAGTTACCAGCTTGGTGATCTGAAGCAGGTCTTCCATCCGCTCGGTCAGGTGGACCAGCTTGATCTCGCCGCCTTCGCGCGCGAGCCGGGTGTGGCAGCGGACCAGTTCGCCAAGGCCGGCGCTGTCCACATACGAAACCCCGCCCAGATTCAGCAGAACCTTGCGGCTCCCGGCGGCGATGACCTCGCGCACCTTGTTTCTCAGGACTTCGTCGCCCTCACCGAGAACGATCCGCCCTTCAAGATCAAGCACCGTGATGTCACCTGCTGTACGTTGGGTTATCTTCATTACCGACCTCCCCTCCTTCGGGTTCTGGCCCCGCCTCCCTTGTTCCGCGCTCACGCATGCATGGCTCGCAAGCCGCACGCTCCGGCGCCGGGCGGGGTACCGCCGACAGCCCGACCCCGTGCCGGGACCGCAGTCACTGCCGCCGGTCTCGTCGAAAAACCTAGTGTAACAGACCGCCTGAGGGGGGAAATCCCCGGCCCCCGGGATCCCGTGGCTCCGGCGCTGGTGTTCCCGGAGGGCGCGGATCCCCGCATCCGGGAGGCCGCCGAGCACATCGCGGGAACGGGATTCGCGAGACCGCTGCTGGTCGGAGGATCGGCGACCGGAGCGGTCACCGTCCGCCCGGAAGGGAAATTGCTGGAGCGCTGCGCCGCAGCGTTCGCCGGAATGCACCCGGGTCCGGTGACGGATGCCGCCCGGGACCCCCTGGTGTTCGGCAACCTCCTCGTCACCACCGGCGTAGCCGAGGGTTCCATCGCCGGGGCGGCGCACACCACGGCGGCGGTCATCCGGGCCGGGCTGCTGGCGATCGGCAAGCGACCCGGGGTTCGGAAGATCTCGGGCGCCTTCCTGATGGAATTTCCCGACGGGCGGCCTCCCTTGCTTTTTGCCGACGCGGCGGTGATTCCCGAACCCGACGAGGACGACCTGGTGGAAATCACCCTGCACACGGCCCGGACCGCGGCCACCCTGTTCGGCGAGGCGCGGGTGGCGCTGCTTTCCTTTTCGACTCGCGGGAGCGCCGATCACCCGCAGCCACGGCGCATGGCGGCGGTCGCCGCCCGGGTACGTCAACTCCGGCCGGACCTGGTGGTGGACGGTGAACTCCAGGGGGACGCCGCCCTGATTCCAGCGATTGCGGCCCGCAAGGCTCCGGGCAGTCCGGTCGCCGGACGCGCCAACACCCTCGTCTTTCCGGACCTCGGCGCAGGAAACCTCGCGTACAAGCTGGTGGAGCGGCTCGCCGGAGCCACCGCCACCGGCCCCATCGTCCAGGGCCTCCGGGCGCCCGCCAACGACCTCTCCCGGGGAGCGAGTGTCGCCGACATCGTCCGGTTGGCCCGGCTCACCGCCCGCCAGGCGGTCGCGAACCGGTTCGCGGAGCGGAGCGGAGGCCGGCTGCCCCGCGCGGGCGGCGATGCGGGCCGGGAACCTTCCCGGCGGACCCGGTCTACCTCCCCGGCTGACGAACGATCCGCAGGTAGGGCCTGACGGTCTTCCAGCCCTCGGGATACTTCGCCTTCGCCGCCTCGTCGGAGACGGTGGGCACGATGATCACATCGTCACCGTCCTTCCAGTTGACCGGAGTGGCCACCTGGTGCGAGGCGGTGAGCTGCATCGAATCAAGCACCCGCAGCACCTCGTCGAAGTTGCGCCCGGTGGTCATCGGATAGGTGAGGACCAGCTTGATCCGCTTGTCCGGCCCCACGACAAAGACCGAGCGAACCGTCATGTTGTCGGCGGCGCTCCGCCCCCGTGCGCCGAGGGCGTTCGGATGGATCATGTCGTAGAGCTTCGCCACCTGGAGGTCGTCATCGCCGATGATGGGGTACTCCACCGGATGGCCCTGCGTCTCCTCGATATCCGATTTCCAGCGATGGTGATCGTCGACCGGATCCACGCTGAGCCCGATGATCCTGCAGTTCCGCTTCGCGAATTCGGGCATGAGTCCGGCCATGTAGCCGAGCTCGGTCGTGCAAACCGGAGTGAAGTCCTTCGGATGGGAAAAGAGGATCGCCCACCCGTCCCCGATCCACTCATGGAAGCGAATGGTTCCGTGGGTGGTGCGGGCGCTGAAGTCGGGGGCGATATCGCCAATGCGGATCGTCATGGTTGTGGCCTCCCGGAGCGCGGACGTGCGAATCCGAAGGGAACGCGGGGAAAGGCGGTGGGAACGGAACCAGGGGGATGTTCCGAACAGTTCGAAATGCACACCTCGAAATGCACACCACCGCACCATGACATGGCGGGCGATGCGGCGGATGCGCTCTTCGCAGCCGGGAATATAGCCCGGAATGTTCGCCCGATCCGTCTCATTTTCGGCCCGGTTGGCCTCCCGGTCGCCCACCGGCGCCGAACACGCGATCAGCTGCCCGCAGAGGGCAGGCGAACGCTGCGGAAGGGACCGAAGGGTACGGCGGCCGGCAGCAAACCGGATGACGGCGACACCCGTTGCGGGGGGCGGCGGTTGTCCCGGGCCAACCCGCCGGGAGAGCCTCCGGTGGAACGGGCCCGATCGGTCAGGGACGGGTGAGCGCGGCGATGTCCACGCTCGCCGCCCGCACCCCGCCGTCGCGCCAGGCGATGATCAGCCGGTCGTCACGGCGTTCCATCTGGAGCATGCCGGCGTCACGGCCCGCCGGGGCTTCGGCAATCAACAGCGACTCGCTCGGAAGACCGTCCGGCGTCATCCGCCGCAGGCGGACCTCGCCCCGACCCCCTTCCCCTGCCTCGAGCCACAGGATCGCCGCAGTGCCGTCATCCAGCAACACGATGTCCGGCCAGCCGCGGGGCGAGCCTTCATCGAACCGGGTCGGGGGGGCGAAACCCCCTGCCGCGTTGCCCGAGAATGCGACCCGCATTTCCGGTTCCCCGGTAGCGAGGGTGAACCAGGCAACCGCGACCGCGTTTCCGGCGGCGGCCGCCGCCGGGCCGTTGACCGGACAGCCGTCGATCCGCCAGCCGTCGGCATGAACCAGCCGTCCGGGCTCCCAGACCTCGCGCACCCGGCGGCGCACCGCGATGTCCCGGACGTCGTCGTCCGGCGATGCCGGCTGCCGATCCCGGTACACCACCAGCGGGCCGAGGCTGCTGGTGGTCATTCCGAGCGGACAGCAATTGCAGGCATCGTCGTCGAGCAGCTGGTCGCCAAGGGGGTGGCCATCGATGTGGAACCGAGCCACCCGCAGCGTCATCACCTCTCCGGCGGTTCCCGGCTTCGGGGTGAGATACGCCCCCGAGAATCCACCGGGCTCCAGCGCGTAGGACATGAAACCGGTATAGCTCGCGGCCTTTCCGAGGCCCGCCGCAAACACCTCGCGCCAGGTCTCGCCGCGATCGAAGGAGTGCGCCATCCGGATGCCATAGCCGTAGTCCCCTTCGCTGTCCGGATTCTTCACCAGCCAATGGGCAGCGAGCCGATCCCCTCCGATCACCACCATCGCGGGATGGTCGGCCCAGTTCACGAACAGGTGGGCGCCTTCGGTAACGGTCCCGGGCTCCCCCCAACCCTCCTCGAGCAACTCGGAAAATCGGAAGGCGTGTCCTCCTTCCGACGGTTCGATCCAGCTCAGCAGGATCGTTCCCTCCTCTCCGGCCATCAGCGCGTACTGGCCGCTCTCCGGGCCGGCCGGGACCGGGAGGGAACGGACGGCATCCTCCGCTGCCGCCATCCCGCTGGCGAGCAACAATGCGGCGGCCAGGCCCGGCGAGCCGAACGGTTGCCCGCGATGGATCAGGAACATGGCAATGCGGGATTCTCGCATGAGTGCCGACGCCGCGTCGTTGCTACTATCGGATCCGCCATCGGAGGCCCCCCATGCTCCCGCTTCATCGCCTTGCCCTCGCCGCCGGCGCACTCGGAATCGCCGCGCTCGCCCCGGCCCAATCGGCATCGGAACTCTCCGAGAGTGTCACGCCGTTCCTGGCCTACCCGGAGCCGGTCCTTGCCATCACCGGGGTGCAGGTCGTGGACGGAACCGGCGCCCCGCCCCGCTCCGGCCAGACAGTGGTGATCGCGGACCGGCGCATCCAGGCGGTGGGAGACGACGGGAGCGTGGCCATCCCGGTCGGGGCACGGCGCATCGACGGCTCCGGGCACACCGTGATCCCCGGCCTGGTGGGCGTCCACAACCACACCTTCTACACGACCGCAGCCCGGCACTCCCAGATGAACACCACGTCGCCGCGCCTCTACCTGGCCGCCGGAGTGACCACGATCCGCACCACCGGAAGCTATTCCCCCTACAGCGAGATCAACATGCGGCGCGCCATCGATGCCGGCGAGATTGCGGGGCCGCGGATGCACATCACCGGTCCGTACATCTCGGGCGCCGGGGCCAGCACCTACATGGCCCGGGTCTCGACTCCGGAGGACGCCCGCCGGGTCGTGCGCTACTGGGCGGAGGAGGGGGCCACCTGGTTCAAGGCCTACACGCGGATTTCCCGTGCCGAGCTGGAAGCCGCCATCGACGAGGCCCACCACCTCGGCCTCCGCTTCACCGGCCATCTGTGCTCGGTCACCTTCCGCGAAGCGGTGGATCTTGGCATTGATGCGCTCGAACATGGTTTCTTCACCAACACCGAATACCACTCCACCAAGGATCCCGACGAGTGTCCGCCCGATTTTCGCGGCACGCTCCGGCACATCGACATCGGGTCGGACGCGGTCCAGGGCACCATCCACCACATGATCGACAACGATGTGGCTCTGACTTCAACGCTCGCGGTGTACGAGTTGTCGGTACCCGGACGACCGCCTCTCGAGGACCGGAACCTCGAAGCGCTGGCGCCGGGGGCGCGCGAGGAGTACCTGGCTCGCCGCGAGGAGATCGCGAACGCCCGGGACGCCGTCTTCACGGATCTCTTCCCGAAGGCCCAGGCATTCGAGTACCAGTTCTACAAGGCCGGCGGGCTGCTGGCCGCCGGTGTCGATCCCACCGGCAACGGGGGAGCTCTCCCCGGTTTCGGCGATCAGCGCAACTACGAGCTGTTGCTCGAAGCCGAGTTCACGCCGGCGGAAGCCCTCCAGGTCATGACGCTCAACGGCGCCCGGGTTCTCGGGGTGGATGACGAGCTCGGGAGCGTCGAGCCGGGAAAACTCGCCGACCTGGTGCTGATCCACGGCGATCCGGTGGCGGATCCCTTTCAGATCCGGAACGTGGTCGTCGTGTTCAAGGACGGCACCGGCTACGACTCGGCGCGCCTCATCGAGTCGGTCAAGGGTCTCGTGGGTCTCGAATAGACGCCTGACGGTAGAGCTCCCGGACCAGACGCTCCACCAGCGGGGTGAACGTGGAGTCCCCGATCCCCTCGAGCAGGCCGAGGGCGCCCTCCCGGTCGCCGAGGACCGCCCGGGTGGTGGCAAGGTTGTACCGGAGCGCTGCATCGTCCACCGGGGAACCCGGCCCGGGCCGCACGCTTGCGAACCGGGCGGCGGCGTCCTCGAATCGCGACCGGGCAAAGGCCGCCAGACCCGCCAGCAGGCTTTCCGTCGCCTCGTCGTCGGATTCGCCGTCCACGCGGCGCCAGAGGAACGGCTCCTCGATCCCGGTTTTCGCAACGAGCGGCGAATCCACAAGTTGTCCCGCCCGCACGACCACCGCCCCGTGCCGTCGGGAGGCCGGGCAACGAGCCTCCAGCGGTCCGGTGGCCGGGCCCCACGAGACGCATGCGCCGTGGGCGAACTGGAACCCGCCCGGGTACGCGCCAACCCCGCCGGCGGCGCCCGCCACGACCTCCAGCGCGATCACCGGTTCCCCGGGGACCATCGTCGCATGCAGGAGCACCACGCTTCCGTCCTGCCGCTCGTACTGCCGCTGCAGGCCGATCCGGCCGGATGCCACGGCCACCAACAACATCCCGTCGGGCGCGGCGCGCAGGATTCCGGGGTCCATGGCCCGGGCGGCCGCGAGGAGGCGGTCGCCCACCCGGGGAGCCAGCGTCCCCAGCAGGCGACGGCGGGCAAGGCTGCCCTTCCGGATTCGCGAGGCTCGTTCCAGGAGTTCCGCGGCCCGGCCGTGCGGGTCGCGTGCTTCCCGGAGGACCCCGCGCACCGCGGCGGCGAGACGCTCTTCGAGCACTTCGGTCGGATGTCCGAGTGACTCGAACGCCCCGATGGCGTCGATGAGGGCTCCGGCATCGCCAGCGGGGGGCGCAAGCGGCTCGGCGCCGCCCGGAAATGGCGGATCGTCGAGGAGGCGGAATACCGGCTGGAGCGTCCGGCGCAGCGGTTCCTCGTCGAGCGGGGCCCGGAGGACCAGATAGCCCGAGCGGGCGGCGAGCCGGACCGTCCCGGCGGCCTCTTCCCGAAGGCTCGGGGGGAGGGTGGCCCGGCGAACCACGTGGGCGATCGGGCGCCCGGCGATCCGGGCCCGCGCCGAAGCCGCTTGCGGTTCCGGTTCGAAGAACCCGGCGCCGGCCAGTTCGGCGACCCGGGTCGTGAGCGGCAGGTCCCCATCCTCCACTGCCACGATCACGTCCACGCCCCGACCCCGAACCATCCCCAGGAGATCATCCACCACCTCTCCACACCGCAGGCATCCCGTTTCCGGTTGGTACACCACCAGCCAGCGTCCCTCGCCGAAGGAGCGGGCGCTCGAATAGACGCCGCCCCGGACCGCGAGGCTCAGTTCCGGAAACGGAATGTCATCGACAGTGACGCGGGCGGGAATCCGCAGGCGGTCCGTCTCGGGACCGAGGAGACGGAAGCGTTCCACGGCCGCCACCATGCTGTCGGCGTGGGGAAACGCTCCGGTGGCCGCGAGCTCTTCCCGGAGCGAGGCATCACGGCTTCCCCCGGCGCGCCAGGCCATCAGGAGCGCGTCCACCCGTTCCGCGAGCGGCAGGTCCGCCAGTTCCGCGAGCGCCCGCCAGGCCTCCGGCTGCGGATCCCGTGCCGCCGCCCGCCGCAGTTCCACGGCCGCTTCCGGGGAATCTCCCGCCGCTGCCAGGGCCTTTCCGAGAGTGACGCGCCAGGCGGCGCGCTCGCGCCGGTAGGTGGCCCGGGCAGTGGCCGTGAGCTCGTCCAGAACGATCCGCCCCTCCGGGGTTTCCGCCGCCCAGGCCTCCGGTGTGAACCGCCGCGACTCCTCGAGCGCCTCCCAGGCGCTCCGCACCGCCGCCCGGGATTCGCCTTCGGAGAGGAGACGGACCGCCTCCGCGTGGAATGCGGCGCCGGGCGGTTGCGCCGCGGCGGCGAATCCCGGGACCAGAAGGACGCCCGCTCCCGCCAGCGCCCGGATCATTTGAGCCGGCGGAGCCTTTCGCCCGCCTGGTAAAGCGTGGACAACTCCTTGCAGAAGGTGAACCGCAGGTGTTCCCGGCCCCCCTCCGCGTTCCGGTGGAAGCTCGAGCCGGGCACCGCCGCCACACCGATCTTCTCGACCAGGTGGCGTGCGAAGGTCACATCATCCGGGAACCCGAACCCGGAGATGTCCGCCATGATGTAGTAGGCGCCCTGCGGACGAAAGCAGCGGAATCCGGCGGCCTCGAGCACCTCGAGCATCAGATCGCGCCGCTCCTGGTACTCCGCCGCCAAGCCGCGGTACCAGGACTCCGGAAACGAACGGAGCGCCGCGGCGCCCGCCTCCTGAAGCGGAGCGGCGGCCCCCACGGTGAGGAAATCGTGAACCTTGCGGATCGCTGCCGTGATCGCCGGATTCGCAACCGTCCAGCCGACCCGCCAGCCGGTCACCGACCAAGTCTTCGAGAGTCCGCTGATGGTGATGGTCCGCTCGGCCATGCCCGGAACGGTGGCGAGCGGAACGTGCCGGGCTCCGTCGTACGTGATGTACTCGTAGATCTCGTCGGTGATGGCGATCAGGTCGTTTTCGCGGCACACCGAGGCGATGGAACGGAGCTCCGACCGGCGGAATACCCTTCCGGTCGGATTCTGCGGGGTGTTGACGATGACCGCGCGGGTGCGCGGGGTCACCGCGGCGCGCAGGTCCGATGCATCCAGGCTCCAGCCCGGCTCCCGAAGCTGCACGTACCGGGGTGTCGCGGAGCAGAGGACGGCGTCCGGCCCGTAGTTTTCGTAGAAGGGCTCCAGAACGATCACCTCATCGCCCGGATCCACCACGGCGAAGAGCGCGGCGAGCATGGCTTCGGTCGAACCGCAGGTCACCGTCAGCTCCGTTTCCGGATCCACCTCCATGCCGTACGCAGTCCGGTAGCGGTCGGCCAGGGCGTCCCGCAGCGACTTCGCGCCCCAGGTGATGGCGTACTGGTTGACGTCGTCCCGAATGGCCCGCCTCGCGGCCTCCTTGATCTCGGGAGGTGCGGGGAAATCCGGGAACCCCTGCGCGAGATTGATGCCGCCGTGCCGGGTCGAGAGTCGGGTCATTTCCCGGATCACGGACTCCGTGAACCGGGCGGCCCTGCTGCTTGTCCGGCGTCCGGCCGAATTCACGGGTCCGCCGGACGGTCGAGTTCGGGGTAGAGCCGCTCGTACATCATCTCGTTGCGCATGATCAGCTTCACATAGTTCCGGGTTTCGGTGAACGGAATCTCCTCGACCCACACCTCGAGCGGAATCCCCAGATCACCGTCACTCCAATTGCGCACCCGGTGCGGCCCGGCGTTGTAGCCGGCGAGCGCATAGTCGGCGCGTGCGCCGAACTCATCGAGAAGCTGTCGCAGGTAGCGGGTCCCGAGCCGGATGTTGAGGGAGGGCTCGTAAAGACGACCCGTGCTGAAGCGGACTCCCTCCACCCGGGCGAGGGCGCGCCCGGTGGGAGGCATGATCTGCATGAGGCCGCGAGCCCCCACCGGGGATCGGGTACTCGCGGAGAACGCCGACTCCTGGCGGATGAGCGCCGCCACCAGATGGGGATCCAGGTCCCAGCGTTCCGCACCGGTGCGAATCCCGCTCTCGTAGTCGAGCGGGTAGAAGACCCGCCAGAAGGCTGCCGGCAATTCGTCTCCCGCGATCGAAGTATGGAAGGGGGCCGCCCGCTGCATGGCCTGGATGGCAGGCACATTCCTCCGGCGCCGGCCTTCGAGCCAGCCCTTGATGGAATGGAAGGCGCCGTCGTCCGGCTCACCCGCCCGCGCCAAGGCATTCGCCGCCGAAGTGGCGTCTCCGGCAAGCCCGGCAGCGTAGAGGTCCTCCACCCGGCGCACTCCCTCCCCGCGTCGGATCCGGAACCGGTCCAGAATCAGGGCCCGGTCGAGCTCCGGACGCCGGAACGCATCCTCGCCAGCGACTTCCGCCAGGCGTTCGCCGGCCATCCTCCCGTAAAACGAATTCCGAAACCCGAGGAAGACCTCGCGGTACAGCCCGGCCGCCGCGTCCCGATTGCCGGAAGTCTCGTGAACCCGCCCGGCGAAATACAGGAACTGCCCCGCCATGAACTCTCCGGAATTTTCCCGGGCCACCGTTTCGAGGGCCTCCGCGAGCCCGTCGTGGTCCCCGTTCCGGTAGCGGTCCCAGAGAACGTGCCAAGTGGCAAAGAGGCGCCGGTAGGCGCCCGGCGGCAAGGTGGCAAGACGCGCGAGGTAGGGAAGCGCGCCTTCCCGGTCGTGCCGCGCAATGCGGCTCCGGGCCATGCTGTAGAGGGCGCGGGCGCGGAACGGATGGTCTCCGGGCAGCGCCAGCAACTCTTCCAGCACTTCCGTCTGGCGGGTGACCCGCTCGAGGCGGCGCAGGGCCTCACCCCGGTAGAACAGGGCTTCGGGGAGAAGGTCGTCGCGGCGCACCCGCATGAGGGTCCGGAGCGACGCGCTCAGCCGCCCGCGGTGGAACTCGGACACGCCGATGCGCAGTCGGACCAGCTCGGTATCGGCCGCCCTGGCGAATCGGTTGGCGACTTCGAGGTAGTTCTGGTGCGCCCGGCGATGATCGCCGGCCCGGGCGAACCCGGCAGCGCGGCGCATGGCTCCGGGATAACGCGACGCCGCTGCCGGCGACCGCACCCCGGGCGTGCGATAGAGCTTCGAAAGCTTGCGGCCCGCCGGGAGCGACTGGACATGCGCGGGCATGTCGTAATACAGGATCTCGAGCGCCCGCGCCGCTTCCTCCCCCCTGCCGAGCGCCTCGAGGCTCCGCGCCCGGGCGGCGAGCACGTCGGCGCGCAAGCCCGGCCTTTCCACGAGGCCGAGCATTCGGAGCGCCTCGTCGTGCCGGCGGGAGTCTCCGAGGCGCCGCGCCAGCTCCAGCCGGGCGGGATCCGCGTCCAACCCATCCGGATGGTCGACCAGAAGCTGTTCCAACCGCTGGATCGCCTGCCTCGTCCGGGCGGCCGGAAGTTCCCTGCCGGCGCGGAGAAGCGCCTCCGGGGCGAGCGCACTGGCGCCGACCGCGGGATGGTCCAGCGCTTCCAGGCCGGCCGTCCAGCGCCCCCGATCCAGTTCGATCGTCCCGAGCCGGAAGGCCGCCACGCCGCGCGCCCGCTTCGAGAGCCCTTCGTCCGCCACCAGCTTCCGCAAGGCCGCGCGCCGTTCCGGGCGCGGGCCGAGGGCGGCTTCCCGGACCCTCGCCAGATCTTCGGGGAGGGACGCGAGGGATGCCCATGGCACCCACTGCCGGTCCGGATCCTCCATCCCGGGCGATCCCGCAGCCAGGACGACGAAACCGGCAGCGAGCGCCGGCAGGAGAACGGTGCGGCGGGCCGCCGCTGTTCGTAGCGGGAAACGCCACATGGTGCTACAATACCACCTTGCCGTGAGTGTCTCTCATATGCGCTTTGGCATAAGTCATCCTGTCGTCAATGTATTGGAGGGGGCGTACCGGGTTCGACGGGGGGATAGGAAGCGGCGATTGCATGACGGGGGCCCACCTCTCGTAAACGGTGGAAAAAACACAAAGGCCGACAACCAACTGGCCCTGGCGGCTTAGAGCCGTCACGTCCTCCCTGTTCCCGTTCACCGGACAGGGCCGGGCGACGACAAGGTGAACTGGCCGGCGGCCCGCCCGCTCCGCCGGTGAGATCAAGGGCTGGCGGCCGGGACGCGATTCGCCGGGTTGATCCGGTTCGGCTGCGAGATGGCGAAGCGCCTCCGGGCGCCGAGCCGGGACAACGCGGCTAATCATGTAGACGTCGCCGCGGAAACCCTTCGGACGCGGGTTCGATTCCCGCCGCCTCCACCAACACCTGACACGCGATGGCCTGATGCCGGTCGCGGCGGACCGGGCCCAGGCGCCAATGCGCACGGCCGGTGCCGAGGGCCCCTTCCGCTCGTCGGGAAACGTGGTGTTCACGACCCTTCCGGGACATAGATGATCTCTCCGCTGTCCAGTTGGTAGGCGACGCCCACCCGCCGGCCGCGGCGGCCGGCGGCATTCCCTGCATCCTCGGCGCGATAGCGGGTGATCTCACCCGCCTCCTGCGTGATGATTTCCATCTCGGCCGTGCCGGGGTTCTTGACCATCGTGAAGTCCTCCTGCGAGAGAAACTCCGTCAACTGCCAGCGGCTGACCAAGGCAACCATGAGCGCCACGGCGAAGACCATGGCGACGTCGAACAGGTTGGCAATGGCGCCGAGCGGATCGGCGTCGTCATGACGCAAGACGCCGATGCGGCGTCGCTGTCTGCTGTTCCTCATTCGGATCTCCTGATTCGGGAATTGCGTTCCGTTCGCCGACGAGTCCGCTCACGAACTCGAGATCGGCCAGCGCCTCGGCATGCCAGCGCTGCTTCGCCTGCTGGATGGCAAAACCGATGCCACCCACGAAGAGGCCCACGACCGTGGTCGAGAAGGCCACCTGAAGATTCTCGGCCATCGCCGCGATGTCCCCGGCGGCCAGTCCCACGAGCGCCGGTCCCATCGGGATGAGCGTGCCCATCAATCCCAGCATCGGGCCCAGACGGGCCATGGTCCGCGCCGCAGCGAGATCCTCTTCGCATCCGGCCTCGAAATCGGTGACGGCCTTCTCGCGTTGCGCCGCCGATTGGCCGTGGTCGAGCAAGCGCCGCAGCGCCAGCTTCCACTGTGGCTCGGCAGGCAGGTCCGAGCCGCGGAGCAGGGCGTCCACATTTTCGCGGTCGAGTCGGTCGAGCAGCGGCCGCAGCGCGGATCGAAAACGCAACCGCGATCGCCAGTCGCCCCAGGTCCGCCCGGCGAGCAACAGCGATCGTGCGAAGAGAAGCAGGAGCAGGACGACAACCGGGACCAGCAGGCCGGTCGAGAGCAGATACAGGGCGCGAGTCAGCAGTTCCATGAGATCGGTTCGGGGGATCTACCCGGCGACGCGGCGCTGGCGCCGGCGCTGATCCCCGTACCCGGCGAGGAACAACAACGCCGCCGTGCCGGCAAGGGCGGCGAGGGGACCAAACTCAAGCGGCGCAGCCTGAAACTCCGTCCCCGCCCGAAGGGCAAACGCGGTCAATCCAGCCGCGAGCATCACCTGCGCCACGTGCACGAACAGGCGAAACTCGAGCCGCACGTCCCGGTCCGGCAGCAGGCGCCGCAGACCCTCGATGCCAACGAGACCAGCGGCGAGAAGGACGCCGCAAAGCGTCAGCGCAGTCGTCGAAAAGGACCATGCCGATACCGCGTGGAACGCCTTCATCTCCAAGTAGAAGAGCGCCAGAAACGGGGTAATGCCGACTTGATGCGCGAAAAGCCAGCGGAGACGGCGCCGCGCCGGGCGATGCCTCTCCCGCAGCAGGAGCGCAGCCCCGGCGCAACCAGGGACGCCATCCAGCACGAGCAGCGCGGCCAGAGTCTGGACGTCGGGGCCTTGCAGGCCGCCGATGAAGGCGGAGAGACTCTGACGCACGGCGATGGGGTGCACGGCGTAGACGCCGACCACGAGCATCACCACGGCCAGTGACCGCGCCGGGGCGCGGCCGATGCCTGCAGCCGCCAGCAGAAGCAGGATGACGCCGGTTCCGGCGACGACGTCGAGGATCGGCTCCATGGCTTCCCGCGCGCCGGAGGACGCGTGTCAGGGCGCGCTCCGCCGCCTTCGCAGGACGACCAGCGCGACCACGAACAGACCGGCGACGAGTAACGCGCCCAGCCAGGCGACTCGCGCCGGCCCGGTCGGGCTTGCGGATGCGTCTGCCGGCCGCGGCTCGGCATCTCGCTCCGCGAGAACCACGCTCGCCTCCGTCAGCTCCACGCTCGGCGTCAGCGCCCGCTGCAGCTCGCTCCGATAGCTTGCCGCGAGATCCACCGGAGCCTGCTCGGCGATGAACGACGCGAGGGCCGCGTTGTCGCAGACGAACCCGCTGCAGCCGGCCTCGAATTCCTGCACGAGGCGGGTGTGCATCCCGGCCAGCGCCGCAACCTGCGACGGGGAGGCGTCCCACAGGCCCTTGCGCACCGTCTCCAGCATCACCGCAGTCATCTCCTGCAGGGCATACGGATTCTCGCGCCGGAAGAACGCCTCGATTTCGATGTTGTAGCGGTCGTCCACGTACACTTCGTACAGATCGTTCCAGAGCGCGTCGTCGATCGCGGCCGGCTTCATCACGTTCCACCCGTAAGTGTTGCGGAACGTCTCGGCGAACTGCTCGGCCGACGAGGCGCCGCCCTCCTGCATCCCGCCGATCCAGGCCGGGTTCAGCAGCGTCGACCGCGCCTCGATCCAGACGGTCTCGTTCAGGTCGGTCACGCGCGGCCGTTGCGCATTGCGGAAGTCGTTGAAGTACGCATCCGCATCCCTGCCGGTCACATGGCGGACCGCCATGCTCAGCCCGCCCATGAACTCGTAGACGTGGTCGAGGCTGAGCGCGCCCCAGGTGTGGCTCTCCCGGGGCTGCACCACGATCTCGGTATCGGCGAGCGCCGCCTCGAAGAGGCCCTCGGCGTAGAAGTCCCACAGCTCGCCCTCATCGTAGACGGCGCCCATGTTGCGCAGATACTGTTCGGCCACCTCGGCCTCGTCCTCCCACCGGTCGCCCCGCTCGACCATCCCCATGATGGCGGTACCGTAGTTGCCGTTCACTCCACCGAAGACCCGCAGCGTGGAGTAGCGGCGCGCATCCGCCGGCGAGAGGCCCTTTTCCTTCATCACCTCCTCGGCGCGCATGCGCCCGGCGTGGACGAAGTTGGCGTGCGCGTCCGCGTCGCGCGCATCGGCCGCCATCGCGACGGCGCGGTTGATCAGTGCGAGGCGGGAGGCGGCGAGGTCGCGAAGCTGACCGGAGGTCTGCACCACCACGTCGATGCGGGGCCGGCCGAGATCGGCTGCGGGCACGAGACGCAGGTCAGCGACCCGCCCGAATGCGTCCCAGACCGGCTCGACCCCGAGCAGGTGGAGGATCTGCCCGATGGTGGCGCCCTCGGTGCCGATGAAGTCACTCGGCCAGAGGGTGAACGCGACCTTCCGGGGCCAGTCGCCGTGCCGGCGCCGGTGCTCGTCGAGAAGCTTGTCCGCCAGCTTGCGCCCGACCGACCAGGCCTCCGGCGAGGGCGTTTTCTCGGCGTCGATGGAGAAGAGGTTGCGCCCGGTCGGGACGGCATCCGGATTGACGATCGGGTCCCCGCCGGGTGACGGTTCCACGAAGCCCCCGGCAAGGGCGCGCACCACGCTCTTCAACTCGAGGTCGGAGCTGGCGCCGAGGCCGTCGCGATACCGGTCGATGCCGGCCACGCTCGCTTCGAGGGTCAGGACCGCCCCGGCGAGCTGCGCCTCCCGGGCCTCGCGTTCCTCCAACTGGACGGTGGCAGCCTCGACGGCACCGTCGAGGCGTTGGTCGAAAGCCGGATCATCGAGGATCCTCCGCAGACGATCCGCCGGCGGCGTATCGATGTCCCGAAGCGCGACCCGGAGCGCTGTGCGGTGCTCGCGAAAGAACGCCACTGCGGACAGCGTCTCCTCGATATCCTCGTTGGCGGCCGTCACCAGTGCGTCGGTCGATTCATGACGAAAGGCGCGCTCGAGCGACTGGACCTGCGGCGCATCCAGCGCGAACGCCAGCCGCTCCGCGGCGAGCCGCCGCTTCTCCTCCTCGACCCGCTCAACCAGTCCCGGGTCCTCCAGCAGGGCGAAGGTCCGCTCGCGGAGCCCGGCATCCTGCATCATCCCGATCAGGGCGAACACGTCCGGATCCTCGGCGATCTCCAGCGCTTCGGCCATCGGCGGGATGACCATGGCGATGGTCTTCGCACGCTCGCGCTGCACCGGATCCAGCAGCTGCGAGGTCCGCGCAAACTCCTGCTCCGATCGCAGCCGCTCCACGAACTCCACCTTCTTCGGATGCGGCAGGATGCGCGCCACCAGATCCTCCAGTTCGCCGGCCCCGGCTGCCGATGCAGCCGCGCCCGGCCGGGCGCGCGAGCCCGCGCCCATCGAGATGAAGCCGAGGATGATGTCGTCGTCCGAGGGACGGCGCGTTGCTTCCCGAAAGGCGTGGGCCCGCTCCAGATCGGCGTCCGTCACCAGGTCGGCAACCACTGCCCTCGCGTCCCGGCCCGCCACCCGCCGCGCATAGGCGCGTTGCGCCCGCTGTCGATACCGGCGATCGAAGAACACCTCGTCCTCGAGATCGGCGGCGCCAACCGCACCTTGGACGGTATGGATGCGCGCGAGGGCCCAGGCGATCGAATCGACCGCCATCGCCTCCGCCGTCGCGTCGATCTCCGCGGCGCTGAACGCCCTCCCGAAGGTATAGAGCCCCTGCGTCACCTGCTCGCCGTCAATGGTCTCGATGTGGTTGCTCAGACGGAACAGGTCGTCATCGGACCATGCCGTGTCGGGATCGAGCCCGAGGTCCACGTTCAAATTCATTTCCGTAGCGAGGCGTCGAATCGTGCGCGCGTGCTCGGCCCGGACCGGGCCGTCGGCTGCGTTGCGGTAGCTGTTCAGCCGATCCCGCAGCGGGCGCAGCCCCTCGTACAGTCCACCCCGCATGAACGGTGGCGTCAGGTGCGTCACCGTGGCGGCGTAGGAGCGCCGTTTGGCGATGATCCCCTCGCCCACGTTGCTCATGATGTAGACATAGAAGTGCGGAAGTCCGCCGATGAGGGCGTCCGACCAGTCGAAGGCCGACAGCGCCACCTGCCTCCACGGCGTGAATTCGAGACTGCCGTGGGTGCCGAAGTGCAGGACCGCGTCGGCCTCGAAAACGTTGCGGGTCCACAGGTAGGAGGCCACATAGGGATGCGGTGGCGCCTTTTTCGTACCGTGCACCAGACGGAACGTGTCGCTGCCGACACCCGGCAGGGGCTGCGGAAGGATCACGACATTGCCGAACTGCAACCGGGCCACGGCCAGCGCGGCTTCCCCACCCTCGCCCACCGTCATGTATGCGCCGGGGGCCGGGCCGTACTGCTCGACGACCGCCTCCCGCATATCCGGCTCGAGGTCTTCCGCCAACCACGCCGTGTACTCGCTGGTCGGAACCAGCGCCGGATCCCCGGTGGCCAGGTACTCCTCGAACGCGCCCCGCGCGTACGGTCCGAGCACCGGTCCCCTTTTCCGGACGATCTCCTCGAAGTCGTCCGCGGTGGCGGGGAGACCGTCCACCGTGTATCCGGAGTCGCGCAGCGAGCGCAGCAGGTTGAACAGGCTCGGCGCCACCTCCATGCTGCTGGCGGTCATCGCGTTCTTGCCGGGGCCCTTGTAGTAGTAGATGGCCACGCGCTTGTCGCGGTTGGGCCTGGTCTTCAGTGCCAGCCAACGTTCGGCGAGGTCGCAGAAGGTTTCGAGCCGATCAGGCAGTGCGTCGAAGATCTCGTAGCCGTCCGCGTCGGGGAACTGCGCCGCCACCGCGTAGGGCGCCACCCCGCCGTCGAGCTCGGGCAGCACGACGCTCATGGTGAGCATGGCCCCGGCCATCCCCTGTTGGTCGGCGACCCAATCGTCGTGGTTCTGGAACACCGACACCGGCGTCAGCATGGGAATATTCCGCTCGCGCAGCCACGTGATCGCCTCCTCGGCGCGGCCGAGCGTGAGCCGCCCATGCGGCATCAGGATCACGAGGTCCGGCTGGATCCGCCGGAGGAAGTCGAGGCGCTTCTCCGCGCTGGCCATCGGGTAGACGTTCCACTTGCGGCCTTCGAGCGCGCGGATGAATGCGTCAACGTGATCCCGGTTGGCGTTGAAGGGGCCCGGCACGCTGGTGATCAGGGCAATCTTCGGGGCGCCCGGCTTCGCCAGCCCCTCCGCCCGGTAATGGGCGTCGAATGCGTCCACGGTCTCGAACGTCAGGTCATCGTCGAGGTGGAACAACACGTCCATGGAACGCTCGACCGGCGGCTCCACCGGATCCGAACGGAAGGTCTTCCCATCGAGCTCCGCGCGCGCAAAATTCAGCAGCCGGGCGTAGTTCCCCGCACCCCCGAACTCCAGGTAGCCGCTGACCGCGTCCAGCTGCTCGCCGTGAAGGTTGGTGACGTCGAGAGCCGGATTCGTGGCGCCCTGCACGAACAGGCGCGCGCCGCGGCGGCCGGCCTCGCGCAGGTGGCCGAGCTGCGTCTCGTCAAGCTGGAGGCCGCGTCCGAAGACAAGGACGACCGGATAGTCGGCGGCCCGATCCAGCGCCGACAGATCCAGCGGCTCGATGCGCACCGCGCCGTGCGGACGCGCGCGCTCGATGCGCGCGAGCTGGAATCCGGGAAAGTTGACGAAAGCGATCCGGGTCACCGCGACGTGGCGCTGCCAGATCGCAAACCCACCCTGGAGGACCGCTGCCGCGACCGCCGCCGCAGCGATCCGCCGACGATGGGACCACAGCCAGGTCAACCGCTTCCGCACGGTCCGCCTTCGTGTCGCTCCGGGCTCGGTATTCATCGAGTCTCCCCTCCTGCTGCGGTGATCCACGGTTCCCGGCTAGAACGGCGTTACCTTGAAACTCACCGAAACGAGACGGCCGGGCGTCGGGCTCGCCGCGGTTTCCTGGTAGTCGGCGTTCAGCACATTCAGCACGTGGAAGCCCACTCGCAGGTCGTCGTTGGGGTACAGGTAGAACGACAGGTCGGTGCGCGCGTAGTCCTCGAGCAACACCGGCACGCCCTGCGAGCTCTGCGTCCGCTCGCCAACCAGGCGCTGATCGACCGATCCGCCCAGGCGCCATGCGCCGAGCGATGCGTCCAGTTGGATGCCGGCCTTGACCTTGTGTCGCGGAACCAGCGCCAGCGGGTTGCCGTTCGCCCGATCTTCGCTCTCGGTCCAGGTGTAGTTGGCGTAGTAGCCAAGCCACGAGGTGGCATCCCCGTTCGCCACCAGTTCCAGTCCGGTCGAGCGCGCTTCGGCAACGTTGACCCAGTCGAAATGATCCCGTTCCGGCGAGATGACGAGCTGAATGAGGTCGGTCATATCGTTGTGGAAGAAATTCATCTCGGCGCGAAGCGCGCGGCTGACCTCGTGTTGCACCCCTCCGTCGAACGAGGTGATGCGCTCCGGCTCGAGGTCTGCATTCGGAAACCCGGGGATGGGGCCATGGAAGACGACGTTGCCGAACAACTCGAAGAGGCTTGGCGCGCGAAAGGCTTGGCCGGCAGATGCGCGGAACCGGGTGGTCGGAGTCAGGGCGTACAGCAGGGACGCCTTCGGCGAGACGACCGATCCGAACTCCGAGTGCTGGTCATAGCGCAGCCCGGGGACCAGTCGCAGCTGATCGGCAAGCACCCACTCGTCCTGCACGTACGCCGCGAAGATGTCGAACCGCTCCTCCTGCCCCTGCGACAGGGGGAAGACCTCGCCGATCGGCGGATCTCGCACGATGGTGACGGTCGGGTTCGGAACGCCTCCCGCCGCCATGCCGGCCTGGATGCCGGCCGCCACCCGCGCGAGGGTCTGATCCGAGCCGGCGAGGTTGGAGCGGTCGGCGATGGTGCTGTCGCCGAAGTTGCCCCGCTCGCCGGTGTAACTCGCGCCGAGGACGACGGTGTGGGCGGGACTCGGCGTCCAGGTGATTTGCGGCTCGACCAGCAGACTGCCGAAATCGGTGTCCTGTCCGGTGAGCGCCGCGAAGGGAAACACGCTGCGCGACACCGATTCACTGACGGCCGGTCCGGGCGGGTCGATGATGGTGGTCTGCCGCGTCGGGGCGAGTGTGAAGCTCTCCTGGAAGAGGCTCTGGTTCGAGTAGCGGTAGCTCGTCCGGATCCGCGCCGACAGTGCCCCGGCTCCGTTGTAGCGGAAGACTCCGCCCAGGTTGACGGTGGTGTCCCGCTTGTACTCCTCGGCCTCGACCGGCAGCCGCGACGACATGTCGAGGCCGGTCTGGTGGCGGGAGAGCCGCGACAGCAGCGTCACATCAAAGGCGTCGGAGACGGTGAAGTCCAGCCGACCGGTCATTCGCACGTCCTCGTACCCGACGTTGCTCAGCGGGACCGTCTGTTGCTCGATGCTGCCGTCTTCGGCAACTACCGGAACGGTGCGGGTGTCGCGGTTGTAGACGTTGTCAGTCTCCCGTCGATCCGCGGTGAACGCATAGGCAACAGGGCCCGACTTCCCGCGCACTGACGCGCCGAGCTGGTAGTAGCCGGCCCCACCGCCGCTCGCGAAGAACTCGGCAACCGGCGGACCCTCGCCGGTCCGGGTGATGGCGTTGATGGCGCCGGCGAATGCGTTGGCGCCATAGAGGCTGGAGAACGGACCACGGACGACCTCGGCGCGCTCCACCGATGACAGCTGCACGAGACTCAGCGCCGCAAGCGTCCCGAGGCCCAGATCGTTGGCCGGCAGCCCGTCGACAAGGAGCAGGGCCCGCTTGGTGCCGGGAACGCCGCGCATGACGAGCGACGAATTGCCCCGGGGCGCCATGCCGGAGGTCTCGGCGAGGTCGATGGCCGGTGTCCGGCGCAGCAGATCCTTGAGGTTGCGGCCGGATGACGCCTCGATGGCTTCCGCATCGAACACGGTGACGCTGGCCGCGACCTGGGTAACCGCCCGCTCGGTCTGCGTCGCAGTCACCACGACACTCTCTTCGAACTGCAGCACCGGGAGCCGGAGGTCGAGTCGCACGATCTGCCCGGCAGCAACGGTCACCGGCGACGCGAGCGGCGCAAAGGCCTCTCGCGTCACCGTCAGCTGCCAGACGCCGACGGGCACATCATCGATCGTGAACGTCCCGTCCGTTCCGGTGGAAGCCGACATGTCCGTACCTTCGAGAACCACGAGTGCGGCGGCCAGCGGCGCGCCGCCGTCCACGGCCACGACGACACCCCGGATCGAGCCGGTGCCGGAACTCGTTTGCGCGGCGGCCGGACCGGCAAGGGTCAGTCCGGCCGCAAGAAGGGCGACGACGCGAAAACGGGCGGCCGCCGCAAGGAAGAAATCAAGGGAAGGGAACCGCGGCATGGGGGAGACCTCCTGAGGGTTCGGGCGCGGAGGAGCGAACTTCCATAGGCCCGTCGACGGGGCCGTTCGTTCCCTGGACGCTGGGAGCGCCGACTCTCAGGAAGGGGGTGCGCGGGGATCGCCGGAACACCCCGGCGCCATCGGGGGCGCCGGAACGGAAGCCGCAAGCCGGTGATCGATCCACGTCCGCGAGACCCCGGCGCCCGGGGCATCACGAACCATCGCTTCGTCCGACCCACGCCCAACGCAGAAACCACAGTGGGTTTCCACCGAGTCCGGGTGTTCGTGGACCGCGGAGGCCAAGGGCGCTGCCGCCAGAAGGGGCAAGACCGCCAAGATCACGAAGAAACGTGTCATCCGTCCGGTCCCAAGGAGATAGGGCATCGCCTGACCGACATGGTAGCAGGCGGCGGCAGGCGCGCCGCTGCTCCGATGGAAGGGGCCAGGGAGCTCAAGCCAAGCGGATGCCGCCGTGGCGGCGCCCGCGGACAGGATGACGGCGGGGGCGAAACGCAAGGCCCCCGATGGCGCCGAGTTCGTGCGGTGGAGATCCACCTGGTTGCCCTGGGCAAACGCCATGAAAGCCGGTACCGGTCGCATCCGGCCGCCGTCGGCATCCATCCCGAAGGGGGAACTCCGGCGCTTCGCCCCATGTCGCCTCCGGCCCCGCCCCCCCGGGGAGGGCGACTCCATCCATCGCTGCTTCCGGGAACGGCGCACCCGCAGTCGATCCGGCGCCACGCCTGGTGAATGAAGAACGGCCGGATCGTGTATCCTTCGCGGCCGAAAAGGGGTCCCGCACCCGACCCGGATGGCATCGACCACTCCGGATTCCTCCCTGGGAGAAGAGTTCGATGAAGAGGCGACTCATGTTGATCGGGGGGGTGGCGCTGTTCGCGGCCTCGCCGGCATTCGCCCAGGACGGTGGGCCGATGGGCATGGTGGGGCTGGACACGGTTTTCGTACTGATGTCCGCCTTTCTCGTGTTCTTCATGCAGGCGGGATTCGGTCTGCTGGAGGCCGGGTTCATACGCGCCAAGAACACCTGCAACATCCTGACCAAGAACTTCCTCGACTACTGCATGGCGTCACTCGGGTTCTTCATCTTCGGGTACGCCATCATGTTCTCCGAGGGGAATCCCTTCTTCGGGACCAGTGGATTCCTGCTGGTGGGGGCGGAATCGGGAGCCGACATCCCGATCTGGGCCTTCTGGCTCTTCCAGGCAGCCTTCTGCGGCGCCGCCGCCACCATCGTGGCCGGCGGGATGGCGGAACGCATGCGATTCACCGCCTATCTCGCCTACTCCTTCATCATTTCGGCCTTCGTCTATCCGGTCGTGGGACACTGGACCTGGGGTGGGGGATGGCTCGCCGAACTGAATTTCTTCGATTTCGCCGGGTCCACGGTGGTGCACATGACCGGCGGAGTCGCCGCCCTGGTCGGGGCATGGCTTATCGGACCGCGGCTCGGCCGCTACAACCCCGACGGTTCCATCAACTTCATCGCCGGTCACTCGGTGCCGCTCGCCTCGCTCGGAGTCTTCGTTCTCTGGTTCGGCTGGTTCGGATTCAACCCGGGTTCCGCACTTTCGGTAGGCGATGGCGAGCTCATCTCGCTGATCGCGATCAACACCAACCTCGCGGCCTCGGCCGGCGCGGTCGTCACCACCGTGCTGTCCTGGATCCTGTATGGCAAGCCGGATCTCTTCTTCACCATGAACGGGGCGCTCGCCGGGCTGGTCTCGATCACCGCCCCCTGCGCGGTCGTGAGCCCGGGCGCCTCCATCTGGATCGGCCTCACCGGTGGTTGCGCCGTGATTCTCGGCGTCCGGCTGCTGGACCGCCTGCGCATCGACGATCCTTGCGGCGCGTTTCCGGTTCACGGATTCTGCGGGTTCTGGGGAACCCTGACCGTGGGGCTGTGGGGACGGGAATCGCTCGGGCTCGCCAACGAGGGCCTTTTCTACGGGGGTGGCTTCGAACAGCTCGGGGTCCAGGCGCTCGGTGGTCTCGCGTCCGCTGTCTTCGTCTTCCTTGCGATGGGCTTCGTCTTCTATGCGATTGACGCGGTGGTCGGCCTTCGCGTCAGCCGTGAAGAGGAGATTCGCGGCCTCGACATGAACGAACACGGGATGGAGTCCTACTCCGGATTCCAGATTCTGAGTTCCTGAGCTGCGGGACTTGCGTTTCCTTCCAGTAAAGGGGTCGGCAGCATGAAACTAGTGACCGCCATCCTTCAGCCGGAGACCCTTCCCCGGGTCCAGGAGGAACTGTTCGGCGCCCAGATCCACAAATTCTCGGTGAGCGCCGGGGTCGGCCACGGCACCCAGAAGGGATATGCCGCGACCTTCCGGGGCGTCCAGACCCAGGTGGACATCCTCAAGCGGATCCGCCTGGATATCGCCGTGAATGACGATTTCGTGGACCGGACGATCAGCGCCATTCTGCGGGCGACGCAAACCGGGGAAGCCGGTGACGGCAAGATCTTCATCACCGACCTCCACGACGTCGTTCGCATCCGCACCGGCGAACGCGGAACGCAGGCCATCGGCTGAGGAGGCCCCTTGTCCCTACGCACCGTTCGCCGGACCATCGCCGATCGTGGTATCCGTTTCGTTGATTTCCGTTTCGTGGACCTTCTGGGAAGCTGGCATCACATCACCTATGCGATCAGCGCCTTCGAAGAGGACATGTTCGTCAAGGGAATCGGATTCGACGGTTCCTCGGTTCGCGGATTCCAGGGGATCGACAAGAGCGACATGCTCCTTCGTCCCGACCCCGACACCGCGTTCGTGGACCCCTTCTTCGATTCCCCCACCCTCGCGTTCATCTGCAACGTCAAGGACCCGATCACGCTCGCGCTCTATTCGCGGGATCCGCGGTATATCGTCGAGAAGGCGACCCGCTATGTCAATGCCTCCCGGATCGCCGACACCTGCTTCTTCGGTCCGGAAGCCGAGTTCTACATCTTTGACGATGTCCGTTTCGACCAATCGGTCAACGAAGCCTTCTACCGCGTGGACTCGGGAGTAGGCGGCTGGAACAGCGGGAGGGACGAGGAACCCAACCTGGGACACAAGCCGCGCCTGAAGCAGGGATACTTCCGGATGCCGCCGACCGACCCCTATCAGGACCTGCGCTCCGAGATGGTGTCCAACCTGCGCGGCTGCGGCGTGGACGCCGAGCTGCACCACCAGGAGGTGGGTAGCGGGGGCCAGTGCGAGATCGGCTTGAAATACGCGAACATCCTCACCATGGCGGACTCGATGATGAAATTCAAGTACATCATCAAGAACACGGCAAACCGCCACGGAAAGACCGCGACCTTCATGCCGAAGCCCCTGTTCGGGGACAACGGTTCCGGAATGCACTGCCATGTGAGCCTCTGGCGCAACGGCCGGAACACGTTCTACGACGCCAACGGATACGCCGGACTCAGCGAAGTCGGCAGGTGGTTCATCGGCGGGATCCTGAACCACGCGGCATCCCTGCTGGCCTTCACCTGTCCCACCATGAATTCCTACCGGCGATTGGTTCCCGGATACGAGGCGCCGGTGAAACTGGTGTATTCGCAGCGGAACCGCTCGGCCGCGGTCCGTATTCCCATGTATTCGGCGAGCGCCGCCGCCAAGCGGGTGGAGTTCCGTTGCCCCGATCCGAGCGCGAATCCGTACCTGGCGTTCGCCGCCATCCTGATGGCGGGCATGGACGGAGTCCTGCAGAAGACGGAACCCCCCGAGCCGGTGGACGAGGACATCTACGAGCTCCCGGAGGCGGAACAGCGGAAGATCCGGGACACTCCTCCCACACTCAAGAGTGCTCTCTTCTCGCTCGAGGATGACTACGAGTACCTCTTGCGGGGAGACGTCTTCACCAAGGATGTGATCGAGACCTGGATCCGGTACAAGCGGTCCGAGGAACTCGCGTATATCGACCAGCGTCCCCATCCCGCCGAATTCGCGCTCTACTACGATGTCTGAGAACGAATCACAGGCAGCCTGCGGGCACATCCGTAATGCCCGCCCACCGTTGACTCTCCGGGCCCTGCGCGTGAAGACCCGGGCCCTGACCAGGACAGATCCCAGGGAGATGTCTCCATGACTCCAGGAACCATCGGAATCGCCCTCGCCCTCGGGGCCGTCACCGTTCTCGCAATTATCGTATTCATCCGCACTCATGTGGTGGTATGCGCCCCAAACGAAGCGGTGATCTTTTCCGGCGGGCGCCGCGGCATGCGGATCCTGCGGGGTGGCCGGGGTTTTCGACGCCCGCTGGTGGAATCCGTGCACCGGATCTCGCTGAACACCATCCCCATCGAGGTGAAGCTCGGAAAAGCCCTCTCCGCAGGGATGATCCCGCTGCATGTGGACGCAATCGCCACCGTGAAGGTATCGGGAGACGCTTCGGAAGGGTTGCCGAACGCCGTGGAGCGGTTCCTGGGAAAAAGCAGCCACGACATCCAGTCGGTCGCCCGTCAGACCCTGGAGGGAAACCTGCGGGGGGTGATCGCGACGGTTACCCCGGAGGACGCCAACGCTTCCCGCCTGAAGCTGGTCGCCGAAGCCGCAAACGCGGCACGGGAAGACTTCGGTCGGCTGGGACTGGTACTGGACACCCTTCAGATCCAGCACCTCAGCGACGGCGAAGGCTACCTGGAAGCGATCGGGCGGAAAGGCAGCGCGGCGGTCCGCCGCGACGCGAAGGTGGCCGAGGCGCGGGCGGATGCGGAGGCTCGTGATGTGGCGGCGAACGCACGGCGGGATGCGGTGATTGCCGAGACGGCCGCGGAGGAAGCCATCGTGGATGCGGAGCATGCGGTTCGGATGCGCCGCGCCGAACGCGCCGAAACCGCGAACCGCGCCGAGGCGCGGGCGGAAATCGAGAGTCGCGTCGCTCGGGTGGAGCGGGAACGCGACCTCGAGAACGTCCGGGTGGAGCGAAACCGGCTTCGCGAAAAGGCCAACACGGTAGTCCCGGCGGACGCTGCCAGCGAGGCCGCCGCCCGGGCCGCCGAAGGGAAGGCGGCAAGGATCCGGGAGGATGGCCGGGCGACGGCCGAAGCCATGGCGCTGATCGGCAAGCAGTGGAAGGAAGACGAAAACGCCCGGGATGTCATGCTCCTCCAGATGCTGCCGCAGCTGGTGGACAAGGTCACCCATGTGCTCCACGACAACCTGCATGTGGAACGGCTGACGGTGGTGGACAATGGCGACGGACAGGGGATTCCCACCCATGTGCGTGGGCTGACCGGGTCGGTTGCCGCGTTCCTCGAGCAGCTCAAGACCGCCACCGGAGTGGATGTTCCGGCGTTGCTCTCCAGCAGCGATGGCGATGCCGCGGAGACCGGCAAGAAAGCCGGCGCGCGCGGCCCGCTCGGGCACAAGGGCCACTGACGGCCGGGCCCGACCGCCGCAGGCCCGGCTACGGCCGGCCGGCGGCGAGCTTCATGCGCCTCGCCAGCTCCTCCGGCGGGGCGAGGCAACGCTTCCCCGCCACCCTGCCGCGATCGTCCAGTTCGTAGACCAGGGGAATGCCGGTCGGGACGTTGTGCCCGGTGATGGCGTCCGGGCTCAGATCCTCGAGCCTCATGATCAGGGAGCGAAGGCTGTTCCCGTGGGCAACCACGAGCACCGGCCCGCGCGCGAGGTCGGGCGCGATGGCTTCCTCGAAATGGGCAAGAACCCGTTTCTGCGTATCGGCCAGCGATTCGGTGGACGGGAGGAGCTCCGGAGCGATGTCCCGATAGCGGCGGTCGCGCCGCGGGTGGTCCGGATGGTCCCCTGCCAGCGGTGGAGGCGTGCCGGTGAAGCTCCGCCGCCAGCGGGCCGTGGCCTCGGCGCCGTGGATCCGCGCGATCTCCGCCTTGTCGGAGCCCTGGAGCGCTCCGTAGTGCCGCTCGTTCAGCCGGTGGGTACAACAGGTCGCCAACCAGGGCGCGTCGATCTCGTCGAGCACCAGCCACAGGGTATGAATGGCCCGACGCAGCATCGAGGTGTGGGCGGCCCACGGCTGGATCGCTTCCTCGCGGATGCGCCTGCCGGCGCGTCGGGCTTCGTCCCGTCCGTCGCCCGAAAGGGGAGCATCCATCCAGCCGGTGAAGCGATTCTCCCGGTTCCAGGTGCTCTCCCCGTGTCGCAACAGGATGAGAGTCCGCTTGCCGGCGTCAGGCATCGGCCGACTCTCCCGTGCCCTCGAGCGCGTTCACGATGGTCTGGCGGATCTTCGCCTTCAGCGACGCCAGCTGATTCCGGTCCGTCCCGGCGGTGGGGACCGGTGGATGGAAGCGAAGTCGGATCACCCCGGGGAACAACAGCCAGGACCCCGGCGCCACCACGGAGGCGGCGCCCGTCACACTGACGGGAACGATCGGGGCTCCCGCCGCCAGCGCGATGCGGAATCCACCCGAGCGGAAGGGCCCGACGCGGCCGGTCCGGCTCCTGGTGCCTTCCGGGGCGATGACGAAGGAGTGCCCGGCCCGGACCAGCTTGATGGCTTCGTCGAGGCTTCGGAGCGCCGAAGCCCGCTGCGCCCGGTCCACCGGGAGGAAACCCACCCTCCGGAATGCGGTTCCCACCAACGGAACCCGGAAGGCCTCCCGCTTGATCAGCGTCGAATTGACGCCGGGAAGTTCGTACAGGACGGCCGGCATGTCCAGAAGGGACGTGTGGTTCGGCATGTATACCCGGGTCTCATACGGCTGGATATGCTCCCGGCCGGCGACCTCGAGGCGTACGCCGGCGAGCCGGAAGGTCGTGCCCATGATCCACCGCCCGATCTCGTATCCGACACGCCGCTTTCCCCCGAACCAGTCGGCGAGCGGAATCAGCACCAGGCCGAACAGCAGCATCCCCGGCAGCGCGAGGGCCACCGCCAGCGTGCCAGCGAGCGCCCGTAGCCGGCGCCCGGGGCTCGCGCGCCGCAACTCTCCGTCCGAAGCCGGGTGGATCGGGGTCAGTAGTACCGGTTGATGGAGATCTTGATCTGGCGCCGGCCGTTCGCCGAATCCCTCGACGGCTGCCGTTTTTCGCGGCGGTCGGGGAAAATCGCACTCACCGGAGTCGCACCGCGCCCCTCCTCGCTTCCCGCGCCGTTCTCGGCGTCCGGATCTTCGCCGCGGCTTCGCGCCAGGGCTTCCTTCACCTTGCGTTCCACATCCTCGAGAGACTCGTCGGCAACTTCCGCCAATTCGGTGACCGTGAGTTGATGCGCCCGATCGAACATGCGCTTCTCGCGGAAGGAAAGGCTCTTCTTCTGGTCCAGGTAGTGGAGGCCCTTGAGCACTCCGGCGACTTCCATCGGGGAGCCGCTCTTCATCCGGTCGGAATTGTCCTTGAACCGCGTCTTCCAGTTCACATGCTCGTTCACCGGACCCCGCTCCAGGATGTCGAACACCCTCTCCACGTCGCCTTCGGTCATGATCGGGCGCAACCCGACCTCTTCCGCCTTCTCCACCGGCACCATCACCAGCGTGGACTTGGCGAGCAGACGAAGGCGATAGAACTCGGCGCCCTCGTTTTCTCCCGCCGCCGCGACGCTTTCAATTACAGCGATTCCCTGATTCGGATAGATGACCTTGTCACCAGTCTTGAACGATTGCATCATGGCGTTCGCTTGCCACTCCCCAACGTGCGGAAAACGATGAACCTCACGGCATTATACCACACGTGCAGCCCCGCTCGCCAACAGCTTCCGCGTTCCCTTCTGCTACACTCGGTTCCCCGCGCCGGGAACGCCGGAGTGGCGGAATGGCAGACGCACGGGACTCAAAATCCCGCGATCCCCGGATCGTGAGGGTTCGACCCCCTCCTCCGGCACCAGGCCCACGAAAGTGATTCATCGCGAACTTCTGGAAATCCTCTGCTGTCCGGATAGCCGGCAGCCGGTCCGCCCGGCATCGCCGGAAATGCTCGAGCGGGTGAACCAGGCGATCCGGGACGGACGGATCGAGGGACACACGGAATTGCGCGAGGGACTGGTCCGGGAGGACGGCATGGTTCTCTACCCGGTTCGGGACGGAATCCCCATCATGCTCACGGAAGAAGGGATCGACGTGCCGCGGGACGCATCTACATCAGATTGAACAGGATGGCGACGGCCAACATCATGACATGGAGGCCGGCGCCGGGTACACGGAGGAAGGGAGTCGAAGGCGGCGCCGGCAGCGCTTCGGCAGCGCGGATCTCGTCGCCCATGACCGGCGGCTCCGCCGAACCGGCCATGACGACCTCGTAGAGCCGCGCCAGCCGCTCCTCGCCCCGGGCGACCCGATCGTCCAGCCACCAGCACACGACGGCGGCGGGAATCGCCAGGAGCTGCAGGAAGAGGATGTCCTGGAGGGCCCCCACCCCGAGGCACAGGCACACGGCGGTGACCTGAAGCCGTTTCATCCAGTTCGACCGGACACCCTCCGCTTCCCGGGCCGCGCAAAGACGGTCCAGCGCCGCCTCGCGCACGGTTCGCCGCGGCGCCGGGAGCGGACTGCCGGGAAGGGCCGCCACCGGTTCGCGAGCGGTCACGGGGACATGTCCGGGATTCAGTGAAGGTTGGTGACTTCGGGGTCCAGGGGCCCCCCGCCGGCGGCATTGTCCTCTTCGAGGGCGCGCATCTGCAGGGTCAGAATCTTGATCAGCGCGGGGACCATGCGAACCGGAACCGTGACGCGGGTCTGCGGATCGGCGAACACCGTGGGGCCGCCGTCCTCCTCTTCGACTACATCTTCCGGCTGCACCCCGGTGAGACTGCAGAAGGTGAGCGTGACGTCGAACGGCGAGTGGGTAGCTTCGCAGTAGTTCGCGTACACCGCCGAGCACGTTGCGCTCCGGTTGGCCTTGACTCGAAAATTCGTTTGCATGGGGAAGGGTCCTCCAGTATGGCTCGCTCCGGCGCGATCCATTCCGCACCGGGCCAAGGGGTAGCGGGGGGCGGACTTGAACCGCCGACCTAAGGGTTATGAGTCCTTCGCTCTTACCGTCTGAGCTACCCCGCCAGCCAGCCCGCCATTCTACCGAAGCTCATGGTCCGGTTGCTTCGGTCCACGCCTGCAGCGATGCGCGGCTGCCCGGCATGCGAAGCCGGGCATCCGGTTCAGCCGGCGCCTGCCACGATGAGCGCCGGAACATCCGGCGAGGAAGACGACCCGCGCGGCGCCCGCGCGGGGAGCTCGCCGCGGCGCCCCGCAAGACCGGAAATCACGGGCTGCCGGGCGCACGAAGCACCGCGGCCGGGGAACGGCGGCGGTGCCCGGTCGCCGCCCGAGCGGACCGGCCTTCGCCGCAGATGGGGATCAACTCCGCTGCAATCCGCTTCGCTGCGCGGACCCGGGCTGCCCGCCGAACCCTTCCGATTCCTCCGGACAATCAACGCGTCACGAAGGCGTTGGCTGGAGAGGGGCAGGACCAGCTCTCCCGGGATCAACCTCGCACACCGTCCTGCCGATCAGTCCTCGTCCTCGTCCTCGGATTCGATCGCTTCCACTTCCTCCTCGGTCAGCACCCCGGCCATCTTCCAGACCGGCTCCTGGGGCCCCGGCATGATCCCTTCGAGATCCCGGTCCTTCCCCCGGTGTTTCCGCGCCTCCTCCAGCTTCTCCACCGCACGCTCGCGACGACGCAACTCCTTGGCCCGCTGCTTGGCCACCCGCTCCTTCTCCTTGCGCCGCTTGAGAAAGGTCTGACGGGAACGGTTTGCCACGAACTTCGAAAGTCTAGCAGCGGATCCGGGCCCGCTTCGTCATACCCTCCCCGCCGGTACTCTCCTCCCGGAGAAACCCGACATGCGCACCCGGTCACCCGCCCCTCGACGTCGGTTCCACGTTCGGCTGCCGCCGGCACGGCCTGCCGCCGGCCAGGACCGGACACCCGAGCCGCACAACCTCCGCACACCCGCGGGCGCACCATCGAGCCCTTGCGGGGAGGCGGCCCGCTCTCCGGAAGTCCGGGCCGCCGGCACGAGTCCTGCTGTGGCGCCGGCGGAGGCGGTCTCCGGAAAACACGGGACCCGGGGACCAACCGGTTCCCGGTGGCCGACGGTTCCCCCGGCATCGTCGCAGTCGCCGGGACCAACTCCGATCCCGTCGTCATCGGCAGCGGAGAAATCCGGCGGTGGCGATACCCGGCGGCTCCCCGGTCTGCGCGACCCGCAAGCCGCCATGCGCCTCCGCATGCACCGGGCGCCTCCGGACACCGATCCGGTGGGGGCCCTCGGCCATCCCTTCGCCCGCACCCGTGAGGTACACCCGACTGACGGCAAGGCGCCGCATCCGGGAAGGGATCACGGGGACACGCACCGGGAGGCTCCCGGCGCCACCGCCGGGTCCGGCCCCGACAGTCCGAACCGGCGCCTTTCCGATGTCGGCGCCGACCCGGTGCACCCGGACCGGCGGCGCGAACTCCGGTGAAGGCCGGAACCCGGGCGGACGCGCCCCGGACGACCCGCCAGGAGGGGGAACGGGTTTCGTGAAGCGGCTATTGCGGCTGGACTGGGACGTCGTGGCCGGGATCGTGGCCGCACTTGCGGCCATCGTTCTTCACCTGCTCCACGTCGTTTCCGTGGATGTGCTGCTCGCCATCGCGCTGGTCCTGCTCGCCCTCCTCCTGTTTCGGGATCTGCGCCGGGAGGCGCACGACGAGCAGGTAGCCGCCGACGTCCGGGCATCCCGCGAACGAGTGGAACGGATCGGCCAGGCGATCGAGCCTCCGGAAGCGGTGCTCGTCGGCCCCCGCCGCCTCGGTGCCGAGAGCCTTCGGTTCGTCGAGGCCGCCGAAGGGCGGATGGTCTGGTTCAACATGTGTTTCGCGATGTTCCGGTCGCAGGAAGTGTTCGATCTGATGATGCGTCCGGCAATCGAGAATCCACGGGTCGAGTCCATCCAGTTCATCTCCGGGGAGGGAGAACGGGAACGCTGGGATCGCTGGATGGCGCCGCGAATCCGGGAATGCCGGGGAGCGGACAAGGTGCTTGAACCCCGCTGGAGTGACCTTCCCGAGACCGTCTCGTTCCTGCTCGCCGATTTCGCGCCCGCGGGAAAGACCGAAGCCCTGCTCAGTTTCTGGGGCGAACCGTTCATGTCCCGCAGCCGGGGCGCCGACATCCCGCGCTTCACCTTCCGAATCGCGAGTCATTCGGACCTGATCGCCCAATTCATCGAGATGGAACGGCAACACCGGCGTCCGGGCGCTTGACGAACCGGAACTTCACGAGGCATCAGGCGTGAATTTTGCTTTCAACACATTGATATTCATGGCTTTTCAGGACGGATTGCTGGCTTTCAACCTGTCTCCGTCATGGGAACAGCCTGGTCCGGTTTGACATCCAGGAGGGTCAACGCTCGGCCTTGTAGCGTTGTGGGTCGGGTCACGATGGCCACCCTTGCCTGCTCTGTTTCCGGCAGGCGCACCGTGTTCACCACGATGGTGAAGAGATCATCAAGCAGCTTCCGGTTCAACACGTTAGGGTGCTGATACGCCCGTGACGCTCCGGTTCACCCGACGGCGAGCCGCTGGCAGTCGGTCCTTGCGGAAGCGGGTTTCCGCATCGGCGCAAGGGCCGACGCCCCGAGAAGCTCCCGGTCCGGATCTATACCGGATAGCTCACCGATGGCCGGTTGTGGGGCCTCAGAATGTCGTACAATGCGAGCATGCACAAACACTTACATAAACACGACGACCAAGACCCCACGACCACGCACTGTACACCATCCCGCCTCCCCATCCCCTCGGGCGACGGGATGTTGTAGCCCGTTTCGACGGGGGACCCATCACCTCGGATGGCGGGGTGCTCGCACTGCGGGAAGTGGATCGGCGCATCGGACTTTCTGATCGGCTCGGCAGGTGCTTCCGCGATTTCCGCAACCCCAACAGCGTCGAACACCCGGTTCGGGACCTGGCGGCGCAGCGCGTCCATGCCCAGGCCTTGGGATACGAGGATCTCAACGACCATGACCCGTTGTGCCGTGAACCACTGTTGGCATTGGCGCTGGGCCGCCAGGACGCTTTGGGGGGGCGGGTGCGCTCCCGTGATCGCGGTCGTCCGTTGGCCGCTTCCAGCACGCTGAACCGCTTGGAGTTGGGCACTCCCGAAGGCGCCGCGATCGATCGGTACAAGCGGATCGCAGCGGATCCGCGAGCGATGGATGATCTGATGGTGGACCTCTTCCTCGAGTCGGAGCCGTCACCGCCCGATGAGGTCTGGCTGGACCTCGACGCCACCGATGATCCGGTGCACGGGCGCCAGGAGGGACGGTTCACGGGTACTACGGTCCCTACTGTTACCTGCCGCTGTACATCTTCAGCGGAGAGCATCTGCTGTGCGCGAGACTGCGGACGGCGGACCGCGATGCCTCGGATGGCAGCGGTGCGGAAGTGGCCCGGCTTCGGACCCGCTGGCCCCGCACCCGAGTGAACTTGCGTGGCGATTCCGGGTTCTGCCGGGAACCCCTGATGCGGTGGTGCGAAGAGAACGATGTTTTCTATCTGTTTGGCATGGCGCGAAATACGCGGCTGGAACGGGAGATCGCGGGGGAAATGGCGGAGGCGGAGGCCGAGTCTCTCCGGACAGGAGAGCCGGCGCGACGGTTCCGGGACTTCGAGTACCGGACCCGCGAGAGCTGGTCCAGCACCCGGCGGGTGGTCGGCAAGGCGGAGTACCTGCCCCGGGGGCGGAACCCCCGGTTCGTGGTCACCAACCTGGAGCGGGACTACGCCGACGCCCGGGCCCTGTACGAGGACCGGTACTGCGCCCGCGGGGACATGGAGAACCGGATCAGGGAACATCAAAGACATCTGTGGGCTGATCGCACCAGCGCCGCCACGATGCCGGCGAATCAGTTGCGGCTGTACTTCGCGGCTTTCGCCTATGTACTCCTGCATGGCCTGCGACGGCTGGGTCTGGCGGGCACGGTGTACGCACGGGCCCAATGCGACACGATCCGGTTGAAGTTCCTCAAGATCGGCGCCCGGGTCAAGGTCACGTCGCGCAGGGTGCGGCTCTCGTTGTCCGAGTCGTATCCCCATGCTGACGCCTTCCGGCTCCTGTTGCGCCATCTTCGAACGCATCCGCCCTGGAGAAAACCCGGATAGGGCCCGGCTGCCCGGTCCCCGGACCATCCTCTCTCCCGACGCCTCGGGGGGAGGTCTGCGGTCCGGTGACGATCACGGCACGAAACACCCAGGGACACGCATCCCGACCGCCCGAGTTCCCCGGTCCACACCCTTTTCGCACCTGTTATGCGCCTGCTTGAACGGATTCGAACCGAAAAGGAACTCCGAACCACAAAATTGCCGGTCTTTGCCCAATCGGTGAGCGATCCGGGCTATACCGGAGGCGGGAACACCAGATGGCCGAAAACCAGGATGAGGATGATGGGGACGGAGTGCATCGTGTGTTCCGCAGAGCCCCGGCGGTAGGTCCAGTAGCGGAATGCCGGCACCGAATCACGGCCGGTGAGCATCGCCCGGGTACAGAAGATGCGCTGGACCGCGATGAGGTTGCAGAAGAACGCGAGCAGCCAGAGCCCGAGGTGGAAGTTCCCGAACAGCAGCGCCAGGAACACGACGGTGGTGCGCTCCGGGCGCTCCATGAATCCGGCAATGCACTGCGGGACCATGGTCTCGGCGCGGGCCTTGGCGTATGAGGTCACCACCGTGCCGATGGTCGCAAGGCTCCAAAGCGTCAGATACAGCAGTTGCGTCGTTCCCGAGAGATGACGAAGCAGGAACGCCAGCAGGCCCAGCATCAACAGGATGTCCGCGTACCGATCCACGACCGAATCAAGGTACGCCCCGAACCTGGTAACGCGGCCGGAAATCCGGGCAACCGCCCCGTCGAACGAATCGAAGGCGCCACCGATCAGCACGACCCAGCCTGCGGTCCGGAGATCCCCCTCCAGCATGGGAACGAAGAGGAAAAGGAGCGCGACCGGACCGGTCAGCGTGATTACGTTGGCGGGCACCCGGGCCCGTATGATCCCCTGCGCGATGGTCTTCCGAATCCACGAGAGGCCCGCTGCAACGGCCTGGCCGAGCCGCCGGAAGACCAGGCCGAAGACTCCGCTTCCTCCCCCCGAATCGGGAGGCGGGGGCGGAGTTTCCGGCATGTTCACGGAAGTCCGCACCGAGCGCGAGGCGCGAACCGGCCCCGTAGCATAAGCGCCCCCGTTCGCCCCCGACCCGCCATCCTTGAGTTTCCGACCACTGGTCATCGCCAACCCGGCCGCGGGCAAGGGCAGCGCGCGCAGCGGGTTTCGCCGGATCGCCGGACCGCTCCGGGAGCGACTCGGGCCCGTGGATGTCCACTGGACCCGGGGACCGGAAGACGCCCTCGACACGGCGCGTTGCGAGGGGATCGGGCGGCGGCCCCTGATCCTTGCGCTCGGGGGCGACGGCACGGTCTCCGAGGTGGCGCGGGGGCTGGCGGATGCCGGGCAGGCGGCGGCCGAGCTCGGCATTCTCCCGTTCGGCACCGGAAACGACTTCGCCCGGGGAGTCGGCATTCCGTTGGTCCCGCTCGAAGCCGTTCGCATGCTCGACTCCGTGGCGGCGGTGCCGACCGACCTGGGAATCGCAACGTTCCTCGACCAGCCCCCGCGCCTGTTTCTCAACAGCCTGTCGGTGGGACTCGCCGCCGCGGTCAACCTGCGCACCCGCGATGCGCGGGGGCTCGGGAGGGCATCCTATGCGGTGAACGCCGTGCGGGAGATGATCGGCCACGTGGCGGAGACGTTTCTTCTCGGTTTCGACACGGCGGCCACCCGCCCGCGCATCCTGGTGAACATCAGTTTTCTGAACACGGGACGGTTCGGGGGCGGCATTCCGCTCGTCCCGGACGGGGATGCGGGAGACGGGCTGCTGGACGCCGTCCTGATCGGGCCGCTGTCCCCGTTCGGGTGGGCGGATGCGGTGCGGCGGCTCCCGTCGGGATCCCACCTCGAACGCCGGGAGCTGGAGCGCCATCGCATCGGCGCCGCCTCGATCAGGTCCCGGTCGGGCGGCGACCGGACGCTGCTGGAACTGGACGGCGAAGTCGTCGAAACCACCGGAACCCTGCGGGTCACGGTGGCTGCCGGGGCCATCCGGGTGCGGCGGCCGCGATCCTCCGGCCCGGCCTGAGCCGGACCCGTCCGGGGGCACATCGCCGGGGCGGGGTTCAGTTCCCGCGGTCGGGCGATTCCCCGCGTACCGTCGGGTACTCGATGCCGAGCTGCTCGAGGTACGTGTCGTACCGGTCCGGGTCGTAGTAGAACGGCCGCATCGCTTCCCGGAAGGAGTTCATCCGGTCCTCGTTCAGATGGATGGCCGGCGGATCGTCCGGGCCGATCAGCGGCGTGTACTGGTGCTCGGCAGTCTGTTCCCCGAAGTACTCCCTCGCGGCCTCGACCACCGACGGGTCGAGGAAGAGGTCCATCAGGGTCATGGCAATGACCCGGGCCCCGGCAGTCGCCCCCTTGTGGGCAATGGGCGTCGCCATCGCCACCGCATTCGCCCAGTGGTGACCCGGACCGCCCGGGATGTTGGACGGGAAACGCATGGTGACGGTGGGAACCTTCCAGGAGATGTCACCGATGTCGTCGGACCCGCCGCCGAGCCGCGGCTCGCGCGCCGGCCCGCCGATTTCGCCCAGCTCGGTCGCGAGGCCGCGCTCTTCGACTCCGAGTTCCCGCTGGAGCGCCATGGCCAGCTGCTGGTCGGCCGCGCTCCACTCCGGCAACCCCACCCGTTCGATGTTGGCCCATACCGCCTCGGCGACCGGCTTGTTGAAATGGCGTGGATAGGCGTGGCCGAGGATGCGCCACGAGGCCTCGGTGGAGGTCATCGCGGCTGCCGCCTCGGCCATGGTGTTGCCGAGGTCGAAGAGCTCCTTCATGTGCGGCTGGTCGAGCTCGCGGAAGAAATACCAGACGGATGCGAGCTGTGGCACGACGTTCGGCTGGTCACCGCCGTTCGTGATCACATAGTGCGAGCGGTGTGGCAGGCGCAGGTGTTCCCGCTTGTAGTTCCAGGCCGCGTTCATGATCTCCACCGCATCGAGCGCACTCCGCCCGCGCCACGGCGCTCCCGCCGAATGGGCCGATTCTCCGGTGAACGTGTATTCGACCGAAACCAGTCCACTGCCGCCGCCCTGCCCCCAGCTCACTCCGAATCCCGAGGAGACGTGGGTGAAGATGCAGACGTCGATGTCGTCGAAGTAGCCGTCCCGGATGAACCACGCCTTGGTGGCCAGCAACTCCTCGGCCACACCGGGCCAGATCACGATGGTCCCGGGAATGCCCTCCCGCTCCATGACTTCCCGGGCTGCCAGCGCTCCGGCGACGATCACTGCCTGCCCGGAGTTGTGGCCCTCGCCATGCCCGGGGGCGCCCTTCACCAGCGGATCGTGGTACGCGACACCCGGCTTCTGGGATGCCTTGGGAATGCCGTCGATGTCGCTCCCGAGTGCGATGACCGGCGCCCCCGAACCCCAGCGCGCCATCCACGCCGTGGGAATCCCGGCGATTCCCCGTTCGATTGCAAATCCGTTCTCCTCGAGGATTTCGGTGATGTAGCGGGAGGTCTCGATCTCCTGGAAGCCCAGTTCGCCGAAGCTGAAGATGGAGTCCACCATCTCCTGGACCAGCTTGGCCCGCTCGGCGGCGCCCTGATCCACCACGCGGCGGAGTTCGTTGCGATCCTGCGCAAGGAGCGGGGCGGCGAGCACCAAGGCGAGAAATCCGGCCGAGAGGGGCCGCAGAGGGAACGGTGCGCGCATCGGTGAAACCTCCCGACGGGGGCGCGCCGCGGTCAGGCGCCGGGCGCGGGGAAGTCGATTCTATGACGGGGAGCGCCGCCGCGGTGCGGTGCGCCCCGGGGCGTCACCCAGGGGTAGGGGAAGCCGGTCGACTCCACGACGGGGAGCGCTGCCGCGGTGCGGCGGCGGCCCTCGGCGGAAGGGAACCGCCTAGTGCGTGTCCTGCAGCCAGCGCACCGTGTCGTGAAGGGTCAGGCGCCCCTCCCGGGCGTGGTGGCCGAGTTCGCGTTCCGCCTTGTCGGAGCGGAAGTACCAGTGGCAGGCGCCCATTTCGCGGCTGATCCGATCCACTCCCGGCACCCTTCCGAGTTGGCGGGACACCTCTTCCGCCAGCAGCCCCCCGGCGTTGTAGATCCCGCGCGGAAGGCGCACCCGGGGGGGCGCGCGATCCGAGAGCTCCCCCAGACAGGAGAAGAACTCCTCGAACGACCAGTTGGGACCGCCAAGCAGATACCGTTCCCGCGGACGTCCCCGCTCCATCGCCGCGGCAACACTGCGGGCGGCGTCCCGCACATCCACGAAGTTCAGTCCCCCCGGGGGGCACACGGTCACCTGCCCGGCAAGGAAGCGGAGGACGTCACCCGTCGAGGACAGCCGCTCGTCGCCGGGTCCGAGCAGGAGCGAGGGGTTGACGATGACGAGGTCGAACGTATCGGCTGCTCCGAGCAGCGTCCGCTCCTGAAGCCATTTGCTGCGGTAGTAGGGCCAGCGGCCGATGAGACCCACCGGCGTCCGGGCCGTTTCGTCGCGGTCCGGCTCCGGGTCCCGGGTCACCGCAATGGTCCCGCTGGTGGACACCAGCACCACCCGCCGGACTCCGGCGGCGCGAACCGCTTCCGCCAGCTTGCGGGATCCCTCCACATGAACCCGGTCCAGTTCGGGTCCGGCATCGGGATCCCGGGACACCCGGCCGGCCAGGTGATACACCCCCGAGATCCCGTCCACCGCCTCCCGGAGCGAATCCGGCGCGAGAACATCCCCGACCACCACCTCGAAACCCCGGTCCTCGAGGTCGGGCGCCGGCTGCCGGACCAACACCCGGACCGGAGCGGCAGCCGGATCAAGTGCGGACAGCAGATGGCGGCCGAGGAAACCGGTTCCCCCGGTCACCAGGACCGGCAAACGCCCGACCATTACCGGCGGTTTCCGTTCATTCCGGGGAACCCACCGTCTCCGCGGCCTCGCGGCCGGAGCCGTAGAGCGGTACGGCCTCCTTCACCCGGTCGACCTCCTCATCGAGCCGGACCGGTTCGTTGCGTCCGAGACGCTCCACCACCGTCTGGGCCAGCAGTGCTACCCGATGTTCGGCCGCGGAACCGGGACGTCCCTCGGCGAGGTCGGCGAGCATCCCCGGCGCCAGGAACGGACCGATGCGCGCCGAGACCCTGCGGGCCTGGAGCGTGACCGCGCCCGGGGGAAACGCCCGCCAGGCATCCAGGTGCACCGGCAGCACGCCGACGCCGCAGCGGAAGGCGAGATGGGCGAAACCGCGTCGGAAGGGCGCCATCCTGCCACTACGCGAGCGGGTTCCTTCGGGAAAGATGAGCACGCTGTGCCCGGTATCGAGATAGCCGGCGGCGGTGTCCAGCGATTCGCGGAGCGATCCCCGGCGCTCCATCGGCACCAGACTGGTGAAATTCCCGAAGAAGGTCCGCTTGATCCGGTTGTCGAAGAAGTAGTCCGCCGCTGCCAGCGTCACCAGATTGGAAGCCGCATCTCCGAGGGCACGGCGAACCAGCCCGGTGTCCAGATGGGATCCGTGGTTGGCCACGACAAGGAAATGGGTGTGCGTCGGGATGGAGGCCCGGCCGGTGATCGTGGTCTCCAGCAATTGGTCGTAGAGCCAGCGCTGCGCCTGCCCGAGGCCCGCCTTGCCCATTTGCCGGATGGCTGGCGGGACCCGGATCTCCTCCGCCGACCGCTCCTCCTTCCGCCGCCGCGGGGAGGAAGGAGCGGATCCCTGAAGCCCTGGCGGCAATTCGGAGATCGTCGCCATGTTGGCGAGGGCTTCCGGCGGCACCGACTGGCCGAATTCCGCCTCGAGTGCGGTAGCCAGTTCGTTGACCATCAGGCTGTCGAATCCGAGTTCGGCGAACGAGGAATCCATGCGAACCGAAGAGACGGGACGCTCCGCCACTCGCGCCACCAGCTTGAGCAACCGGTCGTCGGCGCCCGCCTCCTCGCCCCGCTGCCGTGCCGCTTCGCGCCGCCGCGAAGCAAGCCAGCGCACCAATTCGACCCGGCGCACCTTGCGGGTTGCGGTGCGCGGGAGCGGTTCCTCACGGAATTCCAGGGTCTTGACGCGCTTGTGGATCGGCAGGGTGGCCCCGACATGGCGGAAATGGGCCTCGATCCCGGCGCGGGCCTCCGCAGTCGCCTCCCGGGGCACCACCACGGCCGCCACCTGTTCCGCCATGCCGTCGGGCAACCCGACCACCGCCATCTCCCGGATGAGCTCCGGTGCCGCATGGATGTCCTCGATCTCCTCCGGATAGACGTTCTTGCCGCCGCTGTCCACGATGACTTCCTTGCGGCGGCCGACGAGAAACAGGTTCCCCTCGTCGTCCATCCGGCCGAGGTCGCCGGTCGCAAGCCACCCGTCGGCGGTCAGCGCCTCGGCGGTTGCCTCGGGGTTCCGGTAGTAGCCGGCCATGACGTTGGGGCCGCGGGCCATGACCTCGCCGACGCCCGACGCGTCGGGCTCCCGGATCCGGATGGCGATCCCGGGCAGCGGTTTTCCCGCACTCCCGACGGGTACCCGTCCGGTGGGGGACGTCACGGTGAGGACCGGCGCCGCCTCGGTGAGGCCGTAGCCCTGGGCCATGTGGAAACCGAGGCCCCGAAAGGTCTTCCAGGTGGATTCGGAAATCGCGGAGGCGCCGCTGATGAGATAACGGAGCCGACCCCCGAAGGCGGCGTGAACCGGAAGGAACACGGCCGGGCCCAGATTGACTCCGGTGTCGTCGCGCAGCAGGTGAAGGGCGTCGATCAGCGCAACGATCAGGTCTTCGGCCCGCGGGGAACGTTCGGCGAACGGCGCCAGGATCCGTCGCCGGAGCAGATCCCACAGCGCCGGCACGCCCACCATGCAGGTGGTATGGCCCTTCTTCAGTTCGCGGGTGAGGGATTCGGGGGACAGCTCCTCGAGATAGGCGATCTGGGCGCCGCGCGAGAGCGGCAACAGGAAACCGGTGGTGAACTCGAACGAATGGTGAAGGGGAAGCACACTCAGCGCCCCGTCCTCTTCGCCGATGTCGTACACCGAGAGCAGCCGGGCCACCAGGCTGGTGAAGTTCCGGTGGGTGAGCATGACCCCCTTGGGGGCGCCGGTCGTGCCCGAGGTGAAGAGGATGGACGCGACCGAACCACCCCGGGCCGGCGTCGGGAGCCGGGCGATCCGGTCCGCCTCCTGTTCCTCGTCCCCGAGGGCGAACATCGCGGAGAACCGAAGCGCAGGGACCGGGAGGTCCCCGACCAGGCCGGGACGGCTCTCGGCGAGGGCATCCCCCACCAGCAGGGCCCGGGCATCGCCGGCGGAGAGCAGCTTCGGGACGTCCCGGGTGCGCAAGTCGCGCTCGAGCGGTATCGCGACCGCGCCGATGCGCTGGATTGCGAACCAGGCCATGCCCCACTCCGGCGCGTTGTCGCCGATGAGCGCGATGTGATCGCCGGGTCCCAGACCCTGTTCGACGAGGAAGGCGGCGCCGCGGAGTACGCATTCGCGGAGGTCGGCGTAGGTGTAGCGCTCTTCCCGGCCGTCCCGGGTGATGCGCAAGGCCACCCGCCCGGCGTGGTTGCGCGTGCACGCATCGAACAGTTCGATGAGCGACTTGTAGGCGTACACCCGCCGCGGGCGCGCCCGGTCCTGCTCCTCGAGCGCCGGAAAGACCCAGCGTTCGAGACCGGGAAGGTGGACGTGAAGCCAGTAGTCGTACCAGTCCAGTTCCTGCGGAGCGAAGTGGAGTTTTCCCTCGTGCCCCTCGAGACGGGAAAACAGGTCATGGGTGTTGTCGGCCCGGAAGATGAATTTCTCCCCGGCAATGAAGGGCTTGAAGGTGCGGTAGTGCCGCTCGCTGTCCCCCACGAAACGGTCGAGGTCGCCAACGCGGCGCCGAAGATCGCGCACCACCCCCCCCAGGGGCCCGAGCGGCTGGCCCCCGGCCTCTTCAAGAAAACCGCTCAATTCGGAAGTTGCCTTGCGGATCCAGTCGAGCGTGTGCCTCTCGAAAGTCTCCGCCGGGATCGCCCGGGTCTCCATGCGGGCGAGAATCTCGTTCCATGCCTTGAAGCCGGTGGAACGCTTCTGAAAGTGCTGCCGTTTGTAGAGGCCCACCAGATCCACGATGCGTCCCACCCGCGCCGGATTCCGATCTCCGCTCGACACCTGGTAGACCAGCCGCGGCTGGCCGACCAGCGCTTCCGCGCCGACTGCGAGGGTTGCCGACGCCACCATGTCCACCGGCACCACATCCAGAATCACATCCGGATCCACCGGGATCACGTTCTGGCCCCGTAGCGCCATCCGCACCAGGGGGGCGCTGGTGGTGAACCCCTCGTTCCAGCCGGGATGGGGGAAGTTCAGGGCACTTTCCACGATGGCCGGTCGCACGATGGCCCGCACGATCCCCTCGGCGCCCGCCACCAGCTGGTCCCCGAGGCTCTTCGTGTAGGTATAGATGTTGGGCCAGCCCCACTCCCGGGCCTTCTCGATGCCGAGGTCGCGCAGCCGGCCCCGGATCCACTCCTTCCGCTCGGTGGTAATGGCGACCGAGAGAGCGCCGGTATCGTTCGGATCACGCCCCTCCTCGCGGAAGCGGCGCCTCGCCGCCTCCACGAACGCGTCGTGCCGGGACTTGTCCCGCGCCTCGTCGCGGACGCGGGCCGCCAGCCGTTCACAGTCCTCGATTTCCCGATCGACCCCGAAATCCTGGTCCTCCCGGTCGCGGCGGGGGAAGTAGCCGATCAACGGCTCGTCTTCCCGGATCTCGCCGGCGCGGTTGCCCGCGACGAAACAGGTGCTCGTGTGGATAACCGCCGGACGCGCCATCCGCCGGGCAAAGGCGAGGACATTGCGGGTTCCGTGGACATTGGTGACGAGCGCCGCCTCCAGCGGGGGATTGAAGGTCACCCGGCCCGACGAGTTCAGAACGAGGTCGATGTCCGACGCGATCGCGGCGGCCCGCTCTTGTGTGTATCCGAGGTTCTCCCGGGTGATGTCCCCGCCCAGAACCTCCACCTTGTCCGCCAGAAACGAGTCGAGCCGCGGCCCCCACGCATCGCGCAGCGGCTGGAAAGCGGGCGAATTGCCGATCATGTCCGCAAACCGCGCCCGGCTCTCCGCCTCTCCCGGCGCCCGGACCATCACATGGATCCGGCGCACTTCCCGGAAGTGCCCGAGCAGCATTCCCAGACACACCTTGCCGAGAAATCCGGTACCCCCGAGCAGGAGAATCCCCTTCCCGGCGAAAGCCTCGCCGGCGTGTACGCGGGACGGTGGACGGGAGGACAAACCGGATCAGGAGACCTCCGGCACCATGATCGGAGGCACATGCATCATGGTGATCTCGGCCGAGCGCCCGAGTTCACTTCGGGCCATGGCGATGGCCTCGGTCACATTCGCGGCCGACTCCCATCCGAGGATCTCCGGAATGTGCCGGTTCCGGGGTCCGGCAACGATGATCCGGCCAAGATGCTGGCGTCCGTTCTCGCCCCAGTACCACATGAAGAACGGATGGGCGCCGTGATAGGCGTGGCCGTCCCGGTACATCTGCACATAGGACGGATTGCTCGCGAACTCCTCCTCGTACCGCTCCCGGAGCACGAAGGCATCCCGGGTTTCCGGAAGAAGACGATGGAAGAATTCGATATAGCTCGGGTGGAATTCGGGGTCGAATTCATCATGGCAGGGGTGAGCCAGGATGAGTGTCCCCCCCTTTCGCACCACCGGCTTGTTCCGATAGAGGTTGAACAGGTATCCGGGCCCCATGACCTGCACCAGCAACGGATTCAGGATCGAATTCACGTTGTAGGGTGAAATGTAGGGAACGCCACAGAGCAGGATGTCGCACTGCCCCTTGACCGGAACCGAGTACTGCTCGAACGAGCGCTTCAGGGTCTGTTCGTGCACCGGCTCGGTCTGCCCGGCGTAGCAGGCGATGAGCTCGAACGCTCCGGGAATACGGTGGAAGAAGGACCGCTTGGCGCCCCGCGGCAGGCGCGAGAGCGTGAATCGGGTGGCGGCCAGCTTCATCCGGTCGAAGTCGGTGTAGTCGTCCTCGTTCTTTCCCAGAAAGGAAAGCGCATCGGCGTACATGCGGTTGTTCAGGACGGTTTCGATGTGGAAGACATTCATGTGCCGATCCACGATCTTTCCCATCCGGTTCACCTTGTGGCCGAGCGCGGAGCGCGACGGATCCATGTACCCGTCCGAGTCGCGGATGGTCTGGGGTTCGTGGTGCGGGCGCAGGCTCTGGTAGTCGCAAAGACCCACGGTGACCGACTTGTGGCCTCCATCCATCGGGACCAGATTGATGTTCAGGTAGATCACCAGGTCGCTTTCCACCGCCCGCCGGTTCACCCGGACGGGCTCCCGGTGCCGGGTGCGCCCCAGCTCCACGACTCCGTCCGGATCCTCCGCATCGTGGTTGTAGTAGCGGGAGGGAAAATACTCCTTGTGGATCGCCGGTCCCACCATGCGCCGCATCTCGGTTTCGGTCATCTTCCGGTGGAGGGAATTGGCGATGATGAGGTGTATGTCATCCACCCCGTGATCCCCGAGCATCTCCAGAACCACCTCGAGTGCGATCTGCCGCACGTCGGGAGTCGCCATCGGCGGCAAGGGCAGGCTGATGTCGTCAAGCGCGATGGTCACCCGCATGCCGGGACGAAGCTGCGCGTGCAGCGGATCGCAGCCAAGCGGATGGTTAATCGCATGACGGATCGCACCCCTGGGGTTGGGCAGACCGCGTATCGGGGGCGGCGGGTAGATCACCCGGGTCCCGACCGGCAGGTGCTCCTCGAGGAAATCCTCTCCGTAATGGAGGACCCGGGCGGCCGAATTCCGGTCGATGAAAACGATGTCCGGATCGGATTTGTAGCGGAGTGGGGGACTCATCGGCACATCCTCGGATGACTTCGGGAATCAGGCGGACTGCCGGTCCGCGCGATTCAGGTCGATCACCGGCCAGTCGTGGCGCCGGGCGGTGACGCGCAGACGGGAATCCGGATTCGCGGCAGTGGGATGGCCGACCACGCTGAGCATCGGCAGGTCGGACATGCTGTCGGCGTAGGCGAAACTGTCGTTCAGGGAGAGTCCTTCGCGTTCCGCATACTCGCGGATCCACAACGCCTTGCTGGCGCTCGCCAGCACCGGGGGCGCCAGGCGGCCGGTGGCGTGGCCGTTCTGAATCTCCAGGCGGTTGGCGGCGTATTCGGTGATGCCGAGTTCCCGGAGGAGGGGGAGGATCGAAACCTCGAGCGCACCGGTAACCACCACCTGGCGCAGGCCCCGGCGACGGGACTGCTCGATCAGGGCCCGGGTCCCGGGAAAGATCGCCGGCCGGATCACGTTCTCGAAGAGACCTTCGGACAGATAGCGCAAGCGGTCCTCGGACTGGCCCTTGTACCACTTGAAGAACAGATCGTTGAACACCTTGCGGCTGTACATGTCCGCCACCAGGAACAGCGGGAGCGCGGCGACGGTGGCGGAGACGGTGCGGAGACTCCTGAGCAGGCCCTGGTCGTTTTTCGCGTACCAGCCGAGCACGTGCACCAGGTTGGTGCGAATCAGCGTGCCGTCGAGGTCGTAGAAGGCGGCCGCTTCCCGCGGACGTTCCGGGTCGGCGCCCCGGGCCATGCGTCCGGAATTATCGCCCGGAACCGGGGGAGGGGGGGAGGGAGGCACGGGCCGAACGCAAGCAGACACCCCCAGAAACCCGGGGAAGCGTATCCCGACCGGGATCCGACTGCTCCGATATTCCGGCTTGGCGTACGATTCCCGGCCTGCGGCCGTCTCACCGGCCCCCGCCGGAAAGGACGGGCTCCCTTGATTCACCTTCCTCCTCCCGCTGGTGCGCCAGCGCGCCCGGTGGCCATCACCTCCGTCGGCCAGTATCTGCCGGAAGGCAAGCTCACCAACGCCGATTTCGAACGCATGGTGGATACCTCGGACGAGTGGATCGTGGAGCGGACCGGGATTCGTGAGCGGCGTGTCGTGCCCAGGGGCACCGGGTGTTCCTTCCTCGCTTCCCGGGCAGCGCAGGACGCCCTCCATCGGCGCGGGATCAGCGCCGACGAGGTGGATCTCATCGTCGTGGCGACCGTCACACCCGACATGTTCTTCCCCGCCACCGCGTGCCTGGTGCAGGACGACATCGGCGCCGGCCGGGCGTGGGGCTTCGACATTTCCGCCGCCTGCAGCGGCTTCCTGTTCGCCCTCTCCTCCGCTTCCCAGCACGTGGCAAGCGGCAGCGCCAACCGGGCCCTGGTCATCGGCGCGGATGTCATGAGTTCGATCACCAACTATCAGGATCGCACCACCTGCATCCTCTTCGGGGATGCGGCCGGCGCCGTCCTTCTGGAACCGGCGGACGGGGAGGAGGGCTTCCTCGGTTTCAACCACCACGTGGACGGTTCGGGACGGGATCTGCTCCGGATGCCGGCCGGCGGGAGTCTCCACCCCTCCACCCGCGAGACGGTCGAAGCCGGCGGACACTATCTGTACCAGGAAGGGAAGAAGGTCTTTCGCTTCGCGGTGCGCCAGTCCGCGGAAGCCGCCGAAGGACTCCTCGCCGCCCTCGACCTCGGTGCGGAAGACGTGTCCCTGCTGGTCTGCCACCAGGCCAACGAGAGGATCATCGACGCCATCGCCAGGCGGCTGGAACTCGAGCCCGGACAGGTGGTCAAGACGGTCCACAAGTACGGCAACACCACCGCGGCGTCCATCCCCACCGCGCTGCGCGACGCCATCGACCACGACCGGCTGAGCCCGGGCGACCTGATCCTGTTCAGCTCGGTGGGCGCCGGGCTGACGGTCGGGACCACCCTGGTCCGCTGGGGCGGCGAGCGGCGCGCGACCTGACCCGCGTGGCGGAAGTCCCCAGGAACCGGCTCGGGGACGAAACAAGCCCCTATCTGCGCCAGCACCGGGACAATCCGGTCGCCTGGTGGCCGTGGGAAGAGTCGGCGTTCGAGGAGGCCCGGCGGCAGGACCGGCCGGTCCTGCTCTCCATCGGCTACTCGAGCTGCCACTGGTGCCACGTCATGGCGCACGAATCGTTCGAGAACGACGCGATCGCCCGCATCATCAACGAACGCTTCGTCGCGGTGAAAGTAGACCGGGAAGAGCGGCCCGACGTGGACGAGATCTACATGGCGTTCGTGCAGACCGGCACGGGCAGCGGCGGGTGGCCCCTGACTGTCTTCCTGGGGCCGGATCGGACTCCCTTTTTCGGCGGCACCTACTTTCCCCCGGACGACCGCTGGGGGCGCCCGGGCTTCCCGAAAGTCCTGCTCGGGGTGTCCGAAGCCTGGAGGAATCGCGGTCGCCGGGCCACCCTGCTGGAGCACGGAGGGCGGCTTCTCGCGCACCAGCGGCAGGCGGCCGGCGCCACCGGTTCGCCGGACGCCCTGGTCACCCGGGAGCCGGTGGACCGCGGCGTGCGGCAGCTGCTCCGAAACCATGACTCCCGGCACGGAGGCTTCGGAACCGCCCCCAAGTTCCCGCCCGGCCGCCAGCTCGCCCTGCTCATCCGCCGCCATCTCGTCGAGGAGCATCCGGACGCCCTCGAAGCCGTTCTGCGCACGCTGCGCGGCATGGCGCACGGAGGCCTTCGCGACCAGATCGGCGGGGGGTTCCATCGCTATTCCACCGATGCGGAGTGGCGCGTTCCCCACTTCGAGAAGATGCTGTACGACAACGCGCTGCTGGTCCCGGTCTATGTGCTGGCGCACCGGGTCAGCGGCGATCCGCTGTTCGCCCGGGTGGTCCGGAGCACCGTGGAGTGGGCCGAGCGCGAGATGAGGACCGAAGAGGGCGCCTGGCGCTCGGCGCTCGACGCCGACTCCGGGGGTGGGGAGGGCCGCTACTACGTATGGACCCGCGAGGAGAGCGACGCATTGCTCGGGGACCAAGCCGAACTCGCTGCCGCGGCGTGGGACATCCGCCCCGGGGGGAATTGGGAAGGTCGGACGGTGCTGCGGCGGGTCCTTTCCGACCGGGAGCTCGGCGACCGGTTCGGGTTCGCCGCGGATGCGGCGCGTGACGGTCTGGACCGGGCCGGCGAAGTGCTGCGGATGGCGCGGGAGAAACGGGAGCGGCCGGGCGTGGACGACAAGGTCCTTCTCGCCTGGAACGCCCTCTGGATCAGCGCCCTCACCCGGGCCCACCGGGGTCTGGGTGGGGAGAGCCTTCTCGCCGCCGCCCGGGATACCGGACGATTCGTTCTGGACCGGATGCGCAAGGGCGGGCGACTGTTCGCCGTATGGGATGGAGTCCGGGCGCGGATTCCGGCGATGCTGGACGACCACGCCTTCCTCCTGCGCGCCCTGATGGATCTGTATCTGAGCGACTTCGACGAAGTCTGGCTCGGCGCCGCCGAAGAGACCGCAGCCCTGCTGAACCGGCATTTCCCTGCTCCCGAGGGTGGATTCCACACCGTGGCCGACGACCACGAACCCCTTCCGGTGCGCACCCGCAGCGGCTTTGACGGGGCGCTCCCGTCCGGGAATGCGGTCGCTGCCGAGGCGCTGCTCCGACTCTGGCAACTGACCGGCAACTCCGGCCACCGGGACACCGCTCGCGGGGTGATCACCGGTTTCCTGCCCCAGGCAACAGAGACCCCCGCCGGCTTCCCGACCCTCCTGGCCGCGATCCTCCGGTACCTCGCGGAGCCGGCCCAGATCGTGGTCGTGGGCCCCCGGGACGCGGGGGCCACCCGGAACGCCCTTGAGCGCCTGTGGCGGGTTCCGGCGGAGAACGTGATGGTCCTGGTTGCCGATCCCGGGGCGGGCGACAGCATGCTGCCGGCGCTCCGGGCAGCGGCCCGGGCCGGCGCTCCGGACGGCGACGTGTCCTTCCTCCCCTGCCGGGGCGGCACCTGTTCCCTCCCGCTTCCGGATCTCGAGGCGGCCTGCGACTTCCTGCGGCAGAACGGCTGATCCCCGGCGCCTCGCGGGCGGGGCGGCTTCCGCCCGGTGCTTGTTGCTCCGAGGTTACCCCGAGCTCGTCAGCACCTTCGCCGTCTGCCACCCGCCGCCGGTTCCGGGCGATGGCCCCCGACCCGAATCGACGGTCCGGTTCGCCGGCCCGGTTCGCCGGCCCGATTCGCCGCCGGTTCCGTTCGAACTGCCTTCCGCCGGCTGCGGATCAGGGATCGTTCGGATCGGAATCCTGCTGGTCCGCCGACCGCAGGTGCGCGATGAAGTACCCGAGCGCCACCACATTCAGGGCAATCCCGGCCCCCACCAGCGACTTGGTGGGGGTGTCCCACGGATGCCGGTTCCCGTCCTGGTCAAAGCACTTGTTGTAGCCCTCGATCTCGAGGCCGGCGATGTTGCTGGCCTGATCCTGATTCCGGCAGGGGATCCATCGCCAGAGTGCCGCCCCCACGAAGGCGGCCATCCCACTGATTCCGAATGCCAGGGCGCTCCGGCGCTTGTCGTCGTCCCGAATCAGGCCGGTGGAAACGACCGGCGTGTTCTGCGCCCGGAAGACGCCGCTCCGCCCGGCCGCCTCCGCCGCTTCCAGCAGCGAGTGCGGAGCAGCGTTCACGCCAAGCGGCGCGGCCGCGATACCCAGAACGACGAGGAGGGCAACGAGTCGATTCATGGGACCTCCTCACCACAGGGCGCGGGGCGGGGACTGTCTCCGGACCGCCAAGGGTCGGGGAGAATAGCGGCGAACGGATCGATCGCGCCACCCGGGTTGGCCAATCGGCCGACTGCCACCGGCCGAACCGGACCGGCAAACGGAAGGGGAACCGCGCCCTCCATTTCCATGGCGTCGCTCACCACCAGCCCGCGGGTCCCATCTCCTCCCGACTCCGGCGCCGATTTCAGTTGCGGATGCGGACGCTTACCTGACCGGCGATTACCGTCTCGCCGTTCCGCTGGAGCCGCAGCCAGACCCGATAGGTGCCTGGAAGGCTGAAGCGATGCGAATTGCTGAAGAAGGTCTCGATCTCGGCGCCCGGTTCCCAGGGATCGCAGTCCGGTTCGTAGACCGATTCGGTGTCGTCGTCCCAGTCCCAGACCTCTTCGAGGCAATAGTAGTCCTCGGGATTTTCGGCAGCATCCAGGTTCTCGAGCCGCGCCCTGACCCGCAGATCGAGGGCCGGCCGCCGGCTCTCGCCCGGCATCCGGGGACGCAGGTAGGTACTCCGGGGCGCCCGCAGGACGAGCTTCGGCTCCTCGACCATCGCGGCGGCGGGTGTCCCGCCCGCCATGATCAGCGGAAACAACAGCGCGAACAGGAGAAGACCGACGAGGCGCACCGGCCCATTGTAAGCAGACCGGCGCGGCCCGGTCTCAATCGGCTTTTCGCTCCGCTTCCGCCCGCGCCACTTCGAGGCGGGTCTCGGCCCGCCACAACGCCTGGCGCGCCCGATCGGCATCATAGGCGGCGCCGAACTCGGCCAGCCGCTCCCGCGCCCGCTTCAGGGCGGACTCGGCCCGCTCCAGGTCGATGTCACCCGAGATTTCCGCGGTCTCGGCGAGAACGGTGACTTCGTCATCCACCACCTCGACAAATCCCCAGTGGACCGCGAGGAACGTCTCCCGATCTCCCTGGACGACCCGGAGCCTTCCGTCCACGATCTGGCTCATGAGCGGCGCGTGACCGGGCAGCACGCCGAAATAGCCGAGCACGCCGGGGGCCTCCACGAAGTCCACATCATCCCGGTACACCACTCCGCCGGGAGTCACGACTTCAAGGCGAAGGCGCGGCGCGCTGTCCATCGTCGGTCAGGCGGCGGCCATTTCGGCGGCGCGGCGTTCGACGTCCTCGATGCCGCCCGCCATGTAGAAGGCCTGCTCGGGAACGTGGTCCAGCGCACCGTCGGCAATGCGGCGGAAACCCTCGATGGTGTCCTTCAGTTCCACATACACGCCCTTGGACCCGGTGAACTGCTCCGCCACGTGGAAGGGCTGGGAAAAGAACCGCTGCATCTTCCGGGCTCGCGCCACCGTGATCTTGTCCTCCTCGCCCAGCTCGTCCATTCCCAGGATGGCGATGATGTCCTGCAGCTCCTTGTAGCGCTGGAGGACCTCCTTCACCCGCCGGGCAATCTGGTAGTGCTCGTCGCCGAGCACCCGCGGGTCCATGATCCGGGAAGTGGACGCCAGCGGATCCACCGCCGGGTAGATGCCGAGCTCGGCGATCTGCCGGGACAGGTTGGTGGTCGCGTCAAGGTGGGAAAACGTCGTCGCCACGCCCGGATCGGTATAGTCGTCCGCCGGCACATAGATGGCCTGGATGGAGGTGATGGACCCCTTGTCGGTGGAGGTGATCCGCTCCTCCAGCTCCCCCAGTTCGGAGGCGAGCGTGGGCTGGTAGCCCACCGCCGACGGCATGCGGCCGAGGAGCGCCGAGACTTCCATCCCCGCCAGGGTGTAGCGGTAGATGTTGTCCACGAAGAACAGCACGTCCTGCCCCATCCGGTCGCGGAAGTATTCGGCCACCGTGAGCGCGGTCAGCGCCACCCGGAGCCGCACTCCGGGAGGCTCGTTCATCTGCCCGTAGACCAGCGCGGTCTTCCTGAGCACCCCCGAGTCGGTCATCTCCCGCCACAGGTCGTTCCCCTCGCGGGTCCGCTCGCCGACTCCACCGAACACCGAGAAGCCGCCGTGACGGGTCGCGATGTTGTTGATGAGCTCCATGATGATGACGGTCTTGCCGACTCCGGCGCCTCCGAACAAGCCCACCTTTCCCCCCCTCATGTAGGGCTCGAGGAGGTCGATCACCTTGATCCCGGTCTCGAACATCTCCAGCCTGGTGCTCTGGCTGGTGAAATCCGGCGCCGGACGATGGATCGGGTGGCGGGTCTCGGCGTCGATCGGGCCGGCTTCGTCCACCGGCTCGCCAAGCACGTTCATCACCCTCCCGAGCGTGCCCTCGCCCACCGGGGCGGTGACCGGGGCGCCGGTGTCCACCGCCGCAAGGCCGCGCACCACTCCGTCGGTGGGCTGCATTGCCACCGTGCGCACCCGGTTTTCACCCAGGTGCTGCTGCACTTCCAGGACCACGTCCAGATCGACCGTGGACCGACCTCCGTCGTCCCTGAGCCGCAGCGCGTGGTGGATCGGCGGAAGGCCCTCCGGGAATTCCACGTCCACCACATTTCCGATGACCTGGACAACCTGTCCGGTGTTGTTCGGCACTTCCGGCTTCCTCCTGTTGACGCCGTGTCTCAGTCCAGCGCCTCGGCGCCGCTTACGACTTCGAGAATTTCCTTGGTGATCGCAGCCTGTCGGACCCGGTTCATGGTCATGGTCAGGTCGTCGATCAATTCCTTTGCATTCCGGGACGCATTGTCCATCGCGCTCATCCGGGCCGCCTGCTCGGCCGCCGCCGATTCCAGCAGCGCCCGCCAGACCTGGTATTCCACATGCCGCGGCAGAAGTCTCCGAAAGATCTCCGCCTCGGTCGGTTCATGCAGGAACTCCAGCAATCCCTCCTTCTCCGGCTCCATTTCGAGCCGCGGGATGGGAAGGAGCTGTTCCACCACCACGTCCTGGCGGAGGATGTTCTTGAACTCGTTGAACACCAGATGCACGGCGTCCAGCCGATCCTCGGCGGGGACGCCGTCGCCGGTGTAGCGCTGCATCAGCGGTTCGGCGATGCGGCGGGCGTGTTCGTAGCCGAGATCCCGGAAGATGTCCTCCAGCGGATCGACTCGCCGGATCTCGCGCCGCTTCAGGCCTTCGCGCCCCTTCCGTCCGACGGTCTGCAGAACAAGATCCCGATCTTCCAGTGAATCAAGAAGTATCTCTGTTCTTTTCAACAAATTAGCGTTGAAAGAACCACATAGCCCGCGGTCGGAGGTGATCACGACCACCGCCACTCGTTCCGGTTCGCGCACCTGCAGCAGGGGATGACTCGCCGGGTCGGCGGCGGAACTGACCCGGTTCAGCACCCGCAGCATCCCCCTGGCGAAGGGACGCGCCGACACGATCGCCTCCTGCGCCCGGCGCAGGCGCGCCGTCGCCACCATCTTCATCGCCCGCGTGATCTGTTCCGTGTTTCGCACGGTCCGGGTGCGGCGACGGAGTTCGAGGAGCGTTGCCAAGACGGTTGTCGCCGGTCAGGCCGGAGCCGGTTCGGCTTCCTCCGCCCGAGCGGCGGATGCCTGGAAATCCTTCTTGAATTCGGCGATCGCGTCCCGGAGATCCGCCTTCAGGGCGTCGCTCAACACCCTCTCCGAGCGAATCCGCCCGAGCAGACCGGAATACCGGGAGTCGAAGAAATCGTACAGGCCGGTCTCGAAGGCGCGGCAATCCGCCGGGTCGATATCGGCGAGGAATTTCTCGCCCGCGGCAAACACGATCGCGACCTGTTTCTCCACCGGAAGCGGCTGGTACTGGTCCTGCTTGAGGATCTCGGTGAGGCGCTCTCCGAGGGCGAGCTGGGCGCGGGTGGCGGCGTCCAGATCCGAACCGAACTGGGCGAAGGCGGCCATTTCGCGGTATTGCGCGAGTTGGAGGCGCATGGCGCCGGCCACGCTGCGCATCGCCTTGATCTGAGCCGAGCCGCCGACCCGGCTCACCGAATTCCCCACATTGATGGCAGGACGGATCCCCGCGTTGAACAGGTCGGTTTCGAGGTAGATCTGACCGTCGGTGATGGAAATCACGTTGGTCGGCACATAGGCCGAAAGGTCGCCGGCCTGCGTCTCGATGAACGGAAACGCCGTCAACGAACCGGCGCCGCGTTCGTCGGACAGCTTGCAGGCGCGCTCCAACAGGCGGGAGTGCAGGTAGAAGACATCCCCGGGATACGCCTCCCGCCCCGGCGGGCGCCGGAGCAGCAGGGAGATTTCGCGGTACGCCGCCGCATGCTTCGACAAGTCGTCGTAGATGCAAAGGGAGTGACCCCCGCGGTCCATGAAGTACTCGCCGATGGCGCAGCCTGCGTAGGGCGCCAGATACTGGAGCGGGGATGGTTCGGAGGCGGTCGCCGAAACCACGACCGTGTGGTCCATCGCACCGTGTTCCTCGAGGTTCCGGACCACCTGGGCCACCGTGGAGAGTTTTTGTCCGATGGCCACATAGATGCAGACAACGCCGGTGTCCTTCTGGTTGATGATCGCATCCACCGCGATCGCGGTCTTGCCGGTCTGACGGTCCCCGATGATCAGTTCGCGTTGCCCCCGGCCGATCGGGATCATGGTGTCCACCGCCTTGACGCCGGTCTGGAGGGGCTCCTTCACCGGCTGCCGGGCGACGATCCCGGGCGCGATCCGCTCCACCGGATACGAGGACGAGGAGGAAATCGGCCCCTTGCCGTCGAGCGGGCGCCCGAGCGCGTCCACCACCCGTCCGAGCAGCTCCTTCCCGACGGGAACTTCCAGGATCCGGCGGGTGCGGCGCGCCTCGTCTCCCTCGCGGATCGCGGTCACATCGCCGAAGAGAACGAGACCGACTGCACTCTCCTCGAGGTTGAGGGCAAGTCCGAAGACATCATGGGGCAATGCGACCAATTCGCCGTACATCACCCCCTCCAGCCCGTGGACGCGCGCAATCCCGTCCCCGGACGAGACGACGGTTCCCACCTCGGCGACATCCACGCCGGGCTCGTGGCCGGCGATCTGCTCGCGCAGCAACGCCGCAATTTCATCAGCTCGAACTTTCATGGTGCTCCTGGTTCAGATTGGCTCGTCAAGACGGATTCTCGCGGGACCGCTCGGTTCAGGGCGGCCCTTCTCAGGCCGCGTTCTCCTCGAAACGCGCCAGCTTCCGTTCCACGCTGGCGTCGTGGATCGTGTTGCCCACCCGGGCGATGAATCCCCCGAGGATGGACGGATCGACTTCCCGCTTCAGACGGGGAATGACTCCGAGCGCCTTGTGGAGTGCCTCGTCAAGCCGGGCGGCGTCAGCTTCCGACAAGGGATGGGCCGAAATCAGATGGACGTCGGTGATCCCGCGATGGTCGTCCACCGCCCGCCGCAGCGCATCAAGCGTCGCCACGAGCCACGAGCCACGCTCCCGCGCCACCATCAGGCCGACAAACCGGCGCAGACGCGGGTTGTCGGTGTGTCTGGCAATCACGTCACGGGCCAGGGACACCCGCCGCGCCGCCGGCAGCGTCCCGGTCTCGAACGCGCGGCGGAGCGCCGGCGTCTTCCCGAGGGTCTCGACGAAATCCGCGTAGTCAGTAACAAGACTGTCCAGGTCGTCGCCGGCATCCACCGCCACGTCGACCAGGGCCTCCGCGTAGCGGAGGGCGATCCCCGAACTGCCTCCCGTGATCCTCATCGCCCCGGTCTCAATCCGCGTGTATCGCGTTCATCCCGGCGTCGAGCAGCCGGCGCCGGTCGGCATCGGTGATTTTCCCGGGGATGCGCGCCCGGGCGATCCGGGCGGCCGCCCGGGCGCTGCTACGGCGCAGCGCTCCCTCCGCAGCCCCGACGCGCTCTTCCAGCTCCCGCTGCGCCTGTTCGGAAATCTGCACCGCCTGTGCTTCCGCCTCGGCCACGATGCGCTCCGCCTCTTCCGTGGCCGCTTCCCGAATCCGGCGCACGGTGGCCTCCTCCTGTTCCTCGATACGGGACTTTCGGGAAGCCGCCTGCGACCGGAGCGACGCGGTCTCGCGCTTCCAGGTCTCCCGCTGGCGGATCTGCTGGCGGATCTGCTCCGTCCGGGCATCAAGAAAGCCGGCGAGCGGCTTGCGCAGCGCCAGAACCAGAATGGCCACCACAATGGTGAAATTCACCAGCTTCGGAACATCCACCAGTCCTTCGGCGGCGATGACGGCCGAGGGCACCACCAGGAGGGGGACGAGGAGACCGGCGACCCGGGTGGCGCCCGATCGGGGGCCGCCCGTCATCCGGTCCGCCCCAGCAAGCGGGCCACCAGCTCGTCGCCCAGGCCCGCGGCGGTTCGTTCGAGGGTTGCTTCCGCTTCCCGTACTTGCCGATCGAGTTGCGCCTGACCGGCGGCGAGGGTTTCGGCCGCCTTGCGGCGGGCCGCGTCAAGCCGCTCGCTTGCCCGGCGGGCCGCATCCCGGCGCATGCGGTCCATCTCCCGATAGCCGCTCCGGCGAGCCGCGGAGATCGCGTCGTTCCCCATGCGCGTCGCTTCCTCGTCCTCGGCTCGCACCGCCTGGAACTGCGTCTCGGCCGCGGACGACTGTTCCGCCCGGCGTTCCATCGTGGTTGCGACCGGTTCGAAGAGAAACCGACTCAGGAGGGGAAGCAGACACAGGACGATCCCGAAAATGATCAGCGCCGTGTAGTCGGGAAAAAGTTCCATGGAAGTCCGGGGAAGGGAGCCGCCCGCACTCCTCGGGGGAGGCGCGGGCAGGCGTCTGGCTTGCGCTTTCGGGGAGTCGGTGCGCGAATGCGGGTGCGAACCAGACGAATCCGGGCGGGGATTCTAAATCAGTACGCGGTGCGGCGTCGGCTTCGGACGATCAGGCGCCGGCGGGCTCGGCGCCGATGTCGAAGCGGGCGCCATCGCTGTTCACCTCCGGATCGAGCTGCAGACGTTCGGCAACGACCCGGGAATGCGCGATCGTGCTGTGGGCCCGAATCTCGACAATCTCCGCCTTCAGGAGTCCCTTCACCGTTCCCCCATCCAGGACGATCCGCGCCGCGTGAATCTCGCCGTCCACAATTCCGTCGGCGCCCACCGAAACCAGCTGACCACGGTGGACCTCGCCGACCAGGGTGCCGTTGATGTGAAAGGCGCCGGAGGCCTCGATCCGCCCGGTCAGAATGGCGCCGAGTCCGAGATAACCGCTGTGGGGGTCTTGTTTCATGGTGTCCGGGACCGGGAATCGCTGTCCCCGGTCAGTCGCTGGAAGACCCGATGCAGGTCGTCCTCGTTGAAGAATCGAACCGTCACGGTTCCTCCCTTCCCCCGGCGATCCAGCCGGACCGGGAGGCCCATCGCCCGCTCCATGCGGTGTTGCGCATCGCGGGTGTTGGGATCCGGCCGCCGGGGAGGGCGATGCGGCTTTCGGCCGAGGAACACCGCCACCCGCCGCTCGACTTCGCGGACCGGCAGCTGCCGGCGGACGATTTCCCGGGCCAGTGCAAGCTGCTCCGCCGCCGGCAGGGGAAGCAGGGCCCGGGCCGCTCCGGTACTGAGTTGCGTCTTCGCCACCAGGGTGGCCACCGGCGGCGTCAGTTCGAGCAGCCGCAGCGTGTTGGTGATGGCGGTGCGGCTGCGTCCCACCTCGATGGCGATCTGCTCGTGGGTCCGTCCGGCATGCGCCAGCTTGCGAAAGGCGGCCGCCTCTTCGAGCGGGTTGAGTTCCTCCCGCTGGAGGTTCTCGATCAGCGCCAGCAACCCGATGTCATCATCCGCCACTTCCCGAATCACCACCGGCACCCGGGCGAGGCCGGCCTGGCGCGCCGCCCGCCAGCGACGCTCCCCGGCCACGATTTCGAAACCGGACCCGCGGGGGCGGACGACGATGGGTTCGATCACCCCGCGGGCCGCGATGGAGGCGGCAAGGGAAGCGAGTTCGCCGTCATCGATCGACGTCCGCGGCTGTGCGGCATTGGGAACGAGACCCTCCACCGCGATTTCGCGGTAGACCTCCCGACGGGTATCCGACGCCGGCGGGAGCAGGGCGTCAAGGCCGCGACCGAGCCCGCGTTTCATGCGGAGAGGATCTCGCGGGCAAGTGCGGCATAGGCGGAGGCCGCTGCCGACCGGCGATCATGCGCCTGGATCGAACGCCCGAAGGATGGCGCCTCGGCGACGCGGATGGACCGGGGAATCTCCGACTCCAGTACGCGGTCCCCGAAGCGCTTGCGGACCTGCTGGATGACTTCATGCGCAAGCCGGGTGCGACGGTCCACCATGGTGAAGAGGATACCGGTGATTTCCAGGCCGGGGTTCCAATCCCCGCCGATGCGGCGGACGGTATCGAGCACCCGGGCGAGACCCTGCATGGCGAAGAACTCGCACGGCATGGGCACCAGAACTCCGTCCGCCGCAACCATGGCGTTGATCGTGAGCAACCCGAGGGACGGGGGACAGTCCAGCAGCACGAAGTCGAAGCCGGAACCGGTGGCGGCGAGTTGCTCCAGCGCCTCCCGGAGGCGGGAAGCACGGGCCCGGGGTTCGGGCTCGTCAGCGGCAAGGGCAAGGTCGGCGGCGGCGAGCGAGGGATCGGAGGGGGCGATGACGAGACCGGGGACCCCGGCCGGCACCATCGTGTTGGCGATGGGCTCCCGGTCCACCAGGGTGTCATAGGTGCTGAATCCGTCCTCGGCGAGGCGCACTCCCAGGCTGGACGTCAGGTTGCCCTGGGGGTCCAGGTCCATGAGCAGGCACTGCTTCCCCTCGAGGACGAGCGAGGCGCCCAGATTGATGGCGGTGGTGGTCTTTCCCACCCCACCCTTCTGGTTGGCGACCGCAAGTACTCTCATCGCAACGGCCGGTCACGTTCCGCTTTCCCCGCCTCCCCGGATCCGTTCATGGTTTCCCGTGAAACACTCCGCCGGGCGCCGTACCCAACCAGACGATTCCGCGCGTTGCCGGAACCGCCCGCTCGTCAAGGATGCCCTCTGGGCATTCCGCTCGCCGGCGGGCGGCCCCGGTCGTGGGCCACACCACCACGGCCCCGGCCGGAAGCGCCGCCGCCAGGCCCTTCCATTCGCGCCGGGTCAGCCGCACCGCCCGGAGGGTAACGGCGGCAAAGGGGAGGGAGCCGGGCTCCCGGCTGTCCAGCCAGTCCCCAAGCCGCTTTCGTTCCACCTTTACCCGTCCGGCCAGGTCCAGTTTCCGGACTGCGAGTTCGAGGAACACCGACGCCGAACGGCGGGGCTCCAGAAGAGTCCACCCGCGGTCGGTGACCGCGGCAAGCGGCAGGGCCGGCGTGCCCCCGCCGCTGCCGATGTCGAGAACCGGGCCGGGCGCCGGAAGATGCCCGCGAAGTTCGAGCGCTTCCCGGAAATACCCCTGCGCCAGCGCCGCCTCGTCCCGGAATCCGGTCAATCCGGCGCCGTCCCACTCCCGCAACAGCCCGAACAGCGTCCCCAGGCGTTCCGCCGCCGGATCCGTGACGGGCGGCTGCAGGCCTTCGAGTGCCGCCCGCAAGGCCGGCGGAACCATCAGCGCTTCGTCTTCGACCGCTTGCCGCCGGACCCCGGCTTTTTCGATGGCGACCGGACGATCTCCACCGCCGCCGCCCGCCGATCCAGAATCCTGGTCGTGATCGCCTGCTGCGCCATCGACAGGATGTTGTTGGCAAACCAGTAGAGGACCAGTCCCGACGGCGCCCACGCCAGGATGATGGTGAACACCAGCGGCATCAGCATCATGATGCGCGCCTGCAGCCCTTCCGCCTGCGTGGTGCTCATCTTCTGCATGACGAGCTGGCTGACTCCCATGAGAATGGGCAGGATGAAGTACGGGTCTTCGCGCGAAAGGTCGGTCACCCAGAAAAGGAAGTGCGCCTGGCGCAACTCCACCGAAACCACCAGCAACCGGTAGAACGCAAAGAAAAACGGCATCAACAGAAGCATCGGCAGGCAGCCACCCACCGGCGAAACACCGTGTTCCTTGTAGAGGGCCATCATCTCCCGATTCATCTCGTTGCGCCGCGGATCGGTGGGCTTGAGGTTCCGGTACCGCTCCTGGATGCGTTTGATTTGCGGGCTGATCTTCTGCATCCCGCGAATGGAGACGTAGCTGTAGTGCTTCAGGGGTGCGAGAAGCAGATTGATAAGAGCCGTCACCAGGATGATCGCCCACCCGTAATTCCCGGTGAAATCATGGACCCGGAGAATCGCCAGGCGGATCGGCGCCACGAGTAACCGGAGCCAGCTCCCGAATTCCACGATGTCCACCCCCAATTCCTCGAGACGCTCCACCTGTTTCGGTCCGGAGTACATCGTGAACCGCGCCACTCCCGAACAACCGAGACGGGAAACCATCATCGCCCGGTTCCCGCTGGCATCCTCGGGAACGATCCGGAAGCTCTCCCACGGGATCGGAAGCGGATCCAGCCGGCCGTCGTAGCGCTGCCCGGGCTCGGCAACCAGCAACCCGGCGAAATAGTGCGACGAGATTCCGACGGCCTGGACCGCCAGCGACGCCGCCTGTCCCTCCCGGATGTCGTCCCGGGAGTAGAGGACGCTTTCGCCCCCGATCTTCAGCACCCCCTGGTCCGCCCCCACATAGGTACCCTCCGACGGCTCCTCACCGACTCCGGGGCCGTAGAGCACCTCCTTCGGAACCTCCGCCCCGCCCCGCTGCACCGAGACCTCCACCGGAATCCGGTATTCCCCACCCATCACCTCGAGGGTCTTGCGGACTTCAAGCCCGTCGGCGCCGACCCACTCGAAACGGATCTCCCGCCTTTCGCCATCGGCGAGATCGAGTTCCACCGTTCCGGTGCGGAGCGTTCCGTCCACCCGGACCTCGTGGAGCGCGTCCTGGAGTCGCCCCGGATTTCGCTCCGCCGGAAGCACCACATCAAGCGGGCGCACCTCGCGTACCCGCTCGTCCCCCTGCGGAATGATCTGGTAGGGCGCTCCGGAAGAATCGCGGTGCTCCTGGAGCGCGAAACCGGTCAAGCGGGCGCCCCGGTTCGTCAACTCGGCGTGAAAGAGCCGGGAACGGACCCGAATGGTCTGCTCACCGGCGGCAGCCCGTTGCTCCTGTTCCGGCGCGGTGACGATCTCCTCCGCCGGTTCGTCCGGCAGGGGCGGTTCCGGGGGGACGCTCCGTTCGGAAACCGGCGCCGGCGGCTGCTCCGCCGGCTCCGGCCCGAAGAATCTCACGAAAAGCAGGAAGACCCCGAACGAAAGCAGAAAGGCCAGGACAACCCGGCGCTCCATCGTCATCGTCCCGACCCGCTCACGACTTCCGGCACCGGGTCATGGCCCGAACCACCAAACGGATGGCACCGCAGGAGACGTTTCCCCGTGAGAAGGATCCCCCGCACCGGTCCCCGGGATCGAAGCGCTGCCTCCGCATATCTCGAGCAGGACGGCGTGAAACGACACATGCCGGAGAAGAACCACGCGCCCACTGTCACTTGGTAGACGCGGATCGAGGCCACCAGCAAGCCCACGGCAACAGCGGAAACCGTCCCGCGGGCTCCTTCCGACCCGATATCCCGCGCCGGAGAGGTCACTGCGTTCGCCGGCGGCGCTCCAGCGCGCGCCGCAATGCGGCGCGGCAAGAGCCTTCAAGGCTGGTCCAGGTTGCTTCCGGGCTCCCGGGACGGGCCAGCAGGACCAGATCCCCCGGAGGGCGGCTGGCGGAGCGGCGCCACACCTCGCGCAGCCTCCGCCGGACGAGATTCCGGCGGTTTGCCTTTCCGATCTTCCGGCTGGCCACGATGCCGAGACGCGCCCGTGCACCCTCCGGCCGCTCGCTGCCCACGAACGCCACGACATGGCGCGCCACGCCTCGGCTCCCCTCCGCCATGACCCTTCGGTAGTCCACTCCCCGGCGGATCCGCATCGACCGCGGGAAGGTCTGGCCGGGCCGTCCCCCCGCCATCACCGGACCGACCGATGCCCCGACACGAAACCGTGCGGCGCCGCTCAGCGCGATGCGCCGGGAGTGAGGCGCCGACGCCCTCGGCGGCGGCGGCGAGCAAGAACCGCCTGTCCTCCGGGAGTGCGCATCCTGGCTCGGAAGCCATGTGTTTTCTTACGCTTGCGCCTATTGGGCTGATACGTTCGCTTCACGGCACGATCTCCTGGCCCGGTGCGTTGCCGGGGGCCCGGTGGACGGCGCTCCGACTTGAAATCCGCACGCAGTCGCCATAAATGGGGCTGGTAGGGTACCCACGCCGCAAACCTTCGTCAACCGCTTTCGTTTTCGGATCGGTATCCCCGTCACCTGTCATGGATTTGTTTGCAGACCCGAAATGCATTCCCGGATTGCTCCCGACGAATGGACTCGAATCGGACTCGGGTTTCCCTTCCTCCGGGAGTCGCGCTTTTCACGATTCCCGGGAAAATCGTTGACCCGAAAGCACATCCGGGAAGCCGCCTTCCGGTGACCCGGACGGGGCGCCAAACCCCTGCTACGTTGCCGCGCCGCCGGCGGTGCCGGCACCCGGAAAAGCCGTCTTCCGGACGCCGTTTTCCCCTTCCGGCAGGTGTCGCGCCCTGCTTCCCGGAAAGACCTCGAACATGCCCTTCAGTACCATCGGATCCATTCCCGGCGGCCGGTCCGGCGCCGGAAACGATCAGCTGCGGGGTGGCGGTCCGAAGGCGGAAAAATCAGGACAACGCGACCCGAACGAATCCAGTTCCTGGGGGGATGCGCTTCGGGCGCTCCGGAAACAGGTCTCCGCCGCCGAGTACCGGCGTTGGTTCGCTCCCACGCAGTTCGTCAGCGAGGACGAGGGATCCATCCTGGTCCGGGTACCCCACCCGACGTTTGCCAACCGCTTGCGCAGCCAGCACGAGTCCCGGGTCCGGGCCGTGCTGGAAACTCTCGGCGCCGGCGACCGGGAAGTCCGTTTCGTCGTCGAGGATGCGCACCCAGCCTCGACGAACGCCGGAGTCCCGGCAAGGGACAACGCCTGGTTCGCCGCAAGCGATCCGGTCTCCCGGCACTGCACCTTCGACAGCTTCGTGGTCGGAAGCAGCAATCGGTGCGCCCACGCCGCGGCGATGGCCGTCAGCGAGCCCAACAGCCGGCATTCGCCCTGGAACCCGCTGTTGATTCACGGCGATGTCGGGGTGGGGAAGACCCATCTCCTGCAGGCGATCGCCAACCGGGTGAAAAGCCACAGCCCCGAAAGCCGCGTGTTCCTCACCAAGGGCGAATCGTTCACCCGTCACGTCGTCCAGGCGGTGCGGACTCACAACCTGTATGCGTTTCGGGACCAATGCCGGAAGGTGGATGTATTGCTGGTGGACGACGTCCAGTTCCTGGCCGGGCTCGACCGCTTCGGTCGAAGCACCGAGGAGTTCTTCCACACCCTCAACTCCCTGACGGAACGCGGTCACCAGATCGTCCTCACCGCCAACGCCCATCCGCAGGACCTGGTCCGCATCGACCGGCGCATCCGAAACCGGCTGGAAGCAGGGTTGACCACCGACATCGGCAGCCCCGACCGCGAGACCCGGGTCGCTATCCTGCTGCAAAAAGCAAGCGAGGCAGGCGTGGAGCTGGCGGCGCCGGTGGCCGAGACGATCGCCTCACGCTTCCGACACAATGTCCGGGAACTTACGGGAGCTCTCAACCGGATCACGAGCACGGCCCGGGTGAACCGGATGGAGATCAGCAGCGAGCTGGCGTCGGAACTCCTGGACCATGGACGAAGGCCCGCCACCATCGCCCACATCATCAGCCTGGCTGCCGCCGAGTTCGGCATTCCGGTCGCCCGGCTGCCAGGTCCCCAGCGGCACCGGAATGTTGTCCTCGCCCGCCACGTGGCGATGTACCTGTGCCGGAAGATTTCGGGCAAGACACTCACCGAAATCGGCAGGGCCTTCCATCGGGACCACGCCACGGTGACCTACGGCGTGAAACGCGTCGAGAAGGAACGGGTCCGCAATCCGGGACTCAACCAGGTGATCGAGCGGTTGACCCGAAAACTCCGCTAGCCCGTCCGGGGGACCGTCCACCCCGGGAAACCCTTCACGCCGACAACAGTTCGTGCTCCCTCCCGGACGACCCGCCCGGGGGACGATCCACCCCGGGAAATCCTCCACGCCGACAACAGTTCATGCTCCCTCCCGGACGACCCGCCCGGGAGATGATCCGTCCCGGGAAACCCTTCACGCCGACAACGTTCGTGCTCCCTCCCGGACGACCCGCCCGGGGACGATCCGTCCCGGGAAACTTCCACGCCGGCGAGGTTCATGGACTCTCCCGGACGGACTGGCCGGGAAAGTCCATCCGGGCGGCTCGTCTCCGCCCCCCCGGCGTCACACCGGTCGCGGTGGGGAAAAACCAGGGGAAAGGCGGGAGAACCCGGGAAAACGTTCTTCATTCTCCGGCCGGCAGCCGCCACCGCCCCGTTCTCCCGGCCCCCTCATGCCCGGATTCCGGTTTTTCCCCTTTTCCGGAAAGGAAATAGTCTTTTTATTTTCAAGGGTTTGGATCCATTTTCCCAGTTCTTCCCGGTGCATTAACCATGGCAACTGCAGTGCGGTATAATCTGGGAAATTCCTTCCCCCATTCCTTGATTCCTCCGGCATGAGGTGCCGGCCGGGAGTCCCGGCCGAGAGGTATCGCCGGGCCAAGGTGAGACCCCGTCTGTTCGGGAGGTCCGGTTTTTCATGGAGTTCACTGCCAATCGCAAGGATCTGCTTGCCGAGTTGACCCTTTTCTCGGGAGTGGTGGACCACCACCCGGCCGACCCGATGTCCATGTTCTCGAACGTGTGCTTCTTCTCCGTTGGCGGTAATTGCGAGATGAAGGCATCCGGCGGCGAGATCGGGCTCCGGTCCACTCTCGCTGCGGAGACTTCCGGGGACGGCATGCTCAGTATTCCGGTGGGGTTGTTGACGGAGTGGCTCAAGCACGGCAACGCTGAGGAGGTCACCCTCACCGATACGAAGAAGAACTGGGTCAAGGGACGGTGTGGAGATCACGAGACCAGGATTCCGGGGCGGATCGGGGACGCGCCGGAATTGGAATCACCGCCCGATACTCCCCTTTGCTCCCTTTCCTCGTCGCTGCTGCACAACATTCTCCGATTCGGCTCGCATGCGGTTCCGGGGGCGGGTGATGCGCCGCAGGCGGCCACTGCCGGAGCGCAGATCGAGGCAACCGACCGGGAGGTGCGGATCGTTTCCTCCGACCATTCGCGACTGGCGTACGCGAGCGTGGCGGTGGCGTCCAGCTCCTGCGAGGCCGACGATCGGAAGATGTTCGGCCTGGGAGCCCGGACGCTCGCCGAGTTGTCGGTTCTGTCCCGGAGCAGCGATTGCGAATTCCGCTTCTTCGAGTCCGGCAACCATCTGTTCTTCGAGTTCGGGGAACGCTTGCTGGTGAGTTCGAAGCTCGCCGAGCGGCTTCCCGATTACGAACATGTGATTCCCCGTGATTGTCCGGTCCATGTTCGCGTCAACCGCACCAAGCTGATGTCCGCCGTGCAGGCTGCACTTCCGTTTGCGACCGGGGATTACAACCGCGCCAAACTCGACCTGAGCGAGGACAAGGTGGTTATCGAGGTTGCGTCGGTGCGCGGTGAGGCCCAATGCGTGATCGAACACGCGCGGATGGAGGGAAAGCCGCTGAAACTGCACGTGAACCTGGGTCACCTGCGCGACTTCGCGCGGACGACCGACAGCGGGGAAGTGTCACTCGAATTCCAGACCGCCGAGACGGCGTTCCTCCTTCGTCCGGTCGGAGGGAGCGACAGCGAAGAGCATCTCTGCGTGGGGATGCCCCTGATTTGACCGCTCGGAGTGGCGGGACGGAAGGTTCGACCTTCCCCCGCGTCTCCGATTTCCGCGAGTTGGCGGCCGGGAACGCCCGCCGACGGCCCATAGCATGATCGACCCCAAGGCTCCGACCCCCGCCCGCGGCTATTCCGGAGAGGACATCAAGATCCTCGAGGGACTGGAAGCCGTTCGCGTCCGGCCGGCGATGTACATCGGTTCGACCGGATCGGCGGGACTGCACCATCTCGTGCGCGAGGTCGTGGACAACAGCATCGACGAAGCGATGGCGGATTTTTGCCGGAGCATCGATGTCACGATCCACGAGGACGGCAGCATCTCGATCCGCGACGATGGCCGGGGAATCCCGGTGGATCCGGAGCCGAGCACCGGGCTGCCGGCAGTCGAGGTGGTCATGACCCGCCTGCACGCCGGCGGAAAATTCGACGCCGACACCTACAAGTACTCGGCCGGACTGCATGGGGTGGGGGTCTCGGTGGTAAATGCGCTTTCGACCTGGCTCCGGGTCGAAGTGCGCCGCGACGGACGCATATACCGGCAGTCCTACGAGCGCGGCGTCCGGACCGAACCGCTTGCGGATGGAGGCGCGGCCCCGGACGGGGAGACGGGCACGCTCGTCCACTTCCTGCCGGATCCCGCGATCTTCGAGGAGACGACGGACTTCGATTTCCAGCAGATCGCGCATCGGGTGCGCGAACTCGCCTTCCTCGTGCGCGGCGTTCGCATCCGGCTCCTCGACGAGCGGGACGGCCAGTCGCGGACGTACCGCTACGACGGGGGGATCGCCGAGTTCGTGGCGCATCTGAACCGCAACGACCATCCGGTTCACAACAGCGTCATCACCCTGAAGGTCGATTCGGTCGTTCCCAACAACGGGCGCCACGATCAGCCGCATTCCTGCGAAATCGCCCTCCAGTGGTGTCGGGGCTACCGGGAATCGGTGCATTCCTTCGTGAACAACGTGAGCACGCCGGAAGGAGGAACCCATCTTTCCGGGTTGCGTGCGGCGCTGACCCGCGCGATCAACGCCTACGCGCCGCAGACGCGGGCCGGCAAGGACCTCAAGGGACCGATTCAGGGCGAGGACACCCGGGTGGGACTCACTGCGGTCATCAGCGTCCGGGTGCCGGAACCGCAATTCGAGGGACAGACCAAGACCAAGCTCGGGAACAGCAGCGTCCAGGGGTTCGTGGAATCGCTGGTGTACGAGGAACTCACCCGCTTCTTCGAGGAAAACCCCGAAGAAGCGAAGTGGATTGTCACCAAGGCGGCCGATTCCTACCACGCCCGGGAGGCGGCACGCCGGGCACGGGACATGGCCAGACGCAAGGGGGCGCTCTCCTCCGGTTCGCTTCCGGGAAAACTCGCCGACTGCCAGGAACGCGATCCGGCCCGTTCGGAGATCTTCATCGTGGAGGGCGAGTCCGCCGGGGGCTCCGCGAAGCAGGGACGGGATCGGGGTTTCCAGGCCATCCTGCCGCTTCGGGGCAAGATCCTGAACGTGGAGAAGACCCGTCTCGACCGCATGCTGGAGAACGAGGAGATACGGGTACTGATTTCGGCGCTCGGCACCGGAATCGACTCCGACCTCGACCTGAAGAGCCTCCGTTACCACCGCGTCATCATCATGACCGACGCCGATGTGGACGGATCCCACATCCGCACCCTTCTCCTCACGTTCTTCTACCGGCGCATGAAGCCGATGATCGACGAGGGTTGCCTGTACATCGCGGAGCCGCCGTTGTACCGGGTGGAGCACCCGCGCTCGGCCCGGCTCGCCGACCGCTATTTCATTGACGATCGCGAGCTGGACCGATATCTGCTGGAACGTTCGGTTGCGGACCGGCAGCTGGTCGTCGGGGATACCGTGTCGTCGAGCGAAGAGCTGCTGCAGCTCGTACGGCGCCTCCGCGAACTCCGGGAACGCATGGCGCGCCTCGGGGACCTCGGGTACCCCCTGGACCTCGTCGGATGGCTGCTCGCGGATCGGGTGGAGGGTGAGGTGACCTTGCGCGAGGAAGCGATGCGGGCGCTGGCCGGGCGGCTCACCGGCAGCGGCAGTCCGGCACGGGTTCTTCCCGATTCCCGTGAACCCGGTCATTTCGTGGTGGCGCCCGATACCGGCGCCGAGGGATCCACCTTCAGCCGGCCGATCGGCGCCGCCTTTTTCCGTACCGGTCAGTACCGGCGGTTGTTGGCGCGACGCGACGCGGTCCGGGATCTGGATCGCGGGTCGATTCGCGTGATGCGGCGGGAGGGAGGCGAGTGGATCCCCGATTTCGACGCCGCGGACGGCGATTCCCTTCTGGACCTCCTGCTGGATCGGGCTCGGCACGGACTCAAGATCCAGCGCTACAAGGGCCTCGGAGAGATGGATGCGGAGGAACTGTGGGATACCACGATGAATCCCGAAGTACGGACCCTGAAGCGGGTTCGCGTGGACGATGACGTGGATGCCGCGGAATTGTTCAGCACCCTGATGGGGGATCAGGTGGAGCCGCGTCGTGCGTTCATTGAGCAGAACGCGCTTCACGTCAGCAACCTGGACGTCTGAGGACGCGGGGAACGGGAGTCCGGGCAAGGCACATGGCGAACGACGGCAACGGGGCGGTCCCGGGGGTTTGGGCGCAGGAGGAGCGGGTTCGGCATATCGAAGCCGAGATGACGCAGTCCTACATGGACTACGCGATGTCGGTGATCATCGGCAGGGCGCTTCCCGATGTCCGGGACGGACTGAAGCCGGGCCAGCGCCGGGTGCTCTATGCGATGTACCGGGAAGGCCTGTTGCCGTCCCGCTCGCATTCCAAGTGCGCGGGCATCGTCGGGGAAGTCCTGAAGAAATACCACCCGCACGGCGACGCTTCGGTCTACGACACGCTGGTACGGATGGCCCAGGACTTCAACCTGCGTCATCCGCTCATTGACGGGAAGGGCAACTTCGGTTCGGTTGACGGCGATCCGCCGGCAGCCTACCGGTACACCGAAGCCCGGCTGATGCCCTTCTCGGTGGCCATGATGGAGGACATGGACCGCGAGACGGTGGACTTCGCTCCGAATTTCGATGGCAAGACCGTCGAACCCGAAGTTCTGCCCTCGGTGGTTCCGAGTTTGCTCGTGAACGGATCCGACGGGATCGCGGTCGGAATGGCCACCAAGATTCCTCCCCACAACCTCCGGGAGGTGACCGCGGCGTTCTTGCACCTGATCGGAAACCAGGAGGAGTCGGACCAGAGCCTGAACGCCCGGTTGCTGGAGCTGGTACCCGGGCCCGATTTCCCCACCGGCGCCCGAATTCACGGCCGGCAGGGGGTCGTGAACGCCTATCTCACCGGGCGCGGAGTCATCCAGGTGCGCGCGGTCGCCGATTTCGAGACCATTCGTGAAGGCCGCAACGCCATTGTCATCAACGAAATTCCCTACCAGGTGAACAAGGCGCGGCTGATCGAGAAGATCGCCGATCTGGTCAAGGACAAGCGGATCACCGGCATTTCCGATCTTCGCGACGAATCGGACCGGCGCGGGATGCGGATCGTGGTGGAGCTGAAGCGGGGTGAGGAGCCCCGCGTGGTTCTCAACAACCTCTACCGGCACACCCCGCTCCAGAGCGCCTTCGGAATCAACCTGCTGGCCATTTCGGAGCGGCGCCCGCGCCTGTTTCCGCTGCTGGAGATGTTGCGCGCCTTTTTGCGCTTCCGTCGCGGAGTGGTGCGTCGGCGGCTCAATTACGAGTTGCGGCGCGCCGCCCGGCGTCTCCATCTGCTGGAGGGACTCGCGGCGGCGGTGGATCGCCTCGACGAGGTGATCGGGTGGATACGGAACTCCCGCAATCCCGACGAGGCCCGGGAACGGCTGCGGCGGGAGTTGACACCGGTGGTCATGCGGACCGACCACGAGTTGCTCGCGCGCGCCGGAGTGCCGCCGTCCGGGGAAACCCTGTCGGACGAGCAGGTGAAGGCGATTCTGGAGATGCGCCTCCAGCGGCTCACCCGCATGGAGCGCGAGAAGATCCGCGACGAGATGGCCGAACTCGACGCCCGGATCACCGGTCTCGTTGACGTGCTGGGGGATCCGGAGCGGATTGACGCGATCATCGCTGAGGAGGCCCGGAAAGCCGCCGAGATTCACGGCAACGATCGGCGGACGGAGGTGGTGGAGGAGGCGACCGACCTGACGATCGAAGAGCTGATTCCGGTGGAGGACATCGTGGTCTCGGTCACGCAGGCGGGTTACATCAAGCGGACTGCGTTGAGCGAGTACCGCGCCCAGGCTCGCGGCGGCACGGGTCACTCGGGTGCCGGAATTCGGTCGGGCGACCAGATTCGCACCCTGATCATCGGCAACACCCACAGTCGTCTCCTGTTCATCACCGACGAAGGCGTTGCGTACCGGTTGAAGGGCTACCAGATTCCCGAAGGCGGAAAGAGCGGTACCGGTCGGGCGATCGTGAACCTGCTCAACCTGCCCCAGGGTCGCCGGGTCATCGCCATCTGTCCCATACCCGACGATCCCGACGCCGAAGGCTCCCGGTACGTTTTTGCCGCCACCCGGAATGGGCGGGTCAAGCGCACCAGCCTCCGGGACTACCGCAACGTACGGGCGACCGGCCTCCGGGCGATCCGCATTCAGCCGGACGATGCCCTGATCGCGGCCACCCTGACCAGCGGCGAGAGCGAAATCGCGCTCACCACCCGGGACGGCATGGCCATCCGGTTCCGGGAACAGGATGTCCGGGCCATGGGCCGCGACGCTGCCGGGGTAAGGGGAATCCGGCTCCGTGCAGGAGACGGGGTCGTGAGTCTGGTGACCGTGGAGCCCGCCGATGTCCCGGAGACGTCGCTGCTCACCGTCACGCGGAACGGATTCGGGAAGATGACGGCTCTCGACCGGTACCGGGCCCAGAGCCGGGGAGGATTGGGGTTGCTGAACATCCGGTTGGCGGAGCGGAACGGCCCGGTGGTGGCGACGGTGGCGGTCGTCGCCGGCGAGGAGCTGCTTGCCATCACCGCCGGGGGCAAGGCGGTCCGGATTCCGGTGGAGGATTTCCGCGATACCGGGCGGGCCACCCAGGGCGTACGCGCCATCCGGGTCCGGGACGGTGACGCGCTGGTTTCGGTTACCCGGATCGAAGCGAACGGCGGCCGCAACGGAGAGTCCCGGGAAGAAGGGGAATCATGATGCGGGCCCGCTCGATCGGCGTCGTGTTCCTCCTGGCCGGTCTGGCCGCCTGCTCGCAGACACCCGAGGAGGCACTTCTCGAGGAGTTCTTCCGCGCCGTGGCGCGCGGGGACCGGGTCCCGGCATCGGGGATCACGCTCGACGACTTCGCGATCGGTCCCGTGGCCTCCTGGGAAATCGTGGACATGGGTTCCCAAACCGAGGGCCCCTACCGCATTCCGGAGCTCCGGGAGGAGGTAACAGTCGCCGAGCAGGCCCGGGACGAGCAATTCCAGGTGCTGTACGGCTTTCGTCAGGCGAACCGGGAGGCGCTCGACCGGATCGCCGAACTGCGGGCGGACGATCCGGAACACATGCCCGCAGGACGGCTGGGCGGGATCGCCGCCCGATGGGACGAACTCGGCGCCGAACGCCGGCAGTTGGTCCGCTCGATCAGCGAACTCCAGATGGCCCTCGAGGAGGAACGCCGCCGGACGGACAGGAGCCTGATGCGGGAAGCCCAGCTGGACTACCTCACCGGCCGTGTCCTCGAACGGGAGCTCGTCGTTCGGGTCACCGGGTCGGATGGCGGCGCGCGGGACTACCGGTTCCAGTTGATGCGCTACGAACTGATGAATGAATTCGAGGCCGGGGTGCTTTCGCGCTGGATCATCGCCGGGCTCGAAACCGCCGGCAGTTAGCCCCGGATTTCATGGACGATCGCGCGGCGCTGGCGGGGATCCTCCGGCGGGAAGCCGTCCGCCACGGCGACTTCGTGCTCGCTTCCGGGAAGCGGAGCAAGGTGTATGTGGATGTGCGGCTCGCGTCGCTGCATCCGGATGCGTTGCTGCGGATCGGTCGCGTGTTGCTGGCGGCGATCGATCGCCTCGGCGACAGGCAGGGGTTCTCGCCGGTGGCAGTCGGCGGGATGGCGACCGGGGCGATCCCGCTGGCAGCGGCCGTGGTGCTGGCGGCGGCCGAAGCGGGGAGGCCGCTCTCCGGTTTCTATGTCCGGAAGGATGCCCGGGACCATGGGCGCAACCGCAAGGTGGAGGGGATCGAGAATCCGTCGGGCGACGCGGTGATTCTGGAAGACACCGCTTCCACCGGAGGCTCGTTGCTCGCCGCGGCGGATGCTGCCCGGGACGCGGGTTTCCGGGTTCGGGGCGCCCTTGCGCTGGTGGATCGGGAAATGGGGGCCGCAGAACGGCTCCAGGCGGCCGGCGTGCCGTTCGAAGCGGTGTATCGCCTCCCGGAACTGGTCGCTCCGGGCTGACCGGCCCGATCGGCGCCGGTGGGATACCCTGTTCCGTCCGCCGCCTGTCAGGGGGGTACCCGATGCGTTTTTCCTTCCGTCTTGTCGTGCTGGCGTTCCTGCCGGCCTTCGTCTTTGCGCAGGAGCGCGATCTCGACCTCGTTCTCACCGGCGGCCGGGTCATCGACCCGGAGACCGGCCTGGATGCGGTCCGCGATGTGGGAGTGGTTCGCAACGAGATCGTGGCCATCTCCCGGCAATTGCTCCGGAACCGGTTGAAGCAGGGCGGCATCCTCCTCGATGCCACGGACAAGGTGGTGAGTCCCGGGTTCATTGATCTCCACGCCCACGGCCAGTCCGTTGACGCCAACCGGTACCAGGCGATGGACGGGGTGACCACGGCGCTCGAACTCGAGGGCGGTGTTTCCCGCGTGGCGCGCTTCCTCGAAAGCCGGGACGGCGACGCGATCCTCCACTACGGGGCTTCGGTATCCCACGGGGGGCTGCGGCTCGTGGGGATGCCCGGGGATCGGGATCGGATCGCCGCAATCCTTGACGCCGAGAGCACTCCGGCGGAGCTCGGGCTCGATGAGGCCCGCCTGCTTCGGGAGGCGAACTATCGGGGCGTTTCGGATACCGAAGCGGTTCATGAGGCGATCGCCGCCGAGTTGCGGGCGGGCGGCCTCGGTATCGGGATGCCCCACCAGTACTATCCGGGCGCTTCCCACACCGAGATCTTCCGTCTCTTCGAGTTCGCTGCCGAAGTGGACGTTCCCATCTATACGCACGTCCGCGACATGGCCATTTCGGCCCTTCAGGAGGTGATCGCCAACGCGCTCGCCACCGGGGCCTCGCTCCACATCGTCCACCTGAACAGCTCGAGCCTCCATCACCTGCCGGTCAATCTCGCCCTGGTCAAGGGCGCGCGGGACGCCGGAGTGGACGTGACCACCGAGGCCTATCCCTACACCGCGGCGTCCACCGGGATCTCGTCGGCGATTTTCGACGAAGGCTGGCAGGAGAAACTCGGCATGACCTACGGAGATATCCAGTGGCAGGACACCGGGGAACGCCTCACCGAGGAGACATTCAACTTCTTCCGGGAGGAAGGAGGCACGGTGATCCTGCACATGATGGACCCGGAGATGATCCGGCTGGCGATGCAGACCCCGTTCGTGATGGTTGCCTCCGACGGCATGCCCTACGCCCCGGGAGCCCATCCGCGGTCGGCGGGGACGTTTGCCCGGGTCCTCGGCCGCTTCGTCCGCGACGAGGGAATCCTGTCCCTGAAGGACGCATTGAAGCGGATGACCCTGTTACCCGCCGAGCGCCTTCAGGAGGTCGCACCGTTGATGCGCCGCAAGGGGCGGATCCAGATCGGCGCCATCGCCGACATCACGGTGTTCGATCCGGACGCCATCATCGACACCGCCAACTTCGAGGACGACCTGAGCTATTCCGAAGGGGTCGTCCACGTGATCGTGGATGGCATTCCGGTGGTACGGGACGCAAGCCTGGTGGAAGGTGTCTTCCCCGGGAAGCCGCTTCTCGGGCGGTACACCTCCGAGTAGGTCCGTTCCCTCGATGTCGGAACCCCGGTCCGGACTCCGTCATCGTTTTCTGCTGCTCCAGATCCGGGATCCGGGGGATCCGATGGCGGAGCACGAGCGGTTCGCGTTCCGGAACGCCCTCGGCATCGACCGGGATCATCTCGATGTATGGGACCTCATTGACGGGGCGCCGGGAAGGGACCGGCTCGGGGCCGCCGACATGGTGCTCATCGGGGGAAGCGGGCAGCATTCGGTCGCCGAGGGCCGGAACGCGCCGTGGATTCCGGATGCGCTGCGGACCATGGAGGAGCTGCATCGGACCGCCCGGCCCACGTTCGCTTCCTGCTGGGGGTTCCAGGCGCTGGCGCGGGCGCTCGGCGGCCGGGTGGTCACCGATCCCGGCCTTGCCGAACTTGGCGTCCTCACGCTGCGTCTCACCCGCCCGGGCCGGCAGGATCCGGTGTTTTCCGAACTCGGCGATTCCTTCCGCGCCGTCCTCGGCCACGAGGATTCGGTGGTCGAACTGCCCGACGGCGCGGTGTGCCTGGCGTCGTCCCCGAAGGTCGAAAATCTGGCCTTCCGTTTTCGCGGGAGGCCCATCTACGCGACCCAATTCCACCCGGAGCTGGACCGGGAAGGCCTCCGCGACCGCATGAGGCGCTATCCCCGGTATCGGAAACTCGGTGTTCTGGAGGGCGCCGGCCCGTCCGTCACGACCCTCGCGCTGCTGCGCCGGGTGGCGGCCCACCTGCTTCCCGGGTAGCCGAACGGCCGGGCACGGGTCCGGAACGGGCCCTTCGCCGGCGACTCCCGTCCCACCTTGGTGGTTGCCGGGAAGGAGGCCCGGACGATGCCGGGACCGGCTGCCGCCGCGGCGCCGCCGCCCCTTCGGGGTATGCAATCCATCGCTGGCAGTGTCGCTCGAATTGCCGCCGCGGCTCTCCGATCCCGTCGCGAGCCGGGGGCGGTGTTGCAGGTGCGGCGCCGGCACCATGGGCGTGGAGTCCCGACCGCCACCGACGGGTTCTCCCGCCTGCTCGAAGGGATCGCAAGGTGGAATGGCCGGTCACGCCGATCGAAACCGGGATGCTGCCCGACGTGCGAACCGGGATTGCATGGCATTGCCCTCGACCGGGGAGGCGTCGCTTCGGGCATCGGAGCGATGCCTGGCTGTGCGGACCGGAGGTGGCGAGCCGGGGGGGATTCCCGCTTCCGGTCGTGGTCGCGGCAGTCGGCGCAGCGGGTTCCGCCGGGGATCGGGCAGGGGCCGGCAGGGCGTCGAACCCCGCACCGCCGGGGGCGGGCGGCGACCCGGCCGGGACCGCCTGGCGTCGGGAGGTTCCCGGATGTCGGCCGGGTCCGGCTTGCGAGCGGCCCACACCAGGTCGTGGCCCGGATCGTGACCCGACTGCTGCTCGGGGCGGGTCCGTGACCCTTCCGTTTTCGGGAGGGATCCGATTGCGGAACGGGTCGGGTATTTCGACGTGGACCGGGGCGCCGGTTCAGATCCGTTCCAGGTTTGCGTACCGGACCACCAGGCGCTTGCGCCCGTGGTCGCGGAAGACAACCGTCACCCGGGAGCCGTCGGCTTCGGCCGACTCGATGCGCCCGGGGCCAAAGCGCGGATGCCGTACCCGGTCGCGCTTCCGGAAGCTGGCGCCCGGAGTGGGGGCTTCCTTCGCGTTGTTTCCGTGCGCGAGCAATTCGCGTGGAATTTCGGCGAGGAACCGGGATGGGCCGCCGGACCCGCGCATCCACGGGGTTCCCCCGGGCGTGGCCAACAGGTACAGCGCCTTCCGGGCGCGGGTGAGACCGACATAGAAAAGGCGCCGTTCCTCTTCGATCCCGGCCTCCTGGTCTGCCGACAGCCCGTGGGGAAAAACGCCTTCCCAGAGGCCGCCCAGGAAGACGGTGTCGAATTCGAGTCCCTTGGCGGCGTGGGCCGTCATCACCAGTACCGGGGCGCCGGTGTCCCCGCTTTCCCCAATGAAGTCCTCGGCCGACAGCAGGCTCACCTGGTCCAGGTACTCCGCGGCCGTCGCCTCCGGATTCTGGCGTTCGTGCTCCTCGGCGGCGTTTTCGAGCGAAACCAGGTTCTCGTAGCGGTTCGGGTCGTTCGTCCGGAGGTGCGGACCGAGCCCGGTATCCCGGATGGCGGCCCGGACCGCTCCGGCGGGTCCCGACGGCAATGCCTTGCGGACGGCTTCCACGCCCTCGAGGAACTCCCGGAGACCGGCGGCCGCCTTCCGGGGGAGCGCATTGCCTTCCGACAGCGTGAGCGCTGCCTCATGCAGGGGCGCCTGCTGCTCCGCCGCCGCGGCGGCAATGCGGGCGAACGACGTGTTCCCGATCCCGCGCCGCATCGATCCGAGGGCGCGCCGAAAGGCGACATCGTCTGCCGGATTCCGGGCGAACCGCAGGTGGGCGAGGGCATCGAGGACCTCCGTCCGCTCATAGAAGCGAAGGCCGCCGATCACCCGGTGCGGGATCCGGTGCGCTGCGAACACTTCCTCGTAGGCGCGGGTCTGGGCGCGGGTCCGAAGCAGCACTGCCGTCTCGCCGCGCTCCGCTCCCAGACGCGTGATCTCCCGCGCGGTGTACCGGGCCTCCTCGGTTTCCCGGCCGAACACCAGCAGCGCGATCCGCTGGCCGCGTCCGGCAACCGCCCGCAACTGCTTTCCGTGACGCCTCCGGTTCCGGCCGATGACGGCATTGGCGGCCTCCAGAATGGTTTCGGACGAGCGGTAGTTGTCCTCCAGCCGGAAGGTGCGGGCTCCCGGAAAATCGTTCCGGAAACGGAGGATGTTCTGGAAATCGGCGCCTCGGAACGAATAGATCGACTGGTCGTCGTCGCCCACCGCGAACACATCCTGGCCCGGGCAGATCTCGAGGATCAGCCGGTTCTGGAGCGGACTGGTGTCCTGGTACTCGTCCACCAGCAGCACCCGGGCGCGGCGGTCCATGAACGCGCGCGCCGCCCGGGAAGCGCGAAGCAGTTCCAGGGGCAGGATGAGCAGATCATCGAAGTCCACTGCGCCGCTCCGCGGCAGTTCCTCCCGGTAGCGGGCGAAGACCGAGCGGATCGCGTGGTCCTCCGGTCGACGCGGGGGTGGCAGGGCACCCCCGGCGGCGAGAGTGTTCTTCAGCCGCGACAGTTCGGACCGCAGCCGCCGGGGCGGGACGAGATCCCGCTCGATCCCGAGGTCGTCCCGGAATCGGCGGATCAGTCGCTTGACATCATCCTCGCCGAGCACCGGAAACCCGGCGCCGAGGCCGATTTCGGAGCCGAAGCGGCGGAGCAACCGGAGTCCGATGGAGTGGAAGGTGCCGACCCAGACCCGCTCCACCGACTCCACGCCGACGGCGGCGACCCGATCCGCCATTTCCCGGGCCGCCTTGTTGGTGAAGGTGACCGCGAGGATGGATTCGGGAGCGTCGCCCGTCTCCAGGATGCGCCAAGCGACCCGGCTGGTGATCACCCGGGTCTTGCCCGAACCGGCGCCTGCGAGCACCAGGGTCGGTCCCGGCGGTGCGGTCACCGCGGCCCGCTGCGCCTCGTTGAGGCCGGTGACCGGAGATCGGTCAGTCATCCACCACCGACTTCCTCAGCCCCGGCGGGGCATCCACATCCCGGTCGCGCGCCACGCCTTCCAACCAGGCGAGCAGCTGGAGGACCGGCGTCAGCCGGAAGGCCCCGAAAGCGGCCGGTTCCGCGGATGCCAGGGGAAGGACCGGGGCACCGGCCGCCGCGGCGGCCCGAAGCGCCCGTTCCGGCGGCGGGTCGGCCAGAACCACGACCGGGGTCTGCGGCGAGAGCAGGGCGGCGGGACCGTGCGCGAGCTCGCCTGCCGGAAGGGCGAGCGCCGGTATGCCGGCGATTTCCATCATCTTGAGCGCGGCTTCGCTGGCGAGCGGGAGGAGCGCGGCGCCGGCCAGGAAAAACCATGAGCTGCGCGGCGGGAGCGGCGCCAGGAAGGACCGGATGCGTTCCTCCTCGTCGAGCCCCGCCCGGATCAGGGGAGGCGCAGCCGCCGGATCCGGCGTGTCCGCCCCGAGATCGCGGGCGAGCATCAGGAGCGCAGCGAGCGCGGCCGTGAAACTCTTGGTCGCCGGAATCGCCTCTTCCCTGCCGGCGGCGGTGATCCAGGCCGTGTCCGCGCGCCGTGCCGCGGCGCTGCCGGGCTCGTTCGTGACCACGATGCGATGGATTCCGTCGAACCGGTCCAGAAGCCGGAGAATGCTCGCGGTGGTTCCCGACTGGGTGACCGCGACGAGGATCCGGAAACCTCCCCGCCCAAGGGCCTCGGTGGCGGGTTCCGCTCTCGCTTCCACGCCTCCGGCACGCATCCAGCGGGCAGCGAGCTCCGCGGCGTGGCGGCTCGTCCCCGAGCCGACCAGCAGAACCGGACCCCCGCCCGAAACCCGCGGGCGCTTTCGGAGCGTTGCCAGCGTGCGGCGCACCGCCTCCGGCTGTTCGCGGATTTCGCGGATCAGAACCGGTTGCCGTGCTGTCAGACCGTCACACCTCGTCGGCGCCCTCGAAGCGGTTGCCCGCCCGGTCCGGCTTGTTCACCTGGCGGCCGCGGGCAATCGCCATCGCTCCCTCCGGAACGTCGCCGACGATCACCGAGCCGGCCGCCACGAAGGCGCGCCGCCCGATGGTCACCGGCGCCACCAGGGTGGCATGGCTGCCCACGAAGGCGCCCGGCTCCACGACGGTCCGGTGCTTGGCCCGCCCGTCGTAGTTGCAGGTGATGGTGCCGGCCCCGAGGTTGACCCGGGTCCCGACGTCGGCGTCGCCCACATAGGACAGGTGGGGCACGGCGGCGTTCCTTCCGATGCGGGCGTTCTTGGTTTCCACGAAGCCCCCGACATGGGCGCCCCGGTCGAGCACCGTGCCGGGGCGGATGCGGGCGAAGGGACCCACCCGCGCCTCGCGCCCGATGTCGGCGTCGAGCAACACCGAATGACTTTCGACCCGGGCGCCTTCCGCCACCACGGTGTTGTGGAGCCGGGTGAATTCGGCGATCTCGGCGCCCGCTCCGATGCGGGTGGCGCCGGTGAGCCGCACCGACGGACCGATGCGCGCTCCCGGCGCCGCCACCACGCCGGGGTCCGCCCACAGCGTCTCCGGATCCTCGACCAGCACTCCGTTCTCGAGGAATCGGTGGGCGGTCCGGCGCCGCGATTCCCCGATCGCACGCGACCAGGTTGCGGTGTCGGTGATGCGGGTGACCCCGGAGACGGGCTCGCCTCCCCGTTCGGGGGCAGCCGCGGCAACCGCGGCGTCGAACGAATGGAGAGGGACCTCGTGGATTGCCGCCCCGGAAATCGCAAGCGCCAGCACCTGGCCCGCGGTATTCCGGAGGGCGAACCACCCTCCGTCAGCGGTGATGCGGCGCACCTGGTCCCCGGGGATGTCCACGAGTCCCTCGGGCAGCAGGACCCCCGCGCCGTTGAGGTTCGCCGCCGCCGCGGCGTCCGCCAGCGTGCGCTTCGCACCCAGATCGCCGGCGGCCCGCCGCGTGCTTTCGGCGACGGTTCCGTCGAACCACGGAAGAAGACCCACGCCGGGCTTCTCCGGAAGCACCAGTACAAAATCCATGCTTTTCCTGCCCCTGCCCCCGCTTGTCCGCGCCCCCGGTGGATTCTACTTCCGGCGGGGCGGTTCCGGTCCCACCACCAGGGTCACCTCGCCGCGCGGCGGTTGCGCCGCGGCACGTTCGGCCAGCTCCGGGAGCACGCCGAACCAGTGGTCCTCATGAAGCTTGGTCATCTCGCGGGAGAGCGATGCCGGTCGCGGCCCGAGCCGCTCGGCGAGATCGTGAAGCAGGCGGGCGATCCGCTCGGCGGCCTCGAACAACACAACCGATCCGGCAGCGGCCGCGACCCGATCCAGGAACCGGTTCCGGCCCGCGCCGCGTCGCGCCGGGGGAAACCCCAGGAACGTGAAGGCCTGCATCGGCAGTCCCGAGGCGGTGAGGGCCGCGAGCGCGGCCGACGGGCCGGGAAGCACCCGGACCGGCAGTCCCGCTTCCCGCGCGGCGCGCACCAGCAGGTACCCCGGATCCGAGACCAGGGGCGAACCGGCGTCGGTCACCAGCGCCACGCTTTCGCCGGAGTGGAGGCGCGCCAGCAGCGCCGGCGTCCGCGTCCGCTCGTTGTGGTCGTGATTCGAGACCAGCGGCGTCCGGATTCCGAAGCGGGTGCGAAGCCTTCCGGTGACCCGGGTGTCCTCGCAGGCGATCACCGCCACCCGCCGCAGCACTTCGGCGGCGCGCGGCGAGAGGTCGTCCAGGTTCCCGATGGGAGTGGCGACCACGAAGAGCGTTCCCGGCGCCGATTCCATGGGAACGCACAGTAGCCGACGGGAGAGAATGGGCGGGCTGATGCGCGACCATCGAGCCACCTGGTCCGGCGTCCCGGTGGCGGTTACCGGCGCTGCCGGATTCCTCGGGAGCAACCTCGCGTTGCGGCTCGACGCCCTCGGCGCCGAGGTGCGGGCCCTCGATGCCTTTCTTCCGGGAAGCGGGGCGCATCCGGCGAATCCGGCCGGGATTCCGGTGCGCCGCGCCGACCTCCGCGAGGCGGCCACCGAAACCGTCACCGGTGCTCGGGTCGTGTTCCATCTGGCGGCGCCTGCCGGCCACCGGGCCAGCATGGAGGCGCCCTTCTCCGACTACGGGCACGGAGTCGAGGCCTCGGTCCGTCTGCTGGAAGCGGTGGACCGGACCGCTCCCGGTGCTCGGGTCGTGTTCACCGGCACCCGACAGAACTACGCGCTCCCGCAGCGGCTTCCGGTCCGGGAGGACGATCCGCTGGCGCCGCCGGATGTGCACGGCGTCCACAAGGAAGCCGTGGAGCACCTCGTCCGCCTCCGGGCGGCGGCGCGCGGCGCCGGGTGGGCGATCCTGCGTCTCACCGGCTGCTACGGGCCGCGACAGGCGCTCGACGGCCCTGCGGCCGGGTTCACCGGCCAGGCGCTCGGCCAGGCGCTCGGGGGCCGGCCGATCACCCTCCTCGGAGACCCGGACCTGCTGCGCGACTTCAACCACGCGGACGATGTGATCGAGGCGTTGCTGTTGGCGGGGAATCCGGCGGCGCCGTCCGGCCTGTGGAACCTCGGTGCGTCTCCGGTGCGTCTCCGCGATTTCGCCGCCGCGATCTGGAAGGCGCTGGGGGAACCGCCGCGGGTCGCGTGCGCGCCGCTGCCGGCCGCACTCGAGGAGATCGCGATCGGGGATGTCCATTCGGACTGGTCCCGGATCGAGGCCGAACTCGGTTGGCGGCCCTTGCGGGATCTCGCAGGGGGCCTCGCGGAGACGGTGCGCTTCTTTCGGTCGGAACCGGAGCGGATTCCGTGAGGATTCCGTTTGTCCGGCTCGCGGTCGGCGCCGGGGATCCGGTCCGGGAGGCGGTGAACGACGTCCTCGGTTCGGGCCGCTTCGTGCTCGGTCCCCGCGTGGAGGCCTTCGAACGGGCGTTCGCGGGGCGGATCGGAACCCGGTTCGGCATCGGCGTCGCGTCCGGCACGGATGCGATCACGCTGGCGCTCCGGGCAGTCGGAGTGGAGCCGGGGGATCGGGTTCTCACGACGGCGTTCTCCGCCGGATACACCGCCATCGGCATCCAGCGTGCCGGAGCGATTCCGGTATTCGCCGACATCGACCCGGAGAGTCTCTGCCTTCGCGCCGGGGCGGTCCACGCCGCTCTCCGGCGGGATTCCCCGGCGGCGATCCTGCCGGTCCACCTTGGCGGCCACGCCGGTTCGGACTGGCCGGCGCTCCTCGATCTGGCGCGGGAACGGGGGATTCCCGTCGTGGAGGACGCCTGCCAGGCGCACGGTGCGGCATTCCGGGAGAGCGCGCTCGGCTCGTTCGGAAAGGCGTCCGCGTTCAGCTTCTACCCCACCAAGAACCTGGGCGGGATCGGTGACGGCGGACTGGTCGGAACCGATGATCCGGCGATTGCCGAACACATCCGGCGGCTGCGCTCGGGGGGGCAGCGGGCCCGCCACGATCACGCGGAGCCGGGATGGAACAGCCGTCTCGACGAGCTGCAGGCGGCCGTGCTCGAGTTCCGGCTTGCGGGCTTGCGGCGGGGAACGCCCGGCGCCGGGAACTTGCGGCGCGTTACCGGGAAGGACTCGAGGGGGCGCCGGTCCGGATGGTGACGCCGGGCGCCGGGGTACGGAGTTCCGGGCACCTGTTCGTCATCCGCACTCCGGAACGCGACCGGCTCCGGGAATTCCTGGCCGGCGCGGGCGTGGAAACGCTCGTCCACTATCCGGTCCCCCTGCACCGCCAGGCAGCCTTCGCCGGGAACCCGCGGGACTGTCCGGAAGCCGAACAGGCGGCGCGGGAGGTGCTCAGCCTGCCGCTTCGTCCCGATCTCGAAGAGGGAGAGGTGGATGCGGTAGTGGATGTGGTCCGGTGTTTTTTCCGTCGCGCGACCAGGGCGGGATGATGCCCGCCGCCGCCCGTTCGTGGCAAGGGCACGAAGGGAAGCGGAGTGCGCCCCCGGGCATCGCGATCCGGCGTCCCGGGAGTGCGCGGCGCCGGCGGGGCTGTTCCCGCCGCGGGCCTGGTCCGGGTGATGGGGCCCGTGCCCGCCGCGGCCTGGCCCGGGTCCCGGACGGCTCTCGTCGGCTTTCGGCGCGGTCCGGGGTCTGCTCCGAAGGTCGGGGGACGGTTCGTGGTGCGGAAAGCTTCCACCCGCGCCATTCGCGGTGGCAGGATGGAGGCGGTCGGCCGACGCGCCCGATACTGACCGAGGCGGGACTGACCGACAAGGCTGGCGGAATCGACGTCGCTCCCTCCCTCACGGGCGCGGCGGTGGCAGAATAGGCGGAATGAAATTTGCCGGCCGCCGCACCGGCTCCGTGCTGTGCCCCGGCTGCGGCCAACTGGTCGGAGTCCGCGATGCCGAGTGCCTCAACTGCGGGCGCCGGTATCCGGGGATGCTCGGGTTCGCCGGGATTCTCCGGTTCGACGCGGCGCAACTGGCCGCCGTGATCCTGGGGGCGAATGTCGCGCTCTTCCTGGTGTCCCTGTTGATGAGCACCGACCGGATCGGGATGGCGGGGATGTTCGGCTTCCTGAGCCCCGACGGACACGCCCTTTTCCGGCTCGGCGCCGCCGGTGCGATCCCGGTGTTTGCCCTCGGCAAGCCCTGGGCGGTCTTCAGCGCCGGGTGGCTCCACGGCGGATTGCTTCACATCCTGTTCAACATGTACTGGGTGTGGAACCTGTTCCCGGCGGTGAGCGGCGCCTTCGGCGCAGGGCGGACCCTCGTCATTTACCAGGTCGCCGCCGGAACCGGATTCCTCCTGTCTTCGTTCATGGGAGCGTATGTCTCTTCCTTTCCGATGTTCGGCGGCGCGCCGAGCATTACCGTGGGCGCCTCGGCGTCGCTGTGCGGGTTGCTCGGCGCGCTGCTCTACTACGGGCGCCGCACCAGTTCGGAAGTGGCGCGTTCCGTCTGGCGCGTGGTGCTCTTTCTCGCGGTTTTCGGTTTTCTGATGCCGGGAATCGACAACGCCGCGCATCTCGGCGGATTTCTCGGCGGTTATTTCGTGGCGTCCCGGTTCGGCGCGTTCTCACCGGAACGGGGAAAACACGCCGTCCAGGGAGCCGGTCTGCTCGCGCTCAGCGCGGCGGCCCTGTTGCTGTCGCTGCTGACGTCGTCCTGAGAGGGGCAGGGAGGAACCATGGCGCGACTCGAGCGACCCGGGGAGGAGCGTCTGCTGCTGGGCGTCTGCTCCGGACTTGCCAGGTGGTGGCAGGTGGACCGGAGGCTGGTGCGGGTGCTGTTCGTGCTCGTCAGCGTCTGTTCCGCGGCGTTTCCCGGCGTCCTGGTCTATCTCATTCTCGCGACCGTAATGCCGCCGGAGGAGTGACCAGGGATCCCTCCCCCGGCCGTTCGATCCGCCTGGAGGACCGTCCTCTCCACCTCGCCGATTCGGCGTTTCCCGGGCGGCTCCTGGTGCGCCTCGAGCGGTCGGTGCGGTCGGCCAAGCGCGACGAGCTCGCGGCGCTCGCCAGCTGGTCGCGCGCCTCGCCGCTCGCGGTCGTGATTCTTCCGGCGACGAGGCGGCTCTACAGCGACTTGCGGGCGCTCGGCTTCGAGGATGCCGGTCCGCTCGGACGCTATGGCGCGCCGACCGCTCCCGGAAGATTGCGGCGCGTGGCGCGCACCCTGTTTGCGCCCCGCCTTCGGGAACCGGCTGGCGCGGTGGTGTCTCCGGATGTCCTCGACAAGGATGCCGAAACTGCGCTTCGGGAGCGCTACCGGCCCCGATTCGGGGCGCTTGCGGTGGCTCTCCCCGAGACGCACCCGGCGGGAGTCACGGTCCGCCTTGGCGGGTTGCCCGCCGGCTTCGCCCATTTTGCCGGTGGCCCCGCGGAAGTGGTCGTGGACGAGTGGCTTGCTCCACCCGACGATCCGGACCTCGTAGGGTTTCTGGCCCGGGAAACCTTGCGCCGCGCCGGGGAAATGGGAATACGCCGGTTGGTCTTCGAGACGCCGCATGTCCGGAGCGGCCACGGTCTCGTTCTCGGCGGGTTCCTCCCGCAGCGCTCCCGCGCGAGGGTCCTGGTCCGGGACGAGCGGGGCGTTGCCGGCCGGCCTCCCACCGCCGGGTCGTTCGGCTTCCACCAGGTACTGGAGGTCGAAACCGACGCCGATTGATGTGGTAACGTCCTCGACCGCGGCTTCGGTCGGGGCCGCTATCGTCTAGGGGTCAGGACGGGTGGTTCTCAGCCATCAAACCGGGGTTCGAATCCCCGTAGCGGTACCACGACCGGTCGGGGTATCACCCCCGAGTTCTCTTCTCCGATTTGCTCGCTGCCGCGCCCTTAGCTCAGCGGATAGAGCAACAGGCTACGAACCTGTAGGTCGGGTGTTCGAATCGCCCAGGGCGCGCCACGGCTGGCGGTTTTCCATCCGTCCGGGCGGCCGGGCGTGCGGGTATCATCGGCGGATGCTTCACGAAGGGCCTGCTGGCCGGCTCGGGCTGGCCGGCATCCTCCTCCTTGCCGGTACGGCCCTTGCCGGCCCGCCGCAGGACGATGAGGACCAGACTGGATCTCCTGCGCTTTCCCACGCGGAAACCGTGGTGGTAACCCCGGAGCGTTCCGAGGAGCCGATCGTCGACTCGGTGGCATTCGCGTCCTCGCTCGATGCCGCGGCGCTCGCCGAGTCTCCCGGAATCCTGCTGGACGAGGCGCTGGGACGGGTTCCGGGTTTCGGGCTGTTCCGCCGGAACACCAGTCTCATTTCCCACCCGACCACCACCGGTGTTTCGCTCCGGGGCATCGGGCCGAGCGGAGCGAGCCGCACCCTGGTGCTCCGGGACGGGGTTCCGCTGAACGATCCGTTCGGCAACTGGGTGTACTGGAACCGCTTGCCCACGTTGCTGCTGGACCGGGTGGAGGTCGCCCGGGGAGCCGGAAGTCCCCTCTACGGGAGCTCGGCCCTCGGCGGCGCCATCCAGTTGTTCACGCGGCAGCCGGAGCCATCCGTCTTCCGGGGCCGGGCCCGTCTCGGGAACCTCGGGATCCGGGACGGTGAAGTTCTGGCTTCCCATCGGTCCGGTGATTTCGGGTTTGTCGGGGCCGGCCGGCTCTTCGATGGGGAGGGTTACCACCGGATCCGGGAAGCGGAGCGGGGAGCGGTGGATCAGCCGGCGGGAGTGGATTTCCGTTCCGCCTACGGGCGCCTGGAGGCGGGCCCGGCTCATCTCTCGATGAACTACTACACCGAGGACCGACGCAACGGCACCCCGCTCCAGGTGAACGATTCGAGGATGCTCGGTTTCGATGGCGGCATCCGCCGGGATGACTGGGAGTTGCTCGCGTTCTCCCAGACTGCCCATCTGAACAGCGATTTCTCGCGCATCCTCGCCGGCCGCGCCGGCGAGGTCCGCACGTCCCGCCAGTCGTACGAGTACGCCGGCCAGGGCGCGGTCTTCTCCGCGCGCGTTGCCGACGATCTCCAGCTGGGGGCCGACTGGGTTCGCTCAAGCTGGGAGGAACATCGGCAGAACCGGGCCGGCGTCTTTGTCCAGAAGCGTCTGGAGTTGACGAGCGAAGTCGAGTTGCTGGCGGACGGTCGGGTGGATTTCTGGCAAAATGCCGGGAACAAGGCGAGTTTCAATCCGCGCGTCGCGCTCGTAGCCCACCCGGACCCGAAGGCCTCGCTCCGGGCGTCCGCCTATCGCGGCTTCCGGGCGCCCTCGCTGAACGAGCTGTACCGACCCTTCCGGGTCGGCAATGTCCGCACGGCGGCGAACGCCGAACTCGGCGAGGAGACCCTCTACGGGGCGGAATTGGGGCTCGATCTCTACCCGGACCGCCGCATCCTGCTGCGGGGCAACTTTTTCTGGAACACCATGCGGAACGTGGTCGGCAATGTCACCCTCCGGGTGAACGACGAGGGCGTGTTCCGCCAGCGGCGGAACATCGGGCAAGCGAGCGTCCGGGGTGCGGAAGCCGAGGTGTGGCTCCGGCTGGACGACCGCACCGACCTGTTCGCCGCCTATCTGCTGTCGAGCAGTTCGGTCGCCGAGACCGGCCTCCGTATGCCGCAGGTTCCGGTTCACCAGGGTGCGATGGGGATTTCCTGGGAGGGTCCGGTGTCCGTCCGTGCCGACCTTCGGTTCATGAGCGCCCAGTTCGAGGACGACCGGAACGAACTGCCGATGGAGGGATTCGCCGCGGTGGGAGTCCGGGTGGCCCTGCCCCTTGGGGACTTCGTGCATATCTACGCTGCCGGCGAGAACCTGCTCGACGCCGAAATCGTCACGGCCCGGACTCCGATCGAAACCCTGGGCACCCCCCGCTCCGTTCATGTGGGCCTCGACTTCCATCTGAACCCATGATTCCGGCGTCCCGATTCGCGGTGGCCGCGATGCTCGTCATGGTTGCGTGCGGGGCGCCCGAACCCGGGCCGGCGCGCTTCGAGGACCGCTCCGGATGGCCGGTCCGCGAACTCCGGGCCGAGCCGTTCGATGTGCTCCACTACCGGGTGGAGCTGGACCTCCAGGAAGCTACGAAGAGCCTCGACGGGCGGGCGGAGATCCGCCTCGCCGCACGGGAGCCGATCGGCGAGGTTCGGCTGGATGCCGAATCGTTCCGGGTGACCGGGGTGCGGTCGGGCGGGGTGGATCTGGATTTCGCCCACGAAGGCGGGATCCTCGCCGTCACGCTCGCGGAAATCCTCGAAACCGGAGAGGAAATGCGGCTCGAAGTCACCTATGCGGCCCGCGGGATGGACGTGGATGCGACCCGGTTCGGCATGAACGCCAGCTACGACCTGGGGCTCGACTTCAAGGCGCAGACGGCTGCCAATCCCCAGCTTGTCAACACCCTCTCGTTCCCCGAGGGAGCCCGCCACTGGTACCCGTCGGTGGATCACCCCGCCGACCGCGCCACCTTCGAGTTGCTGGCGACGGTGCGCGAGGACTGGAAGGTGCTCTCCAACGGCCGGCTGCTCGGCATCAGCGAGGGTACGCGGCCGGGGACCCGGACCCACCACTGGCGGCTCGACGAGCCTCATCCGACCTATCTTTCGGTGCTGGCCGCCGGTCCGTATGAGGTCATCGAGGATTCCCACGGGGACATCCCGGTGCGCTACTGGGTCTATCCGAAGGACGTCGGGGACGCGGATCGGAGCTTTCACAAGACGCCTGCCATGTTGGCGTTCTTCGAGGAGGAATTCGGGGTCCCGTGGCCCTGGAACAAGTACGACCAGGTCACCATCCCCGGAATCGGCGGCGGTGCGGAGAGCACCACCGCCACCGTGCTGGGACAGGGCACGATCCACGACGAGCGCGCCGAGCAGGATTTCCCGAGTCACGGCCTCGTGGCGCACGAGGCAGCGCACCACTGGTGGGGCAATCTGGTCTCCTACCGGGACTGGGGTGAGACGTGGCTCAGCGAGAGCTTCGCCACCTGGTCCGAGTATCGCTGGCACGCCGAGGAACTCGGACCCGACGAGGCCGGCGAGAACATGCGCCGGAAGCATGCGTCGTATTTCCGCCAGGCCGAGACGGTGCTCCGACCGGTGATCACCAACCAGTGGCGCCGTCCGAACGACAATTTCGATTCCCACACCTATCCCAAGGGCGCAGCCCTGATCCGGTTGCTGCGGCACACCGTCGGAGGGGACGCCTTCCACCGGAGCGTCCGGCATTTCCTCTCGAAACACGCCTACCAGCCGGTGGACACCGAGGACTTCATCAACGCGTTCGCCGAGGCTGCCGGTGCCGACATCCGCTGGTTCGTGGACATGTGGCTGCGCCGGCCGGGACATCCGGTGCTGGAGGTGGAGTTCGGGTGGTCCGATGGACAGGTGGACATGCGGATCCGCCAGGTCCAGTCTCCCGAGGCCAGCATGGGCGTCGTTCCCGATGCCTACCGCGCTCCGCTCTCCGTCCGGGTGGTCACCGGTTCGGGATCCGAGGTGCATCCGTTCACCCTGGACGGGCGCGAACAGACCGTGCGCTTCCCGTCCGGGGAACGGCCCCGCTTTGTCCGTTTCGACGCGGACGATGTATTGCTCGCCGAGCTCCGGATCGACAAGCCGGTCGATGCCTGGGTGGCCCAGCTTCTCCTCGACGATGGCGCCGGACGGCGGCGGGCGGCGGTTGCGCTCGGGGAATCGGGAAGTTCCGAAGCCAGGGCGGCGCTTGCCGCCGCGGCCGCAAACGATCCCTTCTGGGCGGTTCGGCAGGTGGCGGTGGAGGGGCTCGACCCCGAGGACGATGCGGATGTGCTTCGGGCGGCCGCGGCGCGTGACGGGAAGTCCGATGTGCGGGCGGCGGCGCTGGCCAGGCTGGGCGGTTCGGCGGGGGCGGATTTCCTGATGGAGCGGTTCCGCGCCGACACCAGCTACCGGGCCCAGGCGGCGGCCGCTGCCGCCCTCGGAGAGATCGGGGGCGACGCGGTCCGCGAAATTCTCGAGGAAGCGGCGGCGATGGCTTCTCCCCGCGACATCGTGGCCCGCGCCGCCCGGGGCCCGGCCGCGGCGCGCTAGTCGCGCATTTCCCGGAGTGGGCGATTCCGCGGGTCTTCGCCTGCTTGCCGGCGATGGCGCCCCGCCGATGCTGCTCGTCCATGCCGGGGCTTGGGCGATTCCGGCGGACGAACGGGAGGCGCACCGGAACGGAGTGGAAGCGGCGCTCCTCGCCGGTTTCGCAATCCTTGATGATGCGGGCTCGGCCGTGGATGCGGTGGAGCACGCGGTGATGGTGCTGGAAGATGATCCGGCGTTGAACGCGGGGACCGGGTCGGTCCTGGACCGGGATGGGGGAGTGGCGCTTGACGCGGGGATCATGGAGGGCGCCGACCTGCGCGCCGGTGCGGTGGCCGGGACCCGCACCGTCCGGAATCCGATCCGGGTTGCGCGCCGGGTCATGGAAGCCACGCCCCACGTTCTGCTGGTGGGTACCGGCGCGGAGCGCTTCGCGGCCGACGAGGGGTTTCCGGCGGTCGATCCCGGGACGCTGGTCGTGCCCCGGGAGCGCGATCGATGGGTACGCCAGCGCGCGAGGCGCGGGGGGGAAGCGCCCGCCGACACGGTGGGCGCGGTGGCGCTCGATCGGGAGGGCCGACTCGCTGCCGCCGGTTCCACCGGGGGGATTCTCGGGAAGATCCCCGGGCGCGTCGGAGACACTCCGCTGGTGGGCGCCGGACTCTACGCCGATGCCGGGACCGGTGCGGTGGTGGCCACCGGTTGGGGCGAGGCGGTGGTTCGCCTCGGCCTTTGTCGGGCGGCCGTTTTGCACCTGGAGGCGGGAGGGACGCCGGCGGCTGCCGCGGTCCGCCTTCTCCGGCTCTTGCGGGATCGGCTTGCCGGGCGGGCCGGCATGCTGCTCCTGACTCCTGACGGCCGTTTTGCGGGGGCGCACACCACCCCGCACATGGCTTGGGGCGTACTCGAGGGGCAGGGCGGCCGGCCCGCGGTGTTTCTCGGGTCGCCGGGGATTCCTGAAGGGGCCGGAAGCACGGTCCCCGATCCGTCACAATAGCCCCGCCAAGGCAGCAAGTTGCATGTGCGTACCCGCCGGGGGACCCGGCGGGAGGGTGCAGGCCCCCTATCGAAAGTGGAGATTTGATGTTGTCTTCCTGCGGGACCAAGAAGATCACCTTCAACCGTGACGAGGGGTTCTACGCCACGCTCAAGAAGCGGGTGGAAGAACGTCTTCCCGAGATCGGGACCAGGAGAACCGGCGGCTGGCGGATGCTGCCGAAGACCATGATCATCCTCGCGGTGTTCGTGGCTTCGTACGCCTTCCTGGTCTTCTTCTCCCCGTCCCTTCTCACCACGATTCCCGCCGCCGTGGTCCTGGCGCAAGCGATGGCGCTGGTGGGTTTCAATCTGGTTCACGAGGGCGCTCACGGGAGCTATTGCGGCGACCGGACCATCAACTGGCTGGTCGGTTCCTCGGCGGGTCTTATCGGAGCGTGCCAGCTGCTCTGGAAGCACAAGCACAATGTCCTCCATCACACCTATACCAATGTAGAGGAGATGGACACCGACATCCACAGCTACGGGGTGCTGCGCTGGAGTCCCCTTCAGCCGTGGCGACCCTGGCATCGCTTCCAGCACCTGTACGCCTTTCCGGTTTACAGCCTGTTGCCATTCTTCGTGATCGGCAGCGATTTCGCCAAGATGATTTCGGGGCGCATCGGCAACTACACCCTGCCCAGGACGAGCCGCTCCCAGCGCGTCCGCTTCTGGGGGACCAAGGTCTTCTATTTTGGCTACGCGCTGGTGCTCCCCCTCTTCTTCCATGCCTGGTGGCAGGTGCTGGCGGTGTTCGTGGCCGTCAACCTGATGGCCGGACTGACCCTCTCGATCGTGTTCTCGCTTGCGCACACGGTCGAGGGCGCTGCCTTCCCCGCGCCCGACCCGGATTCGGGCGCCATGGATCGGGAGTGGGCGGTTCACGAGGTGGAGACCACGGCGAATTTCGCACCGCGGAGCCGGCTCGCCGCCTGGTATCTGGGAGGTCTGAACTCCCAGATCGAACATCATCTTTTTCCCCATGTCTGCCATCTCCACTATCCCCGCCTTCGCCGGGTCGTCGAGGAGACCTGCCGGGACTTCTCGGTGCGTTACCTTTCCTATCCCACCTTCGGCGCTGCCATCCTCTCCCATTACCGGCACCTGAAGACGCTGGGCAGCAATGCGGCATAGTCGGCCCGGGCGCGTGATCCACTTCCCTCGGGCCTGAGAGTCGGTCTCCCCATGCTCACCAGACTCTCGGTCCGGAATTTCAAGAGCATCCGGGAAGCGGAGGTGCGCTTCGGCCCACTCACCTGCTTTCTCGGACACAACGGCGCGGGCAAGAGCAACCTGTTTGACGCGATTCACTTCCTCGGCGCGCTCGCCGAGCGCGACATCGGCGATGCGGCGGCGGAAGTGCGGCGCACTGACGGCGGCATCTCTTCCCTCGATCTGATTTTCCGGCGGGACCCGGACCGAATCCAGCACGCTGAACCGCTTGGAGTTGGGCACTCCCGAAGGCGCCGCGACCGATCGGTACAAGCGGATCGCAGCGGATCCGCGAGCGATGGATGATCTGATGGTGGATGTCTTCCCCGAGTCGGAGCCGTCACCGCCCGATGAGATCTGGCTGGACCTCGCGCCACCGATGATCCGGTGCACGGATTCCAGGAGGCAATGTCCTTGCCGTGCTCGGCACCGCCCGCCGGCTGGGACTGGATCGCCTCCTGCACCGAACCCGTACCCGCGAGCGCCAGTTGGGGACGGTTCACGGGTACTACGGTCACTACTGTTACCTGCCGCTGTACATCTTCAGCGGAGAGCATCTGCTGTGCGCGAGACTGCGGACGGCGGACCGCGATGCCTCGGATGGCAGCGGTGCGGAAGTGGCTCGGATCGTGGCCCGGCTTCGGACCCGCTGGCCCCGCGCCCGAGTGAACTTGCGTGGCGATTCCGGGTTCTGCCGGGAACCCCTGATGCGGTGGTGCGAAGAGAACGATGTTTTCTATCTGTTTGGCATGGCGCGAAATACGCGGCTGGAACGGGAGATCGCGGGGGAAATGGCGGAGGCGGAGGCCGAGTCTCTGCGGACAGGAGAGCCGGCGCGGCGGTTCCGGGACTTCGAGTACCGGACCCGCGAGAGCTGGTCCAGCACCCGGCGGGTGGTCGGCAAGGCGGAGTACCTGCCCCGGGGGCGGAACCCCCGGTTCGTGGTCACCAACCTGGAGCGGGACTACGCCGACGCCCGGGCCCTGTACGAGGACCGGTACTGCGCCCGCGGGGACATGGAGAACCGGATCAAGGAACATCAAGGACATCTGTGGGCTGATCGCACCAGCGCCGCCACGATGCCGGCGAATCAGTTGCGGCTGTACTTCGCGGCTTTCGCCTATGTACTCCTGCATGGCCTGCGGCGGCTGGGTCTGGCGGGCACGGTGTACGCACGCGCCCAATGCGACACAATCCGGTTGAAGTTCCTCAAGATCGGCGCCCAGGTCAAGGTCACTTCGCGCAGGGTGCGGCTCTCGTTGTCCGAGTCGTACCCCCATGCACCGCCAACCTTTCCCGGCTTCTGCTCCACAGCCGGGCATGTTTCCCGGTCTGTCATCTCCGTCAGCTCCTTCCGGTTTGGTGGCGCTGCCCTCGGCCTGGCCCGGGACAGCGTGAAAAGGAACGCCCGGCCGGGCGCCTCGCTGAACCGTCCGTCCGAAGCCTGTCTTGCGGCAGCCGCGGTCATGGCCGGGCGGCGGCACAGAGGCCGGCGGTCCAGCCCTTTGCGGTCAGCACGCCGACCGCCAATTCGATCTGCCGGGGAAAGAACCTCTTCTTGCGCTCGTTCCAGGCGTAGGTTGCCGCGATAACTTCTTCCGACGACACGGGCGCATCGTGTTCGAGAACCCAATGCACCGTCGAGAGCAGCTCGAGGCCGAAAGCCGATTCGAACCCGTCGACCAGGTCGGCGACCCTCCCGAAACGCTCCCGCGTCCTGGGGAAGCGGTCCAGGACCTCGGTGGCGTCCTCGATTGCACCGGGGACGATTTCCAGCAGCTTGCCGGGTCGGTCGCCGCCGTCGCCGGTTATGAAGTGTCCCTCCAGCGCGTTGAGGACATGGCGCAGATTCTCGGCATAAGGCCCGTAGAGGGCCTTTGTGTAGCGGAGCCTCAGCGGCTCGCCCGCGAACTGCATGAAGTACAATAGTTTGTGGACTTCCAGCAGGGTGATGGAGGGATCGAGGAGGCCGTTCAGATAGCGGTTCATCAGCGCGACCAGCGCGGCCCGGCCCGGCGTCATCGTCGGCGCTTCGTGGCTGTGCGCCATCAGCGCAGGCGCCCCGTCTGGCTCGAAGACGACGGTATCCAGATCGTTGAAGCCGCGCAGGGCCGCCTCGATGCGTGGCCGCACCTCGCGCCAATCCAGCCCGCCGAGACCGCTGCCGAGCGGCGGCACCGCGATCGAGCGGATTCCGCGCTCGCGGATCACCTGTGCAAGATCGTCCAGCCCGGCATCGATATCCTCGATCCGGCTGTTGGCGCGCCAATGGCGCTTGGTCGGGAAGTTGACGATGAAACGCGGACTGGTGAGCACGCCCCTCTCGAAGACAAACATGCGGCCGGGGTGGATCGCCTCCCGCTTGCAGGCCTCGGCATAGGCGCGGAAGTTCTCGGGAAACGCCTTCTTGAACTGGAGCGCGATCCCGCGTCCCATCACCCCGACGCAGTTGACGGTGTTGACCAGCGCCTCGGCATCTTCGGCGAGGATATCGCCCGTCTTGAAACGGATCATCGCTGTCCCCTTGCAGCGTCAATAATACCAGTCCGGCCGAACCGTGACAGCAGGTCGGTGAGCGGCGGCGCGCAAGGCCTCCGCCGCCCGGTCGCGGGCCTTGAGCGTGCGCGCGCCGACGCACTGAACCAGCGTCCAAGAGAAAGACCGCTCGACAAGGAACTCCGCCTGCTTGCTCTCCTTGCAGTCGCTCCAATATGGCGCCTCGACGGCATCCCAGTCGATCTCGTCGAGGCGCGTCAGGTCGCACCGGTCCTGGAAGTACCGGGAGCCTGCATTGGACAGGGTGAAGGCCCACCGCCGCCCGTTCCGCTCGGCCCAGTCGACCGTTTCGCACAGGTCGGCCTCCAGATGCACGATGGGATCCTGGCCACCGCGATACGCGAGTTCGCAATGATCGCCCCTTTGGATCACAAAGAGCATGACGGAGCGCGGACAGAAATAGAACGGCACGCAGTCGCCGACATTGAGCCCGGGATGAGATTCCAGTGGACTGGTCAAACGTCGCTGCTTGATCGTGTTCATGCCGATGGTCGTCCCCGGTCGCGGCTGCGCTTGAAGCGCCGCGTCGCACCGGAGGCAGCCGTTGGCAACAATCGACGGCAGCCGGTCCACATGGACGATGTGGTAGAGCTTCGGCGCGGCGGGCGGCGGCACGGTCAACCCGCAGGCCTATGCCGCCCGATTCGGGGAATCGGGGGGCGGGCGCGTCATCGGCATTCGCCGGAGCATCCGTCCCGTTGGCGGGCGCAAGGGGGGCGGTCTCCGGCAGTCCGGCCGCCGCCGCGCGCACATCTAGCTTGCCGGTGACGACATCTGCGATCAGCCGGGTGCGATACTCGCGCAACAGGTCGATCTCGCCTTGCGCTCGGGCGACGCCTTCCCGGACCTTCTCGATCTTCCCGTCGAGAAAGCGGGCGATGGGCGGCTTGCTCGAGGAGGGGTGAGACATCCCCATGCTCCGCTCGGCGGAACTGCTCTATGTTTGTCTTGAGGAGGCGCCAAGCGGCGCGACGTGCGCATCGCCGGGCTTAGTCGCCGAAGATCGTGCCGAAGTAGCGCAGCCAGTTGCCGCCGAGGATCCGGACGATGTCCGTTTCGGCGACGCCGCGGCGGTCGAGCGCGTGGGCGACGTTCCGAAAGCGCTCGGGCTCGTCCAGGCCTTCGATGAAGGGAGGCCAGCGCACCCGGTAGCTCGGCTTGAAGTTCCGGAGCCTCGGCTCGTACCAATTCTCGCGGGTGGCCCACGAACGCAGGCCGCGGATCGCGTGGTCGGTGGAGACTCCCACGTGTTCGATGCCGCCGACGTTCACCGCGTGCAGGATGTGGTTCACATAGTCCTCGAGCGAGGTGTCGGGGTCCGGTCCCACGAAGTAACCGAGACTCGCAATGCCGGTGATTCCGCCCTTGTCGGACATGGCGCGGATCTGCTCGTCGGTCTTGGCGCGCGGATGGTCGTTGTAGATGGCCTCGCAGAAGGTGTGGGTGAACGCCGCCGGGCTCGACGAGACCTCGATGCCATCCATGGAGGTCTGCCGGCCGCAGTGGGAAAGGTCCACGATGATTCCGAGTTCATTCATCCGCCCCACGACCTCGACCCCGAAATCGGAGAGGCCGCCGTCCACCCGCTCGGTACAGCCACTGCCGAGCCGGTTCTGCGAGTTGTACGTGAGCTGGATGCAGCGCGTTCCGAGTTCATGGAGCGGGTCCAGGTTCCGAAGGTCGCCCTCCAGCATGGTGGCGTTCTGGAAGCCGAAGATGACCGCCATCTTCCCCTCCGCCTTGGCCTGCCGGATGTGGGCGGCCCGGGTGGCGTGGACCAGTCGTTCCGGGTTCTCCCTGATCCGCTGGCGCCACTCGGCGAGCGCGCGCACGGCGACCGCGAAGTTGTTGCTGGGGAGGGTCGTCTGAATCCCGGTGTAGCCGGACTGCCGGACCGCGTCGTACTCCACTTCGTCCCATTCATGGCCGACAGCGAGTGAATCGATGACGACGGCGCGGTCATAGAGATCGTCGATCGCCGGGTTCCGCGGCGCTTGCTGCCGCGCGGCGAAGGCCCGCGGGAGGACCAGGCCGCCCGTCGCCGCCGCGAGACTTCCCACGACGGCGCGGCGCTTCATGACGCGGCTCCCTCGGCGGAGGCGGTCGCCGCCTGAACCGCCGAACCGGCATCGGGAAAAAACACCAGACCCTTCTTGGGATGCAGGTTCATCTGGTGCATGACCTCGGCCACCTCCGGCTGAATTCCCCAGAAGAAACAGGTAGTGCCCTTTCCGATCAGGTTTTTCACCAGATCGGCCAGCGCGATGCAGGCAGTGGGATCCATGAAGTACACATTGCGCATCCCGAAGACGCAGGAGGCGTGGGGATCCGTCTTGTCGGAGAGGAGGTCGGACAGGCTGTTCACGGTGCCGTAGAACAGCGCGCCGCGGAAGGTGATGACCTCGACGCCCGGGGGCATCGCCGCGGGCAGGGGTTCCGGGTCCACGATGAGTTCCTCGGAATCCACCAGCGCGTTTTCGCCGCGGCGCACCAGGAAGACCCCGGATATCCGCTGGATGAACACGATCGCGGCTATCAGCAGGCTCACCGGAATGACATAGCGGAGATCCCAGAAAAGGGTCGTTCCCAAGGACGTGGCGAGGATGAATCGCTCTCCGGCGGGCGCCCGCATGATCGTCCGGATCCGGTCCACCTCGAACATCCGGGCGGCCACCACCAGCAGGACTGCCGAGAGCGAAGCCAGGGGAATGAATTCGAGTGCCCACGAGAAGAACAGGACGAAGATCGCGACGAAGATCGCGTGGAATGCCCCGGCGAGCGGCGATCGGGCCCCGGAGGACAGGCAGGTGGCGGTACGGGCGACGCAGCCTCCCACCGGGAATCCGCCCCAGAAAGCGGCGGCCAAGTTCCCGAAACCGAGCGCCACGAATTCCTGGTTCGGCTTGCTTGGCACTCCCCGGGAGCGGCTCGCCATCGAGGCGGCGAGCAGCGATTCGGCGCTTGACAGGAACGCGATCGCCACTGCATAGGGAAGCAGTTCCAACATCAGGGCCGGGATCGACGGTCGCGGGAAACGGTTGGGCAGTTCGCCGAACGTGCTTCCGATGGTGTCCACCGGAAGGCCCGAACCGGCGACGAGCAGCGCTCCGACCCCGAGACCCACGACATAGGCCGGGATGCGCGGAAGGAATCGCCGGGTCAGGAGGACCGCCGCGAGCGAGGCGAATCCGATGGCGGCGGTGGTCGGGTCCAGGCCGCCCAGCCGGTCGATCACTCCCTGGACAATGAACACGAAGTTGTGCGAGTGCGCCTCGCCGGTTCCGTGCGCATGTTCGTGGACGGTGTTGGCGAGTCCCAGGAAGGGCACGATCTGGCCGGCGAAGATGATGATCCCCATGCCGGTCACGAAACCGCTGATCACCGCCTGCGGCAGCGATTCGATCAGGATCCCGATGCGGGTGATCGCCATCAGGAGCAGGAAGAGCCCTGCCAGCAGGGTCGCCGACATCAACCCCGAGTAGCCCCATCCCTCGATCACCACCACCGCGATGAGGATGCACGCCTCGGTGGGGCCGCCGATCTGGAAGCGGCTCGCGGTGAAGAGCGCGATCACGAGGCCACCCACGATGATGCCCACCAGACCCTTGTCGGGACTGGCGCCGGCGGCGATCGCCACCACCAGGCCGAGGGGCACCGCCACCACCGATACGGTGAGCCCGGCGGTCAGGTCCACGCCCAGATCGGATGCCGAATAGCCCACCGGGATGACCCGGTGGAACTCCGCGCGGAGCCGGTCGAGCAGGCGCGAAATCATGAGGCCGCCACCCGCGACTCGACCGGACGGGTTCCTGTCCTCATGCGAGGGTCACCGCCACCGGCGGCAGGACACCTCCCGCCGCATCCGCCGTGTAGCGCTCTCCGGCGCGGCAGTCGAGCGGGGGAGTGAGCGTACCGGTGGTGATGATCTCGCCGGCCGCCAGGGGATGGCCTCCCTCCGCCGTCAATTCTGCCAGGACGCCCACTGCATCCAGCGGGTTCCCCATCACCAGCCGGCCGTTTCCGTCAACAGCATGCTTCCCGTTGCATTCCATGCGCACCACCAGGCCGGCAAGCCGGGCTGCTGCGTCGGCCGGGTCCTCCAGCGGGATCATCGGCCCGAGTGCGAGCGCATGGTGGATCCCTCCGGCAGCGACCGTGTCGGCCGGCCGCATCCGCCATCCCGGATACGGAGAATCCACGACCTCGAATCCGAGTCCGACTGCCTCCACGCGTCGGGCGACCGCCGCGCCCCGCTCCCCCGCCGCGGGGGCCGAGCGGAGGCGAACCACCACCTCGCACTCGATCTTCGGTTCCACGGCGCCCGCCATCCGGATCGGGTTTCCGGGTTCGACGACCGAATCCCGGTACATGCATCCCCAGACCGGGCGGTCCAGCCCGGCCGCCTCCCACAGCGACCGATTGGTGAAACCGATCTTGCGCCCGACGATCGGGGAGCGGGCGGCCCGGCGGCAGGCGAGCATTCCGGCGACCCGGTAGGCCTCGGCGAGGCCGAAATCGGCGTCCCGGCTGGTGAACGGGACCAGCCGGCCGCCGGTGGCCCGGGCGTTTTCGATCTCGTCGCAGATCGCCGCTGGGGCGAACGTGTCCGACATGGGAGAACCTCCGGCCGGGGAGTGTACGGCTACGCTTCCCCGTCGGGTTTCTTCCCGGGTTTCTTCCTTGTTCAGCATCGCCGTCCGCGACCACTTCATGTGCTCGCATTCGCTTCGCGGCAAGGTGTTCGGGCCGGCGCAGAATCGGCATGGAGCCACCTACGCAGTCACCGTCACGTTCCGGACCGCCGAGCTCGACGAGTACAACATCGTTCTCGACCTCGCCTGGGCCCGGGACGCGGTCGGCGAAGCGCTCGGCCCCCTTCGCTATGCAGACCTTGACGAGCTGTTTCCCGGCGCGATCACCACCACCGAGTTCCTTTGCCGGCACATCCACGGCGAGGTGGCCTTGCGCCTGCCCGGATCGTTCCGGGGAACGGTCCGGGTCCAGCTCGACGAAAACCCGCAGATGGCGGCCTCCTACGAGGCTCCGGTCTCTCCTGAAACTCCTTCGACGCAATGACAACGACTTCCCTCGACACCCGGGCGATCCACGAAGGCGCGCTCTCCCCCCGTCCGCTCGGAGCCGTTTCGACTCCGGTTTTCCAGACCGCCAACTTTGAATACCACGGCGAGCCGTATCACGACGTGGGCTACCTGCGCCTCTCCAACAGCCCGAACCACAGGCTGCTCCATCGGCGCCTCGCTTCGCTGGAGGGTGCGGAAGACGCGCTCGTCACCGGGAGCGGGATGGCAGCGATCAGCGGTGCGCTCTTCGCGTTCCTGAGCGCCGGGGATCACCTGCTGGTGCAGGACGTGGTGTATGGAGGAACCGCCAACCTGCTCCAGCACGACCTGCCCCGCTTCGGGATCTCCCACACCCGGATTGATCCCCAGGATCCGGATTCCTGGGCCGCGGCGCTGACTCCGACCACCCGCCTGATCTACGTGGAAACGCTGACCAATCCGCTGGTACAGATGGCGGACCTCGAGGCGGTGGTCCGGTTTGCCCGGAAGCACGGGCTGATCTCGTTCATCGACAATACCTTTGCCAGTCCGGTGCTCTTCCGCCCGGCCACGCTCGGTTTCGACCTGGTGATGGAGAGCGCCACCAAGTACCTGAACGGCCACAACGACATCGTTGCCGGATCGATCTCCGGTTCGGCGCAACGGGTTCGGGCCGTCAAGTACATCCTCGACCACCTGGGCGGCTCGCTCGACCCCCACGCCTGCGTGCTGCTCGAACGCGGCCTGAAGACGGTCGGCCTCCGGGTCCGCCGGCAGTCGGCCACCGCCCTCGCCCTCGCCCGATTCCTCGCGGGACGTCCCGAGGTGAGCCGGGTCCACTACCCGGGCCTCCCGACGCATCCCCAGCACCAGCGGGCGGCCCGACTGCTGGACGGCGGATTTGGCGGCATGATGGGAATCGAACTTCACGGCGGGGCGGAAGCGGCGGAACGGTTCCAGGCGCGGCTCCGCCTCCCGGCGGTAGCGGCCAGCCTCGGCGGAGTGGAATCGCTGATCGTGCGCCCGGCGGCGGCGGTGCACAGCGGACTCTCGGCAGAGGAACGCGCCTCCCAGGGGATCGCGGACGGGCTGCTCCGCTTCTCGACCGGCGTGGAGTCGGCCGAGGACCTGATCGAGGACTTCGCCGGCGCGTTCCCGGCTTAAGTCCGGTCGCCGGCGAGCGGACAGGCCGTTCGGAGATCGGCGGCGATCCTTCGGCCCGTATCGGCGAGCCGGTCGGGATCGAGGCGCTCCTGGATCTCCGGGAACAGTTCCCGCTCCTCGGTGCGGATGTGCCGCCGCAGGACTTCCGCGAATTCCCGGAGGATCGGGATCCGGTCGCTGCCGCTCGCAGCGCCGATCCGCTTCATCAGGTCTTCCATGAGCCGGTGCTCGGCCACCAGCCGGTCAATGAGGGCCCCGGATCGGAGGAAGGGCCGCACCGCCGGAAAGAGGTCGGCCTCCTCGACGCGGAAATGCCCGAGGAGCTCCCCTTCGGCCATCCGCGCTACCCGCTCCCCGAGCTCGTCGGCCATCCGACCGGTCGGATCGTCCCGGAGCCCCCGCTCGATGGCCAAGGCGAGCGCGAGCCCGTGCTGGTGCTGATGCGAAAGCGGAATGAGACTCGGATCGCGGTGAAGAGGCGGTGGGGACATGCCCCGAAGTCTACTGGAGTTCGTCTCGCGATCCTCGTTGTTTCGGTGAACCGCGCTCTATCGACGCAGCTCTTCATAAAGGTTCTCGAACGTAAAGAAATCGGCGGTAGTCCCTGATATTCGAATTTCCAGAATGCCGCTCAAAAAGCCGACCCGAAGTCCGGAAACAATCGTACCTTCTTGAAGTTCGATACAATCGTCACGGAGCTGTGCCGAAAGAAGCATTATGATGAGGGCATCGCGATTCTTGTCATAAGCCGCATCACGTATGCGTTCGATGAATTTCCGATCTTCGCACGCCACGACATCACGTTTTGCCTTCCAACGCGGCCAAACTTGACTCTGTCCGGATTCGACTGAAAGTGTCGCGAGCAGCGCTACCAAGAATACTATGCGCATGGAGTAAATTCTTGATCTCAGGCTAAATGCGGCCGGCTCGGCACGCAGCCAAAGCGTATGCAATCAGAGGCGAAATGGAGATCCGCCATCCTGGAAACTCCGGGTCCTTGCGCCAAATTGGATTCAATGTCGATTCGGCTCCGTACTTGCCTGCGTACGAACGAGCTACGCCGTTGAGCGCCCATGTGCGGCCGTCGTCCGTGGTAATGAACAATGCCTCGACTCCTGCGACACGAAAACAGCTGAGAACGCCCTCGTCCACCGTGAGTGGCCACGGTTCGGCCGTCTCGGCCGTCCAGTTGTCCGCGGTGACAACAGCCGGATCGCGCGGCGTCGGAGTCGATTTGCGTGGCGGGGTTGTCAACAACGCTGACGGCGATTGATCGGGTATGCGAACCGGCCCTCTTGATGGATCCGACATACACGCCGGACCGTTGTCGATTCGACAGTTGTAATGGACTTTCCCGTCCGGCACGACAACCTCGTGCACAATCGCCAACATCATTTTGTTGTGGACAATCCACAAATTCGCGCTGGCCAGATGTCCCGAAGTCTTCTCCATTCCACTCTCTTCAAGCCACAACTTCCAATTCCAAAAGGAATTCAAGATATAGAGTTCCGTTGGTTTGTCCTTGGTCATGACGTCGTTTGCAAAATCGTTCGCAAAATCATCCTGTTCCAAATGAACAATCAATCTTAGATCCGCTTCTTCCACGACAAGGGCTTTCGCAAGGCCAGGCGAATCATCCCAATTACACCAGTCATCAAACAGGTAAGTATCCCGGGAAATCTTGCCGATCAATTCACAGTTTTCTGCGGCGACGGGGAAGCCCGACAGAAACAACACACCAATTCCAAGCCGGATTACATGGAAAGAGTATATCACGGTCCCCGTAGCGCGCGAGCCGATGCCCGGTCCGCTATCGGGGAGCGGTGATGCGGTCCAGCGCCTCGCGCACGCCGGCGAGGACCAGTTCGCGTTGGGCTTCGTTGTCCCAGTCGGAACGACGTTCCATGGCTTCGCCGAACTCCCGGATGCGGGCTTCCATGTAGGCCCGGTCCTCTTCCACCACGATTCCGCGCCCGCCGATCACCACCCAGACCGGCGACGAATGGGCAAACAGCTGGCTGTCGGTGATCCACGGGGAACGGGGGCCCTCGGCGCGGATCGCGATCCAGGCGCTCTCGTCGAGGTCGATTTCGCCGTCGAGGCGCAACTCGAACGGCCCGGGGCCGGACATCGGACCGGAAACCGCTTCCCGGGCCACCTGTCCGTTCACCAGCAGCTGCAGGCGGTTCATCGGCACTGCCGACCGGGCCCGCGCCCTGATGGAGAGGGTTGCTCCCGCCGGTAGCCGGATCTCCTCGCCCATCCCGCGTCCGTCCACTTCGAGCTCCAGCAGGGGCCCGTTGGTGGAGAAACTGCGTCCGGCTCGGAGGGCTTCTCCCCATGCCGGGACGGTGAGATCGCCGTCCACCCGGACATAGGTGCGCCCGGTGCCGAGCGGCGGATCGCGCGCGGTGTCCGAGAACGTGTCCGATCCGCCGGCGGCGGCCAGCCGGAAGCCGGCGTTCAGGAGCCGGGCGTAAATGGCCGCCGCTCCGGTCTCGGAACTGGGGATGCAGTTGATATCGAAAAAATCGGCGACGCCGAGCGCCGCGTCGACCGGGATCTCGGAGGGGGAGTCGCCCTCGAAGGACTGCCCTTCGGCCAGGTAGCCGAAGTACGGATGCGGCATGCCCACCACGATCTGGTCTCCCTGCTCCTGCCGGATGCGCCGGATGTAGGCGAACAGCGGCGGGAACGGCGCTTCCCGCGCGGTGCCGGGGACCCCGGTGGCGAGCGGGAAGAAGAGCCGCTCCGGGTTGAGGAAGGTCCGGTGCCCGAACGGCATCCGGTACTCCTGGCCGTAACGGAGCAACACGCCGCCGCGCGATGCCGGATGGAGGCCGGCCACGAAGCGCGCCGGGTCGCCCATCGTCCGGCTGCCATCCACATGGATGAGGGCGTGCACCACCTGGACCGCCTCCGCTTCCGCCTGCGCCACCAGGTCTTCGGGAGTGATCCGGAGGTCGCCGGCGTGAAGGTCATGAACATGGGTGTCGCCGGAATACCAGCCCCGGCGCGCCAGATCGGCGAAGCGGGTGAACTCCGCCTCCACCACCGTCTCCTCGCCGGACGCGATGCGGACTTCCCGCTCCCACGGCAGGAACTCCACGCCGCGCTTCAGTCGCACCGTCGCCGGCCCCGGGGGAAGCTCCACCGTAAACGGCCCCGAGACATGGAAATAGTGGGTCTCGGTGTACGAGACGATGCGCCGGAAGGCGCCCCGCGGGGCGTGGGCCAGGCCGTCCGCACCCAGGATCGTTGCCCGCGCCGGCGCTGCCGGGCGGACGGTGAGCCGGCCCCACGCCGGGCCCTCGCGCCGGAGACCGGAGACGGGTACCCGACGCACCGATCCGCCTTCCACCCCGATGATTTCGAGGCCGGGGTTGCCCTCGCGGTTGGTGGTGTACACGATTCGGGCGCCGTCCGGGGACCAGGCGGGGTCGCGTTCGTCCCACTCCCGTTCGCGGGTGAGCCGGAAGGGGTGGCCGCCTTCGGCGGGCAGCAGGAACAGGTCGTACCCGCCCCGGATGTCGGACGCGAAGACAATGCGGCGTCCATCGGGCGAAACCGCCGGGCGGGTACGGAAGGTGGTCTCCTCGCGGTGGATCTCGGTGAAATCGGACGGCCCCTCAACCCGGAAGATGCCGCCGGTTCCGGGGACATCGGAGCGCGAGGAGACGGCGACCAGGAACCCGGGCCCCGGGTCCGGCTGGATCTCGTTGCTGCTGCCGCCGAAGATCAGCGAGTCGGTTCCGTCCGGCGCCACCAGCCGGATGTCGAAGTTGCCGGACCCGGCGGAGGCGTACGCCACGCCTCCATCGGCGCGGGCCCGCGGGTGGAAGTCCATCGCCTCGCCGTTCGTGAGCCGGACCGCGCCTCCTCCGGACGCCGGGATCCGGAAGATGTCGAGGTTCCCGTCCACATCCCGCGAGAAGACCAGGGCCCGCCCGTCCGGGGTCCAGTCCGGTTCGAAGTCGTAGGCGGGGGCGCTGTCCTCCGCACCACCGGTGATCCGGCGGGCGTCGCCGCCGTCCACCGGAACCGCCCAGATCCGACCGTCCATCGAGAACGCGATCTCCCGGCCATCGGGTGACCAGGCCGGATAGGCGGGCCAGGAAGTGACCCGGGGGACAAGGTAGTTCTCGATGCGGATCTGGCCGCCACTCGTCGGCGGATACCGCAGCGGGCTCATCTGGGCCTCGGCCACGGAGGCCAGGAACGCGGCCGCCGCGATCAGGTGGCGACGATCTGACAAGAATCGGTGGGTGCGTGCACCTGCGAGGACTCCGGCTGGATGGTCACGTGGCGGATGCCGAATTTCTCGCGCAACACGGTGGTCGCCGCCCGCAGGATGGTGTCCGGGGAGACGGCGCCGTCCACGTCGGCATGGCACGAAAGCGAAACGAAACCGCTGTTGACGGTCCAGATGTGGAGGTCGTGGATGCCGAGGATTCCGGGGACCGCTTCCAGGCTCCGCTGCACCGCATCCGAGTCCACATGCGACGGGGTGGCCAGCATCAATACGGAGACGCTGTCGCGCAGCAGCCGGACCGCCGACACCACCAGCAGCGCCGCGATGCCGAGCGACACCAGCGCGTCCGCCGGCGTCCACCCGGTGTAGTGGATCACGATCGCCGACACGATCACTCCGGCGGACCCCAGGGTGTCCCCGAGAACGTGCAGGAACGCGCCCCGGATGTTCAGGTTGCTGTGTTGGTGTCCTCCGAGCAGGTAAAGCGCCACCAGGTTGACGATCAGGCCGATGACCGCGATCACCATCACCGGCCCGGCGGCGATGTCCACTTCCCGGCCGAGGCGCGGGATCGCCCGCAGGGCGACCCAGGCCGAGATTCCCAACAGGAAGGCGGCATTGAGCAGCGCGGCCAGAATCTCGGCCCGATGGAAGCCGAAGGTGCGCTTGGCGGTCAGCGGCCGGGCGGCGAGCCACGCCGCTCCGAGCGAGACGGCGAGCGCCGCCGCATCGCTGACCATGTGTCCGGCATCGCCCTGGAGGGCCAGGCTGTTTGCCCAGATGCCGCCGATGAACTGGGCCGCCGCGATCAGCAGGGTGCACCCGAGCGCCAGCACCAGCGCGGTCGTGGAAGCCCGATGATTGTGGCCGTGGTGGTGCTCGTGCGAATGACTCATCGGTCCGCGTGCGGAACATAACGCAGCCGGCGCCGCGGTGTCCGGTTCGTGTCCCCGCCCGCTAGAATCCGTGCCCCCTGATCGTTGGTGTCCCCCTGCCGGACACCCAGTCTCCGGTGGAGGACCCAAATGGCGGAAGGCAAGACCCTTGAACTGACCGAGTCCAACTTCGAAGCCACCATTTCCGGCGCCAAGCCGAGTCTGGTGGACTTCTGGGCCGAGTGGTGCGGCCCCTGCCGCACCATCGCGCCCACTATCGGCGAGCTCGCGGAGGACTTCGATGGGCGCGTCAGCGTCGGCAAGGTGAACGTGGACAACGAGCCGCGGATCGCCGAGCGGTACCGCGTCCGCTCGATCCCCACCCTCCTGTTCTTCCGCAACGGGGAAGTCGTGGGACAGATCGTCGGCGTCCAGTCCAAGAAGAAGCTCGCTGCCCGCCTGGAACAGCTCATCGACGCCTGAGCAGGGAGACTTCGTGACCCGGCTGCCCGGGTCCTCCGGGCGCCTCCTTCCGACCGGGCGCCTGAAACCGGGAGCCGGGTTTCCGGAAAGGAACGCGCGGTTCGTCGCCGGGAGCCGCTTGTCCCTGCTTCCGGGCGCAGTCCGGGTGGTTGACGGACGGATCCCCGGGACGGGAACGGAGACCTCCAGCTCGCCCCGGCTCCACGGTGATGGGCGCCGCCGGCCGGGAGCTTCCATGGATCCCGGGCGCCACGCCGGTGCGGAACGGTTCGAGGCGGCTGGTGCGAGCGCGGCAGCGAGGCGATCACGATGGTTGTCGGACGGCCCGGCGGCTCACCCCGGCCTTCGGGAGCGGGCGTCCGGTGATCGGAAGCGACCGCGTTCCCCCGTCGAACCCGACGCGGTGTCCGGGGCCCCCTCGTCGCTCCGGGCGGCGGGAAGGAGTGCGTCGCCGCCACCCGGCCCGGAGTCTTCCCCGGAATCTTCCCCGGAGTCTTCCCTGCCCGCGGAACGATCGGAATGATGCGCCACCCGGCAAGGTTCCGCTGGTTGGCGGCCGCTGCGGCCCTCCTCGCCAGCTGCGGCGGCTCGGACGGGAGCGTGACCCCGCCGGCACCCACGCCTCCAGCTCCCCTCGATGTTCCGTTCGGGGTCACCGACATCGAAACCGGGAGCGGCGTCGAAGTCCGCTCGGGGTATCTGGTCGCAATCCAGTTCACCGGTTATGCGTACGACCCGGATGTCGCAGGAAACCGGGGCGGGAAACTGATCGGTACCGAGGAGGACCGGCCGCTGGCGTTCCGGATCGCCAGCGGCGAGGTCATCCCGGGAGTGGACCGGGCGCTCGAGGGGATGCAGGTGGGTGGAGTGCGCGAGGCGGTGATCCCCCCCGACCTCGCCTTCGGGGTCCGCGGGAGCAGGGACATCCCCGGGAATGCCACCCTGCTCCTCGAAATCGAATTGGTGGCGGGAGAGGAGGCGCCCTTCAGCGCAACCGATCTGGTGGCGGGTTCCGGCGCCGAAGCGACGGCGGGAAGCAACCTGTCCGTGGTGTATCGCGGCTGGCTGTATGACATCCTGGCCGAGGACCGGCGCGGAGCCCTTTTCGATTCCAACACCGCAGCCGACCCGTTCACCTTCGAGCTGGGCGCCGGCAAGGTGATCGCGGGGTGGGACCAGGGTGTTGCCGGGATGCGGGTTGGCGGCAAGCGCCGGCTGGTCATCCCCCATCCGCTCGCTTACGGAACGGGGGGGGCGGGAAGCTCCATTCCCGGATATGCGACCCTGCTGTTCGAGGTGGAGCTCCTCGAGGTTCGCTGAGGGCGGCGTGGCGCGTCTTCCCCGGGACCGGTTTCGGCGACCGTTGCGGAGCCTGCGGGTTTCGGTCACCGACCGCTGCAACCTGCGGTGCCGGTACTGCATGCCGGAGGCGGACTATGTCTGGCTCCCCCGGGAGGACCTGCTCACCTTCGAGGAAACCGCCTTTCTCGTGAAGCGGTTCGTCGCGCTCGGCGCCACCCGGATCCGGATCACCGGCGGGGAGCCCCTGATCCGGCCCCACCTCCCGGAGCTGATCCACCAGTTGTCCGGTGTCATCGGAGTCGAGGATCTCGCCCTCACCACCAACGGAATCCTGCTGGCCGACCAGGCCGAGGCGTTGCGCGACGCCGGGCTTGGCCGGATCACGGTGAGCCTCGATACCCTCCGGGCCGACCGGTTCCGGGATCTCACGCAGCGCGAGGGTCTGGATGCGGTGCACGCCGGGATCGCCGCGGCCGTTGCCGCCGGGCTTCACCCGGTGAAGCTGGACGCTGTTGTCCTTCGCGGGGTGAACGACGACGAAATACCGGAGATGTTCGAGTACGCCGCCCGCCTCGGGGCGGAGGTCCGGTTCATCGAGTACATGGACGTGGGCGGCGCCACCCGGTGGCGTCCCGAGGGGGTCTTTGACGCCGCCTCCATCCGCGAGGTCATGCGGCGGCGTTACGGCGCCATCGAGCCGGTGGCCGGTGATCCGGCGGCGCCGGCGCGACGCTATCGGATTTCCGACGGACGAACCTTCGGGATCATTGCCTCGGTTACCGAGCCGTTCTGCCGGACCTGCGACCGCAGTCGCATCACGGCCGACGGCCGCTGGTTCCGTTGCCTCTACGCGGCCTCCGGACTCGACTTGCGCGGGCCGATCCGGGAGGGGAGGGACGCTGCCGATCTGGAACGCCTCATCGCGTCAACCTGGGCGATCCGGGAGGATCGCGGCGCCGAGGACCGTGCCGGCCTCGAGCACCGGACGCCGCTCGCCGCCGAGCAGTTGCGCGAGGATCCCCACCTCGAGATGCATACCCGCGGCGGCTGAGCCCGATTCAGCCGGATTTCGCCGCCGGATCCTCGAGCCGCACCTCGATGATCGCGTTCTCGCGCAGTTCCCGCACGAAGTTGTCCATTTCCGCGGCCAGTTTCTCGCCGTAGATGCCCTCGGCGAGCTGGTTGCGGACTTCGTCGAGCGGAATGGTGGATTCCTCGGTGCGCTCGTCCACGCGCAGCAGGTAGAGGGAATCGCCCAGCCGGACCGGCGCGGAGACTTCGCCCACCTCGAGACCCTCGACCGCTTCCCGGAGGGTCTGGTCCAGTTCCTCGATGCGGAACAGCCCGAGTGCGCCCCCGTTGTCGCGCGAATCGGACTCGGAATGCACCCGGGCCACTTCCTCGAACTCGCCTCCCGCTTCGACAAGCCGGCTTGCCTCCCGCAGCTTCGCTTCCGCGGCGGCCTCCCCGTCCTCCCCGACATGCACCACCAGCTCCCGGAGCCGGACCTGCGGGGGCTCGACGAATTCCTCGATCCGGTCGCGGTAGCGCTGCTCGATCTCCGGCTCGCTCACCTGCACCTTTTCCTCGATGTCCTGCCGCCGAATTTCCTGGATCAGGATGCCTTCCATGAACTGGTCGCGCAGTTCGTCCATGGTGGTTCCCTGGAGCTCCACCTGCCGGACGAACTCCTCGTCGTCGGCGAGGTTCATCTCCTTGATGGTCTGCTCTTTCCACTCATCGAAATAGCGTTCGGGCACCCGCAGGCCGCGTTCCGCTGCGACTTGCAGGATCAAGGCGTTGTCCACCATGCCGTCGAGCACCTGGCTTCCCAGGTTGGCGAGTGCCGCGGGGTCGTCCGGAATGCCGAGTCGTTCCTGCTGGATGACGATCTGCCGTTGCAGTTCGCTCAGGGTGATCATCTCCCCGTTCACCAGGGCCACTACGCGGTCCACGACCTCGACGCCGCCTTCGTCCTGGGCGGACGCGGCGGGGGATGCCAAGAGGGCGGTGGCAACGAGGACGGGCCGGAGCGTAGGGGAAGGGAAACGCATCAGGAGGACTCCCGGGGAAACCTGCAGGATTCCCCGATTGTAGGCCGGTGGCGGTGGACAAGCCGGCTACCGCCAGGAAGACTTGACCGGTGCCCGAGTACCCGGACATGGAACTCTACCGCTCCGCCATCGCGGCTCGAGTGGACGGCGGCACACTCGCCGCGTTCCGCATCGGCGCCCCGCAGGTGCTCGCGTCCGTGGAACCAGCCCCGTCCGCGCTGCCCGGTCGGGACGTTGCCGGGGTGCAGCGGATCGGGAAGCAATTGGTGATGGGATTCTCCGAGGGGTTCCATTGCGCCGTGCATCTGGCGGTTGCCGGCCGCTTCCACTGGACTCCGGGGCCGGCCGGTTCGATCCGGGTGTCGCCGCGGGGGAATCTGGCCGTCTGGACCTTCGAAGGCGGGCCGAAGGGGGGCGGGAGTCTCCGGCTGGTCGAGCGCAGCCGGAAAAAGCGGGCATCCATTCGGGTGGGCCGGGGGCCGGCCTTTCTTCGGGAACTGGACCGCGGTGGCCTCGAAATTCCCGGATCCGATCCCGCGGCGTTCGCGGCGCGGCTTGCCGGATCGACCCGCACCCTCAAGCGGGCGCTCACCGAACCCGCGCGGTTCGCCGGGATCGGGAACGCCTGGTCGGACGAAATCCTGCACCGGGCGCGTCTTTCGCCGTTGAAGCGCGCCGGATCGCTGGCGCCGGAGGAGGTCGCCCGCCTGCATGCCGCTGCCGAGGAGGTGCTCACCGGGTGGGCGGCAAAGCTGATCGCTGCGTGCGGAGAGAAATTTCCGACCGGAGTCACGGCGTTTCGCGAGGGGATGGCGGTCCACGGGCGCTACGGAAAGCCGTGCCCGGTCTGTGGCGCACCGGTGCAGCGGGTGGTGCGCGCGGAGAACGAGTACAACTACTGCCCGACCTGCCAGACCGGAGGCAAGCTGCTGCGCGACCGGGCGATGTCCCGATTGCTCAGGGGGAATTGGCCGCGTACGCTGCGGGAGGCCGAGGAACGCCGCCGGCGGCTCGGTGACGCGCCGGTCACGGAACCGCCCCCGCAAGGCTCCGAAATGCCGCGCCGATCCGGTCCGGGGTCCACCCGGCGCCGAGTGCGGCCACCAGCAGCATCCGGGCCTTGAGACCGTCGAGGTCCTCCGCGGACACCACTCCCCGTTCGCGCTGGCTCTCGGAGAGGACAACCCGTCCCCCACCGGTCCGGGTGGTGAAGACCACCAGCGCACCGAGCTCCCTGGCTGCAAGCACCGCCTCCATGGCCGGAGGAGGCACATTGCCCCTGCCGAAGGTCTCCACCACGATCCCCCGGGCGCCGGCCTCCGCCAGCGCGCGGATCGCCGGTCCTCCACCTCCGGCGGTGAGTCGAACCAGACCCACGTTCGGTTCTCCTGCCGAGGCGGGGATATGAATGCGGCGCCGCGGTGTGCTGAAGAGGAGCAGTTCGCCCTCGTCCACCGCGCCGATGGGGCCGGTGTCCGGGGAGGCGAAGGCGTGAAGCGCGATGGAGTGGGTCTTCCGAACCTCCCGCGCCGCGTGAATCTGTCCGCCCAGCACGACCAGGACGCCGAGTTCGCGGCTCCTCGGGGACGCCGCCACCCGGATGGCATCGAGCAGGTTGCGCGGTCCGTCCGAATCCCGGAAGCGTGGCGGTCGCTGGGCGGCGGCGAATACCACGGGTCTTCCTGCCGGGAGCAGCAGATCCAGCAGGAAGGCGGTCTCCTCGAGCGAGTCGGTGCCGTGGGTCACCACCACTCCGGCAAGGTCCGGCCGTTCGGTGAGGACTTCCCCGATTCTTGCCGCCAGTCCGAACTGGAGTTCGGGGTGCATCCGCGAGCTCCCGATGCGCACGAAGTCCTCGGTGGTCACGGTGGCGACCCGGTCGAGACCGGGAAGGGCGGCCCGGAGGTCGGCGGCATCCAGCGGGCCGCCGGCCCCGCCGGAAATGGTGCCACCGGTGCCGATCAGGTGGACTTCGGGAAGGGGCTGGGCCGCTGCCGGACGAAGCGCCGCGAGGACGGCGAGGGCAACCGCGGTCAGGACAGTGGTTCGGGAAGGGGAGACGGCCATGGAGGTCGGTAGTGACGGAAGCAGGCGGCGCCGGGTCTCCGGAGTTGGGATGGCCGGCGCCGCCGGATTAATATGCTCCCCTTCGGGGATGGTCCGGGAGGGGTGCAAGAGTGGCTGAATTGGCCAGCTTGGAAAGCTGGTGTACCGGCAACGGTACCGTGGGTTCGAATCCCACCCCCTCCGCCAGGCGGATTTCCGGGAGGGGGTTCTGCCGGTGACCGCGGGCGGACTCTTCGGACCCCGCCCTGAACCGGCGAAGCCGGATGCCGGTCGGAAGGCGCCGGAGCGCCCCGACGCTACGCCGAAGTCGGCCGAGTCTCCGTCAACTCCGGCGGATCAGCCCGAATCGCCGGTCACGCCGTCGGTGGCGTCTTCGGCGGGACAGCGTGAACCTGCGGCGGGGCAGCCCGAATTGTCGGTTGCGCCGTCGGCGGATCAGTCCGAGTTGCCGGTCGCGCCTGCGGTGGGGGAACCCGAGTCGCCGGTAACGCCTGCGGTTGCGTCTTCGGCGGATCAGTCCGAGTTGCCGGTCGCGCCTGCGGTGGGGGAACCCGAATCGCCGGTAACGCCTGCGGTTGCGTCTTCGGCGGTTCAGTCCGAGTTGCCGGTTGCGCCTGCGGCGTCGTCCCCGGCGGCGTCGTCCCCGGCGGATCAGTCCGAATCGCCATCCGGGGCAGCGGCGTTGCCGCCGGCGGATGAACCCGAAATCCCGGCCGCATCGGTTCGGAGCGAACCGTCCTCGCCCACGGTTCCCTCCGTGTCGGACATTCGGTCGCCCGCCGGGTCCGACCGCGGCAACTACCGGGTGCTGGCACTCGAGCACCGGCCCGAGACCTTCTCGGAGCTCATCGGACAGGAAGCGATCGCCCGGACCCTCCGGAACGCCATCCGCAAGGGCCGGATATGGCACGCGTTCCTGTTCGCCGGATCCCGTGGCGTGGGGAAGACCAGCACCGCCCGCATCCTGGCAAAGGCCCTGAACTGCCATGCGGCGGCCGGACCGACTCCGGAACCCTGCGGGACATGCGTCTCGTGTGTCGAGATCCGGGACAGCTGCTCCCGGGACGTTCAGGAGATCGACGGAGCGAGCACCAACAGCGTCGAGAAAGTCCGCGAGATCATCGAGGAGGCCCAGTACGCGCCGGCCCGGGATCGTTTCAAGGTCTACCTGGTGGACGAGGTCCACATGCTGAGCAAGGGGGCGTTCAACGCGCTGCTCAAGACCCTGGAGGATCCGCCGGCGCACGTGAAGTTCATCTTCGCGACCACCGAGATCCACCGGCTCCCCGAAACGATCCTCTCGCGGTGTCAGGAATTCGAATTCCGGACGGTGAGCCAGCAACAGATCGAGGAACGGCTCGAACACATCGTGAAGGAACAGGGGCTCTCGATCACCGGGTCCGCCCGGGCGCAGCTCGCCCGCCTGGGCCAGGGCAGCGTCCGGGATTCGCTCTCCGCCCTCGATCAGGTTCTGGCCGAAGTGGAGCGGGAGGTGACGCTCGAGGATGTGAACACGGCGCTTGGCGTCCCCGACGTGTCCCTTTGCCGGAAGGCCACCGAGGCGATTTTCAAGGGGGATCGCCGGGCGGTCTTCGAGGTGGTGGAAAGCCTGGTTCGGGATGGACGGGATCTGCGGCACTTCGTCACCATGCTTCTCCATTACCTGCGCGACGTGGTGGTCTGCCGGGTCGCGCCCGACGACGCGACACTCCTGGAATGGGCCGACGAAACCGAAGCGCTGCGTGGCTTTGCCGGTCATTTCAGTGAAATGGATCTCCTGAGGAGCGTGGATACCCTCACCCGGGTCGAGCAGAGCCTTTCCTTTGCGCCGGAGCCCCGCTTCCACCTCGAAATGGCCCTGTTGCGGCTGGTGGAACTGCCCCGCCTTGCGGATTTCGACGCGCTCGTCGAACGCCTCGACAATCCGCCGCCGGCGCCTTCCCGGCCGTCGTCCCCGCCGGCTCCCGCTCCCCCGCCCGGGCCTGCCGGCGGCCAGCAGGAAGCGCCGCCGATCGCCCGCGAATACCAGGCCCGTCTCGGAGGCGAGATCGTCTCCGTCCGACCCGTTCGGAGGTCCGACCGTCCGGACGGCGCCCACTGACCGGAACGATTCCGGAAGGACTGAACATGCTCTCCCAGATTTCCCAGATGACCCGCCAGGTGCGGCGCCTCCGCAAGTTGAAGCGCCAGATCGAGGCCCTCGAAAGCGAGGGTTCGGCGGGTGGAGGCATGGTCAAGGTCCGAATCGGGGGAACCCGCAATGTCCGCCGGGTGTCCATTGACCCGGGGATCGTCGAGGGTGGCGACGTCGAGCTCCTGGAGGATCTGGTCAAGGCGGCGGTGAACGACGCCTTGCGGCGCCTCGAAAAGCAGGCTGCGGAACACCCTGCCCTCCAGGAGCTCGGGGGGCTGACGGGGGGTTCATGAGCCTGCCGGAACCGCTCGCGCGGGTCGTTTCCGAATTCCGGCGGCTCCCGGGAGTCGGGGAAAAATCCGCCGAACGGATCGCGTTCCACCTGCTGGCTGCCGACCCCGGGAGTGTCCGGACGTTCGGTCGGGCGCTTGCAGATCTGCATGAGCGGATCCGCCGATGCGTGAACTGCGGGAACTTCGCCGATGCCGACACCTGCGGTTTTTGCCGGGATCCGGAGCGCAGTGACCGCACGATCTGCGTCGTCGGTTCTGCCGCCGACATCGCCGCCGTCGAACGCGCGCGCGCCTTCGGCGGCCGTTACTTCGTTCTCGGGCCGAAGGCCGCGCCGGTCCCGGGCGGGGCGCCCGGGGACGAGCGTCTGTTGCCGCTGCTCGGACGGATTCGCGCTGGCGGAGTCGAGGAGGTGGTGGTCGCCACCAATCCGACGCACGAGGGAGAGGGAACCGCCGCCTGGCTGGCGCGGATCCTCCGTTCCGAAGGGGTGCGGGTCACCCGGATCGGCATCGGAGTCCCGATCGGCAGCGAGATCGTGCACGCCGACACCGGCACCATGACCGAGGCGTTCGCCCACCGGAGTCCCCTTTGACCCGCCGGCCTTGCGGTTATGCTTCTGTGACCTGCCCGGCCCCTCCATCTCCGGGATTCCACGGTAGCTCAATGGCAGAGCAGCGGACTGTTAATCCGTTGGTTGTAGGTTCAAGTCCTACCCGTGGAGCCCGGGCGCTGCCGAACGGAGGCGAGTAATCCATGGAATTGAAGCGGTTCGGTCTTCGACTGGCGCCGGCCACGATCGCGCTCCTGCTGGCGCCGGCCGCGTTTGCCCAGTCCGACGAACAGTCGAACGAACCACGGACACATCTGCGCCTCCGCGGCCGGCACATTCTCAATACGGATGACGGGGACATCACCACCCAGCGGCTCTCCGTCTGGACCGACACCCGCATCGGGGACCGGATTCAGATCCGGGGTGTCTGGGACGTCGGAGAGACGCGGATCCACGATCTGTGGGTTCAGTACCGGATGAACGACTGGCTGCGGGTGCGGGCCGGTCGCGCCGCGCCGCTCTGGATTCGGGAATTCACCGACGCGCCCTTCGCGTTCCAGATGATCGGCGCGAACCCGGCCGCCGGCTTGACCCGGGTGCGCGAGACCGCGCTCATGTTCTTCGTGGACAAGGGCCGCTACACCGGGGCGTTCCACTTGGTGAACGGGACCGCCTGGGCGCCCGAGAACAACAATTTCAAGGACGTGCTCGCCAGCGTCGGTCGCTTTTTCGGCGACAACAACGAGTGGAAGCTGGACGCCGGCCACTATGAGGGTCGGGATGGCGAGGATGCGGATGTGCCCCGCCGTCAGACCACCGTCCACCTTGACGGCAACCTGGATGGCGACAAGACGATCCGGGCGGTCGTGTACCGAAACGACCTGAACGGGCGGGAACACTTCGGCGGTTTCGTCCGGGTCCGGCGATTCCTGCCGGCGTACGATCTGTGGGGCGCCCTCGAGCTCGGGACCGAGACCAACCATGCCGGACCGGATGGCGACACGCATCGCAGCCACGTGGTGGCCGGCCTGCGCTACGAGCTTCCCTGGACCCAGACCCATCTCGCTGCGGATTACCGGCGCCGCTTCGGCGCGACGAGCGACAACACCGTGCTGGTCATGATCCAGTGGATACTGGACTTCCGGACCCCGCGCCGCTGAACCGGCCGATCAAGGAGACAATCGGAGCAATGGCAAAGGCAACGCACCACATTCCCCCGCGGGCCCAGGCAGTCACCCCGTATCTCGTCGTGGGTGACGGGAACGCGGCGCTCGCGTGGTACACGGACATACTCGGCGCCGCCACCGACACGATCATGCGCGGTCCCGGCGACGCGATCATGCACGCCGAGATCCGCTTCGGCGAATCGCAGATCTACCTGGCGCAGGAGTTTCCCGGGCCGCAGGCGGAGGGGCCTGGCGGCTATGTCTCCCCGAAGAAACTGGGAGGGACCACGTGCTCCATCCACCTGTACGTCCCCGATGTGGATGCTGTCTTCGCGAAGGCGATCGAGGCCGGTGCGACCGAAATCCAGGAGCCGACCGACCAGTTCTGGGGTGACCGGCACGGGGTCCTGCTGGATCCCTTCGGACACCGGTGGGGGATCGCCACCCACACCGAAGATCTCACCCCGGAGGAGATGACGGAGCGGGAGCGCGCCGCCATGGCCGAATTCGAAGCGCAAGGCGGCTGAGCCCGGGATCCGCCCGGCGCACCGGGCAGGCCGCCCCGGTTCGGAGCCCGTCGGCGCGTCCGGCTTCTTATCGGGTGACGACTCAGTCATCCGGGTTGTAGTCGGTCCACTCGTTCCCGTCGGCCAGCCGATCTCTCACGAATTCCTCGAATGGCTTCGCGTCGCGCCGTCGATTGCAGTCTGGGCAGGGCAGCTGACACGTGGTGTCTGGCCGTTCGGGGAGTCGGGAAACCCCACTGCCATACCCGGTACGCCCGATGATCCGCTTGTTGCCGCCCCGGTCGGGAACTTCGCTCCGCGTCTCGCCGAGTGAAGCGTCGGTCCGCGCCCATCCCGAATGGATCCACCGGGCCAACCGGCGACCCTCCCCCGGGGCATCGAGAACGCCGTTGACGATCAATTCGCTGTCCTGCTTCAGGGCATGTCCGGGCTCGCGGAAGATGCCTGCCCGGCGTCCGATTTCCACCACCCCGACGTCTTCCTGCTGGCATCAAGGATCTCCATAACGGCGATCGGCAGGCGTGCGCCGGGGCGCTTCCCGGGCGGAGGCGGGTTCACGGTTCGTCTTCCAATCTTCGCCGCGCCATCTCGATGTAGTCATGGTTGACGTCAATTCCGATGCTGTGCCTTCCGGTGTTCCGGGCCGCGACACAGCTGGTCCCGCTGCCGACGAACGGATCGAGAACGGTCTGTCCCTCCTTGGTGAACAGGCGGATGAGGTGTTCGCACAGGCGAGCCGGCTTCGGCGTCAGGTGTCCGGTCTTCCTGTTTTCCTTTTCGACCGGAAGGACCGTGGCGGGCGCCTTTCCGTCAAGCGTTTGCGATGCGTCGATCAGGCCCGTTCCGTGCGCCAGCCAGTTGTTCACGAACGTGCCTTCACGCGGGTTCTGGGCGCACAGGATGGCCTCGAACTGCGGACGGAGCTGGGGCGTCTTCCGTCCGCCCAGGGCCTTGAGGATCGTTGCCTTTTCCGACTCGCCGACGTCCGTGCGCCGGCGCACGAAATGATCGAGGGTGAACGCCTTGAACTGCGCCCGTTGGTGAAAGTGCCATGCATAGAGGTCGCGGATCTCGAAGCCGCAATCCTCCGCGGCAACCGCCATGCGGTGGTAGAGCCGGGGCGCCGAGAACACGAGCATGAAGCCGCCCGGCTTCAGGACGCGCCGGGTTTCCTCGAAGACGGGCGAAAGGAAGTCCTGCAGCGCCCTCCCCTGCCTGGGATCGAACTTCATGCCGATGGGGAGTCCGCCCACGCTTCCATTCACGCGGGCCGGGATCGTCCCCTTCGCCCAGCCGCTGTCGAGACCGTCAAGGAAATAGGGCGGATCGGTCAGGACCATGTGGACGCTTGCCGCGTCCATCCGGTTCAGGACGTCGCGGCAGTCGCCCCGGATCAACCGGGCGTTCCCGGCCCTCGATGCGGTCGTCCGGGGTCCGTTCCCCACCGGAATCCCGGTCGCGGGGTGCGCTGCGTCCGGAGGCGGCGCCACGACCCTTTCGTTCTTGCGGTTCGGCGCGATGGTGTCGGACTTCCCGTCGGGGAGACCTTGTGAAAGCCTGGTCGCCTCGTTTCGATGCGGCGCGCGGGTGGCCATGCCGCCGTTGCCGAACCGTGCGTTCGCGCCGGTAGCGGTCAGAGCGACCGGAGGAACGCGATGAGTGCCGTCAGATCGGCTTCGGGGATCGTCACGCCGTGGCCGGGATGGCGGGCGAGCACTTCCTCGAGGGATCGGGCCGAGGCGTCGTGGAAGAGGCTTCGCCGGAAGCGGACTCCCCGGAGCGACGGCGGGTTGAAACGCCGCTCGCCGGTTTCGTCCTCGAGTCCCACGTCGTGCGCGCCGGCGGAGGTGTATGTCGGCGCCTGATGGCACCGGGTGCATGCGTGGCGCGCGAAGGCCGCCCTGCCTTCGGCCAGCCGGGGCGCATCGGCGCCGGGCGCCTCCGGCAGATCGAGGCTCCCGAGGTACGCCGCCAGGTCCGAGACTTCGTCGTCCGTGAGGTCCCGGCCCCGAAGGGTCGTTCGCACCGACTTGCGGACCTGGTCCTCGAGGCTTCGGATCCTGCCGTTCCAGGCGAAGGGCGCGGTGTCCCGGACGCCGAGCAGGGACAGGACCCGCTTGGGCGCCCCGTAGTTGCCGTCCCCGAGGGTGTCCGAGAGCCGGTGGTTCGTGTGGCCGCCGACATGACAGCTCGAGCAGCTCATCCACCCGCGCAGGGACAGGGTGGCGTCGTGGAAGAGCCGTTCCCCGCGCGCCACCGCGTCCACCGGCGCCGCCGGGCCCAGCGCGACCCGTCCGGTCTCCCTGCCGGACCGGATATCCACGACCGATACCGAATCGTCCAGACGGTTGGCGACCCAAAGCCGTCCCCCGTCCACGAGCATCGCTCCCGGTCCTTCCCCCACCGTCACATGGCTCGACAGCGGGGCGTCGGTGCTGCCGAGCGCCACCCGACGCACGCCGGAGAGCGAGACCGCAAACGTGTCGCTGCCGGTCGGGACAAGATGGCCCGGGTCGCCCGACGGGATCACCACTCCGCCGAGATCCAGCATGCGGGTGCGCCGCACGAGCCGCGGGTCGTCGGCGATCAGGTCCCGGAGCGGGAACAGGCTCACGCTGTTGGTGATGAACACGCCCCAGCGGATGTCGTCCGAGGTGGTGCGCATCCCCGAATGGAGCTGCTGGTGGGCGATGGCCACCGTGTCGCCGCCGAGTACCGCCATGCCGCGCAGCTGGTGGCCCTCCAGTTCCCGGACGCGCCGGACCCCTTCCCCGTCGAGGAGCGCCAGTCCGCCTCCGAAGCCGTCCGCTGCCAGCAGCAGATCCTCGTCGAGGAACAACAGGTCCCGCGGTTCGAAGGGCAGGTCCACGGCCGCGATCTCCCCCGCCGGCGCCTCCGCGTCCCGGAAGCCCACCTGTCGGGACCAGAGGCACGAGATGGCGATCCGCCGGCCTCGAACCGCTGCCTGCACCGGGTAGCGGCAGGTCTCGTGCGATCCCTCGATTCGGATGGCCCCGTCGCCATCCACGCGCAGTTCGTGGAGCCGGTGTTCCCCGTGGTCCACGGCGAGCATCCGCCCGTCTCCGGGGAGGGGGACGAGGGAGGTGATGTCGCCGCCCACCGGCGCCTCGCCGAGGACTTCGAGGTCCGCCGCGTCGATCACGCTCACCGATCCCGACCGGTTGCCCGCCAGCAGCAACCCGTTGCTCAGCGCGAGGGCCTGCGGGCGCCGGAGTTCCGGCTCGCCGGCGGTTCCCGCGCCGGCGCACAGGACCACGGCGAGAATTCGGCCCGGAACTCGGAATCGCGACACTGCGGCGATTCTATGCGTGGATGCGATTCTCCGCCGATTCGCTACAATTCCGTCGTTTTTCCTTCCTCCTTCGAGGTTTGCCGATGCAAGAATCCACGATGATCGAGGCGCGCGGGCTGAGCAAGTACTACGGCCCGTTCGTGGCGGTCGAGGACGTGAGTTTCGCGATTCCCCGAGGACAGATCGTGGCGTTCCTGGGCCCGAACGGGGCCGGGAAGACAACCACGATGAAGATGCTCACCGGGTACCTGGCGCCCAGCCGGGGGGCCGCCAGCATCGCCGGCCGGGATGTACACCGCGAACGTCTCGACGCGTCCCGCCGGTTCGGGTATCTGCCCGAGAACGGTCCGCTCTACCCGGACATGACCGCCGCCGAATTGCTGCGCTTTTTCGGCGAGGCCCGCGAAATCGCAACGGGCCGGCTGGACGCCCGGATCCGCGAGGTGACCGCGCTCACGAGCCTGGAACAGGTGCTGGAGAAGCCCATCGGCAAGCTCTCGCGCGGGTTGCGCCAGCGGGTCGGGCTCGCCCAGGCGCTGCTCCACGATCCGGATGTCCTCATCATGGACGAGCCCACATCGGGGCTCGATCCCAATCAGATCCGTGAATTCCGCCAGAATATCCGGCGCCTCGGCGAGGCGAAGACGGTCCTGATCTCGACCCATATCCTCCGGGAGGTCGAGGCGGTGGCCGACCGGGTGCTGGTGGTGCATCGCGGCAGCCTGGTCTTCGACGGAACGCCCGCCGAATTGGAGCGGGACGGATCGTTGGAGGCGAGCTTCCACGAGCTGACCGGCGGCGCCGAAAACGGTGCGGCCGGCAGCGGAGGAGGGAACTGAGTGCCCGGCCTCGTCAACCTGCCGAAGGTCCGCCGGGAAGTGGTGGCGGCCCTCATGCGCCGCGACCTGCGCATGTACTTCTCGAACCCCTCGGGCTATGTCTTCCTGACCCTGTTCATCCTGCTGAGCGCGGCGGCGGCTTTCTGGCAGGATCGCTTTTTCCTGAACAACCTGGCGAACCTGGACCAGTTGAATGCCTGGTTCCCCTGGATCCTCCTTTTCTTCGTTCCCGCGCTGACGATGGCGGTGTGGGCGGAGGAACGGCGGCTCGGCACCGACGAACTGCTGCTCACGCTGCCGGCGACCGATGTGGAGATCGTGCTCGGCAAGTACGCGGCGGTCCTCGGCGTGTATGCGGCGGCGCTCCTCCTGTCGTTGAGCCACGCGCTGGTGCTGATGTTCCTCGGCAGCCCGGACTGGGGGCTGCTGTTTGCGAACTACCTTGGCTATTTCCTGCTCGGGGCGGCGCTCGCCGCGGTCGGAACCGCCGCCTCGCTGCTCACCTCCATTTCCACCGTCGCGTTCATTCTCGGCGCGTTGGCCTGTGCCGTCGTCCTGCTGCCGGACGTGGTCGCCGGCAGCCTGAGCCCCGCGATCGCCGGTTTCCTCGAGCCGGTCTCCGCCATCTTCCATTTCGAGGAATTCGGGCGCGGACTGGTCCCGGTGACGTCGATCCTGTACTTCCTGGCGGTGACCGGATTCTTCCTTTACTGCAACGTGCTGCTCATCGGCCGGCGCCACTGGCCCGCGGCTGCCGACGGGTACCGGATGTCCACCCACCACGCGATCCGCGCGGTCTCGGTGGCCCTCATCCTGCTCAGCGGCGCCATCCTGATCTCGCGGTTCGGTTTCCGGCTCGACACCACCGCCGAACGACTCCATTCCCTTTCCCGCGAGACGCGGGAGCTGCTTCGTTCGCTTCCCGACGACAGTCCGGTGTTCGTTCAGGCTTACCTGAGTCCCGAAGTTCCCGAACCGCTGGTGCAGACGCGGGCCACGCTCGAGAGCGTCATGCGCGAGCTGGAGTCGGCGAGCGGCGGACGGGTCCGGGTCCTGATCCGCGACACCGAGCCCTTTACCGAGGCGTCGAGCGAGGCACGCGAGAAATTCGGCATCGTGCCGCGCCAGATTCCCGGCCTCGGCGCGGCCCGCGCCCGGGCCGAGGATGTCTTCATGGGGGTGGCGATCACCCGCGCCGCCGAGGAACAGGTGATCCCCTTCTTCGACCGCGGCCTGCCGGTGGAATACGAACTGGCCCGCAGCATCCGGGTGGTGGCGAACACCGAAAAGCGCCGGATCGGTGTCGTCTCCAAGGAGCTCCGGATCTTCGGCGGTCTGGATTTCCAGACCATGCGGAGTTCGCCCGAATGGTCGGTGGTGGACGAACTGCGCAAGCAGTACGAGGTGGTCCAGATCCAGCCGAACGCGGCGATCACCGAGGAACTGGACGGCCTGCTGGTGGTGCTCCCCTCGACACTCGCGCAGGACGAGATGGACAACGTCACCGCCAGCATCCGGCAGGGGACTCCGGCGCTGCTGCTCGTGGATCCGCTCCCGGCGGTGAACATCGGCCTCGCGCCCTCCGAGCCGCCCGGGGCCTCGCGGAATCCCTTCATGAACCAGGGGAGCCCGCCGCCGACGCCCAAGGGTGATGTGACCGGATTTCTCGCCGGGCTCGGCATTTCGTGGGATCCGGGATCGATCGTCTGGGATTCCTACAACCCGCACCCGGATCTCGGTCACCTGCCGCCCGAGGTGGTCTTCCTCGGCGAGGGGAGCGGCAATCCGGAGGCCTTCGCCGCCCATTCGGTGGCAAGCGCCGGGCTCCAGCAGCTGGTGCTGATCTATCCGGGCTTTCTCGAGCCGCTTGCCGGCCCGGGTGCGGACTTCCGGCCCCTGCTCACCACCGGAGCCATCTCGGGAACGCTTCCCTATTTCCAGATGGTGCAGCGAACCTTCCTCGGGTCCCAGCTCAACCCGAACCTGCCGCATCGGCCGGATCCGGGAACCTATGTGGTGGCGGCGGAGGCCCGCACCCGGCGGATCGAGGAGTCGGGCGCCGGGGACGACCCGGGCGGAGCCGAACCGGAGGCGGCGGACAGCACCCGGATCATCGCCATCGCCGACCTCGACTTCATCTCCGAGCAGTTCTTCGAGATCCGCCGGGTCGGTCCGCCCAACATGAATTTCGACAACGTCTCGTTCTTCCTGAACGCCATGGACGTGCTGGTCGGCGACGAGTCGTTCGTGGCGCTGCGCAACCGGCGGGTGCGCCATCGGACGCTCGAACGGGTGGAGGCCCGCGTCCGCGATTTCGTCGAGACCCGCTCCGCCGAAGAGGAAGCTGCCGAGCGGAGTGCCGAAGAGGCGCTGCGTCGGGCCCAGGAACGCCTCGATCAGCGGGTCGCGGCGGTGGAGCAGCGGGACGACCTCGACGCCCAAGCCAAGCAGATCATGGCTCGCAACCTCCAGGAGGTCGAGAACCGCCGGTTCCGGGTGCTCGAGGCCAACATCAATTCCGGCAAGGACGCCGAAATCCGCGCCAGCGAGGAGCGGATGGAAGCCCAGATCCGCCGGATCCAGAGCGGAATCCGCACCGGCGCGGTGATCCTGCCCCCGATCCCGGTGTTCCTGCTGGGAGTGTTCGTCTTCGTGCGCCGCCGTCGGGCGGAGCGCGAGGGAGCGGCGGCCGCACGGCGGCTGCGCCAGAGCTGAGGTACACGCGACATGGCTGAAGCGACCAGGACCGCTGGTCCCGAACTTCGCCGCACCCAGACCATCGCGGGTGCGGCGCTGCTGCTGACCGTGCTGGCCGGAGTGAGCGCGCCCCGCAATCCCGAGCCGAGCGATTTCGTCGACATCGGCGAGCGGTTCTTTCCCGATTTCAACGATCCCGGGGAAGCGGTTTCGCTCGAGGTCATCGAGTTCAACGAGGAGACCGCCGAAGCGCGCCCGTTCCGCGTCCAGAACCGGAACGGAATATGGACCATCCCGAGCCACCACGACTATCCCGCCGATGGCGCCGACCGTCTCGCCCAGACTGCCGCCGGGATCATGTTGCTGGAAAAGGACGACTTCCGTTCCGAGAACGTCGCCGACCATCCCGCGCTCGGGGTGGTGGATCCGCTGGACGAGGGTTCGGTCTCGCTGGTGGGCCGGGGCCGCCGGGTAACCGTCAAGGCCTCCGGCGAGCGGGTGCTGGCCGATCTGGTCATCGGCCATCAGGTCGAGGATCGGGAGGGGTACTGGTTCGTGCGGGTCCCCGGCCAGAAACGCGTCTATGTCTCGAATCTCGGGGTGGATATCTCGGCCCGGTTCGCCGACTGGATCGAGCGCGACCTGTTGCTGATGGACCGCGACCGGGTGACCGGGGTGGTTCTCGAGGATTACACGATCAACGAGCGCACCCTCCAGGTGGACCGGCGCGACCGCCTGGAGCTGTCCAGGGAGGACGGGGACTGGACCGCCGAGGGCGTCGGCGCCGACCAGGAGGTGGACACCTTTCGCATCTCCGAATTGCTGCGCGCCGCCGATGAACTCGAGATCGTGGGCGTGCGTCCCAAGCCGTCCGGCATCGCCGCTTCGCTCACCGGCGATGCGGCCGGGGTTTCCAACGCGGACATCCTCTCCCTCCAGGACCGGGGCTACTACCTGACCCGGACCGGGAACCTGCTCTCGAACGAGGGTGAAGTCCGGATCGACGCCGACGACGGCATCCGCTACACGCTCCGCTTCGGGGAAGTGGTCTATGGCAGCGGCGCCGGGATTTCCGCCGGCGGCGAGTCGGAGACCGACGCCGAGGCCGGACCCGCCGAGAACCGCTTCCTGTTCGTCACCGCCGAGTTCGTGCCCGATCACTTCCCCGAGCCGCCGGCGCCCGCCAACCGCGACTACGAGGACAAGCCTTCGGACGAGCTCACCGACGAGGACCGCGAAAACCGCGACCGGGCCCGCGCCCGGGACGCCTGGGAGCGGGACGTGAGCGAAGGGCGGGAACGCGAGGACCTTCTCACGCGCCGTTTCGCCGACTGGTACTACGTCATTTCCCAGGACAGCTTCGACGACATCCGCAAGACGCGGGAGGATCTGATCCGGGACAAGAGTTAGGTGAGGGGCGGCCCGGTCGGAAGGCCCCGGGTGAACGCGCGGTAGAGCAGCCGCAGCGCCGTGTTCGACCGCGCGAGGACGCTCGTCAACAGCACGGTCGCATATACGGTGCGGCGCGGGACCTTGATCTCCGCCCCGCTCCGAAACCCGGGATGCCGGTGGATGCGGCGGAGGGTGAGCACGGCGAGCGCGAGCGGCCACAGGCAGGAGCGGCGGATGCCGGTCTCGCCCGGCGGGAGCGCCAGGGTGTACCGGAGGGCGCGGTCGAGGTGCGCGCGGGTGATGCCGACCAGTTCCGTGATTCCGGCCGCGAAGCCGGGGGGAGGCGTCCCCGGTTCCAGGGCGGCGAGGTCCACGCCGCGGGCCCGGAAACGGTCCGCCGGCAACCAGCACACGCCCCGCTGCCGATCCTCGCCATGATCCTTCAGGATGTTGACGAGCTGGAGGCCCTCGCCGAAGGAGCGCGCGCTGGCAGCGAGTTCGGTCCGTCGCGCCGCGACCGCCGGGGAGAACGCGCAGTAAAGGGCCGTGAGGGTTTCCCCGACCACTCCGGCCACGAAATAGCAGTACCGGTCCAGGGCGGCCCGGTCGGCGAGTCCGCCGGGGCCGCGGAGGCGCGAGAACTCCACCATGCCTTCGGTCATGACCCGTACGCAGCGTTCCATCGCCTTCCGGAAGGCGTCGTCGAACCGGGCGGTGATCTCGAGCACCCGGGGGGTGTTCGCCGCCAGGTCGCGCTCGGCCGGGCCGGCGGAGAGCCGCGGCGCCAGGTCGCGCGCGAAGGTCGCCGCGCCCCCGTTCCCTTCCACCGCCGCGACGAACCGGGCGCCGAAGGCTTCGCGTTCGTCGTTTCCGAGCGCGGGGTCGTCCTCGATGGTGTCCGCGATCCGACAGAGCAGATACAGGTTGGCCACCGGGTGCCGGAGCGTTTCCGGGAGCGGGCGAAGGGTCAGGGCGAACGTGCGAGCGACGCCGTTCAGGGTCTTCTGTTGCCAGGCGGCGTCCTCGGCGGGGATCCGATTCATCCCCCGGAGATCCTGGCGAGTGCCTTGTCGCAGCGATCGGCGTCCCCGGAGCGCCCGCTTGCCCGGAGCGTCAGGCAGACGTCTTCCAACGCCGGGCGCGGGATCGTCGGCATGTCCTGCCCGTTTTCGATGCGGGTTTCCCAGAGGATCATGGCTTCCCGGAGGTGCATCAGCGCCTCGCGTTCCCCGAATCGGTGGAGCGCCCGCCCCAGCCGATAGCGGATGAGCGGGTCGGCGGGCGCCTCCTCGAGGGCGAGGCGGTACGACTCGATCGCCCGCCGGAAGTCTCCCGCGTCGTCGAACGCCGCCCCGGTGCGGGAGTGGGTCGCGGCGCGTTCGGCGCGGGCCCGCCCTGCCGTTTCGCGGGCGGCGGCGAGGGTGGTCGGATCGGCGGCGAGCAGTTCCAGGATGTCCTCGCGCCCCGCCTTGCGGGCGAGGCTCACCGGCGTCTCGCCGTTCCGGGCGGCCAGGGTCGGATCCGCCCGCTCGGCGAGCAGGAGGCGGACCGCTTCCAGATGGCCCCGTTCCACCGCGCTCAGGAGCGGAGTCGCGCCCCAGTCCGCCTGGGCGTCCACTTCGGCGCCGGCGTTCAGGAGCATCCGGATGACGCCCGGATGCCCGCCGAGGGCCGCCCGGTGCAGCGGGCTGATGCCGTTCCCCGCCGGGTCGTTCCCATCGGCGCCGCGGTCGAGGAGGAGCCGGACGAACGCTTCGCGGCCCAGAACGGCCGCAACATGGAGTCCGGTCATGCGGTTGGGGGCCCTGGCGTCCACCGGGAGGCCGCCGTCCAGCGCGTCCCGCACCGCCTGCATCTCGCCGTCCCGGATCCCGTGCAGCATGGCCTCGAGTTCGGGGGTGATCCGGGGGGGCTGGACGGCGGCGAGCGCCAGCGCGAGAAGGATCATCCGAACAAGCGTACCCGGCGTCCCCGGGGGCCGCATACAATCGGGACGTGGCCAACGGACCTTCCTCCCGCCGCGTCTTCCTCACGTCCTCGGGCGCCATCGCCGCCGCGGTCGCCGTTCCCGCCGCGGCGCAACCCGCGGCCCGGGGCCGGGTTCTCGACCTGCCGCTGCTGGAGGCGGTGGCCGCTGCGGTCCTCCCGGAGGAGATCGGCGCCGAGGGAGTGCGCGAGGCACTCCGCGACTTCGTCCGGTGGCTCGACGGCTTCCGGCCCGTCGCCGAGTTGACGCACCCGTACCTGTCGTCGGACGAGGTGCGCTACGGACCCGCGGACCCGGCGCCGATGTGGAATGCCCAGCTCGAGGCGCTCGATCTGCTGGCGAAGCGGCGCCATCAGCGGGGATTTCGCGAACTTCCGGTCGCGCTCCGGCGGGAGGTTCTCGCAACGGAACTGGATCGCCTGGCGCCGCGCGGCGACTTGCCGGCTCCCGCTGCCGCGGCCCACGTCGCCGTCGGCCTGCTGGCGCACTACGCGGGCCGCCCCGCCACCGCCGATCTCGCCTACGGGGCCCGGATAGGCGCGCAGGGCTGCCGCGATCTGCCGAGCGGCGCCGAGCGTCCGCCCCCCCTGGAGCAACTCCGGTGAGATCCCGGACACGCTTGCTGTTCCTTGTTCTGGCCCTGGGATCTGCGGTCGGCTGCGCCGGCGCGAGATTCCAGCCCCCACCACGGAGCGGGGATGACCCATTGGCGATGTGGGACCGAGTCGAAGCGGGCGCGCCAGCACCGCTGCATGTGTCACCGGACATGCAAGTCGCAATGGCCAAACGGGCCGACGAACGTATTCGCGTTGGTGCAATTCGCATGTGCGAGCGTTTGTTCGATCCGGAACACAAGTGTGCGTCGAACATGGAGGGTTCACACCTTCGCGTGCGTTCCCAAAACAAGGAGGCCAACGCCTTCATTGATGAGAATTACAACATCACGGTCGACGGTGGCCTCTTCGGATTCGTGGAAAGCGAAGATGAGTTGGCTGCCGTGCTGGCGCACGAATATGCGCATGGAATCATGGAGCACAGTCGCCGAAGGATGCGCAACAAGCGTCGTCGCAGTTTGCTCGGGCTGGCTTTGGGCACAATCGCCGGAGCAAGCGACGAACCCGACAGGGCGGGCGACTGGGTACGGCGTGGAATCGAGTGGGGCCAACGCAGCGGGGAACGGGCTTGTCGCGTGGAAATGGAGACCGAGGCGGATCATTTGGCGTTGTTCATCCTTGACGATGCCGGATACGACATCGAGGCAGCATCCCACTTTCACATACGCCGGTGGAACGGCCTCAGCGCCCGTCACGGTCCGAGGGGCAACTCGAACCTGATGTACTTCCGAACCCATTCCGGCTCCTTGGAGCGAATCCGGAATTTGATCGGCACCGGGAAGATGATCGAGGCGGGGCATCTTCAGCCGGCGTGGCAACCATGAAGGAGGACTGAGCGGTGCCCACCATCGAGACCGATGTGGCCATCCTCGGCGCCGGCATCAGCGCCGCGATGGTTGCGGAACGGTTGGCGGAGGACACCTCGGCCCATATCGCGGTCATCGAGGCCGGAAACCGCATTTTCGACTTCGAGAAGCGGTTCGAGACCCGTCGCCGCATGCTCGATTACGGCGAAAACCCCTACCAGCCGGATCACATTCCCGGCCACTTCTGCCGGAACGCCCAGTCGCGTTCCATGTCGGTGGGCGGGCTTGCGATGCATTGGGGCGGGACGACGCCGCGCTACTCCCCGGAGGATTTCCGCCTGCGCTCGCTGTTCGGAGTCGGGCGCGACTGGCCGATCGACTACGACACCCTCGATCCGTTCTACCAGGAGGCCGAGGAGCGCATCGGGGTCGCCGGCGAGCAGGGGCCGGCGGCGTACGACCCGCGGAGTGCTCCCTACCCGATGGACCCGCTCCCGGTTTCGTACAACCTGGGACACGCGCTCGCATGGGCGACCCGGTCCGGGATTCCCTGGTGGCGCAACCCGGTCTCCAAGAACTCCCGCCCCTGGCGCGGGCGGCGTCAGTGCGTCCGCTGCGACACCTGCTCGATCTGTCCCACCGGCGCCAAGTACAGCCCCGACTTCACCTTCGTCAGCCTCCTCGAGGCGAACCGCATCACCCTCCACGACCGCACGATGGTGCGTCGGTTGAAGGTCGCCGCCGCCGGCAACGCCATCGAGGAGGCGGAGGCCTTCCACCGCGACCGCCCGGATGACCCGGTGCGCATCCGCGCGCGCCACTTCGTCCTGGCCGCCGGGTACGCCTGGTCCTCGCACCTGCTGCTCTTGAGCGCCGACGGCCGCCATCCGGATGGCGTCGCCAACCGCTCCGGCACGGTGGGGCGCTTTCTCACCGGCCACCGCTGGGTGAACGCCGTGGCCTCGGTTCCGCTGCGGCTCTATCCCGGGGTGTACGGAGCGGACAGCCTCCTCTCCAAGCGATTTCAGCACCGGGATGACGAAGCCCAGCCGGACGGCAAGTACATTCGCCACGACCTGCGCATCTGGGAATCGAGCGTCGGCCGCCGCGCCCGGCTTCGGGACGATTCCGGAAAGCTGCTCTTCGGAGACGCGATGCTCGCCGACTGGAGGGAGCGGATCCGAACCGGCTCGCTGCGGATGCGCGGCTACTACGATGTCATCCCCGACCGGGCGAGCCGGCTCACGCTCGAGTCCGGCCGCCGGAACCCGTGGGGCGACCCGCTTCCACGCATCGACTTCGTGGACGATCCGGTCTCTTCCGCATTGCGCGGATACACCGAGAACAAGATCGAGGAGCGGTTCCGGTCCATCCTGCGCGCGGGCGGCGGCGCGATCATGGACATCCGGTACGCCTCCGACTACGACCATCCGGGTGGCGGCTGCCGGATGGGGGACGACCCGGCGGACAGCGTGGTGGATGCCTGGGGCCGTTCGCACGACCATCCGAACCTCTGGGTGGCGGGAGCGCCGACCATCGTCTCGTCCGGGTGCAACAACGGCACCCTGACCTTCGCGGCACTGTCGCTGCGGACGGCGTCGAAGCTTTCCGGCGAAATCTGACGTGCGCCTCGCGCTGCTCCTCGCCGCGCTTCCGGTCGCAGCCTGCGGACCACCGCCGGAGGATCCGGGCGACGGCACGGTCGTCCTTGTCGCCGACCGGGTGCTCGACGGCCGGGGAGCGGTGCTCGAGGGCCACGGCGTGGCGGTCCGGGATGGCCGGATCGTCGCGGTGGCGCCGGTTGCCGACCTGCCGGCGGGCCGGCGTCACGACTTCCCCGGCGGCGCCATCCTGCCGGGCCTGATCGACACCCATGTCCACCTGGACTGGCACTTCGACGAGGAGGGCCGCCTCGCCCGCGACGCTTCTCCGGAGGTCGCAGCCCTTCACGCGATCGAGAACGGACTTCGCATGCTGGACGCCGGATTCACCACCGTCCAGAGCCTCGGCAGCCCGGTGGACGGCCCGGTGCGCGACGCCGTGCGCCGCGGCGTCGTTCCCGGACCGCGCATCCTGACCAGCCTCGGCTCGTTGAGCGCCCGCACCGGAGGGCCGGAGGAACTCGCCGCCGAGGTCCACCGGCTGGCCGCCGCCGGCGCCGACGCGATCAAGATCTTCGCTTCCGAGAGCATCCGCGTCGGGGGCGGGCCGACGCTCTCGTCCGGTCAGCTGCAAGCGGCGTGCGGCGCCGCCAGCGAGCGCGGCCTCCGCACCCTGGTCCACGCCCACGGGCCGGAGAGTGCGACCCGGGCGTCCGAAGCCGGCTGCACCACCATCGAGCACGGGGCGCTGCTGGATCAGGCGACGCTGGACCTGCTGGCCGGGAACGGCGCCTTCTACGACCCGAACACCTACCTCATCTTCGCCAACTACTTCGAGAACCGGGACCGCTATCTCGGGATCGGGAATTACACCAAAGAAGGTTTCGCGCAGATGGAATCCGGACAGGTCCGGGCGATGGAGACCTTCCGGATGGCGCTCGGAACCGAAGGCCTCAAGATCGTCTTCGGCACCGATGCGGTCGCCGGGGCCCACGGCCGGAACGCCGAGGAAGCGGTGGCCCGCGTCCGGGACGGAGGCCAGGATCCCGCGGGTGCGATCGTCGGCCTCACCTCGCTCGCCGCCGAATCGCTCGGCCTCGGCAACGAAATCGGGACGGTCGGCGAGGGCTACACCGCCGATCTGGTGGTGGTGGACGGGAATCCCCTCGAGGACATCGCAGCCCTGCTGCGGGTGCGGATGGTGATGATCGGCGGACGGCTCCACCGTTCCTGAACGGTCCGCTCCCCCCCGCCGCCGCCGAAGGTGATGGGGGCGGGCCACGGAGTTCCCTCCGGCGGGCTTGCCGGGGCAGCGGTCCAGATCAGTTCCCCTCCTCTTCCTCCGCTTCCGGCGGGCGCGGCCGGTCGAGCCGGATCGAGACCCCGCCGAAAAAGCTGCTGGATTTCCGGTTGACCTCGTGGTTGCCGTCCAGCAGGTACTGGAGGATGGCGCGGTCCCAGGCGAGGCCGGCGGAGGCGACGGTGACCATCCAGTCGCCGCGTGCCGGCTCGTCCGGGGCTTCGGTCCCGCCCGACCAGATGGTGATGCGCGGGTCGTACCCGCCGAAGCCGCCCCCGTTTCCGGGACGGGCCCGGCGGCCCTTGATCGGCATCTGGATATTCACCCCGTTGTGGAGGTCCATACGGAACACCTTGGGGTCGAATTGCATCCCGTAGCGGCGGTACCGGTCGTAGTTCCGCTCGTTCATCGCGGCCACGATCTCCGTGTCCTGGATGGCGTTCGTGATGTAGCGCCGGATCTTGAGGTGCTCCTCCCGGTGGCGCGGGAGCTCGGGGTCGTCCACGAATTCGAAGCCGGGCATGAACCAGCCCTTGTTGAAGCCCCAGTTCCGTTCGGTGCGCCGACCCGCGCGGACCAGGCCGCTGAATTCGCTGAAGAGCTGCACCAGCTGGTGGGCCGGATAGCCGTGCGGGTTCAGGAAGATGTCCGGCAGCCACATGCGCCAGATCCGGGGACGCACCTCCGCCTCCGGGTAGATCGGCATCGGGTCGTCGGCGCCGGCCGTGGAATCGATGCCGAGCGAACCCCAGTACCCGGCGTGAAGGATGTGTTCCGGGTTGACCTGGTGCATGTCCCAAGCCAGCTGGGCGCCGTCCGGGTTCTGGATCGGATGGACGATGACGTTCACCTTGTCCAGTTTTTCCCGTTCCCCGGGATCGGTGAGCAGCATCTCCGCCAGCCGCAACACGTGCGAGGTCGAGGAAACCTCGTTGGCGTGCTGACGGGCGCTGTACACCACGGTCGGCTTGAGCAGGCTTGCCTTCTTGCGCGACCAGTGGCTCGACCGGATGGGGGGCATCAGGTCCATGGCCCAGATGGGCGCGCCGAGATAGCTCTCGCCGATCCGGTACACCGTCGCCTCCGGGTATTCGGACATCCGCGCCAGGATGCCCAGGGCCTCGGGCGGGGAGATCGGCGTGTCCCACTGGACGAGTTGCCCATCGTTCCCGGTCTCCTCCCGGAACGCCATGATGTCCGGGAACGGGGGCGCCTCCCCGTTGGCCGGCAGGGTCGCCACCCGCTGGTTCGCCGGATCGTGATCCCAGGTCCAGGTAGCTGCCAGCTCCAGTGCGCCGAGACCGGCCAACGCCAGTTCCCCGGAATAGAGCCCCTCGTCCCGGAGTTCGCCGAGAATTTCCAGCATCCGGGTCGCCTGCGCCGCCGACAGGATCCGCTCGTCGGCGTTGTCCTCCCCGTGGCGCGCCACGTAGTAATCCCGCTCGTCGGCGTCGGTATCCACTTTCACCGAGAGCCGCAGTGCGGCCACTCCCGGTGTGCCGACGCGCACCCGCGCGGCGACTGCCTTCGGACGATCCACCTCCACCTTGGGGATGTTGCGCCGGACCGTGCCGGAACGACCCTCGTTCGTCGTGTAGTCCACCACGATGGCGGGCCGGCTGGTGCGGAACCCGGTGAAGCGGATTTTCGCAGTCCCGGCCGTGCCGTCGGTCTTCGGGTGCATCCACGGGATGACCCGTCCCGGCCAGGTCAGTTCGGTTCCGAGCGAGTTCCGGCCGATGTGCCGGATCAGGCTGTGGGTGACGAAATAGATGTCCTCGTGGAGGGCGTCGTGGGTGGACTCGATCTCTTGCTCGACTCCGAGAAGCCGCTCGGGTTCCGAGAGCGAGAGATCCACCCGGAGCTCCCCGAAATAGGGGGCGTCCACCGGTCCCCGCGGCTTGCCCTCGTGAAGCTCCATGATCGTGTCGTAGAGGCGGGCGAGGGTGTCCGACTGGTAGTGATCCCAGAACGCCTCGGCGTCGGTGCGGATCCGCTCGTCCACCACCGTGCGCCCGTTCACTTCGGCGGTGATGCCTCCGGTCGTGACCTGGATCCGCTCGTAGTCGGGATACCGGTCGAAGAACGGCCGGGTGACGAGCCGCGGCTCGAAGGTCTCGTTCAGCAGTACGCCGCCGTTCGCATCCTCGGCGACCACCCGGTACGCCGGCGCATCCGTCTCGGTGCGCATCTCGTAGTTCACATCCCCGAGGTCCAGCGCCAGGGCTTCCGCAAGGATTTCGTCGGCGGGGAACATCGCGTGCTGCCAGCGGAGCGGTGTGTGCATCGCCTGTTGCGGCCATTCCGGCGGCGGTCGGTGTTCCCGAAACAGCAGCCGGACCCGGGCCGGCGGCGTTCCGGCTTCACGCAGCGCGACCAGCCGGGGAAGCACTGCTTCCTCGATCCAGCCGTAGCCCTGGCGGTAGGCGGAGAGGATCAGCACCTCGGCCGCCGCGCCCGCATCTTCGATTTGCGCGGCAAGTTCGTCCCGGAGGCGGGTCCGGACCGGGGCGGGTTCGCTCAGCAGGGCGACCACCCGGACCCGGTCGCCGCGCCCGACAGCGGGCAGCAGCCGGTCGCGGACGAGGGCCCGATACTCGTCCACCTCGAAAGGCACGGCGAACTCCTCCTCGTGGATCACCGCAGCGTTCCGGACGTTCCGGTCATCCAGCGTCACTGTCGTTGCACCGAGGCCCGACCGTTCCGCCGCCGCGCGGAGGAAATCGTCGAACCCGGGCGCCGGATCCTTCACCGACACCAGGATCCGGGATTCCCGGATACCGGTATGGGCGATCTCCCCCGCGATCTGCTCCAGTTTCCAGACGGCTGCCGCCGCCTGGCCGCCCGGCGTCCGCGAGGAAAGGAACTTCCAGGCGGCGAACTCGACCGCATCGGCGGTCGGATGGTCGGTCGCCCGATTCGCCGCGTCGAGGTGCGGGAATCCCACCGCCGCCTGATGGAGCGCCCGGGCGAGTCCGTCCCGGTCGCCGCCCGTCACCGCGAGGGCGGGCTTGTCTCCGAACGCTTCCGGAACGACGCCGACGTACCCCTCGCCCGGGCCGAGCTCGGGAAGCGCGAGGTCTCCAAGGAGGGGATTCCGGCTCGCCGTTCCGATGACCACCAGCGTCGGCTCCCCTTCGGGATCTTCGATGTCATGGGCAGCTGCCGCCACCGGAAAGACCATGCCGGCGGACTCGAGGCCGAGCCGTGCCGCGAGTGCCAGGACGCCTTCCGGATCTTCGTCCGAGACCGCGAGCCGCGCGTCCAGCCGGTCGGGGATCCGGTCGCTGTTGGAGTCGCCGAGGAGTCCGTCGGGTTCGTAGAGGACGGAGAGGTCGAGGTCCGCCTTGGCTCCGTTTCCGGGGCGGGCCGGAATGGGCCCCGGCTCGGGCGCGGGTGGATCGTGCGTTATCGATGCGGCGGACTCGCCTCCCGGATGCGCGGCGACCACGGTGAGCGAGGCGAGGCTGTCGAATCGCAACGCCTCGCCGGCCCCTTCCACCGCGGCGGCGATCCGGCCCGCTTCGGCGCTGTCCGCGGCATCCATCCGCACCACCACTGCCCCGAGCGCGTCGGAGCGCGCCTCCACCTCGATGCGCACAACGCGGGCGCCCTCGGCGCCGCTCGCTTCGACCACCGCCGCTTCCACCTCGCCGAGCGTATTTCCGTCCGTCCGGAAAAGGTGCGGCGCCCGTCCGGCGAGCCAGTGCGCCGCCGCAGCGAGACCGTCGGCGTCACCCCCCCGCACGCCGACCACCACCGGGTCGCCGTCGTGGAGCTCCACGACTCCACGCCCGGCCGCGAGGTTCGGGAGGCCGGTGACTCCGAACTCGGAAAGGGCGGTGTCACCCACCACCACTGCCACTTCGGCCGCCGCCGGCAGCGGCAGGTCGAGAGCGAGGGTCTCGAATCCGAGGCGGGCGGCGATCTCCGCTCCGGCAGCGATTTCGGCGGAGGAAGCGTTGGCCCCGAGCACGACCCGGGCGCGAAGCCGGTCGGGGATCCCGTCCCCGTTCGTGTCCTCGACCGCGCCGCCCGTTTCGTAAAGCGCTCCCAGCGAAACGGGCTGCGCCGAGGCTGCCGGGACGATCGGGACCAGTGCGAGGGTCAGAAGACCAACGGGTGTGCGCATCGTGATTCCTCCCCGGTCAGCGGCGGACTTCGGATTCTATGGAACCGGGTCCGGGCCGGTGCTTGGCGCACTGCGTGTTGTCGTGGAATTACGGGCTCCCGGTGGTTGAGGGAGGCGTCGCGGAAGCCCGGTGCAGCGGTTGGTTCCGGACTGTCGCCGTGATGACGGCGGCGCTGTTCTGCCTTCCCGGGACTGCCGTCGGCTACCGGTTCTATTCCTCGAACCCGGAAGAACTCGGATGGATCGTCACTGCGGATCAGTCCATGAGTTGGCGCGACTGGGAACTTGGCGAAACACTGGAATTCACACTTGACACCAGCGCCGAATAGTCTTCGTCGATCCGCTTGACCTCGTAACGAAGCTGCGTCCGCACACCGATTCCGTGCCGGACCATAAGACGCGCCAGTTCTTCACCGTCGATCAGGAGGATCTGCTTCGGACTCCGCGCCACATAGTCCTCGGCGGCGGCGATACGCTCGCGGACTTCGGAAAGTGATGGCTCCCCACCGCCTCCGAACGCCTTGAAAGCGGGGAGCATCAGCGATTGGAAATCAGGGACGGGCATCGGCCGCCGCACTTGATGTCGCCACCTGCCGCGGCGTCACGCATTTCACGATCTCGTCGACCCGCCGCGATCTCCGCTTGGCGAAGCTCCCAAGTCTTCTGCAAGTTCATCCAGAGTTGCGGTGTGGTCCCGAAGTACCGCGCGAGCCGCAACGCCGTGTCCGCGCTCACGCCCCGCTGACCGTTCAGGATCATCGTCACCCGGTTTACCGGTACGCCCAGCGCCTTCGAAAGCGCATGGGCCGACAGGTCGAGTGCTTCGATTTCGTCTCGTAGTATTTCGCCGGGATGTACCGGCCTCATGCCGTTCCTCGTGTTCATGTCTGGCCCCTCAGTGATAGTCCACGATCTCGACTTCGCATGGTCCGTCGTTGGTCCAGCGGAAGCATATGCGCCATTGCGCGTTGATCCGAATGCTGTACTGCCCGGCACGGTCGCCCCGCAGCGCCTCCAGCCGGTTGCTCGGCAATGCGGCAAGGTCTCCGAGCGTCTCGGCGCTGTCCAGCAGGATCAGTCGACGCACCGCCTGATCCCGACGAATTCCAGCCGGTGGAAGGATTGGACCTGAACGTGGTCGACTGGTCTTTCGAACCGACGGACAAAGGGGTGCGCCACAACATCGAGTTCGAATGGCTGGCTCATCTCTGGGCGGGATTCCGTTTCCAGTCCGCCAGCGGCGCCTGCCGGGGCCGGCCGAGTCTCGTCTGTATCCGGTCCGGTTGCACGCTGCTGCAATAGCCCCGAAGACCCTCGGCTCGGGGCAGGCTCCGCCAGCGTCAGGGAGGAGTCCGCGTGACGCCAGCATGGCCCGCGCCGATCTCCAGTCAGGCAGTGTCCGGTAATCCCCGGCGCCCGCGCTGGCGGCCTGCGCCGCGTCCTCGAATCCCGCTTCCGGATCCTGGTCGCCCGTCCGCGGACGGGCCGTTCCGTTCAGGCCGCCCCGGTGCGGCTCGCTTATGGGACATCATGATGTTCCGATTGACGATGCTATGATGCCTCATGCGCACCACCGTTACGCTCGAGCATGACGTTCATCGGGCGCTGCGGGATGAGGCCCGGCAGACCGGACGCTCTTTCAAGTCGGTGCTCAACGACTTCGTTCGGCGAGGACTGGCCGCGGACGCCCGACCCGCTCCCCGTGTCCGCTTTCGCGTCGAGGCGGAGCGCGGCGGCCTGCTTCCCGGGATCGACCCGCTCAAGCTGAACCAGCTGGGTGACGAGCTGCAGGATGAGGAACGGATTGCGCAGATGCGGCGCGACGGGATGGGCGAATGATCGTCCCGGATATCAATCTGCTCCTGTACGCCTACGACACGGATTCCTCGTTCCACGACCGGGCGCGAAGCTGGTGGGAAGACTTGCTTTCCACCCCGGTCCCGGTGGGCCTTCCCTGGGCCGTCCTTCTCGGCTTCGTCCGGCTCCGGAGCAATCGCCGTTTCTTTGCGTTCCCGATGGCGCCGTCGCAGGCGCTGGGCCATTGCCGGAAGTGGCTCCAGCAACCCAATGTGCAGATACTGCTTCCGGGTCCACGCCACGTCGACATCCTCGAGTCCCTGCTGGAGTGTCCCGCGATCGGTTCGCGCCTCACGACGGATGCGCATCTCGCGGCGCTTGCGATCGAGCATCAGGCGGAGATCCACTCGAGTGACACCGACTTCGTTCGCTTCCCCGGGCTCCGCTGGCGCAACCCGATCCGCTGAGCCGACCGGTGTCGCCCCGCTATCCGGGATCGTCGACATCGGTAGCGGCCTTCCGAATCACCTCTTCGTAAACCCGGCGCCGCTCGCCCAGCCAGTCCGCCGCCTCCGGCCAGTTCCGCTCGTCGCGGGCATCGATATCGAGACTGGTGAAACCGTAGTCGTTCTGAAGTTCTCCGAACTTCTGCCGCAGGGCCGGGAGAATCGGCTGGATGCGGCGCAGGAACGGCTCGGGCTGTTCGCCCCACTTGTACGGGTAGACGCCCACCTTTTTCTCATGGAGACTCAGGGCCACCTGCATGTGGCGTTCGGGGATCGGATGCCACCAGACTTGGCCCGCGTACCCCGGTCGGGGTCGGGCGACGTCCTTCCATCGGTTACGACAAAAATCCCGGAATCGGCGGCGGAATTCGCCTCTTTCGGACAAACCACCGGGACGGTGCATGGTGCGGGTCCAGGTGTTCGGTCGCTCCACGACCTCGAAGCGGGGCGCCGGATCCGATGCGCCGATGCGAACCAGGCTGATCTCCACGGCAAAGAAGGCGAAATGCTCCCCGGTGTGCTCGTTCAACCATCGGATCGCCGCGAGGTGATCGTCGCGAAAGCTCCTCGCCACCCAGATCACGGTCGTTGCCTCGAGGCCCGCGACATAAGCGAGCAAGGCCCCGAGGTGTTTCAGATCCGCTTCCTCAAGCTGGTTCTCGATGACGACCGGGGAATCGTCTCCCACGATCCGGGCCACGATGTCCACCCGCAGCGCACCGACGGTCACCTCGGTGTCTTCGCATTCCAGCTCGATTCCCGACACCGGGCCAAGCACCGCCAGATTTTCAGCGAGCCAGGGGGTGAAATCGTGCGCTTCGTGCTTCCAGACCCTCCGCAGTTCCACCTTATCCAATACGCCAAGCGTCGGCGCGTCCCGTTCGGGCATCTTGTCCCCGACCTCCCACCCGGGCGATCCAGGCTTGTTCTCGGTCATGGCTTCATGCCTGTTGCTGCACAAGGGGAATGAACGAAGGAGACGAGGTCGTCGAAGGCCGACGAATCGAAGTCCCATGCACCCTGTGCCGCACCTTCTCCCACTCGCGCAACCGGATTGCGCGGGGCGGCCAAAATAGGCATGCGTGAAGCTCTTGTCCTCGTTGGCGGATTGCGGAGCGTCCTGTTGGGAAAGGCGCTTCAGGCACTTCTCGACGCACCGAGCGACGTCCGAACCCTGCACTGAGCGGCGGCACAGGGTCTCCAAGGCGCCCTGCTCGGCGTCGCTCGGAACGATGAACACTCCGACGGCAAGTGAGGCGTCCGAGAATGTCCGGTGTCGAGGCGGCGGCTCGAATCCGCGCCCGTTCGCCTCCCGAAAGGGTGTCGGCGCTCCGGTCGGCGAGGTGTTCGAGGTCCGCGTCCCGGAGGGCGCACGCCGTTGCCTCCGCGTCTTCGGGTCCGAGGCGTGACGGCGAGGCGCCGAAGGCGAAGCGTCTCGGGGCGACCACATCCCGGACCCGATTGGGCCAGGCCAGGGACCGTTGTTGCGGCGGCGGACTTCGGATTCCAGGGAACCGGGTCCGGGCCGGGTGCTTGGTACACTGCGTGTTGTCGTGGAATTACGGGCTCCCGGTGGTTGAGGGAGGCGTCGCGGAAGCCCGGCGCAGCGCCTGGTTCCGGACTGTCGCCGTGATGACGGCGGCGCTGTTCTGTCTCCCCGGGACTGCCGTCGGCTACCGGTTCTATTCGTCGAACCCGGAAGAACTCGGATGGATCGTCACTGCGGAACAAGCGAAGCGATGGAGCGGCTGGGAACCCGGTGAAACCCTGGAATGGACGCTCGACACCAGCGCCGCCTGGTCGAAGCGGTACGGTTCCCTTGCCGGCATCCGGCGGGTGGTTGAACGGGCGCTCGCCGCGTGGTCGGACCTTCCGCATGCCGACATCTCGTGGGAACTGGCGCATGAGGCGGCCAGCGACTACGGCGAGGAAGGTCCGCAATCCCGGGATGCCCATTGGGTGTCCATCGACCCGTCGCACTCGCTCGCCGCCCGCGCTCGGATCTGGTCGAAGTCCTCGGATTCCGGCTGGCGGATCATCAGTTGTTCGGTTCTTCTCGGCGATTGGGCGCTGGAGGCGGCGGGGAGGGACCTGCCCGCGGATTCGCCGGGTCGCACGCATCCGGGGCTCAGCAACTTGATTCACGAGTTCGGCCACTGTCTCGGCCTCGCCCATTCGCAGCGGCTTCCCACCCGAAGCCTGCTGGTACCGGACGACACCGATGATGTGTTCTGGCGGGTGAACACGTCGGATGACTGGGTCGCGGATCCGCAGATGTCCTATGGATGGAGGGACCGGGGGCTCGACTACCCGGTCACCGCCGACGATGCGGTGGGAGCGGCGCTTCTGCGTCCGGCCCCGGGTTGGCAGCGGCGGACCGGGTCGATCTCGGGGTCCCTGAACCTCGGGGAGCGTCCGGTTCCGCATGCGCATGTCTGGGCTTTCCCGGCGGCGGCGATGGCGAAGGGGGAACGCCCCCGTCCGGTCGGCGCCTTCGGCGATGACGAGGGGCAGTTTCTGATCGAAGGGTTGGCGCCCGGCTGGTATGTCCTCTGGGCGTCTCCGATCACGGAACGGCGTGCGCATTTGCTGCTCCTGGATCGGGCGGGCGCCAGCCGGCTCGGCGATGCGGTCGCGCCCTGGCCGGTGCGCGTCGAAGCCGGTTCGATCACCGAAGCGGCACCGATTCCGGTCCGCGAGAGACGCGAATGACGAGCGCCGGGGGAAGGGCCCGGCTTGCGCCATACGCCGTTCGGTTGGGGGCGACGCTCATCCTCGCCGCAAGCTGCGGGACGGAAACCGAACGCGTCCCGGCGCCTTCGGCCCCGGTGACGCCCGCCCCCGCGCCTGTACCCGCCCCCGCGCCTGCACCCACGCCCGCCCCCGCGCCTGTACCCGCCCCCGCGCCGACGCCCCCACCCGCGCCAACACCCACCCCGCTGCGGGCGACGGTCGCGTTCCGTGAAGTCGAGAGGCGCGTCCGCGAGGGCGCCACGGCACTCGTGAAGATCGACTATGCCATCGACGAGGGCCAGGAAGGGCCGCTCACGCTTGGAATCGCGGTGTTGGACGGAAGCGCCTCCGGGAACGACTACATGCTCTCCGCCGACAGCTTCGAAATCCCGGCCGGGAACCCCACCGGCGAATTGGCGCTGGAGGTGACGACGGTCGAGGACGACGTCGTCGAAGGGAATGAGCGGCTGCACCTTGCGATCGAGCCGCCGGACGGATCATCGGTGCAGGTGCGCAACTCCTGGGAACTCGTCATCGTGGAGTCGGGCGACGGCCCTTGCGCCGGCGTCCGCTTGTCGGTGGAAAACCCGGTCCTGAACGATCGCGGCGCGTCGTTGCCGCACCTCCGCACCGAGACTGCGACCGTGCGCCTGGCTCTCGACATCTTCGATCCGGTTGCCGCCGACCTCGTCCTCGACTGGACCGATCCGTACCGAACGGTGGCTGATCCCGACGAATTCCAGCCGGTGGAAGGACTGGACATGAACGTGGTCCATTGGTCCTTCCAGCCGATCGCCAACGTGGTGCGCCACAACATCGAGTTCGAATGGCTGGCCCATCTCCGGGCGGGCTTCCGCTTCCAGTCCGCCAGCGGCGCCTGCCGGGGCCAGCCGAGTCTTGTCTGTATCCGGTCCGGTTGCACGCTGCTGCCATAGCCCCGAAGACCCTCGGCTCGGGACAAGCTCCGCCAGCGTCAGGCAGGAGTCCGCGTGATGCCAGCATGGCCCGCGCCGATCTCCAGCCGGGTCGCGTCCGGTGGTCCCCCGGCGCGGGCGCTGGCCGCTCGCGCCGCGTCCTCGAATCCCGCTTCCGGATCCAAGCCGCCCGTCGGCGGACGTCCGTTCCGTTCAGGTCGCCCGGGTGCGGCTCGCTCGTGGAACTCATGATGCTCGAATTGACGACGCTATGAGGCCTGATGCGCACCACCGTCACGCTCGAGCATGACGTTCATCGGGCGCTGCGGGACGAGGCCCGGCAGACCGGACGCTCCTTCAAGTCGGTGCTCAACGACTTCGTTCGGCGAGGACTGGCCGCGGACGCTCGACCCGCTCCCCGTGCCCGCTTTCGCGTCGAGGCAGAGCGCGGCGGCCTGCTTCCCGGGATCGACCCGCTCAAGCTGAACCAGCTGGGTGACGAGCTGCAGGATGAGGAACGGATTGCGCAGATGCGACGTGACGGGATGGGCGAATGATCGTCCCGGATATCAATCTGCTCCTGTACGCCTACGACACGGATTCCCCGTTCCACGACCGGGCGCGAAGCTGGTGGGAAGACTTGTTTTCCGCCCCGGTCCCGGTGGGCCTTCCCTGGTCGAGGGGTGTACAGAATTTTGTGTGTTGAGTAGTTTTGGATGGGTTCATGGGGTCGGCGCCACCCCGCGTTCTGGTCCGGCCGGAGGGAGCGGAGCGACCGGAGGCCGGACCAGAACGCGCGCCCCGGCGAGCACCCCACCTTCCCCTCGCGGGGCTTCGCAGGGCCTTCGGGGATGGGGTGGCAGTTCATCTTTCTTCCTCAGGCAGTGGGTGCGAGCCGCTCGTCGAACTGGATGGCGAACTGCGCCTTGGCAGCTTGCCACACCTGGGGCGGTCTCTTCCACTTGGTCGTGATGTTGCGCAGCGCCAAGTACATCAGTTTCGTCGCCGCCTCATCACTCGGAAAGTGCCCCTTGTTCCGGGACGCGATGCCTCACGCCCATTCCGGCGAATCCAGGGGGGGCCGGCTGGCGTCTTCCCATCGGTTCCTGCAGAAATCGCGGAATCTGAGTCGGAATTTCCGGCTCTATTGAATTTCGAGTGGGTTAGGCGAAATGGGTGCTGAGCTTGGGAAGTCGAATTTCTCGGAGATGAGGAAGAAAAACGGTGCGGAAGGAACCTCGACGAACCAAAGTCCCGTCAAGCCGAGCGCGGTTCCGAATATCTGGTTCTCCATGATGGAGTTTCCCAGGCAGTGATGCGCCGAAAACAGCATTCTGCTGCCTTCGACCCGAACCAAGCATGCCCCTCGTGGGTCCGTGCGTCAAAGGTCCACTCCGCCGGGCTACGCCCGCCCTTGACACCCGGCCCCCCGACGGGCTTCCCGCCCGTACCCATTCGAAATTGAGTTGAGGCGAATTTCCGGAGTTCGGTCAGTTCGCCAGAACGGTGCATCGCGCGGGCCCATTGTGTTCGGGCGCTCCACGACCTCGAAGCGGGGCGCCGGATCTGACGCACCGATGCGAAGCAGGCTGATCTCCACGGCAAAGAAGGCGTTGCCTCGAGGCCCGCGACATAAGCGAGCAAGGCCCCGAGGTGTTTCAGATCCGCTTCCTCAAGCTGGTTCTCGATGATGACCTGGGAATCGTCTCCGACGATACGGGCCACGATGTCCGCCCGCAGCGCACTGACGGTCACCTCGGTGTCTTCGCATTCCAGCTCGATTCCCAATACCGAGCCGAGTAGCGCCAGATTTTCGGCGAGCCAAGGGATGAATTTGTGCGCTTCGTGCCCCCAGATGTCCCGCAATTCCACCTCCTCCAAGACGCCAAGCGTCGGCGTATCCCGTTCGGACATCCGGATTATCCCCGATCTCCCGCCCGGGCGAGCCAAGGCTTGTCTTCGGTCATGGTTTCATTCCTGCTGCTGCAACAGAGGAAATGAACGAAGGAAGGATACGAGGTCGTCGAAGACCGGGGAATCGAAATCCCACACGCCCTGTTCCGCACCTTCCCCGACTCGTGCGACCGGGTCGGGCATGGCAGCCAGATAGGCGTGCGTAAAGCTCTTGTCTTCATTTTTCGATTCCAATGCGTTATTCCGACGCAAGCAATCCAGGTACAGTTCGGCGCAGCGTGCTGCTTCCGACCCCTGCACAGAGTCGCGGCAAAGAGTTTCCAAGGCGCCATGTTTTGCAATACCGCACGGAACGATGAACACTCCAACCGCAGGCGAAGCATTCGAAAATTCCCCGGGTTGTGACGGCGGCTCGAACGTCACTTTGCGAAGATTGTCGCAAACGCTTCGGAAGGCGCCTTTCGGATTATCGTCCGCATCCCTGATGATACCCATGCATTGGAACGACGAACGAGCATCGATAGCGACTCGCAATGCATCAATTTCTGCGGAAAATTGGTCTTTTCCACCGACGGCAAGCACCTGTATGCTCCTCCAGGTTTGCGGAAAGTGATGCTGAATCAAAGGATTGAACAAACGGACTTCGTCCTTGCCTTCGACCAGCAAGAGCTGGTCGGTGTCCAATTTCGGTTTCCCTCCCCTGAAATTTCCCGCACTTCCTGTTGGCGTCATCGAATTTCCAAGTCAAGCGACCGGACTCCCAGAAGCGCCTGATCGGTAAATGTTGCGGCCCTTGGGCGTTCCGTTTTGCCATCCTTGTATATCCTGTGGATCGCAAGGTCCGAGGGATGATCCTTGAATGCATCGATCGCGCCATCGATGAATTCGTCACTGTGGGTCGTTGCCACCAATTGCACGTTCCATTGATCCGTCCACTGCCGCACCGTGGCCCAGATTTTCTGTTGGGCGGAATAATGAATGCCGTTTTCCAATTCATCCCAAAAAAGAATCCCGTTTCGCGCAGAGAAACACCCGAGCAACAAGCGAACGAGTTTGACTGCTCCACCTCCAAGATCGTGAAGCGGCCGAGGCGGATGACCTGAAATCGTTGCGTAAAGATATGAATTTTCGATATGGCCGGCGAGGATTTCGAAATCTTCGATCCCGGATGCGACCAAATTTGCAGCGGTTACCAATTCTTTCTTCAGCCCTTCCCTGACAAGGTTTGAATACCGATGAAGAAATTCGGCTGAAGTTTCCTGAAAACTCGTCCCCTCTATAATGCTGTTGGAACGTCCTGCCGATGCTTGTGGTATCTGATACAGCACTGTTCCGGAGGAGGGCTCTATATGAATCCCTTCCGATTCGTCTTTCACGAATTTGTTATCAAGAGTGGTCCGGATAAATCCGACAATCGGCGGCAATTTGCTCAAATCTTCCCTTGCGACGCTCAAGGGGCGTCCGTTCTGGGAGGCGCCGTTGATTCCCTCGAACACGAACTTCACGTCGTGGTGTTCTCCATTCTCCGAACCAGAAAGTTCCAACGCGCCGGCAGTCAATCGCGTGATGGGATTCACCGCAGATTCCCGAGTACGCCGGATGTTGACGTTCCACAGCAAGCCGGGGTTGAATCTCCCCGTGAACAGCCACATCGCTTCGATCAGCGCGGTCTTGCCGGCGCCGTTGGCGCCAGTGATCAGGTTGACCCTCGACAGTCGGGGCACCTCGAGGCCGTCAATGCCGCGGTATTTGACTGCCTTGAAGCTTTCCAGTTTCACCATATGTGCTCCTCCACGAACCGGGGATGGGAATGATGACACTGCGCCGATTGCCGGACAAGAACGAAGCGGCGCTTGGCGGCAGATGGGCGAATCGGCGGGTGGGGAGCTTCCCGCTACCCCGTCGGGCCTTCCACCGTGATCCGGGGGCGTTCGTTCTTCCATCTCACCTCGGCGAGGATTCCGTGGACCACCGCGAGGCGTTCGGGGGTGAGCGTCTCCTTCGTTGAGCCGTCGGCGACGATCCGGCCTTCGCGCATCCAGATGAGGCGGTCGGCGTAGCGGGCGGCGAGATCCAGGTCGTGGAGGACCACCAGCGCGCCGCCGCCTTCGTTCACGAAACGGCGGAGGAGCCGCATGATCTGGTGCTGGTGAAGCGGGTCCAGCGCCGCCACCGGCTCGTCGGCCAGAAGCAGCGGTGCTTCGGCGGCGAGGGCGCGGGCCACGTGCATCCGCGCCCGTTCGCCTCCCGAAAGGGTGTCGGCGCTCCGGTCGGCGAGGTGTTCGAGATCCGCGTCCCGGAGGGCGCGCGCCGTCGCCGCCGCGTCTTCGGGGCCGGGGCGTGACGGCGAGGCGCCGAAGGCGAAGCGTCCCAGGGCGACCACATCCCGGACCCGATTGGGCCAGGCCAGGGATCGTTGTTGCGGCAGGTATGCAATCCGGCGGGCGCGTTCCGTCGGGTGGAGGCTGAGGATTTCCCGGCCGTCGAGGAGTGCTTCGCCGCCGGCGCGTCGTGTTATCCCCAGCGCGGCGCGCAGCAGGGTGGTCTTGCCGGCGCCGTTCGGCCCGAGAAGCGCGACGAATTCGCCGGGGCCGAGGGTGAGGGTGGCGTGCTCGAGGAGGGTCCGCCCGCCCGCCTCCACATGGAGGCCGCGGAGCGTCAGGGTGGTCACGCCGGATTCAGGCGGCCGAAGCGGCGGAAACCGATCACCGCGATCCGGAGGAAAATCGCGGTTTCCACGGCCAGGATGCCCAGATGCACCAGGATCGACTGGCCCTGGTCCATGCCGATGACCTTGAGCGCGAGTTGGGCCAGGTGGTACGCGGGCAGAATGTTCGCGGCCTGCTGCAGGATTTCCGGAAAGAGGGTGATCGGGAACCAGAGACCGGAGAGCACCGCCATCGGAAGGAACACCAGGTTCACCACCGCAACGGCCGCCTGGACCTTTACCAGCGTGCCGATCATGAGCCCGAGTGCACATACCGGAATCACGCCTGCCAGGGTCACCGCCCCGAGACCGAGCCATTCCCCGGCGCCCAGCCGCACTCCCGCGCCGAACGCGCCGAGGAGGAAGAGCCCGAGGGTGACCACCGCTCCGAAGACGAGTGCCATGGCCACCCGGGCGAAGAGATACGCCCCGGTGGGCATCGGGGTCGTCTGCTTGAGCAGCAGCGAGCCGTTGTCGCGCTCGTTGGCGAGACCCACGCCGAATCCGAAGAGCGACGGCCCGAGCACCGCAAAAACCCCGTACCCCGCCAGCATGTACGTGGGCAGCTCCGGATCCCCGCCCTGCGAGCCGAACAGCAGAATCCCGAAGAAGGTATAGAACATCAGCGGGAACACCAGCGTCGGGACGGCGAACACCGGCATCCGCGCCGCGTTCAGGAACTGGGACCGCGCCTCCAGCAGGTAGAGGCGGACGATGCGGGACAGGCTCACGTCCCGTTCTCCGCCTCGCCGGTGAGCGCCAGGAAGGCCTCTTCGAGCCCGGCGCCGCGCACCGCGAGGTCGGAGAGGTCCGGGTCCAGCGCCAGCATCTCCCGGACCAGATCCTCGGCGCGGGAGGTCAGGATCTCCAGGTGCTGGCCGCGCACCCGGACCTCGACGGCGCCGGGGAGACGGCGAGCCTGCTCCGGCGGGATCCGGGTGATCGTCCGCACCAGCTTCCCGCCGGATCGGGTCTTGATCTCCGCCGGCGTTCCGGCGGCGATCACCCTTCCCCGGTGGAGCACCACGATCCGGTCCGCGAGGGCATCCGCCTCCTCGAGGTAGTGAGTGGTGAGGACGGCGGTCCGTCCGGCCTCCCGGAGCTCGCGGATTTCCTGCCAGAGCCGCCGGCGGCCGTCGAGGTCGAGTCCGGCGGTGGGTTCGTCGAGAAACACCAGCTCCGGGTCGCCCGCCATCGCCAGGGCAAACATCACGCGCTGCTTCTGGCCGCCGGAGAGCTTCAGGAACCGGCGGTCCGCAAGCTCCTCCAGTCCCGCCATCCGGAGCAGCCGCTCGAGCGGCAACGGCGCGGGGTAGTAGGCGCGAAAGAGGTTCAGGTGTTCGGCCACCGTGAGGGTCGGGAGCAGCCCGGAGATCTGGAGCATGGCGCCCCGGCGCCGGCGGACGGTCGGGTGGTCGGGGTCGGAACCGAAGACGCGGGCGTCGCCTTCCCGGATCCGCAGAACACCCAGCAGGATGCTGATCGCGGTTGTCTTGCCGGCGCCGTTCGGACCGAGAACCGCCAGAATCTCGGAGGGACGCACTTCGAGGTCCACCCGGTCGAGCGCCAGAACCGGTCCGTAGCGATGGCTTGCCCCGGTGAGCGAAGCGATTGGTTCCGGCATGGCGCGAGTCGACGCGCGAGAGGCGGTCAGTCCGCTTCGCTTTCCGCCCGCACCGCGTGCCGGGTCCCGCGCCCGACCACGAGGCCGGCCGCCCACCGGACTTCGTCCGTCCTCTGCTCGACGGACGGGACGAAGTACCAGTCGTTGCGGACCCGATCCGGCTTCAGATCGAGCACGCAGTAGCCGCGGTGGAAGCCCTCGCCGAACCGCGTGTGCGGATTCGCCGCGCGGATGGCCTCGACCTCCTTCCCGACCTCCGCTTCCGTCTCCAGCCGCCGCAGCAGCGAGCTCGGCGAGGAGACCGCCGTGGTGACGAAGTCCACCCCGTACGAACCGGCGCCGGTTTCACGGTCATAGCCGGCCAGCGGGTCGCGCGGAAGGTCCATCCCCCACGACTGGTGGACATCGCCGGTGAGCACCACCAGGTTGTCGATCCGCCTCCGGTCGAGCAGGTTGAAGAGGCGATGGCGGCTCGCGGCATAACCGTCCCACTGATCGGGGTTTTGCGGCTGGCCGCCGGCGTCGAGGAAAGGCCCCATCATCACCTGTTGTCCGAGTACCGGCCAGCGAACGCCGGCTTCCTTTGAGGCGATCAGTTGTCGGAAGAGCCAGGCCTCCTGCCGCTCTCCGAGAAGCGTCCGCGAGGGATGGGCCATCGCCTCCGCATCGCCCCATTCGGCTTGCCGCGACCGCCCCACCAGCCGGGTATCCAGCATGATCAGGTCCAGCAACCTCCCGAAGGAGAAGGTCCGCCAGGTACGCTGGCTCGGCCATGGTTCCGGTTCGCGGATCGGCATCCATTCGAAATACGCCCGCACCGCCGCCTCCCGGCGGAGGAACCAGTCGCCCTCCTCCTCTTCGACCTGATGGTTCTGGGCGCCGTCGGTCCAGGCGTTGTTGGTGATCTCGTGGTCGTCCCAGACGGCGATGAACGGATGCCGCCGGTGGACTTCCTGGAGGTCGGGGTCCGACTTGTACTGCGCGTGCCGGGTCCGGTAGTCGACAAGGGTGGTGATCTCCTTGTCCGGCCGCGGAACCCGGCCGAACCGGGTCCCGTCGCCATAGTCCGTATTCGGGTACTCGTAGAGGTAGTCCCCGAGGTGGAGGACCGCGTTCAGGTCGTCGCGCTCGGCGATCCGCCGGTAGACGTTGAAGTATCCGAACGGAAGATTCGAACAGGAGACGAACGCCAGCCTCACATGATCCGGGTCGCGCGGCAGCGTCCGGGTCCGGCCCACCGGAGAGCGCTCGTCGAGGGCTTCGAACCGGTAGTGGTACGTCGTCCCCGGTTTCAGCCCGGGGGCGGTGACCTTGACCGTGTAGTCGCGCCCGGGACCGGTGTGGGTCCCCCCGGCAGCGACGACTTCCCGCATCCCCGGATCCCGCGCCACCGCCCAGCGCACCGGGACCCGCTCGTCGGTGGACCCGGATACCCGGGTCCACAACAGGACCCGGTCGGTCAGCGGATCTCCGCTTGCGACCCCGTGCCGGAAGGCCGGACCCTGGGCGAAGGACGGGAGGGCGCGGACCGCCGGGAAGAGCGCCGCGGCGCGGAGGAAGGTGCGTCGGGTGGGGGACATGGCAAGCATCAACAGGTTAAGCATGGCGCACCTGCGCGGGTGCAGGCGGATGCGCTCGCCCGGCACGCCTCGGGTCCGTGAGAGAATCCGGTTCATGCCGGACTTGGGGGCGGAGGCGCGCCGCGCGTTCGTCGTCGCGTTGCTGCTTACTGCCGGATGCGGCGGGTTGCGGGCGCCGGTCGAACGGCCGGCGCTTGACATCGAGCCTGCTCCGGCGCCGGTCGAACGGGAAGCAGCGCCGGCGGATGACTGGTGGGTCGCCTTCGGGGATCCGGCGCTCGACCGGGTGGTGGAGCGGGCGCTCGCCGGCAACCTGACGCTCCGGCAGGCGGGTGCCCGGCTCGCGCAGGCGGCGGCCGACGCCGGTATCGCGGTCAGTGCGCTTCAGCCGCAGGCGGCGGTTCAGGCGAACCGGCTCCAGGAGCGGCGGAACTTCATCGGCCTTCCGATCCCCGGGATATCGGACGATCAGGTGCTCACCGCCGAGTACGTGCAGTACGGGCTTTCGCTGGACCTTTCGTGGGAGGCCAACCTCTGGCGCGAGGCGGTTCCGCGCGTCCGGGCGGCGAATGCCGGCGCGGCGGCGGCGGTCGCCGATGCCGCCGGCGCCCGGATCTCGCTTGCGGGCCAGGCCGTCCGGCTCTATTTCCTTGCGATCGAGGCGCGCGAGCAGGCTCGCATCGCCGAAGCGGTGGTCTCGCGGCTTGTGGAATCGTTGCGTTGGACCCGGAAACGCGCCCGGATCGGCGAAGCGACGCTCGCCGAAGTGGATGCCGGGGAAGCGCGCCTCGCCGAAGCGCGGGCTGACGCCGCCAGCCGCCGGGAGGCGCGGACGGCGGCGACGCGGAGCCTGGAGGTCCTGTTCACCGACTATCCGGACGGAAGGGTCGGACCGGACTGGACCCTCGGCGACGGACTGCCCGGGACGCCGGGACCCGTCCCCGCGGGGGCGCCGGCGGATCTCGTGGCTCGGCGTCCCGATGTGGCGGCGGCCGAAAGACGCCTCGCGGCCTCCCGGGAATTCACCCGGATGGCGCGGCGGGCGCGGTATCCGCAGTTCCCGCTGACCGGTTCGGTGGGGACGGCCACTCCCCGGCTCCGGCAGCTCGTGAACGGGGATTTTTCGGTCTGGAGCCTGCTCGCGCGGATCGCGGCGCCGGTATTCCAGGGAGGGAGGATCCGGGCGCGGATCCGGGGAGAGGAGGCCCGCGACGGGGAGGCCCTGGCCGGCTACGCCCGCACCGTGCTGACCGCGTACCAGGAGGTGGAGGCGGCGCTCTCGGCCGAGGAGGCGCTTTCCGAGGGGGAATCGCAGGCGGCGGAGGCGCTTCGGGCCCGCCGCCGGGCGCTCGTCCGCAGCGGGGCGCGTCGTCAGGGCGGCTTCGGTTCGCGGCTGAACGAGCTCGAAGCGGAGCGGGCGGTGCTCCGGGCCGAAGCGGCTCATCTCTCCCGGGTGCGGGCCCGGCTCGACAATCGGGTGAACCTCGCCCTCGCGCTCGGCGGCGGATTCGAGCGAACGGACAACGGGTTGCAATAGATGCTCCGAAAGCTGCTGTTCCTTCCGATCCTGCTTGTGGCAGGGGCGCTGGTCGCCCTGCTTGTCGTTCTGGGGCCGAAGCCGGAAGCCCGGGAAATGCGGACGGTGTTGCCGGAGGTGCGGGTGGTGGAGGTTCAGGTCGGCCCGCGACGGATCACGGTGCGCGCCAACGGAACGGTGCGCCCGGCGCGCCGGACCACGGTCGCGGCGGAGGTGGCCGGGCGCGTGGTATGGGCGGCGCCCCGCCTCCGGGAGGGGAACCGGATCGAAGCCGGAGCGCCCCTGTTCCGCATCGAGCCCGTGGCTTGGGAACAGGCGGTGCTTCAGGCTCGCAGCGGGCGGGACCAGGCCATGCTGCGGGTCGCCACCGAAGAGGGGCTGGCGCGCCTTGCCGAGGAAGAGTGGGCGGAGGAGGGGGCGCCACCGGATCCGCTGGCGCTCCGGGTTCCCCAGCTTGCCGCGGCCCGCGCTGCGTTGGCGGCGGCGGAGGCCGTGCTGAGGCGGGCGGAAGCGGACCTGGCCGGGACGGAGATTGCGGCGCCGCATGCGGGCATCGTGGGCAAGCGGCTCGCCGAGGTCGGCGAGTGGGCGGCGCCCGGCGTCCCGCTCCTGGAACTTCTCTCGGTGGACATTGCCGAAACGCGGGTGTCCCTGCCGGATGCGGCGCTGGAGCTGGTCGATTTGCCGTTCGACGGCGCGTCCCCGGCGCCGCGAGCCCGGTTGACGGCAGTCCGGGGTCCGGGATTGTCCGAATGGACCTGGGAGGGCCGGCTGGTTCGCATCGAGGGCGAGATGGACCCGGCGACCCGATTTCTTCCGGCCGTGATCGAGACGCCGAACCCCTGGTTGCGCGGCCCGGAAGGGAGGCCGCCGCTGGTGGCCGGCATGTTCGTCCGCGCCGAGATCGAGGGCCGGGAAATCCCGGACGTGGTGCTGGCGCCCCGGAGCGCGTTTCGGGAGGACGGGAGGGTGCTGGTGGTGGACGATGAGGACCGCATCCGGTTCCGGGAGGTGGATGCGTTCTGGGCGTCGGGCGAGGACGGGGTTCTGGTGCGATCGGGCCTCGGCGGCGGCGATCGGGTGGTGACTCATCCGCCCGTGGTGGTGACCGACGGGATGGAGGTGAGGGTCCGGATGGAGGCGGCGCCCTCGCGTTGACCGATCACTCGTCCGGCGTGATCGCCTGGTTCGCAAGGAACCGGGTTGCCGCCAATCTGATGCTGGTCGGGATTTCGCTCGGTGGCCTGCTGACCATCAGCGGCCTTCCCCAGGAACTGCTGCCGGAAACCCGTTCGTCGGTGCTGGGCATCCGCACCGTCTTTCCGGGCGCCGGAGCGGAGCTGGTCGAGGCCAGCATTCTGGTGGGCCTCGAGGAGGCGATCGAGGATGTCTCCGGCGTGAAGGAGATCGTCGGGGTCGCCGCCGACGGACTCGGGCTGCTCACGGTGGAGGTGGAGGGTTGGGCCGACTTCCCGAGCGTGAGCGACGAGATCCGGGAACGGGTGGGGGCGCTCGCCACCCTGCCGGAGGACGCGGAGGAGCCGGTCCTCTCGGAGCTGACTCCGGATCCGCTTCTGCTGCGGATCGCGGTGCACGGGGAGGTCGACGAACGCAGCCTCAGCGAGGCGGCGCGGCGGGTACGGGAACGGGTGGCGCCCATTCCCGGGGTGGCGACGGTGGAGATCGTGACCGGGAGGGACTACGAGATCGGCATCGAGGTCTCGGAAGAGGTGCTTACCCGGTTCGGGTTCACGTTTGATCGCCTGGCGGCGGCGATCCGCCGCGGATCCGTGGACATTCCGGGAGGGGCGGTTCGTTCGGAGGACGGCGAGGTGCGGCTCGGCACCGAAGCCGAGGCGGTGAGCGCTGCCGATTTCGCCCGGATTCCCCTGATCGCTGCTCCCGGCGGCGGCGTGGTCACGCTGGGCGATGTGGCGGTCGTGACCGACGGATTCGCCGATGTGGAGCGAGCGGCGCGGATGAATGGGGAACCGGCGGTGCTGCTCGACGTGAAGCTGGCCGCCGAGGCCAGGCTGCTCGAGACGGCGCGGGCGGTGCACGACGCGATCCGCGACTTCCGGTCCGGGTTGCCGGCGGGCCTTTCGGTGACCCCCTGGTTCGATGCCTGGCAGCTGTTCGAGAGCCGCATGGAGGTGCTGATCCGGAACGGTCTCCAGGGTCTCGTGCTGATCTTCCTGGTTCTCTTCTGCGCCCTGTCCAGCAGGCTTGCCGTCTGGACCGCCGCCGGTCTGCCGGTGGCCTATTTCGGCGCGTTCCTGATGATGCCAAGCCTCGGGGTCACGATGAACATGCTCAGCCTGTTCGGTTTCATCCTGTCCCTCGGGATCGTGGTGGACGACGCCATCGTGGTCGGAGAGAACGTGCAGCGCCACGTCTCGCTGGCGAAAACGGATGTCGAGGCCGCAGCCGTCAGGGGCGTGCGGCAGGTGCTTTTTCCTGCCGCCTTCGGGGTGCTGACCACGATGGCCGCGTTCGCGCCCCTCCTGGGCCTGCCCGGAGTCTGGGGTGATCTGATGGGAACGCTTCCCCGGATCGTGATTCCGGTACTGGCCTTCTCGCTTCTCGATGCCGCCTGGATTCTCCCCCACCACATGTCGCACGGGGGCCTCGGCGTGCGGCCGAGCCGCATGTTGGCGCGTGTCCGGGCCGGATTCCAGCGGGCCCTCGAATGGTCGATCGACGTTCTCTACCGCCCTGCGCTCGGATGGGCGCTCGAAAACCGGCTCGCCACCGTTGCTGTCGCAATCGCGGCGCTGGCGCTGGCGTCCGGGCTGGTCGGCGGCGGTTGGGTCCCGGTGGCCATCACGCCGCCCCTCGAGAACGAAGTGATCTCCGTACAGGTCTCGCTTCCCGCCGGTTCGTCGGTCACCGCCACCGGCGAAGCGGTTGCAGCGGTCGAAGCGGAGATCGGGCGGATCCGGGCAGACATCCGGGCCGAACACGGGGTGGACCCCCAGCAGCATCTGGCGGCGATCGTCGGCGAGCGGCTGTCGCTCGGTCCGGGCGGAGCGATCGGCGGGGCAACCGCAGGATCCGGGGCCACGATCGGTCAGGTGATGATGCAGCTCGTTCGCGCCGAGGATCGGGTCGGATTCACCACCCGTGACATCGGCGACCGGCTGCGGAGTCTCGACGGCGCCCTGCCCCACGGCGCCGAGGTCACGGTCCTGACTTCGCTGTTGGGCGAGGAATCGGATATCGCCATCCGGATCAGCGGGGATGACATGGAGGGGATCCAGGCAGGCTCGGCGGCGCTGCAGACGGTTCTTCGCGAGTACCAGGGCGTGATTTCGGTGACGGATGACTTCGAGGGAACCGCTCCCGAACTGGTGGCGCGGGTCCGCGCCGGAGGCGAAGGGGTCGGCATCGGCGCCGCCGAGTTCGGGCGCCAGATCCGGCAGGCCTTCCACGGCGAGGAGGTACAGCGGATCCAGCGCGGGCGTGACGAAGTTCCGGTGGTGTTGCGGTATCCGCGGTCCGAGCGGACGCGTCCCGAGGACCTGATCGGCATGCGGGTGCGCCGGGCCGATGGCGAAGTCGCGCCGATCGGCGAAGTGGCCGAAATCGCGCGCACCGACAAGCTGGTGGCGCTTCACCGGTTGAACGGGAGGCGGGCCGTGACGGTGCACGCCAACGTGGCCCCCGGAGTCGCATCCCCGGGCGCCGTGCTCGCCGACATCCGGAACCGGATCCTGCCCGATCTGGAGCAGCGCTTCCCGGGGTCGCGATTCGAGGTCGCCGGTACCGCCGGGGATCAGGAGGAGACGTTTGCGGCGCTTCGTCGGAACCTCGGTTTCACCCTGATCCTCATCTACGCGCTGCTCGCCATCCCCCTGTCGTCGTGGACCCAGCCCTTCGTCATCATGACGGCGGTGCCGTTCGGACTCGCTGGCGCCATCTTCGGCCACATCGTGGTGGGAGTGGAGTTCTCCATACTCAGTTTCTTCGGCATGGTTCCCCTCGTCGGGATCGTGGTGAACGACGCCCTGGTGTTGCTGGACTTCATCAACCGCAACCGGCGCGCCGGGATGCCGGTGCGGGAAGCGGTACTGGCGGCGGGTCCGCTTCGCTTCCGTCCCATCATCCTCACCTCGCTGACGACCTGCGCCGGACTGGCCCCGCTCCTGGCCGAGCGCAGCAGCCAGGCGCAGTTCCTGATTCCGATGGCCGCCTCGCTCGCCTTCGGCGTCGCCTTCGCCACCGGAGTCACCCTTCTGATCGTGCCGGCGCTCTACAGCCTCGGCGACGATGCGTCCCGGATGTTCCGGAGGGTCCCGGACCGCTGATGCGGGCGGCGCTGCGAGGCGGGATCGGCGCCCATCCCAGGCGAACGCCGCGCGACGGGGAGCCGGAAGCGCCGGGCCCGGCGCCCGCCTGCAGCGTCCTGGTGCTCCAGAGCGGCGGCGAGGGACGTTGCGTGATGCCGAAGCGATGCGGCGGGTCCGGCCAGGTCGGTTGTGAATTGCTGAACATGCGGCGAACGCCCTGTCCATGACCGACGTGCCCTGCCGGCGCCAATCCCCGTCGCCTTCCCGGCCCGCCGGCGGCATGGCCACGATCCCGAATCCCTCGGTCGACCGATCGGAGAGCGGCGGGAGGGCCGGGACTTCGCCGCCGAACGGCATCCCGTCCTCCCGGATTCCGGCGGTCAACGTCGCTTCGGTGCCGCAGCTGAGCCCGCTTCGCTACCCCGGCGGCAAGACATGGCTCATCCCGCATGTTCGGGCCTGGCTCCATCGGACGCACCCCGGACCGGACCTCCTTCTGGAGCCGTTTTGTGGAGGTGGCATCATATCCCTGAGTGCGGTCATGGAAGGCTGGGTCGGACGATGCTGCATGTCCGAACTGGATCGGGACGTCGCGGCGTTCTGGCACGCTGCCCTGGGCCACGGTCCGGCGCTCGCCGAGCGCGTGCTGCATTTCGAGTGTTCGCGCGCGTCCGTGCATTCGCTGGCGAGCCATCCGCCGCGCGACGTGCTGGAGCACGGGTTCCGCACGCTGGTACTGAATCGCACGCGTCGCGGCGGGGTTCTGGCGCCGGGCGCGGCGCTCACCAGGACCGGGGACAACGGCAGGGGAGTGGCTTCCCGCTGGTATCCGGAGACGATTGCTTCCCGTCTGCGTGCCCTTGCTGCCCACGTCGGGCAGATCGACTTTGTCGAAGGCGATGGCATGGCCCTGCTCGAGGCCCGGTTGGGCTCGTCGGACAGGAAGGTCGCCGTGTTTGTCGATCCGCCCTACACCGCCGGTGGCAAGCGGGCCGGCAGGCGGCTGTACACCCATCACGAGATCGACCACGAACGATTGTTCGCGTTGCTGGAGGAACGCGAAGCCGACTTCCTGATGACCTGGGACGAGGCTCCGGAGATCGTGTCCCTGATCCATCGTCATGGCTTCCATGCTGTCCGGGTGGTCATGAAGAACGGGCACCACCATCAGGTCCCCGAGCTGGTCATCACGCCGCAACCCGTATTCGCGTGAAGCGCCGGTTCGGGATTGCCGCCCGGTTTGACCGGTGGATGGGGCGATCGTGCGGGTCCTCCATCCCGGCTTCCGGGCCCGTTCGGATTCGTCCGCTTCGCGCATCCGCACCTCGGGCTCCGGGTGCATGGATGCTCGGTTCCTCCGCCTGGCGACCGAGCGTCGCGGAATTGCGAGCCGGCCGCCGCCGCGAAGGGCCCATCCGGATGTCATGAGCCCGGTGGAAGTTTCTCCCCGCAAAGGGTTGATGAAGGCAACGGAGATGGCGCTGCATCGCCGGTGGGTCCCGAACGATGTTCGAAGAACCGACGCTGGCAGGCCGGCTTCCCCGGGAGGTGACCCCCGGGTACGGGAAGGATCGACTTGATGGTTGCGCGGTCCCCGGGCGGAGCGCCGGAGGGGTGTGGGATCGAAGCCGGGGCGGCACGGGCCCCTGGACCCGGCAGGGAGGGGCCCTGGCCTGTCCGCGTCGCCCGGACTGGCGACCCTCTGGTGCGAAGCGCCCCATGCCCCGGCTCAGGGTGCCCACGCTGCCTTGACGGGGCAGCGGGCGGTTTCGATGCCCTCGGCGCCCCCGGAAGTGCCGAGCGCGGCCACGCCAGGTCCCGGGAGGGGAACGCGACATCCTCCGGCTCGTGTGCGAACGGGTCGGCAGCTGGTGCGCAAGCAAGGGGAAGTGCTTGCGCGGGAACCATCCAGCGTCAGTTCGCAGGGGACCCGGCCCCTGGTCGCGGGGCCTTCGGGGACACGCTGCGCGCCGGATTCGGGCTGCCCGGTGGACCGGAGTCCACGCTCCCGGTGATGCGATGACCCGAGCCACCCCGCAAGACGATCTGGGCTACCAGTGGCATGCGCTCCGGGCGGTTTCCCGGACCTATGCGCTCACCATTCCGGTGCTCCCGGACGGTCTCCGGGACGTGGTCGGGAACGCGTACCTGCTCTGCCGGATCGCGGACATCGTCGAGGACGAACCCGGTCTTCCGCACCAACGCAAACAGGAGCTCTGGGACCGGTTTCTCGAGGTGGTCGGGGGTGGCGCCGGCGCAGCGGATTTTGCCCGGGACCTGTCGGATTCGCTGACTCCGGCGACTCCCGAAGCGGAACAGGAACTCGCCGCCGGGGCGGAACGGATTCTCCGGGTGACGGCGCGGTTCCCTTCGGCGCAGCGGGCCGCCATCGAGCGCTGCCTCGGCGCCATGTGCCGGGGCATGGTCGAGTTCCAGCAGGAGGAAGCGTCCTTGGCCGGCCTCCGGGATCTCCGGCATCTCGACCGCTATTGCCATGTCGCCGCCGGGGTCGTGGGGGAGCTGATGCTCGAGCTTTGCTGTGGCTATTCAGCGGAAATCGCACGGCGGCGGGAGGAGCTGCAGGGGCTCGTTCGGTCGCACGCGCAGGGTCTGCAGATGGCGAACATCCTGAAGGATATCTGGGAAGATCGGGAACAGGGCCGCTGCTGGCTGCCGCGTGATGTGTTCGAATCCGCCGGGTTCGATCCTGGCCGGCTCTCCCCGGACATCGACGACCCCGGGTTTGCCGAAGGGCTGTCCCGGCTGGTTGCGATCACCCGCAACCACCTGGAGGATGCACTCCGGTTCACGCTGCTCATTCCCGCGCGGGAGGCCGGAATCCGGCGCCACCTCCTGTGGGCGATCGCGCTCGCCCTCCTGGCGCTCCGCCGGGTGCACCGGTCCCGCTCGTTTCGCCGCGGTCGGAACATCCGGTTTTCCCGGTTCCAGGTGGGTGCGGCCATCCTCCTGACCAGCGCGCTTGTCCGCTCGGACACGGCGCTTGGGCTGGCGTTCCGGGCGGCAACCCGCACGCTGCCCCGAATCTGACCGGAGCGAGCGTTCGACCGGCTCGTCGCCCCGCCCCGGTCGCAAGCGTGACGGACCCGGTTCTTCGGCGGTGGTTCGGCGATCATCGGCCGGTCGCGAGCGTGACGGACCCGGTTCTTCGGCGGTGGCTCGTCGCCTCGTTCCGGTCGCAAGCGTGACGGCCTCGGTTCTTCGGCGGTGGTTCGGCGATCATCGGCCGGTCGCAAGGGGGACGGCCTCGGTTCTTCGGTGGTGGTTCGGCGATCATCGGCCGGTCGCGAGTGGGACGGCCTCGGTTCTTCGGCGGTGGCTCGGCGATCATCGGCCGGTCGCAAGCGAGACGGATCCGGTTCTTCGGTGGTGGCTCGGCGATCATCGGCCGGTCGCAAGGGGGACGGCCCCGGTTTTTCGGCGGTGGTTCGGCGATCATCGGCCGGTCGCAAGCGAGACGGATCCGGTTTTTCGGTGGTGGCTCGGCGATCATCGGCCGGTCGCAAGGGGGACGGCCCCGGTTTTTCGGCGGTGGTTCGGCGATCATCGGCCGGTCGCAAGCGAGACGGATCCGGTTTTTCGGTGGTGGCTCGGCGATCATCGGCCGGTCGCGAGGGGGACGGCCCCGGTTTTTCGGTGGTGGCTCGGCGATCATCGGCCGGTCGCGAGGGGGACGGCCCCGGTTTTTCGGCGGTGGCTCGGCGATCATCGGCCGGTCGCAAGGGGGATGGCCCCGGTTTTTCGGTGGTGGCTCGGCGATCATCGGCCGGTCGCAAGGGGGATGGCCCCGGTTTTTCGGCGGTGGCTCGGCGATCATCGGCCGGTCGCAAGGGGGACGGCCCCGGTTTTTTGGCGGTGGCTCGGCGATCATCGGCCGGTTGCGAGCGAGACGGCCCCGGTTTTTCGGCGGTGGCTCGGCGACCATCGGCCGGTCGCAAGCGAGACGGCCCCGGTTTTTCGGTGGTGGCTCGGCGATCATCGGCCGGTTGCGAGCGAGACGGCCCCGGTTTTTCGGCGGTGGCTCGGCGACCATCGGCCGGTCGCAAGCGAGACGGCCCCGGTTTTTCGGTGGTGGCTCGGCGATCATCGGCCGGTCGCAAGCGAGACGGATCCGGTTTTTCGGTGGTGGCTCGGCGATCATCGGCCGGTCGCGAGTGGGACGGCCCCGGTTTTTCGGCGGTGGCTCGGCGATCATCGGCCGGTTGCGAGCGAGACGGACCCATCCCCGTTCGGAACCCGCGCGCTGGTGTGGCCGCCGGGGTCCCGCTCCGTCTCAGCGTTCCGGCTGGCTGGTGGTCTCCCCCCGCGGCGGCGCGTGTTTCACGTGTTTCTCCAGCCACTGGTGCTGCTCCCAGAGGGTGTGCATCACCGACTCCCGGGCGACATAGCCGTGGCTCTCGTGCGGCAGCATCACCAGGCGTGCGACCGCGCCGTGGCCCTTGAGTGCGTGGTAGAAGCGCCGGCTCTGGATCGGGAAGGTGCCGGAGTTGTTGTCCACCATGCCGTGAATGAGCAGGATCGGCTCGTTCACCTGGTCGGCATGCATGAAGGGGGACATCCGGAAGTAGATCTCCGGAGCCTGCCAGAAGGTCCGCGGCTCGCTCTGGAAGCCGAAGGGCGTCAGGCTGCGGTTGAAGGCGCCGCTGCGGGCGATCCCCGCCCGGAAGATGTCCGAATGGGCCAGCAGGTTTGCGGTCATGAACGCGCCGTAGGAATGTCCGGCGATGGCCGTCCGTGCGGGATCCGCCACCCCGCGGCGAACCGCTTCGTCCACCGCCGCGCGGGCGCTCGCCACGAGCTGCTCGACGTAGCTGTCGTTGGGCTCCCGGTCGCCCTCGCCGATGATCGGCATGGTGGCGTTCTCCATGACGGCGTAGCCCTGGGTCAGCCAGTAGAGCGCCGAGCCCCAGCTCACGAAACTGAACCGTTGCGGCGAGTCCCGGACCTGAGCGGCGGCCGCCGCGCTCTTGTACTCGCGGGGGTAGGCCCAGACGATCAGCGGGAGACGGCCGTCGCGGGCGGCGTCGTAGCCCGGAGGCGTGTGGAGCAGCGCGTTCAGCTCGATGCCGTCGCCGCGCCGGTAGCGGATCAGCTCCCGCCCCGCGCCCTCGAGTCCGGGGTACGGATGCGGGAAGTCGGTGAGGGCGCGCGCCTCGCCACCGTCTCCGAGCTCGCGGAGGAAGTAGTTGGGCGGGGTGGTCCGGGTCTCCTTTCGGGTCAGCAGGACACCGGCTCCGGGATCGAGCAGCGCCAGCGGGATTTCGTAGGCATCGGAGGCGGATCGGAAGAGTCGGCGTGTCGTGCCGCTTTCGAGGTCCCATTCGTCCACGAAGGGCCGGTTCCCTTCGGGAGAGGCTCCTTCGGCAGCGAGGTAGGCCTTCGATCCGTCCGCCGAGGTGAGAAGTACCCGGGCGCCCCGGTCGTTCACCGTCGTGAGGGGCATTCCGGGGGCGGCGTAGCGGTCCTCGTAGGAGGTATCGAAAGCGAGTTGCGGTTCGCCGCTGCCCGCGACCGGGATGCTCCAGATCTGCTCGGCGCGGGTGATCCACCAGCGCGTGACCGCCACCCCGCGGCCGCCGCCAAACACCGCCGCCGACATGCGGAGGGGCACGTGGAGGATGACTTCGGGCTCGCCTTCGAACGGGGCGGCGAGCTGCATCAGGACATCCCGGTTCGCGGTCTCCCGATGGGGATCTCCGCCGTCCCGGGCTTCGATCCAGGTCAGTGAGGCGTCGTGGTCGCCCCGCCAGTTCACCGATCGCGGTCCGACGGGCGCGGCGTCGCGGTCGATCGGGATTTCCTCCTGGAGCGGCAGGTCGGCGATCTGGCGCACCAGCGTTCCGCGCCGGTCCCGGACCTCGATGCGATGCGGGAAGCGGGACCAGGGAACGAGCCAGGAGAACGGCTCGTGGATGGTGGTGACCAGCAAGTAGTTCCCGTCGGGCGAGGGGGCGAAGCCCTCGATGATCCCGGGCCCGGCGATTTCGGTGGACTTGCCGGACAGGTCGGCGATCACCCCCCGGGTTGCCCCGTAGTGGCGGAAGAGCTCGTTGTCGTGCGGACTGGTCAGCAGATCCTGGTAGGTCCGTGCCGGAGCCACGCGCCCGGTGGTCTCCTGAATCACCGGAGTCTCCGGCACCGCTGGCGCATCGGGCGGCTGGCCGCGGCCCGGGTCCACGATCCGGACGGCGAGGTGCGCGCTGTCACCCAGCCAGTGATACGGCGCTCCCCGGAAGATGGCGTTTACGCCGGAGAGGATCCGGGTCGCGTCGCCGGTGGCGGCTTCCACCACCCACAGGCTCACACCGTCGTCCCCGGTGTGGGTGAAGGCGAGTCGCGTTCCGTCCGGGGACCAGCTCAGGTGGTCTCCGCGGAGCGGGTCGGGAAGGCCGGTGATCCCCGCCGCTTCCCCGCCGTCGATCCGCTGGAGCGTGATCCCCCCGAAAATCCGGCGCCGGCTGCGGGCATTGGCCGCCGGGTCGATCCGCAGCCCGGCGATGCGCAGCTCGGGACGCGACAGGTCGGCCAGCGGGATCAGGCTCGACCGGTGGGTCAGGGCCGTATGGTTCTTGTCCGGGGAGACCGAGATGCCCGGCGTCGGCGGCGCTTCGGCGATCCGGGCGATCTCTGCCGGGGGCGTGCGGTATCCCTCCTGGGCAGCGGCGAGCGCCGCGGTCGGAGCGATCAGCAGAAGATGAAACGGAAACCGCATGGAATCCCTCCTTCCCGGCAGGGGAATTCCCCATCTTACGCGAGCAGCGTCCGGCGCCGGGCGGATACGATCCGTCCGGTCCCATGTTCCTGATTCGCAGCCTCCCCCCGCTCTTCGCGGCCGCGTTCCTCGCCGCCTGCGGCGCGCCCGAACCGGAACCCCGGCCCGCCCGCCCGGTGCCCACTGCGGATCCGTTCCGGCGCGGGTTGACGGAAGCGGATTTCCCCCGCGTGAAGGAGTTGGCGCCGGGGGTGTATTCCTACGAGCAACTCCGGGCCGCTGGCGAGGAGCTGTTCACCACGGTCAGCCTGTTCGTTGTGACCGACGAGGGAGTGCTGGTGGCGGATGGGCAGGGCAGCTTCGAGGAGACCGCCCGGATGGTGGAGGAGATCGGGAAGCTCACCGATCGACCCATCACGCATGTGGTGGTCTGTTCCGATCACGGGGACCACACCGCCGGGAACGGCGCGTTCCCCGAAGGGGTCGAGTACATCGTCCACGAGAACTCGATGGCGGCGATGGAAGCCATGAGGGAGCGCATTCCGGAGATCCCGATGCCGCAGACGGTGATGTCCGACCGCCTGGATCTGACCCTCGGCGGCCGAAGGATCGAGGTTCTGTTCCTGGGCCGCGCCCACACCGGCGGTGACCTGGTGGTCCACCTGCCGGAAGAGAGCGTGTTGTTTCTGAGCGAGGCCTACCTCCATCGGGTGTTCCCGGCGATGCGCTCCGCGTATCCCCGCGAGTGGGTCGCCATGCTCCGCCGCGCCCAGGCGATGAACGCCGAGTGGAATGTTCCCGGACACGGCTTCGTGGACGCCCCCGAAGTCCTGCGGGAGGAGATCGATGTGGCCATCGAGGCGATCCGGACAGTCATCGCCGAATCCACCCGTCTGCACCATCTGGGCCTCTCCCGGGAGGAAGCCGTCGCGCAGGCCGACTTCGGCGATCTCGAGACCTGGTCGCTCCGCGACAGCCAGCGGGGCATGGCGCTCGAGCGGGTATACGGGGAGCTGGACGGGGAGTTGCCGTAGCCCGACGCCGCCGCCCCCTGCTACCATGGCCGGAGCGATGCACTCTTGCCTTCGGAACGGATGGTTGCCGCGTGTCCTCGTGATCGCGTCCGTCCTGTTGGTGGCGGTGGCGCCCCTGGGGTTCGCGGTCCACGAGCATTCGGACCGGGTTGACTCCCGCTGTGGCGTCTGCCGCACGGGCGGACCGGATGAAGCGGTGGTGCTTGATGCCTCGGGTGCGGGGGTTTCGTGGATATGGGCCGATGGCTGGCGCCCGGATTCCGCTCCGGCGCTCCCGGCGGCGCCGGTGTTCGCCGGCGATCCCCGCGCACCTCCCTCCTGAGAGTCGGCGTTCCAAGCCTCAGGGAGAACGAACGGCCCCGTCGGCGGGCCTCTGGAAGTTCGTCTCTCAGCCAGAAAGCCCGGGAGGCCACCCATGTCGAGGCATCTTTCCCTCTCTCTTCCCCCCTTTTCCGGGGCGGCTCGTTTGCGCGCTGTCGTCCTTCTTGCGGTCGGGCTGGTCCTTGCAGGTCCGGCCGCCGCTCACACGATTTCCGGAACCGTCATCATCGAATCGAGCGGCGAACCCGCGCACGGCGCCGAAATCGTGCTTCTCGAGACCGACCAGGTCGTCCATACCGATGACGACGGCCGGTTCACGATCGAGGCGGAGGTTCACTACAGTGCCTACACGCTTCAGGTGGATCTCGGATTCCTGAGCGCAATCCGGCGCGTTCTCGCGGTTTCCGAAAACGAGTCGGTCGAACTCGATGAACCCATCCTGCTCCGGTCCGGGCACCGGATGCACGAACGGGTCAGCGTGACCGCTTCGGCCAGTGATTCGACCCCGATTCGGACGTTCGGCTCGGTGCACTCCGTGGAGGGTCTCGAACTGCAGAATCAGGCGGCGCGGAATGTGGCGGAGCTCCTGGAGGGTTCACCGGGTATCGCAGTGCGGAGTTTCGGGCCGGGCTCGGCCCGTCCGGTGGTCCGCGGCTTCGATGGGGACCGGGTGCTGGTGATGGAGGACGGCGTTCGGACCGGCGATCTGGGAAGCCAGTCGGCCGATCACGGAGTTCCGGTGGATCCGCTCCAGGCGGAGCGCGTCGAAGTGGTCCGGGGGCCGGCGACCCTCTTGTACGGCTCCAACGCGATCGGCGGCGCCGTGAACGTGATCTCGATGAGTTCCCACCTCGCGCACAATCCCCCCGCCGGCTTTCGTGGCCAGGTCAATGGGGACTTCTCGAGCGCCGATAACGGTCGTCGCGGAGGCGCCCGGCTCCAGGCATCCGGCAACGGCTGGTTCGCTTGGGGTGGCGGGAACAGCAACCGCGCGAGCGACTACAACGCCCCGTCGGGGGCGGTGAAAAACTCGGAGATGGCCATGGATCAGGGGGAGGCCGGGTTCGGTATCTTCGGCGACCGGGCGTGGTTCTCGGGAAGCATGCGGATCGACGATTCCCGCTACGGGGTTCCCTTCGCCGGCGATTTTCACGGTGCCCATGGACACGGGGCGCCGGCGGAAGACCCGCACGGCCATGAGGGACATGACCATGGACACGACCACGGGGAGGAAGACGAGGAGGAGGAGGAGCTTCTGGTGGATGTGACCATGAACCGGCGCCAGTTCCGATCCGATTTCGGCGTCCGCGAACTGGGTTCGTTGTTCCCGGAAGCGGAGTTCACGGTGCGCTACAGCGACTACGATCAGGACGAGATCGAGGAGTTCGTGGCGGATGGCACGGAGTTGGTGGCCACCCACTTCGACAACCGCTCCCTGGTGCTCCGGGGCGAGTTGAAGCGGCCGAGCGGTCGCTGGAACAGCCGGGTCGGACTCTGGGGCAATTTCCGGGATTACCAGGCGGCGGGCGAGGAAGCGCTGGCGCCGAAGACCCGGCAGAACGCCTATGCCGCCTTCGCCTACAACGAGCTCCAGACGACCGACCGGTTCGCCGTGTTGCTGGGGGCGCGGATGGAGCGCAATGCCTATGTCGTCAACGCCCGGCCGGATCTCGACGATCATGATCACGGGGAGACGGTTGGGGGGGATGGCCACGACCACGACCATGGCCACGACCACGGCGACGACCATGGCGACGAGGACGGGCACGAGCCGCCGCCGGTGCGGGACCGGGACTTCCTCGCCGCTTCGGGCAGCGCCGGTGCGCGTTATGCCCTGACGGAGGCCACTTCCCTGGTCGGCACGGCGAGTCTGTCCACCCGGACCCCTTCGCTGGAGGAGCTCTACAACTTCGGTCCCCACGTCGGAAATCTGGCTTTCGAGATCGGCAATCCGAACCTCGACCCCGAGCGGTCCCTGGGGCTGGAACTGAGCTTGCGGCACAGTTCGGACGACATCATCGGCAGTGCCAGCGTGTTTCGTTACGACATTTCCGATTTCATCTTCGGCGCCGCCAACGGGGAAGAGGAAGGCGGACTCCAGGTCCTCGAGTTCCTTCAGGCGGATGCGGTCTATCAGGGATACGAAGTGGAAGGACACTTGCTGCTCGGCGCCGCGGAACTGGTGGCGAATGCGTCCTATGTGGATGCAAGCCTCACCGGAACCCAGGAAAACGCCCCGCGGATTCCGCCGCTCGGAGGACAGGTCCGGCTGGATGTGTCGATCGGCGATTTCCGCCTCTCGCCGCGTCTCCGATGGGCCGCCCGCATGGATCGGCTCTACCACACCGAGACCCCGACCGACGGCTACGCGGTGTTCGATTTCACCGCGTCCCGTGTATTCGTTGGCGCCCACACCGTCTCGAATCTCTCGGTGCGGGGCTACAACCTGACGAACACCACCTACCGCCACCACACGTCGCTGATCAAGGATCTGGCCGCACAGCGGGGCCGCGGGTTCCGGATCAGCTACTCCATCCAGTTCTTCTGAGTCGCATGGAGGCGGCGGGACACCCCCCCGCCGCCTCCTTCTTCCCGATCCCCCGGATCATGGGCTGCGCTCTGCTTTCCGGTTTCCTTCGGGAGCACTTGATGTCGTCGGTCTGCCGTCACCCAGGCCACTTCATCAGCTGAAGCCCTGCGGTTCCCTGGCATCAGGCCCGCGTCGGCGGCGCCGGGGCGGTCGGGATTTTGCGCCACGGTTCAGCCGGGTTTTCGCAGCAGGGATGGCCGCTCACCCTGCGCCGCCAACCGGTTGACCGGGACCGCTTCCGGGATCGTCTCTTGGCGAATCGTTCCCGGGAAGATCTCGTAAAAGGGCGCACAACGGGACCCGCGTATCCGGCAAAAACCCACGCACCGCCAACCTTTCCCGGTGTCTGCTCCTCTCGACATGGTTGACCGGTGCACCGAGCCGGTTGGCGGCTGCGAGAAACAGATCGAGGCGATCTCGCGCGGGCGCGGCGCCGATCTGTTTGTAGGCCGCGGTGGTCACAAGTAGGCCCGATCTACGCTGACATCGCTCAGCAGGCCGCGCAGGAATTCCTGCATCCAGATAGGCAGTGCGGAAAAGCCCGCCTCCAGATCGTTGCGGATCGCCTTTCCGTGCCGAGGGTCCGCGAAGATGCGGCGCAACGCAGCGTCGATGCGTTGCCGTTCTTCGTTTCGGGACAGCATGTCCTGCATCCAGTGCAGCGCCTGAACCACCCGCATGGCCGGACGGCCGGCCCAGTAGAGGCGGCTGGGCGCCGCGTATCGGAAATGAATCTCCTGACGACCCAGCTTGATCGGCTTCAGTCGCGCATCGACCAGAACCTCGATGTGGGCTGGAACGGCGGTGGTGAGGCCGAGCTCGTTAGCGGCGGTCATGCCGTCGATGACGGCGCGCGCCTGGTCGCGGCGAGTGACGGCACGGATCACCGCGCGGTAGTCGGGCACGGTCGAACGACCGGTCAGCCCATTGGTGTGCGGGCGGTCGTAGAGTCCCCGGTCGAAGCGGCGCAGGTCGCCAGCGGCAACCAGACGCTGAAGGGTCTTGTCGACGGCGGCGCGGTTGCCGAGGTCGGCAAAATCGCCGGGAACCCAGACCTCATCCGGGTTGGCCGCCACCCGGGCGAGAAGGCGGGATCGCAACCCAGCGTCTTGCGTCAAGACTGCCATGTCCAAAATATGATACATGTTTCTGACAATGCGAGTGATGTCCGAAATTTGCCGTAATCTTCAGGCGGGATGCACGTCCCGGACCGCTCCCCTGCGCGCCCTCAAAGCTCTCAATGCCCACGAGATCAAGAGCCGCCACAAAACGACGGTGCGGCCCAGGAAGAGGCGTCTGCTCCACAGCCGGACATGTTTCCCAGTCTGTCATCTCCGTCAGCTCATTCCGGTTTGCGGCGCTGCCCTCGGCCTGACCCGGGACAGGGTGAAAAGGAACGCCCGGCCGGGCGCCTCGCTGAACCGTCCGTTGCGCGCCGTGTTCCGGACGGCTCTCTTCGTCGAAGAGCCACTTCAGGTGGAGATTTTGATGAATCCGGGAAGAATGGTTCCGCCGGGGATGTGGTGGGTGCGTTCGCTGTCCGGAAGGTGGGCGAGCGGGGCTACGGTGACGACCGTGGCTGCCTCCACGACTTGGCGAGGACACTGTCGCGTCCATCCAGCACCCGGTCCGGCAGTCACTACAACCGGAGCGTTTTCCTGCGAGGGCATCGGCGGGGCGTGGCCGGCTGCGGCGAGTGCGAAGCCGGGACCATCACGCGAACACGCCGAGAACCCTGCCGAGCTGGAAGAGCGCGAACGCGGCGATGATCGCCACCACCAGGATGCCGAGCACGTTGGCGAGGCGGCCGTTCCGGGCGGCGCCCACGATCTCCTTCCGGTTCACCACGAGCAGCAGCAGGATCAGCGTCAGGGGCAGGACGATGCCGTTTCCGGCCTGGGCCAGCACGATGATCCGATAGGGCGAAGCTCCGAGGAAGACGCCGAAGAGCATCCCGGTCAGCAGGACAAAGGCCCACAACATCCGGAATCGGGCGCCCTTGAGGTCGGCCTTCCAGCCGAAGGCTCCGGAAGCTGCGTAGGCGCCGGCGAGCGGGGCCGTGATCGCCGAGGTGAGCCCGGCGGCGAAAAGGCCGATCCCGAAAAAGACGGGGGCGGCCGGGCCCAGCAGGGGTTCGAGCCGGGTGGCCACCGCCGCTGCGTTTGCGGCATCCGCTCCCTGGCCCGCAAGGCTCGAGGCGGAAACCACCACCGCGGCGGTGATGAGGCCGCCGAGCGCCACCGAGAACAGGATGTCCCGGCGGCTCTCCCGGATGTTCTCCGCATTGCGGGACGCATCGGGCCATCGCTCCATGGAGGTGCTGGCGTGGAGGAACAGATTGTAGGAGACCACGGTGGTCCCGATCAGGGCCATCACCGTGAGCATGGATCCGGCAGGAATCCGCGGCACGAGGAGACCGGAAAGGAGTTCCGCCGGGCTCGGGGCGGTCAGCACCGCCACCACGCAGAACACCACGCTCATCAGCCCCACCAGGAACACCAGCGTGTTCTGGATGGTCCGGTAGGCGCCGGTCAGCAGCAGGCCGCCGGCGGCGCCGCCGATGACGAGTACGAGTGCGGCCTGCGGCACGCCCGTGATCAGGTTCAGTCCGAGGGCCGCTCCCAGCAGGTTGCCGGTCTGGAATGCGGCGTTTCCGATCAGGATCGTGATTGCGATGAGGGCCAGGATGGTGATCCGTGCCGCCCGGCTCCCGAGGCTGTCGCGGATGGCTTCGGCAAGCCCGCGCCGTCCGACGATCCCGACCCGTGCCGCCATGTCCTGGAGCACGCAGGTGGCGAACACCGAAAAGAGCACCGCCCACAACAGCGCGGCCCCGTAACCGGCCCCGGCGCGGCTGGCGGTCACGATGGTTCCCGGACCGATGAAGGCGGCGGTGACGAGAAATCCCGGCCCCGGACGAAAACGGCTCATGAAATCCTCCCCCGGGATGTAGTTCGGGAATGCTCCGGGCGATCAAGGGCGGCCAGCGGACCCTACCATCGGGGGCGGTGCGAAGCGCGGAGGCGGCTATTCGGCGCCGAGGGCCACGATCGGATCGAGCCGCGCCGCCCGCCGGGCCGGAACCACTCCGGCGACGACACCCACTAGGACCGCCACCAGCAGCGACAGGATCGCGGTGAGGACCGAGAGACTCATCGCGAGGCCGAAACCGCGTTCCACCAGGAGCGAGGCGATCGTCCCCAGCACGATGCCCAGCACGCCGCCCAGGGCGCCGAGCATCACCGATTCGGTGAGGAACTGGCCGCCGACATCGCCGGTACGGGCCCCCACTGCCATCCGTAGACCGATCTCGCGGATCCGTTCGCGGACCGACAGCAGCATCACATTCGAGATGCCGATCGCCCCCACTGCCAGGGACACCAGCGCAATCGCCAGCAAAAGGGCGGACATGGTCCGGCTCGACCGTTCGAGGGTCTCGGCGAGCTGCTGCAAGGTGGTGCGTTCGAGGTTCGGGATATTGCCGGCGAGGGTCCGCGCCACGTCCGGGTGCAAGCCCTTCGAGAGGACTTCGGAAGCCTGGGTGGAGACGGTGAAGTCGTCCGGCATGGTGTCGAGAATGCCGTGGCGCTCACGGAGCAATTCGGTGATGTCCCGCGCCAACCCGGTTACCTGCCCGGAAGAGGAAGCCGTAACCGTGACCGAATTCAGGTTGGTGACGTTCAGCAGCTTGTGGATCGTGGTGAACGGGGTGTAGACCGCGTCGAATTCGTCGTCGCCGGGAGCGCCGGGGTTCATCCAGTTGCTGCTCGTCACTACGCCGACCACTTCGAAGGGCTGGTTCCAGATCGTGATTTCCCGTCCGGTCGGGTTCTCGTCTTCGCCGAACAGCCGATCCCGGACCACGCTGCCGAGCACCGCCACCTGCTCCTCGCGATCCAGTTCCCGCCGGGTGAAAAAACGCCCGTGCTGGATCGAGAACGACCGCCGGATGTCCACCAGGTCCACCTCGGTCCCGTGGAGGCGCGTGAACCAGCGACCGTCGGCGCTGAACACCCGCACGCTCTCATGCACCCCCGATGCGGTGTGCGCAACGCCGGGCAGGCGGGCGATGGCTTCGGCGTCATCCTGGCTCAGGGTTGCCGCCGAGCCCAGGCCGGCTGCCGAATCGCCAAGCCGTTCGGCGGCAGTCGGGTGGTCGTGCTTCTCCATCGGATCGTTTTCCGGATGCGCCAGCGCCACCGGTTCGACCTGCCGGATCAGCCGCTCGAGTAACCCCGGCGGCACGACCCGTCCGTGCTGAGTGGGCGCCCGGGTGCCGCCGATCGGACGCTCGCCGCGGGTCCGGTAGTTGCCGGCCGTCACTTCGATCACGTTCAGTCCGGCAGCCCGGACCTGCCGCTGGATGGAGTTCTGCGCCCCGCGCCCGAGCGCGATGGTGGTCATCAGCGCCGCCACCCCGATGGCGAGTCCGGTCAGGGTGAGACCGGTACGCAGCGGATAGCGCCGCAGGCTCTGCCCGGCGACTTCGATTGCGGTGTGGCGGTCCATCGGGCGCCGGCCCGGCGCCACCGGGTTATTCATGCGTTTCGTTCCGGATCCTTCCATCTTCGATCTCCACGCGCCGGGTGGCGTATCGAGCGACCTGACGGTCGTGGGTGATCATCACCACCGTCAGTCCCCGTTCCTGGTTCAACCGGGCGAACGTATCAAGGATCTCCCTCCCGGTCCTGGTGTCCAGATTTCCGGTGGGCTCGTCGGCCAGCAGGAGCCGGGGCCCGTTGGCGAGTGCCCGGGCGATGGCCACCCGCTGCTGCTGCCCCCCGGAAAGCTGATTCGGTGCATGCGTCGCCCGGTCTGAAAGCCGCACCGCGGCGAGTGCCTCCTCGGCGCGCCGGCGCCGCTCCTCCCTCGGGGGCTTGTCAGCCCGGTAGAGCATGGGAAGCTCGACGTTCTCGAGCGCCGACGCCCGCGCCAGCAGGTGGAAGCTCTGGAAGACGAAGCCGATCTCCTCGTTCCGGATGCGCGCCCGTTCGTCCGGGTCCAGGCTCGACACGTCCCGGTTCCGGAGCCGGTAGGCGCCGGAAGTGGGCTGGTCCAGACAGCCGAGGATATGCATGAGCGTGCTCTTCCCGGACCCGGAGGGCCCGAGCACCGAAACGAACTCGCCCTCCCCGACGACAAGGCTTACACCGTGGAGCGCCCGGACTTCGTGGCCTTCCCCCAGCACGTAGGTCTTGACGAGATCCCGAACCTCGATGGCGGGATCACCGATCGCATCGTTCGGGGGGTTCATCGGAGGCTCTCCTGCGTTGGCACAGGGGGGCAGAAGGGAAGTGTATGCGCGATTGGCGGCTGTCAATCCGGGTGATGCCAAAGGGGGGGGCGCAATCCGATCGGGCAATGCGGCCATGTCCGGTTCGCCCACCGGTCATGTGGCATGGCCCCGGCTGGCTGGGATGCCCTACCCGTCTGTGCGGCGCTGCAGAAATGCGAGGGCCGAATCCTCGAGATCACACCTTCCGGGGTTCGTGAAGAAGTCCAGCACAGCATTCGGGCTGTGCTTTGCCCGCTGGTCGAAGGCCTTCCGTGAATAGGCGGTAAAACCATAGCGCTGGCCTGTCATTGATTTTGCATTGAACGCGTCCTGCAGTTCCGTCAGCTTCTCGAAGAAATTGTGCAGTTGCCTCGCTTCCTCGGACGAAACAACGTCCCGACCGAGAAAGAAGGTGACGTCCTGTCTCCCGTAGGCTCCAAAAACATAGAGACCGCCTTGGCGTGGCAGGCCTCCGTTCCACATTGGATGTCCTTGCTTTTTCCTTGAGAACTTGACCTCGATCAGCACGACTCGCGCGCCATCGAGCACAAGGAAATCCGGATACCGCTGACTACCGAACGGCCGTTCAACGTAGTGTTTCCGACGAGTGGACGTGTTGGAAAAGGCGAGCGAGTCCGCCTCCACGCCGTTTCGCAGTTCGTTCCATTCCTCGTGGCTCAAATCGCTTTTCAGGATGCGGTTATAGGCGCGAGCATCCAGTCCTGCACTGACGCGGTTCTCGAAATCTTGGCCACGGGTGGCTCCGAGAAAACCGACGGGGTTGGTGCGTAGCTCCTCGAACAGAGTGGCTAACATGAGGTATCCATATATGCCTGAACAAGCGTACCCTTTCGGAATCCCGGAGTGGCGGTCTGGGAATTGTGAGCAAGAGTGTGGTAATCCAAGACGTCGTGAAGCACTCGGTGGGCTGTCTTCTTCAAGGGGCGCAACAGCATCCACTGCTTCGATTTCTCGCACGCCTCAGCTTTGGTTTCGCGGCGGCCGTAGTCCTGCCAACCCTGGCAAGGCACCGCGAATACGAACGGTTGGTCGAAATGGCGCAAGGCCTCCGGAGTGTTGTTGTACTGCCACATCGTGAAGTCGGGATGGCTTGTGGGGAGCGGCCGGCGTACTCGTAGGTCGGGCGATCCGGATCGCCGCGTCCATACTTGGAAGACCGTGCGCACCGAGTAGGGGCTACCGTCGGGAAGGATAAATGAGTCGGCGTCCAGCCTTCTGGAGTAGGCTAGCCGCACTTCCGCCGGAATGTGCTTTTGCCCCTCATAGCGGGCAAATGTCATCGGCAGGATCATTCCGACGGTTTCCGCGAAAGAGAGGGAGCGGATGACGAAGTCGACAGCAGTGCGCCCTCGCCTGCCGAACGGCGGATTGCCCACCACCACGATGTTGGCTGCGGGTTTGGGTCTCCATGTGAAGAAATTCGCCTGCTTGATCCCATCGGCGCGTGGGTCGAGATCAATGCCGGTGCGCCGCCCTTCGGGCAGGAGCGAGTAGAAGGCGCCGCTGCCCGCTGCCGGCTCCACGAAGTGCGTGCCGGGTGCCAAGTCGAGACATTGACGCAATAGGTCGAAACACTCCGCGGCAACGTGTTCCCGAGTGAAAAATTGGCCAGACCTTCCGCCATGCACCGATCGGCTACCAAACAGGGTTGATTTCAAATCGTGTCTGTCGAAATGCAACAAATAGGCACCGTTCCGGCGAGCGTCGCTGGCCGGTAGCCGGTTAAGCTTAATTTAAATTAAGCTTAACCGGAGGATGTTTGCCACGGCTTGATTCGCCGACCAAGCTCCGAATTGGCGGGGTGGTCCCGTGGTTGACTTGGAGAAGGGGGCCCTTCGGAGCCCTTCCCGTGTCAAATTCCGGCAGAACCGGCGGAAGGTCCGGGTGGAGTCGGCTCAGACGGAACACCTGCTTGCGCCACACTCTTGACGAGCATCCGGTGTCCCGGCGGCGGCGCGGCGCGGGTTCCCGAGAGGCGTCCTAATCGGAACTTCACGGGCGTATCAGCACCCTAACGTGTTGATTTGACTGTATTTTCAGTGCATTTTGCGAGTTGAAAACTGGATATATGTTCCCATAACACGAAACACCCACAGCAGCTTGTGTGCCAGTTGACAGCAGGAATATGATTACGTATGCTTCGACCTGTTGTTCCCATAATCCGTCGTGGCTCTCAACATCGAACGCATCCCCAACCAAGCCGGAAAACCCGCCGTCCTACTCCGGCACGCTTGGCGCGAGGGCAAGTCCGTTCGCAAGAAGACCCTTGCCAACCTCTCCAAGCTCCCTCCCCACATCGTCGAGGGCTTCCGCACCGTTCTCAAGGGCGGCATTGCCGTTCGCGACGCCGCCGAACTCTTCGACGTCGAGCGTTCGCTCCATCACGGCAATGTCCTTGCCGTGCTCGGCACCGCCCGCCGACTGGGACTGGATCGCCTCCTGCACCGAACCCGCACCCGCGAGCGTCAGTTGGCGCTGGCCGCGATCGTCTCCCGCGTCCTCGCCCCTGACTCCAAGCTCGCCACTGCCCGGCGCCTGTCGCCGGAGACCGCCACCAACAGCCTCGGCCCCCTGCTGGAACTCGGGCCGGTCACCGGCAACGAGTTGCTCGGCATGCTCGACTGGTTGCTCAAGCGCCAGCCTTGGATCGAGCGCTCGTTGGCCCGCCGTCATCTGCGCGATGCGACCCTGGTCCTCTACGACGTGTCGAGTTCCTTCCTCGAAGGCCGCTGTTGCCCGCTGGCCGCCTTCGGCTACAACCGCGACGGCAAGAAGGGCAAGAAGCAGATCGTCTTCGGCCTGCTCTGCAACTCCGAAGGCTGTCCGATCGCGGTCGAACTGTTTGCCGGCAACACCGCCGACCCGACCACTCTGGCCTCCCAGGTCAACAAGATCCAAAAGCGCTTCGGCATTACTCGCATCGCCCTGGTGGGCGACCGCGGGATGATCACCTCCGCCCGCATCCAGGGCGACCTCAAACCCGCAGGCCTTGCCTGGGTCTCGGCGCTGAAGGCCGTCGATCTGCGCAAGCTGGCCCGGACAACGCTTGCCCCCGACGAGTTGACGCCCGATGCAGTAGCCGAGATCACGAGTCCCGACTTCCCCGGCGAACGACTCATGGTGTGTCTGAACCCGCGTCTGCGCGAAGAACGCCGCCGCAAGCGGGAGGCCCTGCTCAAGGCCACCGAACAGGCGCTGGACCGCATCGCAACTTCCGTTCGTTCCGGCGCCCTCTCCGACCGGGTGGAGATCGGGCGCCGCGTCGGGCGCCACGCCAACCGCCACCAAGTCGAGAAACTGTTCGACATCACCATCGCGGACAACATCCTCACCTGGAGACGCCGCAAGGAGCGGATCGAGGACGAGGCCCGCTTCGACGGCATCTTCATCGTCCGGACCAGCCTCGAGGGCATGGCGCCGAACGCCGTCGTGGAAGCCTACAAGAGCCTGTCCACCGTGGAACGGGCGTTCCGTATCGCCAAGTCCGACCTGCGGCTACGACCGGTCCACGTCTACACCGAGGAGCATGTGCGGGGCCATGTGTTCCTGTGCGTGCTGAGCTACTACCTCGAGTGGCACATGCGGCGGCGGTTGGCGCCGCTGTTGTTCGAAGACGACGATCGAGTCGCCGCTCGCCGCCGCCGCGCCACACCGGTCGAGAGAGCCATGCCGTCGCCCGGCGCCCAAGGCAAGGCCGCGACCAGGCGCACCTCCGACGGGATGCCGGTTCACAGCTTCCGGACGCTGCTTGATGATCTCTCCACCATCGTGTTGAACACGGTGCGCCTGCCGGGAACAGAGCAGGCAAGGGTGGCCATCGTGACCCGACCCACAACGCTACAAGACCGAGCGTTGAGCCTCCTGGATGTCAAACCGGACCAGGCTGTTCCCATGACGGAGACAGGTTGAAAGCCAGCAATCCGTTCTGAAAAGCCATGAATATCAATGTGTTGAGAGCAAAATCTGCGCCTGATGCCTGGTGAAGTTCCGCCTAATCGTTGCCGGAGGCGTCGGCAGTGGCTTCGCCGGCCGGCGGCTCGTCCAGAAGCCCCGCGTAGGCGTAGAGCACGGTGGCCACCGACTTCTCGGCGCCGGCCATGCCGTATACCTCCCCGGCGCCCTCGATGACCCAGAACTCGTTGGCAGCGTGCGCGCCGCCTCCGTGGCCGAGCCCGGCGCCGACGATGTCCATCTCGAGATCGGCGCCGTCCGGAAGCTCCTTGTCCCGCCCGCTGAACAGGTAGGCTGGCCAGTAGCCGCCGCCGAGGATCGAAGCCTCTTCGAGCGGCGTGCGGTGGCGGACGCCGAAGATCTCGAACATCCGGTTGCCGGCGTCGGCGAGGGCGTTGTCGAACTGCATCTTCGACCACGGCACGTCACCGATGATGGTCATCTCCACGTCCTCGTAGCCTTGGGCGTCGAGGTGGTCGCGGATCTTCTGAACCATCTCCAGGCCGTCCATGCTGGGGACATACCGGATGTTGTGCTTGGACGTGATGCGGTTGGGGAGGATGGCGCCGGCGCCGCCGGGGTACATGTTGCCGGCCCAGATGCCGTCGATGTTGAAGGAAATGCCGTAGCGGGCGCTCTTCAGATAGGTCAGCGGGTCGTCGCTGATGAAGCGGGCGACCCCGATGTTGTCGGCGGCGACCTCCATGTCGATGTTCTCCGCCGACCGCTCGAACATGGCCGCTTCGGCTGGTGACAGCGGGTCGGCGCCCTCGTGGAAGCCGGGGACCAGAATCGTGTTCCCGTTGTCCTCGAAGAGGGTCGAGAGCATCTTGATGTGCCGCATGGCGGGGGCGTCGGTGGAGCGCTTGTGGGAACCGTGGATGTCCGAAACCGTGGGTCCCCGGCCCCAGCTCTCGCCGCTGGTGGTCAGCTCGATGTAGACGCAGCCCTCCGACCCGCCGGAGAATCCGGCGGCGCCGCTGCGGGCCTGGCGCCCGGTCCGGTACATGGCGTCCGCGTGTCGGAAGAGGTCGGGATTCTCCCGGACGAACTGCCGGAGACCGATGGACATCCGTTCCTCGTCGCCCTCGGCGATGAAGATCAGGTTTACCGGCATCGTCCCGGTGACCTCGTGGATCGCGTGCATGGCGTTCCACATGGTCATCTGCGGTCCCTTGGAATTGGTGGCGCCGCGCCCGATCATCACCTTCTGGAAGGGGCCGAACTCGGTGAACTCGCCCTCGAACGGCGGGAAGTTCCACGCCTCCGGCTGGGTCACCGGCATGGTGTCGTACATCCAGTAGATGAGCAGCGTCTTCTCCCGCCCATAGTCGCAGTCGGCGTAGACCACCGGGTTTCCGGGCTGGCCCCATTCGGTCATCGGAATGTCGTGGACCTGCGAAATCTGGCAGCCGAGCTGGTCGAAGAAACCCTTGACCATTTCGGCGGATTCCTGGATGCCCTCGCCGGAGTTGGAAATGCTCGGTTGCTGGATCCAGCGCCGCAGGTTCATGACGTGTTCGTCGATGTTGTCGTCGATGTGCCGGAAGACCTCCTGGAGTTCCCCGGGTACCCCGAACAGGTCCGGGGAGAGCGTGGTGTCGCCGTGCGGCCGGATGCCGAGTGACGCGGCTGCTGGCGCCATCCGATCCACCTCCGGCGTTCCGCCGCCGCAGGCGGCAAGGACTCCGAAACCGATCAGCAGGCCGGGAACAAGGTTGCGATTCGAGGGCATGGACGTCCTCCTCCAGCGTCCTGCGAGGGTACGCGGGCGACCGGTGGGCTGTCAAAAGACCTGCCCGGTGGGGCGAGGGGCGGAGAGGGCCGGGACGGACGGGAGAGGCCTCCGGGTGGTCGGGGAGAACCTCCCGGTGGTCGGGGCGAGGCTCGATGCGGCCCGGGATGCCGGTGAGCGCGCCCCGCGGTCGCCGGCGGGGCGCGCGTCGCTCACTCGCCGGCGGTGGCGTCTTCGGCGGGGGGGGCGTCCAGCAGTCCGGCGTAGGCGTACAGGAACGTGGCGATCGATTTTTCGGCGCCGGCCATGCCGTACACCTCGCCCGCGCCTTCGATGACCCAGAATTCGTTGGCGGCGTGGGCGCCGCCGCCGTGTCCGGCTGCCCCGCCGACGATCGGCATCCGGAGATCGGTGCCATCCTCGAAGTCGGCGTCGCGGCCGCTGAAGAGGTAGGCCGGCCAGTAACCACCGAGGATGGTTTCATGCTCCAGCGGGGTGCCGTGGCGGATGCCGAAGATGTCGTAGGTGCGCAACAGCGCCTCGGCAGCCCGGTTGTCGTAGCTGCTCTTCGACCACGGAACATCGCCGATGATCGTCATCTCCACATCCTCGTAGCCTTGGGTGTCGAGGTAATCGCGGATCTTCTGGACCATTTCCAGGCCGTCCATGCCGGGGACATACCGCATGTTGTGCTTGGAGGTGATGCGGTTGGGGAGAATGGCGCCGGCGCCGCCGGGGTACATGTTGCCGCCCCAGATCCCGTCCATGTTGAAGGAGATGCCGTAGCGGGCGCTCTTGATGTAGGTCAGCGGGTCATCGCTGATGAAGCGGGCGACCCCGATGTTGTCGGCGGCGACCGCCAGGTCGATGTTCTCCGCCGAACGCAGGAACATCGCCTCCTCGGCATCGGTGAGCGGGATCGCGCCGTCGTAGAAGCCGGGCACCAGAACCGTGTTGCCGTCATCCGAGATCAGCGTCGAGAGCATCTTGATGTGCCGCAGCGCCGGCGCATCGGTGGAGCGCTTGTGCGCGCCGTGGATGTCCGACACCGTGGGTCCCCGGCCCCAGCTCTCGCCGCTCGTGGTCAGCTCGATGTAGACGCAGCCCTCCGAGCCGCCCGAGATCCCGGCCGCCCCGCTCCGGGACTGGCTGCCGAACCGGAACATGGCGTCCGCATGGCGGAAGAGTTCGGGATTCTCCCGGACGAACTGCCGGAGACCGATGGACATCCGTTCCTCGTCACCCTCGGCAACGAAGATCAGGTTCACCGGCATGGTCCCGGTCTCTTCGTAGATGGTGTGCATTGCATTCCACTGGACCATCTGCGGGCCCTTGGAATTGGTGGCGCCGCGGCCGATCATCACCTTCTGGAAGGGGCCGAACTCGGTGAACTCGCCCTCGAACGGCGGGAAATTCCATGCCTCCGGCTGGGTCACCGGCATGGTGTCGTACATCCAGTAGATGAGGAGCGTCCGTTCGGCGCCGTAGTCGCAGTCGGCATGGACCACCGGGTTTCCGGGCTGGCCCCATTCGGTCATCGGAATGTCGTGGACCTGCGAAACCTGGCAGCCGAGCTGGTCGAAGAACCCCTTGACCATTTCGGCGGATTCCTGGATGCCCTCGCCGGAGTTGGAAATGCTCGGCTGCTGGATCCAGCGCCGCAGGTTCATGACGTGCTCGTCGATGTTGTCGTCGATGCGCCGGAAGACCTGCTGGAGCTCCTCGGGAATCTGCGACAGGTCGGGCGACAGTTCGGTGTCCCCGCCGGCCCGCACGCCGAGCGGCTCGGTCCGGGACGCCACCGGATCCGGTTCGGGCATCCCGCCGCCACAAGCGATGAGCGCCCCGGGTACAAGGGCGGAAAGGGCAATGAGGCGAGTGCGCATGGAGAACCTCCGGGAAGCCCGGAGGGTACGCCCGCGTCCGGCAACATGTCAAAAGAGTGCGTTACGGTCCCTTCATGCTTCGCGGACTTGTCGGGGTCCTGGTGCTGGTGGCCTGCGGGCCGGCGCCGCCGCCGGACCGGCTCGCCGGCGAGTATGTGGAGCTGGCGTTCGCTCTCGGAGATCACGATCCCCTCTATCTGGATCATGTGTTCGGGAGCATCGGGGACGTCGAGCCGCTCACCCTCGGCGCCATGGGCCGGCGCGCGGCGCGTCTGCTCGGCAAGCTGGAGGCGGGGGACAGCCAGCGCCATCGCCGCCTCGCCGCTGGAGTGCGAGCGCTGCTGGTTCGGGTGGAGCGGCTCCGGGGGAGTCCGCGCCCGGTGGCCGAGGAACTGCAGGCGGTGTTCGGAATCCGGTTCCGTCCCCATCGCCGGGATCCGGCGGTTCTCGACCGGCTTCACGCCGAGGTGAACCGGAAGCTCCCCGGGATCGCCCCGCTGCCGGTACGCATCCGGCGCCGGAGCGAACGCCTCGCCGGCGAAGGGACACGCCTAGCGGAAGGCCTGCTCCGGGAAGCGCTCGATGCCTGCCGCGAACGTTTCCCGTTCGAGGGGCCTCCCCTGCGGCTCCGCTGGATGGATCCTGCGGAATGGCAGGCCACCGCCACCGGCCCCACTCCCTTCTATCGCCACGACGGAGAGCACGGCGTCCTGTCCCTTCCGCGGGGACTGCGGCTCGGTCCCCCGGAGGCCCGCCGTCTCGCCTGCCACGAAGGCGTCCCCGGGCACCACCTCCAAGCGGAACTCGCCGCCGCCGCCTTCCGGGAAACCGGTCTTCCCGAACTCGGGATCGTTCCGCTCCACCACCCCCGCACCGCGGTTTTCGAGGGGCTGGCGGCGGCGGTCGAGCGGTTCGGCGCCGAGCCGCCGCCGGAAGCGGTCCTCGAGCCGGTGGCGCTGGCCCTGCTGGCCGATTATCTGGACGGCCGGAGGTCCCGGCTGGACACGCTGCGTGCGCTCATGTTCGAAGCCCTGGTCCCGGATGCCCACGGCCTTCTGGACCACGCCGACCGGTTCGGAAGCTATGCGCTGGTGCGCCCGGCGGCCGATCCGGAGTTCGCCGCCGCAATCGAACGGGTCTTCGCCGGCGGCGCCGGGCGGCTGCCCCGGGCGATCCGGGAGGCGATGAGCCCCGCCGAACTGGTTGCCCTCTTTCCTCCCTGAACCCTGTTAACCTCCGGCTGCCAATGCGCCGTATCCTCCCTCCCGCACTGCTGCTCGTCGCCTGCGGTGCTGCCGAACCGGAAGCTCCGGTCGATGCGACCGAGGATCTGGCGATGATGGCCCACGGGGATCACTCCCCGAAATACGGGGGCTATGTGTTCATGCACGGCGATCTCCATTTCGAGGTGGTGCTCGACTTCGGGGGGGAACACCGGATCTACTTCTCGGACGCGATGCGTAGCGAGCTTCCGGCTGCCGTGGCGGAGGAGGTTCGGGTCACGGTCCGGCGTCCGGGCGAGGACCCCGAGCCGATCCGGCCGGTGATCGACGAGTTCGGGGAGGCGTGGATCGCCGCCGGGCGTCCGGTCGAAACGGAGAACACCGTCGCCGATGTGTACTTCCGCTTCGAAGGCGCCCCCTACGAGATCGAAGTGCCCTTCCTCCTCGACGAACCGATGGTGGATCCGCACACGGGGGTCGAGATGCCGGTGCGCGAGCGCTGACTATTCGGTCCGGAGCGCCACGATCGGATCCAGTCGCGACGCCCGTCGCGCCGGAAACCAGCCGAAGAAGACGCCGATGGCGGCAGCCAGTGCCGTCGCTCCCACCGGGGCGATCCAGTGGATGAGCGTTCGCCAGCCGAGCATTCCCTCCACCGCCAGCGACGAGAGGCCGCCGGTCAGGACCCCCGCGAATCCCCCGAGCGCGGCAAGCGCCACAGCCTCGGCGAGGAATTGCCAGAGCACGTCCCGGCGGCGCGCTCCCACGGCCAGCCGGAGCCCGATCTCGCGGGTCCGCTCGGTCACCGCGAGCAGCATCACGTTCATGATCCCCACCCCGCCCACGATCAGCGAGACGGCGGCGAGTGCGCCGAGAAGCACGGTCATCGTCGACGTGGCCCGGTTGAGGGTTCCCACCATCTCCTCGGAAGTGACTTCGTCCAGCCGCGGCATCGAGGCCAGCACGAAGGCCGCCGCGGTGGTGTAGAGGCCCTGCGTCAGGGCGGAGGTCGCCTGGGTCCTTACCGTGAAGTCGTCGGGAAGTCGGTTGCCGCGGCGGAACGAGTGCGGGGCGTCCGACTCGGCAGGGGGAGCCGATCGCGTCAGTTCGTGGCGTTCCCGCAGCAGCTCGGTCACCTCGCGCGCCACCATCGAGGCGTCGCCGGCCCGTGCGGTGGCGATGGCCACCGCGTTCAGGTGGTCGCGCCCGGCCAGTTCCCGGGCCAGCGGGTACGGGATGATCGCCGCCTCGGCAAGGCGCCGGTCGGAGGTCTGGTAGACCCCGCGCACCTCGAATTCCCGGTTCCGGATGCGGACCGTCCCGTCCACCGGGGACCGCCCCGGGAAGACATCGGCGGCGAGCGGCCCGGAGAGGAGGATCACCGGGTTTCCCTCCTCCACATCGCCGGCCGTGAAATTCCCGCCACTCAGGATCCGCAGCCGGTGGATGTCCACCGCTTCCGCCGATACGCCGTGGATCGGACCGAAGCCGTCGCCGTAGTCGGATTCCACGGCAAACCGGGTCTCCACCACCGGAGTCACCATGGCCACGCCGTCGATCCGGCGGATTGCCTCGGCGTCTCCGACGGTGAGGGTATCCGCCCGCCCGAACCCGGACGGAATGTTGATCGCGTCCCCGCCCCGGATGTAGTTTCCGGCACGGACCACCACGATGTTCGTCCCCGCCGACCGAACGTCGCTCGCCACCTCGGCGCGGGCACCCGATCCGAGGGCCGCCATCGTGATCACCGAGGCGATGCCGATCGTCAGCCCGGTGAGCGCCAGGACCGTGCGCAGCGGATTGGCGGCGAGCGCCGAGCCCGCGGTGCGGAGCGGCAGGGGGGCTTCCATCGGCAGGGACAGTCTATGCGTCGGCATCCAGCCCGGTCGGACCGCGGGCAACTTCCACCGGCCGACCAAGGCGTCTCCGGATCACCGGTTCGGCAGCGCCGGGATCCCGCGAGCGGACCCGAAGGGCCGCGTTGCCGACCCGGCCGCCGAGCGAAGCCAGAAGTCCCTCCAGGCGATCCAGAAGAAAATGGGCCTCCGCGACCGGATCCGCGCCACCGATCGGGCGCCCCCGGTGGACCGGGGTAATTCCGCGGATGCGGATGCGTTCCCCGGATCGGACCGCCTCCCCGACCCCTTCGATCCCGATCCGGTTCTCCACCGGGATGAACGGGGCCGGGATGCGCTCCAGGTGGTGACTCAGATCGCCGGAGGCGGTGAGAAACGGCGGGCGCCGGTACTCGTCGCCGCAGTCGCCGGGGATCGACCCGAGGGCCGCCGCGTCCAGTTCGTTCCGCGCCGCCGTGTCGAGGCCCCCTTCCGCCAGCTTGCGGTTGTCCCGGAGATGGCCGGGCTCGCCGGGGCGGGCGCCGACGATCACCGCACCGGTGAACGGCTGCTCCAGCACGAACCGCCCGGCGACGTTGGCGATCGACAGGTCCATCCGGTCGGCCACCCGGCGGACGGCGCGCAGGAGTCCCTGGAAGCGCTCCCAGCCGCCGGCTTCCCGGATGAATCGAAGGTACTTCATCCGGGACCAGGTTCCGGATGCATCCCCCCCGGGCGCGTTCCTTCCGAGCCATCGGTCACTCAGGAAGCCGCCGGCGAGCGTGCCGTAGGCGAGCAGCCTCACTCCGTGGGTCCGGCAGACTTCGCGCATCGGTCCGAAGGGGCGGCGGTCCAGGAGCGAGCAGCAGACCTGATTGGACACGAGGGGGAAGCCGCTCCGGAGTGCGAGGTCGAGGTGCGCGGCATCGAAGTTGGTCACCCCGAGGTGGAGGATCCGCCCCTCGGCGCGGAGGTTCGCAAGGTGGTTCAGACAGTCCAGCCATGACGGGTCCGCGTAGCTCCAGGCGTGGAACTGGAGCAGGTCGAGCCGCTCCACCCCGATCCGCCCGAGCGCCCGTTCCACCGCCTGCTTCACTTCGTTGCGAGAGGAAACGCCCGGCGGCGGCACCCATTTGGTCACGATCCGGACTTCGTTCCGCCGCCGCTTCAGCGCCCCGGCAATGATCTCCGCCGACCCGTAGTGGTCGGCCACGTCGAAGGTGGTGCATCCGGCGTCCACCAGTTCCTCAAGGGCGCGGGCGGCCGCTTCCGGGTCCAGCTCGGTTCCGCTCCGTTCCTGGTCCGCCACCTGCCAGAGCCCGGTTATCACTCGGGAGACTTCGAGCCCCGGGGCCAGGGTGGTGGTCGGGATCACGGGTCGGGAAGCGTCGCGAAGACTCGTCGGGTGTCCACGCCGCGCCGCCGAAGCGCCGCGATTTCGCGGAGGAACAGGACTGCGGCAAGCCCCATGACCAACAGCCACACCAGAGTCGAGTGGAAGTACCACGCTTCGGCTTCAGCAGTCAGGTCGCGGTACACGTGGACGGCGAGGAAGAGGCCGAGCAATCCGGCGCCGGCCAGCCCGACCAGCCGCCGCCGAACCGGACCGAGGATGGTGATGCGGGCGGCGAGTGCCGGGTTTCGGGTCGGGAGCGCCACCAGCGAGAGGCAGATCAGCGCGAAATTGACCAGCATCGAAGTGACCAGGATGTCGATGCCGAGGAAGAAGTCTCCGGCGAAATGACTTCCCAGGATGCCGGCCGAGGCCATCAGGCCGCTCAGCAGGATGGCGATCCAGGGAGTGTGGAAGCGCGGGTGCACGGTGGCGACCGCCTTCGGGAAGATTCCGTCGCTTGCCCACGCGAACATCATCCGGGAGACCGCGAGGAGCATCGCCGGCAAGTCGTTGATGAGCGCGACCGCCGCACCCGCGAGGATCGCCGCCGTGGCCGCCGCCGGGAGCATCATCCCGAGGAGGCCGGGAGCGGTCAGGTCGCGCCCGGCGGCCTCGGCGGCCACATGGGACCACGGGACCGCGTGGTACATGGCGGCGGTGAACAGGAAGTAGAACCCCCCGACGCTCACCATCGTGAGGCCCACCGCGAGGGGCAGGTTTCGTTCCGGATTGCGTGCTTCCCCACCGGCCTGGGCGATCGAGTCGAAGCCGATGAAGGTGGCGAACAGCAGCACCGAGGCGGTCAGGCCGGGAATGAGCCGGAGCGGCGGTTCGGGGGCCGGCTCCGGCAGGGTGCGCCCTTCGGTCGCCAGCAGGGCGGCGGCAAAATCGGCGTGGTCGAAGGCAAAACCGGCCACGATCACCACCGCACCGAGTCCGAACATCAGGAACATCATCGGGTTGAGGGTGCGCTCGTAGAGCTTCAGGCCCCGGATGTTCACCAGCACGAAGGTCCACAGGAACAGGATGGCGAGCGTGACCCGCACCGGTCCCCGGTCGAGGGTGGCGCCGAGTCCGCTCCAGCCGAGGGTGAGGGCGGTGTCCCGCACGAAGGGGATCAGCAGCCAGGAGACCACCCCGATGGCGATCGACAGCCCGAACCACTGCGAGAAGCTGGCCACGAATCCCCAGAAGGGACCGAGGGCCCGGCTGGCATACACATAGCTTCCTCCGGCGCGCGGCATGGCGGTGCCGAGGCTCGCGTAGGCGAGCGCGGCCAGCACCGCCGGCAGCGCCGCGAAGACATACGCCGGAAGCACGTGGGGCCCGATATCGGGGACACTCCGGTGGATGGCGAACGGAATGACATGGATGGCCGCCCCCAGCATCGAACAGACTCCGGTGGCGGTGAGCCCGACCAGTCCGAGGTTTCGGGAAAGCCCGGGGCGCGTCGTTCCCGGTCCGTCACGATGCATGGCTGCGGATGCTACGCGGTCGAGGCGGATAGACTCGCGCTTTCGGGCCTCCCGCTGCCTGAAAGGAGCATGCCATGCGCACCTCGAGACTTTCCCCGTTTGCTGTTGTCCTGCTGGCCGCGGTGCTCGCCTGCGGCGTTCCGTCGATGCCGGAGGAGGAGATGCCGTCCGGGAACGCCGATCTGGTGCAGCGGATGCTGCCGAATCCGAACCCGGTGGTCATCACCGAGTGGGCCGATTTGCCCGACGGCCGAACCTGGGGATCCACCGCCGGGGTGGACATCGGTCCCGACGGCCATGTCTGGGCGTATGACCGCTGCGGTGCGAACGCGCTTGCCGGTGGTTGCGAGGAAAACCCCGACGTGCATCCGGTTCTCAAGTTCGACCGTCACACCGGGGAGGTGCTGGCCCAGTTCGGCGCCGGGCTGTTCGTGCTTCCCCACGGCCTCCATGTGGATGACGACGGCAACGTATGGGTGACCGATTCCCAGGGGAACGAGGCCGGAACCAAGGGCCACCAGGTCATCAAGTTCAGCCCCGAGGGGGAAATCCTGATGCGTCTCGGCGTGGCCGGCCAGCCGGGGACCGGCCCCGGGCAGCTCTACGAGCCGTGCGATGTGATCACCGCGCCGAACGGCGACATCTTCGTGTCCGACGGCCATAGCGGTCAGAACCCGGACCCCCCGGAGGGTCGTACCGGACGGATCCTGAAGTACGACGCGGAAGGCAACTTCATCAAGGAATGGGGTGTCATCGGGTTTCGTCCGGGTCAGTTCCGTACGCCGCACGCACTGGAATTCGATTCCCGCGGGCGCCTCTTCGTCGCCGACCGGGGCAACCATCGAATCCAGATCTTCGACCAGGACGGCAATTTGCTGGATGTGTATCACCAGATGGGCCGGATCAGCGGATTGTTCATCACCGACGACGACACGCTGTACGCGATCGATTCCGAGTCCAACGAGACCAGCCACTACGGATGGATGAACGGCGTGCGCATCGGTCCGGCCAGCGAGGACCGCGTGACCGCATTCATCCCGCCGCACATTCCGGGCGAGGGCCGGGTCCTCCAGGGACTGGCCGGCGAAGGGGTCGCGGTGGACGCCGACGGCAATGTCTTCGTGGCCGAGGGACCGGCCTCCCGTCCGTTCGCGGGGGGTGGCCTCACCAAGTACGAACGCGCCCCGGAGTAGATTGAAGGACGCGGGTCTGGCGTGCCCGCCGAGCCGTCCGGTTTGCCCGCGCCCCGATGACGGCGTAGTGCGCCATCCGTGTCATCGGTTTGCCATCCAGGTGGGCAGAAGAGCGGGCAGCTCGTCGTCCCGATCCACCGTTGAGGGTCCGGGTCTTGCCGGTCAACCAGCGCGCGGGCGCGGACCCACCGGTTGCGGTGGGAATCGGGGGAAGCGAATCGAGGGGGCATCTGCCTGTGTTGCGGTGCTACAAGACGCTACAGCTACGATGACGCCATGCGATGCGCACCATTACGCAACGCCAGCTTCGCAATGAATCCCCCGCAATCCTGCGACAGGCGCCAGCCGGCGAACATCGGATCGTTATCCGAAACGGAACACCCGTTGCGGAGATGAGGCCGGTTCCGGCGCGGTGTTTCGTGTCCCGCGCCGTGCTTGCCGCGGCGGCCCGGAGGGCGCCGCGCATCGACCGTCACCGGTTTCGGGAGGATCTGGTCACCATGGTGAACCAGGATGTCCTCGCCTGAAGCGCCGTCGCGGAGTCCCTTCGCCCGCGGTCTGCTTGACACGTCGGTGGTCATTTGACTTGGATCGGATCGACGTCGATGCGTTGCTTGACGGGGTGGCCGTCTCGGCCGTTACGCTCGCCGAGCTTGCGACAGGCCCGCACGCCGCAACAACCGCGAGTGAGCACGCCCGGCGTCACGACCGGGTGTTGTGGGTCGTCTCGAATTGGGATCCGTTGCCGTTCGACGGCGCGGCGGCCCGTGCCGGTGGCCGGGTCTTCATGGTGACCCGATCCCATGGGCGGAAGACGCGCCGTCGCTTTGCCGACCTCCTCATCGCGGGACCGCCTTGGCTTGCGATCTGCCGCTGTTCACTCGGAACCCGGCGGATTTCGCCGGGTTGGAGACGCTGATCGAAATTCACGCCGTTTGAGCGGCGGATCCACCCTGCCGACCACACTTCGACTGCTTCGTCCGGCCAACGAGGGAAAGCAAAAGGCCCGCCGCCCCGAAGGGCGGCGGGCCAAGTCCTCGTTTCGGAGAAGGACCTAGAAACTCAAGCGGGCGCTGAGGCCGATGGTGCGGCCTTGGATCCACTCGATGGTGTTCCGGTACTTGGAACCGACATCAATGATGAAGTTGGTCTCCGCTGCGTTGTTCAGCACATTGAAGACGTCCACCATGAGTTCGAGAGTCCCGAAGTCTCCCACCGGGAGCGACTTGTCCACCCGGAAGTCCACGATGGTGACGTTGTCCGAGCGGCGGTTGTTCAGGTTGTCGAGGAAGATGTTCTGGCTCCCGACATTCCCGATGTCTGCGCTCAGCCGCGGCGCCCAGGGAAACCCGCTGACCACGCGCGCCGTGCCGGCGAGACCGACTTCCCAGGGCGCGGGCACGACGTAGCGCCCGGACGCCTTGAGCTGCCAGTTGGTGACGTCCTGGATCAGGGGGATGAACCCGTACTCGTAGTTCCAGTCCACCCCGATCGGATCGGTGGTGAGCGGGCTGTTGCTCTTGTCGCTCGGGTCCCGGCCCTCGTGCCGCCACTGGTAGTCGAAGTAGGCGTTCCAGAAGAAGTTGCCCCGGAAGCGCCGGTTCACGCCCACCGAAACGGTGGTCCAGTTGTAGGCAGCCCACGCGGCCGGAACGTTGGTGGCGCGGTTCTGGCTCGTGGGGGCGCCGTCCGGAAGGTCGTACACGGTGATATTCGTGCCGGCCAGCCCGTCGGGGCAGGTCGCCGGGCAGGGGATCTGCTTGGCGTTCGTCAGGGTGCCGACCCGGGCGATATTCAGATTTTCGTCGTAGTCACCGGTCTGCCGCTTGTGCACCAGCGAGACGCGGAGTCCGAGATCTTGCCCGGCCTGGTGCTCGAAGGAGGCGCTGACCTCGTCCACATAGGGCTGCGTGGTGCCATCGTCCACGCCGACGCCGGTCGGCGGCTTGCTGAAGTCTTCGCCGAGTCCGGCGCCGGTGCTGCCGCTGAGGCGTTCACCGAGTTCGCTCACGCCGTCGAACAACCCGTTCTGATTCTGGTCGAGGAACTCGTAGACGACGAACTTGTTGCCGCCCGGGTTGGCGGCTTGCCAACCGCTGTTCATGTTGTGGAAATAACGACCCCAGTAGCCCTTCACCACCGAACGGCCCTCACCGGTCGCGTCGAAGGTGAAACCGACCCGTGGCGCGATGTTCCACCAGCTGATCACATTGCTGTTGGCTGCGATTTCGGCGCCGGACCCGAACAGCTGCGGCATCGCAGCCGCCACGTTGGCGTCGATGTCGGCAATCTCGCGGATGCAGCCGACCACCGCCGGGCAGGTGCCGCCCGGAACATTGCTCGATGCCAGGTAGCCGATCCGCTGGGTTCCGAGGCGCGCGCCGAAGTTCACGGTCAACCGGTCGGTAAGGGTCCACACGTCCTGGACATAGAAGTCGATGTGGGTGTTCCGGTCGTGGTTGAAGTTGGGGAAGCTCTCGAAACGAATCTGGTCGACGTTGTTCGGGCGCGGCGGGTCCAGGCTGCTGTTGTCCAGGTAGCGGACTGCGCCGGAGTTGGAGTTCCAGCCGAACTGTCTCTCGTCAATCTGCATGTCCCAGCCGAACTTGAAGTCGTGGCTGCCGCTCTCGGTCGGAAGGTAGTAGTTGAACTGGCCGGTGGTGTGCGGCTTCCAGCGGTTGAAGGTGAAGGGCCTCCAGCCGGCGCCGGTCTGGAAGCTGGTTCCGGAGTCGAGGCGCGGCGGATTCGTGGCCGGATCCACCGCGGGAGTCATCGGCCAGCCGAACCCGAAGTGGTTCACCTGGATGTTGCTGTACAGCCGGTCGCTCCAGACCCGCTGCCACTCGGCCTTGTGCAGCCAGCTCCACGAATCCTGGGCGAGGATCGACTCCGCCGGGATGTTGGCGGAGAGGCCCCGGAACGGCTTCTGCTTCAGCGACCAGTGGTGGAAGGTAATGAACTGGTCCCGGTCGGTGATCTGCCAGTTGGCCTTCACCGTGAACATGTCGAAGTCGCCCACGTCGGTGGCGACGTCCCGCGCCTGGCCGGAGATGATCCGGTCGATGTAGAACCGGTTGTAGGCCGCGTAGAACCAGGCCTTGTCGCGCACGATCGGACCGCCGAGATCGAGGTGGTACTCGTAGAACTTGATCACCGGGGCGCTGGTGCCGCCGCGGCTCTCGAAGTCGGAGGTGATGTTGTCCGCGATCCACTGCTCGGGCTCGTAGGCCACGTGCTCGGTTCCGGAGAACTCGTTGCCCCCGCTCTTCCACACTGCGTTCACGGTAGCCCCCGGGGTGTTGGTTTCCACGTCTGCGCCCTGGGCCGAGACCTGGAACTCACCGATCGCGTAGAAGTCGTAGTAACCCCCGGCGCCTCCGGTTCCCTCGGTGGTGTTCACCCCGTCGTTGATGATCCGGTTCTGGCCGCGCACGCCGAAGGTCTCGTAGCCGGATTGCTGGCTCTTGTGCGATCCGCCGACGTCATACCCGCGCATCCGCACGCCCGGGCTTTGCTGCAGGACCGCCCACATGTCGGTGGCGGAGGGGACATCTTCAAGCTGGGTGGTGTCGAAGGTCGCCGAAACCCCGGTGGTCTTCACGTCCACGATGGGAGATTCGCCGGTCACCGTCACCGTCTCGGCGACGGTCGCGATATCCATGGAGGCGTCGATCTGGAAGGTCGAACCGCCTACCACCGTGACGTCCTCGAAGACGACGGTCTGGAAACCGCCGAGCTCGAAGGTGAGGTTGTAGCTGCCGCCGGTGAGCTGCGCGAACCGGTAGGAGCCGTCCACGTCTGTCGTTGCGACACGCGGGGCAACCAGCTCGTCCGAGGTCAGGGTCACCGTCACTCCCGGGAGAACCAGCCCCTGCGTATCCTGGGCGGAGCCTTCGAGTCGCCCGTAAATCTGCTGGCTGAGCGCCGAAGCCGGCCACGCCAGCAGCAGGCTGAAGAGAATCAATCTTCTCATGCTGCTTGGTCCTCCTTGGGGATCGGAAGCATGGAAATGGAAGTTCCCCTGTTAAACGCAACAGGTGGGCCACGGTGGAGAGTTGAATTCCACGTGGCCTTTCGCTCCGCTTAACTTGGAGAAACAAAACAGCTTCCGAAATACCAGCATGGCGACCCGCCGGAAACGGGCAGCCTACCGGTTCAAGTTTCCGAAGCCGAGCGCGCGAGTATCTTGAATTTCGTAGCGCCTGTCAAACGCCAATTCCGGTCCCGCCGGGGCGGATTCACCGCTCCGGACCGCGGATCACGATCCCGAAACCCACCGCTTCCGGCACGACGCGCACTTCAGGTCCCTCGCCGATCAGGGTCGGCATGCGGGCAGCGAGAACCCGGCGATCGGACTCCGGATCGGCGCTTTCGAACACCAGGGTGTGGAGGCCCGGCGCCCCGTGCCGGAAACGGAGCTGGCAATCGTTCCGGAACGGGACGAGTACATCCCCGCCGTCGGCTTCGGGCGCAAGGTCGAAAAGCTGGTGAAACCGTGCTCCGGCTGCCCGGGGGTCGGGTGTCCCCGCCACCACTTCGGCAAGCCGCCGGAGTTCCAGCAGTGGGCTGACCCGTTCGGGAGGCGGGTCCGGCCAATTCCAGCTTGTCGGGTGGGGCTGGATCAGTTCCACCGTGAACCCGCAGGCGTCATCCGGATAGACGAACGCCTCGAAGCCGTCCGCCGCCCGCAGGATCCGGTCTTCCCAGATCGGCGCGCTCTCACGCACCCGGGCGACTGCCGCCTCGATGTCGTCCGTCTCGATCGCAATGTGCTCGAGACCTTCCCCGCTTTCGGCGAGGTGGCGGCAGACCCGGGCTTCCGGGTTCCAGTTGTGGACCACATGCAGCCAGCACTCGTTGCCGAGCAGTGTGCGGGAGTCGTGCTGGAAACCGCGGCCCTGGTCGGTACGCAATTCGGCGGGCTCGAGCCCCACGCGCTCGAGGCGCGCCGCCGCGCTTGCATGGTTCGCGTAGGTTGTGCCGATGTGTTGAAGCCGGAGGATCACGTGAACCGCGGATTCTACCGGTCAGCGCGGGATGCGCCCCACGAACGGACGGCCCGAGCGGTAGAGGGCGAGCCGGTTTGCGATCCCGGCGGCGAGTGCCGGGTCGGGACCGGCGAGCCGCAACGCCTCCTCGGCGGCGGCGGTCGCCCGTCGGAAGTCCCCGACAGCTGCGAATGCGGCCCCGAGAAGATCCAGCGATCGGGGCTCGGCGAGCGAAAGGCCGGCGGCAAGGCGTCGGGCGAGCCGCACCGCTCTCTCCGGATCCCGGACGCGGCGCTCGGGGTGGGCGGCCAGGATTCCGGCGAGTCGTCCGAGCGCCTCCGCGTGCCCGGGATCCAGCCGCAACGCGTCGTCGAGGGCAGCGATCGCCTCGACCGGACGCCCCGCTCCCAGCAATGCGGCGCCGAGCGTGGCGTGGAGGCCGGCCGACGCGGTGCTTCGTTCGATGGCCTGTCGGAGAAGCGGGATGGCCTCGGCGTGGGCGCCGGTGGATGCCAGGAGATCCCCGAGTTCGTACCAGGCGTGCGGAATTGCCGGATCCGCGGCGATGGCGTCCCGGAGGATGCGGATCGCGGCGGTGTTCGCTCCTCCGTCCCGTAGCAGCGCTGCGGTCTTGAGCCGGCCCTCGTAGTCGGGACCGATCTCCAGCGCCTCGTCCATCAAACGGCGGGATTCGGCCCGGCTCCCCCTGATGTGGAGGAGTTCCGCGAGTGCGAGACGCAGGCGGGCGGCCTTGAACGGCGGGTGCGATTCCCCCACCCGGCGCCGGAAGAGCGATTCGAGCCATTCCAGTTCTTCCCGGGCGAGCGCCGAGCCGGGGGCCGGCGGGTCGTCGGAGAGCCGGATCCAGTGGTTCGTGAACGGGGTTCCGGCAAAGGCCCGCTGTTCGGTCGGCAGGTGACAACCGGCGCAGTCGGCGTCCGCCGCCACCGCGGTCGTGCGATGGGCGGTCGCCGGATCCTGATGGCACCGGGAGCAGACGGCCCGGGTGCGCTCCGGAGCGACCGGCTCGGCCCGGTGCGGGTCGTGGCATTCGGTGCAGGCGATGGTCGAAGCTGGTGGCGTTTTCCGGAAACAGGCGCTCATCATCAGGCTGCCGCCGCTGTGCCGGACCAGCCCCGCATCCCGGGCCAGGATTTCGCGGGGTTCGAAGTCGGTGGGCTGCCGATGGCATTGCCCGCAGAACGCGACCTCCGCCGCCGGGTTCAGGACGGCCGGATTGAAGACGGGTCCCGGATCGCCGCCCTCCGACTGCGCTTCGAGATGGGGAATCCCGGAGCCGTGACAGCGTTCGCAGGTCACCCCGAGCACCGCCCGATGCGGGTCGAACTGCCCGTCGCCGTCCCAGGCGAGTGCCGTGGTGTGGCATCCGAGACACGTTCCGGCCTCTTCCGGCGTATCCGGATCGCCCAGGGGATCCGCGTCGTCCTCGGTTCCCGGAGTGGGAATCCACCCGCCCCGCGCCCGGGAGAAGGAGAGGCGCAACTCCCGAAGACGTCCATTCGGAGCGAAGGAGACCGGTGTGATGCCCCGAAGGCCGGACCCGAACACCGCGTGAACCTCGGCGGCGGCTTCGCCGGCTCGCAGGCGGACCATCCCGTCGTCGAGTTCCCAGGACGGCGCCGGATGCAGGTCATCCGGCCAGTGCCTCGCCTCCGCCAGCATCCCTTCCGAGAACCAGATGTCCCGCGCGTCGCCGGGGATCGCGGCGGCGGTCAGCGCCATCGGATGCGCGGCCTGGGCGCCGGCGATCTCCGCGTGGCAGGCGGCACAGAGGGCGGCGCCCACCGCCTCGGCCGGGTCGGCGAGCGGGTGGAGCGGGGGGATGGCCGTCGGCGTGTCGGTCGCCGGCGCGTCGGCCGGTTCCGGCGACGCCGCGCAGCCGGCGAGGACTCCCGCAAACAGGACGGAAGGCAGCCGGCGGGGCATCCCCGAACCTTATCCCCGGAACCGCACCGCCATCGATTTCGTTCCCCTTGGAAGACGTGGCCCGTACCGCGTCGGGGAGAGCCACCATGATCACCGTCACCCTGTTGTTGCTGGCCGGGATGGCCGCCGTTTCGCTTCCCCGGGAGGGATCCCGATGCGAATTCGAGGAAGTGCGGGAACGGAACGCGCCCGCCAGCGAAGTCCTTCGGGTGGAAAGCGGCGCCGGCGCGGTCAAGATCGTCGGGGAGCCGGGACTCGGGGAAATCCGGGTGACCGCCACGCTGTGCGCGTCGGACCGCGAACGATTCGACGCTCTCGATGTCACCTTGGAAAATGGGGAACTCCGCACCCGGTATCCGGCGCCCGACCGGTCCTGGGGTCGGAACCGCTACGCCCGGATCGCCGTTGACGTGCGGGTGCCGGAGGGGACCGGGATCGATCTGGATGACAGTTCCGGGAGCACGGTCATCGAGGGGGTCGGTGCTGTCGTGGTCGAGGACGGCTCCGGCAGCCTTCGTATCCGCAACGCGGCTGGCGGCGTCACGGTGGAAGATGGTTCGGGTGGTCTCCGCATCGACGGCGTCGAGGGCGATGTGCTGGTGGACGACGGCTCCGGCAGCCTTTCCATTCGGAATGTGACCGGCAGCGTGGAGGTCGAGGACGGAAGCGGCTCCGTAACCGTGCGTGACGTCGGCGGGGATGTGGCGGTCGGCGACGAAGGCTCCGGGAGCATCGAGATCGTGGCGGTGGGCGGCGATGTGCGGATCGGCGATCCGGGTTCGGGCGGCGTCGAGGTCCGTGATGTGGAAGGCAATTTCACCGTCGAGCGCGGCCGGCGCCGCCGGATCTCCTGGTCCGACGTCCGGGGGAAGGTGGAGGTTCCGGAACGCCGCTGACCGGACCGCATAGACTGCGGGAATGACCCCGCGGGACGCACTGGGGCCGTTTCAACCGGGCCCGGGAGGCATGCCCCCGTATCTCGCCGGCCGGGAGCCGGAACAGGCCCTGCTCGGGAATCTGCTGCACCGCCTGCGCGAACGGGCGCCGCTTTCCGGCGAAGTCATCCTGTACGGGCCGCGCGGCAACGGCAAGACGGTGCTCCTGCGCTGGCTGGAGAAGCAGGCGACAGCTTCGGGCGTCGAGGCGATGGCGCTTCTGCCCGGCGAGGTGCGGGACCGGGAACATCTGGCGGAATTGCTGCGTCCGCGCCGCTGGTGGCGCCGGTTCGTGCCGCGTGGATTGGGGCTGGGGGGCGTGTCGTGGGAAGCCCGAACCGAAGGGGCCGGACCGTCTCCCGCCTCGGCGACGCTCCGGGTGCGAGCCGGGAAGGCGCCCCTTCTCCTTCTGGTGGACGAGGCGCATACGCTCGCCCCGGACGTGGGCCGGGCGCTGCTTCAGGCGAGCCAGTGGGTCCGGGAGCGAACCCCGTTTCTGATGGTGCTCGCCGGGACACCCCAGGTCGAGGAGCGTCTGGGTCGGATGGAAGCGTCGTTCTGGAGCCGCTCGCGCCAGATACGGATCGGGAGACTCGACGCCGGCGCCACCGGTGAAGCATTCCGGCGCCCGTTCGAGGAGGCGGGCGTTCCGGTGGAGGACACCGTGTTGCCCGAAGTTGTCCGGCAGACGCACGGCTATCCGTATTTCATCCAGCTGCTGGGGGAGGCGGCCTGGAGCTCCGCCCGTGCCCCGGGCCGGGTCACGACCGCTGTGCTCGAAGCGGCAGGGGCCATGTTCGATAAAATCAGGGGCCATTACTACCGGCAACGGTACGACGAGCTGAGGAAACAGGGACTGCTCGCAACCGGCCGGTCGGTGGCCGAGGCCTTCGCCGGTGGTGAATTCCTGACCGACGAGGCCCTGACCCGGGCCGTCGCCCGGGGATGCGACGATTCCCCGGACGCTCCGGAAGTTGATAGGGCGGAAGGGGTCCTCTCCGACCTCGGGTTCATCTGGAGGACGAGTTCCGCTCCGGGCTGGGAGCCCGGCATCCCGAGCCTCATGGATTACGTCGCGAGGCACGCCCCCGCGCCGTAGTCCCCTCCTTGCCAAGGGGGAAAATCAGGACCCGCGCCCCGGCAGGGGATTTCATCGTCGGAACCGGCCAAGCTCCGCTGCTTCCCGATCAGGATCGACGTCTTCCGCTGCTACGCGCATGATGCACGCCTCCCCGAGGCGTTCGCAGCCTGCGCAGGTAGCGAGGGGAGAAGCTGCCGGAAACCGCAACGAAATCGAAAAGGCAGTCTCTACGACAAAAAAGGCCCGCCGGTCTCGGGGTGAGGCCGGCGGGCCGTGCTGTTCCGGCCGAACCGGTTGGTTGGCCTTCTGTCAGGTCAGAAGGTCAACCTCCCGGAAAACCCGATGGTTCGCCCCTTCAGGTATTCGACCACCCGTTGATAGGGATCCACCGAGTCGATCAGCTGGAAGTTCACGATGGTGTTTGCATTCAAGGCGTTGAAGACGTCCACGATCAGTTGGAAGTTCATTCTGTCGCTGAGTGCGAACGATTTGTCGGCCCGCAAGTCGATCATCGTGACGTTGTCCGAACGATTCTCGTTCATCAACCCGAGCCAGGAATACACCTCAACCCGACCGTCATAGACGGTGTTCCGATGGATGGGCGCGTAGTTCCAGCCACTGATGTAGCGGTACGTGCCGGCGAGGCCGATCTCGTGTGGGAGTACGTAGCGGGCCGCCGCCTTCAACTGGTACGTCGATGTTTCCTGGACCGTCGGAATGTCCTGGTCATAGTTGATGAACCAACCCTGGGCGGTGGGATCCGAACTCAACGGACTGGTCGCATCCCAGGCTGTTGCGGAACTTTGAGGGCTGCGAGGCTCCGAACGCCACTGGTAGTCGAAATAGACGTTGTAGAAGAGGTTGTTCCGGAACCGCTTGTTGATCCCGAGCGAGACAGTGTGAAAATCCATGTCGCTCTCGCCGGCGGGATGGTTGGTGGTCAGGTTGTCGTTCTTGCCCACCATCTCCTCGGGATAGAGGAGAAGGTTGAACGACCGTTCGTACCCGGCAGGGCAGCCATCGCACGTGGGGATCGTGATCGGCGTGTTCCGGTTCAGCGCGTCCACCTGGTCGTAGCGGCTCCAGGTGTTCCGCATCCGCTTGTACACATAGGAGGCACGCATTCCGAGGTCGGTGGTGAGCTCGTGTTCCAACGCGGCGCTGACCTCGTCGGCATACGGAAGGGTCCAATTCGGATCGATCGGAGTGGTATTTCCTGATCCGGCGCCCGCCGTGAAGGAGAGCTGCTGGCCGAGCTCGGAAAAATTGTCCAGTACCCCGTTCTCGTTCTGGTCGAGGAATTCGTAGCGGGCGTCGGGCTGTCCGCCGGGATTCGCCGTGCCGAGTCCGGTGCCGACGTTCGAGTAGTACCGCCCGAAGTAGGTCTTGAAGACCGTGGAACCCTCGCCGGTGAGGTCGTAGGTGAGCCCGACCCGGGGGGCGACGTTCCAGTGCGTGAACACCGTATCTCCCGGGGTCACGCCCCCGGTTCCGAAGACCTGCTGCAGTATCTGGGTCTGATTCTGCGGCAATTCGAATTGACAGGCCAAGGCGTCCTGGCACGCGCTTCCCGGCGAGTTGTCGGATTCGAGGTAGGCCAGTATCTGGCTGCCCACGCGGAAACCGGCCATCAGCGTCAGGCGGTCGTTGACCGTCCAGACGTCCTGGGCGAAGAAGTCCACGTGCTGATTCCGGTTGTCCACCAGGTTGGGAACCCCGAACACATCCACCTGATGCACGTTGCGGGGCCGGCCCTGCGACGGGTCGTCCCGGTACCGGATGGCGCCGGAGTTCGTGTTCCACCCGGACATCTCGGAGTCGATCTGCCAGTCCCAGCCGAACTTGAAGTCGTGGCTGCTGCCGCCGAGCGGCACGTAGTAGTTGAACTGGCCGGTGCTCTGCGGCTTCCACCGGTTCCGGGTGAACGGCTGCCAGCCGGCTCCCGAACGCACGTTGGTGGCGAGATTGATCCGCGGCTCGTTGCCGTCGATCGGGTCCGCCTTCGGCACCATCGGCCAGGTGGTTCCCATGTGCCCCACCATGACGTTGCTGTAGAGGCGGTCGCTCCAGACCCGTTGCCACTCGGCCTTGTGCAGCCAGATCCAGTAGTCCTGGGCGAGTACCGACTCCGCCGGGATCTGTACCGAGAGCGACCGGTTTGGTTTCCGCTTCCAGGACCAGGTCGAGAACCCGATGAACTGGTCGCGCTCGGTGATCTGGTAATTCACCTTGGCCGTGAAGATGTCGAAGTCGCCGATATCGGTGGCGATGTTCGGATCCTGGCCGGAGATCACCGTGTCGATGTAAAAGTTGTTGTACGCGCCGTAGAACCAGGCCTTGTCGCGGACAATCGGGCCGCCGAGGTCAACGTGGAACTCGTAGAACTGGACCACCGGCGAGGGAGTGCCGCCGCGGGCTTCGAGATCGCTGTCGATGTTCTCGGCGATCAGGTCGGCCGGGTTCCAGGCGCCGCTCTCGAGGCCGGAGAACTCATTGCCGCCGCTCTTTACCGTCGTCTGGATCTGCGCTCCCGGAGTGGACATCTCGACGTCCGCTCCCTGCGCCGCAACTTGCATTTCCTCCATCGCGTAGTAGTCGTAATAGCCGCCCGCGGAGCCGGTTCCCTCGGTGGTGTTTACCCCCTCGTAGAGAACCCGGTTCTGGCTGCGGACGCCGAACGTCTCGTAGGTGGACTGCTGGCTCTTGTGGGAACCTCCGACGTCGACGCCCTTCACCCGCACGCCGGGGCTCTGGTGGAGCACCGCCCACATGTCGGTTGCGGTCGGAACTTCGTCGAGCTGGGTGTCATCGAACGTGGCGGCAACCCCCGTGGACTTCACGTCCACGACCGGTGATTCGCCGGTCACCGTGATCGTTTCGGCCACCGTTGCGATCTGCATGTTGGCGTCCACCTCGAAGGTGGCGCCGGTGACCACGCGGATCTCCTCGAAGACCACGGTCTGGAAACCGCTGAGTTCGAACGTCAGGGTGTAGTCGCCGGGAGGCAGTGCCTGGAACCGGTACGACCCGTCCACGTCGGTGGCAGCCGTTCGCGATCCGATGATCGCGTCACCCGCGAGGGTGACGGTCACTCCCGGCAGGGCAAGCCCCTGGGCGTCAAGCGCCGACCCCTGGAGTCGTCCGTACTGCTGCTGGCCGAGCGCCGGCCCGGCAAGCAAAACGCACAGGAATGCGAAAAAAGCTCGTCTCATGGTCCCTCCTTCGGGTGGGGGAATGAAAAAGGAAAGGGACTTCCGAACACTGGCATGCCAGTGATGCGGAGTGCGGGACGATCCTACCGGGCTCTGTTGCGGGATGCGAACGCGACTCCGGCGACGCGCCGCGGGGCGCGAACGAGTCCGGTTTCCGGCGCGCCGGCTTCGGAGAACCGGAGCCGTCGCCCGAGTCCGGATCGGCGGGAAGTCCCGGGGGCATCCGGCCGTTCCCCTTCGGACGTCAATTCTCCACGCGCCCGCTGCTTCCGACGGCCCCCGTCCCGGGCGCGCAGCACCGAGCAGGGGACGGTGGCGTGCCCTTCCCCATCACGGGCTTCCCCCCGGCGCGCGTCGGGGGTCCCCTAGCGTTCTCCGCGCCCGGTGTGTATCGAGTTCGGGGTCGTCGGCCCCCTGGCGTTCTCCGCCTCCGGCGCGTACCGGGTTCGCGGTCGTTTCGGGGTCGTCGGCCCCCTGGCGTTCTCCGCGCCCGGCGCGTACCGGGTTCGCGGTCCGCGTGATCGTGGTCACCCCATCCGCCCCCCCGCACTGCCGAGCGGGGAACGCGCCGGGTACCGACGCCATGGTGGGAGGGATGCGCCCCGCTGCCCGCGGTGCGGAAACCTGCTGCGGATGGCCTTGAAGCATGTACCCGACCGTGAATTCCGCCTGTTATTGACGATCGGCTCTTCGGACCTGTCGGGAATCCAGCCACCCGGAGGAACCGCTCGGGAGTCATGAGCTCTCCACTTCCCGGTCGCCATCCCTCGCCGCCCGCCTCGAAGCGGCGACGCTGCCATGCCTTTCGGAAAGGCGTTTGACTTGCGCAAGAAGCGGTGCGATTCCGGAGACCGTGAAGGTCCGATTGCGGCGCCCCTCGCTCCGCAGATACACGCCCGGGCGGCTGCCTTGCCGGGAGTTGACAGCGTGAGTCGTATTCGTGTTTCGCCACTCGGGATGCAGGGAACAAGAACGAAGATCGTGCCGCTACATCAGGGCGCCCGGAGGGTGCGGCTCGGGCGCCGGATTGACGGCGCATCGGGAGGTGGCGCGGGCGCGCCGGGAGTCGCGATGGAGGATCCCGAACCGGCGAGCCGGGGCATCCAGGTCTGACACCAGACGGTGCAATGACCGCCCCCTCCGGTGGCGCGCGTCCGGAACGTCGGAGTTATCGGGGCGGTTCCGGCATCGCTCCGGCCAGCATCCGCAGGAAGTCCGGTGGCAACGGGGCATCCAGCCGTTCCCCCTCGTGCGCCACCTCCCACGCGCCAGCGAAGTCACCGGTGGATGCGAGCGTAGCCGCGAGCCCCAGCCGGTAGTCGGCGCGGAACGGCTCGGCGGCCACCGCGATGCGGAAGTGCCGGATGGCCTCGACGAATTCCCGGTTCGCCGCCAGCACCTGTGCGATCGAGTCATGGGTTCCGGCGCGCCCCGGCTCCTGTTCCAGCGAGCGGCGGAACCACGAGATCGCCTCGTCGCGTCGTCCGTCCAGCGCAGCAACGCTGCCGAGACTCGAGAGCGCTCCGGAGTGGTTCGGATGGACTTCCAGCGCCCGGCGGCAGCGCCGCGCCGCTTCCCCCCGATTTCCGGATTGGGCGAGCACGATGGCGGAGTTGACGAGCGCCGAGACATGGTCCGGGTTCCGGTCGAGGGCCGATTGCCAGGCGGTCAGCGCCTCCTCGTTGCGGCCCTGGCGGGAGAGGTTGTTGCCGAGGTTGTAGTACAGGTCGGCGGAATCGGGCCGGGTCCGGATCATCTCCCGCAGCAACCGCTCGGCGACCTCCGGGCGCCCTGCCCCTTCGGCGGCGAAGGCCCGCCGCTCGCGGCCGACGATCGACACCGCAACTCCTTGTACCGCGTTCATCAGCGGGTCGGCGATCACCATGTCGTGCTCGAGTCCGCGGGCGCGCCCCGCCGCCTTGCGCGCGAGGTGTCCGGCGCCGGTCCGCCGGTACACCCGGGCCAGCGCCGCCGCGATGGCGCCCGATTCCGGCGCCAGGGCTGCGGCTCGTTCGAGCAGGGGCAGCGCCGCCCGGAAGTCGTTGCGTCCCGCCAGCATCCGGCCCGCCCGGAATAGGAGGGCCGCCGTGTTCGCCGGCTCGCCACCCGCGCCAAGCCGGTCGATGGCTTCCCGGTAGCGGGCGAGCGCGGTGTCCGGATCCGCCCGGTCCTCGGCGAGCTGTCCGGCGAGAAGCCGCGCCGGGGCGTAGTCGGGGTTTTTCCGAATTGCGGCGAGCGCCGCCTCCTCGGCCGCCGCCGGGTCCAGGCGCCAGAGGGAACGGGCCTCGAGGTAGGACCATCGATAGTCGTCCGGCGCCAGGCGGCCCGCCTGGCGGTAGGCGAGCGCCGCCGCCTCATGGAGTTCGTGTGCGAGGAACACGGCGCCGAGCGCACCCCGGCGTTCCCCCGAATCCGGCGTCGCGAGCACTGCCGTCCGCGCCCGTCGGACGGCCTCCGCTACCGCCGGTTCGGCGTCCGCCAGATCGGGATTCGGGGGTTCGGGCCCCCGGTCCCGAAGGAGAAGGAAGGCGCCGCCGCCGCCGACCACAGCCAGCAGCAGGCTGATCGCAAGCCGGGACGGCTTTCGGGCGGGTGGAGGACCGGGAGGGCGTCGCCGTTCTCCCTTTGGGCGCCGGCGGGCCGCCATCTCACCGTTGCCCTTCGCCGATGCCCAGGGTGACCGCGTCCGCGGACGGCGCCGGGAAGGATTCCCGGGAACCGTCGGGCCAGGTCACCGTGAGCGATTCCACCCGCACTCCGGCGGGAATGCCGAAAAACGCCCGGGGATCGCCGGTGGCGAGATAGCTGCCGCCGCGGGCGGCGCGGCGGACCACCCGAGTCCCGTCGTCGAGGGTGGCGGTCACCAGGCTCGGGAAGGCCGGCGAGCCGTTCGCCAGCACCGGCCGGACCCGAAGCGAAGCGCCCCGCCGCGGGAAGTCGTTCCGGTAGAGCCGTGCCGGACCCTCGGCGTTCGCGACCAGCAGGTCGGCGTCGCCGTCTTCGTCATAGTCTCCGACGGCCAGTCCGCGGCTGATTTCGAGTGCCGCGGTGAAGTCGCCCGCTGCCAGCAACTCGGCGAAGGCGGCGTCCGCAGTTTCCGCGCCCGTATTCCGGAAGACCTGGTTCGGTTCGGCGAACACCCTCCAGAAGGCGTTTCCGCTCGCTCCCGGAAGCGCCGGCTGGCGCTGGACCCGGCCGTTCGCCAGCACCACATCCAGTGCGCCGTCAAGGTCCAGATCGACAAACGCGACCCCGAATCCGGTGCGGGCCATGCTGGGAAGCCCCAGTCCGGAGGGCCCGGTGCGGTCGGCGAAGGCGGGTCCGAAGTCCGAGCCGTCGTTCCGGTAGAACGTGTTGGTCTCGTTCGCCACGTGGGTTACGAACAGGTCGAGGTCCAGGTCGGCGTCCGGATCCCCGAGCGCGATCCCCATCCCGGCCTCCGGACGTCCGGAGTCGTTCAGCGCCACCCCGGCGAGGAAGGCGTCGTCGTTAAAGGTTCCGCCGCCCCGGTTCAGCCAGAGCTGGTTTGCCTCGCCGTCGTTCGCCACATAGAAATCGAGCCGCCGGTCGCCGTCGAAATCGGCACAGACCACGCCGAGGCCGGGAGTGTGGACGTCGCGCAGGCCGGCCGCCAGCGAGATCTCCTCGAACCGCCCACCGAGGTTCCGGTAGAGATAGTCGTGGATGCCGGGGAACACCTGGGGACTGCAGTAGTCGCGGCCGCCGTCCTGCCGGGTGCATTCCTTCGCCGGGTCGTTGTGGACATAGCGCGCCACATAGAGATCGAGTCGTCCGTCGCTGTCGAAGTCGCAGAAGACTGCCGACGAGGACCAACCCTCGCCGGCCACCCCGGCGGCCCCGGTCACGTCCGCGAATCTCCCGTCGCCGAGATTCCGGTAGAGGACATCGGGTCCGTAGTTGGTGACAAAAAGGTCGGGACGGCCGTCGCCGTCGTAATCCCCGACCGCGAGGCCCATGCCGTATCCGGTGTCGGCGGTTCCGGACGCCTCGCTGGCGTCGCGGAAGCGCCCTGGCGGGCCCTGCAGGTAGAGCGCATTTCCGGGCGCCCCGGCCACCGGCCCCGCCGGATCGGCGGGACGCCCGCCCTGGAGCAGGTAGATGTCGAGATCCCCGTCCCCGTCGGCATCGAAGAATCCGCCGCCGGCGCCGGTGATCTCGGGAAGCGACAGGTTTCCCTGGTCCCCGGCGTCGTGGACGAAGACGATACCCGCCGGGGCGGTGACGTCGGTGAACCCCTGGGCCGAAGCGGAAGCGGCGAAAAGGAATCCGCACATCAGCCCCCGTCCGGGTTCCAGCCGCCTTCTCCGGGCGCCGGGCCGTGCGGGAAGCCCGGGTCGCCGGTCAGTTCCGGCGCTGCGCACGCAGGAACGCCTCCATTTCCTCCAGATTGGCGAGGGAAGGCGCAACCGCCGCCGGCAGCGCCAGATTCCCGTCCGCGCTCCGGCTCAGCCGCACCTTGCCTTCCAGGCCCCCGAGCACCGAGGGGAGCCGCCCGCGGGTCCCCCGCAGGAAGACCAGAACGTCCTCGCCCACTCGAAATCCGGGAACGTCGGTCACCAGGATGGTGGTGTCGCCGACGGTGCCGCCGGGGATGCGAAAAACCACCCGGGGGCCGGCGCGCCCGGCCAGCACCCGTTCCACCCGGAGGGTGATCCGGGTATCGATCCGCGTGCGGTCGCGGTTCCAGGCGCTCTCGATGTTCTCCACTGCTCCGGCAACCACTCCGGTTGCGAGTTCGGCCATCCGTTCGAGGCCGAGGGGGGCGAAGGGCGATTCCTGCGCCGGGATTTCGGATGCGAGCAGGGGGAGGACGCCCGGCAGGAGCACCCGGGCGACCGTGCGAAGGGCCACGGGTCCAGTGTCGCACAACCGGCAGGTCCCGTCTTCGGCCTCCGGCTAGAATCCGCTGCATGAGCGAGCCGGCGGCGGACCGTATCCTGATCCGGGCCGAACCCCGCGACAACACCACCTGCCGATTCGTGCTGGATCGACCGGTGTTCCCCGGGGGATCCGTCTGGTTCGAGCCCGGGGAACGCGCCGCCGGTTCGCCGGTGGCGCACGCCCTCCTCCAGCTTCCGGGAGTGGAGGGAGTCCTCGTCCAGGACGAGGTGATCACCATCCATGCCAAGGAACAGCACAACTGGATGCCGCTGGGCCGCGAGATCGGCCGACGCATCCGGGAGGTGCTGCAAGACGATGCTCCGCCGGTGGATCCCGGGGTCCTTGACGGGCTCCCCGGTCCCGACGAGATCCGGGACCGGGTGCAACACGTACTGAAGGACGAAGTCAATCCGGCGGTGGCGTCCCACGGGGGCTGGATCGACCTCGTTGGGGTGGAGAAGAACCAGGTCTTCCTCCGGATGGGCGGCGGTTGCCAGGGTTGCGGGATGGCCACGGCCACCCTGCGGCAGGGAGTGGAACGGGCCTTGCGCCGTTCCGTTCCTGAAATTGGCGCCATCCTGGATACCACCGACCACGCCGCCGGGAAAAATCCGTATTACGAACCGGCGCGATAGCTCACGGGCTCCGGTGTTCGGCGCGCGGGTCGCGGTGCTCCTGGTTCCCGCCCTGGTGGTTGCCGGGGTCGCGTCCGGGCAATATTCGGGTCGGGGGCAGCAGTCGAAGCCGCCCGTGGCGTGGCCCCACGCGGCCACCGCCGCCGGCACGCTCGTTACCCGTGCCGAGCGGACGGAGCGAAACGGCAGCCATCTGGTCCTCGAAGGCTACGCCCAGCTCGGGTTCGGCGGGCTCCGGGTTCAGGCCGACCGCATCGAGGTGTGGGAGGACGAGATGCGGATCGAGGCCACCGGCAATGTGGTCTTCGAGCGGGGGAACGAGAAGGTGGTGGCGGAGAAGCTCATGGCCAGCCTCGGTGGCACCCGGGTGCGATTCGAGAACGCGCGGGGCCTGCTCGGACAGGATTTCTACTTCGTGGCCGAGTCGGTGGAGGAGGACGACGACGGCAACTACGTTCTCGAGCGGGGCGCCTTCACCACCTGCGCGCAGCCGGTGCCCCGGTGGAATTTCACCGCCAGCCGTGCGGTGGTGCGCCCGCGGAAGAGCATCTGGATGCGGAACGTGGCGTTCCGCGTCAAGGGGATTCCGGTGGCCTGGATGCCGGCGCTCTACTATCCGATCGTCGAGGAGACCGGTCGCCAGACCGGGTTCCTGATGCCCCGCTACGCCAATTCGGACAAGCGCGGCCATCTGGTGAGCCAGGCCTTCTTCTGGGCGATCAATCGCTCCATGGATCTCACGGTGAGTCTCGACCACTTCACGGTGTCCGGAACCGGTATCGGTACGGAATACCGATACCGGGGCGATGCCGGCTCGTCGGCCGAGGGTGATCTCTTCGTCATCAATGACAAGACGACCGAGGCAAGGGAGTACTCGCTCCATTACCGGGTGAACCAACGATTTCCCGGGCGCATCCGCGTGAGCGCCCGCGGGGACCAGTTCTCCAGCTTCGATTTCAGCCGACGCTTCCAGAGCTCGTTCTCCAATTCGGCCCGGCGTTACAAGCGACTCAAGGCCGATGTGCGGGCCTCCCTCCTTCGCCATTCGCTGCGATTCCGGGTGGACCGCAAGGACACCCAGTACACCTCGCGCAACAGCATCCGCCAGGTGTTGCCGCAGATCAACGTCAAGCGACGCAGCCTCGGGCTGATCGGACGTCATGTGCAGCTCGGATACGAAGTGGACTACTTGCAGGTAGGACGCTCGCGCCGCGACGAATTCCAGGAATGGCGCCGCATCTTCGTGGGGCCGTCGCTGGAGCTGGGTTTGCCGGAAGTCCCGTTCCTGGACCTGTCCGCGGCCGTCGAGACCGGTTACGCCCGCTACACCGGTTCCATCGATCCGGAGACGAGCGATTTTGACTCCGAGCGCCAGCTCAGCCGCCGTTACTACGGCGTGGATGTCCAGATGGGCGGTCCCAAGATCGAGCGCATCTTCGACACCCCGAACAACTTCTACGCCTCCCGGTTCAAGCACCTGATCGAACCCGAGGGAATCTGGACCTACCGGGTCAGCGACGACAACTTCGATCAGGTGAACCGGTTCGACCGATATGACAGCTCCCCGACCACCAACGAGATCCGTCTCGGGTTGGTGAACCGGCTGCTCGCCAAGCGGTACCGCGACGGCGTGGAGGAATCCAGCGCGACCGACGTGATCACCTGGCGCATCCATCAGACCTGGTACTTCGACCCCGAAGCCGGCGGATACAACAGCAGCTACAGCTCGTCCTCCTTCGAGGAGGGCGAAGTTCGGAAATCCCCCATCCGTTCCGATTTCCGGTTTACTCCCGACCCCTCTCTGAACGGTGACTGGACGATGGAGTGGGACCCCGACGAGCGGTTGTTCACCTCCATTCGTACCGGTCTGCGATTCGGCAGTCGCGAATCGAACACCAACTTCGACGCGAGCTGGTCGCGTCGGGCGCGCCGGGTCTCCGACGAACCGGACGCCGAGGTGGACGCCAGCAGTTACTTCCGCGCCGGGACCGATTTCTACCCCTCCGAGGTGCTCCGAACCAGCATCTCGGTCAACTACGACATCACCGAGCGGCGCATGTCCAATCTGCGGACCCGTCTTGATCTCCTCTTCCAGTGCTGCGGCGTCAGCGTCGAGTGGACGCGCTACAACATGGGCTCGCGTCAGGAGAATCTCTTCCAGTTCGGACTCACGCTGGGCGGCGTCACCAGCTTCGCCTACGGTCTCGGCGGGGATCGCGACCGCGTCTACTGATCCGGCGTTCCTGACGGCGACCGCGTGGTGCTGATGGCGCCGGGTTGGCGGACGGGAACGGTTGACCGCCCCGGCGCGGTCGGCGCTCGGTGCCGTCCCGGCGGCGGTGGTCCTGTTCGTCATACTCGGCTCGGGCGCGACCCGGATCGGCGCGTCCGGTTTCGGAGAACTCGAGGCGCGGGGACGGCAGGCGATGCGCCATACGGATTGTCGGCGGCTTGCGCTGTCCCGGACGCGTCGGCGAGACCACGCTGGTGATCGGCGCACGGCGACCCTCGCCGCGGTGGCGGACACCGTCTCCCCGGGAGTCGGCGCGGCTTCGGGGTGCTCCCCGAAGGCTGTCGGATTTCGGCGGACGCCGGCGGGAACCCCGGGAGCGGTCACCGGTACCGGGTCCGCCGCCGGGCTCGGCGCCACGCTTCCCGAGACCTGCTCGTCCTGCCTCTTCGAGGCTGGTCCTTCCGCTGGCCGGGGCCGGGTTCCTGGCGGCTTCGCCGAAGGTCTGCTGGCGTCGCGCGGGCTCCTCGGGAACGATGGCGTGAACCTGCTGGCGGGGCCCCCGGGGCCTTTCCCGGGGGCGTGGGCTGACGATGATCCACCGGCTGCGGTCCTGCCGCACCTGCCCTGCTGCCCCGTCGGCGCTTCGAGCGCACGTTGACCGTCCGGAGTACCGGACCGCCGAGGGGCGGGCCGCCCCGGTTCCCGACGCGGCCGCGCGGCTCTGCCGGAACGCGGTCCGTGCCTTCGCGGTTCGTCCTTCGGCCGGCCGGGGCCGGATTCCTGGCGGACCAACGCCCGGAACCGGATGTGCGACCTGCTGACCGACCGGCTCGCCAGGCCGGTTCGCCAAGCCGGTTCGCCAGGCGGTTCACCAGGCCGATTCGCCAGGCCGCTGGCCCGGGGATGGACGGAGGAGGACGCTTCACGGCGGTCACGTGAGCGGCTCGCGCCGCGTCATGGCTTCCAAGGGCGCCGGGAGGATTGTGGGCCGGTTTCGGCGCCCCCGCTGCACGCCGTGCCCGCCAATCGGGCCCTTCCGTCCCGCGGGGTGTCCGGCGCCGGGCGTCCGGACCCTCCTCGATCGGGACCGCCTCATCAACGCCCGTTTTCGGCTCTCTTTCCGGGGCTTCCGCCGCCATGGGCTTCGCCGGCATGGCCGGGGACCGGGCGGACGGGCCGGACCCTTCTGATCCGGCACGGACCGAAGGGGCCGCCCGGCGGATCGCACCCTTCTGCGTTTTCCTGCTCCTGCTCCCGGCGGGCGTCCGCCTCGGGTGTCTGCCCGTCGGTCGGTGGCTTCGCGCCCTGGTTGGGTCATGGGGAGGTCGGGTTGGCATCCGCCTCGGGTATCTGCCCGTTGGTCGGTGGTTTCGCGCCCTGGTTGGGTCGTGGGACTGGTTGGGTTGGAGTCCGCCTTGGGTATCTGCCCGTCGGTCGGTGGTTGGGCGCCCTGGTTGGGTCGTGGGGAGGTCGGGTTTGCATCCGCCTCGGGTATTTGCCCGTCGGTCGGTGGTTGGGCGCCCTGGTTGGGTCATGGGGAGGTTGGGTTGGCGTCCGCCTCGGGTTTCTCACCGGCGATCCGTCGGGTCGGGATCTGCTCGAGGCCGCGCTGGGGGGCCAGCCGGGCCCACGCTGCTGACCGATGCTGCGCCGCCCGGACCGGCGACCGGCAGCGGCCACCTCTCCCGGCGTCCCGGGGATGGATGCTGCCCGCCCGCGTGGGGCCTGTCGCACATCCCGTCTGACGGCTCCTCTCCGAAACCTATACTCTGGCGCCCATGCCCGCCTTTGTGAGACGCCGCTTCGGGCCCGCGCTCGCCGACCGGGATCCGGAGATCGCCGCCACCATCCGCGACGAGGAGATCCGACAGTCGCAGGGGCTGGAGCTCATCGCTTCGGAGAACTTCGCGAGCGACGCGGTCATGGAGGCGAACGCCTCGGTGATGACCAACAAGTACGCCGAGGGGTATCCGGGACGCCGCTATTACGGCGGCTGCGCGCATGTGGACCGGGCCGAGATTCTCGCCCGCAACCGGGCAAAGCGGCTTTTCGGCGCCGCCCGGGCCAATGTGCAGCCGCACAGCGGCAGCCAGGCCAACATGGTGGCGTACATGGCGGTCCTGAAGCCGGGAGACGCTTGTCTCGGCATGGCTCTCGACCAGGGCGGCCATCTGACGCACGGCCACCCGCTGAACTTCTCGGGTCAGCTGTACCGGGTGATCCCCTACGGAGTGCGCCGGGAGGACGAGCGACTGGACCTCGACCAGCTGCGCGACCGGGCGCGCGAGCATCGCCCGGGGATGATCATGGTGGGCGCGAGCGCCTACCCGCGGATCCTTCCCAACCCGGAAATCCGGGAGATTGCCGACGAGGTGGGCGCGGTGGTGGTCACCGACATGGCCCACATCGCCGGACTGGTGGCCGGTCGGGTGTTGCCCAACCCGATGCCGTACTCGGACATCGTCACCACCACCACGCACAAGACACTGCGCGGCCCCCGCGGCGGACTGGTGCTGTGGAACCGGAACGACCTCTCCAAGGCTCTCAACCGGGTCACCTTCCCCGGCATCCAGGGCGGTCCGATGATGCACACGGTGGCTGCCAAGGCGGTCTGTTTCGGCGAGGCGCTCGATCCCGCATTCGCCGGGTACGCCCGCCAGACGGTTGCGAACGCGAAGGCGCTCGGCGCGGCGCTGACCTCGCTGGGATTCCGCATGGTCTCCGGCGGCACCGACAACCACCTGCTGCTGGTGGACCTGCGGCCGCGGGGAGTGACCGGCCGGGTCGCCGAGGTCGCGCTCGAGACCGCCGGCATCACCGCCAACAAGAACACGATTCCGTTCGACCCGGAAAAGCCGATGATCGCAAGCGGGCTGCGTCTCGGAACTGCGGCGCTCACCGCGCGCGGGATGAAGGAGGACGAGATGACGCGGGTGGCCGGTTTCATCGACCGGGTGCTGCGAGCGCCGGAGGACGAGGCGCTCCTCGCCCGGGTGGAGGCGGAAGTGGCGGAGATGGCCTCGCAGTTCCCGCTCTATGTTGCGCCCGGCGATTGATCGGGTCGGCGCCTGACCCCGCGGGAGAGCCGATGCGGGCCTCCGAAGCCTTCTGTCCGGGGGGAAGGCTTTCCGGAACTCCGGGGTTCGAGTACCGGGCCGGTCAGGCCGAGATGGCCGATCTGGTGCAGGAAACCCTTGAAACGGGCGGCGCCCTCATGGTGGAAGCGGGCACCGGGATCGGGAAGTCCTACGCCTACCTGTTGCCGGCTCTCCGGTTGCGGGAGCGGGTAGTGGTTTCCACGGCGACCAGGAACCTCCAGGACCAGCTCTTCGAGAAGGACCTCCCGGCGCTGCAGCGCATGCTCGGGACCCGGGTCCCGGTGGCGCGGATCAAGGGACGGGGCAACTACCTGTGCCGGCGGGCCTGGCAGGAGTTCGAGGCATCCCCCGCGCTGCTTCCCGACCGCAAGCGCGATCGGGCCCGTTTCGCCGACTGGGCGGCTTCCACCAGGACCGGTGATCGCGACGAACTCGGGGGAGGGTTCGGCGATCCGGGTTTCTTCGAATCGCTCTCGGCGAGCAGCGAGAACTGCATTGGTCGGAATTGCGAGCTCTACGACGATTGCCATCTCACCCGGGTCCGGGCCCGGGCGGAGAACGCGAGGATCCTGATCGTGAACCACCACCTGCTGATCGCCGACCGGGTGGTGCGGCGCAACGACTACGGGTCGGTGCTCCCGGACTACGACGTGGTGATCGTGGACGAGGCCCATCGGCTGGAACCGGCTGCCACCGACAGCTTCAGCCTGGAACTCACCTCGGCCGCGTCGGAACGGCTCGTGGCCGAAGTGCGCTCCTTCCTGAAGGAAGCGGATCCGGGCCGGCGGGCGCCGCCGGCGCTCAAACGGATCAAGGATGCCTGGCGGGACCTCTTCGATCGCGTCGAGCCGGAGTCCGGGTCCGAGGCGCGGCTTCTCGATCCGCAACAGTTGGGACCGGAGATCACCGGCGCCCGGGATGTCTGCCTCGCCTGGCTGGAGGACCTGAACGAACGGGTGGCCGAGGTCGGTCAACGCGCCCGGGAGGCGCCGGACGGCAGTTCCGTCGTGGAGGCGGCGGACCGGACCGAAAAGCGGATCCAGGAGGTCGCCACCGATCTCCGCGGTCTTCTCGATCCGGTCGAAAACCGGGTGGTGTGGTGCGCGTTCTGGCGCGACCGCCGCGGCAGCGACCGGAAACCGGTGAGTTCGCTTCGGTCGGCGCCGGTGCATCCGGGGGCGGACCTGCGCGAGGCGCTCTTTTCCGATCTTCGGGCCGCGGTTCTGACTTCGGCCACGCTCGCCGTGGACGGCGGCTTCACCCACGCCGCCGACCAGCTCGGCGTCTCGTCGTCCGCGGAGGCGATTATCCCGTCGCCGTTCGACTACCGGAACCACGCCCGGCTGTTCGTGGCGCGGGACATGCCCGAGCCGGGCAGTTTCGGGTTTGTCGAAGCTGCGGCAGGAACCATCTCCCGGTTGGTCAGCGCCAGCCGCGGGCGGGCGCTCGTGCTGTTCACCAGCTGGCAGAATCTCGAACGGGTGGGAGCCCTTCTCGAGAGCCGGTGTTCGTGGCCGGTGCTCCGGCAGCGGCGGGGGGAGGGGCACGGCGGGCTTCTCAAGCAATTCCGGAAGACGCCGGGGGCGGTGCTGCTCGGCGTCCGCGCCTTCTGGGAGGGAGTGGACCTCCCGGGCGCCGCGCTCTCCCTTCTGGTCATCGACCGGCTGCCCTTTGCCCCTCCGAACGATCCGCTCCACGCGGCGCGGGCGGCCCGCGCCGAAGCCGGGACCGGGATCCCCGGCTTTTTCAGTCATGCGGTTCCCGAAGCCGCCCTCACGCTCAAGCAGGGGCTCGGGCGGCTCATCCGCTCGGGACGTGATCGGGGACTCGCGGCGGTGCTCGATCCCCGGCTGGTGACCAGGGGCTACGGGGAGGCGCTGCGGAAGAGCCTTCCCGACTTCACGCTGGTCACCGAGTGCGACGAGGCGGTCGAGTTCCTGGAGACCTTGCCGTGACGGGCCTGCGGTCCCGCATCGACGCGGTCCGGGAGCGCATCGACCGGGCCGCCGGGAGGACCGGTCGCTCCCCTGCGGAGGTGACGCTGATGGCGGTTTCGAAGACCCGTCCCGCCGGGGATATCGAAGCGGCCGCCCGCCTCGGCCTCCGCCACTTCGGCGAAAACCGGGTCCAGGAGGCGGCCGGCAAGCTGCCCCGGATCCAGGCGGGGATCACGGCCCATCTGATCGGTCATCTCCAGGGCAACAAGGCGAGGGCGGCGGTGGACCTGTTTCCGATGATCCAGTCGGTGGACAGCCGGAGACTTGCCGAAAGGCTGAACCGGATCGCCTCCGCGGTGCGCGAAAAGCCGTTGCCGGTCCTTGCCCAGGCGGATCTCGCGGGCGAAGCCGGGAAATTCGGCATCCCGGAGGCGGAACTGCCGGATGTGCTCGAAGCGATGGCCGGATTGGCGTTCCTCCGCGTTCGGGGTCTGATGATCCTTCCGCCGTACCACGCCGACCCGGAAGGAACGCGGCCGTGGTTCGCCCGCCTCCGGGTCCTCGGCGAGCGATTGGCGGCAAGCGGCCTGCTCCCGGATCACCCCGAACTCTCCATGGGGATGAGCCACGATTTCGAGCAGGCGATCGAGGAGGGATCCACCATGGTTCGGGTGGGGACCGCGATCTTCGGCCCCCGAGCGACCGGTATCGGATGACCCGGCGCGGCGTTCCGGCGACGGAGGCCGGCCGCCGAGGGTCAGCTCGCGGTGTCGAGGAACCGGTCCCAGCGAGTGCGCTGCAGGAACCGGAACGGCACCAGGAGCAGGTTCAGGGCCCTCCGGGAGAGGTCGGTTTCCATGTACTCCTCGCGTGACCCCTGGTAGGACCAGTAGATGAAGAGGGCCTTGCCCTTGATGTGCCGGCGCGGCAGCGAACCCCAGAAACGGCTGTCGTGGCTGTTGTCCCGGCTGTCTCCCATGACGAAGTAGTGGTCCTCGGGCACCCGGTAGTCCCGCCGGCCGCGCCCTCCGCCATAAAGGAATTGGGTGTAGTCCTCGGCAAGCGGCCTGCCGTCGATGAAGACCTCGCGCGGCCCGACCGTGACCGTCTCCCCGGGCAGCCCGATCACCCGCTTGATGAAATCGCGTTCGGGTTCCTCGGGGAACTTGAATACGACCACGTCGCCCCGCTCGATGTCTCCGGTGGGGAGGAACGGGATGTCGGTCTCGTGGTACCGCATCTTGTTCACCATCAGGTGGTCCCCGATCAGCAGGCTTTCCTCCATCGAACCGGTCGGGATCACGAAGTTCTGAAAGACGAAGGTGCGGATGAAGAGCGCGAGGATGACCGCAACACAGAGCGATTCGAAGATATCGAGTGATTCGCGGAGAAGGGAACGCTTTCCGGGCGTCTTCGCTCCGGGCATCACGGATCGTCCCATGCCGGGGTCTCGTTCCGGTCGATGCCAGGTTGCCCCACGCGGACGTCGACCTGTTCCGGCTCGAAGGAGGTCACCTGGATGGCTGCGTCCGGGCCGTCCGGGTAGGCGAGTTCCGGCACCCGTTCGTGTTCTCCCGGCGGGAGCCCGGAGCAGGACACCTCGGCAAAGAGTGTCTCCGGGGAGACCCGCGCAACGAGTTCCGGCGGAACCCGGACCACGGCCCGGATCGACTCCGGCGCCAGCTCGCAGCCTACCGGGTCGTTTGCCTCCAAGGGGTCGCGCCGGACGGCGATCTCGAATTCCATGGCTTCCCGTTCCGCTCCGATCCGCAGTTCCAGTTCCACGCGGCGCACGCTCGGGCGCAGCGCCGGATCCACCTCCACTCCCAGCCGCCGCGTGTAGCTCTCCCGGAGCCCATCCGCCGAGATCGGCTCGGTGGTGACCTGCTGGAGGTCGCGGAGGAGGGACTCCGGTCCCTCGATCGACAGTTCGCGGGGCTCGATCTGGATCGAGTAGATCTCGAAATCGGAGGCGGGTTCCCCCAGCACGCGGGGACTCACCAGGACACTCCGGGTCACCGTCCGGTCGAGCCGGAGCCGGAGCGTGGAGGGTTCCACGCGCATCACCTGGACCCCGGCGGGCGCCTCCACCGCCTCGGCAGAGAGGTACCAGGTCCGTTCTCCGGGGGTCTCGCCGGCCAGGTTCACGAACGCGCGCAACTCCGGCAGCGGCACTTCCCGCAGCAGCCGCGAGGAGCCGCGCAGACGAACCGCCACTTCGTTCACCGACTGGTCCACGACTTCGAGCCCCGGCGGGAGGTTCCGAAGTTCGAGCGGGACTCCCGCGAGGATCTCGGCGTCGTTCTCGTCTCCCACCACGAACCAGAGTCCGAAGGCGAGGGTGAGCGAGATCACGGCCCGACCCAGTTCCCCGGATCGGACCCGCATCCGCGGACGACGGATGGCGTTCATCGGGTGGCTTCCCCGTAGGGCGCCGATCGTCCGATGGTCCCCGGTTCATCGGAGACGCGGGCGGCTGGACGGAAGCGCGCGAGTGTCGTCATCAGGTCGGCGCGGTCGGTCACCGGATAGATCCGCCCGTCGGAGACGACGCTGGCCCGTCCGGTTTCCTCGGAGACCACGAGCACCGTGGCATCGGTCTCCTCGGTCAGCCCCAGCGCGGCGCGATGTCGCGTTCCGCCGACTTCGGCTTCCTCCGCCGCCTGGCCGGTGATCGGCAGCAGGCACCGAGCCGCCACGATGCGATTTCCGGCCACGATGGCGGCCCCGTCGTGAAGCGGCGACCCCGGCTGGAACACCGAGAGCAGGAGATCGGAACTCAGGGCGGCGTCGAGCGAGTGCCCGGTGTCCTGGTAGCTCCCGAGGCCGATCTTGCCCTGCCAGACGATGATCCCCCCCAGCCGCAGCCGCGAAAGGCGGGTGGCGGTATCCGCCAGGATGCCGAGGGTTCGGCTCTCCGTATGAAGAGCGCTCCGGCGCGAGCCGAAGTAGACGCCGCCGCCTCCGAGATGGGCAAGTCCCCGGCGAATTTCCGCCTGGTAGAGGACGATGATTGCGATACCGAGATACGGCAGCGTGTTGCGGACGATCCACTGGACGGTGGTCAGCCCCAGCTGGCTGGAGCCGGTCAGGACCAGAACGCCGCCCACGATCAGCGTGCCGAAGGCCATCTGCGACGCGCGCCGCCCTTCGATCAGCTTCAGCAGGATGTGAATGGCTCCGGCGACCAGCAGGATGTCCACCAGATCGGCGAGCGACATGCGCTCGATCAGCGTGCCGACGAATTGACTGAAGGTGTCGCTCACGCCGGTCGGGGGTCAGGCGGTTCCGGTCCGCCCTCCGTCAGGTCGCTCCCCCGGGCTGCGGGGCAAGCGGGGCGGCGAGGGGAGCGGACGCCACCTTGTCGGATTCGTCCGCGGAGACGTCCGATTCACTCGCCGGGGTGGGGACGATGTCGGGGAGGGCGCCGCCGTCGAGCACGATCTGCACCTCCGACGAGTCCAGCACCTCGCGTTCCAGGAGGGCCTCCGCCACGGCTCCCAGTCGTTCCCGGTTTTCCAGCAGCAGCTGGCGCCCGCGCTGGTAGGCCTCATCCACGATGCGGCGCACCTCGGCGTCGATGGTCCTGGCGGTGCTCTCGCTGTAGTCCTTGCGCGACGCCAGATCCCGGCCAAGAAAGACCTCCCCGCCACCGTTGTCGAAGGTGAGCGGACCCAGGGTCTCGCTCATGCCCCACTCGCAGACCATGCGCCGCGCCAGGTCGGTTGCGCGCCGGATGTCGTCGGAGGCGCCGGTGGTCACCTGGTCGAGAAAGATCTCCTCGGCGAGGCGGCCGCCCATCTTGACGGTGATCATGGCCTCCACGTACTCGCGATCCTGGGTATGCCGATCATTTTCCGGCAGCAGCATGGTGACACCCATCGCCATGCCGCGCGGAATGATGCTCACCTTGTGGAGCGGGTCCGCCTTGTCGAGGAGTGCAGCGATCACCGCGTGGCCCGCCTCGTGGTACGCCGTGGTCCGCTTCTCCTCGGGACTCATGAGGACCGACCGGCGTTCGGCGCCCATCATGACCTTGTCCTTGGCTTTTTCGAAGTCGGACATCCGGACAGTCTTCTGCGTGAAGCGGGCGGCGTTCAGGGCGGCCTCGTTGACCAGGTTGGCAAGATCGGCGCCTGAAAAACCCGGCGTCCCGCGCGCGAGGAGCCTGAGATCCACATCCTTCTCGAAGGGGATCTTTCGGGTGTGGACCTTCAGCACCCCCTCCCGGCCGCGGATGTCGGGAAGGGCCACCACCACCCGCCGGTCGAAACGACCGGGCCGCAACAGCGCCGGATCGAGGACATCCGGACGGTTGGTCGAAGCCACCAGGATGACTCCCTCGCTGGACTCGAAACCGTCCATCTCCACGAGCAACTGGTTCAGGGTCTGCTCCCGTTCGTCGTGCCCGCCGCCGAGGCCCGCGCCCCGCTGGCGTCCCACTGCGTCGATTTCGTCGATGAACACGATGCAGGGAGCGTTCTTCTTTCCCTGTTCGAAGAGATCGCGGACACGGCTCGCGCCGACGCCCACGAACATCTCCACGAAGTCGGAGCCGCTGATGGTGAAGAACGGGACGTTGGCTTCTCCGGCGATGGCCCGCGCCAGCAGCGTCTTCCCGGTGCCCGGTGGACCCATGAGCAGCACCCCCTTGGGGATACGCCCGCCGAGCCGTTGGAACTTCTGCGGTTCGCGGAGAAAGTCGATGATTTCCTGGAGCTCCTCCTTGGCTTCGTCCACTCCGGCCACGTCCTTGAAGGTGACCTTCTTCGGCTGGTTGGAGCTGAGTTTCGCCCGGCTCCGGCCGAACGACATGGCCCGGTTGCCGGGGGCCTGCATCTGCCGGATCAGGAAAAAGAAAAGCCCGACGATCAGCAGGATCGGGATCCACCCGAGCAGCGTCAGGACCCACGAGGAACGGGTTGCGTCATCGGCTTCCACATTGATGCCGCGCTCGAGGAGCTGTGCCACCAGCCCCTCCATTTCGGGGGCGAACGTCCGGAACGTCTTCCCATCCACTCCGGTGCCGGTGATTTCGCTGCCGGCGCCGGTGCCGGTGATGTTGACTTCGGCTACCCGGTCCTCCTGGACCTGCTGCATGAACTGGGTGAACGAGAGGTCGCTCTCGTCCTCGGCGATTCGTCCGGAGAGGTTCCAGAACAGGATCAGGACCAGGGAGGCCACCAGCCAGAAGAGGAGATTCCTGTTGGTGGAACTCAAGCCGCGTCCTTCCCGCCCCTCGGAAAAATGAGCATGCCCAGGGGAACTGTAAGCCGAACTGTCATGCTCGATTATACCGGGCGCCACCGTCTTCCGGCGCCCGGCCCTCCACCACCAGGGACCGGTCCTCGATACGGACCAGGACCCCGGGGAGATCAAGCGAGGCGCCCCGCTGCGGTTGTCGGAGCAGGCGCCGGACCGCCTCGATGTGAACGAGGCCGATGCGCCGGAGATGTCCCCGCACCGCCTGAAGGGTTTCCCGCAAGACCCGCCGGGCGAGAGCCGGGGGCAATCGGGCGACCGCCGGAACCGGCAGGCGCACCTCACCGGGTCGCGTGTCGTCCGCCAGTTCCCGGAAATGCGTCTTCGCCGTGTCCTGAAGCCACTCCTCGTCGTCGCGCAGCAGGGTGGCGGTGCGCGCCAGGGCGCGTTCGATCTGCGGATTCAGTTCCTCGGCCAGCTGTGGCAGTACCCGCTCCCGCACCCGGTTGCGGGTGAATCGGGGGTCGCGGTTCGACGGATCGGGGAAGAAGTCCCAGCCTTCCGCGGCGGCAATCTCCGTCAGGTCCGAACGGGACGCTTCGAGCAGCGGCCTCCAGAGCCGGAAGCCCCGCGAGTCCGTCCGTATTTCCGGCATCGCCGCAAGGCCGAGCCCGCCCGCCCCCCGAGCCAGCTGGAGCACCAGGGTCTCGGCCTGGTCGGACCGGGTGTGGGCAACCGCGACGGCCGCCAGTCGGCGCTCCGCCGCCGCCCGCCCGAAGAAGTCGAGCCGGGCCCGGCGCCCCGCCTCCTCGACCGGGCGCCCCGTCCTTCGGGCCCGGGCGGCGACGTCCTCCCGCTCCTGCACGAACGGGATTCCGATCCCCGACGCCACCGTCCCGGCGAACCGGGCCTGTTCGGTCGCATCGGGTCGGAGCGCGTGATCCAGATGCAGGGCGACGAGCTGCGGTCGCGGGTTCGCTTCCGCCAGCAGTCGCGTCAGCACCGTCGAGTCCAGTCCGCCCGAAAGCCCGATTCCGATGCGGGTGGCGCCGTCGCACCCGGAAAGGCGGGACAACCCGCGCCGGATCGCGGCGCGGAGGATCCTGCGGGAGCGCGCCGCGGGATCAGGTAGTCGGCCCATCGGGATCGATCGGCGGCAGCACGATCCGGATTCGGGAAATGCGGTTGTGGTCGAGACTGTCGACGGCGATCCGGGCGCCGCGGTCCCTGGTCGTGTCGCCGGGACCCGGGATGCGGCCGAACTGCTTGAGCGCGTACCCGGCCACCGTGTCGTAGTCGTCATGGAGCGGAAGGGCCCAGTCCACGCCCTCCAGCCCGAGGAGTCGATTGGCCTCCCCCACCGGGAGTGCGCCGCTGAGGCTCAGACTGCCGTCCGGGTGGCGGCGGAGCGCATCGGGATCGGGAGCACCGACGATTTCGAGCAGCTTGCGGAGCGTGATCAGGCCCTCCACTCCGCCGTGCTCGTCCACCACGATAAGCATGCGGCTTCCTGATTCCCGCATCATCGACAGCGCCTGGTCCAGGGTGGCGGCGCCCGGTACATAACGGGGCGGGCGGATGCTCCGCTCGATGCGCAGCGGTGCGCCGGAGGCGGCGGCTTCCAAGATGTCGTGGACGTGCAGAATTCCCAGGATGTTGTCGAGACTTCCTTGGAACACCGGCAGCCGCGAATGGTGGCGGTCCCTGAAGAGCTGGATGGCCTCGACCGGGCCGGCGCCCACCGGAAGCGCGGCGATGTCCCTTCGGGGGGTCATTACTTCGGTGAGGCGCCGTCCGGTGACCTGGACCAGTTGCGCGAGGAGTTCGGCCTCCCGGTCGGTGTCGCTCGCTTCCACCATCGCTCGCAGTTCGGCGGTGGTGAGGCGTCCCTGGCCGTGTTGCTGCCGGAACCCGAACAGCCGCAGCACCTGGGCCGCCACCCATTCGAGGCCCCGGGAGATCGGACCCAGTGCCCGGAAGACGAGCCGGATCGGACGGATCACCGCCAGCGCCCAGGCCTCCGGGTGGCGGGCCGCAATGGACTTGGGGACCATTTCCCCGAAGATCAGCAGCACGACGGTGGTTGCCCCGGTGGCGATGGTGGCCGCCCGGACCCGGCTCTCGGCCGAGGTGGCGCCCATCGCCAGCGCGGTGGTCATCAGGACGCCGGCGAGCGTGTTCACGAAAACGTTGCCGATCAGGATGGACGCAAGGAACCGCTCCGGGCGCTCGGTGACCCGGCGGACCGCTTCGGCGCGCGCCCGGCTGCCTCCCATCGCCCGGAGGCGATGCCAGCGGGCGGCGGTGAGGGCCGTCTCCGACCCGGAGAAGAACCCCGACAAGAGGGTGATGGCGACGAGTACCGCAGCGGCCGTCCAGATCATCGCGGACCCCTCCGGCGCCGGTCAGGGGGGTGGAGGCGCGGGGTTCGGTGGTGACGGCGGCACGGGCCGCCCGTGCGTTTCGGACCCTGGTCGGAGTCCACCTGGTTCGCTCCCTGCTCCCTTCAGTCGAAACGGCGGAGGATGCGGTACCGGGTGTCGCGTTGCACCGGCTGAAAACCGGCCTCCCGAATCAGGATGCGGACTTCGTCGAAGCTGGTCCGATTCACGAAGCCGGTGCAGGCGTGGACATTCTCCTCGAGCAGGGTGCCGCCGAAATCGTCGGCGCCCCAATGCAGGCCGACCTGGCCGGCTTTCTTTCCCTCGCTGAACCACGAGGCCTGGATGTGATCGAAGTTGTCGAGGACCAGACGGGAAGCGGCGAGAATGCGGAGATAGTCGTTCGGCCCGGCGTAGTAAGGGATCTTGCGCACCAGCGGGGTGTTTCCCGGCTTGAAGCTCCAGGGTACGAAGGCGGTGAAGCCGCCGTACTCGTCCTGAAGCGCCCGGATGTTCATGAGGTGCTCCACGATGTCGGCGCGGGTTTCCACGTGGCCGTACATCATGGTCGCGGTGCTGCGCCAGCCGAGGGCGTGCGCTTCCCGGTGCACATCCAGCCACGCGGCCGCGCCGCCCTTCTTGTGCGAGATACTGCGCCGCACGCGGTCGGCGAGGATCTCCGCCCCGCCTCCCGGCAGGGTGTCCTGGCCGGCGTCCTTCAATTGGCGAAGGACTTCCCGGATCGAAAGGCCGCTGACCTTCGCCATCCCTTCGATCTCGACGGCCGACCAGAAATGGGGTGTGACTTCCGGGAACCTCTCCTTCGTTCTGCGCACCAGGTCGAGGTAGTAGTCGAACGGGAGCGATTCGTTCACTCCGCCCTGCAACAGGACCGTGGTGGCGCCCTTTTCCACCGCCAGCCCGATGCGGTCCAGCATTTCCGGCACCGAACGGGTGTATGCCTCATCATGACCGGGGGGGCGGTAAAAGGCGCAGAAGGTGCAGTCCACTTCGCAGACATTCGTGTAGTTCGGGTTGGTGTCCACCACGAAGGTGACTTCGGGCTCGGGGTGGCGGCGGAACCGGTCCCGGTTGGCGAGTTCGCCCACCGTGAGCAGGTCGGCGCCTTCGAGCAACCACTGCGCTTCGGTGGCGTCAAGGCGTTCCCGGGCCTCGACCTTCTCCCGAATCGCTTCGTCAAGCGCGCTCTTCATCATGCGGTCGGTGCTGCCGGCCCGGGCGGCGCAAGAAGCCGGTGCTCGAGGAGCATCCGGCAAAAGCACTCGAGACCCCGGTGTTCCTCGGCGCCCAGACGGTAGGTGAAGTCGGAAAGATAGCGGGCGATCGTGGGAGCCCCACCGAGGGCTCCGGCGGCTTCGGCGGCGATCTGCGGAATGCGGTCGATCCCCCTGGTGATGGCGTCCTCCACCGTTCGGGCGAGTTCGAGCCGGATCGCCGGCAGCAGGGATCGTCGGGCGCTCCACACGGCGAAGACGAACGGAAACCCGGTCCATTCGCGCCACGCGCTGGCGAGATCCACCCGGTGGGGATACGCGGGGTCCGGACGCTCGCGCTCCCGGAGAGCCGCGTCGCCGATCACCAGCAGGGCGGCGTGCCGGCGGACGATTCCGCGCCGGTAGCGGAGCGAACGGACGCCGAGGCGCCGTTCCAGCCACAGGCGCAGCAGGAGCACCGCGGTCGACGTTTCCGAGCTGATTTCGATGGTCTCGCCATCAAGTTCGGCGGGGGGGCGGCGGGACACCAGGAACACGCTCCCGGCGCGCTCGCGACAGGCGATCCCGAAACCCGATCCGGAGTCGAGGAGTGCACTGTACCGATCCCCGTTCCGCATCAGGTCCACCACCGAGAGAACTCCCGCATCCAGTTCGCCGGCGGCGGCGAGCTGCCCGATCCCGGATGGGGTGGCGCGGAAGATGCGGACCCCGGCGAGGGGCTCGAACGGAAGCGTGTTCAGGTAGGCGAGCTGTCCGACCAGCAGGCGCATGCGCAACTCCGGTTTCAGGGGCCCGCGGTTCCGGGGAAGCGCACTCAGGCGGCTTCCCACACCCGAACGATGTTGTAGAGCGCATCGCGCTCCACGGGTACCTTGCCAGCATCCCGGATCATGCGTACCAGGCGTTCCCGGGCCAGCCCGACCGGGCTCTCGGCCTGGGCGAAATGGGCGATGCGTTCCTCGCCGATGGTTCCGTCCAGGTCGCTCGCGCCGAAGTTGAGTGCCATGGCTGCCGAATCCTCGCCCAGCATGACCCAATAGGCCTTGATGTGCGGGATGTTGTCCAGCAGCAGCCGCGCGCACGCCACCGTGCGAAGGTCTTCCAGGACCGAGGCCTGGCGATCGGCGAGTCCGGTGTTTCCCGGCTGCAGGGCAAGCGGAATGAAGGACGCGAACCCGGCCGGCTCGGCGGCGCTCCGGTCCTGGGCTTCCCGCAACTGGAGCAGGTGGTCCACCCGCTCCTCCCAGGTCTCGATGTGTCCGTACAGGAGCGTTGCGTTCGACATGATGCCGAGCCGGTGTGCCGTGCGATGCACTTCGAACCAGCGCTCGCGGCCGATCTTGGTGCGGAAGGTCTCCTGCCGCACCCGGTCGGAAAAGACCTCGGCGCCGCCGCCGGGGAGGCTGTCGAGACCCGCTTCCTTCAGGCGGACCAGGATGTCCTCGATGCTCGTCCGTTCCAGCCGTGCGAACCAGTCGATCTCCACGGCGGTCCACGCCTTGATCTGTACCCTCGGGAAGTTCCGTCGGATCTCGCTGACGATTTCAAGATAGCGGTCGAATCTCCATTTCGGGTGGAGTCCGCCCACGATGTGAACTTCCGAGAGTTCCGGCGTCACCTGCGCGAGCACTTCCTCCATGCTCTGTTCGTAGGCGTGATCGTCACCGGGCTTGGCGGCGAAGTCGCAGAAGACGCACGAAAGGACGCAGAGATTGGTGGGGTTGATCTGGCGGTTGACCACGAACTGCACCCAGTCGCCGTTCCGGGCGCGTGCGGCGTGGTCGGCCATGCGGCCGAGGGCCGGCAGGTCGGTGGTGCCGAGGAGTGTGATGCCGTCCTGGCGGTCCAGCCGCTCTCCGGCAAGTACCTTCTCCCACACGGAAACGAGATCGGCATCGCGGAATGCGACGCCATGGGAAAGCGGCAAGACAAGACCCCCGGAAACGGAAAGATGCGTGGTGGGGATGCTAGCAGTGGGAACGGGCGAATTCCGGGGCGGCTACTTCCGGGACCTGGTTTCCTCTTCCCGCCAGCCGGGGCCGGCGGGAAGCCCGATCACGCCGAGCACCTTGTCCACGAACCCGTCCACGACCTGTTCCATGGACTCCGGTTGGCGATACCACGGTGGCGCCACCGGCATGACGATCCCGCCGGCTTCGGAAACGGTGAGCGCGTTCCGCAGTGTGATCGTGGACCACGGGGTCTCCCGGACGCAGAGAACCAGCTTCATCCGTTCCTTCAGCGCCACTTGCGCCGCGCGGGTGATCAGGGTGTCCGCGATCCCCGCCGCGACCTTCCCGAGGGTGGAAAGGCTGCACGGAATCAGCACCAGCGCGTGGTAGCGGTTCGAACCGGAAGACCATGGGGCGGCGAGATCGGTATCCCGGTAGACGCGGGTTGCGCGCTGTTCCAGTTCTCCGGCTCCGACGCCGCATTCGAGCCGGAGCACTTCCTCGCCCCAGCGGGAGACGACCAGGTGCCGTTCTCCGGGACAACGCTCCAGAAAGCGAAGTCCGTACACCGCCCCCGAGGAACCGGAAATTCCCACCACGATGCGCATGGTGGTTACCGGACGGTGGAGAACGCGACGCCGAGGAACACCAGGAATCCGAGAACGGAATTCACATGGAAGAAGGCGAATTCGACGTGATCGCGAAAATGGTGTTGCATGACGAACAGGACGCCGGCCAGCAGGAACAGGACAAGGGGGGCCAGCCCGTCAAGGGCGTGGAAGTGGAGAAGGAGGAGGAACAGGAAGGCGACCAGGTGGAACGCCGCCGCAATGCGCAGCGCCGCTGGCGAGCCGATGCTGGCGGGCAGGGAATGGACTCCCTGCCTTCGGTCGGACGCTTCATCAAGGGTCGCGTAGAGAATGTCGAACCCGGAAGACCAGAACATCGTGAAGACGGCGAGCAGCAGAACGGGAAGGGCATGGCTCCATCCCAGGGTGACGGCGTAGAAGCCGCCCACCGGTCCCAGCGCCAGGCCGATCCCGACCCCGAAGTGCGCCCACCTGGTGAACCGCTTGAGCAGCGGATACACGGCGAACACGATCAGGGGGACCGGCGCGAGCAGCAGGCACCTCGGCGAAATCGCCCAGGCGGCGAGCCCGTACAACAGGAGGGAAGCTGCCAGGAGCCAGCCGGCCTCCCTCATGGACATGGCGCCGGACGGCAGCGCCCGGGAGGCGGTGCGCGGGTTGCCCGCATCGAGGTGGCGGTCCAGGATGCGGTTCAGTCCGAGTGCGGTGGCGCGCGCTCCGGTGGCGGCAGCCAGGATGAGAAGTCCGGTACGAAGCGTCAGCGGCGGTTCCGCAAGGAGTGCGCCGGCATAGATCACGGGAACCGAGAAGAGCGTGTGTTCGAGTTTCAGGTATCCGGCAAGGATGCCGAGTCGATCCCGGCCGTATGATGCATCCGGGGTTTCCGGCTTCGGGGAAGGCAAATCAGGACCGGCACGATAGCAGGGTGCGGCATGGGCGCGTGCTGGATGATGGATTGACTGATCGTTGCCCTGGTGTTACAGTCGTATCTGTTGTCGCTGGTCTGAATGCAGCGGGCTGCTCGCCCGTATGAATTTCATCAGCAGGAGTGATTCTGCTCATTACCAAAGGAAGATATGTACGTGAAGAAAAAGACGAGAAAGAAGGCCGCTCGGAAGAGGGCCGTGGCCCGTGTGGCAGTTCCGCCCGAGGCTCGGAGTCTTGGTCGTCTGGTGATCGAGGTCTCGTTTGTCGGCGCTGACGGCGAGGTTGTCGATGTGGCGGCGCCGGCAACGAGGAAGAAGAAGACCACTCGCCGGAAGAAGAAGGCCACGAGGAGGGCCTCGACCGCGAATCCGAATCGGAGCGAAGCGATGAAGCGGGCGTGGGAGACCCGGCGCCGGAACGAGGCCGCCAGGGCGGCCGCCGAAGCTTCCGGCGAATAGGCGCGACGGCCCCCGCCGCTTGGAGGCGGTGGGGGAACGCTTGCATGCGGCTCGGGTTGGCGCTTGGGGTCTGTGGTAGATTCTGCCCTCCGCTTGGCCCATCCCGGAGGCTCAAGCTCGGAGGCTCAATTTGATTTCCACCCAGGTTTTGCATTCTGCCGATGTGCGTCCGAACCGTCCGGCGCGCCGCGGCCCGATCGCTGCAGCCCTCGCCGCCGTTCTTGTCGTTGTTTCCTGCGGGGGGCCGGACGTCGGTGTTTCGAGCGACGAGGTAATTCTCGGAACGTTTGCTCCGATGTCCGGGCCGCACACCGCGCTCGGCGACGTGGCGGTTGCCATGTCCGCTTATTTCGACTGGGTGAACGATCAGGGTGGCGTACACGGGCGGAACATCCGGCTGATCGTGAAGGACGATCAGGCTGATCCCGAACAGACGCCCGCCCTGGTGACCGAGTTGCTGCGCGTGGACCAGGCGTTCGCCCTGATCGGAGGCATGGGTTCGGACAGCGCGCTTGCGGTCAAGGATGATGTATGGAACCGGTTGACCCCGTGGGTCAATCCGGGATCGAGTTCCCCGGTCTGGACCGAACCGATCAACGCTTACACCTTCTCGATGTTTCCGTCGTCGGTGACCGCGGGCCGGGTCGTCGCCAGGCATGCACTTGCCGACCTGGGCGCCCGCCGGATCGGTTCCATCGTCGAGGCCACCCAGTTCGGGTCGGTCGGGCAGGAGGGGTATCGCCTCGGTGTCCGGGCGTTCTATCAGGACCTCCGGAATACGCTGCCCGAGGGCATGGAGGTTCGCTATGCGCGCGTCAACGGACGGCCGCGGCGCCCCCGCACCAGCGATCCGGCCAGTGAGGGCTGGCTGGAGGAACCGGCGTCGGGACCGGGAGTCCTGTGGCAGGTACAGAGGTCCGAGGGCGGCTCCTGGGGTCGGCCGGAGAACGCGCCCGAAAACGTGGGGTCGCAGCGGGTCGCGATTGATGGAAGCGGCCTCGAGGATGCGCTGATGTTCTTCAAGGATCAGCGGGCCGACGCGGTTGTCGTCTGGGGGATCGCCGAATTCAGCGCGATGGTGGTTCGCGCGATCGCCGCCGATGACGACTGGGATCCGCTGGTGCTCGGCGGCCTCGCCATGGCCGACCCGAATGCGGTGGCCCTCGCCGAAGGCGCGCTCGAGGGTGCGGTCGTCGCTTCTGCCACCCCCGATCTGCAGGCGTCCGGCGAATCGCTTCGGACCGCCCGGGAGATCATCGCGCAATATGCCCCCGAACTTGTTTTCGGCGACTACGCGCTCCTCGGCCTCGCCTGGGCGCAGCTCGCGCATGAGGGGATGGAGCGCGCCGGCCCCGACCTGACGCGGATCGGCCTGCTGCGCGCCCTCGAGACCCTGGACGAGTGGAACGGCTTCATCGGGCATCCGATTTCCTTCAGTGAGGAAAACCACCGCGGCATGGACGCAGTCACCCTGAAGCGGGTCGAGGGCGGCGAATTCGTCGCTCTCACCGGCTGGTTGTCGGAATAGGCGGACGGTCCTTCCGGGCGCGGCGGATCAGCGCGGCCGGGCGGCCCACTTGCCGAGGTACGCCTGCTGGACTTCCGCGTCGTCGAGGAGTTCGTGCGCCGCACCCTCCCGCGTGATCCGGCCGTTCTCGAGCACATAGCCCCGGCTCGCGACTTCCAGCGCCCGAATCAGGTTCTGCTCCACCAGCAGGACCGCGACTCCCTCCTGGCGGATGGCGGCGATCGTCTCGAACACGGTATCCACGACCTGCGGCGCCAGTCCCAGCGAGGGTTCGTCCATGAGCAGCAGCCTCGGCGCCGCCATCAGGGCGCGTCCGATGGCGGCCATCTGACGCTCGCCTCCGGAGAGGGTGCCGGCGAGCTGTCCGGTTCGCTCCTTCAGGCGCGGCAGCAGGCGGAACACCCGGTCGAGACGTTCCTGAATCCGGTCCGGATGGCGGCGCTCCTCGAGCGACCACGCGCCGAGCCGCAGGTTCTCCCGGACCGTCATCCGGGGCCAGATGCGGCTTCCCTCCGGAACGTGGGCGATCCGCGCGGCGACGATGGCCACTGCCGACTTTCCGGTCAGGGGCGCATCGCGGAAGTGCACCGAGCCCGAGCGCGCTGTCGAGAGACCGCTGACGGCGCGCAGGGTCGTGGTCTTGCCGGCGCCGTTGGCGCCGAGCAGCGCGACGACCTCATCCGGCTCGACCCGCAACGAGATCCCGCGGAGCGCCCGAACGCCTCCCCGGTCCACGTGAAGGTCCCGGACTTCGAGGAGGCTCATGGGGAGGCGGTCCCGCCGGCCCGATCGGGAGCGCGCCCGAGATACGCGGCGATCACCCGCGGATTGTCCGTCACCTCCCTCGGCGGGCCCACGGCGATGGTTTCGCCGTGCTCGAGCACCTGGATCCGGTCGGAGAGTTCCAGAACCGCCTCGATCATGTGTTCCACATAGATCATGGCGATGCCGGTAGCGTGAATCTCCCGGAGCAGCGCCACCGTCTCCCGGGCCTCCACCGGATTCAGCCCGGCGGCGACTTCGTCCACCAGCAGTACCGAGGGGCGCGCCGCGATGGCTCTGGCGAGCTCGAGTCGCCGCCGCGCCGACAGATTCAGTTCGGTTGCCGGAACATCCCGCCGGTCCGCAAGCCCGGTTCGTTCGAGCGCGGCCTCCGCTTCCGCCGCGGGAGATCGGAAATCGCCCCTCGCGAACCGGTTGCCGCCATAGTGGGCGCCGACCAGAACGTTCTCGAAGACCGTCATGTTGAGGAACGGACGGGGGACCTGGAAGGTGCGGGCCACTCCCAGGCGGCGGACCCGGTGGGGCAGGAAGCCGTCGATCCGTCGGTTGCGCAGCCTGATGGAGCCGGCGGTGGGGTGAAGCATCCCGCTCAACAGGTGGAACAGGGTGGTCTTCCCGGCGCCGTTCGGACCGATCAGTCCGAGGATCTCGCCTTCGGCGAGGGTCAGATCCACCTTCCGGAGCGCGGTCAGTCCGCCGAACCGGCGCGACAGGGCCCGTGTCTCGAGCAGGGGGACCCCGTCGCTCATGCGCCTCTCCGCCGCAGGTGCGCGATGCCCCGCTCCAGTCGCGGGTACAGCCCGCGGGGTTCGAAGAGGATGATCATGATCAGGAGCACTCCGAGTGCAGCCAGGTGGATGTCCGCAAAGCTGGCCAGCACGAACTGCTCCAGCACCAGGAAGATCAGCGCGCCCAGCACCGGCCCGGCCACCGTGCCGAGGCCTCCCACCAGAACCATGAGGACCAGGCTGATCGAGAGGTCGAAGCCGAAGACCTTCTCCGGGACGATGTACAGCGTGATGAACCCGTAGTACGCACCCCCGAGTCCGGTGAAGGCGGCGGCGATCGCGAACGCCGCCACCTGCTGGCGCGCCACCGGGACGCCGGTCGCCGCCGCGGCCCGCGCATCTTCCCGGAGGGCGCGGAGCCCGAGCCCCAGACGCGAATACAGCATCACATGGCTGGCCAGCACCGCGGAAAGGGCGAGGACCGCTCCCAGCGCATGGAGTGCCAGCGGGCCGAATGCCTCGTCGATCGGCAGGGTGAGGCCGGAGGCGCCGCCGGCGGCATCCACATTGTTCACGAGTACCCGGGTCGCCTCCGACACGCCGATGGTGGCGATCGCGAAGTAGGGGCCCCTGAGGCGCAGGCACGGCCAGCCCCACAGCACGCCGAAGAGCGCGGCCAGCCCGCCGGCCACCGGGAGGGTCGCCAGCGGATGGATTCCGCCGACCCAGAGCATGGCGCTCGCGTAGGCGCCGACCCCGAACAGCGAGGCGTTCCCGAAGGAAGTCTGGCCGGCGAATCCGCCGATCATGTTCCAGGCGCTGGCGAGGAGCACATTCAGGAACGCGAGGTGCGCGAGCCGCATGGCGTAGGGGTTGGCCATGAGGAACGGGGCGAGCGCGAGCAGGATTGCCGCAGCCACGAGGAGCCACCGGATCCGGATCCGGCGCCGGGTCTCCGCCCGCTGCGCTGCGATCTCAGACATCGGAGTCCGTCCGCCGCATGACCAGCGCCACTGTCAGCACCAGGAAACTGACGACGTCCCGGTATCCGGCATGCAGGTAGAACGCCGTGAGGTCCTCGGCGATTCCGAGCCCGATCCCGGCGATCAGGATGCCGCCGATGTTGGTGAGTCCTCCCAGCACCACCACGCAGAAGCTCTTCAGCAGAAAGCGGGCGCCGAACTCCGGGGTGACCGAATAGAACAGGGACATCAGGCTGCCGGCGGACATGGCGAGCGCCGACCCGATTCCGAATGCGATCGCCCACACCCGGTCCACCGGGATGCCGGAAAGTGCCGCCGCTTCCCGGTCTTGCGCCACTGCCCGGAGTGCGAGGCCCGCCCAGGTGTGTTTCATGAGCAGCGCCAGGACCAGGAACCCGAGCAGCGAGAACCCGGAGACCACCAGCCGCGGGAGGCTGAGGGTCATCGTTCCGAAGCGGATCGCCTCCATGGACCAGGAGGTCAGCAGCGAGCGGTCCACGCCGCCAAATACCAGGTAGAGCGCGTTGCGCACCACCAGCCAGACCCCGAAGAGCAGGAGCAGGGTGGCCACCGGCGGGCTGTCGCGAAGCCGGAACACCAGGCTGCGTTCGAGCCCGGCGCCCAGCAGAAAACCCAGCGGAACGGTCACGAACAGGGACGCCAGCGGATCCAGCCCGAGGGTCGCATGGAGCCACCAGGTCACATAGACGCCGAGGGTCAGGAAAGCGCCGTGCGCGAGGTTGATGACCCGGAGGACTCCGTAGATCAATCCCAGCCCGTAGGCCATGTAGGCATACACCGCGCCGACGAGGATTCCCGATGCGAGGATCGAGATCAGGTCAGCCATGCCGGTTCCGGTCACCCACGGCGCCCGCCGCCGCCCTGAGGGACTTCGTCCCCGGACCGGTATCGAGCGGTTTCAGTTGGTCAGGTGGGCAGATCCTTCCGCGGCGTCGGGCGGGTACACGATCTGTACTCCCCCCTCGGGAAGGTTCTGCACGATCACGCAGCGGTTGCGGATCTGGTATCGGGAATCGGCAGGGAAATGGATGCGGCCTCCGGGAAGCAGGGAGTCATCCAGATCGATCGTGCGCAGAGCGTCGCGAATGGCTGCCGGCTCGGTGGAGCCGGCCCGGCCGATCGCCTCGACCAGGACCCGCGCCGCTTCGTAGGCCACCGCCGGGTAGTACTCGGTGAGGGGTCCTCCGAACTGCGCCTCGTACTTCTCGACGAAGGCCCGGGAGCGCGGATAGGGAAGCTGTCTCGTCCACCACTGGGCCGAGATCAGGTGGCTCACCGCGGCGCCGAGCCCGTCCCGAACCGACCGTTCGGGGCCCCGCGCCCCGTAGCTCACCGCGATGTGGCCGAGCCCCTGTTCCACATAGGCCCGATGCTGCAGCAGGAAGTCGGGTTCGTGCGCGTCGGAGAGAAAGACGTCGGCATCCACCGAGCGGACCTTGACGATCAGCGAGGTGTGGTCGCTGGACAGGTGTTCGAACGACTCGTCCAGCGTCACTTCGAAACGGTCGGGATGCGCTTCCACATGGGCGTGGACTCCGTCCCGGTATTCCCGTCCGTGGTCGGTGTTCTGCCAGATCAGCGCGATCCGCAGCGGCGCCGGGAGCCGTCCCCGGTCCTGTTCCCATCCCAGCCATTCCAGCGTGGTCGCGGCGAGCGACTCCACCGGGCTGAGCGCGCCGAACACCCACTCGTTGCCTTCGCGAAAGATGGAACGGGAGGCGCCCCCGGCGTTCATGAAGGGAACGCCGCGGCGCATCGGCACGATGACCTGCGACTGGACCAGCGGGGTGCTGTAGCTCGACAGCAGCGCGGCCACTCCGTCCACCGCGATGAGCCGCTCCAGCAGGCTGGGCGAGATCGAGGCGTCGCTCTTGTCGTCGTAGATGACGAGTTCCACCGGGCGCCGCTCGCCATGCACCTCGACTCCGCCAGCCTCGTTCGCTTCGTCCACCGCCATCCGATAGCCGTTGCGGAGGAACGCTCCGGCGTTTGCGTGGCGGCCGCTGAGCGGGAGCGCCGCCCCGATGCGGACGACGTCTTCCCCGCCCGGACCGCAGCCCGAAAGCGCCAGCAGCGCGAACGGGAGGAACCGGAGAAACAGGGGACGCACGAAAGCCCGTAGCGTACCAGTCCGGGAGCAGGGCCTCCGCATAGACTCCACCGCCTTGCAAGACGCACCCCACCCTGCCATTCCGGGGGGGATTCCGCGCCTGGAGGTCCTGCCCATCGAGGATATTCTCCGGCACGAGGAGACGGACCTGATGCGGGTGGCGGCGCTCCTCGAACGGCTGAGCGGCGACCGCACTCTCCGCAATCCTCCTCTCGTGGTGGCTCTCCCCGGTGAACGCCGGCTGCTGGTCGATGGCGCCAACCGGGTGGAAGCACTCGTCCGGCTGGGGGTTCCGCACGTCCTGGTCCAGGCGGAGGATCATGACGATCCGCGATTGGGGTTCGGGACCTGGCGCCATGTGATCCGTCCCCGGGACGCCGCCGCGCTGGTTGCGAAGCCGCCGCCCGGTGTGTGTGCCCATCGGGGCGATCCCCCCCCCGGAGCGCCGCCGCTGTGCCGACTGATGCTCGCGGACGGGACCCGGTACGCCTTCACCGGGGGCGCCTCGCTGTTCGAGCGGGCCGCTTCGCTTCGGGCCATCGCCGCCCGCCACACGCATCCCCGCGCCCGGCTCGGCCGCTTGCCCACGCCGGACCTCCAGGAGGTCCGGCTGGCGCATCCCGATCTCGGAGGGATTCTGAGCTATCCCGAGTTCCCGCTCGACGACGTGCGCGCGCTTGCGGAAGCGGGCCAACTGCTTCCGTCCGGTATCACCCGGCTGCTCGCGCCCTGCCGGGTGCTCGGCTTGCACCTGCCGCTGTCTTTCCTGACCGCCGACCTGCCGCTGGAACAAAAGCGTCGGCGGCTCGGCGACATGGTGGCGGAGCGATTTCAGGCCGGCCGGGTGCGCCACTATGCGGAACCGGTGTTCGTCTTCGACGACTGACCGGCTCGCCTCCCGCCCTTTCGGGCTGCTAGCATTTCCCCTTTCGGGAGACCCAGTACCCATCCCGTGTCCGGACACAGCAAGTGGCATTCGATCCGCCACAAGAAGGCCATCGTGGACGCGAAGCGCGGCAAGGCGTTCACTCGCCTGCTGAAGGAAGTCACCATGGCCGCCCGGCTGCACGGCGGCGACTTGCAATTCAATCCCAGGTTGCGCCTCGCCGTGGAAAAGGCGAAGGCCGGCAACGTTCCCCGCGACAACATTGCGCGGGCGATCAAGAAGGGAACCGGCGAACTGGAGGGATTCCGGCTCGAGGACGCCAGCTACGAGGGATTCGGGCCGGCCGGGGTGGCGGTATTCGTGGAGGCGGCGACCGACAACCGGAACCGCACGGTGAGCGACGTTCGGCATCTGTTCTCCCGGTACGGCGGAAATCTGGGGGAGTCGGGCTCGGTCGGCTGGATGTTCGAGAAGGCCGGCCAGTGTCTCGTGCCGAAGGATCAGGTGGGCGAGGACGATCTGATCGAACTGGTGCTCGCCCACGGCGGCGAGGACGTCCTCGACGATGCCGAACACTGGGATGTGCGGACTCCGCCCGAAGCCTTCGAGTCGGTTCGCGCGGCGCTGGAGAAGCGCGGCATTGCCTGCGAGAGCGCGGAAGTGGCCCTCATCCCGAATCAGCATGTGCGCGTCACCGGCGCGGATGCCCGGCGCGTCCTTCAGTTGATGGAAGCGCTGGAGGATCAGGAGGACGTGACCCAGGTCTGGGCCAACTTCGAACTGGACGACGACCAGTTCGAGGCGGCCTCGTGACGCCGGCGGCATGACTCGGTTCGCCCCTCCGTCCGTCTGGTGAGGGCCGGACCGGGGGTCCCCCCCACCCGGGACCATCTGGTAGTGGGGCTGGATCCGGGTTCCCGCGTCGCCGGTTGGGGCGTGGTGTCCGACCGGAACGGAACGCTCGGCGCCCTGGGCCACGGCGCCGTGCGGATTCCCGCCAAATCGTCGATGTCGGTTCGGATGAGTCTTCTCCACCGGGAGATCGGTCGGGTGCTGGACCGTTTTGACCCCGACGAGGTGGCGGTGGAAGCGGTTTTTGTAGCGCGGAACGTTCGTTCGGCGCTGGTTCTCGGTCAGGCCCGGGGGGCGGTGCTGGCCGCGGTGGGGGATCGTCCGTGCGCGGAGTATCCGGCCCGGACGGTGAAGCAGGCGCTCACCGGGTACGGCGGCGCCGGCAAGGATCCGGTGGCTACCATGGTGGCGCGTCGGCTGGGACTTGCCGAGGTCCCGTCACTCCGGGACGCCACCGACGCCCTGGCGGTGGCCATCTGCCATCTGGACACGCGGCGCGCCCGTCGCCGGCTGGATGGCGCCCGGGTTCCCGGCCCATGATCGAAAGCCTCGCGGGAACGCTTCGCCTTGTCGACGGGGACCGGGTGACACTCGAGACCGGAGGGGTGGGATTCTCGGTACGGGTTTCCGCGGCGACCCTTGCCTCGCTGCCCCCGTCGGGCGCGCCGGTGACGCTCCGGATCCGGATGCTGATGCCTCGGGACGAGGCCATTCTGCTCTTCGGCTTTGCCACGCCGGAGGAGGCGGACCTCTTCGATCGCATCCGCGCGGTCAGCGGGGTGGGCCCCGCGGTTGCACTGAAACTGCTTTCCCTTTCGGTGGCCCACCTGCGGAAGGCGATCCGTTCGCGCGACGTGAAGGCCCTTTGCGCCGCTCCGGGAGTCGGGAACCGGCTGGCCCGCCGGCTCATCACCGAATTGGCGGACGCGTTGCCGGATCCCGAAGCCGCCGAGGCCGGGGGCGCGGTCGATGCGGAGCGGCAGCAGCTGATATCGGCGTTCGTGGGTCTCCAGTTCACCGATCGCCGCCGGATCGAGTCGCTCGTCGACGATCTGATGGCCGAAATGCCGGATGCGGACCTGGCGTCGCGGCTTCGGGTCGGTCTCGGCAAGCTCACCGGACGCGGCTGAGTCGTGGTTTCCCTGAACACCGTTCTCGCCCGGTCCCACGCCCGGCTCGAGGAGGTGGAGGCGTTGCTGCGGCGGGCCCAATGGTTGTCCCGGTTCCGCTTGGGCGTTGCGGCCGGCGGAATTCTGATCGCGGCCCGGGTGATCGAGGCAGCGCTTCCGGCGCGGTGGATCCTGCTGCCGCTCCTCGCGTTCACGGTTCTGGCGGTGATTCACGAACAGACCTGGAACAAGGTTCGGCGCGGCGAGCGGATGCTCCAGTTCCATCGCCGGGTGCTCCTGCGGATGGAAGCCGATGTATCCGGGAACGCCGAGCGGCCGCGGTCGCCCGGAGACGCGGTTCGCCGCCAGGGCGCCCGTTCGCGTCCACGCCTCGAAGAGGAGGAGCTGGTGGCGGCGCGGCGGGACCGGGTGGGCCGCATCGGGGACGGCCCGGGCGGGAACCTGCAGCTGGACGAGCATATCGGGTTGTTTGGAAGCGGGGAACTCTTCGACCGGGTTGCCGATCACCGCACCGACGCCGGTGGAGAGACGCTCGCGTCCTGGATGATCCGCCCGGCAACCCACCGGGAATCGGTGCGTCGGCAGGAGGCGATCCGGGAACTGGCCCCGCGGGTGGATTTGCGCGAGGCGATTGCGGCGACCGGATGTCTTGGCCGGTGGCCGGTGTCCGGCGGCGTGCTTGCCGGCTGGGTCCGGGGTTCGCTGCACGCGGGCGACCACGGCGAGGCGCGCCAGTGGCGCCGGCTGGCCGAGGCGGGAGACTTCGGCGACGATGCCGCGGGCGCGGATTCGGAGGACGAAGCTGCGGACGCCGCCGGTGAGGCCGGGGCTGCCCCTCCCTACCCGTCCCGGGCCGTCCGGTCCCTGGTGGTGGTCTTGACGGGCGCCAATGCCCTCGGCTTCACGCTGTGGCTGACCGGGGTTGTCGGTGCAGCGCCCCTCGCCCTCTCGCTGATGGTGTCGGTGCTGGCCGGCAACCTTACCCGCCGCCTGGTGCGGGAAGCCGAACTCGCGGTGGGCCGCTTGACCTCCGAAGTGGAAGGCCTCCGGGAGACGGTCGTCATCCTCCGGAACGCCAACTTCCAGTCGGAATCGCTGGTGCGCCTTCGGGACGAGGTCGACGACGCCGTTTCGCCGCTTCGCGACCTCGGGCGCATCCGGTCGCTGTTCCTGATGCGGCGGAACCTGATGTTCACCCCGTTCGCCCTCCTGCTGTTCTGGGGCACCCATTTCGCCCTGCGGCTGGAGGGCTGGCGGCGGCGGCACGAGGCGGACCTGGTGCGCTGGATGACTGCTGCCGGGGAGTTCGACGCGCTGCTCGCGCTCGGGCAGTATGCCGACGAGCGGCCGGGGGACGAGTACGCCGAATTTGACGGGGAACCGGGGCTCGCCGCGGTCGATCTCGGCCATCCGCTGATCCCGTTCGAGCGGCTGGCCCGCAACTCGGTCACGCTGGGACGGGGGGACGCCGATTTCCTGATCGTCACCGGATCGAACATGTCGGGAAAGAGCACCCTGTTGCGCGCCATCGGCGCCAACTTCGTCCTCGCCCGGATGGGGGCGCCGGTGACCGCTTCGCGTTTCTGTCTGGGCCGGCTGGTCCTCGGCCCCTCGATTTCGTCGCAGGATTCGCTGCGCGACGGAGTGTCCCGATTCCTTGCCGAGTTGTTTGCCCTGCGGGCCGTGCTGGAAGCGGGAGCCGCCGGTACGCCCTTGCTGTGCTTGCTGGACGAGGTGCTCGAGGGCACCAATTCCTCCGATCGCCGCATCGCCGTGCGGGCGCTGCTCGGAGAGCTGGACCGCCGCGGTGCGGTCGGCATCCTGACCACCCACGATCTCTCGCTCACCGAGCTCGCGCACGAGCTTCCCGGCCGGATCCGCAACATGCACTTCAGCGAGGAGGTCCGGGACGGGGTCATGCGTTTCGATTTCCGCCTGCGGGACGGAGTGCTCCCCCGCGGCAATGCCCTCGAACTCATGCGGATCCTGAATCTTCCGGTGCCCGGAAGCGACAGCGCCGAATACACCGCCCTTCCCGACGTGATGGCGGGCCAGGACAACTGATGGCAGGCAGGTCCCCGGACGAGGAGTATCACCAGACCCTCAGGCCGCGGAACTTCGCCGAATACATCGGCCAGCACTCGGTCCGGGACCAGCTTGAAATCAGTATCCGGGCCGCGAAGGCTCGTGGCGAGCCCCTGGATCACGTTCTGCTCCACGGGCCTCCGGGTCTCGGCAAGACATCGCTCGGCGCCGTGCTGGCCCACGAGCTGGGAGTACGGATGCATACCTCCTCGGGGCCGCTCATCCCGCGGACCGGGGACATGGTGGCGCTCCTGAACGTCCAGCAACCCCGGGATGTCCTGTTCGTGGACGAGATCCACCGTCTGGGGCCGGCGGTCGCCGAGGTGCTGTACCCGGCGATGGAGGATCGGTTTGTGGACGTCATGGTGGGCGAGAAGCTCGGCGCCCAGGCGCTCCGGCTCAACCTTGCGCCCTTCACCCTGATCGGGGCGACGACGCGGCCCGACCTTGTTCCCGGCCCGCTGCGTGACCGTTTCCCCCTTGCGCATCAGCTCGATTTCTACACCAACGCCGAGATCGAGCAGGTTCTCGTCCGATCCGCCCGCGTGATGGCCGCCGCCCTGCGGGAGGATGCGGCTGCCGAGATTGCCGCTCGTTCCCGGGGGACTCCCCGGATCGCCAACAACCTGCTTCGCCAGATCCGGGATTTCGCCGAGGTTCGGGGGGACGGGGTCGTCGACCGGAAGGTGGCGGAACAGGCGCTGGAACTCGCCCGAATCGACGAGGAGGGCCTCGACCGATTCGACCGCCGGGTCCTGACCAGCCTTTGCGACAACTTCGGCGGCGGTCCCACCGGGGTGGCCAACCTGGCCGCCACCCTCGGGATGGACACCCGGACCCTCGAGGAGGTGCATGAGCCCTACCTGATTTACCGGGGGTTCGTGCAGCGGACCGCCAAGGGCCGGGTGTTGACTGCCAGGGGCCGCCGCCACGTGGGGCGGGCCTCTTCGGAGGCCCTGTTCGACGGCCGGACCTGAAGCCGGTGCGCACGTCGGACTTCTCCTTCTCCCTGCCGGCGGAGCAAATCGCCCAGCAGCCGGCAGCGGACCGCAGCGGATCGCGCCTGCTCCACCTGCGGGGCGACGGGACGACGGCGCACCACCGCTTCTCCGACCTGCCGGACCTCCTCCGTCCGGACGACCTGCTGGTCCGCAACGACACCCGCGTCTTCCCGGCACGGTTGCGGGTGCGAAAGCAGCCCACCGGTGGCCGGGTGGAGCTGCTGGCGCTCCCCGGTTCGATTTCCGGTGCGCCGCACTTCGAGGCCCTGGCGCGTCCGGCGCTCTCTCCGGGGATTCGGCTGGTCGCCGGGGAGGTCCGACTGCAGGTCGAGGCGCGGGCCGGCGCCCGGCACCGGATCCGCATCGTCGAGGGCGCCGCCGACGTCTTCCGGCTCGCGGACCGGCTCGGGGAGACTCCGCTTCCTCCGTATATTCGCCGCCCCGCCGGTGCGTTGCCGGAGGACCGGGCGCGCTATCAGACGGTGTACGCCCGGCGGACCGGCTCGGTCGCGGCCCCGACCGCCGGCCTTCACTTTTCCGAGGAGAGCTTCCGGCGGCTCGCCGCCCGCGGTATCGCGATTCATGACCTCACGCTGCATGTCGGATACGGGACGTTCGCCCCGGTTCGGAGCAAGGATCCGCGGCAGCACCGGCTGGAACCGGAGTGGTACCGGCTTCCGGATTCCACCCGCCGGGCGGTGGCCGCCGCCCTTCGGGAACGCCGGCGGGTGGTGGCGGTGGGCACCACCACGGTGCGGGTGCTGGAGACCCTCGGCGGGAACCCGGAAGCCCCGCCGGAGTCGGGATTCGCCGATCTCCTGATCCTGCCGGGACACCGTTTCCGGTTGGTGGACGCGCTGCTCACCAATTTTCATCTGCCGGAGAGTTCGCTGATCATGCTGGTTGCGGCGCTCGCCGGCCGGAAGCGGGTGCTCGCCGCCTACCGGGAGGCGGTCCGGAAGCGGTACCGGTTCCACTCCTTCGGAGATGCCATGCTGGTCGAGCGTCCCGGGGACGCCGGATAAAATCCGCCGCCGATGCGGCCGAAGGTGGACAGCGGAGTTCCGTGGGAGTCCGAATACGCCTATTCCCGCGCGATCCGGGTCGGGGACCGCATCCTGGTGTCCGGCACGACGGCCACGGGAAGGGACGGACCGGTCGCGCCTGGCGATCCGGCGGGACAGACGCACTACGCCCTCGACAAGGTGCGAAGCGCCATCGAGTCGCTCGGCGGTTCGCTCCGGGACGTCGTCCGGACCAGGATCCATGTGAAACCGGGCGCCGACTGGGAGGCGGTCGCGCGGGTGCACGGGGAGTGGTTCCGGGATGTCCGGCCGGCTTGCACCCTGACGTTCGCCGATCTGGTTGGCGAGGAGTACCTCGTCGAAATCGAGGCGGAGGCGGTGGTCTCCCCCTCCGGCTGACCCGGCGTACGGGCATCGCCCGGCCCTGGCTGATTCCCGCCGCCTCCGGTGGAGGCGCGCACCAGCAGTGTCGCCGGACTATCCGCTTCCCGCCGGAGCGGTCGCCGGCTTCAATCTGCATTGCATCGCCGAGAAGCGCACAAGGCACGGTGCAGCAATCTTCGGTAGGTGTCTGGTGTTCTTCGCTGGAGTGTCGAGTACACCTTCCCGCACGGATTGTCGATGAATTTCCTGTTCTTGAAGTCCCGCTGGAGATTCCGGTCGTTGGAATACAGCAGGCGGGCGCCGCTGACCTGTGCCAGGGCAATCACATGGGCGTCATCCGAAACCAGCGCGTTCTCCACCTCAAGGGCACGTGTCCTTTTCTCGACCCGCTCTCGGTTCTCTGTGATCAGACGGCCCGAAACGCGGGCCTTCTTGCCCACTGGCGGAACCGCGGACTGTCGAGCTCGTTCCCATTCTTCCCCCCGGTCACCAGTTTGCCCCTCCAGGTAAGCCACTCACGAAATTTGCCTCCGGCGGCGGATGGCGACTCTCCGAACACTTCGCCGAGAACATTCGCATCCAGAATTGCACACATGTTCAGAATCCGAGAGAACGATTTATTTCCTGCATGAAGAATTTCCGGTAGCTATCGGGTGCATCCAGCACATTCCCCTCGTTATCAAGGCGAATGGAATGGATCTTGACATCCAGTTCGATCTGTTCGAAAAACAGGATTGACACATCCTCCGGGGTCAGCTTGCCTTTCCCGTCCCGCACATCCATCCGCACGCGATCCACCAGGTGATCGCTGTGTGTCTCGATGATGAGTTGCCGACCCGATCCCGCCACCTCGCAGAACAGGCTTCCCAGCGCGGCCTGTGCGCTCGGGTGGAGATGCACCTCGGGTTGTTGCAGGAGAAAACCCGACGGCGCATCATCGCGGAGCATCTCGACCAGGATCGGCAGCACCTGACTGACGCCGTAACCGACATCGATCAGATTGCGCCGGGGGCCCTTCCGTCGCTCGCCTCGCTTCCGGGATCTTCGGAGGTGCAACTGGAAGGGATCGCTGCCCTTCGCTCCCATCCGCTTGACCTCGATTTCATCAAACAGACCCGAGCCGCGGCCGAAGGTTTCCAGTTTCTCCTTCAGGGAGCTCCAGTTCGTGCCTTGTTTCGAGTGGGTTTCCAACAAGTACACCGGAATGGATCGACCCTCCGCGTCGTGATCGGGACGAGCCGGGTCGTAGGTGCGGCGGGGCCGGGAACGCACGGGTGCGCTTGCATGGGGCGCCCGCAAGCGGGTGCAGGAATGGAACAGGGAGCGGACATGGATTGCCAGACGACTCTTGGGAACGGAATCCGAGCCGGCAACAGACACAATGTCTTCGTCCTTTGCGTTATCGAGTACGAGTCCGATGGAACGAAGCGGTCCCATTGTGTCCTGAACGGAATCGATCAGGCGCGCGCGTTGCCTGAAGTCGACCTTCCAGGAATGTCCGGAAAGGCCAAGTTCAATCTCGTGTTCCTCCCAGTTCATTTCCATCCGGAAGTAATCATGCTCCAAGCGCCACGAACTCGGAACCGGAGCGGCTCCACCCGGTCCGAACCTCATGGAGAAACGGCTCGGCATTCCGGTTCCCGTCGTTCTCTCGATGTTGGTCTGCGGTTCTTCGTCAGGCGGCGGCAGGTCCAGATCCAGCCACGCCGAAAACGACGAGGCGCGGCTCCCCCGACGACCGCGGTGATGTGCGATGTCCTCGAAACTGCCGAGGTCGTAGGGATCCTCCTTGAAGTCGGGCATCCGGTTTTCGTGAAGCATCGTACCGAGCGCCCGGATCATGGCCATGAAGGACGTCTTGCCGGTGCTGTTGTCGCCCACCAGCAGCGTGACCGGCGCAAGGCGCGCGTTCTGCTTCTTGCGGAAGCAGCGGAAATCCTCGAGAGCGATGGATTTCATGTCGCCGGTTCACGACGGATGCGAGGTCGGGTCATGGGAAGGGAAGGGTACGGGAAACGATGTCCGGCGCGCCCCTTCATCAGAAGCGGTCCGGCGGGAGGTCCCGCAGGATCTCCTCCTTGTAGGGGAAGAGCGCCGGAGTGCCGCCGGTGTGGACGAAGACGACCGTGTCGTCAGGCCGGAACGCGCCCCGGCGGATGAGATCGATGAGGCCGGACATCCCCTTGCCGGAATACACCGGGTCGAGGAAGATGCCTTCGGTGCGCGCCATGGTGGCAATGGCCTCCACCACCGAGCGGTTGAGGTGGCCGTAGCCGCGCCCGATGTAGTCCTCGTTCACCTCCACGTGCTCCGGCCGGACTTCCAGGTCCAGTTCGAGCGCGGCTGCTGCCTGCCGGGCGATTTTGAGGATGTTGGCTTCCGCTTCCACCTTCCTCCGCCCGGTGCCGATGCCGAGGATGCGCACGTCCGGGGCGAGGGCGCGCGCTCCGACGACGAGGCCGGCCTGGGTGCTCCCCGAGCCGGACGCATGCACCACGTGGGTGGGCCGCCCGCTGCGCTCTTCCGTTTGTGCCAGCAGTTCCCGGAACGCCGCAACATAGGAAATCGCGCCGAGCGGGGTTTCCATCGAGCCGGAGACACCCGATCCGCCAACGGGCACGACGTAGGGCTTGCCGCCCTTCGCCCGGATCTCCTCCACCACCTGTCCGGCCTCCGCCACGCAGTCGCCTTCCGGGTCGATGATCCGGACGTCCGCGCCGAGGATGCGGTCGAGCAGCAGGTTTCCGTCGGCCGGATCCGAGGCCTGGACGATCCGCGGATGCAGGACGGCCACCGGCCGCATGCCGAGCCGGCGGGCGCCGGCCGCGGTCATGCGCACCCAGTTGGACTGGACGGCGGCCCAGGTCACGATGGTGTCGGCGCCCCTGGACTCGGCGTCGGCGAGGATGTAGCTGAGCTTGCGCGCCTTGTTGCCGCCGAGCGCGTGTCCGGTCATGTCATCGCGCTTCGCGAGGATCCGGGGCCCGCCGAGGGCGCGGGAGAGGCGGGGCAACTCCTCCAGGGGAGTGGGCAGCAGGGCGAAGTCCCGCCGCGGGAAACCGGCAATGGCGCGGTCCAGGGTGGCGGGGGTCACCGGGGGGACGGTGTTATCGGCACTGGGCATGACAAGACTCCGAACTGATGGGAACCCGCGGGAGGGACCGCCCGACTTGACGGGTTCCCTTCTCCGGGATGCGGGCGCCGGCCGAGTTTGCCACGGGACGATCTTCCGCGATGGGGTCCCGGATCATGATCGGATGCGGGCGGGCCCCATCCTTGACCGAAACGGCGGTCCCCCGGGGTACGAAGGGGCCCGCGAGGCGCCCGGGCGCTGGCTTCCGCACTGGCTTCCGCACTCCTGCGCCCGACCGTCGAGGGCTTGTCACGCCCTCGAGGTTCGTCGTGCCCGTTCAGGATCCCGATTCGGCCAGTCCGTCGAGCAATCCCTCGCGGTACGGGAAGAGCGCCGGCGTGCCGCCGGTGTGGATGAAGACCACGGTCTCGTCACTTCCGAGATCGCCGCCTTGGATCAGATCCAGCAGGCCCGCCATGGCTTTCCCGGTGTAGACCGGGTCCAGCAGCAGCCCCTCGGTCCGCGCGACCTGCGCGATGGCGCTCACGATGCTGGCGTTCAGGATGCCGTATCCCTCACCCACCCAGTCGTCCATCACCACGACGTCGTCCGGCCCGATTGCGATATCCAGCTCCATCGCCTCCGCCGTGCCGCGGGCGATGGCAAGAACGTTGGCTTCGCTGGCTTCCTTGGTCCCGCCGGTGGAGATTCCGATCACCCGCACTTCGGGAGCGAGTGCCCGCGCACCCACCACGAATCCGGCCTGGGTGCTGCCCGAGCCGGATGCGTGGACAATGTGGGTGGGCCGGATCCCGAGCTGCCGCGCCTGTTCGATCAGCTCGCGGAACGCCTGCGCGTAGGCCACTGCCCCGAGCGGGCGATCCATCGAATGTCCGGTCCGCGAGCCGCCGACGGCCACCACATAGGGCTTGCGCCCGGCGGCAATCTCCGCTTCGGCGATCCGGTCCACCGCGGCCTCCCGGTCGTCACCCGGTTCGAGGAGGCGGACGTCCGCATCCAGGATGCGGTCGAGCAGCAGGTTGCCGTCCGCCGGGTTGACTGTCTGGTGCTCGGCCCGCTGCAGCACCAGGATCGGCTGCAACCCCAGGTTCCGGGCGCCGGCGGCGGTCATCCGTGCCCAGTTGGACTGGACCCCGGCCCAGGTAAGGACCGAGTCGCTCTCCTTTTCCACGGCGTCGGCAAGGATGAATTCCAGCTTCCGTGCCTTGTTCCCGCCGAACGCCAGACCGGTCAGATCCTCGCGTTTCACGAAGAGTCGCGGCCCGCCCAGCTCGGCGGCGAGCGCCGGCATCTCGTCGAGCGCGGTCGGCAGGTGGGCCAGGTCCACCCGGGGAAATGCCGCCACCGCCCGATCGAAACGGTCGATCGGGTCGTCCGCGTCGGGAGCGGGTTCGGAACCGCCGCAGTGGAGGAGCGTGGCAGCGAGCAGGCCGGGCAGCAGGGGGGATCGGAGGCAGGTCATGCGGGTATGGAAACACATGGGGCCGGCGCCTGGCCCGAATGCCGATTTCATCGGTGGACTGGCGGGCTGCATGCCGCGCGCGGGAACGGGGCCGGAATCCCGACCCCACCGGGGGGTGTTATGCTTGCCCACTGCGGGATCGATGGTGCCTCGCGCATCGTGCTGGTCCGTAACGGGAATGGGTAGTCCCACCCGACAATGACCTCTGCTTCCTTTCCTTCCTTGGAGGGCATGTCATGGGTGTGGACGCCATGGTCGGTGTGGAGTCGATTTCGGGTCGGGTGACTGCCGCCGTGCGCAACTGGGCCGTTCCGGTCGGTGCTGTCATTGGGATCCTGGCTGCTCTCGGGGCCCTGACGCACTGGACGGTCCAACAGGTCGTCGCGGACGACCTTCGGGATATACGGGCGCGGATCGACGCCGTCGAACACCGTCTTGATGCCCTCGAACACCGCCTCGAAGCCGTCGAGATGCGGCTGGATGGACTGGAACGGCGGATCGACGACTTCGAACGCCGCATCGACACGCGCATGGACGACTTCGGGGAGACTCTCGCCCGAATTGAAGGCATCGTCACGAGCATGCGGGACGCCCGGCAGGTGGCCGAGCCGGTCGTGGAATCCTCCGCCGGGCGTTGACAGCGCCGTGGGCAGCGCTTCGTCGGGCTGGCGGAGGATTCGCTGTGCGTGCCCCGTGCATGCGCCATGCACGGGCTGACTGGAGAGGGCTACGGCCGCGATCACGGGGTTGTTATGGTTCGCCCCTGCGGGATCGATGGTGCCTCGCGCATCGTGCTGGTCCGTAACGGGAATGGGTAGTCCCACCCGACAATGACCTCTGCTTCCCTTCCTCCCTTGGAGGGCATGTCATGGGTGTTGGCACCATGGTCGGTGTGGAGTCGATTTCGGGCCGGGTGATTGCCGCCGTGCGCAACTGGGCCGTTCCGGTCGGTGCTGTCATTGGGATCCTGGCTGCTCTCGGGGCCCTGACGCACTGGACGGTCCAACAAGTCGTCGCGGACGACCTTCGGGATATACGGGCGCGGATCGACGCCGTTGAACACCGCCTTGCACAACGGATCGATGTTCTCGAACGGCGGATTGAATCCGTCGAACATCGCCTCGAACGGCGGATTGAAGCTGTCGAACACCGCCTCGAAGCCGTTGAGATGCGGCTGGATGGACTGGAACGGCGGATCGACGACTTCGAACGTCGCATCGATACGCGCATGGACGAGTTCGGGGAGACTCTCGCCCGAATCGAAGGCATGGTCACGAGCATGCGGGACGCCCGGCAGGTGGTCGAGCCGGTCGTGGAATCCTCTGCCGGTCGCTGACAGCGCCGTGGGCAGCGCTTTGTCGGGCTGGCGGAGGATTCGCTGTGCGTGCCCCGTGCATGCGCTGGCTGACTGGAGAGGGCGGCGGCCACGATCACGAGGGTGTTATGCTTCGTCACTACGGGATCGATGGTGCCTCGCGCATCGTGCTGGTCCGTAACGGGAATGGGTAGTCCCACCCGACAATGACCTCTGCTTCCTTTCCTTCCTTGGAGGGCATGTCATGGGTGTGGACGCCATGGTCGGTGTGGAGTCGATTTCGGGTCGGGTGATTGCCGCCGTGCGCAACTGGGCCGTTCCGGTCGGTGCTGTCATTGGGATCCTGGCTGCTCTCGGGGCCCTGACGCACTGGACGGTCCAACAGGTCGTCGCGGATGACCTTCGGGATATACGGGCGCAAATCGATGCCGTTGAACACCGCCTTGCACAACGGATCGATGTCCTCGAACGGCGGATTGAAGCTGTCGAACATCGCCTCGAAGCCGTCGAGATGCGGCTGGATGGACTGGAACGGCGCATCGACGACTTCGAACGCCGCATCGATACACGCATGGACGAGTTCGGGGAGACTCTCGCCCGAATCGAAGGCATGGTCACGAGCATGCGGGACGCCCGGCAGGTGGTCGAGCCGGTCGTGGAATCCTCTGCCGGTCGCTGACAGCGCTTCGTCGGGCTGGCAGAGGATTCGCTGTGCGTGCCCGTGCATGCGCCATGCGTTGGCTGACTGGAGAGGGCGGCGGCCGCGATCACGGGGGTGTTATGCTTCGCCACTGCGGGATCGATGGTGCCTCGCGCATCGTGCTAGTCCGTAACGGGAATGGGTAGTCCCACCCGACAATGACCTCTGCTTCCTTTCCTCCCTTGGAGGGCATGTCATGGGTGTGGACGCCATGGTCGGCGTGGAGTCGATTTCGGGCCGGGTGATTGCCGCCGTGCGCAACTGGGCCGTTCCGGTCGGTGCTGTCATTGGGATCCTGGCTGCTCTCGGGGCCCTGACGCACTGGACGGTCCAACAAGTCGTCGCGGACGACCTTCGGGATATACGGGCGCAAATCGAAATCGTCGAACGGCGAATCGACGATGTCGAGCACAGTCTCGAACGGCGAATTGAAGCCGTCGAACATCGCCTCGAACGGCGGATCGACGCCGTCGAACAGCGGATCGAAGCTGTCGAACATCGCCTCGAAGCCGTTGAGATGCGGCTGGATGGACTGGAACGGCGGATCGACGACTTCGAACGCCGCATCGACACGCGCATGGACGACTTCGGGGAGACTCTCGCCCGAATTGAAGGCATCGTCACGAGCATGCGGGACGCCCGGCAGGTGGCCGAGCCGGTCGTGGAATCCTCCGCCGGGCGTTGACAGCGCCGTGGGCAGCGCTTCGTCGGGCTGGCGGAGGATTCGCTGTGCGTGCCCCGTGCATGCGCTGGCTGACTGGAGAGGGCGGCGGCCACGATCACGAGGGTGTTATGCTTCGTCGCTGCGGGATCGATGGTGCCTCGCGCATCGTGCTGGTCCGTAACGGGAATGGGTAGTCCCACCCGACAATGACCTCTGCTTCCCTTCCTCCCTTGGAGGGCATGTCATGGGTGTTGACGCCATGGTCGGCGTGGAGTCGATTTCGGGTCGGGTGACTGCCGCCGTGCGCAACTGGGCCGTTCCGGTCGGTGCTGTCATTGGGATCCTGGCTGCTCTCGGGGCCCTGACGCACTGGACGGTCCAACAGGTCGTCGCGGATGACCTTCGGGACATACGGGCGCAAATCGACGCTGTCGAACACCGTCTTGATGCCGTCGAACATCGTCTTGATGCCCTCGAACACCGCCTCGAAGCCGTCGAGATGCGGCTGGAAGACTTCGAACGCCGATTCGACGACTTCGAACGCCACATCGATACGCGGATCGACGACTTCGAACGTCGCATCGATACGCGCATGGACGAGTTCGGGGAGACTCTCGCCCGAATCGAAGGCATGGTCACGAGCATGCGGGACGCCCGGCAGGTGGTCGAGCCGGTCGTGGAATCCTCTGCCGGTCGCTGACAGCGCCGTGGGCAGCGCTTTGTCGGGCTGGCGGAGGATTCGCTGTGCGTGCCCCGTGCATGCGCCATGCGCTGGCTGACGGGAGAGGGCGGCGGCCGCGATCACGAGGGTGTTATGCTTCGTCGCTGCGGGATCGATGGTGCCTCGCGCATCATGCTGGTCCGTAACGGGAATGGGTAGTCCCACCCGACAATGACCTCTGCTTCCTTTCCTCCCTTGGAGGGCATGTCATGGGTGTGGACGCCATGGTCGGCGTGGAGTCGATTTCGGGTCGGGTGACTGCCGCCGTGCGCAACTGGGCCGTTCCGGTCGGTGCTGTCATTGGGATCCTGGCTGCTCTCGGGGCCCTGACGCACTGGACGGTCCAACAGGTCGTCGCGGATGACCTTCGGGATATACGGGCGCAAATCGAAGCTGTTGAACACCGCCTTGCACAACGGATCGATGTTCTCGAACGGCGGATCGACGCCGTCGAACAGCGCCTCGAAGCTGTCGAACACCGCCTCGAAGCCGTCGAGATGCGGCTGGACGACTTCGAACGCCGATTCGACGACTTCGAACGCCACATCGATACGCGCATCGACGACTTTGAACGTCGCATCGATACACGCATGGACGAGTTCGGGGAGACTCTCGCCCGAATCGAAGGCATGGTCACGAGCATGCGGGACGCCCGGAAGGTGGTCGATCCAGTCGTGGAATCCTCTGCCGGTCGCTGACAGCGCTTCGTCGGGCTGGCAGAGGATTCGCTGTGCGTGCCCCGTGCATGCGCCATGCGTTGGCTGACTGGAGAGGGCGGCGGCCGCGATCACGGGGGTGTTATGCTTCGCCACTGCGGGATCGATGGTGCCTCGCGCATCGTGCTGGTCCGTAACGGGAATGGGTAGTCCCACCCGACAATGACCTCTGCTTCCTTTCCTCCCTTGGAGGGCATGTCATGGGTGTGGACGCCATGGTCGGCGTGGAGTCGATTTCGGGCCGGGTGATTGCTGCCGTGCGCAATTGGGCCGTTCCGGTCGGTGCTGTCATTGGGATCCTGGCTGCTCTCGGGGCCCTGACGCACTGGACGGTCCAACAGGTCGTCGCGGATGACCTTCGGGATATACGGGCGCAAATCGAAGCTGTTGAACACCGCCTTGCACAACGGATCGATGTTCTCGAACGGCGGATCGACGCCGTCGAACACCGCCTCGAAGCTGTCGAACACCGCCTCGAAGCCGTCGAGATGCGGCTGGACGCCGTCGAACGGCGGATCGACGCCGTCGAACATCGCCTCGAAGCCGTCGAGATGCGGTTGGATGGACTGGAACGGCGGATCGACGACTTCGAACGTCGCATCGATACGCGCATGGATGAGTTCGGGGAGACTCTCGCCCGAATCGAAGGCATCGTCACGAGCATGCGGGATGCCCGGGAGGTGGTCGAGCCGGTCGTGGAATCCTCCTTCCGGCGCTGAGAGCGCTGGTCGGACCGGGCGGGAGGTTCCGATACGGCATGGGTCCCGGGGAGTTCCCGGGGCCCAGGGAGCGATCCCGGCTCGTCGCGGGAGCCCCCCGGCCCGCCGCAGGTCCGAAATCGGAACAGGCTCGAATCGCCCGACAAGGCCCGCTCCTCCTCACCAGGACCTCCGGCCACCGGATCATCCCGCCGTGCGTGGCCCCGGTGTTGTGTTCCGGGCGATGGGGAGCGCACGGATGTGGAGGATCCGTGCCCCGCTGGTGATGCCCTCCGGGGCGGTCCACGGGGAGACGTCGCCGCCGCGGGCGGATCCGGGCGACCGCACTTCGTAGTCGCCGATCGGGCGGGTTCGGGAGACGCCCTTTCCGCCGTAGAATCCGGGCGTTGGCACGCATCAAGTCACAGGTCCGCACCGGCGCCGCCGCGTTCCTCGAAAACCGGGCGCACAATCTCGCGCTCTGCGAGGAACTCGACCGCCGCCGCGCCGAAGCGGCGGAAGGCGGCGGCGAGCGCGCCCGGAAGCGCCACCGGGAGCAGGGCAAGCTCCCCGTGCGGGAGCGGATCCGTTTGCTGACCGATCCGGGAACCGAGTTCCTGGAGATCGGAGCGCTTGCCGGCTTCGACTGCTACGACACGGCCACGCCGGCTGCCGGGCTGGTCGCCGGTGTCGGAGTCGTTTCCGGCCGGATGACGATGGTCGTCGCCAATGACGCCACCGTGAAGGGCGGAACCTACTTCCCGCTTACCGTCAGGAAGCACCTTCGGGCGCAGGAGATCGCCGAGGCAGCGCGTCTTCCGTGCCTGTACCTGGTGGACAGCGGAGGCGCGTTCCTCCCGCTGCAGGCGGAGGTGTTCCCCGACCGCGACCACTTCGGGCGCATCTTCCGCAATCAGGCGGTGATGAGCGCTGCCGGGATTCCGCAACTCTCGGCGGTGATGGGGATGTGCACGGCTGGCGGCGCCTATGTGCCGGCGATGAGCGACGAAGCGGTCATCGTGGCCGGCGTCGGAACGATCCATCTCGGGGGGCCGCCGCTGGTGAGGGCCGCGACCGGGGAAGTCGTGACTCCCGAGGAGCTCGGCGGCGCCCGCATCCACACCGAGCGCTCGGGAGTGGCCGACCACTACGCCGAGGACGACCGCGACGCCATCGGGATCCTGCGCCGCTCGGTCGCCCGCCTGGCCCCCGCCGGCGGGCGCGACCTCCCCGACCGCCATCCCGAGACGCCCGATTACCCCGAGGAGGAGATCCTCGGGCTCATGCCGAAGGATCGGCGGGTGCGCGTGGACATCCGGGAAATCCTTGCCCGGCTGCTGGATGCGAGCCGCCTCGACGAGTTCAAGGAGCGGTACGGAACCACCCTGGTGACCGGCTTCGCCCACATTCACGGAATCGCGGTCGGAGTGGTGGCGAGCAACGGCGTGCTGTTCAGCGAGAGCGCCCTCAAGGGGACGCACTTCATCCAGATCTGCGCCCGCGAGGGATTGCCGTTGTTGTTTGTCCAGGACATCACCGGATTCATGGTGGGCGCCCGGTACGAGCAGGGCGGCATCGCCCGGGACGGCGCCAAGATGGTTCACGCGGTCGCCACCGCCGGGGTTCCCCGGATCACCCTGATTGCCGGAGGCAGCTTCGGCGCCGGCAACTACGCGATGTGCGGGCGCGCCTACGATCCCACCTTCGTCTGGTCGTGGCCCTCCAGCCGGATATCGGTGATGGGCGGCGAGCAGGCCGCCTCGGTGCTCACCCAGGTCAAGCGCGACCAGCGCGAACGCGCCGGGGAACCGCTCTCCGACGAGGAGGCGGAGGCCATCGCCGCGCCGGTGCGCGGGAAATACGAACGGGAAGGCAACCCGTACTACGCAACTGCCCGGCTCTGGGACGACGGCATCCAGGACATGCGCCACACCCGCCGGATCCTGGCGCTCAGTCTTGCGGCATCGTTGCATGCCCCGGTATCCGAGCCCCGGCACGGCATCTTCCGGATGTGAGGCAAGCGGAGTGAAGACGGACACCGTACGGATCGGCAATGCGGGCGGCTATTGGGGTGATGACCCCCGCGCCCTCGAACGGCAGGTGCTGGGCCCCGATCCACCCGAGTTCGTCACGGTCGATTACCTGGCGGAAATCACCATGAGCATCCTGCAAAAGCAGCGAGCCAGGGACCGGTCGGCCGGATACGCCCGCGATTTCGTGAGCCAGGCAGCCCCGCTGCTCGGCGCCCTTCGGCAACGGGGAATCACCGTGATCACGAATGCCGGGGGCGTGAATCCGATGGCTTGCGCGCATGCCGTGCTCGACGCCGCCGGGAGGGCGGAAGTCGACCTCGCGGTGGCGGTGGTGGACGGCGACGACCTGATGCACCGGGTAACCGGACTGATCGCGTCGCCGGACGGCTTCCGCAATCTGGAGACCGGGGAACGGTTCGCCGGCGAAGCGTTGGAAGTGGGTTCCGCCAACGTCTACCTCGGTGCCGAGCCGGTGGTGGCGGCGCTCGCCCACGACCCGACCGTGGTGATCACCGGGCGCGTGACGGATACCGGCATCACCCTGGCCGCGCTCCGCCACCGGTTCGGATGGGCGCGCGACGACTGGGACCGGATCGCGCAGGGGATCGTCGCCGGCCACCTGATCGAGTGCGGCGTGCAGGCCACCGGCGGCAACAGTACCGACTGGCAGCGGGTCGCCGGGTTCGGGCGCCTCGGATTTCCGGTGGTCGAAGTCGAGGCCGACGGGGACTTCGTGGTCACCCTGCAGCCGGATGCTCCCGGACTGGTGACGCCGGCGGTGGTGCGTGAGCAGCTCCTCTATGAGTTGGGCGACCCCGCCGCCTATCTGTGCCCGGACGCCACGGTGGATTTTTCCGGACTCGCCGTCGTGTCCGACGGGCCGAATCGCGTGCGGGTCTCCGGGGCTCGGGGAAAGCCGCCCCCGCCCGACTTGAAGGTGAGCGCCTCGGTGAGCGGCGGGTACGCGCTGCGCGGCAGCCTGGTGGTGGGCGGCCCGGATGTGCGGGCGAAGACGCGCGCGGTACATGAAGCCCTCGCCGTGCGGCTCGATGCGGACTGCAGGGATCAGGGGATTCCGCCGGTGGGCGAGTTGCGGGTGGATCTTGCCGGCGACGACGCGGCGCAACGGGGCTTCGCCGGCGGGCCGGAACCTTCCGAGGGGCTGATCCGGATCGCGGCGTGGAGCGCGCGCCGGGAGCCGCTGCTGGTGCTGCGCAAGCTGCTTCCGGCGCTCATCCTGAACGGTCCCGCCGGACTTGCCGTCACCGGGGGAGCGCCTGCGGTCACCGAGGTGGCGGCGTACTGGCCCACCCGGGTTCCGCGCTCCTCGGTCATCGCCCGGATGCGTATTCTGCGCCGGGAGCCGTCGGGAGAAGCCGAGCTCGCCGCCGATGAACCAGTGGGGTTTCCCGGGCCTGCCGCCCCGGCGCTGCCGATCCGCCGCGATTCCGCGCCGACCCGCCCCCTTCCCGACTCCGGCGTCGAAGTGCCGCTCGGGGCCCTTGCCTACGCCCGAAGCGGTGACAAGGGCGATGCGGTGAACATCGGAATCATTGCCCGGAGCACCGCCGCCTACCGATTTCTCGTGGCCCATCTGGGCGTCGAGACGGTTGCCGAGTGGGCGCGGGAGGTCGCCGCGGGACCGGTCACCCGTTACCAGATGCCCGGTTTGGAGGCATTGAACTTCGTGCTGGAGCGCGCTCTCGGGGGTGGTGGGACCCGCAGCCTGCTGCTGGATCCTCAGGGAAAGACCCTCGCCCAGGGGATCCTTCGCCGGCGGCTCATGGTCCCCGCCCGGGTCCTGGACAGCATTGTGGAAGAGAATCGGCCGCTCTCACCGGAGTTCCAGCGGTGAAGCACCTTCGCCTTGATGTCCGCGGCGACGGCGTCGTCCGCTTGACGCTGGATCGGCCGGAGGCCCGTAACGCGCTGGCCCCGTCGATGGTGGCCGGGATCCCCGAGCGGCTCGCCGAGGCCCGGCGTTTGCCGCCGGAGACGTGTCGGGTGCTGGTGCTGGCCGGTGAGGGGCCGGTCTTCTGCGCCGGCGCCGATCTTCGGGCGATGCGCGACTCGGGGCGGGCGGACGAGGCCGCCAACCGGGAGGATGCCCGCCGCTTCGCAGTGCTTTTCCGCACGGTCGCCTCCTTTCCGGTTCCGGTGATCGCGGTGGTTCAAGGCGCCGCCATCGGCGGGGGATTCGGCCTGGCGGTCGCCGCGGATCATGTGATCACGGCGCCGGACGCCCGCTTCGGCGCCCCGGAGGTGCGCCTCGGTCTGGTTCCGGCCGTCATTTCCCCCTATGTGGTGCGCCGACTGGGCCCGGGCCGAGCCGCTCCCGTCCTGCTCGGTGGGGAAGTGGTGGTCGGCGAGGCGGCGGTACGCCTCGGCATCGCGCACGAATGCGCCGCCGATCCGCAGGCTGCCCTTGAAGCGACGGTCGCCCGGTACCTCGAGAGTGCGCCGGTTGCGACGCGGCGCACCAAGGCGCTGTTGCTGCGGGAGGCGCCGCTGCCGCCGGGAGACATCGAGGAATTGACGATCCGCACCATCGCCGCGGCCCGTGCCTCGGCGGAGGGCCAGACGGGCGCCGCTTCCTTCTTCGCGAAGACTCCTCCGCCCTGGTCGCCGCGGAGCCGCTAGTTGCTCCCGATCTGGAAGCGACCGGCGGCCCCCCCCGCCGGGACCGGCCTGCGGCTGGTGATCGCCAACCGGGGGGAGATCGCCCGCCGGGTGTTGGCCGCCGGCCGTCGGCGCGGGTATCGGGTGGCGGTGATCTCCACCCCGGCCGATGCCGGCGCGCTGGCTCGCCGGGAAGCCGATTGCGTGCTCGAAGTGGGCGACTTCCTCGACGCGGAGGCGGTGGTCGAAGCGGCTTCCGGGTGGAGGGCGGACCTCTTGCACCCCGGGTACGGTTTCTTGTCCGAGAACGCGGGCTTTGCCGCAGCGGTCGAAGCGGCCGGGATCGCCTTCGCGGGACCGGCGCCCGAGTCGATTCGCCTGCTCGGGGGAAAGGAGGAGGCGCGGACCCTCGCCGTCGCCGTCGGCGTGCCGGTGTTGCCGGCGATCCACTCCGGCGAGTTCGGGACGGCGCGGGACCCGGTGGCGGAAGTGGAGCGTCGCGGACTCGCCTACCCGCTTGCGGTCAAGGCGGCAGCTGGTGGTGGGGGGATCGGGATCCGCGTCGTCAGGGAGCCAGGAGAGCTGGCGGACTCGATCGAGTCCGCGGCACGGCAGGCGGAAGCGGCGTTCGGCGACCCCACCGTCTTCCTCGAGCGGTGGCTCGACCGCCCTCGCCACATCGAGATCCAGGTGTTCGGCGATGGTCGGGGCCGCGGGATGCACTTCGGCGAGCGGGAGTGCTCGGTCCAGCGCCGGCGGCAGAAGCTGGTGGAGTGGGCTCCGGCCGCGATCAGCGCGGAGTTGCGCCGGCGGATGGGAGCGGCGGCGCTCCGCCTGATGGAGGGGGGCTGCTACCGCGGCGCCGGCACCGTTGAGTTCCTGGTGGAGGATGACGAGTTCTGGTTCCTCGAAGTGAACACCCGGCTGCAGGTGGAGCACCCGGTCACCGAGGCGGTTCAGGGGGTGGATCTGGTGGATCTGCAGCTCGAATTGGCGGAGGGCCGGTGGCCGAGCCGGTTGCCTCCGGCTGTCCCGGCGGACGGGTTCGAGCCGCGGGAGGCACACGGCGCCGCAATCGAGGTCCGGGTTCTCGCGGAGGCGCCGCGCGCCGGGTTCGCTCCCCGCCCGGCCCCGATCCTCCGCTACCGTCCCCCGAAGGGGGTCCGCTGCGATTCCGGAATTGGCGAGGGATCCCCGGCGCCCCCCGGTTTCGATTCCCTGCTGGCCAAGGTCATCGCGTCCGGCGCCTCGTTCGGGGAGGCGCGCGGCCGGCTGGCAGCGGCGCTTCCGGAGATGATCGTCCACGGCCCGGAAACGAACCTCGCGTTCCTGATATCGGTTCTGGAACACCCGGACTTCCGCGCCGGCAGGGTCCATACCGGTTGGGTCGGGGAGCGCCTAGCCGAACTCACCGCCGCGAAGGAGGGGACGCTGACGGGCGTCCTCGGGGAGGAGCGGGCCCGCGACGCGCTGCGGGACGCCGCTTCCGGACGGAGGGGGGATCCGGCTGCCTCGGTGTTTCGCTCCCCGGGAAGAACCCCGGCGGTCCCCGGTCCCGATCCCGGCGATGTGCTGATCGGAACGGCGCCCGCCGTTGTCACCGAACTTCCTTCCGGAGTGGCGGTGACTCTCGGCGGCGAGACCGTGGTGCTGCGGGAGGAGACCCGCTCCGCCGGAACCGGGGAGGCCGGAATCCGGGAAGTCGAGGCGCCCATGGCCGGGAAGGTGCTTCGGGTCTGCCGGGAACCGGGTGCGGTGGTGCAGCGTGGCGAGGTGGTGGCGGTGGTCGAGTCCATGAAGATGCACTGGGACGTGCAGGCGCCCGCCGATGGCGTTCTGGAAGCCCCCGAAGTGAGCGTGGGAGAGATCGTGGCTGCGGGAGCCGTTCTGATGCGGATCGCTCCCGGTCCGTGATTCCCGGCCTTTTGTGGCGGGCCGTTCCCCGGATCCGCGCCGGTGGGCGCGCGAGACGCGCTTGGCCCTCCAACGGACATCCGAGTCTGTCAGCGCCCGTCCGGGAATGGGCGGGCCCTTGCGGAAGAACCCCTTGGAGGTTGCATGGCCGGGGAGGCAAGGTCCGGGACCGCCGGAGGGAAAGGCTGCTGGCCCTCCCCCCGGTCCTATGCTGCCCGTTTGCCGGTGATGGACTCACGCAGGCCTTCGAGCAGGCCTTCCACCCTTGCCATCCGCTCGCGCAACAGGCCGAGCTGTTCGCCCATCTCCCTGCCCTGGGCGTCGATGCGTTCACTCTGGGCGTCGATGCGCTTGCGAAGCTGCTCGCCTTGGGCGTCGATGCGTTCACTCTGGGCGTCGATGCGCTGTCGAAGTTGCTCGCCTTGGGCGTCGATGCGCTGTCGAAGTTGTTCCCCCTGGGCGTCGATTCGGTCCCCCTGAGCGTCGATGAGCTGTCGAAGTTGTTCCCCCTGGGCGTCGATTCGGTTGTCGACGTGCTCGCGGAATTGCCGCACCTCGACCCGCACGCTTCGGAATGACGCGGCGTTCGCGACCAAGACCGCAATGACCGCACCGACGACGGTCCACGAGGCAGCATCCATCGAGTAATTCCCTCAGCCCGATGCGCCGCCCGCGGACTCTCCTTGACCGGGAGCGTTCGTCACCGTCAGGTCACAAGCTGCGAACGACGGATCAAGCGCGGAGAACGGATGCGATTTCGGATGCGCGGACACAGGATGGATGTCGTGCGGGGGCACCTCGCACGGCGGCATCCATTCTAGCGGGCCCTCCAACGGATATCCGAGTCTGTCAGCGCCCGTCCGGGAATGGGCCCTTGGGCCCTTGCGGAAGAACCCCTTGGAGGTTGCATGGCCGGGGAGGCAAGGTCCGGGACCGCCGGAGGGAAAGGCTGCTGGCCCTCCCCCCGGTCCTATGCTGCCCGTTTGCCGGTGATGGACTCACGCAGGCCTTCGAGCAGGCCTTCCACCCTTGCCATCCGCTCGCGCAACAGGCCGAGCTGTTCGCCCATCTCCCTGCCTTGGGCGTCGATGCGCTTGCGAAGTTGCTCGCCTTGGGCGTCGATGCGTTCACTCTGGGCGTCGATGCGTTTGCGAAGCTGCTCGCCCTGGGCGTCGATGCGCGTGTCGACGTGCTCGCGGAATTGCCGCATCTCGACCCGCACGCTTCGGAATGACGCGGCGTTCGCGACCAAGACCGCAATGACCGCACCGACGACGGTCCACGAGGCAGCATCCATCGAGTAATTCCCTCAGCCCGATGCGCCGCCCGCGGACTCTCCTTGACCGGGAGCGTTCGTCACCGTCAGGTCACAAGCTGCGAACGACGGATCAAGCGCGGAGAACGGATGCGATTTCGGATGCGCGGACACAGGATGGATGCCGTGCGGGGGAACCTCGCACGGCGGCATCCATTCTAGCGGGCCCTCCAACGGATATCCGAGTCTGTCAGCGCCCGTCCGGGAATGGGCCCTTGGGCCCTTGCGGAAGAACCCCTTGGAGGTTGCATGGCCGGGGAGGCAAGGTCCGGGACCGCCGGAGGGAAAGGCTGCTGGCCCTCCCCCCGGTCCTATGCTGCCCGTTTGCCGGTGATGGACTCACGCAGGCCTTCGAGCAGGCCTTCCACCCTTGCCATCCGCTCGCGCAACAGGCCGAGCTGTTCGCCCATCTCCCTGCCCTGGGCGTCGATGCGTTCACTCTGGGCGTCAATGCGCTTGCGAAGTTGCTCGCCTTGGGCGTCGATGCGTTCACTCTGGGCGTCGATGCGTTTGCGAAGCTGCTCGCCCTGGGCGTCGATGCGCGTGTCGACGTGCTCGCAGAATTGCCGCATCTCGACCCGCACGCTTCGGAATGACGCGGCGTTCGCGACCAAGACCGCAATGACCGCACCGACGACGGTCCACGAGGCAGCATCCATCGAGTAATTCCCTCAGCCCGATGCGCCGCCCGCGGACTCTCCTTGACCGGGCGCGTTCGTCACCGTCAGGTCACAAGCTGCGAACGACGGATCAAGCGTGGAGAACGGATGCGATTTCGGATGCGCGGACACAGGATGGATGCCGTGCGGGGGAACCTCGCACGGCGGCATCCATTCTAGCGGGCCCTCCAACGGACATCCGAGTCTGTCAGCGCCCGTCCGGGAATGGGCGGGCCCTTGCGGAAGAACCCCTTGGAGGTTGCATGGCCCGGGAGGCAAGGTCCGGGACCGCCGGAGGGAAAGGCTGCTGGCCCTCCCCCCGGTCCTATGCTGCCCGTTTGCCGGTGATGGACTCACGCAGGCCTTCGAGCAGGCCTTCCACCCTTGCCATCCGCTCGCGCAACAGGCCGAGCTGTTCGCCCATCTCCCTGCCCTGGGCGTCGATGCGTTCACTCTGGGCGTCGATGCGCTTGCGAAGCTGCTCGCCTTGGGCGTCGATGCGCTGCCGAAGTTGTTCCCCCTGGGCGTCGATTCGGTCCCCCTGAGCGTCGATGAGCTGTCGAAGTTGTTCCCCCTGGGCGTCGATTCGGTTGTCGACGTGCTCGCGGAATTGCCGCATCTCGACCCGCACGCTTCGGAATGACGCGGCGTTCGCGACCAAGACCGCAATGACCGCACCGACGACGGTCCACGAGGCAGCATCCATCGAGTAATTCCCTCAGTCCGATGCGCCGCCCGCGGACTCTCCTTGACCGGGAGCGTTCGTCACCGTCAGGTCACAAGCTGCGAACGACGGATCAAGCGCGGAGAACGGATGCGATTTCGGATGCGCGGACACAGGATGGATGCCGTGCGGGGGAACCTCGCACGGCGGCTCCATTCTAGCGGGCCCTCCAACGGACATCCGAGTCTGTCAGCGCCCGTCCGGGAATGGGCGGGCCCTTGCGGAAGAACCCCTTGGAGGTTGCATGGCCCGGGAGGCAAGGTCCGGGACCGCCGGAGGGAAAGGCTGCTGACCTCCCCCCGGTCCTATGCTGCCCGTTTGCCGGTGATGGACTCGCGCAGGCCTTCGAGCAGGCCTTCCACCCTTGCCATCCGCTCGCGCAACAGGCCGAGCTGTTCGCCCATCTCCCTGCCCTGGGCGTCGATGCGTTCACTCTGGGCGTCGATGCGCTGTCGAAGTTGCTCGCCCTGGGCGTCGATGAGCTGTCGAAGTTGTTCCCCCTGGGCGTCGATGCGCTGTCGAAGTTGTTCCCCTTGGGCGTCGATTCGGTTGTCGACGTGTTCGCGGAATTGCCGCACCTCGACACGCACGCTTCGGAATGACGCGGCGTTCGCGACCAAGACCGCAATGACCGCACCGACGACGGTCCACGAGGCAGCATCCATCGAGTAATTCCCTCAGTCCGATGCGTCGCCGGCGGATTCCCCCCGACCGGGCAGGTTCGTCCCCGTCAGGTCGCCAGCGGCGAGCACCGGATCAAGCGTGGAGAGCGGATGTGATTCCGGAAGCGCGGACACAGGGTTATTGATGACACGCAAGGAAGACGACGAACCTTGCACGACGGCCCATTCTAGCGGAACAGAATGGGGCAGGGAATACCCCTTGGGAGGTTGCATAGTACGAAAGGCGACAAGCCCGGGAATGCCGGAAGGGAAGGCGCGCTGGGCGCCCCGGTCCTATGCCGCCCGCTTGCCGGTGATGGATTCGAGCAGGCCTTCCACCCTTGCCATTTGCTCGCGCAACAGGTCGAGCTGCTCGGCCGTCTCCTTGCTTTGAGCGCCGATTCGGTCCCCCTGAGCGTCGATGCGCTTACGTCGTGCTCGCGGAATTGCCGCATCTCGAAACGCAGACCTCGGGCTCCCGCGGCGACCGCGACCAGAATCGCAACGGTCGCGCCGACGCCGATCCACAAGGTAACATCCCTGACCGGGCGCGTTCGTCATCGTCAGGTCGCCAGCGGCGAGCACCGGATCAAGCGTGGAGAGCGGATGTGATTCCGGAAGCGCGGACACAGGTATTGATGACGCGCAGGGAACAAGGGCGACGACCCCCACACGGCGACCCATCGTAGTGGAACACCTGCGTTTTCCCCGGAACCGGGATCGCCCGACAGGGCATCGGGATCGTCCGGGACGCCGCGAAGCGGGCGGCGGGTGCGATTTGTGTTTCGGACCCGTACGGCCCCCCGCTTCCCGCGCCGGTCAGTCGTCCCGGCTGGCCACCAGGATCGCTCCGTTCATGGTGCGGATGTGGCAGGTACCCCCGGCGCCGTCGCCGATCCGCACTTTCTTCCCCCGCCGGGTCGGGACTTTCAGGTTCTCGGCCCCGGGGAGGTCCAGCCGGACTCTTCCGTTCATCGCCTGCGCGTCCACCTCGCCGCGGGATCCCGGCCCCAAGGTCAGTTCCACCGTCCCGTTCACCGTGCGGAAGGAATGGTCCGCACCCGCTCCCAGCTCCTCCAGGTCGCACTCGATGGGGCCGTTGATCGTCTTGGCGGTGACCTGGCCGCGCTGGTCCTCCATGCGGATCCTGCCGTTGATCGTCTGGGCTTTCACCCGCCCGTGGAACCCGGCGATGTCGACCGGGCCGTTGACGGTCTCGACCCGGACTTCGGCCGAGGCCGGCAGTTTCACCTGATAGTGGACGCGGCCCCGGTGGCGGTTCCATCCCTGCCCGAAGACCCGCTTCGCATGGCGGGTTCGCACGCGGAGCCCGTCCGATGTCCGGCGGACCTCGATGGTCAGGTCGCGGAGCGCCGCCGGGTTCGTCGCGACCTTGCGCGCGCTGATTTCCGCGTCCTCCTCCTCCCAGCTTTCGATCCGCACCGCCCCGTTGATATTGCGGAGATCGAACACCTCGCCGTCCGAGAAGTCTTCGCGGAACACCCGTGTCTCCTCCGAACCCGGATCACCCGGGAAGGACAGCGAGCATCCGGACGCCGTGAGGATGACCGCGGCGGCCGCGGGCAGGGCGCGCAAGACGTATCGGACCCGTGGCATGTGGATCGGCTACGAGCGGGCTGTCAGGAAGGTTCCGTGCGCAAGGAGGCGGGCTTCCCGTATCCTTGGCGCCCACGGAGGTTCCCCCATGCGCGTCCCCCTTGCCGGCGTCCTGATCGTTCTCGCGGGCGCCGCGACCGCCGCTCCCCAGGAACCGGCGGAGCGGCCCCGGGCTCGTGATGTCGGTCTCGCCCCGGGAGTGTTGTCGCCCGGCCCGTGGAACGCGATCACCGACGTGCCCGATGTCCGGGTGGGACAGGTGACCGTGGTTTCGGGCGGGAGCGTGCGAACCGGCGTCACCGCGATCCTTCCGCATGGAGGCAACCTGTTTCAGAAGAAGGTGCCGGGAGCGATCCACGTCGGGAACGCCTTCGGCAAGCTGGTGGGCGCTGCGCAGGTCATCGAACTCGGGACCATCGAGACCCCGGTGGTGCTGACCAACACCCTGTCGGTGTGGGACGCCGCCCGCGCGGTGGTCCGTTACACCCTGGGCGTTCCGGGAAACGAAACGGTGCGTTCGGTGAATCCGGTGGTGGGGGAGACCAACGACGGCTTCCTGAACGACATCCGCGGCTTCCACGTGGAGGAGGGGCACGTGCGGGAAGCGATCCGCACCGCGGATTCGGGACCGGTTGCGGAGGGGTCGGTGGGCGCCGGAACCGGAACCTCGGCCTTCGGCTGGAAGGGCGGCATCGGCACCTCCTCGCGGCGGCTGCCGGAGAGCCTCGGGGGGTACACGGTGGGCGCCCTGGTGCAGAGCAACTACGGCGGGGTGCTCACCATGGACGGACTGCCGGTGGGTCGGGAACTCGGACGCTACTTCCTGCGGGACGCCCTCTCCGGGGAACCGGATGCCGGGGCGGACGAGTCCTCGAACCCCGATGGGTCGATCATGATGGTGGTGGCCACCGACGCCCCCATCCGATCGCTGGGCCTGACCCGCCTGGCGCGGCGGGCGATGCTCGGGCTGGCCCGCACCGGCGCCACCTCCTCGCACGGCAGCGGCGACTTCGTGATCGCCTTCTCGACCGCACGTTCGCTGCGCAGCGGGTTCCGTTCGGAGGATCCGCTGGAGCCCGGGCGGACGCTTCGCGGGGACGCCCTCTCGCCCCTTTTCCAGGCTGTCATCGAAGCGACCGAGGAGGCCGTGTACAACTCCATGCTCCGGGCCACGACGGTGGTCGGGCGTGACGGCAACCGGCGGGAGGCGCTGCCCCTGTCCGACTTGCTGGAAGTGGGACGGAAGTACAACCGGCTCCACCGGCCGGAAGGGAACTGAGGGCGGACGCTTCCCGGACCGGCCAGGCCTCCGGTCGGTGGGCCATGTTCCGGAGCGTCCATTCGTACCGCGCGGTCGGTCTGAAGTGCCGGGTCATCCGGTCCCGGGCGTCGCCACCGGGGTCTGCCGCGATGTCGTCGGTCAGGTCGGGGATGCGCCGGACCACCGCGTCGTACTCCGGGCGCCCGCAGCTCTCGATCCAGCGGCGGCAGAGCGGATCCGGCGACGGCGCCCGGGCGAGGAGATTCCTGCCCGTTTCGGCATGGATCCAGCAGCACGGCGGCGCGCCCCTCGTGGAACGCCTGCGCGAGGAGGAAGCTGGTGCGGGAGAGGTTGATGGGGCGGGCGTCGGCCCGAAGAGGTCTTCCCGATTCCCGCCGGGTTCCTCGAGGAACTGTCCGGGTTGCTGGCGTTCGGCCTCCACGGTGGCGGCCGCCACAGAGTACGGCGGTGTGATCCGGGTGGGGGGCCTTGCCGCCGGAAAGGCGGGGGTGCGGGCGTAGTCGTGGAGGTAGGGCGCATCATCAATATACGTAAGAACCGGACACGTTCCGGTCCAGCGTGCCCTCGGCGAGGCCCGTCAGGAAGGGATGCCGGAGGATTTCCCCGAAGAACGGGGCGATCCCGGCCACCGCCGGGAAGTGAATCGATCTTCCGTTCGTTGCCTCATCAGGAGTCGCGGGTCAGCCTCCGAACACCATCGGGACCCAAAACACGGCGAACAGGGTGGCGAGCACGGCGCCGATCAGGTTGGCCCCCACGCCGGCGCGGATCAGTTGCGGGATGGTGAAGTGGCCGGTCCCGAAGACGATGGCGTTGGGTGGCGTTGCCGCCGGGAGCATGAACGCGCACGACGCCGCCACCGTGGCGGGGACCAGCAGGAGAAGCGGGGGGATACCGGTTTCCGCGGCCACCGCCGCGAGGATCGGGAGGATCATCGCGGTGGAGGCCAGATTGGACGCCAGTTCGGTGAGGGCGATGACGAAGAGCACCACCAGCACCACGAAGACCGGAACCGGAAGCACTGCGGCCAGCGCCAGCTTGTCGCCGAGGACCTGGGACAGCCCGCTCTTTTCCAGCCCGTTGGCGAGAGCGAAGCCACCCCCGAAGAGGAGCAGCACGTCCCACGGAATCCGTGCTCCCCACTTCCAGGTCAGGATCGGGGTGGCCCGGCCGCCTCCCCCGGCGGGAACCACGAACGCGAGCACCGTTGCCGCCATGGCGATGGTGGAATCGGCGATGAAGGCGCCGGAGGGGAGGAGCGCGGTCCATGCCGGTCGCAGCATCCACGCGAGGGCGGTCAGGCCGAAGAGGGCGGCGAGCCGCTTCTGGGGGGTGGAGATCGGCCCCAGCTTCGCGTACTCGTTGCGGATGAGGGCGGATCCGCCGGGGATGGGGTCGCGGCTCACCGGAAAGGCGAAGCGGGTCAGCCACAGCCACACTGCCGGAATGAACAGCACGCTCAGCGGGAGGGCGAAGACAAGCCACTGGAGGAACGAGATGCGGATCCCCAGCTGGGCGTCGAGGAAGCCCCCCAGGAAAACGTTGGGCGGAGTGCCGATCAACGTGGCGAACCCGCCGATGGACGTCGCGTAGGCGGTCCCGATCATCAGGCACACGGCAAACGGCAAACGGCCCGGTTCGCGCGCTGCGGCCTCCTCGCCGGTCGCGCCGGCGATTTCGCGGATCACGGCGACTCCGATGGGCATCATCATGGCGGCGGTGGCGGTGTTGGACACCCACATGGAAAGGAAGGCGGCGGCCACCATGAATCCCAGCACGATGCGCGACGGCGTGCCGCCGATCAGCAGCACGATGCGGAGCGCGATCCGGCGGTGCAGGTCCCAGCGCTGCATTGCCTGGGCGAGCATGAACCCCCCGAGGAACAGGTAGACCAGGTGGTTTGCGTAGGGGGCCGCGGCCTGCGGGGCCGCGAGGATGCCGAGCGAGGGGAGCAGGACCAGCGGAAGCAGCGAGGTCACGGCGAGCGGGACGGCTTCGGTGACCCACCAGGTGGCCATGATCGCCGCCACGGCGAGCATGCGGCGGGCGTCCTCCGGCATCCCCGGAATGGGGATCAGGACGATTCCGGCGAGAAGCCCGATTCCAAGGACGAGTCCGATCCTCGCGCGGGTCATGGGGCGGGAGGGTATTCGGGATTGGAGACGGTCGGTCCGATTTCTCCTGGATGCGCGGCGCCGGTTCCTCCGGAGCCCATCCTCCTTGATCGACGATCCGGGACGGGTCAACGTATCCATGTCGATTGCCGAAATCCCCGCAGACGGGCGGTGATTCCGGCGATTCCCCCCCCCCCCCCCCCCCCCCCCCGGCGATTCCCCCGGCGATTCCTATTGATGCACTGGCGGTTGTGCGGCGCACGGGCGATGGATTCCGGGGGACTGCAACCCCCGGCAGACCCGCATCGGCTGCGGCTCCGGTCGCGGATGGCAACCGCATGGCGTGGATCCCCCGGGGTCCCTGTCGGGAATTTCCCGGTCGTTCGCGTCATGCGTTCCGTGTGCCGGGATGCCACGAGGCGCCGCATCGGCTGATGCCCACCTTGGTTGCGGACACCCGATCCGCCGGCTTCGGCGGATGGCGTCGCCTCCGGCCCACGTCTTCCCGCCGGGCCTGACGTCCCCGGTCACCCGGGGAAGGGGCGAGCGACCGTCGAGGATGCCGTTGCATCCACGGGGGAAAACCCTGCCGCCTCCTCCCGCCACACCCTCGAATCGTGCGGCTCCCGACGCCCCTGGGAGGCCGAAAATAACCGGAAGAATCCGGTCCGCATGCGTCCGAGGGCCGGGAAAACGGCGAATTCGCCGCCCGAGGGTTTGTGGATTTGCGAAGTTCGTGTATAGTGCCCGTCGTGTGGTTGCTGCCGCGAGGCGGCGCCGTGCCAATCCCTGATCGAAACTCCTACAGGAGGTAGGTGATATGAAACTGAATCCCCCCAATGGGCGGCACGCCATCAGTCGCTGGCGCCCGGTCTCGGTGGGCCTCGCGTTGGTCTTGGGAATCGGTCTGCTCGCAGCTTGTGGCGACGACGATCCTGCCCCCGCTCCGGCCCCCGCTCCGGCCCCCGCGCCAGCTCCCGCTCCAACTCCAGAGCCAGAACCGGAACCCAAACCCGAACCCAAACCCGAACCCAAACCCGAACCCAAACCAGAGCCGGAACCAGAACCCGATCCCTTCGTCCTCTCAATGGCTCCCCCCAAAGCCGACGCGGACAAAGACTGCATGGGGTACGCTTTCTGCCCAGATGAAGAAACTGACGCCAAAAAAGCCATGGCCTCTCCAAACTCCATGATGACCGTCTCCTCCTCTCACGACGCCGTCATCACCCCCCTCTGGATGGATTCAGAACCCAACGGTATCGGTGTCTCCGCAGCCGACGACAACATGCCCTTCAAAAATGTCGACTGGAACGCCATGCAATCCACCGTCGCAAACATGGGCGTCTCTTTCAAAGCCGTCAGAGTCTCCATCGGCGCTAACCAAGAAAAAATCCCAACCTCCGAAATCCTCTACATCACCTGCGGCCCATTCGCCTGCTCCGACGCCGCAGCCGAAAAACCCCAAGCTCCCGAAATCTCCGCCGAATCCACCAACATCTGCGCCAACTGGGACCCCGATCTTACTCTACAAGTCGGTATGATCGATAATGATACGAGAAGTACGTCGGGAGCTTGGTATACCAACAAGATTATCCCAGCGTATGATTCGCTCGGCGGTACTAGAAGTGATGCCACGCATTACGATTTTTTGGATATAGTGTCAACAACAAGAACAACAAATGCAAGTATCTGGTACGCTGATGACGGAATCGATATCGGATGGTCGTCGACTTCCGATGTGGACATGAAAGTCAAACATGTCTTCGGAAACTACAGCGTCATGGGACCAGATGCGAATAAAGGTACGAACAAACCTCTCAATGTCGATCTTAAAGCGGAGAATGTTTCCTACGCCCCCGCCGTTCAAACAACCAAATTGACTGTTGATGCTGCTGATAGAACCGCAACTACTTCAGATAAAGTTGACAAACTGTCCGAGGCCTGTGTCGATGCAACCAAATACTCAGGCGTTAGCGGTTCAGCCCAAAGACCAAACAATTGTTTCCGCCTTCGAGTTTCCGGCACGGAAACTGCCGGGTTTGTAGGAACCCCGAGATTGACGAACCACCTCTCCAGTTATAGTGTGGAAGTCTCTCCCAAGGACCCCATGCTCTGGGGCAAGGTCGCATGGAAGGATGGTCCGCTCAAGGATCTCAAATGCGAAACCATGCGTTTCGCCGCTGCCGACCAAATTGATGTCTGCGAACTCTTCGAAGAGGAGGTCGATCACGCTCTGTCAGGCGGTTGGGACGACGTCGAGGTGAAGGGTAGTAAGCGTAAGCTCGTCAATCCACGTGATGGTATGGGAGTAGAGCATCCCTATGCCGGTCTCGTGCGAGTTTTTCTCAAAAACGCATCAAGCGTAAAACCTCGGCACTTCCGGAGACTCTGGTTCGACGACAACATGGATGGAAGCATCGTGGATAAAGCAGAGACATTTGGATACCAATATGTGTTGAATTTCGACGAAGAAGCAACCGAACGAAGTGGCAATAACCCCGCACACGGCAAAGAGGGGAGTGGCTGGGATATAAAGCCAATATCATTTGGTCAGACATCGGCTCTCGAACCGGTTAGACTTTCTCGGAGAGCGAGCGATCTGTACAATTATAATGATTACACTGAAACCCCAGGCTCCGTGTCAAATGACGGAGACTACATTAAGGCCTTTAATGTCAATGCCATCTGGACACCAGTAGTCGACCAAAATCTTCTTCCCCTTCCTAAATACGGCGACTTTGGGAAGGTTGATGTTGCAAAGACTACAGTAAACGACGCCTCCACAACCAGGTCAGTTGAAGCTGCTGTAGATGGAGACGGCATAGCCGATAACTACTACGGCATTCCCGCCAGATGCTCGGATGAAGACGGCGGCAAGGGGTGCGATGCGAAGTGGGAAGAGGACTTCGAGATTCTCTTTTCGGATCTCATCTTCGGCTGCGAAACAACGCACGCCGTGACCATCAGTTGTGAATGGGATGCCCAAGGTACATTCGGGAGGCCCCCGGAGAAGCATGCAGTATTAGGCGTCGATCAAAGTGACGGTGCTACCTCATACGAAGATCTTCTTATCAAAGAGATCGATCATTTCGCCAAGTGCACCGTGGAATAGAGTCAATCTCCTGTTGATCTGATCGCTGTCGATCAGTCCAGAACCCCGGGGCCGAATGGCCCCGGGGTTCTTCATTTGCACATGAACCCCTCGCGGCGGCGGGTACCCGGCTCTCAAGGGACGGTCGCGGGCGGCTCCTCGACAACATCTTCATGGAGCGGCGGTGGCGGTCCCTGAAGTACGAGGCGGTGTACCTCCACGAACTCGCTGATGGGCTCGCGGCCGAACGGGTGATCGGGGAGTGGGTGCGGTTCTACAACACCCAGCGCCCGCACTCGGTCCTCGGAGGGCGAGCGCCCGCCGAAGCCTATGGCGAGGGACTCTTGTCGTGAGGTCGTGAGCCAACCGCGAGATTCGACTTTGCCGGTGATCTTGGATCCGGCCGAGAAAACGAGCCAGGGTTCACCTGTTCGGGCGAATTCGACGATCACGAGGGCGCGACTTTTGGAACCTGACCAAGCCCTCAAACTGTCCAAAGGTCCGAAACCACCTCAGTTCGTCAACGGGAAGAGGCCGGGTCCGTCGAACCATGAGAACCCGATCCGGGATACGCCCGCGAAGCGGGTTTCGAACACCCAAATTGAAAAAACTTGTGAAGCGTGTCGGTTTGCATCGGTTTGCGTCGCTGTCACGCGCCGGTTTATGTGCAAATGAAGAACCCCGGGGCCTTTCAGCCCCGGGGTTCTGGCCTGATCGACAGCGGTCAGGTCAACAACAGGAGAATGACTCTATTCCACGGTGCACTTGGCGAAGTTAACCATATTATCGATAAGAAGATCTGAGTAGTCGGTATCACCTTGTTTTTTATGATTCAGCGGAGGCCTCCCGAATGTACCTTGGGCATCCCACTCACAACTGATGGTCACGGTACGCGTTGCTTCGCAGCCGAACATGAGATCCGAAAAGAGAATTTCGAAGTCGTCTTCCCACTTTGCATCGCACCCCTTGCCGCCGTCTTCATCCGAGCACATGGCTGCGGCACTATAGTAGTTATCGGCTATGCCGTCTCCCTTTATAGCGGCAGTAACTTTCCTTGCGCCGGCGTCCAAAGAAGTCTTTGCGACATCAACCTTGCCAAAATCGCCGTATTTAGGAAGGGGAAAAAGATTTTGGTCGACTACTGGTGTCCAGATGGCATTGATATTGAATGCCTTAAGGTAGTCACCGTTCTGTGATAAAGTGCTTTCGGTTTCAGTGTAATCATGATAATTGTACAGGTCGCTCACTCTGCGAGACAATTTGGTCCGTGATGCATCGGCTGCTATTAGCCTGTGATCCCAGCCAGTCCCCACTTCATCGTCCGCCTCATCAGGGTGTACAGGTTCGCCGTTTTTTTGTCCGGTTGCGTCGTTTTCGTGATCCAACACAGCTAGGTATCCAAATGTCGCTGGCTTGTCCACGATGCTTCCATCCATATTGTCGTCGAACCAGAGTCTCCGGAAGTACCGAGGCTTTAGGCTTGATGTGTTTTTGAGAAAAACCCGTAAGAGACCGGCATAGGGATGAACTACTGCTCCACCATCATTGGGATCGATGCGTTCACGCTTACTACCCTTCACCTCGACGTCGTCCCAACCCCCTGACAGAGCGTGATCGACCTCCTCTTCGAGGAGTTCGCAGACATCAATTTGGTCGGCAGCGGCGAAACGCATGGTTTCGCATTTGAGATCCTTGAGCGGACCGTCTTTCCATGCGACCTTGCCCCAGAGCATGGGGTCCTTGGGAGAGACTTCCACACTGTAACTGGAGAGGTAGTCCGTCAATCTCGGGTTTCCTACAAACCCGGCAGTTTCCGTGCCGGAAACTCGAAGGCGGAAACAATTGTTTGGTCTTTGGGCTGAACCGCTAACGCCTGAGTATTCGGTTGCCTCGACACAGGCGTCGGACAGGTTGCCAACTTTCGCTGAGGAAGCCGTGGTCCTATCATTAGTAACACCTGTCAATTGGGTTGTTTGAACGGCAGGGGCGTAGGAAATATTCTCCGCTTTAAGATCGACATTGAGAAATTTGTTCGTACCTTTGTTCGCATCTGGTCCCATGACGCTGTAGCTTCCGAAGACATGTTTGACTTTCATGTCCACATCGGAAGTCGACGACCATCCAATATCGATTCCGTCATCACCGTACCAGATATTTGAGACCGTTGTTGCTATTGATTGTTTTGGCATATAATCGAAATACAGATTGCCTCCCCTCGCCGGAGCCTGGTCGACATAACCGGTAAAACTCGATACCAACACATTCCTCGTATCATTATCGATCATACCGACTTGTAGAGTAAGATCGGGGTCCCAGTTGGCGCAGATGTTGGTGGATTCGGCGGAGATTTCGGGAGCTTGGGGTTTTTCGGCTGCGGCGTCGGAGCAGGCGAATGGGCCGCAGGTGATGTAGAGGATTTCGGAGGTTGGGATTTTTTCTTGGTTAGCGCCGATGGAGACTCTGACGGCTTTGAAAGAGACGCCCATGTTTGCGACGGTGGATTGCATGGCGTTCCAGTCGACATTTTTGAAGGGCATGTTGTCGTCGGCTGCGGAGACACCGATACCGTTGGGTTCTGAATCCATCCAGAGGGGGGTGATGACGGCGTCGTGAGAGGAGGAGACGGTCATCATGGAGTTTGGAGAGGCCATGGCTTTTTTGGCGTCAGTTTCTTCATCTGGGCAGAAAGCGTACCCCATGCAGTCTTTGTCCGCGTCGGCTTTGGGGGGAGCCATTGAGAGGACGAAGGGATCGGGTTCTGGTTCGGGTTCCGGTGGGGGGTCTGGAGTTGAGCGGGGTGGGTGGGTGGGGCTGACGGGTGACGCTTGGGGCCGCATCCAGGGAGACAGGGTACAGCGACCCCTGCCGGATACGCTCCTTGTCTCCGGGGTCGGTCGGTCAGTGGAGGATGTTGCGTCGCCTTCGAGTCTCGCGCTGGTAGTGCTCGAGGCGTGCGCGGCGTCGGTGGCGGGTGAAGCGGCCGCACAGGTTCTGCAACGGGTCGGGTCGGCCGCCCAGAAGCCGCATTCGCACGAGCAGCACATAGCCTACGAGCAAGCCGCCGAGATGGGCGATGTGGGACACTCCATCGCTCGTGGCCGAGATCGAACTCGCCAGCGAAATGAAGCCGAGCGCCACCACCAGGTGACTGGCCCGCATCGGAAGGATGAAAAAGATGTACACCCTGGCGTCCGGAAACAGCAGTCCGAAGGCGAGCAACAGACCGTATACCGCGCCCGAGGCGCCTATATGGCTGGCGCCGAAGAACGCCGGAATGGGAAGGAGGGTAAAGAGACCGGCCCCGATGCCACAGAGCAGGTAATAACGGAGGAAACGGCGGGATCCCCAGACTCCCTCGAGCGGGCCGCCGAACATGTAGAGGACGAGCATGTTCAGCATCAGGTGTCCGAGACCGCCGTGGAGGAAAATGTATGTAAGGAGCCGCCAGACCTCGAGCCGTAGCACTGCCGGCGGATAGAGAGAGAAAAGGACGGTCAGCAGCGGAACCAGAAGCTGCGCGAGAAACACCCCGCAGGTAATCCCGATAAGCCGCTTTACCATGGGGGTGAGGGCAGCGAGGCCGAGACCGGCGCCGGGGAACACGGGTCTCAGGAGGTCCGCCGGTGGCCGGCGCCGGCCGTCTCGCGGTGCAGCACGTTCCGAAGAAACACACCGGTGCGGGAACCCGGGGTGGATGCCACCGCTTCGGGGGACCCGCAGGCGACCAGCCGGCCGCCGCCCTTGCCGCCGTCGGGGCCGATGTCGATGATGTGGTCCACTGTCTTGATGACGTCCAGGTTGTGTTCGATCACGACCACCGTGTTGCCGCCGTCCACGAGACGCTGCAGGACCTCCAGAAGGCGGCTGATGTCCTCGAAATGCAGCCCGGTGGTCGGTTCGTCCAGAATGTAGAGGGTTCCGCCGGTCGCGCGCTTGGCAAGCTCCCGGGAAAGCTTCACCCGCTGCGCCTCGCCCCCGGAGAGGGTGGGTGATGGTTGACCGAGACGGATGTACCCGAGCCCCACGTCCTCGAGCGTGCGGAGAATGTGGAGAATCCCGGGTTGGGAAGCGAAAATCCCGATCGCTTCGCTCACCGTGAGGTCCAGCACTTCAGCGATCGAGTGCCCCCGATAGCGCACCGTCAGCGTCTGGTCGTTGAATCGCTTGCCGCCGCAGACCTCGCAGGGAACGAACACGTCCGCCAGGAAGTGCATCTCTACCCGGAGGACTCCGTCCCCTTCGCACTGTTCGCATCGTCCGCCGGCGACATTGAAGGAAAACCGCCCCGGCTTGTAACCCTGGGCCTTTGCCGCCGGAAGCGCGGCAAAGAGCTGGCGGATGCCATCGAACACCTTGGTGTAGGTGGCCGGATTGGAGCGCGGAGTGCGTCCGATGGGGGACTGGTCGATATCCACGACCCGGTCCACCTGCCCGATCCCCTCGATGCGGTCGTGCGCGCCGACCACGCGCTCCGATCGATGGAGCGCCCGCGCCAGGGCGGGATACAGCACCTCGTACACGAGGGAGCTCTTGCCGGCGCCCGACACGCCGGTGACCCCCACGAAGACGCCGAGCGGAATCTCGGCATCGAGGTTCCCGAGATTGTTGGCCCGGGCGCCGACGATGCGGATACTCCGGCCGGAGGTGCGCCGGATTGCCGGCGCTTCGATCGACTTCAGGCCCGCAAGGTACCGGCCGGTCAGGGACCGCGGGTTCGACCGGATCGCTGCCGGACCGCCCTCGGCCACCACCTCTCCGCCGTGAACCCCGGCGCCGGGCCCGAAGTCCACGATGTGGTCGGCGGCCTCGATGGTCTCCCGGTCGTGTTCGACCACCACCACCGTGTTGCCGATGTCCCGCAGGCGCCGGAGCGCCTCCAGCAGCTTGCTGTTGTCCCGGGCGTGGAGTCCGATGGAGGGCTCGTCCAGGATGTAGATCACTCCTGTCAGTTCGGAGCCGATCTGGCTGGCGAGGCGAATCCGCTGGGATTCGCCGCCGGAGAGGCTGGGCGCCAGCCGGCCGAGCGACAGGTAGCCAAGTCCCACGTCGGCGAGAAACCGAAGCCGGGCGCGGATCTCCTTCAGGAGTTCCTCACCGATGACCAGCGCCGCCCCGTCCAATTCCAGTTCGGAGACGAACTCGAGGGCATCGGAGATCGAGAGCGAGGAGAGGTCGGCAATGGTCCGGCCCCCGATCCGCACGGCGAGCGCTTCCGGGCGAAGGCGGGTCCCCTCGCAGGCGCGGCAGGGGCGCTGCGAGAGGTACCCCGAATAGAACCGCCGCGCCCGGTCGGAAGTGGTCTCCTTGAGCCGGCGCGCGAGCATCGGCAGCACCCCTTCCCAACGGCTCTCCCAGCGGAGCGACTTGTGCGTCACCGGGATCCGGCGTTCCCCGGCGCCACGCAGCAGGATGTTCCGCTTCTTCGCAGCGAGGCGGGTCCACGGCGTGTCCAGCGAAATGGCGAACCGCTCTGCCACTGCGCGCACCCGTGACGGCTCCCAGCCGGTCTTGTCCCCCAGCCGGCCCCACGGCGCCACCGCGCCCTCGTTGACGCTCAGCGCCGGATCCGGCACGACCCGATCCTCGTCCATCTCGTTGCGGAAACCGAGACCGTTGCACTCCGGGCACATCCCCTGGGGGCTGTTGAACGAGAACAACTGCGGCGTCATTTCCGGAAAACCGATGCCGCACTCCGGACAACCGCCCTTCTCCGAGAACAGGAGGTCCTCCCGGCCCTCGACGGCAACCAGCAGGATGCCGTCGCCTTCCCTGAGCGCGGTCTCCACCGAGTCGTGGACCCGGCTGCGCCAGTCGGAATCCGACGGATCGCCGCGACGAAGCCGGTCCACCACGATCTCGACGGTGTGCTTCTTCCGCTTGTCGAGCGCCCCCGCCTCCTCGATCAGTTCCACCCTGCCGTCGATCCGCGCCCGGCTGTAGCCGCGGTGGAGCACCGACTCCAGCAGGCCGCGCCACTCCCCCTTCCGGTTCACCACCGCCGGCGCCAGGATGAGGAATCGGGATCCGGCGGGAAGGGTCGCGATGTCGTCCACAATCTCCTGCGCGCTCTGCGGGCGGACCGGGCGATCGCAGCGGGGGCAGTGCGCCGTGCCGATGCGGGCGAAGAGCACCCGCAGGTAGTCGGAAATTTCGGTGATGGTGCCCACCGTGGACCGCGGGTTGTGGCTCGCCGACTTCTGGTCCACCGAAATCGTGGGCGAGAGTCCCTGGATGGTGTCGTACACCGGCTTGTCCATCTGTCCGAGGAATTGGCGGGCGTAGCTGGAGAGGGACTCGACGTACCGGCGCTGGCCTTCGGCGTAAAGGGTGTCGAGGGCGAGCGAGGACTTTCCGGATCCGGAGACGCCGGAAAAGACCACCAGCTTCTTCTTGGGAATGCCGACAGTGATGTTCTTGAGATTGTGCTGCCGGGCGCCCCGGACCACGATGCGATCGGGTTCCATTGACAATCGGGGAGGCTAGCAGTCCGGCGCCGACTCCCGGAGGCCATAGACTCCGGCCCTCCCGGAGGTCCGCCCGCGTTCATGCCTGACACCCCGATACCCGGTTACGACCGGCCGCTTTTCGTACAACCCTTCGACCATAGGGGTAGTTTTCTCCGGTCGTTCTTCGGATCGTCCGGGACTCCCGAGATCGATCCGGGCGCGGACCGCTTCACTCCGGTCACTGCCGCCAAGGCGTTGATTTACCGGGGACTCCTGCGAGCCATCGAGGAAGGCGTCCCCAGGGAACAGGTCGGCATCCTGGTGGATGCCCAGTTCGGCGCCGCGATTCTCGCCGACGCCCGGGCCCGCGGCATTTCCCGGGCAGTCTGCATCGAGAAGAGCGGCCAACCGGTCTTCGACTTCGAGTACGGTGTGAGCTGGGTGAGCCACATCCGCCTCGTCCGGCCGGACATCGTGAAGGTGCTGGTCCGCTTCCACCCCGATGATCCGGACGAGACCGCAATGGTCCAGCTCACCCGGCTGCGGCTCGTTTCCGACTACCTGCGCGGCCACGAGGCGCGGGTGTTCATGTTCGAGCTCCTGGTCCCCGCCACGACCGAAGCCGACCAGGAGGCGGGTGATGCCTACGATCGGGAACTCCGGCCCGGCCACATGGTGCGCGCCATCCACCGGATCCAGGACTTCGGAATCGAGCCGGACATCTGGAAGATCGAAGGGGTGAACCGGCGTGCCGACGCCGAGCGGGTGGTCGAAGCGGTCCGGCGCGGCGGACACCGTTCGAGAGTGGGATCCATCGTGCTCGGACGCGGCTCCGACGCGGAAAAGGTACACGAGTGGCTGCGGGTTGCGGCCCCGGTCCCCGGTTTCATCGGGTTCGCGGTCGGGCGCACCAACTTCCGCGAGCCGCTGGCCGCGCACCTTGCCGGGCGGCTGGGCGAGGAGGAGGCGATCCGACGGATTGCCGCGAACTACCGCTCCTGCGTGGACGCCTGGAAGGCGGCCTCGGGGGAGGGGGCCGCCGGCTGATCGCGGGCGCTCTCGATCAGCGCCAGCACCCGGGCGGCGGATTCGTCGAGCGTCTGGTCGCTGGTGTCCAGCCGATGGGCATCCCCGGCGGCGCGCAGCGGAGCCGTCGCCCGGCCGGAGTCGGTGGCGTCCCGCCTGCCGAGATCCTCGTGCACTGCCGTCAGGTTGCGCCCTCCCTCATCCACGGAACGGCGGCGGGCGCGGACCTCCGGGCGCGCCTCGAGAAAGATCTTCACCGCCGCTTCCGGGAACACCACCGTCCCGATGTCGCGTCCCTCGACAACGCCCCCGGCGGCCGCCGCCCGCCGCCAGCAGGTTGCCAGCACTTCGCGGAGTTCCGGGTGGACCGCCACCCGCGAGGCGGCGTCTCCCACTTCGGGAGCGCGCACGGCGGCGGAGACGTCCTCCCCGTCGAGGAACACGCGGCCATCCGGCTCGAGGAACACGCGCCAGGCGAGCGGGCGAAGCGCTTCACCGTCGTCGAGCGAGACCCCGAGGCGCAGTCCCAGCAGCGCCACCGCCCGAACCGAGGCGCCGGTATTGAACCAGGGCAGGCCGGCCCGCTCGGCCACCGCGCGGGCGAGCGAGGTCTTTCCGGCGCCGGCGGGTCCGTCGATGGCAACGATGAAGGGAGGCGGTTCCGCCCCTTCGAGCGGCGTCTCCGAGGCGTCCGGGGCTGACGTCCGATCCCGCGCTGGCGGCGCAGCCATGTGGAGGGCGTCCCGCAGCCCGGCCACTTCGGCGGGAGCCAGCCGGCGGAACTTCCCGGGTGCCAGCCCGCGGTCCACCAGGCTCCCGATACGGGTCCGGTGGAGCTCGACCACCGGATGCCCGAGCACCGAAAGCACCCGCCGGATCTCGCGATTCCGGCCGCCGCGCAGCGTGACCCGCAGGCGCGCCCGGTTCCTGCTCTCGACCCGGTGCGCATAACGGGCCAGAACCTCCACCCGGTCGAGGCGCAGGGGATCTCCGTCCACCCGCACCCCGCGTTGCGCCCGGTCGAGCGTCTCCTCCGAGGGCAGGCCGCGCACCGTGGCGAAATAGGTCTTGGGAAGCCGGTAGCGGGGATGGGCCACCCGTTCGGCGAGTTCCCCGTCGTCGGTGAGCAGAAGCAGCCCTGAGGTGTTGCCGTCCAGTCGTCCCACCGGGTAGAGCGACCGGAGCCCCGGCGGGAGGAGCTCGGTGACGGTGGGACGGCCCGACGGATCGGATCGGGTGGTCAGGACGCCGATCGGCTTGTTCATCACCACATGGCGACGTGGCCGACGAACCGGACGCAGGCGGGCGCCATCCACCCTGATGTCGCTGCGGGCCGGGTCGGCCCGAACCCCCGGGGTGCGGACCACCTCGCCGTCCACGGTGACGCGCCCCTCCGCGATCATCTTCTCCGCCGCCCGGCGCGACGCGATGCCGGCAGCGGAGATCAGCTTCTGGAGTCGCTCCGCACCCATCGGATCCTGTCCTCCCCACCGCTCCACGCTTCCGGCGGTTCCTCCCCGGCGGACCCTGCCCCGGACTGCGACGCCTCCCCCAACGAATCCCCGCCAGCGGACCCTGCCCCGGTACGCAACACAGTCTCCAACGGCTCCCCGCCGACGGACCCTTCTCCGGACCGCGACGCCTCCTCCAACGGCTCCCCGCCAGCGAACTCTTCTCCGGACCGCGACACTTCCCCCAACGGCTCCCCGCCAGCGGACTCTTCTCCGGACCGCGACACTTCCCCCAACGGCTCCCCGCCGACGGACCCCGCTCCGGACCGCGACGCCTCCGCCATCAATTCCCCTCCGGCAGACCCGTCACCGGACCGCGACGCCTCCTCCGGCTGGTCCGACCCGGTGGACTCCTCCTCGTCCGGGACCGCGATGCCCGGCTCCTCGTCTCCCCCTACCTCCTTGAGTTGCGGCAGATCCTCGATGCGGTCCAGGCCGAATCGTTCGAGGAATTGCCGAGTCGTCCCGTAGAGCAGCGGGCGGCCCACCACCGGTTTGCGCCCACGGCTCTCGACGAGGCGCGTCCGAAGCAGGGTGCCCACCACCGCCTGGGACTGCACTCCGCGCAACTCGTTCAATTCCGGCATGGTAATTGGCTGACGATATGCAATCACCGAGAGGGTCTCCATCGCCTGGTGCGAAAGACTCCCCGCCCGCCGGGGCGCCAGCAGCCGCTCGATCGCGTCCCGGTGCTCGGCCCGGGTGACGAGCTGGTAGCCCCCCGCCACCCGCACCAGCCGCAGCCCGGAACCGGGCAGGTCGCAGCGGGCTTCCAGCCACAGCAGGGCGCGCCGGACTTCGGCAGGCCCGGCATCCAGTGTGGCGGCGAGGGTCCGGGCAGTCACCGGCGCGCCGTGGGCGAAGAGCAACGCCTCCAGTGCGGCGGCGAGAGCGATCGGCGCTTCCGACGGCTCAGGATGCGCGTCCGACGATCCAGATGGGTCCGAAGTCAAGGTCCTGTAACACCGAGATGCGGCGGCGGCGCGCCAATTCCAGTACCGCGAGGAACGCGGCGATGAACGCCGGCCGGTCCGTCCGGCCCGCGAGAATCGTCTCCAGAAGATCTTCGAAATTCCGCCGCACTCCGGGCGGCGTCGCCGCCTCGATCCGCCGCATTGCCGAGGACACCGAGAGCACCGCCTGCGGCGCCGGAACCCGGGGCTTCGCCCGGCTTCGATCCACGACCCGACGGAAAGCCTCCACCACCGCGAAGAGATCCACCTCCGCCATCGTCTCCGGCAGCGCGGGAGCGCTCTCCTCGACCTTCGCCTGCGGGCGCACCCACATCGCGCTGCGCGTTCGCAGGTTCCGCCGGAGCCGGACCGCAGCGTCCCGGTAGCGGGCGTACTCGGCGAGCCGCGCGTTCAGGTCGGCGAGCAGCTCCTCTTCGGTCCGGGTTTCGGCGGCCGAAGGGCGCGGCAGGAGCCGCCGGGCCTTGATGCGAAGCAGGACGGTCGCCAGTTTCAGGAATTCGGAACCGACCTGCAGATCGAGCACCTCCATGACCCGGATGACGTCGAGATACTGCCGCGTGATCGCCGCCACCCGGATCTCCAGGGGGTCGGCGCGGCCCTCGCGCACCATGCGGATCAACAGCTCCAGCGGGCCGTCGAATCGGGAGTTCCCGACGCCGGCGAGGCGGATGTGGTACCCCGGGAACGGAGCGGCGGCGTGGGTTTCGGGGAGATAGAGGAGGGTCATCGCGGAGGCAACCGCACTGCGGACCGAACCCGCTCCATGGTCGCGGCCGCCGCTTCGGCGGCGGTCCGCCGGCCGGCGGCGAGCACATCCCGGACATCGTCGGGCCGGGCTTCGTAGCGCCGTCGGCGATCCGCAATGGGCTGGATCTCCGCCACCACCCGGTCGGCGAGCGCCGTTTTGCATTCGATGCAGCCGATGCCGGCGGTCCGGCAGCCTTCCGCCGCCCACGCGCGGGTCCCCGCATCGGAGAAGATCTTGTGGAGATCGAAGACCGGGCAGACGTCGGGGTTCCCGGGATCCCGGCGGCGCATGCGGGCCGGGTCGGTCTGCATCGTCCTGAGTTTTTCCCGCAGCGCGGGTTCCTCCTCGGCAAGGCCGATCACGTTCCCGAAGCTCTTGGACATCTTGCGTCCATCGGTACCCGGAAGCCGGGGCGACTCGGTCAGCCGCACCTGCGGCTCCACCAGCACGTCCCCGAAGAGGGAATTGAAGCGCCGGGCGATCTCGCGGGTCAGCTCGATGTGCGGCTTCTGGTCCTCCCCGACCGGAACCACCGCCGCGTCATACAGGACGATGTCCGCGGCCTGGAGGACCGGATACCCGAGAAATCCGTAGGTGTGGATGTCCCGGTCCCCCAGTTCCCTCAGCAGCTCCTTGTACGTGGGGACCCGTTCCAGCCACGGTATCGGAATCACCATCGAGAGCAGCAGGTGAAGTTCGGCGTGCTCCTTCACCTCGGACTGCACGAAGAGCGAGCAGCGCCCGGGATCGAGACCCACCGCCAGCCAGTCGGTGGCGATTTCGAGCGTGTTGGCGGGGAGTCCGCCGGTGTCCCGGTAGTCGGTTGTGAGGGCGTGCCAGTCCACGATGCAGTAGAACGCGTCGTAGTCGTCCTGCATCGCCACCCAATTGCGATAGGCGCCGACCAGATGCCCGAGATGGGAGGATCCGGTGGGCCGCATCCCGGAGAAGAGCCGGGCCCTGGTGCGCCGAGCGCCGTGTTCCGCCATCCGGGTTGAATTCTAGTGGGCGGCCCCCATATCAGATTCGGTCGGTGGGGCGCGAAAGCGCGCCTTGAGACGGGCCGCCAGCACCGGCCCGACCAGCACCGCCAGCTCCTGCTCACCGGCTTCGGCAACTTGCCGGAGGCTTCCGAACCGGGCCAGCACCGCCTGCCGCCGACGCGGCCCGATGCCGGGCACCGCATCGAGCGCGGAGCGCAGTGTCTCCTGCCTGCGGGTCTTCCGATGGAAGGAAACCGCGAACCGGTGCGCCTCGTCGCGCGCCCGCTGCAGCAATTGGAGCGCCGGGGAGCTCCTCTCGAGACGCAACGGGGCGGCCGTCCCCGGCAGAAAGATCTCCTCCTCGCGCTTGGCCAGCCCGACGTGGGGTATGTGCGTCAGACCGAGGTCATGAAGCGCCGAGGCCGCCGACGAGAGTTGCCCGCGGCCACCGTCCACCAGGATCAGGTCGGGGAGTTCCTGCCCGTCCGTCAGGACGCGCCGATAGCGGCGGAACACCACCTCGCGCATCGAGGCGAAGTCATCGGCCTTCCCGCGCACGGTGCGGATGCGAAACCGCCGGTAGGTCGGGGGCAGCGGCTCGCCCCGTTCGAAAACGACCATCGAAGCCACCACTTCCCGGCCCTGGAAGTTGGAGATGTCGAAGGCTTCGATTCGGTGCGGGAGTTCGGAAAGCCCGAGCGCCTCCCGGAGGGCGCCCACCCGGGTGGCCGCCCGGCGTCCGGCTTCCCGGAAATCGAGATCGAAGGCGATCCGCGCATTCCGGCAGACCAGATCCACCAGACGCCGGCGGGATCCCTTCCGCGGAATCCGGATGGACACCCTGCCGCCGCGCTTCTCCGAGAGCTGCTCCTCCAGGAGCTCCCGGTCCGGAAAGTCCAGCGGGCACTCGATGGCGGGCGGCGGCGAGCGACCGATCTCGTAGAACCGCTTCATCGCCGCCTGGATCAGATCCTCGTCGTCGGGAACCATGAGGCGCGCGAGCGCGAAGCTGTCCCGGTCCACCACCTTTCCCCCGCGCACCAGGAAGACCTGAAGATGCGCCCGGTCGCCCTCGCGGTGGTAGCCGAAAACGTCCCGCGCCCGCCCGTCGGCGGTCGCCATCTTCTGCCGGTCCTTCAGTTCGGCGAGCATCCGCAAGCTGTCCCGCAGGCGCGCGGCTTCCTCGAACCGCTCCGCTTCGGCCTCCCCGCGCATCCTCCGCGCCAGCGAGGCCGTCAGTTCGGCCGTGCGCCCGAGAAGGAACAGCCGCGCCTCCTCCGCCGTCCGCCGGTACTCCTCGGGCGTGGTGATGCTTTCGACGCAGGGAGCGACGCAGCGGCGGATCTGGTACTGGAGGCAGGGACGGGCGCGGCGGCCGTCGAGTTGCTCGCGGCAGTTCCGGATGCCGAACAGCCGATGCACCAGCCCGGCGCTGCGGCGGGCGAGACTCGCCGGGTACCAGGGACCGGCATAGACCGCGCCGTCGCTCCCCGCGCCGCGGACGATGTGGACCCGCGGGTAGGCCTCCTGCATGGTAAGCCGCACCATCGGCGGATTCTTGTCGTCGCGCAGCAGGATGTTGTAGCGGGGCGACCGGGTCTTGATCAGGTTGTTCTCGAGCAGCAACGCCTCCCGATCGGAGTCGGTGGCCACCACCTCGATATCCGCGACCTGCGCCAGCATCCGCTCCCGGCGGGCGTCGGTCACCGGAGCGCGGAAGTGTGAGAGCACCCGGGCGCGCACCGAACGCGCCTTTCCCACATACAGTGTTCCGCCTTCCGCCGACCGGAACAGATATACCCCGGAGCTCGTCGGAAGGCGGGCGATCTTCGCTTCCAGGACGGGCTCGGGCATCGGCAGAAGTGTAGGATGCGCCGCATGCACCAAGCCATCCGCGTCCACCAGACCGGAGGACCGGAGGTCCTCGCCCTCCAATCGGTGGACTCCCCGGCGCCCGGGCCGGGGGACGCGGCGGTCCGCATCGAGGCCGCCGGAGTGAACTTCATCGACGTCTACCACCGGACCGGGCTGTACCCGCTTCCGCTTCCGTTCACCCCCGGGGGAGAGGGAGCGGGCACGGTGGAAGCGGTGGGCCGGGGCGTGGAGGACATTCGTCCCGGCGACCGGGTGGGCTATGTCATGCAGCCGGGCGCCTATGCGGAGCGCGCGGTGGTTCCGGCGGCGAAACTGGTGAAGCTGGAAGAGTGGACGTCCACCACGGTCGCCGCCGCCTCGCTGCTCCAGGGCATGACGGCGCACTACCTGGTGCGTTCCACGTTCCGGGTACAGTCCGGGCTTCCGGTGCTGGTGCACGCCGCGGCCGGCGGCGTGGGCCTGCTGCTCTGCCAGATGTGCCGGGCGCTCGGCGCCGAAGTGTTCGGCACGGTATCCACCGAGGCCAAGGCGGAGGCGGCGCGCGCCGCCGGCGCCGACCACGTGATCCGCTACACCGAGGTGGATTTCGAGGAAGCCGTCCGGGAGCAACTGGGCGGCAACCGGCTAGCGGTCGCCTACGACTCGGTGGGCGCCACCACCTGGGAGAAGAGCCTGCGGCTGTTGCGCCCGCGCGGGATGCTCGTCCTCTACGGCCAGTCCGCCGGCCCGGTCCCGCCGATCCCGCCGGGGCGGCTTGCCGCCTCCGGATCGCTGTTCCTCACCCGCCCCACCCTCGGCGACTACATCCGGACCCGGGACGAGCTGCGTTGGCGGGCCGGCGAGGTGCTGGGAGGAATCGCCTCCGGCACGTTGAAGCTCACCATCGACCGCGAGCTTCCGCTCGCCGCGGCCGGCGAGGCACACCGGCTGCTCGAGAGCCGGGCCACTTCGGGAAAGCTGATCCTCCGGCCCTGATTCCGGCCCCGGCTACCGTTTGCCGGCCCGGTAGGCGTCGGCAAGCAGTTCCACCGGATGGGCCACCTCGGCCCGGATTCCGGCGCGGCGGACGCCTTCCACGAGCTGGAGATGGCAGCCGATGTTCCCGGTGGCGATCAGATCGGGACGGGCAGGCGCGATGTGAGCCATCTTGCGATCCAGGATCGCCATCGAGGTCTCCCGCCGGGTGATATTGAAGATCCCGGCGCTGCCGCAGCAGCGCTCCGGATCGCGAACGGCCACGAGATCCACTCCGGGGATCGCGTCGAGGACGCGGAGGGGCTGCTCCCGGATCCGCTGCGCGTGGAAGAGATGGCAGGGGGCGTCATACACGACGCGGAGCGGGCGGTCGCGCGGGGCTGCCGCCGGGGGCGCGAAGCCTTCGGAATCCAGGAACGCCGTGACGTCGGTGACCCGGCCCCCGAAGTCGCGGGCCTCCTCGCCGGAAAGGAGTTCCCCGGTCTCCGCCAGGGCTGCGCCGCAGCCGGCGGCCGTGGTGAGGATCGGCATGCCGGCGGGAAAGGCGGCGAGGTTCCGCCGCGCCAGCTCGCGGGCCCTCTCCGGAAGTCCGGCGTGGAGGTGGAGGGCGCCGCAGCATCCCTGTCCCACGGGGACCAGGACCTCCCAGCCGTTGCGCGTCAGCGCCTCGACGGCGGCAAACGAAGTCCGGGGACGGATATGGGGCGCCACGCACCCGGCGAAGAGCGCCACCCGTCCCCGGGTTGTGCCGCACGACGGACTGATCCGGGGCAGGACCCGGCGCGCCGGAAGATCGGGAAGCAGGCGTTCGCCAGCAGCGAGCGCCGGGGACACCGTGGGAAGGATCCGGCGCGCCAGGCGCCGCAACCCCAGGCGGCCCGAGAGCCGGAGGAACGCCATGGCCAGTCGAAGCGCCACCGGGCGCGCCACCACCTGGCCGAGGGCGACCCGGCGGAGGAACCGGGTGAACCACAGCTCGCTCCCCTCCGCCGTCACGAGCCCGCGCATCCCCTCGACGATGGCGCCGACCCGAACCCCGGCGGGGCAAACGGTCTCGCAGCCGCGACACGCGAGGCATTCGTGGAGATCCTCGGCGAACCCGGCGCTCGGCTCCAGCCGACCCTCGAGGACAGCTCGGGCGTTGAACACCTGACCGCGGGGGGCAAGCGATTCCCGGGGCGCGTTCTCGTAGGCCGGGCAGGCCGGGAGACAGAGACCACAGTGTACGCAGGCGAGCGTCTGCTCATGGAGCCGGCGGTGGCTTTCGGTCTCGTTCACGGTCAACGGGTCCACGGAAATCGGCCCGGCGCGAGGGTATCCCGCGGATCGAGCGCGATCCGGATACGTCGCATCAGGGCCGCGGCCGAGGGGGACGGAGGAGGGTGAAACCGGTCCTGGCGGACCTCGCCGGGCGGCGCGCTCTCGACCACGACCGTCACCCCCTCGTCGCGCGCCGCCCCGATCGCGGCGTCCCGGTGGGCGGACGGAATCGCGGCGAAGACCCGCGGAATGTCGGGGAGCGCGAGAGCCGGCCCGAACGCCGCCCACTTCCAGGCGGTCCGAAGCACTGCGGTCCGGCTTCCCGCACCCCGAAAGCCAAACGCCCCGAGACGCCGGGGAACGACGACCGGAAAATCCCTCACCCCGGCCCAGAGCCGGTCCGCTCCGGTGGGAGGCAGTTCGGGATCCTCCCTCCGGGTCCCGGCCTCCTCCCGGAGGCCTTCGGTGCGCACCGCCAAAACGAAACCGTCGTGTTCGGGCAACCCGGGAAGCCCGGCTCCCGGTGACGCTACCGCCACCGCCTCGGGAACATCGCCGCTCCCTTCGGTTACCCGGCTCGTGAAGTCTTCGACGGAAGTCTCCGGGGACAGCGGCCGCAGGGCGGTGCGCGACGCCTCGGGGAGCGCCCGGAGGCGCACGGTCACCCGGGTCAGAACGCCGAGCGTCCCCAGCGAACCGGTGAACAGCCTTCCCAGCTCGTAGCCGGTGACGTTCTTGACTACCCGGCCCCCGGAGCGGATGGGGGTTCCGTCCCCGAGCACCGCACGGAACCCGAGCAGGAGGTCCCCCGGGCGCGTTCCCGGCGCCCGCCGGTAGCCGGGGTCTCCCGCCGCGATCACCCCGCCGATGGTGGCCCGGTCAGGCAGCGGCGGATCCAGCGGCAGGAACTGGCCGTGCGGCGCAAGCTCCCGATTGAGGGCGGCGAGCGGGGTTCCGGCCCGGACCTCGGCCGTGAAATCGCCGCGGTGGTGTTCGACGATCCCCGAGAGCCCGCCGGTCGCAAGCGTCAGGTCCACGCGGTCGGGCGGGGCGCCCAGGTCGTTGCGGGTTCCACCGCCCTCGACAACCACCGCGCGGCCGTCGGCGTTGGCAGCGGCGAGCATGGCGGCAACCTCCGCTTCGTTGCCGGGGCGAAGAACGGGATGATTCAGATCCAGGCTCCCGGCGCCGCCGCCATCCGGCCGGCAGCGAGCGCCTCGCCGCAGCTCCCGCCCGTGGGAAGGATCTTGCCGGGGTTCAGCAGCCCCTTCCGGTTCCAGGCGCCGCGGACCCGCTCCATGGCAGCGATATCCGCCTCTCCGAACATCAGGGGCAGGACGTCCCGCTTCTCGATGCCCACCCCGTGTTCGCCGGAAAGAACGCCTCCGGAACGCACGCACAGTTCGAGCAATTCGTGGCTCGCCCGCAGCACCCTCGCCTTTTCCCCGGGATCGCGGCCGTCGTAGGAGATGCACGGATGGAGGTTCCCGTCACCGGCGTGGAAGACGTTGGCAATGCGGACCCGGTGGCGCTGCCCGATCCGTTCCACTTCGGCGATGACTTCGGGAAGCGCCGAGCGCGGCACCACCCCGTCCTGGACGTAGAGGTCGGTGGATATCCGCCCCATCGCTCCGAACGCCTGCTTCCGCCCCCGCCAGAGCAGCTCACGTTCCTTCGCGTCCCGGGCAACCCGGAGTTCGAGTGCACCGCAGTCGGCAAGAACCCGTTCCACTTCCTGCCGCTGACGTGCGACCGCGGGGCCGGTTCCATCGAGTTCCACCAACAGCACCGCCCCGGCGTCCTCCGGATACCCGGCGCCGATTCCGGCCTCCACCACCCGGATGGCAGCTCGGTCGAGCATCTCCAGGGCCACCGGCAGCACGCCGCGGGCAACGATGCGCGAGACCGCTTCGCACGCCGGGACCAGTCCGCTGAAGGGAGCGAGCAGCGTCGCCACCTCGTCCGGGATCGGGAGCAGCCGCACGGTGGCTTCGGTTGCGATTCCGAAGGTGCCTTCCGAGCCGATGAACAGACCGAGCAAATCGAATCCCGGATCCCCCTCGGCGAACTCGACGACATCGCCATCGTCGAGAACCACGGTCGCGGCGACGATGTGAGCCGCGGTGGCGCCGAGCTTGAGGCAATGGGGTCCGCCGGAGTTCTCGGCGATGTTGCCACCGAGCGTGCATGCGGACTGGCTGGAGGGATCCGGCGCAAAGAACAACCCGTGGGGTGCGGCGGCCCGGGAGACCTCCAGGTTCACCACCCCGGTCTGGCAGCGGGCGGTGCGCTCCCCGGGATCGATGGCGAGCACCCGGTTCATCGCAGCGAGCGAAACCACCACTCCACCCTCGATCGGAGTGGCGCCGCCCGAAAGCCCGGTACCGGCGCCGCGGGCGGTAAACGGGATGCCGAGATGCGACGCGGCGCGGACGATGGCCGCAACCTCTCCGGTGGAATGCGGCAGCGCCACCGCCTCCGGACAGCTCCGGTACGCAGTGCTGCCGTCACACTCGTACGGAAGCACGTGCTCCCGGCGCATCAGGAACCGGCCGGGACCGAGCAGCGGGACCAGTTCGGCCTGGAGGGCCTCCAGCGAAGACGTGACGCTCACGCGGAAACGACCGGTCCGGAGATCCCCCCGGGCAGAACCTTCCCGAATTGATACACTGTTCTCCCGATCATTGCGTTCCCATCAGTCAGGAGTGTAGCCATGTCCCTCACCATAACTCCGGCGCCCGCAGCCCCGAAGTCGGAAGACAGCGGAATCGACCTTCAGGGCCGGATGAAGGTCCTTGCCCGGACGTTCCGGTTGGTCACCGAATCGCGAGTGGAGATCAAGAACATCAGCGAGAAGGTGCGCGAGCAGGTACGGGCTTCGGGCATCCGGGCCGGTTTCCTCGTCCTCTCCACGCTCCACACGACCACCGCACTTTTCCTGAACGAATTCCAGGCGGCGCTGATGGCGGACTTGAACGAATTCCTCGAGAAGTTGGTGGAGACGGAAGCCGGCTACCTCCACAACTGCGAGGACTGTTCCGATTGCGAGCGCAAGAACGCAGCGGCCCACCTGCGCGCGACGCTCCTCGGCAACAACGTGACCATCCCGATCCAGGAAGGGGAACTCCACCTCGGGCAGTGGCAGAGCATCCTCTTCGCCGAGCTGGATGGACCGCGCAAGCGGACGGTGACCGCGCAACTCGTCGGAATCTGACCCTCGGAGTCCGACGGCCCCGCACGACGGGGTCGGTTGCCGCGTTCCGGTGGATGTGGCTCGCCATCCTCGCACGGGCAGCCGGCGCTGCTGGCTGCGGAGTCCGGCCCCGTGCCGACGCGATCCACGGCCCCGGGGAAGCGGTGGGCAGCGAGGAAGCGCACCGTCTCCAGACCCGCGCCCCGGTGTATTTCTCCTTCGAGGAAGACCAGAAGGGCGCCATCGCCGCCGCCGCGGGGAGGCTCGCGGTCTTGATCGCCTCCCGCCCGATACTTCCCGAGCACGCAACCAGACCGGATGCGATCTCCGGGTGAAGCGAACCCGCATCGGCGGCCCGGAAGTCCCCCGGCAACCGGGATCTCCCGGATGCCGGGGCGCCCTGACCGGCGATGGTTCCCGTCACGGCGGCATATAACCGAGAAATGCTCGAAGTCATCGCATTCGATTCCCTCAGCTTCGTCAAGCGACTGACGGCGAGCGGCTTCACCGAGGCGCAGGCCGAAGGGCTGGCCCACGAGCAGGTCAATCTGCTCCACTCCAACCTTGCAACCAAGGCCGACCTCGAAGCGCTGCGACTGGCAAACCAGGTGGAGATCGAAAAGCTCCGGGAGACGACCAGGGCCGACCTCGCGTCCGCCAAGGTCGAGATCGTGAAGTGGATGGTAGGCGCGTTGGCCGCCCAAGGGGCTCTGATCGTCACGCTGATCAAGTTGACATAGCTCCCGTCGTTATTCCTGGCGTTACGCCGATTCCCACCGGTCCGCCAGCGCGCAAGCAGACGCGCGACGCCCCTCGTGGCGCTTCGCCGAGTGCCCGCGCTCGTCAGTCCGTCGGTATCCGACCGTTCGTCGAGAACCCGTCCGCACCTCGATGCGGGCGCTCTCCGCGCTGACGTTCGCTGCCGGCAGCGGCGACCGGTTGCGTGCCGACGCGATCCACCGGAACACCCATGTGGTGACGGTGGACGACGACTTCCGGATCGTGGAGGCGTTCGCGGTGGTCGATGGCCGGTTCGCGGCGGTAGGAACGGAAGCCCAGGTCCCGTCGGCGTTCCCGGACGGGGCGGAACGGGAAGCGGATTTCGGAGGGAAGACCGTCCTTCCCGGTGTCAACGACAACCACATCCACCTTGGGCCCGGCGGTACCCTGCAGAATTGGCAGGACGGCGTGCGATCTCCGGGTGAAGCGAACCTGCGATGGTTCCCGTCACGGCGGCATATAATCGAGAAATGCTCGAAGCCATCGCATTCGATTCCCTCAGCTTCGTCAAGCGACTGACGGCGAGCGGCTTCACCGAGGCGCAGGCCGAAGGGCTGGCCCACGAGCAGGTTAATCTGCTCCACTCCAACCTCGCAACCAAGGCCGACCTCGAAGCGCTGCGATTGGCAAACCAAGTGGAGATCGAAAAGCTCCGGGAGGCGACCAAGGCCGACTTCGAAAAGCTCCGAGTGGAGATCGAAAAGCTCCGGGAGACGACCAAGGCCGACCTCGAAGCGCTGCGATTGGCAAACCAAGCGGAGATCGAAAAGCTCCGGGAGACGACCAAGGCCGACCTCGAAAAGTTCCGGGAGACGACCAGGGCCGACCTCGCGTCCGCCAAGGTCGAGATCGTGAAGTGGATGGTAGGCGCGTTGGCCGCCCAAGGGGCTCTGATCGTCACGCTGATCAAGTTGACATAGCTCCCGTCGTTATTCCTGGCGTTACGCCGATTCCCACCGGTCCGCCAGCGCGCAAGCAGACGCGCGACGCCCCTCGTGGCGCTTCGCCGAGTGCCCGCGCTCGTCAGTCCGTCGGTATCCGACCGTTCGTCGAGAACCCGTCCGCACCTCGATGCGGGCGCTCTCCGCGCTGACGTTCGCTGCCGGCAGCGGCGACCGGTTGCGTGCCGACGCGATCCACCGGAACGCCCATGTGGTGACGGTGGACGACGACTTCCGGATCGTGGAGGCGTTCGCGGTGGTCGATGGCCGGTTCGCGGCGGTAGGAACGGAAGCCCAGGTCCCGTCGGCGTTCCCGGACGGGGCGGAACGGGAAGCGGATTTCGGAGGGAAGACCGTCCTTCCCGGTGTCAACGACAACCACATCCACCTTGGGCCCGGCGGTACCCTGCAGAATTGGCAGGACGGCGTGCGATCTCCGGGTGAAGCGAACCTGCGATGGTTCCCGTCACGGCGGCATATAATCGAGAAATGCTCGAAGCCATCGCATTCGATTCCCTCAGCTTCGTCAAGCGACTGACGGCGAGCGGCTTCACCGAGGCGCAGGCCGAAGGGCTGGCCCACGAGCAGGTTAATCTGCTCCACTCCAACCTCGCAACCAAGGCCGACCTCGAAGCGCTGCGATTGGCAAACCAAGTGGAGATCGAAAAGCTCCGGGAGGCGACCAAGGCCGACTTCGAAAAGCTCCGAGTGGAGATCGAAAAGCTCCGGGAGACGACCAAGGCCGACCTCGAAGCGCTGCGATTGGCAAACCAAGTGGAGATCGAAAAGCTCCGGGAGACGACCAGGGCCGACCTCGAAAAGCTCCGAGTGGAGATCGAAAAGCTCCGGGAGACGACCAAGGCCGACCTCGAAAAGCTCCGGGAGACGACCAGGGCCGACCTCGCGTCCGCCAAGGTCGAGATCGTGAAGTGGATGGTAGGCGCGTTGGCCGCCCAAGGGGCTCTGATCGTCACGCTGATCAAGTTGACATAGCTCCCGTCGTTATCCTTGGCGTCACGCCGATTCCCACCGGTCCGCCAGCGCGCAAGCAGTCGCGCGACGCCCCTCGTGGCGCTGCGTCGAGTGTCTGCGCTCGTCAGTCCGTCGGTATCCGACCGTTCGTCGAGAACCCGTCCGCACCTCGATGCGGGCGCTCTCCGCGCTGACGTTCGCTGCCGGCAGCGGCGACCGGTTGCGTGCCGACGCGATCCACCGGAACACCCATGTGGTGACGGTGGACGACGACTTCCGGATCGTGGAGGCGTTCGCGGTGGTCGATGGCCGGTTCGCGGCGGTAGGAACGGAAGCCCAGGTCCCGTCGGCGTTCCCGGACGGGGCGGAACGGGAAGCGGATTTCGGAGGGAAGACCGTCCTTCCCGGTGTCAACGACAACCACATCCACCTTGGGCCCGGCGGCACCCTGCAGAATTGGCAGGACGGCATGCGATCTCCGGGTGAAGCGAACCTGCGATGGTTCCCGTCACGGCGGCATATAATCGAGAAATGCTCGAAGCCATCGCATTCGATTCCCTCAGCTTCGTCAAGCGACTGACGGCGAGCGGCTTCACCGAGGCGCAGGCCGAAGGGCTGGCCCACGAGCAGGTCAATCTGCTCCACTCCAACCTCGCAACCAAGGCCGACCTCGAAGCGCTGCGATTGGCAAACCAAGCGGAGATCGAAAAGCTCCGGGAGACGACCAAGGCCGACCTCGAAAAGCTCCGGGAGACGACCAGGGCCGACCTCGCGTCCGCCAAGGTCGAGATCGTGAAGTGGATGGTAGGCGCGTTGGCCGCCCAAGGGGCTCTGATCGTCACGCTGATCAAGTTGACATAGCTCCCGTCGTTATCCTTGGCGTCACGCCGATTCCCACCGGTCCGCCAGTGCGCAAGCAGTCGCGCGACGCCCCTCGTGGCGCTGCGTCGAGTGCCCGCGCTCGTCAGTCCGTCGGTATCCGACCGTTCGTCGAGAACCCGTCCGCACCTCGATGCGGGCGCTCTCCGCGCTGACGTTCGCTGCCGGCAGCGGCGACCGGTTGCGTGCCGACGCGATCCACCGGAACACCCATGTGGTGACGGTGGACGACGACTTCCGGATCGTGGAGGCGTTCGCGGTGGTCGATGGCCGGTTCGCGGCGGTAGGAACGGAAGCCCAGGTCCCGTCGGCGTTCCCGGACGGGGCGGAACGGGAAGCGGATTTCGGAGGGAAGACCGTCCTTCCCGGTGTCAACGACAACCACATCCACCTTGGGCCCGGCGGTACCCTGCAGAACTGGCAGGACGGCATGCGATCTCCGGGTGAAGCGAACCTGCGATGGTTCCCGTCACGGCGGCATATAATCGAGAAATGCTCGAAGCCATCGCATTCGATTCCCTCAGCTTCGTCAAGCGACTGACGGCGAGCGGCTTCACCGAGGCACAGGCCGAAGGGCTGGCCCACGAGCAGGTCAATCTGCTCCACTCCAACCTCGCAACCAAGGCCGACCTCGAAGCGCTGCGATTGGCAAACCGAGTGGAGATCGAAAAGCTCCGGGAGGCGACCAAGGCCGACCTCGAAAAGCTCCGAGTGGAGATCGAAAAGCTCCGGGAGACGACCAAGGCCGACCTCGAAAAGCTCCGGGAGACGACCAGGGCCGACCTCGCGTCCGCCAAGGTCGAGATCGTGAAGTGGATGGTAGGCGCGTTGGCCGCCCAAGGGGCTCTGATCGTCACGCTGATCAAGTTGACATAGCTCCCGTCGTTATCCTTGGCGTCACGCCGATTCCCACCGGTCCGCCAGCGCGCAAGCAGTCGCGCGACGCCCCTCGTGGCGCTGCGTCGAGTGTCTGCGCTCGTCAGTCCGTCGGTATCCGACCGTTCGTCGAGAACCCGTCCGCACCTCGATGCGGGCGCTCTCCGCGCTGAGGTTCGCTGCCGGCAGCGGCGACCGGTTGCGTACCGACACGATCCACCGGAACGCCCGGGTGGTGACGGTGGACGACGACTTCCGGATCGTGGAGGCGTTTGCGGTGGTGGGATCGGAAGCCGAGGTCCCGTCGGCGTTCCCGGACGGGGCGGAACGGGAAGCGGATTTCGGAGGGAAGACCGTCCTTCCCGGTGTCAACGACAACCACATCCACCTTGGGCCCGGCCGCACCCTGCAGAACTGGCAGGACGGCCTGATTCCGGGACTTCCCGAGAGGTCGGCCGCTGTGACCGAACCAGGGGCACTCCTCCTGGCGCTCGAGGCGGAGGCCGCCGCGACGCCCGGTGGAGCGTGGATCCGGGGCGGACTCACCCGGATGGACTTGACCCAACGACCGCATTCCGGACCGCTGGCTGCCGGACGAGGCAGCGCCCGAAAATCCGGTGGTCCTGACCCGGGGACCACACACCTACCTGCTGAATTCGATGGCGCTGGATCTGGTCGGGATCGACCGGAGCACTCCCGACCCTGAGGGCGGCTGGATCTTCCGGGACACGAACGGAGAACCCAACGGACGGATCCTCGAATCGGCCCGGCGGGTCGTGGACCGGGCTCTGCCGCCCATCCCGGAGCGGGACTACGAAGAGGGCATCGAAGAGATGCGCGTCTCCCTTGGAAAGCTCGCCGCCCTCGGGATCACCAGCGTGAACATCGCCGGGGTGCGGCCTCGCGGCATTCCCGCGATCCGCGACCTCTACGAAAGGTACGGCCACGAGCTGCCGCGCGCGACCATGCAAGTGCGGCTGAGCTCCGGCCACGACACGTACAACGACGGCGAGGAGGGAATCCGTCGCGAGATCGAGGCGCTGGAGGCGCTCGACTTCGTGACCGGGGACGGGCACTCCCGGTTCCGCATCGGGGCGATCAAGATGAGCATCGACGGAGGCCTTTCGGCGCCGGTCTTCTGGTCGCTCGAGCCGTATCCGGACCGCCCGGACTTCTTCGGCGCCGTCCGGATCCCCGCCGGCGTCTTCCATCCGGTTGCGAAGCGGGCGCACGACCTCGGATGGCAGCTCGGCGTCCATGCGATGGGCCACGGAGCGGTGAGGATGTTCGCCGAGCAGATCGTTCGCATCCTCGACGAGGACCCGCGTGAGGATCACCGGCACTACACGTATCACGTAGCGGTGAAGCCCCCCGACGAAACGATTGCACTGATGGCGGAACGCGGCATCATGGTGGCGAGCCAACCGGCGTTCACGGTCGGCCTCCCTTGTCGAACACCGGCCGAGAGCCTGTTCAGAATTTTGTGTGTTGAGGCCTACCATGACCTTTTTCGCAAGGAGTCGAAGAAATGGCCAAGAAGCACAACGACGGCATCTCACGCGAGTTGCTGGATGAACTGATCAAGATGCGGGGCGCCTCCGGGGCTGCGGGCTTCGAGTCCTTGGCAGGGGACTTGAAGAAGGCCTTGGCCGAGCGGATGCTGGTCGCCGATATGGCGGTCCACTTGGCGGATACGGGGGAACGTCAGGCGGGGAACCATCGCAACGGGACGTCGCGGAAGACGGTGGACACGGGGGACGAGCGGATCGTTCTGGACGTTCCGCGGGACCGGCAGGGGCGCTTCGACCCGGTTCTGGTGGCCAAGTACCAGCGTCGCCTTCCGGGATTTGATGAGAAGATCATTGCGATGTACGCACGGGGGATGAGCACGCGGGACATCCGGGCGCATATCGAGGAGTTGTACGGGATGGGGGTGTCCCCGGCGCTGATCTCGGCGGTCACCGACGGGGTTCTGGAGGAGGTGACGGAGTGGCAGAACCGTCCGCTGGAAGCGACGTACGCGGTGGTGTACTTCGACGCGCTACGGGTGAAGATTCGGGACGAGGGACTTGTGCGGAACAAGGCGGCGTATCTTGCGATCGGGTACACCTGCGACGGTCAGAAGGAGGTTCTGGGGCTGTGGATCCAGCAGACGGAGGGCGCCAAGTTCTGGCTACGGGTGATGAACGAGCTCAAGTCGCGGGGTGTCAAGGACTTGCTGATCGCGGTGGTGGATGGTTTGAAGGGGTTCCCGGAGGCGATCCGGGGGGAGTATCCGGCGTGCGTGGTGCAAACCTGTGTGGTTCACCTCATTCGGTATTCCCTGCAGTTCGCATCCTGGAAGGAACGAGGTTCGCTGGCGAAGGCGCTGAGGGGGATCTACACGGCGCCGTCGGCGGAGGCCGCCAGTATGGAGTTGGATCGTTTCGAGTCGGGTCCGTACGGGAAGCGGTTCGGTGCGGTGGCGCGGAGTTGGCGGCGCCGTTGGGAGGAGGTGATCCCGTTTCTGGCGTTCTCGCCTGAGGTGCGGCGGATTCTCTACACGACGAACGCGATCGAGAGTTTGCACAGCCAGCTTCGGAAGGCGATCCGGAACAAGGGGCACTTTCCGAGTGACGATGCGGCGACGAAACTGATGTACTTGGCGCTGCGCAACATCACGGCCAAGTGGAAGAGACCGCCCCAGGTGTGGCAAGCTGCGAAGGCGCAGTTCGCCATCCAGTTCGGCGAGCGGTTCGCACCCACTGCCTGAGGAAGAAAGATGAACCGCCACCCCATCCCCGGATGCCCTGCGAAGCCCCGCGAGGGGAAGGTGGGGTGCTGGCCGGGGGGCGCGTTCTGGTCCGGCCTCCGGTCGCTCCGCTCCCTCCATCCGGACCAGAACGCCGGGGGGCGCCCACCCCATGAACCCTTCCAAAACTACTCAACACACAAAATTCTGTACACCCCCCCGACCGCCGGCCCCGCGAATCAATCGGGCGCCAAGCCTCCTCAGGTACCGCGCCCCCTCCCCTATCACCATCCACCCAACCCACCCACCCAACCCCAGAACCCGATCCCTTCGTCCTCTCAATGGCTCCCCCCAAAGCCGACGCGGACAAAGACTGCATGGGGTACGCTTTCTGCCCAGATGAAGAAACTGACGCCAAAAAAGCCATGGCCTCTCCAAACTCCATGATGACCGTCTCCTCCTCTCACGACGCCGTCATCACCCCCCTCTGGATGGATTCAGAACCCAACGGTATCGGTGTCTCCGCAGCCGACGACAACATGCCCTTCAAAAATGTCGACTGGAACGCCATGCAATCCACCGTCGCAAACATGGGCGTCTCTTTCAAAGCCGTCAGAGTCTCCATCGGCGCTAACCAAGAAAAAATCCCAACCTCCGAAATCCTCTACATCACCTGCGGCCCATTCGCCTGCTCCGACGCCGCAGCCGAAAAACCCCAAGCTCCCGAAATCTCCGCCGAATCCACCAACATCTGCGCCAACTGGGACCCCGATCTTACTCTACAAGTCGGTATGATCGATAATGATATCTATTCGAGTCAGGACAGTAACGGACGTTCAATAAATCCTTGGGTCTGGAGCGATGACGATGGTATCGACATCGGTTGGGTGTCCACGTCCAATGTGCCTATGACCGTAAAGCATGTGTTCGCCGGAGATGGAAAAAACTACAGTGTCATGGGACCGGACGCAGAAAAGGGTACCAGAAAACCACTCAAAATGCTTATGTCCCCTTCATCGCAAAATCGGAACTATGGTCCCGGCATACAAGTAGAGGAAATAGCGACAAGAAGCAGCTCAGAAGGTACTCCCCCCAAAAGCCCCAAACTGGTGGCAAAACTTTCCGATGCCTGTGTCGATATCAATGAATATGGAAGAACGAAAAGCCACGCATCCCAGCCTGATGAGTGTTTCCGTGTCAGAGTTGATGGGACACTTGGTGCCAGTCGGCCAAACTCATCATTAAGATTGACAAATTACCTTGATGGCTACAGTGTGGAAGTCTCCCCCAAGGATGAGGCCCTGACATGGGGCAAGGTGGACTGGAAGGAAGGCGCACTCAAGGATTTAAAATGCCAACCCGTATCTTTTGCCGCTGCCGAACAGGTGGATGTATGTGACCTGCTGGAAGAAGAAGTCGATCAGGCTCTTTCGGTAGGCTGGAAAGATGTCTACGTAAACGTCAGGAAGAGGAAGAAATCAAGTGAATTCACAATTCCTACATCGCCGACGAGCGAAGCAGAGGATTCCCGTGACGGGGGTTACATTCTTGCCAACTGGGAGGTTCGCCTCGACGGCAACCCGTCGCCCCGACATTTCCGGCGACTCTGGTTCGACGACAACTTGGATGGAACGATTCTAGATAGTCCCGAAACAGCCCTGTATAAATCTCCAGCCGTTAGAGGTTCGTACTCAGGCGGCGGCGGTGCTGTAGGAACTGATGATACAGTTGTTTTAAGCAAATACTCAGAACCGGATGGCGCGTCCGAATTGATTTACTATGAAGACGGGCGTATAAGTACTTCTAATCGTGTACATGTCTTGCATTTGGCACGCGACAATAAACCTGAAGGCTTCGTAGCAGAAGCCAGGACTTTGAACGACATGTATAGATTCACGCCGAATGTCTCTCGTGGCTACAACAAGGATGGTTTGAATGGCAACTTGGGCACACTTGAACCATTGCATAGACGGCATATTCATTTCATATGGAAACCTCTTGTAGACGAAGACCAAGATCCGATTCATGGCGACTTCGGCAAGGTGGATCTCTATGGTGGCGGCACTGACGGAAACAAGCCGGACGGCTTGGCTGACAATTATCCTCCTCCGATGACGCCAACCGATGCAGCAAGAGCGACAACGGTGACGCGGGCAAGGAAGCCTGCGACGCCGAGTGGGAGGAGACTTACGAAATCCTCTTTTCGGACATGATCTTCGGTTGCGAAGCGTCGCGTGAAGTGACCATCAGTTGCACGTGGGATGCCCAAGGGTTGCTGAACAATCTCCCAGCAGACAAGGTTGACGGCCGACTTGGTGCGAAAAGCGCTCTTAGCACGGCGGGGTCGAGCATGGCGGCGCCCTCTCAACAAAATATTGTGCATTTTGCCAAGTGCACGGCGGATTTTGAATAGGACCAATCTCCTGTTGATCTGATCGCTGTCGATCAGTCCAGAACCCCGGGGCCATCCGGCCCCGGGGTTCTTCATTTGCACATAAACCGGCGCGTGACAGCGACGCAAACCGACACGCTTCACAAGTTTGGCTCTATTGAAGAGCCTGTTCAGAATTTTGTGTGTTGAGGCCTACCATGACCTTTTTCGCAAGGAGTCGAAGAAATGGCCAAGAAGCACAACGACGGCATCTCACGCGAGTTGCTGGATAAACTGATCGAGATGCGGGGCGCCTCCGGGGCTGCGGGCTTCGAGTCCTTGGCAGGGGACTTGAAGAAGGCCTTGGCCGAGCGGATGCTGGTCGCCGAGATGGCGGCCCACTTGGCGGATTCGGGGGAACGTCAGACGGGGAATCATCGCAACGGGACGTCACGAAAGACGGTGGACACGGGGGACGAGCGGATCGTTCTGGACGTTCCGCGGGACCGGCAGGGGCGCTTCGACCCGGTTCTGGTGGCCAAGTACCAACGTTGCCTTCCGGGGTTTGATGAGAAGATCATTGCGATGTACGCACGGGGGATGAGCACGCGGGACATCCGGGCGCACATCGAGGAGTTGTACGGGATGGGGGTGTCCCCGGCACTGATCTCGGCGGTCACCGACGGGGTTCTGGAGGAGGTGACGGAGTGGCAGAACCGTCCGCTGGAGGCGACGTATGCGGTGGTGTACTTCGACGCGCTGCGAGTGAAGATTCGGGACGAGGGACTTGTGCGCAACAAGGCGGCGTATCTTGCGATCGGGTACACCTGCGACGGTCAGAAGGAGGTTCTGGGGCTGTGGATCCAGCAGACGGAGGGCGCCAAGTTCTGGCTACGGGTGATGAACGAGCTCAAGTCGCGGGGTGTCAAGGACTTGCTGATCGCGGTGGTGGATGGTTTGAAGGGGTTCCCGGAGGCGATCCGGGGGGAGTATCCGGCGTGCGTGGTGCAAACCTGTGTGGTTCACCTCATTCGGTATTCCCTGCAGTTCGCATCCTGGAAGGAACGGGGTTCGCTGGCGAAGGCGCTGAGCGGTACCCGAGGAGACTTGGCGCCCGATTGATCCGTGGGGCTGACGGGCGGTGTTCGACAAGGGCGCACGGTTCACTTGAACGCATCAAGCGTCCTGTGCAGGTGGTCCGCTGTCCGAACGTCCGGGCATCCGCTCCGTTGTCTTCCGAAGAACGCCGCCAATCCCTTCGACCGCGGCGAAGCGTCAGGGGGGGCATGCCTTCAACTCCCGCTTCCCAACCGGGGTAACGCCGGGTCGTCGCTCCGGACGCCATGGCGCGCTTCGGAGTGGGGAACAAGAAGATCCCCGGCCCGTTTCGGCGGCCCACGGCGCGCATCGACGCCTCTCCGCATGCACCCTGGACTGAAGTTCCAGAGCAATTTCCCCTTTTTTGCCGTTCAAAGGGTTGATTCGCAAGGGGAAAGTGCGTTTTGACACTTGATTTGTGCGCCCATGTATTTGACGATATTACTACTTTATTTCCATATGGCATGTCTGGTATCATTGAGCCATGTACGTCGACGTCGTCCCCAACCGCAAATCACCCCCCGCAGTCCTCCTCCGCGAAAGCTGGCGCGAAGGCGCCAAAACCAGAAAACGCACGCTCGCCAACCTCTCCGGATGGCCCGAATACAAGATTGCCGCGCTCCGTCGGGTACTCAAGAACGAACGCCTCGTCGGGCCCGACGAGCTTCTCAACATCGTTCGCTCCCTCCCCCACGGTCATGTCGCCGCCGTTCTCGGCACACTCCGCAAGCTCCGCCTCGACCACCTCATCGACCCCGAACCCTCCCCCCAACGCCAGCGTGTGCTGGCGTTGATCGCCGCCCGGGGACTCGCCGGTGCTACCGCGCGCGACACCCTCGCCGAAACCGCCCCAGCCCTGCCGGGGGCCGATCGGTTCGAGATCACGACCCGGCCCACCCCGCTTCAACAAAAGGCCTTCGATCTGCTTGCCGTGAAGCTGTCCGGTACCCAGTAGCGAAATCCTGAAATCTCTCCATGTCCAATCAAGTCAGTGACTTGCGTCTATGGCACTCTGGAACTTCAGCCTGGAGGAGTCGCCACCGCGGCGAGCGCGAACCTCACCGGCGGCAACCCGACCGGTGGGCCGCACGACGGGTTTGTTCCCGGATCCGTTCCGGGTCAGCGGCGGCTTGGTGGGTGGTCCATGCCCATGTACACGCCGCCCGTGCGCAGTTCGTCCAGCATCCGGTTCAACCTTCGCTGGCCGGTCTCCGGGCGCTTCGCGCGGAGGATCCAGCCGAGGTAGTCGTTCCGCTGGTACGCCGGGCGCGCGTCGTACATCCCGGTCAGCCCGTTTGCCTCGAGAGCCTCCCGGACGAACCCGGGCATCTCGTTGATCTTGCGGACCAGGCCGCTGCGAGGCCGCTGTTCCATGACTCCCGCCTCCGCCCGGCGGTCAACCCATGGTCGCGACGGTTTCCGGCTGGATGTAGTAGACGACCCGGACCTCGCCCGGGCGGCGCCACTGGTAGCGATCGGTTCCCACGTACTTCCGGGCGAGCCGGTCGATCCCCTCCTCGCCGCCTTCCTCGGTGATCCGGACCACCCGGCCCCGGATCATGAGGGCCCGGTACGGGTCGGCGGGATGGACCGCGGAGAGCGCCACCCGCTCATCGGCGCGGACGTTCCGGTCCTTGACCCGGCCGACAGCCGAATTGACCAGGATCAGATCCCCTTCGGTCTCCACCCAGACCGGCGAGACTTGCGGACTCCCATCGGGCATCCGGGTGGCCAGGTGGACGAAGGTCTTCGCGGCGAGAAACTCGCGGACCTCCGGGCTCAGAGTGTCAGTTTTCGGCATCCTCCGTGTCCTCCGTGGCGTCCTCTGCCGGAAGCTCACGCTCGATCTCGGCGCGGAACTGGGCATATCCGATCGCGCCCCCGACCTTGCGCCCGTTCACGAACACGGCCGGCGTTCCGCTTTGCCCGAGATCCATCGCCGCCTCCAAGTCGTTTTGCACCCGATCGTAGTTGCGTCCCGAATTCAGGCACTCGGTGAACTCCCCGGTGTCCAGCCCGACCAGCCGGGCATGCTCCTCGAGCACTTCCCGGGTCAGGTCGCTATCCGCCCAGAGCGCATCGTGGAATTCCCAGAATTTCCCCTGATCGGCAGCGCAGGCGGCGGCCTCGCCGGCCTTCTGGGCCAGCGGGTGGATGCTGCGCAGCGGATAGTGCCGGAACACCAACCGCATCCGGTCGGGGAACTCCTCCCGCACCCGATCCAGCGCGCCGTTGAACCGGCGGCAGTAGGGGCACTCGAAATCGGAAAAGACAACAACCGTCACCGGGGCATCCGCGGGACCGAGGGAAGCGTGGCCCTCGGTCTCGATGTTCACCCGGAACGCCGGCACCCGGAGCTTCCATGCGGCATCCGCAAGGAGTTCGTCGCCGCGCTGCGCAACCGCCTGCCCGAGCATCTGGTTGCTCACCTGACGGCGGATCGCCGGCGCAACCTCCTCGAACGAACGCCCCCCCATCTGCTCCCGGTTTGCTTCGTAGATGTTGCGCACCTGGGCTTCCCCGAGTTCCGGCAGCCCGATCTCGTCGAAGTAGTACTCGCGCACGGTCAGGCCCATGCCGGCGGCCGCATCCTCGATCAACTTGTCACGCGCCGCCTGGAGCGCCCCCTCTTCAAGGATCCGATGCGCTTCCGTGAAGTATTCGCTCTTGAGTTGCGCCAGCCGCAACCGGTCGGAGTCGGACAGGTCGTCCAGCGTGAGTTCCACGCCGTCGAGTTCGCCGAGCACCTCCGACGGAATGGTCGGCGGAAGCAGGGAGTCCTGGTTCCAGTCGGCCTGGTTCGAGGAGCCGGAGGCAGCGCCACAGCCCGCAGCGACAAGCGGAAGGACGGGAAGCGCAGCCACCCGTGGCAGCCGGAATCGGATCTTCGACATGAGGGACACCTCGTTCGGCGGGAACCCCCGCCCCGAATCGGGGAAGGTTACTTCACCGGCTTCCCCGGGCTTTCGATCACCAGCGTGAAGGGCCCGTCATTCACGAGCGAGACCTCCATCATCGCTCCGAACACGCCCCGACCCGACGGTACCCCGGTTTCGGCCAGCCGTTCGCAGAATTCCAGATAGCGGACCTCCGCATCGGGGCCGGAGGCGGCGCGGGTGAACGACGGGCGGCGGCCCTTGCGGCAGTCGCCGAGCAGGGTGAACTGGGAGACCACGAGCGCCGCGCCGCCCGTTTCGAGGACGCTGAGGCGGGACGGCCCGCCCGGCCCCGGGAACACCCGGAGGCTGGCAATCTTGCGGGCCATCCAGGCTGCGTCGCGCGGGGTGTCCGCGGTCTCCACCCCGAGCAGCACCAGCAGTCCGGAGCCGATTTCCGACACCGTTTCCCCGGAGACCGCAACCGAGGCGCGCCGCACCCGCTGAACCACCGCGATCATCCCGGGATGCCCCGGGGCGGCGCCTCCACCGACGGTCCGGCAAGCCCGTAGGCACGCATCAGGCCCGCCACCGTCACGATGCCCTCCAGGCGGCGCCCGTCCACCCGGCTCACCACCGGGATGGACTCGAGCCCGAGGCGACCCAGGTGGGCCAGGGCGTGGTCGATGGACTGGTCGGCGTACACATGCGGGATACGCCGTCCGCGGAGCAGGTCTCCGAGCTGTTCCTGGTCCTGGCCCCATTCGTGGGACCGCTCCAGTTCGGCGAGCGTCACGAAGCCGAAAAGACGCGAACCGCGCACCACCGGCCAGGCCTGACGGCCCGAAAGCGCCACCCGTTCGATGGCGTCCTCCACCGTCAGTTCCGGGACCAGCAACTCGCGCGGCGGGTGCATGGCGGCACGGACCACCGGGTGGTCGTGGACATCCTCTCCGGCGGGAAGGCTCACGCCGTCCTGGGCGGCCAGCGCTTCATAGACGGTAACCGGCTGGAGGCGGCGGGACACGAAGAAGGAGACAAGGTTGCCGATCATCAGCGGCACGATGACCGCGTAGCTCTGGGTGATCTCGAAGATCATGAACACCGACGCCATCGGCGCCCGAAGGATGCCGGCAAAGGCGGCGCCCATCCCGACGAGCGCATAGGCGCCGGGGCCGCTGGCGAAATCGAACCAGAGATTGGCGAGTCCCCCGACGCATCCGCCGAGCATCGCGCCGAGAAAGATGCTGGGGCCGAAGATCCCCCCGGCGTTCCCGGAGGCATAGGCGATAACCACCAGGGCGAGGTGCAGGATGAGCAGCATCGCCATCGTCCCGGTCGGCAACGCGCCGGCGAGCGCCTGGCCCACCGGGCCGTAGCCGACCTCGAACAGACCGGGGAGCAAGAGCCACGAAGCGGCCACTGCGGACCCGCCGATCGCCGGCTGGAGCCATGCCGTGCGGGCGGGCAGCTTGCGGAACTCGAGGCGGAGGCGCAGCAACATCCTGACGAAGGCCACCGAGACCAGTCCCCCGAGGAGGCCGAGCACTCCATAGATCAACAGTTCCGCCGGATGGCCGAGTTCGTAGGGCGGGACAGTGAAGAGCGGCTCGTCGCCGAGCGAGAGCCGGAGCACCAGCCAACTCGCTACCGCGCTCAGCACCACCGAGCCGAGGACCCGTGCGTGCAGGTTCCCCACGATTTCCTCGAGCGAGAAGAGGATCGCCGCGATCGGCGTGTTGAACGCCGCCGCGATTGCGGCCGCAGTGCCCACCGGCACCAGCTGCTGGCGCCGTTCACCGTCCAGCTTCAGGAGGGAACCGAAGGTGGAGGCGATCCCGGCCCCGATCTGGGCCGACGGTCCTTCGCGGCCCAGCGGAATCCCGCTCCCGATGGCGAGTCCGCCGCACAGGAATTTGCCGACGACGACCCGAAAGGGGATCCGGCCCCCGCCCGCCAGCAACGCCGCCTTCGTCTGCGGGATTCCGCTGCCCCGGGCTTCCCCGAACCAGCGCCACAGCAGCATCCCGGACAGAAGGGCGCCCACGACCGGGGCGGCGTACCGCCAGTTGCCGAGTCCCTCCCCATGCACCACGAAATCGGCGAGCGCCTCGGTCACCAGAATGAAACAGACGATGGCTCCGCCAACCGTCGCTCCCACTGCCAGATGGAGCGCGGTGAAAAAACCCGGGCGCCGCCGGAGCTCCCCGGACGCAACCAGCCGGGCCGCGCCGGCCAGGCCGTCGCGAACCCGACGCAAGCGCCGGATCATCGGGAAGCGTCGGGGACGCGCGCCCGCAGCGCTCCGAGGCCGAGGCCCACCACCACCGTCACCCCCGCGCCGACAAGGTTGTAGTAGAGATAGGAGACGCCGGGAACCCCGAGCGCGCGCGGCGCAAGATCGGCCACCCAGACGGCCGCGACCCCGGCGAGCACGGCCGGGAATGCCTGCCGCGCTCCGCGCCCGGGGAAGGCAGCCGCCAGCACGAAGGCCCCGAGGATCGGCCCGTAGAAGAAGGAACCGACCCGGTTTACCGCCTCCACCGCCGATCCCAGGCGGCCCATGTAAAGCGCGGCCGTGGTGGCGACCGCCCCCCAGAACAGGATGCCCACCCGACCGGCCCGGAGGAAGTGGCGCTCGGAGGCCGGTTTTCGGCGGAAGCGCCTGTAGAAGTCCACAACCGAGGCGGTGGATAGCGCCGAGAGTTCGGACTCCACGGTGGACATTGCCGCCGCCAGTACCGCGACCAGGATCAGGCCGACCATGCCCGCTGGCAGCCGGGCGAACACGAAGCTCGGAAAGATATGGTTCGTGTCGGTCCAGGGCTCGCCCCGGATCCCGGTGACGGTGCGGATCGCGTCGGCGCGAACGTCATCGAAGCGGGCCTGCGCCGCGAGAAACCGTTCACGACCCGCCGCCGACTCCGAGCCGGTGAACGCCAGCGCCGCCTCCCGCCGCTCCTGAAAGGCAGCCGCATACCGCGCCTCGGTTTCCGCCATCTCTGCCGGGCGCTCCACCCGCGCCCGGTCCAGCATCGCCGGGTCGAAGAGAACGGGAGGCCGCTCGAACTGGTAGAAGACGAACAGGAGCGCCCCGGTCAACAGGATCACGAACTGGACCGGGAGCTTGGCGAAGGCGTTGAAGAGCAGGGACCGCCGGCTTTCGGCGAGCGACTTGCCGGTCAGGTAGCGTTGGACCTGGCTCTGGTCGCATCCGAAATACGAGAGCATCAGGAACAGCCCGCCGAGGATCCCGGTCCAGACGGTGTAGGTGAGGCGGGGATCGGGGTCGAACGAGAGCGTTTCCAGCCTTCCGGTGGCGCCCGCCAGCTTGAGGGCTCCGCCGAGGCCCACCTCCTCCGGCAGGCCGAAGATGACCGAGCCGAGGCAGAAGAGGATCCCCAGCAGAATGATGAGCATCTGCCAGGTCTCCACCCACATGACCGCGCGCATCCCCCCGAGCGCGGTGTACACGGTGGCGAAGCCGCCGATGATGAGAATCGTCCAGGTTTCATCGAGGGCGAATACCACGGACAACACCACCGAGGGGGCATAGATCACGACCGCCCCCGAGAGCGCGCGCCCGAACAGGAAGAGCAGGCTGGTGAGGGTCCGGGTCCTCGACCCGCAGCGCGCTTCCAGGTATTCGTAGGCGGTGAAGACCCTCGCCCGGTAGAACAGCGGAACCAGGGTGACGCACAGGATCACCATGGCGATCGGCAGGCCCAGGTAGATCTGGATGAACCGCATCCCGTCCACGTAGGCCTGCCCGGTGGTTCCCACCAGGGTGATGGCGCTGGCCTGGGTGGCCATCACCGAGAGCCCCATTGCATACCAGGGCATGGAACGCCGGGCCAGGAAATAGTCCTCGAGCCCGCGGCTGCCCCTCCCGGTCCAGTATCCGATGAACGCAATCAGCCCGAAGTAGGCGGCGACGACGGTCCAGTCGAGGAACTGCACGGAACGCCCGTCAGGCCCGGAACGCGCCGGAGAACAGCAGCAGGAGCAGACAGAAGAGCAATTCGACCACCAGAACCGCCACGTAAAGGTGGGAGAATCCTCCCGTCGGTTTGTCGCTTTCGAGTGGGGACGGGGGTGCCGCTAACATCAGAACGCTCTTCGGAGGACGCGCCCCGGGGAGCGTAGCCGGTCTCGACCCGAGCCCCGAGGGAACACCATGATCACCGCATCCACGCACCGAGTGCGGGCAGTCCTAGCGGCAGCCGCCCCGCTGCTCGTCTTGCTGCTTGCCGCTCCGACCGCTGCACAGCTCCGCCCCCTCGCCGAGGATCGTGGCGCATCCGGCCTCGGGCTCAAGCTGCGCAAGATCGAAAGCGGCGTCTCCGTCCTCACCATCACGGCCCACCCGGACGACGAGAACAACGCCCTCCACGCCCGCCTTTCCCGAGGGATGGGGGCCCGGGTCTCGCTGCTGACGCTGACCCGGGGCGGCGGCGGTCAGAACGAGATCGGCCCCGAACTGTTTGACGGCCTCCGGATCCTGCGCACCGAGGAACTCCTCACCTCGCACCGGCTGGACGCGGTGGAACAGTTCTTCGGGATGGTCTCCGATTTCGGATACTCGTTCAGTGTCGAGGAGACCCTCAAGAAGTGGGGCCACGAGGAAACGCTCGGTGAAGTGGTGCGGATGATCCGGACCCTTCGTCCCGACGTGATCCTGACCCTCCCACCCGCGGGCGAGGGAGGCGGCCAGCACCACCAGGCGACCGGGCGGATCACCATCGAAGCCTTCGACGCTGCCGGCGACGCCGAGCGGTTTCCCGAGCATCGGGAACTCGGTTTGCGTCCCTGGCAACCGCTCAAGCTCTTCGTGGGGGGCGTCGGGGGGGGCACCGTCGCCGGGGACCGGGTAGTGCGGGTGGACACCGCGATCTGGGATCCGCTGCTCGGGCGGACATACGCGGACCTCGGTCAGGAGGCCCGCTCGGCGCACCGCTGTCAGGGGATGGGACAGGTGCGCGGCGCCCCGGCGTCCGGGCCGGCGGTCCTGGTGGAAATGCGGAATCTGGTTTCGGAGACCGGCGAGAACGATCTCTTCCCGGGTATTCCAGTGGGGCTGGAACGGCTGCGGGCCTTCGTGCATGGAGACCCGGACGCGGTCGTCGCCACCGAGCGGGCTCTCGGCGATCTCGAACGAGCCGTCGGTGGTGCGCAGTGGGCCTTTTCCTCCACATCACCCCACGAGTCCATCCCGGCGCTCCGGGAAGCCCTGATCGCCGCGCGGCGGGTGCTTCAGGTCTCCGCCGACCTGGATCCGGGCGCCGTCCTCGAGATCCGGCACCGCGTCGCCCCCAAGGAAGTCCAGATTCAGGAAGCACTCGCGCTCGCCCACGGGTTGCTGACGCATCCGGTGGCGGACGCCGGCGAAGTGGTTCCGGGGGGAAGCTTCGGGGCCGAGGTCTTCGTGCAGGCGGGCGGTTCGGAACCGCTGACGCTGACCGGGATCTCGATAGAGACCCCGGACGGCTGGGAGACCGGGCCGAATGCGCAACCCCCGGCCCGGGGGCGCGGATCCCGTTCGCAGGCGCGACCGGTGGTGGTCGGCGCCGACTTCCCGGTGGAGATGGCGACAGGCGATGCGGTCCGCGCCTCCTTCCGGGTGACCGCGGCAGCGGATGCGACGCTCAGTCGGCAGGTATTCGACGCGGCGCCGGGCCGGGACCGGTTCGTCGCTTCCGATCCGTCGCTCTTCGGGGCCGCCGCGCCTCCGTCCCCGGTCCGCGCCCGGGTGGACTTCGAGACCGACGACATTCCCGCAAGCGTCACCCTGCCGGTCGCGTATCGCTATGGCGGTCCCTTCGTGGGAACCGAGAAGCAGAAGGAGGTTTCCGTGTTGCCGCTTGCCGCGGTTCGGGTGACACCCCCGATCGTGGTGTTTCCCCGGGGGCAACGAACCCGCTCCCTCTCGGTGCGGGTGACCTGGCGAAGCGTGGAGGAGGCCGAGGTCGAGGTCGGTCTTGATGCACCATCCGGCTGGGAGGTGCGTCCGGCATCCGCAACGCTCCGTTTTTCCGGCCCCGGAGAGCAGGGCGTCGCCTTCGAGGCCACGGTTCCCGCGGGCGTCGCCGATGGTGGGTACCGGCTCGCCGCCGAAGTCCGGCTGGCGGACGGCACGGTCTTCGGGGAGACGGTCGAGACGATCGCCTACCACCACATCGAGACCCGGTATCGCTTCCGCCCGGCGGAGGCGCTGGCGCGGGTTCTGGACGCGACGGTGGCCCCGGTGAAGGTCGCCTGGGTGGAGGGCGTCGGAGACGAGGTGGCGGAGGCCATCGGCCAACTGGGCGTTTCGTTGACCTTCCTGGATGAGGAGGATCTCGCGGAGGGCGACCTCTCCCGATTCGACACCATCGTGCTCGGCGTGCGCGCCTATCTCGCCCGCCCCGACCTCCGCACCTACAACCAGCGCCTGCTGGACTTCGTGGCGGATGGCGGCACCCTCCTCGTCCAGTACAACAAGTTCGAGTTCAATGCCGGCCCCTGGGCGCCCTCACCGATTCGGGTCGGACGCGGCCGCATTACCGACGAGAATGCGCCCATGCAGGTCCTGGTTCCCGATCATCCGGTCTTTCTCGGCCCGAACCGCATCGGCCCCGCCGACTGGGACGGATGGGTCCAGGAGCGGGGCCTCTACTTCCTCGAGACCGGCGACGATCCCGCCGCGATCGACCTGCTGGCGTCGGAGGATCCCTTCCCGTACAACGCTGGCGAGAAGCGCGGCATCCTCGTGGAGATCCGTCACGGCGAGGGTCGCTGGCTCTATCTGGGTCTCGGCCTGTGGCGCCAGCTCCCGGAGGGAACGCCGGGCGCCTACCGACTGCTCGCCAACCTCCTCAGCCTGGGATACCGAACCAACGGTTCCACCGAGCCATAGGCGCGTTTCCGGGAGCACGGAGACGCGCCTGGAATGACTTGGGATAACACGCGTGAAAGCCGGCCCGTGTATTTATTCCCGTTCCTTGTAAATCGCCGACCCGTCCGTGTGCGTGCAATCGCGCACAGGATGCTTGATGCGTTCAAGTGAACCTGTGCGCCCTTGTCGGACACCGCCCGTCGGCCCCACGGATCAATCGGGCGCCAAGTCTCCTCGGGTACCGCGCCGCCTCCGCTATCAGCATCCACCATCCCACCCACCCACCCGGCTCCCGCTCCCGCTCCCGCTCCAAACCCGAACCCAAACCCGAACCCAAACCAGAGCCGGAACCAGAACCCGATCCCTTCGTCCTCTCAATGGCTCCCCCCAAAGCCGACGCGGACAAAGACTGCATGGGGTACGCTTTCTGCCCAGATGAAGAAACTGACGCCAAAAAAGCCATGGCCTCTCCAAACTCCATGATGACCGTCTCCTCCTCTCACGACGCCGTCATCACCCCCCTCTGGATGGATTCAGAACCCAACGGTATCGGTGTCTCCGCAGCCGACGACAACATGCCCTTCAAAAATGTCGACTGGAACGCCATGCAATCCACCGTCGCAAACATGGGCGTCTCTTTCAAAGCCGTCAGAGTCTCCATCGGCGCTAACCAAGAAAAAATCCCAACCTCCGAAATCCTCTACATCACCTGCGGCCCATTCGCCTGCTCCGACGCCGCAGCCGAAAAACCCCAAGCTCCCGAAATCTCCGCCGAATCCACCAACATCTGCGCCAACTGGGACCCCGATCTTACTCTACAAGTCGGTATGATCGATAATGATATCTATGATATGCGAGGTAGATTTGAAAACAGGACTATTCATGATCTAGGCGCCAACCCATCAAATCCAGACATCTGGGCCGAAGACGACGGAATCGATCTCGGTTGGGTGTCGACCTCCAGTGTGGACATGACCGTGAAGCATGTTTTCAGTAATTACAACTTCATGGGGCCGGATGCGAAAAAAGGTACGAACAAACCATTCACGGTCGACTCTGCCAACAGGACCACATACGCCCCCGCCATCCAAGTCGATAAAATCAAGGAGCCGGTCACGCCGGCCACTCCTGTGTTGGAAAAAGTCGGGAATTTGAAAGACGCGTGCGCCGTTGATGTCGATTACTCTTCTTCGCGCAGTGGTGTCCAAAAACCGGACCAGTGTTTCCGCGTCCGCGTCGGTGGAACTGAAAGTCTTGTCAGAGGCCCGGGTCGGGCGCGCACGACGAACCACTTGGATGGATACAGCGTGGAAGTCTCTCCAAAGGACTCCAACTCCATGCTCTGGGGCAAAGTCACATGGAAAGAGGGTCCGCTCAAGGACCTGAAGTGCGAGTCCATGTCCTTCGCCGCTGCCGATCAGGTTGACGTCTGCGAACTCCTGGAAGACGAGGTCGATGCAGCCTTGGCCAAGGGCTGGGGCGACGTCAGGATAAATGTCAAACGGCGCATTGCGGCGAACAGCAACTCAGATAGTGAGAATAACCGAGGGAGTATCGTAGAAGGAGCAGACGGCGGATTTGTTCTGGCTACTTGGCAGGTCGGCCCCAAAGGAGGCCGCCCGAAGCCCAAGCGGTTTAAGCGGCTCTGGTTCGATGACAACTTGGATGGGTCGGTTGCCGACGGTCCCAATACGCTTCTTCAGAGTGAAGCTCGGGGCTCTAGCATAGCAGAAGGCAATGCAGGGGCGGCATTCAAACACCCGACCGCCGACGACGGAGAAGAAGAGAGTTTGGACTACTTCAAGGACGGTTTGGTAGTGATGGGAAATAGCAACGAATTAGGTTATTTCGATGCTGCCCCTGGTACTACATCCGCAAGGGATTCTATCCCATCAAGAGGTACCATTTTGGCTCGTGTTATTCATGACCTGTACGGGTTTGTTAACCGTGGAGACGCCTCCCCCCACGAGATATCTGGTATTAATGCATCCGATCACGAGTATTTTCACAATCGGAATATCGACTTCATTTGGGGGACACTCACGGATGGCGGGATGATGCCCATTTACGGAGACTTCGGGAAAGTGGATCTCTATGGTAAAGATTTGGCCAAGCCGGACGGCGTGGCCGACAATTATCCCGCCGGTTCCTCCACCTGCTCCAAAGGCGACAATGGTGACGCGGGCAATGAGGCCTGCGACGCCGAGTTCGAAAAGGACTTCGAGGTCCTGTTCTCGGATCTCATTTTCGGTTGCGAAGCGACGCGTACGGTGACCCTTAGTTGCGAGTGGGATGCCCAAGGCCTGTTGAACAATCTTCCTCCTGCGTCGGAAACTGGGAACGACAATAGGGTGAAAGGCAAACTCGGCGTGGCTGATATCGCCGGTCGCGCGAACGTTGACAACTTTGCCAAGTGCACGGTGGAATAGAACCAATCTCCTGTTGACCTGATCACTGTCGATCAGTCCAGAACCCCGGGGCCGGATGGCCTCGGGGTTCTTCATTGGCACATGAACCTAACGCGGCGGCGGGTACCCGGCTCTCAATGGACGGTCGCGGGCGGCTCCTCGACAACATCTTCATCGAACGGCTGTGGCGGTCCCTGAAGTACGAGGCGGTGTACCTCCACGAGCTCGCCGACGGGTTCGCGGCCGAACGAGTGATCGGGGAGTGGATGCGGTTCTACAACACCCAGCGCCCGCACTCGGCCCTCGGAGGGCGGACGCCCGCCGAAGCCTATGGCGAGGGACTCTTGTCGTAAGGTCGTGAGCCAATCGCGAGATTCGACTTTCCCGGTGATCCTGGATCCGGCGGAGAAAACAAGCCAGGGTTCACCCGTTCGGGCGAATTCGACGATCACGAAGGGATGACCTTTTGCACCCTGACCAAGCCCTCAAACTGTCCAAGGACCCGAGATCACCTCAGTTCGTCAACGGGAAGAGGTCAGGTCCGTCGAACCACGGGAACCCGATCCGGGATACGCCCGCGAAGCGGGTTTCGAACACCCAAATTGAACAAACTTGTGAAGCGTGTCGGTTTGCGTCGCTGTCACGCGCCGGTTTATGTGCAAATGAAGAACCCCGGGGCCGAATAGCCCCGGGGTTCTGGACTGATCGACAGCGATCAGATCAACAGGAAGTAGGTCCTATTCCACGGTGCACTTGGCGAAATGATCTATCTCTTTGATAAGAAGTCTCGCGTATTCGTAATCTGCTACGCTGTCGTCACCACCCGTTGTACCGTCCTTTATTGCATGCTTCTCCGGGGGCCTCCCGAATGTACCTTGGGCATCCCATTCACAACTGATGGTCACGGCGTGCGTTGTTTCGCAGCCGAAGATGAGATCCGAAAAGAGAATCTCGAAGTCCTCTTCCCACTTCGCATCGCACCCCTTGCCGCCGTCTTCATCCGAGCATCTGGCGGGAATGCCGTAGTAGTTATCGGCTATGCCGTCTCCATCTACAGCAGCTTCAACTGACCTGGTTGTGGAGGCGTCGTTTACTGTAGTCTTTGCAACATCAACCTTCCCAAAGTCGCCGTATTTAGGAAGGGGAAGAAGATTTTGGTCGACTACTGGTGTCCAGATGGCATTGACATTAAAGGCCTTAATGTAGTCTCCGTCATTTGACACGGAGCCTGGGGTTTCAGTGTAATCATTATAATTGTACAGATCGCTCGCTCTCCGAGAAAGTCTAACCGGTTCGAGAGCCGATGTCTGACCAAATGATATTGGCTTTATATCCCAGCCACTCCCCTCTTTGCCGTGTGCGGGGTTATTGCCACTTCGTTCGGTTGCTTCTTCGTCGAAATTCAACACATATTGGTATCCAAATGTCTCTGCTTTATCCACGATGCTTCCATCCATGTTGTCGTCGAACCAGAGTCTCCGGAAGTGCCGAGGTTTTACGCTTGATGCGTTTTTGAGAAAAACTCGCACGAGACCGGCATAGGGATGCTCTACTCCCATACCATCACGTGGATTGACGAGCTTACGCTTACTACCCTTCACCTCGACGTCGTCCCAACCGCCTGACAGAGCGTGATCGACCTCCTCTTCGAAGAGTTCGCAGACATCAATTTGGTCGGCAGCGGCGAAACGCATGGTTTCGCATTTGAGATCCTTGAGCGGACCATCCTTCCATGCGACCTTGCCCCAGAGCATGGGGTCCTTGGGAGAGACTTCCACACTATAACTGGAGAGGTGGTTCGTCAATCTCGGGGTTCCTACAAACCCGGCAGTTTCCGTGCCGGAAACTCGAAGGCGGAAACAATTGTTTGGTCTTTGGGCTGAACCGCTAACGCCTGAGTATTTGGTTGCATCGACACAGGCCTCGGACAGTTTGTCAACTTTATCTGAAGTAGTTGCGGTTCTATCAGCAGCATCAACAGTCAATTTGGTTGTTTGAACGGCGGGGGCGTAGGAAACATTCTCCGCTTTAAGATCGACATTGAGAGGTTTGTTCGTACCTTTATTCGCATCTGGTCCCATGACGCTGTAGTTTCCGAAGACATGTTTGACTTTCATGTCCACATCGGAAGTCGACGACCATCCGATATCGATTCCGTCATCAGCGTACCAGATACTTGCATTTGTTGTTCTTGTTGTTGACACTATATCCAAAAAATCGTAATGCGTGGCATCACTTCTAGTACCGCCGAGCGAATCATACGCTGGGATAATCTTGTTGGTATACCAAGCTCCCGACGTACTTCTCGTATCATTATCGATCATACCGACTTGTAGAGTAAGATCGGGGTCCCAGTTGGCGCAGATGTTGGTGGATTCGGCGGAGATTTCGGGAGCTTGGGGTTTTTCGGCTGCGGCGTCGGAGCAGGCGAATGGGCCGCAGGTGATGTAGAGGATTTCGGAGGTTGGGATTTTTTCTTGGTTAGCGCCGATGGAGACTCTGACGGCTTTGAAAGAGACGCCCATGTTTGCGACGGTGGATTGCATGGCGTTCCAGTCGACATTTTTGAAGGGCATGTTGTCGTCGGCTGCGGAGACACCGATACCGTTGGGTTCTGAATCCATCCAGAGGGGGGTGATGACGGCGTCGTGAGAGGAGGAGACGGTCATCATGGAGTTTGGAGAGGCCATGGCTTTTTTGGCGTCAGTTTCTTCATCTGGGCAGAAAGCGTACCCCATGCAGTCTTTGTCCGCGTCGGCTTTGGGGGGAGCCATTGAGAGGACGAAGGGATCGGGTTCTGGTTCCGGCTCTGGTTTGGGTTCGGGTTTGGGTTCGGGTTTGGGTTCGGGTTTGGGTTCCGGTTCTGGCTCTGGAGTTGGAGCGGGAGCTGGCGCGGGGGCCGGAGCGGGGGCCGGAGCGGGGGCAGGATCGTCGTCGCCACAAGCTGCGAGCAGACCGATTCCCAAGACCAACGCGAGGCCCACCGAGACCGGGCGCCAGCGACTGATGGCGTGCCGCCCATTGGGGGGATTCAGTTTCATATCACCTACCTCCTGTAGGAGTTTCGATCAGGGATTGGCACGGCGCCGCCTCGCGGCAGCAACTACACGACGGGTGTGGTTGTTTTAAGGGTGGGTGGGTGGGCGAGCCGGGGTGATGTTGGGGGGGATGCGTGAGATTGCGGGTCTTACGGTGGGAACTGTTTGAAGCTCGGGATGGGGTGGGGACGTGCGGTGCGTTTTGCAAGGAGTTGACGAATGGCCATGAAGTGTGCCGACCGCGCCTCGCGCGAATTGCTGGATGAGCGGCGGAGAGTGTCCGGCGACAGGTCTCGAGTTTCTGGCGGAGAGTCTGAAGAAGGTCTTGGCCGATGGAATACGGTAGTCCGAACCGGTGATTTATCCGGAGGGTCGGGAGGCAGGGAACTATCGCAACCTGGCCTTGCGAGAGACGGATGCGGATGACGAGCGGATCGCTTTGGACATCCCGCGGCGTTGCGAACCTGTTTCTGTCCGGCTTTGATACGCCAAGTATCAGACCCGCCTCCATTAACCTGGTGGAGAGTGCCCCATTGCAGGTTTCGGAGTTCCGTTTTCCGGTTGAAGTACCTTGGGATGGTGGAAAATGTGGATTGAGAGGAGCCGGATGGTCAGGAAACGTGTTTCGTAGTGTTTCGCGTGTTGATCAGAACCGGGGCGCAGACGTGCCTCCTCGGTGTCGGGAGAGATGATGCTTCGGGGCGGGATGGCGCCGTCGCCACCCGGGTCTCGCCCAAGGCGAATGCGTTCGAGATTGCGCAAGACGTGTCGGAAGACGTCGGTGATCCGAGTCCCCATGTCCGCAGCGGGCGTGGTACCGATCCTCGCAAGGACACCGGGTGTCGAGTTGCGCTTCAGGTTGGTAAACCCGGAACCGGGGGTTCCCGTAACCCGGGGAAGGTACTCGGCCTTGCCGATCACCCGCATCGTTGACCGGTTCTCGCGGGTGCAGTACTCGGAATCCCGGAACTGTCGTGTCAGTTCCCCGGTCCGGGGGCGCGCGGCCTCCATCACTTGCCCGCAATTTGCTGTTTCGGTCGCGTACTCCGATCCATGCCAAACTCGCCGCCAACGACGTTCCGGAGCGTTCGAACAACAGAACGGCCCGACTCGCTGCGGTATGACGGTGGCGCCGCGTTGTTCGGCGGCGGCGCCGAGGCCCCTGCCAGCGTGGGCACTGGCGGCAGTGCCCGGCGTCCTCCACCGACGGCGGGTGCGCTGGTCAGGAGCAGATTCGCCGCAGGGTCTCGAGGTCCTTCGGATCGGGCGCCCCGTCGTCGGCCGGTGGGAGCGAAACGATCAGGGTAGTGACGCCCGCCTCCCGGTACGCCGCCACCCGTTCGGCGAGGCGCCCCGGCGGCCCCACCAGCGAGACCTCATCCACCAGTTGGTCCGGTACGGCCGACTCGGCCTCCCGTCGTCGGCCGGAAAGGAACAGGTCCTGGATACGGCCGGCTTCCTCGGGAAAGCCATAACCATCGACCAGGTCCCGATAGAAGTTCTTTTGGCGCGCGCCCATGCCGCCGACGTAAAAGGCGATGTTCGGCCGCATGCGATCCCGGAGCGCCGGAATGTCGTTCCCGACCGCAGCGGAAACCAGCGGCGCCACATCGAGGGGTTCCGGGCGCTCGCGGGCGGCGCGCCCGGCTTCGAGCGCCGGACCGAAGACCGCTGCGCACCGCTCCGGGGAGAAAAAGAAGGGCAGCCATCCGTCGCCGATCCGGGCGGCGATCTCGGTGTTCCGCGGTCCGATGGTCGCGAGGTGGATGGGAATCTCGCGCACCGGAGCCGGGAATCCCGGCTTCAGCGCCTTGCCGAGTCCGGTTCCGCCTGGCAGCGGGAGCTGGTGATGCCGGCCCGAATAGGTGAGCGGAGTCTCCCGCCGGAGCGCGCGACGGACGATCTCGACGGTTTCCAGCAGTCGGATTCCGGGATGCCGGAAGGGTACGCCGTGCCATCCCTCCATGACCTGCGGGCCGGAAACGCCGAGTCCGAGGAGGAACCTCCCGCCGCTCAGGTGGTCGAGGGTCGCCGCCGTCTGAGCGAGAAGGGCCGGGGTGCGGGAGCCGATGGGAAGGATGGATGTCCCGAGGCCGATCCGTTCGGTGGCAGCACCGAGGAAACCGAGGACCGAGACCGCGTCGGCGCCCCACGCCTCGGCGACCCACACCGAGTCGAAGCCGGCCTTTTCCGCCGCCACTGCCGAGCGTACCGGGTTCGCTCCGCCCTTCCGCAGGTAGCCCAGGTACAGCCCGAGACGCATCATGCCGCCGGATCCGGTTCCTCGACTCCCTGGCGCGGGCAATCCCGTCGCAACGCGCACGCGCCGCAACGGGGCTTCCGGGCGGGGCAGACGCTCCGGCCATGAAGGATGATCCGGTGGCTGAACGCCACCCAGTGGGTGCGGGGGAGCAGCGCCATCAGCCGCGCCTCGGTTCGGGCCGGGTTCTTCTTCGGCGCCAGTCCCAGTCGGTGGGCGATGCGGAAGACGTGGGTATCCACCACCACGCCCTCGGCCTTGCCGAACCAGACTCCGAGAACCACATTGGCAGTCTTCCGCGCCACGCCGGGGAGCGACAGCAGGTCCTCCATCCGGCCCGGGACCTTCCCGCCGAAGTGGTCGCGGATGCGTTGGCAGGCACCGACGATGGACCGCGCCTTGTTCCGGAAAAAACCCGTCGAGTGGATCAGCTTCTCAAGCTCTTCGGCGCGCGCCTCGGCGAAGGCGCCGGCGTCGGGATAGCGGGCGAAAAGCGCGGGGGTGACCAGGTTTACCCGCTTGTCCGTGCACTGGGCGGAGAGGATGGTGGCGACCAGCAGCTGAAGCGCCGATTCGTGACGGAGGGCGCAGTCGGCGTCCGGATACTCCCTGGCCAGGGTCCGGGAAATCCGCCGGGCCCGCCGTTTCTCCGCCGCTTCCGCCGCCTCGGCTCGGGCCGCGGGAGGCGCCGCGCTCACACCAGCGGGGAATCGGCGGGCGGAGAGGAAGCGGTGGCGTAGCGGCGGCGCGGCATGCGTCCGGCCAGGAAGGCGAGCCGTCCGGCTTCCGCTGCGTGGCGCACCGCAAGGGCCATCGCCACCGGATCGCGGGCGGCGGCGACCGCGGTGTTGAGCAGGACGCCGTCGGCGCCGAGTTCCATGGCGATGGCCACGTCGGACGCGGTGCCCACTCCGGCGTCCACGATCATCGGGACCGAGACGGCTTCCCGCACCAGGGCGATGGCGTTGCGGTTCCGGATGCCGAGACCGGAGCCGATGGGAGCGCCAAGCGGCATCACCGCCGCCGCGCCGGCGTCCTCCAACTTCCGTGCCGCCACCACGTCGTCGTTCGTGTACGGGAGCACCACGAACCCTTCCGCAACCAGCTCGCGCGTGGCCTTGAGCAACTCGTCGGTGTCCGGATAGAGGGTCTTGCGGTCACCGATGACTTCGAGCTTGACCCACGAGGAGAGCCCGGCCTCCCGGGCCAGCAGTGCGGTGCGGATGGCTTCCTTCGCCGTGAAACAGTCGGCGGTGTTGGGGAGCAGGGTCAGCTGGTCGCGCGGGATGAAATCCAGCAGCGTGCCGCTCGCTTCCAGGTCCACCCGGCGTACGGCGACCGTGACCATGTCGCAGCCGGAGGCTTCATGACACCGGCGCATGATCTCGTTCAAGCCGTACTTGCCGGTGCCGAGAATGAGCCGCGAACGGAACGCCCTCCCCGCGATGGTCAGCGGGGTGTCCTGCGGAAGGGAGTCAGCCACCGCCGACGAAGGTCACGATCTCCACGCGGTCGCCGTCCCGAATCGGCGTTTCCGCGTGGTTCCGGCGCCGGACCAGGTTGCCGTTCACTTCCACCGCCACCGGCCGACGGGCGAGTCCCAAGGACTCGAGAGCGCTCCGGACCGAAGTGGGTGCGGGCAGCTCCCGGGGCTTTCCGTTCAGGGCAATACGAACGGCCGGAGGAGTCTGCTGTTCCGTCATGACTCGGGATCCGGGAATGCTAACCGTGCCGATTCCTTCTCCATCAGGCTCTGGAGGACGGCTTCCAATTCCTCGGCCTCGTCCTCGAGCAGGGTTCTGGGGTCGATCAGGATCTGCTCGCCGCGGACGCGCACGGCCACCGGCGGGTCGCCGGCAAGCAGGTCCCGGCGGATCGTCTCGACGCCGCCGCCCGCGTGCGAGAGGGCGAGGCAGCGGGTGGGGAGGGCGGCGTCCGGGGCGGCGCCCCCCCCGACCCGCGAGACCTCCGGGATCACCGTCACCTTCCAGTCCGCCGGGGGACGAAGCCGGTCCCGGAGGCGTTCCGCATCGCGTTCCACCTCCGCGAGCGGGCGGGCAAGGGCCCGGATCACGGGGATTTCGTCCCGCGCGCGTCCGGCAGCGTGGCTCCAGAGGGTGGCAAGGAGACCGGCAATCGCCGTCTTGTCCGCCCGCAGCGCCCGCGCCAGGGGGTTTTGCCGGCAGCGGGCGACGGCCTTCGGGGTTCCGAGGAGGATCCCCGCCTGGGGCCCGCCGAGCAACTTGTCCCCCGAGAAGATCACCAGGTCCGGCCCGTCCGCCACGCATGCGGCGAGAGTCGGCTCCTCCCGCTCGCCGCTGGTGGCGCCGAACTCCCGGAGCGGGAAGGTGTTTCCGCTTCCGAAGTCCTCGATCACCGGAATCCGGAACCGGGCTCCCAGCCGGACCACTTCGCGGGTGGTGGCGGATTCGGTGAACCCGACGATACGGAAGTTGGAGGGGTGCACGCGGAGCAGGGCCCCGACCGTCGCGCGGGGGTCGGGTTCGGCCTCGAGCGCCGTCTGGTAGTCCCTGATCCGCGTCCGGTTGGTGGTTCCGACTTCGACCAGCGTGGCCCCGCTCCGCTCCATGATCTCCGGGATGCGGAACGATCCTCCGATCTCGACCAGCTCTCCGCGGGACACCACCACCTTCCGCTTCCTGGCCAGGGTGTCCAGCGCGAGCAGCACCGCACCCGCGGCATTGCCGACCACCATCGCGGTTCGCCCGGGGAACATGCCCTCGAAGACGCTGGCGATCCGGTCCTGCCGGCTTCCGCGCGCGCCGGTTGCCAGGTCGAACTCCAGGTCGCTGTACGAGGTTGCCGCCTCGAACATGGCCGCTGCCGCCCGCCGGGAGAGGGGAGCTCGTCCCAGATTGGTGTGGACGATCACCCCGGTCGCGTTCAGGACCCGCCGGAGTCCGGCGCCGCGCGCGTCCCGCAGCCGTTCTCCGGTTGCGAGTGCGAGGTGTTCCTCCGGCGCCCGTCGGAACAGGACGGGAACCGCCTCCGGAATTCCGGCCCGGAGGGCGCGCCGGATGACGCCGATCTCCACCCGCAGTGCCGCTTTCACCGGCTCGCGCCCGAAACGCGCCACGAGCGCGCGGAATGTGTCCGTTTCCAGGAGTCGCCCCACGGCTGGAATCCGATCCAGCGAGCAAGTGGCGACCTCCGTCATCCGACGGGAATGGGCGGGGTCCACCCTGGTGCGTTGCGTGGTGTTTCGTACCCCGCGTGATCGCCCCCCACCACGAAAGACATGGTCATTGAGCGCCGTTGAGGGAAACCGCCCGGATCGGCGGGCAAACAGCCTGTCACCAGGCGATTTGCCGCATCACCCGGTTCCCGGGCCCTTGTGGGCGCAAACTGCGTTTGCCCGTCGATCGGAGTCGACGGGCCAGGCCTCTTGCCGGCAGGCCATGTCCCAGAACATCCATTCGTAGCGTGCCGTCAGTTCGAAGTGCCGGGCCATCCGGGACTTGACGGCGTCTTCGAGGTGCGCCGCAACGTCGTCGGTCAGATCGAGGACGCGCCGTACCACCGCATCGTACTCCGCGCTTCCGTAGCTCTCGATCCAGCGGCGGTAGAGTGGGTCGGGCGACGGCGGCCGGGCGAGGAGTTCCTTGCCCACTTCGGCATAGATCCAGTAACACGGCAGCACGGCGGCGAGCCCTTCATGGAACGGCTGCGCATGCACCTGCGCGAGGAGGAAGCTGGTGTAGGCGAGATTGGTGGGGGCGGGCACGCGACCGAAGAGGTCTTCGCGGCCCCCGCCGAGTTCCTCGAGGAATTGTCCGAGCTGCTGCCGCTCGGCTTCCACGGTGGCCACCGCATCGCCGCAGAGTGTGGCAGTAAGGTCCGGGTGGGGAGCCTTCCCGCCCAGGATGGCGAGGGCGCGGGCGTAGTCGTGGAGGTAGAGCGCATCCTCGATTACATAGAACCGGAACACGTTCCGGTCCAGCGTGCCGTCGGCGAGGCCCGTCAGGAAGGGATGCCGGAGGATTTCCGCGTAGAGCGGAACGATCCCGGCCCAGAGCCGGGAAGTGAATCGATCTTCCATTCGTTTCTTGTCAGGAGTCGCGGGTCAGCCTCCGAACACCAGCGGGACCCGGAACACGGTAGCGAGCGCGGCGCCGATCAGGTTGGCCCCCACGCCGGCGCGGATCGGTTGCGGGATGGTGAGGCCGGTCCCGAAGACGATGGCGTTGGGTGGCGTTGCCGCCGGGAGCATAAACGCGCACGACGCCGTCACCGTGGCCGGGACCAGCAGCAGAAGCGGGGGGATACCGGTTTCCGCGGCCACCGCCGCGAGGATCGGGAGGATCATCGCGGTGGAGGCCGGATCGGACGCCAGTTCGGTGAGAACGATGACGAAGAGCGCCACCAGCCATCACGAAGACCGGAACCGGCAGCACCGCTGGTCGCCGAGCACCCGGGACAGCCTGCTCTCTTCCGGCCCGTTCGCGAGTGCGTTTCCGACGAGAAGCGGCGCGTCCCGCGGGATCCCTCCGCACCTCCGGGTCAGGATCGGGGGTGGACCGTCGGGTTCTCCGGTGGAAACGCGGACTACTACCCCTCGCCGGATGACGCCGACCAGGGCATGAACCACGACAATGACCCGGATGACGAGATCCGGAATGCCGAACGGGAGAGGGACTGCGACTCCACTTTGCGGACCTGATGTTCGGTTGCGAGACGGCGCGTACCGTGTATCGGTTGCGAACGGGATGCCCGGGGTCTGATGACGTCCCATCCACCGGACCCCATGAACGGCAAGGCGCGGAGAATCGTCAACTTCGCCAAGTGCACGGTTGCCACCAGGTAGAAGAACGGAGCCTCTGTTGATCTGACTCCTTTTGGTCGGATCAAGGGTCCCGGGGCCTTCTCTTGCGGCAAGGGGGGCGGTCCCGCCCCGCCTCCCCGTCCCGGGAATCGGGACTGATGGCGGTTAGCATCCCCCACCCCGTGACCGGTTCCCGTCCTTGCGCTTCCGCTCGCCGGGCCGTTTTGAGCGTCACCCGCAAGGAAGGGCTCGCCGAATTTGCCCGGGGTCTCCTCGACCGCGGCTTCGAGCTTGCCGCGAGCGGCGGCACCGCCCGTTTCCTTGGCAAGGAGGGTCTTCCGTTCCGCGCCGTTTCCGAAATTACCGGCCAGCCCGAGATCCTGGGCGGCCGGGTGAAGACGCTCCACCCGGTTATCCACGGCGGGATCCTTGCCCGGCGCGCCCATCCGGACGACCTTGCCACGCTCCGCGAGCAGGGCATTCTTCCGGTGGATGTGGTTGCGGTGAACTTCTATCCGTTCGAGGAGACGCTCGCTGGCGACGCTGGCGATGAAGTCATCCGCGAGAACATCGACATCGGTGGCCCGTGCCTGGTGCGGGCGGCGGCCAAGAACTGGCCCGATGTGCTGATCGCGGTGGATCCGGCCGACTATCCCGCGGTGCTCGAGGCGCTGGACGCCGGAGCGGCCGCCGTCCCGGTGCGACGGCAGCTGGCGGCCAGGGCGTTTCAGGCAACAGCTGCTTACGAGAGCCGGATCGCCGATTGGCTGGCGGACGACGCCGGAGACAATTCTCCGCGCCGGTTCCGCCCCGTCTTCGATCGGGTGTCCTCGCTCCGGTATGGCGAAAACCCGCACCAGTCGGCGGCGCTCTATCGGGATCCGGGATCCGGCGGCTGCGGAATTCCGTTCGGACGGCAACTCGGTGGGCGCGAGCTCTCGTATAACAACATCCTTGATCTGGATGCGGCGCTCCGGGCCGTGGCCGACCTTGCCCCGCTCGGCCCCGCCGCCGTAATCATCAAGCACCTGAATCCGGCCGGCGCGGCGGTCGGCGCGACGCTTGCCGCCGCCTGTGCCGCCGCCCGCGCCACCGATCCGGTTTCGGCGTTCGGCGGCATCGTCGGCCTCTCCCGACCGGTGGACGCGGCCACCGCCGCCGAACTGGCGAAGACCTTTCTCGAGGCGATCGTGGCTCCCGGCTTCGAGCCGGATGCGCTGGCCCGACTGAGGCGGAAGAGGAAACTGCGCCTCGTCGAGGTCGGCGCCCTCGACGGCTTTCGTCCGGAGGGGCCCCACTTTGCCCGGGTGGCCGGTGGGGTCCTGGTTCAGGATTGGGACGGGACGGGTGCGGATGACGCGGCGTTCCGGGTGGTGACCCGGCGGGCGCCGACCGCTGCCGAGCAGGCCGGGTTCCAGTTCGCATGGAGGGTGGCGCGACATGTCCGTTCCAACGCGATCGTGATCGCACGGGAAACCAGGCTCCTCGGGGTAGGCGCCGGGCAGATGAGCCGTCTCGACTCCTGCCGGCTCGCGGTTGAAAAGGCCCGGTCCCCGATCGACGGAAGCGTCGCCGCCTCCGATGCCTTCTTCCCGTTTCGCGACGGCCTGGACGCGCTCCGGGCCGCCGGGGTCGCCGCGGTGATCCAGCCCGGGGGATCGGTGCGGGACGCGGAGGTGATTGCCGCTGCCGACGAGCAGGAGATGGCGATGGTGTTCACGGGAGTGCGGCACTTCCGGCATTGAGGCGTTTCCTATAATTCACCGGTGATGCCGGGTTTGCTGCTGCTGTTTTCCGGGCTTGCGGCCCCCCCGCAGGTTCCGCCGCCGGCGGCCGAGGTGGATCCGGTCGCCGCCGCCTATCTTCTCTTCGGCGAGGGCCGCATGGCCGAAGAGGCGAACGACTTTCAAGGCGCCGCGCGCGCCTACGAGCGGGCTGCCGAGCTGGATGCCGAAAGCGCCGGTCCGCTCATTGCCCTCGCCCGGGTGCGGGCCCGGACCGAGGATCTGGCGGGGGCCGCGGAGGCGGCGCGCCGGGCCGTTCGCCGCGACCCCGACGCGGCGCCGGCCCATCGCCTGCTCGGGGAGCTGCATCTGATGGAATTCAGCTCCGGTCAGGCGCCGGCGGCTGCCGAACGCGCCATCGAGGCCTTCTCGGAGGCGCTTCGGGTGGATCCCGACGACATGCGCAGCCGTTCCCGGCTGGCGCGAACGCTGACCATGGTCCAGCGTCCGGAGGAAGCGGAGCATCATCTGCGGGAACTGGTGCGCCGGGCGCCGCAGGCTTATGGCGAGTTCGTCCTGCTGGCGGAACTGCGGCTTCGGGACGGTGACCCCGCCCGGGCCTTCGAGGATCTGGTGCAGGCGCTCCGGATCGAACCCCGCCAGCCGGAGGCGCGTGAGCTGGTGGACGAGATCCTGCAATCCGACGATTCGGAACTCGACCGAAGGGAAGCGCTCGGTGTGCTCGTGGATCTCTACGGCCAGGCGGCGTCCGATTTTCCCGAAGATTCCGGAATCGGGATCGCGCACGCCGACGCCCTGGCGCAGCTTGGTCGGACCGGGGAGGCCGGGAAGGCCTTCGAACGGGTGCTCGCAATCGCCCCGGACAACGCGGCAGCGCTTTGGGGCCTGTCGCTGGTGCGTCAGTCCCAGGCCCGGCTCGAAGACGCCGAGAAAGCCCTGATTCGACTGCGGGACCAGGACCGCGCTTCGGCACCGGCGCGTTTCGCCCTCGCCGGGATCTACCTGGAGCGATGCGAGTACGGGCGCGTGGTCCGCGAGATCGATGCGCTGCTGCATCTCCCGGACGGTGCATACGGCCCCACCCGCCGTCCGGACTTTCTGGTCCGGCGCGCCCACGCCGAACAGGAGCTCGGGGAGCATCGCAAGGCCGTGGAATCGTTGCTGCAGGCGGTGGAACTCGCTGCCGGTCGTCCCGATGTCCGTCGCTTCCGGATGCTTGTCGTCGACGGCTGGTTGCTCGCCGGCGAGCCGGAGGAGGCGGCGCGGGCCCTCGCTCCGCTGGTGGCGCGGCGCCCGGACGACCTGGCCGTCGCCGCGCTCGAAGCGCGGGTGAAATCCGGTCTCGGGGACGAGGAGGCGGCGCAGCGGCTCTTCGAGGATTTGCGGGAAGAGCACCCGGACGAACCGGGGCTGGTCCATGCGTTCGTGCGGCACCTGGTTTCCGTGCGGGACTTCCCGGCGGCGGAGGCCCTTGCGCGGGAATGGCTGGCGGGTGATCCGGGGAACGTCGCCTTCCGCTTCCAGCTCGGCGCCATCCTCGAGCGGCAGGCGCGGTTTGCCGAGGCGGAGACCGAATTCCGGTTCGTGCTGGATGCGGTTCCGGATCACGCGCTGGCGCTGAACTACCTCGGCTACATGCTGACCGGGTTTCCGGACCGTCTCGAGGAATCCGAGGCGCTGATTCGCCGGGCGCTGGAATCCGATCCGCACAACGGCTCGTACCTGGACAGCCTGGGATGGGTGCAAGTCCAGCGGGGAGAGATCGAGCGGGCCGAACCCAACCTGCTCCAGGCGGTCCGCTGCATGCCGCGCAACAGCGTGGTGCTGGATCACCTCGGCGACCTGCATCAGGCTCGCGGCGATGCCCGGGCTGCGATCCGGTACTGGCGGCAGGCTCTCGAACATGATGACGATGGGGAACTGGACGGGGAGGCGGTCGCGAAGAAGATCCGGGAAGCGGACCCGAAACCGGAGTGAAGCGGCGATCGCCCATCCAGCCGGCGGCACTGCTGATCCTCCTGGCGCCCCTTGCTGGCTGCGCCCGGTCGGTACCCCCTCCGTTGCCGCCCGCCGACCGGCAGGCAGCGGCGGCGCTTCTGGAGTCGAGCGCTGCCGAGGCGGGGCGCGTGCGCCGCTACCAGTCCATCATCGAGGTGCGGGGAGAGGGGCCGCGGGGGCGTTTTTCCGCCGAGCTGCTGATTGTCTTCCAGCGGCCCGCCGGGAGTCCGGACCCGTCCGCGGTCGAGCGGCTGCGGATGGAGGCGCTCGGGTGGGTGAGGGGCCCCCGATGGGTGCTGGTGGCCGTACCGGGGCGGGTCACCGCGGTGGTTCCCTCGCGCCGCGCCTTCGCCGAGGGCGCCCGGTTGGACGCCTTCACCGGTTCGCTGCTCGGGGTGGCGGTGAGCGTGCGGGAGGTGGCCGCCATGCTCTCGGGGACCGGGGCGCCGCTGCGGGCTGACGACCGTTTCCGCTGGCGCGGTTCCGACGGCCTTGTCCTCCTTGGTGACGGCAGTCGGGTCCTGTGGGATCGGGGGCGGGTGGCGAGGGCGGTGGCGCCGGGATACGAAATCCGGTATGCGCGTCGCGGCGCCTGGCCCCCGCGGGAATTCGAAGTGCGTTCGCCCCGGATCACCGCCTCCCTTGCGGTTGTGGAGATCAGGGTGAACGCCGAGCTCCATCCGGATTCCTTTGTCCTCGGGATCCCCGCGGATTTCCGCCGGGTGCAGCCCGGGGACCTTGGAGGGGCGGAGCCCTGAATCCGGTAGTGGAGGATCGTTCCCTGAATTCCTCCCGGCTGGAGATCCGGGTGCCGGCCAAGGTGAACCTCGGTCTCCGGGTACTGGGGCGGCGGCCGGACGGCTACCACCGGATCCGCACCCTGCTGATCGGGGTCGACCTCTGGGATACCCTTGGCTTCGAGCCGGCGGGCGACGACCGGAACCGGCTGGACTGTGACGACCCTGCGATTCCGACCGACGGGCGGAACCTGGTCCTGAAGGCGGTCGGGCTCCTCGCCGGGATTGCGCCGCGGCGCCCGTTGCCGCCCGTGCGCATCCGCCTTTCCAAGCGCATTCCCCCGGGGCGCGGACTCGGCGGCGGGAGTGCGGACGCCGCCGGCGCGCTCGTCGCCCTGAACCGCATGTGGGGGATCGGCTGCCGCCCATCGACGCTTGCGGCCCTCGCTGCGCGGATCGGCATGGATGTGCCCTGGTTTCTCGAGGGCGGACTGGTGCTCGCGGCGGGAAGGGGTGAAGTGCTCTACCCCCTGGTCTCCGAACCGGATCTCGCCCTGGTGCTGGTGCTCCCCGACTTCGCGGTCTCCACCCCGGATGCCTATCGTGGCCTGGCCGTTCCTGCTGTTACGATCCGCGGCTCGGGCGCGGACTCCTCCCGGGAGGTCGTGAAGCTCTCCGGTGTCGGCCCGGTGCGCTTCGTCAATGACCTGGAACACTCGGAGGCGCTCGTCCGGTCTCCGAATCCCCATGCAGTACCGCAGATCAGGAACGCCCTTCGCTCCGCCGGGGCCCTCGCCTCGGCGATGTCGGGCAGCGGCTCCGCCGTTTTCGGGGTATTCCCCGGATGGGACGAAGCCTGTCACGGGGCGGAGGTCCTGAGGAGGGACGGGATGGACGCAAGGCCGGTGCGGACGGTTTCCCGCAAGGAGCACCGGGCCGCTCTCCGGGGAATCGGACTCCGTTGAAGGATGCGGGAAATGGGGCGTGGCCGAGCGGTCAGGCGCCGGGTTTTGGTTCCGGTTTACGAGGGTTCGAATCCTTCCGCCCCAGCCTCGCCGGGGCGAAGGGGAAACGGGTCGAGCCGGTGAGCGGGTCCCGCCGCAGTCCCCGTTACTCGTTCCAGGGGCCCCTCATGGTCTTCGGGGGGAGTTCGAACCCGGAACTCGCTTCGGAGATCGTTCGGCGCCTCGGCATCACGCCGGGCAACATCGCTCTCGGGCGGTTCCGGGACGGGGAGGTGCGCCTCCAGATCCACGACAACGTGCGGGGTGGCGACGTTTTCGTGGTCCAGTCCACCCAGCCGCCGGTCGCGGAGAACCTGATGGAACTCCTTCTCATCGTCGATGCGCTGAAACGCGCCTCGGCGGCGCGCATCACCGCGGTGATGCCCTACTACGGGTACGCCCGGCAGGACCGCAAGGACCGGCCCCGGGTCCCGATCTCCGCGAAGCTGGTGGCCGATCTGGTCACGACCGCCGGAGTGGACCGGGTGATCGCCCTCGATCTCCATGCCGGTCAGATTCAGGGGTACTTCAACATCCCGGTGGACCACCTGTATGCGGCCCCGGTCATGCTGGAGCGCATCGAGGCGCTGCGGCTCGAGCGCCCGATCGTCGTCTCTCCCGACGCCGGAGGCGTGGAACGGGCGCGCGCCTTTGCGAAACACCTCGGGGTGGGCATTGCGGTGATGGACAAGCGGCGCGGGGCCGAAGGCGAGGTCCAGACCATGCACGTGGTCGGAGACGTCGAGGACCGGTCGGCCGTGCTGGTGGACGACATCGTGGACTCCGGCGGGACGCTGCTGCGCGCGGTGGACGCGCTGGCGGACGCCGGCGCCGCCCGCGTGATCGCGGTGTGCACCCACGGGGTGCTCTCGGACAACGCCGTGGGCCGCCTCGAGGACAGCAAGCTGGAAAGGCTCATCGTCGGAGACACGATCCGGATCCCGACCGCGGAGCGTCGACGGAGTTCCCGGCTGGAGGTTCTCTCGGTGGCGGACCTGCTGGCGCGCGCGATCGAAAGCGTGCACGGCCAGACCTCGGTCAGCCGGCTCTTCATGGCGGAACCGGTTTCCTGACCGGCCGCCGGCCGCCCCCTTCTGATAAGCTGCCCGGTTCGCGGCGCGAAGGTCGGAGCCCGGAAATGAGTTCCGGGAGTCCCGGCCCGTCGGTCCGATTACCGCGCCGCTCCCTCCGAGGCATTTGTTCATGGCATTCGAAACCGTTCCGGCCCGGCCCCGGGCCGATGTGGGGAAGGGTGCGAGCCGGCGCCTTCGCCGAGAGGGTTTGATTCCGGCGGTGGTGTACGGCGGCGCTTCTGGCGCCCGCCCGCTCGCCCTCTCCCCGAAGCGCGTGCGCGACATCGTGCGCTCGCCACGCGGTGCGAACACGATCTTCGATCTCGCCATCGAAGGCGAGGACGCCACCGAGCAGGTGATGATTCACGAGTACCAGCTGCATCCGCTGGATCACTCGGTTCTCCACGCGGACCTGATGCGGGTGGATCCCGATCGATCGAGCGACTGGAGCGTGCCGGTGCGCCTCAAGGGCGAATCCCCCGGAGTGAAGCGGGGCGGGCATCTGGACTTCATCTCCCGTTCGGTCCACGTTACCTGCCGGCCGCACGACATCCCCGCCGAGCTCCTGCTCGATATCTCGTCACTGGACTACGGGGATACCGTGCGGGCGGGTGCGGTCCCGCTGCCCGACGGAGTGGCGTTGGCTTCCGCCCCGGATCTGGTGCTCCTGCATGTGAAGGCGCCCAAGGTGGTGGTCGAGGACGAGTCCGCCGTCGATGCCACCGAAGACGCGGAAGACGGAGAATCCGGGGAGACGGAGAACTGAACGTTCCCGGAATCCGGCCGGAACAGCCGACAGCGGTGGCGGACATGGGCGTTCCCCTTTCGGACCGGGAGGCGGCAGAACGCGCCGCATCGGCGGCGCCGCCCATCAAGCTGGTGGTCGGACTCGGGAATCCGGGATCGCGCTACGAGTGCACCCGGCACAACATCGGTTTCGATGCGGTTGCCAAGGTGCTGGAGGACCGCGCGGTCACACGCCGTTTCTTCGACGGCGGCTCTCTGGTCGAGGCCGAAATCGAAGGGCAGTCGATCCTGTTCCTGTGTCCTTCCGGCTACATGAACCGAAGCGGCGGCCCGGTGCTCCGCGCCCTTGCCGGGAACCGGCTGCCTCCCCGGTCGGCGCTCCTGGTGTGTGACGACTACGCGTTGCCGCTGGGCGCCCTCCGCATCCGGCGGCGCGGCAGCGACGGAGGGCACAATGGCCTCGCGTCGGTGTTCCGCGCCCTCGGCAGCACCGAGGTTCCCCGGATGCGCCTCGGAGTCGGTTCCCCGCCTCCGGACCGGGATGCCGCTGACCATGTTCTCGCCCCTTTCGAACCGGGGGAAGTGGAGATGCGCCGGGACCTGCTGGTCCGTGCGGCGGCAGCCGTCGTGACTGCGGTCCGCGAAGGCCTCGATGCCTCCATGAACCGGTACAACCGGACGTCCGCGTGATCCCCGGACCGTCCTCTCCCCCCCGCCGAGGAGACGGCCCGCAATGAGAGCCTACGAATTCATGTTCATCCTGGACCCGACGCTGGATGACGCCGCATCGCTGGCGGTAGTCGAGCGGGTCGAGGAGATCATCCAGGCCCGGGAGGGTGTGGTTGTCAGCCTGAAGCCGTGGGAGCGCCGGCGTCTCGCGTATCCCATCGAGGGCCATCACGAAGGGCTGTACATGCTTTGCTATTTCGATGCCGCGCCGGAGGCGATTTCCGAAATCGAGCGCCGTGTCCGACTGGCCGAGGGCGTGCTCCGCTTCCTGATCCTGAAGATCGACGAAGCGACCCGCGAGCGCGACCAGGAGGCGGACCGGAAGCGTCGCGAGGAGCGGGCAGCCCGGGTCGCCGCCGCCGCACGGGCGGCGCAGGAAAGGCAGGACGAGGAGGATGACGACGAAGGGGAAGACAGCGGGAGCAAGCCGCCGCCTGCCGTCGTCCGAGCCGAAGATCCCGAGGAGGACTGAGGAACCATGAGCGAGAGCACGAGCACTCCGCGACGCCGGTCGCGTTCCGCCCCGCGGCGGACCCGGGTGAATCCGGTCCTGAACGGGGTGGAACGGGTGGACTGGAAGGACGTGGACTTCCTGCGGGAGTTCGTCGGCGACCGGGGGAAGATCACCTCGCGCCGGGTTTCGCGAGCCAGTGCCCGGATCCAGCGTCAGATCCGCATCGCGATCAAGCGGGCGCGCCAGATGGCGCTGCTTCCCTATTCCTAGGAGCGGTTGCCGTGCGCCTGCTCCTGAAGAAGCCGGTCGAAGCCCTTGGCGAACCCGGCGACGAGGTCAACGTGAAGCCCGGGTACGCGCGCAACTTCCTCCTGCCGCGCGGGTTTGCCACCTTCATCACCGAACGGGCCCGCCGCGAAGCCGATCAGGCCCGGCGGGAATGGGCGGTCCAGAAAGTCAGGGACCGGGATGCCGCGAAGGCGCTTGGCGAAGCCGTCTCCGGGCTCTCGCTTCGTTTCGAGCGGCGGGTGAAGACCGGAACGGACGAATTGTACGGTTCGGTCTCCGTTCAGGACATTGCCCGCGAGCTGCGGGAAGCCGGTTTCGACATCGCGCGCAACCGGGTCATCATGGGCAAGCCGATCAAGACCCTCGGCCCCACCGACGTGCGCGTCCGTCTCCACGCCGAGGTCGAGGTGACCCTTCCGGTGGAGGTGGAGGCGGCCCGGGTTTCGTCCCTCGGCGTAATCCAGCCGGAAGTCCCCGGGGCTCCGGACGATTCCGGAACGGTCACCGAATCCGTCGAATCCGGGCAGATCGAGCCGGAGGAAGCTGCCGGAACCCCACCGGCGGACTGATCCCCGCGCATGACGGCGCGCGACGGATCCCGGCGCGGGCGCGGCGGCCCGGCGTCCGCCGCGAATCCGTCGCCCGAGGGAAGCGAAGGAGACGCTCCGCTCGGTGCACCGGCGGCCGAGCGGGCGGTGCTGGCCGCGGTCCTGGTGGATCCGCGCCAGCTTGACAGCGTCCTCCAGCGGCTTCGCAGCAACGGCGCCGATTTCCTTGACGAACGCAACCGGCGCGTCTTCCGCGCGATCTGCGCGCTGGACGCCGATGGTCCGGGGACTGCGATCGATCTGGTCACGGTAGGCGCCCATCTGGAGCAGACCGGACAGCTCGAGGCGATCGGCGGAGAGCCCTACCTGGTGGACATTACCGCCGGGGTTCCGATCTCCTCGAACGCTGCCGGGTACGCCGAGGTGGTCCGCGAACATGCCATCCGCCGGCGGTTGCTCCACTTCGCGGCGAAGGTCGGGGAGGAAGCGAGGAAGCGACCGCCGGCTGCGGTCCTGGAGACTGCCGAAACCGAGCTGTTCGCCATTGCCGAGGGATCCCACGCCTCTCCGCCGGTCACCATCGCCGAAGAGGTCCGGGCGCTCGAGCAGGCCGCTGGCGAGGAACGCCGGGAGATGGGCGGGATCTCCACCGGTTTCCGGGAACTCGACGAAATCACCGGCGGACTGCGCAAGTCGGATCTGGTGCTGGTGGGGGCGCGGCCCGGCGAGGGAAAGACGAGCCTTGCCCTCAACATGGCTCTCTCCGCCGGCCTGGCCGGACGCCGAGTCCTGATCTTCAGTCTCGAGATGCCCTTGCGGCAGATCGCGGTCCGCCTGCTGTTCTCCGAGGCGCAGGTGGACGCGAAGCAGCTCCAGCAGCGCGGGCGGATGAGGGACGACGACGTCCACAAGGTGCGGGCGGCGGCGCGGAGAGTCCGCAACATGAAGGTATTCGTGGACGACTCCAACGTGACCCCGGTGGAACTCCGCTCCAAGTCGCGCCAGCTTGGCCGGGAAGAGGGTGGCCTCGACCTGATCGTGGTCGATTACCTGCAGCTCATGAGCGGCGCCGAACCCGGTACGAGGCGGTTCGAGAACCGGACGCTCGAGATCGCTTCCATCAGCCGGGCCCTGAAGTTGCTGGCGCGGGAGCTGGACACTCCGGTTCTCGCCCTCTCGCAGCTGAATCGGGCGAAGGATCAGGCCGGCCAGTTTGCGCCACCGCAACTCTCGCATCTCCGGGAGTCGGGAGCACTTGAACAGGACGCGGATGTTGTCCTGCTGCTCCATCGGCCGGCGGGACGGCGGGCGGGCCGACCGGAGGACGAGTCGGCGGATGCCGATTCCGCCTCCGGAGAGGCGCCGGGCCCCCCCACCCGGCAGGTGATCGTGGCGAAGAACCGAAACGGTCCCACCGGGGTCGTCGAGCTTGCCTGGCTGGACAAGTTCACCCTCTTCGCGCCGATTGACCGGCGGGACGCCGACAGTGGTCCCGACCGCGTGGATCCCTTCGATTCGCTGGATGTGGATTTCGAGCAGGACGACTTCACGTCGGACCCCGAACCCGACTTCTGATTCGTGGCCAGGAAGGTTCGGGCCCGGTTCGTTTGCAAGGAATGCGGCCAGGAACAGACCCGCTGGATGGGGTACTGTCCGGCGTGCCGGAACGCCGAACCCCTGGTGGAGGAAGCGGCTCCCCCGGTGGATGCGACGGGAGGGTGGAGAGCGTTTCGCGGGGCGGCGGAACATGCGGCCCCGGTGGCATGGGACGATGTGGACACGGTGGAACGACCTCGTCGGTCGTCCGGCATTCCCGAACTGGACCGGGTTCTCGGAGGAGGGGTCGTGCCGGGATCGGCCGTACTGGTGGCGGGAGAGCCGGGTGCCGGAAAGAGCACGCTGCTGCTGCAGCTCGCCGCTGCCGCGGCCGGGAACGGCGACCCGGTGCTCTATGTCAGCGGCGAGGAGTCGGAGCATCAATTGAAGCTTCGCGGCGAGCGGCTCGGGATGCATCCCCGCTCCCTGCTGCTGTTTTCCGAGACCGACATGGGTCCGATCCTCGACGCGCTCCGCCGTGTCGCGCCCGCGCTGGTCGTTCTGGATTCCATCCAGTGTGTCTTCCAGCCGAATCTCGAGAGCGCTCCCGGCACCGTGACCCAGGTCCGTGAATCGGCAGCTGCCCTGGTCCTGTTCGCCAAGACGCACGGGGCGCCGGTCTTCCTGGTTGGTCACGTGAACAAGGAGGGAGCGCTTGCCGGTCCGCGGACACTCGAACACCTGGTGGACACGGTGGTGCACTTCGAGGGGGATCGGCGGCAGCCGCACCGGCTGCTGCGTTCGATCAAGAATCGTTTCGGGGCCGCTGGCGAGCTCGGAGTGTTCGACATGACCGATCGGGGGCTGGTTGCGGTCGAGAATCCCTCGCGCCTCTTTCTTCCCGAGGGAGAGACGGCGCACCCGGGGTCGGCGGTGGTGTGCACCATGGAGGGCACCCGGCCGCTGCTCGCCGAGATCCAGGCGCTCCTTGCCGAGAGTCCGCTCGCCTATCCCCGTCGGGTGACGGTCGGGTTCGAATCCGGACGACTTGCGGTGTTGCTCGCGGTGCTCGAGAACGCGGTCGGGACGGGTGGGGGGCTGGCCCGGCTGGACGTGTATGTATCGGTTACCGGCGGGCTCGCGGTGACCGAGCCGGCTGCGGATCTGGGGTTGCTGGCGGCGGTGGTGTCCCGGCGGCAAGGGACGGCGCTGCCCCCCCTTACCGTGCTGCTCGGCGAGGTGGGCCTCTCCGGGGAGGTCCGCCCGGTTCCGCAGCCGGCTTCCCGGCTGCGGGAAGCCCGCCGGCTCGGTTTCTCGCGGGCCGTCATGAATTCGGCCAACCTGCGCGCATCCGAAATCCCGGATCGGATGGCGGTGACGCCCGTCAAGGCGCTGGGACAGGCCCTCGATCAGGTTCTGTGAGCGTTCGGACCGGGGCGCTTCGGGTCGGCGCCGTAATTGTTGCGGCGGGAGCGGGGACCCGGTTCGGCCGGGAGACCCCCAAGCAGTTCCTGCCGCTCGCCGGAATTCCGGTCGTGGTTCATGCGATCCGGGCATTCCGCGATCTGGCGGAGGTCCGGGAAGTGGTGGTCGCACTTCCCGGCGAACGGTTTGCCCATTGGAACGCCCACGTCACTCCCTTCCTCGCCGAAGAGGGGCCGTCGGTGCGCGGCGTGCCCGGCGGCGGCACCCGGCAGGAATCGGTGCACCTCGGTCTCGAAGCCCTCGGCGGAGACTTCGACGTGCTGGCAGTCCACGACGCCGCCCGGCCCGGGGTCGGTCCTGAACTGATCCGGCGGGTTCTCGGGGAAGCGGTCGTCCGGGGGGCGGCCATCCCGGCGGTGCGCCCGGCGGACACCCTGTGGCGGACGCGCCGCGGCGAGGTCGTGGAGGTGGTGGACCGCGCGTGCGTTGCGGCGGCACAGACTCCGCAGTGCTTTCGCCCGGACGTCCTGCTGCCGGCCCTCGCCGGCGCGCGGCGCGACGGTTTCGGCGGGAGCGACGAAGCCACCCTGGTTCGGCGGTCCGGACATCCGGTCGCCGTCGTGGAAGGCAGCCCGGTCAACCTGAAGGTCACGACACCCGGGGATCTGGAGATGGTGCGCCACCGGTTCGGAGCGTCCCCGTCCCTGCCGCGCATCGGGTTCGGTTTCGACGCCCACCGGTTCGCCGGGCCCGCCGAAGCCGGCCCGCTCGTGCTCGGCGGGATCGTCTTTCCCGGCGAACCCCCGCTGGTGGGCCACTCGGATGGCGACGCGTTGCTGCACGCCCTCACCGACGCAATTCTGGGAGCGGTGGCCGCCGGGGACATCGGCAGCCTTTTCCCCTCTTCGGATGTGTCGCTTCGCGGCGCGGCAAGCGACCGGTTTGTGAAGCGCGCGCTGGAGATCGCGGAAGCGGCCGGCTACCGTCTGGGTCAGGTGGATCTGACGGTAATTGCGGAACGACCGCGCCTCGCTCCGCGGGCGCTGGAGATTCGGAACCGACTTGGTGCGCTTCTTGGAATCCCGCCGGATGCGATCGGGATCAAGGCGACCACGACCGACCGGATGGGTTTTACGGGTCGCAGCGAAGGGCTTGTGGCCCATGCGGTCGCGCGACTGGATCCTTTGGTTGCGGCATGAATTCCGATCGCCGCCCGGAACCCGGCGCGAGTTGGGTGTTCGGCCCTGCCCGGGTGGAGGAAATCCTGCAGGCGAGTCCCGCCCGGGTGCGTCGGGTGCTGGTGCGGACCGGCCGGCTGGAGCGGCGCCACGAGGCGCTGCTCAAGATCGCCCGGGCCCGCGGGGTTCCCTTGGCGCGGGTCTCAAACGATCGGCTCGAGAAACTGGCTGCCGGCACCCGGCACCAGGGCGCGGGATGCGAGGTTTCCCCGATCCGGTGGTGGAGCCTGCGGGAGGTGCTGGATCTCGACCCGGCGCCCTCCCTGCTGCTGTTGCTGGACCGGGTCGAGGATCCCCGCAACTTCGGCGCCCTGGTGCGGGTCGCCGACGGGGCCGGGGTGGACGCGGTGCTGGCGCCGCGCCGGGGCGCCGCCCCTCCTTCGCCCGCCGCGATCTCGGCTTCGGCGGGGGCGATCGCCCGGATGCGCCTCGCCCGCGCGCCGGGTGCCGCGATGGCGCTCCGGGCTTTCCGCGCCGCCGGGATCTGGGCTGTCGGGCTGACGCCGAAGGCGAGAACTCCGTGGTACGCGTTCGACTGGACCCAGCCGGCGGTCCTGGTGGTCGGTTCGGAGGGCCGGGGTCTGCGCCCAGGGGTAACCGGGGAGTGCGACACCCTCCTGTCGCTGCCGCAGCTCGGCGCCGCGAGGTCGCTGAATGTCTCGGTCGCCGCCGGGATCGTGCTTTACGAGGTGGTGCGCCAGCGGTCCGTGGCGCGTTCCGGTTCTCCCGAATCCGGGTCCGTACGATTGCGCAACGCCGCCGGAGACGGATGCTGAGGACCGGCAGTGATCGTCCCGCCTGCCGGTCCGGTTTCGGACTGGATTCGATGATCGTGGCGTCCGGGCTTGCCATCCGTGACTCCGTACGCAGCTGATTTCACTTCGTTCACTTCCGTGGCGCCTGGAAGGCGCGGGAGGTCTCGCCCTCCGCTTTCCCTCATGCCTTCCCGCCGTCGAATCGGCTTGCCGTGAGTGGATGCGCCCCGGACCGGGTACTCCTGGTCGGAATCATCGACCATGGTCCTGTTGATCCGGCTGGTGTTGCGTACTCTTGATATGACAAGCAGGTTTGGACCGGGGGCGGCGGAATGGTTGCCATCAGTGTCTCCGGCACGGCGAATCATTCCGATGGGGGCGGGGTGCGGTGGTTCTGGCGGGCGGGTTGGCTGCAGCGGCACACGCGGCGTGAGCGAGCGTGCGGGAAGGGAGTCCGGAGTCGGGTCGATTCGCCCGCGCCGGTTGCGGGGGGAGACCGCTGGACGTGATGCGGCAAGTTGCCGGCTGCGGGGAATCGCCGAGCGACTCGTCGGGTCGGGCGCCGAACGGCTTCCCGAAGCCCCCGGGGGCCGGAACTGCTGCGAGGACACCGACCCCTCGGACCGACTGGTTTCCGCTCGCGAACCCCTGGTCCGAATCGACTCCTTCCGCTCTCCTCCGCAACCAGCGTCCCACTCCCCCACGCCGGAATTCCCCGTTCCACCCGTGCCGTGCCGATTGCCGCATCCCGCGGGTCCGAACTGCCTGTTGACAGGAAATGTGCGGCGGGTGTATACTCACTCGTTCGCCGGTGGCATGCTGGCGTAGCTCAGACAGGCAGAGCAACTGATTTGTAATCAGTCGGTCAAGGGTTCGAGTCCCTTCGCCAGCTCCGATCGGTTGCGGTCGGTCTTGGTCACAAAGGAGTTGCTTCTGACTGCGGGCGGAGGAACGGGCTTGCCGGGGGAGCGGTAGCGAAGCGGCCAAACGCATCAGGCTGTAAACCTGACGGCTCCTGCCTTCGGAGGTTCGAATCCTCCCCGCTCCACCCGCACCTTCCGAACCCCGGAAGGAGGATTTTCCCGATGTTCGCCCCCAGCAGCAAGCCGAGCCGACGCAACCCGCAGTGAATCCGAGATTTCTGCCGACCCTTGCCCATTCGGCTGCGGGAGTAGCTCAATTGGTAGAGCATCAGCCTTCCAAGCTGGTGGTTGCGGGTTCAAGTCCCGTCTCCCGCTCCCTCTCCCGGAGCTGGCCGGGCGGCGCGCCGGACCGGACCCGATTTTCCTGCTCCCGATTTTCCTGCCCACGTGGCTCAGTGGTAGAGCACTTCCTTGGTAAGGAAGGGGTCACCGGTTCAATCCCGGTCGTGGGCTCCACCCTGCTCCCCGTCCCCTCCCAAGGGACACTCCAACAGCACCCGATTCCCTGATTCGCAAGGAGATATCCAAATTGGCGAAGGAGAAGTTCGAACGCACCAAGCCCCATGTCAACGTGGGGACCATCGGCCATGTGGATCACGGCAAGACGACCCTGACCGCGGCCATCACCAAGGTTCTGGCCGCCGATGTCGGCGGTTCGTTCCGCAGTTTCGATTCGATTGACAACGCGCCCGAGGAACGCGAGCGCGGCATCACGATCGCGACCGCCCACGTCGAATACGAGACCGGCAACCGGCACTATGCCCACGTTGACTGCCCGGGCCACGCCGACTACATCAAGAACATGATTACCGGCGCAGCTCAGATGGACGGCTCGGTGCTCCTCATTTCGGCGCCCGACGGGCCCCAGGCGCAGACCCGCGAGCACATCCTGCTGGCCAGGCAGGTCGGGGTTCCCCGGATCGTCGTCTTCTTGAACAAGGTGGACATGCTCGACGACGAGGAGTTGCTCGAGCTGGTCGAACTTGAAGTTCGCGAGCTGCTTTCCGAATACGATTTTCCCGGCGACGACATCCCGGTCATCCGTGGAAGCGCCCTCGCGGCATTGAACGCCGACGGCGGGGAGGCCTGGGAGCCGATCAAGGAACTCGCCACGGCGCTCGACGAGTACGTGCCGATTCCGAAGCGGGCGATCGAGCAGGATTACCTGATGCCCATCGAGGATGTGTTCTCGATTTCCGGTCGTGGCACGGTGGTCACCGGTCGGATCGAACGCGGCCGGGTGAAGGTCGGCGACGACATCGAAATCGTCGGCATTCGCGAAACGCGCAAGCGCGTCGTCACCGGTGTGGAAATGTTCAAGAAGCTTCTCGACGAGGGTGAGGCTGGCGACAACGTCGGCGTTCTCCTGCGGGGCACCGACCGGCGGGAAGTCGAGCGCGGCATGGTCCTGGCCAAGCCCGGTTCCATCACGCCGCACACGAAGTTCCGGGCCGAGGTCTATGTCCTCTCCGGCAAGGAGGGGGGGCGGGAGAAGCCGTTTCGCAGCGGGTATCGCCCGCAGTTCTATTTCCGGACCACCGACGTTACCGGCACCGCGACCTTGCTGGGAGACCAGGAGATCGCGATTCCGGGAGACAACGTGCAGCTCGAGGTGGAACTGATCACTCCCATCGCCATGGATCGCGGCCTCCGTTTCGCCATCCGCGAGGGCGGACGCACCGTGGCCTCCGGGATGATCAGCGAGGTCCTCGAATAGTCGCCGCCGGACCGGGCGGTGCGCGTGAGCCATGGTGAAGACACGACCCTATTCTCCGCGGGGGCGGGTGAGGTGCGGATGTGGCCCGTGACAAGAAACGGGTGATCGTCGCGCTCGCTTGTACCACATGCAAGCGGCGCACGTATTCCACCACCAAGAACAAGGCGACCCATCCGGAGCGGATGGAACTGCGCAAGTACTGTCGGTTCTGCCGGCAGCATGTGTCGCACCGGGAGTCCAGATGAGCATCCGGCGCCGCGCTGTATTCCCGGGTGGGCGTACCCTTTCGCTCGCGGGCGGGAAGGCCAGTAGCTCAATCGGCAGAGCACCGGTCTCCAAAACCGGGGGTTGGGGGTTCGATCCCCTCCTGGCCTGCCACCCGCCGGTGCGCCGGCCGCGAAACGGGGGAGCGCGCCCGTGAGCCTGGGCGAACGCGCCACCGCCGTCCGGGAGTTCCTGGGCGAGGTCCGCGGCGAGATGGAGAAGGTGACCTGGCCCACCCGAGCCGAAGTCCGGGGTACGACCGTCATCGTCCTCATCACCGTCTTCTTTTTCGGTTTCTATCTCTACGGACTGGATGTGACGATGTCCTACATCTCCGCCTTTGTCACCGACCTGATTGGCGGGTGAGCGACATGGCGCATGAATGGTTCATCGTTTCCACCCATTCCAAGTTCGAGGAGAACGTGAAGGAAGCCCTGCGGCATCGGGCCAAGGCGTACGGTCTCGAACGGAAGATCGGGGAGATCCTGATTCCGACCGAGAAGGTGGTGGAAATGAAGGGAGGCCGTCGCGTGGTGCAGACCCGGCAGGTCTACCCGGGTTATGTCCTCGTCAACATGGAGTTGAACCCGGAGACCTGGCAGGTCGTCAAGAACACCGACAAGGTCATGGGCTTTGTCCCGCCGCACCGGCCGCAGCCGATGCCGGAAGAGGATGTGACCCGGATTCGCGATCAGATGCAGGACGCCGGCCAGTCGCCCAAGGTTCGGCATTCCTTCCAGGCGGGTGACTCCGTCCGCATCATTGATGGGCCCTTCAACGGGTTCCAGGGGGCCGTGGACGAAGTACAGCCGGAACGGAGCACGCTGAAGGTCATGGTGACGATCTTCGGGCGCTCCACTCCGGTGGAACTCGAGTTTCTCCAGGTGGAAAAGACCTGACGACCAGGGGAAGGACGGAGCGCAACATGGCCACGCAGACGAAGCCGGTACTCGCCGAGGTGAAGCTGCAGCTTGCCGGCGGCAAGGCGACCCCGTCGCCGCCGGTGGGCCCCGCTCTCGGTCAGCACGGCGTTGCGATCATGGATTTTTGCAAGGCGTTCAACGCCAGGACCCAGGGGGACCAGGGGATGATCGTCCCCTGTGTGGTCACCGTATATCGCGACCGCTCGTTCTCCTTCGTCATCAAGACGCCGCCCGCCGCGGTGCTGCTCAAGCGCGCCGCCGGAATTGCCAAGGGATCCGGGGAGCCGAATCGGATGCGGGTCGGCAAGGTCACGTCGGCCCAGGTCGAGGAGATCGCCCGGACGAAGATGCCGGATCTGAACGCGGTGGACATCGCCGCGGCGCGCCGCATCGTCGAAGGAACCGCGCGCAGCATGGGTATCGAGGTGGAGGCCTAGGAGGCAACGGCATGGCAAGGATCGGAAACCGGTACCGGGAGGCGAAGGGCGCGTTGCACGAGTCCGCTCCCGAGAGCCTCGAGGAGGCGTTCGGGGTCATCAAGAAGGTCGCGTATGCGAAATTCGACGAGACCGCCGAGATCGCCATGCGGATGGGAGTGGATCCCCGGCACGCCGACCAGATGGTGCGCGGTACGGTCGTGCTGCCCCACGGACTCGGGATTTCCCGGCGGGTGATGGTGATCGCCTCCGGGGAGAAGGTGCGGGAAGCAGAGGAGGCGGGCGCCGAATGCGCCGGTGGCGAGGAACTGGTGCAGCGTGTCCAGGAGGGCTTTCTCGACTTCGATGCGGTGGTCGCCACGCCCGACATGATGCGGCTGGTTGGCCGGTTGGGGCGGGTTCTCGGCCCGCGTGGGCTCATGCCGAGTCCGAAGTCGGGGACCGTCACCTTCGACGTGGCAAAGGTGGTGCAGGAGATCAAGGCCGGAAAAGTCAACTTCCGGGTGGACAAGACTTCCAACCTGCACGCCCCGATCGGCAAGCTCTCGTTTCCGGAGGAACGGCTCGCCGAGAATACCCGCGCCTTCGTGGCGGCGGTGATGCGTTCCCGCCCCGCTGCCGCCAAGGGCCGCTATATCCGTTCGGTGGCCCTGAGTTCCTCGATGGGACCCGGCCTGCGGGTCAACCCTGCCCTCGTGGGCGCCAAGTAGAGACAGGCAGGGATCGCAAGATCAGGAGCACACTCCGGGACAAACCTCATGCAGCGCCAGGAAAAACAGCTCGCAGCCACCGTCCTCGCACAGGAAATCCGCAAGGGCGGCGCGGTGTTTACGTTCGACTACCGCGGGTTGAAGGTCCAGGAAGTGGACGACGTGCGCCGTCGGATTCGCGAATCCGGAGGGGTGTACCGGGTCGTCAAGAACTCGACGGCGCGCTGGGCGCTCAAGGACGTCGGAATCACCGGGCTGGACGATCACCTGGTCGGGATGACCGGTTTTGCGTGGAGCGCGGAAGATCCGGTTTCCCTCGCGAAGGCGCTTCACGAAAGCTCCGAGGAATACGAGGCTTTCCGGTTCAAGGCGGGTGTGCTCGGTGGCGCCCCCATCGGTCCCGACGAGTTCGAACAGTTCGCCAGGCTGCCGGGAATCGAAGTCCTGCGCGCGCAGGTTGTCGGAACCATCGCGGCGCCGATCCGCAATCTGATGAACGTCCTCGAAGGCGTTCCCCGTAAATTCGTCCTCGTGCTGAGGGCGGCTGAACAGAAGGCTGCCGGAGGCGACGCCTGAGCCGTTGCGCGTCCCGACTCGCTCCGGCGGTTCCGGCCTCCGAAGTTTCCGCTTTCCCGAGTTTCCCCCAAGCAAGGAGTCTCCGTCAGAATGTCCATAACACAGCAGGATGTGGTTGCGCACATCAAGTCCCTCACCGTGCTCGAGCTTTCCGAGCTGGTCAAGGCCCTCGAGCAGGAGCTTGGTGTTTCCGCGGCGGCGGCCATGCCGGCGGCGGCAGTCGGTGGTGATGCCGGCGGCGCCCAGCCGGCCGCCGAGCAGACCGAGTTCGATGTTGTCCTGGTCGACGTCGGCCCCAAGCGACTCCAGGTCATCAAGGCGGTCCGCGAAGTGACGAGTCTCGGTCTGCGCGAAGCCAAGGGCTTCGTGGACGAGGCGCCCAAGCCGGTCAAGGAGGGCGTTCCGATGGACGAGGCCAAGGAAACCGCCGCGATGTTCGAAGAAGTGGGAGCCAAGGTCGAGATCAGGTAGGTCGCAGTAACGATTTGGTGGCTGTGGCCTTTTCCCGGATCCGACGGGTCTTCCTTCTTCCTCCGGCGGCCGGGTGCCTGCTGATGGCGGGCGCCCGGCGCCGGGTGTCTTCCGGGGGCGTGTCCAGGCTGGAATTCCGGCCCGGAAATGTCCGTCCGCGGTGTTTTCCATGTTGATCAGCGATTCCGCAACCGTACGGGAGCGGCACTCCTTTTCCCGTATACACGCCTCCATTCCGTTGCCGGACCTGATCGAGGTCCAGCACCGGTCCTACGAGCGGTTCCTCCAGAAGGACGTCCAGCCCGCGGATCGGGAGGAGATCGGTCTCCAGGCGGTCTTCCAGTCCATCTTCCCGATCAAGGATTTCCGCGACAACTGCGAACTGGATTTTCTCGAGTACTCGGTGGGGAGCTGGGCTTGCAGTTGCGGGGATCTGGAGGGGATCCACCATGCGGAACAGGATTCCGTCTGTGGTTACTGCGGGGATCGGGTCCACCTCAAGGTCGAACACGATGTCGAACAGTGCCAGCAGCGGGGAAAGACCTTCGGCGTGCCGCTGCGGGTGAAGATCCGCTTGACCGTATGGGACCGGGATGCGGAGACCAATCAGCGGTCCATCCATGACATCAAGGAGGAGGAGGTCTTCTTCGGTGACATCCCGCTGATGACCGAGAACGGCACCTTCATCATCAACGGTACCGAGCGGGTGGTTGTCTCGCAGCTCCATCGCTCGCCGGGTGTGTTCTTCAGCCATCCGGAACGTGACGTCCATGTGGCCCAGGTCGTGCCCTACCGGGGGTCGTGGCTGGAATTCGAGACTGATGCCAAGGGGATGCTGCAAGTCCGCATCGACCGCAAGAAGCGATTTCCCGGCACCGTTCTGCTGCGGGCGTTGGGACTCGGGAAGACCGAGACGATCATCGAGCGTTTCTACACCATTCAGGAGGCGGAGATCACTTCCACCGGGCTCCGTATTCCCTACACCGATGACTTGAAGACGCTGCTGCGCGACCAGCGCATCGAGCGTGACCTGCAGTCGGGCGACGAGGTCCTGGTCAAGGGATCCCGGCGCATCGGTTCCCGGGAGCTTCGGATTCTGGACCGCAAGGCGCCGAGCCATCTCGATTTCCAGGTCGAAGCGCTCGGAGGCTTCCGGCTGGCGCGACCGGTCACGGTGCCGGACACCGGCGAGGAGATTCCGGCGAATACGGCGATTACCGCCGAAGTGCTGACCGAGCTGCATGGTCTCGACACCCTGCCGGTGATCGTGCCCCATGTGGATCCGGTGGGCCCCTATGTTGCCGAGACCCTCGCCAAGGATCCCCTGACCCGCCTGCGAGGCGGGGAGACCCCGAACGCGGAGAGCGTGGAGGGCGCCTTGGTCGAGTTGTACCGGCGGCAGCGTCCGGGGGATCAACCCACAGTCGAGAGTTCCCGCACCCTGTTGCGCAACCTGTTCTTCAACGAACAGAAGTACGACTTCTCCCGCGTCGGTCGGCGCAAGTTGGCCACCAAGCTCAAATGTTCGATGGACCCGCGTCAGACCACGCTGACCGAGGATGACTTCATCAATGTGTTGCAGTACCTGCTCCGACTCAGCCAGGGCGAGACCGGGTATCGAGCCGACGACATCGATCACCTCGGCAACCGGCGGGTTCGGTCGGTTGGCGAACTGCTCGAGAACCAGTTCCGTCTCGGCCTGGTGCGGATGGAGCGAGCGATCCGCGAGAAGATGAATGTGTATCAGGAGATGACCACGGCGATGCCGCGGGACCTGATCAACGCGAAGCCGGTGTCGGCGGCGGTGCGCGAGTTCTTCGGGGCATCCCAGCTCTCCCAGTTCATGGAGCAGACCAATCCGCTGTCGGAGATCACCCACAAGCGGCGGCTCTCGGCGCTCGGTCCTGGCGGTCTTTCACGCGACCGGGCGAAGTTCGACGTGCGCGACGTTCATGCCACCCACTATGGGCGCATCTGCCCGATCGAGACCCCGGAGGGTCCGAACATCGGACTGATCAGCTCCCTTTCCTGCTACGCGAAGATCGACGACTACGGTTTCATCCAGAGCCCCTACCGCAAGGTGGAGGGCGGTCGGATCGTGGACTACGTTCGGGTGGAGGATCCGGGAGACACCAGCCTCGATAAGGGCGCGGTACTGAGCCGCGGGGAAGCGGACAAGGTGGTGTCGCGGCTCGGCAAGAGGAAACGGCAGCCGGCGCTGACGCCGCATGCGTTCTACCTGTCCGCGCTCGAGGAGGAACGCCATACCATCGCCCAGGCCAACGCCCGGGTCGGCGCGGGTGGCGAGCTGCTGGACGAGTGGGTCAACTGTCGGCACGAAGGCGAGTTTGTCCCGTCGCCTCGGGAGCGCGTGGAGTTCATCGATGTTTCGCCGAGGCAGATTGTCTCGGTGGCGGCTTCCCTGGTTCCCTTCCTCGAAAACGATGACGCCAACCGGGCGCTGATGGGTTCCAACATGCAGCGCCAGGCGGTGCCCCTGATTCACTCCGAAGCGCCGCTGGTGGGTACCGGCATGGAGCACGTGACCGCCCGCGATTCGGGATCGGTCATCGTGAGCCGGGATAACGGCATTGTGGACACGGTGGATGGCCGGCGGATCATCGTTCGGCGCGACGTCGACGAAGATGGCGAGGTGGATATCGGCGCCAGCATCTACCGGCTCAAGAAATTCCGCCGCTCGAACCAGAACACCGCGATCAACCAGAAGGTGATCGTGGGGGTTGGAGACCGGGTGACGAAGCGGCAGGTCATCGCCGACGGCCCCTGCACCGACCAGGGGGAACTGGCGCTCGGACGCAATGTGCTGGTGGCCTTTATGCCTTGGCGCGGATACAACTTCGAAGACGCCATCGTCGTGTCGGAGCGGCTGGTTCAGGACGATGTGTACACCTCGATTCACATCGAAGAGCATTCGGTCCAGGCTCGCGACACCAAGCTGGGGCCGGAGACCATCACCCGCGAAGTCCCCAATGTCGCCGAGACCTTCCTGCGGCACCTCGACGAGTCCGGCATCGTCCGGATCGGAGCGCGGGTTTCGCCGGGAGACATTCTGGTGGGTCGCGTGACCCCGAAGGCGGAGACCCAGCTCACCCCCGAAGAGAAGTTGCTTCGCGCCATCTTTGGTGACAAGGCCGGCGATGTGAAGAACTCCTCGCTCAAGTGTCCTTCCGGCGTGGAGGGCGTGGTCGTGGATGTCCGGGTCTTCCACCGCAAGGATGCCGACAAGGATCAGCGCGCCCTCGAAATCGAAGAAGAGGATGTGGCCGCGATCGACCGCGATCACCAGGACGAGGCCCGGATTCTCAAGGAGGAGGCCGACAAGCGGATCGTGCGCCGCATGATCGGTGCGAAGCTGGTCGAGGATTGCATGAATCCGGCGATCAACGAGGTGGAAATCCCGAAGGGAACCCGCCTCACCCGATCGCTGCTCGAGGAAAAGATGGATTTCGTTCCCCTGCTCGAGACCGACCTTGGTTCCGAAGTGCGGGAGGAGATCCAGGAAATCCACGAGAAGACCGAGGAGCAGCTCGAGCTTCTGGATGTGCGTTGCCAGGAGCAGAAGGACATCGCGTCCCAGGGCGACGACCTCCCCCCCGGCGTAATCAAGATGGTGAAGGTCTACATCGCCATGAAGCGCAAGCTGAGCGTGGGCGACAAGATGGCCGGGCGCCATGGCAACAAGGGTGTCATTGCGAAGATCGTCCCCATGGAGGACCTTCCGTACCTGCCCGATGGTACGCCGGTGGACATCGTGCTCAATCCGTTGGGCGTTCCCTCGCGCATGAATATCGGTCAGGTTCTCGAAACCCATCTCGGATGGGTTGCCAAGGTCCTGGGCCGGAGCTTCGCAACGCCTGTTTTCGACGGCGCCCGCGAAGACGACATCCGCGGGCTCCTGGACGAGGCAAACGAAGTAGCCCGCAAGACGCAGGCATTCCGGCCCAACGTCCTTGACGAGGGGAAGACGGAACTCTACGACGGACGCACCGGCGAGCCGTTCGAGCAGCCGGTTACCGTGGGCTACATCTACATGCTGAAACTCGGTCATCTGGTGGATGACAAGATGCACGCCCGGAGCATCGGACCGTACAGCCTGATCACCCAGCAGCCGCTTGGCGGGAAGGCCCAGTTCGGGGGGCAGCGTTTCGGCGAGATGGAAGTGTGGGCCATTGAAGCCTATGGAGCGGCGCATACCCTCCAGGAAATTCTCACCGTGAAGTCCGACGATGTTCGGGGTCGGGCCCGGGTCTACGAAGCCATTGTCAAGGGCGACACCGGATACGCACCCGAAGTGCCGGCGTCATTCAAGGTACTGATGGCGGAACTGCAGAGTCTCGGTCTCGACATCGAGCTCATTCGCGCCAAGAACTGAAGGAGTCCGGAACATGTCCACGCAACCCACGAGTCGCGACGCGACCGGCGTATTCCCGGAACTCGAGGAGAAAGAGGCGTTCAGCTCCGATTTCGACGCGATCAAGATTTCGATCGCGTCTCCGGAGCGGGTCCGTGCCTGGTCCCATGGCGAGGTGACGAAGGCCGAGACGATCAATTACCGGACGCAGAAACCGGAGCGCGGCGGCCTCTTCTGCGCGCAGATATTCGGACCGGTCACCGATTGGGAATGCCTGTGCGGCAAGTACAAGCGCATGAAGCACCGGGGCGTGATCTGCGACAAGTGCGGGGTCGAAGTCACTCAGGCTTCGGTGCGCCGCAACCGTTTGGGACACATCGAATTGGCGTGTCCGGTCTCGCATGTCTGGTTCTTCAAGGTGCCACCCAGCCGAATCGGGCAGATCCTTGATCTCACCCCCCGGGAACTCGAACGGGTCCTGTACTACGAGTCCCATGTGGTGCTCGAGCCCGGTGACTTGGACCTGGAGTTGCTCAAGGAGCAGGACCAGAAGCTGCTGCGCGAGGATGTGGAGCTGCTCCAGTCGCTGTTCGCCTTCGCGGTGGATCATGATGACGACGAGTACCGGATTCGCACCATCCGGCTGGGAACGCTCCGCGTGGGTCAGGTGGTCACCGACGAACAGGATCGGCTGCTGAAGAGGCTGTTCGGGCGGACCGACAACGAGTTCCGGGAGAAGATGCGCCGTCCGGGAACAGTCTATCGGTTGGGGATGGGCGCCGGGGCAGTCAAGGAGCTGTTGCGAGCAGCGAATCTCGACGAACTTTCGGTCACGCTGCGCGTGGACATGCGGGAAGCGAAGTCGATCCAGAAGCGGGCCAAGGCCGCCAAGCGGCTCAAGGTGGTGGATGCCTTCCGGCGTTCCGGCAACCTGCCGGAATGGATGATCATGGAGGCGATTCCCGTCATCCCGCCGGACCTTCGACCGCTGGTCCAGCTCGATGGCGGCCGTTACGCCACCAGCGATCTGAACGAGCTCTACCGGAAGGTCATCAACCGCAACAACCGTCTGAAGCGGCTGCTGGAGTTGCGCGCGCCGGACGTCATCGTGCGCAACGAGCAGCGGATGCTGCAGGAGGCGGTGGACGCGCTTTTCGACAACGGCCGCCGGGGGCGGGTGATCAAGGGCGCCAACAGCCGTCCGCTCAAGTCCCTCTCGGACACCCTCAAGGGCAAGCAGGGCCGGTTCCGACAGAATCTTCTCGGCAAGCGGGTGGACTATTCCGGCCGTTCGGTCATCGTGGTCGGGCCGGAGCTGAAGCTGCACCAGTGCGGGCTTCCCAAGAAGATGGCCCTCGAGCTCTTCAAGCCGTTCCTGTTCAACCGACTGGAGCACGAGGGGCTGGCGGCCACCATCAAGCAGGCGCGGGAACTTGTCGAAGAGCAGCGTCCCGAAGTCTGGGACTATCTGGAGGAGGTCATCCGCGACCATTCGGTGTTGCTGAATCGCGCTCCGACCCTCCACCGGCTCGGCATCCAGGCTTTCGAACCGGTGCTGGTGGAGGGAAAGGCAATCCGTATCCACCCGCTGGTCTGCAGCGCGTTCAACGCCGACTTCGATGGCGACCAGATGGCGGTGCATGTGCCGCTATCTCCGGAAGCCCAGGCCGAGGCCGCTCTCCTGATGCGGTCCTCGCGCAACATCCTTTCACCGGCCCACGGCGGTCCGCTGGCCGTCCCGACCCAGGACATGGTTCTCGGGCTCTACTACCTCACCAAGCCCCAGGTCATCCCCCCGAAGGAGATCAAGTCGTTCGGGTCGGTGGATGAAGTGCTCTTCGCCCGGGACAGCGGTTCGGTGGGGACCCTGACCCCCATTTCCCTGCGCTGTACCGGTGAGGTGCTCGAGACTCACGACAGCCAGAACCTCACCCGGATGGAACCGGTTCGCATGGACGGGGAGCGGATCCGCACCACCGTGGGCCGGGTGATCCTGAACGAGCGCCTTCCCGCCGACATGCCGTTCGTGAACGGTGTGCTCAGGAAGCGGGGCATCCAGAGCCTGGTTCGCTATATCCATCTGCGTTACGACCTCGAAGAGACCGGCGTCATTCTTGACGAACTCAAGGAACTCGGCTTCGAGTACGCGACCCGGAGCGGCGCCTCGATCGGTCTCGGGGATCTGGTGGTGCCCCCCAACAAGGTGGGTCTGGTGGAGGCGGCGAAGGCCGAGGTCGGTCGGGTGGACGAGCAGTACCAGGAGGGCGCCATCACCAAGGGCGAGCGCTACAACAAGGTCATCGATGTCTGGTCGGGCGCCACGAACAAGGTGGCGGAGGACATGCTCGCCACCATGGAGTCCCGCGAGCAGGAGACCGGGCGTTTCAATCCGGTGTTCATGATGGTGGACTCCGGCGCGCGCGGAAGCGAGAAGCAGATCCGGCAACTTGCCGGCATGCGCGGACTGATGGCCAAGACCTCCGGGGAGATCATCGAGACGCCCATCACCAGCAACTTCCGCGAGGGTTTGAGCGTCATCCAGTACTTCATTTCCACCAACGGCGCCCGCAAGGGGCTTGCGGACACCGCCCTGCGCACCGCGGATGCCGGATATCTGACCCGGCGTCTTGCGGACGTCGCCCAGGACGTCATCGTGACGATGGTGGATTGCGCCACGCCGCGCGGGATCTACGCCGAGCCCATCATCGAGGCCGGGGAGGTCATCGAACCCCTTCAGGACCGGATCGTCGGTCGGGTGAGTCTCGAGCAGGTCAAGGATTTCCATGGCGAACTGATCGTGGATGCGGGGGAAGAGATCTCGGAAGAGAAGGCGAGCGACATCGAGGCGTCCGGCGTCCCGCGCGTCAAGATCCGTTCGGTGTTGACTTGCGAGGCAGTTCGCGGTGTCTGCGCGAAGTGCTATGGACGCAACCTGGCGACCCGGCGGCTGGTGGATCTCGGCGAGGCGGTGGGGATCATCGCGGCGCAGTCCATCGGCGAACCCGGCACCCAGCTCACCATGCGCACCTTCCACATCGGCGGGACCGCAAGCGTGTTCGAGAACTCGGCGATCGAGGCCAGGCACGACGGGGTCATTCGTCTTTCGGATCTGCGCACGGTGGAGGACCGGCATGGCAACCTGGTGGTGATCAATCGGGCTGGCGCGATCGAAGTCGTCGGGGAACACGGCCACGCGCTGGAGAACCATCCGGTGGTATACGGCGCCCGGATCAAGACGGCCGAAGGCGGCAAGGTGACCGCCGGACAGATCATCGTGGAGTGGGATCCCTACAGTTTCTCGATCCTCGGCGAAGAGGGCGGAGTCGTGAAGTTCGAGGACATCCTTCCCGACATCACCATGGTGCAGGAGGTGGATCCCGTCACCTTCCGCTCCCAGGCAGTCATCATCGAATCCCAAGACGATACCCGCGAGCCGCGAATCCATATCGTCGGCGCCGACGGGGAAGTGCTGCGCAGCTACCTGATGCCGTCGCGCGCCCACCTGGAGGTCGGTCCGGACGATGTGGTCCATCCGGGCGATGTGCTGGCAAAGATTCCGAGGGAGACGACCAAGACCAAGGACATCACCGGCGGTTTGCCCCGGGTGGTGGAGCTTTTCGAGGCCCGCCCGCCGCGTTCCCCGGCTCTCATCAGCGAGATCGACGGGCGTCTCGAGCACGGTGAAATCCGCAAGGGCAAGCGGGTGATCCGGGTGATTTCCCAGGTCACCGACGATGTGCGCGAGTACGAGGTTCCCCGCGGAGTGCACATCAGCGTGCGGGAAGGGGAAGACGTGCGGGCCGGCGATCCCTTGATGGACGGACCACGCAACCCCCACGATATCCTCCGGGTGCTTGGCGAGGGGGAGCTCCAGCGGTATCTGGTGCACGAGGTCCAGGAGGTGTACCGCCTCCAGGGGGTCGTGATCGACGACAAGCACATCGAGGTGATCATCAGCCGGATGATGCGCTGGGTGCGGGTGACCGATGTCGGAGATACCGAACTGATCGTGGACGCGGTCATCGAGCGCCATGAATTCGCCCAGGCGAACCAGAAGGCGCAGCAGGAAGGGGGAAAGCCGGCTCAGGGGGAACCGATGTTGCTCGGTTTGACCAAGGCCTCGCTCGCCACCGACAGCTTCATTTCCGGCGCATCATTCCAGGAGACCACCAAGGTGCTCACCGACGCCGCGCTGAATGGCAAGGTGGACTACCTGCGCGGACTCAAGGAGAACGTGATCATGGGCCGGTTGGTCCCGGCCGGTTCCGGGCTCCGCGAACACCGCCGGTTCCTGCTTCCCGAAGAGATCCAGGCGCACCGGGATTCCCATCGGGAGGCGGCGGAGAATCCGGAGCCGGAGATGGTCCCGTAATCCGGATCGGCTCGCGCCGTCTTTATACGTCGCGCCCGCGGGGGCTTCCCGAGTCGGCCGGCCTCGCCCTCGGACCAGGTCTGATGGTTGGGCAAAGGGTTCCGACCGGGACGCGCAGCAACTCCACGATCCGTGGATGAAGGCTTCTTGCGGGAACGGCTCCCGTGCTTCCGGAGACGTCTCGCCCCCGGGGACCGGTACGGCCCGAAGAGGCAGCCAGGTTCCGGGGATCCGATGCATGGCTTGGTGAGGCCGTCGTTCAGGATCTCGGGGTTGCGTGCACGTCCCCCCTGTCAGCGAGGGCGGGTCAGAAGGTCCATCGCCAGCCGGAGAGGAGGGCCATCGGCGCGCCCAGCGCCTTCCGGTGTCCGGCTCGGTGGCTGCGGACCGCTCCCAACCGGAATTCCCCCGGACCGAGTCGCCGGTTCCATTGTGCGGTCAGGTCGATCTGGCGATTTCCGGGGGCCAGATCGGTCGTGAACCCGCGGTAGGTCACCGTCCCCTGCCGGGTGCGGGCCGCCGGCACTTGAAGCGCGGCCTGGCCGGCCTCCACCCGCAGCGGCTGCGATACCGAAAACTCCAGTGAGCCGGCATCCGCGAGCGTGGTCCCGAGGTGCACCGAGAACGCGGTGGTGGCGAGCGTCGAGATGTCCTGGATGATTCCCCCGTGGACCTCGGGGCGGGCCATGCCGAACTCGCCGCTGCCGCCGAGCCGCCAGCGGCCCACCTGGACTCCGCTGTCGATCCCGACGAAGCCGGTGGTGGCGGAGAGGTTCCCGAACGCCTCGTGGCCCATGCTGCCGAGCAGGGTCTCCCGTTCCTCGATCCAGCCGGCGCGGATCCCGACCGGAAGGTCGCCCGGTCGCCAGCCGAAGGCGGCACCGGCGGCCGGCATTCCCGCGCGCCGGTTTCCGGTGGTGAACGCAGTGGCGGAGAGGCCGGCCTGGCCGAAGGCGCTGAACATCACTGCCCCCTCGGCGAGGGCGAGGTGCCCGCTGCCGGTTGCGGTGGGCATCCGCAGGATGTCGCTGCGGACCCCGGCGGTGGTCGGGTGCAGGCTGGCGCCGCCGTCGCCGGTGAACGCCGACCCGGAATCGGGGCCGAGGAAGCTGCGGAGCCGGGCCGCCATCGAGGGGCCGTCGGTCGTGACCGCAAACCCGTCGAGGCGATGCCAGAAGGGGGCGCCGAGGCTGTCGAGGGACATGATCTCGCGGTCGTCGAGGGCATCCTGGATGCCGTCACCGAAGGCGGCGCCGAGGCGCAGTCGGGTGGACTGGAGGGCGGCGTTGCCGGTCGCCAGGACGCCGGTGGTTTCGATGGGGACGCCGAGCACGCCGACCGGGGAGGTGGCGGCGCCGAGGTCCATGCGGCCGTTGCCGTAGACGGTGCGGTCGGCGTAGATGCCGGTGTTGTCGGCGGTGGCGAAGAGTCGGGTCACCAGTTCCTCGCTTGTGAGCTGATCCCGGAAGAGCTGCTTCATGACCGCGAGTCCGCCCGAGACCATTGGGGCGGCAAGGGACGTCCCTGCCCCGTCCTCGTGGCTCCGGACTCCGTTCGGTTCCCCCGGTGCGGGCCCGAATGAGGCGACTCTCACCTCTTCCCCGGGTGCGGCAATGCAGAAGTCGGCGGCGATGCCGCAGCGGTTCGAAAAATTGGTGATCCCGCCCCCGTCGGGACTCAGGGCGACCACCGCGACCGTGTGTCCACGGAGTTCCTCAATGCGTGCCGCGAGTCCTGCGAGGATCATGGCCGAGGTGGCGTCGATCTTGCCGCCGTGGCCATTCCCGGCCGCCCATACCAGGATTGTCTTGTCGGGTGCATCCGCCTGGGCGAGGGCGGCGATCGTCTTCGGCAAGTTCGCGCGAAGGCCTTCCTCGGAGTATGCGTCGATCAGGCCGTCGTAGCCGAAGCTCAGGTTCAGGATGTCGACGGATCGTCCTCCGCTGCTCCAGGCGAGGACCGGCTGGAAGATCGAGGCGATCCAGTCGTCCTCCCCGGCGAGTTCCGCCAAGGTGATCGACTCGTCCTTCAAATCCGGGCGCGGAGTCGCCCAGACGGCAAGATCCGCCCCCCAGGCGACTCCATGTGCGGCGTCGGGGTCGGAGATTCGCATGCCGGCCGCGACGCTTGCCACCCCAGTGCCATGGGAGAATTCCTCCCCGGTTTCCCTGGTGGTTCCGAGCAGGAACTCCTGGTGAATGGTCTTGCCCTCGAAGGCCGGATGTTCGGTGTCGATGCCGGAGTCGACCAGGCCGATGATGACCCCTTCACCCGGGGCCGCGTCCGGCCCCTTCAGCAGGTTCACGTGCGCGTAGGCGAGGTGCGCGTTGATGGATTCGAGCCCCCACTGCGCCTTGAAACCGGAGTGCCCGGCGTAGTCGGGCGCCTTCTCTGTCGCCATCCGGTTGAACTCGGGAGCGGGAACGCAGCCGTTTGCATGGGTCGGAATGCAGACGTCCTTCGGCGCGTCCGGGAGGCCGCGCGACGGGGGAGGCGGAGCGGGATCCGGTTCCGGCGCCTTGGCTGATGGCGGGGGTGTCGGATTCCCGGCCGCTGGAACGGTCGGGGTCTTCGGGGGACGCGATGAGCAGGCGCTGAGCATGCCCGCCACGATCAGAATCCGGATTACATATTCGGCTCTGGTCATGGGGGGCACAATGGCAAACAGTGGGCCAGACTGTCGCAAGACAAGGGACGGAACGTTCGCTCCCCGGGAAGCTCGTCGCCGCCGATCACCCGGGATGGCGCGGGGCGCCGATCCCGCCCTGGAGACGGTCGATCACGGCGGCGGGTCAGAAGGTCCATCGCCAGCCGGAGAGGAGGGCCATCGGCGCTCCCAACGCCTTCCGGTGGCCGGCTTGGTGGCTGCGGACCGCTCCCAACCGGAACTCCCCCGGACCGAGACGCCGGTTCCATTGCGCGGTCAGATCGATCCAGCGGCTCCCGGGGGCCAGATCGGCTGTGAACCCGCGATAGGTCACCGTCCCCTGCCGGGTGCGGGCCGCCGGCACTTGAAGCGCGGCCTGGCCGGCCTCCACCCGCAGCGGCTGCGACACCGAAAACTCCAGCGAGCTGGCATCCGCCAGCGTGGTTCCGAGGTGCACCGAGAACGCGGTGGTGGCGAGCGTCGAGATGTCCTGGATGATTCCCCCGTGGACCTCGGGGCGGGCCATGCCGAACTCGCCGCTCCCTCCGAGCTGCCAGCGGCCCACCTGGACTCCACTGTCGATCCCGACGAAGCCGGTGGTGGCGGAGAGGTTCCCGAACGCCCCGTGACCCATGCTGCCGAGCAGCGTCTCCCGCTCCTCGATCCAGCCGGCGCGGATTCCGACCGGAAGGTTGCCCGGTCGCCAACCGAAGGCGGCGCCAGCAGCCGGCATGCCGGCGCGCCGATTCCCGGTGGTGAACGCGGTGGCGGAGAGGCCGCCGTGGTCGAAGGCGCTGAACATCACCGCGCCCTCGGCGAGCGCAAGGTGCCCGCTACCGGTGGCAGTGGGCATCCGCAGGATGTCGCTGCGGACCCCGGCAGCGGGCGGCTGAAGGCCGGTGCCGCCAGGGAACGCCGACCCCGGGTCGGGGCCGAGGAAGCTGCGGAGCCGGGCCGCCATCGAGGGGCCGTCGGTCGTGACCGCAAACCCGTCGAGGCGATGCCAGAAGGGGGCGCCGAGGCTGTCGAGGGACATGATCTCGCGGTCGTCGAGGGCATCCTGGATGCCGTCACCGAAGGCGGCGCCGAGGCGCAGTCGGGTGGACTGGAGGGCGGCGTTGCCGGTTGCCAGGAGGCCGGTGGTTTCGATGGGGACACCGAGCACTCCGACCGGTGAGGTGGCGGCGCCGAGGTCCATGCGGCCGTTGCCGTAGACGGTGCGGTCGGCGTAGATGCCGGTGTTGTCGGCGGTTGCGAAGAGTCGGGTTACCAGTTCCTGGTTCGAGAGCTGATCCCGGAAGAGCTGCTTCATGACCGCGAGTCCGCCCGAGACCATCGGGGCGGCGTAGGAAGTCCCCCCCCCGATACTCCATCCGCGGGCGGTTTCCTTGTTTTCCGAGTCTCCGCTTAATCGGCCCTTGGGCCCGAAGAAGGCGTGTCCGATTTCCGCGCCGGGGGCCGCAATGCAAAAGTCGGCGGCGATGCCGCAGCGGTTCGAGAAACTGACAATCCCGCCTCCGTTCGGGTCCAGGGCGACGACGGCGATGGAATGCCCCTGGAGTTCCTCGAGCCGCGTCACGAGGCCTGCGAGAATGTCGACTGACACCGCGTCCATCTTTTTATCCACACAGTTTGGAGCCCCTTCGCTGCAAAGGGCCCCATGGGCATTTCCGGCCGCCCACACCAGGATCGTCTTGTCGGACAAATCCGCTTGGGCGAGGGCGGAGATCGTTTTCGGCATGTTCGCGCGAAGATCTTCCACGGTATATGCGTCGATCAGGCCGTGGTAGCCGATACTCAGGTTCAGGATGTCGACGGTCCGCTCTCCGTCGCTCCAGGCGAAGGCCGGCTTGAGGATGTCGGCGAACTCGGCATCCGATTCCGCGAGTTCCGCCAACGTTATCGGCTCGTATTGCGTGGCGGTTCCAAGCGGGATCGCCCAGACCGCCAAGTCGGCGCCCCACGCGACTCCGTGCGGCGCATTGGGTTCGGAGGTGCGAGTTCCCGCCGCGATGCTCGCTACCGCGGTGCCGTGGGAGGTGTGCTCCCCGGTGTCTCCCTTGGTTCCAAGAAGCAACTCCAAGTGGATGTCCTTGCCCTCGAAGGCCTGATGCTCGGTATCGATGCCGCTGTCGATGACACCGATGGTGACGCCATCGCCCGGGGCTGCATCCGGCCCCTCCAGCAGGTTCACGTGCGCGTACGCGAGGTGGGCGTTGATGGATTCGAGCCCCCACTGCGCCTTGAAGCCGGAGTGCTTGGCGTAGTCCGGGGCCATCTCCGTCGCCATCTTGTTGAACTCGGGGGCGGGAACACAGCCGTTCGCATGGGTCGGAATGCAGACGTCCTCCGGCGCTTCCGGGAGGTCGCGCGGCGGCGGCGAGGTGTTCTCCGTTACCGGAAGAACCGAGGCCACGGCCCCCGGTTCCGGCTGGGCTCCCGCTGGTGGAGTGGTCGGTCTTGTGACACTTCGTGACGAGCAGCCGCCAATCACCGCGGCCAGGATCAGAATCCGGGTTGCGTATTCGGTGTTTGTCATCGTGTGGGACCTCCGTGTAGATGTTCCCTGACCAAAGCAAGCCGTGGGCCAACCGGGCGGGGCGGTCTTGAACCGGGGGCCGGAGTTTCCAGGCTCGACGCCGGGGTTCTGCTTCGGAAAATGCGCCGTCCGCTGCCGCCCGGATCGGTTCGCGCGACAGGCGCGCGCGTTCCCTGGTTGCCCGGAGTCTTCCGGAAGGACGCGCCCGGTACGCCAAGGGTGGATCGCGGGGTGGAGTCCACTCCGGAGACGGTGGTCCCCGATCAGCAACGGCGGGTCAGAAGGTCCATCGCCAGCCGGAGAGGAGGGCCATCGGCGCTCCCAGCGCCTTCCGGTGGCCGGCTTGGTGGCTGCGGACCGCTCCCAACCGGAACTCCCCCGGACCGAGACGCCGGTTCCATTGCGCGGTCAGGTCGATCCAGCGGCTCCCGGGGGCCAGATCGGCTGTGAACCCGCGATAGGTCACCGTCCCCTGCCGGGTGCGGGCCGCCGGCACTTGAAGCGCGGCCTGGCCGGCCTCCACCCGCAGCGGCTGCGATACCGAAAACTCCAGCGAGCTGGCATCCGCCAGCGTGGTTCCGATGTGCACCGAGAACGCGGTGGTGGCGAGCGTCGAGATGTCCTGGATGATTCCCCCGTGGACCTCGGGGCGGGCCATGCCGAACTCGCCGCTCCCTCCGAGCTGCCAGCGGCCCACCTGGACTCCGCTGTCGATCCCGAGGAAGCCGGTGGTGGCGGAGAGGTTCCCGAACGCCCCGTGACCCATGCTGCCGAGCAGGGTCTCCCGCTCCTCGATCCAGCCGGCGCGGATCCCGACCGGAAGGTTGCCCGGTCGCCAGCCGAAGGCGGCGCCAGCAGCCGGCATGCCGGCGCGCCGATTCCCGGTGGTGAACGCGGTGGCGGAGAGGCCGCCGTGGTCGAAGGCGCTGAACATCACCGCGCCCTCGGCGAGCGCAAGGTGCCCGCTACCGGTGGCAGTGGGCATCCGCAGGATGTCGCTGCGGACCCCGGCAGCGGGCGGCTGAAGGCCGGTGCCGCCAGGGAACGCCGACCCCGGGTCGGGGCCGAGGAAGCTGCGGAGCCGGGCCGCCATCGAGGGGCCGTCGGTCGTGACCGCAAACCCGTCGAGGCGATGCCAGAAGGGGGCGCCGAGGCTGTCGAGGGACATGATCTCGCGGTCGTCGAGGGCATCCTGGATGCCGTCACCGAAGGCGGCGCCGAGGCGCAGTCGGGTGGACTGGAGGGCGGCGTTGCCGGTTGCCAGGAGGCCGGTGGTTTCGATGGGGACGCCGAGCACGCCGACCGGGGAGGTGGCGGCGCCGAGGTCCATGCGGCCGTTGCCGTAGATCGTGCGGTCGGCGTAGATGCCGGTGTCATCCGCGGTTGCGAAGAGTCGGGTTACCAGTTCCTCGCTTGTGAGCTGATCCCGGAAGAGCTGCTTCATGACCGCGAGTCCGCCCGAGACCATCGGGGCGGCGAAGGATGTCCCGTCCTCGCTCGCGTAGCCCCGGACTCCGTTCGGGTCCCCTTTCTTGACGGGGCCGAACGTGGCCATCCTCGTGTCTTCGCCGGGAGCGGCGATGCAGAAATCGGCAGCGAGGCCGCAACGGTTCGAGAAACTGGCAATCCCGCCTCCGTCCGAGCTCAGGCCGACCACGGCCACCGTGTGCCCGCGGAGTTCCTCGATGCGGGCGGCGAATCCCGGAAACGTCGTGACCGAGTCGGCGTCAAGCTTGCCGTCCACGCAGTGCGAACGTCCCGCTTCACAGTCACTGCCGTGCAAATTGCCGGCTGCCCACACCAGGATCGTCTTGTCGGGCTTACCCGCCTGGGCCAAGGTGTCGATCGTCTTCGGAAAGCGGGCGCGGAGGTCCTCTTCGCTGAAATCGTCGATCAGGTCCGGGTTGCCAACGCTCAGGTTCAGGATGTCGACGGTTCGCTCACCGGTGCTCCAGGCGAAGACGGGTTCGAAGATCGCGGCCCACGAGTCGTCTTCGGTTCCCTCCGGCGCCTCGCGCGGCATCGACCAGACAGCCAGATCCGCTCCCCAGGCGACCCCGTGGGGGGCGTCCGGATCGGAGGTCCGGATACCAGCCGCGACGCTCGCCACTGCGGTGCCGTGGGAAAATTCCTCTCCGGTCTCTTCGGTGGCGCCGGGCGGGAATTCCTCGTGAATCGTCTTGCCCTTGAAGATCGGATGTTCGGTGTCGATGCCGGAGTCGACCAGGCCGATGGTGACCCCTTCGCCCGGCGCCGCGTCCGGCCCCTTCAGCAGGTTCACGTGCGCGTAGGCCAGGTGCGCGTTGATGGACTCGAGCCCCCATTGCGCCTTGAAGCCGGAATGCCCGGCGTAGTCGGGCGCCTTCTCCGTCGCCATCCGGTTGAACTCCGGTGCGGGAACGCAGCCGCCTGCATGGGTCGGAATGCAGATGTCCTTCGGCGCCTCCGGGAGGCCGCGCGGCGGGGGAGGCGGAGTGGGAGGCGTAGCGGGATCCGGTTCCGGCGCCGTAGCGGGCGGGGGTGTCGGATTCCCGGCCGCCGGAGGAACGGTCGGCGTCTTCGGGGAACGCGACGAACAGGCGCTGAACATGCCCGCCACGACCAGAATCCGGATGGAGAATTCGGTTCTTGTCATGGCGGGCATCCCATGCAAGCGACGGACCAGGACTGCAGCTTTCGCTTTCCCGGGAGCCCGGCGCCCCGCTTCGGCGCCGTCGCCGCGAATCCAGTGGCGGGCCGGCGCCGCATGGTGGTTGGGAGAGCCGGTGATCCGGATCGGTCCGCCCGGAAGGTGTGCTCGCCCCTGGTCGCCCGGAGGGACCCGCCCGGGGCGTCGGGATGGAGGGCCATCCCGGGACGGGGCCCCGATCAGCGAAGGCGGGTCAGAAGGTCCATCGCCAGCCGGAGAGGAGGGCCATCGGCGCGCCGAGCGCCTTCCGGTGACCCGCCCGGTGGCTGCGGATCGCTCCCAGCCGGAATTCCCCCGGACCGAGACGCCGGTTCCATTGCGCGGTCAGGTCGATCCAGCGGTTCCCGGGGGCCAGATCGGCTGTGAACCCGTGATAGGTCACCGTCCTCTGCCGGGTGCGGGCCGCCGGCACTTGAAGCGCGGCCTGGCCGGCCTCCACCCGCAGCGGCTGCGATACCGAGAACTCCAGCGAGCCGGCATCCGCCAGCGTGGTTCCGAGGTGCACCGAGAACGCGGTGGTGGCGAGCGTCGAGATGTCCTGGATGATTCCCCCGTGGACCTCGGGGCGGGCCATGCCGAACTCGCCGCTGCCACCGAGCCGCCAGCGGCCCAGCTGCACTCCGCCGTCGATCCCGAGGAAGCCGGTGGTGGCGGAGAGGTTCCCGAACGCCCCGTGACCCATGCTGCCGAGCAGCGTCTCCCGCTCCTCGATCCAGCCGGCGCGGATCCCGACCGGAAGGTTGCCCGGTCGCCAATCGAAGGCGGCGCCGGCGGCCGGCATTCCGGCGCGCCAGTCCCCGGTGGTGAACGCGGTGGCGGAGAGGCCGCCGTGGCCGACGGCGCTGAACATCACCGCACCCTCGGCGAGCGCAAGGTGCCCGCTGCCGGTGGCGGTGGGCATCCGCAGGATGTCGCCGTGGACTCCGGTGACCCCGGGTTGGAGGTTTCCACGGCCGGGGAACGCCGACCCGGAGTCGGGGCCGAGGAAGCTGCGGAGCCGGGCCGCCATCGAGGGGCCGTCGGTCGTGACCGCGAATCCGTCGAGGCGATGCCAGAAGGGGGCGCCGAGGCTGTCGAGGGACATGATCTCGTGGTCGTCGAGGGCGCCCTGGATTCCGTCGCCGAAGGCGGCGCCGAGGCGCAGTCGGGTGGACTGGAGGGCGGCTTGCCCGGTGGCGAGGGCGCCGGTGGTCTCGATGGGAACGCCGAGCACGCCGACCGGGGAGGTGGCGGCGCCGAGGTCCATGCGGCCGTTGCCGTAGATCGATCGGTCGGCGTAGATGCCGGTGTCATCGGCGGTTGCGAAGAGGCGCGTCACCAGTTCTTCGCTCGTGAGCTGATCCCGGAAGAGATGTTTCATGACCGCGAGTCCGCCCGCGACCATTGGAGCGGCGAAGGATGTCCCCTCCTCGTCCCCATGGCCCCGGACTCCGTTCGGTTCCCCGGGTGCGGGTCCGAACGAGGCGACCCTCACGGTTTCTCCGGGTGCGGCAATGCAGAAGTCGGCGGCGATGCCGCAGCGGTTCGAAAAATGGGTGATCCCGCCTCCGTCGGGACTCAGGGCGACCACCGCGACCGTGTGCCCACGGAGTTCCTCGATGCGCGCCGCGAGTCCCGCAAGGATCACGGCCGAGACGGCGTCGCCTTCGCGGTGTTCCTTCCCGGCCATCCTCCTTCCGGCGATCCCGGCGGTGTTTGCCTCGTCCGCGTCGATCCCCCCGCCGTGACCATTTCCGGCCGCCCACACCAGGATCGTCTTGTCGGGTGCATCCGCCTGGGCGAGCGCAGCGATCGTTTTCGGCAGGTTCGCGCGAAGGTCTTCCTCGGAGTATGCGTCGATCACGCCGTTGTAGCCGAAGCTCAGGTTCAGGATGTCGACGGATCGTCCTCCGCTGCTCCAGGTGAGGGCCGGCCGGAAGATCGAGGCGATCCAGTCGTCATCCCCGGCGAGTTCCTCCAGGGTGACCGGTTCGGCCGTCAGTTCCTTGGGCGGAGTTGCCCAGACGGCAAGATCCGCCCCCCAGGCGACTCCGTGGGCGGCGTCGGGGTCGGAGATTCGCATGCCGGCTGCGACGCTTGCCACCGCGGTGCCGTGGGAGAATTCCTCCCCGGTTTCCCTCGTGGTTCCGGGCAGGAATTCCTCGTGAATCGTCTTGCCCTTGAAGGCCGGATGTTCGGTGTCGATGCCGGAGTCGATCACGCCGATGACGACGCCGGCGCCTGGCGCCGCGTCCGGCCCCTTCAGCAGATTCACGTGGGCATAGGCGACATGCGCGTTGATGGACTCGAGCCCCCACTGCGCCTTGAAGCCGGAGTGCGCGGTGTAGTCGGGCGCCTTCTTCGTCGCCATCCGGTTGAACTCGGGGGCGGGAACGCAGCCGCTCGCATGGGTCGGAATGCAGACGTCCTCCGGCGCCTCCGGGAGGCCGCGCGGTGGAGGAACCGGACGGAGCGGGCGAGGCGGCTCCACCGGCGGAACTGCTGGCGGCGGGGCCGGATTCCCACCCGCCGGGGGAACGGCCGGGGTCTTTGAAGAACGCGCCGAGCAAGCGCCGAGCGCGCCAGCCACGATCAGGATCCAAGCGGTGTATCCGGTTCCGGTCATGATGGGCGCCGGCGCCGCCAGCGGGACGCGCCCGATCCGCCCGGGGCACATCGCGTCCGTCTTCGATGGCCGCGGGTCAGAAGGTCCATCGCCAGCCGGAGAGGAGGGCCATCGGCGCGCCGAGCGCCTTCCGGTGGCCCGCCCGGTGGCTGCGGATCGCTCCCAACCGGAACTCCCCCGGACCGAGACGCCGGTTCCATTGTGCGGCCAGGTCGATCCAGCGGTTCCCGGGGGCCAGATCGGCTGTGAACCCGTGATAGGTCACCGTCCCCTGCCGGGTGCGGGCCGCCGGCACTTGAAGCGCGGCCTGGCCGGCCTCCACCCGCAGCGGCTGCGACACCGAAAACTCCAGCGAGCCGGCATCCGCCAGCGTGGTTCCGAGGTGCACCGAGAACGCGGTGGTGGCGAGCGTCGAGATGTCCTGGATGATTCCCCCGTGGACCTCGGGGCGGGCCATGCCGAACTCGCCGCTGCCACCGAGCCGCCAGCGGCCCAGCTGCACTCCGCCGTCGATCCCGAGGAAGCCGGTGGTGGCGGAGAGGTTCCCGAACGCCCCGTGACCCATGCTGCCGAGCAGCGTCTCCCGCTCCTCGATCCAGCCGGCGCGGATCCCGACCGGAAGGTTGCCCGGTCGCCAACCGAAGGCGGCGCCGGCGGCCGGCATTCCGGCGCGCCAGTTCCCGGTGGTGAACGCGGTGGCGGAGAGGCCGCCGTGGCCGACGGCGCTGAACATCACCGCACCCTCGGCGAGTGCAAGGTGCCCGCTGCCGGTGGCGGTGGGCATCCGCAGGATGTCGCTGCGGACTCCCGTGACCCCGGGTTGGAGGTTTCCACCGCCGGGGAACGCCGATCCGGAGTCGGGGCCGAGGAAGCTGCGGAGCCGGGCCGCCATCGAGGGGCCGTCGGTCGTGACCGCGAATCCGTCGAGGCGATGCCAGAAGGGGGCGCCGAGGCTGTCGAGGGACATGATCTCGTGGTCGTCGAGGGCGTCCTGGATTCCGTCGCCGAAGGCGGCGCCGAGGCGCAGTCGGGTGGACTGGAGGGCGGCTTGCCCGGTGGCGAGGGCGCCGGTGGTCTCGATGGGAACGCCGAGCACGCCGACGGGAGAGGTGGCGGCGCCGAGGTCCATGCGGCCGTTGCCGTAGATCGATCGGTCGGCGTAGATGCCGGTGTCATCGGCGGTTGCGAAGAGGCGCGTCACCAGTTCCTCGCTCGTGAGCTGATCCCGGAAGAGGTGTTTCATGACTGCGAGTCCGCCCGCGACCATCGGAGCGGCGAACGAAGTCCCGTCCCCCTGATCGTAGGTCCGGACTCCGTCTTCCCGGCCAATGGGCCCGAAGTAGGCGTATCCGATCCGGGATCCCGGAGCCGCGATGCAGAAGTCGGCGGCGATGCCGCAGCGGTTCGAGAAACTGGCGATCCCGCCCCCGTTCGGGCCCAGGGCCACGACCGCGACGGTGTGCCCCTGGAGCTCCTCGAGCCGCGCCACCAAGCCCGGGAGGATGTCAACCGAGACGGCGTCGATCTTGTTGTCCATGCAGTTCGGAACGCCCTCCTCACACCAGCTTTCGTGGGAATTTCCGGCTGCCCACACCAGGATCGTCTTGTCGGATGCACTCCCCTGGGCGAGGGCGGCGATCGTTTTCGGCAAGTTCGCGCGAAGGCCCTCTGCGGTGTATGCGTCGATCAGGCCGTCGTAGCCGAAGCTCAGGTTCAGGATGTCGACGGTCCGTTCTCCGTCGCTCCAGGCGAATACCGGCTCCAGGAGTTCGGCAAATTCAGCGTCCGTTTCCGCGAGTGTCGCCAGCGTGATCGGCTCGTATTTCCCATCCCCCGAGCCGAGCGGGATCGCCCAGACGGCAAGGTCGGCCCCCCATGCGACCCCGTGCGACGCCCTTGGTTCGGAGGTCCGATTGCCGGCTGCGACGCTCGCCACCGCAGTACCGTGGGAGATGTCCTCCCCGGTATCTCCCTTGGTTCCGAGCAGCAACTCCAGGTGAATCTTCTTGCCCTCGAAGGCCGGATGCTCCGTGTCGATGCCGCTGTCGATGATGCCGATGGTGACGCCGTCGCCCGGCGCGGCATCCGGCCCTTCCAGCAGATTGACGTGTGCGTACGCGAGATGGGCATTGATGGATTCGAGTCCCCACTGCTCCTCGAAATTGGGGTGCCTGGCGTAGTTCGGAGCCTTCTCCGTCGCCATCTTGTTGAACTCGGGGGCGGGAACGCAGCCGTTGGCGTGGGTTGGAATGCAGATGTCCTCCGGCGCCTCCGGGAGGCCGCGCGGCGGGGGCGGTGGCTTCGTTTCCGGAGGGGTCGAGACTCCGGACCCGGGATCCGGGTTGGCGCCTCCCGGCGCCGGGGGAGGAAGTGTGGGCGGGGTCGGGGTCATGGCGCGCCGCGGGGAACAGCCGCCCATCATGGCGACTACAAGCAGAATTCGGATGGGGGACATGATTCGCACGATGCGGCGAAGCTAGCAGCCGGTCCCCTCTTGCGCAACCCGTCCGCCGCGCCGGGACTCAGCCCACGTTGAACCGGATCACCAGGACATCCCCGTCCTGGACCGGGTAGTCGCGTCCCTCCAGCCGAAGCGCGCCCTTCTTGCGGCAGGCGTCCCAGGACCCGAGTTCCACCAGCCGGTCAAAGGCGACCACCTCGGCCCGGATGAATCCCCGCTCCATGTCGGAGTGGATGGTCCCGGCAGCTTCCTGCGCCCGGGTGTTGCGTCGAATGAGCCAGGCGCGGGTTTCGGTGTCTCCTGCCGTATAGAAGGTCGCGCGGTCCACGAGCTCGAAGATCGCGCGGATCACCCGCGAAGCGGCTCCGGCTTCCACCCCGATCTCGCGGCGGAACGCGGCGGCGTCCTCGTCGCCGAGATCCTGGATCTCGCGTTCGATCCGCGCGGACACCGCTGCGACCGCGGTGTCCGGCAGGGCGGCATGGTCCTCCAGCCGGGATCGGAGGTCTCCATCCAGGGTGGCCGAGTCCTCGCCGCCGTTGATCAGCAGGAGCTGCGGCTTGGCGCTGAGCAGTCCGAAGCCCCCGAGCCGACGCCGGTCCTCCGAAGAGAGCGCTGCCCGGATCGGACGCTCTTCCTCCAGCGCCTCCCGTGCCCGTTCCAGCAGCTCCCGTTCGCCCGGGGCTGCGCGGGTTCTTCCCCGGGCGCGTTCCTTCTGCAACCGGTCCAGGCGCTTCTCCACCACCCCGAGATCGGCGAGCAGGAGTTCCAGCTCCAGGTTCGCGGCGTCTCGAACCGGGTCCACCGAGGGGAAGGGTGTTGGCGCTTCCAGGCTCTGGAATGCCCGGGCAACGTGCACCACCACGTCCACATCGCGCACGGCGGCGAGGTTCTCGGTGGAGCCGTGCGCGCCCTGGCGGAGGGCCGGCAGCAGCACTACCTCGATGGTCGCCGGAGTGATCTTGCGCGAGCGATGGAGCCGTGCGAGTGTCGCGAGCCGCTCGTCCGGCACGGCGAGCACCCCGCGCTCGGCGGCCGTCCGGAACCCGGTCCGCACGACGCGGGTCAGCAGTTGGAACATCGTCTTCTTGCCGGAGGACGGGAACCCCACAAGACCGGCGCGCACGGCGGCGCATCCTAGCAACGTGGCGACGCGCCGGGTGGCTCTTCCCGGCTCGGGTTGTGGTCGGGACCGGCATGTCGTGGGACGCACGAACCGGCGCGCCGGTTCCGGGACTCGACCATCGCACCCCCGGTAGACGGTCGGCAGGCCTCCCGCCAGAAATATGCAAGTCGAACCTCCCGACCATCCGTGATCCCTGGTGGATTCGGGCCGCAACCAGCCCGCCACGGTGGTTGATCTTGCGCGCGGGTGGGCTCGCTGATCGAGCGATTGGGAAATTGGTGGATATTTGTGGTTAAAAGTGGTACAACTAGGAATCTGCCCTCTTCCTCCCCCTCGGATTCGATGGCAGCGTCCTTCGACTCGATCGGAAATTCCGGAAAGGTCCAGAGCGTCAGTTCCCCATGTTTCGCGGCAACCATCCAGCCACCGTGGATCCCAAGGGGAGGCTGAAACTCCCGGCGGCGTTTCTGGGGCCGCTGCTGGCGGAGCACGGGAGCCGCATGTTCGTCACCAGTCTGCTCGGGGACAGCGTCTGGCTGTATCCGCTGGAGACCTGGAAGGAGATCGAAAACCGGCTCGAAGGCCGCTCCGACCTCGACCGGGCCAAGCGGCAGTTCCTGTTGCGGGCGAACTACTTCGGCCAGGAAGCGGAATTGGACCGCCAGGGACGGGTGGTGTTCCCCCAGCAGCTTCGCGAGTGTGCCGGAACAACCGGGCGCGTGGACGTGATCGGCAAGGGCCGTTATATCGAGGCGTGGGATCAGGCCCGTCTCGTTGCGAAGCTGGATGAGGACCAGTTCACCGACGAGGACTGGAAGAGACTCGCCGATGCGGGGATCTGATGGAAGCGACCGTCCTCCCTGCTTCGACCCTCCGGCCGCCGGCAATTCGCCTGCTGCGGAGCGAAAGCCGACATGCGCCGGCCGCGGAAGCCACCCGGGCTCGCACACGCCGGCTCTCCTGGATGCGGTGCTCCGGTTCCTGGCGCCTGTCCCCGGCGGCCGGTATCTCGACGGAACGTTCGGCCGCGGGGGACACAGCGAAGCGTTGTTGCGCGCCGCGCCCGGAAGCCGGGTCCTCGCGCTTGACAAGGATCCGGCGGCGTTCCCGGCGGCCGCGGCGCTCTCCGCACGCGAGCCGGGATTTCGTTTCCGCCAGGCGGACTTCCGTGGCCTGGAGGGTGAACTGGCGCGGGAGGGGTGGGACCGGGTGGACGGCATCCTGCTGGATCTCGGCGTCTCCAGTCCGCAACTGGACAGCCCGCAACGGGGTTTTTCCCTGCGCGATCCGGGGCCGCTCGACATGCGCTTCGACCCGGGCCGGGGCGAAACCGCGACCGAGTTGCTGAACCGCATGGATGTGCGCCAGATCGCCGACCTGCTTCATGGGTACGGGGAACCGCGCTCCCGGGCCATCGCCCGCCAGATCGCTGCGCGCCGTCCCCTCGGGACCACCGGGGACCTTCGGGCCGCGGTGATCGCCGCCATCGGACCGGGAAGGGGAAGACGGGATCCCGCGACCCGCACGTTTCTTGCGATACGGGCCGCGGTCAACCGGGAGAACGAAGCGCTTGCCGCGGCCCTCGAGGCCGGGCCCGGTTGTCTCGCGCCGGGCGGCGTCATGGCGGTGATCGCGTGGCATTCGGAGGAGGACCGGCCGGTCAAGCAGCTTTTCCGGTCGCTCTCGAGGAGTCCCGGGTTCGTCCTCGAGACCCGGCGTCCGGTATTTCCCACCGAAGACGAGATCGGGAGGAACCGCCGCTCGCGGAGCGCCCGCTTGCGGGTGCTGCGTCGAGTCATCGCGGGGGATGGGGGCGTCCGATGATCCACCGTGGGGGAGGGCGGATCGGGTACCGGCCCGGCAACGAGTGGCTCCAGCGCTCGGTGGACCCGGTCCGTTACCGGGCCCTGATCCGGATCGCCCTGGTGGGCGCCCTGGTGCTGCTTGCATTTCTCGCGGCCTACTGGCCCCGTCACGAAGCGGTTCGCCTCGGGTATCGCACGGAGGCGCTCCGATTGGAGAAGGAACGCCTCGAACGCGATATCCAGCACCATCAGCTTCGCCTCAGTGAACTCGTGAATCCGGAACGCGTGGAACGACTGGCCCGGGAACGCCTCGGTCTCGGCCCCCCCTCGCAGGTCGCCGTTCTCGACATCGCCGGTGGCGCTCCCGGTCTCGCCGCTCGCCGCGAAGCCCCGGCTCCCGGCGGGAGAGCCGCAACCGGAGCGTTACCGCGCCCGTAACCGGGAAGACATGACCAGGAAGAAGGCGCCGGCCGCTCCGTCGCTTTTCAGTCAGCCATCCCCGGCTCCGAAATCGCCGGCCCGGACGTTCCCGTCCGGCCAGATGCGGGCCCGGATCGTGCTTGTGATGGGGGCGCTCGCGCTCTGGGGGGCGCTGCTGGGAGGAAACCTCTTCCATCTGCAGATCGTGCAGCACGAGGAGATGGTGTCCCGCGCCATCCGGCAGCGGGAGGAGCGCATGACCATCCCTCCCCGGCGCGGTGAGATCCTCGATCGGAACGGCCGTCCGCTCGCGGTGAGCATCCTGCGGGATTCGTTCTACGCCGTTCCCTCGGAGTATCGGCCGGAGGACATACCCGGTGCGGGCCGGACGCTGGGACGGTGCCTGGGGGTCTCCTCCGCGCGGATCGCCAGGATGCTGCGGCGGGACTCGCGATTCAGCTGGCTCAAGCGCCGCGCCACGCCGGAGCAGTCGGAGTGCGCCCGGCAGAGCGGTTACCCCGTTGCGGTCATCGAGGAATACGGGCGCGCGTGGCCGGGAGGAAGGCTGGCCGCGCAGCTCCTCGGTTTCACGGGATCGGAGAACAACGGCCTGAGTGGAATCGAAAGCGCCTGGAACGAGGTGCTGCGCGGCGAGCCGGGAGTTCGCCTGCTCGCGACCGACGGCCGCCGGGCGAGTCACGGCAGCCGCATCGAGACGCCGTCCCGCGCCGGACGCGACTTGCAGTTGACACTCGACCTCCCGGTGCAAGCCATCATCGAGGACGAACTGGCGCGCGGAGTGGAGGAAATCGGTGCTTCCGGGGGCGCGATCATCCTCGTGGAGACCCGAACCGGGGAGATCCTCGGCATGGCCAGTGCCCCATCCTTCCTCCCGGAGCGCTACCAGAACTATCCGGCCGGGTACCGGGTGAACCGCACGGTTTCCTCTCCCTACGAGCCGGGTTCGGTGTTCAAGCTGGTGTCCTTCGCCGCCGCGCTGAACGAAGGCGTGACCCACGAATCGGAGCGGTTCGATACCGGCGGGGGACAGTACGCCATCGGCCGCCGGGCCGTCCATGACTGGAAACCGCTCGGGATTCTGACCCTGGAAGAAGTCTTCGCCCGCTCCTCCAACATCGGGACGCTTCAGGTAGCCGAACGCCTCGGCTCGGATGTCCTCGGCCGATACATCGAACGTTTCGGTTTCGGAAGACGGACCGGCATCGGTCTGGGAGGCGAGAGCCGGGGGATCGTGCCGCGGGGCGGAAGATGGCGTCCCATCCGTCTGGCGACGGTGTCCTTCGGCCAGGGGATCGCCGTGACTCCGGTGCAGATGGTCCAGGCCGCGAACGTACTGGCCAACGGCGGCCTCCGGGCGCCGCTCCGGCTGGTGCGATCGGTCGGCGGGGTTCCGGTCCCGGCGGAGCCCGCGGAGCGGGTCGTCACCGAGGCCACCGCCGCCCGGATGCGGGCGATGATGGAGCGGGTCGTCGAGACCGGAACCGGCAGTGCGGCGGCGGTGCCGGGATTTCGGATTGCCGGCAAGACCGGGACCGCCCAGAAAGCGGCGCCGGGCGGATATTCGGATACCGAGTACACGTCCTCGTTCGCGGGATTCGCTCCCGCCGGCGACCCGCGGTTCACTGCCGTGGTGATCCTGGATGCGCACAAACCCCGGCACAGCGGAACATTCGCGGCCCGGGTGTTCGGGAGGATCGCTGTCCGGGTGCTCTGGCGCCAACGCCTTCACGGCAGCGATGTCGAGCGGATCGCCCGGTCCCGCTTCCGGGGTCATCCGGAGGCCCTCGTCCGGGTCGCCAGCGACTTCCCGGCCGATGCATCGCTGCGGGACCGGGTCGCCGCACTGCTGGAAGGTGGCGATCCGGTGCGGACCGCCGCTGCCCTGCCGGAAGGCGATGACATCGAGTCGCTGTCCCCGGTCGGGCCGTCGATCGCAGTCGGAGGCCCCGCGCCGGGGCCGCATCCCGAGCCGTGAGACCCGCTGTTCTCGCGCGGCCCCCCCTGCCGCCGCGCCGGCTCGGGGTGGTCGTTTCGGGCGAGTTGCCGGAGATGGCTCCGGGCGCCGCGGACACCATGATCTCCGGTATCGCCAGCGATTCGCGGAACGTCCGCCCGGGTGATCTTTTCGTGGCGGTTCGGGGCGCCGCCCACGACGGCCATGACTTCGTTCCGGAGGCCATCCGCGCCGGCGCTGCCGCCGTCCTGGTGGAGCGGGCGCCGGAGGGAATCCGTATTCCGTGGGTTCGGGTACGCGACACCCGATGGTCCCTTGGCTCGGTGGCGTCCGTGTTCCACGGCGACCCCTCGGAGGCGGTTTCCCTCGCGGGGGTGACCGGAACCAACGGGAAGACGACGATCTGCTGGCTGCTGGATTCGGTCTTCCGCCGGCTTGCGGGCGCCAGTCTGCTGACGGGAACCCTCGGGACCCGCCTCCGAACCGCCGATTTCCTGGTGCAGGGGGAAGCCGGGCTGACTACCGGTTCCCCCGTCGATCTCCATGCCCTCCTCGACGAGGCGCGGCGTCGGGGGTGCCGGTTCGGGGCCATCGAGTGTTCTTCGCACGGCCTCCACCAGGGACGCCTTCAGGGCGTGTTCTTCCAGGCCGCGGTCTTCACCAACCTGACGCCGGAACACCTCGACTATCACGGCGATCTGGCGGCGTACCACTCAGCGAAGCGGTTGCTCTTCACCGAGCACCTGCGCGGCGGCGGAAACGCGGTGATCGGAATCGACAGTCCCGGCGGGATCAAGCTCGAACGCGAAATCGCGGCGCGCCGGTCGGACATCGTGATTTCGACGTTCGGGTCGGCCCGAAACGCCACCGTGCGCATCCTCGGGACGCGCCGGACGGACACCGGGCAGGAAGTACGTCTGGCAACGCCGGTTGGAGAACAGCGGATCCCCACCACCGTACCCGGCGCATTCGCCGCGAGCAACCTGGCAGGCGCCTGGACCGCGCTCTTCGGGATGGAATTTTCCCCCGGGGACATCACGGCAGCGCTTGCGGCTTCTTCTCCACCCCCGGGCCGGATGGAGCCGGTGCAGGCGCCGGAGCGGCCGAACGCTCCCCGGGTTCTGGTGGATTTCGCGCACTCCCCGGATGCCCTGGAACAGGCGCTCGAGGCCGCCCGCAGTCTGGCTGCCGACGGCCGGCTCTGGGTGGTTTTCGGCTGTGGCGGAGACCGGGATCCGGGCAAGCGCGCTCCGATGGGTCGGCTGGCCGCGCGGCTCGCCGACCGGGTGGTGCTCACTACCGACAACCCCCGAAACGAGAAGCCGGACCGGATCATCGCCGCCATCCGCGAGGGCGCGGAAGCGGAATGCGCCGGCTCGGTGACCGTCTGCGAGCCGGACCGGCGCCTCGCGATCCGGTACGCGGTGGCCGAGGCAACGTCCGGGGACGTCGTGCTGGTGGCCGGGCGCGGCGCCGAGTCGCACCAACACCTGCGGAGCGGAAGGGTTCCCTGCGACGACCGTGATCTCGTCCGGGAAGCGTTGCGGGCGGGGGGCGGACCGTGAAATTCCCGGCCCGGCAGGCCGCGATCTCCATGGAGGGGGAGTTGGCGGGGCCGGATCTCGTGTGTGACGGGGCTTCGATCGACAGCCGCACCCTTCGCGAGGGACAGCTTTTCTTCGCCATCCGCGGTCGTCGCGATGGCCATCAATTCGTTGCCGCCGCGATCGAAGCGGGGGCTGCCGGAGCGGTCATCGAGCGCGATGCTCCGACTCCCGCGGTCCCGTCCGCCCACCCGCATTGCTTCATCCGGGTCGGCAACCCCGGCGCCGCGCTGGGTGCGCTGGCCCGCCACCTGCGGCTCGAACGCGGCCCGGAAGTCGTGGCCATCACCGGAAGCGTCGGGAAGACGACGACCCGCGAGGTGGCGGCGCGGGCGCTCGGCGCCACCCGGACGGTGTTCCGAAGCCCGGGAAACTGGAACAACCACCTGGGGGTTCCGCTCTCGATACTCGCGGCCGGGGACGAGGACATCTGGGTGATGGAACTCGCCATGTCGGCGCCGGGAGAGATCGGCGCCCTCACCGGCATCGTGGTTCCCGACTGCGGGCTGATCACGGCGGTAAGCCCGGCACATCTGGAAGGGGTCGGCGGCGGCGTGGAAGGGGTGGCCACTGCCAAGGGGGAGCTGTTCGAGGCTCTCTCCCGGGACTCCACCGCGCTGGTCCGCGCCGACGACGATCTGGTTCTGGCCCAGGCCGATCGGTTTCCCGGCCACCGCATCACCTTCGGGTTTCGGAAGAAGGTGGACATCCGCGGGCGGCGCTACGAGAGGACGGAATCGGGGTTGCGGTTCGAAGTGCGCGCCTTCGGCGGCGCCTGGCAGACCGTCCGTTGCGGGCTCTCCGGCATGCACAACGCCCGCAACGTGCTCGGCGGGCTGACCGCGGCCGTGGCGATGGGGGTTCCGATCGACCGGGCGATCGCCGCGGTCGAATCCGTCGGGCCGCTGCCCGGACGGGGCACGCGGGTGCAGCTCGCCGGTGGCGCCACCGCAGTGGACGAGACCTACAACTCGAGTCCGGCAGCCCTCCGCGCCGCCATCGCCGACCTTGCCGAAACTCCGGCCCGTCGCCGGATCCTGGTGGCCGGTGACATGCATGAACTGGGCGGACAGGGCGCCGATCTCCACGCGGAGTGCGGCGTGTACGCCGCCGAAGCCGGATTGGACCACGTCATCGGGGTGGGATCGCTCGGACGGCTGATCGCCGAGGCGGCCGGTCGGGCCGGGGTGCGGGCGTCGGCGTTCGAGACCCTCGAGGAGGGGGCGGACGCGGTGTCCGGCGGGGTGCGGGAAGGGGACCTCGTCCTGTTCAAGGCGTCGCGGGCGGTGGGACTCGAACGGATTCTGCGGCAGCTGGAGTGCACCGGGGAGGCGGGAGCCTGATGCTCGCCGACCTGCTGTATTCGCTCGCCGACCAGGTAGGGGCATTCAATGTGTTCCGCTATGTGACGGTGCGTACCGCCGCCGCCACCGTGACGGCGTTGCTGTTGTCGCTGGGACTGGGACCGTGGCTGATCCGGTGGCTCCGGCGCTTCCAGGTGGGTGAGAAAATCCGGCCCGACGGCCCCCGGGACCACCTCACCAAGGCGGGTACTCCCACCATGGGTGGCGTGTTGATTGTCGGATCCATCCTGGTCGGAACGGTCCTGTGGGCGGACCTCGGGAACGCCCTGATCCAGGCGGCGGTCTTTGCCACGCTCGGCTATGCGTTGCTGGGGTTTCTGGACGATTACGGGAAGCTCACCGGCCGGGGAGGGCTGCGGATCCTGCCCAAATTCCTGGCGCAGGCGGTCATTGGCCTCCTGACCGGCCTGTTTCTCCTCTGGTGCGCGGAGGCCGGCGAATTCACGACCCAGGTGGTGTTTCCCTTCTACAAGGTGTTCCAGCCCGAGCTGGGGTGGATCCTGGCGCCGGCGGCGGCGCTGGTGCTGGTCGCGTCTTCCAACGCCGTGAACCTGACCGACGGACTGGACGGCCTTGCGTCCGGGTGCGTGGTGGTGGCGGCGGCGGTCTTTGCCGTTCTTGCCTATCTGTCGGGCCACGCGGAGTTTTCCTCCTACCTGGACATCGTGCACATCGCTGGCGTCTCCGAGGTCACCGTCTTCGGAGCGTCGGTGGTCGGCGCGTCGCTCGGGTTCCTCTGGTTCAACGCCCATCCCGCCCAGGTCTTCATGGGTGATGTGGGTTCGCTCGCGCTCGGCGCTGCGGTCGGTGTTCAGGCCGTGTTGATCCGGCAGGAAGTGCTGCTGGTGCTGGTCGGCGGCGTGTTCGTCATCGAGGCGGCTTCGGTGATGGTGCAGGTTGCCAGTTTCAAGCTGACGGGCCGGCGGGTGTTCCGCATGGCGCCCATCCACCACCACTTCGAGCTCGCCGGATGGAAGGAATCCCAGATCAGCGTCCGTTTCTGGATCGTCGCGCTCCTGTGCGCCCTCGCGACCCTCACCACACTCAAGCTGCGATGACCGATGACCACCGCTTTCGACTGGCTGCCCGGTCCCCGGATCCTGGTGCTCGGAGCGGGAGCCAGCGGGCTTGCGGCCACGCGGGTTCTGGTTGCGGCAGGACGGGAGGTCACGGTTGTCGACACCCGGCGGGAAGCCGAGCTCCCGAACGCTCCGGTGCTTCGGGAACTGGGAGTCCGGTTCCACACCGGGAGGAATCCCGAGGGGCTGCTGGCCGAGGCGGCGCTCCTGGTCACCAGTCCCGGCATACCCCCGTCGTCGCCGATCCTCCGGGCCGCATTCCGGCGGCGGGTTCCGGTGTGGGGGGAACTGGAACTCGGGTATCGAGCGCTCGGGGAACCGGCGGACCGGATCCTGGCGGTTACCGGAACCAAGGGCAAGTCCAGCACCGTGACCATGTTGACCGCCGCACTGCGCCATCACGGGATCGATGCGCGCGCCGCCGGGAACCTGGGATTGCCGCTCACCGCGATCGTGGGCGACTTTCCGCCCTCGTGCCGGGCGGTGCTCGAGGTTTCGAGTTTCCAGCTCGCGTCCATCCGACGTTTTCGCGCCGGGATTGCGGTGCTCCTGGCGACCGCCGAGGATCACCTCGACTGGCATCCGGACGTGGCCCACTACCATCGTTCCAAGAGCCGCATCCTCAGCGGCCAGCGGCCCGGGGATCATGCGGTGTTCGACGCTTCTGATCCGGTGGCCTCCATTCTTGCCCGGTCTGCGGTTCTCAAGTCCGGTGCTTCCCTCATGCCCTTCGCGGGACGGCCCGGTACTCACGACCCGGAAGTCGTCTTCGCCGGCCGGCGCCTGGTGTTGCGCCGGGGTTCCGCCGAGCGGGTGATGGCGGACCTGTCGGGGATGGCGCTGGCCGGCTCCCACCAGGAGCGGAATCTGGCGGCGGTGGCTGCCGCCGCCTCCCTGGTCGGGGTGGCGCGCGCTTCGATCGAGGCAGCGGCGGCCGGGTTTACCGGATTGCCCCACGCGCTCGAGGAGTTGCCGCCGGTTGCGGGCGTGCGTTTCGTGAACGATTCGCGCGCCACCAGCGTGCTGGCCACCCGGGCTGCGCTCCGGGCCCTGCACGGCCGGGGGAACCCCCGGGTGCGGCTGATCCTCGGCGGCATCCTGAAGGGAGGCCGCTTTTCCGACCTTGCCGCCGATCTGGGGTCTGTGGTCCGCATCCACGCCATCGGTGTTTCCCGGGACCGGATTCTCCGGGAACTCTCCGCGTTTCCGGTGGTTCCGGCGGTGTCCCTGCGGGAGGCGGTCGTGCAGGCGCACCGCGATGCGGCGCCGGGTGACGTCGTGCTGCTGTCCCCCGGCTGTTCCAGTTTCGACGATTTCCGTGACTACCGCGACCGCGGTGAGCAGTTGCGCGCCATCGCCGCCGAACTCGCCGGTCCCTCCCCGGAGGCGTCATGAGAGCGCGATCGGTGGCACCCGACCCGGTTTTCTTCGGGCTTACGGTGGCGCTCGTGTTCTTCGGTCTGGCCATGTTGTTCAGTGCTTCGGCCTTCGTCGCCGAGGCCAGTGGACGTGATCCCTCCTGGTTCGTGTTGCGGCAGGCGGTCTGGGCCGTCGCCGGTGTCGGACTGATGGTGGTTCTCGCCCGGTTCGACTACCGACGCTTCGATCGCCCCCGGGTGATGGCGCTCGTCATCGGGCTGTGTCTTCTCGGGCTCGCGGCGCCGCTCCTGTCCGCGCCGGTGAACAACACCTGGCGCTGGCTCCGGCTCGGCGGATTCACGGTGCAGCCCTCCGAATTCGTGAAGGTGGCGCTCGTTCTGATCCTCGCGCACCAGATGGCGTCGCGCCCTCCCGATCGGCTTCGCGGCCTTCTCATGCCGCTCCTGACCACGGGTGTGCTGGGAGGTCTCGTATTCCTGCAGCGCGATCTTGGCACCGCGACGCTGCTGGTGCTGATCGGGGCGGCCATCCTGGGAATCGGCGGAGCCCGCCTCGGTCACCTCGCGGGACTCGGCGCGGCGTTCGCCAGTCTGTTCACCCTTGGCGTCCTGGCCGACGGATACCGCCTGAAGCGGATCCTGACGTTTGTCGATCCCTTCCGGGATCCACTGGGAGACGGGTTCCAGCTGGCCCAGTCGCTCATCGCCCTCGGCGCCGGTGGGGTGTCGGGTGTCGGCTTTACCGGAAGCGAGCAGAAGTTGCTCTACCTTCCGGTGCCGCACGCCGATTTCATCTTCTCGGTGATCGGCGAGGAATTCGGCTTCATCGGCGCCTCGCTGGTGGTCCTGGCATTCGGGACGTGGGTGGCGCGCGGCCTCCTGATTGCCATGCGGACCCCCGACGCGTTCGGGATGCTGGTCGGGGCCGGCGCGGTGCTCGCGGTCGGAATCCAGGCGTTCCTTCACATCAGCGTCACCATCGGGCTTCTTCCCACCACCGGCCTGCCGCTGCCCTTTGTTTCCGCCGGCGGTTCCGCCCTCGTGAGTTCGCTTGCGGCCTCCGGTCTGGTGCTCTCGGTTTCGCAGGGGAACTCGTGACCGTTTCGCGCCGCCTTCTCTTCGCCGCCTCCGGAACCGGTGGTCACGTGTTTCCCGGCCTTGCGGTCGCTCGCGCGGCGGCAGCGCTCGGTGACATCCACATCCGTTTCGTGGGGACGGCGCGCGGGATGGAGTCCCGGTTCGTGCCGGCGGCCGGCTTCGAACTGACGCGGGTCGAAGTCCCGCCGCTGCGCGGACGCTCGGCGATTGTCCTGCTCCGCTCCTCCCCGGGGCTGATCGCGGGCATGGTGGGGATGTTCCGCCTGATCCGGCAGTTCCGTCCCCATGCGATCTTCGGGACCGGCGGGGCGGTGTCGGGTGCGGCGGTTCTCTCCGGCTGGTTGGCCGGCGTGCCGTCGTTGCTGCTCGAGCCGAATGCCGAACCCGGTCTGGCCACCCGTTGGAGCGCGCGCTTCGCGACCGCGATCGCGGTCGCCTGGGAGAGCTCGAGGCAGCACTTCGGTGGTCGTTCCGTTTTCGTTTCGGGGATTCCGGTACGACCGGAATTCCTTGGAATTTCCGCGCCTCCTGGTCGGGACTGCGAAGTCGGCGTGTTGATCACCGGGGGGAGCCAGGGGGCTTCCCGGCTCAACCGCTGCGTCCGGGAGGCGCTGCCGTTCCTGGCGGACGCCATGCCGCGCCTTCGCATAACGCATCAGACCGGGGCCGCCGAAGCGGATTCGGTCCGGGAGGCCTATCGGAGGCACGGCCTCGCCGCCCGGGTCGTTCCGTTCCTCGACGACATGGCGGGTGCGCTTTCCGGGGCCGACCTGGTCGTCGGCCGGTCCGGGGCGATCACCTGTGCGGAACTGGCGGTCACCGGTCGGCCGGCGATCCTCGTTCCGGCGCCGGTCGCAGGAGCGCACCAGCGGCGGAATGCCGAAGCATTCGAATCGGCCGGGGCGGCGATGGTGTTGCCGGACGGCGTGTCCGGCGAGGAGTTTGCCCGCGTCCTGCTGGCGCTTGCCGCCGATCCCGGGCGGCGGCGCGGGATGTCCGCCTCCGCCCTTCGTCTGGCGCGGGACCGTCCGGCCGAGACCCTTGCCGACCAGCTGGTCGCCCTGAACGCCGCATGACCGAGGATTCCGCTCCCCGGGGGCCGGTCCGCGAACCCCGGGGGTTGCTGTTTTCGCAGCGGACCCGGGTGCATTTCGTCGGAATCGGCGGGGTGGGGATGAGTGGTCTCGCCGAAGTGCTGCTGAGTCTGGGCTACCGGGTCACCGGTTCGGACATTCGCTTCGGCGGGAGCGCGCATCGGCTCGCCGACCTGGGCGCCATCGTTTTCGAAGGCCATGCGGCGAAGCACGTCCGTGACGCCGACGTCGTGGTGGTCTCCTCCGCCATCGGCGCTTCGAACCCCGAAGTGACCGCGGCCGCCGAGCGCCAGCTTCCGATCATCCCGCGGGCCGAGATGCTGGCCGAGCTGATGCGGATGAAGTTCGCGATCGCGGTGGCGGGATCGCACGGAAAAACGACGACCACTTCGATGGTCGCGGCCCTGCTGGACCATGCCGGCCTCGATCCCACGGTGGTGATCGGTGGCCGGGTGGCCCGGCTCGGAGGGGGAGCGCGACTGGGGGATTCGGAGATCCTGGTGGCGGAGGCCGACGAGTCGGACCGCACCTTCCTCGGTCTCCTGCCCATCGTCGCGGCGATCACCGGCATCGACCGCGAGCACCTGGATGCCTACGCGGACATGGACGACCTTCGCGAGTCCTTTCTCCGGTTCGCGAACAAGGTTCCGTTCTACGGATGCGTCGTGTTGTCGGCCGACGACGAGAACCTTGCGGCGTTGCTTCCCCGGGTGCGACGTCGCTTCGTGACGTTCGGCCTTTCCCCGGAGGCCGACATCTCGGCGAGCGAGATCGTGTCGGACGAGAACGGGGCGCGTTTCCAGCTTCGGATCCGGGGCGGCGCCGCCGGCCCGGTCGCGTTGTGCCGGCCCGGTCTGGTGACGGTTCGGAACGCTCTCGCCGCGGCCGCGATCGGCCTCGAACTCGGCATCCCGGCGCGGTCGGTGCGCAAGGGCCTCGAGACGTTCTCCGGCGTGGATCGCCGCTTCGATCTGCGAGCCGTGGTGGGCGGCGTCCGGATCGTGGACGACTACGCCCACCATCCGAACGAGATCCGAGCCACCCTGGAGGCGGCGAAGTCGGCGTACGGCGCGCGCACGCTCGCGGTCTTCGAACCCCATCGGTACAGTCGAGTGCGGGATCTGGCCGATGATTTCGCCCGGGCGTTCGACCAGGCGGAAGTCGTCGTGGTGACCGACGTCCACGCTGCCGGAGAGGCCCCGATTCCGGGAATCAGCGGCGCGGGGCTGGCCCGGGCCCTCCGGGATGCGGGTCATCCGGATGTCCACCACTTCGGGAACCACGAGGACATCGCGACGCACCTCGCGAGCCGGTTGCAGTCCGGGGATGTGGTTCTGACCCTCGGCGCCGGGAGCATCACCCGGCTTCCCGATCTGCTGAAGGAGAAGCTCGTTGCCGCAGCGTCCTGATCCTGCCGTTCCCCGGCGCGCCCGAGGTGCGCCACCCCGGGAGCTGGACCGTCTGCTCGAGACGAGGGGGCGCGGGCGTCCGCGTCTCGTCCTGCCACCGCCCCCGGCCCGCAATGCGGTTGCGGGAGTGGTGTGGATCACCGTCGGATGCCTTCCGTTCGTGTTCCTCCTCGGCATCATCATCGCGCGTCTCCTCGGGGGCGCCGGCCCCCCGCAATTCGATATCACCGGCGCCGGGCGCCTGGCGCGCGAGTTCGCTGCGTCCGGGTCTTTCGGGGCCGCCGCGAAGGACGCCCGGGCCCTTCTGAAGCGCCTGGAAGCCACCGGGTTGCTGGAGCGCGGACACGTGCGCCGCCCCCTGCTCGGGCCGGCGGAAATCGTGGTCCTCGAGAAGACCGCGGTGGCGTTGCTCCCCACGGTTCCCCCCCTCGCCCTCGGGAGTGACGGGACCGTGCTCGGCCCCGCTTCCCCGGCGGATGCCGCGCGGGCGGGGGTGGCCGACCTGCCGGTGGTTCGGTGTGGGGATCCCGAGGCCCCCGGTTTCTCCGGGTGCGCGCGGCTTTCCGCGCGACTCGCCGCCATCCTGCTGTCCCGTCCCGACCTGGATCGGTTCGTGTCGGAACTGGACGCATCCGCGGGAGCGTTGCGCGTCGCCGTCACCCTTCGTCCGTGGCCGGTGACCCTCCTTGTCACCGAGGAGCGCTTCGAGGAGGGGCTCGAAGCCACGTTCGGCCATCTGCCCGATCTTCTTTTGCACTGGTCCGACCTCTTCGAGGTGGATGCCCGCGTCGCCGATCGGCTGTTGCTGCGGCTGACTCCCGACGGGCCGGGACCGGTCGTTCCCACTGGCGGAGGAGTGACTTCGTGAGACTCAAGGACTGGTATTGCGGCCTGGACATCGGGAGCGAGAGCGTTCGCGCGGTCCTCGCCCGGGTGCATCCGGGAGAGCCGGAGGGATCGACCCGGCTGGAAATCCTCGCGGTCGGCCAGGCGGATGCCGAGGGCATCCAGAACGGCGAGGTGGTGCGGCCGGAAGCCGCTTCCGACTCGATTCGCCGCGCCATGGAGGAACTGGAGCAGTCCGCCGGGCTGGAAGTCGGCGAGGCCTGGGTGAGCGTCGGCGCCCGGAACCGGCGCAGCATCAACTCGTCGGGCGAAGTCAGGGTGCATTCCGAAGCCATCACCGACCGCGATGTCGAGCGGGCGGTGAAGAGCGCCATTCCCCAGGGAGGGCGCGAGACCTGGCTTCGTCCGCCGTATGAACTCCTGCATGCCCTTCCCCAGGAGTACTGGGTCGATGACCTCGATGCCACCCAGGACCCGACCGGGTGGAGCGGCGAGCGCATCCAGGCGTTCGTCCATCTGGTTTCCTGTCCGCGGGAAGCGCTCCGAAGAGTCGAGAAGGCGGTGAATACCGTTGGCGTCGCGGTGCGGGGGCTGGCCTTCTCGTCGTTCGCCACCGCGGAAGGCGTGTTCGAGCCGGAAGAGGAGCATGCGGACGAGTTCCTGTTGATGGACATCGGGGCGGCCAACACCGGCCTCGCGGTATATCGCGACGGCGCCGTGTGGTGGTCCGATGTCATGCCGAGCGGCGGGCGTGCGTACACCCGCGACGTGTCGCTCGGTCTCCAGACTCCGTTCGCCACCGCCGAGGAGGCCAAGCGCCGCTTCGGCCACGCCCTGTTCGGGGCGGTGCCCGAGGAGGAGATCTTCGAGCTCCCGATTGCGGGATCCAGAAATCCACAGATCTTCCGGCGGCGGATCCTTGCGCGGATCCTCCAGGCGCGGGCGGAGAGCGACATGACCCGCCTCCGGGACAATCTCCGGAAATGGCTGGACCAGGTACCCGGCCGCATCGTGATTTCCGGCGGCGGCGCCAACCTCGATGCCCTTGATGAAGTCGTGCGCCTGGTTTTCGGCGCCACCGTGGAGCGGCGCGGTCCCCGGAATTTATCCGGGCTCGCCGATCGGGTGGACCATGCCCAGTTCGCTGCCGCAGTCGGCCTGTGCCGGCACGGGGCGAAGGAAGACGCACGCACCGCCGCCACCCGCGCCGACGCGTCCGGATTCGTACCGCGCCTCGTGCGTTCGGTGGGCGAGGAAGTCCGCCGGGTGGCCGGCCGGCTATGGAGGGCAGGGTGAACCCCGGCCCCCACGAACCGTGGGTGGGGCCGGCCTCCCCTCGCCTACACTGCTGTTCCCCCAACGAACGTCCCAGGGAGAAATCTCATGATCCTGTTCGCGGATGAACCCGCAGCCGCCCGCGAGCGGCCACCCCGTCCGGAAATTGCGAAGCCTGCCAGGCCGGCGAAGACCATCGAGCGTCGTCCGCTGCCCAGGGGGCCCGCCAAGGCGGTCATCAAGGTGATCGGCGTGGGCGGCGGCGGAGGGAACTCCGTCGACCGGATGATCGATGCCGGAGTCGGCGGGGTCGAGTTCATCGTCGCCAACACCGACGCCCAGGTTCTCGAGAAATCGCAGGCCCCGACGCGGCTCCAGCTCGGGCTGGAGCGAACCGGCGGTCTGGGTTGCGGCGGTGATCCGGAGATCGGCAGGCTTGCGGCCACCGACGACATGGACACCGTGCTCGATGCCCTTCAGGGCGCCGACATGGTTTTCGTCACTCTCGGGGCCGGAGGCGGCACCGGCACCGGCGCCGGTCCGGTGGTGGCCTGCGTCGCCCAGGAAACGAAGGCGCTGTGCGTCGCCGTGGTGACCCGGCCGTTCAGCGTCGAGGGCCGCCGCCGCCAGGAGACCGCCGAAGAGGGCATCCGCGAGCTTCGGGAGTATGTGGACACCCTGATCTGCGTGCCGAATGACCGGGTGGTCGAGGTCTACGGCGACAAGCCCATCCGCGAGGCGTTCCGGGATGCCGACGACGTCGTGCGCCAGGCGGTGCAGGGGATTTCCGATCTGATCCAGACGCCGGGAGAAATCAACCTCGACTTTGCCGACGTGCGTACGGCGATGAAGGCGCGGGGCGATGCGGTGATGGGAATCGGGGTGGCTTCCGGATCCCGGCGGGTGGAAGAGGCCACCAGCGCTGCCATTTCCTCGCCGCTTCTGGAAGACACTTCGATTCGCGGCGCCTCCAGCATCCTGATCAACGTGACGGGAGGGGAATCCCTGTCGCTGACGGAGATGAAGCATGCGGTGGACATCGTCCGCGCCGCGGTGGCGACCGAAAGTCTCACCGGCGGCGCCGGAGGTCCGGGCGACAATATCCTCCTCGGGACCGCGGTGGACCCCGAGCTCGACGAAGGCGACGACGGGGGCCGGATCAAGGTCACGGTGGTGGCCACCGGGTTCCCGAACCGCAGCCGCCACGGAGCGACTCCCCAGAAGCTCAGTGTGCAGGTGGGCGGGGGAACCGCCGAACCCCGTGAACCGCAGCCGCTGCGGCGTGCGGCGCCCTCCGCCCCGGCGCCAGTGGAGGGCGAATCGGAAGCTTCCGAGTTGAATGATTTCGACGATCGCTGGGGCGATTTCTCCACCCCGCCGTTCATGCGCAACCAGTCCTGACCCGGTTGTCCCCCGGCGAAGATCCCTCGCCCGGAGGTCGCCTGCCGGCAGCGCCCCGGGGTTTCCGGTATCGCCGGCTTGCCGGAGGGATCGATGTCCTGTCCGTGCCGGCACTCGCGGCGCCGCACGCCTTTACCCTTTGCGTGCGGAACGCGGGCGGCCATGCGCCCTTCGGGCGCCGCGACCGGCGCGATGCCGATCTGGCGGCGCTCGGCGAGGGACTCGGCGTTTCGACGATGCATGCGCTGCGCCAGGTCCATGGGAACGCGGTTCGGATCCTGCCGGGTCCCGGCGATGCGCCCGCCGACGGTGCGGTGCTCCGGGCGCCGGGCGAGGCGGTGGCGGTGCAATCGGCGGACTGCGTTCCCATCCTTCTTCACGCTCCGGCGTCCGGGTTGGTGGCCGCGGCCCACGCCGGATGGCGCGGCACGGTGGCCGGCATCGGCGAGCGGATTTCCGCCGCGCTCGCCGGGGAGTCCGGCGAGTCTCCCGCATCGTTTCTGGCGCTCATCGGTCCCGCGATCCGCGCCTGTTGCTTCGAGGTGGGCCCCGAGGTCCCGCCGCGTTCCGCGGGAGCGGGCGGAGAATTCCGGAGGCGGGGCGGAACCCGGCGAGTGGCCGACTCCACCTCGATCTGATCCGCGCCAACCGCGACCAGCTTGCAGCGTCGGGAATCCGCGAGCGGAACATCCACGACGCGGCGCTTTGCACCCGCTGCGGACCCGGATTCCATTCGTACCGCCGCGACGGCCCCGGCGTCGGCCGGAACTGGTCGGTCATCGTGCGTCCGGCGTCGGCCCCGGCCGGATGACGCCCGGCCGGCGCCGGGTCAAGCCCTGTTCCGCCAGGTGATGCGCCTGGTCGGGTCCTGTTCCGCCGGTTGCTTGGCTTGTTCGGGTTCTGCTCCGTCGGTTGCTTGGCCTGATCGGGCCTCGTTCCGCCGGGTCAGGCGACCAGTCGGGCGGCGCGGTCGGCCTGATCCTGGAGCAGGCGTTCCTTCATCCCGTTGTCGAGGAAGCTCCAGGGCAGGATCTCGTCGCGGCGGCGTTCCCGGCGAAGGTAGAAGTCCGGGTGGAGTCCCGCCCCCGCCATCGCTTCGCGGAGGCCCCGGCCCTCGGACAGGGCGAGCAGCACCGGCCCGAGCCGGCGATCTCCCACCGCGAGCAGTGCCTGGAGACGTTCCAGGCGCGGCGACTTGCAGTGCGCCTCGACCCCGGCGATGCGGCCGAGTTCCTTCTGGAGGTACCGCATGCGGGCATTCAGGACCGCCAGCGGCGCCATCGGATTCCATTGAAAGGGAGTGCCCGGCTTGGGGATGAAGGGGTTCACGCTGGCGATGGTGCGCCCGCCCCGCCGATTCGCGGTGACCAGATCGCGAATGCTGCGGACCAGCGGCACGATGCCCTCCACATCCTCGTCCGTCTCTCCCGGAAGGCCGATCATCAGGTAGAGCTTCAGGTTCACGGCGCCGGAGGCCAGCAGGATACCCACCTTGTCGAGGATCTCGGCGTTTCGGACCCGCTTGTGGATGGCGATTCGCAGCTTGTCGGTGCCTGTTTCGGGGGCGATCGCCAGGGTGCGTTCGCCACTCTCGGCGAGCGGCTTCACGAATTCGTCGCGAACATCCTCGAACCGCACCGACGAGACGCTGATCCGGAAACCCATGTCGCGAAGCGCGGCGACCAGCGGGCCGATCTCGCGGTGGGCGCCGACCGCGGTGGAGACCAGTCCTATCCGGTCGGTGTGGACTCGTGCGGAACGGGCGAGCGCGAGCAGCCGTTCCGCGGCGAAGGACCGCTTGGGCAGGTAGTTGTAGCCGGCCCAGCAGAAGCGGCAGAGGGTCGGACAACCCCGCGAGACCTCGACCAGGAACTTCCCGGACATCTCGGTGTCCCGGGTCAGGATGAAGGTGGCCGGCGGCGGGAAGCGGGCGTCCTTTCCCATCTTCGCCCGCACGATTCGCGGGGCGCCCCGGGTGGTCCGTCGCTTCACCCGGCCGGCTTCGTCGTACTCCACCCGGTGGGTCGCCGGGACATAGAACCCCGGTTCCGACGCAAGTCCGCAAAGCTGTTCCCGCCGTGTGCCCTGTTTCAGGTGTTCGGTGAGGACGGGAAGCAGGGCTTCCGCCTCGCCGATGGCAAACACATCCACGAAGTCAGCCAGCGGTTCCGGATTCAGGAAGGTGATCGGTCCGCCCGCCACCACCAGCGGATCCCGGTCGGAACGGTCGCGGGCGAGCGGCGGGATCCCGGCAAGCCGCAGCATCCGCACGAGATGGACCGCGTCCGGTTCGAAGGTGATGGAAAACGCGACGGCATGGAAGCTCCGCAGCGGACTTCCGCTTTCCAGGGTCCTCAGCGGCACGCCGGTTCGCCGGTACTCGTCCATTTCCACCGGGTCCGGGAGGAAGAAGCGCTCGGCGGCAATGTCGGGCAGGCAGGACCAGAACCGGTGCACTGCCTGAAAGCCCACATTGGACATCCCGAGGGCATAGCGGTTCGGATATCCCACCGCGATGCGGAGCGCCCCGCCGCCGGATGTCTCCGGAAGCCCGTCATCCAGACGGGTCTCCCCGGCGAGCCGCCGCTCGGCCCGTTCGGCGAGCCGCCGACTCATTCCGCCTCGGGTCGGGGTCGGCAGGTCCCGCGCCCGTCCCGTCCGTGCCTCGGGGTGAACCCGCTGGTTCGACGGGCCTTCATGCCGGTGCGTCGGCTGGCGGCGGGAAACGGCGACAGGAATCGCAAACCGGACTGATCGGTATGCGCCGGTCCTGTTTCTGGCACTCGCCGCACCCTTCGATGCCGAATCGCCAGAGCGCTGGATCAAGGGCGGCACAGGTGTTTTCGATTCCGGCGGGGCCGCCGATGTTCGCCGCCTCCACTGCCTTGAACCAAGCATGCTGCATGACTTCTCCGTCCTGCTTGCGCGGCAGTTTTACCGTTGCGGTCACTCCAAGGTTCTCGGTGACGTCACGCACCACGTCGTTGGCCGAGACGGGTACGTCTTTCATGTTCTTGATCCGGGCCCCTCCCGGGAAAGCCATGAACCGGATCCACATGGGCCCGATCCCGGGTCCTTGGAGTAGCGGATAGCGACCTTGAGGTTTGCAGAGGTCCCGACGAATCTCCTTGGCGTCTCCTTCACCCATTTCGACCAACCGGGCCACCGCATCCGCTTGCGCATGAAGGCTCGTGGCGATTACGCGCCAAAATTTGGAGTTTTTGTTAGGGAACCTCCCGCTGACGCCGTGGACTTCCAGCAATTCCTGTAGCGAATCGAAGGGCATCTTGGAGGCCTGCGCGGGATCGAAGACATCCGGGTGGGCGTCGAAAAGCGCTTCGCCGCTACGCCAAAGGGCCTCGGCGCTGCGGGGCTGTTCCATCGCGGCCATGAACGTCAGGAACCGGCGCACATCCCGGTCCGGAACGCCACGCTCTCGGAGCCGTGTTGCGGCAACGGTTGCCGGCAGTTTGTCCCAGTCCAGGCGAGCGACAATTAACTCGGCCAAGCGAGCCGCGTTTTCCGCGGAGATGGGACGGGACGATGCGAAAGATGCCTCGCGGCCTCCGCGATTGGGCGCCTTCGGCTCCTGTCGGGGTTCCGGATCGAAGTAGAGGATGCGGCCGCAGGACTCGCAATGCATGATGGTCCCGCCGACCTGCACTTCCTCGTACATCTGCGGGCGAAGCGCCACGTTGCAGGCGACGCAGCGGCTCTCCCTGACCCGGGCCACGGCGAGCCCGTGACGGACCCGGCGGATGCGTTCATATTGCTCGACGAGATCGGACCGGACTCCGGCCATCGTCCGGTTCCGCTGTTCCACCAGCTTGTCGCGGTCCTGCTCCCGCTTGCCGGCTTCGGTTCGGATGGTTTCCTTCCTGGCGTTCAGGCGCGCTTCCGCTTCGGCGAAGGCCGTGCGTGCCCGATCGAGCTCTTCGCCAAGCCGGTCTCCGTCATCCATCATGAGGATGATCCGCTCCTCGATTCCGCCGATCTTTTCCCTGGTTGCCGTGATTTGCTTCAGGAGGCCGGTGTACTCGACATTCGAACCGGCCGTGAGCAACTGGTCCCGGTACTTCTCGACGCGGCTTTCCGCCTCTTGCAGCTCGCCCTCCGCCTTGCGCCTGGTCCGGCCATTCTCCTCGACTGCCTCTTCCGCCGCCTTCAGTCGCTGGCGCTCCCGTTTGATTTCCTGTTCCACCTCCTCGATTGCGGCAGGCGCCCGGGCGAGCCGCTGGTTCAGGTCGCTGATCGACATGTCCAGAAGCTGCACGTCCTTGAGAGCGTGCAGCTCGGGGAGCATCGTTCAGCGAACCGGACAGTCGTCGGGAGTGGGCCCACCAGGATTTGAACCTGGGACCAACCGGTTATGAGCCGGCCGCTCTGACCGCTGAGCTATGGGCCCCCGGTGCGGGAACTCGGGCACGGTCAGTAGCCGTCGGCGAATTGCCGCAGCTTCCGTGCCCGTGCCCGGTGCCGCAGTTTTCGAATGGACTTGGTTTCGATCTGGCGGATGCGCTCCCGCGTCACCTTGAAGGCCTTGCCGACTTCCTCCAGCGTCTTTTCGTCCTCGTTGTTGAGTCCGAAGCGGCTGGAAAGCACGGCTTCCTCCCGGGGCGTCAAGGTCTTCAGCACCGCCTCGATGGTTTCCTGGAGACTTTTCTGGACGACGGTTTCCTGGGGAGACTCGGCGTTCGGATCCTTGATGAAGTCGCCCAGATGGCTGTCATCCTCTTCGCCGATCGGCGTCTCGAGGGAGATCGGTTCGTGCGCGATGGTCATTACCTTGCGGACCTTCTCGGCATTCATGCCCATGCGTTCCGCGATCTCGTCCTGCCGCGGCTCGCGTCCCATCTCCTGAACCAGACTGCGCTGGGTGCGGTGCAGCTTGTTGATGGTTTCGTGCATGTGCACCGGAATGCGGATGGTGCGCGCCTGGTCGGCGATCGCCCGGGTGATCGCCTGCCGGATCCACCAGGTCGCATAGGTCGAGAACTTGTAGCCGCGCCGGTATTCGAACTTGTCCACCGCCTTCATCAGGCCGATGTTGCCTTCCTGGATCAGGTCCAGGAACTGCAGGCCGCGGTTCGTGTACTTCTTGGCAATGGAGACCACCAGGCGCAGGTTGGCCTGAACCATGTCCTGCTTGGCGAGTTGCGCCTGCTCCTCGCCCCGGTCCACGTCCTCGATCGCCTGTTCGAGTTCCGGGGCCACCTCGCCCCGCGCCGCCTTCAGCTTCTTGCGGCGTCCGAACTCGGGCATCACATTCCCGGCGCGGTCCAGCACGGAGATCGCCGCCTTCTGCCGCCGCACGATGTCGCGTCGCACCGCGCCGGGATCCTCGGCCAGGGGAATCTGCTTGCGGAGTTCCTCGACGGCCCGGAGCTCTCCCACCGCATGCCGCGCTTCATTCCGCAGTCCACGGAGCTCCTCGATCCAGCGGTTAAGCAGACTCTCGGTGGGGCGCATGGACCAGATGACATGGCTCATCCGGACGCGGGTCCGGGCTGTCTGGTGCGCCTTGCGCCGGTACCGGATGGTCCGCCGCGGAAGCTGGCGCAGCATCGAAAGGCGCCGCCGGTACAGCCGGTATTCCGCCTCCAGCCGGGTCAACGCCGCCGAGATCCGCTCACGGTGTTCGTCGTGGCGGATGGTCGTTCCCCCCTCGGCCACCGCGAAGTACTCGCGGAGCGGCAGCGTGTCGTCCTCGACCCGGGGACGGAAGTCGGTCAGTAACTGGTTGATGATGTAGAGGCGGCGCGTGATCGCCCGCAGCGCGAGGTTCTTCCCGCGTTCGATCCGCTTGGAGATATTGACTTCGTCTTCCTTCTTGAGAAGCGGCACCACCCCCATTTCCCGGAGGTACATGCGCACCGGGTCGTTGGTGCGCTCGATGGCGCCCGGCGTCAGGTCGAGGTCTTCCGCCGCCTTCTCCGCCTCGTCCCGATAGAACGGAATCTCCCGGTCCTTGAACCAGTCCCGGAGATGGCCCAGCTCCTCGTCACTGAGGCTGTCGCCCAAACCTTCGTCAAGCTCCTCCTCGATGTCCCGGAGAAGCAGGAAGCCCTGGTGCCGGCCCCGCCGGATGAGGTCGCCGGCGACGCCTTCGGTGATGGGGTCAGGGAGATTATGCGGATCGAAAGGAAGGGCATCCCCGGTCTCCATTCTCATCCTCTGCAAATTATTCGGGCGGCGGAATCCCGTGTGCCCGCGCATGACCCGGCGGAAACCTGCCGATCACGGAATGCCGCCGACACGAGGAACAGCGCGGGACAATTTAGCACGATGATCCAGGTCAGGGATTTCCGGCAAGCTGATCCCCGAACGGATCCTTGCCGCGCCGCAGGCGGTCGAGCCGCTGGTTGAGTTCCTGCACCCGGGCGAGGTTGGCGCCCGCCTGCCTGCGGTCCCGATCGGCGCTGGCGAGGAAGAGCGCCCGCAGGCAGTCCGCCGGTTGCTGTTGTCCGGTGTTGAGGGGCACGGCTTCGGTCCGTACGACTGCGAGCATTTGCGCCTCCGCCGGATTCCACCCGGCCGCCTCGCCTCCGAAGAGTTCCTCCGCAGTGACGGCGCCCTGGTCGGCAGCGCCCTTCATGACGCTCAGGATCCCGCTGGCGACGAAGCCGAGCAGGTCTCCGGGGCGCACCTTCCGGAGGAGCTCGGCTACCTCCCGCGGCCGTTCCATCCCCCAGCGAATCAGGTCCCGCTCCGCCGCGGTGAGCGCCGGTTCCGCCGGAGTCGGCGCCGGAGGGTCGCCATCGACCAGGTCCACTCCCCGCCAGGTATCCCCGTCGGCGGGCTCACGAGCGACAGGCGCCGATTCCGCTCGTTGTCGTTCCAGAATGCGCGCCAGCTCTTCCCGGGCCGAGTCTGCTGCAAAGCCGGCTTCCCGGGACGCCTCGTCGAGCCATGCTTCCCGCTCGAGCGGCGAGGGCCAGGAGGCCAGTATCTCCAGAGTCTCCCGGAAACGCGCCGCCCGTTCGGCGCCGTCATTTCCGCCCTCCCTCCTCGTGAGGAAGGGAACGAAGCCGGGCGCCCCGGCGAGAGCCCGCCGAAACGCCTCCCCTCCCTGCTCCCGGATGAAATCATCGGGATCCCGGCCGTTCCCGAGGGAAGCGACCCGAACCCGCAACTCGTGCCGGAGCAGAATCGGGAGGCTGCGGAGAACCGCCCGCTGGCCCCCCGAGTCGGCGTCGAAACAGAGAACGACTTCCCCGGCGTGGGCCTTGAGGAGGCGTGCGTGTTCGGGGGTGAAGCTCGTCCCGCAGACGGCGACCGCCTGGGGAACCCCCGCCCGCCAGGCGGCCACGCAGTCGAAGTAGCCTTCCAGCAACACCGCCGACCGCTCCCGGCGGATGGCCCGCCGGGCGCGGTGCAGGCCGTAGAGCACCGTCTTCTTGCGGTAGATCGGGCTGTCCGGACTGTTGATGTACTTGGGTTCGCTCCCGTCGAGGCTCCGGCCGGCGAAGCCGGCGACATGCCCGCTGGCGTCGAAAATCGGGATGATCAGCCGATTGCGGAAAAAGTCGAAGAAATCCCCGGGCGCCGAGGAGGATGCGCGTGCGAGGCCGGCTTCCACCTGGATCTCTCGGGGCGATCCCTTCCGTTCGAGGTTCGGGCCCAGGGCTGCGGACCGGGCGGAGGGGGCGTAGCCGAATCCGTATTCGCCGAATTCCTCGCGCGGAATACCGCGCTTCCGCAGGTACTCCCGGGCACGGCGCCCCTCCTCGGCCCGGAGGGTTGCCTGATAGTGGTCGAGGGCGTCGCGCACCGCCTTGCGCAGCGCCTCCCAGCGGGCGGCCCGCTCCGGGTTCCGCTCCGGGATCGGAACACCGGCGCGCCGGGCGAGCTGGTGCAGCGCGTCCCGGAAGGAGAGACCGTCCCGCTCCTGAAGGAAACTGAGGACATCCCCCCCCGTGCCGCATCCGAAGCAGTGGTAGCGCTGTCGGTTTTCGTCCACATGGAAGGACGGCGTCCTTTCCTGGTGGAAGGGGCAACGTCCCTTGAATCGTCCGCTCCCGGCCGGACGGAGCGCGACGTGTCCGCCGATGATCTCGACGATGCTGGTTGCCTGAAGTACCTGGTCCCGGAAGCGCGAGTCCACCCGGCGAGCATAATCTGCGGGCGCCGATGCATGACGAACGCCTCGCGGCGCTTCTCCGCCAGGTCGCCAGCGGGGAAGTCGCCCCGGACGCCGCCGCCCGGGAACTCGCGCTCCCGTTCGAGGCGTTGTCGGCGGGAGACAGTCCTCCGTTCGCCCGGGTGGATCACGCCCGGGAGCGCCGTCGGGGCTTTCCGGAGGTGGTTCTGGCCGCCGGCAAGTCGGGCGAACAGGTACTCGCCATCACCCGCGCCCTTTCCCGGCGAACGGCCCGGACGCTGGTCACCCGGGTCGACGAGGAAGTGGCGACCCGGATCTGCCGCGCCATCCCGGACGCCGTCCACCACCGGATGGCGCGGTTGGTCCTCGTGTCGCGGGAGGCGCCGGCGCCGCTCCACGCTTCCATCGGCGTGGTTTCCGCCGGCACCTCGGACATTCCGGTTGCCGAGGAGGCGGCGCTCACCGCCGAGGCGATGGGGGCATCGGTCGAACGCATCTTCGATGTGGGGGTGGCGGGGATCCATCGGCTGCTCCGGGAAGCGCCGCGTCTGGCCGGCTTCCACACGCTGGTGGTGGTGGCGGGAATGGAGGCCGCACTCGCACCGGTGGTCGCCGGGCTGGTTCCGTGTCCGGTGGTTGCGGTGCCGACGTCGGTCGGCTACGGCGCCTCCTTCGGCGGGCTGGCAGCGCTGCTGGCGCTGCTCAACAGTTGCGCCCCCGGGGTCACCGTGGTCAACGTGGACAACGGTTTCGGCGCCGGATACGCGGCCGCCCTCGCCATCGCCCATCTGCGGCGCCTCGAGGGGCCCGAGGGGCCGCGCGACGGAAGTGCGACGCGCTGAATTCGACCCTCGTCAGGACCGGCGCGGCTGCATCCGTCATCGCCGACTGCGGGGGCTTGGCGAGGGCGCGAATCGCCGATACCGCTTCCGGCGCCAATCCGGGGCCGTCGTGTTTCACGTACAGGTACAGCGCATCCACGCGCCCGTCGAGCCGGGCCATCGCCTGGCCGATGGCGCGTCGCTCCCCGTCCTGGTAGGGAGGATCCCGGCGGAGCCGGACATAGCCGAAAGAGGACGTCACCGGGATGTCGAAACCGGTTTCGATTTCACTGACTGCGGCCGTGAGCGCCACCCCGGCTTCCCGGCAGCGCTCTTCGACCGGAGTGGCCCGCCACGAATCGTGCCGGAATTCGAGCGCGAATCGTCCGTCGGCGGGCAGGTCGGCGAGAAACCGGTCCAGCAGGTTGTCATCGCGGCGAAGCCAGGGCGGGCACTGGAAGAGCACCGGCCCCAGGCGTTCGCCGAGCGGTGCGAGGGCTTCGAGGAAGGAACGCACCGAAGCCCCGGCATCCCGCAGCCGGGCGCGATGCGTGATGCCCTGATGCGCCTTGACCGCGAAGCGGAAGCCGGGGGGGACGGCCGCCGCCCAGGATGCGACCACCGTTCCCTGCGGGAAGCGCCGGAAGGTGTGGTTGATCTCGACGCTGTTGAAGACGCTGCCGTAGTGGGCAAGAAAGCCGGACGGCCGGGTCCCCTTCGGGTAGAACGCCCCCGTCCACTCGCGGAAGCCGTAGCCGGAGGTGCCGGCGAACAGGATCAACTGCCGTCGAACAGGTTGTTGAAGGCCGCCCGCGCGTCCCGGGAAGTGTCCAGTTGGCGACCGGTGGTGTCGAGGACTTCGAGGGGACGGAAGTGGAGGCACTCGTTTCCGGCCCACTTGTTGAGGATGCGCTTCGGGATGTCGGCGCGGCATTCGAAGCGCTCCCTGGGATCGAACAGCGCGCAGTGGCGGCAGGATCGGATCGGATTGCCGCAGCGGTCGCAGGTCGAGCCCACGACGATGGCCACCTCGCTGGTGGGCCATTGGTGGCCGCAGCGCCCGCAGCGGGTCACCACCGTGGCCCGCCGCTCCCCCGCAAGGCGGAGGGTACGGACCTGTTCGCGGTTTCCGAGGTCGGCGAGGCGCTCGTCGAGTTCACGGCGGATGCGGCGGTCGTCCGGGGATTCTCGCTGCGGGCGTCCACCCTTTCTGCGGTACTTCATGTTCGGGGGATTTCCTGCCGGCGCACAGCCGGGAGATGTTCGCGGGCCCGGGCCTCCGGGACCGGTTGGCGGGCCGACCATCCCTGGGGCGATCCGCCCATGACAGTCCCCGGGGACAAAATGACGCGGGTCCGGTCGGAGGGTCGCCCGGGCCGCTTCGCGCCTTCGCCGCGCCGCGGTTGAGGCCCCCTTCGGTTCCTTCCGGCGGAGGTCACCGGCGCACGGCTTGCCAGTCGGGCGCTCGGCGGCTGCGCCACCATGCCCACGAGCTGTCCCCGAAAAGCTAGCACGATCCGGCGGAGGGAGGTTGGCAGCCCGGACAATGAAACGACCCCCGGCCGGCCAGCACCGTGCGGCGAATCGAGTGGCGCCGGCACGCCGGGCACGGCTCGCCGGCGTGTCCGTACACCCGGAACCGGTTCCGGGTGGATTCCCGGCCGGCCCCGCCCTCGCTCACGTAGTGGATCTCCCGGCCCCGGGCCTCCCGGATGGTGCGGCGCAGGGTGGCGCGAATTGCCCGGTGCAGCCGAACTGCCTCCCCGGGACCGAGCGACGCCGCCGGGCGCCCGGGATGGATCCCCGCCCGAAAGAGCGATTCGGTCGCCTGGATGTTGCCGATCCCGGCAATCCGGTCCTGGTCCATCAGCAGCGCCTTCACCGGACGGTCGGTGGTTTCGAGCAGCGCGGCCAGCCGGCCTCCGGTGAATTCCCGGGCCAGGGGTTCCGGGCCGAGGCGTGCCAGGCGGGCGGCGTCCGCCGGCAGCATCAGCGAGAGGGAACCGAACCGCCTTGGGTCCTGGAAGGCGAGGAGACGGTCGTCGCCGGCGACCACGGTGGCGCGAACCGCCGGCGGGAGTGGGTCCCCGGTTCGCAACCGGCGCCATCGCCCGGTCATGCCCAGGTGGTTCAGCAGTGTGCCGCTCCGGTCGAGTTCGATGCGCAGGAACTTGCCGCGGCGCCGGACCCCGGAGACCTTGCTGGAAACGGCGACGTCGCGGATATCGGCTTCCCGCTGGCCCCGCCGGGTGCGCGCGTCGGGAATTCGGATGTCGCGGAGGCGCCTTCCGACGAGCCACCCGGTCAGGCGTTCCCGGGTGAGCTCGGCTTCGGGAAGTTCGGGCACGGGACGGGGGGAAGAGTTGGTACAGTGTCAGGCGGGAGGCCCGGTTTCATCCGGGACGAGACTCATGCGCAGCAAGACGACCACGCGCCGGGAAACACTCCGGATTCTCTCCGCCCTTGCGGCCGCCGCCGCGCTTCCGAAGGGCGCTCCGGCCGGCGGTCTCGGGGGGAGGCAGGATGAGAGGGTCATTCCGTTCAACGACATCCCCGACGACTTCTCGACCATGCGCGGGGAGTACCCGTTCCGGATCGATCTGCGCGACCTGCGGAGTTTCATCACCCCGAACGAGGAGTTCTTCTCGGTTGCCCACTACGACCGTCCGATGATCGAAGCCGCCAACTGGTCCCTCGATATTGGCGGCCTCGTGGAGCGTCCTGCGTCCTGGACCCTGGAGGAACTCCGGGCGATGCCCCGCGAGGAGCGGATGGTCACCTTCGAATGTTCGGGTAACCAGGGCATCCGTCACCACGGGATGGTGGGCAACGCGGTCTGGGCGGGAACACCGCTCCGGCCGTTGCTGGAGGCGGCGGGGCCTCATCCGACGGTGATCGAGTCGGTGTTCTGGGCTGCCGACTCCGGGACCGAGACGATCCGCAACAACGAATATCCCCAGAACTTCGCCCGCGCGATGTCGCTCGCCGACACCATGCAGTCGGGAGCCATTCTCGCGTGGGAGATGAACGGCGAGCCGCTTCCCGCCAAGAACGGGTTTCCGCTGCGCCTGATCGTTCCCGGGTGGTACGGCATCGGGCACGTGAAGTGGCTCACCCGGATCCAGCTCGCCGACCGCCGGTTGATGAACCGGTTCATGGGCCGCGACTATGTGACCATCATCGGCGAGGAACACGACGGGGAGACGGTCTGGTTCGAGCGCTCGGTCACCACCCAGCGGATCAAGTCGGTCATTGCCCGGGTCACCGAAACCGCTTCCGGGGGAACGCGGGTCTTCGGCGTTGCCTGGAACGACGGTACTCCGATCCGCGAGGTCAGGGTGCAGGTCGATGGCGGAGAGTGGATGCTTGCGGATCTCGACCGGACGGACAACCCCTACGCTTGGACTTTCTGGAATCTGGAGACCGGTGCGCTCGGCTCCGGGGAGCACCGACTGGTTTCGAACGCGGTGGATGAGATGGGCCGCGAACAACCGTCCGATCTCAGCCTCAAGAAGACCTACTGGGAGGACAACGCCCGGTTTACCCGCACCGTCATGGTGGCTGGCTAGCGGGCGCGATGCGCCGACGCTGGTTCCTGAACTCGGTCGCCGGCGCTGCTGTGGCGGCGGGCTATCGCGGAGTGGACGCAGCACGGCGCCGGAACGCACGGATCGGAATCGTGGGCGGAGGCATCATCGGATGCTCGGTCGCGCTCCACCTCGCCCGGCGGGGGGCCGAGGTCACGGTCTTCGAGCGCGAGGGCCCGGCGGCCGGCGCCACCGGAAATTCCTTCGCGTGGATGAACGCCAACTTCTCCAAGCGGCCGCGGTCCTACCACGAACTGAACTGGCGGGGCATGCAGGGATGGCGGCGGCTCGAGGCCGAACTCGGAGGCGCCCTCGAGGTGACCTGGGGCGGCAGCCTCGAATACCGCGTCGAACCCGACCGCGCGCGGTTGCTTCACGAACAGCTCGCGCGGGCCCAGCGTTGGGGATATCCGATCCATCGGATCGAGGAAGCCGAGTTCCGGGAACTCGAGCCGGAGCTGATCCCGGAGGCGCCGGTCCTCGGCGCCGTCTGGGCACGGGCCGAGGGTTCGATCGAGCCGCGTTCGGCGACCCGGGCGCTCTGGGCGGCAGCCGAAGCGGCCGGGGCGCAATTCCGGATCGCCGAAGTCACCGGTCTGGACATCGGGTACGGCGAGCTGCGCGGCGTGCGGACCTCGGCCGGCGATCACCCGCTGGATACGCTGGTGCTGGCAGCCGGCGTTCAGGCGCCGGAATTGGCGCGTCAGGCCGGAGTGGGCTTGCGGCTTGTCGAGTCTCCCGGCATTCTGGCCCATTCCAGGCCCGCGCGTTCCGTCGTCAACCGGATCGTGCTGGCTCCGAACATCCACGTGAAGCAGACGGTCGGGGGCCGGGTGGTCGCCGGAGTCGGCTTCGCCGGCGCGGGGGCCACCGACAATTCCCGGGAGGTGGGAGAGGCGATCTTCGAGGAATCGGCGAAGGTTCTCCCGGCGGCCGGCGCGCTCGAGGTAGACGAGGTCACCCTCGGATACCGGGTTCTTCCGGAGGACGGACACCCCATCGTCGGGTTTCACCCGGCTGCGCCGGGGATCTACTTCACCTCCATGCACAGCGGCGTGACCATGGCTCCGGTGATTGGCCGTTTCGCCGCTGCGGAGATACTCGATGACGCCGCAGTGTCCCTGCTTGCCGATTTCCGGCCCACCCGGTTCGACGCTTGAGCCGGGCATCCGCCCGACACGAAAATCCCCGGTCCCCGGATTTCCTCCTCGTTCGGGCCGCCGCTGTTGGGGATGGGTGGGTCTCTTGCGACGGCCCCCGACCGTAGCCGGACACCGGACGTAAGGAGGTGAACTTTCCGATGCACGACGGACGATACCACAGTACTGCCGCAAACAATCCCCCGATTTCCGTCACTCTCCGGGCTCAGGAATCCGCCGATAACCCGCCGTAGGCGGCGAACACCAGATCCAGGTCCCGCCGGGCGCGCCCGAAGTCGGAGAGCGGTGTGCGGGACGGATCGGCGAGTTGCCTACGGAAGTCGCGGGTCATCGCGTCGAAGCCCATCAGGTCGGAGAATCCCGGAATCCGGATCCGGGTGCGCCCCTCGGTGCGGAGGACGAGCCAGAGGCCGTTGCTCTCGAAGACGATGCGCCCGCGGGCGCCTTCCACCCGGGAGTGCTGGAGGATCCCGCCGGGGAGGGAGCGCCGGTTCCAGGCGTAGTGGACGGTTCCGGTTGCTCCCGACGGGTAGCGCGCCACCACCCGGGAATGGCGTTCCGGGCGTTCGCCGTCCGGGAAGCGACCGGTGACCTCCACGGGGTCCTCGTCGAGGATCGCACCCAGCAGGGCGACGAAGTGGATTCCACCCTCGAGCAGGGCGCCCAGTCCGGTGCGCCAGCCGCGGACCGGCTGGCGGGTCAGCTTGCGGAGTTCCACCCGCCGAACCGGGCCGACCGCCGGCAGCAGCTGGCGCAGCCGTTTGGCGAGCGGCTTGTACAGGTAGTTCTCGGCCACCATCAGCGCCCCCGGCTCCCGGGTCGCCAGCGCTTCGCCGATCGCCCGGACCCCGGCCGGCGTAATTGCCATCGGCTTTTCCACGAGAACCACCTTTCCCGCCCGGAGCGCCCGGACGGCCTGCTCGGCGTGGAGTTCTGCCGGAGTCGCCAGCACCATGCCGCGGATGTCCGGCCGATCCAGGACTTCGTTGAAGCTCTTCGCGATCCGGCCGGGGATGCGGGAGGCAAGGGCTTCCGCCGAGGTGCGGCGCCGGCTCACGAAGGTCAGATCGCAGTGGCGCCGCAACCGGTGCGCATGGGTCTGCCCGATCCCGCCGCAGCCCACCACGGCGACGTCCGGACGCCCGATGATCATTCGGGTCGGTTTCCGGCAATCCCCGCAGCCACCCGGAGGGCATGGGCTGCGATAGTGAGGCTCGGATTCACGCCTCCGGACGCCGGCAGCGCACTTCCGTCGGTCACGTGGAGGTTCCGGATTCCGTGGAGCCGTCCATCGGCGCCGGTGGGCCCCTCCTCGGGCGTTTCCGCCATCCGGGCGGTGCCCACCGCGTGCGAGAAACTCCGGATGCGCCAGGTATGGGTGAAGAGGCCCCCGGCGGTCCGCAGGATCCGGGATGCGTGCCGGGTGAGATGGGCCAGCCGCCGGCGGTCCGCCCGCCGGTACCGGTGACGAACCAGGACGCGGTCCTCGCCGGAGAGGCTCACCCGGTTGTCGGGATCCGGCTCGTCCTCGGCGACGCAGAGCAGGTTCTGGAGTCGCTTGACTGCGGCGTCCGGCAGCAGCGTCCGGGCGAACCGCCCGGCGGCATGGCGCACCACGGGCGGCGCCGGCGTGTAGATGTCCTGGATGACCCCGGTCGCGCGGCCGTCGAGGTCGCGCCGGTCTTCGTAGAAGTCGGTGAAACAGATCTGCTTGTGGAAGACTTGCTCCGGATTCGTCTCGAACGGAAAGAGCCCGGCGACGACCGCATTGCAGTGTCGCATGAGGAACCGGCCCGTCCGATCGCCGCCGATCCCGGATCGGATCAGCACCACCGGGGTTCCGAGGGCGCCCGCCGCCAGCACGAAGGTCGCGGCCTCGAAACGGAGTGGCTCTCCGGTGTTCCGGTCGGCGGCTTCCACCGCCGTGATCCTCTCCCCCGCCACCGCCAGCTTGTGCACCAGCGTCGCCGGTCGCACGATGGCGCCGTGTCCGGCGGCGCGATGGAGGATCAGCTCGGCATCACTCTTCGCCCGGATGCGGCACGGGAACCCGTCGCAGGTGTTGCAGTGGACGCAACGGTTCGGGTCCCGGGAGAAGTTGATGGCGAGCGGAAGGGAAAACGGCCGATGTCCGAGTGCCCGGCCGGCGCCGGCGATCCGTTCCGCCGGAGCCGCTCGGGAAGGGGCGGGAAAGGGGTAGCCGGCGCTGCGGGCCGGTTCCATCGGATCGGAGCCCTCGTCGCCGTGCACCGACAGCTCCCGCTCGGCGCGGGCATACCACGGTTCGAGCGTGGCGTAATCGAAGGGCCAGTGCCGGAAGTCCGCCTCCCGGAGCCGGAGCGAGGCCGCTCCGTAGAAGACGGACATCCCGCCCACCACCAGGTTTTCGGCCAGTTCCCGAAACCGCCGGTCGCCGGATTGCCGGACCAGGAGCGGCGTGTCCCCCCGGTAGCGCTGGTCCATCAGTATGGCCCGGGGGTCCCAGTCGGCGGCGTCCCGGTGCGCCCGGTCGCCCCTTTCCAGCACCGTGACCCGGGCGCCGGCGCGCGCGAGCTCGAGCGCCGCCAGCGCTCCTCCGAGGCCGGAGCCGATGACGACCGCGTCCGGAGGCGGGGACACGGCGGGCCGCCGCTAGATGCGGCCGGTTCCCTCCAGCGCCGCCAGCGCGGCGATCAGGATCACAATGCCGAGCCCGGCGTAATGAAACTCCTCACGTCGGCGGGTTTCGAGGCGCGGCAGGTCGGGTCGGAATTTCCCGGACATGTTCCGCTGGATGTAGGTCTTGTAGTACTCGACCACGAATCGTTCGAGTCCGCCGTTCATGTAGATCAGCAGGCCGAGCGGCGCCGGTGCCCCATCGGGCGCGAGCCACCAGAAGAGCGGGGCCAGCACCGCCAGCACCACTCCCGACCGCTGGAACCGGAGAATCTTGAAGCCCTCGAAGGGAGCGTCCTTGTATGCCCCGCCCCCGGCCACCAGCAAGCCGGTGAGATACCCCACCGCCAGGTAGCCGGCGAACCCGCGCACCGGGAGCCCGACGAAGAGCACCACGAGCACCAGCGCGACCAGCAGCACCCCGACGCCCAGCCGCAACGCCTCGCTGCGAACCGGGTGGCCCAAAAGCGTGATGCGGGACGGGACGAAGTATTTCTCTTGGGATTCGGTGCGGAAGAATCCCTTCCAGAGCTCGGCGAGGAACCTCTCGATCCCCATGACCAGGAAGAAGATCTCCACGAAACCGAGTCCGGCGATCCGGGCGCGGAGGATCGGGACCCCGAGGAGCAGCCCCGCGATTCCGAGCGAGAACAGGATGCTCCGCGGGAAGGTCCGCGGCTTGAACCCCTCCCAGGGCGAGTCCTTGAAGGCGCCCCACAGCGAGGTGTAGAGCCCCGAGACGGCGGCCGTGGCGGCGAGGGCCAGGACGCCCACCGGCTCCTCGGGTTACCGGTGGATGTCGAACTGGCGGGTGTACTTGACCGTGAGGCTGCGGTTCTGCGGGCCGATCAGGGTGTTCCCCAGACCCTCGGTGTCGTTGTACACGATGAACAGCCCGGTGCCAGCGGTGTTCAGCCAATTGAATCGAACGTTCGAAGACCAGATGTCCGAGTCGTCGTTGTACTGGACGAGCGCCTGGAGGTAGATCAGGGGGGTGAAGTTGTAGGCCACCCGGAATTGCCCGAGGTTGGCGACGAATTCGCCCTCGGCAAGGTCGATGTCGTTGTACAGCCAGGATGCCGAAGTGATCAGCCGGGTCCCCCAGCGAAGGTTGACGGTGGTGTCGAGGGTGCGCTGGTGGCCGGACAGGAACCCGCCGTAGTCGAGTCCGCCCGAGTACGAGAACGGATCGGCGCGGTTGGTGTTCCACCGCCAGCCGAGTTGCCAGTGCTCGTAGGTTCCCGGGGGAACCACGATGCCTTCCCGAATCTCGAACGGCTCCTGGAGTCCCTCCACGATCCGGTTCATCGCCGGGCTGAGGTACCAGCCGTTCTCGAAGTCCACGTGGCTGTCCACGTGCACCCGGCTGCTCTCGAGGAACCCGTCAAGGGTGCGGAAGCCGGAGTAGGTGATGTGGGGCCGGAGCTCCCGGAGGAAGGGCGCCCAACTCGGCCGGTGGTACGAAAAATACCCGTAGTCCAGGCTCCGGTACGCGCTGCGCCGCAGGAAACCGGCCTCGGGGTTGAAATTGGCGGCGACTTCGGTCATTCCCAGCCACAAACGGAGGCGGTTGCTGAAGTACTCGCCGCGGGTCCGCCAGGCGTACTCGTCGCCGTCGAGGCCGGGGGTTTCGGTGCGCGCCGCGAAACCGCTGAAGGTGACTGTCTCCCCGATGCCCCACTGGGCGTCGAGGCCCCAGGTCCGGTTCCAGTTGTCGGGACCTCCGCTCGATCCGGTGGCCGCCCGATTCACGAACATGCCGCCCACCGAGGAACGCTCCCCGAGTTCGCGGCTCACGCTTGCCACCGTGAAGTTGTCGGCGGCCACCACTCCGCCCACTTCCCGGGTCTGCATGTTCAGCAGGCCGACGTTGTATTCGCCCGCCTTCCCCGAAACCCGGGCGCCGCCGAGGATCGGGACCGGCTCCCCGTCAGGCCCGATGCCGATGCGGCGGCTGAAGAACAGGTCCACCGATCCGGGCGCCCCCATCGAGAAGTTGCCCGCGTTTTCGAGGAAGAAGGGCCGTTTCTCCGGGAAGAAGAGATTGAACCGGGTCAGGTTGATCTGCTGGTCGTCCACTTCCACCTGGGCGAAGTCGGTGTTGTATGTCAGGTCGAGGTTCAGGCTGGGGGTCAGGCCGACCTTGGCATCCAGTCCGATGTCGTAGTTGGTCTGCAACTCGGTCTCGACGGTGTAATCCTGCCCGCCGGCAGCGAGCGCATAGGGAATCACCTTGAGGTTCCGGGGGCTGGGAAGGTCGAGGCCATGGAGTTCCCCGGCCGAGGAGAGGCGGTTGATGTTGTAGATCCGCGCCACCGGCGACCAGTAGGTTTCCTCGCGCTTCCTGCGGATGTTCCTCTGGAAATTGATGCCCCAGACCTGCGGGCTGCTGCCGTAGCGGAGGGTGCGCAGCGGAATGGCGAATTCCGCCGACCAGCCGTAGTCCCCGACATGGGTCCGGACCGTCCAGCTTGCGTCCCAGTTCACGTTGAAGCCGCCGCCGGAACCGGTGCTGGCGCGTATCTGGGGACCGCCGCCGAAGCCTCCGCCTCCGCCGGCATTGCTCAACTGGCCGTCGTACTCGAGTCCGGCGGGAGTAGTTCCGAAGATGAACCCGTTCTGCAGGTCGTGGTAGGTGTCGAAGACGACCCGGAACGAATCGGTGTCGTCGAGCGAGGAATCGCGGCGGGCATCGGTGGCGATGATGCCGGAAGGGTCATTGTCATAGAGGATCGCCCCGATGTAGACCGCCTCGTCGTCGAAGAGAATGCGGACTTCGGTACGCTCGGTGGCGGGTTGTCCCTCGACCGGGTTGGCCTGGATGAAGTCGGTGAACGGCACGGCGTTCTGCCAGACCTCGTCGTCCATGAGCCCATCGATGAGTGGCGCTTCGATCGCCGAGGCCGCCGTGCCGATGCGCGTGGCGGCAGCGGAGGTCTCGTCGGAGCCGGATGCCACGTCCTGGGAGAAAGCGGGAACCGCCAGCGCGGCAAATGCGGCAAGGAGGCCCGGACGCAGCATGGGGCAGCTAATTTAGCCCATGTCGGGCCCATGCCGCCCGGGTTCCCGCCGTGCGCCAAAACTGGCATAGTTCGCGCCCTTGAGGGCGGCGTACGCCGGGAGGGATTTTCCATTGTCCGAACGCACCGTGGCGAGCAGGCGGGAATTGCTCGACTTTGCAACCGGGATCGCCTGGGAGGCCGGTCGGCTGATCATGCGTCATTTCCAGGTGGGGGTCGGCGTGACGCGGAAGCCGGATCGCACCCCGGTGACCGAAGCCGACATCGCCTGCGAGCGGCTGCTGCGGTCGCGCATCCAGGCCCGGTTCCCCGGCCACCGGGTGCTCGGCGAGGAGGATGGCGAGTCCGGGTCCGATCCCTCGCACCGCTGGATCCTGGATCCCATCGACGGAACCACTTCCTTCATTCACGGGGTTCCGCTCTTCGGCATCCTGATCGGTCTCGAGGTTGGCGACGAGCCCGTCGTCGGGGTGTGCAATCTCGCCGGTCTCTCGGAAATGGTCACCGGCGCCCGCGGCGAGGGCGCCTTCTGGAACGGCCGGCCGGCGCGGGTCTCCCGGTTGACCGAGATGGAGAACGCCCTCGCCACTACCACCGACCCGGCCACCATCGGCCCGATCTGGGAGGAGATCGGAAAGCGGGTGGGCGCGCGCCGCACCTGGGGCGACGCTTACGGGCACGCACTCGTCTGCACCGGCCGTTCCGAGATCGCCCTCGATCCGGAGATGAAGGCTTGGGACTCCTCGCCGTTCCTGCCGATCCTCGAGGAGGCGGGCGGACGTTTCACCGACTGGGACGGCAACCGCACGATCCACGGCCCGAACGCGATCAGCAGCAACGGCGCCTTCCACGACGAGGTCCTGGAGATGCTCGCCGCGCTCCCCCGGCCGACCCCGTAGTCCCTTCGTTCATCCGGGCCTGCCCTTCGGCCGCCAAGGACCAGTCAAGCCGCGGGGCAGTCCGACAGCGCATCGCTTCTCCACGCTGGGTGGGACGAAGTCAGCGAACCGGGATACGGTGCGGGCGTTGGATCGCGGGGAAGAGTGTGATGGAATGGGCAGTGACGCATGCTCCCCAGTCTTCGGGCAATTTTGCCGTGACAGACGCCCTCGGTTTCGAGGGTCCCCCGTTTCGATGGGCCGAGGAGCGTCGCCAATTGCTTCGGTGCGAATTGGACGCCATCCATGCCAATCTGTACGGACTGGACCGTTCGGATCCGGAGTGGATTCTGGACGCTCCACCACCCAGCGAATCCTTCCCATCACTCAAGAAGCGCGAGATTCAGGAATACGGCGAGTACCGAACCCAGCGACTTGTTCTCTCGGCCTTCGATGCCATGGAGCGGGGCGCCATCCGCGATCTTTCGACAGTCGCAATCTGACAGGATCGGCACGCGCCGTGGGAACGAGCCATGAATGCTCCTTCCGGTGGGCGCGTCGGGCTGATGCGCAGCGGCTGGCGCCGGACGATGGCGGTCAGCATTCTGTGGGCAGGCGCTCCAGACCGGGCACGTCGTCGAAGCCCCGGTCGAAGGTCAGGATGCGAGAGATTCCGCGCCGGCTCATGACGGCGAGATGAAGCGCGTCCCGCGGCGACAGCGCCGGGAGCGAGAACATCGCGTCTCGAGCTTCGAGCGCGTCCTTGAGAGTCAGCGACAACACCTCGTCCACCAAGTCAAGAAGCGTCGAGAAGGCGGGGGTGGATCGCGTCCCGGCGGCGGATTGCCGCATGGCGATGCAGGATCTCCTGGAGCACCTCGACGCTGGTGACCGTTTCTCGCCTCTCACGGAGAGGGCTTCGAGCGTCCGGCGAGCCTCCTCGCTACAGGGATGGGGACTCCCGATGAGGACCATCGGAATGTTGGAATCCACGAAGATCACCGGGTGTTGCGCCCCTCCTCGATCTCGGCGAGAAGCTGATCGATGCCTGCGATCGGAAAGGAGTGGGACGAGGCGACGCGGAGGGCCTTCAGCTTTTGCTCGGCGCGTTTTTTCGGAGCGTCCCGCACCGCTGCCCGCAGCTGGCGCCGCACCCACTCGGAGAGCCGCATCCCCTCGTTGCGGGCCGCTTCCCGGTAGCGGTGCAAGTCGTTCTCGTCCACGACAACCTGAAGGCGAGTACTCATGCCATGAGCATAATCAGGATGGCTCGGGGAGTCGTCCATGAGGGCTCCGTGTTCCCACGCTGGTCAGCGGCCGGCCACCGCCTCCCGGACCCGGTCCGCGAACCGGTTTGCCTGTTCCCGCACCGCCTGCTCGTCCACGGTCGTGATCCTGCCGTTCTCGACCACCAGCCGGCCGTGCACCAACACGGTCGACACATCGCTTCCGCGCGCCGCGTACACCAGGTGCGACCAGGGATCGTAGAGCGGGGTCATTCCGGCGCGGCGGGTGTCCACCAGCGCGATGTCCGCGAGCTTGCCCACCTCCAGCGATCCGAGTCGATCCGCCTGGCCGATGACCCGGGCGCCGCCGATGGTGGCCATCTCGAACACCGTTCGCGCCGGAAGCGCGGTGGGATCTCCGGAAACGAACTTGTGGAGCTTGGCGGCGGTGTCCATTTCCTCGAAGAGATCCAGGTTGTTGTTGCTGGCCGGACCATCGGTGCCGAGGCCGACCGGAACTCCGGCGGCAAGCAGCTCCCGCACCGGGGCGGCGGCGCTCTCCCCGAGCTTCATGTTGCTTTCCGGGTTGTGGGCCACTCCCGCACCTCCGGCGGCGATCCGGGCAATGTCCTCCCCGGACAGGTACACCGAATGGGCGAGCACCGTCCCCGGGCGCAGGGCGCCGATGGAATCGAGGGTCTCCACCACCCGCATCCCGGTGCGTTCGCGCACCTGGTCGTTCTCGTTCGCGGACTCGGCCACGTGGATCTGGAACGCGGCGTCGTGGTCCACGGCTACCCGGAACGCGGCTTCGACGTCTTCGAGGCTGGTCGTGTAGAGGGCGTGCGCCGCCACGCTCGGAATCAGCAGCGGGTTGTTCCGGTGGCGCGCGAAGAAGGCGCCGGCGGAAGCGAGCGACGCGGCCGGAGTGGCGAAGTCCGGAGCCGGGAATCCGATGATGCCGGGGCCGGTGACCACCCGGATCCCCGCTTCGGTGCTCGCTCGCATCACATCGTCGGGGAAGTAGTACATGTCCGCGAAGGTCGTGGTGCCGCTCCTGAGCATTTCGATCGAGGAAAGCAGCGTCCCGGCGTACACGAAGTCGGGGGCCACCAGCGCCGCTTCCGCCGGGAAGATGCGCTCCTCGAGCCAGGTCAGGAGCGGCAGGTCGTCGGCGAGGCCGCGCAACAGGGACATCGAGGCGTGCCCGTGGGTGTTGATCAGCCCGGGGATCACCAGCTGGCCGGTCGCGTCCAACCTGCGGATTCCGCCGGGACGGGGCGCCGCCCGGTCCAGCAGGCCCGCGATGCGTTCTCCCTCGATGAGAACCGCGCCTCCTTCGAGGACGGTTCCGGCTTCGTCCATCACGATGACGGTTCCGCCGTCGATCAGCAGCTTCCCGTCGTCCGGGATCCGGGCCGCCCCCCCGCCGCAGGCGGCGACGGCGAACGCGACCGGAAACGCGAGCATGCGGTTCATGGCTTCTCCTCCGGGGAATCCTGCCTGAATTCGCCGCGGCGCAAACGGTTCATGGCCGCAGCCACCTCGTACCGGCGGGGACGGGCCAGACGGCCCGGATGTTCCCCGTTCCGCCCGGCCGAGGTCAGCCCATCGATACCTTCCCGGTCCAGGTGTGTTTCGATGGCGTCCAGGACCCCGGGGACCGGGCGATCCATGAAGCGGGTGGCGGCGAGTGCGAGGGCGTGGCCGATGGCGCGGGTCTGGCTCGCTTCGAAGATCTGGCCGACCGCCCGGAGATCCACCGCGTCCTCCCCGTACAGCAGTTCGTCCCGGCGGGTAGTCCGGATCCTCGGGCGCCCTCGTCGTCCGGCGGGGTCGAAGCTCGAGGCCCGGGGAACCCGCGACCTGCCCGGCGCCCACGGGGCCGGCGGTTCCGGGGTGCGCCGGAGCGGGAAGGTTCGCGCCACCCGTCGCGCTTCCGCGGTGACGTCCCGCGCCCGGTACCCGTCCATCCGGATCACCGTATCGGCAACATCCAGGTAGTCCCCGGAGCCGCCCATCACCAGCACCGCCGAGACGCCCCGGTCGTCACGAAGTGCTCGGATGCGGTCCAGCAACGGGGTGATCGGCTCCGATCGCCGCGCCACCAGGGCCTGCATCCGGGCGTCCCGGAGCAGCAGGTTGGTGGCCGAGGTGTCCTCGTCAAGCAGCAGCAGCCGGGCACCGGCCTCCAGCGCCTCCACGAGGGACGCCGCCTGGCTCGTGCTTCCGCTGGCGTCCGCGGTACGGAAACGTTCGGTGCGGCGTCCTCCCGGCAGGTCGCCGATCAGCGGGCTGAGGTCCACATCCAGGATGGGGCGCCCTTCCTCGGCCCGGACGGCCACCGCGTCGGCCCGGGTCACCACCCGTTCGCGCCCGTCTCCCGGGATGTGGGGCGAGACCCCGTGCGCCAGCGCCTGGAGCAGGGTGGACTTGCCATGGAAACCGCCTCCGACGATCACCGTGATCCCTTCGGGGATCCCCATCCCCGGGATGGTCCCCCCGCCGGGAAGCGTGAGTTCCACGGCGAGCCGCGGCGGACTTTCGAATCGCACCGCTCCGTCCGCCGGCAACGGGCGGTCGCTCGCCCCGTGGGCCCGGGGGAGCAGAGCCCCGTTGGCCACGAACGCGGCCAGCCGGTGCTCGGCGAGTTGCCGCCGGAGGTCCTCCTGGATCGCCACCTCGTCCACGAACCGCCCGGCGGCGGTGGCATCGAGTTCCGGGAACGCCAGGGCCCGCCTGGCGATCGCCGGGAGGTCGCGGGTCAGCAGCGAGGCGGCGGCCCGACCGCTGATGCGTCGTCCGTTTGCCGGCAGTCCGACCTCGAGCCGCGCCTCCACCCCGCCCTCCTCCGGAAAGCCGACAGCACTCCGTTCGAGCACCGTCTGCCCCCCGGCATCCACCAGGATGGTTCCGCTCGCCCCCGACCCGGTTCGCCGGGGTTTCCTGATGCGGGTCGCACGCTCCACCTGCCGGGCGAGCCAGTCGGCAAGCGCCACGCGGCGGATGCGGTTGTTGCGGAGGCGTTCCGGAACCCGCGCCGTCTCCGGATCCACCCGCAGTCGGAGGAGCGACGGTGGAGCGAAGGGATCGGAGGCGACCCGATCCACGAAGAGCGTGAGTCCGCCTCCGAGTTTCCAGGCGCCGACAAGCGAGCGGTAGGCCGGATAGCCCCTCCCCTCGAGAGCCCGGCAACGGACGTCGAGGTCGCGCCCGCTCATCCCGGCTTCCGTCCGGGAGGATGCAGTGCGGCGCCGGTTCCCCGCTGCTCGAAACCGGCGCCCACCGGTCCCGCCTTCAGGAGGCTTGAGGTCGCAACGGCGCCCGGACGGGCGAGCGCTTCGTGGCCGCGGGCCGGGGTCCCCGGATTTCCCGGAGCGGGATCGAATCCGAAGGGGCGGCCCTCCGGAAGGGGGAGGAAGGCGCCGGATCCGTCTGGCGGTTCCCCGAACCCTGCGGGTTCGACGAGTCCGGGTTGCGGAAGGATTTCGAGGCGCCGGGCCGCAGCTCCGGTCGGGCCGGGAAGCGGTCGGGGGAGTCGGAGCCCGGCACTCGGCGGGACGTCCGGCAGGTCCCGGGTGGTGCGCGGCGTTGCCATCGTACGGACGATGGCAACGTCATGGGAGAGGGGGGGATTCATGGGCAACCGAATCCGCACCCCGATCGGGTGACGCCGGCCCCCGGCGTGTGAAAAACTACCTGCCAGCATGCTCGGAACAGTGAAGTGGTACGACCCGAAGCGCGGGGAGGGCTTCATCCAGCGGGATGAGGGGCCCGATGTGCACGTTCCGGAAAGTGCGCTCTCCGACGCGGAACCGGGTTTCCTGGTCGAAGGGCAGACGGTGGAATTCGAGATGTTCGCCATTCCGGGCGGCCTTCGGGCCCGGGACGTCCGGGTGGTCGGGGCAGGGGAGGACTGGCCTCATCTCCGGGAACGTCCCCCGGTCGTGCGTCGCCCGGCGGCGAAGCCGCCGTCCTCCTGACCGGATAGCGCCCCCACGGGGCGCGTCCGGTACCGTCGCGGTCCCGCGTGGTGTCCGGTTGCGCGGCGCATCGCCCCATCGGATCGGTCCGGGCGCCGTTCCGGTTCCGGAGAGTGTCCGGCCGCGCTTCCGCCCCGCCAGGACAGGGCGCTCCTGCCGATTCCGAAACGGGTGTGGCGCCGCCGATGGCGCCACCGACCAAGGGAGATAGGATCCGAAATCTTCGCCGCGAAGCGGCAACGGGATGCGGGTGGCGCCCCGCAACGCCGCCCGGCCATCCCGCCCGAAGCGTCCGGAGCCGTTCCCTAGAGCTTTTCCAGGGCTTCCTGCTCGGTCCCGGTGATGGTCAGGATCTGGTTGAAGCCACTGATACTGAAGACCTCGACGATGTGCTCCTTCATCCCGCAGAGGACAAGCTTGCCTGAGGTCGCCGAGAGGCGCTTGGCCAGGATCAGCAGCACCCGCATCCCGGTGCTGTTGATGTAATCGAGTTCTCCGAAATCGATCAGCACCCTGGCGGGCTGGGTCGCGGCATCCATCGCGCCCATGACCGTTTTCTCGAAGTCTCCCGCCGTCCGGGTGTCGATGCGACCTTCCGGCCGGATGAAGAGCACGTCGTTTCGTGTCTCGGACACGATGTTCATGGTGGCCTTTCCTCTCTAGCCGGGCGTTTCCAGAGTCCGGGTCAGCGTGACCCGATTGCGGTTGCCGACTCTTTCGTAGTGGACACTGGTCATGAGTGATCGAACCAGGAAGATGCCCAGGCCCCCGACGGGACGACTCTCCACATCGAGAGAAGTGTCGGGGACTGCGGCATCCTGGAATGGGTCGAAAGCCGGCCCGGTGTGCTCGACTTCAACCCTGAAACTCTGACCCTTGATACTAACCGAAACCAGAATCCGGGGTGGAGTACTCCCGGAAGTGCCGTACAGGATGACGTTGCTCAGCAATTCGTCAATGGCGAGGGACACCCGTTGAAGATGGATGCCGGGAACATCCCGTGCTTCCGCGAATTCCTGGACTTGCCCGCTGAGCAGGGAGATGCCCTCCAGGGTCGGTTCGACCGGGAAGGTTGCCGACGCTTCGGGGAACCCGTCCCCCTGCCTGACCGTGGCGTCCCTGGAGGTCACGGATCAGGTCTCGGTGTCGAACTCGGGCCAGGTGCCGTCGTCATTTCGGGATTCGGGGGATAACTGTCCAATGCTAACCGACACCTGGAGCGTCTGGTCCGCCGTTCCGCGGAAGGTTCCGCGTGTCGGAGGAACGTCCCGGTAGTCGCGGCCGGTCGCCACCCGGATGTGGCGTCCGCTCGGGACGGTGTCGTTGGTGGGGTCGAACCCGATCCAGCCGACACCCGGGAGCAGGCACTCCACCCACGCATGGCTGCCGCGGGCCATCCTGGCGTCCGGATCGTCGGGGTTTTCCACATGGAGATACCCCGAGATGTAACGAGCCGGGATGCCCCATCCCCGGACAACCGCGAGCATGATGTGCGCATAGTCCTGGCACACCCCCCGCCGGTTTTCCAGCGCGTGGTCCACGGGCGAGTGCACCAGGGTGGCGCCCGGGTCGTAGGCGATGGTCTCGTGAAGCTTGCGGGTGAGGCGCCGCAGGGAAGCGAGCGGCGTGTCCCGGCGCTCGATGCCGTGTTCCTTCACGAAGGAGGCGAGCAGCGCGGTGGGCGCCGTCAGGGGCGTCGGGTTCAGGAAGTGCCAGAGTCCCCCCGATTCCAGCGTGACCATCGCGTCCCACCCCGGTGATGCCTCCTCGATATCCTGTTCCCGGGGATGGATCGCCACCACCGATTGGGCCTCCACCCGGAGTTCGTCATGTTCGCCCGGAATGTCGAAGAAGCAGGCGGCGTTTCCGAAGCAGTCCTCGTAGGGGTGCAGGACGGCGCGTGGGGACGTCCGGATATCGAATGTCTCGACATGCTGCGAGGCGTCGCCCTTGGGTTGCTTGTACAGGGTCATCACGGCTTCGCACACCGGTTCCGTGTAACGGAAATGGGTCCGGTGACGGACGCGCAGGTAACCCGGTTTGGCTGCCATCGTGCTCTCAGGTAACGCGGAAGGCCTGGTCGGCCTGGTAAAAGATGTGGCGCCGATATACTTCGTCGTGGAGCTGGCGCGCGAAGCGCCGCACCCGGGTCAGGGTTCGCCCGAAGGCCGCCGCCCGATCGGCTTCATCGAAACCGTATGCGAGGAGCGCCCGGAGCCGCCCGGCCGTCCGGTGTACCGGGGACGGACGGTCCCGTGCGTCGCCGACCGGGTCGATCCGCTGGAGGCTCGTTCGGATCTCCTCGGCGGCGAATCGAAGGGTGTGGGGGGACTGGGGGTCGTAGATGAGGAAACTCATCGCCCGGTGCGGCAGGATGGTCGCCGTGTGCAGTTTGCAAAACGGCTCGAAACTGGCGCAACTGCGCAGGAGAAGGGACCAGTCCAGGTTCCCGTCGGAGTCTTCCAGCGAGGACCGGTACGCATCCAGAATTCCGGTGGTCACCTGGATGCGCTCCAGGAACCGCCCCAGCCGGATGAAATCCCAGGAGGAGCCGTGTCGCAGGCTGTTGTCGGTAACGCCGCGAAACAGATAGATGGAAGCCGATGTCTCGCGGTAGAAGAGATGGGGCTGCTGGTTCCAGAAGGTATGGAGCTGCTGGTCCCGGAGGGTCAGATAGGGGCGGTTCAGGTGTCCCCACATCTCGGAAGTGATTTCCTGGCGCGCCTGCCGGGCGTTCTCCCGGGAACGGCCCCACAGGGAAACGATCGAGCTCGGGTTCCCGGTCTCGAAGGTCATGTAGTCGGTCAGCGAGTAGGCATCCGCCAGCAGGAAGGTCTCCTGTTCCTCCGATCCGAGGAATGAGTCGCCGCCCGGCGGCGTGGCGCCGAGTCCGAAGAACAGCCTTCGCCAGCCATCCGCCACCACCGCCGCCGGCTGGTCCGCAAGGGCGCTGACCTGAACACCCAGCAGCCGGGCGGTCTGGTCGGCCCGCTCGAGGTAGCGGCTCATCCAGTAGAGGTTGTCGGCCACGCGGGCGAGCATGTTCAACGACCCTCCGCGTCGACGATCCAGGCGTCCTTGGAACCGCCGCCCTGGCTCGAGTTCACCACCAGGCTTCCCTTCCGGAGCGCGACCCGGCAGAGCCCGCCGGGGACGATCCGGGTGGTCTCCCCATGCAGCACGAAAGGCCGGAGATCCACGTGCCGCGACTCGATATGCGCGCCGACGAGACACGGAGCCCGCGAGAGCGCCAGGGTCGGCTGCGCAATGTAGTTCCAGGGGGCAGCCTTTACCTGCTCGGCGTATGCGGCGCGTTCGGCGGCAGTGGCGTGGGGGCCGATGAGCATCCCGTAGCCACCCGATTCCCCCACCATTTTCACCACCAGCTTGTCCAGGTTGTCCAGAGTGTAGGCGAGGCCCTCCGGATTCCGGCAGAGGGTGGTCGGGATGTTCTGAAGCAGCGGTTCCTCGGAGAGGTAGTACTTGATGATGTCCGGGACGTAGGCGTACACGCCCTTGTCGTCAGCGACGCCGGTGCCCGGAGCATTGGCGATGGCCACCTTGCCGGACCGGTAGACATGGAAGAGTCCCGGCACGCCGAGCAGCGAGTCCGGACGGAAGGCAAGCGGATCCATGAAGTCGTCATCGAGACGCCGGTAGATCACGTCCACCGCCTGGAGTCCGGTCGTGGTGCGCATGTACACCCGGTCCTGATGGACGAGGAGATCCCGGCCTTCAACCAGCTCGATGCCCATCTGACGGGCCAGGAAGGCGTGCTCGTAGTAGGCAGAGTTGTAGACGCCCGGAGTCAGCAGGACGATCTTCGGTTCATTCGTGTGCGTGGGAGCAAGCGACTGGAGCATGCCCAGCAGCAGGGCGCTGTACTGTTCCACCTCCCGCACCCGGTAACTGCGGAAGAGCCGCGGCAGGCTGCGCTTGATGGCGTCGCGGCAGGCGAGCATGTAACTCACCCCGGAGGGAACCCGCAGGTTGTCCTCGAGCACCGCGAATCCGTCGTGGGTCCGCACCAGATCGGTGCCGCAGACCGCAACATAGGCCTTCTTCGGCACCTTGACCCCGCGCATCGGCAGCAGGTAGTGCCCGCTCCCGTACACCATGTCGGCCGGAACCACGCCGTCCCGGACGATCATCCCCCGATGGTAGATGTCGTGGAGAAACAGGTTCAGCGCCCGGATCCGTTGCTCCAGCCCGAGCGCCACCCGGTCCCAGTCCTCGCCCTTCACGATGCGTGGCAGGCAGTCGATCGGAAAGACCCGCTCGATGGTTCGCTCGTCGCCGTAGACGGTGAAGGTGATGCCCTCGTGAAGGAAACTGCGGGTCACCCGTTCCTGGATCTGGCGGAGTTCGTCCGGCGGCGTGCGGGTCAGCGTGTCGTGGAGCAGCCGGTAGTGCTCGCGGGGGACGTTCTCCCGCTCGAACATCTCGTCGTAGTACGTCTCGTCCCATTCGTACTGACGGAATCCGGGCGCGACGCGGGCGCCGGATGTCGTCCCGGAACGGGTATCCTTCAAGGATCGGTTCAGGCGGAACGGGGCAGCCCGTTCCGCGCAACGTGCTCGTACACCTCGCAGAAGTAGTCGAGTTCTGCCATCGTGGTGTACAGGTTGGGGGTGATGCGGAGTCCCTGGAATTCCTCATGCATGATCGCAACGACGATGATGTGGTGCTTTTCCCACAGATAGTCCCGGAGCCGGTCCGCTTCCACCGTCTTCAGGTTGAGGTTTCCGATGGCGCAACTCATCCGCGGGTTGCGCGAGGTGTGGAGTTCGGTGTCCGGAAGCGCGGACAGGCGGTCCGCCCAGGTGTTCTTCAGATGGCGCAGCCGCGCTTCCTTGTTGGCTGCCCCGATGGTGTTGTGGAAGGTGATCGCTTCGCCGCAGGCGACGAAGTTGGCCGCCGGATGGGTTCCGATCTCCTCGAATTTGCGGATGTCGGAATCCATGCGTTCGGGCGCCGGCATGAGGGGCCAGATGGAAGGGATCCTGTCCTTCTTCACATAGAGCATCCCGGTTCCCTTCGGCGCCAGCAGCCACTTGTGGAGACTGGTCCCGAAGTAGTCGCAGCCGATGTCCTCCTGCCTGAATTCGAACTGCGCGAACGAGTGGGCGCCGTCAACCATGACTTCCACGCCATGTTCACGCGCCATGTCGCACACTCCCTTGACGGGCAGGATCTGTCCGGTGAGGTTGATCTGGTGGGACATCAGGATGACCCGGGTCCGGTCGGTGATCGCGTTGCGGAACCCCTCGATCACCTCCTCGTCGGATTCGGCGGGCACCGGGATGCGGATGTACTCGATTTCGATCCCCTCCCGGCGACTCCGCTGGTTCAGCGTGGTGATCATCCGCCCGTAATCCTGGGTGGTGGTGAGCACCTGGTCTCCCGACTCGAGATCCATGCCGAGCAGGAGGATTTCCATCGCTTCGGAGGTGTTGCGAACCAGCGCGATCTCCTCCGGATCGCATCCGAAGACTCCGGCCAGCCGCTGTCGGACGTGCTCCTTGCGAGGTTCCAGCAACTGCCACATGGTGTACACCGGCGCTTCCTCCTGCTGCCAGGTGTAGCGCACGAATGCGTCGGTCACCATCCGCGGTGACGGGCACACCCCACCATTGTTGAGGTTGAGGATCGAACGCGAAACACTGAACGCCTGCTGCACTTCCGACCAGTAACTCTCGTCGCGCGCGACCTCTTCGGGGTTGCGCCTGGCCGTCTGGGCCGTTGCGGCCTCGACCCGGCTCATGGTCTCGGCGCCGAACATGGTGGTGACGAGGGCCGCACCGCCGGCTTCACCGACGGAACCAAGGAAATTTCTGCGCCGCATGGCGGATTCTCCGGGGGAAACGGTCCGGTTTCCGATCCTCCGGACCACAGGGAAGCCGGAAAGATACCAAAGCCCCGCACTTCCCCGGCGGCTTCGTTCGCAAGCCGACGCCCACTACCATCCCGTTCATGCGCGAAATGATTTCGGGCCTCTCCGGGAGGATCCCGCCCCTCTTCGACTCGACCGTCGGGCATCTGATCCTTGCGCTCGGAGTTCTGGTCGCGGTGGGGGGCCTTGCGCTCGTAACCGTGGCGCTGCTCCGGCGACTGCTCCGGAGCCTCGGTCTTCACGACCAGGTGGTGGACCGGGTTCGCGGAGTGGTGCGGGTCGTGCTCGGCGAAGAGCGGGCTTCCCGGGTGAACGTGGACGTCCTGGCCGGGCGCATCCTTTTCCTCGGGCTGCTGATCCTGGTGGTCGCCGTGTTCGCGTCCTTCGTGGATTTCGACCGGCTCGGGGGCCCGGGCGGGGCGTTGCTGGGCGGCGTCATGGGCATCGTCTGGCAGATGGGGCAGGCGCTGGTCCTGCTGCTGGTTTCCTGGTTCATCGCCGGACTCCTCCGGCGGGCGGCGCGGGGAGTGCTCGACCTGGTGGGGCTCGACAGTGTTCCCCGGGAAGCGGACGACCCCGCTCCGCGGCGGATGGCCCAGGCTCTCCCCGAAGTCGTGTACTGGACGGTCCTCCTGTTGTTCCTGCCGCCGGTACTGGAAGTGCTGGAACTGGACGGGGTGCTGGCGCCGGTCGAGGCCATCGCCAACCAGGTGTTGCTGTTCCTGCCCAACCTGTTCGGTGCGGTCATCATTTTCGTGGTCGGCTGGTTGCTCGCGCGGCTGGCGAAGGCCATGGTCACCAACCTGCTGGTCGCCGTCGGGCTGGACCGGATGGCCGCCCGATTCCGGATCCAGTGGGCCTTCGGCACTCGTACTCCGTCGTCGTTGGTGGGGACGGCCGCCTACGTGCTCGTTCTCCTTCCGGTGATCCTCGCCGGGTTGGACCGCCTCAGTCTCGAGGAGATCACCGGTCCGGTCTCGGACATGCTGATCAAGTTGCTGGCGGCGATCCCGGTGCTCCTGGTCGCGGTGGCGCTTCTCGGGACCGCATATGTGGTGGGGCGGATCGTGGCCAACCTGGTCCGGGACCTGCTCCACGAGGCGGGCTTCGACCAGGTGTTGACTCGTCTCGGACTGACCTCGGTCGCGCCGGCGGGTGAGGAATACGCCGCCTCGAACATCGTTCGCATCCTGATCGTGGCGGTGATCATGCTCTTCGCCTCCATCGAGGCGGCGAGCCTGCTCGGGTTCGACAACGTGGCGCAGCTCCTGGTCCGGCTGGTGGAGTTCGCCGGTCAGTTCCTGCTCGGAGTGGTGTTTGTCGGGTTCGGAATCCTCCTCGCCAACCTGTCAGTGAAGGCGATCCGCGCCAGTTCGATGGCCCATCGGGAATTGCTGGCGGCGGCGGCGCGCATCGGGATCCTCCTTTTCGCCACCGCGATCGGCCTGCGGCAGATGGGCATCGCCGGCGAAATCATCGAAATCGCCTTCGGCATCGTTCTCGGATCGGTGGCGGTGGCGTTCGCGGTGGCTTTCGGGTTGGGCGGGCGCGAGGCGGCCGCCCGTCAGATCGAACAGTGGCGGGAGGAACTTTCCCGCCGAAGAAGGGGAGGCCCGTCGGGTCCATGACCGAATCGCAGCGTTCCCGCTTCCGCTTCCGCGGCCGCGACATCCGGCGGGTAGCGGTCATCGGCGCCGGGCAGATCGGCCCGGACATCGCCCTCCACCTGGTGAAGGCGCTGGCGCGCCACCGGGTGGAAACGCTGGTGCTGGACATCGCTCCGGCGGCGCTCGTCGCCGGCGAGGCCAGGATAAGCCGGAAGATTGCGAAGGGTGTCGAGACCGGCGCCTTCCGGGAGGCCGAGGCGGAGCGGATGCGTGAATCGATCTCTTGCAGCAGCGACTACGCCCGGCTTGCCGGAACGGATCTGGTCGTGGAGGCGGCGTCCGAGAACCTCGCGATCAAGCGCCGCATCTTCGCGGATGTCGAGCGGCTGCTGGCGCCGGAGTCGGTTCTGCTCTCGAACTCCTCCCACATTCCCCCGTCGCTCCTCTTTGCCGATCTGCGGGAGCCGGGCCGGGCGGCGGTGGCCCACTACTTCTACCCCGCGGAAAGGAATCCGGTGGTCGAAATCGCGGTCCCCGCCTCGGGGCCGCTTGCCGACTGGCTGCTCGGTTTCTACGAGGAGATCGGCAAGGTCCCGGTGCGGGTTCGCGACCGTTTCGGGCATGCCCTGAATCCGGTTTTCGAGGGGTTGTTCCTCGCATCGGCGCTTGCGGTGGAGGAAGGACTCGGCACCACCCGGGAAGTGGATGCGGTGGCCCGCCGGGCGCTTCGGCTGGGCGTGGGCCCGTTCACGGTGATGAACCTCACCGGAGGCAATCCGATCACCCGGGAGGGCCTTCCCGAACTCGGCCGCCGCCTGCATCCCTGGTTCCGGGTTCCGCGCCTGCTGGAGGAGGCGATGGCGGACGGAGGTCCCACCGGGAGGGCATGGGATGTGGCGGGTCGCGGTGAGGAGGTGGTGGTCGAGGAGGACCGCGCCCGGAAGATCGCGGACCGGCTGACCGCCGCCTATCTCGGTCTTTCCGCATGGACGGTCGAGGACGATGCCATGGCGCTTGCCGATCTGGACCTGGCCTGCAAGCTGGCGCTGTCGGCGGCGCCTCCCTTCGGGCTGATCAACCGGATGGGGGTGCGCCGGGCCGGGGAACTGGTCGCCCGCTATCGCGAACGGGAACCCGGGTTTCCCGATCCGGCGATGCTGCGCAACCCGCCAGCCGACCGGATTCCGGTCCCGCGGATTGCGGACCGGACGATCCCGGCGCCGGGGGGGGGCGAGGTGGTGGTGCTGACCATCCGGCGGCCGGACGTGCTGAATGCGCTGGACGAGGAACTGCTGCGCGAGCTGGACGAACGGCTCCATGATGCTGCCGGCCGGGGCGCGGTCGCCGGCGTCGTTCTCACCGGATTCGGGGTCCGGGCCTTCGTGGCGGGTGCGGACATCCGCATGCTCTCCCGAATCGCCTCGGTCGCCGAGGGCGAGCAGATGTCCCTTCGGCTTCAGGGATTGCTTGACCGCATCGCGGCGCTCGGCAAGCCGGTGGTGGCGGCGCTCAACGGGGTGGCCTATGGCGGCGGGATCGAGCTCGCCATGGCCTGCCACGCCCGGATCGCCCGCGCCGGAATCCGCAAACTGGTGAGCCAGCCGGAGCCGAATCTCGGGTTGCTCCCCGGGGCCGGAGGCACGCAGCGGCTGCCGCGGCTCATCGGAATCGAAGCGGCGTGGCCGCTGCTCCGGGCGGCAACGCATATCTCTTCGGAGGAAGCACTCGGTTTCGGGCTGGTGAGCGAACTGACTCCCGGCGATGAACTGGTCGCGCGCGCGGTGGTGCGGGTCGCGGACATCGCCGCGGGCCGGTGCCCGGCGCCGTCGATGCCGGAGGGACCCATCCCGGTTCCCGACAACCTCCCCGAAGTGGACATCGGACACCGCTCGCGGGCGGTGGATGCCCTGATACGCCGCGCGGTCCTGGAAGGAGCACGAATGCCGCTCGCGGAGGGGTTGGAGCTGGAGGCCCGGCTCTTCGGCGCGTGCTGCGGGCTCGAGGACATGCGCATCGGGGTGACCAACTTCCTCGAGAACGGACCGCGCAAGCCGGCAGGGTTCGTGCACCGGTAGTGCGCCCGCCCCCGGGCGCCGCGAGACGGTGCACCGGGCCTTGCTCCCCGGCGGGATGTTCCTCGTCACCGCTTCCGGGTCTTTCCTCGAGTCGCGGCATCCGGTCGGGCTCCGTACTGCGACGCGGAGCGCTGTTCGATGCGTCGAGCCGCCGTTTTTCCGTTTCCGGCGTGACTGAAGTTCCAGCATGCCATAGACGCAAGTCACTGACTTGATTGGACATGGAGAGATTTCAGGGTTTCGCTACTGGGTAACGGACAGCTTCACGGCCAGCAGATCGAAGGCCTTTTGTTGAAGTGGGGTGGGCCGGGTCGTGATCTCGAACCGCTCGGCACCCGGCAGGGCTGGGGCCACCGTGTTGCGAGTCACGGTGGCCAGATCCGCAAGCAGCGTGCGAAAACTGTGCACCGGGTCACCCTCGGCGGTACGCCCGGTACTGGCCTTGGCCCGCGCGGTGGCGGACTTTCGGGCCGACGCCACTGCCGAGACGCGACCGGCTTCGGCGCCGCCACGATCCTCGTCGTCAAACAGCATCGGGCGGAGTCGCTGGCGCATGTGCCACTCCACGTGATACGCCAGCATGCACAACAGGACATGGGCACGGACCCGATCGGCGTTGCGGTGGAACACCGGTCGGACCTTGAGGTCCACGGTCTTGAGGCTGCGGAAGGCCTGCTCCACTGCGCTCAGGCGCTTGTACGCGCGTACGGTGTCGGACGCATCGAGCTTGTCTGCGGGCAAGCTGGTGCGCACCACATACAGCCCGTCCAAGGCGGCCTCGGAGGCGATGGACTCGACATTGCGCCGGTAGTGGAACCGGCCCTGTTCATCGATGGACCATGTGAAGTGTTTGGCCATCTTGTAACGACCGATGACCTTGCCCACCCGTTCCCCGATCCGGTCCCTGCCCTCGAGGCGGCGGCGCTCGCGCCGAGTCGCCACGGCAAGAGGTTCGAGCACCGACTCGGTGGCTTCCAGCAGCGCCTCGCGCTTGCGGGCGCGGTGCTCGGCCATGTACGGATTGCGGCACACCATCAGCCGTTCGCCGGGGTATTCGTCACTTCGAACTTCCATCAGGTCCCTCTGGTCGAACAGCGAGAGTTGCACCACTCCGCTGCGCACCAGGGAGCGGATGGCCGGGCGGCGCAACGCCCCGATCCAGTCCAGCCCCGCCGGGGCGACCTCCTCGCGGATCCGGGCTTCGGTCAACATCCCCCGGTCCCCCACCAACACCACCGTGGAAAGACCGAACCGCCGACGCAGCTTCTCCACCTGTGCCCCCACCGTGGTCGGGTCGGCGGTATTCCCGGCAAAGACCTCCACCGACACCGGACAGCCATTCCGGTCGCACAGCAACCCGAACTCGATTTGCTTTTTGTTCCGCTTGCCATCGCGGGAATGACCGCGCCGGGCGAGCGGACAAGAACGCCCTTCCAGCCACACCGAGGTGAGGTCGTAGAGCACCAAGGCGCCTTCTTGGAGATGGCGTTTCGCCAAGGCGCGCTCGATGCGATCCTGGCGCTCGAGGAGCCAGTCCATGGCCGCATACAGGTCGTTTTCGTCCAGCGAACCGAGTCCCAGGGTTTCGGCGAGGGTGTCGCGCGCGGTAGCGCCGGCGAGTCCCCCGGGCGGTGGCAAGTTTCGAGCCCGGGTCGAGAATCCGGGCGGCGATCAACGCCAGCACACGCTGGCGTTGGGGGGAGGACTCGGGGTCGATGAGGTGGTCGAGGCGGAGCTTGCGGAGTGTGCCGAGAACGGCGGCGACATGACCGTGGGGGAGGGAGCGAACGATGTTGAGAAGCTCGTCGGGCCCGACAAGGCGTTCGTTCTTGAGTACCCGACGAAGCGCGGCAATCTTGTATTCGGGCCATCCGGAGAGGTTGGCGAGCGTGCGTTTTCTGGTTTTGGCGCCTTCGCGCCAGCTTTCGCGGAGGAGGATTGCGGGGGGTGATTTGCGGTTGGGGACGACGTCGACGTACATGGCTCAATGATACCAGACATGCCATATGGAAATAAAGTAGTAATATCGTCAAATACATGGGCGCGAAAATCAAGTATCAAAACGCACTTTCCCCTTGCGAATCAACCCCTTGAACGGCAAAAAAGGGGAAATTACTCTGGAACTTCAGGCGTGAGGTATTGCCACCTCGCACCCGTTTCCGGTTTTTCGATTCGTGGCATCCGATCCGGTTCTGCGCCGCGGAGCGTCGTTCGGAGCTTCGTGGTGCTGGTTTTCCCCGGCGCGAGGGGTAGCTACTTCGTTACGGATTCCGGTTTTTCGATTCGTGGCATCCGATCCAGCTCCGAACTGCGTCGCCGAGAGCCGTTGGGTGCGTCGTGTTGTCGGAGTTCCCTTCCCGGAGTGCGATGTTCCTTCCTCGTTTTCCGTTTTCCCTCCGAGTTGAGGCATCCGGTCCGACTCCGTACTGCGTCGCTGAGCGCCGTTCGGCACGTCGGGCCGCCGGTTTTCCGTTCCCGGCGTGAGGAGTAGCGGCTTCGTTACCGCTTCCGGTTTTCCCTTCGAGTCACGGCATCCGCCCCGGCTCCGGGCCGCGGGCGTCACGTCGCGCCGTTCGGGACTCCGGGCTGCCGGGCGTGCTCGTCCGCCCGGCGAGTTCGTCCCAGATGGGGCGGACTTCCAGTCGGCTGGCGAGTCGCTCCAGGGAGGCGGCGACCTCTTCCCGGACGGGAATGCCGTGGGTCCGGCGCTCCTCCTCGACCGCCCACTCGTCCTGACCGGGATACCCGGCGTGGGCGCGGCGCAAGGCGCCGAGGCGGGCAGCCATCCGGTTCCGAAAACCGGCCCAGGGAGCGAATGCGCGTATCCGGAAGGCGAGAAAGAGTCCTGCCTGCCCCCGATGCACCGGGTCGGGACGGGGGCTGGTGAGTTCGTCCGGAAGGGCGGCGCCGGCAAGCCCTGCCAGGGCCTCGAGGGCGAGCGCCAGCCCCATATCGCTGTCTTCGCCCGCAAGGTCCCGGTCAAGGACCACCGGAGCGCGCATCTCCTCGGTCGGAATCGCAATTCCCAGCCGGACCGCGGCCGCCCCCGATTCGGTGGGAGCCCCGCTTTCGATCATCACGCCCGCCATCTGGTGCGGGAGTGCGAGCCGGGCGAAGTGGGCGGGGGCGCCGAAGCGATTCCCCCCGCGCACCGCGGCGGCGCCCACTCCCTGGCGGTTTGCGCCGGAGATCGCCTCCTGCATGCCACGATGCGCCGCCACCGGCCCGGGTCCGTTGTCGCCGTCCAGAACGAGGGTGCTTCCCGAGGAGGACACCTCCTCGATGCGGGGGGCGGCCCGGACATGACGGGTCGCAATGGCGTCCACCAGGTCCGGGAGCCAGGCGACGCCGTCGCGGTCGATTCCCATCAGGTTGGCGCCGATCATGGCGTCCGCCACCCGGGACGCGAACTCGGGTGGCACCCGAACCCGCTTGAGGCATTCCCGGGCAAGGAATTGGAGCCGGCCATGCCGGGCGCGGAATCGGATTCCGCCGCTCACGGAAGCAGCGCCTGCAACTGGTCGGCCCAGCCCCACAACAGCACGAAGAAGATGGAGATCGGGACCACATAGCGGATCCAGAACCGCCATCGGTCGCCGAGCCGCGCCTGCGGATCCCCGCGGTTCGCTTCCGCCAGCGCCCGTTTCCGGGAAACGCAGAAGCCGAGCGCGAGCAGGGTCAGCGCCGAGCCGATCGGCTGGAGCGTGGAACCCCAGATCAGGTCGCTCCACTCGAGATACGCGGAGCTCGCCATCGAGGGCAGCGCCAGCGGGATCTGCACCGCGATCGCGGCGGCGACCACGCCGAGCCGCGAAGCGCCGGTCCATTCCAGGCCTACATTCACGACCACTTCGAGCGCCGCCACTGCCGAAAGGAAGGCGGCGAGGAACAGCGCAGCGAAAAAGAGCGGGGCCACGAATTCTCCGAGCGGCATCCGCCCGAAGACTTCGGGGAGGGTGAAAAAGAGCAGCGGCGGACCGCTGTCCGGCTGGGCGCCGAGCGCAAACGCCGCGGGAAGCACGGCGAGACCGCCGAGCATCGCCGCCGTGGTGTCTCCGGCGATGGTGGTGCCGGCGAGGGTCCGGAGGCTGACCCGCCGGGGCAGGTAGCTTCCGTACACCAGGAAGAAGGTTCCCCCGAGCGAGAGGCTGAAGAAGGCCTGTCCCAGGGCGGCGAGGAAGGTGCCGCTGGTGACCCGGCTCAAGTCCGGCTGGAGCAGATAGCGGATCCCCTCTCCGGCGCCGGGAAGGGTGATCGAGCGAATCACCACCAGCAGGAGCATCACCCCCACCAGTGGCATCGCGATGCGCGAGATCCGTTCGATTCCCTTCGAGACTCCGAGGGCGATGACCGCGCCCATCGCGAGGAACACGACCACGGTGGCTCCGACGTTCAGCAGCGTGATGCCGGCGAAGTGCTCGGCGTGGAAGGCCTCCGGGTCGGGGACGATGCCACCGCGCAGGGTGTAGAAGAGGACCTGGGCCACCACGACCGTGTAGTAGGAAGTGGCCATGAACACGGTCAGGAAGAGAAGCGCGCCCACGGCCCGGCCGCCGGGCATCCGCACCAGCCGGAAGGCGCCGGCCGGACCGGACCGGGTGAGCCGCCCGAGGCTCCATTCGCCGATCAGCGCCGGTGCACCGAGGGCGATGACGAACATCAGATATGCCAGCACGAAGGCGCCGCCCCCGTACTGGCCCGCCATGTACGGGAACCGCCAGACGTTGGCGAGCCCGACGGCCACTCCGATGAGGGCCATCCGGGACCCGAAGGTGGTCTGGAAGCGGTCCAGATTCACGACGCGGTCACGGGCGGGGTCCAGCGCGGGAAGTCGCGCGCGTTCAGTGCCTCGCCGCTCCGGGCGGCCGATCCCGGCGCCGCAAGGAACACGAACACTTCGGCGATGTCCTCCGGAGCCGGCAGGGTGAGAGGGTCTTCGTCCGGATAGGCGGCGGCGCGCATGGCGGTGCGGGTGGCGCCGGGATTGACGCTGTTCACCCGGACCCCGTCGCCCTCGAGTTCCGCGGCCAGCACCTGGGTGAACCCCTCGAGTCCGAACTTGGAGACCGCGTAGGGGCCCCAGTTGGCCTTGCCGATACGTCCCACCGTGGAGCTTACGTTGATGATCGAGGCCGACCCGCGCGCGGTCAGCGCCGGGAGCAGCGCCCTCGTGAGATGGAAGAGGCTGGAGGTGTTGATCCGCAGCACCTCGTCCCAGGTTGCCGCGGACTGCTCGCTCAGGGGCCTCCGTTCGCCCAGGATCGAGGCGTTGTTCACCAGTACCGAGAGCTCGGGGAACCGGGAGAGTGCCCGCCCGGCGAGGGTGCGGGCCGATTCGGGATCGCCCACGTCGGCGGCGAACCAGTCCGTGCGGTCCGGCCACGCGGCCTCGAGCGCGGCGCCGGCGGCGGCCAGCCGCTCCGCGTTCCTGGCAGCGAGGAAGACCCGCGCTCCCTCGTGGAGGTAGGCGCGGGCGATTCCGAGGCCGATTCCCCGCGAGCTCCCGGTGACGAGGGCGGCGACTCCGTTCAGCCGGCTCACCGTGTCTGCTTCCCGGCGCCGAGGCGCGCTGTCTCCTGCCGTAGTCTCCGGTGCATCAGGACCAGTCGGCCGACATAGGCGCCGGTCAGCAGGAAGAACGCGGCATAGCCGGCGATGAGCCAGGTCATCAGGCTCGAGCGTCCGCCTGCCGCAGCTCCTCGACGGTCCGCCACCTTTGCTCGATGTCGACGCGGGCGCGCAGCAGGGTCAGGAAGAGGAGGCTGAAGGCGGCGACGCAGATCAGCAGGGTGGTGGCCATGTCGGGGTGGAGTCCCGAATCCGGCCCCCCCATGATGACCGGCTGCGGGTGCTGGGTCCGCCACCAGCGAATCGAAAAGTACACGATGGGCACGTCGGCTGCGCCCAGGATGCCGATCACCGCCGCGAGATTGGCGCGCCGCTCGGGGTCATCGAGGTAGCTGCGGAGCATCAGATAGCCGCAATAGGCCAGCCAGAGCACGAATGCGGTGGTGAGCCGGGCGTCCCAGGTCCACCAGATTCCCCACGCCGGTTTGGCCCAGATCATCCCCATGGCGAGGCCGATGGTGGTAAACAGGACCCCGATCTCGGCGGCCGCCAGCGCCGTGGCGTCATACCCGAACCGGCGGGTCCGCAGCCAGCCGATGCTCGCTCCCGCTACCACGCCGAAGGCAACGAACGCGAGCCACCAGGCCGCAACATGGAAGTAGAACAGCCGCTGGAGGTTGCCCATGGTCTGTTCGGTGGGGGCGAAGAGGAACGCCGCCCAGAGCGCGACCGCCATGGCGGCTGCGGTCAGGACGGCGAGCGTGCCGGTGGAGGGAAACCGCACTTCAGGTGCACCCAAGGATTTCGATCCCGATCATCGCAATCGAACGCAACTATACTCGGGTCATGGGTTTCATTCGCTTGTTCCTTTCCTTGGGGTTCAGCGCCGGCATGGCGTCCACCGCCGTCGCCCAGCATGTTCTTCCCGCTGGCGAGGCGTCCGCCCGCGAGCGGCTGAATTCCTCTCCCCGCCACGGCGAATGGGTGTCGGTGCCGGTTGGCGCCGGGGACACGGTCGAGTCTTGGGTGGTGTATCCCGAGCGGTCCAGCGCCGCGCCGGTCGTGGTGGTGATCCACGAAATCTACGGCCTCACCGACTGGATTCGCGCGGTGGCCGATCAACTTGCGGACAGCGGATTCATCGCGGTGGCGCCCGACCTTCTCACCGGCAAGGGGCCGGACGGCGGCGGGACCGACTCGGTGGACCGCGACGGCGCCGTGTCCCTGATTCGGGGCATGGACCCCGTCGAAGTCCATGCACGGCTCGAGGGCGTGGCCGACTGGGCAACCGCGCTGCCGGCGGCCACCGAAAATTGGGGAGTGGTCGGATTCTGCTGGGGGGGACGCACCAGCTTCACCCTTGCCGCAGTGGTCGGCAGTCTGGATGCCGCGGTCGTGTACTACGGCTCCTCTCCGGACAGCGATGCGCTTGGCGGGATCGAGGCGCCGGTCCTCGGGCTCTACGGTGGCGATGACGAACGGGTCAACGCCACCATCCCGGCGGCGCGGGAGCGGATGGAGGAGCTCGGGAAGGAATACCAGGTGGAGATCTACGATGGCGCCGGACACGGCTTCCTGCGAGCCCAGGAGGGACGCGAGGGGAGCAACCTGACCGCGGCTTCGCAAGCGTGGCCCCGCACGGTTCGCTTCTTCCGGGAGCACCTCGGCTCCTGATCAGCGGACCAGCGTGAATGACTGGCTGGTCTCGAAGGCGTCCTCCCGGTAGCGAACCCGGATCGCCAGTTCGTAGCGCCCGGGGGCGAAGCCGGCGAGCGGGAACTCGGCGTTGGCGGCCGCCTGCCACATGCTGGTGGGCACCGCTTCGGGAGCGATGAAGCCGGCGTCGCCTCCTTCCCGCCTGATCGTGTACTCGGCCACGATCTCCGGCAGTTCTCCGTCATCCTTGCGTTCGCCGGGGTAGAAGAAATAGAAGGCGCCCAGGGTTTCCTGCTGCCGGAAGACCCCGGTCGGGCGCGGGTGGAATCGGGTCCGCCCGAACTGGAAGGCCCGTTCCGGACTGCCTTCGGGCAATACCGACGGTTCTGCGTCACTGTAGAGGACAACTGACGAGAAACCCGGGGCGTCGAGCGGAAAGGCCGGAACCGGGAGCGTCAGCGCGGCAACGCCGAAGTCGTCCGACTGTTCGTCCGTGAACCCGAGGATCACCCGACGGGCGCCCGGCTTCGTGGTCAGGGCAATTTCGAAACGGGTTGGCCGGTCCGCCGCCAGGATGGTGGTGTAGGCGGTGTCCGACGGATCCTCGCCGGGGAGGGAAGCGACCACCCGCGCGAAGACCGAGGCGGCGGCCTGCCCATCGGGACCGGGAGCGAGTCGATGGTTTCGCGCCTCCAGCAGCAGGGCGATGCGGGTGGCGCCGTTGCCGGCGCGGAAGAAGGCGGAGGTGACGGAGAAGGGAATGCCCCGGGGTTCATGATCCGGGTCGAAGCCGGAGAGCACCCGCCGGGCACGGTCGGATCCGCCACCGGGAAGATCGGGAAGCGCGAGCCTCCCGTCCTCGCCGCGCTGGTAGCCGATGTCCTTCCGGACGATCAGGCGGCGGCGCATCTCCTCGAGTGCCTCGTCCACCTCGGCGCGATTCTCGATCCAGAGTCTCCCGTCGGGGTCGGGAAAGAAGAGGGCCGAGAGGTCATCCCCGAGCCCGGCGCCGGGATCGGCGGGCCACACCCAGCGGATTCCCTCCGGCTGCGTCGGTGTGGCCGGTTCCGGGATCGTCTGGAGCGGCATGCCGAGCAACACGAAGACGCGGGCGCGGTCTCCTCCCCCGTCGTCTCCGGTGTTGTCCAGGAAATTCCGGTTCGCGAGCCGGATCCGGGTCAGGAACCGGTCGAGGGTCTCGTTCCCGGGCGTTGCCGGGTCGGGATCGCGCCGGAGCCAGAACAGCCTGCGGAAGCTGGCCAGGTCTCCCCGGGTTCGCGCCTCGATCGAAGCCCGCCGCTCTTCCGAAGTCATCAGGAACGATTCCAGCCATCCGAGTTCGATCCCGCTCGGGTTCCCCCCTTGCGTTGCCGGCCGGGCTGATCCCGGCAGCGTGGTTCCGAGGAGGACGAGACCGGGGAGAAGGGCGCGGAACACCCCGTCAACCTAGCCCGAACGTTCCACCGGGCGCGCCGCCCCCTCGACATGTTTCGATCCCGCCACGACGTATCGGGGTCTCGGTTCGGCGGGCCAGGTCACGGCGGTGTTCGACCCTGCTCCGAGGAGCGGCGAAACGGCTGTCCACCCGGACCGCCGGGATCGCAAAGAGAAGCCCCTCGGATCGCGCTCGCCGGGACCGACGCTCGCTCAACCCGTTCGTGGTTGGTAGTCGAGCGTCATTTCCTCCCTGAAGGCGGGTGAATCCTCGCGCCACACCACCCGGGTCGTCCGGCGCGCCAGCCTGGGCGCCGCGAAGACGTACCGCTGGTCGTACGCACGGTACAGGGCGTCGAACGCGCGCTCGAAGCGCAGGGGGCTGTCCTCCGGTGGCCATTCGGTGACGATCTCCGGGGGTTGAGGCCGGACCAGAGCCAGAGCGAGCGACTCGTAACGGGTGATGTCGTTCCGGATGCCGCGGCGCCCCGCCAAGCCCAGGAGTACATCGTGATATCGCTTGATCGAATCCACCACTGCGCCGTCCTGGCGGATTGCGATGTCGTTGGATGCCACATTGCCGTCCGGATCGGCTCGTGTCACATGGGAGTCACGCGGTCCTTCCCGATTCGCTCGCAGGACGTGGAGGAAGCCGTACACCAGGTTGGGACAGGCGATGTGGGCGCCTCCATCCGGTTCGTCAGGTTGCGGAAAGCGTTCATCGTTCCCTTGATCGAGACCACGAGGGCGGGACCGATCGCGGCCTTCGTCACGGCCACGTCCACATCCTTGGTCTTCAGGCCGCCGAGTACCGTTTGCTCTCCGGACCCGCCCCGCTCCGGCGCATGACGAAGCGCGATTCCGTCTCTGCCGCGCACGACTTCGAAAGGAGGTCGCGGCGTGATCTCGTCCGGAAGGAACCCGCCTTCCACGACCAGACGGCAGGCCACGTACCCGTCCAGTGGGCGGATATGGGCTTGGCTCTGCGTCTTGCCCTCGGGGCAAGCGAAGCCGGAGAGCGCGTCGGCCAGGCTCAGCCAACGACAGCGGTTAACCGGCCCGGGCACGATGGCGCCACTGCTGCATGATGTTCACGCCCTCGCGCAGGAGCTGGGCGCTGGCGGGATCCGGTTGTTCTTCGGCGAGGGCGACGCGCCCGGCTTCCCGGGGTTCGAGCTTCAGGACGCCCCCGCCGAGGGGATGCCCCTCGATTTCGCAACCGAGTGCGGTAAGCGCGGTATTCCATCGCTGGCGCAGGGTCCCGGCAGGGATGCCATTCCGTAGCCGGATGGCGTGCACCGCATTCGTACACGCGCAGCGGGCCGGATTCTCGACGAGTGCGGGGGCGCCGCTGCTCATGTACGGGAGGAAGAGGTCCGGGGTGGGCACGTTGGGAACGGAGTACCACGGGTTGCGCATGCGGCATTTGTACCTGACGCGCGCCTTCCTTCCGGCGTCGGAGTCGAGATGGCGGCGGACCCCGGGCGCCGCAATGGATCGGGCGTCGAGCCGGAGGAGGAAGTTCGGCGCGTCGCCGCGGCGCCACGCGGCCACCGTCTCTTCCGTGATGGGGCCGTTTTGCAGATCGCGACCGCGCCGAACGGTCGGGGTCAGGCAGGACGCCGGAATCTCCAGTGCCTCTGCTTGCGACGGGCGCAAGTGGAAGAAGTCATTGTCGCCGGATACGTAGCCGATCCCGACCCGCGCGCAGTCGCCCAGAGTGCGGGTGGATCGGAGTTCGAGGAGGCGGCGGTACTCGGTGCGCACCGGTTCGGGGAGCAGGAACGGCCGCAGCCGGCGTCGCCAGCGAACCCACTCGGTGAGCGGAACCGGGATTGCTCCCTTTTCGTCAAGGGGCGCCCGGTGGTCGAAGCGTTCCCTGATGTCGAGTTCCACCGCATTCGAGGCGCTTCCGAACCCGTCGGCGAGGAGCAGCCAGGCGTCTTCGGACAGATGCGGGAACAGCTTCTCCCGAATTGCAACCACCCGCACTGTTTGGAACCGGCTGGCGAGCCAGGGGAGCAAGGGGCCGGTGTAGGGGGCGTGTCCGATTTCGGCGGGAACCACGAACGCGAGGCGGCCACCCGGCCGCAACAGTGATGTGCTGGCGATCAGCCAGGGGACCCAGGAGGAGGCGAGTCCGGAAATCGGCGCTCCCAGCGACCCGCAGAGCCGCTGGGCGAGTCGCCTCGTCCGGCCGGTGAAACGCTGGTAACGGATGAAGGGTGGATTCCCCGCCGCGCAGTCGAACCGTTCCCTCGTGGAAAGGGCCCATTCGAAGAAGTCGGCGGCGTGCACCACGCTGCGCGGCGCCGCCCCGGTTGCCGCGGCAACTGCCGCATCGTCGCAATCGACTCCGGTGCTGCCGGGGTGGAGTGCGAGGAATCGCCCGTCGCCGCACGCCGGGTCAAGGAGGCGATCATCGGGTCTCCGCACGGCCCACCGGACCAGGGCAGCCGCCACCGGGGGCGGCGTGTACCAGGCGCCGAGGGCTTTCTGGCGGATACTCGTCATGCGCTTTGCCGGCAACTCGATGGTACCGCGCCGCCCGGGCCGAAACCGGTTTGCCCGCGGAGGGACGGCCCGGCGCCTGCCGGAAGGCCCTCGGCTTCAGCTGCCGCCGTTCATGGCGGGGCGTTCCTTGAACTCGAACTCCTGCTGGCGCCACTGGCACGGACTGGCTGATCGATCCGCGGCTCGGTCCCGCCGCCTGCCCCGGTCCCCCAGCCGGGGTTGTCGCCGCCATGCCGCGCATGACGGCAATCTTGCGATTCCCCTGGTGGTTCTCCCTGTCTGACATCTCCCGCAACACTGCGCTTCCGGCAGTCGGTCTGGATCCGTAATTCGGCGATGTCAAACGGCGCTTGGCGCATGATCGAAAAATCGCCGGACGGCATCGCCGCCACCCATGTCAAGTCAGCACGTGGAGCGCGGTTTCCGGGGCCTTGTCGAGCACCCGCAACAGGGCGCGCGCTGCCCCGAGCGGGCGGCGCTTGCCCTGTTCCCAGTTGCGGATCGTCTCGTGCGGCACGTCGATGCGTTGCGCCGATTCGGTCTGGGAAAGCCCCAGCCGCCGCCGGATCCGGCGGGCATACCGCGCCATGTCCTGCATGGCCTCTTCCTCGTCCTCCCGTTCCTGCACCGCGATCTCCGCCTCGGTAGTGGCGTCCACCCTGGCGGGGTCGATCCGCCCCGTGGGCAGGGTGGACAGATCGTCGGGATCAATCCTGATGCGCGTTGTGCTCATGATCCGTGACCTCCTTCCGGTTGGCCTTGCGGGCCGAAATGATGCGAACGGCCGAACCCCGCACCGTACGGACGATGACGCAGGCCCGGCCGTCGACCGTGCCGAGTACCTGGTAGCGGTCTTCGCCATGGTCCGGCCGGCGGTCCTGCGCGATGATCCGCTGCGGATCGAGGAAGGCCCGCACGGCGTAAGCGAAATCGAAACCGCGTCGTTCGAGACCGGCACTGTTCTTGGCTTCGTCCCATTCGAACTCCATGCCCTTGCTGCAGGCCAATGGCCTACAGCCATCCTCCGATCTCTCGACCCGCCACATCAGCCGCGGATCGATCAGCGGGCGGATATGCCATCTGTTCCACAGCCGCGCTTTGAGGCGGGCGTTGTCGAGACCGCGGTCGGCGCTGAAGTCGGCGCCGCGATCCGCCATTTCCGGCGCCGCGTGAATCAGGTTCCTTACCGTCCCGGACGGCACTCGATGGGGAATTTCACGGGTGCCGGAAATCCGATGACTGGCTGCGGGGCGGGGAGACGCGGTTCTGCGCCGCGCCGTCCCTTGCCGGCCTGCGCTGGCGTCGCTGTATCTGTGGCGAACAGCCCGGCGCCTGCCGGAAGGCGGTCCCCGGCTTCAGCTGCCGCCGGTGGCGGCGGGGCGTTCCTTGAACTCGAACTCCTGCTGGCAGCACCAGCACGGACCGGGAATGTGCGAGGTGATATTGCAGGTGAAGCAGAAGTAATACGGTTCGATGGCCTCGCCGTCCTGGACGGTGTGCAGGTGGATGATCTTGCCGAGACCGTCCTCCATCCAGAGCGTCACCTCCAACGGATGCAGGTGCACCCGCTCGTCGGTCAGGATCTCGACCCGGATATCGGCGGGATCAAGCCGGTGCAGGGCGCCGTCCGCGGCCTGGATGGCGAAGGCGTCGCCGGCGGAGCAGGCGCCCGCTTCGGTCACGGCGTCCCCGTCGATACACACGGCCGTCCCCGTCACGGTGATTTCCCGGTCCCCGTCTGCGCCCAGGGTGGTGGCGAGGACGACCATTGCGGCAGGGAACAGCCTGAGGCGCATCGGATCATCGTAGCAGGCGACTCCGGTTTCGGATGCGCCCCGGAGGCCGGTCGAGCCGCCGGCCGGCCCGGGTTACTCCGGTTCAGCGGCAGGCATCCGGGTTCCGTTCTAACGTCCCGGGCCTCCGGGGCACCTCACCGCACCGATGCCTTCCCCGCCGGCGATCCGGTGAGACCAAAGTGCCGTTTGGCCGTCCTGATGCGAAGGTCGGTTCGACCCGTCAGCCGGGGACCCAATACCAGGTTGCCTTTATCAGCAGCTCGCGCCTTCCGGCGACGTCGCTCAAGGCGCCGAACGGCCGGCGGTCGTTGTAGACGAGGAAGATGTCGCTGCCGGGGCGGTAGTTCCAGCGAAGCTGGACGTTTCCGGAGAAGGCGCCCTTGTCATCGTTCCACTGGAGCAGGCCGCGGATGAAGGCTTCGGGCGAGAGCGCGACCATCCCGCGCAGGACGATCAGGTTGGTGGTGAAATCGCCCCCCGGCTGCGGAAGCCGGACGTCCCTGTGGGAGTAGCTCATGCCGAGCCGGATGCGGGGGTGCGGGCGGACCGAGAACCCGGGAGTGAACACGCGGAGCGTTCCGTCGAAGAACCCGTTCCGCATCGCGAAAATGTCGAGTGAAAGTCGCCGGCTCTCGGAGGACGCTCCGCTCACCATGAACGCGGAGTTCCGGTATGTCCCCTCTTCGATCGTGACGCCGTCGCGCAGTTCGAACGATTCGGAAAGACCTTCGGTTTCCCTCCCGATGTTGAAGAAAACGTTGCTCCCGTCGTCAAAGAGGATGTACGGGCCGATTCCGAGCGACTCGCTCTGGATCCCGCCCCCGGCTTCGGTGATCCGCACCATGCCGGCGCCCATGAAGATCTGGCGGATGCCGAACCGGCGGGGCCGCGGGGTCCACATGGCGTCCACCTTGGACTTGCGGATTCCGGTGCGCGGCACAAAGCCCATCTGCGACTCGAAGTCCTCTCCGATGTCGGTGAAGGCGCCATCCAGCCGCCAGCGGTCGGTTCCGGACATCGCCGCGACCGACCAGGCCGTTTCCCGGCCTTCGGCGCCGGGGGTGCTGCTTCGCGCCACGAATCCGCTGATGGTGGACAGGTCGCTCCACGCCCACGAGAAGTCCGCCGCCGCCACTCGGTGCGATCCGCCGCCGGACTCGGTCTTGTCGAGCGCAAGGATCCCGATCGAGCTTCGGGCGAGAACGTCCTGGCGGAGCCGCACCGCCGAAAATCCGACCGCTGCCGGCCCCCCCGGCACGTCTTCCTGGCGGATGTGGAACGCCCCGACGTCGGTGGCCCCGAGCTTGCCGCTGATCCTGGCTCCGCCGAGGATGGGAAGGATGTCACCGTCCTCCGAGAGTCCGATGCGGCGACTGAAGAACAGGAGCGTTTCCGGCGGCTCGAAGGGCCGGTTGGATTCGCCGACGCGGAAGAGACCGGCGTTCTCGAGGAAAAACTCCCGCTTTTCCGGAAAGAACAGCTCGAACCGGGTGAGGTTCACCTGCTGCTCGTCCGCCTCCACCTGGGCGAAGTCGGTGTTCACGGTGACGTCGAGGTTCAGGTTGAAGCCGAGCGCCACCTTGCCGTCAAAGGCTGCCTCGAACGAGGATTCGCGATCCCCGCCCTCGCCCGCGATCCCGTAGACGCCCGCCGGCTTGAGCTTGAAGCGCCCGCCCTGCCGCGCCGCGCCCAACCCCTCGAGCACGCCGTAGGCGGAGACCCGCCACATGGCGTTGAAGCCCCAATCGTTGTCGATCGGGGCCCAGTAGCTCTGCTCCCGACTCCGCGCCACCTGGCGGCCGAAATTGATCCCGAATTCCTCGGTTCCGGCCGGGAAGCGCAGGGTGTCGAAGGGGATCACGATCTCGGTGGTCCAGCCGGTCCCGGTCCGGCGGGACTTCACTGTCCAGACTCCGTCCCACTCCCGGTTGAGACTCGCGCCCTCGTTCTGGACAAGGCCGTCCTCGCGGGTTCCCACCGGGTTCGTGGTGAAGTAGACGGCGCTCCGGTGGTCGTGGTACGGATCCAGGACCACCATGAAGTTGTCGTCGGACTCGAGCATGGCGTCCCGGCGGTACTCCCGCGCCACGATCTCGTCCGGTTGGTCGTCCTCAAGGGTGACCCCGAACAACAGGGCAGTCTCGGTAAGCGCGATCCGCACCCGGGTGGCCTGGGTCGCCGGCGCGCCCTCCTCCGGTTCGGACTGCGTGAAGTCCTCGGCCACCGCTGCGGTTTCCCAGAACGGCTCGTCCAGTACCCCGTCCACCACCGGCATGGTGGCGACCAGCGGGGCGGTCACCGCATGGGCATGGTTCTCTTGGGCGCCGCCGGGCGTCGGGAGTGCGAGTGCGAGCGCTATTCCTCCAGCGCGAACTCGAAGACCAGCCATGAAACCGAGAGGAAGGCGAGGGTGGCGAGCAGCAGGAACCGTGAGGCGTCGGCGACGGATTCCCCGAGAATGATCGCCCGGATGCCGGAAACTCCCGCAATCAGGAGCGGAGCGGCCAGCGGAAAGAGCAGGAGCGGAAGGAGCACTTCGCGCGCCGGGGTCGCCGCCGACACGGCGGCCACGGTGACCCCGAGTGCCATGAAGCCGAGCGCGCCGCAAAGGAGGAGAAAGCCGAGTTCCAGGTATTCGATTACGGTGCCCGCCCCCGTGAGGTTCACTCCGAAGAGCGTCGTGTAGATGACCACCATCGGAATCTGGACCAGCGCCAGCATCAGGGTCCCGGAAGCCACCTTCCCGAGGTAGATCGCCACCCGGTCGGTGGGCGCCAGCATGAGGCCATGGATCGCCATCGAATCGGTCTCCGAAGCGAAACTGCGATAAAGGCCGAGGGTTCCGGCAAACAGCAGCGCCACCTGGAGCACTCCCGGCGCCAGATCCTCTCCCGCCGCCGAATCGAGTCCCACCGCGAAGTGCATCACCAGCAGGATCAGGGCGGCGAACAGCAGCATCGCCGGCACCCGTTCCCGGGAGCGGATTTCCCCGAGGACATCCTTGCCTGTGATCAGCAGGGCGGCGCGGAACGAATTCACGCGCCCCCGGTGGCCACGTCATAGGCCCGCCGGATGGCGGAACGCTCCGAAACCGGCCGTTCCAGCACCACCCGTCCCTCGTGGAGCACGGTGGCCCGGTTTGCGAGTTCGAGACCGCGGGGGACATCGTGGGTTGCGAGGATCAGCGCGACGCCGCGCTCCCGCGCCTCGTGGATCATCCGGGCGAGTCGTTCCCGGGATGCACCGTCCAGTCCGGCGAACGGTTCGTCGAGCAGCAGCAGGTCCGGCCGGTGCAGGAGGGCCCGCGCCAGGCTGGCCCGCTGGGCGGTTCCGCGCGAGAGCAGCCGGGCCGGGGTGTGGCTTGCATGGGCCAGGCCGTGGGTCTCGAGCAGCTCCCCGATGTCCACCGGAACTCCCTGGAGGCGGGCGTGGAAGCGGAGGTTCTCCACGACCGTCAATTCGGGGTACAGCAGGGACTGGTGGGAGGCGAAGCCGATCCGGCCCCTCACGGCGGGAACCGCTTCGCTCGCCGAAATGCCTCCGAACCGGACCTCACCGGCGCTCGGACGCACCAGGGTCGCCGCGATACGCAGCAGTGTGGTCTTTCCGGCGCCATTCGGTCCCAGGAGGCATACCGCTTCCCCGGTCTTCACCCGGAAGCCGATGCCGCTCAGCACCGGGACGTGCCGGTACCGCTTGACCAGCCGATCCGCTTCGAAGGCGGCCGGAGTCACGAGCCGCCGGTTCCGGAAAAGGCGCGGTGCAGCAGGCCGAAGGCGAGCGCCGCCGCCATCAGCATTCCGAGGATCCCGTGGGTCCGGCGGGCCGGGTCGGGAAGCAGGCCGATGGTCCCCACCTGGTTTTCGTCCCGCCCCGGTTCGGCTACCGGGGGAAGCGCCGGGTTCCCGGCCGGGGCCGGAACCGATCCGCCGCGCAGCACCATGCGGACCGATTCGCCGGCGCCAATCCCGAATTTGCGGGCGGCGGCCAGGCCAGCCTCCGGATCCGGATCAAGCACCGACCAGCCGGTGGGAGCGTCATCCGGCAGGGTCAGGGCCATGTCCTCGGGAGACGCCAGCAGCAGTACCTCCGGGCTGCTCCGCGGCGCGATCAGGCTCACCTCGTGGCGTTCTGCCGTGTAATCCACTTCGTAGGAGAAGACGATTTCGGTTTCTCCCGGCTTGAAGGCGGTCCGGGAGGCGAAGGCGCCGTCGTCGCCCACCGGGAAGAGGCTCTGGGGCACCGGCATCCCGACGCTGCCGGTCGCGCTCATGTTCGGAAGACCGATGCGGACCCCCTCCGGGGGCAGGCGCATCCGGAACGATTCCTCCGGATCGCGGAAGGTCCTTGGCGGGTTGGTCTGATTGCTCACCATCATGATGTGGTCCACCCGCAGACGGTCGCCCGACGGCGCCCGGCGATAGAGGATCCGCCAGGTGGTCAGGGCGATGGCGTCATCGTCCCAGTCGGAGAAGGTCTCGAAGACGGTCAGGGTGGCTTCGCCGGCACCGGTGGGGTCGAGCCGGACCGGCTGGTTGTGGTTGACACCGCCGTAGGTTGCCTGGATCAGGAAGGGTTGCGGGCCGCCGGCGGGAGGACCTTCGAGCACCGCTTCCGCGCCCGGGTTCTCGAGGGAGGCGATCGGCTCCATGCCCTCCCCGAGCCGGTAGAGGGTGAGCAGGTCGGCGGTTCCCGGGCCGCCGGTGGTCCCGTTCCGAAGCGTGACCCGCACCGGCCCTGCTGCGGCCGCCGAACCGAGGCCGGCCAGCAGGAGCAAGATGCCGAGCGGATGTTTCACCGGTCGATCTCGTCCAGTCGCGCGGTCGCGCGGGCGGTCTCCGCCAGCAGCCGGCGCCGGATCTCCTGATGTTCGGGTTCCGCGACCTTGCCGGCATCGTGTTCGAAATCCAGCTCCGAAAGCGCGAGCAGCAGTTGTTCGCGCTTTTCGAGGAGACGCAACCTCTCCCGATCCGCCGGGGTTTCGGGTGCCGTGACCACGATCCTGCGCTTCGAAAAAACCGGTTGGAGAACGAAGGCGGTGACGACGGCGGCCAGGATGCCGAGCAGGGTCGGGACCAACCTGACCGTCTTCCTGCCGCCTACGCGTTCCGGATCTCTTCGAGATCCCGCTCCAGCCGCGCGAGCATCTCCGGTGACGGGGTTTCGGGCGCGCTTCCGGCCATGGAGGTCCGCCTCCAGCGTCCCAGCACCCGGGCCGCCAGCAGCCCCCCGAGTACCAGCGCGACCAGGGGAAGGATCCACACCGAGAGGTGGAAGCCGGAGGCCGGCGGCGCCGCCAGGATCCGCAGCCCGTAGCGTTCGGTGAATGCTGCCAGGATGGATTCGGGAGACTCGCCCGCCTGGAGCCGTTCCGCCACTTCCTCGCGGATCGGCTCGGACGACGGGCAGCGGTCCATCGCACATTCGGAGATGCGGGCGTTGCAGCCGCCGCACTGGCAGACCATCGCGTCGGTGACGTGCCGGTAGTCGTCCGAGTTGTAGCGTTCCTGCGCCGGGAGAAGCCCGCCCCAGAGGAAGAGTGCCGGAAGAAGAAGTCGTCTGCGATTCATGCCGTCTCCATGCCGGCGTCCGCCGGCGCCCGCGTGACCCGGACGGCGCGAATCTCCTGTCGTCCGGGGAGCAGCGCCAGGATGGTGCCGAGGAACATCACGAGGCCTCCGAGCCAGACCCAGCGCACGAGGGGGTTCCGGTATACGTGGATGGTGGCGCGGCCGTCGTCGGTCATTCCCGAGAAGACCAGGTACATGTCTTCCCGGAAGGACGCGTGCCGCCGCACTTCGGAGGTCGCCTGTTCGGTGGCCTTGTCGAGCTGGCGGCGAGGCTGGTACATGCCCACCGGCTCGCCGTGTTTCGAGAGGATCAGGTTCGCCCCCAGCCAGTCGTAGACCGGCGTCTCCCCCGCCGGCAGGTCATTCAGGGTCACGGTCCACGGACCGACGGAGGTACTTTCGCCCGGGTTCAGATCCGCGATCACGTCCTCGTTGAAGGCGTTTCCGGCGAACCCGATGAACAGCAGCACGATGCCGAAGTGGACCACGTAGCCGCCGTAGCGGCGGTTGTTTCGCTGGACCAGATCGGAGAGTGCGCCCAGGTAGCCTCCCCCGCGGTGGGCGCGCCGGGCCCGGACGCCACGGTGGAACTCCATGGAGATGGTGACCACCACGAACCCGGAAAACGCGAAGCAGAGGATCGCATAGGGGTGCCGCATCCCGAGCAGCGGGAGGACGATGCCCACCGCCAGACCCGCGGCGGCGGGAAGCGTGAAGTTGCGTTTCAGGCTGTCCATCGAGGAACGGCGCCAGGCGAGCAGTGGTCCCACTCCGGTCATGAGCAGCAGCGCGATCCCGAGCGGGATGTTCACCCGGTTGAAAAACGGCGCGCCGACGGTGATCTGTTCCCCCTGGACCGCTTCCGAGAGCACCGGGAACATGGTCCCCCAGAGCACCGCGAAGCAGGCGGCGAGCAGCAGCAGGTTGTTGAACAGGAACCCGGATTCGCGGGACACCACCGATTCCAGTTCGTTCTCGGTCCGGAGGTCCTTCACCCGGGTGAGCAGCAGCACGACCGAGCCGGCCGTCACGATCAGCAGGAAGCCCAGGAAGAGCCAGGCGAATTCGGAGGCGGCGAAGGCATGCACCGAGGAGACGATGCCGCTGCGGGTCAGGAAGGTGCCGAAGACGCACAGCAGCCAGGTCGCCATCAACAGCCCGGCGTTCCAGATCTTGAGCATTCCCTTCCGCTCCTGGATCATCACCGAATGCAGGAAGGCGGTGCCGGTGAGCCAGGGCATGAGCGCCGCGTTTTCCACCGGATCCCAGCCCCAGTAGCCACCCCAGCCGAGCTCCACATAGGCCCAGCGCCCGCCGAGGAGGATGCCGCTGCCGAGGAAGAACCAGGCGACGAGGGTCCAGCGCCGGGTGGTGGTGATCCAGGCCGCGTCCAGTCGCCGCGTCCACAGCGCCGCGATCAGAAACGCGAACGGGATCACGAACCCCACGTACCCCACATAGAGGATCGGCGGGTGAATCGCCATGATCGGGTGCTGGAGGAGCGGGTTCAGCCCGTTGCCGTCGGCCGGGAGGAAGGGGATCGGACCGGCGGCGGTGATCTCGGCCAGCTGGCCGAACGGGTTGCTCACCTGGTAGTTCATGCCGGCGAAGAAGAGGATCAGCACCGAGAGGGTCGCGATGACCTGCGGCAGCAGCACGTCGCGGCGGTGGCGCACCACGCAGGCGGCGGCGAGCGCCAGCATCAGGAACGTCCAGAGCAGCAGCGAGCCGTCGTTCCCGGCCCACAGCGCCGAGATCTTGTAGGGGATGGGGAGCGCCGCCGCCGAGTAACTGGCCACATAGCGAAACCGGAAGTCGTCGGCAAGGAACAGCGCCAGCAGCGAGGCGATGGACAGCGCCGAGAATCCGGCGGCGCCGAGAATCGCCCGGCGGGCGCTTTCGAGCAGCGGTCCCGATCGCTGGCGGGCCGCGAGCAGGGCGGCGACGCCGGCGTAGGCGGTGAGCACCAGCACTGCGACCAGCGAGAAGTTGCCGAGGTGGTGCATGGTCAGCAGCTCAGACGGCGCCGTCCGCTCGTGGCGGCGGAACGGTCAGGGTGTGGTGGGCGCGGCGTCGGCGGTGGTGGTCTCCGCGTAGGCGGCCTCGTACTTGGAAGCGCACTTGGCCTGGACATGGGAGGCTTCGAAGGAGCCGTCGGGAAGCAGGCGCCCCTCGGCGACGGCCTGGGCCCGGTCCACCAGCGTGTCCGGCAGCGGTTCGCGCCCGGTGTAGAGAACATCCAGCTGCGAGCCTTCGTGCTCGATCCGGAAGGCGACCCGGCCTTCGTTCTCCGGCTTGATGGTGCCGGGCACCACGTCGCCGGCCACCCGAAGGCGAACTCCCTGGGCCTGCGGGCCCATTGCCTCCAGCTCGCCGACCGTCCGGTAGTACGCCTTCCCCTCCTCGAAACCGGTCAGGAGAAGCCCGCCGACGGCAGCCAGAAACAACCCCCCACCCACGAAGAACTTGACCTTGCGCACAGCCATGACCAAGGGATGTTACCACCCGCCGCGCGTCGGGACATGAGGGGGATCGTTCGTCGGTTGGCGCCTCGCCACTGCCGGAGTCTGCCCGTCCGGCCCTCGGCGTGACGCGCCGGTTCGGCTGAGCCTGCGACTTCCGTATCCGATCCCGCCCGCCCCGCGCCTGACGCGCAGGCCCCCGCTCTCCCGGCAAGGCGACGTTGCGCGACGGAGTGACGGTTTTTGTCGCATGGTCCGCGTAGCATCCGGTTCTCGACTCATCCGGACAGTGACGATGCATGGGAACCAACAACGACAATCCACCAGGGAAGCTGCTTTCGCCGCTTGGCATCGGGAAGAAGAGCGGAAGCGGCAGGAGCGGGGGGTGGCGCGGAAGCGGCAGGAACGCCGACGAATCATGGAGCACCCCGCCGCATCATCGCGTGCTTCGGGACGCCCCGCCGACGAGGTCGCCCGCCTCGCCGAGTGCATCCATCAGCGTGCCGAACTGGAGGAATTACCGACCGTGCCGCTGGTACGCCGTTTTCGGGAGAAGGGTGTCCCCGAACAAGATGTGCGTCGATTCCCCACGTTCGTGTGCGACGGGTGACCGGGGAGCTCGGCGTGGCCGAAACGACGGGGTTTCCCGACAAGACGGGCCCGGCCGATCCTCCAGCGAGCTTGGCGAGACGGAGCGGCGCAAGCGGATTTCGGCGGCCCTCCGGGACTTGGGAACACCTGCGGCCCGACCCGGGGCGCTGATGGTTCGGGCAACAAGGGACGCGGCAATGGTGAGGGGCACGGACGTGGTATCTTGCAAATCCGCGATGCCTGACGCCGCCCGGCTCGCCGAGCTCATCTTCGAGCGCGCCGAATGGGAGGAAGTGCCGGAAATTCGGCTGGCGGGCCCGATGCGGCGGAGCGGCCTTCCGGACCTGGATATGCGCCGTTTCCCGACCTTCATGAGCGCGATGGACAACTCGATGTCGATATCGAGCCGCAAATCGACGATATCGAGAAGATGAAGAAACCACGTTGCGAAAAATGCGGCGCGCCCATCTCGCACGATGGATAAAGGAAAGAAGGAAAAAGAAGTGCATTACGATTTGCGCGAACTGAATAACGAACTGAATCGGCCCGATAACGACATTATTTCGTATCAGCCGACCCATCAAATTACGGCACGCGGTTCGATGTGGCGACCCATAATACGCGTGGTATCCATAACTGCGTTGATCGCAACGATACCGATATTGGCCGCTGCCGCACTTCTTTTTGTTACGGTTATCGCAGTAACTTACGGAGGTAGACGTCTTTGACTCGACAGACCCGTACCCATTTGTTATCCATGTTTCCTCCAAATACAACTCGCCCTGACGTTGCTGCCCATGGTAATACCAAGGATTTAAACGAGTTGAAGAAAGGCGATTGCGCAACATACTCTTTGTCGAAGGCTTTTCGTTTGCCGAGCATGCGAGTTGTGGACGAGCTTTATTCGATCGCACGGGAGCATGGACATAAAGTACACGCAGTCGTTCGTTATATGCGAGTGCCAAAAGATCGATGGAGTTGGCGTCCGTTCGCAGGCTACGCTGCCGGTTGGGCATACAAAACGATATCCATATTTGTGATGCGTAAGCGATGGTTATATGCGGACAGATACGATTTTCCGTTCCATGGGTTGGAGTATGGACCACCAACGTGTTTGATGGTCGGTAGATTGCCGAACGGCAATTTGCATATGCTCGCTTATCGAGACGGTATTCGATATGACCGAAGTGATATTTATAAAAATATGCGGGTAAAAGTTGTAGCGTGCCCGCCCATGGGCATATTGGGTCACGCGATAGTGAATATTAGAGCTTTATTTATTTGATCGAGATCGAATCGACGTTTGAGGTGGTCCCGCTTTTGGGGACATCGGGCCGATGTGCATATTCGGCCCTGCTGGAGGTCAGGAATGACGACGAGACGGCACCGCCGGTTCACGGTGCCGCTCAACGGAATTTTACAAGGGGTCGGGCGCGGATTTTTTCCCAACACATTGATATTCATGGATTTCAAGGACAGATTGCCGGTTTTCAACCTGTTTCCGTCATGGGAACAGCCTGGTCCGGTTTGACGTCCGGGAGAGTGCCCTGCCTTGTATGGGATCTTGTTGCACTGGGAGGCCACTGTTCCCGAATGGGTGACATCTTTTGTCGCACGGCGGGTCTACTCTGGGGTTTCACTCATCCAGCAGGAGGATGCAACATGACCCAAGAACAACTCAGCCGGAAAGAATTGATCGCCATCTGGCACGCGGAGCAGGAGCGCAAAAAGAGGCGAAAGGAGCGGAAGCAGGCGAGGAAACAGCATGAGCGCCGACGAATGATGGCGCAATCCCCCGCGTCCTCCCATCCTTCCGGACTCCCCGCCGAGGAAGTCGCGCGGCTCGCCGAGCGTATCTACGCGCGCGCCGAAGGCGAACTGGAGGAACTACCGACGGTGCCGCTGGTACGCCGTTTCCGGGAGAAGGGCGTCCCCGAACGGGATGTGCGCCGGTTCCTCACGTTCATCTGTGCGATGAATCGCGACCGACGTGCCGTACCCCTCTGGCGCGCCAGCGAGAAGCTCTTCGACACCCATCCCGAGGCCTTCGATCCTGAGAAGGCGACCGCAATGCCCGACAATTCGCTTCGGAAGCTGCTGGAAGACTACGGCGTCAGCCAGAAACACGGACCGGATTCCAGGGCGTGGCGCCAAATCGCCGGGCGTCTTCGTTTGCCAACGGACTCCGTGGCCCGGTTGGTTGAAGGGGGCGAGGGAGATGCGAAGGAAGTGTATCCGGATTCTGTCCTATGCGAACTGTTGGGCGGGGACAAGATCAGTCCGATGTGGATTCGCATTCTGTTCCAAGTGGGCAGGGCCCGAATACGGAACATGGAAGTCGTTCCGGTCGCTGTGGACACGCATGTGCGCCGGGTAACCGAGGAACTCGGGGTGACCGCAACGGCAGGGCTCCCGATGAGCCGGGCCCGGCCGATCATCCAGGCCGCTTGGCGTGCAGGAGTGGCGAAAGCGAACTTTGGCGGTCCTCCGGGGCTCGAGAACACTTGCGCGGCGCTCGACCCGGCGCTCTGGTGGCTCGGGCAACAGGACACGCTGCGCTTGTGAGAAGCCGGGACTTGACGTTCCCGTCCGTCCGGCCGGCACATATCGGCCGGTCGGGTCGATGTGGTCGTGATACCTTCCGGGTCTGCCCTGTCCGCCGCCGCCCGGCTCGCTGACGGTCCGGTGGCTAGCCGATCTCGTTCCGAAAATCGGTTACTTGGGCGTCCGATCACGGCACCAGAAACGATGGCCGGAGCGGGACTTGACGTTCCGCGTGACGCGCTGGACGCCCACCGGGGGGCGCCCGTCCAGTTTTCAAGCTGCTACGATAGCAGGGTGAATGAGGGTCGCGATGGAGGCAAAGGTGTTCTCCCCGTCTGCGTCTTGGCCCTACGTAAACCGCTCGGCGCGTCACAGACCCACCGGGGAATGTCCTCGAATTCGGCGTGAGCGTGCCTGGTTTGATTGGAACACACGCTAGTGAGGAGTGGTCTGAAGGCTCGCATTTGGCGAGCTTTCCAAACGTGGATTGCTTTCGAAGGATGTGACACCCATGATGACGCTGCGAATATCGCCTGAACCAGAACAGATCGAATTCAGCATAAAGACGCGGAGCCTGATCACTGATTGGTTGTCTGCCCAACGCAAGTTCACTGCCGGGATGGCGCGCCGATTTGCCGAATTGTCCCCCGTCCAGCCTCACGATCTTGATTTGAACCACGCGAATTCACTGGGTGATGTGTCATGTTCCTGTCGCCTGTTCAGGGGCGCAGCGAGCATAGTTCTCAAGGCGGACACGCTCCGCTTGAATTTCGAAAATGTTCCGTCGACTGCCTATGGTGTTGTATTCAAGACTATTCGAGAAGGATGGGAATGGCTGATGTCGGAATTTCCGGATACGGGAGTCGCATGGTCCTCACTGCAATCAAATCAGAACGTGATAGCCCCGGACAACGCCGTGGTTGACCGGTATCTTGATCAATTTTCCTGTGACAGTGCGATGGCCATCGCGGAGAAGGAACCCGGAATCAGGTATCGACCATCGATACGAGTGACGCTCAAGGACCAGGATGGACATTGGGAGTTGCACCGGTCCGTGGAGGAATTACGGACGGTGCCCAATGGTCTCTTCATAACCACGAGTCTGTACCTTCCCGAAACGGATTTCCAATCGCTCACGGGTTGGGAGGCCGTCGCCCGACTGTACGACATGGCCGATCGAGCGGTTGGGTTGGACCGGGGAGACTGATGATGGCGGTTCCGTCAATGAGCGAGTTCGTCATTCAAGACGGTGTTTTCTCCCACGACCCGGACCCGTATGTGCCGCAGCCGAAACACAAACATGCGCATCCCGTCTTTGCTCCGTTCGGCTATATCCGTACTTGGACGATGTCCCCGCTGGCGCGGAGAGCAGGAGAATTGGAAAATCTGTTTCAGATTGGTTCTGACCCGTTCAGAGCCGCGATTGCGCGGGTCGAAGCTCATGCCATTGAGAATCGGCTACGGCAGGCGATCAAGGGGTCAGGGTTGCGTGAGACTCGAGACCGGGTCAGCTCCTGGCTCGAGGGTGCCTTGGAGGAACTGGACGAAATAGACGGCCAGATTATCGAGGAAGGGCTGCCTGCGATCGAAGCCGCAACCAGGGGAGAGGCGGTGAGGATCCTGAAACACCTGGATGGGCAAGCGATGCTGCCGACGATTTATCCCACACCAGACGGAGAAATTGTGATCCACTTTCAGTCGCCGGGTGTGCCGGCGGCGGTGTTGATCGAAATTGGAAATGACGGACATGCGGCATGTTATTCTTGCATCGGGGAAAAGAACCGGAGAGCACGCTATGACGATTCATCCGACTTGCCGGATGAATTCGTGTCGGCACAACTGCGGGCGTTGAGGATGGAGTCCATTCCGTGAAATCGTCATCTCCACATGTAGTTCTGCCTGACATTTAAAGTCGCGAACAGCTCGGGAGGAGTATCTTGTCCGGCCGAGCCGCAAGGAAAGCACGAACGAAAGGTGTGGTTATGCACACTGTATTTCTTGAAGCGAAGCATGCGTTGTCAGTATCGGTGGATCGCATGGATCATGCACCGTACAGCGCAATGGCGGCTATCGGTCAAGAGCGCGCACGGAAACGGATACCACTACGGCAGCTTTACGGTTGGGCGGTATTGCCAGTACGGGATGCAGCGGCCCGAGGAAGGACAGTCAAGGCCACGCCGCGGCCAGAGAACAGGTATCATGCCGACATCGTTCTGAATATTGTCGGAGATCAATTGCGGGAGAAGCAGAAATGGCATGCTGCTCAGTTGGCAACCCGTTCGAAGTGGCTCGCCGTGTCGTGAATGGGCGCTGAGTCCGGGAGTTCGGCTCGCTGGTATGCCGTCGGAGGTGCTTTGTCTTCGTGGACGGCCTGTCGATGTTTCCAAGCGATTCGGGCGGAGTCCAGACGTCGTCCGCAGGGACGAGGTATGGGAGTTGGCCGAGGTTACTTGCACGTCGCGGTGATCGGGCTGCAAATCGGGATTCCCCATGCGAATCTGGTCGGTTCATCCGAAACACCTTGATGCGCGCGGACTGGTCGCGGTCTGGCGGGAGGCACTGCTGGCGCAGGCAGTGCTCGGGGGAAGGACCCGGGGTTACCGCCATCATCCGCAACTGGTCCGATTTCGACGCCAACCGTCACCCGAAGGCGCGATTGCCGCGTACCTCGGGCACGTGCACGACGAGGCGGTGACGCGCGGCTACCGGTTCAACCGCAGCCTCATCGGCCCGGTGGGCGCCATCGGTTCGCTGGCGGTTGCGAGCGGCCAGATCGAGCGCGAATGGGAGCACCTGATGGCCAAGCTCCGGGAGCGCGACCCGGAGCGAGCGACCCGCTTCGAGGCGGTGGTCGTCCCCGCGCCCCATCCCCTGTTTCGCGTCGTGCCCGGCGAAGTGGAGGAGTGGGAAAGATCCGGAGCCGCGCGCTGAAGATCACCGGCGGAACCGGCGGGTCAGATGACGCGGCCTTCGGGCGCCTCCGGTCCGTCGGCGAACCGCGCCACCGAGAAGGCGCCGATGTCCAGCGTGTGCGATGCGCCGTCGGCGATCACCTCGGAGATCGCGCGTCCGACCGCCGGGGCGTGTTGCATGCCGTGGCCGGAAAAACCGTTCGCCAGCAGGAAGCGGGGGAGGCCGGGGACCGGCCCGAGGATCGCGTTGTGGTCGGGAGAGACTTCGTAGAGTCCGGCGTTCAGGGTCTTCATCGAGGCCTCACCCAGGCGCGGCAGCCGGTGCGCCGCGTCCTCCCATACTCCGGCGAGATAGTCGAGATCCGGGGTCTGCGAAAACCCGGGGGGCTCGTCCGGGTTCGAGCGGCCGACGAGCATCCCCCCGCTGTGGAGGTGCATGTACACCCCGCTTCCCCAGTCGATCGTGAGGGGCATCCGCTTCGGCGCCCACCGGAGTGGTTCGGTCGTAAAGAACTGCCGGCGCACCGGCGACACCGGCACATCCACGCCGAGAAGCGCGCCGACCTCATTCGCCCACGGCCCGGCGGCGTTCACGAGCCAGGCGCACTCCCATCGTTCCCCGCCGGCGATGAACGAGAAGCCGCCGCCGTCGGTGGGGGTCGCCGCCGTGACCGCGCATCCCTGGCGCAGCGCGACGCCCCCCCGCCGCGCCAGCGCCGCATAGCCGGCGACCAGCGCCGCCGGAGTGGCCACCCCGTCCTCGCCGCAGAATGTGGCGCCGGCGAGGTCCGACGTCACGATCCCCGGCAGGAGGCGCGCCGCCTCCGCCGGGGTAATGACTTCCACCGGCGCGCCGAGCGCCCGCTGCGCGCCCGCGGTCTCCGAGAACCGGTGGAGGTCCGTTTCGGAGCGCAGCAGGAACAGGTATCCGTCCTGCGCGAAGTCGGCGTCCATCCCGGTCCGCTCCCGGAAATTGCGGATTTCCTCGATGGAGTACCGCGAGAGCGCGATGTTCGCCGCCGTCGTGAATTGGAGTCGCACGCCGCCCGCCGCCTTGGCGGTGGACCCGGTTCCGAGCGCATCCTCCCGCTCGAAGACGACCACGCGCCCGACCTTCCGCTCGGCGACGTGCGCCGCAATCGACGCCCCGATCACCCCGCCGCCGACGATTGCGACTTCGGCGTGGCGGGAGGAACTCACGGATGGGTTGCCCGGACTTCGTTGTCGGCAGTCAGAACGCGGGTAAAATTAGCGCCTTGACCGAGAAGCCCTCCCCTTCCGAAGACGACATCGCCGGAAACGGCGTTCTCCACCTCACGGACTCCCGAACCGGCAGCCAGGTTCAAGCCCCCATCCGGCACGGAGCGATCCGTGCCGCCGACCTGCTCGGGTTGGGACTGGCGACCTACGACCCGGCGTTCAAGAACACCGCGGCGTGCGTCAGCCGGGTCACCTACATCGACGGGGACAGGGGCATCCTCCGCTACCGCGGGTACCCGATCGAGCAGGTCGCCGAGACCGCGACCTACCTGGATGTGGCCTGGCTGCTGTTGCACGGCGAGCTTCCTTCCGCTGGCGAAAGCGCTGCCTGGGCCGCGGAGATTGCGGCGAATCAGGACATCCCGGCGCCGCTGCCGAAGTTGCTTGGGGGTTTCGCCGTCGGCGCCCATCCGATGACGATGTTCATCGCGCTCCTGGCCGGACTTGCCGCCGCGTATCCCGAATCCAGGCGGGTGCGCGACGCCGGGACCCGCGTGCTTCAGATCCGCCGGCTGATCGCCAAGGCGCCGGTACTGGCCGCGATGGCGCACCGCCGCAACCGCGGGCTGGATCCGGTGGCGCCGCGCCCCGAACTGAGCTTTACCGAGAATTTCCTGAACATGGTGTTCGGGAGCGACGACCGGGCGCCGGATGCAAACCCGGCCCTCGCCCGGGCGATGGATGTGCTTTTCGTCCTGCACGCCGACCACGAGCAGAACTGCTCCACGTCCGCGATGCGCGGAGTGGGGAGTTCCGAAGCGGACCCCTATGTCTCGACCTGCGCCGCCTCCGCCGCCCTCTTCGGTCCCCTTCACGGCGGGGCCAACGAGGCGGTGCTCCGGATGCTCGACGAGATCGGGACCAGGGATCGGGTTCCCGCCTTTCTCGAGAGCGTCCGCTCCGGCGAGCGCCGGTTGATGGGCTTCGGCCACCGGGTGTACAAGAGCTACGACCCCCGCGCCCGGATCATCAAGCGCACTGCCTACGAAGTCTTCGAGATCACCGGGAAGAACCCGAAAATCGAGATCGCCCTCGAACTGGAGCGCATCGCCCTCCAGGAGGAGTACTTCGTCAAGCGCCGGCTCTACCCGAATGTGGATTTCTATTCCGGGATCATCTACGAGGCCCTCGGCTTCCCGAAGGAGCTGTTCACTGTCCTGTTCGCGGTCCCCCGGGTTTCCGGCTGGCTCACCCAGTGGCAGGAAATGATCGAGGATCGCGAGCAGAAGATCGCCCGCCCCCGGCAGATCTACCTGGGCGAGCCGGAACGGCCGGTCCCGGCTCGGGCCTAAGCCGCCGCCAGCGTTTCCGCCGCCACTTCGGCGAGCGTTTCGCTGATGAGTCCGAGGCTCTTGCGGACCACGTTCGGTTCCGCGCCGAAACCGATGCGCAGGAAACCGTCCATCTCGAAGTGGCTGGCCGGGACCACCAGCAGATCCTTCCCGGTGCGGAGGCGCTCGCCGAGCTCCTCGGACCGGATCGGGTGGTCGTAGCGCACGGCAACGATCGCACCGGCCTCGGGCGGGGTCCAGTGGAGGCGGACCGGGTGGTTTTCGTGGGACTGCACCCACTCGGCGACCAGCGGGAGCTGGCGGCGGATGATGCCGCGGGTTCGCTCGAGGATTTCGGGGCGCCGGTCGAGGGCGATCTGCGCCAGTCGGTCGGAAAGACCGCTGATCGCAAGGGTGTTGTAGTCGCGGTGCCCCCAGAGTTGGGTGGCCTTGTCCTCGCTGGTCACGATCCAGCCGACGCGGAGGCCGGGGAGCCCGAACGCCTTGGACAGCCCGGCGTTCAGGAAGATGCGGTCCGTTCGTCCCCAGAAGCTCGGGGTCTCGACCCCGGAGAGCTCGGCGCCGCGATAGACCTCGTCCGCGAGCAGCCAGGCGTTCGAGCGATTGGCGACTTCGGCGATCCGGTCCATCTCCGGTTCGGTGAGCACCGCGCCGCTCGGGTTGTTCGGGTTGCAGACGCAGATGAGTTTCGTCCGGTCGGAGACCGCCGCCTCGAGGGCGTCGAGATCCGGTCGCCAGCCGTCCGCCTCCACGAGCGGGAAGGGGATGACCCGGGCGCCGAGCGAGCGGCAGGCGCCGATGATCTGCATGTAGTTCGGCGCCATCGCGATCACTTCGTCGCCGGGGTCGATGGAAACGAGGGCGGTCAGGAAGTTCGCCTCCGCGGTCCCGTTGGTGACGAGCACCTGGTCCCGGGTCGCCCCCGGATAGAGGGCAGCCACCCGTTCCCGAAGCGGGATCGTTCCGTTGCTCTGCGGGTAGCCCAGCAGGGTGTCCCCGAGGTCGGCGTCACCGGCGAGTTCGGCGAGAGTCATCGGATGCACTCCGCTCTCGGAGATGTTCCAGCGCACGGTGTTTTCCCACCGGCAGAGGCTGCGCTCCATCACGAACGGTTCGAACTGCATGGGGGTGGCCTCCCGGAGGATCGGACAGCGGAAACTCGAATCCTACCCTCCCGAAAGGGTGACGAAATGTGTCATGTGGTGACGCCACACTGCCCATCGACAAGCAATCGAGAGTTCTCGAAGGACGCGCCATGGGCAAGCAAGCATTTCTGGATCGGGACACGACGGCGATCGGCCGGCCGATCACTCGCAACGGGGTCTCATTCTTTCCGGTATACCTGCCCGGGAACGAACTGCCGCGGATCGCCACCGGCCCCAAGGCGCCGCGCGTCATCGAAGAGATGGACGATGCCTCGGTCCCGGGTCTGCAGGTCTCCAATCACGGAAAGGAGCCGCTGCTGCTGGTCGAGGGAGAGCAATTCGTCGGCGGTCTTCAGAATCGGTGCGTCAATGTGAACGTGCTGATTCCGCCGGAGAGCACGCTGAACATCCCGGTTTCGTGCCTGGAGCAGGGCCGCTGGGGGCGCCGGCGTGCGTTCGAATCGGCCGCCAACCGGACTCCGCCCCGGGTGCGGCGCGTACTTCACGAAGCGGTCGGAGCCCAGGCGGGGACGCCGGAAGCCCGCACCGGCGCCCAGGGCGAAGTATGGGACCAGGTCGAGGTCACGTTGCGCCGCGCGGGGGCCGACTCGGCCACCGCCGCCGTCTCCGATGCCGACGCCATGTTCTCCCGCGGGGGGAGGCGCGGGCATGCGGCGCGCGATCTGGAACGGCTGGGGGCCCTTCCCGAACAGTGCGGCTTCGTGGTGACCCACGGTTCCCGGGTGATCGGGGCCGAGATTTTCGGCGCTCCCGAGTTGTTGCGACCCCACTGGCCGGCGGTGGTCCGCTCGTACCTGCTCGAGGAACCGACCGTCGGCGGCTACCCGTCCGCCGACATGGTGTTGCGGGCGCTCTGGCGGATCGGCACATCCCCGTGCACCGCCGCCGCAGGTGTCGGACTCGGCGAGGAACGGCACTATGCGGTACCGAAGGGGACCGGGCAGGCGCTCCTTCTTGACGGCGCGGTGGTTGCCGCCTCGGCACTGAGCCGGTAACTGCCGTCCGCCTACCATTCCCTCCATGAAGCGGAATCCGACGCGGGCGGTCCCCATCGGCACGGTGGTGGTCGGCGATGGCAACCCGATCGTCGTTCAGAGCATGTGCGCGACCCACACCCGGGATGTGGAGGCGACGACCGCCCAGGCCGAGGCGCTGCGGGCGGCGGGAGCGGGCATCGTGCGGGTGGCGGTGGACAGCCGCAGGGATGTCGAGGCGCTCGCGGAGATCCGTCAGCGCACGGCCGCCAACCTGGTGGTGGATCTTCAGGAGAGCTACCGGCTGGCCGGGAGCGTGGCGCCGCACGTGGACAAGATCCGGTACAACCCGGGGCATCTCTGGCATCACGAGACCGCGCGTCCGGTAGCCGACAAGGTGCGCTACCTCGCCGATGTGGCCGGCGAGCACGACTGCGCGATCCGCATCGGGGTCAACTGCGGCTCCATGGACCCGGCGCATCAGGACCGCTTCCGCGACGATCCGGTGGGGGCGATGGTGGCCTCCGCCGCCGAGCATTGCGGAATGCTGGACGGCTTCGGGTTCACCCGTTATGTGGTTTCCCTGAAGGATTCCGACCCGGCGAACGTCATCGACGGCAACCGGCGCTTCAGCGGGGAACGGCCCGATGTTCCGCTCCACCTCGGGGTCACCGAAGCCGGAATGCCGCCGGAAGGGGTCATCAAGACCCGGATCGCCTTCGAGCAGCTCGTCAGCCGGGGAATCGGGGACACGGTGCGGGTCTCGCTGACCCTGCCGAACGCGCGGAAGCCGGAGGAGGTGGAGGCCGGCCACCGCATCCTCGCGGATATCGCCAGCGGCCGTTTCCGCTCGGTGCCCGAGTTTCCGAAGGACCGGCTGAACATCATCTCCTGCCCGTCGTGCTCGCGCGTCGAGAACGAGAAGTTCATCGAGCTCGCCGAGGAAGTGCGCGAGATGACCCGCTACGCCGAGCGCCATGCGATCACCATCGCGGTCATGGGTTGCCGGGTGAATGGACCGGGCGAGACCGATGACGCCGATCTCGGTCTCTGGTGCGGCCCGGCGTTCGTGAACCTGAAGCGCGGTCCGGAATCACTCGGCGCCTGGCCCTACGACCGGATCCTCGAGCGGTTGCGAGTCGAAGTGGACCGGCTCATCGCTTCCCGTGCGGTCTGACAATCCATCACCGGAGTTCCGGTCCGAACACCGGTACTTCATGACGAAGCGGAATTGTCTCGAAATCGCGCAACCGACCGTCGCGTGAACGGGCCGGATTCGGAACAGGTCCGACCGTTGACCTGACGCTTTCGGACGCTGGCCCGGTTCGGCGCGGATTCCGTGCCACCGCCTCCCTTCCCCGGGGAGGCGCCCGGCGCCACCAGCGTCGCCTCGCGGGGCCGGTGGTCCGTCGCTGGATCCGGGTTGCCCGCGGGACGGGTGGCCATCCCGGCCGGTCACCCGCCGCCTGTTCCGCGCCTGGCCCGATCGTCCCCGGGCCGATTGCGGAGCGCCGGTTCCCCTTCCCCGGGCGCTGATCGGAGGTTGGCGAACCCGGATTCGAACGGATGGAGGTGGGGCCTGCCTCCACCCCCGCCATCCACTCCCTCTTCGTGAACTCCCGTCTGGCGGACTCCCTCGCGGTGGGATCCGGCGCTGCCGGGCGACGCGCCCGCCGATCGGATCCTCGGCGCGTTCCGCGGGGCCGTGACGCCGTAGAATCCCCGATTCCCTCGCGGGGAGGAGGAATCCATGCGTGTTCGTTTGCTGGCCGTGATTGCGGTCTTCCTGCTTTTGCCGGCCTGCGGCGATTCGGTCGAGCCGGAAACGGAAACCGGGATGCAGACCGGGACTGCCGAAGTCTCGCCCAACGACGACTTCCCCAATCCGTTCACCGCCGAGGCGTTGTGGGGCGACCTGCCCGGGGAGCGGACGTGGGGCGCGATCAGCGCCATCTACCCGTCCGCCGACGGGAATTTGTGGACCGCGGAGCGGTGCGGCGCCAATTTCTGCGGTGACCGGCCGGATGTGGACATGATTGTTCTCTTTAGCCCCGAGGGTGAGCCGATCCGGAGCTTCGGCGCCGGGATCATCGCGTGGCCGCACGGGATGTTCGTGGATCACGAGGGAAATCTCTGGATCGCGGACGCGACCGGCTTCGTCGAGCCGGAGCAGGTGCCGGAAGGTCTCGGCCATCAGGTTGTCAAGTTCAGTCCGGAGGGCGAGGTGCTGATGCGGCTCGGCGAACCCGGAGTGGCGGGTGACGGCGACGGCCAGTTCACCATGCCCTCGGACGTGCTGGTGGCTCCGGACGGGACCATCTTCGTCGCCGACGGTCACAACGCCGGCGGGAACAACCGCATCGTCAAGTTCTCGGCGGACGGCGATTTCCTGGCGAGTTTCGGAGAGACCGGAACCGGACCGGGCCAGTTCCGCGATCCGCACGCGCTGGCGATGGATTCGCAGGGGCGCCTCTTTGTGGCGGACCGGGCGAACAACCGGATCCAGGTCCTCGACCAGGACGGCAACTTCCTCGAGGAGTGGCTCCAGTTCGGGCGGCCGAGCGGCATCTTCATTGATGCCGGGGACACGATCTATGTGGCGGACTCGGAATCCACGTCGGAGGTGAACCCGGGGTTCGGTCGCGGGATCCGGATCGGCAGCGCCCGCGATGGCAGCATCCGGTACTACCTGCCGGACGATGTGTCCGATCTCGAACCCGGCGCCGAACCGGTGACCAGCGGGCCGGAAGGCATCGCGGTGGACACGGCGGGCGCGGTGTATGGAGGGGAGGTCCGGCAGCGGATGGTCCGGAGGTTCTCCCGCGGCGAATAGGCGCTGCCGCGGTCGGCTCACCCTGCCCGACTCCGGGAGACCGGCCGGTCGGCGGGGTGCTCCGCGCGGTGACGGATTCCCGGGCGATTCGTACGACCGGTGATCCCGCTGGAAGTCGCGACTCCCGACCCGCTTACTCCTCGAGCGTGACCGATACCAGGAACTGGTAGTCGACCGTCGGAATCCGCTCCCCGCGGCCCCCGGGGGCCACGTCGTGAATCCGGATCTCGAACTTCCCGAGAGATCGGGCCGTTCCCCCCCGGGGCGGCGCCCGCATCGCCACCGAGGTCCGGGTGTCCGGGGTCTCGACCTCGAACGAAATCTCGAGATGACCGGGATCCGTACAAGCCTGACCCTCCGGACACCGGGAGTCGAGTCCGAGCGCGAGGACGCTCAGGTATATGTACTGGTCGGCCCCCGCCACCAGACCCAGATCCCCCACCCGCAACACGAAGGACTCGCCGAATGCGGCCCGTACGCTCGGGGTCGGGAAGGTGGGGGTGGCGCCCGTGTTGCAACCGGGAGCCAGCAGCATGGCGAACGCCGCGGGCATGGCGAGCGCGAGCTCCTGCCGCGCGCGGATCATCCGGACGAATCGCCCGCTCGGCGGTGGGCGCCGGGGATCGGAGAATTCCCGGACGTGCCGCGTGCGGATCATTCCGGTCCTTCCGGGGAGGCCGGCGGCCGAAGGCCCGCCAACTCGTCGGCTTCGAATACCGGCATGTCCCGCCGCGCCGTGCCGCGCGCGAGGACGAGTCCCTGGTCCGGCTGCGTAAAGCGCCCGATCACCTGCGCCGGGATGTCGGCCTCCCGCAGCCGGTCCAGTAGTTCGTCGGCGCCCTCTCCGGAGGAGGCGATCAGCAGCGCTCCGGAGCCGAGCGTCCCCAGGATGTCCAGCTCGAAGTGGCGGGCCAGCTGTTTCGACTGGTGGTAGCGCGGGATCTCCGTCTCGGCCACCACGCACCCGGCCCCCGCCGCCTCGGCCATTTCGCGAATCGCGGTCACCACCCCGCCTTCGGTCACGTCGTGCATGGCGTGCACCCCGGGGATTCCCGCGGCGATGCGCGCCTCCTCGACAACGCTGATTCCCGGATCGTCCACGAACCGCTCGCACCGATCCGCGAACTCGGCTCCGAACTCCCGGACCACCTCCGCGCGATGCGCCCGTGCGAGGATGGAAGTGGCCTCGATGGCGATCCCCCGCGTCATCAACAGCAGGTCGCCGGGTTCCGCGCCACCTCCGGGCTTGATCCGTTCGGCGGTGGCGGCGCCCACCATCGTGCCCGCGACCACCGGCCGGGCGACCGCCGGCGTGATTTCGGTGTGTCCGCCGACCGGAATGGCCCCCACTTCCCGGCACCCGTCGGCGATCCCGTCGGCGATTCCCGCCAGCGCCTCCTCCGAGGTGCCGGGAGGCGCCAGGATCTGCGACAGATACCAGCGCGGTTCGGCGCCGGTGGCTGCCACATCGTTGGCATTGACGATCACCGAGTGCCAGCCCGGGCGCGGCGTCGGAAAGGTGATGGGGTCGGCGGCAAGAACCAGCCGGGGAATATCCCCGCCCCGTACCACGGCGGCATCCTCGCCGATCCCCGGGCCGATGATGACTCCCGGATCGGCAATTTCCAAGCGTTCCAGCACTTTGCGGAGGACGGAGGGTGGCGCCTTTCCTTCGGCGGGATCCATGGCGGGAATGCTACCCGTGCGGATCGGCGCCGGCCGGGGGAGCAGGCCGCCGTCTTTCGGCGGCAACCCTTCCGGTAGTTTTCGCTGTGGGGATTGGAGCGGTTGGTCGGCTTGGGCAGCCGTCCCTGGGCGGGACCCCTTCCGGTGGTGGTTCTCCCCGTGTGGATCGGAGCGGTCCGTCAAGCGTGGGCTGTCGTCCTTGGGTGGGAGCTGTCCGGTAGTTTTCGCTGTGGGGATTGGTGTGGTCCGTCGGCTTGGGCAGCCGTTCCTGGTTGGGACGCGTCGGGTAGTACTCCCCGTGCGGATCGGAGCGGTCCGTCGGTTTGGGCAGCCGTTCCTGGTTGGGACCCGTCGGGTAGTTTCCCTGCGCGGATTGGAGCGGTCCATCGGCGCGGGATTCCGTCTTCGGCGTGACTCCTTCGGTGGTTCTCCCTGAACGGATCGAAGCGGCCCGACGGATCAGGCCGCCGCCTTTGGGGAGGATCCCTCGGTAGTTCTCCCTGTGCGAATCGGGGCGGTTCGTCGGCGCAGGATTCCGTCTTGCGGCGTGATCCCTTCGGTGGTTCTCCCAGCGTGGATCGGAGCGGTTCGTCGGCGCGGGATTCCGTCCTTGGGCGTGATCCCTGCTGGTAGTGCTCGCTGTGTGGATCGGAGCGGTTCATCGGCGCAGGAATCCGTCTTGCGGCGTCACCCCTTCAGTGGTTCTCTCTGAACGGATCGAAGTGGCCCGTCGGATCAGGCTGCCGCCTTTGGTGAGGATCCCTCGGTAGTTCTCGCTGTGCGGATCGGAGCGGTTCGTCGGCGCAGGATTCCGTCTTACGGCGTGATCCCTTCGGTGGTTCTCCCTGCGTGGCTTGGAGCGGTTCGTCGGCGCGGGATGCCGTCCTTTTGTGGGATCCCTGCTGGTAGTTCTCCCTGTGTGGATCGGAGCGGTCCGTGGGCGCGGGATCGGGGGTGGAAACGCATCGAAGGTGGCAGCACCGCGAAACCCGAACGCCCGGTCGCCGTAGTAGAATCGCCTGCCGGCGTCGGGCCGGTCACCGTCCTCGTTCCTGTGCTCCAGCCGTCGCGACGGGTTTTCCGTCGCTTTTTTTTCGTACTCCTTGCCCTGTTCGGGATCGGGTTGTCCGCTGTCGCCGGCGAGGAACAGCCTGCCGGGGAACCGGACGAATCGCGTTTCCTGAACCGGATCCGGCGGCTCACGGTGGAAGGCCGGCGAGCGGGGGAAGGGTACTTTTCGCCGGACGGAACCGGAATGGTGTTCCAATCCGAGCGGGAGCCGCGAAACCCGTTCTACCAGATCTACCTGCTCTCCATGGAGACCGGGGACCTGCGGCGAGTCTCGCCGGGGATCGGGAAGACCACCTGCGCGTTCATCAACGGTGTCACCGGGGACATCCTGTTCAGTTCCACCCATCTGGATCCCCGCTCGGAGGATCTCCAGCGCGAGGAAATCGAATTCCGGGAGAGCGGGCGCGAGCGGCGCTACCAGTGGGACTACGACCCGGCGATGGACATCTTCGTCGAGCGGCGGGAAGGCGGTGCACTGGTCCGGCTCACCGATGCCGAGGGCTACGACGCCGAGGCCAGCTATTCCCCCGACGGAGAGTGGATCGTGTTCACCTCCATGCGGTCGCAGTTCGCGCCCGACCTCTCGGACCGGGAGGTCCGCCTCGCCGAAATCGATCCGTCGTACTTCGGCGAGATCCACCGGATGCGCGCCGATGGCAGCGATGAGGAACGGCTCACCCGGGTTCCCGGTTACGACGGCGGCCCGTTCTACTTCCCCGACGGTTCGCGCATCGTATGGCGGCGATTCTCGGAGGACGGTCTGGTCGCCGACATCTGGAGCATGGCCGCCGACGGCAGCGACCAGCGCCAGCTCACCGACTTCGGCGCCATGAGCTGGGCGCCCTATGTTCATCCATCCGGCGCCTACATCCTGTTCGCCTCCAACAAGCTCGGCTTTTCCAATTTCGAGGTCTTCCTGGTGGACACCACCGGAACCAGGGAACCGGTGCGGGTGACCACCACCGACGGTTTCGACGGGCTCCCGGTTCCCCTGCCGGATGGCCGGCGCATCGCCTGGACATCCACCCGTCACGGCGGCGACGGCGGACAAATCTACCTGGCTGACTGGAACCACGAGGCGGCGCTCGACGTCCTCGATCAGGCTCCGATGCGAAAAGCCCCCTAGCGGGCGCCGGAAGGCGCCACCGGGAGAACCATCATGCCCCGAGCCTCCATCCTCCTGTTCGCTGCCGGCCTGGCCGCGTCCGCTTCGGCCCAGACTCCGGAGGAGGCCCGCGGCGATGTCATGGCGCTGACCGCGCCCGGGACCGGCGGGCGGGCAGTGGGAAGCGAGGGAGCCGCCGAGGCGCGCCGGTACCTGGTCTCCGAGCTGCGCGCCACCGGCGCCCGGCCGCTTCCCGGGCATGCGGAACTCGAAATCCCGTTCGAGTTCGTTTCCGGAGTCGAGGACGAGGGCTCCACCCTGCGGGTGGGAGGCCACAAGCGCTTCGGACCGGACGAGGTGCGCGCGCTCGCCTTCTCGGAACCCGGTGAGGTTCGCGGCGGACTGGTGTTCGCCGGATACGGGATCCGGCTGCCCGACACGGCCGGGTTCGAGTACGACAGTTACGCCGGTCTCGAGGTGGAAGGGAACGTGGTGCTGGTTCTCCGCTACTTCCCCGACGGTATTTCGGACGAGGCCCGCGCGGCGCTGAACCGGGGCGCCGGCCTTCGCGCCAAGGCGGCGGTCGCGAGGGAGCTCGGTGCGGCCGGAATGGTGGTCCTCACCGGCCCGCGTTCGGAGAATGCCGGGAAGCTGGTGGCCGATTCCTTCGACATCGCGGCGCCCGGGGGACAGGGTCTCCTTGCGGTCTCGGTGACCGGCGCTGTCGGAGACCGGCTCCTTGCCGGCAGTGGCCAGACGGTCGGGGAAGTCCAGGACTTGCTGGATCGGGGCGAGGTGGATGCCGGATCCTCTCCGCTTCCGGGCACTGCGGTCCTCGACGTCCGGCTGCGCCGCGACCGCTCCTTCGGGGTGAATGTGGCGGGGCTGCTGCCAAACGCCTCCGGCGATTTCGCGCCGCCCTGGGTGACGGTGGGCGCCCACTATGACCATCTGGGCATGGGCGGCGCCGGCTCGCTGCATCCGCATGGCCCGCCAGCGGTGCACCCTGGAGCCGACGACAACGCCTCCGGGGTGGCGGCGGTGCTCGCGCTGGCACGCGCGGCTTCGCGGCAACCGTTCGACCGCCCGTTGTTGATCGCGTTCTGGTCCGGCGAGGAGTCCGGACTGCTCGGTTCGAATGCCTTCGTCCGCGACGAGGTGGTGCGTGACGAGGTGGCGGCGTACCTCAACCTCGATATGGTGGGCCGGATGCGGGAGAACCGGCTGACCGTCCAGGCCATGGGTTCGTCGGGGATCTGGCCCGGGGTCGTGGAGCGGGCGAATGTTCCCGCCGGGTTCGATCTGGCGCTCAGCGACGATCCGTACCTGCCCACCGATTCCTCCGTCTTCAACAGCGCCGGGATTCCGACGCTGAACCTCTTCACTGGCACGCATCAGGACTACCATCGTCCGAGCGACACCGCCGACCGGCTGAACTACGAGGATCTGGCCCGCGTTGCCCGCTTCGCCACCCTGGTGGCGCGGCGGGTGGCGGAGATCGAGCCGGTTCCGGAGTTCGTCCGGGTGGAACGCAGCACGGAGGACACTCCCGCCCGCTCCTCGATGCGGGTCTATACCGGGACGATTCCCGAGTACGCCACCGAAGTCCAAGGGTTGCTGCTCGGTGGTGTCATGGCAGGGGGGCCGGCCGAGGAAGCCGGGCTCCGGAAGGGCGATGTGATCGTCGAGTTCGGCGAAGTGGCAGTGCTCAACATCTACGACTACATGAACGCCCTGGAGGCGGCGCGCATCGGTGAGCCGATCCGGGTGGTGGCGCTCCGCGACGGCGAACGTATCGAGTTCACCCTGACCCCCACGGCCCGCCCCTGACTTGCCTCCTCCGGTCGGCGAAGTGCTCCCGCGTGAGCGGGTGCGCAACTTTTGCATCATCGCCCATGTGGATCACGGGAAATCCACGCTTGCCGACCGCCTGATCCAGCGCTGCGGCGCGGTTCGGGACCGGGAGTTCCGCGACCAGTTGCTCGATTCCATGGACCTCGAGCGCGAGCGCGGCATCACCATCAAGTCCAACAGCGTGACCCTGCGGTACACCGCAAAAGGCGGCGAGACCTACCAGCTGAACCTCATCGACACCCCGGGCCACGTGGATTTCTCCCACGAGGTCCGTCGCTCGCTGATGTCCTGCGAGGGGGCGCTCCTGCTGGTGGACGCCTCCCAGGGGGTCGAGGCCCAGACAGTGGCCAACTACTTCCTGGCGATGGAATACGACCTCACCGTGGTACCGGTGATCAACAAGATCGACCTTCCGGCGGCGGATCCGGAACGGGTACGGGAAGAGATCGACGACGAGCTGGGACTCGACCCGTTTGGAGCGATTCCCGCCTCGGCAAAGCGCGGGGACGGGGTGGAGGAAGTGCTTGACGCCATCGTACAGCGGTTCCCGCCACCGGGCGGGGACCCCGAAGCGCGGCTGCGCGCGCTCATCTTCGACGCCCAGTACGACACCTATCGCGGTGTGGTGTTGCTCCTCCGGGTGGTGGACGGAACCATGCGTCCCGGGGCCCGCGTCCGGTTGATGCACTCGGAGACCGACTACACCGTCGAGGAAGTCGGCCTCCTCCGGCTTCGCCGCGAGGCGGTCCCCGAACTGTCCTGTGGGGCGGTGGGATACGCGATCTGCGGGATCCGGAACATTCGTGACATCACCATCGGCGATACGGTCACCGGCGCCGAACGGCCGGCGCCTTCGGCGTTGCCCGGCTACCGGGAGGCGCGCCCGGTGGTGTTCAGTTCGCTCTATCCCATTTCCACCGAAGACTACGGGGAGCTCGAGGCGGCGCTCGACCGGCTGGCCCTCAATGATCCGGCGCTGATCTTCGAGCGGGATTCCTCCTCGGCGCTGGGATTCGGGTTTCGCTGCGGTTTTCTCGGGCTGCTGCATCTGGATGTGGTGCAAGAACGGCTCCAGCGCGAACACGGGCTTTCCCTGCTGCTTTCGGCGCCGAGCGTGCGCTATCGGATCACCACCGGGGACGGCGCGGTCCACGAGGTCGAGAATCCCGCCTTCTATCCCGATCCCGCCCGGATCCAGAGCGCCGAGGAACCCTGGATCCGCGCCAATATCCTGGTTCCGGAACGCGCGGTCGGCCCGGTCATGGAACTCCTCGGAGAGCGCCGGGCCGATTCCACCCGGATGAACTATCTCTCCAGCCGGCGGATCGAGATCCTCGCCGAGCTTCCCCTCGCCGAAGTGCTCTTCGACTTTCACGACAAGCTGAAGACCGTGTCCCGCGGATACGGGAGCTATGACTACGAGATCCTCGATTACCGGCCCACCAGTCTGGCAAAGGTGGACATCCTGGTGAACGGCGAGCGGGTGGATGCGCTCTCGCAACTCGTGCATGTGGACAAGGCCCGGCCGCGGGCGCTTCGGTATTGCGAACGGCTCGCCGAAGTGATCCCGATGCACAACTTCAAGATCGCCATCCAGGGCGCGATCGGGGGGACGATCATCGCCCGCACCAATATCCGGGCGCTGCGCAAGGATGTGACCGCCAAGTGCTACGGCGGCGATGTGAGCCGGAAGCGGAAGCTCCTCGAACGGCAGAAGGAAGGCAAGAAAAGAATGAAGCAGGTCGGGAATGTGCAGATTCCGCAGTCCGCGTTCGTGGAAGTGTTGAAGTCGAGCCCCACTGCATGACCCCGGGGGGTGTGCATCCCGGCTTCTATGTGCATGTTCCCTTCTGCGCCCGGATCTGCCCCTACTGTGACTTCGCGGTAACCCGCGACACCCCGTCCCGCCACGACCGGTTCGGGGCGGCACTGCTCCGGGAGTTCGCGCTCCGTCCCCCGGCGCAGGCGGACACCGTGTATATCGGCGGCGGAACGCCGTCCCTTCTCCCGGTGTCGCGGCTCGGCGCGTGGATCGATGCTGCGGTCGAACGCGGTCACGCCCTCCCGGGGGCATGCGTCACCGTCGAGGCGAACCCGGAGGACCTGGTGCGGGAATCGGGTCTCGCCCGCGAGTGGAAGCGGGCCGGCGTGTCGGGCGTGAGCCTCGGGGCACAGGCACTCGATGACGACCGGTTGCGTTTTCTCGGCCGGCGCCATCGCCGCGCCGACGTCCGGGTTGCGGTGTCCCGCCTTGAAGCGGCCGGGATTCCCTGGGTCTCGCTGGACATGATCTACGGGACGCGGGGGCAGACGGCGGCGGGTCTCGCCGCCGAGCTCCGGGAGGCGGCCCGGCTTCCCGGCGTCGTCCATCTGTCCGCCTACGAACTGGCTGTGGAACCGGGCACGCCCTTCTTCCGCCGGGCTTCGGGCGGCGAACCGCTGACGGCGGAGACGCCGGGGGAGGGGGGACTCTTCCGGGTGGCGCACGAGACCCTCGAATCCGAGGGTCTCCCCGCCTACGAGGTCAGCAACTTCACGCGCAGCGAGGAACACCGGTCCCGGCACAACCGGAAGTACTGGCTTCAGGCGCCGTATACCGGCGTCGGTCCGTCGGCCCATTCGTTCGCTCCCCGGAGCGGGACCCGCTCCTGGAATCACCGAAGCGTGGACGACTGGGAAGCTGCGCTTTGGCGAGGGGAACTGCCGGTGGCGGGCAGCGAGACCCTCGCGCCCCGTCAGCGGGCGCTCGAGGAGGTGTTTCTGGGCCTGCGCACCGTTGCCGGGCTGGACCTGGATGGCTTCGCCGGACGCTACGGCGCGGGAGCGGTCGCGGCCAACCGGAGCCGATTGGCCGGTTGGGAGGCGCGCGGTCTCGTCCGGGTTGCTCCGCCCCGGGTCCACCCGACGCTCTCCGGGCTGGCGGTCGCGGACGCGCTGGCGCGCGAGTTTCGCCTCGATGAGGTCCGACCGTGATCTCCGGCGCCCCGTTCACCATGGGGCGGCTGTTCCGCCTCTGGGTTCCGATGGGCGCTACCTGGTTCATGATGTCGATGGAGGGTCTGCTGGTGGCCGCGATCGTGGCCCGGCTCGCCGACGCGACCGTGAACCTCGCCGCCTACGGGGTGGCTTTCGCTTTCGCCCTCATGCTGGAGGCGCCGATCATCATGATCCTGAGCGCCTCCACTGCGCTCTGCCGGGACCGGGACGCCTTCTTGCGCATGCGCCGGTACGCGGCCGGTCTGAACATCCTCCTTACCGGAGCGACGCTGATCTGGATTTCCACTCCCCTCTATCCCATGGCCACCGGGATCCTCATGGATGTGGATCCGGCGGTTTCCCACTTGAGCCGCATCGCCCTGCTGGTCCTGCTGCCGTGGCCGGCAGCCATCGGCTACCGGCGCTTCTACCAGGGCATCATGATCAACCACGGTCACACCCGGAGAGTGGCGTACGGGACAGTGCTCCGGCTGACCGGGATGGGCCTGACCGCAGCGGTGCTGTCCCGCACCACGATTCCGGGCGCCATAGTGGGGGCTGCGGCACTTTCGGTGGCGGTGGTCCTCGAGGCCGTCGTCACCCGGATCATGGCGGCCGATTGCGTGCGGAGCGTGATGGGCAAGCCCGGAAACGGCGAGCCGCTGACCCTCCCCCGGTTCCTCCGCTTCTATGTCCCGCTGCTCGTGAGCTCGGTGATCGCGCTCGGCATCCACCCGCTCATCAATCTGTTCCTGAGCCATTCGCGGCTCGCGCTGGAGTCGCTTGCGACCTACCCGGTGGTGGCCGCCCTCTCCTTCGTGTTCCGGAGCATGGGCCTCTCGTTCCAGGAGGTGGCGATCGCCAGCCTCGACGGGAGCCGCGAGCGGTACCGGACGCTGCTGCGGTTTGCCCTCCGGCTCGGTCTCGGGGCCACCGTGTTCCAGGCGGTGATCGCGTTCACCCCGCTGGCGGGAATCTGGTTCGAGCGGGTGGCGGGCCTCACGCCCGAACTCACGGAACTTGCGATCCCGGCGCTCGGCATCGTCGTGGTCATGCCCCTGCTCTCGGTGTTGCTCGCGTTCTCCCGGGCGATGCTGGTATGGAGCGGCAAGACCGACGCGATCACCTGGGCGGGCCTCATCGAGACGTTGTCGGTGGCGGCGATGATGGCCGCACTCATCGCCGAGCCGATCGCGATGGTCGGGGTGCTCGCCGCCTCATGGGCCACGGTTCTCTCGCGCGGCGCTGACTTGCTGGCGCTCTACTTCTGGGCCGGCCCGATCATCCGCCGCTTCCGCTCCGCCCCGGCCTGACCACCGGATGGTCATCGCGCTCCAGGTGCGTACGGGGTGAACGGGGGCGGTGGGGCGTGGGCTGGAGAAGCTCGAGTCCGAACCATGGGATGATGCGGCCTGCGAGGTTCGGAGGCAGACGGAGCCTTGGACAGGTGCAGCCGGGGACGCCAGGTTGTTCGCCGAACCGTGGAACCGCAACGCGAGGACGGATTTCGAACAGGAGGAGGAAGCCATGAACTTCGATGTCGGGAAACACCTGGACGCTGCGGAGCGCTCGGTGGCGGCGCTCGAGCGCGATGGCCAACCGGCCCGCGCCATCACCCTCTCCCGCAGCTACCCCACCACCCTGGACGATCTGTGGGACGCCATCACCAGCGGCGAGCGCCTTCCACGGTGGTTCCTGCCGATCAGCGGCGACCTCCGTCCTGGCGGCCGCTATCGGCTGGAGGGGAACGCGGGGGGCGTGATCACCGCTTGCGAGCAGCCGTGGCGCCTCGCGCTTACATGGGAATTCTCCGGCGATGCGAGCTGGGTGGAAGCACGCTGCGCGCAAGCCGGCGCCGGACGCGCGCAGCTCGCGCTCACGCACACGCAACGGCCGTCGCAACACTGGAATCGGTACGGGCCGGGCGCCGGCGGCGTCGGCTGGGAGTTGGCGTTTCTGGGCCTCGCGTTCCACCTCGCGCAACCGGACGCGCCGAAGCTGGACGACGCCACCTTCGCCGCATCGCTGGACGGCAAGGCCTTCATCCGGGGTAGCTGCGAGGGGTGGGAGCGGGCTGCGGTCTCGGCCGGCGCGGTTCCCGGTGCGGCGAAGGCGGCGGCGGCGCGCACCCGCGCGTTCTACACGGGGGAGCCGGTGGATCCTTCCATCGAGCGGTGATCGGCGATGCATACAACCGCGCCGAACTTCCAGCGTATGGAACGGGCCAGCCGACTGTTTCGTGATGGTCTGTCCTCTACTAGGGAGCGTACGCCACCGGGTACAAGTCATGGACGTCCGCCGGGGAGCCGGAAGGTTTGGGCGTGGGGCTGGCGATCACGTCGGCGGCCACCGGTCTTGTAGCTCCGGAAGGCCCGTTCGACGCTGCTCAGGCTTCTGCAGGACCGAACCGCTTCCAGTCGTTGGTGATTCGTAGCCGTTGGAGTAGTGGCAGGAAGGTCCTGTGAGTTCCGGCGCCAGCTTTCGTTGTTCCGCCGTTCCGGAAGAAGCCTTTCCTGTATGGTGGATCGAACACGACGCAATCAAGTGATCCGGTCTCATGCGGCAGGTTGCTCGATATTGGGAATTGTACAGGGTTTCGCGCTTGCATCCTGCCGGAACCGCAGGTGACGGTCGAGGCCTGCCCATGATACTTGTAGTACCCTCTGCAGGCCCGAGCTCTTCGTTGTCCTGTGCGGTCGGGTATGCCATGGAGTCGGAGGGTGCTCGGAATCAACATGATATGACACCGTGTGGCCGGCATGCTGAACACGTTCTCCCAGTCGGGCGGCGGCATGGAGGGGCATGGATTGCCAACATGAAGCGAGTTGTTATCGATGGTTGAATCAATCCTTGAACGATGGAACATCACACTGGAGGAACTCACCGATGTTGTCGATCAGAATCCAAGCCTTCGCGGCATGATTCTCGGGTATCTGGCGGAATTGAAACTCGATAAAATCTGGTTTTCCGACGATCGCGTTTCCGAAATAAGCAAGCATGACGATCACGACCGCAAGAAGAAGGGAGATCGGGTTATTCGTTACAAGGGGCATCAGTTCATTTTCGAGTCGAAGTCCCTGCAGACGGCAATGAATACGAGAACGAGTGATGGCTGGGTGGGCAAGGCGCAGGTCGACGCCAGCGATCGCCGCGGCGTTGTGTTGCCGGATGGCAGTACGGTCACAACGACCTGCCTGTTGAAGGGAGAATTCGATATCCTCGCAGTCAATGTGTTTTCTTTCGAGAATATCTGGCGGTTCGTATTTGCGAAGAACGCAGACCTTCCGACATCAAGATATGGCCGATACACGGAATACCAACGGCAACATCTGCTGGCTACATTGGTGGAAATCCACTGGCCACCGAGACCACCGTTCTCAATCGAACCGTTCACCTTGATGAACGAGATGATTCAGAATCGGACCTGAGACGCCTTCCTGCCCTTCGGGATCTTGACGAAAACAAGGAAATAGGAGTGGTTTTTCCGTGCGTGTACCTGCTTGAGCACTCGGCTCATGCCCGGTCGGTTGGGGCGAACCACGACGAAGAGATCCTTGCAGAAGAATCCCAAGTCTGCATATGCATTGATAATTTCGACGTGGGTCAGGTTCTGCCGATTGGCGCTTACCTCGTCCTGGCACTTGACGACGAGTACACCCCTTTCCTTCAGGATTCGGTGCGCCTCCCGTCCGCCCGCATCATAGAGTTCCACGACGGCGGCGTGCCACTTGCCGCCTCCGGTCGTTGGTGATTCGTGGCCGTTGGAGTAGTGGTTTCGGAAAGTCCTGTGAGTTCCGGCGCCAGCTTTCGTTGTTCCACCGTTCCGGAAGAAGCCTTCCATGTATGGTGGATCGAAAACGACGCAATCAAATGATCCGGTCTCATACGGCAGATTGCGACAGTCGATTCCGTCCGAGATGTCAGACGGGTGGAAGTCGTACAGGGTCGTATCCACCTTCTTCCAGAAAACGCCCTTTCCGTACGTGACGTCGGCGATTCGCATGCCGTCTGCAACGTGCAGCGCAAGCACTTGCGGAAAGATGTCCGCGTTTGTTCCGACGTAGGCGGAAACGATCAGATCAGTCGTCGCAACTCCGTCCGGGCGCTTGCGACCCGACGGGGTGCGGCCGGTTGCGCCGAGGTCCAACCGTGGCTGGCATACGGTCATGCCGCTACGATACTACGGGTGACAGGACTGGCGGGAAGGGAGCGCGTATACGATCCTGCCCGTTCGTCCATGTCCCCGACTCCCGCCCGCCGCTGCGGAACCGCTCCGGCGGTCGGGATCCTTGCCCCGGCGGTTCGCCGCCCCTTCGCACCATGACCCGCATCCTTGCCTTCCTTCTCGTCCTGGCGCACCCGGTGGGTGCGCAGATCGTCGCCGCTCCCGACGGAGCGGGCGTCGGCCCCGACACCGTCTTCATCGAGGAGCTCACGTGGACGGAGGTGGGGGCGCGGGTCCGGGCGGGAACCGACTCGGTCATCGTGGCGACCGGCGGGACCGAGCAGAACGGTCCCCACATGGTGCTCGGCAAGCACAACTTCATCATCCGCCACGCCGCCGAGCGGATCGCCCGCGAGCTGGGAAACACCCTGGTGGCGCCGGTGATCGCGCATGTTCCCGAGGGCGGGCTGGATCCGCCGAGCGGGCACATGCGCTACCCGGGGGCGATCACCCTCCCGGTGGAACATTTCAAGGCGCTCCTCGAGTACACCGCCCGCAGCTTCGCGCTCCACGACTTCCGCAACATCATCCTCATCGGCGACAGCGGGGGAAATCAGCGGGGAATGGCGGAAGTGGCCGAGGCGCTGAACGCCGAGTGGGAGGCGGCGGACCATCCGGCGCGCGTGCTCTTCGTGCCCGACTACTACCGGGGGAACGGCTTCGGGGAATGGCTCCGGGAACAGGGGTTTTCCGACGAGGACATCGGAAGCCATGCCGGCATCACCGACACCAGCCAGCTCTGGTTCGTGGATCCGGACCAGATCCGCCCGGGAGCGCGGGTGAAGGACGGCGGCTTCGAGGGTTCCGGCGTTCGCGGCGACCCGACCCTCGCGTCCCGGGAGCTGGGGGAACGGGGGATGCGGTTCAAGATCGGGACCACCGTTCGCAAGGTACGGGAGATGCTGGCCGCGCGGCGATGATCCTCCCCTCGCAGCGCAGCGGGTTCGACATCCCGCGCGATATCGCCTGGTTCAACTGCGCGTTCATGGCGCCGCTTTCCCATGCGGTGCTGCGGGCGGGGACCGAGGGCCTCGCGCGGAAGGCGCGGCCTTGGGAAATTACGGTTTCGGATTTCTTCGACGACTCCGAAGATCTCCGGGCGGGCATCGGGGACCTGTTCGGCGTCGCTCCCGACTCGGTGGCGCTGACTCCCTCGGCGAGTTACGGGATTTCGCTCGCGGCGCGGAATGTCGCGGTGGGCGCGGGGCAGCGCATCCTGGTTGCCGAGGACCAGTTCCCCTCGAACGTGTATCCGTGGAGGGAAGTCGCCCGCTGGAAAGACGCCGAACTCTGCTTCGTGGCCCGCCCGGCCGATCGGGACTGGACCGGGGCCGTGCTCGGGATGCTCGACGAGCGGGTGGCGGTGGTCGCGCTTCCCCAGGTCCACTGGACCGACGGCGGGGTGTTCGACCTCAGGCGGATCGGTGCGGCCGCGCGAGCGGCCGGGGCGGCGCTGGTTCTCGACCTCACCCAGTCGGCGGGGGTCCTGGACCCGGCTCTCGGCGCAGTCCGGCCGGATTTCGTGGCCGGCGCCTGCTACAAGTGGCTGATGGGTCCCTATTCGATGGGGTACCTGGTTCTCGGCGCCGGCGGCGCTGCCGTCCCGTTGGAGGAGAACTGGATCCAGCGGGCGAACGCCCGGCAGTTCGCGCGCCTCGTGGACTACACCGACGAACGACTCCCCGGCGGGGCGGGGCTCGATGCGGGTGAGCGGTCGAACTTCGCGCTGGTGCCGGCGGCCCTCGCCGCGGTGCGGCAGGTGCTGGAGTGGGGTTCGGCGAACATTGCCGAGACGCTCCGGGCAAAGACGGCGCGGCTCGGCGGGATCGCCGCCCGGCTTGGCTGCGGGGTTCCGGCGGAGGAAGACCGCGCCCCACACTACCTTGCCCTCGAAGTCCCCGGCGGGGCGGCCGCGATCCGGGACCGGCTCGCCTCCCGCAACGTCCATGTGAGCGTCCGCGGGGACACGCTGCGGGTCACGCCCCACCTGTATAACGACGACGAGGACGAGGACCGCTTCCGGGAAGGGCTGCGGGCCGCCCTGCGCCAGGGATGAAGGCCTACCTGGATCTGGTTCGGCGCGTCCTCGACGAAGGGGTCCGGCGCCCGAATCGCACCGGAGTGGACACCCTCTCCTGTTTCCACGTGCACCTCGGGGCCTCGATGGACGACGGATTTCCGCTGCTCACCACCAAGAAGGTGAGCTGGAAGAACATCGTGGTCGAGAACCTGTGGTTCCTCTCCGGGGAACCCGACATCGGGATCCTCCGCCGCCACGGGTGCCGGTTCTGGGATCCGTGGGCCGATCCCCGGTCGCTCCGGGTGCCGAGTCCCTACGGCAACCTGTGGCGGCAGCATCCGGGACCGGCGGGGTCGCGCGACCAGGTCCAGTGGGTGATCGGGGAACTGAAGCGGAACCCGGCCTCCCGCCGGCTGGTGGTGAGCGCCTGGTCCCCGGAAAACGCCCATGCGAGCGCCCTGCCCCCATGCCACTTCGCCTGGGTCCTTCACGGGACCCCTGCCGCCGGGGGCTGGCGGCTGGACCTCCATCTCACCATGCGGAGCTGCGACATCGCGCTCGGCCTTCCCTACAACATCGCCGGTTACTCGCTCCTGCTCCACCTGTTTTCGGCCTGGGCCGGGATGCGCCCCGGCCGTTTCGGCGTCACCCTGGTGGACGGCCACATCTACACGAAGGACGCCGACGGCGCGAACGCGGAGCACGACCACATCCCCGGCTTGCGGAAGCAGATGCTCCGGGCGCCGCGCCCGCTGCCGCGGCTCGTGCTCTCCGAGACGGTCCGGGATTCGCTCGACGGCGCCCTTTCGGTGCTCGACGGGAGTACGGCGGAGATCCTCTCCCACTTCCGGATCGACGGATACGACCCCTGGCCGGAAATTCGCTTCCGGGTCGCCGTCTGATGCCGAAGCGGCCTCGAAGCGCCACCTCGGTCGAGGAGTTTCTCACCGATCCCGGGGTGTTGCCGCCCTCGCCGTTCCGGGCGAGCATGGTCGCGGTGGCCGAGGGGAACATCATCGGGGTGGACGGCCGGATCCCGTGGCGCCGACCCCTCGATGTGAAGCGGCTGTGGAGGCTTACCCGGGCCAGCACCATCATCCTCGGGCGCCTTACCTGGGAGGGGATTCCCCGCCGCCCGGTCCCCGGGCGGCGGAATTTCGTGCTTGCCGGGCACGATCTTCCCGGCGTCACCCGCTTCGGTTCGCTCGAAGCCGCCCTCGCTGCCGCCTCCGGCGACGTCTGGTTCCTCGGCGGGTCGCGCGTCTACGGGGAGGCGATGGAGCACGCCGGCTATCTCGACATCACCTTCATTCCCGACCCGGTCCCGGTCGCTCCCGGGCAGACGGTGGCGCGGTTCCCGGCGGTGGACCCTTCCCGCTGGCGGTCCGGCCCGCTGCTGCCCGATCCGACCGACCCGGGCGTCACCCGGCGCCGCCATGTCCGGCGCGGAGGATCCCGATGAGCAAATCCCCGGTCACCCTGATTGCCGGCCCGAGCCTTCCGAAGCCAGCCGGCCCCTACAGTCCCGGCGCGGTTGCCGGCGGGCTGGTGTTCGTTTCCGGCCAGGTGGGGGTGGACCCCGCCACCGGCAAGACCCCGGAGGGAGTGGGCCCGCAGACCGAGCAGGTGCTCCGGAACATCCGGTCCATTCTCGAGGCGGCGGGTTCCGGGCTGGACCGGGTGGTGCGCTGCGGGGTCTTCGTCGCCGACATGGACCGTTTTGCGGAAATGAACGAGGTCTACGAGCGGATGTTCGCGGGCCACCGCCCGGCGCGCACCACCATCGAACCGGGTCGCCTGCCGGGGCAGGGATTCCTGGTGGAGATCGACGCCATCGCGGTCCGCTGAACGCCGGCCGCAAGCGCCCGCCGGACCGCCGGGGCGGGTTCCTCCCGGTCCTCGTCCTGTTCTTCGAGGATTGCGGTGATCGCCGCCTGGTCGCGCCGGAGGCCTGCGGCCGCCAGCAGGATCGGTGTGACGCCCGGATCGCACGCCGGGATCGCCAGCACGAGCACGGCGACGAGGGTGCGGAGGCGCATCCGGCAGTCAGGCCAGCCCGAATTCCCCGCATTCGGATCGGGTTCCCCGTGGTACTTTCTGCGTCGCTTGAGCTTCGAACAGCAGTTCCGCCGCCCCTTCGACGCCGCTGACCGGCTCGCTGTCAATGTGCTCCGGGGTCTTGCCGTGGATGCGGTGGAAGGCGCGAACTCGGGCCATCCCGGGCTCCCGCTCGGCGCCGCGCCGATGGCGTGGGTTCTCTGGAGCCGGATCCTTCGTCACGCCCCCTCGGACCCGGAGTGGCCCGACCGCGACCGGTTCGTCCTCTCTGCCGGGCACGGGTCGATGTTGCTCTACGGGCTGCTCCACCTGTTCGGATACCGGGTGTCGCTGGACGATCTGCGCCGGTTCCGCACCTGGCGGAGCCGCACCCCCGGCCACCCGGAGAGCTTTGCGACCCGCGGAGTGGAGGCCACCACCGGTCCGCTCGGGCAGGGGGCGGGCAACTCGGTGGGCATGGCGATCGCCGAGCGGGCGCTGCGCGAGGAGTTTCCGGATCTCCAGGACCATCGCATCTACGCGCTGGTCTCCGATGGGGACCTGATGGAAGGCGTGGCGCACGAGGCGGCGTCGCTCGCCGGACAGCTTCGGCTCTCCCGGCTGACCTGGCTCTACGACGCCAACGGCGTCACCCTCGACGGGCCGGCCTCCCTGGCCTTCGACGAGGAGGACGTGAACGAACGCCACCGGGCGCTCGGGTGGCATGTTCAGACCGTCAAGGACGGTGACGGGGATCTGGAGGCCCTGGAAATCGCCCTTCGCTCGGCGGCGCTCGACAATCGGCCGTCGCTCATCCAGGTAAGGACCACCATCGGCTTCGGCGCGCCCGGCAAGGCCGGAAGCGCGGCGGCGCACGGCGCTCCCCTCGGAGAGGAGGAGGCCCGGGCGACGAAGCAGGCGCTCGGGCTCGATCCCGATGCCGAATTCCAGATCCCGGACATGGTTCGGGAGCGCATTGCCGAATGCGTGGCGGCGGGAGAAGCGGCGCGTTCGGCCTGGCTCGAGCGGCGGTCCGGCAACCGGAAGGTTGCCCGGGAATTCAACCGGCGTTTCCGCGGCCGCCTCCCCCGGGGCTGGGACACCGACCTCCCCGAATTCGACATCGGGTCTTCCCTCGCCACCCGGAGCGCCTCCGGGCAGGTCATGAACCGGTTGGCGGCCCGGATTCCCGAGTTCCTGGGCGGCGACGCCGATCTCTCGTCCTCGACTCGGACGGCGCTCGCGTCGGCGGGCTCGTTTTCCTGGTCGTCGCCCGGCGGCCGGAACATCCACTACGGCGTACGGGAACACGCCATGGGGGCCGCCGCCAACGGGATCGTCTGGCACCGGGGTTTCCGTACCTTTACGGCCACCTTCTTCTGCTTTGCCGACTACATGCGACCGTCGATCCGTCTGGCAGCGCTCTCCGGCCTTCCCGTCGTCCACGTTTTCACCCACGACTCGGTGGGAGTGGGGGAGGACGGCCCCACCCATCAGCCGGTGGAGCACTTGATGTCGCTCCGGGCGATGCCCAACCTGCATGTGGTCCGCCCGGCCGATGCCAACGAGACGGTCGAGGCGTGGCGGCATGCCCTCGAGCGGACGAAGGGACCGACTGCGCTGGTGCTCACCCGCCAGAACGTCCCGGTGGTGACCGACCGGGCCCTCGCCCGGGGACTGCACCGGGGTGGCTATGTCCTCGCCGGGGAGGCGGATCCCCGGGTCGTGCTCATCGCCACCGGTTCCGAGGTGGCGCTCGCGCTCCAGGCGAAGAAGCTCCTCGCCCGCGACCGGATCGCGGTCCGCGTCGTCTCGCTTCCCTGCTGGGAACTCTTCGCCGAGACCGACTCCGGGTATCGGGATGCGGTGCTGCCGCCCGGGGTGCCGCGGGTGGCGGTCGAAGCCGGCGCCACCCTGGGGTGGGAGCGTCACGTTGGCGATGGACGGGTGATCGGGGTGGATCGCTTCGGTGGATCGGCGCCGGGGGGCGTCGTGGCCCGCCGGCTGGGCCTTACCGCGCGGAAGGTGGCGGCTGCGGCCCGGGAGCTTGCCGGGTGAGCCCCGCCAGCCACCCGTGGGCGTCGTTCCTCCATGAGGTGCAGACGCCTTCCCGCTATGCGGGCGGCGAGCGCTTCTCGGTGGTGAAGCCGGCGGAGTCGGGGGTCCGGTCGCGGATGGCCTTCTGCTTTCCCGATGTATACGACATCGGGATGAGCCACCTCGGCGCCCGGATCCTGTACAAGGTGGTGAATGACGAGCCGGACCTGGCGCTGGAACGGGTGTTCTGCCCGTGGCCGGACATGGAGGAGCAACTCCGCCGCCGGAACCTTCCGCTGATCAGCCTGGAGACGCGGCTGCCGCTCGTCGATTTCGATCTCGTCGGCTTCTCGCTCCAGTACGAGCTCACCTTCACCAACGTGCTCACCATGCTGGACCTCGGCGGGATTCCGATCCGTGCCGGGGACCGCCGGCCGGAACACCCGCTGGTGCTCGCCGGCGGGCCGGTGGCCACCCATCCGGAGCCGATGGCTCCGTTCGTGGATGCCTTTTTGATCGGTGACGCCGAGGAACGGCTGCCGAAACTGATGCGTGACCATGCCCGGCTCCGGGATCGGGGTGTTCGGGACCGGGAGGAAATCCTCCACGAGCTGCAGCGCGACGGAGGCCTCTATTGCCCGGCGCTCTACGATCGGGCCGTCTGCCCGGAGTCCGGGTTCGCCCATGTGTCGCGTGCCCGGCGGGAGGGAGTTTCGCTCCGGGTGGAGCGCGCCTTCGTCCCGGACATCAGCCGGTATCCCTTCCCGGACGAATCCCCGGTCGCGGCGGCGGAAGCCATTTTTGACCGGACTTCGGTGGAGATTGCGCGGGGGTGTACCGAAGGCTGCCGCTTCTGCCAGGCGGGAATGATCTATCGCCCGGTCCGGGAGCGGGATCCGAAGGAAGTGGTCCGCACCGTCGTCTCGGCAGTGGAGAAGGGAGGGTACGACGAGGCTTCCCTGACTTCGCTCTCGACCGCCGACTACTCCTGCGTGGCCCCGCTCATCAAGGAGGTGGCGAAGGAGCTCACCCCGCGCAAGGTGGCGCTCGGAGTCTCCAGCCTGCGCGCTTACGGGCTCTCGGAGGAGATTCTCGATGACCTTTCGCAGGTCAAGGCCACCGGTCTCACATTTGCTCCGGAGGCAGGAACCCGGAGGATGCGGGATGTGGTCAACAAGAACATCAGCGAGGCCGATATTTTCGAGACCTGTCGCCGGGTGTTCTCGCGCGACTGGGACCGCGCCAAGCTCTACTTCATGATCGGCCTCCCCACCGAGGAGGACGAGGATGTACGGGGTATTGCCGCGATGGCCCGGCAGGCGCGCCAGATCGGCGATGAGGTCTCGGCGCGACCGGTCCGGATTACCGTTTCGGTCTCGACCCACGTGCCGAAGCCGCACACTCCCTTCCAGTGGTGCGCCCAGGACAGCATGGAGGAGATCGAACGCAAGCAGGCGATGCTCCGGGACCGCGCCCGGAAGGACGGCTTTCGGCTGCGTACCCACGACCAGCGCGTGAGCCACCTGGAGGGGATCTTGGCCCGTGGGGATATCCGGGTCGGGCGGCTGGTCGAGATCGCGTGGCGAAAGGGCGCCCGCTTCGACGGCTGGACCGAGCATCTCTCCTTCGAGCGGTGGACCGGGGCCCTGACCGAATGGGAAGACGAGCTCGGGGTGCGTCGCGAGGACTTTCTCGACGAGATCCCGGTGAGCGGACGGCTTCCGTGGGACCACATCGACGTGGGCTTGGTGGACGGCTTCCTGTTGCGGGAGCATCGCCGCGCCCTCGGCCACCGCGCCTCGCCCCCCTGCGGCAAGCCGGCGGGGTTGCTGGTCCACCATCCGGCCGTCCGGGAGGCCCGGGCCGACGACCGGCGGCTCGTCTGTTACCACTGCGGAGTCGCCTGCGACCTGGACCGGATGCGCGGGGAGCGGATCGAATTTCTCGAGAGCATGGGCGCCACCGGCGAGATCCAGCTTCCGGTGCATCCCGCGGGGTCGCCTCCGGAACCGCCTCCCGAGCCGGTCCACCTGGTGAAGGCGCCGCCGGGCGAGTCGGTTCGATATCGCGCCCGGTTCGAGAAGATCGGGCCGATGGCGCTTCGGGGGCACGGAGAGCTGATCCGGGTGCTCCCCCGCATCCTTCGCCGCGCCGGACTTCCGATCCGGTTCACCGAGGGGTTCTCGCCCCATCCCCGGATCAGCTTCGGCCCGGCGCTGCCGCTCGGTGTCCCGTCGCTTGCCGAAATCTGCGAGTTCGTCCTCACCGACAAGTTGCCGGCGGACGCCGTGCTGGAGGCCCTCCGGCGGGCGGACGAGGATGGCATCCGCTTTCGGGAGGTGACGCAAGTTCCGGCCGGGGAACCCCGGCTCGCCCAGTGGCTCGAGGCGCTCCGGTACGCGGTCCTGCTCCCGGTGGATGCGCCCCGGGCGCCGCTCGAGGCCCGGCTCCGGGCTTGGCGTTCGGCGCCGGAGTGGCCGATGACCCTGATCCGCCGGGTGAAGCGGAAGCCGGGGCGCCGTCGGCGGGCCCACCCGGGGCCGCGCGAGCGGGAGGTGCCCATCGACCTGCGCGCGGTGGTGACCGACGCCGGGATCGCGCCGGCGGGGAACGAAGCAGGGCTGCTGGGGTGTCCCGCCGCCCGGTCCACCCTCCGATTCCGGATGCTCGCGACGTCGGACGGTCCCTCTCCGCGTCCTGCCGAAGTGGCGCGCGAGCTGGCCGGCTACGAACCGCTGGCGGTGGAGATCGTCCGCGTCGCCGCCGACCCGGCGCCGGCGCAGCTGCCCGTTCCGTCGTCCGGGCCGCGGGCCGGGCTGCGTTGATTCCGAGCGTGCGGCGGTACCGGCCATCGGCGCCCTGTTGCCGGCTCCCGCTGGTCGCCGTTGCCGCCATTCTGCTGGCCGCGCCGCCCGCACCCGCCCGGGACGATTCCGAACTCCACGCACTTTTCGACGAGTTCATGGAATTTCGCCGACGGGAGGAGCCGCGCTTCGCCGCCTCGCTCGACGGGCGGGTTCCCGGGAGCCTCGGCTCGATGACCGAAGCGGACATCGCTCGGCGAACCGAGGTGGTGGCGAGGCTGCGCGAACGGATGCTCGCGATTCCGTCCGACCGGCTCTCGTTCGCCGACCGGGTGAACCGGGGAGTCTTCGAGGCGGCACTGAACGAACGGATCGGGGATGCCGGGTTCGCTTCCCATCTGATGCCGCTGAACGCCGACTCGGGTTTCCACATCGGAATGGCGCGGTTGCCCAATTCGATTCCCTTCCGGAACGCGGCCGATTACGAGGGGTATGTCCACCTGTTGCGGGACATCCCCCGCTGGTTCCAGGAGCACATGTCCCTGATGCGGCTCGGACTGGAAACCGGGGTGACGGTTCCGAGGGTGGTGCTCGAAGGCTATGAGGTCACCATCGCCAGCCATGTGGTCGAGGATCCGGAGGCGAGTGTCTTTTACGCCCCGTTCGCGGCGTTTCCCGCAGCTGTCGGGCCGGAGGACCGGGAGCGGCTGCGAGAGGAGGGGGCGGCTGCGATCCTTGCCGGGCCGGTCCGCGCCTACCGCGAGTTTCTCGATTTCTTCGAAGGGACGTACCGCCCCGGAGCCCGCACCACCATCAGTGCGTCCGATCTGCCGCGGGGACGCGCCTGGTACGCCTGGCTGATCGGCCGGTTCACCACCCTCGACCGCACTGCCGGGCAGATCCACGAGATCGGCCTCCGGGAGGTCGCACGCATCCGTGGCGAGATGGAGGAGGTGATGCGGGCCACCGGGTTTGACGGGGAGTGGGAGGAGTTCCTCGAGTTCCTGCGCACCGATCCGCAGTTCTATGTGGACACTCCCGAGGCGCTGCTCCGGGAGGCGATGTGGATCGTGAAGCGGATGGACGGTGCGCTGCCGCGCCTGTTCCGCACCCTGCCGCGTCAGCCGTATACGGTGGAGCCGGTGCCCGACGCCATCGCGCCCCGGTACACCGGGGGCCGCTATGTCGGCGCCCCGCTGGACTCGCGGGAGCCCGGCCGCTACTGGGTGAACACCCATGCACTCCGGAGCCGCCCGCTCTACACCCTGGAGGCGCTCTCGCTCCACGAGGCGGTCCCCGGCCACCATCTTCAGATCGCTCTTTCGAAGGAGCTGGATCTCCCCGAATTCCGTCGTCATTTCGGCATCGGGGCCTACAGCGAGGGGTGGGCGCTTTACTCCGAACGACTGGGGCTCGAAACCGGCTTCTACCGGGATCCGTACAGCAACTTCGGACGGCTCACCTACGAGATGTGGCGCGCCTGCCGGTTGGTGGTGGACACCGGGATCCATGCGCTTGGCTGGAGCCGCCAGCAGACGATCGATTATCTCGCCGCCAACACCGCGCTGTCCCTCCACGAGATCACCACCGAGACCGACCGCTATATCGCGTGGCCGGGCCAGGCGCTCGGCTACAAGATGGGCGAGCTCAAGATCCGCGAGCTGCGCTCGCTCGCCGAAGCGGCTCTCGGGGATTCGTTCGACGTCCGCGAGTTTCACGATCAGATCCTGCTGAACGGCCCGGTCACCCTCCCGCTGCTGGACGACCTGATCCGGGCGTGGCTCTCCGGCGGGGACGGGGCGCCGGCGCTTCGGTGAACGGGCGGCCGGGCGCCGATGTGCCGGAACGTCCCGGCCGTCGGATCCCCGCAACCCGTTCCCTTGCGGGGGGGCATCCCGGCCATTCCCGAAATGTGGTTCCGTTGACGGCGAGCAGCCGTTCCGCGTCCCGAATGCCCGCGCCGGTTGTCCTCATCGGAAAGGTGGCACGGGAACGCCGATCCCATGCGCCTCGTACCGGTGGTCGAGCGCAGCATCCCGGGTGCCGGCCCGTCCTTCGGATCGCCCGGGTTTCCCCGACTCCCATGGTCCCCCACTTCGGGCACGGCCACGATCCGGATCGATTTCCCCGCCCATGTCGGAATCCCGCTCCTCGTTCACTCCGGTGACGAGACAGCCGGTCCACCCGGGCCGGCCACGGTTTCCCCGCTCCGTTCCGGTTCCGTCAGCACCCTCCCGCCGAGCCGGAACCTCCGGGAACGCCGCCTTTCGGCGTGCGACGGGAGTCCGGTAGCCGCCCCGCCTCGTACCGGGGCCCGGCGCCTCGTCGCCGTCTCCCCATTTCGCCGGTGGCGCGGGCCCGGCGCCCGCCCCGCGCACGGTCCAACCCGGGCGAACCACTTCGGCGTGAGCGCCGGCATGCAGGCCGCCCCCTTGCGTGTTCCCCGCCGTCCAGGCGTTTCGTCGATCGCTCGATCCAGACCCGGGTGGCCCGTTGTCGGGTGGGCATGAGGCAGCGGGCCGGCTGGCGGAAGTTGATGACTACCGTTGCGGGAGTCGCCGCCCGGGAGTCCAGGGCGCTCCGGCCGCTTCGAGATCCGCCTCGAGTCCGGCGACCTCCGATTCGATCAGCTCCCGGAGGGCGGCGCCGACCTCGGCGAACTCCTCGCCGGCGATGCGGAGACTGTCCCGCTGGGTGGTCGTGGGAAGCTGCCGGGTGCCCCAGTGGCCGCTCGCCACCCGGCTCACCCGTCCCCGGATCGACGGCGCTGCCGGGTGGTTGCGCGACTGGCGCTCCGGGTCGCCGGTCAGCCGCACCTCGAGTTCCGAGAGCGCTTCCCGCACGCCGTCCATCCGCTCGAAGAGTGCCGGGTCGGCGCCCGGGGTTTCGATCAGCGCCGCGCGCAAGTGCCGGAGCCGCTCCCGTACCCGCCGGGCCTCGGCGACTGCCCCACCGACTCTCCGCAGGAGCGCTGCCGTTTCCTGCTGGAACGCCGCCACCGCCGCCGGGTCGATGTCCTCCGGGAGTGTGGGCACCGGTTTCACCCGGAACCGCTGCGGTTCGCCGAGGCGCTGCACGCCTTCGGCGGTCACGGCGATCAGCTCCGCCTCGTACTCCCCGGGGGCTGCCAGCGGTCCCCGGGGAGGCGTGACCCACGGCGGAGTGAATCCGGGAGGGCTCAGATCCACCGGGTCGGGCGGCGGCCCCCGGAGATCCCAGGCGATGCGGTGGACACCCTGTTTCGTCTTGCCGGCGATCCGGCGCACCACGTGTCCGGAAGCGTTCCGGATCTCGACGAGGATCGAGGGCGACGCTTCGAGGCCCTCGCGCCGCAGCGTGTCGAAGCCGGGGAAGGGGATGTCCTCGCCGGCCTCCCGCGCCTCCTTTTCCTGTTTGCGGCGCGTTTCGCGGGCGGTCCGCAGATCCTCCGGAAGCCGGTACGTCAGCACCGCCCCGAAGGGCGGGTTCTTCGCCGCGTAAGCGGTGCTGCCCTGGGTGGGCCGGCCCGGCGCCTGGGCGGGGATCGAGGGCACATACCACCAGGCGTCCCGGACCGGGAACAATGTCGCCCGGTCCGAGTCGACCGCCGCCGCCATGCTCCGCAGCGGCGTGTAGTCGTCAAGGATGAAGAAGCCGCGACCGAAGGAGGCCCCCACCAGGTCGTTGTCGCGCCGTTGGACCTTGAGGTCGCGGAAGGCGATGGTGGGCGCGCCTTTAAGCGGGGCCCAGTTGACGCCGCGGTTCCATGAGACCCGCAGCCCGAACTCGGTGGCGAGGAACAGGAGATCCGGATCCTCGTGGTCCTGCTGGATGGCCCACAGGATCGTGCCGTCGGGCAGGTCGCCGGCGAGGGAACGCCAGCTCCTGCCGAGGTCGCGGCTTTCGTACACGAAGGGGCGGAAGTCCCCCATCTTGTGGTTGTCGGCGATCACGAACAGGGTGTTCGCATCGTGGACCGAGGCCTCCACGTCGTTGATGAAGGAGAGCGCCGGGAGATCGGGAAGATCGGCCGCCCGCTCCCAACTCCCGCCGCCGTCGCCGCTCGTATGCACCAGGCCGTTGTCGCTTCCGGTGACGAGGACGCCGGCCCGCACCGGCGATTCACTGATCGCGGTCAGGGTGGCGTAGCGCGACATGGCTGCCGTGTCGTGGAGCGCGTCCACGCTGAAGACGCGGTCATGGAAGGGGAGCTCGTAGCGATTTCGGTTGGTGGTCAGATCGGGGCTTCGGGCACTCCAGGTGGCTCCCTGGTCGTCGCTCTGCCAGACCCGCTGCGACCCGAACCAGATCCGGTCCGGATCGTGGGGGCTGAGGAGTAGCGGCGCGTCCCAGTTCCATCGCTCGGGTGGCTCACCGGGGGCCGGAAGGGGCTGGATGTGAAGGACTTCCTCGTTTCTTCGGTGTACCCGCTGGAGGTTCCCCTGCTGAGTCATCAGATAGAGCAGGTCGGGGTCGCGGGGATCCATTTCGACCCCGTAGCCGTCGGCGCCCAACGGGACGTACCAGTCCCGGTTGCGGACTCCCTCCCGGTTGGTTGTGCGCGACGGGCCGTGGACGGTGCCGAGGTCCTGCGCCCCGCCGAGGATGTCGTAGAACGGTTCGCGGTTGTTGACGGCAACCTTGTAGAACTGCGAGATCGGCATGTTGGGAAAATGACGCCATGTCGCGCCGCCGTCGAAGGTCTCGTAGAGGCCGGCGTCGGTTCCCCCCAGCAGGTGGAGCAGGTCGTCCGGGTCGATCCAGAGTGCGTGGTTGTCGCTGTGCTTTTCCCGGCCGGTGCCGAGTACCGGGAAGGTGCGGCCGCCATCCCGGGTTGCGTGGAAGAACACGTCCATCTGGTACACCGTGTCGGGGTCCGTCGGGTCGGCCTCGATTTCCTGGTAGTAGTGCGGTCCGGTTCCTCCCGAGATGTAGGAGTTCCGCTTTTCCCAGCTCTCGCCGCGGTCGTCCGAACGGAAAAAACCCCGTTCGGGGGCGTGTGCCTCGATGGTCGCGTAGACGATCTCCGGCGCCGCCGGCGTCACCGCGAGGCCGATCTTGCCAACATCCCCGGTGGGGAGACCGCGGGTGATCCGACGGAAGGTGGCGCCGCCGTCGGTGGATTTGTGGATGCCTGAACCCGGTCCGCCGGCGAGAAAGGACCAGACGTGCCGCCGTCGCTGGTACGAGGCCGCGTATACGATGTCCGGGTTCCCGGGGGCGAATTCCAGGTCGGTCGCGCCGGTGTCCGGCCCCGCATCCAGCGTCCGGTTCCAGGTGGCGCCTCCGTCCCCGGTCCGGTAGACGCCGCGTTCGCCGCCTCCGCTCCACAGCGGCCCCTCGGCCGCCACCAGCACCCGATTCCCGTCCCGCGGGTCCACCAGGATCTTTCCGATGTGTTCGGATCGCTCGAGGCCCATCCGCTGCCAGGAGCCGCCGCCGTCGCGGCTGCGGTACACCCCGTCACCCCAACCCACGTGCCTCCCGCTCACGTTCTCCCCGGTTCCCACCCAGACCGTTTCCGGGTTCGAGGGGTCAAGGGTGACGGTTCCGATGGAATACGACGGCTGAGCGTCGAAAACGGGAGTCCAGGTGGCGCCGGCGTTGGTGGTTTTCCACAGTCCCCCGGAGCCGACCGCCACATACCAGGTGGAGCGCTCTTCCGGGTTCACCGCGATGTCCGCGATACGTCCTCCCATGAGCGCCGGACCCACCTCGCGGAGCCGCAGTCCCCCCATGGCTTCGGCGACTGCGGAGGTGTCCTGGGCAACCGCCGGACTTCCGGCGACGAGCAGGACAACGGGAGGAATCAGCAACCGGATCATGGCGTACTCCTTGCGGCAGCCCCATCCTATCCGCGCCAGGGCGCCGCCGCATCGGACGCCGGACGACTCCCCCTCGGCTCGCGAACGCCGCAGTCCCCCCCGGGAAGTTGCCTTTCAGCGACATATCTGACACCATGGACACGCCCCATATGGTGGTGTCTCCTTGGGGCGTTCGCATGATCGACTTGGTCCAAACGGTCGCTCATGCCTTCGGTTTGCCAATCGGGAGGAGTTCCGTGATCGAAGTGATGGCAAGGCCGCAACGAGCGGCCCGGCGTTTCGGACAGCTTTCTGGTCCGAAGAAAACGCATACCTCTACCCCCCCCCCCCCCCCCCCCGAAAATCCGGGCACGGGGCTGAGCCAGTGGACACCTTCGGGACATTCTCCGGGAGGAGGTCCAGGGGCCGTCCGGGGGCCACGTTTGCGGCGTTTGCGGCGTTCTCCTTCATTCTGCTGGGCGCTTCCCTCGCGCCCCGAACCGCCGAAGCCCAGATAACGCTTCCCGAGGTCCCGGAGCCCACGGTCACCCTCCGTGCCACCCCGGGTGACGAAAAGATATCCATCACCTTCTCGATCGATGGAACTCCAAGTGGAAATACAATAAATCACTGGGATGTCGAGTATTTTACGGGAACAGGCGGCAGCTCTTTTCAAGTACTGACTGGAGACCTTTCGAATTTCGATTGGACAACAGGTGGTATTGGTCGTAGTAGAGGCACCGCAACCCTTCCGGCGACCAACGGCCAGAGATACAGCATCCGGGTCCGAGCGTCGGAATGGGGCACCTCAAATTTCTATTCCAACGTCGTGAACAACATGGGTTGGGTGACGGCCACGCCGCGGGCGGAGACCCCGACGCTGACCTCCGATCCGGACAAGACCGTCACGGTCGGGTCGGCCGATGCGACGACGAATGTGTGCTTCAACCTGCTGTCGGTCAAGCAGGTCAGGGGAAGTGATACTCTCATCTGGCTACAACAACGCACCGGGGGAAACTCGTACATTAACCGGCTTGCGAACCTCGAGGGGAATAACCGCGTCGAGATCACGCAGGCTCCTGCCGGCATTACGACCGGCCTCGGCGCCAATCTGTTTCCCTGCGCCACGCTGGGCGTGGGCACGCACACCGTCACCTGGAGTTGGAAGGGCCGCGACGGCAGTGCCGTGGCCGGCACGACCTCCACCACGATCACCGTGACGGAGACTGCCCCCGCGGTGCCGACGGGCCTGTCGGCGACGGCGGGCGACGCGCAGGTGACGCTGTCGTGGACCAAACCGGCCGGCAGCATCACCGGCTACAAGCTGCGCTACGGCAAGACGGGCGCAAGGGGCAGCACCACCTGGGCCGTCATGACGAGTTCGGGCGCGAGCACCGAGACCCACACGGTGATGGGGCTGGACAACGGCGCCGAATACAGTTTCATGATCCGCGCCGTGAACGCCGCCGGCGACGGCGCCGCCACGGACTGGGTGACGGCCACGCTTGCGGCGCCTGCGGTGGTGACGGCCGCCACCTCGACGACGAGTGGGTGGTTCGATGTGAGATGGACCCATACCAGCACGAGTGTCGGCGACCAGGTCCCGAACGGGGTCACGTTCTATGCGTGGCGAGTGGCTCACCGGCTAAGGGGGTCCAGCACCTGGGAAGAGGGCGGAAGCCCGAGCGGCGCCTCCAGTCCCAGCAGACGCCACAAGAGCGTCGGCGTGGGCAGCACCTATCCGAACGGCGCATCGGTAGAGGTTCGGATTCGGGCGGCGGCCTCCAACGCGAGCGGCAGCCTTGTGTATGGCCCCTGGTCGAACATCCGCACGGCCACCTTCAAGAACGACGACACGGCCGCGCTCACGATCACCGGGGCGCCCGTGACGGTAGAGGCCGGCTCCTCCGCCAGCTACACGGTGGCGTTGACGAAGGCGTATGCGGGGACGCTGTCGATCACGAGCTCCGCCACGGCCAAGGCGACGGTGGACCCGGCGACCCTGACTTTCACCACGGGCAACTACAACACGGCGCAGGCGGTGACGGTGACCGGCGTGGAGGCGGGCACGGCAACGATCAACCACGCCTTCCGGCTGACGGGCGCCACGGCGGATGCGATACCGGATGCGGGCGCCGTGGCGGTGACGGTGAACGCGGTCGTTTCTGTCCCCGCCGCCCCGACGGGGTTGTCGGGGGAGACGGGCAACGCGCAGGTGACGCTGACCTGGACCGACCCGGACAACGATTCGATCACGAAGTACCAGGTGCAGCAGAAGAAGGGGGTCGCCGCCTGGGGCGGTTGGGCCGACATCTCCGGTTCGGACGCCGACACGGTGAGCCACAGGGTGTCGGGGCTGGAGAACGATGCCGAATACCATTTCCGCATCCGGGCGGTGAACAGCGGCGGCAACAGCGCCGCCTCGGACACGATCGTCGTGACGCCGAGAAGCAAGACGATCACCTTGTCGGCGACGTCGACGTCGATCACCGAGGGCAATTCCGGCTCGACGGCCGTGACAGTCACCTTCATGCTCAGCGAGGCGGCGCCGGCGAGCTTTTCGGTCGCCACGTTTGGCGTGGGCACGGCCGCAGGCTCCAGCAAGGGGAGCGACCAGTGCACGGCGCCGCTGAGGCCGGCGGACACCGACTGGTGCTGGACGAACAATACCGACGCCGTCTCCATCGCCGCAGGCGAGACCACGGGCACGAGGACCCTTCGCATTATCGGCGACACCCGGAACGAGCCGAACGAGACCATCGAGCTGGAAGGTTTCCAGGCCGGCTGGAACAGCGGCAGACTCACCCTGACCATCGTGGACGACGACGATCCCCCCGCCACCGCCGGGGTGACGCTTTCGAAGACCTCGCTGACGGTGGAAGAGGGGAGCAGCGACACCTACACGGTGAAGCTGGACAAGGCGCCCACGGCGAACGTGACGATCACGGTGAGCGGCGCGTCGGGTGACGTGTCGGTGATGGGTTCGCCGCTGACCTTCACGCCGGGCAACTTCGGCACGGCGCAGACGATTACGGTGAACGCGGCCCGCGACGGGGACGCGACGGACGACACGGCGACGCTGACGCACGCGGCGTCGAGCTCCGACACGAGCTACGGCGCCTCGCTCGAGATCGACGATGTGGACGTGACGGTGACGGACACGACGCCGACCTTCCAGTTGCTGACCGACCCGGCGGCGGTGACCGAGGGGACGGACATCAGTCTGACGGTGACCTCCGACAGGTCGATATCCGGCAACTGGCCGGTGCGCCTGACGCTGGCGGCGCGGAGTTCGAGCACTTTCACGGCGGCGGACATTACCGGCACGCTGGGGCCGCGCGAGTTCACTGCGACCTTCGGCAGCACCAGCGCGAGCACGACGGGCACGGTGACCATCCCGACCAGCACCGACTCGGCCACCGAGGGCGCGGAGGCCTACCGGATCACGCTGAGCGAGAGGACCACCAACGTCACCTACGCGGTCGGCACCGATGCGACCGCCGACGGCACCCTGAACGACGGCACGACCGCTTCCGTTCCCGCCGCACCGACGGGTCTGACAGCGACGGCGGGCAACCGTCAGGTGAAGCTGACGTGGACCGACCCGGACGACGATTCGATCACGCGGTACAACATGCGCCAGAAGAAGGGCAGCGCCGCCTGGGGCAGCTGGACCGCCATTCCCGGTTCGGACGCCGACACCACGACCTACACGGTGACGGGTCTGGACAATGATGTGGAATACCGCTTCCGCATCCGGGCGCGGAACAGCGGCGGCAACAGCGCACAGTCGGAGGTGGTGGAGGCGACGCCGTCGGCGTCGGCGGCGGTTCCCAAGCCGGTGCTGAGCGCCGCGCCGGCGGGCTACGGCAGGGTCACCCTGAGCTGGAGCGCCTTGTCGGGTGTGACGGTTGCGAGCTGGGGCTACCAGTACAAGCCCGCGGGCGGCAGCTGGATCAGGACCCGGACGGTCACCGGCGGCAGCACGACGAGCACCACGGTGACGGGTCTGACGATCGGCACGGAATACACGTTCCGGCTGTTCGCCGCGGTCGGCCCCGGAGTGCAGTCGGTGTGGTCGGACCAGGTGAAGGCGACGCCGACGAATACGGTTCCCAAGCCGGTTCTGACGGCGGCCGGGGGCGATGCCTCGGTCACTTTGAGTTGGAGCGCCTTGACGGGCATTCCGATAACGAGCTGGGGCTACCAGTACAAGAGCACGGGCGGCTGGAACACGACCACGACGCTCACGGGTGGAAGCCGGACGAGCGTCCGGGTGACGGGTCTGACAGGCGGTACGGAATACACGTTCCGGCTGTTTGCGGCGGTGAGTCCCGGGGTGCAGTCGGTGTGGTCGGACGAGGTGACGGCGAAGACCGATCCGTTGGCCCCGGTGCTGACGGCGGCGACTTCGACCACGAACGGGCAGATCGACCTGACCTGGACCCATGCCGGCGGCTCGAACGAGTTGTCGGATGCGGACGACTATGTGAAAGACGCGGCCAAGTTCCATTGGTGGAGAGCGCAGACCCGGCTGAAGGGGGCCAGCACCTGGACGGATCGCAGTCTCAACCAGGCCAGTGCCAGACAGAACCCGGGCTCTCGCAGCAATCGGCTTCTGCTGAACTATCCTGACGGGGCATCGGTCGAGGTACGGGTTCGGGCAACGGGCTATCGCGTGGCGGGTTCCACCGGGGGAACGGGTAACCTTCAGGGTCCCTGGTCGAACATCCGTACGGTCATTTTCCAGGACACCGGCACGGCCGCCCTCACGCTGACCGGCGCGCCGGTGACGGTGGCGCCCGGTTCCACCGCGACCTACACGGTGGCCTTGACGAAGGCGTATGCGGGGACGCTGCGGGTGACGAGCGACGACACGGTAGCGGCGACGGTGCGCCCGGCGAGCCTGACCTTCACCACCGGCAACTACAACACGGCGCGGACGGTGACGGTGACCGGGGTTGCGAACGGCACGGCGACGATCAACCACGCCTTCCGTCTGACGGGGGCTTCTGCGGATGCGATCCCGGATGCGGGGACGGTGGATGTGACGGTGGCGGATACGCCTGGGGTAACGGTGTCGACGGCGGCGCTGACGGTGGCGGAAGGCGGCAGCAAGACGTACACGTTGCGGCTGAACACGCCGCCGTCATCGGATGTGACGGTGACGGTGGCGGGTGCGTCGGGGGATGTGACGGTGGACACCGACGCCGTCATGACCGGCAACCAGAGCGCGCTGACCTTCACCCGGACCGACTGGAACATGCCGCAGACGGTGACGGTGAACGCAGGCACGGACACGGACACGAACACGGACTCCCCCGTGACGCTGACGCACAGCGCCTCGGGCGGGGGGTACGGCTCGGTGAGCATCGCCTCGGTGGTGGTGAGCGTGGCGGAGAAGGATGTGGCGCCGTCGAAGCCGACGGGCTTCTCCGCGGCGGCGGGCGACGGTTCGGTGACGCTGAGCTGGACGGACCCGGACAACCCGACGATCACGAAGTGGCAGTACCGGTACCGGGCGGCGGTTGCGGGAGCGCTGATGGCGTCCCAGGGGCCGGGTCCGGTGCGGCGTCAGGCGGACTGGACATGGAGGGACATCCCGGGATCGGGTCCGACGACGACCAGCTACGAGGTGAGTGGGCTGGACAACGGCACCGCGTACCAGTTCGAGGTGCGCGCGGTGAACGGGGCCGGGTCCGGGGCTGGTCCGGATGCGTCGGTGACGGCGACGCCGGCGGCGCCCCCCGGCGGCGGCGGTGGTGGAGGTTCCGGCGGAGGTTCCGGTGGCGGCGGCTCGACGACGACTTCGGGGACGAAGGGCGTGACGGTGTCGCTGGCGTCGGTTCGGGTGTCGGAGGGTGGCGCCGCGGTCTACACGGTGGTCCTGGGCCGGCGTCCTTCGGACGAGGTCACCGTTACGGTGTCGGGCGCGTCCGGGGACGTGACGGTCTCTCCGGGATCGCTGACGTTCACCCGGTCGAACTGGGACACGGCGCAGACGGTGACGGTCCGTGCGGCGGAGGATGCCGACGCGGTTGCGGACTCGGTGACGCTGACGCACGAGGCATCGGGCGGGGGCTACGGTTCGGTGGAGATCCCCGATGTGTCGGTATGGGTGACCGAGAACGACGAGGCGGGGGTTGCGGTGACCCCGACCGAACTGATGGTGGACGAGGGGGGCAGCGGGACCTACACGGTGAAGCTGACCAGCGAGCCGACGGCGGAGGTGACGGTGGCGATCGCTGGCGCGGCGGGGGACATCACGGTGGCGCCGGCGTCGCTCGGGTTCACCGCCGCGAACTGGAACGCGGCGCAGACGGTGACGGTCCGCGCGGCGGAGGACGCCGACGCCGTTGCGGATACCGCGACCCTGACCCACGAGGTTTCGGGCGGGGACTACGACGCGGTGAAGGCCGATGCGGTGGCGGTACGGGTGACCGACAACGACAAGGCGGGGGTGACGGTGACCCCGACCGAACTGACGGTGGACGAGGACGGAAGCGGGACGTACACGGTGGTGCTGACCAGCGAGCCGACGGGTCCGGTGACGGTGACCCCGACCAGCAGCGAACCCGGAGCGGCGACGGTCTCGGGGGCGCTCGGGTTCACCGCCGCGAACTGGGACACCCCGCAGACGGTGACGGTGAGCGGGGTGGAGGACGAGGACTCGCTGGCGGACATGATGGCGACGGTGAGCCACCGGGTGTCCGGCGGGGACTACGGCGGGGTGACGGCGGAGTCGGTGTCGGTGACGGTGCGGAACACGACGTCGGCGGAGGCGCTGGGTCGGGCGAACCGATTGAACGAGGTGATCCTTCCGCAGTTCGCGGCAGGGTTCGCGACGCAGACGCTGGGTGCGGTTGCCGACCGGATCGAGTCGGTGTCGGCGGGCCATGCGGCGCGGGAGCTGCGCCTCGGCGCCACGCCGATGTCCGCCTCCTCCGGGGGAGCACTCGACCTGCGGCACGACGGTCGGACGGGTGCGTTCGGGGATCGGACGGCGTTCGGCGAGCAGACGCACCGTCCGTTGCGGCTCGCCGACGTTCTGGACGGGGCGGCGTTCGGGATGACGCTCGGCGCGGACGAGGAAGAACGCGGGTTCCCGGCGATCGGCGTCTGGGGCCGGGGCGGGCGACTGTCACTCTCCGGGGCCGACCAGGAGGTCTCGTGGGATGGCGGACTGTGGTCGGCGCACGTGGGCGCGGACATGCGGATCGGTTCGGATCTCCTGGCGGGGATCGTGGTGTCGCACGCGACCGGGGACTTCGATGCGACCAGCGCCGCCGCGACCGGATCGGTGGCCGGCCTCTACGAGGCGGGCCTGACCTCGGCCCACCCCTACCTTGCGTGGCTGGCGCCCGACGGGTCGAACCTGTGGGCGAGCGGGGGCTACGGTCGGGGCGAGGTGCGGGTGACCGAGACGGGGATGAGCAAGCGGGACGCGGGGATGTCGTTTGCGAGCGGGGCCCTCGGCGGTCGGAGCGTGCTGTTCCGGGACGCCGACCTGCTCGTGGGAGGGATGACCCGGCTGGCGCTGAAGGGCGAGGGTTCGTATGCGCGGTTCACCACCGCCTCGGAGTCGGGCCTCGAGGGCCTGACCGCGCACACCAGTCGGTTGCGGTTGATGCTGGAGGGCTCGCACGAGCGGACGCTGGGCACGGGGACGCTGACGCCGGCGCTGGAGGTGGGGGTTCTGTACGACCGGGGCGACGCGGTGGAGGGCGCGGGAGTCGAGGTCGGCGGAAGCGTGGCGTACCGGATGCGGGACCCGGGTCTGACGGTGGAGGTGCGTAGCCGGGCGCTGGTCACGCACGCCGAGACGGACCGCCGTGAGTGGGGCGTGGGGGCGATGGTGAGCCTCGATCCCGGCGATGAGGGACGGGGTCCGTTCCTGAAGGTGGCGCCGTCGCAGGGGGGTACGGAGAGCGGCCTGCAGCAGATGTTCGACCGGACCCCGACGTTCTCCCCGACCCCGATGGCGGGGTTGCGGTCGGAGCGGCGGCTGACCGCCGAGGGCGGCCACGGGTTCGGGCTTCCGCTGGCGGGAGTGCTGACGCCGTACGCGGGCCTCCAGATGGCGGAGATGGGCCGTGCGGTGCGGCTCGGCGCCCGCTACCAGCTGGGTCCGCTCTTCCGGCTGGACCTCGCCGGAGCGCAGCGCGAGAGCGTCATCGGAACAAGGGACCGGCAGTTCGCGCTCTCGGGCGCCCTCAGTTGGTGAGCGGGCCTCCGACCTTGGAGGAGGCCCCCGGCGAGGCGGACAACCCCGAAGCCTTCGCTCTGCCCCGGTTGCCAGTCGGGTAACCGGACCCCGGTGTCTCCGAAACGGGACTGTCATCTTCAGCGCGAAGATTGCCGCCTGCCGTCTACGGCATGGAGACTCCGGGGTTGTCCGGCGGAGACGAGATTTGACATCCGGGCGTTCGGCGGCTAAAACCCGGTCAGGCAATCGAATCGGAAGGGAGGTCGGAAATGGCAGCACCACCGGACGACTTTTCCGGCCGGGCTCCGGCTGGTCCGGAAATCTGAAACAGGTTCCGGTCGCGGAGTCCGGCCCGACGGACGAGTTCCCGGGATTCCGATCAGGGGAAAACGGCGGCAGCGTTTCGCGGGGCCAGGACGGTCCGGTTCGCGCCACCATGAGGCCGAGTGGTCTCGAAGGGATCCCGGGACTCCGGCAACATGCGTTCCTTGGCTGTTCTTCTGATGCTGGTGGCCCTGCCGGCTTGTGACGCCCGCCTCCACCTCTACATCCACGGGGGCCGGGAGACCCTCATTCCGGGACGCGCCTACGGGGACGCGCTGATGACCCAGGGAATCATCGCCTCGGTGCCCCCGGGTCGGCCGTTGCCGCCCGGCGAACCGCCGCGCCGTTTCGTGCTCCGGCATCCGATGCGGCCTCCGGACTGGAACGGCGCGCTGGTCATCGGGGCGCACCGGGGGCTCGGCGGTATCCGACGTGGCAAGGAAGGCGCCGACCTCGGGACCGGGGAAACCGAGCTGGATGACCTGATCGGCTGGTGGGCGCTCGACGAGGGGTACGCCTGGGCCAGCATGGACCGGGCGGGCCTCGGGGCCAGCCCCGATGCCTACCGGCTCACCGAGGCCTTTGCCCGTCTCATGTTCGACCAGATCTTTCCCCGCCTGACCCGCGATCCCGACCGCACCATTCTCTTTGGCTACGCGGAGGGCGGGGGACTCGCCCGCTACGCGGCCGCCGCCGAGGACGAGACCTTCGACGCGGTGGTGCTGGTGGCGGCGACCCTCGGAGATCCGGAAGCGGCGGTCCGGCGGCGGCGGGCGCGGATCGAGGCCGGTGACCGTTCCGCGCCCGCGTACCGCCACGCCGTGGGCATGGGTGCGGACAGCCAGCGCTTCTGGCCCTGGCACGATGCCCTCGCGGCATTCCCGACGCCGGTGCTTCCGGCGCCTTCCGCCGTCCTCCTCCGCCCGGTGATCGAGGTGGTGGGCGCGCTCGACGACCTGGTCCTGCCCGAGGTGCTCGCCTATCGCGAGCGGGTGCAGGCCGCCGGCTCCGCGGATTCCCACGAGCTGCGCATCGTGGACGGCGCCTGGACCGTCGGCCCGGGTGACGATGCGCTCGAGGAGATCCGGGTACAGGCGCACGGTCTCGGTCTCCCGCCCGACGAGATCGAAGCACTCGGCACCGGGGAGAGCCTCGCGCCGGCGGCGCGGAAGGCGCTCGCCGATCTCGAACTGCGGACAAGAAACTGACCCGACCGGATCGTCCGCTGCGCCCGGCGCGCGCCCTCGCCGTGCTGCTCGCTGGAGCCGTGTTGGGGGCGACCGCCTACCTCCTGATCATCATCTCGATCCCCATCGTTTCTGCCCGCTATCTGGCCGATTCGCTGTGGGTCGGCGGACCCAATGCCCTGCTGATCTTCGGGATCGCCGGCGGTGCGCCCCTGCTGTCGTTGCTCGTTCCCCGCCTGGGGCGCCCCGACACCCTCGCGTGCGGATTTGCGCTCGCCTCCGCCGGCGCCCTTCTTTCTTCCCTGGCGGCTCTCCGGGACGACGCCTTCGTCCTGTACCTGGTCGCCACGCTCATGGTCGGAGGGGGCCACGCCGCCTACCACCTGACCCGCTATGCGGCGGCCCTGCTGGTTCCTCCGCACCGGAGCGGGCGGGCCATCGGCCTTGTGGTCTGGGTTGCGGTTGCGGGCAGCTTCGGGGCCCCTGCCATCTTCGGCGCCATCGATCGGGTGCTGGTTCCCGGCAGTCCGTATGCGATACCCCTTGCGTACCTGGTTGCCGGCGCCCTGTTCGGCGGGGCCAGCCTGCTTCTCTTCAGGAGCCGCGCGCTACGGGCGCAACGTTCGCTCCGGCGGGTGCGCGAGCGGGCGGCAGCCACCTCAGGGCCGGAAGAGGACCCCTCCCGCTACCGGCTGGCCACATTGGCGCTGGTTGCGGCCCAGGCGGGAATGGTCCTGCTGATGAGCATGACGCCGCTCCATGCGGTGAACAGCGGCGGCTCGCTGACCGGGCTCGGCGCGGTGATGGGCGCCCACACGCTGGGAATGTTCCTGCTGTCTCCGCTCGTGGGCATGCTCTGTGACCGTTTCACCGAGCGTCCGGTGATCGCAACCGGGGGGACCCTGCTTTTCGTGGCCGGTCTGCTCGCCGCATTCGCGCGGGAGACCGGATGGCTCCTCGGCATGGCCCTCTACCTGCTCGGACTCGGATGGTGCCTTGCCTTCGTGGCTGCGAGCGCACTCCTTTCGGAGGGAAGGGATCCGCGGTGCAAGATCCGTCGCCAAGCGGTTGCCGAGACGCTCAACTGGGCGACGGCCGGGGTCGCCAGCATCGCCGCCGGCATCCTCATCGTCCGCTTCGACTATGCCGTACTCGCGCTCACCTGCGCCGGCGTGGGCGCGATCTCGCTCGCCGCCGCGATTCGCATCCCGCGCGAGGATCGATCAACGAGCCGCCATGATCCCCGGTAGATAGCGTTTTTCGAGTTCCCGGCGGTGGTGGATGGCGTGCCCCACGGTGTGATAGCAGAGCGCCCGCACCGTGAACCGGAAGCCACTCGCAACCCCGGTCCGGTCGAGCGCCTCCGGGTCCAGCGAGCGCATGAGGCTCACGGTGGCGCCGCGGACGGCGCCGAGCTCCCCGAGCAGCGAGGCGAGGGACCGGTTCCGGTGGCCCGCGGCGCGGGCGTAGTCCTCCTGATCCATTTCCGGAAGTTCGGCCCGGTCCCCGCGGGCGAAGCAGAGCGCCCGGAACCCCATGACCCGTTCGGTGTCGGCGATGTGTCCCACGACTTCCCGGATCGACCATTTGTCGGGCGCCCAGGCGTGGAGCGAGTCCGGTTCCGAGAGGCCGGCCAGAAGCGCGGACAGGGTGTTCCCCTCGTCGATCGCCAATTCCGGCAGCGCCCCGTCGGGCGCCAGCCGGATCACATCCTGATAATAGGCGGCGCATTCGTCCGGTCCCGGTCTTGTCCACATGGGCGGGATGCTACCCGGTAGTATCCTGCCGCCCCGGAGGGTCTCCATGCGTAGCCGCCCGTTCCCCGTTACTTTCGCGCTCGCCGCGGCCTTGGTGGTCTGGTCCTGTGGCGTTCCCCTGACGGATCCCGGGGTGGAGCCGGTTGGCCGGTCCCCCGGGAAGACCCGGTTGGCCGGCCGGATTCCTCCGGTCGGACCCTACTCCGCCGGGGTGGAGGTCGGGGGGTTCGTCTTCCTCGCCGGCCAGATCGCTCTCGACCACGAAGGAGGAGGGTTGGTGGAAGGAGGCATCACCGAACAGACGCACCAGGTGATGGGGAACCTTCGGGCCGTGCTCGAGGAGGCCGGGCTCGGCTTCGAGGACGTGGTGCGCAGTGGGGTTTTCCTCGCGGATGTGACCGATTTCGCGGCGATGAACGAGGCCTATGCCTCGTACTTTCCGGAAGACGCCATTCCTCCGGTGCGGACCACCGTGGCGGTTGCGGGCATTCCGCTCGGGGCGCTGGTCGAAATCGACATGATCGCCGCGCGCTGATCCGCTCCCGGCCATGACCGGAGACGGCAGGAGCGCCCGCTCCGGCCTTTCCATCGGGACCGCCGGCATGTTCGTGGTGGCGAACATGATCGGGACCGGGGTCTTCACCAGCCTCGGATTCCAGGTGGCGGCGGTTCCCTCCGCCTTTCCCGCTCTCCTTTTGTGGGCGGTGGGGGGCCTGGTGGCTCTTTGCGGCGCACTCGTGTACGCCGAACTCGGCGCGGCGCTCCCGCGGTCGGGCGGCGAATACGCCCTGCTCCGGAGGACATTCCACCCGGCGGTCGGGTTCGCCGCCGGCTGCCTTTCCTCGACGATGGGCTTTGCCGCTCCCACCGCCCTCGCCGCCATGGCGATGGCCACGTATCTGGAGCCGGTGTTTCCCGGCCTCCCCGGAACCCACTTCGCCGCAGGCGCGGTTCTCCTGTTCACCGCGGTCCACTCGTTCCCGGTCGGGTTCGGCAGCGGCATGAACAACGTGCTGACCGCCATCAAGATCTTGCTGGTGGTCGCCTTCTGCGGCATGGGGATCCCTGCTTCGGGGGGCGGCTCCGATGTCCTGCCCCGGCCAGGGGACTTCGGATTGCTTCTGAGCCCGGGTTTCGCGGTGTCCCTCGTCTATGTTTCCTACGCCTACACCGGCTGGAACGCCGCGGTGTACATCGTCGGCGATCTCCGGCGCCCGGAGCGGCTCGCCCGGGCTCTCGTGGGGGGCACGCTGCTGGTCACCGTTCTCTACCTGCTGGTGAACCTGGTGATTCTCCGGGCGGTCCCGCTCGGAGAACTCGCGGGTCGTGTCGAAGTCGGCTATCTTGCGGCCGACCGGATCCTGGGTTCCACCGCCGGCCGGGTCATGTCCGGGGTGCTGGCGCTGGTGCTCGCTTCCACGGTGAGTGCGATGGTCTTCCTCGGCCCGCGGGTGGTTCGGGCGATGGGCGAGGATCAGGCCTTCCTGCAGCCCCTCGGGGTGGTGGGCCCGAGCGGCGTTCCGCATCGGGCGCTGCTGGTGCAGTCCGGACTGACCCTGGTCCTCATCTACACCGGAACCTTCGAGCAGATCCTGCTCTATGCCGGCGTTGCCCTGGGCCTCTCCACGTCGGTGACGGTGGCCGGAGTCTTCCCGCTCCGGTCGCATCGGGTGACGGGAGCGATTTCCGGCCGATTCCGGGCTCCGCTTCACCCCCTGCCTCCCGTACTGTTTCTGGCCGCGAGCGGATGGACCCTCGGGTACGCGATGATCGAGCGACCGGCGGAGTCGCTGCTCGGGCTTGGGACCGCCGCTGCCGGCGTCCTGCTGTATCTGGTTCTCGAGCGCCGCGCTCCGGGCTGATCGCAGGCGTCGGCCGGTTCCCCGGGATCAGGCCGATCCCGATTTCCACGGGCGGGCCGATCCCGGTTCTCGTGGGAGGACCGCTCCCGTTCCCGACCGGATCGCCCCTGCGCGCAAACTCCACCTTCCGGCTGTCGAAACCGGTGAGCGACGGTCCGGGCGCCGCAGCGTCAATGGGTTCCATGACAGTCCGGGCGGCGCCCGCTTGATGGGGCAGCCCGGCGTGACGCAGGTTGGCATCGGCCAGCCGGAACCGGTATTCCCGATCCCCACCCGCTCACGCAATGCGTCGAGCGCTTCTCCCGCAGCGGGGCCGCCTCCGTTCGGCCTGCAGGGGCGCCGCGCACCCATGTCGGCCAGGGACCGGGCAGGGGTTTCCTGGTGAGTTGCCTGCCGCCTCCGCTGGCCCCGGATGGTCGCTGTGCGTTCCTGTTGGCCGGATGGGCCGGTCGGGGTTTTTCGGTGTGAGTTGCCTGCCGCCTCCGCACGCTCCGGATGGGCGTTGTGCGCTCCTGTTGGCCGTAGGAGGGCCGGTCGGGGTCTTCCGGCGAACCGCCTCGTCCGCGTCTCCGCCGGCGCGTCCCTGCCGGACCCGGCGACCGTCGTGCCTACAGGCGGCGGCGCGGGTTGATCATGGTCCGCCACATGTGGGCGGTCGGACTGTTGTCGTAACCGAGCCCTTCCTTCGGCTGCCGGAAGTGCCGGCCGATGATGTCCACGAATGGTTCGATGGATACCTTGGCGTCGCGCTCGAAACTGTAGTCGTCGTGGATGGTGATGGATCGCGCCTCCATGTACCACTTGTGGTTGCGCGCCTGGTCGTGGGCCGCCTTGATGTACGGCTCCGGTTCGTGGTCGGCGCCGAACATCCGCACGTACATCTCCGGGTATTCGTAGCCTACCGACGGATCCGGAAAGAAGCGGAGGGCCTGGTGGTAGCGGATGGCCCAGGACACCTTCTCCGGCACGTACGGGGCGATCATCTGCGCGCACCACCAGCCGTGGTCCGCCCGGACCAGGTTGGTCACCGAGATGTCGTGGAGCAGGCACGCGAGAATGATCTCCTCGCTCATTCCGAATTTCATGGCGCGGGTGGCGCTTTGGAGAACGTGCGAGGCGGGGGCGAACCGATGCTCGAAAAAATCGATCAGTGTCGGTTTCGCGGGCATCGGGGGGAGCGCGCCCTCTCCCCCCGCTCTGCCGAGTGGCGGCCGCTCCGGCGCCTCCAGCAGGTGCATCATCTCGTGCTCGAGCGCTTCCGCCCGGTCGTTCACGCCGGCGATGCCGGCGGCACTCACGGCTGCCGTCGCCTTGAGGAAAAGTCTGCGATCCATGGTGTCAACCTCCCTGGTCACCGAGGTCCGGTGGCGGGCCCGGACGACTGCCTGCCACCGGACCCGGGCTGCATCCCGGGATGCCGATTCCCGGCCCGTGACCGATCCAAGGCGTCCGAACCTCGTTCGGGATGCATGCGCCTAGTATAGGAAGCCGTCGACGAAGTTTCGAATGCCTGCCTCCGCCCTGTCCCGCCGCCGGATGCTCGCAGCGATTCCCGGTCTTGCCGTCGGATCCGCCTGCGCCGGGAGGCCGGTGGCCGCAATCCGCCAGGCGTCGCCCCTGCGCCTGCCCTCGGTGAAGGTCTCGCGGGACCGGGTGATCCGTACGGTGGTGGGACTCCGTCCCTTTCGTCCGTCCGGGTTCCGGGTGGAACGCGAGGACCTTGGCGGCGGCCGTGTGCTGATCCACAACTACGGGCACGGTGGAGGCGGCATCAGCCTCTCGTGGGGCAGCTCCTGGCTTGCGGTCGAGGAACTGCTGGGGGGCGGACCCCCTCCCGCCCGCGCCGCCGTCATCGGGTGCGGCGCCGTCGGGCTTGCCACCGCCCGCCTCCTCCAGCAACGCGGCGTCGCGGTCACCATCCACGCGGAGGATCTGCCTCCCCGGACCACCTCGAATGTGGCCTGCGCCCAGTGGGGCCCCTGGTCGGTATCCGACGCACGGGTGCACACCCGCGAATTCCAGGCCCGCTTCGAGCGCGCGGCCCGAATCTCCCAGCGCATCTTCCAGGACATGGTAGGGCTTCGGTACGGGGTGCACTGGCTTCCGAATTACGCTCTCAGCGAAGTGGCCTTCGGCGGCCCCGCCCGGCCCGACCCCCTGGCCGACCTCTTTCCCGATTCCCGCGAACTGGCGCCGGGAACCCATCCGTTTCCCTCCCGGCATGCCCGGCAGTTCACCACCATGATGATCGAGCCCCCGGTGTACCTGGGGGCGTTGATGCGGGACTTCCAGCTCGCCGGCGGCCGGATTCGGATTCGCCGGTTCCGCTCGATGGACGAGGTCGCAACGCTTTCCGAACGCCGCATCGTCAACTGTACCGGCATCGGGGCCCGCGATCTGGTCGGCGACGAGGAACTGATTCCACTCAAGGGTCAGCTCACCGTGCTGCTGCCCCAGCCGGAGGTCCGGTACATCGCCCTGATCCAGGGGCTCTACATGATGCCCCGCGCCGACGGGATCCTGCTCGGAGGCACGCGCGAATCCGGCGTCTGGTCGCTCGAGCCGAATCGGGAGGCGGAGGAGCGGATTCTCGCGGGTCACGCGGATTACTTCGGCCGCATGGCCCGACTCGCGGCGCGACCCTGAAGCGCAGGCGTTTTCGGTGGGCTGAAGCTTCGGAATTCGGACTCCCGGATTCCGTATCCGGGGTTTTGGGTTCTTGAGGGTCGAAATGCCATGGGTGTTTCAGTCAACTCAATGATAAAAAAGGGATTGTGGGATTTTCATCTTGCGGTTCGCCGTTTGCTTTGCGAGCTGTTGCATGCGTTGCGTGAGTGTTATAGGGTTCGCGCCATTCAGGAATGTGGCCCGGATCTTCCCGCGTGTCGTGTTTCTGCTTTGATACGGCGCGTCGTCCGGACGGCGCCCATCAGTCTTGCCAATGATCCAGGAGGGAACCATGAGATCGTTTTTGTTCAGGACGGCCGTGACGCTGGCGGCTCTCGGAGTTGCGTCGGGGGCTTTCGCCCAGACGTTCCAGGGCAGCGTGCGCGGCGTGGTGCGCGACACCGATGGCGGTGTTCTCCCGGGGGTTTCAGTTTCCCTGGAGAATGTCGATACCGGCGCCATGCGCACCGCAGTGACCAACGCGGTCGGCGAATACGTCTTCGCCAATGTGCAACCGGCCAACTACAACCTCCGGGCCGAACTCAGCGGCTTTGCTCCCTTCGTGAGCGAAGGGTTGATCGTCGGTGTTTCGGCTGCCCTGGTGGTGGACGCGTCGCTCGGCGTTGGTGGCATCGAGGAGACCGTGACGGTCACCGGAGAGACGCCGCTGATCGAAACCGCTTCGGCTTCGGTCGCGGCGTCGGTCAGTCGCGCCGAACTTGAGGTCCTTCCCACTCCGGGGCGGAACGTCTTCATCATGTCGGTGGGTACGCCGAACGTGGTCCATACCGGCAACCCGGTCTGGGTCAAGCAGTCCGACCAGACGAACTCCTCGCTTCTCTCCCTGGGCGGCGGTCCGCTGCGCGGCAACAACTACACCGTGGATGGCATTTCGACCACCGACCTTCGGAACCGCTCGGTGATTATTCCGGTCTTCGAGGCGGTTCAGGAAATGAAGGTCCAGACCAACACCTACGATGCCGAGATGGGACGCACGGGAGGGGGAGTCTTCAACGTGATCCACCGTTCCGGAACCAACAACTGGGGAGGCAGCGGCCTCTACCAATTCCGGCCCGGGAAGCAGAATACCTTCTTGCGGAAGCTCGCCTACTTCCAGCAGCAGGACGTGGACGATGGCACCCTCAAGGATGCAGATATCAACGAAGCGCCCTACAACCTCTTTGGCGGTTCGTTCGGCGGTCCGATCATGCGTGACCAGACCTTCTTCTGGTTGTCGGCGGAGGGGTACACCGACGACGCGATCGACAACACCACCGTCACCGTGCCGACCGCGGCCGAGGCCAGCGGCGACTTTTCCGCCAGCGGTTCCACGATCTACAACCCGTTCGATCTCGACGCGAGCGGCAATCGCCGCCCGTTCCCGGGGAACCGGATTCCCTCGAGTCTGATCGATCCCACCGGATCGGCGCTGGCGCGGCTGCTCACCAGCCTCGGCTCCGGTGGCGATGTCTCGACTTCCGGCGTGCAGCGGGTGCAGGCGCTTCAGGCCACAGGAAACCTGTCGCACAGTTTTTCGGATTCGTGGCAGTCGTCCCTGACCTACATGTATTACACCTCCGAGGAGCCGGCCTTCGGCCATTACAAGGATCTCCTCAACTCGGCCACCCACCCGGACTACGGCATCGGGTCGGCATCCCTCGGTCGCGATGTGCATGCGGTGGCGTTCAACAACACGCTCGTCGGCGACGCATCGGTGTTGACTCTCCGCTACGGCCAGACCTACTTCAATGATTCGGTGGACAATCCGGTTTACAGCGCCGACAAGCTCAGCAGCGAACTCGGCATCACGGGCAGTTTCGTCGATCAGCTTTACGCCCAGCAGGGTTACGCCGGTCAGTTCCCCTTGATTACGGTGGACAACTTCGGCGATGGTGACGACACTCACGGTTCCTGGTCCAACAATGACATCCAGTGGACTTCGCGGGAGGTCAGCGGCACCTATTCGCGGTTTATCGGGAACCACACTCTCAAGTACGGGGGGCAGTGGCGGCGCATGGGTCTCCATGCGGCTTCCTTCGGTAATGGTTTCACCCTGGATTTCGACCAGAAATTCACGCAGGGGCCGAATCCGGCCTCTCCCGATGACGGTTCCGGGAACGCCTTGGCGGACCTGTTGCTGGGCATCCCGAACGGCGGCGAGGCCACGCTCGCCGAACCGGCCGACGTTTTCATCGACTACTTCGGCGCCTTCATCCAGGATGACTGGCGACCGAGCGAGAACCTGGTGTTGAATCTGGGTCTGAGGCTCGAGCACGAGACCGGTCTGAGGGAGAACGACAACGGCATCGCGGTCGGGTGGGACCGGACCAACCCGTTCCCGACCCAGGTGACTCTCGACCCGCGCCTTGACAACCTTCCCGGCTTTCCGCTTAGCGGCGGGCTGATGTACGCCGGCGTGGACGGGAACCCGACCCACCAGTGGGATCCGCCGACCATCAAATTCGGTCCTCGAGTCGGCTTTGCCTATACCCTGGATCCTCAGACCGTGGTTCGCGGCGGGTATGCGGTGTTCTGGGCTCCCTACGCGGTGCCCGGTGGCGGCAGTGCGTCGAATCTCGGGACCTACGGATACAGTTCGGTGACCGCCGTCCCGACGAGCGTGGATGGAGTGACCCCGCCGGCGGCAACAGCGTCCAACCCGTTCCCGGACGGGCTTGGCGCCCCGGTCGGCAACGGCAACGGCCGGTATCAGAACATCGGCTCCGATGTGTATTTCAACGAGCAATTCCGCGCTTCACCGTATATTCATAAATGGTCCTTCGACTTTCAACGCGATATCGGAAACGACCTCGCGCTCAAGCTGGGGTATGTCGGAAGCGCCGGTGTGGATCTTCCGATCGGCGGCACGAACAATTCGGTCATCAACATCAATCAACTGCCGAATCAGTACCTTACGCTGGGAGAGCGGTTGAACGAGGAGTACCCGAACCCGTTCTACGGCCATTCCCAGTTTGGCGACTTTGCCAATCGGGAGACTCTGCCGCTGGGCCAGCTGCTGCGACCGTATCCGCACTTCCGGGATGTGCTGGCGCGCCATGTGAGCAACGGAAAGTCGATCTACAACTCGCTCCGGGTGGAGTTCGAGAAGCGGTTCCGCGGGAACTGGGGCGCGCGGGTCAACTACACCATGACGCTGCACGAGGACAACATCTACGAGAGCAACACGCTTCTCGAAAGCGAGACGTCCACGATCTACGACACTCCCGATGCGTGCGCCGCCGCCAAGTGTTCGGGGCTGGACGCCGACTACGGTCCGTCCCGGATCCACGTTCCGCACCAGGTCAACCTGAACATGACCTACCGCACTCCGGGTGAGAGCCCGATTTTCAGCGGTTGGGCGCTTTCGACGGTGACCATCATGCGGAGCGGCTTCCCGCTCGTCGTGACCCAGAACACCAACCCACTGAGTTCCTACGGCTTCCAGCACCAGCGGCCCACCAGCGCGACGCTTTCCGGTGGTGGCGATCCGAAGGGGAACACCGACAACTATGTCACCGCCTCCGGCATCGCCTTGACCGAGGGTCTGCAGGTCAGCGGCGCTTCGCACACCACCGAATCGGTTCGAAGCCCGGTTCTGGTCAACTGGGATGTGTCGCTCGAGAAGACCACCCGGTTGGTGGCCGACGCGAACCTGACCCTCCGGTTCGAGTTCATCAACCTGTTCAACCATGTGAACTGGCGTGGGCCGCGCACCGTTTTCGGCGCGAGCAACTTCGGAAGCATTCCGGGTACCCGGGGCTTCCCCCGCACGTTCCAGTTCATGGGGAAGATCACCTTCTAAGATCGGTTCGCATCCGTCCAGAACGGCCACCGTCCGGGAATGCTCCCGGACGGCGGTTTGCGTTCGCCTCCGAGTCGCTTCTGCGAAGATGGGAGTGTGCGCAGCCACCTGTTCGTCCTGCTGGCCCTGTCTGCAGGCGTTGTTCCGGCAACGGGCGGGCAACCGGCACTCCAGCGGGATACCCCCGGCGGGGAACCCCGGATCGGCGCGCTGCTGGCGGACCTTGCCAAGCGGGCGGGCACGGATCCCGCCGCGTGGCTGGAATATGCCGAGACGCTCCACGCTCACGGGCTGGTGGAGAAGGCCGTCTCCGCCTATCGGAAGGTGGTCGGGCTGATTCCCGCGGAGGATCCGCTTTCCTTCCAGGCCCGCTATCTGCTCGCGCACGCCATCCGGCCCCGCAACCCCCGGGAAGCGGCCGACGCACTCGCCGACGCGCTCCGGAGCCGGCCCGGATACCCCCCCGCGCTTATCCTGCTCGGCGAGATCCGCGAGGAACTGGGTCAACCCGAAGCGGCCGCTGTGGCCTACCGGCAGGCCCTCCGGCTCGAACCGGATTCCTCTCTCGCCCTGTTCCGGCTCGGTTCCCTGGAATCGGGTTCCGGAAACTTCCGGGAAGCGGTGCGTCTGCTCGAGCATGCGCTTGGCCGGGAACCGGACGCCGGCGCCGTTCGTGCCGCACTCGCCGCGGCCTGGAACGCCGCCGGTGAACGGGAGCGCGCCCGGGACATACTGCGCTCCGCCGAACCTGGAAATACGAGCCTCCCCGGAATCGGCGATCCCATCCACTTTCGGATGCAGGAGCGGGACATCTCCTCTCCCCGGCTGCTGGAGCGCGCCCGTGCCGTCCGTGCCGCCGGGCGATTTGCCGAGGCCGAGGCCCGGTATCGTGATCTTGTTCGCATCCGTCCGCGGGATCCGGTGGTGCTCGCGGAGTTCGGCGCGGTGTTGCATGCGCGGTCCCGGCCGGAAGAGGCGGAGCCGCTCTATCGGGATGCAGTGGCGCTGGCGCCCGGCCAGCCGCTCGCCCGCCTCGGGCTCGGGATGATCCGGGCGGCTGCCGGCGATCTTCCGGCCGCCGAGTTCCAATTCCGGACCGCGCTCCGCCAACGTTCGGAAGACCCCCGGACTCATGCCGCGCTCGGCGACGTGCTGCTCCGCCAGCGCCGCTTCGAGGAAGGGCTTGCCGCCCTGGATCGAGCGCGCGTTCTGGACCCCGAAGACGGGACGGTGCAGGTTCGCCGCGCTGCCGCCCTTGCCGAACTGGGGCGCTTCGACGAGGCGTGGGAAGCGGTCCGGGAAGCACGGGAGGCTGGCGAAGAGCCGCCCGCCGCGTTCCTGGAGGCGCTCCGCAAGCGGCTGCCGGAACCCGGCGCCGGTTGATCGAGTTCCCGGGAACAGCGGAAGGCGCCAGCCCGCGCCTGTATCGGGGAGCGATGGTGACGACCCTTCGATCCGCCTCCCGCCGTCTCGCCGGAGCGTGAGCCGTCATTTCTCGCTGCCCTGCCGGTCGATTTCTGTTGGTGTCCATGGGGTGTCCGGCCGGAGCGGGATGGTGGGAGCTCGTCGAACCTGATGGAGGAGGGGAACGAGAGGCCGTTTGCGGAGGGCCGGATCCGCTTCCGGGCGGGTGTACTGTTACGCTCCGGGGGTCGGATCCGCATGCGAAATCTCCTCAAGGCCTTCGTACTGCTGGTGCTTCTCGGGGTGGCCTTCGGCACCGGCTGGCTCGCTTCCGGAGTCGGGTTCGGCGGACCGTTCCCGAGGCCTCGCTGGAGGAGCGGGAGCGGGCATTCGTCGAGCGCATGCGGGATGTGGTGCTGGACGGCAACTTCACGGTGGCGTGGCCGGAATCGCGCGACGGAACGTTTGGGGACCGTTACGACGTCATGAGCGTGACTCCTCTCGAGGGCGACCGCTGGAGGTTTTCGGTTCGCATCCGGTACGGGAGCGTGGACGCCACGGTACCAGTGGTGGCGCCCGTCCGCTGGGCCGGCGAGGCGCCGGTGATCCAGTTGGTGGACCACGAAATCCCGGGCCTCGGCGCCGGGTTCGGCGCTACCGTGCTGTTCCGGGGAAACCGCTACTCCGGCATCTGGAACCACGGGTCGACAGGGGGCTTCATGTGGGGAACCATCACTCCGAACACCGAAGGAAGTTGACGCCCTTCCGGCGGATTCCCGGCATCCTGTTCCTTCTTTCCGGAATCGCGTCCGGCCAGCCGCGCCTGGTCGATGTCACCCGGGACGCGGGCGTGGACTTTGTCCACGATCCCGGCCGCATGGCGGGTTTTCCGCTTCCGGCGATCATGGGCAGTGGGGCGGCGCTCTTTGACGCCGACGGCGATGGGCTGCTCGATCTCTACCTCATCCAGTCCGGTCCGCTTCCCCGGGACCGGAAAGAGGGCGAAGTCCATCCGGGCAATCGGCTCTTCGTCGGAAGTCCGGAAGGGCGCTTTCGGGACGCCACTGCGGCGAGCGGACTCGGGGACGTTTCCTACGGTTTCGGGGTCGCCATCGGTGATGCGGATGGGGACGGCGACCCCGATGTGTTCCTCTCGAACCTTGGCGAGGACATCCTTCTGTTCGGGGAGGACGGGCACTTCGAACGGGCGGAGGCGGGGCTGGCGGGACGTCGCTGGTCCACCGCCGCCGCCTTCTGCGATTACGACGGTGATGCCGACCTCGACCTGTATGTGGGGGGATATGTGGTGGACGACCCGTCGAAGGAGTGCGTATCGGCTTCCGGCGAACCGGATTTTTGCGAGCCGGCCAGCCTCCCCTACGAAAGGGACACGCTCTACCGGAACCGGGGCAACGGAGAATTCGAGGATGTGTCCGAAGCGGCCGGCATCCTCGCCCGCCGGCTGCCCGCCCTCGGAGTCCTGTGCCACGATTTCACCGGAGACGGCCGGCTCGATTTCTATGTCGCCAACGACGGCGAGCCCAACCTGCTCTGGGAGCAGCTCCCGGACGGGAGCTTCGAGGACAGCGGTCTCCTCATGGGACTGGCGCTGAACGGCCAGGGTCGGGCGGAGGCCAGCATGGGAGTCCTGCTGGGGGATTTCGATGAGGATGCCGATCTCGACCTCTTCATGACCCACCTTCGGTCCCAGACGAACACGCTCTATCGGAATCGGGGAAACGTCTTCGTGGACGACACCGCATCCATCGGCCTCGGCCTCCCGAGCCTTCCCTGGACCGGATTCGGAACCGCCTTCATCGACCTCGAACCCGACGGGGATGCCGACCTGCTGGTGGTGAACGGTGCCGTTGCCCGGTCTCCGGGGTCGCCGGCCGCGCCGGATCCGGGAAGCTACCGGGAGCCGGCCCAGGTCTTCCTCTCCGACGGTCGGGGGCGGTTTCAGCCGGCGGAAGCGGGAGACTTCACGGAGTTGTCCACCGTCGGCCGCGGTCTCGCCATCGGCGACTGGGACCGGGACGGTGATCCGGATCTGGTGGTGACGGCAGTGGGGGAACCGGTGCGCCTGTTCGAAAATCGCTCGATTTCGGCGGGAGATTTCGTGATTCTCGAGCCGCGGGAGTTTTCCCGTGCGAGCCCGGGGGCGGTCGTCACCCTGGATCTCGGGGACCGCCGCATGGTGCGGGCGATCAATCCGGAGGCGGGGTATCTCACCAGCAGCGAGCCCGTGGCCCATTTCGGGATTCCGACCGGCGCCGTCGCCACCGGAGTCCGGGTTCGTTGGCCGGACGGCGCGGAAGAGGAGTTCCCCGCTCCGGCGACCGGAGTACGGACCCGACTGGTGCGCACCCGGAAACCCCGGGGTTCGGTCGGGGCCCCGGCAACGCACGGATCGCCCCGGCCGGGGTCCGATCCGCCGGCGGACTCACGGATCCGCCGGTCCACAACCGCTCGCATCGCAACGGACGGCAAGCGCGGCGCAGTCCGGCGCTTCCGCCAGCACTTCCAGTGCGCCGGTCCATTCCACGTCCATGTTCTGAGTGAAACCGTCTCCCTTCCGGGAAAAACGCAATTTCGAGACGAAGACGCCGACCGTGGGTTCCAGGTTCGGAATATCCAGGTTGTCGCCACCCCGGGGAACCACGGTGGCATAGGGCTTGATCAGGTCGAGGGCCGTATCGGGGCCTGCACTCTCCAGGTGCAGTGTCCCCCGAAGCAGCCCGGTGTTTCCGACCGCTCCGCGGAATCGGGCTTCGAGCCGGACTCCCTCGCAGCGGGGCGGCGGTGCGAGTGGCGCCGGGGGTGGGGTCGGGGCGTTGGCGCCGGTGCAACCGGCGAGGAGGAACACGAGGGGCGCCTCGCAGCATCTTCGGATCACCGCAGGCGGCGCCTTCCCGTACGCACGCGGATGTCCAGTCCGGTCATCCGGTCCCCCGCTTCCACCCGGATCCAGCGCCACTGGTCCGGAAAGTCGCGTGAACCGGTTTCCTCGGCCAGCACCTCCATCCGACCGTGGGCGAGCCGCCTGACGACGAGGAAGGGGTGGATCCAGAGCATCCAGTCCCCCGGCGGCAGCCCCTCGAGCAGGAAGGCCCCGTTGCGATCGGTGAAGACCCCCGGTCCGATCTCCCGGTTCGGATCCGAGCCGTCAGTTGGAACAGCCAGCACATATCCGTAGGCAACCGGATTTCCGTCCCGCGTCACCGTTCCCTCCACCGAGGCGTGGGCGGCGGCATACCCCGCCGCCGGATAGAGCAACGAGACCCCGGTGATCTCGTCCGGTGTGGGAAGCGGGCGGTACGAGTTCGAGTACGACATCACCGGGTCGGGCCGGAAGAATCCCGCCACCGTCACCGGCAGTTCGGTCCACAGCGGCATCGGATGCGGTTCGGTGTGGTCGAGCCCGAGACAGTGACCGACTTCGTGGATCGTCAGGATGCGAAGCAGCTCCAGGGGATCCCGCGATGGTTCCCAGTTCTTCCGAAGGCGGGGGTTCATCTCGATGTCGCAACCCCGGATTTCGCCGTCCTCAACCCGCAATGCGGCGAACCCGCTCACCCAGGAATCCACGAACAGGTCGTCATCCGAGAACCCGATCGTGTTGTGTCCATCCCCGGCATCCGCTTTCCCCAGCGCCACCGGTGCGTCGCCGAGAGTCACCCGGATTTCCGCGGTCGGGATCTCGTCCCACTGCGCGATGCTCCGTTGCACGATGGAGGCCCAGAGTTCGTCGGTGACTTCGATGTCGGCGGGGAGGTTGTCATTCACGAGTATCCGGAACTCGATGTCCCTCCGATGCTCTCCCCACCGGAGCGCCTGATCGGAGGGTACGATCACCCGTCCGATGTCCTCGATCTCCGGGCCCGGAAAAAAGCGGTAGCCGTATCCCGGAACCGGGTTGCCGGCCAGCACTGCGGCGACGAGCAGGCCGAGGCTGCGTCTCACTGGGCGGCTTCCCTGCCGATGGGAGTCGAGAGGGTTCCGATTCCCTCGATTTCGATGTGGACGGTCTGTCCCGGGCTCAGATATTCGGGAGGCTCCCGTGCCGTGCCCACTCCGTCGGGGGTGCCGGTTGCGATCACATCCCCGGGGTGCAGCGTAAGAATCGAACTGGCGTAGGCCACCAGGCGCCGGACGCTGTGGATCATCGCGGAGGTAGTGCCGCGCTGGACCACGCGGTCGTCGATACGGGTCACCAGGCGGAGCGCCTGCGGATCGGGCAGGAACGCGGCGGGAGTCACGACCGGTCCCATCGGCGCCGCCCGGTCGCCGCCCTTCCCCGAGAACCAGTCGGGTCCCGGGAGCATCGGATTCTCGCGGTGCCGACCCCCGCGGTCGCTGACATCGAAGACCACGGTGTATCCGAAGACGTGTTCGAGCGCGTTCTCCCGGGACACATGGCGCGCGGGCTTGCCGATAACCACGCCGAGTTCCCCCTCCCAGTCGATGTGCTCCCTGCCGGGCGGGATCCGGTACTCCTCGCCCGGACCGATGATCCCCGAACGGGGAGACTTGAAGAAGAGGTACGGGGCGTCCCGATCGGGATCCATCGTCTGTTCCCCGCCCATCTCGACGGCGTGCGCGCGGTAGTTGGCCGCCGCCGCGATCACGTGCGCCGGATACTGCAGCGGGGCGCCCAGCCGATGCGGTTCGACGCGAAAACGCATCCCGGCGGCCCGTTCCGCGAAATGGTTCGCGAGCTGGTTGAGCCGCCGGACTGCCGGATCGCCCTGGGCAATGACGCCGATCAGGTCGGCCGCAAGGCGGAAGGGCGCCGCTCCGGTTTCGCTGGCGAAGAGCGCGTTCGCGGCGGCAAGATCCAGAATCCCTCCTCCGACCACGATGGCCGGGCGGGGGGCGCCGTCTCCGGTGTCCGAGGCCCGGTAGGTGGCGAGCTGGTACGGCGTGTCCGGCGTATCCGCGACCGGCCTCCCGGCGCCCCCCCCGCCGCATCGGAGCAGCACCGCGGCCACCACGCACACAAGCCCCCAGGCGGCCCGTCGGCTCATTCCGGGTAGCCTATCCGAGCTTCCCGCCCATCGGTTCGGCGGGTCCCTTCCCGGGAGGAAACCCTCGCATGATTCGAATTCCCGCTCTCCTTGTCGTCTGTCTGCTGGTGGGATTCGCCGCCGGCGCCGCGTTCGGTGGCAACCAGGAACAACGCAGCCGCCGCATCCCCCAGTTCGAGAACGAGCAACTGAAGGTCTGGAAGACGATCGTCGTGCCCAACCAGCCGCTGTCCATGCATCGTCACGAGTTCGGGCGGGCCATCGTGGCGCTCAGGGGAGGCACCCTCCACGTCGTCACCGAGGAGGGTGAGGAAAAACCGATGCATTGGGAGACCGGCAACGCGTACTGGCTCGGCCCCGACCCGCCCGGCGAACTTCACGGCGACGTGAATCGGGGCGACGAGCCGATCGAGGTGATGGTTGTCGAACTCAAGACCCGGGGAGCATCGGGCATCGGGTCTCGAACCCCGAAGGAGTGAGATCCCTTCGGGGCGCCCGCCAGATCGGAACCGGCCCGAATCCGGACCGCCGGATCGGATAGCGGGCCGGAACTCCCGGCGACGTGCCGGCGCCGGGACGCCGGGCGATCACGGTTGGTCGAGATCCACCCCGAGGATGGTGCGGCGAAGCAGTTCCACACCGATTGCACAGTCCTTCCAGGACGTCCATTCATGCGGGGAATGGCTGATCCCGCCCCGGCTCGGTACGAAGATCATCGCGGTGGGGATTCCGTGACGGGCCAGGTTCTGGGAGTCGTGCCCCGCCCGGCTGGGTAGCGCCATCGGTTCGAGACCGGCTTCCCGCGCCACTCGGGCGATCCGCTCCCGGAGTTCGGGGTCCAGGCCGGCTGCCGGCTCGCGGAGAGTGCGCCGGATCGCGGTCGCGCAGCCCGAGGACTGGTCGAGGACTCGCGCCCGCTCCCCGATCCGGGAGATCATGTCGTCCACGACCCGATCGTCGAGGTCCCGCAGCTCGATCGGGAAGCGCACCAGGCCGGGAACCACGTTGGCGGCGTCCGGCGCCGCCTTGATCCGACCGACGTTTCCCACCTGTCCGCCGCGTTCGGTGCGGATTTCCTCGTGGACGGCGACGATCAATCGGGCGGCTGCCAGCAATGCGTCCCGCCGCTGGTCCATCGGTGTGGTTCCGGCGTGATTCTGGAAGCCTTCGACATGCGCCTCGAATCGGTGGATTCCCACGATGCCCTCGACCACTCCCACCCGGCAGCCGGCCTTCTCCAGCACACCGCCCTGTTCGATGTGCAATTCGATCGCCGCATGCACACGCCGCGGATCCAGCACCGCCCGGTCCAGGTTGTCCGGCGCCAGTGCGTAGCGGTGCATCCAGTCATGGAGGCTCAGTCCCTCACTGTCGGTGCGGTGGAGTTCCTCCTCCGGCACTCCGGAGGTGGCGGCACGGCTCCCGAACAGTCCGTTTCCGAAATGTGCGCCCTCCTCATCGCACCACACCGCCATTTCCAGCGGATGCCGGGTTTCGACTCCCTGTTCCCGGAGCGCGCGCAGCACTTCGAGGGCGCCGAGAACTCCGAGGCTTCCGTCGAAGTGCCCCCCCTGCGGCACCGTGTCCAGGTGCGACCCGAAGAGAATGGCCGGCAGGGCCTCCCGGCCGGGCCGCCGGCCGTACATGTTGCCCGCGGCGTCGGTCCGTACGGCGAGGCCCGCGGCCCGCATCTCGCCCTCGAGCCATCGTCGCGCCGCGAGTTCCCCATCGCTGAACGCGATCCGGCGGGCGCCCCCCTCCGGATGGCGTCCGTACCGGGCGAGGGTCTCCAGCGACGCCCGCAAGCGTCCGGAGTTGATTCCGATCCCGTTCATGGGATGGTGCGAACGCTCACGAATGGCCGCACCTTCACTCCGTCCGTCATGTCTGACGGTTTTTCTGGTGCGGACCGACGAATCCGACGATGACGCGCCCGTTCTCCTTGTCCCAGGCGAAAGCGATGCGGATGATGTGGCGCGGATCGCGGCTGGTCCCCTTGCCCACGTGGTTCGCCAGGTCCCAGTTCACCCCCTCGACCTGGGTCCGGTACCAGTCCCGGTACTGCCCCTTGGTATTGTCGGACTGGTTCGGTTTGTAGGACCAGCCCGGAATCGCCTCCCGGATCCGTTCCGGCGCCACGTCGCCGAACGCCGTGGCGAGCCATGCCAGCGCCTTGAAGACTTCATCCGGATTCTCGAACGGCGTTTCCGGCGTGGACCTGGAATTGAGCTTGATCAACAGCCGGTCCGGGAACTTCTCCTGGGCGAGATCGAGAGCCTCTTGGACGTTCCCGATTTCGGGTTCGTCGTCCGTCTCCGTACGTGATCGCCGCATTGCATCGACATAGCTCTGCCTCCATTGTTCCTCCATCTTCCGGCTCTGTGACAGTTCTCTCCGAAGCTGGTCGATCGTCTGGCCGTACTGGGCCTTTTCCAATGCGAACGCCTGTTCTCCGTCGTGAAGACGGCTGTTCTGTTCGCGCAACGTGGCGACCTCGTCCAGGAGTCGCCCGTTCGTCTTCCGGAGTCCATCGAGTTCCTGCTCCCGCTTTTCCGCGATGGCGCCGGCCGGCTGATCCCCAGGTTGCTGCTCCACCGGGTCCGCTTCCTCCACCGGGTCGGGCTGGGCCCTGCGTTGCTCCCAATCGTTCACGAGACGGAAAATGCCGTCCTCGCGTTTCTGCCGTTCGGTGGCTCGTCGGCGTTCCTCGTCCCGGGAAGCCGCCTGGGGGTGAACCGACTGGTACGCCTTCAGCTGCTCGGCGAGAGCGCCCACGAATGTCAGGGTCGGTCCCGCCATCGCGGGCCGTTTCCCGATGTCCCCGGGCCACGGATCGGGATCGATGGCGAGGTACCGCAGTTCTTCCCCGAACCGCTTCCGAAGATCGTCGCAGCCACGACGGATTCCCTCCTGACACCACGTGGTGTATTGATCCCGCTTCCATTCGCGAATATGAAGCACCCATTTGGTGAATGCGTCGATCTCGCCCCACTCGGACGCATCCGGATCCAGTTTCTGAAGCTTGCTGATCCACGTGCCGAACCGTTGCGATTTCACTCGCGGCGGCTGCGGGAAGCGACGGGAGACCAGACACAGCATGAGTCCGACCTCGTCGGCGTTCCGCGATTCGTCGGCCCCGATCATGGCCGTGCGCTCACGCTGCCACGCGCCATGGGACCATGATGACTCGAAATACGCATCGGACGGCGCCGGCGTCGGAATGCCTTGAGCGGCCAGATGGGCCGCAGTTGCCTCGCGAAGCGCCTCTTGGGATTCCATCCACACGTCCAGCACGGCGCCAGCCAGTGCGGCATCGTCAAGCCGGATCGCATCCAGAACCGGATGGAGGAGTTTCTGATTCGGGGCCCAGCTGGCATCACGGTATCCGTCCACGCGAAGTCGGCGAAGCTCGGCACGGAGCGGCTTGGCGGCGCCCTTGCCCCCGACGCGATACCGGAGGGCGCGTAGCACCACTTCCTGGCGAAACTCCTCCAACAGCAAGGCAAAGATCGCGTTGGCGGATCGGGAATCGGCAGTGGGGTTGGTCATCATGACGGGTTCTTCCTTGTCACCGGGGCCAGCGACACGGCGTCGAAATCCCGTCACCCGGGATCCCTCCGACCGGAGGCGCATGTGGCAGGCCCCGATCCGTTCCACCCTGCTCCGGTCCGCCGTGTCGCCGCAGCGCAGGCCACGAGGTCACATTCTATGGGGTTCGCGCCCCGGACGGGCGGGCAGTCGGCCAAGGCCGCGGTGCTGATGCCCCCTGTCACCTGGCAAAGGCGCGCTGGCGGATCGCGATCCAGATGAAGGCGGGGGCGCCGAACAGGGCCGCGACCACCCCGAGGTTCAGTTCCACGGCGGTGGGCAGCAGCCGCACGCCGATGTCCGCGAAGACGAGCAGGGCTCCGGCGAGCAGCGCCGAGGGAGCGAGACTCCGCGCCGGGTCGTGGCCCACCAGCGGGCGAACGATGTGGGGCGCGACGATCCCCACGAAGCCGATCACTCCCGCGAGCGCCACGGAGGCGCCGGCAGCGATCCCGGCGCCGACCACGACCGCGGTCCGGTGACGCGCCAGATCGAGACCCGCTCCGGCCGCTGCCTCCTCACCGAGGGCGAGCGCCGAGAGGCCGCGGCGGGACCGGAAGAGGATGACGGCGCCGACCGCCATCAGCGGCGCCACCAGCAGCAGGTCCTCGTAGCTGCGATGCGCGACCGACCCCAGTGTCCAGTTGATCATCTCGACAAGCGAGAAGGGATGGGGGGCCAGGCTGAGGAGCAGCGACATGATCGCTCCGGCGCAGCTGGAGAGACCGACCCCGATGAGAATCAAGGTGACCACCGACCGGGTGCGGGTGGCTGCGAAGGCGAGGAGCGCGGTAGCCGCGAGCGCGCTTCCCACCGCGGCCACCGGAACCGCCCAGACCCAGGCGCCGGCCCAGCCGTAGTAGAGGACCACTGTCGCCCCGAGGGCGGCGCTCGCCGAAACTCCGAGAATTCCGGGTTCCGCCAGCGGATTGCGAAGCAGCCCCTGAAGCGCGGCGCCGCTCACGCCGAGCGCGCTTCCCACCGCGAAGGCCGCGAGGGCGCGCGGAAGCCGGATATCAAGAACCACCACCTGATCTCCGGGGCTGGCGAGACCGAGCAGGGCCGCCGCCACCCGGGCAGGTGCGAGTGGCGTGGTACCCAGCAGGCAAGCCGCGAAGATGCCGAGCGCTCCCGTCGCCGCCAGCAGCGGGAGGAGCCGGTGGCTTCTCACCGGGCTGCCGCCAGCGCCTCGATGGCGTCGAGCAGGAACCAGCTTCCGCAGGCCGTCCAGGCGCCGGGAAGGGTCATCACCGGGAGGTCGCGCAGCAGCGTCCGCGCCACGGGGTGGCGCATCGCGCTCCAGGATTCGAGCATCGCGGTGTCTCCGTTGAAGAAGGCGGCGGCGATCCGATCCGGGCGCCCGTAGGCGAGGCGTTCCAGCGGGATGCTCCGCCAGCCGGGTTTCTCCTGGTAATTCCGGAATCCCGCCATGCGCATCATCTCGTGAACCAGCGTGCCGGGGCCGGTGGTGACTCCGGAGGGAGTCAGATAGAGCATCGTCTCCCTTCCGGCTTCGCCGGGAAGCGCTGCCTCCCGCAACTCCATGTCCCGGATCAGCGCCGCTCCGCGGGCCGGCGCCCCGAGCGCTGCTGCCATCTCCCCGAGGATCCGTTTCACCCCGTCGAAGTCATCTGCCGGGCCCACCTGCGCGACCCGGACTCCGGCGCGTGCCAGAAAAGCGCCGAGTCCCGGTCCGCCGCCGTAGGAGCGAACGACCAGGTCGGGGTCGAGCGGCAGTACATCCTCGACCCGCGGGCGTACCTGCGGGATCCCTTCGGCGGTCTTCCGCATGTAGGAGAAACTCTTGACGGCATCTGGCGACACGGCGAGGATCCGGTCGCGCTCGACCAGCTTGAGCACGAACTGGTCGGCGCAATAGTCCAGGCTGACGATGCGTGACGGCTCCCGTGCAGCGGCGGGGAAGGGAAGCAGGGCAACAAGGATCGTGCCGAGGATTCGCACTGCCGCAAAGCGGCCCGGTGCTCCTTGCCGCGGATGCCGGGTTGGGTCAGACTTGGGTCGGTGGCGGCGATACTGGTTCTTGGTGGAGCACGTTCCGGGAAGAGCGCCCGCGCTCTCACCCTCGCCGCTGACGCCGCCGAAAGGGTCTTCATCGCCACCGCGGAGCCGCTCGACCCCGAAATGGCCGCGCGTATCGTCCGCCATCGCCGGGACCGCGGGGGTACTTTCCGGACCGTCGAGGCGCCGATGGATCTTCCCGCGGCGCTTCACGCCGCCACCGGACCCGGCCGTGCCGTGGTGGTGGACTGCCTCACGCTCTGGCTTTCGAACCTCATGCACCGTAACCGTCGGTTGGCGCCGGAGTTCGCCGATCTCTGCGTGGCGGTCTCTGTCGCCGGCGGGACTCTCGTGCTGGTTTCCAACGAGGTGGGTTCCGGCGTCTGTCCGGCCAACCGACTGGTGCGGGAGTTCCGGGATGCCCATGGTCGTCTGAACCAGCTTGCCGCGGCCGTCTGCGACCGGGTGGAGCGGGTGATCGCCGGATTGCCGCAAGTCATCAAGGCGTCGCCGGGCGCCGATCACGTTCTGGACCGGCCGGCGGCCCGGATCGGGCGCCGGGTGGAGCGGCTGGGAGCCCGCATCGCCGCCACCGGGCGATCCGGGCGGCTTCGGAACCTGCTCCGGGGACCCGGTTTCCGCTTCCACCTCGCGGGGTTGGTGGACGGCGCCTGGCCGGTGGCCCTGATGGACCGCACCCTCGTGGTCCTGACCCGCCGCGCCTCGCGGCCGCCGACTTTCGAGGCCTCCAGGCATTGCTCGACCGGGGCGAACGGCAACGGGTCGCTGGAACGCTTGTCGTGCGGGACGGGATCGGGAAGGCGACCCTCGCGCCGGAGAGCGGCGTGTTCCACCTCCTGAACCTGGAACCTCAATAGTCGATGCCGCGCCGGGCCCTGATTCCGGCGGCGAAGGGGTGCTTCACCTCCTTCATTCCGGTGACCAGGTCCGCGTAGTCCACGACCTCGGGAGCGGCGTCGCGTCCGGTCAGGATCACGCTGGTCCGTTGCGCCCGCGCCTCAAGGGCCTCGAGTAAGGCGTCGCATTCCAGATAGCCGTGGTGCGTCACCACGTTGATCTCGTCCAGAACCACCAGGTCGTGGCTCCCGGATTCGAGCATGTCCCGCGCGGCGGCGAATGCCCGCTCCGCGACCCGGATGTCCCGGGCCCGATCCTGGGTGTCCCAGGTGAACCCCTCTCCCATCGTGCGCCAGTCCACCTGATCCGGGAAGCGGCGGAAGAACTGCTGCTCGCCGGTCTTCCAGTCACCCTTGATGAACTGGATGACTCCCACCCGATGGCCCCATCCGAGCGACCGCACCACCACGCCGAACGCTGAGCTGGACTTGCCTTTGCCGTCTCCGGTGTGCACGAGCACCAGGCCCCTGCCAGCGGGGCGGAGGGCGGCGGTCTTCGCGCGAACTTCGGCACGGAGTTTCCGCATGTGCTTCCGGTGGGCATGCTGTTTGTCGTCGGCTCGCGTCATGAGGGGGAGGGAGGTTGGTCGCCGGCGTCCCTGCGCTTGGGTCGGCCGTCTGGAAGTCGCCAGCAGGAGCCGTAGCCGATCGGCGTCATCAACGTGGGGCCGCTCGCCACACGAATGACTCCGGCGTGGGTGACTGCGACGCAATTGCCGGCTCGCGCGCGCAGCTCGGAGAGCACCTCCGTCACCCGCGTCACCAGTTCCTGCACCGTTTCGCCGCCGTGGGGCCGGGCGTGGAGCAGGTCGCGCGCCCAGGCGTCCCGTTCGGTACGGGGGATGTCATTCCAGCGCTGGCCTTCCCATCTCCCGAAGTCGAGTTCCCGGAGCCGATCATCATAAGTCGGTTCGAGGCCGAAGGCGGCTGCGAGATGCCTCGCGAGCGCGCGGCAGCGGCGGAGCGGGCTGGAGACCAGGGTTTCGGGTACGGCCAGACGCTCCAGGACCTTCTGTGCCTCTGCCGGGAAACTCGGGGCGACTCCGAGGTCGGTCCGCCCGTAGCAGACACCGTGGTCGACGAGGGGGCGCGTGTGCCGAACGAGGATCAGAGCCACGCTGCCATTCCGAGGTGGAAGCCGACTTCGCTGCCTTGCTGGACCGCGCCGAGGGTGTCCCCGGTGTATCCCCCGAGGCGGCGCTCCGAGAGTCGGCGCATCGCCAGATGGCCGCCGATGAGCGCCGCCAGTCCACAACACGCCGCCGGAATCGAGATCGCCGCGGCAAGCGCCAGGCAGCCGGCCCCGGTTGCGGTGGCCACCGCGATTCCCCCGGCGCCGGTGGGCCCGCGCAGGAATTCCCCGGTCCCCTCATCCTGGACCGGGCGGGAGGTCCCGGCCGCGACCAGGGAGGACAGCCGGGAGAGCCCGTGGGCGCTGACCAGACTCGCGGCGGCTGCCGTCGCCGGGAGTGCGGCGAGTGTGGCAATCTTGAGCCCGAGGGCGATTCCGAGCGCCGAGGCGCCGAACGTTCCCACCCGGCTGTCACGAATGACGGCGAGGGCCGCTTCCCGGTTTCTTGCTCCGAAGCCGTCGAAGGTGTCGGCGAGGCCATCCTCGTGGAATGCGCCGGTCGCGAGCAGCGTGATCCCGGTGGCGGCGATCGCCGCCACCAGCGGTGGGAACACCAGGCTGGCCGCCAGGTGGGTCAGCGCCCCAAGGCTGCCCACCACGGCGCCGACTGCGGGAAAGTAGCGGCGCGACGCGCTCATCAGCTCCGGGCTGAACGGGTTCCGCCCGAACGGAATCCGGGTCAGGAACTGCGCCGCCAGACGGAAGAGGACGAGTTCACGGGCGAGGAGACTCATCGTGCCGGTTCGCTGATGCCTGCCGTCTCGAAACCGGCCATGTCGCGCAGCATCGCGCCAGCGGCCCGCACCAGCGGCCAGGCGAGGAGGGTTCCGGCGCCCTCGCCGAGTCGGATCCCGAGGTCGAGGAGCGGCTTGCCACCCAGCGCCGCCAGCATCCGGTCGTGGCCCGGCTCGGCGGAGCGGTGGGCAAAGACCAGATTCCTGTGGATCGAGGGACGGAGGGCGAGCGCGACCGCGGCTGCCGCGGTGGCGATGTACCTGTCCACCAGCATCAGTCGTCCGGCACTCCCCATCATCGCGCCCGTCATCATCGCGATCTCGAACCCCCCGTACTCGGCGAGTGCGTCCCCGGCGGACAGCGCCGGGGTGCGGGCCGCAGCCCGCCGCAGGACTTCGCGTTTTCGCGCGACACCGGATGGTTCGAGTCCGGCGCCCGGGCCGATCAGCGGGTCGAGGGGGATATCGAGGGCCTTGTGCGCCACCAGCGCAGCAGAGGAGGTGTTCCCGATTCCCAGGTCTCCGACGGCGAGGGCATCGGCGTCGCCTTCCGCTGCCAGCGCTTCGCCGTGGGCCAGGGCGCGGTCCCGCTCTCCGGGCGTCATGGCCGGGCCCGCTGCCGCATTCGCGGTCCCGTTGGCGATCCGCCGATCCACCAGATCCGGATGGGTGATCGGCCCGCCCGCGACTCCGGCATCCACGACCTTGAGTTCGATTCCAGTGGAGCGGGCCAGGACACTGGCGGCGGCGCCTCCGGCGAGGAGGTTGGCGACCATCTGTCGGGTCACCGCTTGCGGCCAGGCGGAAACCCCGGCGGCGGTGATTCCGTGGTCCGCGGCGAAGAGAAGCAGCGTGCAGCGCTCCATCCGCGGAAGCAGCGTCCGCTGAAGGCGGGCGATGCGGGCCGCCAGCCACTCGATGCGGCCCAGCGATCCGATCGGTTTGGTCTTCCCGTCGATGGTGCGGCGCAGGGCGGTCTCGAAGTCGGGAAAATCGGTCACGGGCCGGTGCATGGTAGGGGGAACGCCGGGCCGGTTCCCCCGGGTGGGTCTGGCGCCGGGGAGGCGCCGCGCCTAAGCTGCACGGAGCAGCCATGTTCTTCTTCGACCCCCTGTACTTCATCATCCTGGCGCCCGGGATCGCGATCACCATCTGGGCCACTTTCAAGGTCCGGCGCACGTTCAAGCGCTACAACCGGGTGCCGGTGCGCAGCGGTCGGAGCGGTCGGGAGACCGCCGAGGCCCTGCTTTCCCGGCTCGGGATCCGGATTCCGGTGGAAGAACATCCTGGGGAACTTTCCGACCACTACGATCCCCGCGTCCGGGTGCTCCGCCTCTCCCCCGAGGTGTACCGGGGCCGTACGGTCGGCGCGGTGGCGGTGGCCGCCCATGAAGTGGGTCATGCCATGCAGCACGCCTCCGGCTACCAGCCGCTCATGCTCCGCCAGTCCATCGCGCCGGCGGCCGGATTCGCGTCAAGCGCCTCCTGGATCATCATCATGGGGGGCTTTCTCTTCAGTGCCGTCCGTCTGGTGGAAGTGGGAGTCGCGCTCTTCTCGCTGGTGGTGCTTTTCCAGCTGGTCACCCTTCCGGTGGAACTGAATGCCTCCCGGCGGGCGAAGCAGCTGATATGGGAAACCGGAATCGTGACTCCCGATGAGCGCCCGGGCGTCAGCCGGGTGCTGAGCGCCGCGGCGATGACCTATGTGGCGGCTGCCCTGACCGGCGTGCTGACGCTGTTCTACTACCTGCTGCGGCTGGGAGTCCTGGGTGGCGGCGATGAATAGACCGGGGCCCCCCGAAGGCCCCGGTCGTTCCTCCCGGCGGCCTGCTGATCGCCTATTGCTGCTGGTTGGTGGTTGCGTCGCCCACCAAGTCAAGGGCGTCTGCAAGGCCGGGAAGGTCGGGTCCGCGCTCCGGAGTTTCGAGGAGCTGCCGGGAATACCGCTCGGCCGCCTCATCGTCTCCCGCCGCGCGGGCGGCCCGCGCCGCACCGTGGAGGGAGCGCACCCGTCTGGCGGTTCGCAGCAGCGAGGTCCGGAACACTTCGAGAGCCGCTTCGGCGTCACCGTCGGCGAGAAGCTGCTCCCCCAGCAACTCGTGCGGCGGCTGGATCGGCGCATCGATCGGTGACTCGCCGGGAGGACCGGACGGCGGCTCCATGCCTTCGGCAACGTCCACCGCCTTCCGGAAAGCGGCGATCGCACCCTCGGCATCGCCCTCCGCCCTGGCCAGCAGCCCGGCCATCTCGTGGGCCATCACCAGCGCCTGTTCCGCACCCCTGGTGTTCTCCGAGTTCATCAGCAGGTCGTGGATCTTCATCAAGCCCTCGTGCGCCCGGCGGGCGGAATCCGTATCACCGGTTTCCGCGGCACTCGCGCCTCGGGCATAGAGGACCGCGCCCGCCGTGCGGTGGCCCATTTCCGGTTCCTCGGCATCCAGCTGCGCCACGATTTCCTCGACCGGCTCCGGTTTCCAGCGGCGGGTTTCCACCGTGTTCAGGGCATCCATCCGAAGCCAGGTTTCCCTCATGCCTCCGGTCACCTCGTCCCGTTCGGTCAGTTCCCGGAAGTCGGAGAGGACCCTGGCGCCCTCGTCGTAACGCCCTTCCTGAAGGTAGGCGTACAGGAGCCAGTAGAGCGCATGGTAGGAATAACGGGCGGGGGAAAGTCCCTTCCGCTCCGCGCGATCGACCGAAGCCTGGTAGGAACGGTCGTTGAGGCCGCGCACCTGGTCCCACATCCCGTGCTGCAGGAAGATGTGCGAGGGCATGTGGAGGGCGTGGACCGCTGCCGGCGCGATGTCCGCGTACTTCTCGGCGGCATAGAGCGCGACCGGGGCGTGGACCGGATCGTCGTAGGCGTGGATGACATAGTGCGCCGCCCCCGGATGGTCCGGGTTCTCGCGGAAGACCCGCTGCGCGATCGCGCCGGCCTGCATGTCCACCCGGCGGCTCGCCTCGCCGCGCACCCGGGTCCGCATCAACGCCAGCGAGTGAAAGGCCGCCGCTTCCAGGTCATCCGGGTATAGCGCGGCAAGTTCGCCGAGCGCCTGCTCGTAGGCTTCGGAGCGCTCGAGCAGATCTCCGGGACCGTAAAGGATGTGGACGGAATCCAGGAAACGCTTCTCCCGGTCGGTCGGCGCCTTTGCCAGTCGTTCCGCCCGGGTCTTCCCCAGTTTGCGGAGGGCGTCCCGCGCCTTCGACATGTCCTGGCCCGGCGGATAGTGGTGCCCTCCGGTGTGGCTCAGCGCCTCGCCCCAGTAGGCCAGGGCGAAATCCGGGTCGGCAGCCTGGGCCCGCTGGAAGGCTTCGGCAGCATCCTCCCATTCGAAACTGTGGAGCAGCCGAACCCCGTCGAGGAAGTCCCGCTGGGCTGCCTCGTTGCCCGAGTTCGGGAATTCGACGGTGCCGAGCCCACCGCCCTGGGCGAACGCCGGCCCGGCCAACGGGACAAGCGCCAGCAGGGCAGGCGCGACACGAAGGGATACGGGGTGGGTCATGGGTAGCTCCTAGGGCGGCAAGAGGGGGCCGAACCGCATACTTGTAACAGAACGGAGGAGTTGTGGCAACAGCGACTCCCGCCGACCGCGGGACAGGTGCGGGCCGTGACGACGCAGCGGGCGGGGGCATCGAGTTGCTACGCTCCATGGCCCATGCCCGAAGGCGCCGCCCCTGTGCGGTTCCGCACTCCGTCCCCGGCCGAGGTGCACGGGATCCTTCGCCGGCATCTGATCACCGACGGCCTGGATCTGGTGATGGATCCGGACCGCAGTCGGGGACCCTGGCTCCACTGCGCGAAGACCGGGCGCGATTACTTCGACGTGTTCTCCTGGTTCGCGGCCAATCCGGTCGGTCACAACCATCCGGGTCTTTCGGATCCCGGGTTCCGGAAGCGGTTGGCCCGGATCGCGGTCCACAATCCGTCGAATTCGGACTTCTACACGGTGGAGATGGCCCGCTTCCTCGACACCTTTTCCCGGCTCGCGATGCCGCCCGAACTGCCCCACGCCTTCTTCGTCGCCGGCGGATCGGTGGCGGTGGAGAACGCCCTGAAGGTGGCCTTCGACTGGAAGGTCCGGAAGAACTTGGCAGCCGGTCGCGGTGGGATCGGCAGCCGGATCATCCATCTGCGCGACGCCTTCCACGGACGCACCGGCTATGCGCTCTCGATCACCAACACCGAGCCGATCAAGGTCGCCTGGTTCCCGAAATTCGATTGGCCCCGCATCGAGAACCCGCGGATCCGCTATCCGCACCCCGACCGGGCGGCCGAGACCGAGGCGGCCGAGGACCGGTCGCTTGCCGCCATCGGGGAGGCGGTCCGGATTCATGGCCATGACATCGCCGCGCTCGTTCTGGAGCCGATCCAGGGAGAGGGCGGAGACCACCATTTCCGGCCCCGGTTTTTCGAGAAGATCCGCCATCTCGCCGACGAGCACGAGTTCCTGCTGATCTGCGACGAAGTCCAGACCGGCGTCGGCATGACCGGGAAGATGTGGTGTTTCCAGCACTTCGGGATCGTTCCCGATGTTCTCGCCTTCGGAAAGAAAACGCAGGTCTGCGGTGTGCTCGCCGGTCCCCGGATCGATGAGATCGAAGACAACGTGTTCCGGGTTTCCTCGCGGATCAACTCCACCTGGGGAGGCAACCTGGTGGACATGGTGCGCTTCGGGCGGCACCTCGAGATCATCGGGGAAGAGGACCTGGTGGCGAATGCGGCGCGGGTCGGCGCCGTCCTGCTCGACGCGCTTCGGGAACTCGCCCGCGACTTCCCGGCGGTTACGGCGGTGCGGGGCCGCGGCCTGATGTGTGCTTTCGACCTGCCCGACCGGGAAACCCGGGACGGGTTCCTGGAACGCGCCTACCGGAACGGATTGCTGATCCTGGGCTGCGGACCCCGCTCGGTGCGCTTTCGCCCGACACTCGATTTCACCGAGGACCATGTCGCCACTGCCATGAGCCTGGTGCGCCGGTCCCTCTGACTGAAGTTCCAGAGCAATTTCCCCTTTTTTGCCGTTCAAAGGGTTGATTCGCAAGGGGAAAGTGCGTTTTGACACTTGATTTGTGCGCCCATGTATTTGACGATATTACTACTTTATTTCCATATGGCATGTCTGGTATCATTGAGCCATGTACATCGACGTCGTCCCCAACCGCAAATCACCCCCCGCAGTCCTCCTCCGCGAAAGCTGGCGCGAAGGCGCCAAAACCAGAAAACGCACGCTCGCCAACCTCTCCGGATGGCCCGAATACAAGATTGCCGCGCTCCGTCGGGTACTCAAGAACGAACGCCTCGTCGGGCCCGACGAGCTTCTCAACATCGTTCGCTCCCTCCCCCACGGTCATGTCGCCGCCGTTCTCGGCACACTCCGCAAGCTCCGCCTCGACCACCTCATCGACCCCGAACCCTCCCCCCAACGCCAGCGTGTGCTGGCGTTGATCGCCGCCCGGGGACTCGCCGGTGCTACCGCGCGCGACACCCTCGCCGAAACCGCCCCAGCCCTGCCGGGGGCCGATCGGTTCGAGATCACGACCCGGCCCACCCCGCTTCAACAAAAGGCCTTCGATCTGCTTGCCGTGAAGCTGTCCGGTACCCAGTAGCGAAATCCTGAAATCTCTCCATGTCCAATCAAGTCAGTGACTTGCGTCTATGGCACTCTGGAACTTCAGCTCTGACCGGCGATCCCGTTGTGATCGTGAAGCCGCAGAGGAACGGGAAGGCCCCGTGGACCGCGGTTCCCGGAGACGCGATTCCGGCGCGTCAGGGATCCGCCGCCGCCGGTTCGGAGTTGCGGATCGAGTACAGGTGGCTGCGGGTGCGGATCAGCAGGCGATCTCCGACGATCGCGGGAGATGCCAGGGTCCAGTCATCGAGGGAGTTCGCCCGGACCAGCCGGTACTCGTCTCCGGCTTCGATGACAAAGGTGGTTCCCTCCTCGCCGAGCGCGAAGACGTGCCCGTTGTAAGCCCACGGCGAGGAAGTGAAGGCGGCAGCGCCCGGAGCGATCCGCGAGCGATACATCCGCTCGCCGGTGTCCACATCATGGCGGGAGAGGATGCCGCGGGAGTAGAGCACATACATCGCGCCGTCGTAGATCACCGGTGTCGGCAGGTAGGTGCCGCCCGCAATCCGTTGGTACCACGCCACGTGCCCGCTCCGGGTCTCTCCCTCCGCAGGCGTGATGTCGCCCGCGCCCCCCGGCAGGATGGACACCAGGGGCCGGGAGTCGCCGCCGGTCGCCCCCGAGGCCACGAACAGGCGCCCGTTCCAGGCGAAGGGGCTCTGGATGGGCGATCCGCTCATGCGGGTGAGCTGCCAAAGCGGTGTCCCCTCAAGGCTGTAGCTGATCACGATGCCCGGTCCGGACGTCACGATCTCGCTGCGCAGTTCGTTTTCCCATACGAGCGGGGTGGACCAGCCGGTCTTCCGGCGAGCGGTGATCTCCCGGTGGGTACGCCAGAGTTCCTCGCCGGTCCGCTTGTCGAACGCGGCGAGGAAGCCGGCCTCCTCGTTGTCGTTCAGGATGTAAAGGCGGTCTCCGTGGAGCGCCGGCGAAGCTCCGGTCCCGAATTCGCGGACCGTGGGACGGGCGTCGAGCGGGGTGCTCCAGAGCGGGTTTCCTTCCATGTCGAAGGCGAAAAGGCCGTGATGGGTGAAGTAGGCGTACACCGCTTCGCCGTCGGCAACCGGTGTCTCGGACGCGTAGCTGTTCTTTCGATGCCGCCCTCCGAGCGGAGGACCGCGGTAGATCTCGCGTTCCCATTGCATCCTGCCGGTCTCAAGGTCGATCGACGTCACTGTCAGTCGGATGATGACTTCGTCGGGCATCTCGCGGTCTCGGGCGAAGAGTCGCCGGTTGACTTCGTCGGGCGACAGGCCCCGGGCGCGGAGTTCGGCGATGTAGTCGTTGCTGAAGTCGGTTCCGAGTGACGGCCCCTTCATCTCCTGATCGCTGGTGGCGGAAGTCAGGAACACGCGATTCCCCCAGACCACCGGGGATGACCAACCCACACCGGGGATCGGCGCCACCCATTCCACATTCTCGGTGGTGGACCACCGGACAGGAAGGTTCGGATGCGTTCCCACCGGATTGGCGCCGGGTCCCCGGAACCCCGGCCAGTTCGGTTCCCGGGCGGCGGCGCACAGCGGGATGAGGACGAGGAAGACGGTGGCGAGCCGACGGGAGGTCATTCGGGCCCGTCCTGGGGGGGCATCCCGGTTCGCTTGCTTCCGGCATTCTTCCAGGCGTCGTAGCGAAGCCGGAGGGTGAGGACCGGGTTGGCATTCTCGTGGGGCTGGATGTCCTCGTCGGTGACGCTGAGGTATGCGTGGTAATCGCCGTCGCTATGCGACGGGCCGGGAGTGTCGTCCCGGTTGGCGATGGCGATGTAAGCCACATGCGACGTTTTGCCGTCGCAGGGAGCGGCCGGCCGAGGCTCCTCCTCGCAGGTGCACCGCCGGTCGCCGCCCGCCTGATCGGCAGCTTCCATGGCGGCCATCACCCGGTCGGCGAGGGTTCCCGTTGCCTGCATGAAGGCGAGTACCGCGTCCTCGGCCACATCGTCGTCGAACAGGATATTGCCTTGGACCTGAACGAAGATGTCTTCGCCCACCCGCCCGAAGACGTGGAGCGAGGCCGGGCTGTTCCCGCTTCCGTTGAAGCCGGCGTGGCGTCCGTGGATGTCCAGGATGCCGAACTGACGTCGTTCCATCCGGGATTCCCCCTTGCGGCTTTCCTGTTCCCGCAGCAACTCGATGATCCGCTCCGGGTCGGTTCCCTTCCGGATCTCCTCGTACACCAGACGTTGGTTGGCGCGGGTGTTGTCCACTCCCGCCTGGCAGGCGGCCACCCCGACTCCCGGCACGATCACCGCCTGGATGTCCATCAGGTCCCGTGCGGGCCGGGGAGGAAAACGAGACTGCCGCACGCAGGTGGCCGAGGCGATGATGACCTGTCCCGAATTCCGGTCCACCGCGATAACCGACCAGGTGGCAAGCGCCGCGGAAGGCGCGAGGAGCAGGATGGCAAGCAGGACGCCGGTGCGTTTCATGGGACCTCCCGGGAAAGGATCCACCCCGCCATGATGTCAGAAACGGGCGCGGTCGGAAGTCTCCGGGTCGATGGTCGTCCCTCAGACGATGCCGAGAGCCGATTCACTGATTTGCAGCAGGAAGTGGAGGAGGGCGGCGCTTCCGAGCGGGACGGTCAGGTTGTCGCTTCCGAAAGGGCTGATCGCTTCGAGTCCGGCGGCGGCGGTGCCGACCACCAGACCGAAGGCGGCGGCGGGATGCGCAGGAAGTATGCCCGCGGCGAGAAGGGTCCCGGCGATCGCCGCACCGGACACCAGAAACATGGCAAGACTGCCTTCCATGGTGCGGGAAGCTCCCGCAAGGGTGAACCGGCGGGTGCCGTGGCGCCTCCCGAAGAAGGCCGCGGCTGCGTCGCCGAGAGTCAGGCAGAGCAGCCCGGCGACCGCGACGTGGGAGAGATCGTCGGGAGATCCGGGACGGAAGAAGACGGCCAGCAGCACCGCGAACGGGATCGGGAAGAACACCATCCCCGGGTTGGTGGGATCATCGTCCAGCGCCGGCAGCAACCGGAAGCGGTAGATGACGAAATGGAGCGCGGCGAAGGTGAGGGGCGGAACCACCGCCATCCGCCAGTCCGAGAACAACAGCACGGTCGGGATCACGAAGAGTCCGGCGCCCGCCTGGATGACCGTGCGGGTCGTTGCGCCGGAAAGCACCCCGCGGCGCCGCAGCATCCCGGCGCCGCACACCACCACCCCGACATATCCGTAGGCAAGCAGGAGCCAGGGAAGATCGGGCAGGGGGTTCACGGTGCGATCCCGGTACCGGGAAGGGATATCCCGGCCCGGGCGGCGAGGCGGAAGAGCAACTCGACCGGGAGGCCCACCACGTTGGTGAACGAGCCGTGGATCTCTTCCACCAGCGCCGCTCCCTTTCCCTGGAGGGCGTACCCCCCGGCCTTGTCCCGACTCTCCCCGGATGCCACGTACCAGCGGATCCCGGCTTCGGTAAGGGGGCGGAAACGCACCCGGGTCCGGCCCACTGCGGAAACGGTCTCCCCGTCCCGGACCAGCGCCAAGCCGGTGTGCACGAGATGGACATGACCGGAAAGGAACCGGAGCATGGCCGCCCACTCCGATGCCGAGCCGGGCTTGCCCAGGATCCTTCCTGCCCGGGAGACCACGGTATCGGCCCCGAGCACCACCGCCGTCGGGTGGCGGGCCGCCACCGACTCCGCCTTCCGGCGGGCGAGCCGTTCGGTCAGCGGGATCGGACGTTCTCCCGGTTTCGGACTCTCGTCCACGCCCGGGGGATCCACCAGGTGCGGAACCCCGATGCCGCCCAGTAGCGCCGTGCGCTGCGGGGAGGAGGAGGCGAGGACCCAGGGCCGCTCCCCGGGAATCGTGGACATCGGGTCAGGCCCGATCGTCCCCGGCGGAACGCCGCCGGAACCAGGCATGGAGTTCGTCCACGAAGTTCTTGAGCGAGTGGTCATGCCGGCCCGCCTGGTGGAGATCCATGCCGGTCGCCAGTTCGCGGGCGAAGGCGATGCCGTCAACCGACCCGCCGTGTCCCGCCCGCCGTATCGTGTCTCCGAGCGTCTTCTTGTAGACGCTTCGTTCGCACTTGGCTTCGGGAAGGGTTGCGCCAGCGCCGATCACCCGCTTCACGCAGGCCGGATCCGCCAAGTACCACCGTTCGATATGGGGGTCCGGAGTCGCCGTGACCAGCCGGTCCGGGGGTATCCGGTCGGCGCGTTTCCGGATTTCCTTGCGCTTCCTGGTGAAGGTGGCGCAGTTCCCGTCGGTGGCGACGATCACCAGATCGGTATCAGCAACTGCCTCTTCGTTTCGCTGGAATGTGTCGAGTTCGCGCAGGGCGTGCGGCTGCCCCCCCCGCGCCCAAACCGTCCTGATTTCGGGCCGGCGATCCGCAAGGCGGCGGACCATGGGTTCGAGGAAGGCCTGCTGCGCCCGGTCTTCGCAGAAAAGCGCGATCCGGAGTGCGTCAGCCATCGGCCAGCCCGCGCATCAACAGGCTCTGAAACCGGGTGTCTTCCCATGGCAGTTCCAGCCCCTTGATGGCCTTCCCCTCGAGGGCCCTGGCGTTTCGGAAGAGGGGGCCCAGGGAGTGCACGGTGGTTCCCTGGCTCGTGGCCCTGACGTGCATGACATCGTGTTGCAGCGGTTCGGGCAGTTCCTCGACTTCCCGGAGCACCGCATCCACGAACAGCGGCGAGTGGGTGGTCACGAGGACTTGCCGGTCCTGGGCAAGACCGGCGATCAATCTCCCGAACCGATCCAGATATCGTGGGTCAAGGCCGTTTTCGGGTTCCTCGATGGCGAGAAGCGACGGTCCCCACGGGTTGACCGCGGTGGCGCAGAGGGCGAGCGCCCGAAGGGTTCCCTCGGAGAGGATGCGCGAGGAGACTTCGATACCCCGCTGGCGAACCGAGAGCCGCAGTACCCCATGGGTGGTGTCGAGTTCCACCCTGGGGTCACTCACCGCCGGAAGCGCCGCCTGGAGCAATCGCGCGACATCCCGATAGCCCTGCTCGTGTTCGGATCGGAGCCGGAAGAGGAAAGGCGCGAGATACTCGCCCCGGGCGCCGATGTCGGACACCGCTGCCGGCGCCCGTTCGGTGCGCATGGTGACCTGGGGTTCCAGCGCGTGGCGCCGCCACCTTGCGAGCTCCTCCCGCACCGCGTCCAGCCCCTCGTAACCGGATCCACTGAATCTTCGATCCGAAAGGAGTGTGTATTGCAGTCCGACCGGCTCCTGCCGGGGACGTGATGCCTTGACCTTGCGCCGGATGAGCAGGGCTCCGTCAACCTTTTCGATGATCGCGTTTCCCCGCGGTTTGCCACTCGGCCAGAGGCGGGCCAGGTACTCGTCCGAAACCGTGAGCACCCCGGTGCGGTAGTCGATGCGGGGTCGGATCCGGTAGCGGTAGCGTTCCTCGCCGGCAGTCAGCTCCGCTTCCAGGAGGAAACTGCCGCTGCCGGCTTCAAGCATGGCCCTGTACCCCTCCGGATGGAGAGCGAAGGTCTCGAAGGCAAACCCCCGAATCGGCGCCGGTCCCCCCAACGCGTCGTTTAGCGTCCGGGCGTTCCCCATCCAGGAGAGCGACTGCACCGCCTCCAGCAGATTCGACTTGCCGGATGCGTTCGCCCCGTAGAGGATGCCGAGAGGCGGGAAGTCGACCGTGACGTCCCCGAGGGACTTGAAGCCGCGGACGGTGAGACGCTGGAGCACCGAATGATCCTACCGGGGGGAACCCGAACCCCGAAGCCGGAGGTACTCCTCCCAGCGGTCCACGTCGAGGAGTTCGCGGGGTTCCGCCGGGACCACCGATACCCGGCTCCGGTGTCTGCGGATCACGGTGGCGGCGCCCCGGTCCGCTCCGGTGGGATCGTTGCGAAGCTCCATCACCTCCGGGAGGATCCGGCGGGAGAGCGCCACCGGGTGGCCCCACGAGTCGTTGCGCTCCCCTTCCGGCGTCGCCGGAACGACCGCCGCCACGTCCGGGGTGGCGGCGGTGAGCACGCGGTGGATGAGGTTCGCCGAGAGGAACGGCTGGTCCACCGGCGCCACCAGAAACCAGTCGGCCCCGGACGTTCGTGCCGCCTCGCGCGCGCCGCAGCGAAGCGAGCCGAGCATGCCCTTCTGCCACGCCGGGTTCACGACCGGATGGATTCCCCGGACGCCGGCCAGTTCCCGGGCAACCTCCCGTCTCCGGTGCCCGAGGACCACCACGATGGGATCAAGGCCGGCAGCCGCCAGCGTTTCTGCGGTGGTCCGCACCATGGTCCGGGGCGATCCGGTTGGATGGGGCAGGAGTGCCTTGGCGCGGCCTCCCATCCGCCGCGATGCGCCGGCGGCCAGCAGGATCGCGGCCGCGTCCGGCTCAGTGCTCGCCTTCGCCCTCCACCACCAGGCCGAGGACCAGGCCGCTCTCCCAGGGCCAGCCGAGCGCGTAGCCTCCGGCGTCGTCCTCGAAGATGGCCGGTTCGGTGAGGCCTGCGTAGTCGGGTGCGAGGCTCATGACCGCCGGATGTCCGACTCCGGTGGCGGCGAAGCTCCGGACGTTGAGGGCGGCTTGCCCCCAATCCACTGCGAAGGTGGTGTCCTCCGCGACCGGCACCAGCAGCACGAAGTCGAGATGGACGGAAACTCCCATGTGGTTTCCGTCCTCCGGCCGGTTTCCGTAGCGCATCGTGAACACTCCGGGTTCGATCGGATTCCCCTTGTAGTCCGTCCAGGGACCGTCGATGCGCACCACGCCGACCAGGGTTCCCACCGCGAGATCGGGGAAGGTGGCGGCCGGGTTGCTCCCTCCGCCGCCGGGGGGGGCGGCGCGCATCCAGAAGTCGAGGTTCACCCCGGATTCCAGGGTCGCACGAATGCCCTCGCCCTCGAGCGCATCCCGGATTTCGGCCGCGATTTCCCCGGGAGGAGGACCGTCGGGCGTACCCAGGACGGGTTCGGCGGCCAGCACCGGACGGGCTGCCGAAAGGGACACCCCGGCGATCAGGACCGGAGCGACAGTCAGGACAAGGCAAAGCCTCCGGAGCATGGGCGGACGCATTCTTCCGCGATCAGCGGACAAAGCTGCCGACGAACGCACTGCGCTTGAGCGGGCAGCTCCAGGTGTTGTTGAAATCGTCGCCCTTGAAGGCGTGCTTCTCGGTGTACGCAGGAACCGCTCCGTCGACCTCGGTCAGCGGGTCGTAGTACACGAACTCGCTGCCACAGAGGTGGTCCTTGTGGGTGATGGCGCGGGTCTCCAGCTCGACCAGTTCGCCGGCCCGGAGCGAAGCATGGCCCGGACGACCATCGAACTCGGCTTCCACCGTTTCGTCGTGGATGCCCCGGACCTGGTCGAGAAGTTCGCCTCCCATATCCCGGGCGAATTGGATGAGCGCGGTCCGCTGGTCGGCGTTCGCGTTCCGGTCCACGATCAGGACCGAATCGGCGGGATACGGGGTCGCGTGCGGATCTCCGAGCGTCGCCTGCGCCTTGACCACGGCCACGACCTTCAGACCATCCAGCGGAACGCCTTCGTAGCGTCCCTCCGAGATGCTCCAGGCGAGGATCGCCTCGCGTCCGGCCAGCCCCACTTCACTGTTCGCAAAGCAGTGACCGGCATAGACATCGGCGGTACGCGCCTCAAGATAGAGGCCGTTGAGGGCGGTCTCCGTTTCGTTCGCGAAAGCAATGCCGCCCAAGAGCAGCATTCCGATCCCGGCACTGACAAGGTTCCTCGACATGATCTGCCTCCGTCGCGGGTTGCAGGCGGATACGCCGCCCGAGTGTGAGCTGAATTTAGCGTAGTTGCCGTCCGGCGGTCACCAGGACCGCTCGAAGCAGGCTCGCCCGGCGTTCCCGGTACAGCTGCCGCGATCGGCGACCTTGCCGTCCGGTCCCAGGCAGTTCTGGGTGTGGGTGCACCAGAAGTAGCCGTCCCCGGGGATGCCTCCCGGGACGGTGGGGTCGTACTCCACATCCATGTACATCGCCTTGGAGCGCAGCCGGTGGCACAGCTGGAGCGCGGCTCGCCCGGCGGCGCCGGGCGCCGCGGTCTTCGAGGTGGCGGTGATCTTGGCCATCATCTAGCCCTCCATGGCTGCGAGCGCGGCGCGCTTCACCGCGACCCGCGTCAACTGGATCTTGTAACCGTTGCCGGAGAGCGCCCGCGCGCCCGAAACGGCAGCGTCCCCGGCTGCCGCTGCGCTCGTGTCGGATATCCCGCCAAGGAGCGCATCCCCGGCGGCGGTGGCGATCCACGGAGTGGGGGCGACCTGGCCGAGCACGACCCGGGCGCCGGAATCGCCGACCGCCACGCTCGCCGTAGCCAGCGGCCAGTCGAACCCCTTGCGATTCTTGATCGCACAGGTCCCGTTCCGGCTGGAACGGGTCGGAATCGTGACCGCGGTCACGATTTCGCCGGAAGCAAGGGTGAATTCGCTCTCGTCGCTCGACGTCGGCGTCCGGTAGAGATCCTCCAGGGGCGCCGTCCGTTCGCCATCCGGTCCGAGCACGGTTGCCGAAGCCCCGAGTGCGATCAGCGGCGGCGCCACGATCGACGGGTTCACGAAAACGGCCGCGCCGTCATTCCCGAAGACCGCGTGGTAGCGGTTGTCACCCTCCCGGGCCATGGACGCGCCGTCGCGCATCGGGACCAGGCCGAATCCGGCGCGGAAATACCAGCAGCGGGGCCGGTGACAGAGGTCTCCCCCGACCGTACGCACCGAAAGCACCTGCGGGCTGCCGATACTGGCGATGGCCTGCGAAAGGGCGGGGAACCGTGAACGGACCGCACTCGACTCGGACAGCGGTCCCAGCCGGGTGGTCGCCCCGATCCGGAAACCGTCGTCGGTTTCCATCGCGCCCGCGAGGTCGGCGATGCCTTTCAGGTTCACGAGCCGGGAAGGCGCGACCGCGCCATCCTTCATCAGGCTCAGCAGGTCGCTTCCCCCTGCCAGCGGAACCGCGCCGGGAACGGCCAGCATGCGGACCGCTTCCTGCGCCGTCCGGGGACTGGTGTACTCGAAGGCTCGCATCACGCTCTCCCTCCCGCCTCGATGGCGGCAAGCACCCGCTCCGGGGTCATCGGCATTTCGTTGATCGGAACGCCGACCGCGTTGGTGGCCGCGTTGGCGATCGCGGCGCCGGGGGCGATCACCGGCGGCTCCCCGAGACCGATCACCCCGCGCTCGTCGTAACCCGGGCCGGTCATCATGTGGACGACCATCTCGCCCACGTCGGCGATGCCGGCCAGCTTGTAGAACTCCATGTCGGCGTTCAGCATCCTCCCGGTGACGGGATCGAAGACCCGCTCCTCGGTGAGGGCATAGGTGACGCCCATGATGAGCGCACCGTAGACCTGGCTTTCGGCGGTCTTCATGTCGAGGATCAGCCCGCAATCCTGAACCGCCACCAGCCGGTTGATGGAAACCACGCCGGTCTCGGTGTCCACGCTCACATCGGCCATCTGGATGCCGCCGACGCCGCTGTCGGTGAGCGCGCCCGGCCCCGGGTTGGCGCCAGTGGCCGAAACCGGGTTCACGCCGACCATCGCCGCCGCCTGGCGCCAGGGCATCGGGGGGTTCGAGTCGTCCCGGAACCGCAACTGGCCGTCCCGAAGCGCGAGGTTGTCCGGTTCGGCGCCGAGGCGGGGAGCGATCCGCTCGAAGAGGGCGTCCACCGCGTTCAGCGCCGCCCGGCGGGTGGCGCCGCTGACGCCGCCGACCGTGGTGCTTCCGCCGGACGCTCCCGAGGCGGGAAGCACGCTGCGGCCCATGGTGACCTTCACCTGGTGGATGTCGAGGCCGAAGGTCTCCGCCAGCACGATCCCGATGATCGTGCGGGTGCCGGTCCCGAGATCCTGGCTTCCGATCCGGGCCTCCACCAGTCCGTCCCGGTACACCAGCACCTCGCAATTGCTGCGGTGTCCGCGGCCGCCCCAGGTATGGAGGGCAAGTCCGAGCCCCGACTTCACGGAGCCGCCCGAAGACCCGCGCGGCCGCCAGCGATCCCGCCAACCCATCAGTTCCGCGCCCTTCTCCAGTTCCTCCCGGTAGACGTCGGAGCGCTCCCCGGTCAGCTGCAGGTTCCCGAGGAAGAAGTCGAGCGGATCCTTTCCCGCGGCGTGGGCGAGGTCCTCGAGCGCCCGCATCGTCACGAAGCAGGCCTGCGGGTGGTTGGGAGCCCGCCAGGCCCGCGCCGGTCCGGTGTTCGTCGGGACCGAGGTGTGGCCGTGGGTCTGGTTCGGGAACTCGAACACGTAGGGGATCGGAGGCGAGCCGGCGCCGGCGGGACCACCGGAACCCCAGCTCTTCGAACTCCAGGCCACCACCTTCCCGCTGGCGTCCGCCCCGAGCCGGACTTCCGCGTGGGTCGAGGGCCGGGCGCCGGCCACGCTGACCTCCTGATCCCGGTCCAGCATCAATTTCACCGGGCGCCCGGTCATCCGGGACAATTCGACCCCGACCACGCCCCAGCGGTCCGCACTGAACTTGCTGCCGAAACCGCCGCCCATGTACGGGGTCTCGACATGGACGTTGGAAGCCGGAATCCCGATCGCCTCCCCAAGCTGGGAAGCGACTCCGCTGATGGCCTGGGTGGAGGCCCAGACGGTGACCGATTCCTCGTCTTCCCATTCGGCCACCTGTCCGTGGGGTTCGAGGGAGCAGTGGGCGATCTGGGCGACGTGGTAGGCGCCTCCCGCCGTGGTGGCGGCGCCCTGAAGCGCCGCGTCCGGATCCCCGGTGGTCTCGGCCTGGGCTTCCTGGGCGTCCGGGGCTTCGTTCAGATTCCGCTCGGTCACGAAGTGGGGCAGGACTTCGTATTCGACGACGACCGCTTCGGCGCCGTCCCGCGCGGCCTCCTCGGAAGTGGCCGCCACGGCGACGATCTCGTCGTGGGCCCACTGGATCTCGGTGCCGACATCCTGGATCACGTGCACCTTGACCACCCCCGGTGTCGCCTCGGCGGCGGCGGTGTCGATCCGGGTGATCCGGGCATGGGCATGCGGCGACGGAACCATGACGGCCCAGAGCATCGCCAGGCGGTTGCGGTCGTAGGCGTATCGGGCATGCCCGGTCGCCTTGACCGGACCGTCCAGCCGGTTCAGGCGCGAGCCGATGAGTCGCCGGTCGGAAGCTGCCGGCCAGGTGTACTCAGCCATTCGTCGTTCCCCCCTGTGAGGCCTGGGCGACCGCGGCCCGGATCCCGGCATAGGTGCCGCAGCGACACAGGTTGCCGCCCAATTCCCGATGAGTCGTTTCCGGGTCGGGATTCGGGTGGCGGTCCAGGAGCGCGACGGACGCCATCACGAAACCGGGAGTGCAGAATCCGCATTGCTGGGCGTCGTTGTCCACGAACGCCTGCTGCACCGGATGCATGTTCCCGGGGGACCCGAGGCCTTCGATGGTGGTGATCTCGTGGCCCTGCGCCTCGATTGCAAGAATCGAGCAGGCATAGACCGGTGCGCCGTCCAGCAGCACCGTGCAGGCGCCGCACGCGCCCCGGTCGCACACCTTCTTGGATCCGGTCAGGTCCAAGTGGTTTCGCAGGGCGTCCAGCAGGGTCACCCGCGGTTCGAGGGTGGCCACGTGCGCCTTGCCGTTGATCCGGAACGCCATGTCCACCGGATCCGGTCCGACCAGGCCCGACTCGTCCTGAGCTCCGGCAGATCCCGGAAACCCGGCCAGGACTCCGGTGGACACGGCCCCGGCAACGGCGCTCCCCCTCAGGAACGTCCGGCGCGAGAAGGGGCCGGGTGACGGGTTCGCGGGGGCATGCGGAGATCCCACCTGCGAAACATCGGGATTCTTGTCTTCGGCCATCAAGTTCCCTCCAGTGCCGGGAAGCGCGACAGACGCCACACTATACCAGCGGGGGACGCGGGTCGGGGCGATACGATGACGGGAGATGCCGATGCCTTCTTCCCGCCGACGGCGGAGGCGTGAACCGGCGCCGATCCGGAGCCTGATCGGCTCGGCGCTGCCGAAGCCGTTGCAGAAGCGGATGCTCGGGCTGGACCTGCTGCGCGACGCATGGCGCGAGGCCGCTCCGGACGCGATGTTGCTCGAGTTCGAGCCGGTTGCCTTCGAACGTGGCGTACTGACGCTCCGGGCGCCGGACCGCCGTCGCGCCCGGATGACGCGGCAGGAGCGGGAGGCCCTCGCCGCCCGGTTGCGGGAAGCCGCCGGTCTGCCGCTGGCGCCGCTTCGGATCCGGATCGTGGGGGAAGCGTGAGCGTCCTCCCGGCGGTCTGGATCGCAAGTGCGGTCCGTACTCCTATCGGGCGATTCCTCGGCGCGCTCGCCGCGGTTCCGGCGCCGCGACTCGGCTCCCTGGTGGTGGCGGAGGCGGTCCGCCGTGCCGGGGCGCCGCCGGATGCGGTGGACGAGGTGATCCTCGGCCTCGTCCTCGGCGCCGGACTCGGCCAGAATCCGGCTCGCCAGGCCGCGCTCGGCGCCGGCCTTCCGCCCGGAGTGTCGGCGTTCACCGTGAACAAGGTGTGCGGTTCGGGACTCAAGGCGGTGATGCTGGCCCGGCAGGCGATTCTGGCGGGAGATGCCGATATCGTCGTGGCTGGCGGCATGGAGTCGATGTCCGGAGCGCCCCACCTGATTTCCCGGGTGCGCCGGGGAAGGAAGACCGGGGACTTGCCGATGGTGGATTCGGCCGTCCACGACGGGCTCACCGACGCCGGCTCGGGAGTGCATATGGGCGAGACCGCCGAGCTGGTTGCGGACCGTTTCGGGATCTCGCGCGACGAGATGGACGCCGCTGCCGTCGAGAGTCATCACCGTGCGGCCGCGGCACGCACGGCCGGTCAGTTCACGGCGGAGATCGTGCCGGTGGAGGCGCCGGGAAAACAGCCGGTGGTGGTGGATCGGGACGAATCGATCCGCGAGGACGCCTCGGTCGAGTCGCTGGCCCGGCTGCGGCCGGCATTCCGGCGGGAGGGCCGCGTGACGGCCGGCAACGCTCCCGGGCTTGCCGACGGGGCCTCGGCGCTGGTCATTGCGTCGGATCGCGCCGCCCGCGAGTACGGGTTGCCCCGGATGGCGCGGATCTGTGGCCAGGCGGTTTCCGGATTGCCGCCCCGGTGGGTCATGATGACTCCGGTTCCCGCGGTCCGGACCCTGCTGGAACGTCTCGATTGGTCCGGCGACTCGGTGGAGGGCTTCGAGATCAACGAGGCGTTTGCGGTACAGGGGATCGCGGTGCGTCGGGAACTGGGTCTGTCTTCCGCCAGGACCAACGTGAAGGGCGGGTCGGTCGCCCTCGGGCACCCGATCGGGGCCAGCGGGGCCCGGGTGCTCACCACCCTGGTGCATTCCCTCGGCAGCGGTGGCCGCGGGGTGGCGAGTCTGTGCCTCGGGGGCGGAAACGGTGTCGCCCTGGGAGTGGAACGTGGCTGACCCGCACGGCCCGGGGCGCGCCCGCGTGGCGGTGTTCGGGGCCGGAACCATGGGCGCCGGTATCGCCCAGGTGTTTGCGGTGACCGGTTTTCGGGTGGATCTGCTGGACCTCTCCGGGGAACGGGGCGCGAAGGGGATGGCGGCAATCTCGCGCAGCCTCCAGCGGATGGTGAAGAAGGGACGCATCAGCGCACTCGAGGCGGAGTCCGCCCGCAGCCGGATCCGGCCCGGTATCGCCCTCGAACCGGTTGCGGGCGCCTCGTTCGTGGTGGAGGCGGTGGTCGAAAGGGAGTCGGTCAAGCGCGATCTCTACCGGCGTATCGCCGGCATCCTGCCCGAACCCGCCATCCTCGCGAGCAACACTTCCTCGATTTCGATCACGCGATTGGCGGCGGCGTCCGGTCGGCCCGACCGGTTCATCGGGATGCACTTCATGAATCCGGTTCCGGTGATGCAGCTTGTGGAAGTCATCCGCGGTTTCGAAACCTCGGACGAGACGGTGGCGGCGACGACCGATCTGGCGCGCACGCTGGGGAAAACCCCTTCGGTGGTCCGGGACGCGCCCGGATTCGTGTCCAACCGGATTCTGATTCCGATGATCAACGAAGCCATCGGCGTTCTCGCCGAAGGCGTCGGGGACGCGGAGGAAATCGACCGGATCATGAAGCTGGGAATGGGCCACCCGATGGGACCGCTGGCCCTCGCCGACCTGATCGGCCTCGACGTGGTCCTCGACATCCTTCGGGTCCTGCAGTCCGGCTTCGGGGATCCGCGGTACCGGCCTTCGCCGCTGCTCGTCCGGCTGGTGGACGCGGGCCGCCTGGGCCGGAAAACGGGCAGGGGTTTTTTCGAGTATTCGAATTGATTCCTGTCAAGTTATCCACAATCGGCGTTGCGCACGCTACAAGATCGATAGTCGTGCGTCATATATATGAGGACGACGCTCCGGAAACCGATCCCCTCGGCTTTCCCGGCGCCTGGTCCGGCAACGACTCGGGAGAGAGATCGCATGGCAACACCCAGGACTGATACGGCGGGGGCGCAGCGCAACCGGTCGCTCGACATCGCCCTCGAGCAGATCACGAGGCGCCACGGCAAGGGCGCCATCATGCGGCTTGGCTCCAGCGCGCTTGATGTCTCGTCGATTCCCACCGGGATCCTCTCGGTGGACCTCGCGCTCGGCGTGGGCGGGTTCCCCCGCGGGCGGGTCGTCGAGGTCTTCGGTCCGGAGTCCTCGGGCAAGACCACGCTTGCGCTCACCGTCACGGCCGCCGCCCAGGCGAGTGGTGGAGTGGCCGCCTTCGTGGATGCCGAGCATGCGCTCGATCCCGAGTATTCCCGTGCGCTCGGGGTGGATACCGACGAGTTGCTGGTATCGCAGCCGGACGACGGCGAGCAGGCCCTCGAGATCACCGAGACCTTGGTGCGCAGCGGTTCGGTGGACGTGGTGGTGGTGGACTCGGTGGCGGCGCTGGTCCCCCGATCCGAACTCGACGGCGAGATGGGAGACGCCCAGGTCGGCCTTCAGGCCCGGCTCATGTCCAAGGCGCTCCGGAAACTCACCGGCATCGTTTCCAAGTCCCGCACGTGCCTGGTGTTCATCAATCAGCTCCGCGAGAAGATCGGGATCATGTTCGGCAACCCGGAAACCACCACCGGAGGGCGCGCCCTGAAGTTCTATTCCTCGGTGCGGATCGACATCCGCCGCATCTCCTCGATCAAGGATGGCGACGTGGTGGTGGGGAATCGCACCCGGATCAAGGTGGTCAAGAACAAGGTGGCCCCGCCCTTTCGCCAGGCCGAATTCGATGTCCTCTACGGTCAGGGCATTTCGCGTATCGGAGACCTGATCGACCTCGCCGTGCGCGAACGGATCATCGAGAAGAGCGGCGCCTGGTACTCCTTCGACGGGGAACAGGTCGGACAGGGCAGGGAACGTGCGAGGCGGACCCTCGAGCAGAACGGGGAGGTGCGTTCGGCGGTGGAGTCCCGGGTGCGGAAGGCGCTCGGAGTGGACGCCGACGATCCGGAAGCGGACTGATCCGGCTCCGCCTGCCGCATCGTCGGGCGGCCGCGCCCGACCGCATCTCGAACCGTTGCCGAAGGGGTCCGCCGGCGGGCGCCGCGGTCCCGGGTCTCTCCTCCCGGCTTCGCACGGGTGGCGGCGGAGTGGATGCGCGGCGAACGCCCCGTGTCCCCGGCGCCCGGGACAAGGCCGTCCGCCGCTTTCGTCTTCCGATGGAGCCTCCTGCGGGTTGCGCCGGGCCGGGGCTTCCGCCCGCGCGCACGGTTGGGGAGCCGTTTCCGAGAGTCCGTCGGAGAGTCGTTCCCGAGAGTCCCTCGGAGAGCCGTTTCCGAGAGTCCGTCGGAGAGTCGTTTCCGAGAGTCCGCCGGAGAGTCGTTCCCGAGAGCCTGGCGGAGAGTCGTTCCCGACCGCCCGGCGGTCTGTGCGAAACTACCCCGCCCGCGGAGCCGAGGTAGCTCAGTCGGTAGAGCAGAGGACTGAAAATCCTTGTGTCGGCGGTTCAAGTCCGCCTCTCGGCACCCCGGGTCCGGGGGGCCGGCCCGACGCCGGCGCCCGGATCCCCGTCTTCTCCGTTCAGTCGGGCTGGGGTCCGTTCGCCGTGGCCGTGACATCCTGACCCAGTGTCCGCACGTAGGTGCGGATCCCCTTGGCGATGGCTTCCGCGAGTTCCCCCCGGTACCGGGACTGGCGCAGCAGCCGGGCTTCGGCCCGATTGGACACGAACCCGATCTCCAGCAGGATGGCCGGCATCCGGGCGCCGAGCAGCACATGGAACCCGGCGGTCTTGACCCCCCGGTTGTGCTCGCTTTCCGGGTTGTCGAGCAGGTCCGCCACCATGGCTTCCTGGACCGAGGTTGCGAGGGCGCGTGATTCCTCCACCCGGTTGTTGTTCATGATCTGCTGGACAAGTCTCGGCACCTGAGCCATCGGGACCCCCCCGGCCGAGGCGTTTTCGCGCGCCGCCACCGCCTCCGCATCGGGCGACGTGGCGAAATTCAGGTAGTACGTCTCGAGTCCCCGGGCGTTCCGGTTGCGGGCGGCGTTCGCGTGGATGGAGACGAACAGGTCCGCCTCGCCGTCGTTGGCAATGAAGGCGCGCTTCTCCAGCGGGATGAATATGTCGGTCTCCCGCGTCATCACCACTTCGAACCCGTCCTTCTCCAGCAGATCGCGGACCCGCTTGGAGATATCCAGCGCGAGGTCCTTCTCGTGCAGCGAGCCGGACCGGGTTCCCGGATCCTTGCCGCCATGTCCCGCGTCCAGGACGATCCGCCGCACCCCGGCCCCGAATTGCCGGGCAATGGAATACCCGCCTTCGGTGGGCTCGGGTGCCGGGGGGGCGCCGCCGGAGTCGACGGGCGTCCTTGCCGCGGACGGGCCCGTCCGCTCCGGATCGCTGCCCTCGGCAACCACCGGACGCTCGCCTTCGCTGTCCACGACCACCCGGTAGGGATTCGGCAGCGCGAAGATGTTGGTCTTGGTCACGCTGCCGAAGTCGAGAACCACGCGCACCACATCCGGATCCCGGTTGCCGACCCGGATCCGGGTGAGATGCGATCCCTCGATGGGAAACACCCGCGCCGCCAGTTCCTCCGAAAGCCGGGCGCCCTGAAAGTCCAGGAAGACTCGTTCCGGATCCGAGAGCCGTCCTTCGGTGTGGGGAACCACACCGTCCAGGTCGATGACGACCCGGGTATGGGAGTCGCCGACCCAGTGCCGCACATCCAGCACCGCGCGGGGTGGGTTCGCCGCAACGACGGGCGGGGGCGCCGGGGGGGCAAGCGCGGCGGCAGCTTTCCGGGCCATGTCCGTCCCGGGCGCCACCCGCGCGAGTTGTTCGCCCGCCCGCCGGGCCCGGACCCGGTCGTCCAGCGGGTCGAGATAGAGCTGGACCAGCTCGAGCAGGGCGGCGGGCGCCCACTTGCTGGATGGATACCCGTTCGCCAGCAGGTTGAAGGCATTGATTGCGGAGACCGCGAGATCCCGGTGGTCGAATCGCGTTGCCGCCTCGCGCAGCAGCACGCCGCGGTGCCGCAGGGCATCGTCGCAGTATCCGCTGCGGGGCCAGTTCCGGACCACCGCCTGGTAGCGGTCGGCGGCTCGCACCCATGCGCCGCGGGCGGCCATGAGTTCCTCCGAGCTGCGCAACCGCGCTTCGGCGGCGCGCGCCTCGTCATAGAGCTGCTTCGCGGTCGGGGTGGCCGCCGCCGGGGCGGCGACCAGCAGGGCGGCGGCAATCAGGGCGAGTGCGCCGGGGAATCCGGTCGCCGGGCCTGGACTTCGCGCCGCCGGGCGCGGTTCGGCGGACCTGGCGTCGAGTTTCCCGGTGGCCTGTCTCATTGTCGGACCAGCACCTCGCGCGGCTGGGCGCCCCGTTCCGGACCGACCACCCCCTGGCGCTCGAGCGACATCACGATCCGCTTTGACCGCTGGTACCCGAGTCCGAGCTCGGCCTGCAGCATGGAAGTGGAGGCCTTTTGCGCCTTGATGAACAGATCCCGCGCCGCCGGAAGCATGGCGTCCTCCTTTCGGGACCCGGCAGCGACCGCGCCGGCCGGCGTCCGGTGGCCGGATGCCGGGCCGGCTTCGTCCATGCTCTCGAGCATGCTGTCGTCGAACGCCGGATCCCCGGCGTTCGACCAGAAGCGGGCGAGCTGTTCCACCTCCTTTTCGGTGACGAAGGCTCCCTGCGCCCGGGGCATTTCGGCGCCTGCCCGCATCATCAGCATGTCGCCCTTGCCGAGCAGCAGTTCCGCCCCTCCCCGGTCCAGGATCACCTTGGAGTCCACTTGGGTGGCCACCCGGAACGCCGTCCGCGTGGGAAGGTTCGCCTTCAGGGTTCCGCTGATGATGTCGGTGGAGGGCCGCTGGGTGGCGAGCACCAGGTGGATTCCCTCGGCGCGCCCGAGCGCCAGCAGCCGCTGGATCGCCGGGGTGACCTCGGCCCGGGCATGGAGGAACAGGTCCGCCAGCTCGTCGATCACGATCACCAGCCGGGGCATCACCGGCGGATTCTCCCCGTCCTTGCGGCGCCGACGCGAAGACGCGTCGCGGAGACTCCTTGCGTACCGGTTGTAGCCGGTGATGTTCCGGACCCCGTGTTCCTCGAGAACGCGGGTGCGCCGATCAAGCTCGCGGCAAGCCCGGAGGAGGACGATCTTCGCCTTGTCCGGTTCGAGGATCACCGGCGTCAGCAGGTGCGGGACTTTCCGGTACGGGCGCAGTTCCACCCGCTTCGGATCTATGAGGATCAGTCGCAACTCGTCGGGAGTGCGACGGGTGAGCAGCGAGCAGAGCAGCGTGTTGATCAGCACCGACTTGCCGGCGCCAGTGGCGCCGGCCACCAGCAGGTGCGGCATCTCGGCGAGGTCCTTGACCAGCGGGCTCCCGTCGACCAGCCGTCCGATGGCGACCGGGAGCGCGCCGGTCTCCTCGCGGAACGCCGGATCTTCCAGAAGCTCGCGAAGGCCCACCACCGAAGGGCGCTGATTCGGCACTTCGATGCCCACCACATCCCGTCCCCGGACGCGTTCGACCCGAATCGAGGGAGCACTGAGGGCCATGCATATCTCTTCGCGGAGGCTCTTCAGCCGATTCAGGGCCTGCCCTTCTCCGAGGCGGTATTCGAACGTGGTCACCACCGGACCCGGCTGGATGCGGACCACTTCTCCCCGGATCCGGTGCTGCCGGCACGCCTCCTCGAGTGCCTGCCGCCGCGAATCGAGGACACGCTTCGCGGGCCCGGCCTGGCTTGTGCGTCGGGTCAGGATCCGAAGCGACGGCAATTCCCAGGTGTGCCCGCCGTCCCGATGCGCGGGCGTTTCCTTGCGGAACGGAAGCGTCCGGGCCGCTTTCCGCTTGGGGGCTGGCCGCGCCCGTTCCGCTGCCGGGGACGGGGGAGCCGTCTTCCGGCTCCGCTGGACACGGGCGACGAAACGCCGAGCCGTCCGGCGTCGCTCCTGCCGCCGTTTCCGGGCTCCCAGCCATCTCCGGACCCATGCGATGGGCCGGAGCTGCGCGACTTTCGGACGGGCGTCCGGTCCGTCCGGCGCGGGCGATCCGAATCCCCGGATCGCCCCGGTGGCGATCAGGGCGAAGGTTGCGAGGGTGATCCCGCTCCCGATCGGTCCCATCGCGCTCGCCAGTCCCGACTGGAGCAGGGCGCCGAAGTAGCCCCCCCACGGGATCCGGGCTGTTTCCGTGCTTCCGAGGTGCGTCTGAAGGAGCCCGAGGAGGCCGGCGGTACTCACCGCGAGGCTGGCGAGGAGAATCGCCCGCACCCGGGTCCCGGGCCGCAAGCCGGGGTCGGGTGTCCGAAACCGCCGGATCCCACTGCGAATCATCAGGATGGGGACCGCGACCGCGACCAGTCCGATCAGTTGAAACGCGACTTCCGCAACGATTGCCCCGGTCGGGCCGAGCAGGTTCGTGGTCGCCGCGTTGCCGGCGCTCAGCAGCGGTACCGGATCCTCCGGCGCGTAGGAGGCGAGGGCCAGGCCCAGCAGCAAGCCTCCCGAGGCGAGCCCGACCCCCGCCCCGAAGCGGTGTCCGAAGGCTGTTCTAACCGATTGCCAGACCGACACCGATTCCTCCGGCGGCCAGGCAATACCAACCGAATGCGTGGAACCGCTTCCGGGTCAACGCCACGAATACCCAGCGGAGCGCGATCAGCCCGAACCCGAAGGCGGAAACGAATCCCACCGCGAGTTCGGCGAGCGCCGGTTCCCAGGCGGCGCTCCCGGCGGCATGCAGCGCTTCGAGCGCCGCTGCCCCCAGGATGACCGGCGCCGAAAGCAGGAAGCTGAACCGGGCGGCGTCTCCGGCGCCGAGCCCGGCGAGCCGTCCGGTGACGATGGTGATTCCCGATCGCGAAACCCCGGGAAGGATCGCGATCGCCTGGGCGGCCCCGATCAGGAGCGCATCGGGGATCCCCCGGGAAAGCCGCGGGAGTCCGGGTGCGCTGGTTCCCCCCGGGTCCTTCTTCCCGGCGACGAGCAGGAGGGCGCCGGTAAGGAGCAGTCCCATCCCGGCGAACCCGACTTCCCCGAAGGCGGTGCGAATGGCCCCGGCCAGGGCGAACCCGGTCGCCGCCGCCGGGACCGACGCGACGAGGAGCAGGAGCAGGAACCGGCGGCCGTCGGCGGACCCCGAGGGGCCCAGGCTGCGCACAACCAACACGAACTCCCTGCGAAGCCAGATCATGGCGGCTGCCAGGGTTCCCAGATGCACGACGACCTCGAAGAGGATTCCGGGGCTGGAGAGAGCCTCCCCGGGGAGCAGCGCTTCGGCCAAGACCAGGTGCCCGGAACTGGAGACGGGCAGGAACTCGGTCAGTCCCTGGAGCGAGCCGAGCATCAGTGCGGTGAGGATGTCCATGACGCCTTGTCCCGCCAAAATAGGGGTTTACGCTATCAAACCTGAAGTAATGTCGCAAGGTCTGAAACATTCTGCGGGACGACCGTTCTTCCCGACGCGTGCCCGCGGGCAGAATTTTCTCCACGATCGGGGCGTGGCGCGCCGGTTCGCGACAGCGGCGTTCGAAGCCGGGGAACCGGGAGCGATCGTCGAGATCGGGCCCGGGAAGGGGGCCCTTACCCTGCCGCTTCTCGAAGCCGGAGCCCGGGTTCTCGCCATCGAAGTCGACCCCCGGTTGGCTGAAGTGGTCCGGGAGCGGTCGGAACGCGCCGGTTTCGGAGCCAACCTGGAATTGGTGGTGGGCGATGCGCTCCGACTCGATCTCCCCGCGGTCCTCGCCGGAGCCGGTTTCGAAGCTCCGGTACCGCTTGCCGGGAATCTTCCGTTCTCGGTGGCCACGCTGCTGCTTTTGCGGCTGCTTCCCGTCGGGACGCCGCTCCTCGACCCGATGACCCTGTCCTTCCAGCAGGAGGTTGCCGCCCGGGTGCTGGCCCGTCCGGGGGATCCCGACTACGGCGCCCTGAGCGTGGTGGTCGCCCGGGGGCTTGTCGCCGAGTCGTGTTTCCGGATCCATCCCGCAGCCTTCCGTCCCCGTCCCCGGGTGGTTTCCGAGGTGGTGCGACTGACCGCCCGGAAGGATCCGCTCCCGGTGGGCGACCCCGATCACTTCCGCCGGCTGGTTCGGGGACTCTTTGCCCACCGGCGCAAGACGCTCCGCAACGGCGTGGCGCGGCTGCCGGATCGGGATCTGGGAGCGCGCGTGGAGGCGGCCCGGAGGGATCTCGAACTGGATCCCGGACTGCGCCCGGACGAGCTGTCGGTGGAGGATTTCGCCGCGATTTCGCGGCTCGTTTCCCCGTGTTAGGCTCCGCCCGGTCCATGCCAGCGGAAACGGATGAAGGGGCGGCTTCCCGCATACTCGTCATCGGCAGCGGCCCGGCCGGGTACACCGCGGCGCTCTACGCTTCCCGCGCCGAATTGAAGCCCGTCGTGCTGGCCGGATCCGGGATGGACCCGGACGTGGGACTTCCCGGCGGTCAGCTCATGCTCACTACCGATGTGGAGAACTATCCCGGGTTCCCCGAGAGCGTGACCGGGGCCGACCTCATGGACCGGTTCCGCCGGCAGGCGGAGCGCTTCGGCTCCGAAATCCACCAGGTGGACGCCACCACCGTGGATCTGTCGGCGCGTCCCTTCCGGATCGGGACCGAGGACCGGTCCTTCCGCGCCGACTCCCTGATCATCGCGACCGGCGCCCGGGCGCGCTGGCTCGGGCTGTCTTCCGAGCAGGCGTTTCTCAACCGTGGGGTTTCCGCCTGTGCGACCTGTGACGGCGCCCTCTACCGCGGCCGCGAGATCGCGGTGGTCGGAGGCGGCGACACCGCCATGGAGGAGGCGCTGTTCCTCACCCGTTTTGCCACCACGGTGCATGTGATCCATCGGCGCGACACCCTGAGAGCCTCGCGGATCATGGCCCGGCGGGCGATGGGGCATCCGAAAATCCGTTTCCTCTGGGAGACGGTGGTGGAGGAAGTGCTCGGGGATGACGACGGGGTGACCGGGCTGCGCGTTCGCCATACCCGCACCGGGAGCGCGTCCCGGCTCGCAGTCGGCGCGCTGTTCGTTGCCATCGGGCACATTCCGAACACCGACCTCTTCCGCGGCCAGCTCGACCTCGACAAGGTCGGGTACATCCGGGTGGATCCCGGCGCCGTCACCACTTCGGTCGAAGGAGTGTACGCCTGCGGCGACGTCATGGATCCGACCTGGCGCCAGGCGGTCACGGCCGCCGGTACCGGCTGCATGGCGGCTATCGCTTGCGAGCGCTGGCTTGCCGGGCAGGGCGCCGATGGGGACTCGTCATGAAGATCCGTTTTGCCCTCCTCCTCCCCCTCCTGGGCGCTGGCCTGCTGGCCGCCCAGCCTCGCGGCGTCATCGGCGAGCCCGCTCCCGATCTCGCCCTTCCCGATCTCGACGGGGCGTCCGTATCGGTTCGGGATTTTCCTGGCAAGGTGGTGCTCTACGACTTCTGGGCCGTGTGGTGCGGGCCGTGCATGGAGTCGCTGCCCTTCTATCAGGATCTCCAGGATCGGTATCGGGAGGAGGGGCTCGTGGTCCTCGGTCTGCATGTGGACGACCGGATTCCGCCGCTCGAGGAGATGCGCGCCTACCTCGATGATCGGGGGGTGCGCTACACGAACCTCATCTCGACGGCCGAAGCCGATGAGGCGTTCCGCATCTTTGCCATGCCGACCACCTACATCACCGACCGCGACGGCGTGATCCGTACCCGCCACATCGGGTTCAACCCGGACCGGACTCCCGGACGACTGGAAGAGGAAGTCCGCGGCCTGCTCGGACTCGAGTAGGCGGGCTTCCGCACCGGACCGGGGACCGTCATGTCCGGCCTGGCGGTCGTCGGTACCCAGTGGGGGGACGAGGGCAAGGGCAAGTTCGTGGATGTGCTGGCGCCCCGGTTCCACAGCGTGGTTCGTTTCGGCGGGGGCCACAACGCCGGTCACACGGTCGTGGTGGGAGGCCGCACGGTGGTCCTTCACCTGTTGCCCTCCGCCGTACTGCACGCGGGAGTCCGCTCCATCGTCGGAAATGGCTGCGTCGTGGATCCCCGGGCACTCCTCGGAGAAATGGCCGAACTGCGGGCCGCCGGCCTGGATCCGGCCCGGGATCTGGTGCTCTCCGACCGGGCCCAGATCATCCTTCCGGTCCATCGTGCGGTCGAGGCGTACGAGGAGTCGCGCCTGGCCGGGCGCCGCATCGGCACGACCGGCCGCGGTATCGGTCCGGCCTATGAAGACAAGGTCGGCCGGCGGGGGCTCCGGCTCGGTGACCTCCGCTATCCGGAGAATCGGGACCAGCGGCTGGCCCACCTCATCGGCATGCGCGCCCGCCTGCTCGGCTGGGACGCTGCCCGCGAGGATGCCGAGGTTCGCGACACGCGGGTGCTGCTGGACGGCTTCGCCAGCCGCGTCCTCCCGCTCGTTCGGGATACCTCGCTGCTGATCCACGAAACCCTTGCGGCGGGGCGACAGGTCCTCTTCGAGGGCGCCCAGGCGGCGCTCCTCGACGTGGACCATGGCACCTATCCGTTCGTCACTTCGGCGAGTTCGGTGGCGGCCGCCGCGGCGGTGGGCGCCGGAGTGGGCCCCCAGGCCGTGACCCGGGTCCTTGGCGTGGCGAAGGCCTACCAGACCCGGGTGGGAGAAGGGCCGATGCCGACTGCGATGGCCGAAGCCGTCGGCCGCGAGATCCGCAGCCGCGGCCGGGAATTCGGCGCTTCGACCGGACGCGCGCGCCGGTGCGGATGGTTCGACAGCGTGGTGCTCCGCTATGCCCGTCGGGTCAACGGAATCGACGAGCTCGCCATTACCAAGCTGGATGTCCTTGACGGGCTCGACGAGATTCGCGTGGGAGTGCGGTATCGGCTGGACGGAGAGCCGGTTGCCGATTTTCCCGGAGAGCCGGGCGCCCTTGCCCGCTGCGAGCCGGAATTCCGCACCTTGCCGGGATGGGACCGTCCCACCCGCGGTGTGCGCCGACTTGCCGACCTGCCGGTCGCGGCCCGCCGCTATCTGGATACGCTCGAGGAGTTGTCCGGCGTGCCGATCACCATGGTGTCCACCGGACCGGACCGGAAGGATTCGATCCTCCCGGCCGGGTGACCGGAGCGCAGCGGCTCGCGCCCGTTTCGGCCCGTCCGGATCGTGGAGTTCCCGCCGGCTCGGGACGTCCACGACGACCCCGGCCGACTGCTACACTCCCGCGCTCGCCGGGCCGTTAGCTCAGTCGGCAGAGCGCTCGCCTTTTAAGCGAGATGTCGCAGGTTCGATGCCTGCACGGCCTACCCTTTGGGTCCCCATCGTCTAGCGGCCTAGGACATCGCCCTTTCACGGCGAAAACACGGGTTCGAGTCCCGTTGGGGACGCGGCCCGAGCGATCTGTTCCCAACCGCCCGTTCTTCCTGCATTGACGTTTCTTCAGCCTGCCCGGGCCGTCAGCGAGATTCCCGCCGCTGAGGCGGAGATCGCCAGGTTCTGGAAGGAACGACGCATTTTCGAGCGCAGCGTGGCTGCCCGGTCGGGCCGCCCGCCCCGGGTCTGGCACGACGGCCCTCCCACCGCCAACGGCCGCCCTCACAACGGCCACGTCCTGACGCGGATCTTCAAGGACGTGTTCCCGCGGTTCTGGACCATGCGCGGGTACTTCGCGGAGCGGATCGCCGGTTGGGACACCCATGGCCTGCCGGTCGAAGTGGAGGTCGAGCGCGAGCTGGGGATCCACGGCCGGGCCGCAATCCAGGAGTACGGGGTGGGCCGTTTCGTCGAGCGGTGCATGGCCAGCGTGTTCCGGTATATCCGCGACTGGGAGGAGATGACCACCCGGATCGGGCACTGGGTGGACCTGGACAACGCCTATGTGACCTACCGGCGGAGTTATGTGGAAAGCGTCTGGTGGGCGCTCTCCGAACTCCACCGCAAGGACCTTCTCTATCGCGGCGAGAAGGTGGTCTGGTGGTGGGCCGGGGGGGGGACGGCGCTCTCGTCCGCGGAAGTCGGTCTCGGCTACCGCGAGGTGGAGGATCCCGCCGTCCACGTGGCCCTTCCGCTCGAGGATGACCCGGGAACTGCCCTGGTGATCTGGACCACCACGCCCTGGACGCTTCCCTCGAACCTGTATGCCGCGGTTCGCCCGGGGGTTGTCTACGCCGAAGTCGAGGATGTTCCCGAAGGCGGCCGGCCCCGGCGGCTGATTCTCGCCGACGCGCTGGTTGCGAACCTGGAGAAACGGCTGGGCCGGCCGCTCCGGAAACGCCGCACCCTCGCTGCCGAGGCGCTCATCGGCCGCCGCTACCGCCCGCCGTTCGACGACTATCGGCGCCGGTACGGCAACCTGAAGGGTGTCCTCGCCGACGGCGCCGAAGTTCCCGCCTTCTGGCGGGTGCTCGCTGCCGACTTCGTGGAACTGGATCAGGGGACCGGCCTGGTGCACGAGGCGCCCGCGTTCGGCGAAGTGGACCACGAGCTCCACCGCAAGACAATCTCCGCCTACCGGAACGCGGACGAGATCCCGCTGCCGTGCGCCGTGGGTCCCGACGGGCGTTTCACCGCCGACATCCCGATGCTCGAGGGCCGTTGGGTCAAGGAGGCCGACCGCGAGATCGTCCGCTACCTCCGGGACCGGGGCCTGCTTGTCCACCAGGAGACCATCCGCCACGAGTACCCCTTCTGCTGGCGCGCCGAAGAGGATCCGCTGATCCAGTACGCGCGCCCGGCCTGGTTCATCCGCACCACCCGGAAGAAGGACGACGCGCTGCGGAACAGCGGAGCGGTGGACTGGCGGCCCGGGCATATCCGTGAAGGCCGCTTCGGCGATTTTCTGCGCAACAACGTGGACTGGGCACTCTCGCGGGAACGTTTCTGGGGCACGCCGCTGAACATCTGGATCAACGACGAGACCGGCGCCATCGAGATGCCGGCCTCGGTGGCCGAAATCGAGGCCCGCAACCCGGACGCCTTTCGCGCGTTTCACGAGGCAAGAGGAAAGCGCCCCGAACTCGATCCGGACCTGATGGTGCACAAGCCGTGGGTGGATCTGGTGACCTGGACCCGGCCGGGCGAACCCGGCGTGTACCGCCGGGTACCCGAAGTGATCGACTGCTGGTTCGATTCCGGGGCGATGCCGTTTGCGCAGTGGGGGTTTCCCCACCGAAACCGGGACCGCTTCCTCGCTGCCTTCCCCGCCGACTACATCACCGAAGCGATCGACCAGACACGCGGGTGGTTCTACTCGCTGCTGATGATATCGACGCTGCTGTTCGACGAGGACACGTGCGGCCGGCTCGGGATTCCGGCGCCCGGGGTCCCGCATCCGTTCCGGTCCTGCCTCGTGCTCGGACACGTCACCGACCCCGAGGGCCGCAAGGAATCCAAGTCGCGCGGCAATTACACGCCTCCGGAGCACACGCTCGAGGAGGCGGGCGCCGACGCCTTCCGCTGGTTTTTCCTCGCCGGAGCCACTCCGTGGGGAGGCAAGCGGCACTCGCTGGAGAACGTCCGGGCGGCGGCCCGGGAGTTCCCGCTTCGCGTGCGCAACGTCTTCTCCTTTTTCGTGATCTACGCCCGGATCGACCGGTTCGACCCGCGGGAACACGCGGGCCGGCCGGCTGGGGAACGCCAGCCGCTCGACCGCTGGATTCTCTCCCACCTGGAGGAGACCACGGCTGCGGTGACCGAGGGGCTCGAGACCATCCGCGCCCAGGAGGCGGCCCGCGCCCTCGCCACCCTTGCCGAATCGCTCTCCAACTGGTGGCTGCGGCGCAGTCGCCGACGTTTCTGGGAGTCCGGATGGAGTGCCGGCAAATCGGATGCCTATCGGACCCTGTACGAGGTACTGGTACGCCTCTCGCGGCTCGCCGCGCCGTTCACTCCCTTTCTCGCCGAGGAGATGCACCGGAGCCTGGTTCCCGGTCCGGATCCGGAGAGCGTCCACCTCGCCGACTGGCCCGGTCCCGAATTCCCGCTGGATGCGCCGCTGAACGAGGAGATGCGCCTCGTGCGCGAAAGCGCCTCGCTCGGCCTCCGGGTTCGCAAGGAACACGGGATCCGCGTGCGGCAGCCGCTTGCCGGCGCCGAGGTGGCGGTGGCCGATCCGGGGCTCCGCGCGCGCCTCGCCGCCCACCGGGACCTGCTCGCCGAGGAGTTGAACGTGCGGGCGATCGAATTCGCCGAAGATCCCGACCGGGCCATGGATTTCCGGGTGAAGCCGCGATTCCGGCGGCTCGGGCCGCGGCTCGGGCCGGACATGGCGCCGGTGGCGAAGCGGCTCGCGGACATGTCCGGTCCGGGGATCCGCCGGCAACTGGATGCGGAAGGCCATCTGCCGCTCGTCCTCGACAGCGGCCGCACGGTTCGCCTGGAGGCGGACGACCTGGACATCGCATCCGTTCCCCGCGAAGGTTTCGCACTTGCCGGCGACAGCCTGCTCGGGCTCTCGGTGGCGCTCGAGACCGAACTTACTGCCGAACTGGTGGAGGAGGGGCGGTATCGGGAGTTGCTCAGCCGGGTTCAGGGTCTCCGCAAGGATCTGGCGCTTCCCTATGACGCCCGGATCCGGTTGTCCCTCTCCGGATCCCCTGGCCTTCTTTCGCTCGTCCGGGAGCGCGAGGCCCATTTCCGCGCCGAGACCCTCACGGTGGACCTCGTGGATGACGGACTGGAGAGCGGTTCGCGCCGGGAGATCGAGATCGAGGGGGAGCGGGCGGTCCTCGCGCTCGAGACGGTGACTCGCACATGAATCCGGAGATTCGTTTTTCGGACCGGACCCGGCGGCTGGAGGGCGGCCGGGCGGTCGCCGAAATCCTCAAGCTGGCTGAGCGGCCCGAAGTGCTGTCGCTCGCCGGCGGGATGCCCGACCCGGCGGTCTTCCGCATCGAGGATACCGCCGAAGCGATGGACGCTGTTCTCGGCCGGGCGGGGGCGGCCGCCCTCAATTACTCCCCGAATCCGGGAGTGACGGCGCTCCGGGAGTACCTCGCGGAGCGTTCCCGCCGCCTCTTCGGGATCCCGGCCAGCACCGGAAACATCATGATCTCGAGCGGTGGACTCGAAGGCATCCGGCTGGTGCTCGCGGCGCTGCTGAATCCGGGGGACGTCCTTCTGCTGGAGGACCCGACCTACATGGCTGTCCTTCACGTCTGCCGCGAAATGGGCCTGGTCCCGATCGGCGTTCCCACCGATCGGGACGGTCCGCTTCCCGACGGCCTGGACGCCCGCATCCGGCAGATCGCGGCAAGCGGAACCGCGCCGCGGGTGTTCTACGCCATCCCCTCGTTCCAGAATCCCACCGGGCGGACGTGGAGTCTCGACCGGCGGTGCGACACCCTCGAGGTTCTTGCGCGGCACGGGTTGATGGTGGTGGAGGACCATGCCTACGCCGAACTCTGCTACGACGGCGATCCGCTGCCTCCGCTCAAGGCGCTCGCACCGGAGGGGACCGTGCTGGTGCACACCTTTTCCAAGATCTTCGGACCCGGCCTCCGGCTGGGATTCGCAGTGGCCGATCCGGCGCTGGTGGAGCGGCTTGGCCTGATCAAGCTGGGCGCCGATCAGTGTTCGGGCGCCCTGGTGCAGCAGCTCGCCCTCGCCTACGCGAAAAGCGGCGCCCTCGAGGCGCAGGTTCGGGACGCCCGCGCGCTCTACCGGGGCAAGCGGGACGCCATGCTCGCCGCCATCCGGGAGACCTTTCCCGAGGGGCCGGAACCCGACCCTCCCGCCGGAGGCTTCTTCGTGTGGCTGGACTTCGGCGAGCGACCCCTGCCGGCGGACACCACCAGCCTGCTCCGGGACGCGGTGGAGCGTCATCGGGTGGCGTGGGTGGGAGGAGCCTGCTTCTTTGCGGACGACGGGAACCCGGCGGCGGCGCGCTCGCTGCGGCTCTCCTTCAGCTTTCTCCCTCCCGAGCGTCTCGTCGAGGGAGTGCGGCGGGCAGGAGCGGCGATCCGCGGCGAAGACCCCTGAAAACCCCTCAAGCCCCTGATGACACGCCGCCTGTTCGTGGTCTCCGGTCCTTCCGGGGTGGGGAAGTCCACGATCCTGCGCGCGGTGGTGGCGTCGGACCCGGCCCTCCAGTTCGCGGTCTCGCACACCACCCGGCCCTGCCGGCCCGGAGAAGAGGACGGACGCGACTACCACTTCGTGGACGAAGGGACGTTCCGGCGCATGGTCGCGGCCGGCGCGTTCGTGGAGTTTGCGGAGGTCCATGGCCACCGCTACGGGACGAGCCACCGGGCGCTCGGCGGCACGGACTCCGGGGACCTTCTCATCGAGGTGGACGTCCAGGGCGCGGCCTCCCTCCGCTCCCGCGAGCGGGTGGTCACCATCTTCATTGCCCCTCCTTCGATTACCGACCTGGATGCCCGGCTGCGGCAGCGCGGGCGGGACTCGGTCGAAGCGATCCAGGGCCGTCTCGGGGCGGCGCCCGGCGAGATGGACAAGCGCTCGTGCTATGACCATGTGGTGGTGAACCGGAACCTGGACGAGACGGTCGCCGAAGTGCGCCGGATCATTGCCGGAGCCCGCAAGCGCTGCACCGGGAACGGACGCCAGGCGCCCGGAGCAGGACCTTCCGGGACAGCCGGAGCCTGAACCCGTCGTCCCGGAGCCGGTCAGGCCGGAGGCGTTCGGGCCGACGCGTCGGAGATGAGGATCCGGGATCCGGATCCGGTGACCGCGGATTGCGCCCGGCCCCGCTGATCCGCCCCGTGGCCGGTCAGTACTCCGCGAGCCCGGTTATTTCCCGGATCAGGTCCTCCACCTGGGGCAGGGTCGCTGCCTCAAGTCCCGGGTTGTAGGCGATCCAGGTGTCCCGGGCGGCCACCCTCCGGACCGGTGCGTCAAGGTCATCGAAGAGCTCGTCGCCGATGCGCGCCGCGATCTCGGCGCCGTAGCCGAAGCTCCTCGTGTCCTCGTAGGCGACCAGCACCCGGCTCGTCTTCCGCACGCTCTCCCGGATGGCGTCCCAGTCGTAGGGAAGCAGCGATCGGAGATCGAGGATTTCCACCGAGATCCCCTCCTCGGCGAGCACTTTCCTCGCCGCCAGTTCCGTCCGGTGGACCAGGGCCCCGAAGGTCACCACCGTGAGATCGGTCCCCGGCCGGACCACCTTCGCCTTCCCGAAGGGAATCATGAAGTCCGGCCCCGGGTCGGCGCTCTTGTTGTACGTCTGGCGGTACAGGTGCTTGTGTTCGAGGAACATTACCGGGTCGTCGCAACGGATCGCGGTCCGCAGCAACCCGGCGGCGTCGAGCGCGGTCGAGGGCATCACGACCCGGAGCCCGGGAAGGTGGGTGAAGAGGACCTCCGCCGACTGGCTGTGGTAGACGGCGCCGCCGGTGAGATACCCGCCCACCGGCACCCGGATCACTGCGGGCGCCGCATAGGCGCCGCCCGAGCGCCAGCGCAGGCTGGCGATCTCGCTCCGGATCTGCATGTAGGCAGGCCAGATGTAATCCAGGAACTGGATTTCCGCCACCGGGCGCATGCCGGTGAGCGCCATGCCGCAGGCGATCCCGGCGATGGTGGCTTCGGCGAGCGGAGTGTTGAAGACGCGCTCCGAGCCGAATTCCCGCTGGAGTCCGTGCGTCACCTTGAAGACCCCGCCCTTGCCCTTGACCTGGTCGAGGTTTTCCTCCCGGCTCAGGTCGGCCAGATCCTGCCCGAACAACACCACCCGGGGATCCCGGGCCATCTCCTGCCGCAGGGTCCGGTTGATGATGTCCACCATGGTGCCGGGCCTTGCCTCCGGGTCGAAGCGGGGTTCGGTGGCGAAGGCGTCGGAACACGGATCCACGGTGGGGCTGTACAGGTGGTCGGAAACGGACTCCGGCGCCGCCCACGGCATCCCGAGCGCCGTGGTGGCCGCGTCCGCCACCTCCTCCTTGATCTGCTGGTGCAGGTTGTCAAGTTCCCCTTCGGACGCCGCGCCCATGTCCATCAGCCGCTGGCGCAACCGCGTGATCGGATCCCGGGCGCGTTCCCCTTCGAGCTCGGAAGCGGTCTTGTAGTCGCGATCGTCGTCCGAAAGGGAGTGCGACAGGTATCGCACCACCGATGCATGGACCAGCGCCGGTCCCGCTCCCGAGCGGGCGTGATCGAAGGCCTCGGCCATCGTGCGCCAGGAATCCTCGTAGTCGCAGCCGTCGCAGGTGAGGACCTTGAGCTGCGGATACCCTCGCACCAGGTCGGATATCGAGCCCCCGGCCGTCTGGTGCTCCACCGGCACCGAGATCGCGTACCCGTTGTCCTCGATGAGGAAGACGACCGGGAGCGTACGCAGGCACGCGCTGTTCAGCGCTTCCCAGAACTCGCCTTCGCTGGTGGCGCCGTCACCGGCGCAGGCAAGGACCAGTCCATCCGGGTGTTTCCGTTGCAGTCGCAGGCCGTGCGCCGTGCCCACTGCATGGAGGAACTGGGTGCCCACGCAACTCGAGTGGATGGCGAGTCCGAGGTCCCGCTTGCAAAAGTGCGAGGGCATCTGCCGTCCGCCGGAGGACGGATCGGCGGCAGCCCCCCACGCGGCGGCCAGTTGCTCGGTTGCGGTCATCCCCAGCCGCAGGGCAAGGGCCCGATCCCGATAGTAGGCGAAGACCCAGTCGGTGGCGGGCCGCAGGAGCGCCCCGGCGGCAACTCCGATCGCCTCATGACCGACGGAACTGATCTGGAAGAAGGCCCGGTTCTGCCGCTTCAGCGTGATTTCCCGGAAATCCACCTCCCGGGAGACATGCATGACCCGGAGGGCATCGAGCAGTTCCTTGGGGGAAACCGCCGCACCGTCCCGCAATTCCCCGTTCTGCCGGCGCTCCTCGCCGTTCCACCGTTCTTCGGCCCCGACCGGGTCCGCCTCTCCCGTACTTCCGTTCGTGCGGACAAGGTCAGGATCAGTCAAGGCCGGGAGGGAGTCGTACGGTCAAGAGGCACGGGACCGGGAATTATACGGGACCCGGCGGCGGTCGTGCGCCGCGCCTTCAGCGGGCCAGGGCTTCGCCCGGCTTCTTGTGGTACTGCCGGTATTCGTAGGTGCGCTTGTCCTCTCCGGCGAGACGCATCCCTTCGTCGTGCGGGAACATGTGGACGGCGTCGTAATCCGGCGGACAGAATTTGGCGCAAAGCTGGCAGCCGATGCAGGTCTCCACGTTGACGGCGCAAACTTCACCCACCGCCCGCGGTTCGGGGTCCGGAACCAGCGTGATGCAATCCTTGACCGGACAGACCGCGATGCACATCTCGCATCCGCGTCCGAAGCACTTGCCGGCGTCCACGTACGCGAGAAGCCTGGGTTGGCGTTTCCGGGGGCCGGTGATCAGAACGTCCTGCATCGTCACGTGAGACTACCATTAGCCGAGTCCCCGTGAGCGCCGTTTCGCCTGTCCCCGCCCCGGAGCCGGGAACCCACTACCGGCGCGGCCTGGGCCTCCATCAGGAGATTGCCGGTTCGGTTCGGGACGACTACACCGGAAGCCTGGTTCGATTCGCCCGGGACAACGGTTTCCGCATCCGCGCCGGCGATGTCCGTTTTCGGCTGGCCCGCGAATTCGGATTCTGCTACGGCGTGGACCGGGCGATCGAGTACGCCTACGAGGCCCACCTGAGGTTCCCGGACCGTCGGATCTTCATCACCGGCGAGATCATCCACAACCCGTTCGTGAACCGGAAACTCACCGCGATGGGGATCCGGTTCCTCGAGGGAGAGCCCTCAACCGAGGAAAAATTCGAGGGCATCGGTTCCGAGGACGTGGTGCTGTTGCCGGCGTTCGGCGTGGATACCGTCGAGCTGGACATTCTCCGCCGCCGCCGGGCGGTCCTGGTGGACACCACCTGCGGCTCGGTGATGAACGTCTGGAAGAATGTGGAGCGGTACCGCCGGGACGACCGGACCACGGTCATTCACGGCAAGGCCCGGCACGAGGAGACCCGGGCCACCACCTCGCGTGCCGGCAAGTACATCGTGGTTCTCGACATGGAGGAGGCCGATCTGGTCTGCCGCCACATCCGGAGGTCCCCGGATGCGCTTTCCCGGGAGGCGTTCCTCGCCCGTTTCGACGAGGCGGTTTCGCCGGGGTTCGACCCCGACACCGATCTGGGCCGGATCGGCCTCGCCAACCAGACCACCATGCTCTCCGGCGAGTCGCTCGCAATCGCCCGCGTGCTCGGCGAAGCCATCGAGGCCCGCTACGGCCCCGGCGAACTCGGAGACCGCTTTCGTTCCTTCGACACGATCTGCAGCGCCACCCAGGATCGGCAGGACGCGGTCCGGGAACTGCTCGAAAAGACGGAGATGGACCTGATGCTGGTGGTGGGCGGATTCAACTCCTCCAATACCTCACACCTCGCGGAAATCTGCGAGGCCCGGCTTCCCTCCTATCACATCTCCGGTTCCGAGAGTCTCGTCTCGGAGAGCGTGATCCGGTGCCGGTCCGACGATTCGGCAGGCCGCCGCCACGACTGGCTGCCGCGCGGTCCGGTGCGTATCGGGCTCACTTCCGGAGCCTCCACCCCGGACATCAAGCTGCACGAGACGATTCTCCGGGTACTCGAACTTCGCGGCCTGAATCCCGCGGACATCGTTCCGGACACCGCGCCGGACTGACGGTGAGGGCCGCCGCACCCGCCGAACGCGCCGCTCCCCTTGCCCGGCCGGGGCTTCCCGGCCCGGTCGCTTCCCGGCCGTTCCGGGTCGCGAGTCCGTTCGAGCCGGCGGGAGACCAGCAGGCCGCCATCGAGGCGCTGACCTGCGGGCTCGAGCGCGGCGACCCGCATCAGGTGTTGCTGGGAGTCACCGGGTCCGGCAAGACCTACACCGTGGCCAAGGTCATCGAGGCGGTGAACCGTCCGGCGCTGGTCATCGCCCACAACAAGACGCTGGCGGCCCAGCTCTACCAGGAGTTTCGCCAGTTCCTTCCCGACAACGCGGTCGAATACTTCGTCAGCTACTACGACTACTACCAGCCCGAAGCCTACGTCCCGGCCAGCGACACCTACATCGAGAAGGAAGCCACCATCAACGACGAGATCGACCGGCTCCGGCTCTCCGCGACGCGCTCGCTGTTCGAGCGCAACGATGTGCTGATCGTCGCCAGCGTTTCCTGCATCTACGGCCTCGGCTCGCCGGAGGCGTACTACGGCATGCTGGTGGTCTTCGAGGACGGAGCCGAGTTTCCGTCACGCAAGGCACTGCTCGCCAAGCTGGTGGAAATGCAGTATTTCCGGAACGACGCCTCGCTGGAACGGGGTCGCTTTCGGGTCCGGGGCGACACCCTCGAGATCGTTCCGGGGTATGAGGACATCGGCTTGCGCGTTCGCCTGTACGGGGACGAAGTGGAGCGAATCGCCCGCTTCGATCCGCTCACCGGACGCGAACTCTCGGTGGAGCACCGGGCAACGCTCTTCCCGAGGACCCACTATGTGGCCGCCGAAGAGGATCTCCGTCGGGCCCTCGTCACCATCCACGCCGAGCTGGACGAGCGCCACCCGGAGCTGCTCCGCCGGGAAAAGCGGCTCGAAGCCCAGCGGCTCATGCAGCGGACCCGGTTCGATCTGGACATGCTGGCCGAAACCGGCCACTGCCACGGGATCGAGAACTACTCCCGCCATTTCACCGGGCGCGCTCCCGGGGAACCCCCTCCCACCCTGATGGACTACCTCCCGCGGAACACCGTGGTCATCGTGGACGAGAGTCACCAGACCTTTCCGCAGATCCGCGGGATGTACGCCGGCGACCAGGCCCGCAAGCGGGTCCTGGTGGAGCACGGTTTCCGCCTTCCCTCCGCCCTCGACAACCGTCCGCTCAACTTCGGGGAGTGGGAGCAGCGAATCGGGCAGGTGATCGCGGTTTCCGCCACTCCCGGACCGTACGAGCTCGAAGCCGTCGGCGGCGAGGTGGTCGAACAGATCATCCGGCCCACCGGGCTGCTGGATCCCGAGGTCGAGGTTCGCCCCGCCGGCAACCAGGTGGACGACCTGCTCGAGGATATCCGGGTCACGGTGGCCAGGGGGGAGCGGGTGCTGGTGACCACGCTCACCAAGCGGATGGCGGAGGACCTGGCGGAGTACCTCCACGAGCTCGATATCCGCTGCCGCTACCTGCATTCCGACATCGACACCCTGGAGCGGGTCCGGCTGCTGCGGTCGCTGCGGCTCGGCGAGTTCGATGTGCTGGTGGGGATCAACCTGCTGCGCGAAGGCCTCGATCTTCCTGAAGTTTCCCTCGTTGCCATCCTCGACGCCGATCGGGAGGGATATCTCCGCTCCGAAGGCGCACTCATCCAGACGATGGGCCGGGCGGCCCGCAACGCCGCCGGGCGCGCCGTCCTCTACGCGGACCGGATCACCGGATCCATGGACCGGGCCCTTGCGGAGACCCGCCGGCGCCGCACCCTCCAGGAGGAGTACAACCGGGAGCACGGCATCACTCCCACGACCGTGGTGAAGGACGTCACGACCGACCTGGCTGCCGTGTCGCGCAATGAGGAGGCCGCCGACGAGGATGACTGGGCGCGCGCGGTGGGGTTGCTCGAAACGCCGCCGGAGAGCCCCGAGGACCTGGAAAAGACCATCATCCGACTTCGCAAGGAAATGAAGAAGGCGTCCCGCGAGCTCGAATTCGAGCGCGCCGCCCGGATCCGGGACCACCTCCGGGAACTCCGGGAAATCGCCCTGCTTCGATAGACCCTGCGACAAATCCTGCCTGGACAGACCTTCTCCGATAGAACGGCCGACCCCGAGAGGACTTTCCGTTGCCCACCGAAACCCGCGCCGACTCCATCCGTGAGCGTCATCGTCGGTATGTCCTTCCCGCCGTCCAGACCTTCTACGACGAGCCGATGCCCGTCGTGAAGGGGGAGGGCAAGAACGTCTGGGACGCCGACGGCAACCGTTATCTGGACTTCTTCGGCGGCATCGTCACCGTGGGGCTCGGCCACTGCCATCCGGAGGTCAATGCCGCCGTCAAGCAGCAGGTGGACACCCTCCAGCACTGCTCCACCCTGTTGCCGAACCAGCCGATGGTGGAAGTGGCGGAGCGCCTCGCGGAGGTTGCTCCCGGTGACTGCGACCGCAGTTTCTTCACCAACTCGGGAACCGAAGCCAACGAGATGGCCATCCTGATGGCCGAACTCCACACCGGGAGCGCCGAGCTGGTCACCCTTCGTCACGGGTACGCCGGGCGAAGTCTGATGACCATGAGCGCCAGCGGACAGGCGCCCTGGCGCCTCGGCGGCGCCCATGTGCCCGGGATGAAGGTGGTGGCCAATGCCTATTGCTACCGGTGCCCGTTCGGTCTCCGGTACCCGTCGTGCGACCTCCGGTGCGCCCGGGACATCGAGGATGTCATCCGCACCACCACCTCCGGCCGGGTGGCCGGATTCCTCGCCGAGCCGATTCAGGGCGTCGGCGGGTTCATCACCCCGCCCCCCGGCTATTTCGAGGTGGCCGTGGAGATCGTGCGCCGATACGGCGGCGTGTTCATCTGCGACGAGATCCAGACCGGCTGGGGCCGGACCGGCGCCCTGAACGGCATCGAACACTGGGATGTGGTCCCCGACATCGTCACCTACGCCAAGGCTCTCGGCAACGGGATCCCGGTGGGCGCCACCGTCGCCACCGGAGAGATCGCCTCCGCTGTCCGCGGCAGCACGCTCTCCACCTTCGGCGGGAATCCGGTGAGCATGACCGCCGCCCGCACCGTGATCGATGTGGTGCGCCGGGATCGGCTCGCGGAGAACGCCGAGCGGGTGGGCGCCTGGTTCCGCGACGGTCTGATCGAGTTGCAGGAGGCCCATCCGGTGATCGGGGATGTCCGGGGCAAGGGACTGATGCTCGCCCTCGAACTGGTGGAGGACCGGGAGTCCCGGGCCCCCGCTCCCGGTTTCACGGCCCGCCTTCTCCAGGCGGCGCGTGACGAGGGGTTGCTCATCGGGAAGGCGGGCCTGAACGGCAACTGTGTTCGGCTTTCGCCTCCCCTGAACATCACCCGGGCGGATGCGGACGAGGCCCTCAGGCTGCTGGGACGGGCCCTGCACACCGCCGCGAATCCGTGAGCGCCAGCGGCCCGCTCGCGGGCGTCCGGGTTCTCGACCTGTCGCGGGTTCTGGCGGGCCCCTACGCCACCATGATGCTGGCTGACTTCGGAGCCGAGGTCATCAAGATCGAACCACCCGCCGGCGACGACACCCGCGCCTGGGGACCGCCATTCGCCGCCGGGGAGAGCGCCTACTTTCTTGCGGTGAACCGGGGCAAACGGAGTGTCACGCTGGATCTCAAGACCGACGCCGGCCGCGAGCGCCTCGGGCGCCTGCTGGCGAAGAGCGATGTGTTGATCGAGAATTACCGGCCCGGGACGATGGCGCGGCTCGGTTTCGCGCCGGAGCGGGTTCTGGAGCGACATCCCGCGCTCGTCTGGTGCTCGGTGTCGGCTTACGGCCAGTACGGCCCGCGCTCGTCGGCGCCCGGCTATGACGCGATCATGCAGGGCGAGGCGGGCTGGATGAGTCTCACCGGCCCCCCGGGAGGCGCACCCACCAAGGTGGGCGCCTCGCTCGCCGACATCACCGCCGGGATGATGGCGGGTTCGGGGATCCTCGCGGCGCTATTTGCCCGGGAACGGGATGGCCGGGGGCGCCGGGTGGATGTCGCGCTCTTCGATTCGGTGGTGGCGACTCTCTGCTACCAGGCGCAGGGCTACCTCCTGACCGGGGAGGAGCCGGTTCGGAGCGGGAACAGCCACCCTTCGCTGACCCCCTACGAGACGTTCGAGGCTTCGGATGGTCATGTAATCGTGGGAGTCGGGAACGATGCCACCTGGAAGCGTTTTTGCGCCGCCGCCTGCCCCGGTCTGGATCGGCCCGGGTTCGAGCGGAATCCGGACCGGGTCCGCCGCCGTCCGGAACTCCGCGCGTTGCTGGAACCGGTCTTCCGCACCCGCCCGGTGGCCGAGTGGGAGGGGGTTCTGGGGGACGCCGGAGTGCCCGTCGGCCGGGTGAGGAGCGTTGCTGAAATTCTGGAAAGTCCGCAGCTCCGGGCGCGCCGGATGGTGGTGGAGCGCGAGCATCCGGTGGTCGGACGCCTTCGCCTGGTGGGAAACCCGGTCCATTTCGACGGCTGGAACCGGACCGCGGATCTCCCGCCGCCGCTCCGGGGCGAGCACACCGGCGAGGTCCTGGACGCCCTCGCCGGCGAGGACCGGACGGCTGATGCCGGGACAAAGCCGCTCCGGGGCGGCGAACCGGTTCCGGCGCCCGAATTGCGGACAGCCCGCGCGAGGTCGTGAGGGGGCCCCGCAACCGGATGCGACGCTACCGGCCGGCTGGCGCCGCTCCGGTTGGCGAGGTGGGGAGCGCGGGTTCGGGCGAAGGGGCGGGCGCTCCGGTCCGGCGGTTCGGAGTGGTTCCCCGGTCGGTCGGCTCGGGTGGCTGCGCGGTTCGATGCCCGCCCCCTCCCGGTCCCCGGGGCAATCGAGGCATCTGTCCGGCCCCGATCCACCCGCATCCCCGCAGGGGAGCCGATCCCGCCCCCACCGGAAGGGAAGTCGCCACCGTCGCGTGCTGCCCGGCGCCCGGGAACGGGAGATGTCCGTGATCGCGATCGGTCGCGCTCGCAACCGCCCCCGGTCGCCGGGAGGGGCCCGATCGAACCGACCGACCACCTTTCGGCGCCCGTGCTGGTCGGAGGGAAGCAGCTTGGTGTACACTCCGTTCCTGTGGGGGCTCTGGCTCGACTTGAAGCAACTGATTGAAAACAGTTGTTTTATATGACTCTTCGAAGCGTTGTTCGCGTATGTGCCGGGGTGTCCGGGCCGGCATGGGTGGATGGGGTCGCGCGATGACAACCGAACCGGGCGTTCGGGAACGCTCTCCGGCTCTCCGCCCGGTCTCCCTTCTCCCCGATCTGGGCTCCGGCGGGACGATTTCCGCTTCGACCCCGATCTGGAGGGAGAGGTCGGCCCTCGTCTCGCTGGCCCTCCATTTGAGCCTCGGCGCCCTGGTGTTTCTCCCCGGCCTTGCCAGCCTGGGGGACTCCGGACCGGAACGGCCCGCCACCCCGCTCTTCGCGTTCGACGTCGCCGGCGGTGAGGGTCCGGGGGGAGGCGGGGGTGGAGGGGGAAGCAGCGGACGCCGGATTACCGCCTGGATCCCGGAGCAGGTCGAATCGCCGGCCGCGCCGGAACCGGAACCCGAGCGGCAGGCGCCGATCGCGCCGCGCGCCCCCCGCCCCCTCCGGTTCGAGGATCTCGAGAACCTCGAGGACGACCCCGACCGGATTGCTTCGTTTTCGGGTGCGGTGTTTTCCCCCCAGGCCGTGGAGGCGCCCGGTCTCTCGCTGACCGACTTCGAGGACCGCGGCGGGCGCGACCGCGAGCGGAGCGCCGGAACCGGCGGCGGGATCGGAGGGGGAGAGGGCGCCGGCGTTGGCGAGGGCCGCGGATGGGGAGTCGGGCCGGGTTACGGCGGGGGTTCCGGCGGCGGCGCCTACCGGCCGGGGGGCTATGACGTGGAGCCGAGGCTTGTCTACGAGCCGGAGGAACCTCCGTATCCCGATGCCGCCCGCCGCCGCCGCGTCACCGGCGAGGTGATGCTCCAGGTGCTGGTCAAGGTGGACGGCAGCACCGAGGTTCTCGGGGTCATCAAGTCGGGTTGCCGGGTCTGCGTCGAGACGGCCCGCGAGCACGCGCTCAAGTATCGCTGGAAGCCGGCGCTGAAGGACGGGCGCCCGGTGGAGGCGCTCGGCGTCATCACCGTCACCTTCGGCCTTTTCCCGGTTTCCTGATTCGGACGTGAAGGACCGCCCGGCGGAACTCCTTTCCGCCGAAGCCATCCGGGATCGGGTGGTCGAGCTGGCCGCGGATATTGCCAGCGCGATTCCCGGGCCGGATCTGCATCTCCTGGTCGTGTTGCGGGGGGCCTTCGTCTTCGCCGCCGATCTGGCAAGGCAGCTTTCGGAACAGGGTCTCGAACCCACCGTCGACTTCTGCCGGATCATTTCCTATCGCGACCGCACCGAGCCGGGGGAACCGGAGATCCAGGGGCTCCATCTCGATTCGCTCGCCGGAAGGGACGTGCTGATCGTCGAGGACATCACGGACACGGGTGGGGCGCTGCGGGCGCTGCTCGGGGCGATCCCGCCCGAACTGCCCCGCTCGCTCCGTTCGGTCGCCCTGCTCCACAAGCCGGCCCGCCGCCGTCACCGCGTCGCTCCCGATCTCGTGGGATTCATCATCCCGGACCGGTTCGTGGTCGGTTACGGGCTCGATTTCCAGGAGCGCCGCCGCCACCTGCCCTACGTGGGACTCCTCGAAGGGATCTGACGAGTCCCGGGCGGCGGGGCGCGGTGGTCCGGCCCGGCGCCGAACGGGGGGATCGCACGGCGGTGGACGCCTCGCGCTCAGTTCGTGCCGAACTCCGGTTCTCCGGCAATTGCGGCGAGCAATCGGGCGAGACGGGGGCCTGCCGTGCGACCGGCCTCGTCGATGGGGCCGGGATGAATCTCCCCGCCCCCGAGCCCGGCGGCCGGATTGGACACGAACGCCAGCCCGGCGAGCCGTATTCCGGCGTGCCGAGCCGCGATTGCCTCCAGCACCACCGACATGCCCACCACGTCGCCGCCGAGCGCCCGCAGCATGCGGATCTCCGCCGGGGTCTCGAACTGGGGGCCCCGCACTCCGGCGTACACCCCGACGGGAAGGAACATGCCGACCCGTTCGCCGGCACGGCCCATCGCGGCCGAGAGTTCCCGGTCCCACATCGTGGTCATGTCCGGAAAGCGCGGTTCCGGTCCCGGCTCCGCCCCGGTCAGCGGGCTGGTTCCGGTGAGATTCAGCTGGTCGCGGATCCGGACGAAGTCCCCCACCGCGAGTTCCGGAGCGATCCCGCCGGTGGCGGCCGTCAGCAGCAGCCGTTTTACTCCGAGCGCCGCCAGCAGCCGCACGGTGTACACCGCGTCGTCCGCGCTGTGCCCCTCGTAGAGATGATGCCTGCCGAGCATCATCGCAACCCGGAGAGGACCCAGCTTGCCCAGCAGGAGCTGGTTGCGGTGTCCCGGCGCCGAGCATGCGGGGCACCCGGGGATCTGGCCGAAGGGAAGGAGTCGAGGGTCCTGGACCCGCGCGGAGGCGCCCGCGAGTCCCGACCCGAGCACCACTCCGAACCCGGGGAAGGGTTCGCCGGCCCACTGCGCGACGACCGGGACGGCGGCGGCAATCCGCTCCGCGACTTCCGGTTTCATGCGCTTGCGAACAGCATCCCGGCGAGCGTCGCGGTGAGCAGGGTGGCCAGGGTGCCCCCGATCAGGGCGCGGATTCCGAGCCGGGCCAGATCGCTCTTGCGTCCGGGCGCCAGCGCCCCGATCCCGCCGATCTGGATTCCCACCGAGCCGAGGTTCGCGAAGCCGCAGAGTGCGAAGGTGGCCATGAGTTCGCTCCGGGCGGACAGCGTGCCTTCGCGGATCATCCCGGCGAGATCAAGGTAGGCCACGAACTCGTTCAGAACCAGCTTCTTGCCGATCAGCCCCGCCATGAGCGGCACTTCCGCGGCGGGAGTTCCCATGAGGAAGGCGACCGGTGCGAAGACCCACCCCATGATTCCGGTCAGGGAGAGCCCCACGAACCCCAGAGGCAGGTCGATCAACGCGACGAGGCTCAGGAAGGCGATCACCATCGCGATCACGTTGATCACGAGCCGGATCCCGTCCCCGGCGCCCCGGGCGGCGGCATCGATCACATTGGCATCCTTGCCGCCGGCGTGTTCCGAGCGAGAGCCCAGCATATTGCGCGACACCCGGCCCGCCGTCACCGGGGCGCCGGTTTCGGGAACGATGATCTTGGCCATCATCAGGGCGGCGGGCGCGTTCACCAGGCTGGCCGCCAGCAGGAAGCGCGAATCCACTCCCAGGGCCACATAGGCCGCGAGCATGCCCCCCGACACCGTCGCCATCCCCGACACCATGACCGCGTGGAGCTCGGATCGGGTCATGCGCTCCAACCAGGGGCGCACCACCAGCGGCGCCTCCGTCTGGCCCATGAACACGTTGGCGGCGGCGCCGAGCGTTTCGGCGCCACTGGCGCCGAGCGTCCGCACCATCACCCGGGCCATGAGCGCCACCGCCGCCTGGAGGATTCCGAGGTGGTAGAGCACGGCGAAGACCGACGCGATGTAAACGATGGCCGGGAGCGCGGAGACCGCGAGGATCACGCCGAAGCGCTCCTGGTCGGCGAGCGGGCCGAACAGCAATTCGATGCCGGCGTTCGCCTGCGAGAGCGCAAGGTCCACGAATCCGGCTGTCGCCGCCAGCGCCCCGGCGCCCGTCGTCGTTCGGAGCACGAGGAACGCGAACACGACCTGCAGCCCGAGACCCCAGCCGACGATGCGCCAGGGAAAGCGCCGCCGGTCCGCCGAGATCGCCCAGCCGATCGCAATGAGGACCGCGATGCCGGCGACCGGAAGGAGAGCGGTCATCGGGTCAGCGGTACAGCAGGTAGAACAGCCAACCGGCGCCGAGGCCGCCCCCCATCAGGGTACCGAAGGTAAACAACCCGAAGCGGACCCGTGCAGCCGTGCCGTCGCGCATCAGGCAGGCGAACGCCGGCGAGACAAACGCTGCGAACAGCGTCATCGCGACGAAGTGGTGCATCAGTCGCTTCCGGTTCCCTCCGCGATGTCCCAGGCGTGCAGCACGACCAGGAAGTTGAGGAGGCCCGCCGAAATCAGGAATGCGTAGCCGTACTCGTACACCGGCGCCGCCGGATTCCCCTGCCCGAGGCCGAGGGCCGTCGCGACCCAATAGGGAACGCCGATCCCCATTTGCGCGAGCCCGGCGAGCAGGGTCAGCGGCGCCACATCGCTCACCGGGAAGAACTCGCCATCCATGGCGAGTCCGGTCGCGAACAGGAGCCCGATGGAAGCGAGGAACACCAGCCCGGTCCGGATCCGGCCGAGAGCCATGTGCCCGAGCCCGGGAAGCACGAAGGAAAGGGCGGCGGGAAAACCCGGGTTTCCGGTCGGGGAAGGGGGTGCGGACACGGAACTGAAGTCTATCCACGGGGAGGCGCCGTCCCACCTCCCGACTGCTAGGCTAGCCGCCCCGATGCCCGACACCGCGAACGCTGCCGCGCCCGGCGGGATCTTCATCATGGAGGGCGCCCGCACTCCCGTGACCACGTTCCTCGGGGAACTCTCCGGGATGACCGCGGTGGAGCTCGGCGCCATCGCCGCGACGGAGGCTCTGAAGCGCTCCGGGGCCGAACCGGGCCAGCTGGACCATGTGGTGTTCGGCAACGCCCAGCAGACCAGCGCCGACGGCATCTACGGCGCCCGCCATGTCGGAATCCGGGCCGGGGTTCCGGTAGAGACCCCAGCGCTGACGGTGAACCGGCTTTGCGGTTCCGGGATTCAGGCGGCGATCTCGGCCTCCCATCTGTTGCTGATCGGCGAAGCCGACGCGGTCCTCGCCGGTGGCATGGAGTCCATGAGCGAAGCGCCCTTCGTGGTGCGCGGGGCACGGAAGGGCCTCCGGCTTGGCAACGGGGTTCTGGAAGACAGCCTGACGGCCGCCCTGACCGACGGGATGTGCGGCCTTTCCATGTCCGACACCGCCGAGCGGGTCGCGGAGCGCACCGGGGTTACCCGCGAGGAGTCCGACGAGTACGCGCTCCGGAGTCAGGAGGCGGCCGCCGCCGGCAGGGAACGCCGCGCCGCCGAGATGGTCCCGGTGGTGGTGGAAACGCGCAGGGGGGAGAACCGGGTCGCGGCGGATACCCATCCGCGTCCCGGAACCACCCTGGAGAAGCTCCGCAGCCTGCGTCCGGCCTTTCGCGCTGGCGGCATGGTCACCGCCGGCAACGCGAGCGGCATTGCCGACGGCGCCGCGGCGCTGGTGATGGCGCACGAACGGAGTCCGCTTGCCCGGAGCCGGACCCCGCTGGGACGGGTCGTTTCCTGGGCCACCGCTGGAGTGCCGCCGGAGATCATGGGACTCGGTCCGGTCCCGGCGAGCCGCGCCGCGCTGCGGGCGGCCGGGCTTTCACTCGGGGACATGGACCGGATCGAGGTCAACGAGGCCTTCGCACCGCAGTACCTTGCCGTCGAGCGCGAGCTCGGACTGGACCGGGCGCGGGTCAACGTGAACGGGGGGGCCATCGCGCTGGGCCACCCCCTCGGCGCCACCGGCGCCCGCCTCCTGCTCACCCTGATGTACGAGCTCCGGCGTTGTGGCGGCCGGTATGGCCTGGCCACCGCGTGCATCGGCGGTGGCCAAGGGATCGCCATGATCGTCGAGTCATGATCGTCGAGTCCGGGGGCGCTTGACGTGTCCGAAAGCGAACCCTCCCTTCCCCGCCTGAACGGCGCCCGCGTCGCGGTTGTCTTTTCCGAACGCGACGAGCCGTCCGCCCGGCTGGCCGGGGCCGCCGAGGACTGGCTCCGCTCCATGGGCGCCCGCGTGAGCCTCCATCCGGTTCCCGCCGCCTTCGAGGTGGCCCAGCTGACTGCCTGGATCGCGGCTTCCGGCGAGGCCGACGGGATCGTCGCCTGCGCCACCGTCATCCGCGGCGAGACGTCCCACGACCACCACCTCGCCAACTCGGTCACCAGCGCACTGTTGGCTACGGCGGTTCGCCACCGGATTCCGGTGGGCAACGCCGTGCTCACCGTGAACAACCGCGAACAGGCGGATGCCCGTTCCGGGGGAAGCAGGGGCAACCGGGGAGAAGACGCGGCGCGTGCGGTGGCCGGTATGCTGCGGCGCCGCCGCCAGCCCCCCGGTCTCGACTTGGGCCCCTCCCGGTGACGCCATGCATCCGAAAGTTGCGCTGGTCCGCAGGAAGGGCCGTCAACTTGCGGTTCAGATGCTCGCCTCTTGGGCCGCCAATCCGGTTCCTCCGGAAGCCACCGTAGCCCGCATCCATCAGTTGACCCGTTCCAATCCGAAAAGTCTGGCCTTCGCCGTGCGTCTGGCGAACGGCGCCTGGGAGCGGCTGGAGGAAATCGATGCCCGCGTTCAGGGGGTCACGACGTCCTACTGGTGCGAGAACATGGGTCTCGTGGAACGGAGCGTTCTCCGCGTTGCCGTGGCCGAGCTGCTCCTTGGCGGCGTGCCGCCGCGCGTGGTGGTGTCCGAGTTCATCGAGGTGGGACGCGCGCTTGCCGGCGATGCCGCCACCCCGTTCATCAACGGGATCCTGGACAGCGTCCTCAAGGAGCTTCCCGATGCGCCGGCGGAGCCCGTCCGGTGAATCGCGACGAACAGACGCGCCGGCGCAAGCTGGACGGGATTGATGCGCTGGGGTTTCCCCGGTGGCCCGCCCGTTTCCCGGCAACGCACGACATCGGCGAGGTCAAGGCGCAGTTCGGCGGATTCGACGGGGCGGGCCTGGAAGCCATCCCGGAAGCGGAACGGGTCGTGCGCGTCGGGGGCCGCACCGTGGCGCTTCGCTCGTTCGGGAAGGCGGCGTTCGCCCGGATCGCCGAGCGCGGCGGGGGCCTCCAGATCCACGTGCGCCGCGATGTGCTTCCGGAGCGCGAATTCGCCCTCTCGCGCCTGCTGGACCTGGGCGACTGGGTCGGGGTCGAGGGGCCGGTATTCCGCACGCGCGCCGGAGAACTCACGGTGCGCGCCAACCGGCTCACCCTGCTGGCGAAGGCGCTCCGTCCGCTCCCGGAGAAGTGGCATGGGCTCGCCGACCGGGAAATCCGCTACCGGCAGCGCTACCTGGACCTGCTCTCGAATCCGGAGACCGGGCGGGTGTTCGAGCGGCGGGTGGCCATGATCCGCGCCATGCGCCGCTTCATGGACGGTGAGGGGTTCCTCGAAGTCGAGACTCCGATGCTCCAGCTTCTTGCCACCGGGGCCGCTGCGCGCCCCTTCCGCACCCGCCACCACGCCCTCGGGCTGGACATGTACCTGCGGGTGGCCCCGGAGCTCTACCTGAAACGGCTGGTGGTGGGTGGTTTCCCGCGGGTGTACGAGATCAACCGCAACTTTCGCAACGAGGGCCTGTCCCCCCGCCACAACCCCGAGTTCACCATGCTCGAGGCGTACCGCGCCTTCGCCGACTGCGAGGACACCATGGATCTGACAGAGCGCCTGGTGGCGGCGGCGGCCCGGGAGATCTTCGGGGACGCCCCCGCAGTGTTCGGCGGTCGGGAGATCTCCTTTGCGCCCCCGTACCGGAAGCTGGATCTCGCCGAGTGCACGGCCACTGCGCTTCGGGAACGCGGCATCGAGCCCGACCTGGCAAGTCCGGAGTTTCTGCGGGATGTCCATCGCCGGCTCGATCTGGCCCTGCCCGGCGATTCCGGGGACCGGGGGAAGCTGCTGCTCAGCCTCTTCGAGTCGCTGGTGGAGCGCACGCTCATCCAGCCGGCGTTCGTCACCGGGTACCCGACCTCGGTCTCCCCGCTCTCCAAGGCGCGTTCGGATGATCCGGATACCACGGAACGTTTCGAGCTGTTTGCCGGCGGGCTCGAGATAGCGAACGGTTTCTCCGAGCTGAACGATCCCGATGAGCAGGCGGCGCGCTTCGGCGCGCAGCTCGCGAAGCGGCAGGACGGCGAGGAGCACGCCATGGATCAGGACTACATCGAGGCCCTGTTCCACGGCCTGCCCCCGACCGGCGGCGTGGGGGTGGGAGTGGACCGGATCGCCATGCTGTTGACCGATTCCCAGGCGATCCGCGACGTGATTCTCTTTCCGCACCTCCGGCCCCGCACCGATCCGTGAACCGACTGCTCGCCACGCTCGGGCGGGTCCTGCCCTTCGAGCTGCAGATCGCCTTCCGCTATCTGATGCTGCGGCGGGCCGGGTTGTTCGTCTCCGTTCTCTCGGCGATCTCGGCCGTCGGGGTTGTTCTGGGAGTGGGCATCCTGCTGGTCGCGCTCGCCCTCATGAACGGCTTTCAGGGCGAGCTCCGGGCGCGGATACTGGGCGCCCTCTCCCATCTCGTGGTCCAGGACGTTTCCGCCGAAGGCTTCCCCGATTACGCCCGAACCATCCGGGACCTCGAATCGGTGGAGGGCGTCGAGGCCGCGGCGCCCGTCATCTACGGGAATGCGCTTGCCACCGGTCGGCGCGAGGCGCTCGTGACCTTCAAGGGGGTGGACCCGGATCGCGAACCCCGGGTGAGCGAGTTCGCCGCCCGGATGACGGCCGGTGATTTCCGCGCGCTCGCCCGGGAGGAACAGGAACGCGACCCCCCGGTGATCCTGGGTGAGGAACTGGCGCTTTCCATGGGAGTGACCCTCGGGGACCCGGTGCGTCTGCTCACTCCCGAACGCCGGCTCAGTCCCGTCGGCGCCATCCCGCAGAGTCGTCGGTTCGAAGTGGCGGGCACGTTCCGGCTCGGTCTCTACGAGTACGACAATTCGTGGGCCCTGATTCCGCTCGCCAACGCCCGGCGCCTCGTGGGCGCCAGCGGCGAGGCGAACCATCTGGAGGTTCGGCTGACCGACCTGTTCCAGGTTCGGGAGGTCGAGGCTGCCGCCCGCGAGCATCTCGGGGGCGGGTATGCCTTCCTGAATTGGATCGACATGAACACCACCCTTTTTTCCGCCTTCTGGCTGGAGAAATTGGCGACCACCCTCTTTGTCGGTTTCATCATCGGAGTGGCCGCGCTGAATATCGTCGCCGGCCAGATCGTCACTGTCACCGAAAAGACCCGTGACATCGCCGTTCTCCGCTCGATGGGCGCCACCCGGCGGAGTATCCAGGTCCTGTTCCTGTCCCAGGGGGCGATCATCGGGATCGCCGGAACCGGTCTCGGTGTCTTTCTCGGGGTTCTCGCCACCCGCCTGCTCGACGGCCGGATCCGAATCCCCGAGGATGTGTACCAGATCACCACGGTGCCCTTCACCTTGTTGCCGACCGACCTGATACTCGTTTCCATCTTCGCCCCGGTGGTCTGTCTTGCCGCCACCATTCCTCCCGCCCGCCGGGCCGCTGCGCTGGTGGTCACGGATGCGCTCCGCTTCCAGTGAGCCTGGTGGTACGCGCCCGCGGGCTGATTCGCGGCTTCTCCACACCGGCGGGACGCATCGGGGTGCTCCGCGATCTGGACCTGGATGTCCGAAAGGGGGAGATGGTGGCGATCATCGGGCGGAGCGGAGTGGGAAAGACCACCCTGCTCCAGCTGCTCGGCGCCCTCGAACTCCCCGAAGGCGGGGACCTGCGCCTGCTCGGGCAGCCGGCGGGATCCCTGTCCGAGCCGGAGGCAGCCCGTTTCCGGAACCGTCACATCGGTTTCGTCTTCCAGCATCACCGCCTCCTCCCCGAGTTCACCGCCGCCGAGAATGTGGCCATGCCGCTCCGCATCCAGCGGATCCCGCGGGCCGGGGCCGAACGCCGGGCTGCGGACCTTCTGGGTGAGCTCGGGCTGGGGGGACGCCTCCACCATCGCCCGGAGGAACTCAGCGGGGGGGAACAGCAGCGCACGGCGGTTGCGCGGGCGCTTGTTGCCGAACCCGGACTGCTGCTCGCCGACGAGCCCACCGGGAACCTTGACGACGAAGTCAGCCGCGTCCTGGTCGACTTGCTGGCGGAACAGCATCGCACCCGGGGGTTGACCTCCGTCATCGCGACCCACAACCCGGCGGTAGCGGCGCGCTGCGACCGGGTGTTGCGCCTGGACGCCGGGCAGCTTCGCCCGGTCGACGGCGGCGGTCCGCTTCCGCTGGTGTCCGGAGATTCCCGGGTGGATGGGGATTCCCGCGCTGCGGCCTCCGCCACCGGCTGCTAAATTCAGCAGTGGCTCCGGGACAGGAGACCCCCAGTGTTTGAGAGGTATACCGAGCGCGCCAAGCGGGTGATCTTCTTTGCCCGCTACGAGGCGGCGCAGCTCGGGTCGGAAGCCATCGAATCCGAACACGTGCTGCTCGGGCTGATGCGCGACAGCAAGGGAGTGTGTGGCCGGGTATTCAAGCGTGCGGACCTGACCTCGGAGACGGTTCGCCGCGAGGTGGTGCATCAGGCATTGCTCCGGGACCGGGTTTCCGCCTCCGTCGAGATTCCGCTCTCGGCGGAATGCCGGCGGATCCTTCACCACGCCGAGGAGGAAGCCCAGCGGATGGGCCACGCCACCGTCGGCACCGAGCACATCCTGCTCGGGATTCTCCGGGAGGCGAGTTCCACCGCCGCCCGCATCCTCGCCCGCCAGGGCATCCGCGCCGCCGTCATCCGCGATGCGCTCTCCCCGGACGCCCGGAAGCCCGGCAATGCGGGTGCGTCCACCGAAACCCCGCTTCTCGCCGAGTACTCCCGCGATCTCACCGAAGCCGCGGTCGAGGGGGCGCTGGACCCGCTCATCGGGCGGGAGAACGAGCTGGACCGGGTCATCCGGATTCTCTGCCGACGCACCAAGAACAACCCGGTGCTGATCGGCGAGCCGGGAACCGGCAAGACCGCAATCGTGGAGGGTCTGGCGAGTCGTGTCGCCGTCGGGGCCTGTCCCATCTTTCTCGAGGGGCGGCGCATCCTTTCGCTGGATCTTTCGCTGGTCGTCGCCGGGACCAAGTATCGGGGGCAGTTCGAGGAACGGCTCAAGGCGATCATCCGCGAGCTGGAGGAATCCCCGCAGTGCATCATTTTCGTCGACGAGCTGCACACTCTTGTCGGCGCCGGCTCGGCAGAAGGCTCGCTCGATGCGGCCAACATCCTGAAGCCGGCCCTCTCCCGCGACGGGATCCGGTGCATCGGGGCGACCACCCCCGCCGAATACCGCCGGCACATCGAACGCGATCGCAGTCTGGAGCGGCGTTTCCAGGCGGTGGTCGTGAAACCGCCCACCGGAAAGGAGACGCTGGAAATCCTCCGCGGGATCCGGGAGCGGTACGAGCGCTTTCATCACGTCACCTATTCCGATGACGCCCTCGCCGCCGCAGTGCGCCAGGCCGAGCGCTACCTCGGCGACCGCTTCATGCCCGACAAGTCGGTGGATCTGCTGGACGAGGCCGGCTCGCGGGTCAAGCTTCGCGACAATCCCCATTCCACCGAATTTCGGGATATTCGTCGCCGGATCTGGGATATCCGCCTGCGCAAGGACGCGGCGCTCGCTGGCGACGATCTCCAGCGCGCGGCGCTCGCCGAGGACGAGGAACTTGCGGAGAAGCGCAGCCTTGGCCAGGTGGTGAGCCGTTTCGAGGCTCGTGACGAGGCGCCGGCAACGGTGGTCGGGGCGGACATCGACGAGGTCGTCGCCGACTGGACCGGCATCCCGCTGGCCTCCATCGAGGAGGAGGAAAGCCGGAAGCTGCTCCGTATCGAGGACGTCCTCCATGAGCGCGTCGTGGGTCAGGAACCCGCCGTTTCCGAGGTCGCCCGCGCGATTCGCCGGGCGCGCGCCGGGCTCAAGAACCCGAGTCGTCCGGGTGGGGTCTTCCTCTTTCTCGGGCCGACCGGAGTGGGGAAGACGGAAGTGGCCCGCACCCTCGCCGAGTTCCTGCTGGGCACGGAGGGCGCGCTCCTGCGTTTCGACATGAGCGAGTACATGGAGCGCCACTCGGTTTCCCGCTTCATCGGTTCTCCTCCGGGGTACGTGGGGCACGAGGAAGGGGGCCACCTCACCGAGCGGGTGCGGCGGAACGCATATTGCGTGCTGCTGCTCGACGAGATCGAAAAGGCCCATCCGGATGTCTGGAACCTGTTGCTGCAGGTGTTCGAGGACGGGCGGCTCACCGACGGTCTCGGGAACACCGTGGATTTCCGCCATGCCATCATCATCATGACTTCGAACCTGGGGGCGCGGATCATCCAGAAGGAGACGGCGCTCGGTTTCGGCGCGCCCGACCAGGAGGCCAACCGGAAGGCGATGCGGGATCTGATCGGCGGCGAGGTCCGCCGCACCTTCACCCCCGAATTCATCAACCGTCTCGACGCCACCGTCATCTTCGACACCCTCACCGAGGCCGATCTCACCGAGATCCTGGGCCGGCTGATCGCCCGGATGAACCGCGAACTGCGCGACCGCGATCTCACCGTGGTCCTGTCACCCGAGGTGGAGGCGTTCCTGATCGAGACGACCCGGCGCGACCGCAACTATGGCGCCCGCCCCCTGCGGCGGGCGCTCCAGCGCCATGTCGAGGATCCGCTCTCGGAAGCCCTGCTCCGGGGGGAGGTCGATTCCCCCGGCCGGGTGGAAATCGTCATGGCGGACGGCGTCCCGTCGGTTCGCCAGTTCGAGGAGGCTCTCGTCTGATGCACGTCGTTCCGTTCCGGTTCGTTCTCGCCGCCGTCCTGCTTCCGTGCGCGACGGTGGCGGCACAGACCGCGGAAACCATCGAGGACATCCGGATCGAGGGCAACGACCTCATCGCCGACGATGCGTGGATGGCCCACCTCACCGTCAAGGCCGGCGACCCGGTGGACCGGGAGGCGCTCCGCGCCGAATTCCGAAACCTCTGGAACACCGGTTTTGCCGATGATCTCCGGCTGGAGCTGCGTCCGGGAACCCGGGGGGGCAAGCTGGTGGTCTTCGTGGTCAACGAGCGGCCGCGGGTGACTGCCCTCGAATTCCGCGGCTCGGAGGAGCTCGAGGATGACGATATCCTCGAAAAGCTCGAGGAGGAGGATGCCCTGGTCCGGGTGGGCGCCCCCTACAACCCGGAATTGGTGGTGCGCGCCCGCGACGTCATCGAGACGATGCTCGTGGACAAGGGGCGCACCGAGGGAGCGGTCGCGACCGATATTGAGGAAGCGGAGAACGGCGTGCGGATCGCGTTCGACATCCGCGACGAACAGCAGATCCGCATTCGCCGGGTCCGGTTCGACGGGATCGAGGCCCTCGACGACTGGACGCTTCGCTGGGCCATGAAGAAGACCCGCGAGAGCCACACGCTGGCGTCGGTCCTCGGGGGCACCACGTACACCGCCGAGTCCTACGCCGAGGACATCGAGGCAGTCCGTCAGGAATACCTGAAGCAGGGCTATCTGGATGTGTCCTTCGGACCACCGGAATTCGCCTACGAGGACGGCACGACGCGGACCTTCTTCTTCTGGAAGCGGGATCGCCGCTGGATGGACATCACCATCCCGGTCTTCGAGGGCGAGCCCTATCGCGTGGGTGAGGTCACGGTGGAAGGCGCCGAGGTCTTCCCCAGCGAATTCCTGCGGGAATTCTTCGATCTCCACACCGGCGATATCTATGACGAGTCCAAGGTTACCGAGGGTTTCGATTCGCTTCGCGAGATCTACGGCGCCCGCGGCCATGTCCAGTTCACCGGGTTTCCCACGTGGCGCCGCCGGCCGGAGGAGCGGATCGTGGATGTCACCCTGAACCTCGCCGAGGAGGACCAGTTCCTGGTGAACCGGATCGAGTTCCGCGGGAACTCCACCACCAAGGACCGGGTGATCCGCCGGGAGATGTGGCTGAACGAGCAGGACATCATGAACATGGAGCTGCTCAAGGCGTCCATCCAGCGGATCAACCAGCTCGGCTATTTCCGACCCATCGAGCAACCGGACATCCAGCCCAGCGAAGCCGATCCCACCCGTCTCGACATCACCCTCGACCTGGTCGAGGAGAACCGGAACCAGCTCACCTTCGGCGCCGGAGTGTCCGGGCTGGAGGGTTTTTTCGGCAACGCGTCGTTCGGCACGACGAATTTCCTCGGCCGCGGGGAAACGGCGAATTTCACCGTCCAGTACGGGCAGCGCACCCAGAACTACCAGATCGCGATCACCGATCCGTACTTCCTCGACAAGCCGATCACCCTCGGATTCGATGTCTTCAGCAGGGTACTGAAGCTCCCCGAGTTCACCCGTGAGGACATCGGCGGCCGGCTCATCTTCGGATTGCCGGTCGGGCGCTGGTCCCGCGCGTTCTTCAACTACGGGTACTCGATCATCACGATCGGCGAGCCCGACCCCAACCTCAACCTCACGATCTACGACCTCTACTACAACAGCGCCTACCTCGACCCGCGCTTCTACGGCCTGTCCGGCAACTTCCGCGAAAGCAAGGTCAGCCCGTCGTTCGTGTACAACACGGTCAATCATCCGATTTTCCCCAGTTCGGGACGGAAACTGACCGCCGGCCTCGATGTGGCGGGCGGAATCCTCGGGGGCAACGTTCACTACTACAAGCCCACGCTGGAGGCGGTTTTCCATACCGGGGTGATCGGCTCCACCTCCTTCGGGATGCGGGTGATGGGCAGTTATCTCCACGGCTACGGCGGGGTCGATCCGCCGGCGGGGCAGCCGATCGACATCTTCGACGTGGAGCAGACCGGAGTCCCGTACTACAACCGGTTCTTCCTCGGTGGGGAATACCAGATCCGTGGGTACTACATCCGTTCGGTGGGGCCGCGCAACGCGAACGGGCAGCTCCTCGGCGGGAACAAGATGTTGCTGTTCAATGCGGAATACGCGATCCCGCTGGCAGGCCCCCTGCGTGCCATCCTCTTTTTCGACGCCGGCAACGCCTTCGCCGAGGAGACCGACTGGAGCCTGTCGATGATCAACCAGTTCCGCACCTCGACCGGAATCGAGATGCGGGTCTTCATCCCGATGCTCAACGTGCCCTTCCGACTCATCTTCGCTTACAATCCCCATCGCGACTATTACCATCGGCCCACGGCCTTCGTATTCGGCATCGGAACCACGTTCTAGGTCGTCAGGCGCGAACGGGGTTGCGGGCGCGCGGGATTCCCGCTGTCGGACCAAGCCATTCAGGGAGCGACACACACCCATGAAGTCTCGAATCTGCCGTCGGTTGTGCGGCATGTTGCTGGTGGCGGCCTGCCCCCCGCTGTTCGCGTTCGCCCAGACGGGGCCCCCGCCGGGACCACCCCGGATCGCCGTCATCGACATCGACCGCATCGCCCAGGAATCCCGGAAGGGGCAGGCGCTGATCGCCGAGCTCCAGGGGCTTCAGGAACAGGTGGCGCGCGATCGCCAGACGCGGGAGCAGGAGATCGCCGACCTGACCAACCGGGCGCAATCACAGCTCCTCTCCCCCGAGGCGCGCGCCGACCTGGCTCGCGAACTCGAACGCAAGCAGACCGATATCCAGCGTTGGCTCGAGGATCAGCAGCGGGATTTCAACGAGCAGCAGACCCAGGGGTTCGCTCAGCTGGAGTCCGAATTGGGTCCGGTCGTGGAAGAGGTGGCGAACGAGCAGCAGATCCAGCTCATCCTCCGTGTCACGCCGGGACTTACCTTCGTCATGGACCCGGCGCTGGACATCTCCGACGAGGTCATCGAACGGTTCGACGCGGCCTCCGGTGACGGGGAGCCGTCGGAATAGGGGACGCCGATCCGCACCGGGTTCCCATGTGCGCCCCCCGCCTCCTCGACCGGGTTCTGGAACTGGATCCGGGAGCGGCCGGGCAGGCGGCCCGCATCGTTGCCTGCCGCGCCGTTCCGGTGGACGAACCGTTCTTCGCCGGCCATTTTCCCGGGATGCCGGTGGTTCCGGGCGTGTTCAGCCTGGAGGCGATGGCCGAAGCGGCTCGCCGCCTTCGGGCGGTGACCCACCCGGAAGGGGTTGCATGGCGGCTCGCCAGGGTGGAGAGCGTCCGGTTTCGCAAGGCGGTGACGCCGGGAAGTGTTCTGGAGTTCCAGGTCACTGCCGTCGGGCCCCACGCCTTTTCCGGGGTCGCCCGGGTGGACGGAAAGACGGCAGTGGAGGCGGCTTTCGAGCTCCGGGCGTCGGTCTGAGCGTGGCGGGCGCCCACGCGACGCCGTTCCGATTTCCGACCACGGCGGTCAGGGTATGGAACTTGCTTCCGGTACCCATCCGATGCTTCGAGGGGAAGCCGTTCTCTCCCGCATGGTTCCGTGACCACCAGTAATGCAGGGCTCGGCCTGAACGACCGGGATCCCCCGCCTCCCCGCCGGTCCGTACCGCCATTCCGGCGTCGCTCCGGAAAGGCGCCCCGGACTTCGTTCCTCCCGGTGCGAGGCCTTGACGGTCTCAGCGTCGGAGGAACCGCGGCGGATCTGGTGGACGTCGATCGGGGTCGCCGCCTGCGCGTCGCCGCGGTTTCCGCCGGTTTCCACCTTCTCCTGCTGCTGGTCCTGATCGGCGGGATGTTTTCGGTCTCTTCCGGCGAAACCGTCCCGGTGATGGCGGAGGAGCAGCGTCCGATTCTCACTTTCGAGGCGCCTCCGCTCGAGGAGGAGCCCCCCCCGCCCCTTCCGGAGCCGTTGGTGGCGGAAGCGGTTCCCCCCGAGCCGGGGGACGCGGAACCCGAGCCGCCACCGGCGCGACCCGACGCCGCCATGCTCCAGATTCCCAGGGCGATGGTCGCAACTCCCTCGACCGGGTTCCAGAATGACCTTCCCTTCTCGGACGGCCAGGATGAGGAGTTCTACGTCGATCAGCCGATGGGTCGGGAAGAGGGAATCGAGACTCCGCCGGATCCAGTCGTATCGTCCGAGGAAGCCACCCCCGAGCTGCCGGGGGAACCGACGCCCCTTCCCGGGTTGCAGGCCGATGCCGCCCGCCCGGAGCCCGGGGAATTCCCGCATCCCGGCTTCGACCGCGACGCATTCCGCGAGCGGATCGCGGATCCGGCCGGTGACGCCCGGCGTCGAGCCGACGCGGTGGCTCGCGCCGCAGCCCGGGCCCGTGCGGAGGAGGCCGACCGCCATCGCCGCGGGACGCCCACCGACATCTGGCGGTTTCTCGAAGGCAAGCGTTTCCGCAATCCGGAGGGGGGACTGGTTTCCAATCGGAACAACACCCTGTACTACGATGACCGGGGCGCCGACCTGGTGCCGTGGATCGGTCGGCTCATTGCCGAAGTCAGACGCAACTGGTACGTGCCGTATGCGGCGGCGTTCCAGGCGGGGCATGTGGCGATCGCGATCAGCGTGGTACGCAGCGGCGCCCTCGAATGGATGCAGGTGGTGATTCCGTCCGGTACGGCGGGATTCGACAACGCTGCCGTCGGCGCCTTGCGCGGGGCCGAATTGCTTCCGCTCCCGGACGATTATCCAGGCCGCAACTTCGAGATCATGCTCGTGTTCTGGTACAACGAACAGCCGTACGACCTCTTCGGCGCCGCTCCTTGATCGGCGCCACCGGACTCCTGGTCCTGTCCCTTGCGGGAGCGGGTCAACTGCCGGCCAGGGGCGAGGGCATCCGCATCGGTCTGGCCGATGCGGAACCGGCCGCCCGCATCTCGGCGCCGACGCCCTTCATCGTCCGCGCCGGGGAACTCGAGATCGAGGCGGCGGACATTCTCGTCGGTCCGGAAACCCGACCTGGCGATCCCGTGGCCGTGCTCGGCTCCTACCCGGTGCGGGATGACGCCCGGGACGCCGAGCGCCGGTTCCGCGGAGAATCGCTCCGGGCATCGCCGACCCGCCCGCCGGCGCCTCTCGCCAGCCGGGAGCAGCGGAGCGCTCGGACCCGCATCGATCGCGATCCCGAGACGGGCCGCTATCTGGTGATTCTCGGCGAACCCGCCGAACCCGAAGTCCTGCGTGCGAGTGGATTCCTCCGGGCCGGCCGGGTTGCGCTCCCGGTTCCGGATGGCGAGGCGCTGGTGTTGCGCCCGGCAGGCGGGCTGCCGATTCGCATTCCTCCGGGCGTCCGGCTCGAAATTCTCCCCGGTGCGAGCTTCGTGGAATGGGAGGGCCAGCCGTACCGGGGGAGCCTCGAGGTATTTCGCGCTGCGGAGGGGGTGACGGTCGTGAATCGGCTCCCGGTGGAGGAGTACCTGAAGGGGGTGGTGCCGCGCGAGCTGCCCCCCGATCTCTTCCCCGAGCCGGAGGCGCTCAAGGCACAGGCGCTGGTTGCCCGCACGTATGCACGCCGTCCCCGGCCCGCCTGGCGGGAACGGGGTTACGACCTTTGCAGCGGGCCCCGCTGCCAGGTGTACGGCGGGGTGGCTGCCGAGCATCCGGCGACCACCGCCGCGATCGCGGCCACCGCGGGAGAAGTACTCACGCACGAGGGCAGCCTCGTGGACGCCCTCTACACCGCTGCTTGCGGGGGCAGCACCGAAAACGCCGAGAACGTGTTCACCACCCCGGTACCGTATCTGGTCGCCCGGGCCTGCTTCCGCGAGGCCGGTGGCATCGACTTGACCGCGACGGAGCCGATCATGCCCTTCGATGCCGCGCTCGCCGCCCTCGCCGGCGCGCTCCCCCGGGGCTGGCCGGGCACGCTCGGAGAACCGGCGACGCCGGTGGAAACGGCGGCCGTGCTCGGCGCCACCTGGGCCTGGCTCGGGTTTCCGGTTTGTGGCTCCGAACCGGCCGGTCCGCGACTTGATCAATACGCGGAATTCGTCGCCGCCCTCCGGTGCGAACCCGCGGAGCGGGTGCGTTTCCGGACATCGCCCCTCGAGCGCCTGTTGGGAGAAGGACTGCTGCATGCCGCCGAACACGGGGTTGCCCCCGGGCGGGCAGTAACCCGGCGTGACGTGCTCTCGACCGCGGCGGCGCTTGTCCGTCGCAGCGGTCCCGTTCTCGAGCGCGGCCAGGTCCGGGATGCCGGGGACGGTGGCCTGCTGATCGAGCCCGATCGGGCGGAGCCGGAAGGGGAGGGACGGCCAGACGCAAGGATCGGCCAGGCGGCTGGAGTTCGGCTCTATCGCGAGATTCGTCCCCTTCGGATACCGGGGCGTCCCGCCCCGGTTCCGTTGCCGGTACCGGAACAGAGCCTCCGGGTGCGGCCCGGCGATTTCGTGCGCTACCGGCTGGCCGCCGGGAGTCCCACTGACTTCGAGGTGCTGGTCCTCGAGGACCCCGGCGAAACCTGGGATCGGTTCTCCGCCCAGACCGCATGGCTGGTCCCCAGGGACAACGCCGATCTCTCCCGGTCCATCGCCGAGCGCTATCCCGATCGGGACATCGGCCGGGTGACGGCTCTCGAACCGCTGGAGTTCGGTGTTTCCGGACGGATCAGCCGCCTGCGCATCCGCGGTGTTCGCGGGTTCCATGATGTCCGCGGTCTTGAAGTGCGTCGGGCGCTCGGCCTCGCGGATACGCTCTTCATCGCCGAACCGCGCTACGACAAGGACGGTCGGGTGCAGGCCTGGTGGTTCACCGGCCGTGGGTGGGGCCACGGTCTCGGGCTGTGTCAGGCCGGTGCGTACGGCATGGCCGCTCACGGCTTCGGGTATCGCGAAATCCTCTCCCACTATTACCCGGAGACCCGGATCGAGACGATCCGATGAGCGGCCCGGGGCCGTTTGCCCTGACGCGCAGCCAGCTGTTCGCCGCGGGTCTGGTAGTGCTGGTGCTGGCCCTGCTCGCTCTCTGCCGGGAGGTCCGATAGCGGTCGGGTAGCCGCAGCGCGGCGGGATCCTTGCCGCGCTGGGAAGGCGCGGTCGGGCCGGGTTCTCCCCAATCCGGCAGGACATGTCCGGGCGCTGCGACACCACCCTTCGCCGTCATTCCCGGGTACGGGGCAGGAGAACTCGCGTCATGACGTGCGAAACCGGACTGCGACCGGCGCCCTGGCGCCGGTGCGCCGGACGACCCGGAAAAGGGGATCGCTTTCGTCGAAATGCGGCTCCGGGGGATTCGTGACCCGGTGCTGGCCTATACTGCGTTTCCCGAGGTGATGGAGAAGGCTGGCGCCGACCTGGTGATGCGGCTGCGGGCCGCGGTCATGGTCCGGGTCGGCCCGTTGGAGCCGCTGACGGAGGCGGTTCGCCGTCCGGCCACCCGTCTTGCGGCATCCGAAGGTCGCTTCGGGGACCGTGGGGCGGGATGAAGGGGAGGGAACAGCCACCCGGGACCGGCGGTCAGCCAGGGGGGAAGACCATTAAGCCGGAGGCGACGCATGGTTCGCCCGGGCGGATACGCGGTTCGGCCGGGAGCACCGATGGCCGGGGCGCAACGCGAAGCCGGCATCGCGTCGCTCCGGATGCCGGTCGGCGGGGTGATCACGGCGCCGGCGATCCCGCGGCCTGCCCGGTGACGACGACCGGACGCTGATCCCGGTGTCGTCCCTCGGCTTGCCCGGTGGGGAGTGCCGGTCGGCGCCGCATCGGGGGGGCGCCCGGGCGCCGGTTGGTTGATGCCGCGAGCTCCGACCGTGCTTGCACTTGTCGGGTCCACTGCCTCCGGCAAGTCCGCACTTGCGGTTCGGGTCGCCCGGAGGCTCGCGCAGCCGGTGGAAATCGTCTCCTGTGATGCGGTTCAGGTGTATCGGGGACTCGATATCGGCTCGGGCAAGCTCCTGCCGGACGCCCGCGGCGGGATTCCGCACCACCTGCTGGACGTCTTCGAACCGGAAGACTTGTGCACCGCCGGACGGTATGCCGGGCTGGCCGCCACCGCGATTCGGAAGATCCATGCGCGGGGCGCCCTTCCGCTGGTGGTCGGGGGAAGCGGGCTCTACTTCCGTGCCCTGCGGAGCGGCATATTCCCCGACCCCACGCCGCGCTCTCCGGCGCTGCGCCGGCGGCTGAAGCGTCTGTTGGCCCACCCGCGGGGCTCGCGCTGGCTCGCCCGGCTCCTCGCCCGCCGCGACCCGGTGGCCCATTCCCGTATTCATCCGAAGGACATCGCAAGGCGGACCCGGGCCCTGGAAGTGGCCCTGCTCGCCGGGGTTCCGATCAGCCAGCTCCAGGAAGGCAGTCGCCCCCCGTTGCCCGGCGCCGCTTGGTCGGTTGCCTGGCTGGATCCCTCGCGGGAGGGCGACGGCCCCCGCATCGCTGCCCGCGTCCAGCGGATGTTCCGGTCGGGGCTGGTGCAGGAGGCCGAGGGCCTCGAGAGTCGATACGGCGACCGCTGGCACGCCCGCAACGCGATCGGCTATCGCGAGATCGTGACCGGATTGCCGGACCCCGGCGCCGCGATCATCGCCGCCACCCGTCGTTACGCGAAGCGCCAGCGGACGTGGTTCCGGGCCGAGCCGGACATCCGCCGCCATGCCGGGCGCGCCGAGGAGGTCGAGCGCGCCGTCCTGGACCAATTCCTCGCTACAGCTCTTCGACGATGAGTCGGCCGGCCAACTCCGGCAGGTCGAGGAAACTTCGAATCCGGCGCCGCAGGGCCGCGACGTCTCCCGGTTCCGCCTTCACCAGCAGCCGGAATCGGGAGAGTCCTCCCACCTGGTCTCCGGGGGCGATGGCCGGACCGATGACTTCCACGCCGGCCGGCCCATCCTCCAGCACCTGCGCGAGCGCGCCGGCCCGTTCCGACGCCCGCTTCCGCTGTCGGTCGGCGACGGTCAATCCGAGGAGTCGCACGAACGGGGGATAGCGAAACCGCCGGCGCATCCGGGTTTCCTCCTCCCGGAAACGTCCGAAATCCTGGGCGGCCGCCGCGGCTACCGCGTAGTGCTCCGGATTCGCGGCCTGGACGAGGACCCGGCCCGGCCGATCCCCGCGTCCGGCCCGCCCCGCGACCTGGACAAGCAACTGGAACGTGCGCTCCGCCGCCCGAAAGTCGGGGGTTCCGAGCCCGGCGTCCGCCGCAATCACTCCCACGAGGGTTACTGCCGGGAAGTCATGCCCCTTCGCAAGCATCTGGGTTCCGGTCAGCACGCGAATCCGTCCGTCCCGGAAGGCCCCGAGGATGTCCCGGTGGCTTCCCCGGGTTCTCGTGGCATCGCGGTCGAATCGGCCGACCGGGATGCCCGGCAGCAACCGGCCCAGTTCCTCCCCGACCCGCTCGGTCCCGAACCCCTCCGACCGGAGAACTTCTCCCTCGCAGGAGGGGCATGTCTCCGGGGTGGATGCGCCGAACCCGCATCCGTGGCAGAGCGCCAGGTGCCCCCGTCGATGAAGCGTCATTGCCATCCCGCATTGCGCGCACTCGAACACCCGCCCGCAACGGAGGCAGACCAGCCGCCCCCCGTACCCGCGCCGGTTCAGCAGCACCATCGCCTGCTCTCCGGCGGCTACCGTTTCCCGAAGCGCTCGAACCAGCGGTGGTGCGATGATGAGCGGCCCGCGCTCGCCGCGGCGATGGTGGTTCCGGAGTGCCGGGCGCATGTCCAGGAGCTCCACCCGCGGGAGGGGGCGCCCGGCCACCCGTTCCGGCAAGCGCAGCCTCGAGATCGCTCCGGTGGAGACGGCGTGCGCAGCTTCCAGGGACGGAGTGGCCGATCCCAGGACCAGCACCCCGCATCCGGCACGGGCGCGCATCCAGGCCACCTGGCGGGCGTGGTAGCGGGGCGCCTCCCCCTGCCGGTAGGCGCCGTCGTGCTCCTCGTCCATGATCACCAGCCCGAGGTCCGGGATCGGCGCCAGCACGGCGGAACGCGCCCCCAGCACCACCGGCGCCTTCCCGAGCCGAACCCGCCAGAAGGCGTCCCGTCGTTCCGCCCCCGTCAGTCCGCTGTGGAGCACCGCCACCTCGTTTCCGAAGCGGGCGCGCAGCAGCGGTTCCATCCGGATCGCAAGCGTGATTTCCGGCGCAAGCAGCAAGGCTCCGCGCCCCCGCGCCCGGGCGTCAGCGATTGCGTTCAGGTATACCTCGGTCTTCCCGCTCGCGGTTACGCCCTCGAGCAGGAACGCCCCGAAATGCCGAGCCTCGAGCAATTCCCCGATCCGGCCGACGGCCTCCCGCTGCCGCCGGTTCAGCACCGGAGCGGCCGCGGGGACCACGGGCTCGGGTTCCCGCTCCGCTCGGGCTTCGAAGACGGTCAGCAGGCCCTCCCGCTCCAGCCGGCGAAAGGATCGGGTCGGCGAAAGGTCCAATTCCCGGCGTATCCGGACCAGCGGGATTCCGGCTTCCCCGCGGGACACGGCGAGCAGGCTCAGCACCCTCCGGTCGTCGGCGCTGATGCGGGGCCGGGCGCCGTGGTCCGTCCGTTCCAGCCGATGGGCGCCCTCGGAGGTGATCCGGGCGCACTGCACGATGCGTCCGGAAGGTCCGCCTCCCGGGGTCATCGCCTTGAGCACCAGGCCGATCGGGCAGACGGTTGTTCCGGCAATGCGCCGGGCGAGGTCCAACAGGTCGTCCGGGACCGCCGGCGCCGGGTCGGGAAGCTGCTGCAGTACGGTCTTGTCCTTCGGGCGGGGCGGTCCGGGGTCCGGTCCGGTCACCACTCCGGTGACTTCGCGGTTTCCGAACGGAACCACCACCCGACTCCCCGGCGCCAGTGCTCCGGGTGAGCGATAGCGGAATTCGCGGAAGAGCGGCCTCGGCACGGCCACCGAAACCAGCGTCAGCAACGGGTTGGCGCAGCCGGCGCAGCTCGGCCCTGGTTCCGGCCGGGCGGCGGCGCCGGCAACCGGACCGCCGCGTCCCGGGGATTCCGCATGCCGGTACCGATGGCCCCGCCCTCACCGGGCCGGTCCCTGCGGAAGCCAGCGGTCCGGGGCGCCGATGCCCCGGGGCCCCCCGGGAAGGTGCGGGGCTTGCCCGCGTCGGGTCGAACGTTCCGGAGACGGGCGCCCCGGATGCCTCGATGGCGCCCGGCGCCTGTTTCTGTCGGGATTCCACCCGACCCTTCGTTGCCCGCAGGGAAGGGAGCGGCGATTCCTGCCGAACGGGGGAATCCCGTTTCCCTCGCGGGCCGGGCAACATCCGGGAACGCGCTGCGACGGGAAACCTGCGGGGGATCCGGATCCCTCCGCCGCGGCTCCCGGGCGCCCGCGCCGGACTCGCGCGGTTCCATCCCGCCCTCCCCTCGCTCAGACCGTGAAGCGCTGCGCCGCGGCGAAGTCGGTGAGGACCTGCTCCCGGCGTCGTTTCGCTTCCTCGCCCGAGAGTCGCAGCAGGAACGCCGGATGGAACGTGGGGACCACCGGGATCCCCTCGAAATCGAGCAATTGGCCCCGCATGGCGCCAATCCCGCGCGCGCCGGGGACCAGGGTCCGGAGAGCGACCCGTCCGAGCACGACCAGTACCTTCGGGCGTACCGAGGCAATCTGGCGCTTCAGGAAGGGCAGGCATGCGGCGATCTCCCCGGGGCGCGGGTCGCGGTTGCCCTCGGGCCGGCACTTGACCACGTTGGCGATGTAGACGTGGCTGCGCGGAATCCCGAAGGTTTCCTTCAGCAAACCGTTCAGCGCCTCTCCGGCACGGCCCACGAAGGGTTCTCCCCGCCGATCCTCGTCAGCCCCCGGACCCTCGCCCACAAACATCAGGTTGGCCTTCGGATTGCCAACCCCGAACACGAGGTGGCGCCGGCCCGCCGCCAGCGGGCAGCGGGTGCAGTCGCCGAGATCGAACCGGATATCCCGCAGCGATTCGCCGTCGCTCACGAAATCGGTGAGGTCGCGCAGCAGCCGAAGCCGGCCGGAAACCTGTTTCCGAAGGTCCATCTACACGAGGCGTTGCGCCACTGCCGTCCAGAGCACGTCGGCCACGTCCCGCTTGTTCCTCTCTCCCAGCCGGTTGACGATGGCGCCATCGGGGCCGGCCTCCACCAGCACCGCCTCGATCCGGTCGGTGGCGAACCCGACCCCCCTTCCCACGCGGTTTCCCATGATCAGGTCCGCTCCCTTCGTGTCGAGCTTCCGTCGCGCCTCCGGCTCCGGATCGCCGGTTTCGGCGGCAAACCCGGCGAGAACCCGGGGGCCGCCGGACCGATCGGCCCCGAGCTCGGCGAGGATATCCGGATTCGGCGTCAGTTCCAGCCGCAAGGTCTCCCGGCTGCCCCGCTTCCGTTTTTCCGGCAACTCCGTCGGGCGGAAGTCGGCGACGGCAGCGGCCATGACCACGGCGTCGGCGTCCCGCCGCCGGACCACCGCATCCCGCATCGCGGCGGCAGTCTCCACGCGCACCACTTCGCATCCCGGAGGCGGGTCGGTTTCCACCGGACCGAGCACCAGCGTGACTTCGGCGCCGCGCGCCACCGCCCGTTCGGTGAGGGCGAACCCCATCTTCCCCGAGGACCGATTCCCCAGGTATCGCACCGGGTCGAGCGGTTCGCGGGTGGGCCCGGCGGCCACGACCACCCGCCGGCCCACGAGATCCGCCGGGTCGCGCGCCACCGTTTCCACGACCGCTTCCACGATTTCCGCAAGGGGGGCGAGCCGTCCGGGGCCGAGCCAACCGCACGCGAGTTCCCCGGCGCCCGGATTGATGATCCGGATGCCGCGCCTCCGGAGCGTCTCCAGGTGGTTCCGGGTCGCCACATGCTCCAGCATGTTGGTGTTCATCGCCGGGGCCACCAGGATGGGCGCTCGCACGGCGAGGTGGAACGTGGTGAGAAAGTCGTCGGCGATCCCGAGCGCCATCCGGGCGATCGTGTGGGCGGTGGCGGGGGCCACCAGGAAGGCAGCGGCCTCCGAGGTCAGGGAGATGTGCCGGATGTCGCCCCCGTCCGGTTGTTCCGGAGGGAACAGGCGTTCGAGGACAGGTTTTCCGGACACGGTGGCAAGCGCCCCCGGAGCCACGAACTCGCGCGCCGCCCGGGTCAGGATCACTTGTACCTGCAGGCCGCGGCGTTGCAGTTCCCGTACCAGATCCGGCGCCTTGTACGCTCCGATGCACCCGGTCACCCCGAGCACCACCAGGGGTTCCGAGCCGACCCGGGCGCAGGGGTTCGCACCGCCGGATCCGTGCGGTATGGTTGCCCGATTCATGACGCCTGTCCCGGGTTCCCCCGGATGGGTGGATTATCCCTCTCCGGTCCTGCCGTGCATGGCGGCGGGGGCCGCCTTCCGGCTTCAGGTTCGCCATCATGGTCAAGGAAGATCTCGTTCAGCGGTGTCTCGCCGCCACCCGCAGTCCCGAGAGCGCGAGCCCCTCGTATCCCGACCGGGAACAGGTGAAGAAGGCGGTGGAGTCGATCTTCGCGGCGCTTTCCAATACCCTGGCGGCCGGCGGCCGGGTGGAAATCCGCCGGTTCGGCATCTTCGCGGTCCGGCCGCGAAAGACCGGAATCGCCCGGAATCCGCGTACCAATCAGGTGGTGGACATTCCTCCCGGCCGGGTGGTCCGGTTCCGCTGCGGAAAGGATCTGGCCAACTGAACCGGGGCCGGCGGGGAGGGCGGTTGGTCACCCTGCTGGGACGCCCCAATGTGGGCAAGTCCACCCTCTTCAACCGGATCCTCGGAGGACGGCCGGCGATTGTCCATTCCCGCCCCGGATCCACCCGTGATGGCCGGCTGGAGTCGGTGATGTGGGACGGTGTTTTCTTCCGCCTCCAGGACACCGGGGGCGCCGGCGCCCCCGATGCCGGGCCCTTTGCCGCCGAGATCCGAACCCTCGCCGAACGCACCGCCGGGCGCAGCGACGTCGTGGTGTTCGTGGTGGATGCCCGCTCCGGACTGACCCATGCCGACGGGTTGCTTGCCGAGAAACTTCGCCGGCGCCCCGACCCGGATCACCCCCGCGTCGTTCTCGCCGTCAACAAGGCGGAGGGACGGTTCGCGCTGGCGGCGGCCGAGTTCCATGAGCTGGGACTCGGGCCTCCGGCCCCGATTTCGGCGGAGCACGGGATCGGGATCGGGGACCTGCTGGATCGGATCACCGGGATGTTGAGGGAAATGCCCGGGGAAACGGAGACGCCGGCGGCGGTACCGCTGTCCACGTTCCGCGTCGCGATCATCGGCCGTCCCAATGTGGGCAAGTCCACCCTGCTGAATCGGTTGATCGGTTTCGAGCGGGCGCTGGTGTCTCCGGTGTCCGGAACCACCCGCGATCCGGTGGACGAACGGTTGGTGGTTGACGGGCAGGAGGTCCTGCTGGTGGATACCGCCGGGATCCGCCGGGGCGCCCGCAGCCGGGGGGGCGGGGGCATCGGAACCGCGGACCGGGTGGCGATGCGCCTTGGCGAGCGAGCTCTCGAACGCGCCCAGGTCGCGCTGCTGGTGACCGATGCGCGGGAGGGACCCACCGCGCGCGACGCCGGAATCGCCAGGCTGGCGATCGACGCCGGGTGCGGGGTCGTGGTGCTGTTGAACCGCTGGGACGAAGTGGAGGATCGCCACTCGCGCTGGAGGCAACTTCGCCAGGACGTGCGGGAGCGGCTCCGCCACCTGCCTGATCCTCCGGTGCTGCGCATCTCGGCCCTTGCCGGTCTCGGGATCGATTCGATCTGGACGGCGGCCTTCGCGCTCCGGACGCGGCTGGCGCAGCGGGTGGCCACTCCGGAAATGAACCGTTTTCTCGCCGAATCCACGAAGCGATTCTCTCCCCTCTCGCGTCTGGGGAAACCGGTCAAGGTGCTCTACGGCTACCAGGCGGGCATCTTCCCGCCCCGGTTTCGCGTATTCCTGAACCGTCCGCCCGGGGACCTGGTGGCGAACTGGTCCGCCTGGCTCATCGCCCGGATTCGTGAGCGTTACGGCTTCGAGGGGGCGCCCATTCGCCTGCAGCTTGAAGAACGGCGGCGGCGCGGGCATAAAATCGCCCCCCCGGAGCCGCCGCCCGCCGTGCTCGGCGCCCCGGAACGACGTCGATGAGCCCCGGTTCCGCCCCGCGCCGCGCCATTCCCGGCAAGCTCTTCTTCCGCATCGGCGAAGTCGCCGAGATCACCGGCGTTCAGATGTACACGCTGCGCTACTGGGAGCGGGAATTCCCCACCCTCCGCCCGAAGAAGAACGATGCGGGCCAGCGGTCCTACCGGGCCGAGGACATCGAGATGGTCTTCGAAATCCAGCGGCTGTTGCTCGAGGAGGGTTACACCACGGCCGGCGCCCGGCGCGTATTGAGCGGGACGGGGAGTGGGAGCGGGACCGGATCGTCGAAGAAGCCGCCGGCGCCGGTCCCGATGCCGAAGCCCGCCCCGCCCGCGAACGTCGGAGAGGGGAGCCGGCTCGCCGCGGAAGCACTCGCCCTCATGGACGAGACCGATGCGGCCCTGGCGCGCCTGGAAGACCCCGGTTCCGGGGACGAATCCGGGGACGAAAAGGCGCGTCGGGACGGCCGGATTTGAACCGACGACCTCTTGCACCCCAAGCAAGCACGCTACCAGGCTGCGCCACGTCCCGATGGAATCGGGATTCTACTGCAGCATCCGGGGGATGCCTGGCGGGAAGCGCGCCGCCGGGGGCCGGGCGCGATGCGGGCGGTTAGAATCGCCGCTGCGCCGGCGGGGCGTGGCTCAGTCTGGTAGAGCACCTGGTTCGGGATCAGGGGGTCGCAGGTTCAAATCCTGCCGCCCCGACGTCGGCCGCGCTCCCGGTGGCGCGCCGGCTCCTCTCGTGGGGCTTCCGCTCGGTTTGCCGACCGCGGGCCCGGGTCCGTGGACGTCGCGGATCGAGGGGGCGATGGGCAACGGGCCCCGCCCGGGAGTCGCCGGTGCCGGGCCCTGCTTCGACGAACGGGCGGGATCGCGTGCCGTGTCCCGTCCGGCCACCCACCGACCATCGCGCCGCCTTCGGGCGGGAGCCGGTGCGCCCATGCCGAGGGGGTTGGTCCGGGGCGCCGCGGCTGCGGCCCCCTGCCGGTGGCATGGAGCTTCGCCGCCGGTCGGGACGGACCATCCGGGGCGGCGCTTTCCCGAAACGAGACCGGTTGCGTCTGCGCACCCGGGGTTCGTGTTCCCGGAGCCGGGCCCGCCGCTCGGGTTCCGCGCGAGCCGGATGGCGTCGCCTCCCTCGAACGCGGCACGGCTCCCGCGGACCGAACGGGGTCCCGGGGCCGTACCCTGCCGGGTGATATAACGCAGCGCCCGCGTTCAAGGAGGCTTCATGGCGAGCAACCCCGGTAGCCAGCGCGAATTCACGCTTCGCGCGCTTCTCCTCGGTCTGGTCATGGCTGTTGTCCTGGGCGCGGCCAACGCCTACCTCGGCATCCGTGCCGGACAGACGGTGGCGGCCACCTTTCCGGCAGCGGTGGTCTCGATGGCCGTCATCCGCGGACTGTTCCGCGGCAGCCTGCTCGAGGAGAACATTGCCAGGACCACCGCTTCCGTGGGCGAGGCATTGGCGGCCGGCGCCATCTTCACGCTCCCGGCCTTCCTGATCGCCGGTGCCTGGGAGGACTTCCACTACCTCGAGAGCACGTTGCTGATGCTGGTCGGCGGGCTCCTCGGGATCCTGTTCGTCGTGATCCTGCGGCGGAGCATGGTTCACGATCCGGAACTTCCCTTCCCCGAATCCGTTGCGGCCGCCGAAATCCACCGGGCAGGGAAGGCCGGCGGCGGACGCCTGCTCCTCGGGATGATGGGCGCCGGCGGACTGATCGAATTGCTCAAGAACGCGAAGGGTCTCCAGCTCTTCACCGACCGGGTCGCCGGAGCGCTCTCCTACGGCTCCTACCAGGGTGCGATCGCGGTCGGCGGCCAGACCTTCGGAACCGGGAGTCAACCGGGGCTGCTGCCGTGGTCCACCCCGGCGGCGTCACCCGCCTACCTCGGAGTGGGCTACATCATCGGCTTTCGCCTGGCGGCCATCACGTTCTCCGGTGGCGTCTTTGCCTGGTGGTTCATGATTCCGGCGATCTTCTTCTTCAACCCGGAGTTCGCCGACACCGCCCGCGTCGCGGCAGCCGGCGACTGGATGAACGCGAGCGATGTGGTCTGGGCCGAACTGGTCCGCCCGATCGCGGTGGGCGCCATGATCGCCGGCGCGGTCTGGACCCTGCTCCGGATGCGTCGTTCGCTCGGGGAGGGTCTTCGCCGCTCCATCCACGAACTGCGGGAAGGCGCCGCCGCTCACACCTCGAAGGAGGAGACGGACCGCGACATCCCCTTCAGCTGGACCGCTGCCGGCGTGATCGCCCTGGTGATTCCCACCTTCCTGCTTTACAACTACTACACCGGCCAGCCCCTTGGCGCTCTCGGCTCCGCCGTGGTGATGATCGTCGCCGGGTTCTTCTTCTCGGCGGTTGCGGGATACCTCGTCGGCATCATCGGGAGTTCCTCGAATCCGGTTTCCGGGCTCACGATCTCCACGCTGCTGCTCGCAGCGCTGCTGATGACCTTCTTGGGGGTTACCGGCATGCAGGGCGTCGCCGCCGTCCTCGGCGTTGCCGCGGTCGTTTGCTGCGCCTGCGCGGTGGCGGGCGACATGCTCCAGGACCTGAAGGTGGGCCAGATTCTCGGCGGGACTCCGTTCCGCATGGAGTGGGCCGAGATCATCGGCGTCATCTTCGCGTCGTTGTTCCTGGTCCTGCCGATGACATTGCTCCACCGGGGAGACATCGCTGCCGGCGGGATCGGAATCGGTGGCGCCGAACTTCCCGCTCCCCAGGCCGGGCTGATGGCCCTCCTTTCCCAGGGGATCGTCGGCGGTGACATGCGTTGGCCGCTCGTCGCCTTCGGGATCGCGCTCTGTCTGTTCCTGGTCCTGATTCAGGCGCCGTCCCCGATGCTCATCGCGGTGGGGATGTACCTTCCGCTTCCGACCACCTTCGCCATCTTCGTGGGCGGGTGCATCCGCTGGCTTGCCGACCGCCGGATGGCCCCCCTGGCGGTTGGGCGGCGGTCTCTCGGAGAGAGCGCCGGGACCCTGGTCGCGTCCGGGCTCATTGCCGGTGAAGCGCTCATGGGAGTGGTGCTGTCCGGCTTCGCGGTCTGGAATTTCCAGTTTCCGACGCTGGTGTCCGCGCCCTCCGGAGTGCCGGGTTTCCTGGTGTTCGTCGTGCTCGGCTGGTTTCTGGTGCGGCTCCCGCTGCGTGCCGCGCGGGAGTAGGGGAAGGGGCCTCCTCCGGGAACGGGGTGTTCCCGTGCGGGGATGACGGCGGGTGCCGGCCCCTGCCTCCGCGCCGTTCCCGGTTGCCGTCCGGTCCGCGTGGTCCGGCGGCGGAGAGCGGGGTCCGATGCAGGAGAGGGTGGCCGAAGAGGGTTCCGGATGTCCTTTACCTGGGTGGGCCGTCGTGGCGGCTCGAGGTGCTGGCGAGCCGGATGCCCCGGCGCCGCCCCGGCTCGATGGATGGCCAGGCGATCGACGCCGGGCAGGCGAACCGCAAGGAGTGCCTCCGCCCGGAGCGGAGCCGGCGGCCGGAGGGGCCCGATGCTCGGCGAGCAGGGTATCGGGATGGGATACGGGAATGGGGACATGCGACCGGGGTGCGCCGGGAGTCCGAGGGTGGGGTCGAGCGTCCCGTAGCGGCGCCGGGGAGTCGCTCCCGGTTGCTGCCCGGATTCCGGATCCACCCGGTGGATGATGCGTACCGGCTCCCGCCGGCCCGCGCGCTCGCGGTGGGGCATACTCCCCGGTGCATCCAGGCGCGTGCCGGGAGTCTTCCGCTGCAGGAATCGCCCCCGGTTGCACATTCGGGCGCAAGCCGGTCGTGCGGTCCCGGGAAAGCCCGCAACCCCGACACCAGGAGGGATAACGATGAGCATCCTTCGAGTCGCCAGGGCCTCGGCGGTCACGGTCGGACCGAAGACCTCGGTCATGGAGGCCATTCACTCCATGAAAAAAGCGAATGTTGGCGCCGTGGCCGTCGTTGCCAACGGAAAGCTCCAGGGCATGTTTTCGGAACGGGATGTCATGCTGCGCGTGGTTCTGGAGAGGAAGGATCCCGAAGCCACCCGGGTTGGCGAGGTGATGACAACCGACATCGTGACAATCTCCCGCGACACAAGGTCCGATGAGGCGGTGAAGACCATGTGGGAGCGCCACATCCGCCATCTTCCGGTGATCGCCGGGGACGGGACGGTTGCGGGGGTCGTCGAGATTCGCAGCCTTTTCCACGAGCGGTTCGAGGAGATGACCGGCGAGCTCGATTCCTTGGAATCCTTCGTGGCGGCGGACAGCATCGGCGGTTGAGGGACCGGGGGGACAGGCCGTTCCCGGCGGAGATTCGCGAATCGGCCCGGGGGAGCGATCTCCGGCGGCTCCCGAACCGGTGAGTCCTGGCGCGAAGCTGGGGGAAGAGTCATCCCTGCCTTGATCCACCGGCGAACCGGCCGTTCCCCGGTGGGAACGGCGCAGCCGCGCCGTTCCCACCGGGTCAGGCGTCTCGTCCTCGCCAACCGGTTCGGGACGCTACGATGTGCCGCGCATCGCACGGAGGAGTGACCGATTGGAGACGGATTCCGCGGCCTATGTCGAGTTCGACGGGGTCAGCAAGACCTACGATGGCCGGACGCTCGTGGTGGACGGCCTTGATCTCGAGGTGCGCCAGGGCGAATTCCTGACCCTCCTCGGACCTTCCGGTTCCGGGAAGACGACGTGCCTGAACATGCTGGCCGGGTTCGAGAGCCCCACGAGGGGGACCATCCGGATTCGCGGCGTGCCGGTCGGGGACACCCCCCCGCGGAAGCGCGGCATCGGGATGGTGTTCCAGAACTACGCGCTTTTTCCGCACATGACCGTGGGACAGAACCTCGCGTTCCCGCTGGAAATCCGCAAGTTGGCTCGTGCCGACCGGCAACGGCGCGTGGCCCGGGCCCTGGAACTCGTGCGGCTGGACGGGTACGAGGATCGCCGGGTGACGCAACTCTCCGGCGGCCAGCAGCAGCGGGTTGCGATCGCCCGGGCGCTGGTCTTCGAACCCGATCTGGTGCTCATGGACGAGCCGCTTGGCGCCCTTGATCGGAGGTTGCGGGAGGAACTCCAGTACGAGATCCGGAGGATCCAGCGCGCCCTCGGGGTCACGTTCATCTATGTGACCCATGATCAGCAGGAGGCCATGGTGCTTTCCGATCGGGTAGCGGTCTTCGAGGCCGGGCGGCTGCAGCAGTTGGCCACCGCCGAAGGTCTGTACGAGGAACCGATGTGCAGCTTCGTTGCCCGGTTCGTCGGCGAGAACAACCGGATGACCGGGCGGGTGGAGAAGATCGACGGTTCGCTCTGCGAGGTGAGCGTGGGCGGCGACCAGGTGCGCGCGCTGTTGGTGGCGCCGCTCGAGGCCGGCGACCCGACCACGCTTTCGATCCGGCCGGAGCGGGTGGGACTCGCGCCGCTGCCCGGGGACTACTCGAACGTCTTCGACGCCGAAGTGCTGGACCTGACCTTCCTCGGAGACCATCTCCGGGTCCGGGTGCGCCTCTTCGGCTCCGACAGTTTCATCGTCAAGATCCCGAACGTGGTCGGCCACGGTGCGGTGATTGCCGGGGATCGGATCCGTATCGGCTGGACGCCCACCGATTGCCGCGCTCTCGACCCCCAACCGGGGGAGGGGGCATCGTGAGCCGCCTGCCGCTGGTCGCGGCCCTGGCGGGGCTGGTCGCCTGCAACGACTCCGGCCCTTCGCTGACCGTGGTTTCCTGGGGCGGCGCCTATGCCCGCGCGGTCGACCGCGCCGTGTACCAACCCTTCGAAGCGGAGACGGGGATGGCGCTCGGCCGGGAGGACTACAACGGCGGCCTTGCCGAAATCCGCATCCAGGTGGACACCGGAAACGTTCACTGGGACGTGGTGGATCTCGAGGCGTTTGACGCCACGCGCGGCTGCGAGGAAGGGCTTCTGGAGCCGCTGCCGCCCGATCTCGTCGACGACCCTGCCGACTTTCCCCCCGGAGCGATCACCGGGTGCGCGGTCGGCACGCTCTTCTATTCCACGGTGTATGCCTATCACCCGGACCGGTTTCCCGGCGACAAGCCCGCGACTGTCGGCGACTTTTTCGACCTCGGCCGGTTTCCGGGACGGCGGGGGATGCGGCGAAGTCCGCTCGTGAACCTCGAATTCGCGCTGATGGCCGACGGCGTGTCCCCCGAAGGGGTCTACGCGGCCCTCGACACCCCCGAGGGGATGGAACGGGCGTTCGCCAAGCTCGACACCATCCGGGACCAGGTTGTCTGGTGGGAAGCCGGTGCGCAGCCGCCCCAATTGCTGGCGGACGCCGAAGTGGTGATGTCCACGGCGTACAACGGGCGGATCTTCAACGCGCAGGCCGTCGAGGATCAGCCGTTCGTGATCGTGTGGGACGGGCAGGTGCTGGACATCGGCCAGGTCGGGATCGTTGCCGGAACGCCGAACCTCGCCGCCGCGCTCGACTTCGTTCGCTTCAACGGACGCGCCGAATCGCTGGCGGCAATTTCCGGGTATATCGCCTACAGCCCCACGCGCCGCTCGGCTCTCCCGCTGGTCGGGCAGCACCGCGATCTCGGTATCGACATGTTGCCGCACATGCCGACGAACCCGGAAAACCTGACGCGGGCGCTGACCTCGGACGTGGAATGGTGGGCCGACAACCTGGACGAGGTGAACGAGCGGTTCAGCGCGTGGTTGAACCGTTGAAGCCGGCATGACGCATCCCCTTCGGTCCCGGGTCCGCGCGGCGGGGCTCACGCTGCCGCTGGTGATCTTCGTCGGGGTGACGTTCCTGCTGCCGCTGGGAACGATGGTCTCCCGCAGTGTGTACGACCCGGTGGTGGCGGATGCGATGCCGGAAACCCTCGCGCTGCTCGAAGAGTGGAACGGGCAGGGGCTTCCGGAGCAGGCGGTGTTCGCAACGGCACTCGAGGAGCTCGGCCGGGCCCACGCGGAGCGCACGATCGGCCGGGTGGCCGGCCGGGTCAACCGGGTGGGAAGCGGATCCCGGAGCGTGATCATCGCCGGTTCCCGGGCGAAGGGGCCGGACCCGCGCGCCGCGTTGCTCGCCGCCGATCCGGCTTGGGGAGACGTGTCCCTGTGGCGCTCCATTCGTGCCGCCGGGGAGCGGTTCACCGGCCGCAACTACCTGCGCGCACTGGACCTGGAGCGACTTCCGGACGGTTCCGTCGTGCGCCAGCCGCCGGACTTGCGGATCCATGTCCCGCTGCTGTTGCGGACCCTGGCGGTCAGCGCCGCGGTCACCCTGTCCTGCCTGCTCCTCGGGTACCCGATTGCCCACCGGATCGCTCATGCCCGCCCACGCACCGCCCGCCTTCTCATGTTGCTGGTGCTGGTCCCGTTCTGGACCTCGCTGCTCGTGCGCACCACTGCCTGGATCGTGCTCCTCCAGACGAACGGGGTTCTGAACGACCTGCTGGTCCGCTTCGGGCTGGTCGCCGACGACGGCCGGATCGCCATGATCTACAACATGACCGGCACGCTGGTCGCCATGACCCACGTGTTGCTGCCCTTCATGGTGCTTCCCCTGTACTCGGTCATGCGCACCGTGCCGCCGCACACCATGAAGGCTGCCCGGTCCCTCGGGGCGAACGGCTTCCAGGCGTTCGTTCGGGTCTACTGGCCGCTGACCCTTCCGGGAACCGCCGCTGGCGGGTTGCTGGTGTTCATCCTTGCCATCGGCTACTACATCACTCCGGCCCTGGTGGGCGGGAGCAGCGGTCAGCTCATCTCCAACCTGATTGCGTTCCATATGCAGACGTCCCTGAACTGGGGGCTCGCTGCCGCGCTCGGCGGCATCCTGCTGGTCGCCGTGGGAGCGCTCTATGTGACCTATGACCGACTGGTGGGCGTGATGAGCCTGCGTCCGGGATAAATGGGCCGACTGCTCCACCACGGCTATTGCGCCCTGGTGTTCGGGTTCCTGGTGGCGCCGATCCTGGTCATCGTGCCGCTCAGTTTCAACGCCGAGCCCTACTTCACGTTCACTCCCGGGATGCTGCGGCTGGACCCGGATGCCTGGTCGCTCCAATGGTACCGGGTGCTGCTGGAGGATGGCGCGTGGTCCCGCGCCCTCGTGAACAGCCTGGTGATCGGCGTGGCCAGCGCCCTCCTCGCCACCGTCCTCGGCACTCTCGCGGCCCTCGGACTCGCCAGTCCGGCGATGCCCGCCTGCCGTTTCGTGACCGCGATGCTCATCTCGCCGATGGTGATCCCGGTCATTATCGCGGCGGTGGGGATGTTCTTCTTCTACTCGGACATCGGGCTGACCCAGACCCACCTCGGGCTGATCCTCGCGCATGCCGCGCTCGGCGCTCCGTTCGTGGTCATCACCGTGACGGCGACCCTGTCCGGCTTCGACCGGAACCTGATGCGCGCTGCGGAAAGCCTCGGCGCCGGGCCGGTGGAGGCGTTCCGACGGATCCGGCTGCCGCTCATCGCGCCGGGCGTGCTCTCCGGCGCCTTCTTCGCGTTTGCCACTTCCTTTGACGAAGTGGTGGTCGTGCTCTTCATGGGCGGCCTTGGCCAGCGCACCATTCCCCGCCAGATGTGGTCCGGCATCCGCGAGGAGATCAACCCGACGATCCTCGCCGCCGCGACCTTCCTGATCGTCTTCGCGGTGATCCTCCTGATCACCGTGGATCGGTTGCGGGCGCGCACCCGCGGCTGACGCCTACCCCGGGGGGGCGTTCGTCTCCTCCTCGAGGGCTTCCAGATAGCGCTGGTAAACGAAGATCCAGCCGCGTCGACGGCCGGTGATCTCGCGCACGATACCGAGCGATTCGAGTTGGCGGAGCGTGGCGGCCACCGTCGGCGCGGAGAGGCGTGCGCGCGCCGCGAGGCGTTTGATGTCACTGGCGGGAGGATCGACAAGAGCCCGGTGGACCCGCATCGCCGAACCGGTGCGCCGCCCCAGGCGGCCGATTCGCTCCTGGTCCTCCCGGATCGTGTCGCTGATGGACCGGGCCTTGGCGACCGCCGCTTCCGCGACCTCGCGCACGCCTTCGAGGAAGAACCGCAGCCAGGCCTCCCAGTCTCCGTCGTGCCGCGTGTTGTCGAGAAGCCGGTAGTAGGCGCTGCGATGGCGCTTGAAATACAGGCTGAGGTAGAGAAGCGGCTCCCGGAGCAGCCCGGCGTCGCACAGCATCAGGGTGATCAGCAGGCGTCCGATCCGCCCGTTGCCGTCGAGGAACGGGTGAATGGTCTCGAACTGGACGTGGGCGAGGCCGGCCTTCACCAGCGCCGGAAGTCCGTCGTCCGGCGCGTGAATGAACCGTTCGAGAGCGGCCATACATGCCTCCACGCGCTCGGGGGACGGGGGAACGAAGGCTGCATTGCCGGGACGCGATCCGGCGATCCAGTTCTGCGAGCGCCGGAATGCGCCCGGGTTCGCGTGGGTTCCGCGTCCGGTCGCCAGCAACCTGGTGTGCATCTCGCGCAGCAGGCGATTCGAGATCGGAAAGCCGCCCCGCAGGCGTTCGACTCCGTAACGCAGCGCTTCGACCGCGTTCGACGTTTCGACGGTATCGGGATCGATCCGAGCGACCGGGACGCCCGCCTCGTGGCGCATCAGGTCGGCGAGCGAAGACTGCGTCCCTTCGATCTGGGAGGAGAGTACCGCCTCCTTCCGCACGTACCCGTAGAGGAAGATGTCCGGGTTCGGCAGCAATTCGGTGATCGCATCGAGCCGGCCAAGAGCGGCGGTGGCTGCCTCGAGCGGACGGCGGAGACCCTCCCCGAAGTCGATCTCGGGCGTTGGGGGAAGAGGCCGGGGCACGAAAGCGCGGACCGTTTCTCCACCGAAGGTGCTCGTCTGGTGGGTGCCGGTGAATTCGCGCCGCATGAGATTGGATGGGAAGAAAAGATACAGGGGTTTTGCTTTTCTTGGCGTCGAGACGAGAAACAAACTTTTCCTAACGGGGAACCAAGGAAAGGACAGGTCCCTTTCTTTTTCCTGAACGTACCGCGGCGAGGCGCGCTACGGGTGGCGTTCCAGCCAGTCGCGCAGTTGCGCGGCCTCGGCGTCGCCGCCGGGTTCGAGTTCCACCTGGTAGAGCCGGGTCCGGACCGCGAAGCGCTCGAGCGCGTCGGGGGCGGTGTCCTGTTCCACGATGGCGTGCACCCGGCGGCGGAAGAAGCTCCCCCAGTCGGGGCGGCGCCCGTCGATGTCAGTGAATCCGTATTCCCTGGCGAGTCCCCCGCTCGAGAACAGTCCGCCATTCTTCCCCCGCACCCCGGGGTCGGCGGCGAGCGCGGCCACCGCGCGGCCCACGAAGCACGGCGTCTCGGATTCGGCGAACCACGAGTCCTGGGCGATCCCGTCCCGCCAGTTGGCTTCGTTCACCCCGAAGTGGTCGAGCACCGCCTCGGACCGCAGGAACCCGGGAGTGAGCGCGAGGGCGGTGATCCGGTGCGCGTGGAGGTCCCTTGCCATCGCGGTGGCCAGCCGGATCACCGCGTTCTTGGCGAGGTCGTAGAACAGGTTGCCGCGGTAGCCGAGGGTGTCGCCGTCGGTGATCTCCACGATCAGCCCGGCATTCCGTTCCACCATCAACGGCGCCCCGTGGCGACTGGTGATGATGTGGGTGTGGACCGCCTGCTCCAGCAGGGTGCATCCCTTCCCGATCGACAGTTCCCAGAATGACGATCCCCACTCGGTGAGCGGATCTCCGCCCCAGATGTCGTTCACCAGCACATCCAGTCGACCGTGTTCCCTGCGGACACGCGCGAAGAAATCCACCACCTCCGCTTCCCGGGTGTGGTCCACCCGGACCGCGATCCCGTGGCCGCCCTCCCGGGTGACCATCGCCGCGGTGTCTTCGAGGACCTCCGGACGTCCCTCGGTGGCGGGCCGCCCCCGGATGCTGCGCCCGGTGCAATAGACGGTGGCGCCCGCTTCGCCGAGCATCCGGGCGATCCCCCGGCCCGCGCCGCGGGTGGCCCCCGCGACCACCGCCACCCGGTCCCGGAGCGTCCCTCCGCCTCGATTCCGCCGTCCCTCTTCGGTTCGCACCATGCCTCCGCCTGCCCGGTCCAGTGTAGGGCACACCCCGGTGCGGGCCGGTGGGGGTGTGCCGGGCGCACGGCGATCCGCCCGGATGTCGGGGCGACGGCTCCCCCGTTCCCGGGGAATGCGGGCGGCGGGTGTAGGATGCGAGTTCCCCGGCAGTCCCCCCGTCAGATTCCCTCCATGAAGCGTTACGACGCCATCGTGATCGGCGGCGGCCACAACGGGCTCACTGCCGCTGCCTATCTGGCGCGGGCGGGCCGGAGCGTTCTCGTTGTCGAGAAGAACGAACGGGTGGGCGGCGCGACCCTGAGCGAGGAGATCCTGCCGGGTTTCACGGCGACCGTCTTTTCGTATGTGCTCAGCCTGATGCGGCCGCAGATCATCGACGACCTGGACCTGGCGCGGCACGGGCTGCAGCTCCAGCCGCTTGACGGGACGTTCACGCCGATGCGGGATGGCCGGGCACTGATGCGCTGGCACGACCCGGCGGAGACGCGGGAATCGCTGGCGCAGTTCTCGCTCCGGGACGCCGAGAACTACCCGCGCTTCGGCCTTCACATGCACCAGCTCTCCCAGGCGGTCCGCGACCTGCTGCTGACGCGGCCCCCGAAGCTGGGTTCGGTGCGTCCCCGGGAGCTGGGCGGCCTGATGGAGCTGGTGCGGCACTTCTCGAAGCTCGAGGACGGGCGCCTGCCCGAGCTGGCGCGCCTGATGACGGCGAGCGCGCGCGACTACCTCGATCGCTGGTTCGAGACCGATGTCCTCAAGGCCACGATGGCGGCGAGCGGGATCATCGGCGCCTTTCTCGGCATCAGCTCGCCCGGCACCGCCTATGTGCTCCTCCATCACTACGCCGGCGAACTCGACGGCGCGTCGCGTTCCTGGGGCTTCCAGCGGGGGGGCATGGGTGCGGTGGCCGACGCCCTGGCGCGCTCGGCGCGGAGTCTTGGCGCCGAGATCCGCACGAACGCCGGAGTGGAACGGATCCTGACCTCGGGCGGACAGGCCGCCGGCGTGGTTCTCGATGGCGGAGAGGAGGTGTTCGCCGACCAGATCGGGTCGAGCGTGGATCCTCGCCGCACCTTCCTCCAGTTGCTGGATCCGGAGGAACTGCCCGCCGAATTCGTCCGGGACATCCGGCGCTTCCGCTTCCAGGGTTCGTCGGGCAAGGTCAATCTGGCGCTGGATGCGCTTCCTGACTTCACGGCGATGCCCGGCCCCGGCCGGCATCTCGGCGGCGCCATCTCGATCAGCCCCGACTCCGAGACCCTCGAACGCGCCTATGACGACGCCAAGTACGGGCGGTTCTCCCGGGTTCCCTATCTCGACATCTGCATTCCGTCCCTGCTCGATCCGGGGATGGCGCCGCCCGGCAAGCACGTGATGTCCATCTTTGTCCAGTACGCGCCCTACCACTTGGCCGAGGGCGCCCCCGACTGGGACGCCCAGCGCGGCGCCTTCGGCGACACCGTGATCCGGACCCTCGCGGAGTATGCGCCGAACCTCCCGGACATCATCCTCGAGCGGCAGGTTCTCACCCCGCTTGACATCGAGCGGCGCACCGGGCTTTCCGAGGGCAACATCTTCCAGGGCGAATTGGCGCTGGAACAGCTCCTGTTCCTCCGGCCGGCGGCCGGCTGGGCCCAGTTCCACACCCCGGTTCGCGGGCTCTTTCTCTGCGGTTCGGGCGCCCATCCCGGCGGCGGCGTCATGGGTGCTCCCGGCAAGCTGGGCTCCGACGCGATGTTGCGGGCGGCCGGTTGATCCCGTGAGGGACGCCTGGGACGTCTGCGCGATCGGCGGCGGGCCGGACGCGCTGGTCGCGGCGGCGTACTTGGCACGCTCCGGCCGCTCGGTGCTCGTGGTGGGCGAGCCGGGAACGCCCGGCGGCATCGCGGCGAACGTGGAGATTGTCCCGGAGATCACCCCGGGATTCGTCCTTCCGGTGGCGCCGGAGACCCTGCCCGGGCCGGATCCGGCGGTGATGGCGGATCTCGGGTTGGAGCGCCACGGCCTGAAGCTGACGGCGCCCGACCCGGTGGTGACCGTCGTCGGCGAGGGTGAGCCATTCCTCCTGCCGCGCGACCCGGCGAAGGCGGCGCTAGCCCTGCCGGCTCCGGACGCGGCCCGTTACCCCGGGTTCGTTGCCGAACTCCGGGCCCTCGCCGGTTTCCTGCGGAGGCTACTGGATCGGCCGCCCCTTTCCCTGGATTCCGGACTTCCGGACGTCCTCCCGGCGGCTTTCGCAGCACTCGGTCTCGGGGGGCGTCGCGTGAACGAGCTGTTTCGGACGCTTCCCATGGCGTTGAAACACCACCTCGACAATTGGTTCGAGAGCCGGCCGCTGCAGGCGGCGCTCGCGGGTTCGGTGCTCACCGGCATCCGTCTCGGTCCGCGGGCCGCCGGCACGGCGGGACTCTTCCTGCACTTCCACGCGTTCGGGCGCCCGGAGCCGCTCGGCTGGATTCGCCCGGCGGTCGGCGGCCCCGCGGCCGTGGGCCAGGCGCTCCGCGCCGCCGCCCGCGCCGCCGGCGCCCATGGGACCGCCGGGTCTGGTGGGGTGCGCCGCATCGTGATCGCCGACAAGGGGGTGTCCGCGGTGGAACTGGTCGACGGGCGGCGCATCGCGTGCCGGACCATCGTTTCCGACGCCGCCCCGGAAACCACGCTGCGGCGGTGGGTGGGAGAGCGGAACCTGTCTCCGGATTTCGCTCACGAAGTGCGCCACATCCGCTACCGGGGTACGGCGGCGCGAGTGGGGTTCGCGTTGTCCGCGCTTCCCCGGTTCCCGGATTCCGAAGGAGAGCCGGACCCGCGACTCGGCGGCGTCATTCAGATCGGCGCCTCGCTGGACGCCCTCGAGCGAGCTGCCGACGCCTTCAAGTACAACGAACTCCCGGCCAACCCGGCCGTCTACGCCTCCTTCCCCTCGGTCCATGGGAACGGGATGGCTCCCGCCGGCGCTGCGGTGCTCGCCGCGACCGTTCAGTCGGTCCCGGCCGATGCCGACGAGGACCAGGTGGCGAAGAAGACGCTCGGAGCCCTGGAAAGCGTCTTCCCCGGGATCCGGGAGCTGGTGACCGGTTGCCGCGTGCTCACCCCGCGGATGCTGGAGCGCGGCTTCGGTCTCGTCGAGGGCAGTTACCACCAGGGAGAGCCGGCGATGGATCAGCTGTACTCGCTTCGCCCGGTTCCCGGTTTCTCCCGGCACCGCACCCCCTTTTCCGGTCTCTACCTCGCCGGCCCCGGCACCTGCCCCTACGGCGGCCTCCACGGCGTCTCCGGTCGCAACGCGGCGCAGGCGGTGGAAGAGGACGCGCGATAGCCGCCGTTTCGCCGCTCCCTCCACGAGCTGCGGGAGGCGCCGCCGCTCCGGCGGTGGACCTGGCGATTCGATCCGAACGCAAGGGCCCGGGATGCCATCACGCCGCGCGCCCGTTCCGGGCTGGTCGGGGAGACCACCTGAAGGTGAAGGACAACCGGCCCCTCGCAGCCCCGGACGGCCCCGGATGGCGTTGTCGATTCGCCCCGTTCTCCCGTGCCCTTGTCCGGGGGTTCCGGAGGGGGCGGTGACGCGCCGGGATGACGACGGGGGATGCCCGGTTCGCTGGCCGCCTCGAGCCAGCGGAGCGGGGAGGAATCAGCGAGGAATCCTGTTCGTGCCGAGTGCCCGCGGCCGTGCCCGGCAAGCGGTCGGTGCGGTCGTGAAGCATCGGATCATGCCGAAAGGGCGGCGGGCCGAACGGGTTCGCGGCCGGGTAGCGAGATCCCGGGCCCGCTTCTCCGGCCGCCCCGTCAGCGCATTCCCCCCGTTGCGCCGAGCGGAACCGCCAAGGAGGGCGCCCGGACGAAACCCCCGGCAAGCACCGACCGGATGCCTCCGGAACGCGGGCGGTGCGGATCCGGTCAGGAACGCGGGCGGTCGCCGGAAGCGCCGCGCTCCGCCTTCTCGACCCGATCCAGCGCTTCCCGAACCCGAGGCTGCCTGGCTTCCATCGAGAGCGACCGCTCGAACGCCTCGCGGGCTCCGGCAAAATCGGAAACCTGGAAGCGGGCCAGTCCGAGCATGTTGAGGCCCTGTGGATCCGGGTTGCGGATCTCGACGGCGCGTCCGAGCAGCGCTTCCGCATCCTCGTAGCGCTCCATCCGGAAATAGGCCTCGCCGAGGACGCGCAGCACTTCGTAGCGGTCCCGAACCTCCGCGTAGACCGGCTCGAGCAGATCGACCACCCGGGTCATGTTTCCCGCCTCGGCTTCCAGTCCGGCGAGCAGTTCGCGCGCCCGCCCCAGCCGGGGAGCGGCGGACACCGCATGCTCCAGTACCGCCCGGGCCGATGGTTTCCGGTCGAGGGCAACGAGCTGTTCGCCGATCGCCAGGCTGGTGAGGCCGGCGTTCTCGGGGCCGTAGGGAAGCAGGATGCCGCGGAATCCCGCGTCCAGCAGGTCGCCGCGCGGCGAAATCGAGAACGCGGCGCGCCGCGAATCCAGTGGTTCCCCGGAGGGGTCCAGCAACACTGCCTCCAGTTCGTAGCGGGCCGCTTCCAGATCGAGCAGCGGAAAGTCCCACGCGACCATCCCGTGCGACGGTTCGATCGTGGCGGGCAGCGTTTCTTCGATCCTCGTCTCGCCTTCGGTCAGCGGCTCGCGGCTCAGGATCCGAAATCGGACCGAGGAGCCGTCCGGAGCCTTCCGTGGGACCAGGCCCGCCACGAAGTCCGAACCGATCGCGTAGACCCCCTGGGGGTTGGGCGTCACTCCTTCGGAGCCAAGCCGGAACGGCCGGTATAGCGGGCGGGCCGACTCGAAGCGCTTTCCGAGCACCAGATCGGATAGTCCCGGTCCGGCGGCGCCACCGGGGACCGAAACATCGTCCTCGACGAGGGTGTAGCTCTTGGCGCAGTCGGTCTCGTCCCGGGAGCCGCACGCCCGGTTGCGAAGGACGATGCGTACGGTGTGATTCCCCGGAACCAGCGGGAGAAGGCCGGACCACGAAAACGGGCGGTTGAGGGCCCCCTTCTCCGCATCGGACAGCGAGACGAAGGACTCCTGCCGGAACTCGGTGACGACCGTCTCCGGATCGTCCCGGAGCACCACTTCCACCGAGCCGACATACGCGGTGTCATAAGTCCCGCGGTCCTCGTTCCGCACGAAGGAGTTGTACTGCGCCTCCACCTCGATGACCCAGTGGAGGAAGGATGCGCCTTCCGGACCGGGCAGGATGGCCATCGCACCGCTGCCGGGCACCCAGGTGAACAGGTAGTCGGCCTCGATGGCGCCCCGCTCGAAGTCGAGCCGGTCGGCGTAGCTGTCATCGAGCCCGACGAACGGAACGTCGTGGATGTCCTGGAGCAGGGACAGCGTCCCGAAGGGAACCGCCTGAAAGCGGGTGATGTCCTGTTCGTCGGTGCGGAAGGACATCGCCGCGTTCGCAACTTCCGGGTCGAACTCGTAGAGGATCTCGTAGGCGCGTTCGACCTCGTCGCGGAAATCGCGACGATCCGGCTGGTAGCCGGTGAGCAGCGCCGGCGCTCCGTCGGAGATCGGGTCGAAGAGCTGGAGTTCCCCGATTCCGTGGCGCCGCCAGAAGAGAAGGTAGAAGAAAGCGGGAAGGCCGAACCGCTTCAGTTCCGAGTTGTTATAGAACCAGAGCTCGGTCGGGTAGATCTCGTCGCGGGCTTCGTAGTTCTGGATCGAGCGGGGAGGGCCGAGGAGGATGTAATAGCGCCCGCGGTCGGTCTGCCATCCCTCGCGAAAGGTATCCCGGCCGAACCAGTTGTTGACGTGATCGAGACGGGCGTAGTGCTCGGTCCGGAACTCGTTTTCCGGCGTCGACGGGTTGTCGTCGCGCTTGCGCCAGAAGGCGTCCACGAACGCATCCCGCTGGACTTCCGAAGTCAGCGCGAGGAAGACCCGCTTCTCGCGGTCAGTGATGAGGTACACAACCTCCTCGGTGAGCCACGTCCGGTGTTTCTCCGGGAGGCGCTCGATCCGTTCCCGCTCGCTGGCCTCGTCATCCTCCTGGGCAAACGCCGGCGCGGCCGCCAGCAGGCTGGCGAAACCGAGGGCGATCAGGCGCAGGAGCATCAGGTTGACCATGGTAGCGAATCCGGGGAGGATTCGCCGTTCCCCGCCGATCGGATGGATCGTGGTCGATCCGGGATGCCGCGGCGGGCCTCCGGCGCCGGGGCACGCCCGTAGCCTGGCGCCCGGTCGGCTTCCCCGCGGGGGAAGTGCCCGACCTGGTGGCATCCAGCATGCAAGGAGCGCCTTGACCGGAGATCGGGCCTCCTGCTCCTCAACTACCCCACTCCCTGGAGGAACACGACATGAAGCAGCCAGTCCACCAGCCCGGGCGTCGGCTTTCCCGGTTTTCCGGGTTCTGTCTGTTCGCGGTCGCCGGACTCGTCGCCGCCGGGTGCGGCGGGGATGCCGGGTCGCCGGCGCCCACGCCGTCACGGACCCGCACGCCGGTCCCTGCGCCCGCCCCGGCCCACGAGCCCGCCCCGGTCCCTGTTCGCCTCGAAAACCCGAGTGACTTGCGGGTGGTCCGGCTGCCCGCCGGGGTGGGCGTCAGGCTTTCCTGGCAGGCGGTCGAGGGCGCTGCCGCGTATGAAGTCCGACGGAAAATGCCCGACGCCGATTGGGCGCCGGTGACGTGCAGCGGCGACCCGGATGCGCCCACCGCGTGTACGGTGACCGGTTCGAGCGCGGACTCCGGAGCCCTTTTCCGGGTTCGCGCCGTCCCGGCCGACGACGACAACACGCGCTCACCGAGTCGCTGGACGATCCCGGTCGGGTTGCCGGTCGCGCCGTCGCCGAGTCCGGCCACCGGCGAACTCTCCATGCCGCAGGGACTGAGGGCATCCGTGGTTGCGCCGGACTTCATCAAGCTCTGGTGGCGGGCGGTCGAGGGCGCCGCGGCCTACGAGGTCCGGGCAGCGGTCTTCGGCACGACGCCAAAGCTGGTGCAGTGCCTCGACTCGGATGGTCCCAACGCGTGCACGGTGACCGGTCTGACGGGAAAAACCCGCTACAGCTTCGGGGTTCGCGCGGTCCCGGCCGACGACGACAGCGCGCGCTCACCGAGCCTGTGGTCCCGGGTCGGGGCAACGACGACCGCCCCGCCCACGCCGACGATTCCCATCCCCCCACCCCCGAAGTTCCCCGAGCCGCCGAAGCCGCCCACCCTGCCCAAGCCGCCGAAGGTGACCCTGCCCGAGCCGCCGAAGGTGACCCTGCCCAAGCCGCCGAAGATCACTGTCCCCAAGCCCCCGAGCATCCCCGAGCCGAAGATCCCCAAGCCCCCGACGATTCCCGAGCCGAAGATCCCCATCCCGCCAACAATCCCCACCCCCAAGCCGCCGGCCATCACTCCCGAGCCGACGCCCGCCACCGCGCCGCCCTGCGCGGTCGACCTCGTCCTGGAACCTGGAGACGCCTGTCTCTATCCGGGCACATCGGCGATTTTCGCCATCGACGAAACCAACATGGCGCGGTTCCTGTTCGTCTCCTCCAGTCAGCGAATCGACGTCGTCATCGAATCCCTCGACGGGGTTCCGGTCCGGCTGGTGGCGAGCAGGCAGGGCGACGGGACCTGGCTCGTCGAGCAGATGGGCGGGTGACGCATGACTCGTGCGCCGGGAAGCACTCCGACGCCCTCTCCCGCCCAAACACCGCTGCGCACTCCGTTCGCGGCAACGATCCTTGCCGGAATCCTCCTCGCCGTCGGGTGCGGGGAGGGAAGCTCTCCGGCTCCGACTCCCGCTCCCCGTCTCCCCGCCGCTCCGACCGGGTTGACGGTGATCGCCGCCACGAGGACCAACGTCGAGCTCTCGTGGAATGAGGTCGGGACCTCCAGTGCCTTCGAGGTGGAGCAGCGCGTCGCCGGGGGAGCCTGGACCCGCGCGACGTGCAACCTGGTTCCCCTGACGACCAACCGCTGCATCGTGCCCGGTCTGGGCGAGGGAACCACCTACGAGTTCCGCGTCCGCAACTTCCGGTCCCGAGGCGGCGCGAGGCGGACCGCGAGCGGCTGGAGCGTCCCGATTCGAGCCACCACCCGCGCCAACCGGGCGCCCCGGGCCCGGGCGAACATCCCCGACCGGACCGTCATCGAGAAGGAGGACGAGGTCATCGACGTGGCGCGGATATTCGCCGACCCCGACGGCGATGCGCTGACCCACACCGCGGCGTCCAGCCGGGAGAACGTGGTGGCGGTGCGGCTGTCAGGAAGCGAAATCACGCTGGTCGGGATCGCGCCGGGTTCGGCGACGGTCACCCTGACCGCGACCGATGCCGGCGGCATGACGGCCGAGCAGAGCTTCGAGGTCACGGTCGTCATCCGGTTTCCCTTCGAGCTCCTGGACCTTGAATGGCGCGCCGGCGACCGCACCCTCGGCGCCATTCCGGTCGAGATGACCGCCCGTCTGCGGTTCCTTCGGTCGATCGAGGAGGTCACGGTCGTGGGTCTGGCCGTGCAGCAGGGCGGGATATTCCATGGGGTGGTGAAGCGGTTCGGCCGCCCGGCCACCCTCTTCGATGTCGCCGCCGGGTCCTCGGCCCGACTGTCCTTCCGCGGCGAGTTGTTCACGATCACGGCCAGGACCATGACCTGTGGCATCCGTATTACGTGGAAGGAGGTCTTCCAGACAGAAGCCAGGATACTCCGGGGGGTGACCTGCGCCAGTCTGTTTCCGGACGGGACTGGCCGGACCGCGGTCGGGCAGCCCGAGTTGCAGGGCAGACCGAAGACGACCGGCTTCCTGCCGTCCCGGTTGTGGCCGAAGGCAGCCAGCGGGCAACAAGTGCCTTCGGGGAACGAACGGGACACGTCCTGGAGGACCAGGATCGCATCGCGCAGGTGGCGGCCCTCCAAGCCCCGTTCGCTCCATGGCTGGCGCTTGGGCAACCAGTCGAGCAGGGAGAGGATCTCCCGGTGACGTGACCGATTTCCAGCAGCGTGCCGAGGCTGCTGGTGACCGATTCCGGTGAAAGGCGCCGTGCGGTGGCAAGCCTGGAGTCCCGAGCGGGGACGCGAGCCACGATCGCGGCCAGCGCCAACTGGCGTTGGCGGGAGCGGGTTCGGCGCAGCAGGCGGTCAGGCCGACCTGACGGGCAGCGCCGGGCGCGTTGCCGTACGGGAGGGAGCGTTCCCCATCGAAGAGTTCGGAGACATCGCTTGCGGCGACGCCCCCCCTGGGGATGGTTCGAAACCTCTCGATGGTCCAGGGGGAGAGGGAGCTTCGAGAGGTTGGCGATGGTCTTTTGGAATGGACTTGCCTTCGCGCCAAGCCTGCCGCAGGAGGGGGCGGTTTTTCTGGCCTGGTTGGGGATGCGTTCGATGTTGCGTGCCAGGGAATACCAATCCGGTTTGCGAAAGAAAGCGTTATCAGATCAACATGTTGGCGCGATGACGCTCCCGTGGGGTTCCGGGCTATTCCGCGGCGGGTGGCGATCCAGGAGGTGGCGGGTGCGGGGTGTTGGTGGTGATCAGCAGCGTCGAGAGCAGCATGCCGGCGATCCCGAGCCACAACAGCGGCCCGCCGCGGAGCCGGCCTCCCGACAGCAGCAGCGTCGCGATCGCGGTGATGGTGACCGCGCCGCCGAAGACCACCGGCATCACCGCGTGGGGGATGCGGGCGCCGCCCGAGAACATGGCGAGGGTGAGGCCGAAAGCGCCGGTGGCGCCGAGCAGCCCGGCGAGGAAGCCCCAGGCGAGGCTGCTCCCGGCGATCGGGGTTGCTGCGAAGCTGTCTCCCCGCCACCACATGCCGATCAGCGCCCCCACGATCGCGACCACCAGATAGGCAATCCCGATGCCGAGGTAGGGTTTGAACGGGCTCGACGTGGCGTCGGCAAGCCGGGCCTGTCCGAGCGTGGGGCCGTAGAGACCCCAGGCGAGGGCGGTGATCAGGGCGAAGAGGAAGGGAAGGGCGGTGCGCACGAGAGGCCTCCGGGATGGCGCATCATAGAAGCCGGGGTGGTGGCGCCGGGTCGGATGCCCTTGTCCGGATGTGCCGGCCCGGATGCGCCAAGCCGGATGCGCCGTCCGCGGCGGAGTCGGAACCCGCGAGGGGGAGTGGGGGAGGGAACCCGGTTCGCCAGTCATGACGGCGCCCTGCGACTGGAGGAGGGGGAAGACCGGGCGCGGACCCGGGGGATCGCACGGGCATCCGCTACGATCACGACGTGGCGTTGACGAAAACAGATGGAGTTGATATCAGCCCGATTTCGGGGCGGCGCCGGTGACGGCGGCAGCGGAACGTCCGCGAGCCGGCGCCTTGGCGCCGGTGGCCCACGCCTCCCCGCTGCGGAGCGGGGCGACCTCGGTGGTCCTCCTGGCATCCATGGCGGGGATCGGGCAGTTCGCCGCCGGTGTCTGTACCCCGGCCTTTCCCGCGATGGCCCGGTCCCTCGAGGTGGATGCGAGTGCGGTCCAGCTGACGCTCGCGGTTTTCCTGGCGGCGTTCGCAGCGGGACAACTGATCTTCGGTCTGCTCGCCGATCGTTTTGGCAGGCGGCCCGTCCTGTTCGGCGGTTTCGTACTGTTTCTCGCCGCCACTCTCGGGTGTGCGGTTGCCCCCGACCTCGGGGCGCTGCTATTTGCCCGGACGATCCAGGGCCTTGGCGCCGCGAGTCCGGTCGTCATCGCGCGCGCGGCTGCGAGAGACAGCTTTGATGGCATCCATCTGGTCCGTCTGACAGCGATGGTAATGGCGACCTTCGCCCTCGTGCCCGGTTTTGCGCCGCTGATAGGAGCAGCCACGCTGGAAGCCGGGGGATGGCGGGCCGGGTTCTGGCTGACGCTCGGCGCCGGGGCGGGCGTCCTCGTCCTGCTCTTTCTCAAGCTTCCGGAAACCGGAAGGTCCCGGCTGGCGGCTCTGGATGTCCGTGCGGTCTCAAGCGTATTCGCGTCGATCGTGGAAGACCGGGCGGCGATGTACGGTATCGTGTCGGGTGCGATGACTTTTGGAACGTTGGCCGCATTCAACGCCGCGTCCCCGACCCTGTATATCGAACATCTCGGAGTCTCCCCGTCCGAATTCGGCCTGTACACATTCCTTTCGGTCGCGGCGATCATTGTCGGCAGCCTTCTCTCGCGCCGCATGGCGACGAACCGGCCGCCTTCGGAGATCATCGGCAGGGGCCTCGCGCTCATGGTCTTCGGACTCGTCCTGATGCTGGCGTTTCCGCTGGTCGGTTTCGTCCACAAGCATCTCTTCAATGTCACGCTCATGCTGTACTCGGCCGGACTGGGCCTCGTGTTTCCGACGGTGAATTCGATGGTGCTGTTGCGGTTTTCGGAGAATGTGGGGTTCGTGTCCGCCATGCTCGGCTTTCTGATGTTTTCCGGCGCCGCGCTTGGCGCGGCCGCAGCAAGCGTGGCTCAGACCGTTCTCCCCGTCACGGCGTTGCCGCTGGTCATGCTGGTGATGGCGCTTGGTACGGCGGCGGCGACGCCCGCCCTTCTGGCCGGCAGCGAAGGCTGGCGTCCCTCGGCCGGGTGACGGATCCCGAAGCCTGCGGCGTTTCGTCGATGGAAGGGCCGAACCCCGGGCGCCACCGGGAACAGACAAGGAGTCTCCCGTGTCCGCGATGACGATTCCCCCCGTGCTGATCCTGAGCACGGGCCGGTGTGGTTCGACCATGGTGTCCGAGATGCTCAACCGGCATCCGGATGTCCTCAGCGTGTCCGAGTTCTTCTCCTTCCTGGATCTGGGCATATTCGCCAGCCGCCGGCCGACCGGCGACGCGATCTGGCGTCATTACAGCGAAACCAATTTCCGTATGGGGGTTATCGCAAGGGGCGAGTCCTTCAGCGAGTTGCTGTATCCGGTGGATGATCCGGAGGCGCGATTCTCGCGGTCCGATCTGCCGCCGATCATGGCGGTCACCCTTCCCCACCTGACCGACCGTTACGAGGAGCTGTTCGACGAACTGGAGCCGGTCGTGCGGGAACAACCCAGGCAGCCGCCGGCCGATCACTGGCGGCATCTGTTCGGGTGGTTGGGCGCTCGCTTCGATACCAGGGTCTGGGTCGAACGCGGAGGGGGAAGCCTCCTCGTTGCGTCCCGCCTGTTGCGGCACTTCCCCGAAGCCCGGGTGATCCACGTGTACCGCGACGGTCGGGAAACAGCCCTGTCCATGAGCCGTCACCCTCCTTTCCGCACCATGATGGCGATGGCGCGGAAATACCGCTCGTGGGGAGTGGATCCGGTGAAGGCGCTGCACCGGCTGGAGCGCAGCGACCTTCTTACGTACTGGGCGGACCGGGCAGCGCAGAAGTTCTCGAATCTCGACGCGTTGCCGTACGATCAGGTGACGCTCGAAAACCACGCATCATTCTGGGACGCGATGATCCAGTCCGGTCACCGGGCATTTGGCGATTTCCCGCCGGAACGCCTGTTGCCGGTCCGGTTCGAGGAGATGCAAGCGGATCCGGAAGGCCAGGTGCGGCGGCTGATTCGGTTCATTTCCCCTGACCTGGAGCAGGATGAGTGGGTCCGGGAGGCGGCTGCGATGCCGCGCCCGACGCCTTCGAAATTCGCACGGCTCGACACCGAAACGCAGCAGGCAATCACCGAAGCCTGCCGTCCCGGTCTCGAGCTTCTTGGCTACCCCTGCTGAGCCGGGGTCGGCCGCGGACGACCCCGGAGTGGACACAACCCCATGAACGTCATTGTCGTCGGTGGCGGCGCGGCGGGATTGGCGGCTGCGTACACCCTGCGTCGTCAGGGGGTCGAGGTTACGCTGTTCGAGGCAGGGTCCCGGGTCGGTGGACGCATGGCGGGGGACGAGATTGACGGCTGCCGTATCGACGCCGGGGCGCAGATGTTCAGCGCGACCTGCCGGGAAGTCATTGGATTGTGCGATCGGCTGGGAGTTCCCCTGGAGCCGTTCTCCCCCACCATCGGTTGCTTCGGCAGCGGCGGATTCCATGCCATGAAGCGGGACCGTTCGGTGAGGCAGGCCGTCAGGAACCTGAAGTCCCTGTCCGGGATCCTCTCGATCAGGGGCCTCGGCCAGGCACTCCGTTTCGTCGCGCATGCGAGATCCCGAACAAGGGGCCTCGGACTTTCCGACCATGCGCGGATCCTTGACCTCGATGTCGAGGAGAGCATTTCCGATGTCGTGAAGCGGCACGGTGGCGCCGAATTCCTCGAGGAACTGATCCAGGGCAACATCACCACTCTGACGCTCGGACACCCGGAAGAGGTCGGCGCCGCGTTCGGGATGGCGTTGCTGCAGGTCTTCATCCTGAATCCCTCGGCGAACATACTGACGCCTCCGGAAGGGGTCGGCTCTTTCGCCACGGCCCTGGCAAACGCATGCGGGAAGGATGTCCGGATTTCCACCCCGGTCGAGCGGATCGTTTTCGAAGCAGGCCGGGCAACGGGAGTCGTTACCCGGCAGGGCCTGGTCGAGGCGGACGCCGTGATCTGCGCCACCACCGCCACTGCGGCGCTGCGAATCGCGCCCGACCTTCCCGAGAGCACGCGGCGGGTATTGCGGAGCGTGACCTATTCCCGGGCGTGTCAGGTCGTTTTCGGTACCGACCGGCCGACACTCCCGAACGGCTGGTTCGGTGTCGGTTTTCCCAGGCGAACCGGTTTGTCCCTGGCCAATTGCAATGAAGGCGCTCTCAAGGGGTCCCGGTCGGCCCCCCCGGGGAAGAACTGGCTCGGCGCCTTCCTGTTCCGTTCGGAGGAAGGAGATCAGGCCGGCGACCTGCTGACCCGGGATGACGAGGAAATCAGCCGTGATGTGACCGCCGGGTTGCGCCGGTACGGGCTTCCCCTGCCCGAACCGCTGCGCTTCCGCCGCGTCTACCGCTGGCCCGAAGCTGTCTGCCTCGCCCCGGGCGGCATGATGCGGGAGGTGGACCGGATGCGGCGCAACGGACATCCGGGGTGTCGCGGGTTCTTTCTTGCGGGGGAATACATGCGCCTGCCCTCGGTGAACGGAGCGCTGACCAGTGGCATCGATGCAGCCGGGGAGGCGATCCGGTTCCTGTCCGGCGCCCGGACGGCATCCGGATAGTTCCCGATTTCGGCCCCTTCGTCCCCTCCCCCGTCGGGCGGGGTCAAGTGACGCCGCATGGTCGATGGCCACCGATTCGCTCGGCGGACGAAGGCGCCCCGCAAGGTGCCGATGCCCGCACCTCCCGGGAAGGGGCCCGTCCGTGATCCCTCCCCGTCGGCGAGGGGGTCCTATCCGGTGATCGACCCCGAGCTTCGCAGAAATCCGATGATCGCCTCCGCCGCTTCGTCGGCCGACCGCTTGGTCGTGTCGATTCTGAGTTCCGGACGTTCGGGAGGCTCGTACGGTGATCCGATGCCGGTGAAGTTGGCCAGTTCGCCCTGGCGAGCCTTGGCGTACAGTCCCTTCGGGTCGCGCGTCTCGCAAATTTCGAGGGGCGTATCCACGTGGATTTCCACGAACTCGCCTTCCTCCATGAGGGCGCGGGCCATCTGGCGCTCGGCCCGGAACGGCGAGATGAAGGAGACAATCACGATCAGGCCGGCATCGACCATCAGCTTGCCGACCTCGGCGATCCGGCGAATGTTCTCGACCCGATCCGCGTCGGTAAAGCCGAGATCCTGGTTCAGCCCGTGGCGGACATTGTCGCCGTCCAGCAGATAGGTGTATCTCCCGAGGGCGTGCAGCTTCTGTTCGAGGCGATCGGCGATCGTCGACTTGCCAGCCCCCGACAGTCCGGTAAGCCAGAGGATGCAGGGGTGCTGGCCGGTGGCGCGCGACCGTATTGCCTTGTTGATCTGCATCTCCTGCCAGGGGATGTTGCTGCTGCGGCGGAGCGCGAAATCGATGACGCCGGCGCCGACTGTGGCACTCGTCAACCGGTCGATCAGCACGAAGCTGCCTGTCTCGCGGTTCACCGAGTAGGGATCGAAGGGTACGCCGCGATCCAGCGACATCTTGCAATACCCGATCTCGTTCAGATCGAGGGTCTTGGCCGCAAGCCGGCTCCGGTTGTTCACGTCGATCCGCCAGGTCAGATCCGTGATCCGGGCGATGCCCGAAGCCGTGGCGAAACGGATCGACCAGGGCCGTTCGGGCAGCATGGGTTGTGTATCCATCCAGATCAGATGGACCGCAAACTGGTCTGCGACTGCTGGCGGACTCCTTGTGTCCGCGATCATGTCGCCGCGGCTGATGTCGATGTCATCGGCGAGCACCAGGGTGATCGACTGGCCAGCTTCCGCCCGGTCGATGTCCTCCCCCGCGGTTCCCACGATGCGCTTGACGGTGGATCGCTTTCCCGACAGGACAGCGACGACATCCATGCCCGGCTCCACGAATCCGGAAGCGACCGTGCCGCTGAAGCCCCGGAAATCCGAATTCGGTCGATTGACCCATTGCACCGGAAGGCGGAAGGAACCGGACGGCTGGCCGCGTCCGGTCTCGATCGTCTCCAGCAGCTCCAGCAGCGTCGGGCCGTCGTACCACGGCGTGCCGCCGCGGGCGGCGCAGATGTTCTCCCCCGTCAGTGCCGAAACCGGTACGGCGTGGATTTCGTCGAGTTCCTTCTCCCGGATGGACGATTGATACTCCTCGACGATGTCCGAGAACAACTGCTGGTCGTAGTCGACCAGATCCATCTTGTTCACGGCGAGGATTGCGCGACGGATGCCCATGAGCGAAACGACATGGCTGTGCCGGCGGGTCTGGGTCAGAATGCCCTTTCGGGCATCGACGAGGATCAGTGCCACATCGGCCTTCGAGGCGCCGGTCGCCATGTTTCTCGTGTATTGCTCGTGGCCGGGAGCATCGATCGCGATGAATTTGCGTCTTCCGGTCTGGAAGTAGCGCCAGGCAATATCGATGGTGATCCCCTGTTCCCGCTCGGCCTGCAGGCCGTCGACCAGAAGGGCCAGGTCGGCCGCATTTCCCTGGGTGCCGTACATCCGGCTCTCGATCTCGGTTGCCGAGAGCTGGTCCTCGAACACGTTGTTCGTGTCGTGCAGCAGCCGACCGAGGAGGGTCGACTTGCCATCGTCCACCGAGCCGCAAATGACGAAACGAAGCTGGTCCTTCCTGTCCTGCGCCCCGAGAACGGCGTCAACGTCGAGCGATTCGGTCCGTGGGTCCGTTGTTCCCATCAGAAATACCCCTCCTGCTTCTTCTTTTCCATCGAACCGACCTGGTCGCTGTCAATGGCCCGGCCCTGTCGTTCCGATTCGCGGCCAAGCATCAGCTCCGAGATGATGTCACGGACTGACGTCGCGTCGGATTCGACCGCTCCGGTGAGCGGGTAGCAGCCGAGTGTACGGAAGCGGACCATCATGCTGGTCGGCTCCTCGCCCGGTTCCAGCGGGAGTCGGTCGTCATCCACCATGATGAGGAGACCGTCCCGCCTGACGATCGGGCGCCGGGCGGCGAAGTAGAGGGGAACCACCGGAATGTCTTCCCGGTATATGTAGTGCCAGACGTCGAGTTCGGTCCAGTTGGAAAGCGGGAACACGCGAACGCTCTCTCCGGGCGCGATGCGGGTGTTGTAGAGGTTCCAGAGTTCCGGTCGCTGGTTCTTCGGATCCCAGCGATGCGACCGGTTCCGGAAGGAAAAGATCCGCTCCTTGGCGCGTGACTTCTCCTCGTCCCGGCGGGCGCCGCCGAGAGCCGCATCGAATCCGTGTCGGTCGAGGGCCTGCTTCAGCGCCTCCGTTTTCATGACATCGGTGTGCACCCGGGATCCATGGGTGCATGGGCCGATGCCCCTGGTCGCGCCTTCCTCGTTGATGTGAACCATGAGATCGATCCCGAGGCGCGCAGCAAGTTCGTCACGAAAACGGACCATTTCCCGAAACTTCCAGGTGGTGTCCACATGCAACAGCGGAAACGGCGGCTTGCCCGGCGCAAAGGCCTTGAGCGCCAACTGGAGCACGACTGCCGAGTCCTTGCCGATGGAATAGAGCATCACCGGATTGCGGAACTCCGCCGCCACTTCGCGGATGATGTGGATACTCTCCGACTCGAGTTGATCCAGGTGGCTCGACGTCACGCGTTCTCCCTTTCTGGCGGGTGGGGCGGGTTGGAGTTCCCGACCCACCGGGTCGGCCCGCCCGAATTGCGCCGACTTGATCGACTGCGGGTCACCATTTGCTGGATTGTTCCGCGTAGACGTGATCGGGCAAGCGGTAACTGATTCCTTCCTCGTCGAACATGGAGACGTCGAGAATGGTGGTGAAGTTGGAAATTCGGCGGGAACGTTTCGGGATCAGCGTGTTCAACAGGTTTTCGATTCGCTTGATCATCCGGAATCTCCAGAGGACACCGAAGGAGGAACCCTTCGGATATCTGAGGTCGTCGGCAAGCGCATCGCCGATCAGCGCGCGCGATACCTGCCCGATGTTGCCCGCCAGCTTCTCGCGTTGGACCCGGTTCTCCAGCCCGGCGAACAGGGGCGCGGTATGGATCAGCGATGACGCCAGTGCGATCGATTCCAGCGAAGGCGGCGGTTCGCAAATCAGGCCGATCCGGAAGATCTCCAGCGCCTCCTTCTCGTCACGGAACAGGATGGTTTCGGGGATGCCCATGAGATAGCCCGAATACCGCCATACCGCAAGGAAACTCTTCCGTTCCTCTTCGCTGAAGGAACCGCCGAGGTTCTTGAGGTGCTTCACCAGCCGGGCGGAGAAGGCGGTGATCGCGAACCCCACATGCGCCGCGCTGAGCGGCGTGCCCATCTCCTCGACGTCCCAATCCGCGGACCTGGCGATCAGCTGCCGGACCTTCGCGTGGACCACGCGTACCCGCACCGAATGCGTCCATCCGTCGGCGCCGACCGCCATGCCGCCGGGCATGAAGATCTCCAGCATGTGGCGGTTGTTCTGCTTTAATCGCCGGATGCCCTGGTCGCGCAGCCGCCCGGTCAGGAAGAAGGACTTGGCGATGTTGGTTGCAAAACCCTCGACCAGGACACCGCCTACCATGGCGGCGAGAACCAGCGGCGTATTCCGGTGGAACATGCGGCAACCGGGCAGGAACGACGGCACGTCGACCCAATCCGGCGGGTTGGCGCAGTCCCCGAAGAACGCCCGGACCGATTCCGGCGCATCGCGCAGCGAGTTGGCGTCCCGATCGTGCATGCCGATTTCGATCAGCCTCGCCGATTCGTCCGGTCCGAGGGATTCGAGATCGGCAACCATCGCATCCCCGAGCGGATCGCCGATCGTGGTATGCGCCACATAATTCTCCGCCCGGTCCGGGTCGACGGCCCGGCCCTTCGGGTACCCGTCGGTGTAGGCGGTCGGGATCTTCATGACGCTGGAAGCCGTGGAGTCTCGAATCGAAAACCCGTCGGCGAGTGAATCACGACCCCGCGATCGTCAGGAGCCGTTGGAGCGGCGGGGTGGAGCCAGGCGGACCGCCCAGAGGCCGCTGTTGAAGTCAGAGAAGAAGATCACGCCCTTGTGTGGCTGGGGCCCCCAGACGAACGGCGCGTTGGGGATGAACCCGTCCGGGTCGTCCGAATAGAACTTTGCCACTTCGCGCCCCTGCCGATAAAGGTCTCCAACCAGTTCGCCGGAGACGTCCACTACGCGAAGGCCGCCATTGAAGTATGCCACGTACATCAGATCCTTCTCCACATCGATCCAGAGGTTGTGCGGCCCGGCCTCCGGCACCCGATAGCGGGCGATCTCCACCGGGTGATCCGGGTCGTCGAACTCGTTGAAGTGGATCCATCCCATGGCGCGCGAGGGCATCCGCTCCTCCCATGCGATGATGGGGCCGGGGATGCGCGGATTGACCGGGTGCGACTCGTCGCCGGTGACCACATAGAAGCGGTTCGCCGAACGGCTCCGGAACGGCCAGACCGCATGGTTCCAGCCGGCAAGCTGATAGAGCCGCCCCATCTCCACCGGGTTGCGCGGCGATCCGCCGGCGCCGCCGCCCCCCACATCCACCACCACCAGTCCGTCCGTGTTGCCGGCCTGGAAGGCGATCCCGTCGTGGACCCACACATCGTGGACGCTCCGGCCCGGCCGCGGGTCCTCGAACCGGGATACCCGGAACGGGTTCCCGGGATCCTCGGCGTTGATCACGTCCCACCGGCTCCCGTTGTTGATCGCGTAGATGTGGCCTTCGTGAAGAAACACGTTGTGGACCCCGCCGGTCAGCTCGTCGTCGAACCGGGAGAGGATCTCCGGGTTGCGGGGATCGGCGACGTCCAGGATGACGAAGCCGTTGCGCCGGTTGGAGGCGCCCTCGCGGGTGATCACGGCGATTCGGCCGTCTTCCGAGACCTTGACATCGTTCACCGTGCGGGCGTCCACCTGAACCTCGGCGATCCGTTCCATGGCGGCCGGGTCGGTGACATCGAAGAGGAAGGCCTTGCCGTCGGCATTCCAGGTCCCGAGGATCGCGTAGTCGCGGCCGTCCACTCCCTCCCATACCCAGAGGTCGGAAGTGGCGCGGTCCCGCACCGGCGCGTGCCCCACGAACTGGAGCGTCATGCCCACGTTCCGCGGCGTCACCCGGAGGGTGACTGCGGCGCGGGCGTCTCCGGACGCCGCCGAAGCCAGGTACACGCCGGGTTGTTCGGCCACGAACCGGCCGTCCGGAAGCAGTTGTGCCGGCGCCCCGGCGCCGACCGTGTCGTAGCGGCTGGGATCGGGGTGGGCCTCGAGCGTGAAGCGGACCGGCGCCCCGGCGATCACTTCCCCGTTCTCCGCGGTCACCGAAGCGGCGATCCGGACCACATCGCCGGTCCGGATCGCATCGGGAAGCGGCGCCCCGTCAAGGGAGGCGTCAAGCCGGATGGCCACAGCCGGGTTGGGAAGAACCTCGATCGCGGCCTCGGCGACGAGGTCCCCCTCGCGGGCGGTGACGGTCACCGTACCGGGGGCGAGCGCCCGCAGCACTCCGGCCGAATCGCCGCGGTAGGTCGGCGGGCGCGGCCGGTCGTAGAAGGGGTGGGCGTGAAACGCGCCAGCGAGGAGCGGGCCGAAGGAGGACACCATCGCCACCGATTCCGGGGTCGCCTTGAGTTCGGGACGGATATCGCGTGGTTCCGCGCCGGTGTCTTCGGCAAGCAGGCGCACCCGGACGCTGGCGCCCACCATCACCCGTTCCGGAAGGTCCACGAAACGAAGGGTGGCGAGCTCGGAGGGATGCACACGCACCGGGATCTCCACCCGAATCCCCGGGTCGTCCGGCCGGGTGAATCCGGGTGTGGTCCCGGCCGCGGGAGCGAGCGCCACGATGGTGTGTGTCCCGGCGCGGTGTGCGGTCACCAGCCCGGTGTGGGAGACGCTGACGCCGGCCGGGTCCAGGGAGAAGAAGAGGATCCGGGCGCCCGGATCCTCCGTCCCGTCCCCGGCAGTGACGGCGGCGGTGAGGGCGCCGGTGTCTCCCACCCGGAGTTCCAGCGCTTCGGGGGCGACCACCAGGGATTGCTCCTGGGTGGCGAGGGCGAACAGGAGCAGTGCGGTCGGCATCATTCCGCACCTCCTCCGGCGCTCTCGGCCGGCTCTTTCAGGCGCACCGCCCACAGCCCGCTGTTGAAGTCGGCCAGGAAGATCGCGCCCTTGTGCGGCTGCGGTCCCCAGGTGAAGGCCGCGTTGGCGAGGAACCCTTCGTTGTCCTCCGGGAAGAAGCGGGCGATCTGGCGTCCCTGACGGTACAGGTCACCGAAGAGTTCCCCCGACACGTCCACCACCCGGAGGCCGGCGTCGTAGTACCCGACGTACATGATCTCCTCCTCCCAGTCGATCCAGAGGTTGTGGGGACCCGAGTCGGCGAGTTCGAAGCGCGCCACCTCCTCGGGGTTCGAGGGATCGGTGAAATCCACGAAATGGAGCCACCCCCTTGCGCGTGACGGAATCTGCTCCTGCCAGAGGATGCCACCGGCGTCCGGCCGGCGCGGATTCAGATAAAAGGCCTCGTCGCCGCCGACCACATACAGCCTCCCGGTGGACGGGCTGCGGAACGGCCACACCGCGTGGTTCCAGCCGGTGATCTGGGGAAACCGGCCCATTTCCATCGGGGTGGCGGGACTGCCGCCCATGCCCCCCCCGCCGACATCGACCATGATCAACCCGTCGGTGCGTCCGGCCTGGTATGCGATCCCGTCGCGCACCCAGACATCGTGCACCGAGCGACCGGGACTGGTGGTCTCGTACCGGGATACCCGGAACGGGTTCCTCGGATCCTCCACGTTGATCACGTCCCAGCGCCGCCCGTTGTTTACCGCGTACAGGTGGTTCCCGTCGAGGAAGACGTTGTGGACTCCGCCCGTCAGCCCCTGGTCGAAGCTGGCGAGGATCCGCACCTCGCGCGGATCGGTGCAGTCCAGCAACACCACGCCGTTTCGCCGATTCGAGGCGCCCTCCCGGCTGATCGCGCACATCGTTCCGTCGGGAGAGACCTTCACGTCGTTCACGGTGCGGGCGTCCACCTGAACGGTGTCGATGAGCTTCATGTTGCGCGGATCGGTCACGTCGTAGAAGTACGCGTGTCCCTCCGCGTTCCAGGTTCCGTGGACCGCATAGTCGCGGCCGTCCACTCCCTCCCATACCCAAAGGTCGCCGGTGACCCGGTCCGAGACCCGGGCGTGGCCCAGGAACTCGATCTCGCGCTCCACATTGCGGGGCGTCGCCCGGACCGTGTGCTGTGCCAGCTTGCTGCCGCTCCTGGCGATTACGGTGTAGATCCCCGGTTGCTCGGCGACGAAACGGCCCCGCTGATCCAACTGCGCCGGAGCGCCGGCCCCGAGCGATTCCGGACGAAACGGGTCCGGCCGCGATTCCAGTGCGAAGCGGACCGGTGCGCCCTCCACCGCCGCCCCGTCCCCGCCGCGGGCGGTTGCGGAAAAGACCAGTACGTCCCCGGTGCGGACCCGGGTTCGTTCCGGCGCCTCCAGCTCGAGGTGGACGACCGGGTCCGCGATGACCCGCACTTCCCGGGAGACGGAGAGGCCTTCGTGGGCGGCGGTGATCCGCACCGTGCCCTCGCCGGAGAATGTGACCATCCCGAAGCCGTCCACGCTTGCCATTTCCGGGTCGCTGACGGACCAGGTCGCGGCGATGCCTTCCCGCACCTGCGCCGCCCGGTCCCGTCCGGCGGCTGCGAACTGCCAGGTGGCGCCGACAAGGGCGGTATCCGTCGCCCGGGAGAAGAAGATTTCCACGAGTTCGGGAACGGGGACGGTCACGATGATGGAGGTCCGGACCCCCGGATCGCGGTTGCTGTAGGAGTCCCAGGCCCCGTCGAATGCCTGATCGGGAAGCAGCGCGGTCACCTGGTGCCCACCGGGCCGGTTTGCGGTCACGAAGCCTCCGGGGGTGACGGTCAGCGAGAGCCGGTTGCCGGAGAAGAAGACGACTCCGGCATCCTCGATGATGGCTCCGGAAGGGTCGCGGACGGTTGCGGTCAACCGGGTCGACTCCCCGACTGCCAGCGTTACCGCTGCCGGCTCGATGGAGACCGTCGGACGCTCCGGCGCCGGTTGTCCGGCGCCCGGTGCGGCAGGCAGGACGCATGATGCGCCGAGCGCGAAAAGGAAGCGGCGGGAGAAAGACATCGGGCGATCCTCCTCGGAAGGCGGGGCCGGCCGCAAGCCGGCCGACAACGCAAATTACCAGTACCGCTCCGGTTCCCGTACCATTCCGGCCCCCGCGACTCCGCCCGCACCCCCGGTACTTCCGAAGTACTCCCGGTACTCCATGACGTTCGAAGCTCTCTGGCCGCTCCTCCTCCTGCCGTTGCTGCCCGTCGTGGTGCTGGTCGTCCGCCGGTCCGGCCTCCGCTGGCCCCGCTCGCGGGTCCGGGCTTCGCTGGCGCTCCGCCTGCTGGCAGCCGGGCTGCTGCTCGCCGCGTTGTGCCAACCGGTGATCCGCGCCCATTCGCGGGAGGTCGCGGTCGCCTTTGTGGTGGACGTCTCGAGGAGCATCGCCGCCGGCTCCATCCGGGAGGCGGTTGCCTGGTCGGAGGAGGCAGCCCGTCGCCTCGGCTCCGGCGACGCCCATTTCGTCGCGTTTGCCGATCGGCCGGTGGCGGTTCGCGCCGCTGCCGACCTGCTCGGCGTCCAGGTCTTCGACAGTGCGGGCGGTGGCCGGGTTCCGGAGAGTTCCCTGGACCAGGGGGGCACCAACCTCGAGGCGGCGCTCCGGTATGCGGCGGCCCGGCTGCCTCCCGACCGGTTGAAGCGGATCGTGCTCTTCAGCGATGGCCGCGAGACCGAGGGCGACAGCGCCCGGGCCCTTGATGCGCTCAAGGCCAACGGCGTCCGCATGTTCCCGGCCCCCGCCGCCGTGCGGTCCGACGGCGGCGGCTTCGTGGACCGCATCCGGGTGCCGCCGGGAGTGCGGGCGGGCGAAATGGCGGGGATCGAAGTGGATGTCTTCTCCGCCGAAGGCGGTCCGGCCGAGATCCGGCTTCTCGGTGGCGGCGACACGCTCGTTTCGGTCGAACTCGACCTTCCCCCCGGATCGTCGACGGTTCCGATGCCGGCAAGGATCGAGGAAGCCGGGATGACGATGCTCGAAGCCGGGATCGGAGTGCCCGGGGACCGACTGGCGCTGAATGACCGGCGCGCCCTCGAGGTGCATGTGGGGCCGGCTGCCCACGTGCTCTATGTGGAAGGCCAGGCCGACAGCGCCCATTACCTGCGGGACGCGCTGGATGCGGACGGTTTCGAGGTGCAAATGGCGCTGCCGGCCGCCCTCGGCGTGCTTGACCTTTCCGGTTTCGACACGGTGGTGCTCAGCGATGTGCCGCCCGAGCGGCTTTCCGAGCCGGTGATGGAACGGGTGGCGAGCTATGTCCGCGACTTCGGCGGCGGCCTGGTGTTCGCTGCCGGCGAGTCCAGCTACGGGGAGGACGGATATTCGGACTCGGTGATCGAGAATGCGCTCCCGGTGGACTTCCGCATCGAGGAGAAATGGAAGGACCTCTCGCTGATCATCGTTCTGGACAAGTCCTACAGCATGTACGGGCGCAAGATCGCGCTCGCCAAGGAAGCCACCAAGGCCGCCCTCGACCTGCTCGAGGACAACCACCGGTTCGGGGTGGTCACCTTCGACTGGAATCCCTACACGACCATCCCGCTGCAGCTGGTCAGCGATCGGGAGTGGATCAACGCGGGCATCAGCCGTATCCAGGCGAGTGCGCAAACCAACATCTACCCGGCGCTGGAGCGTGCCTACGAGCAGCTTGCCGAGAGTCCCTCCAAGGTGAAGCACGTGATCCTGCTGTCCGACGGCAAGACCTATCCCGACGATTACGAGGAGCTGGTCCACCGGATGGAGGAGGACGAAATCACCATTTCCACGGTGGCGGTGGGTGAGGAGGCGGATCGGGAACTGCTTTCCGACATCGCCGAGTGGGGCGACGGGCGCAGCTACTTCATCAGGGACGCCGCCCGCGTCCAGCAGATTTTCGTGGAGGAGACCCAGATTGCCCTCGATTCCACCCTCATCGAGGAGCCTTTCCGCCCGCTCGTCCGCCAGCAGGCACGGGTTCTCGAGGGGCTGGACTTCGACTCCGCCCCGGAACTCAAGGGGTTCGTGGCCACCATGCCGAAGGCCACCGCCGAGGTTCTTCTCGAAGGCCCGGACGAGGAACCGCTTCTCGCGCGCTGGCAGTACGGCCTGGGCCACGCGACCATGTTCACCTCGGACTGCAAGAACCGCTGGGCGGCCAATTGGGTGGAATGGGATGGATACGGGAAGTTCTGGACGCAGGTGGTGCGCGGCGCCATGGGTCGTGGCCGGGGGCCGGACGTGGAGTTCGGGGTGACGCGGCGGGGGCCGAACGCCGAGGTGCGCCTGTCACTCATTGCTGCGGACGGTTCTTTTCCGGCCGGCGTGAAGCCGGAGCTCGAGGTCCGCTACGGGGGACTTCGGGGCCAAGCCACCATGCGCCAGGTGGCCCCGGGCCTTTTCGAGGCCGAAGCGCCTCTCGACCTCGAGCCGGGTCAGACCGCGCGTTTCCGCATCCTTCCCGACTCCCTGCCCGCCGGATTGTCCGAGGGAGCAGATCTCGAGCGGGCCCTCCATTTCAGCTTTCCGGATGAATACCGTTTCCTTCCCGCGGATACCGCGGCCCTGGATGCGCTCGCCGCGGCGACCGGTGGCCTCGTGGCGCCAACGGTGGACGAGGTGCTGGCCGCCCATGGCGACCGGGTCGTGCGGTCCCGCCCGCTCTGGCCGCTGCTGGCATTGCTGGGACTCGTCGCCTACCTGCTGGATCTCTCGGTGCGGCGTACTCCCTGGATCTGGACCCGGCTCGGGCGCCGGCTGCATCGCGTGTTTCGCCCCCGCGCCGCCTGATTCCGGCGCACCGAACGGGGGGCGGAGTCCGCCAGCATGACCACCTGGCCCCTTGCCTTGGCCGTCGCCGCGCTGGTGGCGCTCGCGTATCTGGTCGGCCTCCGCCGCGGGGAACGGCTCGGATGGCGGCGCGGGCGCGCCGACCTCGAGGCGATTGCCCGAACCACCGCCGAGCAAAGCAACCAGGAAGCGCGGGAGGCGTACCGGCAGGCCACCGGGGAAGCGGTGGACCGGCTGGAGGCTGCCGCCCGCTCGGACCGGGAGCGGGGGCGGGAACGACTCGAGGCGGTGGCGGAACCGCTCCGGGAGTCGCTCCGGCAGGTACGGCAGCTGGCGAGCGACCTGGACGAGCGGCGGGCCCGGGACCACGGAGGTCTCGCGCAACTCGCCGCGCGCCTGTTGGAGCAGGTCGAGAACGTCGAGAAGAGCGCCCTGTCCCTTCGGGAAGCACTGAAGGGCGACCGGCAGGCGCGCGGCCGCTGGGGCGAGGTGCAGCTTCGGACACTGGTGGAAACGGTGGGGCTCTCGCGGCATCTCGATTTCGAGACCCAGGTGGACGCGAACGGCGCGCGTCCCGACCTGGTTCTCCGGCTTCCGGGAGGAGGTCGGCTCGCAGTGGATGCCAAGACGCCGATGGACGACTTTCTGGCCGCCGCGGAAGCCGCGTCAGCGGAACGGGCGGCCGAGTCGCTCGGAAGGCACGCCAAGCGAATCCGGTCGCACGCCGACGAACTCTCGAAGCGCGGCTACCCCGGGCAGCTCGGGAACGGGCCTCCGTTCACCGTCATGTTCCTGCCGATGGAGGCGCTGCTCGCCGAAGCGGTGCGCCACGATCCCGACCTCCTCCAGTTTGCGGGCGATCGGCACGTGGTGCTTGCCACCCCGCACACCCTCATGGGTCTGCTGTGGGCGGTCTCGACCCTCTGGCGGACCGAGGAGGGCAGCCGGAACGTCGAGGCGCTGCGCGAGGCGGCGCTCGAAGTGGAACGGCGACTCGGCACGTTCGTGGCCCATTTCACCGAATTGGGCAGCCGGCTGCGCAAGGCGACGGAGGCCTACAACCGCGCGGTCGCGTCTTCGGACAGCCGGCTTCTCCCCCAGCTGCGCAAGCTCCGCGAGCTCTCCGGCGGATCCCCGTCAACCAGCGCCGACCGCTTGCCGGAACCGGTGGAGGTGGTTCCGCGGACGCCGGAGCGCGACGTCCGGTGACCCTTTTCCGGGACGCAGCCGGTTGACCCCGGTCGGGAACGGGGTCCAACCCTGTCGGGAATGCGCCCATCCCCTCCGGGATCGCGGCGCCGTTCCCGTGCGTGTGTTTCGCGCGTGGTCAGGAGCAGGCCGAGAGCGCGTCCTCGTAGTCGGGTTCGACGGTGATTTCGGGAACCAGCTGCGCATGCAGAATGGTCCCGTCGGCGCCGACGACGACCACCGCGCGGGCGAACAGTCCGGCGAGGGGGCCGTCCACCAGCCGCACTCCGTAGGCGTCGCCGAATGCGGTGTCCCGCATGGAGGACGCGCACTGCACCCCGCCGATCCCCTCGGCGGCGCAGAAGCGGCCCTGGGCGAACGGCAGATCCCGCGAGACACAGAGCACGTCGGTGTTCTCGAGCCGGGCGGCCGCCTCGTTGAAGCGGCGGACCGATGCGGCACAGACCGGTGTGTCCACGCTCGGAAAAATGTTCAGGATGAGCCGGCGACCGGCGAAGTCGGCGAGCGAGACGTCCTTCAGATCGGCCCCGACAAGCGTGAACGCGGGGGCGGGATCGCCAGCTTTCGGAAGCTGACCGGAAAGGCCGCACGGGTTTCCCTTCAGGGCTACGGTTTGCATGGCGGGAATCTCCTTTTGCTGTTCGGGACGGGGCAATACGGGACGGAGAGACCCGACTCCACCGCGGAAGACCGCCCCGGATGCGTTGCGAACCGGGTCACGGCAGCCCGGCAGCCGGTAGGATACACGCGGCGGAACGCCCGTTCCCGGAGGAAGAAGGCACCATGAAGCTCCGATTCGCGAGCGCGATCGGCCTCGCCCTGCTGTGCGCTGCCGGTTGCGGGGTTGGCTCCGAGGCGCCGGCGGAACCTCCCGCCGAACCGGAGACGGTGGCGCCGGTGCGGGGGAACCCGATCGTGTCCCTGCTGGAATCGGGGGACGTGGTGTTCGGGATTTTCGCCGGCGAGCGGACGCCGGAGAGTGCGGCGGAGATGGCGAAGCGGGATCTGGTGGACTTCGTCTTCTACTCCCTCGAGTCCGGGCCGTTCGACCTCCCGACCATGTCCGCCTATCAGGAGGCGCTTGCATCCCCGGACGCGGAAGGAGCGGACCGCCCGCATCCGATCGCGCTCCGTATTCCGCCGATCCGCGACGGCCGGGACAACGCGGCGGAGCGAACCGCCGCCGGGCTCGATGCCGGTGTCGCCTCGATCGTCTTCCCGCACGTGGAATCGGCCGAAGAGGCGCGCCACGCGGTGGCGTCCATGCGTCTTCGAAGCAGCGGGGGACTTCGTCCGGAGCCTTCCGCCAAGGCTGCCCGGGTGTTCGGCGTCTCCCCGGACACGTATCGGGAGCGAGCCGGAGTGTGGCCCCTCGATCCAGCGGGCGAACTGGTGAGCATGGTCCTCATCGAGGACCGGATCGGGGTGGAGCGCGCGGTCGAGATCGCCAGCGTGCCCGGAGTCTCGGTCGTCTTTCCCGGCCCCGGCGATCTCCGCCGGGCCTACGAGGGCGACATGGAGGCGGTCGAAGCGGCCATTCAGACCGTGCTCGCGGCGTGTCGGGAGACCGGCGTTCCGTGCGGCATCACCGCCGGCCCGGAGGACATCGCCGCTCGGATCGGGCAGGGCTTCCGGGTTTTCATCGTTACCTCGCCGGACGCGCTGGCTCCCGGCCACGCCGCGGCGGGGCGTTGACCCGAAGGAGGGGAAGTTGTCCGAGAGAGAGAAGACCGCGCTTCTGGAGCGGGATGCGCGGCGCCTGATCCATCCGATCCACAGCACCGCGGCCACTGCCGGCGGCCACGTCTGGGTGCGGGGCGAGGGAGCGCGCCTGGTGGACGCCGACGGGAAGGATTATGTGGATGGCCTCTCCGGCCTGTGGAACGTGTTCATCGGGCACGGTCGCACGGAACTCGGGGCGGCAGCAGCGGAGCAGATGGACACGCTCGCCTACTGCTCGGGCTATGCCGGCAGCAGCAACTCCCGGGCCATCCGCCTCGCCGAGACCCTGGCGGAGATCGCGTATCCCTCGATCAATCGTTTCTTCCTGACCAGCGGAGGCGGGGAGTCCACCGACTCCAGCATCAAGACCGCGCGGTACTACTGGAAGATGCGCGGCAAACCGAAGAAGACCAAGGTCATCTCACGCGTGTGGGGATATCACGGAGTCACCCTCGCCGCCATGAGCGCGACCGGCATTTCGGCCTACTGGCCGATGTTCGAACCACGCGTTCCCGGCTTCCGGCACATCAGTTCGCCCTATCCCTACTTCTATCAACCGAAGGAGGGAAAGACCCGGGGACACTCCGCCGCGGACGAACTCGAGGCGGCCATCCGGGAGGAAGGTCCGGACACCGTCGCCATGTTTCTCGCCGAACCGGTCCAGGGCGCGGGTGGTGTGATCGTGCCCACCAACGACTACTTTCCCCGGATTCGGGAAATCTGCGACCGCTACGACGTCCTGCTGGTCTCCGACGAGGTCATCACCGGTTTCGGGCGCACCGGGACCATGTTCGGGTTGGAGCACTGGGGCATCCAGCCGGACATCATGCAGTTTGCCAAGGGAATCACCTCCGGGTATGTCCCGCTCGGCGGGATCGGGGTGTCGGACCGCATTGCCGAAGCGATCGACGACGGCAACCCGGTCTGGATGCACGCATACACCTACAGCGGGCACCCGGTGTCCTGCGCGGTGGCGCTGGAGAACCTCCGCATCATCCGGGAGGAGGGTCTCGTGGCGATGGCGGGCAGGAAGGGGGACCGGCTCCTCGGTCTGCTCCGCGACGCGGTGGGCGATCACCCCCACGTGGGCGAGGTCCGCGGCAAGGGCCTCATGGCGGCGGTCGAGATCGTCGCCGACCGGAACTCGCGCGCCCTCTTCCCGGCCTCGGAGAAGGTGGGGCCCCGGGTTCTCGCCGCCATCGACCGGCGAGGGGTGTTCAGCCGAGTGCGCGGCGACGTCTTCTGCTGCGCGCCTCCGGTCTGCTCCACCGAAGCGGATCTCCAGCAGATCGCCGATGCGGTCGGTGGTGCGATTCAGGAGGTACTGGGTTAGGTCGGGGTCCCGCGAACACCGTCGTTCCCCCGGGACTCCCTGCCTCCCCTTGACGGCCGGCGCTCCCGGGATGGCTGGTTCTTCCCCATCCGGCGCAGGGGGGAATCATCCGGCGGCGCCGGATTCGATGAGGATGCCGGGCGCCGCCGGGTTTCCCCGCGTCGGGCGCCGGTGATCCAGCGGATGACCTGCCTGCGAACCGACAGTCGCGCGCGGCCGAATCAGGCCCGGGCGTCCGGGTCGGCCCGAATCCGGCGTTCGCACCCGGCCGTCAACTCGGTGGCGACCGGTTCGGGGGCCGCGGCGCCGCGGTTCTGCCCGGCGGCCAGCCCCGGTTCTGCCACGCCTCCTTCACGCGGGGAGCGGGCGCTCCACCGGCGTCCGTCAAGCCCCGGTCGGACGGTGCGCCCGAGCCCGTCCGGGCCGGGCGCCAGGTCCACCGATTCGGGCATGGCCGCGCTCGGAAGTCCGGTGGCCTTCCGATGTCAGCCGACCCCATCACGTCGAACGGATCGCGGTCGGCTTCGAACCAGGCGTGCCCGCCGCCGGGAGCGTGTCGCCTTCGGGTGGCATCTCCGGACCGGAGACGACCCGCCCCGACCGGTTGCGAACCGGCCCCCGAGGCAACGTGGAGGATCGTGCTGCCCGATGGGGCGTCGCCGGGGCCCTTGCGACCCCGGTGTCCCCGTCGCCCCGGGTGCGAAGGCGGTCCCGGAGCGGGAAGGAATTCGGCCGGCCCGCGGGTTCCCTTCCCGGGGGGCGCTCCCCTCCCGCCCGCCGGTTTCCACGCGCCTCACACCACTTCGACCATATAGCGCTCGCGTACCAGCCGCCAGGCCGAGACCGCGAAGGCGGTCAGCGGAATGGCGAGCAGGGCGCCGGTCAGCCCGCCGAGCGCGCTTCCCCAGAACAGCACGGCCAGGATGATGACCATCCAGTGGAGTCCGGTGCGATCTCCCATGATCTTCGGAGTGAGCACCCAACCCTCGACGAGCTGCGCCCCGACGAGCACTCCGGCCGCAAGCGCGGCGAGCAGCAGGCCGCCATCCGGCTGCGCCCATCCGAGCGGTACCGCAGTGAGGAAGCCGATGGTGGTCCCGAGGTAGGGGATGATGGTGAGCAACCCGAGGAACAGCCCGATCAGGAAGCCGTAGTCGAGGCCGATCAACGTGAATCCGATTGCCACCAGCAGACCCTGCAGGAAGGCCACGGCGAGCTGTGCGCGGAAGAACACCACCAGGATGTTCACGAATTCGCGCCCCAGCCGGACGACGGTGCTCCGCGTCCGGGGTTTCAGGAACGGAAGCAGGCGGGCGGGGTCGGCGGGCGGCGGCTCCCACAACAGGAAGAAGCCGAAGTAGAGCGGCACGATCAGCCACCCGAGCAGGCCGAGGACGCCCTTGACGATTCCGGCGCCGGCAGCAAACACCTGTTCCCCGAGGCGCGCCGCGCCCTCGACCAGCGTCACCCGCTGACTCACGAGAAAGTCGCGCAGTTGCCGGCCCACCGGGTGGTTCTCGAAGAAATCCACCACCACCGGCGCCTCCGCCAGGACGAACCGGTAGACGGCCGCCACGACTTCGGGAGCGCGTTCGAAGAGATCCCCCGCCTGGGCAGCAAGAAGGTTGCCGAATGCCAGCACGAATCCGGTCAGCAGGCCGGCGAGTGCGAGAAAAACAGCGCCGAGGGCCAGAATCGGGGGAAGATGAAGCCGCTGCTGGAAGATGCGGAACCAGGGCCGGAACACGAGTGCGGCGAGGGCGCCCACTGCGAGGGGCAGCAGGATGTGGGAGAAGGCGCTGATGAAGCGGTGGAACAACCAGATGATCGCGCCGGCCGCCGCCAGCAGCACAGCGACCGAGAGCACGGTCAGCGCCGCCTCCCGAGCGGCCTGGCCCCGCCCGGTCGCACGCTGCGCCTCGTCCATCAGTAGCGGTAGTGCTCCGGCTTGTACGGCCCCTCCACCGGGACGCCGATGTAATCCGCCTGTTCGGCGGTGAGTTCGGTCAGGCGGGCGCCCAGCTTTCCGAGATGAAGCCGGGCCACCTCCTCGTCGAGGTGCTTCGGCAGCACATGCACGCCGAGCGGGTAGCGGTCGAGCCGCTGGCGCAGTTCGATCTGCGCCAGCACCTGGTTGGAAAAGCTGGCGCTCATCACGAAGCTGGGATGCCCGGTGGCGTTTCCGAGGTTCAGCAGCCGGCCCTCCGAGAGCACGACAAGTTGCCGGCCGTCCGGGAAGACCCAGGCGTCCACCCGGGGCTTGATCCGGACCCGGCGTATTCCCGGTTCGGCGGCGAGACCGGCCATGTCGATCTCGTTGTCGAAATGACCCACATTGCCGACGATGGCGTTGTGCTTCATCCGGCGAAGCTGCTCGATCCCGAGCACCCGGATGTTTCCGGTGGCGGTGATGAAGAGGTCCGCATCCTCCACCACGTCCTCGATGCGGACCACCTGGAACCCGTCCATGAGCGCCTGGAGGGCACAGATCGGGTCCACTTCGGTGACGACCACGCGACACCGCTGGGCGGACAGCGACTGGGCGGCGCCCTTCCCCACCTCGCCGTACCCGAGCACGACCGCCTGCTTGCCCGAGAGCATCACGTCGGTGCCGCGCATGATCCCGTCCACCAGCGAATGGCGGATTCCGTAGATGTTGTCGAACTTGCTCTTGGTAACCGAGTCGTTCACGTTGATTGCCGGGAAGAGCAGCGATCCCTCCTGGTGCATCCGGGTCAGCCGGTGGACCCCGGTGGTCGTCTCCTCGGTCACCCCGAGGATTCCCTCGGCGAGCCGGGAGAACCAGCCCGGCCGCTCGGCGGCGACCGCCCGGAGGAGCGCGAACACCACCGCGAACTCCCCGCTCGAAGCGGTTGCCGGGTCGGGGACGGCTCCCGCGCGGTCGTACTGGGCGCCCTTGTGGATCAGCAGGGTGGCGTCGCCGCCGTCATCGAGGATCAGATTCGGCCCCCGACCCCCCGGCCAGTCGAAGGCCTGGGCGGCGCACCACCAGTATTCGGCCAGGGTTTCGCCCTTCCAGGCGAACACGGCGGGACCGCGGGGATCGGAACCGCTTCCGTCCCGGCCGGCGACCACTGCGGCAGCCGCATGATCCTGCGTGGAGTGGATGTTGCAGCTTGCCCAGCGGACTTCGGCGCCGAGGTCCAGCAGGGTCTCGATGAGAACCGCCGTCTGGATCGTCATGTGGAGCGATCCGGTGATCCGCGCCCCCTCGAGCGGTCGGGATCCGGCGTAGCGCTCCCGCAGGGTCATCAGGCCCGGCATCTCGTGTTCGGCAAGCGCGATTTCGCGGCGGCCGAAGGCCACCGTCTCCGCCGAGAGGTCGGCCACCCGATGGGGGATGGCGCCGAAGAGCGGAAGCCCGGTGTCAAGAAACGTGGGGGCAAGGGTTGCGGTTTGCGACACGTGATCTCGTTCCTTTCCGGATTCACCCGGAGTTGCGGGCGGTGCGTCCGACCAGCACCGTCAGGACGAAGCCGCACACGATCGCGCCGAGAGCGATGACGAGGTCCTCGGCCGTGGGAGCGAACCGCGCCCCGGAGGGCGTCCGGAAGGGCCAGAGACCGGCCGTCGCGCCGATCAGCAGGCCGAGGAGGAGGCCGAGCGTCGGTCTCGGGTGCTTCTCGAGGGAGTATCGCACGAGGCGCGAGCCGAGCACGACACCGGTGACGATGCCGAGGGCGAAGGGGGCGATGGCGACGGCGGCGGGCAGGAGGGCGCCCGATCCCCGGAGCGCATCCCCGACCCGGTCGGCAGCGTCGAGGAAGGGCCGGTACATGCCCATGAGCAGCAGCAGGAAGCTGCCGCTGACGCCGGGAAGGGTCATGGCGAAGGCGGCGATGGCGCCGGCGGCGAAGAAGGCCGGCGCGGAGGGCGCTGCCGCCACCGCGGCCTGCCGGAAGAGCAGCGGGAGGACCGCGGCCCCGATCCCGATGACCACTCCGGTGACGAACGCCGGCCCGCGCTTCCGGCTCATGGCGAGCAGCACCGGAATGCCGCCGAATGTGAGTCCGAGAAACAAGCTGAACGCCGCCACCGGATGGGCGGCCATGAGGTCGCGCGCGGTTCCGGCGACCAGGAACATCGCGGTGAGCGCCGCTCCGAGGGCGATGCCCAGGGATATCAGCGGACCCGGACGGAAACGGAGCGAACCCAGGTCGGCCACCGCTCCGAGAAGCCGCGGATAGGCTCCGGTCGCCAGGATCATGGTGCCGCCGCTCACGCCGGGAATCAGCGACGCCAGCCCGGCAAGAACGCCGGCGACGGCACACCGGAGCGGTTGGACCCGGTTCGACACGCGCCAAGTGTAGGCGCGTCACAATCCGGTTGATGTTCGTGGTGCGGAATCTCCGGATTGTGGGCCTGCCGCCGCTCGACTTTTCGATTCCACGGGGCGCGGTGCTGGCGATCTCCGGTCCCTCCGGATCGGGAAAGACCCGTTTGCTGCGCGCTCTCGCCGACCTCGACGCCGCTCCCGGGGAGGTGTCCTTGGACGGCACGGCGCTGCTGCGCGTCCCGGGGCCGGCCTGGCGGCGCCGGGTGGGCCTGCTGCCGGCGGAACCCCGTTTCTGGGCTCCCACCGTGGCCGATCACTTTCCCGAACCACCTTCCACGGACCTGTTGCGGAAATTCGGCCTCCCGCCGGAGATCCGGAATGGCGCGCCGCGCCGTCTTTCGACCGGGGAACGCGCCCGGCTGGCGATCCTGCGGCTGCTCGCGCACGAACCCGAAGTCCTGCTGCTCGACGAACCCACCGCCAACCTGGATGCGGCGAACCGGGACCGGATCGTTCGCTATCTGGCCGACTGGCGCCGGGCGCGCCGGGCGCCGGTGGTGTGGGCCTCCCACACGGCTCCCGAAATCGCCGCCGCCGATCAGGTCCTGGTGCTTCCCGGGGGACGCGTGGAGCCCGGCGCATGATCCCGCTCACCGCGCTGGACCTCGGCCTGGCGGCGCTTGCCGTGCTGGCGCTCGCGGGTACCGCGCACCGGGACCGACTGGGGGTGTCCCGCCAGCTGCTCTGGCTCTCGGTGCGGATGACTGCGCAGCTCCTGCTGGTGGGTCTGGTGCTCCGCGTCGTGCTCGGTACCGAGGTCCCGGGGGCGGTGGCGCTGATGGCGTTCGTGATGCTGCTGGTTGCGGCGCGGGAGGTCCGCAGCCGGCAGCGCCGCCCGCTCCGCGGCATGTGGGGATACCTGGTGGGCGGGTCGGCCATGTTCGTGTCCTCCTTCGCGTTCACCGTCTTCGCCCTCGTTGTCGTTCTCGGCCCCGATCCCTGGTGGACACCCCGGTTTGCCATTCCGCTGCTCGGGATGTTGCTCGGCAACACCATGAACGGGATTGCGCTCGCGGTCGAGCGGCTCACCGAATCGGTCACGCTCGAGCGGGAGGTGATCGAGCAGCGCCTTGCCCTCGGGGAAACGCGGGAGGAGGCGATGCGGGACCTCGCCCGCCAGAGCGCCCGCGCGGGCCTGATCCCGATCCTGAACGCTCTCGCTGCGGCCGGCATCGTGAGCCTTCCGGGAATGATGACCGGCCAGATTCTCGCTGGCGCCGACGCCATGGAGGCCGTCCGCTACCAGATTCTCATCATGCTGCTGATCGCCGCCGGAACCGGGTTCGGGATCCAGGGGGCGGTTCGCGCCACGGCACGCCGGCTGTTCGACGAACGCCACCGGCTCCGACTGGATCGGCTCGCCGCATAGCCAGGCCCGCTGTGGAATACTCGCGCATTCGCGTTCCCAAGGAGACCGCCCATGCCCCTGCTTCCGCTTCGCAATCGCCGGTTGGCGCTTCCCCTGTCGGCGCTCCTGTTGCTTGTCTTCCCGGCCGCGCCGGCGTTCGCCCAGGAGGAACTTCCCTGGCCGGTTCCCGACCGGACGGATGGCGAGGGACCGTGGGATCGGCTCATCCTGCGCGGACCGATCGTGATCGATGGCACCGGAGCCCCGCCCTACGGACCGGTGGACATCATCGTCGAAGGCAACATCATCCAGTCGATCCACAACGTGGGGACCGGAGTCTCGCCGATCCACGAGGAGGATCGTCCGGTTGCGGAGCCGGGGGATCACGAGATCGACCTCCACGGGCACTACATCCTCCCCGGATTCCTCGACATGCACCTTCATCAGCACAACGAGGGCGCCGGGCAGGGGGTGCCTGCCGAGTACATCCACAAGCTGTGGATGGCCCATGGCATCACCACCGGCGCCGATGTGGGGAACTTCAATACCCGCTGGCTGCTCCACTACAAGGAACGTTCCTGGAACAACGGGATCACCTCGCCCCGGATCCAGGCGTTCGTGGTGTTCGGCCGGGATGGGGAAGAGCCGGTGACCAATCCGGAGGCGGCCCGGCGCTGGGTCCGCTGGGTCAAGGAACAGGGCGCTGACGGCATCAAGTTCTTCGGCGCCCAACCGCGGATCTTCCGGGCCGCGCTCGACGAGGCGGCGAAGCAGGGGCTGCGGTCCACCACCCATCACGCCCAGCTCGACGTGGTGGGGATGAACGCCCTCGACACTGCGCGCGCCGGGCTCACCTCGATGACCCACTGGTACGGGCTTCCCGAAGCCATGTTCGTGGACAAGCGCATCCAGCACTATCCGGTGGACTACAACTACAACAACGAGTATCACCGGTTCACCGAAGCCGGCCGGCTGTGGGCACAGGCGGCGCCCCCGTTCTCCGGGAAGTGGAACGAGGTGATGAACGAGTTGCTGGAGCTGGATTTCACCATCCACCCCACCTGGGTGGCCTACATCGGCACCCGCGATCTGATGCGCCAGCAGCGGAACGAGTGGCACTCGGTGTACACCCACCCGAATCTCTGGGAGTTCTACCGGCCCAACGCCGAGAATCACGCCTCGTACTTCTTTGACTGGACGACACAGGTGGAGCTCAACTGGAAGGAAAACTACCGCCTTTGGATGACGTTCGTGAACGAGTTCAAGAACCGCGGCGGCCGCGTGGCGGTGGGCAGCGATTCCGGTTACACGTTCAACACCTACGGATTCGGGTTCGTCCAGGAGCTCGAGCTCTTCCAGGAGGCCGGCTTTCACCCGCTCGAAGTCATCAAGGCGGCGACCCTGAACGGCGCCGAACTGCTCGGCCTCGACGATCGGCTGGGAAGCATCGAGGAGGAGAAGGTCGCCGACTTCGTGATGCTCGAGGAGAACCCGCTCCAGAACCTGAAGGTCCTCTACGGCAGCGGTACGGTCCGCCTGAACCACGAGACCGGCCGGACCGAGCGGATCGGCTCCATCCGTTATGTCATGAAGGACGGCATCCTCTACGACACCCGCAAGCTCCTTTCGGACGTGCGGGAGATGGTGCGCGCGGCGCGCGCCGAAAAGGGGCTTCCCCCGCCGCCGATGCCGCTCTTCCTGGAGGACAATCCCGACCACGACTTCCCGAAGCCGGGTCGTTGATTTCCCCGGGACCGGTCTCGCCGCCCCGGTCCCCGCGCGATTGCGGCGGGGCCGTGCCCCGGAGTAGGCTGACGGCATGCTCCGCGCCATCGGCATCGTTGCCCTTGCCGTCCTGCTCCCGGGCGCCGCCGGCCAGGTCGGGACCCTTGCCGAGGACCATCGGGTCTGGCTGGAGGAGGAGGTGGTGTACATCATCACCGACGCCGAGCGCGAGGTGTTCCGAAGTCTCGAAAGCTATGAGGAGCGCGAACACTTCATCGAAGCCTTCTGGTTGCGCCGGGATCCGGTTCCGGCCACTCGCGAGAACGAGTTCCGGATCGAGCACTACGAGCGGCTCGACTATGCGAACCGGTACTTCAGCCGCGACGCGCCCCGACCGGGCTGGGCGACCGATCGAGGCAAGTACTGGATCATCCTCGGCAAGCCGCGCACCCGCGAAGTCTTCGAAGGACGCAACGAAGTGGTCGGCGCCGACTTGTGGATCTACCAGGGGAACACCGAACTCGGGCTTCCTCCGCGGTTCAACCTGCTCTTTTTCCGGGAGAACGATATCGGGGAGTTCCAGCTGTACGACCCGCTGGCCGATGGACCGGACGCCCTGGTCCAGCGGGGCGAACTCCTGCGGAACCGGCAGCATTTCGCGGTGGACATGCTGGAAACGGTCTCGATGGACCTGGCCCGCGCCAGCCTGGTGATCGATCTCACCGATCCGAGTGCCAGTTTCCTGAGCGCCACCAACTCCATCGCGCCGCGCCTCGAAACCGTTCGCCCGTCGATGAGTGTCGGCAAGAATCTTCTGGACATTGCCAATTCACCGATGAAGCGCGTGGATATGGAGGAGATCGAGGGGTACCTGCGCTACGGCGACCGGGTCACTGCCGAGTACTCCTTCCGCTTCGTCCGCAGCACCGCGGAGTTCCGGGTGCTTCTCGGTCCCCGCAACACCCCGTTCATCCATTACACCATCCAGCTTGCTCCCGACGATTTCACGCTGGAGTTCGACGAGGAGTCCCGCCGGTACCGGACGACCCTCGATGTGGAGCTGGAATTGCGCACCCCGGCGGGACACCTTCTCGCCGTCCACCGCAACCAGCCGATCGTGGAACTGACCGAGAGCCAGCACGCCACGCTGGCCGGCTCGCCCTTTGCCTACCGGGACAACCTGCCGGTGATCCCGGGCGCCTACGAAGTCAGTGTGATTCTTCGGAATCGGGCCACCACCCAGTACACGGTGGCCACCGGGGAAGTGCTGGCGCCCGCGACCAGTCGGGGATCGGTGGGGCTCGCCGACCCGGTGCTCGCCCACCGGACCGAAGTTGCCGGGATCGGCGCCGGAAAGCTCGATTTCGGGACCTTCCAGTTCGGGTCGCTTGTTGTCGAGCCCTCCCTCGACGGCTCGTTCGCCCAGTCGGACACCCTGACCCTGGTGGCGCAGGCGGTGAACGCCGGGCCGGATCACGAGACGCGGGTGCGTTTTGTACCGGACGAATCCGATGGCGATCCGCCGCCGCGCTCGACGGTCGTGGAACAGGCGGCCCCGGCGGGAGATGCGAAGGGCCCGGCGATCTTCGAACTGGACCTCGAACGCCTTCCGCCCGGCCGGTACCGCGCCGAGGTTCGGCTGGTGGATGCCGGGGGCGCGGTGGCGGACACCCGGGAGACGCCGTTCGTGGTTTCGCCGCGGGCGGCGGTGACCCGGCCGGGCTTGGTGATCCGCCGTTCGTTCGCGACCCATGTGCCGGGGCTCCTCGCCCTCGCCCTCGGCGAGCAGTTCATGGCCAACGGACGGATCCGCGAGGCCACGGTGGCGCTCCGGGAGGCGGCTGCCAATCCGGATCTGGTGCAGGCGAAATGGAAGCTCGCCAGCGCGCTCCTCTTCTCTCGGGACGCCGACGCGGCGCTGGACCTGCTGTTGCCCGTCGAGCAGGACTTCCCGAACGAGATCGAGGTGGTCGAGGGAATCGGTTTCGCCTACTACATCCGCGGGGACTGCCGGCAATCGCTGGGCCGGCTGGAGCACGCCCTTGATCTGCGGATCCCGGACACTTCGCTTCTGAACGCGCTCGGAGATTGTTATGAGCAGGAAGGGAACGAGGCGCAGGCGCGCGTCATGTTCGAGCGTTCGCTGGGTCTGAATCCGGAGCAGGAAGGCGTTCGGGAGCGGCTTGCCGGCTTCGGCGTGTCGCGATAGGGTCGGAGGCGCACCGGGCCGCCGGTGTCGGAGCGTTGGCTGCCCGGTCCTCCCATCTGGAGGGCCGGCGCCATCCCGGCCTGTCCGGGCGACGGTGGCCGCCGGCGGGAACCGCGTCCGGGCCACCGTCCGCTCGAACCGGACGCCCCGATGGCGCAAATCCGGCGCGTCCGTCCGCGCCGGAACCGGAGGAAACACCCGCGAAACGCTCGGAACGCCGTGGATACTCCTCGACCTGACGCCCTGCAGCCGACGGGAAAGCGGGCAGGCGTGTTTCCCGGGACACCGCAGGGCACGCCCTGGGCATGGTGGCGCATGATGCTTGCGACGACAGGCCCTGACCCCTTTTCCCATCCAGCTCGAGGACCCGGACATGACCGACCCCATCACCGTCGAAACGCGTGTGCCCGTCCCGCCTGAGGTGGCATGGCGCGCCTGCACCGACCCGGATGCGATCGCGCGGTGGAACTTCGCCAGCCCGGACTGGTGCTGCCCCCGCGCGGAAGTCGATCTACGCCCTGGCGGGCGGTACACCGCCCCAATGGAGGCGCGCGATGGCTCGGTGGGCTTCGATTTCGCGGGCGCCTGCATGGAGGTGGATGTACCTCGCAGGCTGACCTTGCAGCTCGACGACGGCCGACTCTCGGTCACCACCTTCGAATCCGACGGCGACGGCGCCTGCGTGCGCACCATCTTCGATGCCGAGGAGACGCACCCCCGCGAGATGCAGCAAGACGGCTGGCATGCGATCCTCGACAACTACGCGCGCCATCTACGGAAGACGATGCGATGACCGACCGACCTGATTCCCGCCTGTGCATCTTCCTGAAGACCGGCGCCGAGGAGACCGCACGGTTCTACGCGGCGACCCTGCCCGACACGCACGTCGATCACGTCCAGCCCATCGGACCGGACATGGCCATGGCGCTGATGACCTGCATGGGCACATCCTGCATGTTGATCGATGGCAACGAGGCCTTCGCGCCGAAGCATGACCATTCCATCTCCATCGCCACGCTCGATCAAGCCGAGACCGACCGGCTGTGGACTGCGCTGTCGGAGGGCGGCAGCGAGGGGCGCTGTGGCTGGCTCTGCGACCGGTTCGGCGTGCATTGGCAGGTCGTGCCGACGGAAGCAACCCACATGCTGTCGAATCCCGACCGCGCGGCGGCGGGCCGGGCGCAGGCCGCGATGATGGAAATGACGAAGCTCGACATCGCAGCGATGCGCAGGGCGTTCGACGGGGTGACGGCATGACGCTCACGGCCACTATCCTCGATGGAGTGCCCAGGTTCTCGCGCGGTTACTCGACCAGCAAGGATCGCGAGTCGGGTTGCGCTTCGGAGCAGGGGTCGTTCCAGGCGCAACCCTGCCCGCCCGACCGGCCTGGGCACGATACGCTGTCGATATGATGATCGTCGATATAGACGACTATTTCTCGAAGGGCTGCGGCCGCTGCAACCGGTTTGGCACCGACGATTGTTCGACCAGGGCCTGGCGGGACGGTCTGACAGCGCTGCGGGAGATTTGCCGTGCGGCCGGTCTGAAGGAAGCCGTGAAGTGGGGGCATCCCTGCTACATGCATGCGAAGCGAAACATCGCGATCATCGGGGCGTTTCGGGGCGATTTCCGGCTCAGCTTCTTCAACGCGGCGCTGATGACCGACCCTGACAACGTGCTGGAGAAACAGGGGCCGAACACCCGACACCCGGACATGATCCGATTCACGTCGAATGACGGACCGCAGCAGAAGGAATATCTGTTGCTCGCTTATCTGGCGGAGGCGAAAGGCTACGCCGAGGCCGGAACGACGCCGTCGAAGGATGACAGCGCGCTGCAACTGCCCGACGAACTCGTGGAAGCGCTCTCGACGGACACAAGGCTGTCGGAGGCATTCCACGCGCTCACGCCGGGGCGTCAGAAGAGCTATGTCATCAATCTGAGCGGGGCCAGGAAGGCTGAAACCAGAGTGAAACGGATCACGAAGTTCCGTGAGAAGATCATTGCTGGCAAAGGCGCGACCGAGCGCTGAGGCGGCTCCATTCCGCTTGACCCGACCAGTGCGACTGGCCGGTGGATGATCAGGTCTTGCGATGGATGTTGCACAAGCCGTGCATCATCAGGGAGCGCCTGGGTTTTCGGGGCAGTGCCGCCGGCTCCACATCAAGCGCCTGCGCGACGCGCCAAAGCGCGATGATGGCGTCGTTCTTCTGTCCGCATTCCATGGCGCTTGCATCCGCGGTCGACGCCCCCACCGCGAAACTGGCCGGGACATGATGTGGAGACAACACACAGAAAAACAACATGGAATCCAGGTATGGCTCTCCGGTGACGCCGCATGGCCGTTCCTGGCTTCCCGTGTCGGACACCCCGAAAGCAGAGCCGCGGAAGGCCCTGATCAAACCACTGGTCATGCCTTGCGTGGGCCTCGGCAGCGGGCGCCAAGGCGCCTCATCGCCGATAACCTGCGCCAACGCCATGTGCGCGACGCGCCGGAGAAATCCCGACCCGTTGCGGGTCCATCCTCCCGCTGTCCGGATCATGCCGGCGCCTGAGGCGACAACCGGACGCACAGGCGGACAACCTTCCGTCCGGACTTGTTCTGCATGTTCCGGATGTCCTGATGGCCGCGATGCCATGTTCGAAGCGGGCCGCATGCGCATCCCGTATCCCCCATGCTTCGGAAATGATCGGATCATTCGGAGTCTTTCTCGGCGGGGTCCCATGGTTTGTCTCCATCCATATCGTTCGGCGGGCAGATCACCCCGGCGTTCACCAGCACCGGACGATACAGTCAGGAAGTGCGACAGGGATGCCCCTCGGCGCATGACACACCCGACGAGGGACGACGGCGCGGGTGCTCCGCCGCGCGGGACTTCGCCAACGGGTGACCGGGGGCTGCCCCGTCGATTCCCTGCCTACGGGGACTCCAGATAGCGTTCGGAGAACCGCCGGATCGCCGGAAGCAGCGGCTGGCGGTCATGGAGGGCCGGGGCGAAGAGGTCTCCCAGCCGACGAAGGCGGGCGGGCATGTTCCGGATGGTGAACCGGTCGGGAGTGATCCCGGTCTCGAGCTCGTCCCAGTCGAGCGGCGCCGAGACCGAAGCGGCCGGAACCGGCCGCGCCGCATAGGGCGGGACCACCGTCTGGCCGCGCCGGTTCTGAAGGAAATCCAGGTACACCCGTCCGCCGCGCCGCTCCACGACCCGTTCCACGGTGGCGATATCCGGGTGGCGCGCCGCGACCCAGGTGGACACCGCCTCGCAGAACTGGCGCACCACTTCGTACGGGTAGATCGGCTCCAGCGGGACGTACACGTGAAGTCCGCTGGCGCCCGAGGTCTTGAGGCATGGTCGGAGCCCGATCCCGCGGAGGACCTTTCCCAAGGCGCGCGCCAGCTTCACGACATCGGAGAAGGGGCCGCTGCCGGGGTCCAGGTCGAAGACCGCCCAGTCGGGGCGCTCCCGGCGGCTTCGCACCGAGAGCCACGGATGGATGTCGATGCTTCCGAGGTTGGCGGCGAAGAGGAGCGCGTCCGGATCGTTCACGATCAGGTACCGGACGGTCTCCCCGCGTCCGGAGGGGATCTCCTCGGTTTCCAGCCAGTCCGGAGCGTGCTCGGGAAGATCCTTCTGGTAGAACGCCTTGCCGCGAATGCCGTCGGGAAGGCGAAGCAGGTGGGCCGGGCGCTCGTGGAGATGCGGAAGCATGCCTTCGGCCACTTGGTCGTAGTACCGGATCAGATCCCCCTTGGTGTAGCCGAGGTCGGGCCAGAACACCTTGTCCAGGTTGGTGAAGTGCACCGGCCGGGCGCGTTCCCGCTCGGTCCGCCGCCGCGAGAGGCCGGCGAGGAGATGCTCCGACCGGAAACCCTCCGCTCCTGACGGGATGCGAACGCAGCGGGGAGGCGGATAGGGGCTCCCGGCTTCCCGGGCAATGGATCCCGGCAGCCCCGCCGCCTCGCAGGCCCGATGGAACTCCTCGCCGCGCACCCGCACGTGTTCTCCCATGAGCAGGCGGGCGCTCCCCGGGAGCAGGGTGGCCAGAAGCGCCTTCCGTTCGATCAGCGGGACCGCGCGGATGTCCCACTCCTCGTAGCGCAAGAGGTCGAGGGCGTAAAACGAAACCGGAACCTGGTCGTCGCCTGCCAGCCGGTCCCGCATCCGCTCCCTCGAGGGCCGCTCGTTCCGGTCGATGGCCACCAGCGTTCCGAACGCCAGCGCCTCCTCGGCGCGGAGCTGGTCCGCATCCCGGATCACCTCCGGCGCCTCGGGGAGCCTGTCGCCCGGCTCGGCGGGAAGGAGTCGCGCTCCCTCCCCGTCCCGTTCGAGGAATGCCGGGATTCCGGTGAGTTCCGGTTCGAAGATCCAGCCGGCGTGGGAGAACGGTTCCCGTTCCTCGGACGGGCGCACCGACTCGGGCGGCGGCTTGCCGGTCCAGTGGCTCGCTCCGGCGAGATCGAAAAAGGGTTGCCGATCGGCCTCGGCCCGCACATAGCGGTCCCGTCCCTTGAACAGCAGCCACTCGTCGTTGCCCCGCGCGGTGCGCACCAGATGCCACGAACCGCGGAGCTTCCGCCCCCGCAGTTCGACCACCAATTTCCCCGCCCGGACCCCTTCCTCGCCGTCCCGGTCGCCGCCTTCGGTAATCCGGTAGGCGCCGCCGTCCCAGATGCCCATGGTTCCGCCCCCGTACTCGCCTTCCGGGATCACCCCGTGGAACCGGGTGTAGGACAGCGGATGGTCCTCGGTCCGGACCGCCAGTTTCTTGACGGCCGGGTCGTAGGAGAACCCCCTGGGGAGGGCCCACGACTTGAGCACGCCCCGCATTTCAAGCCGCAGGTCGTAATGGAGGCGCCGCGCTTCGTGTCGGTGGACGACGAACTGCGGTTCGGGCGACCTGGCCGCGGTTTCCGGGGGCGGCTCCGGGGTCCGTTCGAAATCCCGCTTCCGTTCGTACTCGGCGATGTTCCTTGCGTTCTTGCGGGCGGGGGGCCGGGACATGGCGAACGAGCGCACCGGTATTATCGGGCTTGGCCCCTCCGGGGCTTCGGTGGCGGTGGTGCGGACGGGATGGGGTGGCGGGATGCCAGGCTCTCGTCGGGGGCAGCGCGCCGGGCGCCTCCGGTTCGGCTCGTCCTCCGGCCCGGCTCATCCTCCGGTGCGATTCGTCCTCCGGTTCGGCTCATTCTCCGGTTCGGCTCATTCTCCGGCCCGGCTCACCCTCCGGTTCGGCTCGTCCTCCGGCCCGGCTCATCCTCCGGTGCGATTCGTCCTCCGGTTCGGCTCATTCTCCGGTTCGGCTCATTCTCCGGCCCGGCTCATCCTCCGGTTCGGCTCGTCCTCCGGCCCGGCTCATCCTCCGGTGCGATTCGTCCTCCGGTTCGGCTCATTCTCCGGTTCGGCTCATTCTCCGGCCCGGCTCACCCTCCGGTTCGGCTCGTCCTCCGGCCCGGCTCATCCTCCGGTGCGATTCGTCCTCCGGTGCGGCTCATCCTCCGGTTCGGCTCGTCCTCCGGTTCGGCTCATCCTCCGGTTCGGCTCGTCCTCCGGTGCGATTCGTCCTCCGGTTCGGCTCGTCCTCCGGTGCGGCTCATCCTCCGGTTCGGCTCGTCCTCCGGTTCGGCTCATCCTCCGGTTCGGCTCGTCCTCCGGTGCGATTCGTCCTCCGGTTCGGCTCATCCTCCGGTTCGGCTCATCCTCCGGTTCGGCTCGTCCTCCGGCCCGGCTCATCCTCCGGTTCGGCTCATCCTCCGGTTCGGCTCGTCCTCCGGCCCGGCTCATCCTCCGGTTCGGCTCATTCTCCGGTTCGGCTCGTCCTCCGGCCCGGCTCATTCTCCGGTTCGGCTCGTCCTCCGGTGCGGCTCATCCTCCGGTTCGGCTCGTCCTCCGGTTCGGCTCGTCCTCCGGTTCGGCTCATTCTCCGGTTCGGCTCGTCCTCCGGTGCGATTCGTCCTCCGGTTCGGCTCATTCTCCGGTTCGGCTCGTCCTCCGGTGCGATTCATCCTCCGGTTCGGCTCATTCTCCGGTTCGGCTCGTCCTCCGGTGCAGCTCGCCCTCCGGTGCGATTCGTCCTCCGGTGTTTCGGGGCGGGTTCCCGGCTTCGCCGCCGGGCGCCTGCTTCCGGCCCGGATTGCGGAGGGAAGTTCCCGGACGGCATGCGCTCTTCCGGGTGGTCGTGGTGGTTCCGGGGCGCCGCTACGGACGGGGTGCGCGTATGGATCCGGTCAGGACGCGTGCCGGTTCGCGTCGGGTGCCCGGTACGGGGGGGGCGGTACGCTCCCCCGATGCGCCCGGATGGGGTATTGTTCGGGAAGTGCGCCGATCGTCGGGTCCGCGGGGCTGGGCCTGTTGTCTCGGAGATTCTTGGTCGGTGCGATCCGGGTCGTGTCGCAGGGGGCGTCCTCGTCACCATGGCGGTTCGCCGGACTGCGGGCGGGGATCCGCGAGTGGAGACGGTTGCCGACGGGGATATTCCGGTGTTCGCGCCATGGAGCCTCCGCGAGGAGATCGAATTCGAGCCATGCGACCGCGGTGCGGGAGGCCTTGATGGAGATCGGGTCCGATCTTGAGAGCGCCTGAGTTGGTGTCGGTGCCGGCCGACCGGAGCATGGCTCCGGCAGGGAGCGGAAGAAGGCGGGGAGACCTCGACAGGGAATTGCGGGCGCAACTCGCCGCCGCGCTCGATCCCGGACGGGTGTGCCGGGACGAACCGCTGGCGCCGTTGACGACACTGCGCGTGGGGGGGCGCGCCGACTGGTTTCTGGATTCCCGGTCGGGGAACGAGGTCGCGGCGGCGGTCGCTGCGGCCCGCCGGCTCGACGTCCCGGTCACCCTGCTCGGCGGCGGTTCCAACGTGCTCGTCAGCGATTCCGGCGTGCGGGGGCTCGTGGTGCGGTTCCGGCACGGGGAGATTGCGGAGACGGCGCCGGGCGTGGTGCGCGCCGCGGGCGGCGTCACGGTGAACGGCCTGGTTCGCTGGACGATCCAGCGCGGCCTCGCCGGGTTGGAGGCCTGGGCGGGAACGCCCGGCACAGTCGGAGGCGCCATGTGCGGGAACGCGCATTTTCGGGGTCGGCTGATCGGCGAACGGGTCGACACGGTCGGCCTCCTGGGACGGGACGGCACGGTGCGGTGCGTCCCGCGGGATCGGATGGGGTTCGGCTACGGCGGCAGCCGGCTTCAGGAAACGGGAGAGGTGGTGCTTTGGGTGGAGTTCGCCATGAGGTCCGCCCGGGCGGCAGTCTTGGGTGCGGAAGCGCGGTCCTCGTTGCGTTTCCGGAAACGTACGCAGCCGCTCGCGGCGCGGAGCGCGGGCTGTGTGTTTCGCAACCCGGATCCCGACCGGGTGCGTCTCCCGTCGGGGGTGCCGTGCGCGGCGGGAGCGTTACTTGACCGGGCCGGTTTGAAGGGGGCCGCGGTCGGCGGGGCGAGCGTATCGGAAGTGCACGCGAACTTCATGGTCACCCATCCCGGAGCCGCGGCGCGGGACGTCCACATCCTGATCGAACGCTGCCGCGCCGAGGTTGCAGAACGGTTCGGAGTCTGGTTGGCACCGGAAGTCATGTTCCTCGGAGAGTTCGACGGGTCTTCCTGACCGGAGAAGTCGAAGCAACGGCATGGCCACACTCATCGTCGAAGGCGGTCATCAACTTGGCGGGTCGGTGGACGTCGAGGGAAACAAGAACGCGGCGTTGCCCCTCCTGGCGGCGTGCCTGCTGACCGACGAGCCGTGCACCTTGTCGAATATGCCGCGTATCGGGGATGTCCGGGTCATGGCCGATCTGCTGCGCGGACTCGGTGCCGAGGTGGAAGGTGTCGGCACCACGACGCTTCGTGTCCATTGCGCGAACGTCACCAGCGACGAGCCGGACCCGAGTCTCGTCGGCCGGCTGCGTGGCTCGGTGCTGCTGGTCGGCCCGCTGCTGGCGCGGCTGGGGCGCGCTAGGCTGGCCCCTCCGGGCGGGGACTTCCCCGGCCGGCGCACGTTGACCGTGCATCGGCAGGCGCTTCGCGCCATGGGCGTGCGGGACCAGGTGGGGGAGATGCACTGTTTCGAGGCCCCGGACGGGTTGACTCCCGCCTCGGTCTACCTGGAGGAAGCCTCGGTCACCGGGACGGAAACCGCCATTATGGCCGCCGTTGCGGCACCCGGCGTTACCGAGATTCGCAATGCCGCCTGCGAGCCGCACGTCGTCGAGCTGTGCACCTGCCTGCGGGGCATGGACGTTGCTGTCGAGGGCGCAGGAACGCCGACCGTCCGGGTGGCCGGTGGCGCCCGGCCCCGGGGAACCTCGCACCGGCTGCGTGGCGACTACATCGAGGCCGGCAGCTGGGCCGTGGTTGCCGCGGTGACCGGGGGCGAGATCGAGCTGGGCGGTGTGGAAGGTCTTGACCTCGAGCCCCTTGCCGCCGTGCTGGCGCGGATGAAGGTCCGTTGCGAGGTCGCCGGCGATCGCTTCACGGTCCGACCCTCCCGGCCGCGGGCCGTGCGTCACATCACTACCGCGCCGTGGCCCGGTTTCCCGAGCGACATGGTGAGCCTGGTCACGGTACTGGCCACCCAGGCCGCGGGTCGAACGCTCATTCACGACTGGATGTACGAGCTGCGCCTGTTCGCGCTCGAGCAGTTGAGCAGCATGGGGGCGGATCTCTTTCTGTGCGATCCCCACCGGATCATCGTCGAAGGAGGTCGTGCGCTGTACGGGCGGAACCTGGACTCGCGTGACCTGCGTTCGGGAATGGCGTTGATCGCCGCCGCACTGGCGGCAAGCGGAGAGAGCCGTATCAGTCCGTTGGAGACGGTCCAGCGGGGCTACGCCCGTGTCGTCGAACGCTTGCGTTCGCTCGGGGCGCGGGTCGCGGTCGAAGACTGAGGCCGCGGGCTTCCAGCGGAACGGAATTCCCGGCGGAGCCGGGCGGCGAGGGATCTGCGCAGGTTCACCCGACGGCGAGCGGCTCGCCTTCGCGGCCGCCGTGGATATCCCGGTGCGCATCCCGGTTGGTAGCCGCGTGAGCGTGAATCGTCTTCCCTCGCCCTTGGTGATGAGGGAGGCGTGCGCATCCCGGTTGGTGGCCGCGTGAATCGTCTTCCCTCGCCCTTGGTGATGAGGGAAGCGTACGCATCTCGGTTTGGGTCGCGTGAATCGCCTTCCCTCGCCCTTGGTGATGAGGGAGGCGTGCGCATTCCGTTTGGGGCCGTGTGAATCGTCTTCCCTCGCCCCTGGTGATGAGGGAGGCGTACGCATCTCGGTTTGGGTCGCGTGAATCGTCTCCTCTCGCCCTTTGGTGAGAAGGGAGGCGTGCGTATCCCGGTTGGGCGTCGAGACCCGGCTGATCTCGCCCCTGGTGATGAGGGAGGCGTAGGCATTCCGGTTGGGGGCCACCGGAACCGGCTCACTCCGACCCGGGCGTTGAAGAAGTTGTTTCGCCGGTGCGCATCCCGGGTTGGGAACCACGAACACCGGCTCATCTCGATCCGGGTGATGAGGGAGGCGTGCGCATCCTGGTTGGGGCCGCGTGAATCGTCTCCCCCGGTCCCGGTGTGGAGGAAGTTGTCATCGCCGTACGCATTCTGGTTGGGGCCACGAGAGCCGTCTCCCCCCGGCCCTGGTGTGGAGGAAGTTGTCATCGGCATGCGCATTCCGGTTGGGGCCACGAGAACGGGCTTGGGGGCGAGGAGGGAGTTGTTTGGGCGTGCGCCTTCCGGGATGGGGACCATGGGAATCGGTTCACCCGATGCGGGAGAGTCGGCGCCGGAGTGGCCGCCCGACGGCCTTGCCCGGCCGCCGAGCCGGCGCTCGCGGACACCATCCCGGAACCCGCCCGGTGCGAGACCGCCACCGGACGGGGCCATCTTTCTCCCATCCGATTCGTTGCCGGATTTCGGGGCGCGTCGCGCCGGGGCCCCTCGTTTCGCCGGGGTGGTAGCATCGGCTCCGGAAGGGGAGGTTGCCCATGGGGAAGCGCTGCTGGTCGTCCCGAACGGTGTGTGCCGTCCTGGCGCTATTGGCCGGTTCCGGGTGCGGTGCGCCCGAGGCGCCGTCCGGGCTGGTGCTTGATGATGTCCTCTCGATCCAGCATCCGTCCGAGCCGGTGTGGAGTCCCGACGGCAGCCGGATCTTCTTCGTTCAAGACCGGAACCAGCGGATGGATCTCTATGCGGTGACCCCGGATTCGGAGGCGCCACCGCGACAATTGACCGGTTGGGGGGAGGAATACGGGGTCATTTCGGACCTCTTTTTCGGTGCCGACGGGGTTGTCCTGTATTTCAGCCGGAACGGCCGGCTCTACCGGATGCATCCCGACGAGGCGGGAACGCTGGAACCGGTGTTTCCGGCGGAGCCGGGCGGGGAAGGGGACTACGCCCGTTCTCCCGACGGCGAGCGACTCGCCTTTGTGCGCGCCGGAGATCTCCATGTGCGGGTGCTGGGCGGGGACCACGAGATCCGGCTCACCCATTCCGATGTGGGAGAGTCGGCGCCGGTGTGGTCGCCCGACGGCCGGTTCCTCGCCTACACGGTTGTCGAGTCGGTGCCGACCGACACCGTTCACGACATGGTGGGGGACAAGCTGCGGTTCCGGAGCCAATCCTCCGGTTCGTCCGATCTCATGGTGATCCCGGCGATCCGGGGCGGCGTGGCGCGCCGGATTGCGACGGGGCCCGCGTTCGCATCGGCCCCGCGCTGGGTCGGCCCGTATCGGCTCCTGTTCCAGGAGGTCTCGCCGGATTACCGCATCCGTCGGATCCGGATCGCCGACCTTCGGGACGGCTCGGTGGAGACCCTCCATGAGGGGAACGACCCGAAATGGTGGAGCCTCATCTGGTTGGGTGCGGAGCCCCGACCTTCGCCGGACGGGACATGGGTCGCCTTCGTGGATGACGCTTCCGGATGGGATCGTCTGATGGTCGTTTCCGCGGAAGGCGGCGAGCCGCGTGCGCTCACGCCGGACGGGCAGGACGTCCGGCGGTACGCGTGGTCACCCGACGGCCGGTTCCTCGCCTTCGACGCCAATCCGGACCATCCGGGACAGCGCCACCTGTTCCTGATGGACGCGTCCGATCTGCCGAACGCGACTCCCCGGGCGCTTGCGACCGGTCGGGGCGCCAACACCCAGACGGCAAACCCGGGCGGGTTCGTGCTGACGGCGGAGCACGGCGGCTTTTCCCCGGACGGCGCCCGCCTGGTGTTCCAGCGGACCGGCTCCCGGGACCCGCCCGACCTCTGGTGGATATCCACCGAAGCGCCGGGGGAACCGGTCCGGCTGACCCGGTCGGTTCCCGGACACGTGGACCCCGACAAGTTCACCGAGGGCGAATTCGTGCGGTTTCCAGGGCGCGAAATGGGCCGGGACGTTCCCGGCTATCTGTTCGTCCCGGACGGCCTGGACCGCACGGAACGCCATCCGGCAATTGTCTGGGTGCACGGCGACGGCATCGCGCAGAACTACGACGGCTGGCATATCCGGCGGGACTACGGCGTGTACCACTCCTTCCACCAGTTCCTGGTCGGGGAGGGATACGTGGTGCTGATGCCCGATTACCGGGGGAGCGTCGGATACGGTCGCGATTTCCGCCAGGCGTCGTATCGGGATGTCGGCGGAGGGGACTACCAGGATGTCGCCGCCGCCGGGGATTACCTGAAGACGCTCGAATTCGTGGACCCCGAACGGATCGGTGTCTGGGGCCTCAGCTACGGCGGTTTCATGACCATGCAGGCCCTGACGCTCGATCCCACGCTGTTCGCCGCCGGCGTGAACGTGGCGGGAGTCGGGGATTTCGGCCTCTGGCACGCCGATCCGGGGGGAGGTTGGGTGGTGGGCCGGATGGGGCATCCCGAGGAGGATCCGGAAGGGTACGAGCGCGGCGCACCCGCCCGCCGCGTGGACCGGATCGAGCGACCCCTGCTGATCCTCCACGGCACCGCCGACGTGAACGTCCCGTACTTCGAATCGCTCAACCTGGTGGATCGCTTGTTGCGGGAAGGCAATGCGGACTTCGATTTCGTGACCTATCCCGGGGAGTTCCACTATTTCCATCGCGAGCACGTGCTGCGCGACGCCTGGATCCGGGTGCACCGGTTCTTCGACCGGCACCTGAAGGGAGCGGGCTGAGCGCGGTCAGTCCTCGAGTTGGCGACGAAACGCCGGCGGAATCTCCATGCCGAGGGTCTCGGCCCGCGCGAGATGGGCGAGAGCCGCGGTTCGGCGGCCGCGGCGCCGTTCCACATCGGCGAGCAGGAAGTGAATCCCGGCGCGTGATCCCGGGGAAGCGCCCTCGCCCCGCATTGCCTCGAGAGCGCGGGTCAGCACCGCCGCCGCATCCGCAAGGCGTCCGCCAGTCGCCAGCAACTGCCCCATTCCCTGAAGCGCCGCCGGATGGTCCGGGTTCCGGTCCAGTACCTGCCGCAGCAGCCGCTCCGCTTCCTCCAGGTCGCCGCGCTGGAAGTGAAGACTCGAAGCCCCGAGCAGGGTGGGAAGGTGATCGGGGTCGGCCGCCGCCGATCGACGGTAGAGAGCATCCGCTTCGGTGTTGCGGCCGGTTCGTGCCAGCAGGTTCGCCAGGTTGGCGAGGACCGGACTGGAATCGGGATCGCGCGACAGGGCTTCCCGGTAGGCGGCTTCGGCCTCGTCGCTCCGGCCCAGGCGGACGAGGGCGTTCGCATGGTTGTAATGCAGGTTGGCGCTCTCCGGGTGCTCGGTGACGAGGCGCCGGTAGAGGGCTTCGGCAGCCGGGTGGTTCCCGCCGGCGGCCGCCCGGCGCGCCCGCGCCTCGAGGCCCCGCCGGTCGGTGCGAAGGTCCTCGACCTGGAGCAGCAGCGGGTCGGGGTCGTTGGTGGCGCCCATCGAGGGGGACCGGGCGGCATGGCGCGCCCGGGTGGCGGCATCGCTCGCGGCCTCCGATTTGCCAAGCATGCTCAGCGCCTGCGCCAGGAGGGCCCAGCCGGCGGTCGAGGAGGGATGCAGCGCCAGGAGCTCCCCGAGGGCATGGCGCGCCGCCTCGATCTGCCCACCGGCCAGCAGGCCCCGGGCCCGGGCGAGCCGCGCCTCGAGCGAACCCGGCGCCGCCTCCTGCAGCGCTTCCCAGGTCGGGGTCGCGTCCTTGCCGAGAGTCTCGAGAGTGCGCGCTTGCAGCACGAGCGAGGGAGCGAAGCCGGGACGGCGGCGGATCGCTTCCCTGGCAAGTTCGAGAGCGAGCGCCGGCTCTCCCGCTTCGACCATGCGACCGTGGAGGTGCAGCGGCCGGTGGTCCCCTTCATCGAGTCGAGCCGCCTCGGTGTAGGCGGCGGCGGCCGGCGTCTCCAGCCGGTGGGCGTGAAGGATCATGCCGAGGCGGAGCCAGCGCGCCGGGTCGCCCGGCGCCTCGCGGGTGGCATCAAGGGTGCTTCGGATTGCATCCGCGACCGGACGTTCCATCCCGTCGACCGCGATCTCGGGAATCTCCGTCGAACCACAGGCGAACCCGGCGGCGACCAGGCCCGTCAGGAAGGCTCTCACCGTCCTTCGCCGCGCCGCAGCACGACGACCCGCCCGGTTTCAGGGACGGGGAAGCTCTCCCGCTCTCCGTCGGACCAGCGCACCGTCAGGCTCCGGATGACGATTCCGGCGGGGAACCCGAAGTACGCCCGCGGATCCGACGATGCAAGGTAGGACACGCCGGGGTTGGCCCGCGCCACCCGGTCCCCGGCGCCGGTCCCGAGCACCACGGCCGCGCCGTGGTCCGGTGTTCCTCCCGACCCCCGGACATCCACCACCAGCCAGTCGCCACCCCCCGCCGAATCGTTGCGGAAGAGCCGCGCCGACCCGCCGGCTGCGGTGAACACGAGGTCCGGGTCGCCGTCGCCATCCATGTCTCCCGCCGCCAGCGCGCGGCCCACCGCCCGGAATCCGGTGAGATCGGGCGATCCGGCGCCCGCATCCTCGAACCGGGATCCGGTGTTCCGCAGGAGAAGGACCGGTTCGGCGTATTGATCGAGGAACGGCTCGCGGGGCGGTTCCCCGGTCGGCCGGGCGACCCGTCCGTTGGCGATGGCGGCGTCGAGATGGCCGTCGAGATCGAAGTCGGCGAGGATCGCGCCGAACCCGGTAGTGCCGAGACCGAGGGCGCCGAAACCGAGGCCGATCGATCCGTCCACGAAGCCGGCATCCGGGCCGGCGAGATAGACGGTGTTGGTTTCGTCCGCAAAATGAGTGATCAGGATGTCGAAGTCGGCGTCCCCGTCGATGTCCCCGATGTCCACGCCCATCCCCGCTTCCGGACGCCCGAAGCCGCTGAGCGCCGCGCCGCGGAGAAGGGCCTCTTCGCGGAAGGTTCCGTCGCCCTGGTTCACCCAGAGGTGGTTTGCTTCCGTGTCGTTCGCCACATAGAAGTCCAATCGGCCGTCCCCAGTGAAGTCATGGCAAACGACCCCCAGACCGCGTGCGGGGAACGCGGCGATGCCGGCAGCGTCGCTGGAATCCTCGAAGCGCCCGTCCCCGAGGCCGCGGTAGAGCGAGTCGGACAACCCGGGGATGTCGGTGGGGCCGCAGTAGTCGGCGGGGCCGGTGGCCGCCTGGCAGACGAAATCGGGGTCGTAGTCCATGTAGCGGGTCACGAAGAGGTCGAGGTTTCCGTCGGCGTCGTAATCGCAGGATGTTGCCGAGGCCGACCAGCCTCCGGGATTCGGGCCGTCCCTCCGGGCCTCGAACACGCCGTTTCCGCGGTTCAGCAGGAGCACGTTGGATCCGTGACCGGTCCGATACACATCGGGCAGTTCGTTCCCGTCCACATCACCGATGGCGATCCCCATCCCGTAGGCGGTTCCGGTGTCCGGAACCGGTTCGCCGCGAAACCGCAGCCCACCCTCGTTGTGGAAGAGACGATCCGGTCCCCGTCCCTGGACCAGATAGAGGTCGAGATCCCCGTCGCCGTCGTGGTCCATCACGCCCACTCCGGACCCCATGATCGCCGGCATGAAGTACGGAGGCTGACCGGGATCGCCCCTGCCGGTGTGGTGCGGGAAGTCGAGGGCGCCCGTCACCTCGACGAAGACCGGTTGGGCCGGGATGGCGGCGGGAAACAGGAGGAGAGCCGCGCCGAAAGCGCGTCGCATGTTCAGAACGCGGTGCGGAGCCAGGCCGGGACGACCGATCGGGGACCGATGTCCCGGATGGCCGGCGTGCCGGCGAGCTGCATGGCGAGTACCAACTCCGCGCGCAGGATCCGGAGCACCGCTTCCACGCCGGCTTCGCCGAAGGCCGCGAGTCCCCAAAGATAGGCACGACCGATCAGGACGGCGTCGGCGCCGAGCGCCAGCGCCTTGAAGATGTCCACCCCGCGGCGGACGCCGCTGTCCATCAGTACCGGAATGCGTCCATCGATGACCTTGGCAACCTCGGGAAGGCTCTCCAGGGCGCCGAGGCCGCTTTCCTCGGCCCGGCCGCCGTGGTTCGAGACCACGATTCCGTCCACTCCGTGCCCGAGACCGAGCGCCGCGTCCTCGGCGGTGACGATGCCCTTGAGCAGGATTTTCATGGAGGTGATGTCGCGGAGCCGTTGCACCACGTCCCAGGTGAGCCGGGGCTGGTTGAGGCCTTCGAACCGACTTCGTCCGGCGACATCCTCCACTTCGATGCCGTCGAACATGGGTTTTCGGGAGACATGGTTGGCGAATCCCGGCTGATGGCAGACGCCGCACTCCCGATTGTCGAGGCGGGCGGCAAGTTCCGTGGTGACCCGATTGCTGCCGGCGGGGAGATCCACCGTCAGGACCAACGCCGGACATCCGGCCGCCTCGGCGCGGGCCACGAGCTGCCGTGTCACATCGAACGACGTTGTCGGATAGAGCTGGTACCAGACCGGCTCCCCTCGCGCTTCGTTGACCTCCTCGATGCCCGAGGTGCTGACGGTGGAGAGCAGTTGGAGATGCTCCACCGTTCTCGCCGCCCGCGCCACGGCGACTTCGCCTTCCGGGTGGAAGGCCTTCTGGCTGCCGCAGGGCGCGATGCCGATGGGAGAGGTCCATTCCCGCCCGAAGAGGGTGACCCGCATGTCCGGTTTCGAGACATCCACCAGTCGCCGCGCCCGGATGCCGGTGTTTTCGAAGGCGCGCCGATTGGCTCTGAGTGTGCCCTCGCCGTCCACCCCGGTGGCGATGTACCCGTAGTGCGCCGGGGGGAGGTTTCGCTCCGCAACCGCGCGGAAATCGAATACATCCACTCCTTCCCCGGGAGTTTCGATCAGGCGGCGCGGAAACCCGTTGAACCCGAAGGCCTCCCCGTTCCCGGAAGCCTCCCCGGAACCCGGGCGCTCCCCACAGCCGGGCGCCAGCAACAGCGGACTGCCCGCCAGATAACGGAGAAAGCGGCGACGGTCGTTCATGGCGGACCTCTTCGGCTCGTTCGCCCCCCGGCTACGGCTGTCCGCGGCGCTCCCTCCCGGAGACCGGCGGGAATCCTCCGATTCCGGGGGAGGGCGCCCCCGTCACCGGGATCCGTGCCGTCCCCCGGCTTCCCCTTCGGGGGTTTCCTCGTCCGGTACGGCACGGAAACTGAGATCTGGAAGCTGGCGAACCACCCACTGCTCGCTGCGGGCGAGGACGCCGGCAAGTTTCGCGGTGACTTTCATGGCGCCTTCGGGGCCGAGCGCGCGCGCCAGCGGCGATCCCTGGTCGAGTGCGGCGAAATCCCCCACGTGGAAGAAATGGACATACCCGCCGTTGCCGCCGAGGGTGATGGCGCCGGAAGCATGGTGCATGTCGGCTTCCGCGAAGTGGGGCATGACGTCCTCCGCCATCACCCGGATGTAATCCTGTTCGCGGCCGGGGATGACCGTGACCCACTGCACCAGCGTCAGGGTCGGGTCCTCATCGTCGGGAAGCGGGTTGTCAAGATCGGGAGTCGTTCTGAGCGCAAAGGTGGCGTGGCTCGTCAACGTCCGCTGGAGCCGGGCCTCGATGCGGGCGCGCGCCGGATCCGGTTGATCCGGACGGTCCCGGCCGGCGAACCGGGCGAACGGTTTCAGGATCAGGAACCGGTGGGTATCACCGAAGCCCGCCGTCCGGCTGACGCTCCGCCAGGACACGCCCGCCTTCTGTTCCAGGGCAGCCAATTCGCGCTGCGCCGCCAGGAACTCGTCCACCTGTCCAGGCGCCACTCCGACCAGGCTCATCTCCATCCACGGGGCCACTTCCGGATCGTCCTGTCCCGCTGCCATCACCGGAAGGGCCCCGGCGAGGAGCAGCAGGGTGAACAGCAGGGCGACCGGCATCCGGCGGTTGTCCGGGAGGATGCTCAGCAAGAGACGCAGTTGTTGTTGTTCTTCGATCCGAGGCTCTCCAGCAGCGCAACCGTCTCGGGAATCGGCGAAACGCGCTGGACCGGACCGTTGGCCATGTCGGCGGTGGTCTGGCCGAGCCTGCTGACCGCGGTGACATCGCCGCCCTTCTCCACCAGGTAGTGGATCATCTCGTTGTCGCCGCGGGCGGCTGCGTGATGCAACGCGTTGTATCCCTTGAAGTCACGCTGGTTGACGTCGGCCCCCAGTTCGACGAGATACCGGACCGAATCCAGCCAGGCGTCCGGAACATGTCGGTGGGCGTTCCCGGCGAAACCCTCGCCGTAGCCCACTCCCGAAGCGGCGTGGATCGGGTATACGCCCGGATCGCCGGCCTTGTACGGCGGGAGCCCGGAGGGATCCGGCCCCATGGAGGTCAGGTCGGTGGGAATCCACAGGCCGGGCGCCGCCGGCAGGACTGCGAGGGAGCCCCGCTCCGGATCGTTCACGGCGGTGGTGCCCCGCCGCGGGCGGCGCGGTTCCGGCGCAAGGGTGGGGATGTCGGGATCGGCGCCGTACTCGGCCAACAGCTGCATCGCCCGGACATCGGTGGCGTAGGCGGCCCGCCAGAAGGCGGTCGATCCCGCCGTATCCACCAGGCCGCAGTTCGCGTTCCCGCATCCGCTGTACACCATGTACCAGGGATGTTTGACGATGCGATGATTCGGATCGGCGCCGGCGTCGAGCAGCTCCCGCATGAGATCCAGATAGCTGGTCTCCTGGCGGTCGTGTTCCTGCGGCTGCGGATAACGGGTCCGCGGCTGCCATTCGGCGTTGATTGCCGCCCACAGCGGGGTCACGCCGTTTTCCTTCGAGGCGATGTCCGGCTCGGCGCCCCGCTCGAGAAGCATCATGGCCAAGTCGAACTGGCCGTTGATGGTCGCCATCAGCAGCGGACTGACGCCATCGCCGACTGCCACCCGGTTCACATCGGCATCCCCGTCGAGAAGCGCCGAAGCCGCCCCGGCGAACCCTTGCCGGGATGCGTGGAGCAGCGCGGTGAGGCCTCCCTTCGCGTCCATCTGCGGGCGGCGGAAGCGGGCGAACGGGTCGTTCTCCTCATCCTTCTTCTCGGGGACCTCTCCCGAGAGGTACATCTCGCGGGCGGCCAGCACGGCGGTCTGTACTTCGGCGGAAGTCGGTTCCCGGCCGGCGGACGCGAACGCCTCCAGAACCGCCTGCTGCCGCTTCTTGGCAGCCTCCGCGAGCTCGTAATCGGCCAGGAGATCGACGGGGTTCGAAGCTGCATTCGGGTCGGCTCCGCGGCCGAGCAGGGCCCGGATCGCATCCACCCGGTTGCGCGCCGCGGCAAAGATCAGCGGGGTCTGGCCCCAGGTCTTCTCCCGTGCGTTCACATCCGCCCCGTGATCCACGAGGGCCTCGATCGCCGCGACGCTTCCGGCGTCGGCGGCGAGGTGCAGCGGAGTCGCGCCACTGGTGGTGATGGCGGTCATGGCGTCCGATCCGGCGTCGAGAAGCTGTTGCACCACTTCGGCCTGGCCGGCGGCACTCGCCACATGGAGGGGCGTGTAGTTCCCGATGCGCGTGGTCGCATCCACCTTGGCGCCGCCCTGGAGGAGCGTCTCGACCAGCGATGGATCTCCGTGCTCGGCAGCCCAATGGAGTGCCGACATGCCGTCCCCGTGGGCGGCGTTCGCATCCTCGCCCCCGGCGAGGAGCGCCCGCACCGCATCAAGGTCACCGGCACGCGCGGCGTCGGCGACCGGGGCCGTCGCCGGCGCCGAGAAGGCAAGGGCGGCGATGAAGAGCGCCGCGACGCCCAGATGTCTCGAGGTTCCGTTCCGACGCATGGGCTCCTCCGGACTTCAGGCCTGGTCGGTGTCCACTGCGCTTGCCGTCACCGACAGCGTTCCGTTGCTGTCGCCGAAGGAATCCATCTCGAGACCGAGCGACTGGACGAGGGCGAGCATGGCGTTGGCCATCGGTGTCCCGTCCGGCGCCTTCACATGAAGGTTGCCGGTGAGATGGCCGTTGGCGTGGCCCAGGAAGACCAACGGGCAGCGGCGGTGGTTGTGGATATTGGCGTCGGACATCGGCGAACCCCAGACGATCGCCGTCTTGGCCAGCAGCGGGACGCCGCCCTCTTCCGTTTTCTCGAGTTGCTCGAGGAAGTACGGCAGCTGGCCGACCCGGTATTGGCAGATCGTGTTGAAATCCATGATCCGCTCTTCGTCGTTCCCGTGGTGGGACGCCGGGTGGAAGGGCGAGCTGGTGCCGCTCTCCGGGAACGAACGGTTCTGGGCGTCACGTCCGGTCTTGAACGAGATCACCCTGGTCATGTCGGTTTCCAGCGCGAGTACCTGGAGGTCGAACATGAGCTGCATGTGCTCCGAGAAGGAATCCGGTACTCCCGGAGGAGCGTCGGGAAGTTCCCGCGCCTCTCCGCTCCGGTTGTGGCCCTCGATCATCTGGATGCGCCGCTCGACTTCGCGCACATGGTCGAGATAGCGGTCCACGCGGAGGCGATCCAGGTTCCCGAGCTCGTTGCGAACCTCGGCCACGTCGCTCAGTATCCAGTCAAGGATGCTGCGGCGGGTGGCGCGGCGCTCGGCGCGCTCCTCGGGAGTGCTGCCGGCGCCGAAGAGCATTTCGAAGGCGACCCGTGGATCGCGGATCATCGGCAACGGCTCGTTCGGCGACGCCCAGCTGATCGAATCGGTATAGGCACACGAGTAGTTGTAGGTGCAGCCGCCGGCCTGGTCCAGGTTTTCGATGCAAAGCTGGAGGGACGGCATCGGCGTGGATTGGCCGAACTGTTCCGCGTAGCTCTGGTCGATCGAAGTGCCGCACCAGATGTCGGAACCCTGGGTCTGCTTCGGATGGGACTGGGTCAGGAAGACTGCCGACGACCGGAAATGATCACCGCCGATCTCGGGTGGACTGAATGCCTCGGCCATCCGCACATCGGTGTTGCTGACGATCGTCATGTACTTCCGGAACGGCTCCAGCGGCTTGAGGGCGTTCTCCGGCCGCATCTCGAAGTCCCGTCCGACCGTCTCCGGCGCATACAGGTACTGGCTGGCGCCCCATTCGTTGCAGCCGGCCAGACCGTGAACCTCCTCGATGCACACGAGACGGGTCACATCCGACGGCGCGGCGTCGGCGGGCCGGGCGCCGAGGCCGGCCGGCATCATCGCATCGAGATACGGAAGCGCCACCGCGGCGCCGGCGCCGCGCAGGAAGGTCCGGCGCGGAAGGTACTTTCTGGTCAGAAGCGACATGTCTCTTACCTCTTTGGGTGCCTTTACGGGTTGAGCGTGGTTTCGGGGCCGATCCCATCCCCTCGTTTGCGCTGGAACGCGTCGCTGCGGATCACGCCCATGATGAAGGAGGAAACGCGGTAGTCCTGCGCGGCGGCCTTCCCCGCGATCTGTCGGACCGCGGGCTGATCGGATGCCTCCACCGGTCGGCCGACCGCAAAGGCCATCAGGTTTTCGGTGAAGGTGCGCGCCAGCGGGATCGGGCGGGTCAAGAGCACGTTCACGAGTTCGGACGGGGTCGAAACCGGAGTGCCATCGTAGAAATCGCCCGAGGTGTCGAGCGGACCGCCATTCTCGCGGACACGCCACTTGCCGGTGGTGTCGAAGTTGTCGAGGGCGAGGCCAATCGGATCGATCATCCGGTGGCACGAGTTGCAGCTCGGGTTTGCCGCATGCATTTCCATGCGTTCCCGGGTGGTCAGCGGTCGCCCCTTCTCCATCTCGGCAATTTCCTCGAGGGCCGGGGTGTCGGGCGGAGGCGGGGGCGGAGGCGTGCCGAGCAGGACCTCCATCACCCACTTGCCGCGCAGTACCGGAGAGGTGCGGTTGGCGAGCGAGGTGAGCACCAGCACGCTGCCGTGACCGAACACCCCGCGGCGCCGGTCGTCGGGATACGCGACGCGGCGGAACTGCCGGCCGGCGACGCCGGGGATCGCGTAGTGCCGGGCGAGTCGTTCGTTCAGGAACGTGTAGTCGGCCTCGAACAGGTCCACGAAACTCCGGTCCTCCGCCACCAGGTGGGCGAAGAAGAGCTCGGTTTCGCGTCGCATCGCCGCCGCCAGGTTGTCGTCGAAGTTGGGGAAGAAGTTCGGGTCCGGTTTGACCTTGTCCATGTCCTGGAGCCGGAACCACTGCGCCGCGAAGCGCCGGCCGAGCGCCGCGGCGCGCGGGTCGGCAAGCATGCGGAGCGCTTGTCGTTCCAGTTCCCCTTCGGTCAGCAGTTCCTGGTCGGCAAGCCGCTGGAGTTCGTCGTCCGGTGGCGTTCCCCAGAGGAAGAAGGAGAGCCGGGAGGCGAGGTCGGCGTCGCCCAGGCGATATCCACGGTCGGATGCGTTCCCGGGAGCGCGTTCCAGTCGCAACACGAAACGGGGGCTGGCCAGCATCGCTTCGAGGGCGGTTTGCACGCCGGTTTCGAAGCCGCCCGCGGCATGACCCTCATCGAAGAATCCGAGCAGGTCCTCGACCTCGTGATCCTCGACACCCCGCCGGTAGGCCTCTCGGGCCAGCCGTGCGAGGATGCGGCCGGCACAGGGTCGCGCCTCGTCGGGAGTGGTCGGGCGACAGGTGAAGATGCGGCGCCGGCTGGGGGTTTCCGAAAGGCCGGTGGGGTTGAAGGGGCCGGTGACGATGATGTCCCGGACATGCGGCAGGGTCGTGATGCCGGCGCCCCCGGAGCCGCCCCCGGCGTAGGACCATTCATGGGGCCGTACCAGATCCTCGTAGGGCCCGTGCTGGCGCCGGATGAAGGCGGCGGCGATCCGCCGGGTTCCCGCCCGGACGAAGACGGGTGGTGTGAGCGTCGCCACTCCCCCGCGTCCATCCGCGTCGACCCGCCGATTGGTGTCATAGTGGAGCAGGGCGACGCGCTCGCCGTCGATCGAGACGTCCACGTCCTGAAGCCGGGTGTTGGCGCCCGAGGTGAAGGTCACCCCGAAGGTGTACTCGCCGTCGGCGGGGAAGATGTGATCCACCACCAGGCCCCCCCGGGTGCCCCAGGGCGCCCCGTCCACATGGTCCCAGGGATGCTGGGAGAGGTACTGGGAGTTGGAGTAGGTGTGGTCCACCGGTTTGCCGGTGCGTTCCCCGACGGCCAGCCGGCTGATGGCGCTCGCTGCGTTGAGATAGGACTCCAGCAGGGTCGGGGAAAGCGTCTGCGCCTCAGCGATGTTGTCGAAGTTGTGGCTCACCTGATCCAGCGGCAGCCAGTCGCCGGCGTCCACTTCGAGATCCAGCAAATCCAGGATTGCCTGCTCGTACTCGTGGCGATTGAGACGCTGGAACGGGCGGTTCCCCGGGTCCGGCGAGCGGGCTGCGGCCTCGTCGAGGTTGGACTCGAGAGCCTCCACCAGCGCGTGGATTTCCTCGGGGCCGGATCGCCGGATTCCCTGAGGCGGCATCATGCCGGCGCGCAGCTTGCGGACCATGTGCTCCGCCACATCCGCCCGCTCGGCGGCGCGGGTCACGTCGAAGTCCTCGAGCGAAAGGTTCCCGGTCATCATCCGGGCGTTGTGGCACATCACGCAGGTCGTCTGCACCACTCCGTTCGCCACTTCGTCCCTGGACGCCGCTCCCGGGGTGGTCCCCGTATTTCCGACGGGAAAGGAACTCTCGGCGTCGGTCCCGAACAGGGCCACCGTCATCACGCCAACTGCGAGGCAACCGATCCGGAAAGCGGCACGCGTAGTATTCATTCGGTTGTCCGAGGGCATGGAGATCTGGGGCACGATCCGGGCGGTCCGGCTACTGGAGGGAAACCAGCCTGCACCTATTGTGACGGTTCCGCGGGTTCGACGTCAAACGCATTCTGCGGACTCCGGGTCGACAATTCGCCGGGTGGGCCAGAACCCGCGGATCCCCCGATTCCAACGGCCCGGCCGAACGGCCTGGCCGAATGGACAGGCCGAATGGACAGGACTGCAGTACCCGGAGCCGAAAGGCGGACAAGACACCGGGGCATCCGCGCGCCCCCGATTCGCCTCGCCCGGGATGACCCCCTCCGCCCCAAGGGAAGACGCAACACGCCGAGCGACCGGACTCCCGGAGTTCCGAAAGTCCACCCGGCGCGTACGTCCTGCCCGGAGTGCGGAACCCGAACGGGGCGGAGGGAGAGTGCGGAAACCTAGCTGCTGCTTGCGCTTCCCGCAGTGCCGCCACAGGCGATCGAGCTCGCCGAGGATGGAGCGGTGGAGCAAGCAACCGTGCTGAATGATCCAGCGGTGCTCAGCGAGCTCGCGGTGGAGCCCCAGCCACCGGCCACGCTGCTCAGCTGCTCGTCGGTCAGGCTGATGTTCGGGTCGGAGGGCATGATGAAGTGCATGAGCTCGTCCGTGTTCACGAGGACATTCGCTTCCATGTCCTCCGGTAGCGGAGTTTCGAGACCGAAGGTGGCCAGAACGTTCCGGCCGCTGTCGCCCTCGAGGGAACGCCGAAATGCTTCGCTGGTCCGGTACCGCGCGGCGGTTTGGAGAAAATGTTCGTATGTTCGTATGTGCGAGTCCACCGACTCCGCCGACGAGGGTACGATATCCGCATCCAGGAAGCTGAGCGTATCCATTAATTGATTCTTTGTTCTGTTCATCGGGAATCTCCTTCGAACCTGTAGTTCGTCATGGGTAAAGAAGAATGCAGTCTAATTCTCCTGCCGGTGTGTTTCAAATTTCATTCCGGGTCCATGGGCAGTCGGGCATGGTGAAGGCGTGAGGGGTCGTGAAGGCGGGGTCGGTCGCGGAATCCACATGATGCAGACAGGGAACGGGATCGCCGTGGAGTCCGGGATTTGCGGACGGGAACCGATCGGGGCGAAGAGTGGGTTCCCCGGGCCGGCACCCGGACGGGCTGGCGCGAAGCGGCGGACCGGGCCGCGAAGCAGGCGCACGGTGTCCCGTCCCTGATTGCCCGGTGTGCGATCCTGATTGCCCGATGTGCGATCCCTGATTGCCCGATGTGCGATCCCTGATTGCCCGGTGTGCGATCCCTGATTGCCCGGTGTGCGATCCCTGATTGCCCGGTGTGCGATCCCTGATTCATGTTCCCGCTGATTCGATCCGGAAGCGGCGCACCACCTGACCGTTGTTTTCCCACGGCGTCGCCTTGTAGCGGGAAGCCTCCTCGTCGGTGGGCTGGATGCTCCTCGCATCGCGAGCGCGGGAGACGACCCGGTGTTTGCCGGGGGCCGGCACGGGCCCTTCCATCCGGAAGTGGCGGAAGCCGAACGGGTGGGCGGCCGGCAGTAGCTCGGCGGCCCGGAAGCGGGCGTCATCCACCCGGACCTCCACCCCGCTGACTGGCGTTGCGCCGTCGTTCCAGGCGAGTCCGCGGATCCGAAGGGTGGTGTCCCGGACCTGCTCGACCCGGGTCACGATGGACTTGATCCGCATGCGGCCGATGGCGCTCGCGGTGTGGAGGATGCCCGACGGGGTTTCCACGCCCCGCACCGTCACATAGTCCTTGGCCTGATACCACCCGGCGAACCGTTCCGGCCACACCTCGATCCGCTGGAGCCACTTGACCTGCGCGACCCCGTAAAAACCGGGGATGATCAGCCGGAGCGGACCGCCGTGCTCCGGCGGGAGCGGTTCCCCGTTCATGGAGTCGGCAAGAAGCGTTCCGGGGGCGAGGGCGTCCGCCACCGGCAGGCTGCGGGCGAAGCGGCCGGGATACCGGTGGCCGCGCAGTCGTTCGTCGGCGCGGTCGGCCCCGAAGAACACGACCTCCCGGGACTCGGGGCCGATGTGTTCCCGGAGCACGTTCGCCAGCGGGACGCCACCCCAGCGCGCGGCGCCCACCAGCCCATGCATCCCAACGCCGCCGTTGCCGCAGCACTCGAACAGCGCCACCGCTTCCCGGCGGGGAAGCGCCGCGAGTTCCCTCCGGCTCAGGACGCGGCCCCGAGCGTTCCGGGTTCCCACCGAGAGGCGGAACCCGTCGGGCCGGATGCGCGGCATATCGCCGTGGTGGAGGATGAAGAACTCGGCGTTCGGGACCACTTCGCCGCGCACCCGGGCAAGGTCGGTGTAGCGGGCCCGGGTTCCGGCGGGAAGGGGTTCGAGGTCGGTCCACGGGAGAACCCTGGCCTGGCGCGCTCGCGCCGGGAACGGGGAGAGAGCGGCCGCCAGCCCTGCCAGCGCCTCGCGCCGGTTCAATGCGGAAAACCGGACGGTCGCCGCCGGCCCCCGGGGGGATCGGCGGCGACTCCCGGTCCCGTCGTCGCCTGTCGGCTCAGAAGTGGATTCGGATCGCGAAGCGCGCGATACGTGGGGAGAGGTAGTTGGAAAGGCGGTTGTAGTTCGCGCCGCTCGCGGTGTTGATCGCGGTCACGGTGTTCTGGTTCGTGACGTTGAACAGGTTGACTTCCGGAGAGATGCGAACGTCGCCGACCATGAAGTCGCGGAACAGCGCGAAGTCGAATGTCGTCACGTCGTCGAGGCGGTCGGTTCCGATGGGCGCCGCGAGGATCGTTGCCCCTCCCTGGTTGAGGCCGTCGGCGAAGAAGGTGCGCGCGACCGGTTGGCCGGTCTGGTAGCGCATCACGCCGGAGAGCCGGAAGCCCAGCGGAGCGTGCCAGGCGCCGATGACCTTGAACTGATGGGTCCGATCGTAGAAGGATTTGCCCTTGGCATGGATCCGGGAGTTCGGATCGGTGAAGATGCCCGGGTTGGTGTTCTCCCACTGATCGCCGCGCGACCATGCGTCGGTGTCGTTCCAGGTATAGGACACGAGTGCCTGCCAGTTGTTCGAGAAGCGTTTCTGGCCGGTCAGTTCGACCCCGTTGTACGCGGTTTGGTACTCGGCGATGGTCGCGATCTGGCGTTCGCTCTTGCCGACGAATTCGGGGCGCAGGTTGAATACGGTGACCTGTCCGCCATCGTCGGCAGTGCCCACGGTTCCGTCCGGTCCCGGATCGGTGACCGGCATCGAATCGTAGGCCGAATCGGGCGCAGCAAGGTTGATGATGTCGGAGTTGTCGTCACTGGTGCGCCTCGAGAACGTGGCCTGGACCCAGATGTCATTCTGGAACTCGCGTTCGAGGCTCACCGTGAACTCGTCGGTGAAGGCGTGCTTCAGGTCGGGCGAAATCGTGGTCACGGCCGCCAGGGCTCCGAATTGGTCCGAAAGCAGTGACCCCTGCTCGCCGTCCTGGAACTGCAGGTCGCCATTGAGGTCGTTCCACTCCCAGGTGTTGGTCAGCCCGCCGTTCTGGTTCACGAAGTTGGCGAATCCGGTGGAGAACTGGTGGTAGTAGCGCCCCCAGCTTGCCTTGAGGGCGCTCCTGCCGTCTGCATCGAGGCCGAGCACGAATCCGAGTCGGGGTGCAAAACTGGCGAGTTCGAGGATGCCGGTCCGTTCCGGGAACTGGCGCGGACATCCGCCAGCGGCAGTGCACCACTTCCCGTCCGGGCTGTTCTGTTCCGGAAGCCAGCCGTGGTACCGATCCCAGCGCAGGCCGAGTTTCAGGGTGAGGCGACCGCGCGTGATGATGTCGTCGATGTACGCCGAAGTCTGGTCCAGGGTCTGGGCGTCGTTGCGCGGCGTGTTGCGGAGCTGGACCTCGAAGGGAACCCCATTGTTGAGGCGGAGGAACACGTCGTCGATCGCCGTGGTCTCGTTCCGGATGGGATTGTGCGAGTACTCGACCCCGAACTTGAATTCATGGTCGGCGGTCGCAACATCCTCGAGGAACCAGGTCATGTCGCTCTTCCAGGAATAGCGCTTCCGCCGCCGTTCCACGCTGAAGTCGCGTGCATTCACGAACGTGCCGAGACCGACATCCTGGCCCGCCTGGCGGCCGGCAGCCTTCGCCTCCTCGGAGTGATAGGTCGGGAACCAGACATTCAGGTGCGAAAAGCGGGTGTCCAGCAAGGCGTTCTCGCTGAGTGTGGAGGTCCAGGTGGCCTGGATGATGCGGAAGGTGTCGTCCTCGATCCAGGTCGCCTCCGGGGGACGGTTCTCGGCGAGTCCCCGGCGGGGCTTCCAATAGGTCATCTCGTGCCACTCGAGGCTGATCTTGTTGCTCTGGTTGAGGTCGGTGTCGCTCTTCAGGACGAACTGGCGCATGTCGGTGTCCTCGGTCACCGACTCGACGCCGGAGACATACCGGTGGACCCGTTCGTCCCGGAACGAGAAATAGAACGTGGAGCGGTCGCGCACCACCGGTCCCCCGATCTGTCCGTTGAAGTCGCTCAGATAGTCGAATTCGGATGGGGTGCCCCCCTGGGATTTCAATGTGTCGCTGAAGTTGTCGAACTGGGTGGAGTCGTTCTGGTAAAAGGCGCCCACCGAGCCCGTGAACTCGTTCCCACCGGTCTTGGTCACCATGTTCAGGTACACGCCGGGGGCGTTCACCGAGGCCGGATGGGAGCCGACCTCCACCTGGACTTCCTCGAAGCTGTCGTAGTCGTAGTAGTAGCCACTGGCGCCGAGCGCGGCGGGACAGGTCACGTTCACGCCGTTGAGGTAGTAGCTGTTCTGGCCCCAGGATGTGCCGCGTGCGGAAAAGACGGCCTGAAGGCCGGTCTCGCTGCCGCCCACATCAAGGCGGTTGGTGGTCACGCCGGGCGCCTGGTGCTCCAGCAGCGACCACACGTCACGGGCGCTGGGGACTTCCTCCAGCAGGCTTTCGTCGAAGGTGGCGCCGATGACGGTGCTCTTGGTGTCCAGCAGCGGCGACTCGCCGACGACGGTCACCGTCTCCTGCACCGTGGACAGTTCCAGCGAGACGTTCAGCGAGGTCGTTCGGGCGATGTCCACCCGGACCTCCTCGTGGACCAGGGTCTGGAAGCCGCCGAGTTCGTAGCGCAGCGTGTAGATGCCGGGCGATACGGAAAGGAAGCGGTAGCTTCCGGTCCCGGAACTGACCGCCACTTCGGCGCCGGATTCCCCGGTCAGGGTGATCGAGACGCCAGGCAGCACCTGTCCGGTGCCGTCAAGGATCGTTCCCTCGATGGTGCCCGACTGGGTCTGGGCGAAGGCGCCGCCGGCAACGAAGAGCGCGGCAGTCAGGAAGGCAGGCAAGCGTCCCATGGATCCCTCCTTGGGGAGGACGGGGCCCGGGGGAACCCGGGGATGCGCCACACGGCGTCGTCTCCGGAATTCCTCACCGGGCAGGAGCTGATCAACGACAACCGGGCAAGGATCATGCCCGATGCAGGGAGAACACAACCCCTTCCATATCCGTAGTTTTGGTTGCCACCAAAGGCGGGCGGACCCAAGAATCCGCCGGGGACGATTCAATGGCTTGGATCAGAACCCAGGGAGCAGGTAAAGAGCGCGCGCTGCCGGTCGGTCCAGCCGCCGGAGCCGTCGCCGTGCTGGATCAGCATGCGTCCCTCCCGGTACATGCCGAGATCGAGAGCGAATTGCTTGCCGTTCGATTGCCTGCCGCTGTGATCCCAGGCAGCGGGAATCCCCGGATCCCGGTACCGGTACACCCCGGTCCTTCCGTAGGCGATCCGGTTCGCCCAGACGTCCATCCCCGGCGCCAGTCCCCGGAGTTCGCCGTCCGTGGTGGTGGCAAGGCGGGTCTCCATCTCGAGGATGCCGGGAATGACCGCCCGCCGGAGCACGGCACCGGCCCGCCGGACCGAGGTCACCGTCAGCGGAACGCGGCGGACCGCCCGGTAGCGTTGGGGAGCTCCGGGCGCCAGGCTGCGGAATATCCCCAGGACGGCCCGTTCCTGCTCCTGGTCGAGGTTCTGGTCCAGGTAAAGGGCGACCCAGGATTCGGGGCCCAGGGTGACGAAGGCAACGCCCGCGAGATCGGTGCTCCCGTAGCGGCCGGATTCCAGCCGGGTGGCGGTGGTGGCGTGGCAGGGCGGGTGCGAGGGGGGTGCGTTGGAGCGGCAGGGACAGGGAGTGTCGCAGGGGCAGGCGGTGAACGCATGGCCCCGGATCTCCCAGTCGGGGAAGGCGGAACCGGCCGGGCCGGCCCCCGCCGGCAGTTGCATCCCGAATCCGCCCGCTGGCCGTAGAACGAACCGGACCGTCTCGGCGAATCGGAGCGCCGCCGGAACCCCCTCCACCAGGGTCGGCTCGTAGGCCCAGCCGGCGGCGGCTTCCACTGCGGCGGCGGCGAGATCCTCCGGTCCGCGCAGACTCCGGGCAGCGGCCACTTCGCCGTCCGGATCCAGGGTCAATTCGAGGATGACCAGCGCCTCCTCGCCGCGCGCAGCTGCCGCTTCGGGGTATTCCGGCGGCACGAAGCGCACCCGCTGCGGGCGGGCGATGTCGCCGCCGACCGGAAGGATCGGAGGTTCCGCCGGGGCGGAGCAGGCCCCGGCGAGAAGCAGGGAACCGGCAACCGGGCGCGCGCATGGGAACATGCGTGCGATTCTGACTCATGCGCGCCGTCCCCCTCGTCGTCCTTCTTCTCGCGGGGAGTTTCCAGGAGGTCCCGTTTCGACGAGCCGTCGCCGCCATGGAGGCACAAGACCTCGAAGGCGCGGCCCGGGCCATCGGGGACTACCTGGAGGGCCGGGAGTCCGATCCGGCCGCGCGCCAGCGGGTCGGGGTCTTCTGGCTGGTCGGCGGTCAGGCGGAGCTGGCGGTGCCGCACCTCAGGGTCGCCGTCGAACAGGACCCGCATTTCCTGGACGCTCACCTCGCCCTCGGACAGGCACTCGGAGCACTTGGCGAAACGGAACCGGCGCTCGCCGCCTTCCGGACCGCTTCCGGACTGGATCCGCAGCGCATGGAGGCCCGCTACCTCGCCGCCGCGGTCCTCGACGCCGCCGGAAGGCTCACCGAAGCGATTCCGGAAGCCCGCGCCGCCGTGGAGGCCGCCCCGGCGAACCCGGAGCTCCGCCGCTTCCTCGGGCGGTTGCTGCTACGGGTGGAGCGCTGGCCGGAAGCCCGCGCCGAATTGGAGGAGGCCCTCCGGCTGGGCTACCGCGGGGATCCGGACGTTCTTGCCGACCTCGGCGCGGCGCTCCTCGGCCAGGAACGCCTCGACGCGGCGCGGCTCGCCTTCGAGCGCCACCGGGACCTTGCTCCCGGCGATCCCCGGACGCTGCTCCAGCTCGGCTACCTCGCCTGGCGCGGCGGCGACCATGAACGTTCGACGGCGTTTCTGGAAGAGGCGATCTCCATCGACCCCGGCCTTCGCCGCGCCCACCATTTTCTCGGGCTCACCGCGCTTCGTCGGGGAGACCTCGATGGCGCCGAGGCGGCGTTCCGGCGGGCGCTCGATGGCGGCGGGGACTTTCCCGAAGCCTGGTTCCATCTCGGAAAGATCGCGCTTCGGCGCGGTGATGCGGACGCCGCGGCAGGCCACTTCGAGACCGCGATCGCCTCCGCCCCGGATTACGCCGAGGCCTGGTACCAGCTCGCTTTCGCGCAGCGCCGGCGCGGCGACCGGGAGGGGGCGGAGCGGTCGCTCGCAAGGTTCCGGGCGCTGCGCAAGGCCGAGCCCGAACCGGAAGGATCATCATGCGGGTAACGGCGCGCCTGTGCGACGATGCTTACCTTCCGAAGGCGCCCGGAGGTGACCCATGACTGCAATCCTCACTGTCATCCTCGCATCGCTCGCGTCGCTCGGATCCGGGCAGCACCCGCCGGTCGCCACCTTCTCCATCGTCGCCCACGACCCGGACACCGGCGAGTTCGGCGTCGCCGTGCAATCGCGGTACTTCTCGGTGGGGCACGTGGTTCCCTGGGCCGAGGCCGGCGTCGGTGTCATCGCCACCCAGGCGCATGTCAACGCCGGCTACGGGCCGCGGGGGTTGGACTTGCTGCGCCAGGGGCTCTCCGCTGCGGAGGTCGTGGATCGGCTGCTCGCCGGGGATGAATTTACGGGCCTCGCGGGGCGCCAGTTCGCGGTCATCGACGCGAACGGGAGGGTCGACGTTCACACCGGACCCGCTGCGAACGCCTGGGCTGGCCACCGGGTGGGCGAGAACCATGCGGTTCAGGGAAACATCCTGGCCGGCCCGGAAGTGGTGGAAGCGATGGAGGACGCCTTCGAGACCGCCACCGGGACCCTCGCCGAGCGTCTTCAGGCGGCGCTGGCCGCCGGACAGGCGGCCGGAGGCGACAGCCGCGGCAGGCAATCGGCGGCGCTGTTGGTGGTCGGCAAGGGGATGGGCCGGAACATCAACAACGACGTCGTCGCCCGTCTCCAGGTGGAGGATCACCCGACCCCGATCGCCGAACTCGGCCGGCTTCTCGATATCAACCTCGCGCTCACCGCCATGAACCGGAGCCGTGACCGGGAGGAAGCCGGGGATCACGCAGCGGCGCTCCGGGAAGCCGAGCGGGCGACCGAACTCTGGCCCGCGGCCCCGGACGCCTGGATCCGTCTCGGCCTGCTCCGGTACTCGCTCGGGCAGCGCGACGGGGCGCTCGCCGCGCTCCGCGAGGCGGCGGAACGGAATGAGCGCTTCCGCGGCCAGCTCGAGTCCACCCTGAGCTGGACCGGGCATCCGGGGCTCGACGAGGATTTCCTCGCCGCGCTCTTCCCGGGGGATTTCTGAACCTTCTTCTGCTGGCGCTGCTCGCGCTCGCCCAGCCTCCCGACGACTTGCTGCGGGAGGGGCGCCGCTGGCTGGATGCAGGCAATCCGGAGGCAGCCGTGCGCGTCTTCGAGCGGTTGGCCGACGCCGCGCCGGACGCCCGCTCCCTGTACTACCTCGGTGTGGCTCGGCTCGCCGCCGGGCGCCCGCAGGCCGCCGTGGAGGCGCTGCGCCGGGCGGAGGCCCTCGCTCCGACGCCCGGCCCCGCGCTGGCGCATGCGCTCGGGACGGCGCTGATTCGCATCGGTGACAGCGAAGGCGCGGTTGCGGTGCTGGAGCCGGCGGTGCGGCGGCGCCCGCAGGCGGCCGGGCTCCTGCTGCAGCTCGGCCACGCCCATTACCTGCATCTCGACGGCGAAAGGGCGCGTCGAACCTTGATCCGGGCGCGCGACCTCGAGCCGGGGAACGCCCGGGCGCATTTCCATCTCGGCCTCGCCGAGGCGGCGCTCGGACTGATGGAGGACGCTTCCGCCTCCTTCACCGAGGCCGTCCGGCTCGAGCCCCGGGACCCGGAATCCCGGGTGGCCCTCGCCCGGGTCCTGGCGCAGCGCGGGCGGTTCGACCGGGCGGAGGCCGCCTATCGCGAGGCGTTGCGCCTGGTCCCCGGCTCTCCCGCCGCCCATGCCGGGCTCGGTGTGCTGCGCCTCCAGCAGGGCGATCCGGAGGCGGCCCGGGTCCGGTTCGAAACGGCGCTCGAGGCCGACCCGCGTCACCGGCAGGCGCTGTGGAACCTGGCGGCGGCGTTTGCCGCGCTCGGCCTTCCCGAGGAGGCGGCCCGGGTCCGGGAGCGCTTTGCCGCAGTGGCCGCCGCGGGCGATCCGGTCCACCGGCCGACGCGCACCCGCTCCCGCCGCTGATGCTCGCCCTGCTCGTGCTGCTCGCTGCGTCCGGCGCCGGCGAGAAGCGGTTCGTCGACCGGACCGGGGCGGCGGGGATCCGCTTCCACCACGAGGACGGCGGCAGCGGCCGCCGGTTCGTCGTCGAGGTCGTGGGGGCGGGCGTGCTGGTGCTGGACTACGACCTCGACGGCTGGCCGGACCTCTTCTTCGTGAACGGCCGGCCGTTGCCGGGGGACGCCACCGAAGCCACGGTGGGGAACCGGCTGTTCCGCAACCGGGGGGACGGAACGTTCGCCGACCGGACCCGGGAGGCGGGCCTGCTGGATCCGCCGGATCGGCTCGGGTACGGCATGGGCGGTGTGGCCGGGGACCTCGACAACGACGGTGATCCGGACCTGCTCCTGACCCACTTCGGGCCGGAGCGCCTTTTCGAGAACCGGGGTGACGGAACGTTCCGGGAAGTGGAGGGGGCGGGCGGAGCCAGCGATCCGCACTGGACCACCAGCGCCGCGCTTCTCGATGCGAACGGCGACGGCGATCTCGATGTCTATGCGGCGAACTACCTCGACTACACCCTCGAGGGGCATCGGGACTGCGTGAGCCCGGTTCGCAACCTGATGGCGTATTGCCATCCGCAGGAGTACCCGGGCGTCCGGGACTCGCTCTTCCTGAACCGGGGTCGGCTCGCCTTCGAGGCCATTCCGGTGCCCGGCTCGGAGGAAGGCAAGGGACTCGGGGTCTCGGTGACGGATCTCGGCGGTGACGGGGCGCCGGACATCCACGTCGCCAACGACACCACGCCGAATTTCCTCTTCCGGGTGGAAGGCCGCGGCGACGGGGTGCGTTTCCGGGAGAGCGGGCTCGCCGCCGGAGTGGCCTACAACGAGGAGGGACTTCCGGAGGCGGGCATGGGAACCGACTGGGGCGATATCGATGGGGACGGGCGCATGGATCTGGTGGTCACCAACTTCGACTTCGAGACCAACACCCTCTACCGGAACCTCGGGGAGGGGCTGTTCCTCGACGCCACCGCGACGACGGGACTTGGAAGCGTTTCGCTCACCGAACTGGGATTCGGGTGTGACTTCGCCGATTTCGACAATGACGGCGATCTCGATCTGGTGGTTTCCAACGGGCACATCCTGGACAACATCCAGGAGATCCAGTCCAACCTGCGCTTTGCCCAGCCGGGCCAGCTCTTCGAGAACCGCGGCGGCGTCTTCGCCCCGGCTCCGGCCGGCGACCTCGGCCGGGAGCGGGTGGGCCGGGGGCTCGCCACCCTCGACTACGACCGGGACGGCGCCCTCGACCTCGCCCTCGCCAACAACCGGGGGCCCGCCGAGCTGCTTGCGGGCGCCGGAGGCGGGCGCTCGGCCGGGTTGCTGCTGGTCGGGACCGCCGGCAACCGGGACGCCGTGGGCGCCCGGGTCACCCTCGAAGCCACCGGAGGTGTGGAGGAGCGGCGCGCCGGGTCGAGCTACCTCGCCCAGCACGACCCGGTGCTCTGGTTCGGCCTCGGGGATCGGAACGACACCGGTCCGCTTTCGATCGTCTGGCCCGGAGGACGCCGCGAGCGCATCCCGGTGCTTGCCGCCGGGAGGGTGTACGTCCTCCGCGAAGGGCAGGGAGTGGTGGGCTCGGTTCCGCTCGGGGCGCCCCGGTGATCCTCCTGCTCGCGCTCGCGCTCGCGCAGACGCCGCTCCGCTTTGCCGAGGTCGCCTCCGAGTCGGGCGTCCGGTTCATGAACATGTTCGGCGGGGTGGGGGCCAAGCGGTACATCGTCGAGACCACCGGGACCGGGGCGGCGTTTTTCGACTATGACGGCGACGGGGACCTGGATCTCTTCCTCGTCAACGGCTCGCGCCTCGGCTACTCCGAAGGCCAGTCGCTCTCGAGTGCGCTCTACCGGAACGACGGCGGCGGACGCTTCACCGACGCAACCGGTCCCGCCGGCCTCGAGGCCTACGGATGGGGGCAGGGCGCGGCGATCACCGACTATGAGAACGACGGGGACCTCGACCTCCTCGTGACCTACCACGGCCGAAACCGCTTCTACCGCAATCGCGGGGACGGGACCTTCGCGGAATCGGCGGCGGCCCTCGGGCTGGATGATCCGCAGTGGGGCGCCGGCGCGGCATTCGGGGACCTTGACCGGGACGGCGTGAACGACCTGGTGGTGGTCAACTATGTGGACTTCGATCCGGAGAACACGCCGGGCCCGGGGGAGGCGCCCAACTGCTTCTTTCTGGGGATGCCGGTCCTGTGCGGGCCGAAGGGACTGGCGCCGGCTCCCGCACTCCTCTACCGGGGGCGCCGGGAGGGGGGATTCGAGGCGGTGGCCGGCGCCGGGTTGGGCCGCGAGCGCTTCTTCGGCCTCGGGGTGGCGATGGGGGACCTGGACAACGACGGGGATCTCGACGTGTATGTTGCGAACGACCAGACCCCCAACAACCTCTACCGGAACGACACCGGCGATGCGCTCCGTTTCGCGGAGATCGGCCTCGAAGCCGGGCTCGCCTTCAACGAGGACGGACGCGCCCAGGCGGGGATGGGCGTTTCGCTCGGGGACTACGACAACGACGGGTGGCTGGACATCGTCGTCACCAACTTTTCGCACGACTACAACACCCTCTACCGATCCACCGGGGATGGCTGGTTCGTGGACGAGTCCTTCGCCGCCGGCATCGGCGAGCCGAGCTACAACCATCTTGGCTGGGGCACGGGTTTCGCCGACTTCGACCGCGACGGATGGCTGGACCTGCTGGTGGTGAACGGGCACGTGTACCCCGAGGTCCGGGGGCCGGTCACCGAGAGCGGGTATGCCCAGCCGGCGCTCCTCTTCCGGAATCTCGGAAACGGGGGATTCGCGGTCGTCCCCGACGAGGCGCTCGGCGTGCCCCGGGTCTTTCGCGGTGCGGCCTTCGGGGACTACGACGGGGACGGCGATCTGGATGTGGCGGCCACGGTGATGAACGATACGCAGGCGATCTTCCGCAACGAGAGCGACGATGCGAACGGATGGGTCGGCTTCCGGCTGGTGGGCCGGGCCAGTTCCCGGGACGGCGTGGGGGCCCGGCTCGAGCTTCTCGCCGGAGGACCCCGGCAGGTCCGGGAGGTTCGTTCGGCGGGGAGCTATCTCTCCGCGAGCGATCTTCGGGTCTTCTTCGGCCTCGGGGCGGACCCCGGCCCGGTCCGGGTCCGGGTGCGTTGGCTCTCGGGCTGCGAGCACGAGGTGGCGGCGGCGCCGGACGCCTACCACCTGGTGGTGGAGCCCGCGGGCTGTCAGGGGCCCTCCAGCGAGACTCCCTTGAGCAGCGCGAACACCGGAACGCCGGGTCCGAGGCCGAGCTCCGCCACCGCGTCCCGGGTGAGGTGAGCCCGGAGGACCGCGCCCCCGACCTCGACCCGCACTTCGGCGAGGGCGCCGCCGGCATCCCGGATATCGCATACCCGTCCGCTCACGATGTTCCGGATGCTGATCCTCCGGGGCCGTTCGGTGGCGAGTGCCACGTCGCGCGCCCGCACCCGGAGCCGCACCTCTTCCGCCGGACGCGCTCCCGCCGGCGCCCGCAGCACCACTCCGCCGATGTCGAAGTCGGCGAGACCGGCCTGTTGATCCCAGCCGGTCAACCGGGCGCGCAGGACGGCGCCGGCTTCGAACCGTTCGCGCGGCGTGCTCGCATCGAGCGCGAGCGCGATCTCCTCCACCGTCCCGCTTGCTTCCACCCGGCCGTTTCGCAGGAGCACCATCCGGTCGGCGAGGGCGCCCACCTCGTCGAGATCATGGGTGACGTGCACGGTGGCGATGGAGCGCTCCCGGATCCGCGTCCGGAGCCACGGCAGCAGCGCCGCGCGGGCCGTGAGGTCCAGCGCCGAGAACGGTTCGTCGAGCAACAGCACCGCCGGCCGGGTCAGGAACGCCCGCGCGAGCGCAACCCGCTGGCGCTCGCCGCCGGAGAGTCCGGCGGGACGGCGAACGAGTTTGTCCCCGAGATCGAACCGCTCCACGATCTCCTTCACCTCGGACACGGTCCCGGCGCGCCGCGCCGGGTAGCGAAGGTTCGCCTCCACGGTGAGGTGCGGAAGAAGCGCGGGTTGCTGGAACACGAACCCGAGCCGGCGCCGGTGGGTGGGCCGGAGGCGATTTCCGGCTTGCCAGACGCCGTCGGGCGCCACCACCGCGCCCGCAAGCGGAGCGAGGCCGGCGACGGCGCGGAGGAGGGTGGTCTTGCCGCTGCCGGAGGGACCGAAGAGCGTGGTGACCGCTCCCGCCGGAGCGGTGAACGCGGCATCGAGACCGAAGCCCCCCACCCGGCCCCGGAGTTCGACCCGGAGGCTGTTCATCGCCGCCGCTCGAGCGACATCGTGACGAACACCACCACGAACGCGAACGCCAGCAGACCGCCGGAGAGCAGGTGCGCGGTCCCCCACTGGAGCGATTCCACCAGATCGTAGATCGCAATCGAGAGCACCCGGGTCTCCCCCGGGATGTTCCCGCCGATCATGAGGATGACGCCGAATTCGCCGACGGTGTGGGCGAAACCGAGGACCGCGCCGGCGAGGATGCCGCGCCGGGCGAGGGGCACGGCGACCGTCCAGAAGGCGTCCCACCGGGAGGCGCCGAGGGTCGCGGCGGTTTCCAGCGGGGCGTCGCCCACCGACTCGAAGGCGCTCCGGATCGGTTGTACGACGAACGGCAGCGAGTAGATGACCGATCCGATCACGAGGCCGGGGAAGGTGAAGGCGAGCGAAGGTTCGCCGATCCACCGGGCGAGGAACCCGCCGGGGCCGGACGGCCCCAGGGCGATCAGCAGGTAGAAGCCGAGCACGGTGGGCGGGAGAACCAGCGGGAGCGCCACCACCGCGGCTATCGCCTCCCGGTAGGGCCGGCGGGTACGGGCCAGCCACCACCCGAGCGGTCCGCCGAGCAGCAGCAGGAACAGGGTGGTGACGCTTGCCAGCTCCAGCGTGAGCCGGATGGCCGGCCCGATCGTCTCCACGGTTCAGGGGGTCCGATATCCGGCGCGTTCGATGATGGCGCGTGCGGCCCCGCTGCCGAGAAATCGGAGGAAGGCTTCCGCCGCCGGATTCCCACGCCCGCGTCGGAGCAGGAGCGCGTCCTGCCGGAGCGGCGGATGAAGACTCTCGGGAATTTCCCACCGCGACCCGGTTGCGGGAACCTGGGAGAGCGCGAGGAGACCCGCCCCGGCGTTGCCGGTCCGGACGAACTGGAAGGCCTGCGCCACATTGTTGCCGAGGATGCGCCGGGGCGGATCGGAGACCCCCAGCCGCTCCAGTACCCGGAGGGCGGCGGCGCCGTAGGGGGCGGTTTCCGGGTTGGCGAGCGCGATTCGGGCCAGCCCGGGAGCGTGCAGGGCCTCCGGCCCCCGGATCCGTTCCGGATCGGGACTCCAGAGCACCAGCCGGCCATGGGCGTAGGGGATCGGTGGGTCGCCCCTCCCCTCCGCGGCGAGCCGCGCCGGCCGTTCGGCGTCGGCCGCGAGGAACACGTCGAAGGGGGCTCCCTGAACGATCTGTGCGTAGAGCTGACCGGTCGACCCGAAGCTCGGACGCACCCGGAATCCGGTGTCGGCCTCGAAACGGGCGGCGAGTTCACGCGCTACCGCCGTGAAGTTGGCCGCCACCGCGACCCGGGCCTCGCCGCTCGGCGGGGCGAGCAACAGCAGGGCCGCGGCAGCGGATGGAAACACCCGCGGGACCTCCTAGCGGTTCGCGATCATCATGATCTCGACCTTGATGCCGGCGCCCATCATCCTGGTTCCCACCGTGGCCCGCGCCGGCGGCGGGGCGCCCACCATCTCCCGGTAGGCGGCATTCATCGCGTCGTAGTCCCGCATGTCCTCGAGGAAGACCAGCGAGTCGGCCACATCCTCGAACCCGAGACCGTCGGCGGCGAGCGCCTCCTGGATCCGGAGGAGGACCGCGCGGGTTTGCTCGCCGGGATCTTCGCTGCGCGGGGACGGCGGCACCATGCCCGAAAGGTAGAGCCGGTCACCGGCCCGGATGCCCGGCGAGATCGGGCTGCCGGAGCGGGGACCGCCGGGCGCCAGTACGCTCCGCTCGGCGCTGCTCGCGACGCATTGGACCTCGGCCTTGAAGATCGGGTTGGCGAGGCGGGCCTCCACGGTGGCGCGGCTCGGCGGGTCGGTGGGGAAGAACTCGCGCCAGACGGCGTTCATTTCGCCGAACGCGCGCGAGTCGTCGAGGAAGACCCGGCAGTTGGCCACGTCGCCGTAGTCCATTCCGCCGGCCTCCAGCACCAGGCCGATGTTCCCCATGATGCGCTGCATCTGGGCGGTGACTCCGCCCTCCACCGGCTGGTAGGTGTCCGGATCGCGGGCGGTCGCCCCGGCGACGAACAGGGTGTTCCCGGCCCTGATGCCCCACGAATACGGCAGTTCGGGACTCTTCATGGCAGCCGGGTTGATCACCTCCCGCTCCCCATCGTGCCCCACCGCGACCATCGAGGCCTCGACCAGCGCCCCCGGAATGGCGATGCCGGCCTGAACCGTGGCGCGAGTCGGCGGATCCACCGGGAAGTACTCGCGGTATACCTCGTTCATTGCCTGGAAATGGCGGATGTCGGAAAGAAAGACATTCACGGTTGCCACCCGCGAGAAGTCGAGTCCGTTCCGCTCGAGAACGGCGCCCAGGTTGTCCATCATCTGGCGCATCTGACCCTCGATCCCCCCCGGCGCGAGACCGAGACCGCCGGGGATGTTCCCGATGGCGCCCGCCACATGCAGCAGATCGCCGCTCCACTCCGCCTCGGAGAACGGAAGGCCCAGTTCGTTCACGTCATCGCCGGCGGCTTCGGGTTCCGGCGCCGGGGCGCCGCAGGATGCGAGCAGCAGGATGGGCAGGAGGGAAGGGAATCGGATCATGGGGAGTCTCCGGCCGGTCGCGGCCAGACCGATGATACATTCGGGGGTTCCCTTGTACGCCACCGTCTTGCACTCCGTATTCCGTCCGGGTCCGTCGGGTCGACTCGAACGGGACGGGGTTCCCCTGGACGAGGCGCTTCGGATCAGCGGGGCGGGAACGCCCACCTATGTGTATTCGGTTCCCGCCCTGCTCCGGCGCTACCGGGCGCTGGGGGCGGCGCTCGACGGGATGCGGCATCGCATCTCGATCCCGCTCAAGGCGAACACCCAGCCGCTGCTTCTGGAAGCGCTCCGGGACGAACGAGCGGGCGCCGAGGCCGGCTCGGAAGCCGAGCTCCATCTGGCGGAGGCGCTCGGGTTCGCTCCGCATTCCATCACCCTCACCGGGGTCGGGAAGACCCGGGCCGCCCTCGAACGCGCGGTCGATCTCGGCATCGGCCTGATTTCGGTGGACTCGGAGGCGGAGTACGACCTCCTCGACCGGATCGCGACCGCCCGCGGCCGGACGGTTTCGGTACTGTTGCGCCTGAATCCGGAGCTTCCGGGGGTGGACACCCACCCGAGCATCGCCACCGGGGTTCCGGCGGCCAAGTTCGGCATGGACGCCGCGCAGGTGCGGGCGCTCTGCCGGAGCGCCCGGCATGCGTCGCTGGACCTTGCCGGGGTGCATGTCCATATCGGTTCCCAGATACTCGATCCGCAGACCTTTCGGGCCGGGGCGGAACGCCTCGCAACCCTCTTTGCCGCGATGCGGACCACGGGTTCCGGAGGCCGGATCGTGGACGTCGGCGGGGGTTTCGGGATCCCGTACCACGGCGAACCGGAGGCGCCGTTTTCCGTGTTCGTTGATGCCATGCGGGCGGGGCTCGAATCGGTGCTCGGTCCCGATCTGCCCACCGTCCTCGTGGAGCCGGGACGTTCGCTCTTCGGCCCGGTGGGGGTGCTGGTGGTCGAAGTGCTCCATGTGAAGTCGTTGGGGAAACGGGAGTTCGTCGTGGTGGATGCCGGCATGAACGACCTGCTGCGACCGGCGCTCTACGGGGGCTTCCACCGCATCGTTCCGGTGGCGCCGCGCCCCGAGCCGCCCCGCGTCTTCGATGTGGTCGGCGGGGTCTGCGAGTCCGGCGATGTGTTCGGGCGGGACCGGATGCTCCCGCCCCCGCGCCCGGGCGATCTGCTCGCCGTGCTGGACGCCGGCGCCTACGGGTTCACGATGTCCTCGAACTACAACCTCCGGCCCCGTCCGGCGGAGGTGGTCCTTGACCGGGCAGGGGTTCCGGTCCTCGCCCGCCCCCGGGAGGATCACCGCGAGCTGGCGCTCCGCCAGCTCGGTCGGGTCGCGGTCCGATGACGTCTCCTCCCGGACCCCGGATGCCGCTGGTTGCCGGGCTTTTTCTGGTCGCCGGCATCGCGGCGATCCTGGAATATCGGGGCGCCCCCCGGGATCTCTGGCTGGCCGGCGGTCTGATCGCCCTGTTCACGCCGCTGAAGGCGCTGATGGTCCGCTGGCTCGGCGGCTCGCGCCCGTACTCGTCGGCCTTCGTCGCTTCGGCCTTCTCGATGCTGGTCGGCCTCGCCTTCCGCGAGCCGATGAACCTGTGGTTGCTGCTCGCCCGGAGCGCGGTGATCACCGCCGCCCTTGAATGCGTCGCCCTCTACGCCATGCGCACTTCGGACCGGATTCCCCGGTTGATTGCGTTGGCGGTCTACATGAGCATCGTGGTGCACCTGCTCTCCGGCGGTTTCGTGCTGGCAAGCCGGGCGCCCGCCGTCGGGTTCCCGCTGATGATCGCCGGAGTGCTGGTGATGTGGTCCCCGCTGGTGGCAAGGATCCTCACCGGTCGCCGCGCGCCGTAGGGGCCCGAGGGCCGACCGGGGACGGAGATCACGGTTCCGGAACCCGGGGACGGTTCGCCCGCTGCGTGTTTCGTGCGGCAAGGGCACAGAGTCGAGTGTGCAGCGGCACCCGAAGAAGCATCACGGGGTGGCGGGGAAGCTCTCCCGGGACGTCATCAAGGGCGGAAGCCCATCGATTTGTCCCGCTTCGGGCGGGCGCGTTGCGGGGTGTGTTTGTGGGGCATCCGAGTCTCGTGGGCGTCGCGGCAATGCCGAGAATCCGATTCCGCGTGTCGCCGGGGGATGGATCGGGCGTTCGACATCCGTCACGGGCGTCGCGGCAATGCCGAGAATCCGATTCCGCGTGTCGCCTGGGGGATGGATCGGGCGTTCGACATCTGTCACGGGCGTCGCGGCAATGCCGAGAATCCGATTCCGGGTGTAGCCGGGGGGATGGATTGGGCGTTCGACATCTGTCACGGGCGTCGCGGCAATTCCGAGAATCCGATTCCGGGTGTAGCCGGGGGGATGGATTGGGCGTTCGACATCCGTCACGGGCGTCGCGGCAATTCCGAGAATCCGATTCCGCGTGTCGCCGTGGGATGGATTGGGCGTTCGACATCCGTCACGGGCGTCGCGGCAATTCCGAGAAACCGATTCCGCGTGTCGCCTGGGGGATGGATCGGGCGTTCGACATCTGTCACGGGCGTCGCGGCAATTCCGAGAAACCGATTCCGCGTGTCGCCGTGGGATGGATTGGGCGTTCGACATCTGTCACGGGCGTCGCGGCGATGCCGAGAACCGATTCCGCGTGTCGCCTGGGGGATGGATCGGGCGTTCGACATCCGTCACGGGCGTCGTGGCAATGCCGACAATTCCGATTCCGGGTGTCGCCGTGGGATGGATCGGGCGTTCGACATCCGTCACGGGCGTCGCGACGATGCCGACAAACCGATTCCGCGTGTCGCTCCCGTAATTCCTCGCAAGGCGCACGCGATGTCATGGAGTGGCACATCCGCAAGACGCCAACCCCTCGTGCGTCGCCAGGTCAAGCTTGCGTGGCGGCGATGCGAGCCGACCGGCTGGATCGGTCGTTCGACGAAGCCGGGGACGTGCCGTTCGACCCGCAGGCGCAGGTGACGGCCATGGCGCGCCGGATGGAGGCGTGCCGGGGCGATGGCCGTCGTGGGAAGGAGCGGATCGCCCGGGTTCGGGGCGATCCGCTCGGTGGGGCCGTTCGGTTTCCTGAAATCCGGGAGTCCGGCGCTCCGCTCCCGGGTCAGGCGCGGGGGAGACGGGGGATGGGAAAGGGGCTCTCCCGCAGCACCCGGTTCCAGATGCGGCGGCCCACATTGTCGGCTTCCCGGAGGATCGCGTCCTCGTCCATCGTGAGGATGGTGCGGTCGCGCATGACGAACCGACCGTCCACCATGACCGACTCGATGTCCCCCGGATGTCCGCTGTGCACCAGCGCCGAAACGACCCTGCCGGCCGGAACCAGATGCGCCCGCAGGGTGTTGACCACCAGCAGGTCGGCCTTCCGGCCCGTTTCGAGGGCGCCGAGGTCTGCGGACTGTCGGACGGCCCGTGCCCCGCCCTGGGTGGCGTCGGCCAGCACGTCCTCGGGTTGCGGCTGGAGGCCCGGAACCTCGTCCCCGTCCCGGTTGCGGCGGATGCGCTCGGTCAGCATCGCGATGCGCATCACTTCGAAGACGTCGTTCGTGTTGTTGTCGGTCCCGAGCGCGATGGGACAGCCCGCCGTCCTCAGCTCCGGGATCGGCGGACTGATGCCGCGGTTCGCTGCCATCCCCGCCTGGTGGGCGATGATGGTTCCGGTCCGGCCCAGCATCGCGACCTCCTCGTGATTCACATAGCGGGCATGCGCCGCGAACAGCCGCGGCCCGAGGAAGTCGTGCCGGTCCAGGTACTCCGCCGGGCGGAGACCGTGGTGGAGCATCATGAACTCGTACTCGGCCCGGCTCTGGTTCAGGTGGATCGTGTACCCGAGGTCGTGCCGTTCGGCGAACGCGCGCACCGCCCGCAGCAGTCCGGGTGACGAGGTCTCGGTGAGCGCCGCCGCCGGGAATACCGAGATCCGGCCATCGCGGGCGCCGTGCCAGGCATCGAACAGGTCGCTGATCCGCTGCATGCCCTCGTCGCGGAGTCGTTCCGAGAAGCGGGGCGTCTCGCTGGCCGATTCCGCAATCGACCGGGTGGACACCGGGCCGGGGACGTTCTCGGCATCGCGGATGCCCTCGGCCAGCACGCAGCGGAGCCCCGAGTCGGCGAGCACGCCGGCCTGCTCCGCCACGTTCCCGGTGTATTCGACGATGGTGGTGGTCCCGGTGCGGATCGCCTCGAGTGCCGCGACCTGCACCATGAGGTTGCGTTCCCCGCCCTCCAGCAGGCTTCCGGGCGAGACGCCCAGGTTCGCGGTGTTCGGGAAGCCGAAATCCTCGTTGAAGCCGCGCGCGATCACCGCCCGCATGTGGGCGTGGCAGTTCACGAGCCCCGGAATCAGCACGCGGTCGCGCCCGTCGTATTGTTCGGCGCCCGGGTGGGCAGCGAGAACCGCGTCGGTTGCACCGATGGCGCTGATCCGGCCATCCTCGACCGCAAGCGCCACGTTGTCCCGGACCTCGTCGGGGTTGGCGACGGTGGTATTCGTGAACACCACCGTCCTGGCGTCCTGTATCCGGCGGCCGCGCCCGGAAGCGGGCGCCAGCAGCGCTGCCGCCGCGCCGGCGCCGGCGAATACCTGCCGGCGGGTCAGGCCGCCGTTGCCCGCGCGGGAGCGTCGCGCGCCGGGTGCGCATGCCGATCGGACCATGGTTGGGAACCTCGCGGGAACGGAGGATACCGGGGTCGTCGGTCGGGATTAGTCTTCCGTTGGTGATGCGCAGCGGGCTCGGGAGGGGGATCGGGGCGGTTGCCGCCCTCTGGTCGCTGGCGGCGGCCCCGGTCTCCGCCCAATCACGAGGCGGCGAGGTGCGGGATGGAGTGACCGGCGAACCCGTTCCCGGAGCGCTGGTGGTACTGGAGCCGGTAACGAGCGGCGGCCCGGAAGCGTTCAGCGGTGCGGACGGGCGCTTCGAGATTGCGCTGCCGGACGGCGCCACCAGCGTCTTCGTCACCGCCGAGGCTTACTTTCCGCTGTCGGTCCCGGTTCCGCGCCCGGGGGGGCCGTGGATCATCCGGCTGTTGCCGCGGGAGATCTCCGAAACGGTGGCGGTGACCGCGAGGCCGGTCGAAGAGGAGGAGATCTCCTCGACTTCGGTGGCCCCGGCGCAGGTCCTCGAGGCGCCGGGGACGGTGGACAACATCTTTCGCGCGCTTGCGACGCTGCCGGGGGTTGCCGCCACCCAGGACTTCGGCAGCCGACTCGCGGTGCGGGGGGGCACCCCCGACCAGAACCTGACGCTGATGGACGGCATCGAGGTGCACAATCCCTACCGGCTGTTCGGTCTGGTGAGCGCCTTCAACCCGGAGGCGGTGCGGAACTTTTCGCTTTCGGCCGGCGGCTTCGGGGCGAAGTACGGCGACCGGCTTTCCTCGTTGCTGGTGGTGGAGAACCGCCGGGGGAGCCGGAATTTCGGGGCGACTTCCTCGCTCAGCATCACCGACGCCAACATGGTGCTGGAGGGGCCGCTCCCCGGGCCCGCCGGAGCGTTCCTGCTCACCGGGCGGCGGACCTACTACGACCTGGTGGTGGGCCGGGTCCTCGACCAGGATTTCCCCTCGTTTGCCGATCTGCAATTCCAGGGGGCGTGGGAGTTCGGACCCGGCCACCGGCTGCAGGTCACGGGAATCCGTTCCCGCGAGGACACCAACTTTTCCTTCGAGGACGAGGAGGACGAGGCGACGCTGGACCTGCTTTCCGACACCAGTACCGACCTCGGGGCGCTGCGACTGGACGCGGTACTGGGCAACCGCACCACCGCGACCACCATCCTGTCGGCATACCGGAACGCGGAGGCGCTCGACTTCGACGGGTCCTTCCGGGACGACGACCGGCGCGCCAACCAGGAGCAGGGCGCGCTCACCGATGTCGCCTTCGATCGGGAACTCGCGGTCACCGACTACTTGCTCCGGCAGGAGCTCGGTTTCCAGTTGGATTCCCGGCGTCTCCTCGAGGTCGGCTTCGAGGTCCATCGGCTTCGCTCCGGAATCGTCCAGAACATCGAGGGGATCCGGAATGCCGGTCAGGCCAACCCCAGCAGCATCCAGGGGGGATCGGCGCTGCCCGATGCGGTGGACTCCCGACTCTCGGGAATCCGGTCGGGCGTCTGGCTCGCGGGAACGCTCCTGGTCGCCGACCGGTTCACCCTGGAACCCGGGGTCCGGTGGGATGCGAGCACCACGAGCGGGAGCGCCACCCTGTCGCCCCGGATTGCCGCCGAGTGGGACTTCGGGGACGGGCTCCGCCTGCGGGCGGCCGGGGGCCTCTACACGCAGAGCCCGGGCTACGAAAAGCTCATCCAGGCCGACTATTTCCTCGATCTCACCGATGCCGCCGATCTGGGTCACGAGCGGGCCATCCACACCGTGGTAGGGATCGACAAGCTCTTCGCGAACGGCATGCGGGTGCGGCTGGAGGGCTACCACAAGCTGTTCCGCGACCTGCTGGTGGGCCGGTTGGAGACCGAGGCGGAGCGGTTGCAGCGGATCTCGGAGTACCGGTTTCCGGCGGATCTGCTCGGTGACATTCCGACCGGGGCGCAGATCACGGTTCAGCCCGGGAACGGGGGCGCCGGGGACGCCTGGGGGGTGGACTTCTACGCGGAACGGCTCGATCCGGCGGCGCGGGTCGGCGGCTGGTTCTCCTACGCGTACGGCCAGGCCCACCGCGAGACATACGGGTTTCGTTATCCCTTTGAGTACGACCGCCGCCATGCGGCGACGCTGGTGTTGCGGAACCGGCTGACCCCCCGCTGGACCGTGGGGACGACGACCCGGATGGCGAGCGGCTTCCCGTATACCCCGGCCGTCGGTGTTCGAGTGGCCGCAACCCGCGACCCCGTGCTCGGGCTGGTCCCGGAGACCGACGAGGACGGCCGCCTTGTCTATCAGGCCGACCTGGGTGGGATGGCGAACCTCCATTCGGGACGCCTCCCCTGGTACTTTCGCATCGATGCCCGCGTCACGTTCCGTCCCGGCGGGGACACCGGGCGCTGGTCGTTCTATGTCGAAGTCATCAACATGCTGAACCGCGACAACGCCGTTGCCATGGAGGTCGGCCTCGTTCCGGATCCGAACGGGGCGAAGCCGCGGACCACCGAGACTCCGTCCCAGGGCTTTCCGCGGGTGCCCACCTTCGGCGTGCGGTATCGCTTCTGAAATGGGAGGGAGGAAGCGCGGCCATCCGGAGCTGGCCGCCGAAATCGCGCAGCGGCTGCCTTCCGGGCGCGACGGGTTGACATCGGAATTGCGAAGGCTGGCGGGGGAGTTGCGCGCCCCGGAACCGGAATCTCAGCTGACCGGTGGCGTCGCGCTCGCACTCGGGGTCCGGGGCAGCAACCACGGCCTCGCCGCTCCGCTGCTTCGGCTCGCTGCCGAGATGCTGGCGGACAACGTACGGAACGCGGTGTGGACGGCCGGGGATCTCCACCGGTTCCTCACGGATCTCGGGCCGGAGCGTGCCGCCGCCTTTCTCGAGGAAGTTGCGGGAGCAGGAGGGGCAGGCCCGCCCTGAGCCGTACGGAATCAGGGTGCGCACGAGTCGAGCCAAGCCCTCCCGGATCCACTCGTCGCGCGCATCCCGCATGTCGCCGTCGGTCTGGCCCCCGACCGCAACGCAAGCGGGGGCTGCTTCCGGGTGGTGGCGCCCTGCTCTTGAGGTGGGCCGGTCAGCGGGCGCGGTTCTCGCTCAGCCTGGCGTCGAAGTCCGCTTCATCGGTGGCTTGGAACGCGGCGTCGATCACCTGTGATTCCTCCGCTGCCGCCAGCGCTTCGGAGAGTCCGGGAAGGTGGTCGGGAAACTCCGGCGAGAGGGTGATGCCCCGGTGCTCAAGGATGCCGCGCGTCATCCGGGATCGGGAACGCCCCGCCCCCGCGCGGTCGCCTTTCTCCAGACCGATGCGCTCGCCTTTCTCCAGGCCGATGCGCTCACCCTCTTCCCACCCGTCCCGAATCAGCTTCCTGCCCATCGGATCGTCCTTCGGGGTTGTCCCCTCGGCCGCCCCGAGGCGCGTCCCCACCCGCCACGCCACCTGCATTCGGAAATTCTCGTCCCGGTTGTTCAGGAGGGCGTGGATCTCCCAGGCCCGGAGTCCGGGAAGCGCAACGCTCTCCTCGACTTCCTGATAACGACCCGATTCGAGGTGGTGGATCGTGCACCCCGGCCGCAGATGCCGCGGTCGGCCCCATGTTCCCTTGCTCGGCACGTCCACCCACAGTTCGGGAATACCCCATGCCTCGTAGCGAGCCTGCTTGCCCCGACGGGTGTCGGTGGTGTTGTCCACCTCCAGCACCACGCTCGGCCAAGCGTCCTCGCCCTGCATGATGAAGTGCCCTTCCGGGATCCCGGATTTGTCCGGGTACACGAACACCGAAAGGTCCGGCTGCATGATGTCCCCGGGATTCCCGTCGGGACGCCGCATCCGCAGCCCCCCCGGGCCGAAGGTGACGATGGGGGAACCCCGCGCGAGCGCCACTCTCTCCACAAATGCGTTCAACCGGGCAGGGGGCCCGGCATGAACGAGAGTCTCCTCACGCACGAACCAGACGGTCTCGCGGGCCTGATCCCAGTACTCGTAGCGTCGCCCCGCCCACTCGGGCCCCTGAAGGTCCGCGAAGGTGGCGTGAGCCGATTCGCAGCCGGCGAACTCCGGGCCCGAAAGCTCCTGACCCGCCGGATTCGCCACTGCGGACCGGACCCCGTTTCCCATTGCCCGAGTGTAGCGTGAACCCTTGACGTCAGGTCTGTCAGCCGGCTCCGTCCCCGAGTAACCTGGCGCCGAAATCCGCTTCATCGGTAGCATGGAACGCGGCGTCGATCACCTGTGATTCCTCCGCTGCCGCCAGCGCTTCGGAGAGTCCGGGAAGGTGGTCGGGAAACTCCGGCGAGAGGGTGATGCCCCGGCGCTCAAGGAAGCCGCGCGTCATCCGGGATCGGGAACGCTCCGCCCCCGCGCGTTCGCCCCTCTCCAGGCCGATGCTTTCGCCTTTCTCCAAGCCGATACGCTCGCCTTTCTCCAGGCCGATGCGCTCACCCTCTTCCCACCCGTCCCGTATCAGCTTCCTGCCCATCGGATCGTCCTCCGGGGTTGTCCCTTCGGCCGCCCCGAGGCGCGTCCCCACCCGCCACGCCACCTGCGTTCGGAAATTCTCGTCCCGGTTGTTCAGGAGGGCGTGGATTTCCCAAGCCCGGAGTCCGGGAAGCGCAACGCTCTCCTCGACTTCCTGATAACGACCCGATTCGAGGTGGTGGATCGTGCACCCCGGCCGCAACTGCCGCGGACGACCCCATGTTTCCTTGCTCGGCACGTCCACCCACAGTTCGGGAATGCCCCATGCCTCGTAGCGAGCCAGCTTGCCCCGACGGGTGTCGGTGGTGTTGTCCACCTCCAGCACCACGCTCGGCCAAGCGTCCTCGCCCTGCATGATGAAGTGCCCTTCCGGGATCCCGGATTTGTCCGGGTACACGAACACCGAAAGGTCCGGCTGCATGATGTCCCCGGGATTCCCGTCGGGACGCCGCATCCGCAGCCCCCCCGGGCCGAAGGTGATGATGGGGGAACCCCGCGCGAGCGCCACTCTCTCCACAAATGCGTTCAACCGGGCAGGAGGCCCGGCATGAACGAGAGTCTCCTCGCGCACGAACCAGACGATCTCGCGGGCCTGATCCCAGTACTCGTAGCGTCGCCCCGCCCACTCGGGCCCCTGAAGGTCCGCGAAGGTGGCGTGAACCGATTCGCAGCCGGCGAACTCCGGGGCCGACAGCTCCCGACCCACCGGATTCCCCACTGCGGACCGGACCCCGTTTCCCATTGCCCGAGTATAGCGTGAACCCTTGACGTCAGGTCTGTCAGCCGGCTCTGTCCCCGAGTAACGTCGAGAGAGCCATGCCGTCGCCTGGCGCCCAAGGCAAGGCCGCGACCAGGCGCACCTCCGATGGGATGCCGGTTCACAGCTTCCGGACGCTGCTTGATGATCTCTCCACCATCGTGGTGAACACGGTGCGCCTGCCGGGAACAGAGCAGGCAAGGGTGGCCATCGTGACCCGGCTCACAACGCTACAAGGCCGAGCGTTGGCCCTCCTGGATGTCAAACCGGACCAGGCTGTTCCCATGACGGAGACAGGTTGAAAGCCAGCAATCCGTCCTGAAAAGCCATGAATATCAATGTGTTGAGAGCAGAATCCGCGCCTGATGCCTCGTGAAGTTCCGATTCATCCACGGTTCGATGTGCAAACGCGGGAAATCGAGATCGGTCATATCGGGTTCCATCTTCCCCGGTGAACCGGCGGTGAGGGACCGTGGCGGCGAAGGCGCGTCAGGGTGTCACGTCAGGGCGGTTGGAAGCGGCCGTCGTGGGCGGTCCAGCCGCCGTCGGCGAAGAGCACCGAGCCGGTGATGTAGTTCGCCGCGTCAGAGAGCAGGAACACCACGGGGGCGGCGATCTCTTCGGCGGTGGCCCAGCGGCCGATCATCGTCTTGTCGGAGTACGCCTGTTTCCAGTCGGGGCGGGCGTCGATGGGGGCGGTCAGGGGAGTCTCGACCACTCCGGGGGCGAGGGCGTTGACCCGGACAGCCGGGGCGAACTCGGCAGCGGCGGTACGGGCGAGCTGGACGATTCCCGCCTTGGTGGCGGCATAGACCCCCTGGCCGGGCTCCACCACCTGCGAGCGGATCGAGGAGAGCAGCACCATGCTCCCGCCTCCGGCGGCGGCGAGGGCCGGCGCGCCGTGGCGGATGGCGAGGAACGCTCCCCGGAGGTTCAGCGAGACCACCCGCTCGAATTCCCCGGCGGAGGTTTCGGCGAGGCGTTTGCGCACGTTCACTCCCGGGGTCACCACCAGTCCCCGGGGCCGGAGGTCGCGGAAAAGTCGCGCCACCGAGTCTTCGGAGCGGATGTCCGCCGACCGGGTTTCGGCGGCGCCGCCCCGATTTCGGATCTCCGTCGCCACCGCCTCGGCGCCGGCCTCGTCGTGGTCGGCGATGATGATCCGGGCTCCCATCCGGGCGGAGAGCGCCGCGCTCGCCGCGCCGATTCCGGAGGCGCCGCCGAGGATCACCACCTCGCGCCCGTCGAGGGCAAAGGGAGTTCGCATCGCCACGATTATCCTTCGAGGCGATGAGGCTGCTTCCGGTCGCGCCGGCGGTCGAGGCGCGGATTCTCCGGGAGGTGGAGCGGGCGCGCGACGAGATCGCGGCGTGGACCGGATCGTTGATCCGGATCCCGACGGTGAGCCCGCCGGGGGAGCACTACCCGGAGTGCGCCCACGAGATCGGTCGGACACTGGAACGATTCGGATTCGAGGTCGAGTACGACGACCCGCCGGCGTCGGTTTGTCCGCCCGGTTCGTCGGGGTTTCCCCGCCGCAACGTCATCGGCCGGTTGGGTGACGGAGTGCGACGGGTCCATCTGAACGGGCATTTCGATGTGGTCCCGGCGGGCGACGGATGGACCGGCGATCCGTTTTCCGGCGAGGTCCGTTCGGGTTCGGTCCGGGGACGCGGGGCGAGTGACATGAAGGGGGGCATCGCGGCCGCCGTCTTCGCCGCCGAAGCGATCCGGCGCGCGGGCGTTCGGCTCGGCGGCGCGCTCGAGATTTCCGGGACCGTGGACGAGGAAGTCGGTGGGCACGCGGGGGTCGGGTGGCTGGCGGAGTCCGGCAGGTTCCTCCCGGGGACCGTGGTCATCATTCCGGAGCCCTTCGGTTCGCGGCGGGTCTGCGTCGGACACCGGGGGGTGTACTGGTTCCGGGTCACTTCGCACGGCGCCACCGCCCACGGGAGCATGCCGTTCCTCGGCAACAATGCGATTTCCCAGCTGGGGGCGCTGCTGGAGGAGATCCGGACCGTCTGGAAACCCCGCCTCGCCGAGCGCCGCACCGCGCTTCCGGTGGCGCCTGCGGATGCGCGCTTCGCCACCGTGAACGTGAACAGTATCGGCGGGGGACAAGCGGGGCAGGGAGCGGAGAGTCCCCAGGTGCCGGACCGGGCGGAACTGGTGGTGGACCGGCGTTTCCTGCCCGAGGAGACTCTCGGGGGAGTCCGGCGGGAGGTGGCGCGCTGGGTCGGGGAGTGTGCCGCCCGCGATCCGGACCGGAACTACCGGATCGAGGACCTGCTTGCGGTGGAGCCGGTGCGGACCCCACCCGAATCCCCGGCGATCGCGGCGGTGCGCCATGGCGTGGAGCGGGTGCTCGGGGTTCCGGTGGAGGAAGTGGCGAGTCCCGGTACCTACGACCACAAGCACGTGGCGGGGATTGCCGGCATTCCGGATTGCGTGGCTTACGGTCCCGGTATCCTGGAAGGGGCCCACCGCCCCGACGAACACTGCCCCGTGGAGGAACTGGTCCGCGCCACCGGAGTCCTTGCGCTCGCTGCGGTATCCCTTCTCGGTGGGGAATAGCAGGGCGGGGCCGCCGGACGCCCGCCGAGCCGATCGGGGACGCCCCGGGCGCCGGGAACCGCGCGGAAATGTGTCGACGACCGGATTGGTGGACATGCGCGGCGAAGCGGGCGAGCCGAGATCCTGACGAGTCCGCCCGGCGGGTCCATGGATCGTCGGCACCGAAGCCTCGAATCCCCATGCGGCAGGGAATGTGGTTGCGCCACCACGGGAGTGCGTGGGGTGTGAGAACCACCGCGCCGAAGGGCGTTCCCATCGCGCTTTCTGACCGCTCAACCCGTCGGACGATGCAAGCCGTTGTGCCATCGGCCTTCAGCTTGAGCGGCGCTTGAGCGGCAGCGCCCGCCACGCACTTGCGGGGACCGTTCTCCGAACCGCCGCGCGGCTTCCGAGCGGGACTCTGGGAAGCACGATGCGACGATGCAATGCGCGAAGTCCCGTTCATCGGCAGTCATTCCCCCGACCCGTACCGTCGGCGGCGGTGCGGGCCCGGACGTTCCCGGCGATGAACACGGAATCATCGTCGGAAGGTGCTCCCGTTCCCGCTCCGCAACGTTGCCGCTGGACGCGGCGGACGTTTGCGGCGTGTGGCGTGGCGCGCTGCAGTGAATCAGGAAGATCCGGCACAGGGGACTGCGGGCATTGCACGAGCGGGACAATCCCGCACGGGTGCCCGCCGCTCTCGCGCCACGGCTGAAGCGCATCCTGTTTCGGCTGCAAGAGGCAACGCATCCGGCAGCGCCGACGCGCCGGGCTTCCGGCTGCATCCCCTGAAGGGCGATCGTGCGGGCCTGTCGAGTGTCCGTGTCTCCGGTAACTGGCGCGTGGCGTTCCGATTCGAGGACGGCGAGGCCATGGATGTGGACCTGATCGACTATCACTGATCGGAGGGAGTGTGACCATGAAGGGTATTGCAGGAGATCGCGTCGGCCCGATGCTGAACCCACCGCACCTGGGCGAACTCATCCGTGAGAGCATGGACGATGTGGGCTGGAACGTGACCGATACGGCGGCTCGGCTTGGCTGCGATCGCGGAACGCTGTCGCGCTTGCTGAACGGCAAGGCGGGGGTGTTGGCCGACATGGGGCTGGCGCTGGAGGATATCGGCTGGGGACCCGCAGAACTGGATGCGGATGTGGCGAGCTACGAGCTTGCACCGGCGTGCCGCGACCCGGTTGCCGCCGGACGGCGTGCGGGTGCGCTGTCACGCATGATCGAGGCTTCCGTCGTCGGTGCGGTCTGGTCTGACTGATGCGCCTTTCATGGAACGAGATTCGCGCGCGTGCTGCCGCCTTCGCCGAGGACTGTTACGGGAAGGGCGAGACGCAGAGTTTCCACAACGCCTTCTTCGACGTTGTTCGGGGTTCAGCGCCGGAACGTTGGAACATCGCCCGCTACGGGGCGCATGTTGCGAAGCTGGGCAACCGCTCGGGCTTCATCGACCAGTTCTGGCCGGGCGTGCTCATCGTTAATCCAGAAAAGCGCCGGGCGCGACCTGAAAGCGGCCTGCCAACCCCGCCCCCTCCCGCCCCCAAAGCCCCCGCCGTCCCCGAAAATCTCACCGCTACCGCCGGGGAAGGCTTCGTCGAATGGTCTTGGACCGCCGTCGAAGGCGTCAGAGGGTACTCCATCGAAATCAGCGCAAACGACAATACCTTCGAACCTCCTGACTCCTCATCACTCGTCTCCGACGCTACCAAATTCCGACACCAAACCACCAAACCCATGACCGTCTTCGCCCGTATCCGCGCCGTCGCCGGTACCACCGATAATCCACTCTACAGCGAATACTCAAAACCCGTCAGCGGCACCTCAACCGCACCAGCCGAAATCCCCGCCCCCTCCAACTTCAAAGCAACCAGCGGCAAAGGCTTCGTCGAATGGTCCTGGGAACCCGTCGCCGGAGCACGAGGCTACTACATCCAAATCAGTGCCGACAACAAATCCTTCGACCCCCCAGACTCCTTCTCACTCGTCTCCAAAAACTCTTACCGATTCCAAACCTCAAAACCTACCACCGTCTTCGCCCGCGTCAGAACCGCCGCCGGTACCCTCACCAAACCACTCTACAGCTCTTACACCGATCCCGTCAGCGCAAAATCAGACGAAACCCCACCCCCCCCAGCCGTCAAACTCGATACCCCAGACAACGTCTCCGCCCGAACACCAACCATAAACTCCGCCATCATCTCATGGGACGAAGTCGATGACGCCGATACTTACGAAATCCAACTACGCACCGGATCCGGAGCATGGTCCAAAGCAACCTGCACCGGTACCACCAACCCTACTTCCAATACAACCTGCACCGCCTCCGGACTCACTCACTCCACACAATACGACTTCCGTGTCCGCGCTATACCAGATGACGACGATAAAACTCACTCCACCAGCAACTGGTCCGATACCGCAGAATCCACCACCCTCGTCAAACCCACTACCCCAGCAACCACCACCACCACAACCGGCGCCGGTGACCTCAAAATCACCTGGCGTAGCGACGCAAATTCCATCACCTGGCGTTGGAACCAGGGAGGCGACAATGTGGATTATCAAGTCAAACCCCTGGACGGCGTGGTCGACTCCAACGCGCCGTGCGAAGATCGCTCAGTGGATTGGGACAGTGTGAATCCATCGCTTCAGAACTCCCACGAAGTGTCGGGTCTCTCCGCAGGGGATTCGCGGGTGCTGTGCGTGCGTACGACTTGGATCCCCGCCGCCGGCGGCGATCGACAGTACGGGAAACCATCGTGGGTATGGGCAGCAATGAGACCGAGCCCTCCGACGCGTCCGAGTGATCCCGTCGAAGTCGACGACGACGGCGTGACCACGTCATTGAAATGGGGAGGCCTCACCCTCGCCGGAAATGGCCAGATCCAATACGAATTTCGCTATCTCGTTGACCCACAAAATACGGAAAAGAAAGAGGTCGACGACGACGAACACTCCGACCAGAGCAAAGTCCAATTGCAGTGCGTTGGACCCGCCTCCAAACCCGCCGAAACCATCACTCCACGTGGTTCTACACGCACCGAATACAGGACCAAGGGCACCTTGACTCCCTATTCCAAGTACTACCTCTGTTATCGAGCGTTCAACCAACACGGTCGATCCAACTGGAGAGTATCGCAAGCAGCGTACTACACCGCGCCAGCAAAGGTCAGCGTATCCACGAAAAGCAACGTGAGAGGTGCGTCTACGGACACCATCACTAGCGTAGGTGAGGCGAGCACAGCACGTGATACGCCCCAAAATTATCACATTTTACAATGGAACGTGAAGATTCCGGCCAATGCTCCCAGAATCTCCGCCACAAATATCCTTGACTACTTCGACGTTGTTGCATCCGGTAGTGGAGCCAAGGGAGCTACAGGTTCAGGTACGCCAAAAACCGACAAGCCCATTTCCAAGAGCGACCTTGACACACTCAGCAACGTAGCGCTCACGGATAAGTCGAATTATCACTACCTGATATCTTCCGGTGATACTGATACTACTACTACTGCGCCACTTCCGATAGAAAATCGTCTTTTTGTTGGTGTGAGCATTGCCTATGGCGTTATTGCTCCTCCTAACGTCGACCCCAGAACCGGCGCTGCTTTCGGTTCCTTGAAGAGGACGTCCGAGACTGCTTTTGTAGTCAAATTCGTGGCTCAGGGCCAAGACGGATCCAGGCAATACAACCATATATGCGTTCGCGCCAAATACCACGAGGACATCAGCGGCGACGGGGCGACGCCAGGTCCTTGGATATGCGCCGGCCTCCTCAAGGGAGCAAACAAGAAGTAATCAGGAACAAACCCCGCCCAGTTACCAAGGCGAACCCCCGGTGTCCGATTCGGGCGCCGGGGGTTTTCTCTTGTCTCGTTACCAACCCCTCTCGGCGATAACCTTCCCTCTCGCACAGCAGGAGAGTGGCCCGGAACAAGGACTTCCGGTTCCAGGCTCGCGAGTCGTTCCCCATCGACCTCGATAGAGGCAGTCAGACTCCGATCCCTCTGGAGCCTATTCAGAATTTTGTGTGTTGAGGCCTATCATAGACCTTTTTCGCAAGGAGTCGAAGAAATGGCCAAGAAGCACAACGACGGCATCTCACGCGAGTTGCTGGATGAACTGATCGAGATGCGGGGCGCCTCCGGGGCTGCGGGCTTCGAGTCCTTGGCAGGGGACTTGAAGAAGGCCTTGGCCGAGCGGATGCTGGTCGCCGAGATGGCGGCCCACTTGGCGGATACGGGGGAACGTCAGGCGGGGAACCATCGCAACGGGACGTCGCGGAAGACGGTGGACACGGGGGACGAGCGGATCGTTCTGGACGTTCCGCGGGACCGGCAGGGCGCTTCGACCCGGTTCTGGTGGCCAAGTACCAGCGTCGCCTTCCGGGGTTTGATGAGAAGATCATTGCGATGTACGCACGGGGGGCGAAGCGCGTCGCCATCCGTCCCGGGAACGAGCGTTTCATCTGTTCTCATCGATGTTCTCCAGTCCACCCTCCTCAATAATTCCAAGGGTAGCCGGTGTCTCACCCATGTTGGCAGAGAGGGCTCCGCTCCCTCCATCCGGACCAGAACGCCGGGTGGCGCCCACCCCATGAACCCAACCAAAACTACTCAACACACAAAATTCTGTACAGCCCCCGGTCGCTCGGCAGCGCCTCATTGCCCGGCCTCGAACGCCCGCACCCGCCGTCGCGCCCGTTCGAAGAGCCGTTCGTAGTTCCCGATTCGCACCGCGTGGTTCGCCCTCGGATCGAGCCGTTCCAGCAGGTCGTTCCAAGCGGTGAGATTCCGCAGGTAGGCGTCCGATTGCGCCGGGACCACACTGTCCGATCCGATCAGGAACCGGTCGGGAAAACGGTTCACGAGCCGCGCCCAGGCCGGGTCGTCCGCCACCTGCCTCGCCACGACGTCCCACGACAGATCCAGGTGCAGGTGCGCATACCGCCCGTCATGTAGCACGGTTTCCAGCATCTCCACATAACCGGGAACCGGCTCCACGAAACGGCCCAGCCCGGCGTGCGCCCAGACAATCGTGGTCTCCGGGTGGTCCCGCACCAGTCCGAGGAACGCATCCAGATGGGCCGGCCTCGCTCCGTCGCGCGGAAGGATCACGTCCACATCGTTGTGGACGGAAACGAGAAGCCCGCTCTCGCCGGCAAATTCCAGGATCCGGTCGAGCGCCGGGTTCCGCAGGCTCGCCGAATGGCCAAGCGTTTTGGGCGTAACCACTTCCTTGTGCACCGAGAACTCCCCGATTCCGCTGAACACTCCCGGATACATCCGGAGCACCCGCTCGATGTGATCCACCGCGTACATGTCGGTCGGATTGAACCCGGTGATCATCGGATCGAATCGCTCGCGATCCTCGGGAGCGAGCGCCATCACCGCCTGGGCGACCATCGCGTCGGCAAACGGGTAGTAATAGAGCGGACTATCCGAACGAAGGTAGTAATCGGGTGCCCGGTCTCCCGAAACGAGGTGATCCCATTTCTGCTGCAACGGAATTCCCATCAGCGCCACCCGACCCACCCGGTCACCCATCATCCCGAGAAAGTCGACGAGATCGATTTCGCGCTGGATGTAATCAGTCGGATGGAAATGGGCGTCGTGGAATTCGGGCTGGGCGGCGGCGGGCGCGACGAGCGTGGCGAGGAGAACGGCGGACGGGAGCAGTCTCATGGCGGGCAGCGTAGACGAGGCCGGCCCAAGGCATCCCGGCGCCGCGTCAAGAATGCGCCTCGACGGATTTCGCTGGAGACACCAAGTACCAGGACAGCACCCGATCGGGAGCGCCATCAGGCCCGGGAGGAGCCGATTATTCCCCGGTCCGCGCAATCCGCATCCGCCGCGGAAGCTACGCCATTTCCCCGAAGCCGCCAGATTCCGGCGAGCACGCTTCCGACCAGGGAGTGCACCAGACTGGAGATCGCGCTCGGCACCGCAACCAGCGGATTTGCGAAGTTCTGCCCGGCGAGCACCACTCCAAGGCCGGAGTTCTGCATCCCCACCTCGATGGCGATGGTCCGCGCCTCGATCTCGCTTCGACGGAGGATGCGACTTGCGAGGTAGCCGAGGCCGAATCCGCCGGCGTGGAGACAGAGCACCGCGAGGATCAGCAGCCCCGCCGATTCCACGACCAGCGCCCGGTTGGAACCGATGATCGAGGCCACGATCAGGGTAATCAGCACCACCGCGGCGAAGGGACCCCAAGGCAACAGGGCCTGGCTGACGCGTGGGGCGTGGTGGCGCAACACGAGGCCGGTCCCCACCGGAAGGATCACCACCTGGACTGTCGAAAGCAGGAGCCCGGCGGCGGGAACCTCGATCCGGCTACTCGCGAACAGCGCGGTGAGGATCGGGGTCATCGCCACGGCAAGCACGGTCGAGACCGCAGTATCACATTGGACGCGACGCCACCGGGGCAGCAGGACACCAGGATCAGTCCCACCGCGAACCCGGTAGGAAGCGCAAAGGCAGCCGCGAGTGCGTAGCCCAGCAGCGGCATCAGCAGGAACTGGAAGATCACTCCGAGTCCGATGGGAAACGGTCGGGCCAGCACCCGGCGAAAGTCCTCGACTTCGAGCGTGAGGCCCATCCCCAGCATGATCAACCCGAGCCCCACGGGAATCAGCCGGCCCCCGAACCAGGTGAACGCCTCGGGGCGCACAAGCGCGATCAGGCTGCACCCGAACACCCACCCCGGAAATCCCGCCGCGCCGACTCGGAGCGCCGTTTCGAGCCGACGGTTCATCCGGCTACGACGTTTCGCACCGTCTCCTCGACGGCGGAATCGAATGGCCCCCTACCGCGATCCGGGACACATGTTGGAAAAGTCCCGGGTACGAGTCGAACCCGCCCCGGACGAATCGCCGATGCGCTTGGATGCGACACTTCCGATCGGGGATCCCGGTGCGAGCGCCGGAATCCTCCCCATGGATGCGCATGGCCCCGATGTCGCGGGCCTGCCCGGGGGTTGGAGGATGCGGCAGCGTGACTCCGGTCATCTCCCGCACCCGCTCCAACCGGAGGTGCGCAGAAACACCAGCGGAACCGCCTTGCGTTCCGGCCCAGGGCGCTGGGGGAAGGTCACCGCATTGGTGATCGGCCCGTGAAACGCTGCCGGATACGTTCCGATCTGCCCGAATATCCAGAAGTCTCCCGTTCGAGCCGTCTCCCCCGGTCCCTGCCGTCCGAGCGCCGCCACCTCCCTTCAAGGGCAGCCGCCGAACCGGTCCTGGCGGCGGCCAAGGTTCCTCCGGTGCCCTCGAATAAGGGTCTCCAGCGCATGAAGTGTCTCCCCGTGTCGGGCTCCCCGTGTCGGGTGCGCACCATACCACCGTCAGCGGAGGTTGTATTCCGAACCGGCCGCAACCGCGCGAAATACGGATCGAGAACCGCACTTCCCCGCATCCCGCTGTCCCACCGCCGAACCCACCTGGCGCCGACCAGAATGCCTCCCACAGCCCCGGGAAAGGCGCTCCGTCGCAGGAAGTGTTATTCCCGCACCGGATTCGCATCATACCTTTGGCGGCGGAGGTGATACCGAGGGGGCCTTTTCCCCTGCGCACCCGGTTTGCCTCCGGATATCGCCCAGGTCGCGTCCCACTCACGGGACCCCACCTCCCGGAACATGCCTCGTGACCGGCTATTTGGGTCGGTTCCTGATCGGATCGGACCATATGGTCTTCGGCGCATCCGGACACCTGCGGGCAGAGCCTCTCGGTGTGGAACGACTTGGTGGAACGGCTCGATCCGGAGACGAGCCACGCAGTGCGGATCAGGAACTACGCAGGGCTCTTCGGGTAGGCGCGACGGCGCAGGCGCGCGTTCGAAACAAGAACCACCTCATAGGTCACAGTCGAGAGGGGATTTGTCAGAAACAAGACCTCCCCGACGCCCGAGCCGGGCGCCGGGGGGGTCGCATGGGCAAACCGGGTCGGATCCTATTCCGATGGAATTGCGTCTTTGAGGTAACTGGCGCATCCCCAAGGACCTGGCTCCGTCCCGTCGCCGCTGATGTCCTCGTGGTATTTGGCGCGAACGCAGACGTAAGCGTACTGCTTCGCATCCTCTTGGCCGCTGAGCACCGCGAAAACTTCGAAAACCGTATTGGATGTCCTCTTCAGGGACCAGAATTGGCCGTTGGGGGAAGCGCCTTCACCGCTAGAGACTTTGTCTAGGTGGCCAGCACCACCAATATGATCAGCATGACCGCTCGGCCGGTTCACATCAGGATCGTCGCCAGAATTCAATATCCAAACGTCCTCGCCCCTATCGACTGCTGCCTTGCTGAGTTTGATGAGGTCACTATCGGAAATGGATTTGTCAGTTGAGGGGGTTGAGGCGGTACTATCCGAACCCTCCTTGCCCCCGCTGTAGATGAGCACAACATCGAAATATGCGGGGATGTCAGAAGACTTGGCAATTTCGGAGTGGCTGGCCGGAATCCTTATCGACCATGTTATAGCGTTATAATTCTTGGGCGTTTTAGTTGACGAGGTGTTATCTGCGTTTAATGCTGTGACCGTTGTTGATGTGCCTTTCACAACCCTGCTCCTGGAGATGCTTGTGACCTTTGCTGGCGCGGTGTAGTACGCTGCTTGCGATACTCTCCAGTTGGATCGACCGTGTTGGTTGAACGCTCGATAACAGAGGTAGTACTTGGAATAGGGAGTCAAGGTGCCCTTGGTCCTGTATTCGGTGCGTGTAGAACCACGTGGAGTGATGGTTTCGGCGGGTTTGGAGGCGGGTCCAACGCACTGCAATTGGACTTTGCTCTGGTCGGAGTGTTCGTCGTCGTCGACCTCTTTCTTTTCCGTATTTTGTGGGTCAACGAGATAGCGAAATTCGTATTGGATCTGGCCATTTCCGGCGAGGGTGAGGCCTCCCCATTTCAATGACGTGGTCACGCCGTCGTCGTCGACTTCGACGGGATCACTCGGACGCGTCGGAGGGCTCGGTCTCATTGCTGCCCATACCCACGATGGTTTCCCGTACTGTCGATCGCCGCCGGCGGCGGGGATCCAAGTCGTACGCACGCACAGCACCCGCGAATCCCCTGCGGAGAGACCCGACACTTCGTGGGAGTTCTGAAGCGATGGATTCACACTGTCCCAATCCACTGAGCGATCTTCGCACGGCGCGTTGGAGTCGACCACGCCGTCCAGGGGTTTGACTTGATAATCCACATCGTTGCCTCCTTGGTTCCAACGCCAGGTGATGGAATTTGCGTCGCTACGCCAGGTGATTTTGAGGTCACCGGCGCCGGTTGTGGTGGTGGTGGTTGCTGGGGTAGTGGGTTTGACGAGGGTGGTGGATTCTGCGGTATCGGACCAGTTGCTGGTGGAGTGAGTTTTATCGTCGTCATCTGGTATAGCGCGGACACGGAAGTCGTATTGTGTGGAGTGAGTGAGTCCGGAGGCGGTGCACTGGGTATTGGAAGTGGGGTTTGTAGTACCGGTGCAGGTTGCTTTGGACCATGCTGCGGATCCGGCGCGTAGTTGTATTTCGTAAGTATCGGCGTCATCGACTTCGTCCCATGAGATGATGGCGGAGTTTATGGTTGGTGTTCGGGCGGAGACGTTGTCTGGGGTATCGAGTTTGACGGCTGGGGGGGGTGGGGTTTCGTCTGATTTTGCGCTGACGGGGTCGGTGTAAGAGCTGTAGAGTGGTTTGGTGAGTGTACCGGCGGCGGTTCTGACTCGAGCGAAGAGGGTGGTAGGTTTTGAGGTTTGGAATCGGTAAGAGTTTTTGGAGACGAGTGAGAAGGAGTCTGGCGGGTCGAAGGATTTGTTGTCGGCACTGATTTGGATGTAGTAGCCTCGTGCTCCGGCGACGGGTTCCCAGGACCATTCGACGAAGCCTTTGCCGCTGGTTGCTTTGAAGTTGGAGGGGGCGGGGATTTCGGCAGGTGCGGTTGAGGTGCCGCTGACGGGTTTTGAGTATTCGCTGTAGAGTGGATTATCGGTGGTACCGGCGACGGCGCGGATACGGGCGAAGACGGTCATGGGTTTGGTGGTTTGGTGTCGGAATTTGGTAGCGTCGGAGACGAGTGATGAGGAGTCAGGAGGTTCGAAGGTATTGTCGTTTGCGCTGATTTCGATGGAGTACCCTCTGACGCCTTCGACGGCGGTCCAAGACCATTCGACGAAGCCTTCCCCGGCGGTAGCGGTGAGATTTTCGGGGACGGCGGGGGCTTTGGGGGGGGGAGGGGGCGGGGTTGGGGCGGGAGCGGGGGCGGGAGCGGGAGCGGGGGTGACCGGATCGTCGTCGCCGCATCCGTAGGAGAGAAGGAGGCCACCGGCGAACAGGGCGCCTGAGAGAACCCGGCCGCGCCAACGGGCACGCTTCAAAGACGATTGGAACATTCCGTTTTGCCTCCAAGAAATAGGCAGTTGCCTGAGGGATATGAGCCTCAGCCTAAGAAAACGGTGGACATCGTATCACAACCCATTCGAATCGCCAAGGGTCGGTCCCTCCCGGTCGGGGGACGAAGAAGTTTGAATTCAACAAATCCAATATATACAATGATTTATGATGATATCGATTCGTTCGGGGCGGCTTCGCCGTTGGATGAAAAAATCATGGGCGCCGGTTTGTTGCTGACCGTTTGATCGACACGGGTTGGCCGGTCTGACTGTTCGGGCCGTTGGCGAGGAGGTTCTGTCGGTCCTCCCGCGCATCATCTGGTTGGGGCCGTTCGGAACGCCTTCGCCCGGCTGGACGGATCGATTCTTCCGGCTGTTGTCGCGGCCTTGCCAAGGGCAAACCGGGTGTTTCGGGCCTCTGCCCGAGGCAGGAACCCGGTTGCCGCGGCGCCTTTCCCCCTCGAAAACCCTCCTGGAGCCGATGTCCCCAAATGCCCAAGCCAACGGATGCGGTGCCGGAGACAACCGGGCCGATCAGCGTGGTCGACGCCGGAGTTCGCGGCATCAGTCGCCTCAGGCACAGAGCACGCCGCGCGAGCCGGAATTCGACTCCGATAACATCCTTATAACGTACTTGCGCGTAATCCGGCTCTCGATCGCCTTCCGGCCCCCGATCAAACGCCTTGGCACCCGACCGACGCCCGGGGATCGCCCCGGAACGAGCAGGAGCAGCGTATGCGTCGCCAATGGCAACGCGGATACTCCGGCAGGTGGAGCGGGTATGCGGCAAGATCGAGGAGTGACCGACGTGTTGCTCTGGATCTCGACGATGAGCCTGTCGGGAGGGCGCAGCCCGGCATGTGTCGGAACGCTTGCGAACCGGGGGATGACGCCGAGGCGTTTCGGGTTTGAGGCCGAGTGCAACCACCTGCTGGCGTCCGTTTGTCCGCTTGGCTCGGCAGCGATCGCCCCAGTGGGTCACGGCGCGGGAAGGGTCCTCGGCGGGCCGGTGGAGGAAGTCGCGATCTCGGGCGCCTGCGCTCACAGCAGGCCACAGGGACCGCCGGGATCCGGATGGCGTGGCCCGGGCCCCGACATCCTGCGAACAGGTCCGCGACCCCGAGGAACATCCCCCGGTGGAGGGAACGGATTCGCGCCACCGGAATCCTCGCGCTCGCTGCGGTGTTCCTTCGGGGCGGGGAATAGCGGGGCGGCGCGGCAGCAACCTCCGGACGGCTGCCGAGTCGGTCGATAAGGAAAGTCTGATCAATCCCGCTTTCGGTGACCATACGGACTGCAAGGGTGGTTGAGTCCCCACTTGGACGAATCACGCCGTGACGCCCGCATGATAACTACCTCCGAACGAACCTTCAGGCACCAATCCAAGCGTTCCGACCCCGGTCTCCGCTCTCATGGTGAGGTCGCGAAGGGGCGATCCCCTTGGTTTCAGATTCTGGCGTAGCGCCCGGCGACAAGCAGATTCGAAAACCCAAGCAGAAGGGCAATTCGCTGCTTGTTTTTCTCCAATCCCCGATAACGCACTTTCGCGTAACCGAAGTGTCGCTTCACATACAAGAACGGATGTTCCACCTTCGCTCGTATCGACGCCTTCTCCCTCTCCGCAGCCTCCTGTGATCCCGTCTTGTCCAGCAACCGCCGTTTCCCGGGTCCCATCGCAAGCCTCCAATCCACCGGTTTGTTTCGATTTTCCTCACGCTTCTCCACCCCTCGGTAACCGGCATCGCCCCACACCCGTTTCTCACCCCCATGCATCAACGCATGCGCCTGCGGACATCCGACTCATTCGCCGACGTCGTCACCAGACTATGCACCAAGCCTGACTCCTCATCGACTCCGATATGCGCCTTCATCCCGTGGTGCCACTGGCCCCCTTTCTTCGTCTGGCGCATCTCCGGGTCACGCTCCCTCTTGCGGTTCTTCGTCGAGGAAGGCGCGGAGACGATGGTCGCATCCAGGATTGTCCCCCGCTTCAGTCGGTGCCCCATCGACGCCAAGTGCCCGTTGATCTCCCGAAACAACTGTTCGCCCATTCCATGTCTCTCCAAAAGATGGCGAAAATTCAGAATCGTCGTCTCGTCTGGCAAAGCATCCGACAAGCGCAATCCCACGAAACGACGCACCGACTCCGCCTCGTAAAGCAGGTCCTCAATCCCGGGGTCGCTGACGTTGTAGAACAACTGCACGCAATGCACCCGAAGCATTACCCCGAGCGGATACGGACGCCGACCGCGACTCGCCTTCGGATAGAACGGTTCGATCCGAGCTTCAAGGCGACTCCACGGAATCAAGCCGTCCATCTTTGCCAGGAATTTCTCCCGCCGCGTCTGCCGCTTCTTCCCGTTGTATTCCGCCTCCGAAAAGCTCATCTGTCGCATTGCCGTACCTCCGAGCCATGACAACGGCTCATTGTGGGATGGTATCAGATTCGCTTCGGTTTATTCAGAGTTTCCATGACAGAGCGGGACCGGACTGTTGGATGTTCGGGGCAAGCCGTCGGCCCCACGAAATTCGCTGACGGATGCGGCGACGACGATCCGGTCACCCCCGCTCCCGCTCCCGCCCCCGCTCCCGCCCCAACCCCGCCCCCTCCCCCCCCCAAAGCCCCCGCCGTCCCCGAAAATCTCACCGCTACCGCCGGGGAAGGCTTCGTCGAATGGTCTTGGACCGCCGTCGAAGGCGTCAGAGGGTACTCCATCGAAATCAGCGCAAACGACAATACCTTCGAACCTCCTGACTCCTCATCACTCGTCTCCGACGCTACCAAATTCCGACACCAAACCACCAAACCCATGACCGTCTTCGCCCGTATCCGCGCCGTCGCCGGTACCACCGATAATCCACTCTACAGCGAATACTCAAAACCCGTCAGCGGCACCTCAACCGCACCTGCCGAAATCCCCGCCCCCTCCAACTTCAAAGCAACCAGCGGCAAAGGCTTCGTCGAATGGTCCTGGGAACCCGTCGCCGGAGCACGAGGCTACTACATCCAAATCAGTGCCGACAACAAATCCTTCGACCCGCCAGACTCCTTCTCACTCGTCTCCAAAAACTCTTACCGATTCCAAACCTCAAAACCTACCACCCTCTTCGCTCGAGTCAGAACCGCCGCCGGTACACTCACCAAACCACTCTACAGCTCTTACACCGACCCCGTCAGCGCAAAATCAGACGAAACCCCACCCCCCCCAGCCGTCAAACTCGATACCCCAGACAACGTCTCCGCCCGAACACCAACCATAAACTCCGCCATCATCTCATGGGACGAAGTCGATGACGCCGATACTTACGAAATACAACTACGCGCCGGATCCGCAGCATGGTCCAAAGCAACCTGCACCGGTACTACAAACCCCACTTCCAATACCCAGTGCACCGCCTCCGGACTCACTCACTCCACACAATACGACTTCCGTGTCCGCGCTATACCAGATGACGACGATAAAACTCACTCCACCAGCAACTGGTCCGATACCGCAGAATCCACCACCCTCGTCAAACCCACTACCCCAGCAACCACCACCACCACAACCGGCGCCGGTGACCTCAAAATCACCTGGCGTAGCGACGCAAATTCCATCACCTGGCGTTGGAACCAAGGAGGCAACGATGTGGATTATCAAGTCAAGGTACTGACAGGTGTACTCGACGATGACGAAGAAACGCGATGCAACGAACGCTCAGTGGATTGGGAAGCCGTGACATCATCGTTTCAGAACTCCCACGAAGAGTCGGGTCTCTCCGCAGGGGATTCGCGGTTGCTGTGCGTGCGTACCACCTGGGTCGACTCCGCCGGTAAAAAACAGTTCGGGAAACCATCGTCGGCATGGGCAGCAACCATGCCGGAAAATCCGGGAGACGCGGGGTCCGAAGATAGTGTGGATTACGACGAAAAAACTGGTGTGACCAAGTCGCTGACATGGTTGGCTGAAGGTCTGGCCACAAATGGCGAAATCGAGTACGACATCCGCTACCTCATCGAATTTATCGACACGGAAAAGAAAGAGGTGGGCGACCTGACCGACAACAGCAAAGTCCAATCGGAGTGCCAGGCAGCCAAAAGCGCCGAAACCCTCACGCCCCGAGGCCCCTTGCCCGACGATCACTTCACGAGCAAGGGGACTCTGCGCACCTATTCCGAGTATTCCCTCTGCATTCGCGCGCAAAACAGCCACGGACGCTCCAATTGGGCCTGGTCGGAAGAGAGCACTCTCTACACCGCACCCGGAAAGGTCAAAAGCATCTCCAGAGGAAGCAAAGTGAGAGGTGAGGATCCGGAAGCCGTCACTAGCGCAACAAAGATAAATGAGGATGATAGTTCTGCCGGTGATATCCCTCAGAATTTTTACATTCTACAATGGACCGTGACGGTTCCGGTCAACGGTCCCAAGCTAACCGGCGATCACACCGGCGATAACGGCATCATTACCGACTTCGACGTTGTTGAAGTCTTTAGCGGAGGCAAGGGAGCTACAGGTTCAGGTACGTCAAAAACTGACAAGCCCATTTCCAAGAGCGACCTTGTCATAATTAGTGATGCCGCAGTCACAAATCCGTCGAATTATCAATTTTTGTTGACCTCCGGTGAAGATGCTGGAAGTAGCTCTGGGAGTGGTCGTTCTTATGTTGGCGGCGGTGCCATCTTTAACAGTCGTACCAGTGGAGAAGTCAGTGCCTCAACTAGAGCTTTCCGCTCCCTGAAGAAAGCATCCGATACCACTTTTGTGGTCAAACAGATAGTTAAGGGCCAAGACAGTTCAAGGCAATACAACTATATATGCGTTCGCGCCAAACACAACAGTTCCGGTGTCGGAAAGAACCCCGGCCCTTGGGAATGCAGCGCCGGCCTCCTCAAGGACGTAAACAAGAAGTAATCAGGAACAAAAATCCGCCAAGTTTACCAAGGCGAACCCCCGGTGTCCGGTTCGGGTGTCGGGGGTTTTCTCTTGTCTCGTTACCAACCCCTCTCGTCAATAACCTTCCCTCTCGCACAGCAGGAGAGTGGCCCGGAACAAGGACTTCCGGTTCCAGGCTCGCGAGTCGTTCCCCATCGACCTCGATAGAGGCAGTCAGATTCCGATCCCTCTTCAGTGGGCGATGCGCCCGAAGGGGATGTCCCGCATTCCACGCCGCTCGGAGATCTATCGCAACTGGCCGGGATTCCGGCGAGAGCCATTACGGTACGGTTCGGGCGGTTCTGGTCTGCCTACCCTCACAACCGGCCAGATCTTCACCATGGGAGGATATCTGGCGGATGGTGTTCCGGCGCGGTGCGGAACCGGCCCGAGGTTCGCCGATTATCCGTTCGCCCGCGAAAAGCGGGATGGCGGCGATTACGGGATCAGCCTTCCCGGAAGGCTATGAGCGATACTGGCGCGACGAGCGATGAACTTTCGACGGACTACCGGAGCGGCCCTCCTGATGCTCCTCGCCGGGTTCGCGGTGGCGCAGCCGCTTGATACGGCGCAGCAGCTTCTTGACCAGGGGAGGATCCGGGAGGCGATTCCCCACCTCGAGGAGGCGTGGCGGGAGCACCCGGGAGATCCGGCGCCGGTCTGGAAGCTGGCGGTCGCGCGGCTCCAACTCGGGGATTTCGACGAAGCGGCGGAGTTCGGCGCCATCTTCAGCCGACTGGTTCCGACAAGCCCGAACGGGCCGCGGTTGGTGGGCAGCGCGCTCGTTGCCGCCGGGCGGCCCCGAGAGGCGGAGGCCGCCTTCCGGCGCGCGCTCGAACGGGATCCGCAGGATCCGGCCAGCCGGCTGGACCTCGCGTTGCTGCTCGCCAGCACGGGAGACCCCGGGGAAGCCCGCGTCAGTCTGGAAGCACTCGCCGCCGACTGGCCAGGGAGGGCCGAGATCCTGGCCCCGCTGGGAGCGCTCCATGCCAGGGAGGACCGTCCGGCGGAAGCGCTCGAAACGCTTGCCGCCGCGGTGCGCGCCGATCCCGGCTCGCTCGCGGCGCACCACCATCTCGGCAGCCTCTACTCCGATCTCGGTGACTTCGGCCTGGCGCAACGCCATCTCGGCCGCGCACTCGAGCTGGCGCCGCGGAACCCCGGCTCGCTCTCGGAGCTCTGCCTTCTCCATTCCCGGGAGGATCGGCTCGAAAAAGCCCGGAACGCCTGCCTGGAGGCAGCGGAAGCGGCGCCCGGAGACGCCGAGACGCAGTTCCGACTCGGCGACGTGCTCCAGTTCCTCCAGGACGCCGCCGCCGAGTCGGCGTACCGGCGCACGCTCGAACTGGATCCGGGGCATCGCAACGCCCGCTTCCGTCTGGGGATGCTGCTCGAGGAGCAGAACCGCAGCGGGGAAGCCATCGAGGTGCTGGTTCCGGGAGTGGATGCGACGGCGCCGCCGGTCGATCCCTTCAATCTGGCGGTGGGCCTTCAGACACTCGGGATCGCGCATCGGAGCGCCGGGGATCCAAACCGGGCCCGCCTGCGGCTGGAGCAAGCGATCCGGACCGCGCCGACCCTTCCCGAACCCCACCTCCATCTCGGCAACCTGCTGGCGCGCAGCGCCGATCCCGGGGAGGCGGCGCTCGGTCGCGAACACCTTGTGCGGTTCCGGGAACTCCGGGCCTTTGACGACCGGATCCGGGAAATCAAGGCGACCGTGCTCGCGCATCCGGGCGCTCCGGCGCCAAAACGGGAGCTGGTTCGCCACCTGGTGGCGGGGGGCGCCGCCGGTCGGGCCCTCGACGAGGCCCGCCGGTTGCTCGCGCTTTCCGCCGACGAGCCGGTTCACCATGAACTGATGGCCGGATCGCTTCTCGCGCTTGGGCGGAACGGGGAGGCGGGGGCGGTCCTCGAAGCCGCGCTCGAACGGTGGCCGGACAATCGGGAACTTCTGACTCTCCGGGCGCAGCTCAACCCTTGATTCTCGCGCTGGCCCTCGTGGTCCTCGGCGGCCAGATCCGGCTCGTGGACGTGACCGCCGCAAGCGGGGTGGACTACGGGAACCGGAGCGGCGAACCGGAGAAGCGGTTCATCGTCTCCTCGCTGGGGACCGGGGCCGGCCTCCTCGACTACGACCAGGACGGGGATCTCGATCTGTACCTCGTCAACGGGGCTCCGCTTCCGGGGCGGATTCCCGGGGAGGGACTTCCCAACCGGCTCTACCGCAATGACGGGGGGTTCCGGTTCACCGAGGTGACCGGGCCGGCCGGCGTCGGGGACACCGGCTGGGGATTCGGGGTGGCGGTGGGGGATTTCGACAACGACGGCCTTCCCGACCTCTATGTGGCCAACCTCGGCCCCAATGCCCTCTATCGCAACCGGGGCGACGGGACCTTCGACACGGTCGCGAACGCCGGCGGCGCGGACCATCCGGGCTTCTCCACCTCGGCGGCCTCCTTCGACGCCGACGGCGACGGGTGGATCGACCTGTTCGTGCTCGGGTACACCGCGGATGCGATCGCCGACCTGCCGCTCCCGGGGGAGGCGGCGAGTTGCGTGTGGTTCTCGCTTCCGGTCTTCTGCGGACCGGCGGGACTGACTCCGGCGCCGGACGGCTTCTTTCACAACAGCGGCGATGGCGCCTTCGAAGACGCCACCGGGCGGTTCGGATTCGACGAGGTGGAGGCCGCCTACGGGCTTGGCGTGGTGGCAGCCGATCTTGATGGCGACCGGGACACCGATCTTTATGTGGCAAACGATTCCGTCCCGAACCACCTCTGGATCCGCGACGGGGACCGATTTCGGGAGGACGGACTCCTCGCCGGGGCCGCCTACAACGTGGACGGACTGGCCCAGGCGGGAATGGGGGTGGATGCCGGCGACTTCGATGATGACGGGCGTCTCGACCTCTTTGTCACCAACTTTTCGCACGACACCAACACCGCCTATCGCAACATGGGCAGCGGCTTCTTCGAGGACAGCACCACCCGAAACGCGCTCCGGACCCCCGGATGGTTCTGGCTGGGATGGGGGACCCGGTTCATCGACCTCGACAGCGACGGGCATCTCGACCTTTTCGTTGCCAACGGACACGTGTACCCGACCGCTGCCGAGTCGGGCAGCAACACCCGCTACGCAATGCCGAACCAGGTCTTCCGCAACGAAGGAGACGGCCTGTTCACCGAAATCGAGTGGGGCGGCGGAACGCGGTCCAGCCGGGGCGCCGCCTTCGGGGATCTCGATGGCGATGCGCGCCCCGACGTGGTGGTGGTCAATATCGACGACCGGGCCACGCTGCTGGCCAATCGGAGCGAGCACCGAGGGACGCTGGTGCGGCTGGTGGGGGTCCGCTCTCCCCGCGACGGAACCGGCAGCCGGATCCGGTTCGCGGCCGGCGGCGCGAGCCGGCTCCGGGAGTCCCACCGGAGCGGGAGCTTCCTCTCGTCGAGCGATGCCCGGGTCCACCTGCCTTCGGAACCGGGCGCGGTGGAGGTGGACTGGGCATCCGGGACCACCGAAACCCTGGGTGATCTTCCGGCGGGCCTGATCGTGATCCGGGAAGGGGCGGGAGTGGTCAGAAGCCGGAATGCGGATTCCGGACCGGCGCCGGGGTGGCGCGTTTTCGGGGCGGATCGAAGAACGGCAGCGGCGCGACCCGCGAAGGCGCCCGGTGGCGGGTGCACTCCACCGTGACCTCGACGTCGAGCGGTGTGCCGGGCTCTTCGAAGCCCCGGTTCACGGTGGCGAGTGCGATCTGGCGCTTGAGGAGCGGGGACCAGCAGAGGCTCGTCGCCCGGCCCACCTGTTCTCCTCCGGAGTAGACCGGCACCCCGTCCCGGTTCACTTCGGACAAGACTTCGGGCGCCAATCCTTCGAGGGCGAACAGCCGGCCGATCTCCCTGATGGAGGTCTCGATCCCGACGAGGAAATGCTCCGGACCCCGCTTCCGCTCGGCCAAGAGCGCCTCCCGGCCGACGAACGGCCCCTTTTCGAGGCTCACCGCCCAGCCGAGCCCCATCTCGAAGGGGGTGGATTTCTGCGCATCCGTGAACGCCTGGTCGGCATTCCGAAAATCCACGCCGACCAGCGGGAAGCCCGCTTCCACCCGGGCCCGGTCCAGCGCCAGCATTCCGGCGGGGACGAGGCCGTACGGTTCCCCGGCCTCACACAGCAGATCCCACAGCGGAAGCGCCGCGTCCCGTTCCACCCAGATCTCGTAGCCGAGGTCTCCGGTATATCCGGTGCGGGTCAAGATCACCGGGAGACCGCCAAGCCGGACTTTCCTAAGCCAAAAGAACCCGAGATCCGATAGATCCGCATCGGCGAGCGCGTTCAGGATCCGGAAGGCGGTGGGCCCCTGGAGGGCGAGAGCGCCGTATGCGTCGGAAACGTCCGCGATCCGCACATCCATGCCGACGGCGAGCCGCTCGAACCAGACCAGCGAAGGATCCACCGCAGTGGCCCGCACAAAATCGTCGGCGATGCGCTGGAAGCAGCCATCCTGGAGCAGCTTCCCGCGTTCGTCGCACCATCCGGAGTAGAGAACCTGCCCGACCGCGGACCGCGCCACGTTCCGGGTGATCAGCCGATCCACGAGGGCGGTGGCGTCCGGGCCGCGGACGTCGTACTTGCAGAGCGGGGACACGTCGAACAGCGCCGCACCAAAGCGCACCGCCTGGTACTCGGGATCGTGGAAGCGTTCGAACGCGTCCACCACGTGGTACCCGGCCCACTCCTTCCAGAGCATGCTGGCGCAGAGAGCCCGGGTGCGTTCGTGGAAGGGGGTACCGCGGGGCATCGGCGAAGGCCGATTATCGGTTATCGGGTGCGCCTGAGGGGCCGTAGAGCCGGCCGGCCGTCGTGACGAGGTTCCGGTTCCCGAAACCCGCCTTCGCCGCGATGGTCGGACTGATCGAGTCCCATCGTCCATGTTGCGACGCGACGCAATCATGCGGCCCGATCTCCGCGCCTCCGGCAACCGACTCGCTGGCGATGCCGATCGGCGCGGTCGCATGGCGCGCCCTGTCGGTCGAATCGCGCCTTTTCATCGGCATCGCTTCCATCCAACGGTCTGTCCCGTCGTCTGGACCGCTCCTTCAGCCGTGCGTCAACGCGAGCGAGGTGCTTCCCCCATCACGAATGGACTCGGTCGAGCTGCGCCTGAAACCGCCGTTCGATCGCGTCGGGCCGCACGCACATGATCAGCAGACAGCCCACCCGAAGTATGCATCCAGGCCAGGACCCCCTCAACCTGCGCTTGCAGGGCCATCGAAAGGAAACCATACGGCAAGGCACGGCCGAGAGGGACTTGTAACGGAATGGAGGAAAACCCCCGGCACCGAACCGGACACCGGGGGTTCGCCTTGGCAAACTGGGCGGGTTTTTGTTCCTGATTACTTCTTGTTTGCTTCCTTGCGGACGCCGGCGCTGCATACCCAGGGACCGGGGTCCTTTCCGGCACCGGTACCGTCGTATTTGGCGCGAACGCATATATAGTTGTATTGCCTGAATCCGTCTTGGCCCTGAGTCACGCTTTTGGCTACAAAAGCAGTATCGGATGTCCTCTTCAGGGAAGCGAAAGCAGCGTCGTCGTTGGGGTTGACTGGGTTAGGAGGAACAGCAACGCTATAGGCAATGCTCACACCAACATAAAGACGATTGTCTGGTCCCGTAGCAGTAGTCGTCGTATCACCGGAAGATACCAAGTAGTGATAGCCCGTCTCCTCGACCGCTTTGTTGCTGAGTGTGTCAAGGTCGCTCTTGGAAATGGGCTTGTCGGTTTTTGGCGTACCTGAACCTGTAGCTCCCTTGCCTCCACTACCCACTAGAACAACGTCGAAGTAGGTAAGGATATTTTTAGTGGCGGAGATTTTGGGAGCGTTGGCCGGAATGTCCACGGTCCATTGGATAATGTGATAATTGGGGGGCGTATCACTGGCCATAGTATCGTCGGATATTCTTGATCCTGAAGTGAGGGTTCCCGTACCTCTCACGTTGCTGATCGTGGAGACGCGTCTAACCTTTGCTGGCGCGGTGTACAAGACGTTTTCTGATAAAGGCGACACGGCCCATTCGGACTGGCCTTTTTCGTTGCTTGCACGATAACATAGGCGGTAGGAGGCATATGGGACCAAGTCTCCTTTGGTGGTGTATTTGAGGCTTCCGGGATCTGTCCCACTGCCTTCGGGCGTCAGTGTTTCGGCATTTCTCGCGGACTGGCACTTCGCTTGGAGATCGGCTTTGGTGGCGGTGGTCTTGATATCGTCTGTCGATATGTCTTGGCGGTCGACAAGGTAGCGGAAGTCGTAATCGATCTCGCCATTTGCGGCAAGCGAAATGTTCTTCCATTTCAAGGATTTGGTCACGCCGTCTTTATGTTCGGGATCCTCGTCGTCTTTGGAGCCGTCACTGGGCGTTGCCGCGGCCCACGCCCAGTCTTCCACATATTCCTTCTTGCCGGCAGTAGTAGTCCGAACGGAGCGTACGCACAACAACCTGGTCATATTTGACGTGACCGTAGATATGGTGGGGTGGTCGTCAGGTAAAGTGTAGGAGGTGGGATCCCGGTCATTATCTGCCCAAGCCTTGGAGCGGTCCTCGCATGGTTTTTTGGTGTCGAGCACAGCGTCCAGCACCTTGGTCTGGTACCTCACTCCGACGCCCTGATGGTGCCAGTTCCAAGTGATGGTTCGTTTAGTGGATCCGTCTCCCCTGCTGAGCCAGGTCAAATTCAACTTGCCGGCGCCGGTTGTGGTGGTGGTGGTTGCTGGGGTAGTGGGTTTGACGAGGGTGGTGGATTCTGCGGTATCGGACCAGTTGCTGGTGGAGTGAGTTTTATCGTCGTCATCTGGTATAGCGCGGACACGGAAGTCGTATTGTGTGGAGTGAGTGAGTCCGGAGGCGGTGCACTGGGTATTGGAAGTGGGGTTTGTAGTACCGGTGCAGGTTGCTTTGGACCATGCTGCGGATCCGGCGCGTAGTTGTATTTCGTAAGTATCGGCGTCATCGACTTCGTCCCATGAGATGATGGCGGAGTTTATGGTTGGTGTTCGGGCGGAGACGTTGTCTGGGGTATCGAGTTTGACGGCTGGGGGGGGTGGGGTTTCGTCTGATTTTGCGCTGACGGGGTCGGTGTAAGAGCTGTAGAGTGGTTTGGTGAGTGTACCGGCGGCGGTTCTGACTCGAGCGAAGAGGGTGGTAGGTTTTGAGGTTTGGAATCGGTAAGAGTTTTTGGAGACGAGTGAGAAGGAGTCTGGCGGGTCGAAGGATTTGTTGTCGGCACTGATTTGGATGTAGTAGCCTCGTGCTCCGGCGACGGGTTCCCAGGACCATTCGACGAAGCCTTTGCCGCTGGTTGCTTTGAAGTTGGAGGGGGCGTCAGGAGCCTCGGGCGGGGGTGGGGTGGGGGCAACGGGATCGTCGTCGTCGCCACAGCCGGTGGCAATCAGGACGAAGCCGCCGACCAGGGCGTCTGAGAGAACCCGGCTGCGCCAACGGGCAGGCGTCGAAGACAACCGGAACATTCCGCGGCGGGGTCTCGGCGAGCACTCGCCCCCCTTCCCGGGACATCCGCGCCTCGACCGCCGGGGCGACCGGAGGCGTATCTCCCGGAGGGGCATCGCGGCGATGGGAGCCCCCGTGTCCCTGGCGGGCGCGAGGTGGTGACCCTCGGCCTCCCTCCGTGCCGATCACCGTCGTCGACGAACGAACGAGCGGCATCGGGCTTCCGGGGCTACCGCGTGCCCGGCGCACCCACGCCGGAACCGCGTGGCAGCGTCGCCATCGAGTTCGGGGGAGACCGCAACCGTTGGCCGGAAACAGGCTTCCACCGGATGGGGGCGCCTCCGGGTGCGCCGGACTGCGCGTGCGGACGCGCCCGATGCAACGGGACGGCGCCCCACGGATGCCCCGAAGCGCATGCGCCAGGCGGGTCGCGATCAGCGCTGAGGCGTCATCGGAGGACCGTTCCGAGAACCACCGCCATCAACATGACGATCATGCCGTACAGCATCCGGCGATGCGATGCGTTGTCGGCGTCGATCTTTGCCAAGAGCACGTCCCTGGTTTCCTTCACCTGATCCCCGATTCGGTCGAGGCGCGCGTCAACCTTGTCGAGGCGCGCGTCAACCTTGTCGAGGCGCGCGGTGGTTGCCGCCTCGGACGCCTTGATTCGTTCGTCGAGTCGCTTTTCGGATTCCGTCATGCGTATATCGAGTCGCTTTTCGGATTCCGTCATGCGTATATCGAGTCGCTTTTCGGATTCCGTCATGCGTATATCGAGTCGCTTTTCGATCGCTGTCACGCGCTCTTCGAGCTCCCTCAGGCGCGCGGCCAAACCGCGAACCAACCCGGTCAGCGCTTCCAGCTTGACCGCAAGGATCCGGACCTCCGCCAGAACGTGAGCGCCCGCCATGTCCATCACCTCGGTGTACGCAGTATAGGCCAGCTCCGGATCGCGGGTCACGCGGAGCAGCACGCCGAAAAGCGTACCCCTTCTGTTGAACATCCGGCGATCCGGCGGCTGGGCGCCCGTGATGGGGTTGTCGATTTCGTTGGGCATGGCGCGGTACCTCCTGCCATGCAGAATCAGGACGCACGACTGGGGATTTCATTGCGTCACGTCCGAAAAGGCCTCGAATCCCGTGGAAAAACCGGCTTGCGGTCGCGGTTCGGCGCCGGAGGACGCGGGACCATGGGCCATGGCCCGACTATCGGAGGGCAGGCCGGACCGGCGCCAGCCGCGACGAGCGTCTGAAGGCGCGGCTCGGCGCGCCGGCGAGGGTCGGCCCCGGCGGTCACATTGGTCTTTCGGAGCGATGCGGGAGCTCGACCGGGAGGGTGCATCGGCGCGGCGCCTTCCCTATCCGGCTGGTGCGTCCATCGGGGCACGTTTCTTGTCATAAATCATTGATTGGAAATGATATGCATTGGTAAGACCCTTCTCGCGGGTCGAACCGTTGCCGGCCTTTCGCGTTGACTTCGGAGGCCCCGATCCGTTACCGTCCCCGCTTTCCGGCGGGGCGTCGGGCCGGGTTTCTCCCCGGGCCGCCCCTCAGGTGTCCCGGTCCGACGGCGGAGTCGGGAAGGGACGCCATCCCGACTCGAATCGATCCGTCCCGGCAACCCAACCGTCATCGTATTGAACTCGCTTCTCTGGCTGCTCCCGGTCCTTCCCGGCGTCGGTGCGCTGGTCAATGGCCTGTTCGGCAAGCGCCTCGGCAAGCCCCTCGCCGGGTATCTCGCGTGCGCCACCGTGGGCGCGTCGTTCCTGCTGGCGGCCTTTTTCTTCCTCACCACCTTCCTCGTCGAGGGTGGCGCCTCGGCGCGGGTCGAGCAGTCGCTGTTCCCCTGGATTCCAGGCATGGGGGTGGACTGGGGGTACCGGCTGGATTCGCTCTCGATGGTGATGACCTTGGTCGTCACCGGGATCGGCTTCCTGATCCACGTGTACTCGCTCGGGTACATGAGCCACGACGCCGGGTTCGCCCGCTTCTTCGCCTACCTGAACCTGTTCACTTTCTTCATGCTGAACCTGGTGCTGGGCGCCAACTTCCTGATGATGTTCATCGGCTGGGAGGGCGTGGGGTTGTGCTCCTACTTGCTGATCGGGTTCTGGTTCGACCGGCGCGCGGCGGCGCAGGCGGGCAAGAAGGCCTTCGTGGTCAACCGGATCGGGGATGCGGGTTTCATTCTCGCGGTATTGCTCACCTTCGTCACCTTCGGGACCCTCGACTTCTACGGGGTCATGGGACAGATCAGCGAGGCAGGGGCCACCGGGGGGGCGCTGACCGCGATCGGGATTCTGCTGTTTGTCGGGGCCGCCGGAAAGTCGGCGCAGATTCCGCTCTATGTCTGGCTGCCCGACGCGATGGAGGGGCCGACTCCGGTCTCGGCGCTCATCCACGCCGCGACCATGGTGACCGCCGGCGTGTACATGGTCGCCCGCACCGGGGTCCTGTTCTCCCACGCCCCGGCGGCGCTGGCGGTGGTTGCCACCGTGGGCGCGCTGACCGCCATCCTTGCCGCTTCGATCGCGCTCTTCCAGAACGACATCAAGAAGGTCCTCGCCTATTCCACCGTCTCGCAGCTCGGCTACATGTTCCTCGGCGCCGGGGTCGGCGCCTTCGGTGCGGCGGTCTTCCACCTGATGACCCACGCCTTCTTCAAGGCGTGCCTGTTCCTCGGTTCGGGAAGCGTGATCCACGCGATGGAGCACGCCGAACACGCGGCCGGCGGCAAGCGGCACTACACCGAAATGCAGGACATGCGGAACATGGGCGGCCTCGTCCGCCACCTGCCCCGCACCGCCTGGACCTTCATGATCGCCACCGTGGCGATCGCCGGCATCCCGCCGCTCGCCGGGTTCTTCAGCAAGGACGAAATCCTTTGGAAAACCTTCGAGGGCGGGCACTTCGTGCTCTGGGCGCTCGCCGCCGCGGCTGCGGCGATGACCGCGTTCTACATGAGCCGGCAGGTGATCATGACCTTCTGGGGCGACTTTCGTGGTGGGGCGGCCATGGAGAAGCATCTCCACGAGTCGGCGCCCTCCATGACGATTCCGCTGGTCATCCTTGCTGCCGGGTCGGTCGTGGCCGGCTGGGTGGGGATTCCGGCGGCGCTCGGTGGCGCCAACCGCATCGAGCACTTCCTGGAGCCGGCCATCTACGCCGGCGGCCATGCGCCCGCCGCCCCGCACCACGCATCCTACGCCGTGGAATACGCCCTGATGGGACTCTCCGTGGCGCTTGCGCTCGCCGGCATCCGGTTCGCCTGGCGGCGGTATCTCACGGCTCCGACCCGGGATGCCGCGCTCGCCGGTAGCGGCGCGTATCGATTGTTGTCCAACAAGTACTACGTGGACGAGATCTACGACGCGACCGCGGTCAAGGGTACTCTGCGGGGCGCGGAGGGGCTCAATCGCTTCGACGACCGGGTGGTGGACGGAGCGGTGAATGGCGCCGCCTCGGTGACGCGGCTCGGCGGCGACCTCTCGGACCTTTCCGACCAGCATCTGGTGGACCGGGCAGTGAATCTGGTCGCCGAGATCCTGGATGGCCTCTCGGGGCGCGCCCGCGCGATGCAGACCGGCCTTTTCCAGAACTACGCCCTTCTCATGCTGCTGGCCCTGGTAGTGCTCTCCGGGGCCTTCTTTCTGTGGGGATAAGACCGCCGGTGACTCTTTCCACCACCTGGTGAACCAGGAAATCCAGGATGTTCGAGAACAACCCCTTCAACTTTCCGATCCTCTCGCTGGTCGTGTTCTTTCCGGCACTGGCGGCTCTGGCCATCCTCTTCTTCGTGGACAAGACGCAGGAAAACCGGATCCGCTGGCTGGCGAACATCGCTGCCTTCATCGGCTTCCTGATTTCGCTGCCGCTGTGGTTCAGCTTCGACGCCGCCGGACCGCAGTTCCAGTTCGGAGAGCGTTACGAGTGGATTCCCAGCATCGGAGTGGAATACAACATCGCCATGGACGGGATCAGCCTGCTGCTGATCCTGATGACCACGCTGCTCGGCTTCATCGCAATCCTCTCCTCGTGGCGGTCGATCACCGACCGGGTGAAGCAGTACTACGTCTTCCTGTTGCTGCTCCAGACCGGGATGCTGGGGGTCTTCGTCGCCCTCGACTTCTTCCTGTTCTATGTGTTCTGGGAAGTGATGCTGGTGCCGATGTACTTCCTCATCGGCATCTGGGGCGGCGCCCGGAAGCTCTACGCCGCGATCAAGTTCTTCCTGTATACCCTGGTGGGCAGCGTCCTGATGCTGCTCGGGATCCTGGCGATCTATTTTGCGCACCACGGCGCCACCGGCGAGTACACCTTCGATCTGATCCGGCTGCTCGGAACCGACTACGGAGCCGGGCTCCAGTTCTGGGTCTTCCTCGCGTTCTTCATCGGCTTTGCCATCAAGGTGCCGATGTTCCCCTTCCACACTTGGCTGCCGGACGCCCACGTTCAGGCTCCGACCGCCGGATCGGTCATCCTGGCCGGCGTCCTTCTGAAGATGGGAACCTATGGATTCGTCCGGTTCTCGATCCCGCTGCTCCCGGACGCGAGCCGCGAGGCCGTCTGGTGGGTCGCCACCCTCGCCATCATCGGCATCATTTACGGGGCGCTCGTCGCCCTGGTCCAGAAGGACTGGAAGAGCCTGGTGGCCTATAGCTCAGTCAGCCATCTCGGCTTCGTGATGCTCGGGATCTTCGCCCTGAACACCCTGGGGCTCGAAGGCGGCATCCTGCAGATGATCAACCACGGCCTTTCGACCGGCGGTCTCTTCCTGCTGGTCGGAATCATGTACGAGCAGCGCCACACCCGCGAGATCGCCGCCTACGGCGGGATCGCCAAGGTGGTCCCGGTGTACGCCGCGATGTTCCTGGTGATCGCTCTGGCCTCGATGGGGCTTCCGATGCTCAACGGATTCATCGGCGAATTCCTGATCCTGCAAGGTATCTTCCAAGTCAACTGGGTGTATGCCGCCTTCGCGGTCTCCGGTATCGTGTTGGGCGCCGCCTACCTGCTGTGGCTGTACCAGCGGCTGATGTTCGGCAAGCTGGACAAGGAGGAGAACCGGAAACTCCTCGATGTCACTCCGCGCGAGAGCGCGACGCTCATTCCGATCGTGGTGCTGTGCGTTTTCATCGGCGTGTATCCCAAGCCCTTCCTGGACAAGCTGGCGGTTCCGGTGGCGGCCATCGTGGAGCGGCTCTCGCCGGAATCCACCGCAGCGAACCTGCTGCCACCCGGCGGCGGGGAATCCGAAGCGGCGCGGGAGTCCGCAAGCGACGACTGATCGTGAGGGAAGGGGGGCCGCCCCCTGCCGCCCGGTTGCTGAGCCTGGTCGGCGTCGGTTTTGCGTTTCCCATTGCCATCCTGATCGGTGCGGGAGCGGGCTGGTTCCTCGACGGGTGGCTCGGAACCGGCCCGTGGCTCGCCGCCGTCGGCCTGATCTGCGGGGTTGCGGCCGGGTTCCGCAACCTGCTGCGGGCCGTGTCCGCGTCCGTTGAGGAGGAATGACCGCATCCCCTCCCACCCCGCGGGAATCCCGTCTGGTCCGGCAGGGGATAGCGATCGGTCTGGTCGCGTCCCTGGTCGCGTTCCTGTTCGGCCCCCGGGAAGGGCTCTCGGTGCTCGCCGGCGCCGGAATTTCGGTTGCGAACCTTCGGGTCCTGAAGTCCATCGCCGAGGGCGCGACCGGAGTGGTGGGAAGTCGGGGCGCGCTGATCGCTGCCGCCCTCACCGGGCTTCGCTATCTCTTGCTCGGGGCGCTCCTGTTCGTCATAATTGCGGTCTGGAAGGCGAGCGTCCTCGGCGTGATCCTCGGCTTGGGGGCGCCCCTCGGGGCTGTGGCCCTGGAGCTGATCGGCGAAAGTCGGGATATTTCCCGAACCCGACGGGAGTCGAATCCGGCTCCCGGCGCACCCGGGACGGACGCCGACCACTCCGATCCGGCTGAAGACTGACGCCTTCGCCCTCCTCCCGGCCCCTCGTCCATGGAACTCCATCATCCCTCGATCTTTTCCCAGCTCATCGAGCTGTGGGCGCACGTTCATCCGCCCGACCATGTGGTGATGGCAGTGGTGGCGGCGGTCGGCCTGGTGGCGTTCTCGCTGTGGTTTCGCCGTCGGCTCTCGGTGGACCAGCCGGGGCGGTTCCAGCTGGTGATCGAGTTGCTGGTGACCGGGCTGCTCGCGCTGTTGAAGGAGAACGTCGGACCGAAGGGGCGTCCGTTCCTGGGCTTGGTGGGCACCATCGGTCTGTTCATCCTGGTCAGCAACCTGTCCGGACTCGTGCCTTTCCTGTCTTCGCCGACCGTGAACATCAACATGCCGGTCGGGTGCGCGCTGTTGGCATTCCTCTACTACAACTACCAAGGGATCCGGGCGCAGGGGGCGGGCCGATACTTCGCCCATTTCCTCGGACCGAGTCTCGCGCTGGCGGTGATCATGCTCCCCATCGAAATCATCAGCCACCTCAGTCGGATGCTGTCGCTCTCGGTGCGGCTCTTCGGCAACATCTTCGGAGAGGAGCTGGTGGTGATCGTCCTGATGTTGATCGCCCCGTTCGTGGTCCCGGTGCCGATGATGCTCTTCGGCGTGTTCGGGAGCTTCCTCCAGGCCTTCGTCTTCACCATGCTCACCGTCATCTATCTCGGCGGCGCGGTCGTCGCGGAAGAGCACTGACCGGTCTCGCCGCAACTCGGCGGACTTCGATCATTCAACCAAGGAGAACAACGAAAGTGTCCATGAAATTGCGGACCGCCATTCTTGTCGCCGCCGGTGTCGTTTTTGCTTCCCCGGCGTGGGCCCAGGGTTCCTGGGACCCGGTTGTCACCAAGTGGGCCCTGATTGCCGGCGCGGGTGCGATTGCCCTTACCGGATCGATGGGCGCCTTTTCCCAGGGCCGGGCGGTTGTCGGCGCCTGCGAGAGCCTCGCCCGGAATCCCGGGGCGGCGCCTCAGATCCGGTTCTCGCTGCTGCTCGGCCTGGTGCTGATCGAGAGCCTGGTCATCTACGCCTTCGTGACGTCGCTGATCATCTTCTTCGTCCGCTGGAACGGCTGAGGGGATTCATTCCACCAGCCCGGCGAGCGACTCCCGGAAGGGGGGCCTCGCCACCCCGGCTTCGGTGATGATCGCGGTGATGAGTTTCGCCGGGGTCACATCGAACGCCGGGTTCCAGACAGCGATCCCTGCCGGGGCGATCTCGGTCCCCTGGAAGCGGGTCACCTCCTCCGGGCGCCGCTCCTCGATCGGGATCGATGCGCCGTCCGGTGTGCTCCGGTCCACGGTGGAGCACGGCGCGACCACGTGGAACGGGACGCCGTGTTCCCTGGCGAGGACGGCCGTCTGGTAGGTTCCGATCTTGTTTGCGATGTCCCCGTTGCCCGCGATCCGGTCGGCGCCCACCACGGTCGCGTCCACCTGACCGCTGGCGAGCAGGGATCCCACCATGCCGTCGGTGATCAGGGTGACCGGGATCCGGTCCCGGCGGAGCTCCCACGCGGTCAGCCGCGCCCCCTGAAGGAAGGGTCGGGTCTCCGGGGCGAAGACCTCCACCCGGCGGCCGGTTTCCGCGAGCGCGCGCACCACGCCGAGCGCCGTGCCGTAGCCCGCGGTCGCGAGCGCGCCGGCGTTGCAATGGGTCAGGATCCGGATCGGGTGTGCGCCTTCGGGAAGAAGGGCGGCGCCGTGCCCGCCCATCGCCCGGTTGGCGGCGAGGTCTTCCCGGTGGATCCGGCCGGCGGTTTCCTCGAGGCCGGAGGCGCCACCGGCAACGGCCGCCCGCATCTGCAGGAGCGCGGCCTCGAGGTTGTACGCGGTGGGCCGGGTGGCCATGAACTCCGCCGCGATGGCCTCGAACCGGGCCGGCGCGACCGGCTGGCCGGGCCGGAACCCGAGGACCGTTCCCCAGGCGGCGGCAATGCCGATGGCCGGCGCTCCCCGGACCACCATGCTCCGGATGGCTTCCGCCACCTCGCCGGGCCGCCGGCAGGCGAGCCACGCCTCTTCGAGGGGCAGGCGGCGCTGATCCAGCAGGTGCAGCACCCGTGCCCGAGCGTCCCAGCGCATCGGGGTTACCATTGGTGGCGCACAAGGTAGCAGGTCCGGGCTTCCCGTCCGGGCTTCCCGGTTCCGTTGCGTTACCGTCTTCCGGCCCCGTGCTGATCCTCGGAATCGAGACCTCCTGCGACGAGACTTCGGCGGCGGTGGTGAAGGACGGCCGCCGGATCCTCTCCAATGTGGTTTCCTCCCAGGAGCAGCATGCGCCCTTCGGCGGCGTGGTTCCGGAGATCGCGTCGCGCCAGCACCTCGTCCACCTGGCGCCGGTGGTGCGACGGGCGCTTGACGCCGCCAGCGTGGACATCGGCGAACTCGAGGCGGTGGCGGTGACCCGGGGCCCCGGGCTCATGGGCGCGCTCCTTGCCGGAGTCTCGTTTGCCAAGGCATTCGCCTTTGCCCGCCGCATTCCCCTGGTCGGCGTGGACCACATCGAGGGGCATATCCGCGCCTGTTACCTGGAAGCTCCGGAGAAAATCCCGCACCCGGCGCTGGCGCTGGTCGTCTCGGGTGGCCACACCAGTCTGTTTCTGATGGAGGCCGAGGGCATGTACCAGCTTCTCGGAAAGACACGCGACGACGCCGCCGGCGAAGCCTATGACAAGGTCGCCAAGCGGCTCGGCCTCGGGTACCCCGGGGGGCCGATCCTCGACCGCCTGGCCCGGCGCGGCAACCCGAAGCGGCACACCTTCTCGTTGCCGTTCTTCTCGGACGGGGCGCGCTGTGACTTCAGCTTCTCCGGTCTCAAGACGCAGGTGCTGCGTCTGATCGAGATCGAGCGCATCGAACCGCTGGCGGCGGGTGGGGACCCCTTCGGGCGGACGGACATTGTCGACCTCGCCGCCAGCTTCCAGTCGGCGGTGGTGCGGGCGTTGACCCGTTCGGTGGTCCGGGCCCTTCCCGAAACCGGTGCCCGCGCCATCCTTCTTTCGGGCGGAGTGGCCGCGAATTCGGCGCTCCGCGAGCGATTCCGGCGATTGGGGGAGGAGACCGGCCTCCCGGTGGTCTATCCGAGCGTCGCGCTCTCGACCGACAACGCGGCCATGATTGCCGCCGCCGGCCACCTCGCGCTGCTCCGTGGCGAGCGGGCTTCCCCCGACCTCACCGCCGACACCGAACTCCGGCTGGGCGAGAAGGGGCCGCGCCGATCGCTTCAGTACCGGTAGCTGATCTCGACGCCGATCGTCCGCGGTTCGCCGGCCCGGGCGAGATTTCCGGATCCGGGAATTTCGGAGCGCCAGATCGACAGCAGGTACTGCTTGTCCAGCAGGTTGCGCCCGTAGAACCAGGCGCCGAGGCCGTCCCGCTCGATTCCGAATCGGGTGTTTACCAGGGTGCGTCCGGCGAGCATGAGATCCGGATTGTTTTCGGCATCGGAGAAGAACCCGTCCTGCGAGGCAAGTTCCACGGTACCGGAGAGCCACTCGGTGGGCCGCCAGGAAACGCCGGCCATCGCCGACCAGCGCGGGGCGCCCGGGAACTCGTTGCCGGTGAAGTCCCGGTCCTCGTCCACGAAGTCGTCGAAGCGGGTGCGCAGCACGCCGAGCGAGCCGAAGAGCTGGATTTCGCGGTTGATCCAATACGAGGTCTCGGCCTCCGCGCCATACACCGTGGACTCGCCGGCATTCACGGTCAGGGTGTCCACCGGAAGCCCGAGTTCCGTCCGGACCCGCACCTGCTGATCGTTCCAGTCCGTGTAGAACAGGTTGGCGCCGAGGAACCAGCGCCGGTCGGACGTCCGGGCACGGACCGCAAACTCGTAGTTCTCGGTGAATTCCGGATCGTAGTTGCCCACCTGCCGGCTCAGCACCGCGATCGACTGGCCCCCGGCGCGGTACCCGCGTTGCCAGGAGACCGAGGTGGACAGGGCGTCGCTCCATTCCCGGCGGAGTCCCACCTTGGGCAGGAACGCAAGGTACTCCGCATCCAGGTTCTCCGGCCCCTGATCCCCTCCCGGCAGGGAGGGGGCCGGGGGATCCGATCGGAGGCCCTGGGCGTTGCTCGTGGTCCGGGTCTCCCGGTCGAGGCGGCCGCCGAGCGTCAGCGACCAGTCCGGCGCCAGGCCCAGGTCGAACTCGCCGAACAGCGCGGCGTTGCGGGTGAGCTCGTCGGTCCGGAACCAGGAGGTCAGGGTGAACCCCGGGGGAAGCCCGGCCAGTTCGCCGGGCCCGGAAGCGTCCGCCTGCAGGAAATCATTGAGGTCGGCGAGGTAGAGGCCGAACACCCCGTGGAGGCGGTTGCCGCGATACCGTGCCAGCAGTTCTTGGCTCAGCCAGCGGTCATCGGTGAAATAGTCGAGCAGGCTGCCCGGATTCGGGGTCTGGTCCACATCCTCCCGCCGGTGATATTCGTGGGTGTAGATGCTGGTGGTGGACTCGAGGCGAACCGCGCCGAGGTCGTATCCCAATTCCACCGTCGCGCTCCGGTGGGTCGATCCGTCTTCGGCTTCCTGTTCGGAGAGGTTCACCCGCTCGTCCGGGAAACGGGAGGCCACGATCGTGCTGTCGCCGCCCCGGTTCACGGTGGTCGCCAGGGTGACCAGCGCGCGGAACCGGTTGGTGGGATCGAAGCGGAACTTGGCTCGCAGGTTCCGCGCGTCGTGCTCATCGTAGTGTTCCCCATTCCGGGTCGGGTTGGTGACGAAACCACTGCTGGCCTGGAGGTCGGTCGATATGCGGACCGCCGCCTTCCCGCCGAAGGGCACATTCACCACCGCCGAAGCCTGGCGGTTGTTGCCGTAACGAACCCGCCCGCGTACCTCGGTGCGATAAACCGGATCGGCGCTTCGCATCACGATGGCGCCGGCGAGCGAGTTCCGCCCCTGCTGGGTGGACTGCGGCCCGCGGAAGACCTCCACCCGATCCAGATCCCAAGTGCTGAAGGGTCCGAAATAGGCAGCCTGATACCCCTCCACCGGGGCGCCGTCCACCCGGACGCTCACCAGCAGGCCACCGTCGTTTCCGAAGCCCCTCTGTCGGACACCGCGGATCGAAAAGCCGCGGCGGTCGGAGTCGGAGTCCACGTTCGGGGTCATGGCGATCAGCTTGTAGAGGTCGGTGTCGGTCCCGCCGTCGAGCCGCGCTCCGTCCACCACCACCACGCTGGCGCTCTCTTCGAACCGGCTGCGTTCCACGTTTTGTCCGGTGACGTTGACGCTCTCGGCGAACGCGAGGGCGAGCGGGATGCTGATGCGGACCTCGCCATCGGATTCCACCGTGATGTGCACCGTGCGGGCCCCGAATCCCTGCCGCATCACCGTGAGCCGATGCCGTCCCTCGGGCAGCGAGCCGAAGCGGAACGACCCCGCTCCGTCACTCACCGTCTCCCGGATCTCCCCGTCCGCAAGCGTCAGCACCACGCTTGCCCCGGCGATCCCGGTCCCGTCCGGCCCCTCGATCTCCCCCACGACTTCGGAAGCGGCGGCGAGTGTCGAGGCGGGAGCCAGGCAGAGAAGGATCGGAAACAAGGCCGGGAAACGCACGCGATCTCCTCCTTCCACGGCGGGGTGGCCGTGGTGTGGTCGGCGGGTATTGTGCTTCGCCGCGTCCGGTTTCGCTGAGCAAATGCCTGAAAACCGGTGGCGCCGACGATTCTTGTCATCCTGACCGCCCCGGCGGGCATCGCAGGCGCCGTGTTGTCTGGCGACCGGATGATCGCGGTGCACTCCCCGGTCGGCGGCTCCGGCTGCCAGCCGGTGGATGGTGAAGGCCGAGCCGGTTTCGGGCTCGCGGGAACCGATCGCGGCGTTCCGCCGGATCGTTACCTGCCACGCCCGCGCGACGAGCCGTGTTGCCGGCGGTCGGGACGCTCCGGGGGCGGCGGAACGCATCGGACAGTCCGGCTCCGGCCGGCTCCGGCGCCTGCTGGTGAGAATTCGGCGTTGACGGGGCCCCGCTTGACGGATTCGTGGCGTCCGGCAGTTCCGATTTCGTTCCTTCCGGGGGATGGGATGGCCCGGCGCCGGGACAGCCGGGGTTCGATGGGGCCCGTAGCCGGCGCGTCGCGGCGGGGCTGACGGGGCCCGCTTCGAGTTCTCCGTGTCCGTTGAAGACCGTAGCCGGTGCGTCGCGGCAAGGCGGTCACGGGGGCCTCGCTTGAGGAACCGTGGCGTCCGGAGTCCCGGGTCGCTCCCTCCTGGATGCGGGATGACCCGGTGCCGTGGCGGCCGGGGTTTCGTTGGGGCTCGTAGCCGGCGCGTCGCGGCAAGGCGGTCACGGGGGCCTCGCTTGAGGAACCGTGGCGTCCGGAGTCCCGGGTCGCTCCCTCCTGGATACGGGATGACCCGGTGCCGTGGCGTCCGGGGTTTCGTTGGGGCTCGTAGCCGGTGCGTCGCGGCAAGGCGGTCACGGGGGCCTCGCTTGAGGAACCGTGGCGTCCGGAGTCCCGGGTCGCTCCCTCCTGGATACGGGATGACCCGGTGCCGTGGCGTCCGGGGTTTCGTTGGGGCTCGTAGCCGGTGCGTCGCGGCAAGGCGGTCACGGGGGCCTCGCTTGAGGAACCGTGGCGTCCGGAGTCCCGGGTCGCTCCCTCCTGGATACGGGATGACCCGGTGCCGTGGTGGCCGGGGTTTCGCTGGGGCTCGTAGCCGCCGCGTTGTGGTGGGACGGGAGCAGGGAGGGGCCTTGTTTTCGGGAACCTCCAGCGTCCGGAGTTCCGGTCGTTCCTTCCGGGGTACGGCCGGGACGTTGAGGACCAGCCGGTGCGGCTTCGCGGGACCGGACGGGCGGGAGGGAGAATCGATCCGCCCGGATTGTGTCTTGCCGGGCGCGCGAGGCTCGTGCGCATACCATTTGGGCCCGGTGACCGAACAGACCAGACCCGACGAGGACATCTCGGTTCTCGTCGTCGATGACGAGGCGATGATTCGCCGGTCGCTCCGCCGCCGGCTTCGCTACGAGGGCTGGCGGGTGACCGAGGCCGCGTCCGGCCCCGAGGCCCTCGCTTCCCTCGAGCGCGAGACGCCCGACCTGGTCGTGCTCGACATCAAGATGCCGGGGATGGACGGGATGGAGGTACTTCGGCGCATTCGCGAGCGGGACCCGTCCATTGCCGTCGCGATGCATACGGCTCACGGGGATATCGAGACCGCCGTGCGGGCGATCGACGCCGGTGCCGCCCACTTCTTCGAAAAGGGTGGCAGCGGTGACATCGGCGCCCGGCTTCGGGTGGCGCTGGACAAGGCAGCCGTCCTGGAGCGCAAGCGGCTGGCCGAGGAGAATCGCGAACTCGCCCGCGAGCTGGATGCCCATCGGAACCGCGAGGGAGCGCGCCGACGCCTCGTCGGCACGTCCGCGGTGATGGACGCGGTCCGTGAGCGGATCGACCGGGTTGCGCCCACCGATGTGCGGGTCCTGATCACGGGGGAGTCGGGGACCGGCAAGGAGGTGGTGGCCCGCCTGATCCACGATGCCAGCCCCCGCGCCGCCGCCCCCTTCGTGGAGGTCAACTGTGCGGCGATCCCGGAGGAACTGATCGAGAGCGAACTCTTCGGCGCCGAGCGGGGTTCCTATACCGGCGCCCATCGCCAGCGAATCGGCAAGTTCGAGCAGGCGAACGGCGGCACGCTTTTCCTCGACGAAGTCGGTGACATGAGTCCCCGCACCCAGGCGAAGGTGCTGCGCGCCCTCGAGGAAAGCAGCATCAACCGGGTGGGAGGGTCACGCAGCGTCGAGGTGGATGTCCGCGTACTTTCCGCCACCAACCAGGATCTGAGCAGTGGCGCGTTCCGCAATGACCTGTTGCACCGGCTGGAAGTGGTGCCCATCCGGATGCCCGCTCTCCGGGAACGGCCGGGCGATGTCCCGCTCCTGGTGGCGCACTTCACCGAGCTTCTCACCCCCGAGGGCGAGCCGTTGCGCCGCTTCACGGCGGCAGCACTGCAACGGCTCGCCGGTCATGCCTTCCCCGGCAATGTCCGCGAGCTGCGGAATCTGGTGGAGCGCCTCCTCATTCTCGCTGCCGGCGAGGAAGTGTCCGAAGAGGATGTGCGGGAACACCTGGACCTGCGGTCCGGCCCGCCGGCCAGACCCGGAGAGCGCCTGGATGCCTACCTGGCGCGCGCCGGGAAGGCGCTTGTGGAGCAGCGGCTGGCCGAGCTCGGGGGCGACCGCGAGCGCGCTGCCGAGAGCCTCGGAATTCCGGTCGCGGACCTGGACCGCCGGGTCGGGTAGTCCGCCCCCGGGTCAGGCCGGACGTCCGGCCCGGCTACGGATCGGGTCGGCGGGGTAGGAGCCGATGATCGTGACCGAACTGGAGAAATACCAGAGCTCGTCCAGCGCCCGCTCCACCCCCGGATCCTCCGGATGGCCGTCGATATCGCAGAAGAACCGGGTGGAGGTGAACGAGCGATCCAGCATCGTGCTCTCGAGCCGCAACAGGTTGACTCCGTTCGTCGCGAATCCCCCGAGCGCCTTGTAGAGCGCAGCCGGAATGTTCTTCACCTCGAAGAACAGGCTGGTGATCATCGCTTCGCCGGGCGAGGACTCCCGGGGATCCCTCGCCATCACCAGGAAGCGGGTGGTGTTGCGCGGGGAATCCTCGACATCCGCCTCGAGAATCGTGAGTCCGTGAATCTCCGCTGCCAGCGCCGACGCGATGGCTGCCTGGCTCGGATCGCCGTCGGTGGCAACCCGCGCCGCGGCGCCCGCCGTGTCGGCCTCGATCACGGACGAGAGTTTCAGCCGCTGGATCAGCTTGCGACATTGCGCCAATGCGTGCACGTGGCTGTGAACGGTCGAAAGACCCTCGAGGGTGGCGCCGGGGAGTCCCAGCAACTGGTGTCGTACCCGCTGAAAGGTCTCGGCGACCACATGGAGCCCGGACCCGGGGAGGAGGCGATGGACATCCGCCACCGGTCCGGCCACCGAATTGTCCACCGGGACCATGGCCATCTCGGCGCGGTGCCCGGTGACCGCTGCGCACGCCTCGACCAGCGTGCTGCACGCAAGGGGCTCATGGCCCGGATAGAGATCGCGGCAGGCGAGGTCGGAGTAGGAGCCGGGCAGGCCCTGAAAGGCAATGCCGAGCTTTTTCATGTGCGATTTCCTGCGGTGGGGAGGGAGGGTCCTTCGCGCCGCGTCGATGTCACCGCTGCTGGTGGAGGAGCACCGGATCCCGAAGGGATTCGGCGAACTCGTCCAGCGTGTGGAGCGCCGGCGTCCCGGACGGGGAAGCCGAGACGGCGAGGGGCGGGAGGATGTGTTCCTTCCCGGCCTCGTCCCTGTGCAGGATGCGCTTGCCGGCTTCCCCGGCGGTCACCTGCGGCAAGCGACCGGGATTTCCGGACAGGAACACCAGGGCCCGTTCGCCCACCGCGAACCGGGGGGTATGGGTCACCGTCAATCTGGTGTCGCCCACGGTCCCGCCGGGAACCCGGAACCGGACGTCGGGGCGCGCGCTGCCCCGGAGGGTCTGCTCGACCCGGAGCGTCACCGTGGTGAAGATCTCGCTGCGATCCCCGTTCCAGGCCGAATGGGTGTCGGTCACCTCGCCGGCGACGATCGTGTGCGATTTCTCGACAAGCTCGCCGGCCGCCGGCCAGGCGTACGGATGGCTCATTCGCTCCTGGCGGTCGGGCCCGTGCTGGGCAACTGCGGTCCCCCCGGCCATGAGAAAAAGGAGAAAACCGAGTGGACGGAGCCGCGGGAGTCTGACGTTCATGGAGCAGAGCTTACTCTGGCACGAGCCGTCCTGCTGCGGATAACATGGCGGGACACCGGGCGTCGGGAACGGATGGTTCTGGCGAACCCGCGGGGCAGGCGGGTCCGTCGGCCCGAAGGATGCGTCGGCGCAAGTCCCCACCGGAGGGAAGAGAGGGGGGATCCGGAGTCTCGTTCCCGTCGGGAGCGTTCGCACCTTCGCCCGGTCAGGTTGTTCGCGGGGAGCGCACGGATCCGTCGGTCGGCCCGACGGATGCGTCGGCGCAAGTCCCCACCGGAGGGAAGAGAGGGGGATCCGGAGTCTCGTTCCCGTCGGGAGCGTTCGCACCTTCGCCCGGTCAGGTTGTTCGCGGGGAGCGCGCGGATCCGTCCGTCGGTCCGACGGATGAGCCGGCGCGGATTCCCACCGAAGGGAAGAGAGGGTGACCCGGAGTCTCGTTCCCGTCGGGAGCGTTCGACACCTCCGCCCGGTCAGGTTGTTCGCGGGGAGCGCGCGGATCCGACCGTCGGTCCGAAGGATGCGTCGGCGCGGATCCCGACCGAAGGGAAGTGCGGGTGACCCGGAGTCTCGTTCCCGTCGGGAGCGTTTGCACCTCCGCCCGGTCAGGTTGTTCGCGGGGAGCGCGTGGATCCGACCGTCGGTCCGGCGGATGCGTCGGCGCGGATTCCCACCGAAGGGAAGAGAGGGTGACCCGGAGTCTCGTTTCCGTCGGGAGCGTTCGACACCTCCGCCCGGTCAGGTTGTTCGCGTGGAGCGTGCGGATCCGACCGTCGGTCCGAAGGATGCGCTGGCGCGGATTCCCACCAAAGGGAAGAGAGGGTGACCCGGAGTCTCGTTTCCGTCGGGAGCGTTCGCACCTCCGCCCGGTCAGTTTGCTCGCGTGGAGCGCGCGGATCCGTCCGTCGGTCCGGCGGATGCGCCGGCGCGGATCCCGACCGAAGGGAAGTGCGGGTGACCCGGAGTCTTGTTCCCGTCGGTTGTTCGCGTGGAGCGAGCGTTCGCACCTTCGCCCGGTCAGGTTGTTCGCGTGGAGCGCGCGGATCCGACCGTCGGTCCGGCGGATGCGCCGGCGCGGACCCCGACCGAAGGGAAGTGCGGGTGACCCGGAGTCTCGTTTCCGTCGGGAGCGTTCGACACCTCCGCCCGGTCAGGTTGTTCGCGGGGAGCGTGCGGATCCGACCGTTGGTCCGAAGGATGCGTCGGCGCGGATCCCGACTGAAGGGAAGAGAGGTGACCCGGAGTCTCGTTTCCGTCGGGAGCGTTCGCACTTCCGCCCGGTCACGTTGTTCGCGTGGAGCGTGCGAATCCGACCGTCGTTCCGAAGGATGCGCTGGCGCGGATCCCGACCGAAGGGAAGAGAGGGGCCCCGGAGTCTCGTTTCCGTCGGGAGCGTTTGCACCTCCGCCCGGTCAGGTTGTTCGCGTGGAGCGCGTGGATCCGACCGTCGGTCCGGCGGATGCGCCGGCGCGGATCCCGACCGAAGGGAAGAGAGGGGCCCCGGAGTCTCGTTTCCGTCGGGAGCGTTTGCACCTCCGCCCGGTCAGGTTGTTCGCGTGGAGCGCGCGGATCCGACCGTCGGCCCGGCGGATGCGCCGGCGCGGATTCCCACCGAAGGGAAGAGAGGGTGACCCGGAGTCTCGTTTCCGTCGGGAGCGTTCGACACCTCCGCCCGGTCAGGTTGTTCGCGGGGAGCGTGCGGATCCGACCGTCGGTCCGGCGGATGCGCCGGCGCGGATTCCCACCGAAGGGAAGAGAGGGGCCCCGGAGTCTCGTTTCCGTCGGGAGCGTTTGCACCTCCGCCCGGTCAGGTTGTTCGCATGGAGCGCACGGATCCGTCCGTCGTTCCGAAGGATGCGTCGGCGCAAGTCCCCACCGGAGGGAGGTGAGGGGGATCCGGAGTCTCGTTCCCGTCGGGAGCGTTCGCACTTCCGCCTGGTCAGGTTGTTCGGCGGGGAGCGCGCGGACCCGTCCGTTGGTCCGAAGGATGCGTCGGCGCGGATCACGCCCGAAGGGAAGAGAGGTGACCCGGAGTCTCGTTCCCGTCGGGAGCGTTCGCACCTTCGCCCGGTCAGGTTGTTCGCGTGGAGCGCGCGGATCCGTCGGTCGGCCCGAAGGATGCGTCGGCGCAAGTCTCCACCGGAAGGCAGTGAGGGGGGATCCGGAGTCTCGTTTCCGTCGGGAGCGTTCGCACTTCCGCCTGGTCAGGTTGTTCGGCGTGGAGCGCGCGGACCCGTCCGTTGGTCCGAAGGATGCGTCGGCGCGGATCCCGCCCGAAGGGAAGAGAGGGGATCCGGAGTCACGTTCCCGTCGGGAGCGTTCGACACTTCCGCCCGGTCAGGTTGTTCGGCGGGGAGCGCGCGGATCCGGGACACTGCGTCGCCGTGGGACCGGACCTTCAGCTTCGTTTCAGGGTGTGGGCGATCGTCAGGAGCTGCATGTTGGCGGTTCCTTCGTAGATGGTGCCCGCCTTGGCGTCGCGCCAGAGTTTTCCGGCGGGGGAGGCGTTGGTGTATCCGATGCCGCCGAGCACTTCCACTGCGAGCGAAGTCACCCACTCCGCCATCCGCTGGGCAGTGAGCTTGGCCATCGCCGCCGCCCGGTGCGGGTCGCCGCCCTCATCCACCAGCCGGGCGGCGTTCCAGGTGAGCACCCGGGCGCTTTCGAGGCGGGTGGCGGCGTCGGCGAGCCCGAACGAGACTCCCTGGAAACTGAAGATCGGCTCCCCGAAAGCCCGGCGTTCCCCGGCGTGGGCGAGCGCCAGGTCGAGGGCCGCCTGTCCGATACCGACGAGCTGGGCGGCGATTCCGATCCGCCCTTCGTTCAGGAGGGCGAGCGCAATGCGGCGGCCCTGTCCCGGCCGTCCGAGCATCCGGTCCCGGGGAACAAGGCAGTCCTCGAGGTAGAGGGGGGTGGTCGAGGAAGCGCGGAGGCCGACCTTGTCCTCCGGCGGCCCCACCCGGAGTCCGGGGGTTGCGGCGTCCACCAGAAAACCGGTCACGCCTTCCCGGGCACGGGCGAAGATCAGGAAGAGCCCTGCTTCCCGCCCGCCGGAAACCCACGCCTTGGCGCCGTTCAGGACGAATCCGCCTTCGGTTTCCCTGGCGGTTGCCCGGAGCGCGAAGGCGTCGCTTCCGGCTTCCGCCTCGGAAAGCGAAAACGCCCCGATCCGGCCTCCGGCGAGCTGCGGGAGAAGTTCGTCGCGCTGCGCCTTCGTTCCGAACTGGCTCACCGCATTGACGATCAGGGTGCCGTGGACATCCACCAGCAGCGACACCGCCGCGTCGGCACGCGCCAGTTCCTCCACGGTGAGCACCAGGTGGAAGAAATCGAACCCGGTTCCGCCGAACTTCTCCGGAACGGTGACGCCGAAGAGGCCGAAATCGGCAAGCCGTTCCGTCAGGGGCGCCGGAATGCGGCCGGCGCGCTCCATGGCGCCGCTTTCGGGGGCGATTTCCCCGGCTGCGAATTCGCGCACTGCCTGCGCGTACTCCCACTCCTCGTCGGCGATCAGGGACCTGGGATAGCGGAATCGGGGCACGGGAAGCCCGAAGTATGGAGCTTCGGACCGGCCCGCGTCGGGCCCTATACTCCGCCACCCGGTCTCCGAGGGGCCGGGATCTGTCCGTGCCCGATTCCGAAGATGGTCCGCTCTCCGGGCCCGAAGTCTCCCGCGCCCTCGAGGAACTCGCCGGCCTCCGGGACGAGTCCGCCGTCGAGGACTGGCGCATCACCCACCTTGGCCGCAAGTCGCGGCTGTCGCTGAGCCTTCGCCTTGTGGGCAAACTCCCCCCGGGGGAGCGGGCCGCCGCCGGCCTGGCGCTGAACCGCTTCAAGGAGGAGCTCCAGAAGGCGCACCGGCAGCGGGTTGCGGCACTCAAGGCGCGGCGCACCGAGGCGCTTGCCCCGCTCGACGTCAGCCTGCCCGGCCGCCCGTCGCCCGAGGGCAGTCTGCACCCGATCACCCTGACCGAGCGGGCGATCGTGGAGGCGTTCGCCGGCATGGGGTTCCATGTGATCGAGGGGCCCGAAGTCGAGACCGAGTACTACAACTTCGACGCGCTGCGGATCCCGGCAGACCATCCGGCGCGCGATTCCATGGACACCTTCTACCTGGAGACCGGGGAAGGGGAGCGCCCGCTCCTGCTCCGCACCCACACCTCTCCCAACCAGATCCGGTTCATGGAGACCCGCGAACCCCCGGTCCGGGTCATCGCCCCGGGGCGCACCTATCGGAACGAAGCGACCGACGCCACCCACGAATGGATGATCACCCAGACCGAGGTGCTCGCGGTGGACCGGGGACTTGCGATGTCCCATCTCAAGGGGACCTTGCTCCAGTTCGTTCGCCAACTGTTCGGTGAGCGGGAGATCCGCTTCCGCTGCGATTACTTCCCCTTCGTGGAACCCGGCGTGGAGGTCTCGATCAGCAGCCCCGACGGGTGGATCGAGATTCTGGGAGCCGGAATGGTGCATCCCGGGATCCTCGCCAACATGGGGTACGACCCGGAGATCCATACCGGATTCGCCGCTGGCCTCGGCGTGGAGCGGATCGCCATGCTGCGCCACGGGATCCGCGACATCCGCCGGTTCTACGAAAACGACGTGCGGTTTCTCCGCCAGTTCTGAGATGCGCGTTCCGCTTGGCTGGCTCGGGGAACTGGTGGATCTTCCCGGTGATGTGGAGGGGCTCGCACGCCGCCTCACCTTCGCCGGCCTCGAGGTCACCTCGATCGACCGGGTGGGAGCCGCGTGGCCCGGAGTCGTGGTGGGGCGGGTGCTCGCGGTGCGCCCGCACCCGAATGCCGACCGGCTTCGGCTGGTCACCGTGGAGCGGGGCGGCGAACAGACCGTCGTTTGCGGCGCCTCGAACGTGGCCGGGGGACAGGCCATTGCCTTCGCCGGTGAGGGTGCTCTGCTGGCGGATCCGCGCACCGGAAAACCGCGCCGCCTGAAGAAATCCCGCATCCGGGGAGTGGTCTCGGGAGGCATGGTCTGTTCCGAGGCGGAACTCGGCCTCTCCGCCGAACACGAGGGCATCCTGGTTCTCGACACGGATCGCCCCCCCGGAACTCCGCTCGCCGACGTGCTCGGTGATCGGGTTCTCGTCTTCGATCTCACGCCCAATCGGGCCGATGCGCTCTCCGTCGCCGGCGTGGCTCGCGAGATCGCTGCGCTCACCGGGTCGACGTTCGGCATGCCGCCGCTCGAGAGGGAGAGCCTGGGGCCGCCGGTCGCCGGCCGGGCCACCGCCGAGATCCTGGCGCCGGACCTCTGCCCCCGCTTCACCCTCGCGCTCATCGAGGACGTGACTCCCGGCCCCTCGCCGGGCTGGATGGCGGAGCGGCTGGCGGCGGCCGGCATGCGTCCGATCAACAACCTGGTGGATGTCACCAACTACGTCATGCTCGAGCTCGGGCAGCCGGTGCATGCCTTCGATGCCGACAAGGTGCGGGACCGGCACATCCTGGTGCGCCGGGCCGATCCCGGAGAGCGGCTCACCACGCTCGACGGGGTGGAACGCCCGCTCGCCCCGGAGCACCTGGTGATCGCCGACGCCAGCGGTCCCCTCGCCCTCGCCGGGGTCATGGGCGGTCGGGACAGCGAGATCACCGAGTCCACCCGGAACGTGCTGCTGGAAGTTGCCAATTTCCATCCGACGAACGTGCGCCGGACGGCCCGGGAGTTCGATCTCATGTCCGATGCCGCCCGCCGTTTTGCCTGGGGGCTTCCGCCGGAGATGGCGCCGGTCGCTTCCGCCCGGGTGTGCCGCCTGCTTGAGGAGCATGCCGGAGGCCGGGTGGCTTCCGGACTGGTGGATGTCTTCCCCGTTCCGCCGGAACCGGTGCGCATCCGCCTCCGGCGCTCCCGGGTGCCGCAGGTTCTCGGCATGAATCCGCCGGCGGAGACAGTGGAGAACGCACTCGCCGGTCTGGGTTTCGGAGTGCGGGATGCCGGCGAGGAGCTGGAGGTCGAGGTTCCTTGCTGGCGCGCCGATGTGCGGGCGCCCGACGATCTGGTCGAGGAAGTGGCCCGGGTCACCGGGTATGACGACCTGCCGGCGACGCCCCTCGTCGGGTCCGTCCCCCCTCGGCCCCCGCTCCCGGCCCGGGCGCTGCGGGAACGGGTGCGGGACCTGCTTGCGGCAGCGGGCCTGCGGGAAGTGCAGACCTATACGCTGGTTTCGCGGGAGGACCTCGCTGCGGTGCTTCCCGAGGGCGAGCTCGACCGGAATCCGCCGTACACGGTGCGCAATCCGCTGAACACCGGTCGTGACTGCCTCCGCCTCTCGCTCGGACCGGGCCTCTTCCGGACGCTGGCGCGGAACCTGGACTTCGGGTTGCGGAGCCTCCGTCTCTTCGAGGTTTCCCGGGTCTGGACGCCGCAGGACGATGTCGGCCCCCGGGAAGTCGAAATCGCGGCCGGTGTTCTCGCCGGAGCACGGGAGGACCGCTGGGGCGGCCCCGGGCCGGAGGCACTCGATTTCTTCGACGCCAAGGCGACCCTGGAGCGGCTGCTCACCGGTCTCGGCGTCGAGGCCGAGTACCTGCCGGAGGATGGGTTCGGCTGGGTGCCCGGACGAGTGGCTTCGGTGCGGACCGGGGACAGCGCCATCGGGTTGATCGGTCAGGTCCATCCCGAACTCGCGGAACGGTTCGGCATCGAGCCGGCGGTGTTTCTCTGGGAAGTGGACCTGACCGGGTTGCTCGCCATCCACCCCGGAATCACCGCCCCGGTGACGACGCACCCGGTGTCGCGGCACCCTTCGGCGGTCGAGGACTTCGCGCTTGTCATCGAACCGGGGACCGGCGCCGGAGACATCACGAGGGAGATCCGCAGCCATCCGCTGGTGGCGTCCGCGCGGGTATTCGACGATTGGCCCCTCGACGGGGGAAAGCGGTCGCTCGGAGTCTCGGTTCGATACCAGGCTCCCGATCGGACCTTGGGAGAAAAGGACATCGCCAGGATCCGGCGCTCGCTGCTCAAGCGGCTCCGGGCAGGGCACGGCGCCGTTGTCCGCGAGCGCGGCTGATCCCGCGGGGATGGTGGCCGGTTCGCCGGCCATGCGCGGGCTGCTGGCCGAAGCGGCCCGGATCGCACCCTTCGATGTGCCGGTGCTCATCCAGGGCGAAACCGGGACCGGCAAGGAGCTGCTGGCCCGTCATGTCCACCGCCTGGGGCCCCGCCGGCGTCGGCCGCTGGTCGCGGTCAACTGCGCCGCGATTTCCGAAGCGCTGCTGGAGTCCGAGTTCTTCGGGCACGCCCGGGGCGCGTTCACCGGAGCCGAGGTTGCCCGCCCGGGCCTCTTCGAGGCGGCGGACGGCGGGACACTTTTCCTCGACGAGGTGGGGGAGCTTCCTCCCCGGGGGCAGGCAGTCCTGCTCCGGGTCCTTCAGGAACGCGAATACCGGCGCGTGGGCGAGACCCGTTTGCGGACCAGCGACTTCCGTCTTCTTTCGGCGACGAACCGCAACCTCGAGGGCGGATTCCGGTCCGACCTGTTCCATCGGCTCGGCATGTTCCGGCTCCGCGTTCCTCCGCTGCGGGACCGCCGGACGGATATTCCGCTCCTCGCCGACGCGCTCGCGCGCCGTCTCGCCAGCCGCCACCGGGTGGATCGGGTCCGATTTTCCGCGGAGGCGCTGGACCGACTGGCCGCCCATCCCTGGCCCGGCAACGTCCGGGAACTCGAGTCGGTGGTGCTGGCCCTTCTGACCACCCATGCCGGCCGGGAGGTTTCCCGCGCGGCGGTGAGGCCGTTTCTTCGACCTCCGGAGGCGGCCCGGTCCGACAAGCTGGAGACGCTGCTCGCGCTCCGCCGGCTCGCGGATGCCCGTGACGCGTTCGAGCGGCTCCTTGTTCTACGGGCGCTCGCCCGGGCCGCCGGGCATCGGGGCCGGGCGGCCCGGGAACTCGGAATCACCCGGCAGGGGCTGTGGCGGAAGCTCCGCCGCCTGCGGATTCCGGACTGATCCGGACGGTCAGCGGGAGAGCTCGCGACGGATGCGCGCCAGCAGGGCGCCGGCGTCGGGGCCTCCGCCCGTTTCCGTTGCCCGTTCGGCCCAGGGCAGGGCTTCGGCCCACCGCCCCTCCTGCGCATGCAGGACGGCGAGCGCATGGAGGAACCGGGAGGTGTCCGGTTCGAGGGCATGGGCCCGCCTGAGGGCGGCTTCGGCTTCCCCGCGCCGATCGAGGCGCTGGAGCGCGAGCCCGTGGTTGTAGTGGACGCGCGCCTGGTCCGGCAGGAGTTCGGTGGCGCGCTCGAACCGGGGGAGCGCCTCCCGGAGCCGACCATCCTCGGCCATCAGGAGCGCGAGCGCGTAATGAGTGTCTCCCGAGTCCCGATCGGCGGCGAGGGCGTTTTGGAGCGTGTCCTCGGCGTCGGTGTTCCGCCCGAGCCGGCTGAGCAGCGTCGCGAGGTTCAGACTCGCCGGAACGAAGGCAGGATCGAGCGCCAGCGCGCTCCGATAGTCGCGGACCGCCCGTTGGTGGTCTCCGGTGGCGATGTGGAAGTTGCCGAGGTTGAAGGCCGACTCCGGCGTGCCGGAGCGCACGCCGGCCGCGATCCGGACCTCGGAAGCTGCCGCCAGGAACACGTCGCGGTGGCGTCCCCGAAGGTCCCCCGACCGGGGCGCCATGGCGCGCGCGGCCTCCACCCGGACCAGCCGAACCGGATCCTCGAGGAGAAGCGTGCCGAGACGGAAGCGTTCCCCGGCGGCCAGTGTCTCGAGGCCGGCGGCCGCTGCGGCCCGGACCAGCGGTTCCGAATCCTCGAAGACCTCGGGTACCACCGGCAGGCCGCCGCTTCCGTACCGGATGAGGAGTTGCGTGGCCGTGGCCCGGACAATGGCGGGCTGTTCCCGGTCCCGGATGAGGCGGATCAGTTCGGTCCGCGCCGCCGGGCGTCCCCGGCGCCCGCCGGCGAGCGCCGGTCCGTAGTGGGACTCGCGCCGGCGTTCTGGTCCGTACCAGGCGGCGATGGTGGTCGCGGCCCACTCCTGGTCCTGCCCGGAATGGCAGGTGGTGCAGGCGTCCGGGCTGCCCGTTGCCGCGGACACGTCCGGACGCGGGATGCGGAAGCTGTGGTCCCGGCGCGGATCCACGATCATGTACGCGCGTTCCGGCAGGTGGCAGTTCGCGCAGCGGGCGCCCTCGCTCGCTTCCGGATGGAAGTGATGGGCCGGGGAGTCGTAGTCCTTTGCGGGGAGCGTCGGGAAGCGGTCGAGCGGCGGATCCGGACGGTGGCATTGCGTGCAAACCGCGTTGCCCGACGCCCGTAGCTCGAGGGTGTGCGGGTGATGGCAGTCGCTGCACCGGACCCCGGCGGCGAACATGCGGCTCTGGATGAACGAGCCGTACTCGAAGACCTCACCCAGGATCTGGCCATCGGCGTAGTAGGCATCGGGGGTGAGCAGCGCCGGGCGAAAGCTGTCGGGGAACGATGCCTCCGGGGATGGATCGGGAACGAGCGCGGTACGCAGCGCGTGGCAGGCGGCACAGGCCTCGACCTCGGCGACGCTGTTCGAAAACTCCACGCGCAAGCCGGTGTCGGCGGCCCCGCCGCCACGCGATGTCCGTCCGTCCGCCCACGCGACGTGGTCGCCGCCGGGTCCGTGACACGCCTGGCAGCCGACATGCCCGGCGGTCCAGGTCGAGCGGAACCGGTTGTGGGTGGCATCGTGGCCCCGGCGGAAACCGGTCACGTGGCATTCGATGCAGCCGGAGTTGGCGTTCTGGCGCCACCCGGTCCAGTGGAGCGCATCCCCGGCCGGGATCGCTTCGTCGGGGTACAGGGGGAACCACTCATTCCGTTCCGTGTCCCAGGCGATTCCGAGGGCCTGAAATCGTCCGCCGGGCAGGGCGAGCAGGTATTGCTGGAGGGGTTCGACGCCGAACGGGTAGCGGACCTCGAAGTCCTCCGGGGTCCCGTCCGGGCCTTCGGTGTTGACGAGGAATCGCCCGTCCCGGCGGAAGAAGCGGGTTTGCACGCCGAAATGGCGGAAGACGGCGTCCTCGAAATCGCCCCGAACGGTGGCTTCGGTGGCCTCCTGCATGGCGAGGTCGTGGTGCGAATCGCGCCATTCCCGGTATTGCTGCGGGTGACAGGAAGCGCAGAGTCGATCTTCAACGAAGCCGCGGGCGGCCTCCGGTGCGCCACCCTCCGTCGGCTCCGGTCCGGGCGTCCCGCCACCGATGCCTCCCCGGATCGCCACCAGTACCGCCGCGGCCAGCACCCCCAGCGCTCCGAGTCGTGCGCCCCTGCCGGTTGGCCGGGCGTGTCTTGTTCCTGTCATCGGGAGAGGCGCCGGGTGCGCATTCTGCTTGATGGAGATGGGGTCGGAGCCGTCCCCCGGTTCCATTTGCCGGCAGGCGGCCGTGCGCCGGGGAGATGCGACGGCAGGGAGTCTTCGTCTTCCACCGGGACTTGCCGGCACATCCACGGCGAGGTGGCCTCGCGCCTGGATGCGGCGGCAGGGAGTCTTCGTCTTCCACCGGGACGGTTCGCGCGGTCGCCGGCGCCTCCGCCGGCGGGCGCGGAACGGGACGTGACCAGCGGGGAGGCGGCGGTGGCCCCGAGGGGACCACGTATCGCGGGACCCCGACCCGATGTGGCCCGAGACTGCGATGATCCCTATCCTGAAAGTACTTGGGGACTACGCCTCCCGGGACCCTGACCCGATGCGGCGCCCGGTCCCGGGTTGGCCGCCATGGGCCGTGCGCCTTCCCGGACGGGGCCGGCACCCGGGCGCTCGCCCCGCCCCGCGACCGTCCCGGTCCTGTCCGGCGGGCGTTGCATGCCGGCATGCGGAGGCCTCCGGCTCGTCGGGACGGGGCGAACCGGACCGCGTGCTCCAGTTTGCGCCAGCGGGAGGCCCCCGGCCCGTGGGAACGGGGCCGGGACTCCAGCCGTCGATCCCCTGCGCGCCCTGGAAGACCCTGGCCCGTGGGGACGGGGCTGGGACGGCGGCGCTTGACCGCCGCCACCGACTCGGACAGACTCGGCATCATGAAGCGGCACACTTGGCGGCTTCGCGGCCGCGTACTCGCGTCGCTCGCGGTGTCCTTGCTGGCCGTCTCCGTCGAGTCGCTGCCTGCCGCGCAGCTCTCGTCGCGTCAGGTTGCCGATCGCGGGCCTCGAACCCACGCCATCGTCGGTGGCACGGTCCATGTCGGAGATGGCGCCGTCCTCGAGGGCGCCAACCTGGTGATGCGCGACGGCCTCATCGTCGCCGTCGGCATCGATGCGACCCCGCCGCCGGGAGCCGCCGTCATGGACGCGGCGGGGAAGCATGTGGCTCCGGGTCTGGTGGACGCCCTCGGAAACCTCGGGCTCCCGGGGGACAAGGCGCCGGAAGGCGACCCGGCGCGAGGGCCGGGAGATCGCCCGGCCACCCATGCGGACCGCCGCGCCGCCGATCTTCTGGACCTGGGCGATGACCGGATTGCCGCGTACCGGAACGCCGGGTTCACCTCCGCGGTCTCGGCGCCCGAAGGCGGCATCATCTCCGGCCACGCGGCCTGGTGGAATCTCCTCGGCGAGGATCCGGGAGATCTCGTCCTTTCCGCCGAGGCAGCCCTCATGGTGCGCCTCGAGACCCAGCGAAACCGGTCCTTTCCGAGCGCGATCATGGGGGTGATCGCCTATCTCCGGCAGCTGTTTCTCGACGTCCGGCACTACGGCGAGGTCCGGCGCATCTACGAGGAGGATCCCACCGGGCTGCCGCGACCCCGCTACGACCGGATGCTCGCTCCGCTCGCCCGCGCGGCGGCCGGCAGCCAGCCCGTCCTCCTGCCCGGGAATCGGGACAAGGAGATGCGGCGGATGGTCCGGCTCGCCGCCGATCTCGGCATCCGTCCGGTGCTTTACGGTGGCCACGAAGCGGAATCCGCCGCCTCGTTCCTCGCCGAACACAGGGCTTCGGTGCTGGTGGACCTCCGCTGGCCGAAAGCCGACCGGAACGCCGATCCGGAGGCCGTCGTGCCGCTCCGGGAACTCCGGTTGCGGGATCGCGCTCCGGCCGGGCCGGCGGCGCTGGCAGCCGCCGGTGTCCGGTTCGGGTTCCACGGCGGCGGGAAGGACGCCCTCGATGCGGTCCGCACCGCGGTGGACCGGGGACTCGACCGGGAAGCCGCGCTCACCGCGCTCACGCTGGCGCCGGCGCAGATCTTCGGACTGGATGACCGGATCGGTTCGCTCGCTCCCGGGCGGATCGCCAACGTGCTGGTTGTCGACCGGCACCCCCTCGACGAGGGCGCCGTCCTCGAGGCGGTCTTCGTGGACGGGGTACTCCATCGCCCGGTTCCGAATGACCGGGAAACCGACGCGGATCGGGGAGAAAACCGATGCAATTGAGGCTCCTTTCCCTCCTGCTGCTCGCCGCTCCCGCGGTCTCGCAGGATCTGGTGGTCCAGGGAGGCACGATCCTCACGGTCACCGGCGGAACCCTCGCGCCGGGCTCGATCCTCGTTCGTGACGGCAAGATCGCCGAGATCGGGGAGACGGTGTCCCTGCCCGACGGGGTGGAGGTTGTCGACGCCCGGGGCATGTTCGTGATGCCCGGCATCATCGACGCCCATTCCCATATCGCCGCCGAGTCCATCAACGAGGGGAGCGTCGCCGTTTCCTCGATGACCGGTACCGGCGACGTGGTCGATCCGGACGACATCAACATCTATCGCGAGCTGGCCGGTGGAGTCACCACCTCCAACATCCTCCACGGCAGCGCGAATCCGATCGGCGGCCTGAATGTGGTGATCAAGCACCGTTGGGGCGCCGACGCCGCTGGCCTGGTCTTCGCCGGGGCGCCTCCGGGCATCAAATTCGCGCTGGGGGAAAACCCCAAGCGATCACGCGGCATGCCTCCCGGAGTGGAACGACGCTATCCGGCAACGCGGATGGGGGTGCAGGATGTGATCCGGCAGGCCTTCATCGACGCCGAGGCGTATCGGGAACGGCGCCGCGCGTTTGAGGAAGCGTCGGCGCGCGGCGAACGGGCGCTTCCTCCTCGGCGGAACCTCGCTCTCGAGCCGCTGGTGGAGATTCTGGAGGGCACGCGGCTCGTGCACGCCCACTGCTACCGCCAGGACGAGATTCTGCAGCTGCTGCGGCTGGCCGAGGAGTTCGGTTTCCGGATCGCCACCCTCCAGCATGTACTCGAGGGCTACAAGGTGGCGAACGAGATTGCGGAGCACGGGGCCGGCGCCTCCACCTTCTCCGACTGGTGGGCGTACAAGGTCGAGGCCTGGGACGCGATCCCCCACAACGCCGCGCTCATGACCGAGCGGGGCATCCTCGTCTCGATCAATTCGGACAGCGCCGAAGAGGCCCGGCACCTCAATCAGGAGGCTGCGAAGACGGTCAAGTGGGGCGGGATGACCGGGGAGCAGGCCCTTGCCATGATCACCATCAACCCGGCCATCCAGCTGGGCATCGACGCATGGGTCGGATCCCTCGAGGTGGGGAAGGACGCCGACCTCGCGATCTTCGACAAGCACCCGCTGAGCACCTACGCGGTCAACCGGATGACGGTGCTCGACGGCGAGCTGGTCTTCAGTATCGAGAAGGACGCCGCCATGCGCAAGGCGATGGCCGCCGAGCGAGCGGAACGGGAAGGGCGCTTGAAGGCCGGAAGGGAGGAACGGCGATGAATCGTCATGCCGCCACCGCGATTGCGGTGTCCCTGCTTCCGGTCGGGGTGGGAGCGCAGGAGGAAACGTACTGGCTGATCACCGGGGCGCGGGTGCACACCCTGGTGGAGGGCGAGGCGCCGCTCGAGGACGCTTCGATCCTGATCCGCGACGGCCGCATCGTCGCGATCGGGGATATTGCGGCGCCCGAGGGGGCGCGGAGGCTCGACGCCGCGGGCCTCGAGGTCTATCCCGGGATGATGGATTCGGTGAGCCAGCTCGGGCTGACCGAGATCGGCGCTGTCAGCGCCACGGTGGACACCACCGAACTCGGAACCATGAATCCGCACCTTCGCGCCGCCACCGCCATCCATCCCGCGAGTGAACACCTGCCGGTGGCGCGAGCCAACGGAATCACCCACGCGGTGGTCGCGCCGGGGAGTCTCGGCGGGCGGGGCGGCAGCCCCGGAATCACCGGGCAGGCGTCCATCGTCAATCTGGACGGCTGGACAGTGGAGGAGATGGGGATCCGGCCTTCCGCGGGAATGGTGGTGCTCTGGCCCGTCCGGAACACCCGGCCGGGCCCGACATCCGGGCAGCAACGGCGGCCCTTCCGCGAAGCCGACGAGGCCTACCGGCGCGAGGTGGCCGAACTCGGCGAGGTGTTCGCGGCGGCGCGGCGGCACGCCGCGGAAAGGGACGCCGGGACCGCGAGGCGGAACCAGCGACTCGAAGCGCTCCGCCCGGTGATCGACGGCCGGATGCCGCTGCTGGTGATCGCACATCGCGCCCGCGAGATTCGGGAAGCGGTCGAGTTCTCGGAGGAGCAGAAGGTTCGAATGATGCTCCTGGGCGGGAACGGAGCCTGGGAAGTGAAGGAGTTGCTGGCCGGGAAGGGGATCCCGGTCATCCTCGGTCCGGTCCAGCGGCTTCCCTCCGACGAGGATGCTCCCTACGACCGTCCGTTCACCACTCCCGGCGTCCTCCACGCCGCCGGGGTTGCGATTGCCTTTGCGACTTTCGGATCGTCGAACGCACGACTTCTTCCCTACGAGGCGGGTCACGCCGTCGGGTACGGGCTTCCCCGGGAGGAGGCGATCCGGGCCCTCACCGTGACCCCGGCGCGGCTCTTCGGTCTCGACGAGGATTACGGGACCATCGAGGAGGGCAAGGTGGCGAACCTGATCCTCGTGGATGGCGACCCGCTGGAGATCCGCACCGGCATCCACCACGTGTTCATCGACGGCGTTCCGGTCTCGCTCGACAACCGCCATCAGGAGCTCTACGAGAAGTACCGCTCGCGCCCGGCCCGGCGGGAATAGCCCGGAACCGCCGCGAGCGCTCCCTCCGGCCCCGGGAATCCGCGGCGTCGGGCACGGGGCTCCGCGAGGCTGGCGACGGACGGATCGAACCGGTGGGCGAGCGGCCACCATAGGAGCGGGGAGCGGTTGGGCAGGGGGGATGTCGAGCGGGACGTTCGGGGAGCGCGGGCGGGATGACCCGGCTGGCAGTGAAGGGCGAGGGTTCCCGTGCACGCCTTGCCGCGGCATCGGAGTCGGGCCTTGATGGGCACCGGCTGCCGGTGATGGGGAGGGCTCGCACGAGCGGGGATGCCGCTGCCGGTGCGGGCGGGACGGGGCGCTGGACGACCGGGGCGACGCGGTGGAGGTCGGCGGGAGCGGATGGCCGGATCCGGGACTGACGGTGGAGTTGCGGAGCCGCGCGCTCCCGTCATCGGCGGGAGTGGGGGCGATGGCGCCGACCCCGGCGCCGAGGGGCCCGAGGCGGCGCCGTGGCAGGGGGGAGGGAACCGGAGTGCAGCGGATGTTCGACCGGAACCCGGTGCGCTCCAGCCCGTTGGCGGGGTTTCGGTCGGGACGGCGCCTTACCGGGGAGGGACCCGGTGGAGGCACCCGGTCCGGGCCGTCGCGTGGCGGCGGATCCGGGCCGGGCATGCGGCTCGGCGTCCGCTACCGGCCGTCTCGACGGGCGGCGTGTCCTGGGGGGAGCGAGGGACCGACGCCTCCCCCGGGGAGGGGCGCCCCCGGACTTCCGCATCTGCGGCGTCGGGGCGCCGGTCCTGTTGACCGGGCGCCGCCGGACCGCTCCGGCGCACCGCCGACCGGGCCGCGCCGGTCCGGCATCCTCGATCCCGTGTCCGGGGAGCGGCGTCGTCCCGGCAGTTGCGGGATACTTCCGGCCATGAAACTGTCCGAAAAACACTGCGTTCCGTGCCGCGGCGGAATTCCGCCGCTTTCCCCGGCGGAGGTCGAGGGCTACCTCGACCAGGTCAAAGGCTGGTCCCACCGGGAGCATCACGACATCGGCAAGACGTTCACGTTTCCCGATTTCGCGAGCGCGCTCCGATTCGCCAACCGGATCGGGGAGGTGGCCGAGAGCGAAGGACACCATCCCGACCTGCTGGTCGCGTGGGGCAAGGTGGGCGTGACCATCTGGACCCACAAGATCAACGGACTGACGGAAAGCGATTTCGTCCTCGCCGCCCGGATCGACGAACTGCCCCGGTCCTGACCGCGCCGCATGGACCATCTGTCGCCGGAGGAGTTTGTCCGCAACGGAACCGCGGTTCTCGACTGGATCGCCGCATACTGGCGTCGGGTCGGGGAGTTTCCGGTTCGTTCCGAGGTGCGCCCGGGACAGATCCGCTCCCGCCTGCCCGCACACCCTCCGGAGCAGGGCGAACCCTTCGATGCCGTCCTCGCGGATCTCGACCGGGTGGTGCTGCCGGGAATCACCCACTGGCAATCCCCGAACTTCTTCGCTTACTTCCCGTCGAACAATTCCGGTCCCTCGGTTCTCGGTGAACTGGTCTCGGCCGGGCTCGGCGTGCAGGGGATGCTCTGGGCCACCAGCCCGGCCTGCACCGAACTCGAGACCCACGTGCTCGACTGGCTGGTGGAGCTGCTCGGTTTGCCCCGCTCCTTCCGCTCGGACGGGCCGGGTGGCGGCGTCATCCAGGACACCGCGTCCTCGGCGACGCTCACCGCGCTTCTTGCCGCCCGCGAGCGGGCCACCGGTTTCGAGTCCAACCGGCGCGGGGTTCGCATGCCGCTCGTCGCCTATGGATCATCGGAATCCCACTCCTCCCTGCTCAAGGGGGTCCGGATCGCCGGGATCGGAAGCGATTTCCTCCGCGACATCCCGGTCGATCCGGTGACCGCTGCCGCGCGTCCCGACGCGTTTGCCCGCATGGTCCGGGAAGACATCGCCGCCGGCCGGAAGCCCTGCTTTCTGCTGGTGACTCTCGGAACCACGTCCACCGGCGCCTTCGATCCGATGCGCGCGCTGGCGGAGGTGGCCCGCGAGCATGGCATCTGGGTCCATGGGGACGCAGCGATGTCGGGAACCGCGTTCCTGTGTCCCGAGTACCGGCGCCTCCAGGACGGAATCGAGCTGGCGGACTCGTGGTGCTTCAACCCGCACAAGTGGATGTTCACCAATTTCGACTGCGACGTCTTCTTCGTGCGCGACCGGCGGGCGGTGGTGGACACGCTCTCGGTGACCCCGGAGTACCTGCGCAATCGAGCCTCGGAAGCGGGGGAAGTGTGGGACTACCGCGACTGGCACATCCCCCTGGGCCGGCGGTTCCGGGCGCTGAAGCTGTGGATGGTGTTGCGCCATTACGGCGCCGAGGGACTCCGTCGCCACATCCGCGAGCACATCCGGCTGGGACAGCGCTTCCGCGAATTGGTCGAGGAATCACCGGACTTCGAGATCCTGGCGCCGGCGCCGTTGAACCACGTCACGTTCCGGTACCGGACCGACGATGCGGATGCCCGGAATCTCGAGCTCTGCGAGGAGCTGAACCGCTCGGGGGCGCTCCACCTGACCCATACCCGCACCGCGGCGGGCATCGCCCTGCGGATGGTGGTCGCCCAGACCCACACCCGCGAGGAGCATGTGCTGGGCGCCTGGGACCGGATCCGGGAGACGGCGCGCCGCCTCCCTTCCTGATCCCCGGGCGCGATCTCGGCGCCCGCCCCGGCATTCGCGCGCCCGCCGGTTCCGTTCGCGGTGTTGTCAGCGCGGGATGCGGCGGCCGGGAGTCCACGGGACCCCCGCGGCGTCGGCGTCGGCTTCGAGCGCGGTCAGCCGGGTTTCGACGAGGCGCACCAGTTCCCGGTGCGCCGGGCCGAATTCCTCCCGCACGATCTCGATCTGGCGGCGATGGGTGCCCGTGGGATCGGCGGTGGACCAGAACGCGCCAACCACCCGCTGCAAGCGGTCCCGGATGCCGGGCAGGACGGCCTCCCGGCGCGAACGCACCGTGGCGTCGCCGCGGAAACGATCCCGGAGGTCGGCAAGTTCCATCCGGATCGCGGACGCCCGCTCCCGGAGGTCGCCTTCCGCACCCGATGCGTCGAGCGCTTCGACAAGTGCCTCGACCCGCTCGAGGGAGGCTTCGAGCGCCGCCAGCGCGCCGAACACCCGCCGCTGCAGTGCCGAGACCTCGCGCTGGAAGGCGTGCCGCGCTTCGACATCCACCGGCGGGACGCCCTCCGCCGCCAGCACCTTCGGCGTGAATGACTGCGGCTCGCCGAGGCGCTCGGTCCCGTTCCCGTCGCGCCGGACCAGTTCGGCGGTGTACGTCCCGGGCATCGCCAGCGGGCCCCCGCGCCCTCCGCCCGCTGCATCCGGATAGCGGAGGTCCCAGGCGACCCGATGGATCCCCGCCGTCCCCGGCGCCGGAATCCGGCGGACCATCCCGCCGCTGCCGTCGCGGATCACGAGGAACAGCGCCGGATCCTCGGCGCGGTCCTCGGCCCGCAATGCATCCCACGCCGGGTAGGGGAGCGGCTCCCCGGCGGCGGAAAGCGCCCGCTCGCGTGCCCGCCGCGCCTCCCGGAGCGAAAGGAGGCTTTCCTTGAGGTGATAGGTGACCACCGCGCCGAAGGGCGGGTTCGGAGCGGTGAAGAAGGCGTCCCCCTGCGACGCCTTCTCGCCACCGCCCATCGGGTTCGATTCCACGTACATCCACGGATCCTTCACCGGGAAGATCACCGCTTCGGCGGCGAGGGCTTCCGCGTCGAGGTGGCGCAGCGGGGAGTAGTCGTCCAGGAGGAAGAAGCCGCGTCCGAAGGTCGCCGCCACCAGGTCGTTCTCGCGGCGCTGGATCTCCAGGTCACGGACGGCGATGGTGGGCATGCCGCCGGTGAGTTCAACCCAGCGCTCTCCCCCGTCGAGAGTGACGAACAGGCCGAACTCGGCGCCGAGGAAGAGCAGACCCTCCCGTTCGTGGTCCTCCATGATCACCCACGCGGGCTGGTCGCCGGGGAGGTTGCCGCTGATGCTCGTCCAGCTGACGCCCTGGTCGTCGCTGCGCATCACATAGGGAGCGAAGTCGCCTTCCTTGTGGTTGTTGAAGACCGCGTACACCCGGTTTTCGTGGTGGCGGGAAGCGTGAAGATCGGCCACATACGTTCGCGGCGGGACTCCGGGCACGGTGTCCACCGCGCGCCATTCGATGCCGGCGTCGCCGCTGACCTGGATGCGTCCGTCGTCCATCCCGGTGTAGAGCAGGCCCTCCACCAGCGGGGACTCGTCGAGTGCGACCATGTTGCCGTAGGTGGACGTGAAGACATTGCGCCAGACGGCGTCCACGCTCCAGCTGCGGCCCATGACCGGGCGCTCGGCGCGGTCGATGCCGCGGGTAAGGTCCTCGCTGATCGGGATCCAGGTGTTGGCCCGGTCGTCGCTGCGGTAGAGGCGGTTGGCTCCGAAGTAGAGGCGCTGGCCGTTGTGCGGGGAAATGATCAGCGGCGCGTCCCAGTTCCACTTGAGGGGGAAGTCGTCCGGTTCGGGCTGGGGCTGGATGTCCACCCGCTCACCGGTGCGCTTGTCGAAGCGGGCGATGCCGGCATACTGGAACTCGGCGTAGATGATGTTCGGGTCGTCGGGGTCCACCCGTGCCTGAAACCCGTCGCCCCCGATCACGTTCAGCCAGTCGCTGTTGCGGATCCCGTGGACGTGGGTGGTCCGGGACGGCCCGCCGAGGGTGGCGTTGTCCTGGGTGCCGCCGTACAGGTTCCAGAAGGGAAAGTCATTGTCGATCCCCACCCGGTAGAACTGGGTGAGGGACTGGTTGGCGTGGAATTTCCAGTGCTCGCCGAGGTCCCAGCTCTCGTAGATGCCGCCATCGGAGGCCACCATCAGGTAGTCCGGGTCGTCGGGGTCGAACTCGAGGTCGTGGGTGTCCACGTGCCTCCAGCGGGTGTTCAGGCCGCGGAAGGTCTTCCCCCCGTCATCGGTGACCTGGGTGACCACGTCCATCGAGTACACCCGTCCGGGACGGTGGGGGTCGGGAAAGATCTCCATGTAGTACTGGGGGTCCACGCAGATGTAGTCGCTGCGCTTCTCCCAGCTTTCGCCCCGGTCGGTGGATCGGTAGAAGCCGCTCGCGTCGTCGGAGGCGGCGATCAGCGCATAGAGGATGTCCGGGTCGTGCGGCGCGATGGCGATGCCGATCCGGCCGATGTCGTGGCGTTCGGCCGCGGGCAGGCCGCGGGTCAGCTGCCGCCAGGTGGCGCCGCCGTCCTCCGACTTGTGGATGCCGCCCTCGGGCCCGCCGGATACCAGCAGCCCGACGTGGCGGCGGCGCTGCCACGAGGTGGCATAGACGATGTCGGGGTTCCGGGGGTCCAGCGCCACGTCGCTGATCCCGGTGTCGTCGGAGATGTGAAGCGTCCGCTCCCAGGTGACGCCGCCATCGGTGGTCTTGTACAGCCCGCGGTCGACTCCCGAGCGCCACAGCGGACCTTGTGCGGCGACCCAGACGGTGTCGCTGTCGCGCGGGTCGATGACGATCCTGCCGATGTGCTCCGATTCGGGGAGCCCCATGTGTTCGAAGGAACCCCCCCGGTCGCGGCTCTTCCAGACCCCGTTTCCCCAACCCACCGAGCGCTGGCCGTTGTTCTCGCCGCTGCCGAGCCAGAGCACCGCGGGGTTCCTGGGGTCCACCACGATCGTCGCCACCGAATAGACCGGGTAGTTGTCGAAGATGGGTTCCCAGGTGGTTCCCCGGTTGGTGGTCCGGAAGGCGTTGCCGGATGCCACCGCGACGTACCAGGTGGCGCGGTCGGTGGGGTCGATGGCCACGTCGGCGACGCGGCCGGAACGCACCGCCGGTCCGATCCCCCGGAGCTTCAGTCCGGACAGCAGGCTCTCGTCGATCGTGGCGGTTTCCTGGGCGCCTGCCGCCGTGGTGGCAAGGGTGACGGCGAGCGTCCATCGGGCGAGCGGGTTCGGGAGCATGAGGGGTCTCCTTCGGGGGAGTCAGTCGGCAAGGTCGGTCGGCAAGGTCAATCGGCAAGGGTGGCGAGGTGGGTGGCGGCGGCGCGTGCCGAACCGTCGACGTTGTACCCCCCCTCCAGCAACGAAACGAGGCGGCCCCCACAGTAATGGTCGGCCACTTCCATCAGGGTGCGGGTCATCCGCCCGAAGGCGTCATCGGTCAGGTCGAAGGACCCGAGGAGGTCGTCCCTGCGGCTGTCGAAGCCCGCGGAAACGATCACGAAGTCGGGACGGAAGCGCTCCACCGCCGGCAGCAGGGTCCGGTCCCAGGCGGAGAGCATGTCCCGGTCGGTGGCGCCCGGCCCGAGGTGGATGTTGCAGTTGGTTCCGGAGCCCTCGTCCCGCCCGGTGAGGCCCGGGTCGCCGGTGCCCGGATAGTCATGCCAGTTGTGAGTCGAGAAGAAGAGCACCGAGGGATCCCGGTAGAAGGCGTTCTGGGTCGCGTTCCCGTGGTGGTAGTCCCAGTCCACGATCAGCACCCGGTCGTGGCCGCACTCGCGCCGCGCGTAGTCGGCGGCGATGGCAGCGTTCGAGTAGTAGCAGAATCCCTCCTCGGCGCCGGTGTTGTTCGCGTGGTGCCCCGGGGGGCGGATGGCGCAGAAGGCGTTGCGGATCCTGCCCGCCGAGACCTGGCCCACGGCGGCGAGCGCACCCGCCACGGCCATTTCGGCGATCTCGCCGGTCCGCGGGATGCGCCGGATGCGATCCACGTGGGCAGCCTCGTGCCGGGCGCGCAGGAAGGGGTAGGCGTCGGGCCGGTTCTCGACCGGGACCACCGTCTCCATGAGGCCGGCGGCCCGAAAGGCCTCGATCATGCGGATCAGGCGCAGCGGCGATTCCGGGTGGCCCGGGCGGATCTGGTGACGGAGGAAGGCCTCGTGGTAGACGAGACCGGTGCCGGTGGGGGAGGGTGCCATGACACCCCCGAAGATACCGGATCATCGGGCCCGGCGTGCGGACGATGCGTCGATCGGATCGTCGCGCCGGGATGTCGACCGTGCCCCCCCGGGAGCGGTTGGCGAGCCGCCGGAACGGTGCATCGGGAATCAGGTTTGCGGGTTCGAGGGCAGGTGGGCCGTCTCCGGTCGGGTGTCCCGAGGGGCCGACGGGTCGGCTCCGGGCGCGGGCCGGGGGGGCCGGGACGTTGGTAGGGTCTCCGCCATGGCGCCGCATCGTCACGGACATCACGCCGGGCGGCGGCCCTGGTGGAAGCGGTACCGCACCACGGCGGCGATCGGCTATGTGCTCCGCCGGTTTACCGGGATCTGGAACCGGAAACTGGTGTCCTGCGCCGGAATCCGGGACGGGGACCGGGTGGTCGATATCGGCTGCGGTCCGGGGGAATCGGTGGCGCTCGCCGCCCGAAGCGCGCTCCGGGTCCGGGTGCGGGCGGTGGACCCGGCGTGGCCATGCTGCCTCGCCACCCGCGTGCGCACGCTTTCCCTGCTGCGCCGGGTCCGGGTGCATCGGGCCGGCGCCGAGGATCTTCCGGTTTCCGATGGCTGGGCGACCCTGGTTCTTTCGATCAAGGCGTTCCACCACTGGGCGGACCCCAGGGCCGGGCTTGCCGAAGTCCGCCGGGTGCTGGCGCCGGGGGGCCGGGTGATGCTGGCGGACGAGGACTTCGCCGAGGATCACCAGCACACCCGCTTCCATCGGGAAGTCGCCACCGAAAAGCCGGTCCATGCCGGAAGCCCGGAGGTGGAGGGCTGGCTCGAGGACCTGGGGTTCGGGGAGATCCGGCTGGAGCGGGTGGAAGACGGGGATGGCGTCTTCCACCATGTCCGCACCGCCGTTCGCGGCGACTGAGCGCTCCCGACGGACGTCGCCGGCCTGGTGCCGAAGGGGGGATTCGAACCCCCACGGGCGTAAGCCCATACGCCCCTCAAGCGCACGTGTCTACCTGATTCCACCACTTCGGCGGCGGCATGCCTCGCCAGCCGAAACGGCCTGGCGGGGCAGGGAATTCTACTTCAGCCGGGTCGGGAAGGCCCTTTCTCCGCCCTGCGCGAGCCTGGCGAGTCCGGCGTGTTCCGGATCGGAATCAGGAAGGCTCTTCCGGCGGCTCTTCCCCCGGCTCTTCTCCCGCCGCTTCCGGCGCCGCACCGGGCTCGTTCGGTTCCGGCTCCGCCGGCGCGCTCGCCGGGTCGTCACCGAGTACCGTGATTTCCGAGGTTCCGGGACTCAGATAGCCGAGCGCCAGCGAGGTGACCATGAACAGCGCCGCGGTCACGGTCGTGATCCGGGTCAGCAGGGTCGCGGTCCCGCGGGCCCCGAAGGCGGCCTGGCTGCCGGCGCCGCCGAAGGCGCTGGCGAGATCCTGGCCCTTGCCCTGCTGGGTCAGGACTACCAGCACGAGGAAGAGGGAGACCAGCACATGCAGGATGGTCACGAGAATCGTCATGGGTTCGTTCCGGTGGAAAAGGACTCCCGAACCTCGGAAACGATCGCGAGGAAGGAATCGGCGCGGAGGCTGGCGCCTCCGACGAGGACGCCATCCACATCGACGCCCCGGGTCATGCTCCGGGCATTATCGCCTTTCACCGAGCCTCCGTAAAGAAGACGCATTGCGGCGGCGGCGTCCCCGGCGATTTCGGCGAGCCGGGACCGGATCGCCGCATGCATCCCCTGGGCGATTTCCGGGGTGGCCGTCTTCCCGCTGCCGATCGCCCATACCGGTTCGTAGGCGATCACGATCTCCCGGCGCCGATCCGCCAGGCTCCGGAGCGCCCCGAGCTGGCGCGCCACCACCGCCTCGGCTTCGCCCCGGTCGCGTTCCGTCGCGTTCTCGCCCACGCACACCACCGGGGTCAGGCCGGCGGCGAGGGCGGCGCGGGTCTTGCGCTCCACGTCGCCGTCGGTCTCCCCGAACAGCGTGCGCCGCTCGGAATGGCCGACGAGCACGAACGAACAGCCGGCGGCCGCCAGCATGGACGCCGAGACCGCCCCGGTGAACGGACCCTCGGATTCGAAGTGGACATCCTGCGCTCCCAGCCGGATCGGCCCGCCGCCGAGTGCCTCGGCCGCCGCCGGGATGGCGACGAAGGGAGGGGCGATCCCCGCATCCACTCCAGCCGGGTCGAATCGGTCGGCGATTTCCCCGGCGAGCCGGCGCGCCTCGCCGGGGGCGCAGTGCATCTTCCAGTTCCCGATCACGAGCGGGCGGCGCGTCTCAGGCATGGGAAAGTGCCTCCACTCCCGGCAACGGATCCCCGGCGAGAAAGGCAAGGGTCGCGCCGCCGCCGGTGGAAAGGTGCCCGATACGGTCTGCCGCACCGGCCGCGCGGATCGCGGCGAGCGAATCGCCACCTCCGACCATCGTGAGCGCCCCCCGGTCGGTCGCCGCGGCCACCGCTTCGGCGATGCCGATGGTTCCCCGGGCGAAGCGCGGATTTTCGAAGAGGCCGAGCGGCCCGTTCCAGACGACTGTCCGGGCGCCGGCGATCACCTCGTTCCAGGTGCTGACGGTCCTGCTCCCGATGTCGAGGCCCATCCACGGCGCGGGCGCCTCCCGTCCCAGCGGGATCTCGCTGGCTTCCCCGGCTCCGGGAGCCGCCGCCACCACCTGATCCTCCGGAAGCAACAGCCGGTCCCCGGCGGAAGCGAGGAGTCGCCGCGCCCGCCGGATCTGGTTCGGCTCCCTCAGCGAGTCCCCGACCGGAAGACCCTGCGCTGCAAAAAACGTGTACTGCATCGCGCCCCCGACCAGCACCCGGTCGGCGTGATGGAGCATCGCATCCAGTACCGGAAATTTGTCGGAGACCTTGGCGCCGCCCAGGATGACCACGAACGGGCGGGGCGGGGCGTCCAGCAGCATCCCGAGCGTTTCGAGCTCCCGAACCAGAAGCGGACCGGCGGCGGGGCGCGCGAAGAGCCGCGGGCAGGCGTCCACCGAAGCGTGGGCCCGGTGCACAGCCCCGAAGGCGTCGTTCGCGTAGGCGTCGGCGAGGGATGCCAGGCGGCTTGCGAAGTCCGGGTCGTTTGCCGTCTCGCCCGGATCGAAACGGAGGTTCTCCAGCAGCAGCACCTCGCCGGGACGAAGCGCCGCCGCGAGTTCGGCGGAACGCGGCCCCGCGACGTCCGGTGCAAGGGCGACCGGAATCCCGAGGAGTTCGGAAAGACGCGCCGCCACCGGGTCAAGGCCGAGTTTCGGCATCGGTCCCTTCGGTCGTCCCAGGTGGGAGGCAAGCACCACTGCGGCACCGGCCTCGAGCGCCATGCGGATGCCCGCTTCCGCCGCCCGGATGCGGCTGTCGTCGGCGCTTGCGCCGTGCGCGAGCGGGACGTTCAGGTCGGCGCGCAGCAGCAGTCTCCGCCCCGAGAGCCGAAGGTCCTCGAGGCGTGTCACGGCGGGAACCTTAGCCGTCCCGCCCGGTTATACTGGGTCTGCTTTCCTCACACGGCTTCAGGTTTTGGCGGCGTTCGCCGCCGACGAAGAGGGAACCCGGGTGTGAATCCCGGACGGTCCGCGCCACTGTGAATCGGAATGCCCAGCCCGAGCCGGATTTCGATCCGGCGCCCACTGCCGGCTTCGGCCGGTGGGAAGGGGGGCCGGGTGGGCGCCCCGGCGGCAGCCGGAGCGTCGCTCCGTAAGTCAGGAGACCTGCCGGAAGCTGGAATCGGGAGCTTCTTCGCCGGGAAGAACCCCTCTTGCGTCAACACCGCCCCACAACAACGCGCCCATACAGGGAGATGATGTACAGGGGAAGGTGTGCGACCGGGAAGGACCGCAATCCGTGCCGGAGGACGCTCTCGCCAACCGCGGAGTCCCTTCATGTCCCTCCTGTTTTTTTTCGGCCGCCGGGTTCGGAATGTCCTGTTTCTTCTTGCGCTTGCTGCCGGTCCTCCGGTCGTCGGCCAGGACCGGATCCTCACCGTCAACGTCCGCAACGAGGACGGAACTCCGGCGGCCGGCAGCATCGTCCGCCTCGAGTCCCCGCTCACCGGCCAGGTGGCGCACCGGACCGCCGGTCCCGAGGGGACGGTGGTGTTCTCCGGGCTCCCCGAGCGCCGTTACCTGGCGACGGCAGCCGGCGCCGACCGGTCGGCGGCACCGGTCGAAGTCACCGCCGGATCGCCGCCGGTCGATCTTGTCCTCTATTTCCGGGCAGTCCGTGAGGAGGTCGTGGTCTCCGCCGCCGGGGCCCCGCGGCCGGGAGGAGTCGCGGACGTGCTGGTCACCGCGATCCCGTCCGAAGAGCTGGACGACCGCGGCGAGTGGTTGGTTGCCGACGCACTTCGTGGCGTTCCGGGAGTGAGCATCCGGCAAAACGGGGGACCGGGCCACCTGGTGACCGCGTCGGTGCGCGGCGTTCCCGGGCCGGGCACCGCAGTGGTGGTGGATGGCGCCCCGCTGCGCGATGTGTCGGGAACCCAGGCGGACGCCTCAGCCCTGTTGCCGTCGGTGGCGACGCTCGGCATTTCCCGTGTGGAGATTCGCCGCGGGGGCGGTTCGTCACTCTACGGCACCAACGGAATGGGCGGGGTCATCCACATCATCACCCGCGGGGCCGACGCCGGACCCCGGTTCGCCGCCGATCTCGGGTTGGGGACCCGGGGCCGGACCCGAGCCGGTGGCTCGTTCGGCGCCGATGGAGACGGAGCGGCGTTTTCCGGCGGAGTGACCCGGACCGGGTTCTCCGGGGGCGCCACCGGCGACGATCGGTTTACGAACCTCGGCGGTGTCGGCCGCCTCTCGCTGGAGGCGGGCGGAATTCGCATCGGTGGCCGGATATTTGCGGCGACGGCCGGCTTCGGACTCACCGAGAGTCCGTTTCCGGTGGGTCCGCTTCCAGCCGGAGTGGTGGAAGCGAAGGCGGCGCCAACGGCCGTGCTCGAACGCTTCGAGGAGGGAACCCCCGCTGCGGAACTGGATACGGGAGGCGCCAATTTCCTTCCGGACGCGGTGGACCCCGACGGATTCCACCGGACCCGCTATCTCGCCGCCCAGGTCGCGCTTTCCGGGGCGCTGGGAACCGACGGCGCGTGGTCCCTCCGGGGGAACGACCTCACCACCCTGCGCGAGGTGGAGGACGGCCCGCTCGGAACCAGCCTCTACGACCCGCCGATCCTCGAAACCACCCGCTACGAAGGCGGGGTTCGTGGCGTGTCGGGCCGCCTGTCCACCCGCGCCGGGGCGCACGACCTGACCCTCGGCGGCGATGGGGAATGGGAGCGGATGCTCGTCGAAAATCCGATCTCGGACACCGAGGCGCGTCAGTCGATCTTCGCGGCGTTCGTTCAGGACGAGGTGCGATGGGCCGGGGACCGCGCCCGTCTTCGCGGCGCGCTCCGGCTGCAGCGCTTTGCGACCGGGAGTCCCGTTCTCTGGCCGCGAGAGGGAAGCCCGTTTGCCGATGTCCCGGACCCGGAGGGCGGCCTCGGCTGGAGCGGCGACATCTCCGGCGGGGTTGCGGTCACCGACGCCGTGCGTTTCCGGGGTTCGTGGGCCCGGGGCTTCCGGGCGCCATCGCTCTACGAACGATTCGGGAGCTCCTATTCCTCTTTCGGCTATTCGGTGTATGGCGACCCGCGCCTCGCGCCGGAGTTCACCCATGTGCGGGATGTGGGGGCCACGGTCGCCCCGGCCGACGGCCGGTTTGACGCTGAGGTCGCCTGGTTCCAGGCCGAACGCCCGCAGGTCATCGCGTTCAGCCCGCTGGACATGGCAGACGACCCGTTCGGGCGCTCCTCGGGCTACGCGAACACCGGCGCCGGGAGCGCCCGCGGACTCGAGGCGGGAGTCCGGCTGGCGTTGCCCGGCTCGCTGCGGGCGCGGGGTTCCTTCACCTGGACCGACGCCGACCCGTCCGACAACGCCCCGAACGAGCTCCCTTCGGCGTGGTTGCTACCGGAGCAGGAGGGGAGCCTGCTCCTCTCCGGGCGGCAGGGCCGATTCTCTTGGTCCCTCGACCTGCACCTCACCTCGGCCTTCCACGCGCCGATGTTCGATCCCGGCACGTTCTCGAGCCGGGTGTTCCGGTTCCGCGGCATGCGCCGGATCGACGGGGTCGCCGGCTGGGAGGTGGTCCAAGGTCTCCGGGTACGGCTGCGGGTGCGTGACGCGCTGGACGACCGCGCCTTCGAGAGCGGAGGTTTCCGTCCGCTGGGCCGGGTGATCGAAGCCGGGATCCGCTGCGTCTTTCGCTGATCGCGATGAGCATCGCCACGACCCGGGGTGACGGCGGAACGACGCAGTTCCGCGATCGCCGGGAGTCCAAGGGATCGCTCGCGGTGGAGGTGCTCGGGGTTCTCGACGAACTCGGCTCGGCGATCGCCCTCGCCCGCGCGCTCAGCGGACCGGGGCCGATCGCAACCCGCGCGGAGGCCATCCAGCGCGACCTGTTCCGGGTTGCGGCCGGCATCGGGGGGCCGCCCGGGTCGCCTCCGGGGATCACTCCCGCGCAGTTGGCGGCGGTGACTGCCGAGGTCCGCGAACGGGAGAAGGACGAGCGGATCACCTTCGACTGGGCGCTCCCCGGAAAGCACGCCGGGGGAGCGGCGTTCGATCAGGCCCGCACCAGGTGCCGGCGCGCCGAGCGCATCCTCGTTCGCTTTGCCGAAGCCGGCGGCGAAGTCGCCCCCGAGGTGCTCGCGTGGGTGAACCGGGTGTCCGACCTGCTCTGGCTCTGCGGGCGGCTGGTCGAGATCGAGGCGGGAGCCGCGGAGAGCCTGCGGTAAGTGCTTGCGGGTATTCTTCCGGGCGCGCGGGCCGGTTTCCGCGCCCTCTTCCCTTCGGCTGCGGGCGGCCGGTTTCCGTCATGAAGACCACCAACATTCTTTCCCTCGCTCTCGCTGTCCCCCTGTTGCTGGCGGCTCCGGCCGCGGCGCAGATTCCCGATCCGGAGGAGTTCTTCGGGCACCGCATGGGCGCGGATCGCAAGCTGGCCCAATGGAACAAGCTCGTCGAGTACTACCAGCTCATCGACGAGCGAAGCGACCGGGTGCAGGTGGTGGACATGGGGCGCTCGACACTCGGCCGGCCCTTCCTCTCGATCTTCATCTCCTCCCCGGAGAACCTGGTGCGGCTCGACGAATATCAGCGGATGAACGCCATATTGCAGGATCCGCGTGGACACTCCCAGGAGGAGGTGGACCGCGCCGTCGCCGAGGGGAAGGTCGTCTTCGTCCAGACCTACGCGCTTCATTCGACGGAAGTCGCCGCCTCCCAGTCGGCGGCCGAGATCGTCTGGCTGTTCGCCACCCGCGAGGATCCGGGGATTCAGGAGATCCTGGACAACACCATCTCCATCCTGATTCCGGCGTTCAACCCGGACGGGGTGGACCTGGTGAACGAGTGGTACGACCGCTGGGTGGGCACCGAGTACGAGGGGGCGGGCCCGCCCAGTCTCTACCACCACTACATCGGGCACGACAACAACCGCGACGCCTTCATGCAGAACACCGTGGAGTCGCGCTACGGCGCCCGGATCCTGTTCCGCGAGTGGATTCCGCAGGCGTACATCGACCATCACCAGATGGGCGCCTATACCGCGCGGATCTACCTGCCGCCCTACGCCGAACCCATCCGTCCGGGCGGTGATCCCCTCGTCTGGCGCGAGATGTCCTGGTACGGCGCGCACATGGCCTATCGCATGGAGGAGAGGGGCTTCGAGGGGACGGTGAATGCCGCCATCTACTCCGGTTGGGGACACTTCGGCTTCCACTGGATCACCCCCTTCCACAACATCGCCGGGATGCTTACCGAGTCCGCCAGTGCCCGGCTGGCGACGCCGCTTCATGTCCATCCGGACCAGCTCCGCGGCTCCCGCCAGCTTCCCGAGTACGAGGCGCAGACCACCTTCCCCAACCCGTGGAAGGGGGGCTGGTGGCGGGTGCGCGACATCGTGGACCGGCAGATCGTGGCCACCTTCTCCCCGCTGGAGATTGCCGCGCGCAACCGCGAGATCGTCCTGCGGAACGCCTGGCTCAAGTCCAGTCGGCAGATCCAGCGCGGCGCCGAGGACGAGGTGAAGGCCTACATCGTGCCGGCGGACCAGCACGACCCGCTGACCATGGGCAAGATGGTGGACAAGCTGCTCCTCCAGGGGATCACCATGGAGCGCTCCAACGCCGGGTTCACCCACGAAGGCCGGGTGTACGGGCCGGGAAGCTGGGTGGTCTCGCTGGCGCAGCCGAAGCGCGGGGTCATCCGGTGGCTGCTGGGCCGAACCTTCTATCCGGACAACACCTACACCCGGACCGCCGACGGCGATCCGATCCGTCCCTATGACATGTCGGGCGACGTGCTCGCCGAGTTCATGGGCGTGCGGGTGGACGAGGCGCGCACTCCGGTGACGGCGGAGCTGGAGGTTGTCACCGAGCGGACGCTGGTCCCCGGCGCGGTGGACGCCGCCGCCCCGAACGGGTACCGGATCGACGGCGCGCTGAACGATGCGTTCCGGGCGACCAACATGCTCCGCGCCGCCGAAGTTCCGGTGCGCCGCGCGACCGGGCAGGCGGGCGGCGCGGAGCCCGGGGACTTTCTGGTTCCGGGGAACGCCGCCGCGGCGACGCTCACCGAGGTGGCGACGGCGACCGGGGTCGACTTCACCGCCCTCTCCGGGGATGCGTCGGGAGTGTCGCGGCCCCTTTCGCCCCAGCGCATCGGGATGTACCAGCGCTACTACGGGGGCAACATGGACGAGGGTTGGACCCGCTGGCTGCTCGAGGACTTCGGTTTCACATACCGGAGCCTTTTCGACGACGCGATCCGCGCCGGCAATCTCCATCAACGCTGGGATGTGATCATCCTTCCCGCCGACTCGAAGCAGATGATGCTCGGCCCGACCGGGGAACCCGGCGGCGGTCCCGACCCCGACGGGGTTCCTCCGGACTACCGGAGCGGTTTCGGACCGGAAGGGGCGGCGGCGCTCGAGGCGTTCGTTCGCAATGGCGGCACGCTGGTGACCTTTGCCCAGGCCGGACAGCTGGTGCTCGACGAGTTCGACGTCCCGGTGCGGGATGCGGTGGCCGGCACCTGGGGGAACGAGTTCTGGGCGCCCGGCTCCACGCTCCGGGTGAAGGTGGACACGGGGAGCCGGTATGCCTGGGGCATGCCGGAGGAGGCGCTCGCCGCCTATCTCGCCGGCGGGCAGGTGTACGAGACGATCCCCGGACCGCGGAGTGCGGATGTACGCCGCGTGCTGACCTATGTCGACCGGGACATTCTCCAGAGTGGATGGCTGCTGGGCGAGGAAGCCATCGCCGGCAAGGCGGCGATGGTGTCGGTGGAGCACGGCGACGGCACGATCGTGATGATCGGGTTCCGGGCCCAGCACCGGGCGCAGACCCACGGCACCTTCAAGCTGTTCTTCAACGCCCTGATGGGGGAGTAGCCCGCGCCGGGCGTCCCCGTTCCGCGCTGCGGGTCGCCGTGGAGGGGCGTTTGGTGACGACAATAGGACGTGTGATATAAGACGCCCATGCTCATGTTGACAGCGTTCGTGATCGGCCTCCTGCCCGGGTACCAGGCGCCTCCCGCAGTGGCGTCCCCCGGGGAGTACTGCTCCGCCGAGCGCGGATGCGACTACCGGCGGGTGGCGTTGCTCCGATGCGAGACCGACAAGTCCGGGGGAATCGTGGTCGGCAATGCAAGCTTGACCAGCGCCGTTCCGGTACGGGTTCGGCGGGGGGACAAGTGCGCGGCGACGGTTTCGGCCCTGCTGCGATCGGGCTTGGCCATCGTGAACGAGCCGACCGTGGTTCCTGCCGCAACCGGGGATGGGGTGAGCTTCGGCTTCGTCTTCGTGCCTTGGTACGGCGATTCGGATGATGACGATTGGTACGATGATGACGATGACCGCCGGGGCGAGGGCAGCGGCGAAGGGCAAGGTCCGGGGGGCGGGGAAGGAAGCCGGTAACGGCTCGGGAACGGGGTCGGCTCGTCGGAGCGACCGGCAAGCCGCCCCGGTTCAGTGTCTGCTGGCTGGCCGGTCTTCCCGGGTGCATTCCGTGCCGTGCCGGTGCGTGGCCGGCTTGGAAGGTGGTGTCAGCCGTTCTGTGGCGCTCCGAATGTCTCGGCGCTGCGCTGGAGGTGGCGGGTGGCCGTTTCATCGAACCCCACTCCGGGCGCGGTGAGCATTTTCCGGTTCAGCTGTTTCGCCATCAAGCCGGTCTCGGTGTGGGGACAGTCGGGGGCGATGGTGTGGGTGATCTCGTGGGCGAGGACGCGCCCGATGGCTACGCCGAGCCGCCGTCTCTCGCCAGGGCGCTGGGCGCCGCCGTCACCGTCCACATCGATCCCGGACCATCCGATGGCTCGCTTCGCGGTCTCGACCGACAAGAAGACCGAGCGGCGCTCGCCAGGCGACCCGATGGCGACCCCGATGGCATCGGGCGAGACGCCCCAGCGGTCCGGAATTGCCGGATAGAGGGTTGCCGGCACCACCAGCCCGCCTCCGCCGGTCACGAAGCGGACCTCCAGCCCGCTGCGGCGAAAGGCGAGTTTCACCTCCCGTTCCACCCACCCCCGCGTCTCCCGGCCGAGCAGCCGGTACGGATCGTAGAGCCGGACGCGGACGGGTTGCTCGGGCGTCACGGCGGCCAGCCGCCGGCGCCCGCTGCCGGATTCGGAAAGAGCCGCGACCGCGGTCGAAACCACGGACAGCGACCCGGCTACCAGGAAGGCTCGAGTGATGCGCATGACTTGAGAAACGCCGGCCGCCGGCCCGCGGTTCCGGCCCTCGGCGCTGGTCCGCGCCCGTTCCCGAACCGGCCTATAATCGGGTCATGTCCGAAGCCATCGCGTTCGATACCCACCGCTATGTCAAGCGGCTGACGGCGAGCGGCTTCACCGAGGAGCAGGCCGAGACCCTCGCCGAAGAGCAAGTCGCGTTGCTCAACGCCAATCTCGCAACGAAGACCGACCTCGCACGGGGTTTGGCTGAGCTCAAGGCCGATCTCCCGAAGTGGATGATCGGAGCATTGATTGCCCAGGGGGGCCTTGTTATCGCGTTGATCAAGCTGCTGTAGCGTTCCGGACGCACGATTCGCAACGGCGGGACTCGTCCCGGAGCGGGTGGCCACCCGGTGGTTTGGCCGAAGGACGCCGGTCGCGTTTCGCTCGTGCCGGCCGCACCGGTGACGGCGTCGAAATCGGGTCAGGTCACCGCGGGGCCCGCAAGCAGATCGTCCACGCTCTTGGCAACCTCGTACTGCACGGGCTCCTCGCCCACCTCCAAGGCCTTGAAGTGCGCCTTGCCGCACTCGATCCTGGCCCTTTCCACGAGGCGCAAATCGTCAGACAACGTGCTGCCTTTCGTCTCCACGACAAAATAGAGCCGTTCGCCTTCGGCGGTGTTGGCCAGAACTGCCCAGTCGGGATTGTAGCTCCCGAGCGGTGTCGGAACCGTGAACTTGTCGGGAAGTTTGGCGTAGACCTTGATGGCTTCGTTCTTTTCCAAGTCTTCCGCAAATCGGGCTTCGGTGTCTGACTCATAGACCACGTGGTGGTGAACCGATTTCTTGGCCTCGATCATGTTCCGCCGCAGGTATCCGGCAAGTTTCTCATTTTTGGCTCTATTGAATTTCGAGTGGGTTAGGCGAAATGGGTGCTGAGCCTGGGAAGTCGAATTTCCCGGAGATGAGGAAGAAAACGGTGCGGATGGTGCGGAAGGAACCTCGACGAAACCAAGGTCCCGTCAAGCCGAGCGCGGTTCCGAATATCTGGTTCTCCATGATGGAGTTTCCCAGGCAGTGATGGGCCGAAAACAGCATTCTGCTGCCTTCGACCCGAACCAAGCATGCCCCTCGTGGGTCCGTGCGTCAAGGGTCCACTCCGCCGGGCTACGCCCGCCCTTGACACCCGGCCCCCCGACGGGCTTCCCGCCCGTATCCACTCGAAATTGAGTTGAGGCAATTTCATGGTGTCGGCAAGTCCGTATCCGCGTAGTTGTGCACGTGTTCAGGCAAGCATCAGCCGCTCGCCCTTCGGCTCCGGAATCTGACGTCCCAACTCACGCGCCGTGTCGATCCAGAACTCCATGGCGTCCCTGATATTGCGCAGAGCGGCCTCCTGATCGTCACCGTGTGCCATGCAGCCCGGCAATTCGGGGACCTCGGCAATGAACGCTTGGTCTTCGTTGCTCCAATAAAGAATAATCTCGTACTTGTGCATTAGTTTTCCACTCCCAGTTTGTATTTCAAAATTAAGCGCCGTACCTGGCGGACCTGATAAGGCTTCGCGCATCCGCTGAAATCTTGCAGATTCACGATATCGAAAATGCCCTCCCGGGAAAAAATGTGATGACTCCCGCGTACCCGTTCGTTGAAACGGAACTTCACGGGCGTATCAGCACCCTAACGTGTTGATTTGACTGTATTTTCAGTGCATTTTGCGAGTTGAAAACTGGATATATGTTCCCATAACACGAAACACCCACAGCAGCTTGTGTGCCAGTTGACAGCAGGAATATGATTACGTATGCTTCGACCTGTTGTTCCCATAATCCGTCGTGGCTCTCAACATCGAACGCATCCCCAACCAAGCCGGAAAACCCGCCGTCCTACTCCGGCACGCTTGGCGCGAGGGCAAGTCCGTTCGCAAGAAGACCCTTGCCAACCTCTCCAAGCTCCCTCCCCACATCGTCGAGGGCTTCCGCACCGTTCTCAAGGGCGGCATTGCCGTTCGCGACGCCGCCGAACTCTTCGACGTCGAGCGTTCGCTCCATCACGGCAATGTCCTTGCCGTGCTCGGCACCGCCCGCCGACTGGGACTGGATCGCCTCCTGCACCGAACCCGCACCCGCGAGCGTCAGTTGGCGCTGGCCGCGATCGTCTCCCGCGTCCTCGCCCCTGACTCCAAGCTCGCCACTGCCCGGCGCCTGTCGCCGGAGACCGCCACCAACAGCCTCGGCCCCCTGCTGGAACTCGGGCCGGTCACCGGCAACGAGTTGCTCGGCATGCTCGACTGGTTGCTCAAGCGCCAGCCTTGGATCGAGCGCTCGTTGGCCCGCCGTCATCTGCGCGATGCGACCCTGGTCCTCTACGACGTGTCGAGTTCCTTCCTCGAAGGCCGCTGTTGCCCGCTGGCCGCCTTCGGCTACAACCGCGACGGCAAGAAGGGCAAGAAGCAGATCGTCTTCGGCCTGCTCTGCAACTCCGAAGGCTGTCCGATCGCGGTCGAACTGTTTGCCGGCAACACCGCCGACCCGACCACTCTGGCCTCCCAGGTCAACAAGATCCAAAAGCGCTTCGGCATTACTCGCATCGCCCTGGTGGGCGACCGCGGGATGATCACCTCCGCCCGCATCCAGGGCGACCTCAAACCCGCAGGCCTTGCCTGGGTCTCGGCGCTGAAGGCCGTCGATCTGCGCAAGCTGGCCCGGACAACGCTTGCCCCCGACGAGTTGACGCCCGATGCAGTAGCCGAGATCACGAGTCCCGACTTCCCCGGCGAACGACTCATGGTGTGTCTGAACCCGCGTCTGCGCGAAGAACGCCGCCGCAAGCGGGAGGCCCTGCTCAAGGCCACCGAACAGGCGCTGGACCGCATCGCAACTTCCGTTCGTTCCGGCGCCCTCTCCGACCGGGTGGAGATCGGGCGCCGCGTCGGGCGCCACGCCAACCGCCACCAAGTCGAGAAACTGTTCGACATCACCATCGCGGACAACATCCTCACCTGGAGACGCCGCAAGGAGCGGATCGAGGACGAGGCCCGCTTCGACGGCATCTTCATCGTCCGGACCAGCCTCGAGGGCATGGCGCCGAACGCCGTCGTGGAAGCCTACAAGAGCCTGTCCACCGTGGAACGGGCGTTCCGTATCGCCAAGTCCGACCTGCGGCTACGACCGGTCCACGTCTACACCGAGGAGCATGTGCGGGGCCATGTGTTCCTGTGCGTGCTGAGCTACTACCTCGAGTGGCACATGCGGCGGCGGTTGGCGCCGCTGTTGTTCGAAGACGACGATCGAGTCGCCGCTCGCCGCCGCCGCGCCACACCGGTCGAGAGAGCCATGCCGTCGCCCGGCGCCCAAGGCAAGGCCGCGACCAGGCGCACCTCCGACGGGATGCCGGTTCACAGCTTCCGGACGCTGCTTGATGATCTCTCCACCATCGTGTTGAACACGGTGCGCCTGCCGGGAACAGAGCAGGCAAGGGTGGCCATCGTGACCCGACCCACAACGCTACAAGACCGAGCGTTGAGCCTCCTGGATGTCAAACCGGACCAGGCTGTTCCCATGACGGAGACAGGTTGAAAGCCAGCAATCCGTTCTGAAAAGCCATGAATATCAATGTGTTGAGAGCAAAATCTGCGCCTGATGCCTGGTGAAGTTCCGTTGAAACCGAGATATGACAGCAAGGCCCAAAGATCCGAGGAGCGAATGTTTGCGTCCGAATTTCCGCGAAGGATGGTCAGCAGAAGTCGTTCATGTCGGTTCATGGCATGGAGTCTTCAATTCGTCCACACTACAGACTTCGGACGTTGCCGATTCCGCTCTGTTTGAGCGTTTCGACCAGATTGATCTTCGCAACGTCATTCTCGAAGGCGTTATCGACGAAAACGACGGTGGATTCGACCATGGGAGCGAGATATTTATGCCAATTGGCAATCCCGAGCGCCAGTGATTCTACATCGTCAGAGCGAATGTCGGCGTCCAGACAAGCAATCAACGATCCGCCGCCAACGGCGTGCACCGCCTTCTTTCCCATGGTCCGTTTGGACCCGAACATCCAGGGAACGGGTTTCCGGGTCGCCGACGGCGATCTTGACATGGCGGGATTGCTCGGACATTTCGGGGCGGCGGGCTACGGGGTGATGGTTTTCAGGATGAATGCGGCCATGGTCTGGCGCAGGTGGAGCACCAGGTCGTCGTCGCGGACGCCGTGGCGGGACCTCGGGTAGAGCATCAGTTCGAACGGCTTGCCGGCCTTCTGGAGGTCGTGGGTGAACTGGATGGTGTTCTGCATGTGGACGTTGTCGTCCATCGTGCCGTGGATCAGGAGAAGGTCGCCGGTGAGGTCGGCGGCGGACTCCCGGACCGAGGACTTGCGGTATCCGGCGGGGTTTTCGTCGGGTGTACTCATGTAGCGCTCGGTGTAGATCGAGTCGTAGTCGCGCCAGTCCACCACGCTGCCTCCGGCGATTCCGGCGCGGAAGCGGTCCGACCGGGTAAGCGCGACGAGTGTCATGTATCCGCCGAAGCTCCAGCCGTCCACGCCGATGCGCGCCCGGTCCACGAAGTCGCGGGCGCCGAGCCAGTCGACCGCGTCCACCAGGTCGGCCAGTTCCTGTTCGCCGAAGTTGCCATGCACCGGCCAGGTGGACTCGACGCCCTTGCCGGAAGCGATCCGGTTGTCCACCACGAAGACCACGATGCCCTTGGCGGCGAGATACTGGAACCACATCCCCCGGGCGCCGAGCCAGCCGTTCCGGACCTGGGGAGCGTGCGGGCCGCCGTACACATGAACCCAGGCGGGATAGACCGCTTCCGGGTCGAATCCGGGCGGGCGGATCATCATCGCCTCCAGTTCCACGCCGTCGCGGGCGGGAACCCGCAGCAGTTCCGGCGGGGATGTGGCAAAGCGGGCGAGCGCGGGGACCTCGCCGCCGCCGAGTTCCCGGACGAGCGCGCCGTCGGCGCCGCGGAGGGTCATCCGCTGCGGCGTCTCGAGGTTGTGGAATACCGACACGTAGTGGGTGACCGGCCCCTCCTCCGGGAAGTTGCCCTGGTGGGTTCCGGGTTCGACGCTCAATCGAGTGACCCCGGAACCGTCGAGGGCGATCCGGAGAATGTCCGATTCCCGCGAGGAACGGTGGGTTCCGGAGGCGAAGGCGACGCCCGCCTCCTCGTCCACCGCGTGGAGCCGGCGCACTTCGTACCGGCCCTCGGTGAGCGGGCCGGCAAGCACTCCCTCGGCGTTGTAGCGGTACAGGTGCTTGAAGCCGGTGCGTTCGCTGAACCACAGGAAACCGCCGTCATCGAGGAAACGGGGCGGTCCGTGCACGTTCACCCAGCGACCGGCGTTCTCGCGCAGCACCCGCTCCGACTCCCCGGTCCGGGGGTCGCCCCGGTGGAGGTCGAGGAAGGTCTGGGTGCGGTCCTGCACCTGGTACCAGAGATCGCCGTCCGGCGAGAAGCTCACGTTCACGATCAGGGTTTCCGCGTTCCCGTACCCGAGCGGCCGCATCCAGACGATCTCCCCGCCCGCCGCCGGAACCACACCCACCCGCACCTTCGGATTCGGGTCGCCGGCCTTCGGGTACGGGTAGGTCTGGAGGTCCGGGTGGTACGGGAGGTGGTCCACCACCGTGAACCGGGGGACGTCGCTCTCGTCGCTCTGGAGGAAGGCGATCCGGCTGCCGTCGGGACTCCACCAGTGGGCGTGGAAATTGCCGCGGCCGTAGATTTCCTCCTGGTAAACCCAGTCCAGCTTGCCGTTCAGCAGGTCGGGGCCGCCGCCGGTGGTGAGCCGGAGTTCGGCGCCCTCGAGGTCCACTACCCACAGGTCGTGATCCCGGACGAAGGCGACCCGCCCGCCGTCCGGTGCGAAGCGCGGGATCTCCTCGATTTCCGGGCCGCGGGTGAGGCGGATGAGTTTGTTCGCCCCGGCGTCCCACACGAAGAAGTCGGATGCGAGGTCGAGCAGCAGCCTGTCGCCGCCGGGAGACATGACCAGGCTGGCGGGGCGCGCCTCGCGGGCCGCGTCCTCCGGGGGCAGCGCGAGGGTGTCCCGAAGCGCTGCCTCGAGGGCGTCTGTGTCGTGGAGCGGCCGCGATGTGCCGGTGGCGGCTTCCACCACCATCCAGGATCTGGTCGCGTCACCGGACCCTTCGAGATAGTGGGTCCCGCCGGGAAGCCAACGGATGTCCGGGAGCTCGGGCGAGAACTCGAGCGCGTCCGGGCCGTAGACATGACTGATCTCGAGCGGCTCGGTCTGTGCCGCGGCCGAGGCGGCGAACAGCAGGGCGGGAAGGGGGGCGCAGCGTCTCACCCGCGCAAATTAGTGGACTCGGGGTTCAGGCGGCAATCTTGCGGATCAGGTCCACCACCCGGCACGAGAATCCCCACTCGTTGTCGTACCAGGCGAGGACCTTGACCGCATCGCCATCGACCACCTTGGTGAACGGGGCGTCGACGATGGAGGAATGGGGATTCCCCAGAAAATCGACCGAGACCAGCGGTTCGTGGGAGACCTGGAGGATTCCGGAGAGCGGCCCGTCGGCGGCCTCCTCGAGGGTGCGGTTCACTTCCGCTGCCGATGCCGGACGTTCGAGGACGGCGGTCAGGTCGGTGAGGGAGACGTTCGGGGTGGGGACCCGGACCGCAATCCCGTCGAGCCGACCCTCCAGCTCGGGCAACACCTTGGCGACTGCCTTCGCCGCGCCGGTGGAGGTGGGGATCATGTTCACGCCGGCGGCGCGGGCGCGGCGGAGATCGGAATGCGGCAGGTCCAGCAGCCGCTGGTCGTTGGTGTAGGAGTGGACGGTGGTCATCACTCCCTTCCGCAGGCCGAATTTCTCGTCGAGCACCTTGACCACCGGCGCGAGGCAGTTGGTGGTGCAGGAAGCGTTGGACAGCACGTGGTGGGCGTCGGGGTCGTAGCTTTCGTCGTTCACTCCCATCACGATCGTCAGGTCCTCGCCCTTCGCGGGGGCCGAGATGATGACCTTGCGGGCGCCGGCCTGCAGGTGCTTTTCGGCGTCCGCGCGCTTCGTGAAGATTCCAGTGGACTCGACCACCACCTCCACCCCGAGGTCCTTCCAGGGAAGACGGGCCGGATCGCGTTCGCTCAGCACCCGGAGGCGGGTCTCGCCGTTGTCATGCCGGACCACCAGGGCGTCCCCGTCGGCGCGGACGGCGCCCTCAAGGGGACCAGCGACCGAATCGTGCTGCAACAGGTGGGCGAGCGTCCGGGGATCGGTCAGATCGTTGACGGCGACGGTCTCGATGCCCGGGTCGCCGAGGGCGACGCGAAAGATGTTGCGTCCGATGCGTCCGAATCCGTTGATGCCGATGCGCACTCGAGCCTCCTGGCGGCAGGGCGCTGGCCGGCGCACCTGCGAAGAATCCGGCGGAGCGGCAAATCGCGGGAGCCGGCCGGGAGGGGACGATCCGACAGGAAGGCCCGCGCCCGGCGCGGAGTATAGGAAGCGGGCGTTCCCGGATCAATGGATTGAATATGAGCAAAAACCAATCAGATAATCTGCCATCTATTATTTGACAATATATCTGTACGGGGTTAGTATTCTTGTGTCGGCACGGTGCCGACCAGGAACAACCATCAGGAGGAAACAACCCATGAATGATCTGAGTCTTCTCAACCACCCGATGCGCCGCTTCTTCGCCGATCCGGTGTTCGGCTGGCCGCTTTTCCCGGGCGAGTCCACCAGCGCCGATTCCTCGGAGTCCACCGAGTTCACCTACCGCCCGGCGGCCGATATCCGCGACGCCGGCAACGAATTCGTGATCGAAGTGGATCTCCCGGGCGTGCCGAAGGATTCTGTCAAGGTGGAATTCCACAACGGATACCTGACAGTCGAGGCGCAGCGGAGCGCCAAGCCGGAGCTCCTGGCCGGCAAGGACAGTGAAGCGCGCTGGAGCCGTCGCGAGCGGGTCGCGGGGCCGTACCGCCGGTCTTTCCGCATCCCGGAAGTGGTGGATGTGTCCGGCATCCGGGCCGATTCCCGGGATGGAGTGCTGACCCTGGTCCTCCCCAAGCTGGAGAGGGCGCAGCCGCGTCAGATCGAGGTGAGCGTCAACTGATCGCGCGGATGCCCGCGGGGGCGCCGGTCGGAAGGCCGGCGCCCCTTTTCCGTTTGCCTGCGGGTCGCCGGGGCCGGGTGGTTACTCTTCCCGTTCCTCGCCTGGCACGAGCCGCCGCCGCTTGACCATTTCCTCGTCGTAGTAGCGGCGGTAGAGGATCTCCCAGTTCTCGGTGCCCTGCTGGACGGTACGGCCGTGGCTGTCGATCTTGCGCCGGACGATCTGGTCGATGCGCTCGTCGTCCTCGAGTTCCGAGTTGATCACCCGGGTGATCATCCGTCGGATTTCCCGGTCTTCGGCGAAGAATTCGACGGTATCGTCGGCCCGCAGCAAGTCCAGCACCTGATTGGCGAGGTGGTTGATCTTCCCGTTGGTAAGCCGCATCGAATCCCTCAGAGGATGATTCCCTGCTCCCGGGCCATGCGCTTCTTGACCAGTTTGAACATCTCCCGGTACTCGGCGCCGCCGGTGCGGATCTGCTCGCCGTACTTGTCGAGAAGCTTCCGCACCTCCTCGTTCAACTCGTCCTCCTGGCGTAAATTGTCGGTAATGAGTTCCACGATGGAGTCCATCAGCGCGTTGGGATCCTCCGGGTCGATCATCCCCGCGACCTGCAGGTCGTCGGTGATCCGGTATCCGAGGAATTGGATCTGGCTCCGGGTGAGACGCATGATTCGACCGGACAGAATACCACGATCCGGACGGTTTCCGCACCTGGCACACATTTGGCGTGGCGCAATCGCTCCGCGCTGATAGAATGTCCGGCCGCTCCGCGCCGGAGAATCCGGGGTCGTAGCTCAGTTTGGTCCAGAGCGCCGGCCTGTCACGCCGGAGGTCGCGGGTTCGAGCCCCGTCGGCCCCGCCATCCCCGAGGTCGCGGAGCGGTATTCGCGGTTCCGAAGCGGGACCGGAGGAGGCATCATGCAGGTTTCCATAACCTACTGCGTTGTTTGAAACTACCTTCCGAAGGCCGCCGGTCTGGCGGCCTCCATCAAGGAGTCCCGTGGCATCGAGGCGGAGCTGATCGAAGGGGGCAAGGGCGTCTTCGACGTCCGGGTCGACGGGAAGCTCATCTATTCCAAGTACGAGACCGGCCGGTTCCCGGAGTCCGCCGAGGTTCTCACGAAGATCCCCGAGGGTTCCTGAGGAACCGTCTCCGGGCGCCGGAAGCCCGACGCCCGGTTGCGGCGGCGCTCGGTTTTCCCGGAGGACCCCGGGAGCGGCGCCGGTTCGGTGTTGGCTGCGGCATCGCGGCTCCGGGCGGGGTGTCTCCCCCGCGACCGCGATCGGGCGCTGTTCCCGGTTCGCAATCCGTTCGCAGCCACGACCGCGGCGCGGCCGCCTCCCGGAATCCCGCTTCCGCACCGGATAGGCGTCCGGGGGGCACCGCGCGGTCAAGGGACGAAGTCCCGCCCGACTCGCGATCCGGCCGCCGCGCCGGTCAGAAATCGAACAGTCGCGTGTACTTGACGATGAACGAGCGACCGAGCACATCCGGATGGAGGATGCCGGTTTCCTGGTCGAATCGGTCGAAGCTGGCGGTGTTCCGCAGGTCGTTGTAGACGAGAAAGAGGCCCGTGCCACTGCGGTCCAGCAAGACCAGCCGGATGTTCGAAGAGAGGGATGCGGTCTGGCTGTTGTACTGGATCAGTGCCTCCAGTCGGCGGAGCGGGGTGAAGGAGTAGTTCAGCCGGACCGGTACCAGGTCGCTCGTGAAGTCGCCGTACGGCAGTTCCACGATGTCCCGGCGCCAACCGATGCTCGCCTGGAAAACCGCGCCGATCCGCCCGTTGATGCTCGCATTGCAGCCCCGCTGGGCGCCGTCGTAGAACCCGCCGGTCTGGCAGTAGATGGTGGGATAGAAGGTGGCGCTGGCGTTTCCGATGTAGTTGAGGTTGTGGATGAGCCACCGGTACTCGCCGGGCGGGATCAGCACCTGATGGTCGTCCGCGCCGGAATACACCGTGAAGACACTGTTGGGGGCGTCCACCATGGCGTCGATCCAGTAACCGAACCGGCCTCCCGCGTTCGGCTGGAACTCCACCAGGTGGTAGTGCCCGCGGCCGGACTGGATCTCGCCGTCGAAGCCGTAGTAGGCGTTCCAGGTGATGTGGGGAGAGAAGCGCCGCACCCAGGAGAGCGCCTCGATTCCGGTGGGCTGGTAGTCGAAGAAATAGCGCCCCTGGATCTTCCGGTACCCCCGGCGCGGGACGAAGCCGACTTCCGGATCGAAGTTCCCGCCCACCTGGGTGTATCCGATGTGACCCTGGTGGAGCGGCCCGGTGTGGTTCAGGAACACCCGCCCGGCCAGGTCGTCGCCTTCCTCGTTGAAGGGCGAACTGGTCTTGGCCAGAAAACCGAAGAATCGGGTGTTTTCGGCAAGCTGGACTGCGGCATCGGCTCCGAAGGCCCGATTCCAGTCGTCGGCCGCGGCCCAGTCGCCGTTCGCCTGCCGGTTCACCACGATGCCGCCGAAATTGGAGCGGCGCACCTCCCGCTGAACGCGGGCCACCGTGTAGTTGTTGGCGGCGAGCGCGAGCGCCCCGGTTTCGGCGTCGAAGGCCGAGCCGGTCTGCATGTTCATCATGCCGATATTCCAGGCGCCCACCTTTCCCGACAGCCGCGCGCCGCCGAGGATCGGGACCGGTTGGCCGGCGTACAGTCCGATGCGCCGGCTGAAGAACAGGTCCACCTCCTGCGGCGCCCCGAACTGGAACGTCGAGGCGTTCTCGAGAAAGAAGGGACGCTTTTCGGGGAAGAACAGCGGGAAGCGGGTCAGGTTGACCTGTTGGTCGTCGGCCTCCACCTGGGCGAAGTCGGTGTTGGCGGTGAGGTCCACGGTCAGGTTGGGGGTGACCCCCCACTTGAGGTCCAGCCCGGCGTCGATCTGCCCGGTTTCCCGGGCTTCGTCGCTGACGGCGAGCGCGTTCCGGGCGGCCTCGCCGAGCGCGAACGGGATGATCTTGACGTCCCGGCGGCCCGGCAAGCGAAGCCCGTGGACCTTCTGTGCCAGCGAGACGCGGTAGATGCTGGAACCGCGCGGGATCGGCGCGAGAAAGGACTGCTCGTTCTTGCGCCGGATGTTGCGCATCACGTTCAGCCCCCAGGTGCGGTCGCTCCCCGGCTGGTAGCGGAGGGTGCGCAGCGGAATCGCGAACTCGGTCTCCCAGCCACGCGCCGTGGTGCGGGAGCGAACCGTCCAGTCCCCGTCCCAGTTGGCGTTGAACCCGGTGACGCCGCCCCGCTGCGAGCCGCGCTGGCCCGCGCGCGGGTTGTAGCCGCCGGTCGCTCCCTCGCCGGCGATCTGGCCGTCATACTCGATGCCCTCCGGGTTCGTGCCGAAGAGGAACGCGTTCTGGCTGTCGTTGAAGGTGTCGAGCACGATCTGGACCGAGTCCGACTCGTTCAGGTCGCCGTCCCGCCGGCTCTCCGAGACCAGCACTCCCCCGGGATCGCTGTCGAAGGCGATGATCCCGACATAGAGGGTGCTGTCCGAAAGCACCATCCGTACCTCGGTGCGTTCCGAAGCGGGCGCCCCGTTGTTCGGCTCCTGCTGGGTGAAGCCGGTGAAGGGTTCGAGATTGGACCACGCGGCGTCGTCCACCAGGCCGTCCACGATCGGGGCGTTCGCGCCCTCGGCCAGGACGCCGACCTCGGGAGCGGAGGCAAGGGCGAAGGATGGGCCGGCAACCAGCAGCGCCAGGGCAGGGTTCGGCAGTCGCATGCTGGCGCGTATCCTATGCGGGGCCATGAGTCCGATTCCGACGCTTTCCAACCATATCTCCGGGGCGTGGATTCCGTCGCGCGCGACGGCGTGGCTGGATGTCCCGGATCCCGCATCCGGTCAAATACTTGCGCGTACGCCGCTCTCCGGCCCGGAGGACGTCGGGCTGGCGGTCGACGGGGCATCGAAGGCGCTTGACGGGTGGCGCGAGACGCCGCCGGCGGACCGGGTCCAGCCGTTGTTCCGGTTGAAGATGTTGCTGGAGCGGGAGTTCGAGGAACTCTCGCGCACGGTGACCCGGGAATGCGGCAAGACGCTCGCCGAGTCGCGGGGCGAGATCCGCCGCGCGATCGAGAACGTCGAGGTCGCCTGCGGCATTCCCAGCCTCATGCAGGGCCGGATGCTCGAGGAAATCGCCCGCGGGATCGACGAGTTCATGGTGCGCCAGCCGGTGGGAGTGGTGGCGGTGATCGCACCCTTCAATTTCCCGGCAATGATCCCGTTCTGGTTCCTGCCCTACGCCCTCGCGTGCGGGAACACCGTGGTGCTCAAGCCTTCGGAGAAGACGCCCCTCACGATGGAGCGGGTGGCGCGGCTGCTGGAGGAGGCGGAGTTTCCGGTCGGGGTGGTCCAGCTGGTCCACGGCGGCCGGGAGGCGGTGGAATCCCTGCTGGACCATCCGGGGATCGCGGCGGTGAGTTTCGTGGGATCCTCACCGGTGGCGCGGGCGGTGTATGCGCGGGCGGCGGCGAGCGGGAAGCGGGTGCAGTGCCAGGGCGGCGCCAAGAATCCGGTGGTGGTGCTCCCCGACGCCGAAGTCGATGCCGCGGTGGGTGCGGTCGCCGAGAGCGCCTTCGGTTGCGCCGGGCAGCGTTGCCTCGCGGCCTCGCTCGCGGTGACGGTGGGCGACGCCCACGTCCCGTTCCGCGAGGGGATTGCGGAAGCGGCCCGGACCCGGGTAGTGGGTTCCGGCCTCGATGAGGCGGTCGAGATGGGTCCGGTGATCCGCGGCGAAAGCCGCGACCGGATCGAGTCGCTCATCGGGACCGCGGTGGACGGGGAAGGGGCCCGGGCGGTGGTCGACGGGCGCGGCTTCCGCGTGTCCGGTTTCGAGGGCGGAACCTTCGTCGGTCCCACCGTTCTCGACGATCTGCCCGCCGGGGGAGAGGTGGCGGGCACCGAGATCTTCGGTCCGGTGCTCGGGCTCATCCAGGTCCGCACCGTGGACGAGGCCCTTGCCTTCGTGAACGGTGGCGACTACGGGAACATGGCCTCGGTGTTCACCGGTGACGGACGCACGGCCCGGCGGTTTCGGCACGAAGTGCTCACCGGAAATGTCGGCATCAACGTCGGGGTGGCGGCCCCGATGGCGTTTTTCCCGTTCAGCGGCTGGCGCGGCAGTTTCTTCGGCGATCTGCACGCCCAGGGCGCGCACGCGGTGGAGTTCTACACCCAGACCAAGGTCGTGGTGGAGCGCTGGCCCCGCGATGCCTCCCGGCGCTTCTGAGCCGGCGGCCGCTCGTCGCGGCTTCCGCCGCTGGCGTTTCTGGCTTCTGGTGCTGTTCTGCCTGAACGCGGTCGCGCTCCCGGTCCTGCTCCGCGGGGACAGCGATGGGGGCTCGGTGCTGGATGGGGTTCCGCAGGAACTTCCCGCGTTCGCCCTGGTGATGGCGCTCTCGGTGGGGGTGGCGCTTCCGAGTTCCCCGTTTTGCGTGGCGGCGGGCTACCTGTTCGGTTTTTCGAAGGGTCTCATGGCCGCCTGGATCGGCAACGGGGTCGGGGCGCTGATCGCCTTCGCGCTGGGGCGGTTGGCGCTTGGCCGGGTGCAGCGCTGGCTGATGCGCCGTTTCCCGCGTTTCGGCGCGCTCTCGGAGGCGTTCGGCGCCGCGGGCGTCTGGACGGTGTTCCTCGCCCGGCTTTCGCCGATATTTCCCTTTGCGGTGCAGAACTTCGGCTGGGCCTTCACCCGGGTCCGCTTCCGGGACTATGTGCTGGGTACCGCGCTCGGGGTGGGCCCCGGGGCGCTTCTTTTCGCCCACCTCGGGGCGGCGGGGCGCGCGGGCGTGGACATGGCGCGGGGAGACACCACCCTTTCCGGTGTGATCACCATCGCCGGGATCGCGGCGACCATCCCGCTGGTGCGCTGGCTGGGCCGCGTGGGGGAACGGGCGCTCGGCGAGCAGACCGGCGGTTGACCCTCCGGCGCGGGAAGGAGTGCCCTCCTGCGGACCTGTTCACGGCCTCCCGGCGGGGCTCACCGGAGATTCCGGTGGAGGGGAACCTGACGAGACCGCCCGGCGCTCGTGGACAACCTCCGGCAGGGTTCTGGCGGCGTGGCGCGAGTTGCCCGGATTGAGGGAAAGCGCCGGCGCGCGCTGTCTTCTCAGCGCACCGGAAAGAAGATGTCGGTCCGCCATTGCGACAGGTCCGGCTCGGCGGCCGGATTGGTGACATAGACCTCCCAGGGCGCTCCCGCGGGCGCGAGACCCTGCGATTGCATCCACTCCGACAGTGCCGACCAGGTCTGCGGAAGGCCCTCGTAGGGCCCCACGTGGGTGACGGTTGCCACCTTCCCGGCCGGCAATGCCCCGACCCGGATGCGCTCGGTGCCGGCAATCGACGAGGCAACGGGGACCGCGCATTCGTGGTCGATGGCCTCTCCCATCGAATAGTAGATCGCCAGCGGTTTTCCGGCCGGGGCGTGGCCGTTCTGCCGGATGTACCCGTGGATCTCCTGGAACAGTGGTCCCATCGTCTGCGCGAGCTCGTCCTTTCCGGCTGATGTCCGGATGCCCAGGATGGGCTGCGCATCAAGTTGCCTTGTCGTGAATTCGAGATTCATGGTGTTCTCCTTCCTGGTCACGGCCGACGTCAGGGGATGCCCGGTACGTCCGCGGGGGATGCGGCAACCGGTACGTCCGCGGGGAGTGTGCGCAGGGTATTCGATTCGCCCCGGAAGAAGGCCTGGCCGCGCCGGGTCGCGAGGCGTGATCGAGTTCCCCGGGCGGGGCGTCAGGAATCCAGCAGTTTGCGGGCCGCCAGCAGGAGTGCGTTCGCGCCCTGGACCACGTGCTCGTCGGTGGTGTGCTCCCGCGGGCTGTGGCTGACGCCGTGCACCGAGGGGACGAAGATCATCCCGGTGGGACAGACCCGGGAGAGCATCTGGGCGTCGTGGCCGGCGCCCGAGGGCATCCTCCGGCAGGTTCCGCCAAGCGTTCCGGCTGCCTCCTCCACCAGCGAGATCATGCGCTCGTCAAAGACCGCGGGGCCGAAGCGGGCCAATTCCCGGCGCTTGATCTCCACTCCCTCCCGGCGGGCTGCCTCGTCGAGACCGGCGAAGAAGCGCGCTTCGGCGGCGGCCAGCCGTTCGGCGTCCGGGTTGCGGATGTCGAGAGTGAAGGTCGCCCGTCCGGGCACCACATTGGTGAGGCCCGGGGCGAAGGACATCTGCCCGATGGTCGCAACCTGACCGGGAATGTCCCGGGTGAGGCGTCGGGCCAGCAGCACCGCCTCGGCGGCCACCACCCCGGCGTCGTGGCGGAATGGCATCGGCGTCGTTCCCGCATGGTTGGGCGAGCCGACCAGCGTGAGTTCCTCCCAGAGGATGCCCTGCACCCCGGTCACCGCGCCGAAGGTGACGCCTTCGGCTTCGAGGACCGGGCCCTGTTCGATGTGGAGTTCCAGATACGCTGCCGGGACCGGACCCGGCAGTGGTGCGTCGCCGAGATACCCGATCTCCCGGAGCTCGTCGCGCAGGGTGGCGCTGCCGTCCGGGTTCCGAAGCCCCCAGGCGGTTTCGAGGTCGAGTCCGCCCACATAGGCCAGGCTGCCCATCATGTCCGGGTGGTACCGGGAACCCTCCTCGTTCGAAAAGCTGGCCACCTCCAGGGCGCGCCTCGTGGCAATCCCGGCGTCGTTCAGGGTGCGCGCCGCCTCGAGAGCCGCCAGCACCCCGAGATTGCCATCGTAGCGGCCCCCGTTTCCGACGGTGTCGATGTGGGACCCGAGCATGACGGGCGCCGCGTCCGGGTCGGCCCCGTCCCGTCGACCGATGATGTTCCCGATCCCGTCCACCCGGATGGTGAGTCCGGCGTCCCCCATCCAGGATCGGAGCCGATCCCGCCCCCTGCCGTCTGCCGGCGTGAACGCGAGCCGCTCGGCGCCCCCCTCCGGCGTCGCCCCGATCTTCGCCAGGTCCGCGAGGGAGGCGAGCAGCCGGGAACCGTTGACCCGGAGTTCCGGGGCGCCGCTCATGACGGCGAACCCGGCGGGGCCTGCCCTTCCGAACACGGGATCGGGAGATCGACCGGGACGTATTCCCGGACACGGGCCCGGAACCTCGGGGGCATCACGCTGTCGAGGCCATGGATCAGGACATTTCGGGAACCGACGATCCCGGGCAGATCGGGAATTCGCGCCGCGCGTTCGGGGTGGCTCCTGCGCCGGCGGTTCCGCGCTTCGCCGATGGCCGCGAACTTCCGCTCGTCAGCAGCTCGGGTCCACCGATCCGGGAGCCCGTCGTCGCGATCCATCCCGTCGGGGAAGTGCTCGATAGCGGTGCTTGCCGGTTTGCCGTCCCACGGCAGGATGTGAGCGTCATGGGGCATGGACGACCTCACGGGGATCGTCGATGGCTGCGCACGATCCGATCGACCGGACGATCCGGCACGTCCTTCCACGCCTCGGCAGGATGGAAGTCCGTGCCCCGTGCCACCGAACCGAACACTCCCCGGCGCACAACGACGGTACGGTTCCGCCCGTTTGTCCTTCGTGATGGCGACGGCGGCATGCATGGCCCATCCTCCCGGGCGGGTGACAACAGGCGGCGAGCGGTAGGCTTGCGCGCTGCGATCGTACCAGCCCGACCGGGTGGTCTTCAGCCGGCCGGGCACCGCTGTTCCGACCCGGCGACGCCGGGCCCCGCCCTTGATTTCCTCGGAGTTGGCGCCATGACCCTTCCGGACGCGCCCATCGCCAATGCGACCGGAACCGGGCGCCGGATCGCCCGCCGGTCCGGTGGGACCCTTGCCTCCCGGCGCCGGATCGCGTTCGGTTGGTACGGAGGAAAGTACTCCCACCTGGATTTCCTGATCCCGCTGATCCCGGCAGACGCCACGCATTTTTGCGACGTGTTCGGCGGATCCGCGGCCGTGCTGCTGAACCTCAGACCCTATCCGGTCGAGACGTACAACGACCTCGATTCCGATCTCGTCAACTTCTTCGCCACGCTGCGCGATCAGGGGCCGGAGTTGATCCGGGCCATCGGGTTGACACCCTTTTCCCGCGAGGAACTCGTCCGCGCGTGTACGCCCGCCGCGGACCTGACCCGCCTCGAACGGGCGCGCCGCTTCTATGTCCGCGCCCGCCAGACCCGAACCGGGCTTGCCCAGACCAGCAGCGAAGGCCGATGGGCGCATTGCGTGCTGACGTCCCGCGCGGGCATGGCCGGCGCGGTATCGCGGTGGTTGGGATCGGTCGAGGGACTCTCCGAAATCACGCAGCGGCTCCAGCGGGTCCAGATCGAGAATGCGTCCGCGCTGGAGGTCATGCAGCGGTATGACACGCCCGAAACCGTCTTCTATCTGGACCCTCCCTACGTTCATGCCGCACGCGGCGATGCGGCCGCCTATGGCTACGAAATGACCGATCAGGACCACGTCGAACTTGCGGCCGTTCTGAACCGGATTCGGGGCCGCGCCGTCCTGTCGGGGTATCGAACCGAACTCTACGATGATCTTTATGGTGACTGGACGCGGGTGGACGCCGAAGAGCGAACCTGCCATTCGGTTCGCAAGCCACGCCGGGAATCCGTCTGGAGAAACTTCTGACCCCCGCAACTGCTGTGGGGAAATGGCGGGAAGCCGAGGGGGGGCCGGCGGGACCGGACGAGGCGTGGTCGCCCGAGCTGTCATGTCCTCGCGGCCATCGAACCGGCGCCGACAACCGGGCCGAACGTGGCGCCGGTTGCGTAGCTCCCGCGACGGTTGCGTTCCGGAAGGGTTTCAACCTGATCTGCTTCCCCATCGCCTTGGTCGGGATCCTGCGGATCAAGCCTCGCGGGAACCGGGTCAAGGGACGTGATCCGTTGCGCTGACCGCGCGCTCGCCATCGACGTGACGCCCAGATGTTTGTAGCCTGTCCGTGATGGGCAGGGTTGCGAGAAGCTCCCCCTGCCTGGCACGAATCGCCGGAGGAACTTCACCGCGTCCATCAGGTTGCGGCGGCGATGCGGGCGAAGACCGAATCAACCGGGTAGTCGATCATTCGACGGAGCGCGTTCCCGGCACCGTTCTATGGCTGCGCAGTCGCCGGAATGTGAACGTCAGGGAGATCACCGGACGATCCGCCGGCGACTGTGGCGCTTGTCAACGGGGCTGTCGGGGAGTAACGGAATCATCGCAGTTTGTCTGCCGAGATTTGTACGGATGCTCTTCCTCCATTCGATGGCGCCACCGGACCGCGTGAAGACTTCAGGAGAGAGGGTTCCCATGAGCCTCAACTCAATTTCGAGTGGATACGGGCGGGAAGCCCGTCGGGGGGCCGGGTGTCAAGGGCGGGCGTAGCCCGGCGGAGTGGACCCTTGACGCACGGACCCACGAGGGGCATGCTTGGTTCGGGTCGAAGGCAGCAGAATGCTGTTTTCGGCCCATCACTGCCTGGGAAACTCCATCATGGAGAACCAGATATTCGGAACCGCGCTCGGCTTGACGGGACTTTGGTTCGTCGAGGTTCCTCCCGCACCGTTTTCTTCCTCATCTCCGGGAAATTCGACTTCCCAGGCTCAGCACCCATTTCGCCTAACCCACTCGAAATTCAATAGAGCCCTACATGATGAGACTTGGAATCGTCAACAGCATGGTTGCCATCCTCGGGCTGGTGGACTGCGGATCGGAGACCTCCACCACACCCACAGCGCCGGCGGTTTCGCCCGGGCCGGAGATGCCGGGGTTGTTTTTGGCGCGCGAATTTTTTGACGTGATCGCCTGACCCCGGGACCGCCCGCGGCGGTGGGCGTCGACCAGGAGCCGTGTCGAAGCAGGCCGGAGGTGGCGCTCGTGGCAATGGAATGCTCGCGGCAATGAGGCCGGCCCGCTTCGCGGTGTCGGCGCTGGGTGGATTGCACAACCCACAAGGTCGCCCATCCCTCTGGACATGCCAGCGCCTCGAGGAGATCGCGGCGATCACGCACGGGACACCGCTTGCCTGGGCCCGCAGGTCATCTTCGCGGATGCGCCGCTCCTCGGCGGCCGCCCGCTCCGCTGCGATGCGCGCCGCATCGGCCCGCGCCGATTCCTCCTCTTGGCGCCGCTCCTCGACCAGGGCCGCGTACCGTCGGTCTTCCTCTTGAACTCGGTCCATGACGGCGGCCGGGTTATCAGGTCTGGGCAGAGCCTCACCACCGATCAGCTCGTTTACGGTGGCGATGAGTGCCGGTACGTCATCCGGAAGCGCGTGGGGACATGTTTGTGGCATGCCACCGCCTTGAAGAACTGGCTCTCATGCCGCTTGGCTGGCCGCCGTCGCCGGCGGACAGGGAGCGCGTTCGCAAAGCGGCTGCCGCCCACGCCAAGTCTGATTCCAAGCAGGGGCCCGCCCGCCGGGCAATGCTGGAATATCGCCGACCTTCCGACGGGAATTCGCCGCCTGTTCGCGCTCTGTTCGATGGCCGCCCGTCGCCGCGTGACAGGACGGACTCGAACCGGCGGCGCCACGAACCGGAGCGGATCGTTCCCCGGAAATTCTCCGGGATCCCGCGCTCTCTGCTGAACTCGCCTCCGGGTTGCGACACTTTGCGAAGCGAGGGATCCCGCCATCCGGCACGGGTTCAAGTGCGGGCACCGAAGAGGTTGGCCCCCCGGAATCGCGCCCCGCCGGTCAGGAGGGCTCGCCCCCTTTTCTGCCTTCACCGCCTCCATCCGCTGCGCGCTTTTCCTTGCGGTCCCGACTCCCCGCCGGCGATCCTCGCCGGGAAACGGGCGGAACCGCTACTCCTGCTGGCGGGGGATGAGCAGCAGGCGTTCGGCGCGGGGGTCGATGTACCAGGTGGTTTCGCCGTCGAAGAGGGCGTCCTCCTCGAGGGCGATGCGGACCTCCTGGCCATCCCATTCGGGGACCGGGACGCGGGCGTTCAGTTCGATGGAGTGGGCGGTCATCGGGAAGAGGGGGTAGTCGCCCTTGCCGGGGACGCCGTCCTGGCGGTCCCAGAGGCCGATGGTGGGGCCGGCGGCGTGGCCGTGGAAGCCGATCGGGTGGGTGTAGATGGACGCCTTGATGCCCTCCACGCTGGCCTGCTCGAGGGCGGCGCCCAGAATCTCGTTGCCGGTGCGTCCGGCCACGAACTCGTCGGTGAGGATGTCCTGGAGCCGGTTCCCGACGACGAGTGCGTTCCGGAGGCCCTCCGGGGCGTCGGTCTCGCCGGGGCGCAGCACATAGGCGTTCATCTGGGTGTCGGTGTTAAGGCGGAGGTAGGTGATCCCGAAGTCGACGTGGATCAGATCGCCGGGAAGGATGGTGTTCGGCGGCGGACGGGCGGAATAGTCCTCGCGCAACTCGTCCGCATCGGTCTGATGCCGCTGGACCGAGACTCCGGGCTGGAACCAGGTCTGGAGCTTGAGTTCCCGGATTTTTTCCCGGTACCACCACGAGAGGTCGTCGGTGGTGGTGGCGCCCGGCTGGATCACTTCGCCGGAAAGCCCCCGGGAGAGGATCCAGCGCGCCATCCGCACGACGCCGGGATAGACCTCCATCTCTTCCGGAGTCCTCGTTTCGAGCCAGGCGATGGCGAGCCGCTCCACCGGGGTCACCCGGCTCGCCATATCCGGCCCGAGCGCCTCCCGGAGCGCCTTGTTCTCGCTTGCCGTGAAGCCGTCGGCGAGCCCGAAGTCCTCCGACCAGTTGATCCCGATCACCTCCGGATCCCGCTCGCGCACCAGCTCGGCCACCCGCGCCCACTGGTCGGGCTGCGACTCCGGGTCCCACGCCCGCGGGATGCCTCCGATGTCGTATCGGGCCACCGCGAGCCGCTCCACCCCTTCCCCCGGCCCCCGGTCGTGGAACATCAGCACCGTGCGGCGCCGCGCCGCGAGCCAGGTGTACGGCAGCATGGTGCGGATCACCGGATCCTCGTTGTATTCGCGCGCCGCCACGATCCACAGGTCCACGCCCTCCCGGCGCATGATCTCCGGCAGCACCGTTTCGAAGCGGATATCGAGCCAGCGGTCCACCAGCGCCGCGCGCTCCCGCATCGGCAGGACACTCGGCTGCGCGGGGGCCAGGGAAGCGAGTGCGGACAGCAGGAGAAGCAGGGATGCGATGCGACGGAAGGTCATGGGGGGACTCCTCGGACGGGAGGGAGAATACCGGTGGACCCGGAGCGCACGGGGACAGTCATCGGACGATCCGGTCGATACTGCGCTTCATGTCAAGCAGGAATGCCGGATCGTAGTCTTCATCGGCGTGGTTCGAGTTCCACAGCCCGGACTCCCGCATCCTTTCGTTGGGGCAGGAGTTGCCGAGCCAAGTCAGGGAAGGCGGATCCATTGGCGGCTTGCGGTAGTTGCTCAGCAGCGCGATGGCGTTTCGCTCGATGAATCCGCGTTTGCTCGACGGTCCTGGCGCATCGTCCACCGCCAGCCAGAGAAAAGGCATCCTTCCGATGAAGTTGCTCACGGTTCGTTCCATCGGCCGCTCGGCTTCCAGGATCTCGGGAGGGGTGCGAGGGCGATACTTCGCGCCCCATGAAGTGCACCGCAGGGAATGCCGTCGGATCAGGGCCTTTCCAACTACGCCTCTGAACACCGATACGCGGTGGGTTCCGCCATATGGCTGCACTTTTCCCTTGTGTTGGCGAAGACGGCCCCAGAGAGTACTGCTGGCGCCGGCCCTCAGTGCATGCGTGCCCACCCGGACGACCCGGTTGCCCGTGCCGGAATGGGTGCGGACTTCACCGCGCTCCATGAAGAAGTACACCCCTCGTTCCGGCCACGACATGCGGCCGGAGCAGTCCGCCAAGTGGCGGGCGCCTCCCACGCGGTGCGCGATCGTCATCAGCAAATCGTGGAACTGCCGGATGTGGTCCATGCGCGACATCGTCGTTCTCTCGAGTGACTCCTCGGAAGAAGGAGAATACCGGTAGACTCGGAGCGCGGAGGGAGCACCATGGGACGAATCAAGTGTGGTCTGCTCAGCGTTGCGCTGGCGTCGCTGGCCGCTTGCGGCGAGCGGTACGACCTGATTCTCGCCGGCGGCGAGGTGTTTGACGGCAGCGGGGAGCCGGGCCGGGTGGCGGACATCGGTATCCGCGGCGACCGCATTGCCGCTGTTGGCGACCTCCGGTGGGACCGGACCCCGATGCGGGTCGATGTTGCCGGACTCGCGGTCGTCCCCGGATTCGTGGACATCCATTCCCACGCGGTCCGCGGAGTGATGCGCCACCCGCTCGCCGAGAACTACCTGCACCAGGGAGTCACCACCGCGGTCGGGGGCCCCGACGGAGGATCGCCGTTGCCGATCGGCGCCTGGCTGGACGATTTCGAGGCCGAGGGTTCGGCGATCAACATGGCGCTCCTGGTCGGGCACGGCACCGTGCGCCGCGAGGTGCTCGGGATGGACGACCGGGCGCCGACCGCCGAGGAATTGGGCCGCATGCGCGACCTGGTGGAGCAGGGGATGCGGGAGGGGGCCTTCGGACTGTCCACCGGCCTCAAGTACCCGCCCGGCGCCTTCGCCGAGACGGAGGAAGTCGTCGCGCTGGCGAAGGTGGCCGCCCGCTACGGCGGTGTTCACATCAGCCATATGCGGGAGGAGGGGCTGGCGCTGCTGGACTCGGTGCGGGAAACCATCCGCATCGGCGAAGAGGGCGGTCTCCCCACCCAGCTCACCCACCACAAGGTGGTGGGGGCGCCCATGTGGGGGCAGAGCGTCGAGAGTCTCCGACTGGTGGACGAGGCGGTCGCCCGCGGCGTGGACGTGACGATCGACCAGTATCCCTACACCGCGTCCTCCACCGGACTCACCATCCTGTTCCCGGCGTGGAGCCTCGCCGGCGGAAACGAGGCGCTGCTCGAACGGCTCGCCGATCCCGAACAGCGCGAACGGATCCGCCTCGCCGTCCGGGAGAACCTGGAAGTGGATCGCGGCGGGGGCAGTCCGGACAACGTGGTGATTGCCCGCTGCGAGTGGGACCGGTCGCTCGAGGGCAAGAGCATGGGGGACATCCTGCGGGAGCGCGGGCTTCCGGCCACGACCGACGAAGGGGCGACGCTGGCGCTCGAACTCCAGGAGCGGGGCGGCTTCGGCGGCGTCTTCCACGCGATGCACGAGGACGATGTGCGGCGGATCATGGCCCACCCGCGCACCATGATCGCTTCGGACGGAGGCGTGGTCGCTCCCGGCGAAGGCGTGCCGCACCCGCGCAATTACGGCACCTTCGCGCGGGTACTCGGCCTCTATGTCCGCGAGGGCGGGCTGCTGTCCTTCGAGGAGGCGATCCACAAGATGAGCCGGATGCCCGCCGACCGGCTCGGACTCGCCGATCGGGGCCGGATCGCCGAGGGAGCGGTCGGCGATCTGGCAGTGCTGGATCCGGAAACCGTCGAGGAACATGCGGCGTTCGGTGACCCGCACCACTATTCCACCGGAGTCCGGCATGTTCTGGTGTCCGGTACCTTCGTGCTGCGTGATGGAGAAGTGACGGGGGCCCGTCCCGGGCGCGCGTTGCGCAATCCGGGGCGCTGACCGTGTCCACGCGGGTCGTTGCCGCGCTGGACCAGGGGACCACCAGCAGCCGCTGTCTGCTCTTTGACCGGCACGGGCGGGTGCTCGGGGCCGCCCAGCAGGAGCACCGCCAGTTCACTCCGGGGCGGGGGCTTGTCGAACACGACCCCGCCGAGATCCGGGATCGGGTGTTCCGGACCGCGGCCCGCGCCCTCAAGGCGGCCGGCCTCACCGGACGGAACGTGGCGGCGGTCGGGATCACCAACCAGCGGGAGACTGCCGTGGTCTGGGATCCGGACACCGGCGAGCCGCTGGCCCCGGCCATCGTCTGGCAGGACACCCGGACCCGGACGCTTGCCGACCGGTTCGGCGAACGGGTCGGGGTCGACCGGCTGCGGGAGATCACCGGGCTTCCTCCCGCGACGTATTTTTCGGGGCCGAAGCTCCAGTGGTTTCTCGACAACACGCCCGGTCTCCGGGAGCGGGCACGGGCCGGGAAGGCATTGTTCGGCACCGTGGACTCCTGGATCCTCTGGCACCTCACCGGTGACCGGCGCCATTGCACCGACGCCACCAACGCCAGCCGGACCCAGTTGATGGATCTGGAAAGCTGCGACTGGTGCCCGGAGCTGCTGGAAGCGCTCGACGTGCCCGGGCGGATGCTGCCGGAGATCGTTCCCTCGTCGGACGCGGAGGCCTTCGGGCACACCCGTTCGGACGGTCCCTTCGGCGCGGCCGTTCCGATCGCCGGGACGATCGGCGACCAGCAGGCGGCGCTGCTCGGGCAGCAGTGCCGACGTCCGGGAGAAGCCAAATGCACCTACGGGACCGGGGCCTTTCTCCTGCTCCACACCGGAAAGCGCCCGGTGCCGTCCCGTTCCGGGATGCTCACCACGGTGGCCTGGGCCGATCGGAACACCACCGAATACGCGCTCGAGGGCGCGGTCGCGGTGGCCGGCTCCCTGATCCAGTGGCTCCGGGACCAACTCGGATTCGCCGAGACCGCGGCAGGAGTCGAGCGGCTCGCGCTCGACGTGCCGGACAGTGGCGGCGTGTTCATCGTTCCGGCGTTCTCGGGCCTCTTCGCCCCCCGGTGGCGGGCCGACGCCCGGGGCACCATTTGCGGGCTGACCCGCTTCGCCGACCGCCGGCACCTGGCGCGGGCTGCCCTCGAAGCCACCGCGTTCCAGGTCGCCGAGGTGCTGGAGGCGATGCGCCGGGACTCCGGCCAGGCCGTTTCGGAACTGCGGGTGGACGGCGGCATGACCGTCTCCGACCTGCTGCTGGGATTCCAGGCGGACATCCTCGGCGTACCGGTCGTGCGTCCGCTCCAGCGCGAGACGACCGCGCTCGGCGCGGCGGTGGCAGCGGGCCTCGCTGTGGGGTTCTGGGAATCGGGCGCCGATCTTCGCGCCGCGCTGGCCGAGGACGCCCGCTTCGAACCGCGGATGTCCGTCGCAGACCGCGACGCCCGGCTCGCCGACTGGCGCCGCGCGGTGGAACGGAGCCTTGACTGGGCCCAAAGCTGACTTCCCCGACGGGTTCGTGGGGGTTTCGGGGATCGGACGCCGGTCCGTCCGGGGCCGCCTGCTTCGGGCCGCACAGGATCGCAGCGGAGGGTGATGGCGGCTCGCCGGCGCAGGGTGGCGGGACGTAGCCTTGACGGGGCCCCGAGGCTGACTTCCCCGCCGGGTGCGTGGGGTTTCGGGGATCGGTCGCCGGTCTGTCCGGGTCCGCCTGCTTCGGGCCGCGCATGTTCAGAGCGGAGGGTGATGGCGGCTCGCCGGCGCTGGGCGGCGGGACGTAGTCTTGACGGGGCCTCGAGGCTGACTTCCCCGCCGGGTGCGTGGGGTTTCGGGGATCGGTCGCCGGTCTGTCCGGGTCCGCCTGCTTCGGGCCGCGCATGTTCAGAGCGGAGGGTGATGGCGGCTCGCCGGCGCTGGGCGGTGGGACGTAGTCTTGACGGGGCTGCCGAGGCAGACTTCCCCGCCGGGTGCGTGGGGTTTCGGGGATCGGTCGCCGGTCTGTCCGGGTCCGTTTGCTTCGCGCCCGGCATGTCCGCAGCGGAGGGTGATGGCGGCTCGCTGGCGCAGGGCGGCGGGACGTAGTTTTGACGGGGCCTCGAGGCAGACTTCCCCGCCGGGTGCGAGGGGTTTCGGGGATCGTTCGCCGGTCTGTCCGGGTCCGACTGCTTTGCGCCGGGCATGTCCGCAGCGGAGGGCGCCGTCCCCGTTCATCGGCTGGTGCCGCTTGGTGGAACGGAGCCTCGACCGGTTCCGGACCGACCCCGGTGCCCGGGTCGTTGTGTTTCCGAGGATCGGAGTCGATTTTTCGCGCGGGTCTGGGGCCGGCCCGCTCCGCGCCGTGGATTTCCGCAGCGGTGGGCGGTTCGACTCACCGACTGGTCGCCGTGCGGTGGAACGGAGTTTCGGCCGGTTCCGTGGCCGCCTCCTGAGGCCGGGTCGTGGTTTTCCGGGGATGGGGGCCGATTTTTCGCGCCGATCTGTCCGGGTATGCCCGCTTTTCGCAGCGGACCACGTTGCCCGGCTTGCCGGCCGGGGCCGGGCGGTGGAACCCGGGTCCGAGGCGGGCTACACGCGCCGGGTCTCGGACACGGGCCAGTGGATGCGGATGCGGTCTTCCTCCCGGGCGAGGCGGGCCGCCATGCTGTTGCCGCGGGCCAGGAGGCGTTGCCCGCCCGCGATCTCCAGCGTGAGGTCCAGCCGGTCTCCGAGATACACCACCTGTTTGACGACCGCGCCGAGGGAGTTGTATCCGGGGGTCGGAGGAGGGTGTCCGATCTCGACCGCCTCCGGGCGTACGCCGACGAGGATCCGTGGCTCGTCCGCCGGGATCTCCTCGTCCTTGGCGAGGAAGAGGGTGCCTCCGGCGAGACGGAGGGCGCCGGGTCGTTCCGGATGCGGCTCGGCGTCGAGGATGTTCATCCGACCCACGAAGTTGGCGACGAATTCGCTCGTCGGACGGGTGTACAGCTCGCGCGGCGTGGCGCACTGGTGGATCCGTCCCTGGTGGAGCACCGCGACCCGATCCGCCACCGCCAGGGCTTCCTCCTGGTCGTGGGTGACCCAGACGGTCGTTGCCTCATACTCCCGCTGGAGCCCCCCCACCAGGGCGCGAAGATCGCGCCGCAGGGTTGCGTCGGCGCTGGAGAACGGCTCGTCCAGCAGCAGCACCGAAGGCCGGATGGCGAGGGCTCGCGCCAGCGCCACCCGCTGGGCCTCGCCGCCGGAGAGGGTGCGCGGGTACTTGTCCCCCTGGGCCCCCAGCCCGACCCGGTCGAGAAGCTGATCGGCGATCTTGTTCGCACGGCCTCGTGCCGTCCCGCGTCGCTCCGGCCCGAAGGTGACGTTCCGGCGTACCGTCAGGTGCGGGAAGAGGGCGTGGTTCTGAAACACCATGCCCACATTTCGTTTCTCGGGTGGCACGCCGGACATCTCGGCGCCGCCGATGCGGATGGCGCCACCGTCCGGCTCGATATGACCCGCAATGCACCGCAGGATCGTGGATTTCCCCGACCCGCTCGGTCCGAGCAAGGCGATCCGCTCCCCCGGTTCCACGGCGAGATGCACATCGTCGACCGCCCGGGTAGCCCCGAACGACTTCCGGAGGCCGTCGAGCACGAGGCCCTGGCTGGCGGCGTCCATCAGGCGAACAGTCTCCCGGCGGGGGCCGATAGGGGCAGGTGGAAGGGGTCTCGAAGGGCGTTGTCCGCCTTCAGGCGGTGGAACCGGGCGCGGATCCGGTCCTCGGCGGGAGGCGGCCACGGCGAGTCGGCGGTTGTGGTGCGGGCGACCCCGTCCGCGTTCCGGATCGTGACCCGGGCGCGTCGAACCCGTTCCCGGGACGATCCGAATTCATGCGGAACCACCCGGACCCGGGTAGCGCATGCATGGACTTCGGGTTCGTCGAACCTGGCGAAGTGCTCCGCCTCGAGGGGGCGTTCCTGCAGAAAAAGCGCGATCGCGGTCGGGATGTGCATCTGGGCGGCGATGGGGGCGCGCACCGGCTCCGCCCACCCGGAGACGGTGGCCGAGAACGGATAGGTCTCGACAACCACGGAGTGCGTCTCGCCCGGAACGAGACGGTCGAGCGCTTCGAGGGCCGGCTGGATGGCCCGGGATCCGGGGTGCTTCTTGGGATGGACCTGATGGATCGCGGCGCCGGCACGCCCGGCGTCGAACCGGTTGCCGGGCATCCCGGGCGCCGCTTCCGGCGACGGGAATTCCGGATCCAGCACTGCTGCTGCGCCCAGGAGCTGTCCCCAGGCGCCGTAGAGCAGTTTCACCGTGGCCCCTTCCGCGAACGCCCGGTACGGATGCGCCGGGGTTGCGGAGTCGGCGCGAAGAAGGGCCCGGGCCATCGCGTCGGGCGAGAGCCCGGCGAGCCGCCCCACCGCCGCGGCCGCCGCGACCGGGGCAGCCGCCCCGGGAGTGTGGACTCCGGCGGATTCCATCAGCGGACCGAGCAGTTCGCGGTGGAAGGCGCCCACCCCGCACCCCGCCGCCAGCGCGTCCAGCAGGTCGGCGAGCGGGCGGTCAAGCGCTTCGGCGGCAGCCACCGCGGCGGCGCCGCACTCGGGACCCGCGTGCAGTTCGCGGGCATCGCCCGCCAGCCGGTTCCAGAGCACTGCGGAGAACAGCGGCGCCGAGGTCCGTCCCGCCACCGGACGCCAGAGCCGGACGGCGGGCCCCGGGCCTCCCGGTTCCAGCAGCACCGCCGCGTCCGGGATCGGGAACAGGGCATTGGCCGGGGCGGCGGCCCCGATCGCCAGCACGTCGGTGAGCCAGCCAAGCGCCGCCCGGCGGTCCTCGTCGGCGAATCGCGCGGTGGCGGCCCACGATGCGGCGGCGCGGAGCCCCGCAGTCCCGGCCTGTTGCTCGAGCCGCGGCAGCGGGGGAGAGGCGAACGGGTCCGGAACCGGCGATCCCGCTGCCGATCCAGGGGGACGGAAGCCGGCCTCGGTGAGGCGCGGCGCCAGTGCCAGCGCCCGCTCGAGCGTGTGGCCGTCGGGGTCCCGGCCGGGGAGCGGGCCGAGGAAGTCGGCGAGTCCGGCGCCGGTCATTCGGCGAGCACTTCCCGGCGGAAGCGGCCGGTCCACTCGGCGCGGAGCTCGCCAAGTGCCGCGATATCCAGCCGCAGCAATGCGGAAGGCGCCGGGAGTCCCGCGGGCAACGGGACATCCTCCCGGGCGGGGACGAGCTGGAGTTCCCGGGCGGCCACGGTCTGGGCCTCCCGGGAGAACATGTAGTCGGCGAAGCGGCGCGCGAGTTCGCGGTTCGGGCTGTCGGCGACGATCTGGATGCCCTGGGGCAGGGCCACCGCCCCTTCCCCGGGGGCGATCCAAGCAACCGGGGCGCCGCCGGCGGAGAGATGGCGGGCCTGCGACGGAAGCCCGAGGGTGAGCCAGGCCTCCCCCTGCGCCACCAGCTGGTTGTTGGCGGGGCCGCTGGCGCCGAAGCGGAGGACGTTCCCGCGCAGGCCGGCGAGGCCGCGGAACCCGGCGTCGGCGTCCGTCTCGTCGCCGGTTGCGATCCGGGCGAGGACGCCGACCGTAAGCGGTCCGAGGGTGCTCCCGAAACCGAACAGGGCGAGCCGTCCGGCGAGGCCGGGGTCGGACAGCGCCGCCCAGGAGCGGGGCGGCTCGGGCAGGGCGTCGGTGTTGTGGAGAAATCCGATCGCGGAAGCGAAGGTGGCCGGGAGCGCCCCCTCGACGAAGTGGAAGGAAGGCGACGCGGCAGCAACTTCGGCGAGGCCATCCGGTCCCTCGACGAGGCCCTCCCGCGCCAGCAGCGCCGCTTCGCCGGCGTCGATCCAGAGGACGTCCAACGAGGGGACGCCGCGTTCGATGCGAACCCGCGCCACCTGATCGCCGGAACGAAGCCCGGTGGGGATGATCCGCGCTCCGGTCATGGCCTCGAAGGCGGGTGCGAACCAGGCCTCCAGGTCGGCGATCCGCCCGGGCGGGACGGCGACCACCAGGTCGCGGGAGTCGGAGCCGGAGCATCCGGCGAGCAGCAGGAGGACGAGCGGGATGCGTTTCATGCGGGTCTTTCCGGGTTGCGGAGCACTCCGGCCACGCGGTCGGCCGCGAGCGCGACAAGCACGGTGACCAGGATCGCCACGGTGGCGATGGCCGCTACCGTCGGATCCTGATAGCGGTCCACGTATTCGAAGATGGCGACCGGCAGGGTGACGGTGCGTCCGCTCACCAGCAGCAGCGAAAGGTTGAAATTGCCGAAGGAGATCACGAAGGCGAAGACGGCCCCCGCCACGATCCCCGGCCGGGCGTTCGGCAGGGTGATGAGGAACAGGGTTTCGAACGGACCGGCGCCGAGTCCCCTGGCGGCGGATTCCAGCTCCGGATCGGCGGACTCGAGGGAGGCCGCGACGCTTCGCGCCACCCACGGCAGCGTGATCAGCAGGTGCGCGAGGACGAGCGGCGTCAGGGTGCCGGCGACCTGGATCCCGGTCTGCCGGGCGAGCAGGCTGGAGGAGGTGAGCAGCCCGGCGCCGAGCGCGAGTCCCGGCAGGCTGAGCGGCGAAAGCAGGAGCCCGAGCAGCAGCGAACTTCCCGGGAGCCGGCCGCGCACGAGACCGAGCGCGGCGGGGATGCCCACCAGCAGCGCGAACCCGGTGGAGAGAAGTCCGAGCACCAGACTGGTTGCGAGCCCGGACAGGAGTCGGGGGTGGTCGAGGAGGCCTGCGTACCACGCAAGGCTGAGACCCCGGGGCGGTATTTCGAGTACCGCGGTCGGGCTCAGCGAGTAGAGGAGAACGGCAAGCGGCGCCAGCAGGAGTACCGCATACCCGAGGCCGTCGATCAGACGGAGCAGGAGCCTCATGCGCCGAACCAGAGGGCGGTGCGCCGCCGGCTGTAGAAGGCGGCGAGGGCCATGACTCCCATCGCGGCGGCAAGGAGCAGCAGGGAAGCGGCGGCTGCGGTGGGCCAGTCGAAGGCGAGGGCCAGCAGCTCGTGAATCTCGAGGACCCAGGTGCGTGCACGGGCCCCGCCGAGAAGCGCCGGAGTGGCATAGGCGGAGAGCGTGCCCACCAGCACGAAGCTTCCCCCCGCCGTCAGTCCGGGCAGGGTGAGCGGAAGCGTGATCCGGAGGAACGCGGAAATCGACGAGGCGCCAAGACTGCGCGCGGCGTCGAGCAGCAGCGGCTCCACCCGGTCGAGGCTCGCCACCAGCGCCAGAACCATGAACGGAAGGAAGGACTCGGTGAGCGCCAGGACGATCGCGGTCTCGGTATGCAGCAGCGAGGCGCGCTCGAAACCGAGCGTCTCCAGGAAGGTGCCGAGGAACCCCTGGCGCCCCAGCAGGAGCACCCAGCCGTAGGCCCGCACCACGATGGACATGAGCAGCGGCGAGACCACCAGCAGCGTCCGGATGCGGCGCGCGAGGCCGGTCGAGCGCGAAATCATGAGCGCCATCGGGTAGCCGAGCAGCACGGTGGCGAAGGTGGTGAGGAGGCCGAGCCGCACCGTCCGCCCCATCACTGTGGGGAAGGGGTCCTCCAGCAGTCCGGCGAAGGCCGTGAGGGTCGGTCCTCCCTCGAGGGGAGCGAGCGGGCCGGGCGGCAGCAGTGAGAGATGGATCAGGACACCGATGGGAACCGCCATCACCGCCGCGATGGCGAGCAGCGCCGGGAGCAGCAGCAGGGCGGCGAACGTTCGGGAAAACCCCTCCACGGGCTAGGAACTCCAGGGGGCGGTGGTGACGGCGCCCCGGCTCGCGGAAGCGACGTTCCGGGCATACCGGGCCAGGGCTCCGGTGGCGAAGGCGTTCGCGGGAGGGTGCGCGGTGCGCGGCCCCTCCATCTGCACGTCCAGCGAGCGGGATTCGAGGTCGATGGTGATCCGGTCGTCGTCGCGCACCAGTCCGATCGGGCCGCCGGCCGCCGCCTCCGGGCTGATGTGGCCGACCATGAATCCGTGCGTCGCGCCGCTGAAGCGACCGTCGGTGATGAGCGCCACCTCGTTCCCGAGCCCGCGCCCGATGACCGCGGCGGTGACCCCGAGCATCTCGCGCATCCCCGGCCCGCCGCGTGGTCCCTCATAGCGGATCACGATCACGTCCCCGGCGCGGATGCGGCCGTTCTGGACCGCCTCGAACGCGGTCTCCTCCGAATCGAAGACGCGCGCCGGCCCCTCGTGCCGGGTGCGGTCGTGCCCGGCGAGTTTCAGGATGGCGCCGTCGGGAGCGAGGTTCCCGCGGAGGACGGCCAGGCCGCCGCGGGTCTTCACCGGACGGTCCACCGGTCGGATGACCTCCTCTCCTCCGGTCTCCCTGGCGGCGGCGGCGAGTTCGAAGAGGGACTCCCCGGTGACCGTCGGGGTGTCCGCGAGGACCCCGAGATGCTTCAGACGCGCCGCCAGCAGCCGCATGCCGCCCGCCGCCTCCATCTCCGGCGCGGTGAAGCGGCCTCCCGGCTTCAGGTCGGCGAGCACGGGAGTGCGGGCACCGATCTCGTCGAAATCATCCAGGGTCAGGGGGCTTCCCGCCTCGTGGGCGATGGCGAGCAGGTGGAGGGCGGCGTTTGTCGAGCCGGCGGTCGCGGAGACCGCGGTCCAGGCGTTCCGCAGGGCGTTCCGTCCCAGGAACGAACGCGCGGTCCGTCCTTCCCGGAGCAGATCCATGACCCGCGCTCCGGCCGCCCGGGCGGCGTCCGCCTTGCGTGGCGAGAGGGCCGGGATCTCGTTGCCGACCATCGGCGAGATGCCGAGGAAGGCGGTGGCCAGGGACATGGTGTTCGCGGTGAACTGGCCGCCGCAGGCGCCGGCGCCCGGACAGGCGGCGGCTTCCAGCTCCTCCAGCTCGGCGTCGGTCATCCGGCCGGCGGCATGGGTTCCGACGGCCTCGAAGACGTCCTGGATGGTGACCGAACGGCCGCGATGGATTCCGGGGGCGATGGAACCGCCGTAGAGCATGAGCGAAGGGATGTCCAGCCGGGCGAGCGCCATCACCGTCCCCGGGATCGTCTTGTCGCATCCCGAAATCGCGACCACCGCGTCCAGCAGGTGTCCGCGCGCGACCAGCTCGATCGAGTCGGCGACCACTTCCCGCGAAACCAGCGAGGCGCGCATCCCCGAGGTCCCCATTGCGATCGCGTCCGAGACCACGATGGTGTTGAACTCGAGCGGGGTGCCGCCCGCTTCCCGGACGCCGGCCTTCACCTCCCCGGCAAGCTCCCGGAGGTGGCTGTTGCACGGAGTGATTTCCGTCCAGGTGTTGGCGATGCCGACGAGCGGCCGGCGGATCGCCTCGGCCGAAAGTCCGGTGGCGCGGAGCATCGACCGCGCCGGGGCGCGGCTCGGGCCGGTCTTGATTTCATCACTGCGCATGGGGATTTCTCAGGACTCCGATTCCGTCGCTTCCGGCTCCAACCGGACGCCGGTGCGGAGGTACAGGTTGCGGATGGGGTACGGGATTTCGATGCCGACCTCGTCGAACCGGCGGTGCAGGGCCTTGACGAAGGCATTGGTGACCTCGAACCGTTTCAGCGGGCGGGCCGCCATCAGGATGGCGTCGAAGGTGATCGCCGAGTCGCCGAACTCCCGCCAGCGGATTTCGCCCTCCCATTCGGTGACCGCGCCCGGAGCCTCCCGCTGTATGGTGCGGATCACGTCGAGCGTGGTCCGCTCCGCCAGCGCCAGGTCGGTGTCGTAGTGGACCCCGACCCCGACGGCGATCCGCAGGGTGAGCTCGGGAGCGTGCAGATTGGTGAAGATCGCGTCGGCGAGCTGGGAATTGGGGATGACGATGGTGTTGTCGAGGAGCGACTGGAGAGTGGTGGTCCGCCAGCCGATGTCGGTCACCGTGCCTTCCACGCCGACGCTCGGGATGCCGATGAAGTCGCCCACCTTGAACTGGTTGGCGGCGACCATCTGGATGCCGGCGAAGATGTTGCCGAGGGTGGGCTGGAGCGCGAGCGCGAGCGCGATGCCGCCGACCCCCAGGGTGGCGAGGATCGGGCCCACCGAGACGCCGAACTGGTCGAGGATGATCAGCAGCCCGACCACTCCCGCGATCACCCGTACCGTGTTCCGCAGGATCGAGACGCCGGTCTTCGCCAGCCGGGCGTTGTAGAGCCGCACGAGGAACAGGGCCGCGTCGGTGGCGAACCGCACGAGGAACAGGATCAGGACGATCTTGAGCACCATCGCCAGCACCGGCTCGGCGCGTGGCCCCGGCGGGCGAAGCTCGATGAGCATGGCTGCCGTCCCGAGCGCGAGCAGCAGCGCCGGCCCGAAGTGGAAGAGGTTCTCGGCGGCCCAGTCATCCCACGCGGTGCGGGTGAGCCGGGCCCGCTCCTGGAGCCTTCGGCGGGCGACGCGCTCGACGAGGAGGCCCAGCAGTACCGCGGCGGCGATCGCCCCGAGGTAGATGCCGATTTCCCTCGGAATGTCCATCAGGTTGTCAGCGTCTCACCGGCAGCCGGGTACCGGGGCTGGTGCACCGATCCAGTTGGCAGCGAAGGCCCTCTCTCATGCAAGCAGAGGCAGGATGTACTTGTCGAAGTGGTCCGTCATCACACGCTCCTCCGGGCGTGGCAACAAAAGTACATGGCGCTCGACTCCGCGGAACCAGTGCATGATCTCCTGGACGTATCGCGGGTCCGCTGCGATGCCCTCCGTGAATATCCACCAGAAGGGAATCACCTTGTCCGGCTGCTTCGCAATCCGCTGACCGGAACTGATGGTTCCTGGCGCGAAGTGCTTGCGGGCTCTTTTCGTGTGGATTTCCGAAGGCCCTCTGCCTCTTGATCTCAACGAAGACAGCTCGTCCGTTTGGACTGTAAATCCCGTGATCCGGCCGGATGCCGTGCGGTTTCCCCGCACGTGGGTGAGAACCGTAGTTGCCGCGCAAGTCTCCGGGTCGGGCGACTACTTCCATTTTCGTCGTAGGGGTCGTCACATGTCTCGATAACACATCCTCGAACCACTTCTCTTCAGTCAGTCCCCGACGCGAGGCCCGACGCGAGGCTTCGTCCTGCCAGATGTCGCGTCCCTCCGGGTGTTGCCGTGCGGCCGCCGTCATGCCTCAAGACCCCAAGTATCCCATCCGTTCGGGAAAGAGCCGAACAGACGCCCATCTGGTGCTCTCGCAAACAGCTCGATCTTCGGCAGGGCCGGGAACATGAGGTCGATCCGCTTGCGCACCTCCTCCGGCTTGCGCGAATGGGCCCGGCGCCGGTCGCTTACCAGCTGGCGGACGTTGCGCGCCCCGCGCGGCTCCGGGATGCGGCCCCGCTTGAACACGAGACACAGCTCGCACTGGCTCATCGTGTAGAAGCCCGGGTTCACCCGCTGCTTGTCCCACACGAATGCGACCGTGGCCCACGCGAAGTCCCACGCCTTGCCCAGCTCGATGGCCTGGTCGAGGTGGGGATTCGTGGCCCAGAGGAACAGCAGGCTGTTTTCGGCGGCGATGTCTCCGATCGGAAGCTGCTTGAGGTCCGCCAGCGTCACGGTGGGATAATGGCGGATCGCGCCGCCGGAGTCCCCGTTTCCCTCACCGGCGTGCTGCAACTGGCCCTTGTAGTCCCACGGCGGGTCGGCATAGAGAATCCCGTACCGGTTGGCGGGCAGTGGCGGAAATGCGATCGCCTGCTTGGATAGCGCGGCGTCCCCGGCTGGGGACAAGCCATTGCCAATTGCACGGCTGAGTCCCTTTCGCATCGATGGCGCCTCCTGTCCGTGACAGTAAGTCGTTGATTTATCGAGTTTTTGTTCCGCCGCCCGATTGCCCTTGCCCAACTCATGGCCTCACGCAGCGCCACTATACGGAACGCTGGTTTTATGGGCGGCTGTTGCTTTTCGGGATTGCCGGCAACGATGGTCCTCCGGGCGGCGGATCGGGATTGAGGCCTGTAATCCGACGATCTGGTCGGGGGGACAATACCAAGCCATGGCCTTGCCGATCCGTGCGGCGCCGCTCCCCGCGCGAGGGAGATGGGTGCGGGGCGCGCCGCGTTTCCTGGTGTTCGGGGCCGGGGCCACCGGGAGCGTCTTCGCGGCGCGGCTTGCCGCGCGCCACAAGGTGGCGGTGGTGGCCCGGGGCGCCCACCTCGAGGCCATCCGGCGCGACGGCCTGCGGGTTCGGGGAGCGACCGGGGCGGTGGTCCGGATCCCGGCGGGAGACGCGCCGGAGGGGCCGCCGCCGGATTTCGTGCTGGTGACGGTGAAGGCGGGGGATACCGCCGCGGCCGCCGAGGCGCTTCGCGGGCTCCCTTCCGCGGTGCTGGTGTCGCTCCAGAACGGCCTCGGAAACGAGGAGACGCTTGCCGCCACCGGTCTCCCGGTGGCGGGTGCGGTCTCCAACGTGGGCGCCACCCTCGAGGCGCCGGGCCGCGTCTTCCACGCCGGGCTCGGGCCGGTCATCCTGGGAAACCACCGGGCCGTTCCGGGAGAATGCCTGGAACGCCTGGCAGCCTGTCTCCGGGAGGTCGGGTTTCCGGTGCGGCTGGTCGCGGATATTCGGATTCCGCTCTGGGAGAAAGCCATCCTGAACGCTGCGGTGAACCCGGTCACCGGTCTCCTCGGACTTCGGACCGGAGCCCTCCTGGACGATCCGGGAGTGGTTCGGATCGTGCGGCGGATCGTCGGCGAGGCGGTTCGGGTGGCCGCCGCGGAGGGGGCGGCCGTCTCCCCCGACGCCGTCCGGGCCTCCATCGAATGGGTGGTCGCCGCCACCGCCGACAACCGGTCGAGCATGCTGCAGGACCTCGAGCGCGGTCGCCGAACCGAGATCGATGCGATCAACGGCGAGATCGTCACCCGCGCTGAACGGCGGGGCATCCCGGTCCCCTGGAACCGACTGATGGTGCGGTTGGTACGGGAGCGGGATCAGGCGGGCCCGGTGGCCACCGGACGCTCCGGAGCCGCAATCCACTCGGACCAGGAGCCGGAATAGACCGCGACGTCCCGCACTCCGGCGAGGGTGAGCGCAAGGGCGTTGTGGGCGGCGGTGAGGCCGGAGCCGCAGTAGCAGACCACGGGCCGTCCCTGCCGGTCCTCGAGAATCCGGTCGAACGCCGCCCGGAGCTCGGCGGGTTTCCGGAAGCGTCCGGAGGCATCGAGGTTCGCCTTCCAGAAGCGGTGGCGGGCGCCCGGAATCCGCCCCGCCACCGGATCGATGGGCTCGACTTCGCCCCGGAAGCGCACCGACTCGCGGGCATCCAGCAGGATTTCGTTCGTGAGGCGGGAGGCGACCGCGTCCACGTCCCGGGCCATTTCCGGGATCGGACGGGGCGAGAACCGAGCCGGGGGCCGATGCTCCTCGCCGGTGGCGAGAGGCCCGTCCCAGGCCCCGAGGCCCCCGTCGAGCAGGGCGACCCGGGGGTGGCCGAGGTACCGGAGCATCCACCAGAGACGGGCCGCGTACATGCCTCCGGCACTGTCGTAGGCCACTACCGTGGCGCCGTCACCGATGCCGATTTGACCAAGGGTCTCGGCCATCGCCTCGACCGGCGGCAGCGGGTGGCGACCGTTGGTCCCGGTGCGCGGGGCTGCGAGATCCTCGTTGATGTCCGCGAAGACCGCGCCGGGGATGTGCCCTTCGCCATACCGGGCGCGCCCCCACTCGGGTTCGGGAAGATGGAATTGGGTGTCCACCACCACGAGGCCGGAGTCCTCGAGGTGATCTTGCAACCACGCGGCGGAAACGAGCGGATGCATGGATGCTCAGAGGGGGCGTCCGGCGACCCGGCGAGACCGGACCGGGGTGTCCGGCCGGGTGGAAAGCGTTTCGCCCGGGATCACCGGCGCCATGTTCCGATCGAGACCCGTTCCGCCGAGCCCCGGGACGGGCGGTCGTGGCCACGAAGTCGCGCTCGTTCCCCGAAGGGAATCCGGGCACCGGGGCCGGGACGAGGTCGCCGGCGGCAGGGCCCCGGGTCGGCGGTGGGGACCGTTCCCCCCGCCGACGGGAGCGCGGGCGGCGAGCCGCGCTTCATCGCCCCACTCCCGAGGCGGCGAGCCGGGCGATGCGGTCGCAGAGCTCGGGGAACGACAGCCCGGCAACGGCGGCCGATTGGGGAAAGAGGCTCCTCGTGGTCATCCCCGGAAGGGTGTTGGCCTCGAGCACCATCGGGTTTCCGTCGGCGTCCATGCGGAAGTCCACCCGGGAAAAGTGGCTGAGTTCGAGCGCCCGGTGGGTCGTCACGGCGAGCTCCCGGAGCTGGCTGACGAGGTCCTCCGGAATGTCCGCGGGGAAGATCTCGTCCGCGAGCCCCGGGGTGTACTTGGCGTGGTAGTCGAAGACTCCGTGCGCGACCACGATCTCTCCCACCCCCAGCGCTTCCGCTTCGCCGGCAGGGGTTTCCAGCACTCCCACGGTGAATTCGCGGCCGGGAAGGAGGGCCTCCACCAGAACCACTGCATCGTGCGTCCACGCCTCGTGCACGGCGGTCCGGACCGCCTCGAAGCCGCTCACCCGCTGGAGGCCCACCGAAGAGCCGACGCGGCTCGGCTTGACGATGACGGTTTTGCCGAGCGCCTCGATCTCGGAGCGGATGTCCTCCGGCTTCTGACGCTGAAGGTATTCGAAGGGTGCGGTGGGGATGCCCGCTCCCCGCATCACGTGCTTGGAGGCGGCCTTTTCCATGGCGAGCGAGCTGCCGAGCACGCCGCTGCCGCTGTAGGGAATGTCCCCGAGTTCCAGTACGGCCTGCACCCGGCCGCCCTCGCCGTCCACACCGTGAAGCACCAGGACCACCGCGTCCGCGCTCCAGACCTCGCGGTGCCGGATGAGACCGGCAACATCCTCGCGGCTTCGCAGGTCGGCAAGGCTGCGCACCGAGGGCGGGTTGCGTCCGACCCGCAGCGCCAGGTGAGTGCCCTCCTGTTCCGGCCCCAGCGGACCGTAAACGGTGTCCACCACCATGACCGAGTGCCCGCCGACGCGGAGCGCGCGGACGACTTCGCTCGCTCCGGCGAGCGCCACATCCCGTTCCGGCGTCGAGCCGCCGGTGATTACGGTGATGTTGAGCGGGTTGGCTGGCATCGGAGGGTCGGTTCGGGAAGTCAATCAGAGGTTCAGGGCGAGGCGCACGCGCGAGGGTACCGATTTCGCTGGCGCGCACAAGGTTCCCAACAGAAGGATCGTCGATCCGACCGCCATTCCGGCGAGAGCCGGGGGGATGACGAGACCCCTCCCCTCGAGGAGAAGGTGGGAGGCGAGGCCCGCCGCCATCGCGACGGCCGCGGTTCTTGCGGAGGCCTCGGGCAAGAGGAGTCCGAGGGTCAGCACCGGCGCCAGCCCGGAGGCGAAGGCTCCGAACGCCAACGTGCCGAGAAAGGCGATCAGGGCGCCACCGCCCAGGTGGACGGCGGAGCCGCCGAGTGCGAGAAGTCCGATGAGGAGCGAGGCGCCGCGCGCCGCCCGGAGCCCCGACCAGCCATCGCCGCCGAGCGCGCGCGGCAGGTCCCTGACCAGCGCCACGGCCCCCAGGTTCAGGAACGTGTCCGCGGTGGACAGGATCGCGGCCAGCACCGCGGCGGACACCAGCCCGACGAGCAGGGCAGGGGCTTCCGCCACCCGGAGCACCAGGAGGGCAGCCTCGTCCGGATGTCCGAGCGCTTCGAGGCGACCCTCGCCGGCGAGAACCATGGCGCCGAGCCCCAGTCCGATCCAGACCAGCAGGCTGAGCGCCTGGGCCCCTCCGAGGACAGCGGGGAGGAAACGAAGTGCGTCCGGGCTTCGCAGCATCAGGAACTTGTGAAGCGAGTGGGGCTGGCCGAAGACCCCGAGCGAGAACAGCAGCATCATCCCGAAGCCGGCGCCCGGGCTCCATACCCCCACCGGGTCGAGCTGTTCGGGCGCCAGGGTCCGGAGGGTGTCCACGGCTTCCCCGAAGCCGCCCAGCTGGCCCATCACGAAGGCGCACGCCGCGACCGATCCCGCTGCCATCAGGATTCCCTGGAAGACGTCGGTGTTCACCGAGGCGATCATGCCGCCGAGGAGCGAGTAGGCGAGCAGCACGCCGAGTCCGAGTCCGAGGCTGGCGCCGACCCCCATGTCGGGAAATGCGAAGCGCATGGCGACCGAGAGCGCCGCCACCTGGACGCTGATGTAGGGCACGCTTCCGAGCAGGATGGCGACCGCCGCGATTCCGGCCGGGAGCCGGCTTCCGAAGCGGAAGCGGAGCGCCTCGGGGATCGTGTAGGCGCCGCTGGCCTCGGCGATGAGCGCCAGCCGACGGCCCACCGTGCGGCACACGAGCGCGGCGGTGAACCCGATCGGGACCACGAGGAAGAGCGACCCGGCGCCCACCTCATGCATGAGACCGGTTCCTCCGAGAAAGACGAATCCGCTGAAGGAGGAGGCGGCGGCGCCGAGTCCGGCCCGGAAGGGGCCGAGCCGTCGCCCGGCGGCGAAGAAGTCGGCGGCGTTCCGGGTCCGGCGCGCCGCCAGGATCCCGATGACGAGGGTGGCGAGCAGCGTCAGGAGCGGGATCATTCGGTTCCGTCCCGCAGCTTGCGGAGGCCCTCCGGGTCGGGAGGATCGAAGCGGAGTGCGAATCCGGCGGTGGTGAACACGAGGGGAATCACGGTGATCCCGAGCAACAGCCCCCGGAGACCGGCCCCCGGAGTGTCGGGGAAGAGGATTCCGGTGGCTGCGAGGGATCCGATGCCGAGCGAGAAGAAGAGACCGGCGGCAAGCAGCCGGTCTGCCGGACGGCGCGGGGTTCCGGCCTGCCAGCAGGCGGTCACCGCGAGCGCGAAGAGAATGGCGAGAAGCGCCCCGGCCCGGGGCAGGAATTCCGCCGCCAGCACCGCCGCGACGAGCGAGAGCCCGACGGCGGCGGCGCGGCTACGATGGGCGGCCATGGCTCTCCCGTTCCGTACCACGCCTCTTTTGGCATCGCTGGTGGTTTCCGCCTGCGCCGCACCACCCCCGCCGCCGGGACCGCAGGCGGTCTCCGGTTGGCGGATGGTGGACCTGAGTCACGGATACGGGGACACTACGCTTTACTGGCCGACCGATACCAGGGGGTTCGAACTCGAGACCCTGGCCGACGGGGTGACTCCGGCCGGCTTTTACTATGCGGCGAGGGAGTTCGCGAGCGCCGAGCACGGCGGAACCCACCTGGACGCGCCCGCCCATTTCGCCGAGGGTGGCCTCGGCGCCGCGTCCATCCCGCTCTCCCGGTTGATTGCGCCGGGGGTGGTGGTGGATGTGCGCGAGGGCGCCGCCGCCGATCCCGACTATCGGGTCGGCCCCGACGCCATCCGGGACTGGGAGGCCGAACACGGCCGCATCGCGGCGGGAACCGCGGTGCTGTTCCGAACCGGGTGGGCGGAGCGCTGGCCCGACGCCGCCTCGTATCTCGGCGATGACACTCCGGGAGACGCGGGCAATTTGCATTTCCCCGGGATCGGCGCGGCGGCGATGGAGCTTCTGGTGGAACGGAACGTGGCGCTGGTCGGCATCGATACCGCAAGCATCGACCACGGCCCCTCGACCGATTTCATCGCCCACCAGGTGGGAGCGGCAGCCGGTATTCCCAACCTCGAGAACGTGGCCGACCTCGCCGGACTCCCGTCCACCGGATTCCTCCTGATCGCGCTTCCCATGAAGATCGAGGGCGGCAGCGGCGCCCCGGTGCGGATCGTCGCCCTGGTCCCGGAATAGCGGAACCGTTCCGTGACGATCCGCGATGCGGAACTTCGTCGGCAGTTGCGGTTGGGCGAAGACAGCCGATGGGAATTCGAGCGAATCGAGTTTCGCGGCGGCCGTCCGACCAGCCCGTCGCGGGATGACGCGGAGGGATGGTGAAGTGCTTCGCCCCCCGGGGGGTGAAGCGCGTCCCGCGCCCAGCATGGGGTCCCTCAACGGAGCGGCGCCCCCGGCGCCGGACCCGGAGGTGGTGACCAAGCCTACCCGGCGCAAGTTCACTGTCCGGTACCGGTTGCGCATCCTCGAAGAAGCCGACCGCTGTTCCCGGCCCGGCGAGGTGGGACGGCTGCTGCGCCGCGAAGGGCTGTACTCCTCGCATCTGTCAGTGTGGCGGAAGGCACGGAACGCGGGCGCGCTTCAGGCCCTGACTCCGAAAAAGCGCGGCGCCAAGCCTTCCCGGGTCCATCCCCACGAGGAGAAGATCCGCCGTCTCAAGGCCAAGGTGGCGCACTTGGAGAAGGAACTCGCCACTGCCCGCACCATCATCGAGGTGCAGGGAAAAGTTGCGGGGCTGTTGGGGCTTCCCCGCGAGGACGGAAAGAACTCTTGATGGGAGCCGTGTCGCTCGCACCGCGCGTCGGGGTCGCGCCGGCGTGCCGGGCGCTGGGGATCTCCAGGGCAACCTTCTACCGTCATCGCAGGTGTGCTCCCGGGCGCCAGCAGCCCCCACCGACGCCCGCCCGGGCACTTGCGGAAAGCGAACGCAGGCACATCTTCGAGGTGTTCATCTCCCCCCGCTTCGTGGATTACTTTGAGGACATGTACCAGATACCGGTGGGATACCAAGATGCCCTTGAAGACATGTGCATGGTTATTCACCCATGTCTTACCTCCAACGAGGTATGCTTTTGGTCTGAAGGGATCAAGGAAAGGCGCACCGCCTTCACCCAAGAGGACTATTTCTTCGTGGAACAAATAGTCGTCAATCCACCCTTGCTGCTGAGTTGCGCCGTAGTAAGGAAACAGTTCGTTACGTTTTCCCCTCAATTCTCTTGGCACGCTCAGTCGCGCTAATTGGTTCTCGCATGTAGTCGAGGCAGGTCGTAACTTCCGCAAGGCGAACTGAAGACCAGCCGCTGGGCAGGCTCAATGACGCTGCATTGCGAGGGCTGCCCAGCGGTAATTTCTTGGCTTTGATCTTCCCGGCTTCCACCAGCCGCGCCTTCTCCGCCGCGATCCGCTTCAGCAGTTCCGATGCCGGTTTCGTCCGCCGGGTTCTGCTCCAACAGCTTCCCCCGCACGGCGAGATCGAGAACGAAGCGGCGCAGGCGGGGAACGGCTTCGGGCGCTTCGGCTACGCGGTCGTAGAGAGCAAGCAAACGTTCGGCGGGATTCATGCCTCCGGGGGTCCCAGCTCGTTCAGCATGGTCTGCACCACGACGCGCAGGGCCGGCAGATCGTTGCGGGCATAGTCCCAGACATCTTCGGGCGCGATGCTGTCGTAGCCGTGAGCCAAAACGTTTCGGAAACCGATAATCCTGGGCAGGTCGGGGATTTGATCCGCATATTCGGGATGGCTTTTGTGCAAGCGGTTTAACGCTTCGCCGATGATCTCGAACTTGCGCTCGACCGCGGCCTGGGTGCGCCGATCCTGAAGCCAGGCGTCGCGATCCATGTCCTCGATGAAGCGCTCTATATCGGCGCCCGCCTGCTCGACATCCCACAACGGGGCGCGAGGATCACGGCGCATAGACGAGCTCGCGGGACTTGTCGATGGCCGCGCGCAGATAGGGGTTGCGGATCGCGCGGGTTTCGAGCAGATCGACAGGACAGCCAAGCGCCTCCTGCAAGGCCTCGGCGAGATCGAAACGCCGGTGGAACGGCCGCAGGTCGCTGACGGGATCGAATTCGACCAGGAAGTCGGCGTCGCTGGTGGCGGGATCGAAATCCGCGCCCCGCGCCGCCGAACCGAACACTTCCAAGCGCACCACATCGTGGCGGCGGCACAGTTCCGCCAACTCGTCTTTCTTGTCAGCAATGGCGGCGTGCATGGCCAGTCCTCCTGCACAGGCGGCAAACGACGCCCTTGCCCGGCATCATCGAAGCAACGCTTCCGACAGGGCGTCCTTCAGCCGGTCGCGCACCGATGCGACTTCCGCCTCGGCGGCGTTCAACTCTGCGAGCAGCGTCTCCGGGTCGCCGAGGTCGGCGCTCTCCGTATGCGGGTTCCTGATGCCGAGATTGTAGCCGCGCGCCTCGATGTCCCCGGCGCTTACCTTCCAGGCGCGCCCGCCCTCGGTGCGGCCCTTGCGCTCCTGTCCGCCCCACCAGGCGGCGCAATCGTCGAGATGCTCCAGCCGGATGGGGCGCGTCATCGAATAGGCTTTTTGCCCTTCGGGCACAAGATGTTCCCAGAAGCAGACCTCCCGCGTCGGTTCGCCCTTCTCGAAGAACAGCAGGTTGGTCCCGATCGAGGCGTAGGGGCGGAAGACCGAGTTCGGCAGCCGGACGATGGTGTGCAGGTTGCATTCCTTCATCAGGCTCTCCTTGAGCCGGGTCTTGACGCCCTCGCCGAACAGCGAGCCGTCGGGCAAGACCACCGCGGCCCGGCCTGCGGGTTTCAACAACCGGACGATGAGGGCCAGAAACAGGTCCGCGGTCTCGCGGGTTCGGAAGCGCTTCGGAAAATTGGACTCGATGCCGTCCTCTTCCTTGCCGCCGAAGGGTGGATTGGTCAGAACAATGTCCACGCGGTCGTCCCGTGCCCACGAAATCCAGGGACGCGCCAGCGTGTTGTCGTGGCGCAGGAAGGACGGATCCTCGATGCCGTGCAGCAGCATCTTGGTGGTCGCCAACATGTGGGGAAGCGGCTTCTTTTCCACGGCGCGCAGCGAAGCCTGCATGCGGGCCTCGTCCTCGGGGCGCCTGACGTGGCGCTCGCGCATGTGGCGGATGGCGCAGGTGAGGAATCCGCCGGTGCCGCAGGCCGGGTCGAACAGCGGCGACGGGGTGTCGATCATCCGCAGGGAAGTCCGGGAGGCCACCGGCGTGTTCCCGGTCTACGAAGTGCTCGACGAATGGAGCCTGGTGCTCCGCATTCCCGCCGCCCGACTGGATCCGGTTCCCATGACCACGACCGTCATGGTGCGCTCCGAAGGGCAACCGTTGTCCGGGATCGAGGTTCTCGCGTTTTACCCCGACCGGACGTGGGTGCGGGCGACAACCGATGACGCCGGCGAGGCGGCCCTCGACCTGTACGCCACCCATCTGCCGATGACGGTGTACGCCGCCGGGCCCGATCATGCCGCCGGGATCAAGCGGGAATGGAAACCGGGGAGGGACGGGCTGGCCCTCGAACTCGAACTGCTCGAATCGGGTGGCGCGATCATCTATCCCGAGGGGGTCGGACATCTTCCCGGTTTGCGCGGACAATTGAACCCGGTCCGCGACGCAACCGACAGGATCTCACTGTACGCAGACCACATGATGATCGACGAAGGGCGGCGCCAGCCGGTGCCGTTCCGGCTGGGCCAGCCGATGCGCCTGACCGACTCTCACGGCGCGGAACTCTCGGTCACGATCGTGGAACTCATCGGAAAGGCCGCCCTGGTCGAATACCGCCCCTTCCGACCCTGACCCCGCGGGTCGGCTGCGGGTTCTTCAGTCGATCACCAGCTCGGGGAGGCCCCGAACGATCTTCATGGTCTCCAGGCTGACGGTGATGACCCGCAGCAACAGGTCGAGCGGATAGCGGGGGTCACCGACGGTCTCGATTGCGTAGCGATTGGCGTCGCTGACGATTCCGCTGGCCTTGTCGGTCTTGACGCACTGCCGATCCATGACCCAGGACAGCGCAGGCTTGCCGTTGACGATGTAGTCGTATGCTTCTGCCGGAATGTTGCGAACGGTGACATGGGGATTGTAGATCACGGTCGAGAGGTCCTTCTTCCTTCCCGAACCGGGGTGCTTCATCTTCGTGACCCGGTACACGGTTTCGCTATCCTCGAGTGACATTCCACCGGTGTCAATGTCTGCCGGAAAGGGATCGACGGTCTCGTATCCCACATGCAGTTCACCAAGACGCCTGCCGGCGTCCCGAAAGGCGCGATAGTCGGCAACCGGTCTTACGCAGGGAATGCGTGGGAGCTCCTTGACAAGGTTGGCTCGAAAACGGTTCCGGTAGTCTTCGGAATGCAGAAGTCCGTAGATATAGTGGAAGATGTCGTGTCGGCTTATCGATTCGGACGGGTAGGCATTGCGAAAGTGTTCAAGGGCGTAATTGGTAATGGCATCGACTCGCCGGCGCCCTGTGGCGTGGTCAGCAAAGAGCTCGGGAATCGTTCCATATGCTTGTCCATATTCTCGGGGGGGGGGTAAGTATATAGTGGAAAACACTGACCGATGTTGACCGTGCTGAGGTTCGGCAACGTGTCCATCATTAAAACGGAAAATCCAGAAAGTCCAGGCGGGCCCGCTACGGCGATAACGCAGTTCGGAAGTTCGCTATTCGGGAATATGGACGGCATTTGATAAACGCACTCATTGAGTCTTGAACTGAAATATTGCCAATTTTTGGTGAAGGGCCTATACATGCAAGGAACGATAAATCCTTCGTTCGATTCGAGATCCTTGGTTTTCAGATTTCGTTTGAGAGATCGTGTCCAGCTAATTTGTGCACGATTTACGGCGACAAACTCGTCAATATTCTGCGCACTTTGATAATGCTGTGTGGATTCGGCAACATGCATATGCGCAAGCCATCGTGCCCTTTCCTTATTGTAGAATGAGATCGTTGTTTCGATGTTGTCGGCTAACGTGGCGCGTGAAGGATTGATGCACCAAGCATCTCGATTGGTAACGACGCCAAGAGAGTATTTGTGGAACAAAACGTGTCCAGTCGGGTCTTTTTTGTCGCCTATTTTCGGATAGGCATCGAAGCCCAAGTCGCGCTGATCCATCCAGTCGCCATGCGCGTCGGGAGTAATGCACTTCCATCTTCGAGCGTTCTCTATTCCACCGATGCTGCCAAGACGACTGATGATATCCAACTTCTGTTCTTGTTTTAGATCGCCGCCGATGTCATGGAAGCGGATGCGGCAGTGGGAGACTTCGGGATTCTTGACAAATACCGTGATAGCGATTCCCGTCATGCTCCTCTGACCAAACACGTTTTCCCCCTGCCCGCGTCCGCCCGAGAGCATGTCCTTGCGGATGTCGCCACGAAGATGGAAAACGTGGATACTGGCAAATTCCTCAGCCACGCATTTGCGCATTCCGCCGGCGAAGATGCGTTCGACCCAGGCGCTGTTGGAAACATACGCCATCACTCCCGTCTTGCCGAGGCGGTCACTGCCCCAGCGGATGGCACGGACATAACTGTCATAAAGATACCGTAACAGGCGAGCCTTGGAATGTTCCGCATAGGTTGATTGAATCCTTTGGTCAAGCCGCGGATACGCCACGTTCTTGGCGTTGTCATCTTCGCTCTTTTGTCCGGCGGAATAGGGTGGGTTGCCGATGATTACCTGGATGTCCGTTTTCTTCTGGAGCTCGCGTCGGTCAGTGTTGTCCTTCATGTATAACGAGAGCTTGTCGTCGCCCTCGTGGAGGGCGAAGGTGTCGGTCAGGCAGATGCCCTTGAAGGGCAGGTAGTCGTTGCGTCGGGCGATGGAGTGAAAGACGGACTCGATGTTAATGGCGGCGATGTAGTAGGCGAGCAGCACGATCTCGTTCGCATGAATTTCCTCGCGGTACTTGCGTTCGAGGTCCTCCGGGGCGATGAGGCCCGACTGCAGCAGGCGGGTGATGAAGGTACCGGTGCCGGCGAAGGGCTCGAGGATGTGAACTCCCTTCGAGCCGAGTGTCTGGCCGAATTCGTCTTGGAGCGCCTCGTTCACCGACCGGATGATGAAGTCCACGATCTCGACCGGGGTGTAGACGATGCCGAGTCGCTGCGTGGTGCGCGGGAACGCGCTGCGGAAGAACTTGTCGTAGAGTTCGACGATCAGGTTCTGCCGCGCGAGCGGGTCGGTAATCCCCTTCGCCCGCCGGGCTACCGAAGCGTAGAACCGCGCGAGCTCGGTCGCCTCGCGTTCGACCTTGGCTTCGTCGATCACCGACAGGACCTCGTTCATCGCGGCGGAGACCGGGTTTCGGTCCACGAATCGATGGCCCTCGAACAGCGCGTTGAACACCGGACGGGTAATCAGGTGCTGCGCCAGCATCTCGATGGCGTCGTTCTCGGTGATCGATTCGTTGAGATCGTCGCGGAGTTCGCGCAGGAAGTCCCGAAAGAACGACTGGGCGTCGCTGCCATCCTGGCTCACGAGGCCCGAAATCCGGTTTACGTGGCGTTCCGCGATCCGGGCCACGTCCTTCGCCCAATCCTCCCAGTAGTCGCGGGTGCCGCACTTCTCGACGATCTTCGCCATCACCGCACGCGAGAAATCGTTGATGAGCAGCGGCGGCGGGCGCAACTCGCGGCCGCCGTCCCCGCCTTCGGTCTCTCCGCCGCTTCCGCCTCCCCCGCCGATGTCGGCGCCGTTCCCTCGGGATCGGCGGGAGATGTTTTCCACCGTCGCCGTTACCGCCTGCAGCTCGGCGCTCGTGCCCGGACCCCTGCCGTCCACGATGGCGATTCGTTCGCTGACGTCCTGGCCGAGGCCGCCCTGATTGATGACCGCGTCCAGTCTTTCGTCGTGGGCGCGCAAAGCGTTCAGGATCTGCCAGATCACCCGGTATTTCTCGTTGTTGCCGAGGGCCACATCCGCCCGGACGTCCGGAGGAACGCCGACCGGGAGGATGACGTAGCCCATCCGCTTGCCGGGCGCCTTGCGCATCACCCGACCGACCGCCTGCACGACATCAATCTGGCTCTTGCGCGGATGCAGGAACAGGATGGCGTCGAGAGCCGGTACATCGACGCCCTCCGTCAGGCACCGCGCGTTGGTCAGGATGCGGCAGACATCCGGGTCCGCGTCCTCCTTCAGCCAGTCCAGCCGCTGACTGCGCTCGCGGGTGTTGTAGGTGCCATCCACGTGGCGAACCTCGCAGCGCGCGCCTGCCGGAGGCGCCCCATTGCCGCCGGCGAATTCCGAGACGACCCGTTCGAACTCGTTGCGGACCAGCTTGGAGGAGGCGATGCTGCGGCAGAACGCCAGGGCGCGGCGCATCGGCGCGGCATCGCCCGCGTCCGTTCCTTCGAGGCCGGTCCTGGAAAGGGCCTTCCAGCATCCGATGATCCTGGTCGCATCGTCGAGCTTGAGTTCCGAATCGTCGTCGGCGAGGCGCTTTTGCGCACCGGCGCTCACTTCACGCTCGTCCATTGCCAGAACGATCACCCGGTAGTCGGTGAGGATGTCGCTCTCCACTGCCCGCGCGAAGCCGTGATGAAACAGGATTTCGCCGTACAGATCGGGATTGTCCATGGAGGCCAGGACGGCGTTCGCATCGCGCGCCTTCGACTTCGCGTTTTCGCCGTAGATGCGGGGCGTTGCGGTCATGTAGAGGCGCTTGCGGCCGCGGATGGCTTCGTTGTCGTGAACCTTGACGAAGTTGGACTGCTCCTCGCCGGCGAACGTCGCGCCGGTGGTCCGATGGGCCTCGTCGCAGACAATCAGATCGAATTGGGGAAGACCGTGATTCGCCTGACCGGCGGAGATCACCGAAAGGGACTGATAGGTGGCGAAAACGACCCGCATGGGCCGGGGGTCCGATGCGGCGACCTCTCGCGCGAGCGCGGCCGCGTCCGTCGTCGCCGGGAAGGCGAGATCGGTGACTTCGATCTCGGCCACATCATGCCGGCTCTTTCGCCGCCGGCCCACCTGGGTGTCGGAGCAGGCCGCAAAGGCCGTGAGGGGCGAGACCGCATCGGCGCACCATTCGCGCACCGTCTGCGCCATCAGCGCGAGGGACGGCACGAGGTACAGGACATGTCGGCCGGTACCCGCCATCTCCTCGGCGATCCGCAGGCTGGTCAGCGTCTTTCCGGTGCCGCAGGCCATGACGAGCTTGCCGCGTGCGGCATCGCCCAGCCCGGCGCACACCGCTTCCATGGCCTCGACCTGGTCCGGTCGCAGGGTCTTCGGGTCGGGTCGCGCGATCTCTCCCGTCGCTGCGAATGCCGACCAGTCCACCTGGCTGTCGCGCAGGGCGCGCAGACCGATCCGGGTGATCGGGATCGTCTGGCCGTGCAGCATCTCATCGGCCTTCGGGCTCCACGGCGCGTCGGTGGTCTCGACGATCACGCGTTCCGCGAACGCCTGCTTGCCCGAGGCCGAGATGAAGCTGTCGATGTCCTCCTTGCGGATGCGACGATCGACGTCGAAGAATTTGCATTGGACGGCAGCAAGTCGGCCGTCATGGCGGGTGGCCACCAGATCGATCCCGGTGTCGCTGCGGTCCGCTTGCCGGCGGCGCGCCCAATCGGACCAGAGTTCGACGCGGTCGAAGCGCTTCGCCTGTATCGGATCCTTGACGAGCCAAGCGGCGGTCAGCTTCTCGAACGCCGTCCCCTTGTCGCGTTCACTGATGGCAGTGGTCCGATAGGAATCGAGCAGGCGATCCAGCGGAGTCATCGCGGGTTGTCCCATATTCATATTCATGTTGGCCGCCGGAATCGACTCCGGCGTCGAGTGCGCGAGTGTACCGGGTCGTGCTGGCCAGACGCTGTTTGGCGAGCGATGCGAAGTCGGGGTCGGGCTCGGCGGCATATGCGTTTCGGCCCGCTTCCACGGCAGCAGCGGACGCGCTGCACAATCCGCCGAAGGGTTCCCAGATCGTATCTCCCGGATTCGATGCGACCTTGATGATGCGGCGCATGAGTTCCAGGGGCTTCTGGTTCAGGTGTGCGGTGGCGTGCCTGCCGGGGTTGTGCACTCGGGGAGCGACCCGGCGACCGTTGCCCCGGTAGCGCTCCGCTCCGTTCAGCGGCGGGTGGGACCAGACATTGGTGAGGCCGTGTTCGTGGTGCCACGGATGGCGCAGCCGCCCCCATTCCTCCGCAGTCACCGGGCGCCTTCCGTCCATCGAGAAATAGGGGCGGCCGTCGGGGGCGCCGTGCGTGTTCGCATATTTGACCAGACGCTCCATCATCTCCGCGGGCGGGAGGTACCAGAGCCAGTCCCGGGCCAGGTACTTCCTGGTCGCGGCGTTCTTCACCCCGCACGCCTCGTTGGCGCGACGGAACGGCATGCCGGTGCGCTGCCACTCCGCGCGCAGCCACTCGCTGGCGGACATCGGGCCGGTGGCCGCCGGGAACGCGAGCCGCCGCCGGTAGAAGACACATACCTCGGTCACCGTCGGCAGCCGGCGAATCGTCTCGCCGTTCACGTTGCCGGCGACATGCGCGATGCCCTTGTCCCAGAGGATCGTCTGGACATAGTCCCACCCTTCCCGGACCAGCAGGGGATGCACCGTCGCCCAGCCGATCTCGGTGTTCCAGAACCACAGCGTGGTGGCCGGATGCGCGCGCTTCGACCATGCGACGACATGCTCGGCGTACCATTCCGCGAGGCGGTGCGGCGTCCGGGGATCGCCCGGAAAGCCGCCGACCCCGTAGGCGCCGTCGGACACGATGAGGTCCGGGGAAGGCCAGTCGTCGTAGGCGGCCTGCGCCGGTCCCGGATGCAGCGTGCCTCGACCCCGTGCCATGTCCGGGAACTCTACGGTGCCGAACCGCCGCGGGCGAGCGCTTGCTAGTGTCCCGGCTCCGTGCCTGAAACCTCCGGCCTGAGGGGGCTGCTCGGCCTGTTTCGGGAGGCTGTCCGCGGCTCCGACCGCGATCTGACCAAGGGGCCGCTCGCGCCCGCGGTCTTCGTCCTGGCGGTGCCGATGGCGCTGGAGATGGTGGGGGAATCCATCTTCGCGGTGGTGGATGCGTTCTTCGTCGCCCGGCTGGGGCCGGCGGCGCTCGCCGGCTCCGGGATCACCGAGACCGCGCTGGACCTCGTATACGCGATCGCGATCGGGTTCTCGTTCGCGGTGACCGCGGTGGTCTCCCGGCGCTACGGAGAAGGGGACCGGCGGGGCGCCGCGCGCGCCGGGGTCCAGGCCATCGGTCTCGGTCTCGCCGGCTCGCTGGTTCTCGGCGTGGTGGGGTTCCTCAACGCCGCGCGGGTCCTCGAGCTCATGGGCGCCGACGCCGAGACGGTCGCGGTCGCGACCCCGCACGCCCGGATCATGTACGCCGGGATGGCCACGATTCTCCTGCTGTTCCTGAACAACGCCATCCTCCGGGGCGCCGGGGACGCCCAGGCGGCGATGCGGGCGCTCTGGCTCTCGAACGGGATCAACATCGTGCTGGATCCCTGCCTGATCTTCGGGCTCGGCCCGTTTCCCGAGTTCGGGCTCCCGGGGGCCGCGATCGCCACCACCATCGGCCGCGGGGTCGGGGTGCTGTATCAGTTCCGCGTCCTCGCCCGGGGCAAGCGGCTCCGCATCCTCCGCGAGGACATCCGGTTCCACGGGGCGGTCCTCAGGAACCTCTGTCGGGTCTCGGTGGGCGGGATCGCGCAGATGCTTGCCGACATGCTTCCCTGGATCCTGCTCATCCGGATCATCGCCAGCTTCGGGACCATGGCGGTGGCGGGCTGGGTCATTGCCATCCGGGTGGCGCTTTTTGTCCTTCTCCCGTGCTGGGGGCTCTCGAACGCCGCCTCCACCATCGTGGGGCAGAACCTCGGCGCCGGGCAGCCGGACCGCGCCGAGCGCGGCGTCTGGCTCACCGGCGTCTGGAACATGGGCTTCATGGCGCTGGTGACAGCGGCCTTCGTGGTGTTCGCGCCTTCGATCGCCGGGGTCTTCACCGATGACCCGGAGGTGCTCGGGATCGCTTCCACGGCGCTCCGGGTAGTCAGCTACGGCTATGTGCTCTATGCCTGGGGCATGGTGACGCGGCAGGCGTTCAACGGGGCGGGAGACACGCGAACCCCGACCTGGATCGACATCGTCTGCTTCTGGCTGTTCGAGATTCCGCTCGCCTGGCAGCTTTCCCGCACGCCGCTCGGCGTCGAGGGTGTTTTCTGGGCGGTGGCGCTCGCCTACTCCCTCTCGGCTGTCGTGAGCACCCTGGTGTTCCGGCGCGGCCGCTGGAAGCTGGAAACGGTGTAACGCCGCCCGCTCAGGTCCCGATGCCGGCCAGCCCGATCAGGAACGAGTGGACCTCGGCGATTTCCTCCAGCCCGCGGTAGCGCCCGGACCGGCCGCCATGTCCGGCGTCCAGGTTGGTGCGCAGCAGGATCAGCCGGTCCGGCGCCCGGTTCCGGGCGCGCAGACGCTGGATCCACTTGGTCGGTTCCCGGAACTGGACCTGGGAATCGTGGAGCCCGCTGGTCGCCAGCACATGGGGGAGCGCGGCGTCGGGGACATTCTCGTAGGGCGCGTACGAGAGCATGAGTCGGAAGAATTCGGGATCGGCGGGATTCCCCCACTCGTCGTATTCCCCGGTGGTGAGCGGGAGCGCGGGATCCAGCATGGTGTTCACCACGTCCACGAACGGGACCATCGCCACGATCCCGTGAAAGAGGTCCGGCGCCTCGTTCAGCACCGCTCCCACCAGGAGGCCGCCGGCGCTCCCGCCCATCGCGTACATCCGCCCGGGATCGCACTTCCCGGTGTCCCGGAGGCGTGCGGCGCAGGCGATGAAGTCGTGGAAGGTGTTCGGCTTGTGACGGAGACGGCCCTCCTCGTACCACTGGCGTCCCATCTCCTGGCCGCCCCGGACGTGGGCGGTGGCGACCGTGAACCCGCGGTCCAGCAGCGAGGGGCGGGTGAGGGAGAATGCCGGGTCCATCGAGATGCCGTAGGCGCCGTATCCGTAGAGGAGCAGCGGGCGATCCGGCCCGGGAGGATGGTCGCGGTGGTGGACCAGCGAGATGGGGATCCACGTTCCGTCCCCGGCCCGCGCCCTGAGCCGGCCCAGCCGGTACCGGCGGGAGTCGAAGGTCGGCGTCCGCTCCCGTTTCAGGCGGCGGCGGCGCCCGGTGGCGAGATCCACCGAGAAGGTGGTGGGCGGGGTCTTCGGGTTGCTCACCACCACCCGGACGCTCCGGCTTTTCGGCTGCGGGTTGGAATCCTCGTCGAGCGCGCGCACCGCACCGGGGAGCGGAACCCGCCGGGACGTCCCGGTCTCCCACTCGACCAACCGCAGCTCCTGGCGTCCGGCGGCCCGCTCGAAGAGCGCGAGGTGGGTGTCGAACAGCTGGAACCCCTCCAGATGCACTCCCGGGTTCGCCGGCACGACGTCCCGCCATGTCCCGGGGGTGTCTTCGCCAGCGGCCACCAGCCGGAAATCGGGAGCGTCCCGGTTTGTGCGGATGAGAAAGCGGCCCCGGAAATGGTCCAGATCGAATTCGTGGCCGTCCTCCCGGGGGAGGATCAGGCGCGGCGGAGTGTCCGGGCGGCGGGCGGGGATTGCCCGGGTCTCCGCCCGTTCGGTCTGGGTGCAGTGGATGAGGAGGAACTCCCGGGAACGGCTCTCGGAGACCGAAATCCAGAAGGCCTCGTCGGCTTCGTCGTAAACCGTTTCGTCCGCTTCCGCCGGGGTTCCGAGTTGGTGGCGGCGGATCCGGCGCCATCGCAGGGTTTCCGGGTGGATCTCGGTGTACAGCAGGGTTTTCCCGTCGGTGGACCACGCGAAGTCGGGGGCGGCGCCTGGAATCCGGTCGGGAAGTTCCTCCCCGGTGGCGGCTTCGCGGAACCGGATCTCGTAGGTGCGGCGCCCCACCGTGTCCAACGCAAAGGCGAACCGGTCGTGCGCGGGAGTCATCTCCAGCGCGCCGATGTGGAAGTAGCCCTCGGCCCCTCCGCCGTGCGCCTGGCGCGCCAGCCGGTTTCCGTCCAGCAGCGTGACTTCGCGGGGGCGGGGGTTTTCGGCCGTGGGCAGCGGCCGCCGCCGGAACACCGGGTATTCCTGGCCCCGGCGGTAGCGCCAGCAATAGTGGAACGGTCCGTCGCGGACCGGAACGGTCGACTGGTTCGGGGCGATTCGACCGCGCATCTCGCCGAGAACCCGGTCCCGGATTCCCCGGAACGGAGCGAGGCGCTGTTCGGTCCAGGCGTTTTCCGCCCGGAGCAATTCGAGGACTTCGGGGTCGTCCCGGTCGCGGATCCAGGCCCACGGATCGGTGCGCGAAATGCCGTGTTCGGTGTGCGTCTGTTCGCGGCGGGGGGCACGCGGGGCGGCGTTCATGGGGCGTGAAGTGTAGGGGCCGGACGGACGGTTTCCGTCACCGGCGGGGCCTATAGTGGAAACGTGACCGTCCGATTTTTCGAGTCGCCGAACGCCTCCCGGCGCATCGCCGCCGCGCGCGCTTTCCTGCTGGACCGGCCGGCGCGCGAGCCGTTCCTGGTGGTCGGCCACACGCGCGCTTCCGCTGATCTGCTGGCGCTGGAGGCGCTGGAGGCGCGGGGGCGGGCCGCGGCATCGTTCGGCGCCTTCCGCCACGCCTTTATGGCGCTCGCCTCACGGCTCGCCGCCCCGGGTCTGGCTTCCGCCGGGTTCCGCCGGCTCGGGCCGGCGGCGGAGCAGGGGATTCTGGTGGGCCTCGTCCAGCGCTTCCACGAGGACGGGCGGCTGGGGGCGCTGGCGCGGGTCGCCGAAGGTCCCGGCCTTCCGGTCAAGCTGGCGGCGACGTTCGGGGAACTGCGCCTTGCCGGGGTGGGCGCCGACCGGGTCGAGTCCGCCGACCCGACGCTCGCCGCCCTCTACCGCTCCTTCTCGAAGACTCTCGACGAGGCCGGGTTGGCGGATCGCGCCCGCGTTCTGGAGACGGCCGCCCGCGCCGTGCGGGAAGCGCCGCGGTTGCCGGTGGGAGCGCCGCTGGTGTTTCTCGACGTCCCGCTCCCGGATCGCGCTTCCCGCCGATTGGCCGGGGCCCTCGTCGAAGCGGCGCCGGACGTCCTCATCACCGCGCCGCTGGGCGACGAACGGACTGCAGTTGCCGCCCGGGAATACGGCGCCACCACTGCCGCCGTTCTGGACGAAGGGGCAGCCGACGGGGATGCCCTGGAGGCGGTGCGGCGCCATCTGTTCCGGACCAGCCGGCCGGATCCCGGGGTTTCCCGGACCGGATTCTCGGTGCTGGCGGCTCCGGGGGTGTTTGCCGAGGCGGTCGAGATCGCCAGCGCGCTGCTCGAGGAGGCCCGGCGCGGCGCCCGGTTCGACCGCATGGCAGTCCTGCTTCCCCAGCCGGCGCAACAGGCGCCGGCGTTCCGGGAGGCTCTCGAGCGGGCCGGGATCCCCGCGTTTTTCGAGCGCGGGGCCCGGAGACCGCACCCGGCGGGCCGGGCGTTCCTGTTGCTGCTGGACTGCGCCCGGGAAGGGCTGCCCTCCTCCCGATTCGCCGAGTACCTCTCGCTCGGCGAGACTCCTCCGGGTGAGGTTCCCGCCGTTGCGGCCGCTGCCGGCGGAGTCTCCCCCGGCGCGTCCCCTTCCGGCGGGACTCCCGCCGGCAAGACCCCGGCGGGCGGGGGTTCCGGGTTCGCGGCGCCGCGGCGTTGGGAACGGCTCGTCCGGGACGCCGATGTGGCGGGCGGGCTTGCCCGTTGGGAGCGACGCCTTGGCCAGCTCGAAGCGCGGTTGCGGCGGGACGGCGAAGGGGAGGAAGGACCGGGACGCGAGGACATCCGGCAACGCCTCGGGGAAGTCCTCCGGCTCGCGGCGACGGTGTTGCCCATCCTGCGGGCGCTGGATGCGCTCCCCGAACGCGCGTCCCTTGACGAATGGGCGTGGCGCCTCGGCGATCTCGCCCGCGTCGCGCTTCGGCATCCCGAGGGGGTGCTCGCCTGCCTGGACGAGGCGGCGCAGGCGGGGGATGGCGGAGGTGCAAGGACCCTCGAACAGATCCGGCGCAGCCTCGCGCCCCGGCTTGGCGACGTGGTGTGCCGATCCCCCGCCCATCCGCACGGGCGCGTCTGGATCGGTCCCATCGAGGCGGCGCGGGGCCGCGCCTTCGAGGTGGTGGCGGCGCCCGGTTTCTCCGAGCGGGCCTTCCCGCGGGTCGTCCGCGAGGATCCACTTCTCCTCGACCGGCAGCGCCGGAAGGTGTCCTCCGATCTCCTGCTTCGCGCCGATCGGGGTGGAAAAGAGCGGCTGCGGCTCCGGATCGTGGTCGGGGCGGCGAGCCGCCGCCTGCTGCTCAGCTTTCCCTCGCTCGATCCGGTGGAGGGTCGCCCCCAGGTTCCCTCGTACTACCTTGCCGAGACCTTCCGCGCCGGCTTCGGCCGGATCCCCTCGCTCGCCGGAATCCAGGAAGCGGCGGCCCGGGAGAGCCGCGTGGTCCGCGGCATCCGCGCTCCGCGCGACCCCGCTTTGGCGATCGACCGCCGCGAGTTCGACCTGTCCCGGGTCGCTGCCGCGTTCGGCCGCGACGGCCCGCGGGTCCCGGGGGCGGCGGCCTACCTGCTCGGGGAGCCGGTTCTGGAACGGGCCCTTCGCCAGGAGTATTTGCGCCAGGGGCGCAAGTGGCAATCGCCCGACGGCTTCCTGAACCCCGGCCCCGAGGCGCGCGCCGCGCTCGATTCCCAGCGGCCGGCGAACCGTTCCTTCTCGCCGACCGGACTGGAGACGTTCGCGGCGTGCCCCTACCAGTTCTTCTTGAAGAATGTGATGCGGCTCGCTCCCGGCAGGACGCCGGAATCCGCCCTGCCGCTCGACCCGCTCACCCGCGGGAGCCTGCTCCACGAGGTGTTCTTCCGACTGGGTGGGGCGCTGCGCGAGGCCGGGTTCGATCCGCTTCCCGGGGATCGCCTCGACGAGGCCTTCCGGTTGCTGATCGAGGTGTTCCGGAAGGTGGAAGCGGCGTATCGGGACCGGCTGTCGCCGCCGGTCCCGCGCGTCTGGCAGGACGAGATGGATGGCCTGCTCGGGGACCTTCGGGGTTTCCTCGAACGCCACGCCGGGAGCGGGCGCTCCCTCCTCGCCGGCGAACTGACGTTCGGCATGACGGCGGGCCGATTCGCCGATTCGGGAAGCACGAACGAGGCGCCGATTCTTCCGGGCGGAATTCGGGTGCACGGTTCCATCGACGCGGTGGAACGGTTCGCTGACGGGCGCATCCAGGTCACCGACTACAAGACCGGTCGGGCTCCCGCCACGCCGGAATCGGGTCGGGTCCTCTTCGGTGGGAAGATCCTTCAGCCGATTCTCTACGCGCTCGCCTACAAGGAGATCACCGGCGAAACGGTAGCCTCCGCCCGTCTCTACCACGCGACCATCCGCGGCGCCTATTCGGAAACGGTGGTGGACACCGCGACTCCCGATTCCCCGAAGAGGTTTCGCCGTTTTGTGGAGCACCTGGATCGCGCCATCGCCGCCGGCCGTTTTCCGGCGGCGCCGAGGCGGGAAGACTTCTCCGTGGCCTGCGGTCATTGCGACTACCGCCCGGTGTGCGGTCCGCGCCCGGCCGGCCACGAGCGGACCAAGCGGCCGCCCGGATCGGGAGCGCCGCTCGCGGAACTCGCCGCCATCCGGAGCCTGCCGTGAACGGGAACGGCCGGACGCCGCTCGGCGACGCCGAGGCCCGGGAACGGATCCGTTCCGATCACGACACCACGCTGTTCGTGGAGGCGGCGGCCGGTACCGGAAAGACCACCGCGGTGACCGAGCGGGTGGTCGCCATGGTGGCCACCGGGACGGCGCGGATGGGCGGAATCGCGGCCATAACCTTCACCCAGAAGGCGGCGGGAGAACTGCGGCTGCGGATCCGCCAGGAGATCGAGGGCCGTCTCAAGGAGATCGACAGGGACGCCGATGCCGGTGTTCGGAACCGGCTGGAGACCGCCCTTTCCCAGCTCGAAGAAGCTTCGATCGGCACGATTCACGCCTTCTGCGGCGAGATCCTGCGCGAGCGCCCGATCGAGGCCGGGGTGGACCCCGGCTTCGAGGTCCTTGCGGGTGGGGAGCAGCGGGCGTTCTTCGAGCGGATCTTCGAGCGCTTCGTGCGAAAGCAGATCGAAGACCCGGGACCCGGCGTGGCTCGTTTGCTGCGCCGCAGCCGCGATCCGTGGCGGAGTCCGGTTGACATCCTGCGGGAGGCGGCCTGGCGGTTGCTCGACTTTCGCCGCTTCGACGCCGGCTGGACGCGCCGGGGATGGAAGCCCGACGAGGCGATGCGCCGATTGGTCGGCGCCCGGGACGGGGGCGATCCGCATCCCGGGCAGGCCACTCCTTCCGGGGCGCCCACGCTGGTCGAGATCGAACGGCTTTACCGCGCGTTTCCGGCGGAGTCGCCCGACGCCCGGCCCAACTGGTTGCGGCACTCGATGGGAGAAGCGGCGGCGCTCGCCCGCGAGATTCGCGTCCGCGAGGCCGCCGACGCTTCCGACCCCGAATGGCGGGAACAGGCGCTCGCCACGCTTCGGATGAAGGAGTGGGGGGGACGGGCGCCTTCGGACCTGCCCTCCACCCGCCAGTGGCGCGACCGCTTTCGGGAGGAACTCCACGCGTTCCAGCAGGCGAGCAACGCCGACCTCGCCGCGCTGCTCCGGGAAGACCTGCGGGGATTCGTGCAGGACTACGAGGAAGCGAAGCGGAACGCGGGAAAGCTCGATTTCGACGACCTGCTGGTCCTCACCCGGGATCTGCTCGCCGGGAACGCCGCGGTCCGCGCGGAACTCCGGTCGCGATTCCGGCAGATCCTGCTGGACGAGTATCAGGACACCGATCCGCTCCAGACCGAAATCGCGCTGCTGCTCACTGCCGAGGATCCGCCCGGCGGCGACTGGTCCCGGGCGGTTCCGGTTCCGGGGCGGCTCTGTCTGGTCGGCGATCCGAAACAGTCGATCTACCGGTTCCGCCGGGCCGACGTGCGCCGGTATCTGGCGGTGAAGAAGCGGCTGCTCGCCGCCGGGGCAGTCGAGGTTCAGCTATCCACCAACTTCCGCTCGCTTCCCGCGATCTGCGAATTCGTGAACGCCGTCATGAAGCCGATTTTTCGGAGTTCCGCCAGGACCGGGAGGGTGGTGCGGCAGGTGGACTATGTGTCCCTTCATCCGCACCGCACCGCCGGGTCGGACCGGCCGGCGCTCTTCGCCATCGCGGTTCCCCCGGAGCGATACCTGTCGCGCCTGGCCGGGCCCGAGCCGGAGGCGGTGGCCGGCTTCGTCCAGCATCTCCTCACCAGCAAATTCCGGATTTCGGACGAGCGGGTGGGAGATCGTCCGGTGAAGCCGGAGGACATCTGCCTCCTCTTCCGGCGCTTTCGGAACCAGGGGAGGCTGGTCCCGCAACGCTGGGCCGATGCGCTGCGCGATCGGGAGATCCCGCACGCGCTCGCTGCTGTCGAGAGTCATGTCGGCAGCCCGGAGATCTCGTTCCTGCGCGCCGCGCTCACCGCGGTGGAGTTCCCCGACGACGAGGTGGCGGTGTACGCGACGCTTCGCGGGCCGCTTTTCGGATTCCCGGATCAGGAGCTGTTCCTGTTCCGGGAGCGTCGGGGCCGGACGGGTCTCGCGCCTTCCCGGGCGGCGCGGGCGAAACGGGAGGAAGGGGCGCCACCCATCGAGCGGGAGATCCTGGATGCGCTGGCCTTTCTCGATCTTCTGCACCGGAAACGGAACCGGCAGCCCATCCCTTCGACGATCCAGGAGCTTCTCGGCAGGAACCGGGCCGAAACCGGCTTCGCGTTCTGGAAATGGCCCGACCAGGTGCTCGCCAATCTTCGTCGGCTCGTCGAGTCGGCGCGGGTTTTTGAAGCGCGCGGAGGAATCTCGTTTCGCGCGTTCGTGGAGAAGCTCGCCGCCGAGGCCGAGAACCCCGACGCGGCGGCGTCCCACGTCATCGACGACGAGGTCGCCGGCGTCCGGATCATGACGATGCACGCCGTGAAGGGCCTCGAGTTCCCGGTGGTGATCCTCTGTGAGGGCGCGTTCGGCCGGCTCCCGCAGGTGGGCCGGGTGGTGCGCCCGGAGCGGAATCTCCATGCGTGCGATCTGGGGAACGGCCTCGTCCCGTGGGATGTGCTCGAGGAACGGGACATCGAGAAGGCCGAGGACCATGCCGAAATGGAACGGCTGCTCTATGTGGCGGTTACGCGTGCCCGGGATCTGCTGGCCGCCCCGGCGGCGCCCGTCTACCCGGAGGAGAGCCACCTGGCCCCGGTGGCGGGGGAGCTCGGGAAGCGGCTCGCGGCGCAGCTTTCGGGACCGGACGGACCCCGGCCGGCGCCGGGCCGCGTCGGTCGGTGGGATCCGGATGATCTCTGGGGTCCCCGGCGTGATCTCGTCGATTCCGGCGCCGGCCCCTCGGAGGCGCCGCGGGGGGATCCCGGCCTCTGGGATCTGTTGCGCCAGCGCCCCGGCGACGCTGCTGCCGAGGAAGGCCGCATCCGGGAAGCCGAATTCGTGCGGGAACGGGAGCGAACGTTCGAGTCCGGAAAGCAGCCGCGCTGGCGGGTCGCCCGGGCCGGGGCGCTCGGGATGGGCACGCTTCCTGCCGGAGCGGTCAAGGTTCATTCCGTGCCACACGAACCCGACCGCCCCGGGGGGAAGGACTTCGGAAACCTCGTGCACCGATTGCTGGAGATCATTCCCCTGGATGCCCCGGCGCGGGAGGTGTTGCGCGCCGCCGAACGGGCGGTCGTGGAGCTCGCCGTGCCGGCGGAACTCGCCGCGCCTGCCGGGCGGGCGGTGGCGGCGGCGCTCCGGCATCCGGTGATGGAGGCGGCGCGCACCGCGGAAGTCCGCTACCGGGAGTTGCCGCTGCTCCACCGGGAGGAGGCGGCGGCGCCGGTACGGGAGCGGTCCGGATTGGAGGCGGATTCGGTCCTCGAGGGGGAGGAGGACGGTACGGCGGAGGATGGCGAACCCGGCGTCGCCGCAGGGCCGGCGGTGGTGGACGGCGTCGCCGATCTCGTGTTCCAGGAGCAGCGGGGCAGGGCGTGGACTGTCGTGGATTTCAAGACCGGCGCCCCCGAAGCGGAAGAGGAGGCCTACCGTGTCCAGGTCACCCTCTACGCCCGAGCGGTGGAGCGGGCCACCGGCGAACCGGCAAGGGCGGTGCTGCTCTTCGTGTAGGTTCCTGTCACTACGGGGCGCTCCTGTCATTACCGGCAGCTCCTGTCATTACGCGTTGGAGCTCGTGTCATGACGAAAGGTGAGCTGATGTCATTTCCCATGATTTCGTGTCCATGCGGATCCTGGATCCATCACGTGGGGAACCGACGGCGGCCAGAGGTTCACCTTTCGGGATGGGAGGACGCCTTCGGAACGGCGCGGCCCGGGGCAGGCGCCTGATCCACCGAAGTTTCCTCGACCCGAATGGATCTCCGATGCGGGGTTTCGCGGCCCGGAGCTCCTGCCATCATGCGATGAAGCTCGTGTCATTGCATGCCGGAGCTCGTGTCACTACATGAGGAAACTCTTGTCATTACGCAAGGCAAGCTCCTGTCATTTCCGCGGACCTCGTGTCCCTTTCAGCTTGCGTCGCCCGCCGCGGGGCATCGCATCGGCTTCGTCCGTCGATGAGAAGCGGTTTCCGATCCACGTTCGGCGCCGGAAGCTCCACCTTCCCGGGCGGAGATGAGCCTCCGATCCGGAATCCGGGGAGTCGCCCCGGCGCGCCTCCGGATGTCCCGGCGCCAGCACGGGGCTGTCGTGCCGATGCGAACGCCCCGCGCCGTGACGCCACCGGGGCGATAACAGAGAGCGCTACCGGGCGGGTTCCAGAACCAGCCGATGCCCGGTCACCGATTCCACCCGGTCCCGGGTGTAGGCCAGCGGGAAGTACTGGTTGCGGACCCACAATTCGAAGAGGTCCCGGTAATGCGGGTCCATCGGGTCGCCGGACTGGCCGGGCGCGCTGGTTGCCACCGAGTTGTTCCAGTCGGACGGGTCCAGGATGACCCGGAAGCTGCCGCCCGAGCGCTGGTTGTCGCTGCCACCGGTATTGTTCACCGTGGACTCGTAGCCGCCCCGGGGGTATGGGCCGACTTCCAGCAGCTGCCGGGTCTCCTCATTCACCGCCTCGGCCATGTAGTGGGTGATGTGGACGTGCTTCATGTCCTCCTGGCCGTAGCTCCAGTCGGTCATATCCGTTCCGAGCCGTGCCTCGACATCGGCGACCCCGTCCTCGAACGCCTGCAGCAGCAGGTCGTCCCGGGCGGCGACGGGATCGGATCCGAAGTGGCCGTTGGGCGCCAGAAGGTGATCCAGCATCCTCTTCTTGTTCACCCGGGAGACGAAGGCGCGCGCCGCCTCCGGGATGAAGAGTTCCCCGATCGCCTCCGAGACCCGTCGTTCGAAGTGGAGGTAGATGGTTGCTGCCACCGACTTCCGGTCCATCATGAAGTCCCATTCCTCGAGGGCGGCCTTCGCCGCGCTGTCCGGTGGTTCCGCCAGCATCAGCAGCGGCACCAGGTTGCGCGCCACCACGCTCAGCTCGTCGTGCTGGTAGGCCATCATGTCCTGGACGGTCATCCGCCGTCCGGTCCGCATGAGTTCGTCCACCCGGAGGCCGCGCATCTCGTCGCCCCAGGTGAAGTGGAGTGCCTCCGGGTGCGGGTAGTCGGAGGCGACGGCCGGCGCCATCAGGTTGTTCGCCGTCCCCCAGAAGCCCTTCTCCGGATTCTTGACCGAGGGCAGGGCCTTGATCGGAAGGTAGCCCGACCATTCGTAGCGCCCGTCCCCGGGGACCGGAACCAGCCCGCTCCAGTTGGCGTTCCGGATCGGGGACACTCCCACTGCCTGATAGCCGATGTTGCCGTCCACATCCCCCCAGATCATGTTCTCGGCGGGAATGCCGCTGTAGTTGCACGCCTCCACGAATTCTTCCCAGGTGCGGGCCTGGTTCATCCGCAGGCTGGCGAGATAGGGGGCATTCCCGATCTCGAGCCAGGCGGCGCGGAGCGCGTATGCCTTGTTGTTGGCGGAGTCCTGATACACCACCGGGCCGTGGCGGGTGTACTTGAGGGTGGCGGCATGGTCGGCCCGACCCTTGACCGGGATGGTCTCGGTGCGCACGGTCATCGCCTCCCATGCGCCGAGGTACCGGTACTGGTCGGAGTCGTCCGGGTTGGTGTCGTAGACCATCAGGTCCTCGTTGTCCTGTCCGAACACCGTGAGGCCCCAGCCCCCGTACTGGTTGTGGCCGATGGAGAGCCCCGGCAGCACCGGTTCGCCGCCGCCGATCACGCTCCACCCCGGCCCTTCGAGGTGGACGAAGTAGCGCAGCGAAGGGGCCACGATGGTGCGGTGGGGGTCGTTCACGATCAGCGGCAACCCGGTCCAGGTCCGTTCGCCGCCGACGACCCAGTTGTTGCTTCCGATGTGCTCGCCGAGGTCGGTCAGCCGCAGTTCGGAGGGAAACGCCTCCAGGAGCGCGAGTCGCCCGGCGTCCGGATTCCGGTACCCGGCCGCGATCTGCTCCGGGCGGAAGATGACCGGGCCGCGGAAGGCGCGGTAGATGTCCAGGATCTCCGGTTTGAGCAGCGATCCGTCGATCGCTGGATCCAGCGCCAGCTGCGGGACGCCCGGCCGGTACCAGTCGATGTCCTTCATCGCTTCGGGACCGATCGCGGCCACCGCCATGCCGATGTTCAGTTCGCTGGTTGCGTTGGAGAGCAGACCCTGATGCCGGGAGATGACCGCCTCCTCGGTCCACGGTTCCGGCAGGATGCCCAGCAGCCGGAACTCCAGCGGGAGGTCGTCCGGGTCTTGTCGGGCCCGCTCGACGGCGGCGTTGATGCCGCGGACGAAGGCCGGGATGATCGTGTCCCCGCGCGGGTGGTACCAGCGCATCTCCTCGCCCATGTCCTTGCGGAACATGTGGAGCCGGGTGCCGATGTCGCGTTCGAGTTCTTCAGGTCCGAGGATCGCGGCGACCGTGCCGGTGGCCTGGCGCCGCCACATCTCGAACTGGAAGAGCCGATTTTCCGCTGCCCGGTAGCCCTGGGCGAAGAACAGGTCCTCTTCGGTTTCGGCGTAGATATGGTCGATTCCCCAGCGATCCACCAGCACCTCGACCGCCCGATCCAGTCCGGCAACCCGGCGGGTCTCGTCCTGGGCGAGGCTCGGGACTGCAAGAAGAATCGTTGCCGCCAGGGCGCTGGCAACGGCGAATCGGAACCGGGAATGGATGGGATTCATGGGGCACGCTCCCTCGATGTCCGATCATACCGGCTTGCCATGGCCCGGAAGGCTGATACCTTCGCCCCCGCATGACGGCGGCCCGCGGGTTCCCGCGCCCTTCGCTCGGAACGCTGATGCTGCTCGCGATGGTTCTGGGTGGAGGGGCGGGGCTCCTGATCGGGGAAGCCGCAACTTCGGTTGCCCCGCTGGGCGATGTGTTCATTCGCCTGCTCATGTTGGCGGCGGTGCCCCTCGTCTTCTGCAACATCGCCCTAGCCCTCGCCACCGCCCGCGCGAGCGGCGGTCTCGGTCGCCTCGCCGCCGGGGCCCTGTGGTTCTTCGGGCTCACCTCGCTCGCCGCCAATCTGATCTCGCTCGCCACCGTGGGGCTGCTCCGCCCGGGCGCCGGTTTCCCGGTTCGCTCCGGGGGGGTGGCGCCGGCGGTTCCGGAGGGCGCCGAGTTCCTGTCGGCGCTGATCCCGGGAAATGTGCTCGGCGTCTTCGTGGACGAACGGATCACCGGGATCCTGGTGCTTGGACTCATGCTCGGCGCCGCAACCCGGGTTCTGGAACCCGAGCACCGGGAACGGGCCATCGCCGTCTTCCGCACCGGCGCCGCGCTCTTTCGCAAACTCGCCACCGGCGTGATGTGGTACGGCCCGGTGGGAGTGGCGGCGCTTTCCGCGGCTGCCCTCGGGGAACACGGACAGGCGGTGTTCGGGCCGCTCGGCCTCTACATCGTGTCGATCTGGGTGGCCCAGGCGGCGGTTCTGGGCGGCTACCTGCTGATCCTTCGCCTGTTCTCGAACGCGGCGCCCTTCGGTTTCCTCCGTCAGACGTCGACCGTGTGGACCACCACCATCTCGACCTGCAGCAGCCTTGCGAGTCTCGGGGCCTCCTTCGCGGCCGCCGAACGCATGCGGCTGCCGCCGGCGGTCACCGCGTTCCTTCTGCCGCTCGGATCCCAGCTCAACAAGGACGGGAGCTCGGTCTTGCTGGCCGGAGTGGTGCTCTTCACCGCACAGGCCTTCGGGGTTGTCCTCGATATCCCGCAACTCGCGACGGTGGTGGTCGTCGGCGTCCTGCTCTCCGCCTCCGCGCCGGGAGTGCCGAACGGCGGCGTGGTGAACCAGCTGCTGCTCCTTCAGGTGCTCGGCCTGCCGCTCGACATCGGGGTGCTGGTGGCCGGGGTGTACCGTCTGGTGGACATGCCCACGACCACCCTGAATATTCTCGGCGACCTGGTGGGTTCCACGGTCATCGCGGCGCGGCGCCGTGCCTGAGCCGATCGCGGCGGCACGCGCGTATTTTCCGGGCGCGAGCCGCCGGCCCTACCTGAATGTCGCGGTGCGGAGCCTGCTCGCCACCCCGGTGCGGGCGCCGGTGGACCGCTTCCTCGACGACGCGATGGCGGGGGAACTCGCCAAGAAGGATCTTGTCGCGCTGGTGGAGCGCGCCCGCGCTGCCTTCGCCGCCTGGATCGGCGCCGAACCCGACGAAGTGGCCTGGACCCGCAACGTCACCGACGGGTTGAACCTCTTTCTCGGGTCACTCGACTGGAGGCCCGGGGACGAGGTCGTGCTCTGTCCGAATCTGGAGCACCCGGCGAACATCCTCCCCTGGCGGAACCTGACCGAGCGTCGGGGGATCCGGCTCCGCGAGATCCCCGAGGACCGGGGACGCATGCCGGTGGAACGCATGGCGGAGGCGGTGGGACCCCGCACCCGGGTCGTCGCGGCGGCCACCATGTCCTTCAGCCCCGGCTTCGTGACCGACCTGGTGCCGCTCCGGGAAGCCTGCCGGGGTCGGGACGCGCTGCTGGTGCTGGACGCCGCCCAGTCGGTCGGCGCGCTCCGGACCGATGTGGCGGAACTCGGGGCCGACGTCCTGGCGGTGGCCACCCAGAAGGCGCTCGCCGCCTTCTACGGAACCGGGTTTCTCTATTGCCGGCGCGAGGTGGCGGAGTCGGTCAAGCCGCACGCTCTCGGCCGGTTCGGAGTGGTGGCGGCGGGCGGAGAGACGGCGGTGCCGGACGACGGGCTCCCCTACGCCCCGGCGGCGCGGCGCTTCGACCTCGGGAACTACAACTACCTTGGCGCCGTCGCCGCCGGAGCGGCGCTCGACATGCTGGACGGCTTCGGCGCCCGCGCCATCGAACGCCATGTCCGCAGCCTGGCCTCGGGCCTGGCCGAAGGGCTGGCGCGTTTCGGCCTTCCGGTGGCGGGCGGATCTCCCGGCCCCCATCTCGGCCACATCGTCTGTGTCGGGACGCCCGGGGACGGCGCCCACGACACCGCGAATGATCCGCTCGTGCGGGATTTCGGCCAACGGCTCGAGGCCGCCGGCGTCGCGTGTTCGATCCGCCGGGGGGTGGTCCGGCTCTCACCCCACCTCTACAACGACGCGGACGATGTCGGCCGCGTGCTCACGGTGGCGCACGCGATGGCGCATTCCGCATAACGTACCCGGTCCATCTGTACAACCGGTTCCGGGTTCGTCCGGGAACCACCCAGAGGAGAAATTCCCATGCGCACGGTTTCCTTCCTTCTTGCTTCCCTTGCGCTCGTCGCGGTCGCGACGGCCCATCCGCACTTCAACAAGACGGTATCCACCACGGTCGGTGACGTGGAGGTGAGCATCCGCTACAACTCCACCGACGCCAATATGGACCGGGTCGCGGCCGTCGAGGCCGGGACATTCGTCGCGCCGCGCAATCCGCGCCTTAACCTGTCCGCCGGCGTGATGTCCGGCAGCACGTCCATCGGTGCTGGCGAATACGTCGTTGGCGTGATCAAGGGCGACGACGGGAGCTGGACCATGGCGCTCCACGAGGGCATGGTCAACCGCGAGACCGGCCCGGACATGAGCAAGGTGACGAAGCTGGATTCGCGCTACTCCGAAGGCATGGGCACCGCCGACCACATGCTCATCGACATCACGGCCGGGAGCGGTGATTTCGCCGGGAAGCCGGTGCTGACGATCCACTTCGGCAACATGCACCTTCAGGCGGCGATCGGCTGACCCGCCTTTCGGCCGGCGCCGCTGCCGGTGTCACCCGTCCGCGTCAGCGCCCGTCCGGCTGATTTCGCCCGCTCGTCGGCGCCATCGGGGATGGTGGCGCCCGGCGGTCGGGATGCTTGGCGTTGTCCGTCGGGGCAGGGGTTTGGCATGTCCGCGTGGTCGCGGGGCGGATCGGGCTGATTTCCGTCGGCTGGTCGGCGCCGTCGGGGGCGGTGGCGCCTGGCGGTCCGGAAGCCTGGCGTCGCCCGTCGGTGCTCGGCGTCTGGCTCGTCCGATTCGGAGGCCTGGTTTCGGGCTGGCGCCCTGCGGTCCGGATTCCAGTCGGCGCCGAGGCCCCTCGTCCGATGCGGCGCTCCGGTTTCGGGCGGCCGGTCGTGTCCGCCCGTCGGGATTGTGGCGCCTCTTGTTCCGAATACCTGTCGTCGCCCCTGCGGTGTTTTCGGTTCCCTCATCCGTGCCGGCGCTCCGGTTTCGGGCTGACTGTCGCCTTCCCGCCCGTCGGCGTCGGTGGGATCCGGGATGCTGGCTCTCGTCTTCTGTCCGCCGGCATCGCCGGTATCACCCGATCATGACGATGGCGGGCGTCCCGGCTGACCTCTCGCCCGGAGCCCGTCAGTGTCCTCGGGGGCGCCGGAGTCGGCGCCCGGGAGATCTGGCGTCGCCCGCCGGTGTCATTCCTGTTCGGCGGCGAGCGCCTGCCGGAAGAGGGTCTCGTAGTGGTTCACCGTGGCGCGGAAGCCTTCCGGGTCCACGAAGGCAGACGGGTCATAGGGATTCCCGGGACGGTACTTCTCGTGGAGACGGTACTGCGAGGCGTGGGCGGCAACCCAGACATCGACCTCCATGGCCCGCTGGCGGTGGAACGTGCTCTCGTAGTCGTCGGCGATGCCCGGGTAGGTGGGGTTCACCCGGAGTCCGGTCCCGGGATTGATGGAACCCATGTTGGCGAGCGCCACCCGGTAGGTGCGCCCCCCTTCGGTCACCGTCATCCGGTAGGTCGAACTCCCGGTGGTGTGGCCGGGAGTCTCCACCACGGCGAGATGGATCGATCCCAGGCGGATCGTCTCGCCGTCGGCGAGAATGCGGTCCACCGCGACGGGTCGGAACCATAAATCCGGATTCCCGCCGAAGAGTGGATCCTTGCGTCCGCCGCTCTCCAGCAGTGGCGCATCCCCGGCGGTCGCCCACATCGCGGCCCCGGTGATCTCCTTGATCTCGGCGAGTGCCGCCGCGTGGTCGTAGTGGGCCTGCATGGTCAGCAGGATGCGAATGTCCTCCAGCCGGAAGCCGAGCGACTCGACGTTCTCCCGGATGATGGCCGTGGAGTCTTCGAGACCGGAGTTGACCAGGATGTGACCGGCATCCGAAGTGATCAGGAAGCAGCCGAGATCCCGGGTCCCCACTGCATGGAGGTTGCCGATCACCCGATGCCCCGGAAACGGCTGGCGCCATTCCTCCGGCTGGGCCGCCACCGGCGCGGCGGCGAAGAGGAGGCAGGCGAGGCGGAGGAGGAGTCGCATGGCGGAATCTTCGCAGCGTTTCGGGGGAGACGCGACGGGGAAATCCGACGGGGAACGCCGGGACGCCCCCGGAGTGCACCGCCGCGTCGGGCTTCCTGGCAGCATGGATGCGACGGCCCGGGTGCGGGCAGGACCTTGCATCGCGATCGCGCAGATTGCGGGCGCCCGAACTTCGAGGCGGTGGCGCCGACGCGGTTCCGGGAGTGCGGAGGCCTGGCGGTCAGGGGAATACGGGGAATACGGGGAATACGGGGAATCAGGGAAACCGGACGAGGAAGAGCAGGCTCGGAGCGCCGGAACGGGCCGCCACGATGTCCGGGGTTTCGTCGCCATCCACGTCGCCGATCGCCAGCCCGTAGACCGCCCCCTCGCCATCGCCGAAGGGAATCCGGATGAATCCGTCGCCCTCCCGCAGCAGGAGGGCGCCCGGCGCCTCCCGGTTGCCGATCACCACGTCGATGTCCCCGTCGTTGTCGATGTCCGCCGTACTCAACGCATAGGCGTTGTCGTTCGGGATGCCGATCGCCCGGGGCGGGTCGAAGGCGCCGCCGCGGTTGCGGTGGAGCCAGACGCCCCCGCGCTGCTGGTCGCCGGCAACGATGTCCGGGCGCCCGTCGCCATCCAGGTCCCCGAGCGCGACCGCCCGGGTCGCCGATGCGGCGGGGCCGACCGCAAGGGGCTCGGAGAACCGCCCGGCCCCGTCGTTCACGAACAGCTGGCTCTGTCCCCCGTCCCGATGGGGGACGAAGAGGTCATTCGCTCCGTCTCCGTCGAGATCACCGGCGGCGATGGTGGTGGCCGACGCGCGCGAGAAGGCCTCGCACTCCGGAAACGCTCCGTGCCCGTCGTTCCGGCAGACGAAATTGGGGGTGTCCCCTCCCCGGTTCGCGGCGATGATCTCCGGGCGGCCGTCGCCGTCGAGATCGGCGAGGGTGATGTTGCGGGTGGGCCAGGACGGGTCGCCCCAGGTTGCGGCCTGCCCGAATCCGCCGGTCCCGTCGCCGAGGAGAATCCGTTTCTCGTCGGGGCGGTCGTTGCCCACCACCAGATCGAGGTTCCCGTCGCCGTCGAGATCGGCAAGCGCCGCCGTGTAGGTCCGGTCCGCCGTCCCGCCCACCGGGTGGCGGCGGTCGAAGCGGCCCGCGCCGTCATTCCGCAACACCAGATTGTCGAGCGGCCAGTGGCGGCCCCGGGCAAGCACGATGTCGAGGTCCCCGTCGCCGTCGAGGTCCCCGAGGCTCGCATTCGCGGTGGTCGCGGCGGCGGACTCCAGCGGGACCGCCTGGAGGTGTGGCGCGCCCGGCAGCAGGAGCGCCAGCGCGAGCGCGGTCGGCGGCATTATCCGCCGGTGATCCGCCGCCGCAGGTCGGCCGCCTCGGTGGCGAAGGGGTCGCCGGCGGGTACCGATTCCAGGTGCTCGAGTGCTTCCTCGACCCGGCTCTGGGAGAGCCGGGTGACAGCCATGAAGAAGTGGATTCCGGGCTGGGAGGGATCCAGCCGGTAGCTCTGCTCGAAAGCCCGGGCGGCGGCGACGGTGTTGCCGTCCAGCACGTGGAGCCGGCCCAGGTTCAGTTGCTGGGAGGCGTCGTCGGCGAAGAAGGCGCCGCGAACGGCGTGCCGGCGCTTCGCTTGCTCGAAGGCGCTACCCGGTTCCCCCTCGAGGCGCCGCACGCCGAGGTTCAGAAGCGAGATGGCGGCGTTCATGCGGACCGATCGCCTTTCGTCGGTGACCTTGTCGACCAGGACCTCCCGGATCCCCGGGGCGTCGGCCCGGCGGACTTCCCCGAGCTTCAGCGCCGCGACGGCCCGCACCAGCGGGTGTTCGTCGTCGGCGGCACGGAGGATCGCCCCCACGGCGATCTCATGGGTCTCCGCATCGCCGATGTAGCGCGCCAGATGGCCGGTGGAGTTGGCCCGGTTCAGCGGTCCCTCGGCGTCGTCGGCGGACATGTCGAGGAGCGCGTCGAGGGCCTCCCCCGAGAGTTCCCGGGCGCCCGAATAGGCCATCGCCCGCCGGGCGACCTTCCGCCGGCGCGCCGTGTCGCCCCACCACTCGTCCATGCGCGCCTTCGCCCAGGCTGGCGTTTCGGTGGTGTGGCAGAGGTTGCAGGCGTTGGCGATGCCGTGGCGGATCGTGTTGCCGGGTGACGGGACCGAGATGCTGTGGTCGCGCATCGTGGCCCGGATGCTCGTCACCGATTTCGGCATGTGACACTCGACGCAGCGCGTGCCGGCGGTGCCCTCCGGGTGGAAGGAGTGGGCGGCCGCCTCGGCGACGATCGTCTCGTGGCACCCGGCGCACAAGGCGTGGTTTTCCGGACGAAGCTGCGGGCTGTTCTCGATTTCGGGCCGGTGCGGGCTGGTGTGGCACCCGGTGCAGGTGGCGCCCCCGATCACGAAGCACTCGCTTTGCCAGAGCCCGAGGGCGTTGGTGGAAAAACGCCGCGTCTTCCCGTCCACGTACCAGGTGGGGTCACTCGAGTCTTCCTGGCTGTATTCGAGGAGGGGGAAGAAGTAGTCGAAGTAGTCGTCCCCGGCGGAGAATCCGAAAGCCATCTGATCCCGGAACGAATGGCACTGGGCGCAGACCATGCTGTCCCGCTTCGGATCCAGTCGGGTCTGGACCACGATGTGGGTCTCCGGGTCACCGGCGTAAGCCTCCGCGTGGGTGTACTTGTCCACATGGCGGCTGCCGGGCCCGTGGCAGCGCTCGCAGGTGGTGCCGAAGTCCAGCCAGCTGGTGTCGTAGGCGCTGTCCGCCGGGCGGAATCCCTTGACCTGGTCGCTCACGTGGCACCCGAAACAGTTCTTGTTCCAGAGCTGGACGGGAACGGTTCCCGCCCCTTCCTGCTGGTCGGGCGCCGCGATCTCGAGGTTGTGGAACCACTCCTCCCGGAGGATGTCCCAGCTCGGTGGCAGGACCACGATTCGCCCGTCCTCGAGCGTGGTGAGGTAGTGCTGGATGCGCCGGTTGCCGAGCGTGTAGTCCACGAGGCGCTCCCGGGGCGCGCCCGTCAGGAACGACTCGGTGATGAAGAAACGGGAGCCCTGCCGACGGAAACGGTATTCCTGGCTTCGCAGGACCACGGTCCCGGCGTCGAAATTGCCGCGCACCGCTGCCGGAACCGCCGGCTGGACCATCTTCGAGTGGCGGGACGACGACCACACCGCGTGTGCCGTCTGGTGACAGTTTCGGCACGCGGCGTTGCCGACCATCGCCGCCGGCTGTGCCGAGAGCGGGGGAAGCTGTGCGGTTGCCGGCGCCGCCATTCCGGCAAGCGCAGCAACGAGGATCCGGCGGTTCATGCGCCGGGCTCCTCGATCTCGAGGTAGCCGCCGGCGGGCGGCGGAGTGAAGTGGCTCTCCCCGCCCGCCGGCCAGCGAACGGTGATGCGGGACGCCCGCCCGGCATCGCCGAGTCCGACCACCACCGGGAGCTGGTTCTGGGAGGCGTATCCGGTGGCGCTTTTCACGATGCGGGTCTCGCGGCGGGTGATGCCGCCTTCCTCGATGGTCACCGTGATCTTCGCACCGATGGCGTCGGGATTCGAGCCGCGCCCGCCGAGGCGCACCCCCACGAAACGCCTGCCGTTGCCGGCGTCGTTTCGGAAGAGCCGTGCCGGACCGCCGTTCGTGTTGATCGCCAGATCCGGATCCCCGTCGCCGTCGATGTCGCCGAAGGCGGCCCCTCGCCCTACCAGCGGGCGGGCGAGATCGGGAGAGGATGCCGTTACTTCGCGGAAGCCGCCGTCGCCCGTGTTGCGGAACAGGTGGGGCGGCTGCTGCCACGTCACCCGCTGCTGGACTTCGGCGATGTCGTTCTCCACGTGCCCGTTGGCGAGGAAGATGTCCTCCCGACCGTCAAGGTCGTAATCGAAGAAGAAGGCGCCGAAGGCCAGGGTCAGCAGGCTGTTGCGCCCGATCCCGGAGACCGGCGCCTGGTCGATGAAGAACCCGACTCCCTCGTTGTGGTAAAGCGAGACCATCTCGTTCGAGAAATTTCCGATCACGATGTCCGTCAAGCCGTCCCCGTCGTAGTCCGAGGCATCGATTCCCATCGCGCCGCGGGCGGCGCCGTTTTCGGCGAAGGCGATCCCGGCCAGCACCCCGTCATCCTCGAAGCGGCCCCCGATGTTCCGCCAGAGATGGTTGGGCTGGGTGTCGTTCGCCACCGCGAGGTCCGGCCAGCCGTCGTCCTCGATGTCGAGGAGCGCCACTCCGAGCCCCTTGGCGCGCGGATGAAACAGCCCGGCTTCCGCGGTCGCGTCGGTGAACCGTCCGCCCTCGTTCCGGTAGAGAACCGCGCTTGCCCCGTCGTAGGACTCCGGGGTGCAGTAGCTCTTGGTGGTCCCGTCGAGAGCGCAGAAGATGTCGGTCTCGACCGTCCATTCGACATAGTTCACGACGAACAGGTCGAGATCGCCGTCCCGGTCCGGATCGAACCAGGTGGCGCCGGCAGAGAAGCCGGGATGGGCCACCTGGTCGGCCTCCGGAGCCGGCGCGAAGACGCCGTCTCCCCGGTTGGCGAGGAGCCGGTTGGGGCCGAGCGCTGCCAGATAAACGTCCTGGTCTCCGTCGGCGTCGTAGTCGGCGATGGCGATCCCGATGCCGTACAGGGGCACGTCCAGCCCCGAGCCGGCGGTCGCGTTCTCGAACCGGCCGTCGCCGAGATTCCGGTAGAGGCCGGCCACCGGCGGCGGTCCCTCCCGGCGTCCCGGCCAGCGCCGGCTGTTCACGAAGAGCAGATCCTGGTCCCGGTCACCATCCATGTCGAAGAAGGCGACGCCGCTTCCCATCGTCTCCGGCAGATATTTCTCCCCGAAGGCGCCGTTCTCGTGGACAAAGGCGATCCCCGCCTCCCCGGTGATCTCGACGAACTCCGGCTGTCCGGCGACGGCAGCCGTCGCCACCAGGAGGGCGGCCGCCGGAGGGATCACCCGGAGCGGGCGTCGCGCCGAATCGGGAGAAGGCAAGGGTGGAATCTTCGCACGGGGGGATGTTCGGGAAGAGGAACCTGCTGCGCAATCGTCCCTTCTCCAGATGCGGCGCCTTGTCCGGGACTCGTCGCGGAAGGCTGATCGAGGTCGTTGGACGATCATGCCGGTTCCCCCGGTGGGAGGACGTTCGCCGGATTCGTCCCGGTCACGAGGCCCGCCCATCCCGATTTGTGGATACGCCACCGCGTGCTCCGTTGCCTTCTTGTGAAAAACAGGTTCTTTCCTGGCCGGGGTTCTTGAAAGTCGTGTGACTGATGCAGTCGCCGCGCTGTTCGCTATCGCCCTGACGGGAACCCCGGACATCGGTTCGTCGCTTTCTCCCTTGGCAGGGTTTCCGGGTTCGCCAGGCAGGTCATGGAAATACGGATCGTTCTGGTACGATGTTTCGGCCGCGCCTCGATCGGAGGTCGGTGAAAGGGTTGCCATGAGATACGCCGTCGCGGTCGTGTGGGGGTTGGCGTGGGGCGTTGTGCATCCGGTCATCGGAGCGACGCCGGCGATATTCCAGGAAGTTCAGGAACCAGAAGACGAGGGGGAAGCGCCCGGCTCGCGGATTCACCGTTCGATTCCGCCGCCGGGGGCGAAGACCCACCAGGTGGTGCCCGGCGAGCGGTTTCGGGCCGGCTCGCTTCATCGCTGGTTCTACGGCGACAACTATCGGGACCTGTGGACCACCCCCATCGAAGTCGAGGTTCTGGATCTTGATGGCGTCGGCGGTGGTCTGACGCCGCTTCGGACCGGTGGATTCGGGCAGTCGGTATCGCTCCACTTCACCGGGGAGGATGGCCGCCGATACACGGTTCGCTCCCTCGACAAGGATCCCACCAGAAGGCTGGCCGACAGTATCAAGAACACGGTAGTGGGCGAAGTGCTCCACGACCTCGTCAGCACGCTGATGCCAGCCGCTGCTCTCGTGGTGGACCCCCTCATGGAGGCCACCGGAGTCCTCCATTCGAAACACACGCTGGTGGTCATACCGGATGATCCCCGGTTGGGCGCATACCGCGAGCAGTTTGCCGGACTGATCGGGACGCTGCAGGAGCACCCCTCCGAAGGGCCGGACGACAGTCCCGGATTCGCCGGTTCCCGGAAGGTCAGCGGGACGGATACGGTCTGGGGCGATCTCGAGGAACGAGGCTGCGAGCGCGTCGACGCCCGCGCCTTCCTGAAGGCGCGACTGGTGGACCTGCTCATCAATGACAAGGACCGCCATTCGGGCCAGTGGCGGTGGGCGCGTTTCCCCGAAGACGACTGTTTCCTCTGGCTTCCGATCCCGGAGGATCGGGACCAGGCCTTCATCCACTATGAGGGATTCGGGATGATGCTGGTGCGCCTCGCCCTCCCGCGCGCCATCAAGTTCGGGGACTCGTTTCCGAACCTGGCCGGCCTGACCATCACCGGCTGGGAGATGGATCGCGATTTCCTGGTCCGACTCGACAAGTCGGCATGGAACGAGGTCGTGGAGGAATTCCGCCGGGAACTGCCGGATCCGGTGATCGAGGACGCCGTACGCCGTCTGCCGCCGCCGTACTACGAGCTCTTCGGGGAAACTCTCACGGCCGCGCTCAAGGCGAGACGGGATGGTCTGCCGGAGTTCGTGGATCGATACTACGAGCTCATTACCCGCCAGGCCGAAGTCATGGCCAGCGACGAGGACGAGGTTCTGGTCGCAGAACACCTTCCGAGCGGAGACCTCAGGGTCCGTATCGAACCGGAGGACTCCGGCGGGGACGGGAAACCCTGGTTCGAGCGCACATTCCGGCACGAGGAAACGAAGGAGGTCCGGGTCTACCTTCGCGGTGGGGACGACCGCGCCGAGATTGCAGGCGGCAAGGGGCGCATTACTGTTCGCATCGACGGTGGCGGAGGAAGCGACACCTTCGAGAACAAGTCCGGCGAAGGATCCTCGAAGACTTGGTTCTACGACTGGCGCGGGGACAATGTGTTCGTCGAGGGAAGGGGGGCGCGGATCGACGAGCGTCCCTGGCAGCGTCCTCCCGGTCGGATCGTGCGGTCCCGATACGCCCTCGACTGGGGCAGGCAGACCAGCACGATTCCCATGGTGGAAGTGGATCCGGACCTTGGCTTGTTCGCCAAGCTGACGCACGTCCGGAGCTACCTCGGGTTCCGCAAGGATCCCTTCGCCACCCGGCACTCCTTCGGTCTGGGCGCGGCCACCCGCGGCTTTCGGCCCCTCGTGAGCTACGAGGGGCGATTCCGGGATGTGCGCCCCGATCTCGATATCGTCCTCGATGCCGAGTATTCGGGATTCGACATTGTCCGGTTCAAGGGGTTCGGAAACGAAGTACGCTTGGAACACCGGTCTTCGTTTTACCGGCTGCAACAGCGGCACTTCATCCTTTCGCCGAAGCTCGCGTATCGAAGGACACGTTCGGAGCCGGAGGAGTCCGGCGAGTCCGAAGGGGAGTCCGAGGCACTCGTTTCGGAATTCACCGCGAGCTTCGGCCCGGTCGTCAAGTGGTCGAACACTCCCGAGGAGGCCAATCAGGACACGTATCTCGGCTCCCTCGAAGAGCCCCTCTACGGAGCGGGATCCTTCGGACAGACCGGTTTGCGGGGCGAACTGGAATACGACAGCCGCGACAGCTCCGGATACGCCACCCGGGGGGTGCTGATCCAGCTCCAGGGAGCCGCGTATCCGGGGTTGTGGGATGTCGAGTCGGCATTCGGCAGTGTGTCCGGGGAGGCGCGCACCTATCTGACCGCCGATATCCCGACTCGTCCGACGCTGGCGCTCCGGGTGGGTGGAAAGCGGGTGTGGGGGAAGTATCCGTTTCACGAAAGCGCCTTTCTCGGCGGACCCGGCGACATCGGTATCGGCGAATCCGACGGACCGATACGCGGCTTCCACAAGAACCGCTTTGCCGGAGACGCCTCGCTGTACTCCAGTGCCGAACTGCGGCTGGTGTTGTCCGAGATCAGGATCCTCCTGCCCATGGAGGTCGGCTTGTTCGGGGCGTCGGATGTCGGACGGGTCTTCTGGTCCGGCGATCCGGATGATGCCGATACCTGGCACAACGGAACCGGAGGCGGAATCTGGCTGTCGTTTCTCGAGCGCCGCACCACATTGAGTGTCGGAGCGATGAAGGGCCGGGATTTCACCGGCCTGTATGTGCGCGCCGGTTACATGTTCTAGCCGGTTTTCGGAAGAGAAGGAGAAAGCGCGTGTTCAACAACATCATCGTACGTCTCGTTGTCTACTATATTTCGTGGCTTGTCTTTCTGGGCTCGTCGTTCTATCTGATGCCCCGGATGCGGTTTTACATCGCCCAGGAGCGTGATCGGTTTCTGATCCGGCAATTGTCCGATGCGGGAGAAGACGTCACGACGTTGTTCCGGGACGTACAGGACGGGCTTGTCGCATTGGCCAATCAGGATGGAGTAAACCTGCTGGTGGATCCGCAGCACACGGTTCCGGTGGTTGTCGCACTGGTTCTTGCATTCGGTGTGACATTGCCGATTGCGTGGGTATATCGCTGGACCCGACAGAGGAAGAAGTACAGCCAGTCCTTTGCGCACACGCTGCTGGTGATTCCGATCGCCATCGCGCTGGTCGTGTTCCTTGTCAAGGGCAGCCTGGCGCTTGCCTTCGGCCTCGCGGGAATCGTGGCCGCCGTTCGGTTTCGGGCCTCGCTCAATGAGCCCACCGATGCGGTCTACATGCTGATGGCGATCGGGATCGGGCTGGCGGCCGGTACCCAGCTGACCACCGTGGCCTATCTGGCCTCGCTGATCTTCGTAGTCATCCAACTTGCGGTGTGGAGGAGCGATTTCGGCTGCAAGGCCGCGGTGATCTCGGGATGGAGAATCGTTCCCCACGCCGAAATGGCGGAGGCGAAGGGGGTGCATTGCTCCGACGATGCGAGGAAGCGGAAGAAAGTATGACCCGGGTCGCATGGCTCACTGACTTCGTGGGCAAGGATCTTCGGGGATTGTCGGCATGCCCCGCGTTCGGGATGCCATGACGGCTGCCGGCCGGGTGTTCCCGGTGGTCCTGATCCTGCTTGTGGGGGCCATGGCTTCCTGCGGGGAGACGGGCGAAATCCCGGCGGACCCGACCGGTCGTGCGGCGTTGCGCGATACGGCCGGAGAGAACGGAGTCCCGTCTCTCCGGGCTTCCGGCCCCGAACCGGCGGCTCCCGAGACTCCTGGCAGCCATGCCGGGGAGCCTCGCGCGGCAGCCGCGGATGAAATCCGGATGGCGCCGGCGGGGAGCGTTCTGGAGGACTATCGACTGGATGCCGGGAATGCGAAGTACTGGGAGCTTCCCGGCCGCCTTCGGGAGATTTCCGGTCTGGCCATGACCCGCGATCACCGGCTGCTGGCTCACAATGACGAGGAGGGACTCCTGTTCGAGATCGACTTGCAGAACGGTTCGACCCATGGGAAATTCGAACTGGCGGACAGCCGGGGAAGGATCGAGGACGATTTCGAGGGCATCGCCGTGACGGAAGACCGGATCTACCTGGTGTCCAGTTCGGGGAAGCTGTACGAATTCGAGGAGGAGGATGTCGAGTCCGTTCTTTTCAGCACCCACGCTACCGGAACGGGACGACACTGCGAAGTGGAGGGCTTGGCATACGACGCGAAACGGAAGGACCTCCTGCTGCTATGCAAGGAACCGCGGAGCGAGGACCTCCGTGGAAAGGTGGCCGTGTTCCGGTGGTCCACCGAAGCGAAACGCTCCCGCCCGGAACCTCCGCTGGTGATCCCGGAGAGTGACTTCGGCCGGCATCTCGGAGACGATCGATTCCGTCCATCCGGAATCGAGTTGCATCCGGTCACGGGCCACTACTTCATTGTGGCGGCGGCCCAGGACGCGATCGCGGAGGTGACTCCGGAAGGCCAGGTCGTTTCGGTGACGCGCCTTGATGCCCGGTGGCATCGTCAGACGGAGGGAGTCGCCTTCGATCCCGAAGGCGCGCTGATTCTCGCCGATGAGGGGGGAAGGGGAAACGGACGCCTGACGATGTATGCGGCGCCGGGTCGCCCCCGTTGAGATCAGGGCACGGAAGCGCGCGCGGAGTGTTTGCATCGAAGGGGCAAAACTTGCCTGCCCGGGCCGCAGCCGTGGGACTCCGGGTCGCCTTGGCGCTCGGAGTCGCATCCTGCGCCCGCTCGATCCCGGGGGACGTTCCGGTTCGGCCCCCGGAGGGCCCGGCGCCCCGCCAGGCGTCGGCGCCGCGTCTGCCGCATTCGTCGGATACGGCGCGGATCGTCTTCGTCGGGGATACCGGCACCGGCTATCCGCGCGCCCACGAAGTGGCGGCGCGGATGGAGCGCGTGGCCGAGCAGGTTCCCGTGTCCCACGCCTTTCTCCTCGGGGACAACATTTACCCGCATGGCGAAATCCACTTCATCGGCCGCAAATTCCTCGATGTCTACCGCGGCGTCCTCTCGCGCGGAGTCAGCATCCGGGCTGCGCTCGGCAACCACGACGTGGACCATTGCAAGGCGTCTGGGCGGAGGCCCCTGCCCCGGGACGGGGAGGCCTACCGGGTTTCCTCGCGTTGCCGGGTGGACGCCCACCTGTCGACGCCCGAATTCGGCTATCGCGACGGCCTGCGCTACTACTCGATCCAGGTTCCGGAGCGCGCCTCCGAGGACGCGCCGGAAAACCCGATCGTCGAAGTCTTCGTTCTCGATACCAACACCCTCGGAAGCGATCGGACGAAGATCGACGACGGGAACGACCAGGCACAGTTGCTCTGGATCGAGGAGGCTCTTCAACGGTCCACCGCGCACTGGAAGGTCGTCGCCATGCACGGGACGATGTACGCGCCGGCCCGGTGTCACTGGCTGGGGATGATCTGTCGCGATGACGATGCGGTGCTGAGGTCCCAGCTGGAGGCGATCTTTGTCGAGCATGGCGTGGATGCCGTGTTCCAGGGCCACCAGCATCTGTACGCCCGATTTCGTCCCCAGCGCGGCATCCAGTACTTCGTGAGCGGGGCCGGCGGCAAGTTGCCCGACCCGGCGCGGGAAGACGAGCGCATCGTGCAGCGCGAGGACCGGGGCGCCTTCAATCACTTCGTGCTGGTGCAGGCAACCGAGGATCGCTTCGGATACTGCGCCATTGATACCGAGGGGACCATCCGCGATCGCGGCGTACTGACGCATGGCGATCCCGGACCTGCCGAGCCGGTGGACTGTCCGCTTCCGGATCGGGAATAGCGCGCCGGGCCGGCCGGGCTCCGGTCACTCCTCCGGCGGGGAGGCGCCGTCGAGACCGTTGCGGTGTTCGTGGATCGGAAGCCGCTCGTTGTTGTCCTCGGGGTGGGTTCGGCGATAGTCCCCGCCGGTGGCGTCGGCCGATTCGTCGGCCTTGAACCGCAGGTAGAGCTCCCGGTGCCGGGTGGTGCGCTCGGGGTCGCGGAGGCCGCGTGCCGCCAGCATCAGGTTGTAGTGGGCTTCGAGATCCTCCGGATCGATCCGCAATGTCCGCTCGAGAACCCGCACCGCCTCTGCGTACTCCCGCTTCAGGAAGTGGAGCCGGCCGATCTGGTTGTTGACCACCCGATCCCCGGGGTGGGCCTCGGCGACGGCCCGGAGGTCCTCGAGTGCGTCGTCGTAGCGGCCGAGCGCTTTCCGCGCCAGGGCCCGGAAAAAGAGCGCCCGCGGCAGCCCGGGGGCGAGGGCGAGCGCCGCGTCGACGGCCTCGAGCGCGCCCTCGGGATCCCCCTCCCGGATCAGGACCCGCGCCAGGTTGACGGGCGCGTCGGGAAACGAGGGGTTCAGTTCGGCCACCCGCCGGAACGCCGCCTCCGCCCCCCGGAGGTCGCCCTGGAGCAGCAGTCCGATCCCGTAGTCGTTGAAGCGCAGGGCAACCTCCCGGGGAACGCCCTCCCGGGGGGCGGAGCCTTCGCCCACCGGGAGCTCCAGTTCCGCCGAGGCCATGGTCACTATGGGCACGTCGGGGGCTTCCCGGTCGGGGTCCAGTATCCAGGTTCGGTCATCGAACCCGGGCGCCACCTCGCCGTCGTCGAGCGGCGTCCCCCGGAATACCCACTGGGTGTGCCACCAGGCAAATTTCCGGTAGTTGAGGCGCGCCGTCAGTGTCAACGGCCCGGCGGCGTCCTCCGGAATCCGGACCCGGTAGCGCACCGTATGGGCCGCTCCCGGCGGGATCTGGGTCACATACAGAGCGCTTCGCGCCGCCCAGGCGTTCCGCTTGTTGATGGGATTTCCACGCCCGTCGAGCATCAGCGAACGGAGGAAGTGGGCCGATGGCTCCACCGGCGCGTCCTCCCCCTCGGTAAAGCCGCTCCAGAAGAACACGCGCCCGGCCGCGTCCTCCGCCCGGAACTCCAGCCACACGTCGTGGGCGTCCACCGTGCCGCTCGGAAAGAAGTGCCCCACCTTCCGGGTTCGGACCACGACGTCCACCCGGACCGTCTCCCCGGGCCGGAGAGCGGGCCGCTCGAGGTCGAGCGGTGCGGTGAGTTCGCCGGGGGGACCCGTCGCCGCCTGGCGGCCGGGAGCGGCCATCGCCTCCTCGCCCACCGCGAAGGTGGAAGCGAGGGTCAGGGGATCGGTTCCCGTCGGCCCCTCGCTGGCGACGACTCCGCCACCCCGGACCAGCCCGAAGATGTCCACCGTTACCTGGCCGGCCATGAGGAAGTCGCGCACCGCCTGGAGCTGCTCGTCACGCCCGAAATGGACCGGGAGCGCCGTGTTGGCGGCCGCGAACCGGTGCGAGCGGATCAGCCCCTCCTCCGCTGCCGGGTCCTCGCCCGGAACCGGCGGCATGTGGCAGTCGGCGCAGGTGCTGGCGCGCCCGGGGTAATAGAAGGATCGGGCGCCGTGGCCGGAGACGCCGCTCGCCTGCCAGTTGTCGTAGCTGTTGAACCCGCGCAGCCAGCGGTAGGCGTTGACCGGTTCGTCGAGGTGCACCTTGTGGCACGAGGAACAGAAGGCCGAGCTGTCCCCCTCGTGGATCGGTTTCAGGAATGCCTGGCGGTGCGGCTCCGGATCCAGGTGGATCACCAGATCATGGAGGCTCCGCAGGAGCGGATTCTCGGACGCCGCCAGGTCGTTCAGCTCCGGGTACTCGATCACGAAGCCGCCGTTCCCCATGGTGTTCCGGACCTCGGTGATCGCGTGGCAGGAGACGCAGCCGAGACCGGCGCTCGCCGCCGGCAGGTCCACGATTTCCTCGACCGGCCGGTCCATCAGGCCGGAGAACAGGACCGCGTGGTCGTGGCAGCCGGCGCACCACTTCGACGGGGTGACCCCGACCACGCTTTGCATGTACTCGATGGAGCGCCGATACCACGGGTTGTTGAACGAGGCGAACCGGTGGGCGGAGTCCTCCCACTGCCGGGTGATGTCCTGGTGGCAGCGGCCGCACTTGTCGCTTCCGGTGAAGAAGTCCTCCGGGATGAGACCCCCGTGTGCGGTCTTCGCCGCCGAGGGGAAGAAGGGGCCGCTGGCGCCCCCCATCGCCTCGCCGGCCATGGTGGCGGGCGGCAGTTCGGCGTTCCGCGCCGGCCCCGGTGCGGAAGTCAGGTCCCGGAGCAATCCACCGACCGGGATCGAAACCGCGACCACCAGCGGTGCGAGCAACATGCGCCGGTGCGCCAGCAGCAGGACGAATCCGGCCGCCGCTCCCAGATGCACGGCCAGCAGCGGGCGGTTCGCTCCGACGATGACGAGGCCGACGCCGGTCAGGACCACGACCGCTCCCACGCCCGTGAAAGCGGCCCGCAGAGGCTCTGTCCGCAGCGCCTGCCGCACCCGCCGGTGGTCGAGGGCGAGGAAGGAGAGGACCGCGAGGGCGAGCAGCGGATGCAGGAGGATCTGTGCCGCGTGGAGCAGGCTGGCCTCCCGGGCGACCAGCAGATAGCCGGCGTTGATCAGCAGGAGGGATGCGGTCGCAGCGGAGAGCCGCTTCCACGTCATGCGACTGATCCGGTGTCCACCCCGGCTTCCCGGAGAGCCCGCCGGGCGCTGCGGGTGATGCGGACGGTCACGAGCACGAAAGCGACCAGTCCCAGCACCCGCAGCGTGTTCCCGAGCGCTCCGCTCTCGCCGGAGACGGCGCTCGCCACTCCGCTTGCGATGTATACATAGAGCATCGTTCCGGGCAGGATGCCGACCGCCGACGCGATCAGGTATTCCAGGAAGGAGACTCCGGCGAGTCCGTAGGCGTAGTTCTGGAGCGAGAACGGGAATACCGGAGTGAGCCGGGTGAGCAGCACGATCTTCCAGCCCTCGGCGGTGACGGCCCGGTCGATGGCCTGGAAACCCGGGCGGCCCTCGAGCCAGGAGGCCACCCGGTCGCGGGCGAACCGACGGGCGACCAGAAAGGCGAGCCCGAGTCCGACGGTGGCGCCCAGCCAGACGCTCGCAGTCCCCAGGGCGAAGCCGAAGGCCGCCCCGCCGATGAGGGTGAGCGCCGAGCCGGGGATCATGAGGACGGTGGCGACCGCATAGATGGCGGCGAAGATGACGAGGCCGACGGGCCCGAGTCCTTCCGCCCAGCGGGCTGCTGCCTCGAACCACTCGCCCACCGGGAACAGGAGAAATACTGCAGCCACCAGCGCGACGGCCGCCACCAGCTTGAGAACCCGGCTCATCGCCGCTTCCGGTAGAGCCACGCGAAGAGCGCCCGGGCGCGCGGCGTCAGGCGGGTCCGGTTCCAGGCGTCCCCGACCCGCTGGGCCGCCTGCGCCCAGGTGGGATAGGCGTGGATCATTCCCGAGAGCGCCCCGAGACCTCCTCCCTGTCGGGCCACTGCCATGATCTGATGGAGGATCTCGCCACCCCGGGCGGCCACCACCGTTGCCCCCAGGATGCGGTCCTTCCCCCGGGCGGTGACCACCTTCACGAACCCGCGGGCCGCATTCTCGGTGACCGCCCGGTCGAGGTCGTCCATCGGGTGTCGGTGGACATCCACCGCGACGCCCCGTTCGTCCGCGTCTTCCTCGCGGAGGCCGAAGTGGGCGACCTCCGGATCCACATAGGTGACCCAGGGCACATGCCGGTAATCCACCCGGGCGCGGGGGATCGGCGGGGGCAGCAGGATGTTTCGGACCACGACCCGCGCCTGGTGGTCGGCGGTGTGGGTGAAGCGGTAGGGGCCGGCGACGTCGCCGCAGGCGCAGATGTGGGAGACGTTGGTCCGCAGGCTCGCGTCCACCGGCACGCCGTGCCGCGGGTCGAAGTGCACGCCCGCCTTCTCCAGTCCGAGGTCGGTGACGTTCGGGGAGCGTCCGGCGGCGACCAGCAACCGGTCACCCGAAATCCTCCGGGTTGCGCCTTCGGTCTCGACCTCGGCCGTGATGCTCTCGTCCGTTCGGGTGAATTCCCGGATCCGGCAGCTGCGGACCACTTCGATGCCTTCCGCCTCGAACGCCTCGAGGACCACCTCCGAGGCATCCCGGTCATCCCGTGGGAGGAGTCGGTCCACATCGGTCAGGATGCGCACCCGGACGCCCAGTCGCCGCATCACCTGGCTCAACTCGCAGCCGATGGGACCGCCGCCCAGGACCAGGAGCGATCCGGGCGGGCCGTCCTGACCGTCGAAGAAGTTCTCGTTGGTGAGATACGGCCCTTCCCGGAGTCCGGGAATGTCCGGCACCGAAGGAGTCGATCCGGTGGCGATCACGAAGTGGGATGCGGTCAGCCGGACGCCGTCGTCCAGTTCCACCTCGTGCGGTCCGGTGAAGCGGGCGCGCGCCCGGAAGACATCCACTCCCAGACCCTCGAACCGCTCCACCGAGTCGTTGGGCGCGATCATCGCCCGGCGTTCCCGCATGTGCTCGAACACCCGATCGAAACGGAACTTGGGTTCGTTGGCATCGAGCCCGTGCGCCTCCGCGCTGCGGATCCGGTGGATCAGCTTCGCGGTGGACACCAGCGACTTGGACGGCACGCATCCGGTGTTCAGGCAGTCGCCCCCCATGCGGTGCGCCTCGACGAGCGCCACCCGTCCGCCGAGGCCGGCGGTCCCCGCCGCGGTCACGAGGCCGGCGGTCCCGGCGCCGATCACCACAGCGTTGTAGCGCCCCTCCCCCCGTTTCATGCTGCTCTGCCTGCTGCAGGCATTCTATGCGACCGTCATACCATCCATGGGTGGTTCTCGGCATTGACGAGGCGGGTCGCGGTCCCGCGATCGGCCCCCTGGTGGTCGCTGCGGTACTTCTCCATCCGCGTCGCGCCGGCGCCCTGACCCGGCTCGGAGTCCGCGACTCGAAGCACTTCGGGGCGGGCGGACCGGCGGCCGGCCGCCGCGGCCGGCTCGCCAGCCACGTGGAGCGGCTGGCCGAATGGGTTGGTGTCCGGGTCCTGCCGGCGGAAGAGGTGGATCGCCGCACCATGGCCGGCGAACTGAACCTGCTGGAGCGGGAGGCGGCCCGCTCCCTGCTCGTCGAAATCCCGGAGAACCGGGCGCCCCGGCGGATCCTCGCCGACGGCGAGAAGGTGTTCGGGAGCCTCGCCGCCGAGATTCCCGGGATGGAAGCCATGGACCGGGCCGAGTCCCGGCATGTGGCGGTGGCCGCCGCCAGCATCGTCGCCAAGGTCCGGCGGGATCGCCTGTTTGCCGAGTTGCTGGAACGGATCCGCAGCGGCTACCGGGAGCGCTACGGCGAGGACTTCGGTCCCGTTCACGGCGCCGGCTACGTGAACGAGGGCACCGGGGAGTTCCTGCGCCGGTACCATCAGCGCACCGGTTCGCTGCCCCCGGGGACCCGGCACGCCTGGGGCTGGTCGGTGATTCGGGAACTCAGTCCCCGCCGGTCGCTGTTCCGGTAGCCAGCCGGGCGGCCACCGCCCGCACGTGCCGCTGCGCATCCGGTTCCAGGCGCCGGTTGTAGAGCAGCGCCGCCGGATGGTAGAGGACCGCGAATTCGCGGTGCGGATGGTCGGGAAGCCGGAACAGGCGCCCCGCCTGCTCGCTCATCGGGCGGCGGGCCCGGTCGGGCGCGAAGTGCCGGAGCGCCGTGCGGCCCAGCAGGACCACCAGCCGGGCCGGGGAGAGTTCAAGCTGCCTTTCGAGGAAGGGACGGCAGGCGTCGGTCTCTGCCGGCCGCGGCGCCCGGTTTCCGGGAGGGCGGCACTTGACCACGTTCACGATCAGCATGTCCTCGCCGGGAGACAGCCCGGCGGAGATGAAGAGGCGGTCCAGCATCGCGCCGGCCCGACCGCAAAACGCCACTCCGGAGGCGTCCTCGTTCGCGCCCGGGGCTTCGCCCACCAGGAGGAGCGGGGCCTCCGGATTCCCCCGGTCCACCACGATCCGGGTCCGGCCCTCGGCGAGTGCGCACCGCCGGCAGCCGCTCGCCGCCAAGCGTTCCCGGAACCCGGCATGGTCCGGAGCCGCGAGGATGTTCCGGATCCCGGTCAACCGCCGCGGTGCTCCCCGAACACCTCCCGCAGGACGCCCGCGATCTCGCCTACCGTCGCGTACCGGGAAACCGCTTCCAGGATGGGCGGCATCAGGTTGCCGCCGGTCGCCGCCACCCGCCGAACCTCGGCGAGGGCGGCCGTCGCCGGCGCCGCATCCCGCCGGGCGCGCATCCGCCGGACCCGCTCCACCTGGGCGGGTTCCACCGCCGGGTCGAGGGCAAAGGGTTCGACTCCGGCGTCCGCATCGTCCTTGCGGAAGCGGTTCACCCCGACCACCACTTCGCGTTCCGCCTCCATTTCACGCTGCCAGGCGAACGCCGCATCCTGTATGCGCGCCGCCACGAACCCGGATCCCACCGCTTCGACGGCTCCCCCGAGGCGGTCCACTTCGGCGATCCATTCGAGCGCCTCCGCTTCCACCGCGTCGGTGAGCGCCTCGATCGTCCAGGAGCCGCCGAGCGGGTCGGCGGTCGCCGCCACCCCGCTCTCGAAGGCAATCACCTGCTGGGTGCGGAGCGCCAGTTCGGCGGTTTCCCCGGTGGGGAGCCCGAGAGCTTCGTCGAGGGCGTTGGTGTGGAGCGACTGGGCGCCGCCCAGCACCGCCGCCAGCGCTTCCAGGGTGGTTCGCACCACGTTCACCTGCGGCTCCAGCGCCGTGAGGGTGGATCCGGCGGTCTGGGTGTGGAAGCGGAGCATCCGGGCCCGTTCGCTCTTCGCCCCGAGCCGCTCGGTGAGCAGTCGGTCCCACAGCCGTCGCGCCGCCCGGAATTTGGCCACCTCTTCGAGGAAGTCCCGGTGGGCATTGAAAAAGAACGAGACCCGGCTGGCCACCTGGTCCACGTCCAGTCCGCGCGCCACTGCCGCCTCCACATACGCGACGGCGTTGGCGAGGGTGAAGCCCACTTCCTGCGCCGCCGTGCATCCGGCCTCGCGCAGGTGGTAGCCGCTCACGCTCACCGGCTGGAATCGCGGCAGTTCGCGCCGCGACCACTCGATGACGTCGGTGGCGAGCCGCATCGAAGGTTCGGGCGGATGGATCCAGGTTCCGCGGGCGGCGTACTCCTTCAGGATGTCGTTCTGAACGGTTCCGGCGATCCGGTCGGCCGGGACCCCCTGCCGCCGCGCGACCGTCACATGGAGCGCCAGCAGGATCGCCGCCGTGGCATTGATGGTCATCGAGGTGGAGACCTGGTCCAGGGGAATGCCGGAGAAGAGCGTCTCCATGTCCTCGAGCGAGTCGATGGCGACGCCGACCCGGCCGACCTCGCCCGCTGCCTTCGGGTCGTCGGAATCGAAGCCGATCTGGGTGGGCAGGTCGAACGCCACCGAGAGCCCGGTCTGTCCGCTGGCCAGCAGGCGCCGATACCGTTCGTTGGACTCGGCGGCCGTGGCGTAACCGGCATACTGGCGCATGGTCCACAGCCGTTCCCGGTAACCGGATGCGCGGATTCCGCGGGTGAACGGCGGGCGCCCCGGTTCCCCGATCCGCTCCGGGACCGGTCCTTCGGGTTCGTGGAACGGCGGCAACTCGCGCCGGGGCCGGACGTTCAATCGCCGGGCCTCTGCCGCGGCGCGCACAGGAACTCGCAGACGATCACCTGGTTGCCCCAGATCTCCGACTGTCCCGCGTCCAGCGGGCAGAGCGCCACCAGTTCCTCCTCGTAGAACAGCGGACAGTCGTCGAAGTTCACGTTCATCATCCGGTCGGGCCGGGCGATGGCCATCTCCAGCGTGCGCCGGGTCGGCGTCCAGCCGTCCCTTTCCCCGACCGCGACGAGGGTCCGCCGGAGTTGTTCCACCTCCACCCGGGCCTCGGGAAGTTCGAGCGCCTGGCGCTCCACCCGCGTCAGGATTTCCCGCGCCCGGGTGCGCAGTTCCGCCACCGGGTCCTCCGGTGGGCCCCCGATCAGGGGAAACAGGAGGCAGGCGGTGACCGGGAGCCTCATGGATCGGTTTCCTGCCCGGGCTGGGAGGAAGGGGGAACCGGAAGACCCTCCGGTCCCTGTCGCTCGAGGATCCAGCTCCGGAGCGGCACGTCCCCGGGTTGCGGCTGGTACCAGCCCACCTCGGTGCGTCCGTCGCCCAGAAGCTGGCGCAGCACCGGACTGCAGCGCTCGAGCAGCGCGTCCGGGAGAAGTTTGTATTCGAGCGGTCGCAGCCACCGGTAGCTGTACCCGAGGAACAGGGTCTTCCGGACGGTTTCGGAGGTGTTGGCGCCGTGCCGGTGCCAGACCCGCCGGTCGAAGACCGTCACGTCCCCGGGTTGCATGGCCAGGCGAATCCTGCCGCTCCGGGCGGGATCGTCCGCTTCCGGCGGCGGCGCGTCGAGGCGGTGGCTGCCCGGAATCAGTTCCATCCCACCGCGGTCCGGCTCCCGGGTATCGGTGAGCCAGAACGCCACCTTGACCGAAAGCCGGGGCGCCGGCCGCTCCAGCTCCAGTACCGGGCGTCCGCTGTCCTGGTGCCACACCGGGACCCGGCACTGCGTCCCGCCCCAGCCCTCCGGCGGGTACACGACCAGGTGGGAGATGTAGAGCTGGATGTTCCAGCCCAGGATGCTCCAGACGGTGGGAAGGGTGCGCCCGAGGTCCACCAGTTCGAGGAATGCCGGATCAAACCGGATGATGGAGAATCGGGACATCATGTCGCCGGGGGTCAGGGCGAGCCGGCGCCGCTCGGCGGTGTCGAGACGGTCCACGGCGTCGCGGATCCGTTCGAGGGCGCCCCCGGTGAGCACCGCCGGGATGTGAAGGAACCCGTAGCGATCGAAACGGCGGAGTTCCTCCCGGGTGGGCAGATGGTCCAGGTGTTCCCCGGCGAGACTGCCGAAGCGGGTGGCGCCGAGCGGGAAATGGACTTCGGAGTCCACCGGTTCGATCGGAGGCGGCACGAGTCTTCCCATCTTGCGCGTGATTCCCCCGGCAATCGTATGCGCTGGCGTACCCGTTACCATGGTGGGGTGAGTACGCCACGGTTGCGGCTTCTCGTGGCCTGGGCCGTTCTGTTGTTCCTGGGCGGGAGCATCTATCTCGGCCCCTATTTCGCGGCTTGGCGCATCCGCCAGGCGGTGGGGGCGGGGGACGCGGCCGCCCTCCATGCCTGGGTGGACTTCGAGGCGGTCCGGGCCAACCTCAAGGGGGAGCTGCGGCGCACCATCGGCGCCACCCGCCGGGCCCGGGAACGCCGGAAGCCGGATCCGCCGCCCGGCGGGGACGAGCCGCCGGAGGAGCCGCCCGAAGTTCCCGAACCCGTTGACGCCGCCTCGCAGCTTGCGGTTGCCGTCGGCGAGGCGATGATCGACCGTTTCGCCACTCCGGAGGGTGTGGACCGGGCGCTCAGGGGTTCGGAGGCGGCCAGCACCGGCTGGAACGCCTTTCTCCATCTCGGCGAAGATCGCGGGGAGGGGAACGACCGGGTGTCGGTCAGCGCCGGGTACGACGGCTGGAACGACTTTCGGGTGCGACTCGGGGTGCGCAACACGGAGCCTCCCGCGCCGGACGATGTCCGGTCGGATGATGTCCTGTGGGCGGACATCCTGTTCGAGCGCCGGGGCATCTGGACCTGGCGGGTCACCGGCGCCCGGGTCAGTCCGAGCGCCATCCCGCTCCTCGTCAACTGAATGCGGCGAGCCGGTTCCCCGCCAACTTCCGTCCGGGAACCCCGTCCACTCCCGGCTTTTCCACGGCCAGTCCGGCCGCGGCGGCCGCGAGCCGTCCGGCGGAGGCGGGCGGCAAGCCTTCGAGCAGCCCGAGGAAGAGCGTTGCGCCAAACACGTCTCCGGCGCCGGTCGGGTCCCGTTCCCTTGCCGGAACCGCCGGAACGGCAAGGGGAGCGTGTCCTTCCCGGATGAGCGAAGCGCCGCGCTTCCCGTCGGTGACCGCAAGCAGCCGGGAGCCGAGCGGGAAGGGGGGCAACTCCTCCCGACTCAGGGCGACCAGGTCGAGGGATTCGAGGCGCGCCGCGAGCCCGGTCGGCCATGAGACGCGCACCACGCCGCCCGGGCCGACCGAGCGCAGGAGTCCCTGGGGCAGGATCCCCGCCAGGCCGCCGACGGGCCGGGGGAACGTCCACGCCCCGTCGAGTTCCGACGCCACCGGTGCGTAAAGGACTCCGGCGCCGTTCGGGAGTTCCCGAACCGCCTCCCGCACCCGTGCTTCCGGGATCGAAGCGCCGACGCTCAGGATCCGCTGCCGCCTCTTCCCCTTCCGGTATCGGTTTTCGAAGCGGGTCCGGTCGGGGGACGGGATCCGGATCACCCGGCACCCCTCCACTTCGAACGGAAAGTCGGCGTCCACCGCGGTGAGGATGGTGGCCGGTACGCCGAACCGGGCAGCGAGAACGCCCGCGAAGGCGGCGGCTCCGCCCAGCCGGGATCCCGATGCGTCAACATCCTCGGTCAGGTGCCCCACGATCAGAATGCGGGACGGCGCGGGGAGGCTTCGCATCGGGGCGGGCTTCGGGACCCGAACATAATCGCCGGACGATTCCCACCGGTAGCCATGCTTGTCTGGACCTCCCTCATCGCCAGCCAGAAGCGCCGCACCGCCATTTCCGCCCTCGGCATGGTGTTCGGCGGTCTTCTGGTATTCCAGCTTGCGCACTTCCACGGGTGGACCTGGCCGTGGCTGGCCGGCTTCGCCGTGGTGCTGGTCGTCGTGATCCGCTCGGTGGGGGCCGCGATCTGGTTCTTCGCACGCCATTCCTTCGAGCAGGTGGACATCGGGTTCAGCGAGAGCGCGGTTCCCGGCGGTGCGGTGTACTGCGCGGTCCGGATCACGGCCCGGAGACCAGTGGCGATCCGCGAGATGAGCTTTCGGCTCACCGCCGAAAGCCGGAGCGGAGCCGAACCGGTCCGGGAACTCTGCCGGGAGGAACGGACCCTCGACATCCCGCCCCTGGCGCGTGGTCAGCGGTTCGAGGGGGAACTCGACCTCCCGGTCCCCGAGGATGCACGGTTTTCCTACCGCTCCTTCGAGGGGAGGGTGTTGTGGGTGGTGCGGACCCGCCTGCTGCCGGAGGACGGAGTGCCGGTCGAGACCGCGATCGAGGTGCTGGTGGCGCCGCCGCTGGCCGATTGATCCCGCATGCCCGGCCGATTCGCCTGGGCCGCGCTGGTGCGAAACCCGGTCGCCGGAACCGGAGGGGAAGGCGGGACCGGGCGACTTCGGCGGATTCTCGGGGAAGCCGGCATCCCGCTCGTGGAAGCGATCACCCGCGAGCCCGGCCACGCGACCCGGATCGCGGGAGAGTTCGCTCGCGCCGGAGCGCCGCTCGTGATCGCGTGGGGAGGGGACGGCACGGTGGCCGAGACCGCTCGCGCGCTCGCCGGGACCGGCGTCGCGCTCGGGGTGATTCCCCGGGGCACGGTGAACGTTCTGGCCCGTGAGACTGGGATCCCCTTCGGGCTGGAAGCGGCGGCGCACATCCTGCTTGCCGGCCGGGTGGTGGAGGCGCGGCCCGGAATCCTCCGATCCACGGCAGGGGAACACCTCTTCGTCGGGATCGCCTCGGTGGGTCTGGATGCGGAGGCCGCGCGCCGACTGGTGCCTGCCGGACGGCGGCGCCCCGGGCTGCTTCCCTGGTTTGCCGCCGGGATCCGCGTCTTCCTGACGGCGCCGCTCCCGCGTCTGGAGGTGTCCGCCGGCGGAGTCCGGTACCGGGCGGTCTGGGCGGGGATCGGGAACCAGCCGCGTTACACCCACGCGCTCCGGCTCTTCCCGGGTGCCCGCCTGACCGGGGATCGCCCGGTGCTCACCGTCCTCCGGTCGCGAACCCGCTGGGGCTGCCTGGTGGCCGCCGGCGCCGCATGGTTCGGTGCGCTCGGAATCCTTCGATCGGTGGTTGCCGTGCCGATCCGGGAGGCGGCGATCGTGTCGGTTTCGGCGCCGGTGGCCTGCGAGGTGGACGGAACTCCGGCGGGAACCACGCCGGCGCGGGTGCGCGTTTCCCGGAAGACGCTGAAGCTGGTGATCCCGTGATCAGGGTCGAAGCTGCATGACGAGGGCGTCATACCCCTGGGCGCGCAGCCGCCGGGCGAGTCGGTCCGCTTCCCGGCGGTTCGGGAACCGGCCCACCCGGACTCGATACACGTCTCCGTGGGGCGTCACCGATGCGCTCCGGTAGCCGGCGGCTTGCAGTTTCCGGACCTGCTTGCGGGCGGTGGAAGCGACCCGGTAGGACCCCGTCTGGACCGACCAGGAAGGGGGCTCCCCCAGACTGATATGGGTCAGCATGACCCGGGCGACGCCCTTCCGGTCGATGCCCAGTTCGCGCGCGGCCCGATGGGAAAGGTCGATGATGCGTCCGCGAATGAACGGCCCCCGGTCGTTGATGCGGACGGTGACCGAACGGCCGGTTTCCAGATCGGTGACCCGGACCACCGAGTCGAACGGGAGCGTGCGGTGGGCCGCGGTCATCGCTTCCGGGTCCATCGACTCCCCGTTCGCGGTCAGCCGCCCCCGCTCCTCGATGCCGTACCACGAGGCGTCGCCGATCGTGCCGTCGGGGAAACTGCGCGGCGGCGGCCTCCCGGCGCATCCGCCGAGGAAGGCCGCGACCAGCGCCGCCGCCGCGACGCGTCGAGGGGTCACGCCCGGGATCATGTTCGCAAGCCGCTTCCGTCGCCGGAATTCGCCTTGCGCGCCCCGGAGGAACTCCTCGCCGGAGGAGTCGGGCGAATCCGCTCGATCATGACGTTCCCCCGGCAGGCGCTGCACTACGGAGCGTATTATGGAGGCGCGGCAACGATCCCCATTCGCGCCAGGAACCCGGGATCCGTGGACCGGAAGACTTATGATGGCAACGGAGCCTGGGGCCGACCGTTCGCCATCCGAACCAGGCTGCTTCCCTCTCGACAAAGCAAGGGGGCAAATCCACCAGGCGGACGGGGTGAGCGCCCGTGCAGCTCATGGGAAGCACTCCTGATGGGGGATCGAACTCATGACCAAAGTCCCGGACGTTCTTGAAGCGGCTACCGGCAGGGTCTCGACCCGCGTTCCCTCCGTCAGGCATCCGTGGCGGGCTGCCGACTTCCGTTCGCGGGCAACCATCCTCGTCGGGGACAGCCGCCGTGTGCTCCGGCAGATGGAACCGGGGATGGTCCAGTGCTGCGTCACCTCGCCGCCCTACTGGGGGCTGCGCGACTACGACCAGGACCCCGACCAGATTGGCGCCGAGTCCTCTCCCGAAGAGTATGTGTCGAATCTGGTCACGGTCTTCCGGAGCGTCCGTCGCCTGCTCCGTGAGGATGGGACCCTGTGGCTGAACATCGGTGATGCCTACGCCCGCAACGGGGGTACGGGGCGAAGCGGACCCAATGCGGTGGTGGGGAACACGAAGAAGTTGATTCAACAGCGTAATTGCAAGGTGCCGGATTGCTGGGGGCTCAAGGACCGGGACCTCATGGGACTGCCGTGGCGGGTGGCGTTCGCGCTCCAGGAGGATGGCTGGTTGCTGCGGTCGAAGATCACCTGGATCAAGAAGGCGCCCATGCCCGAGAGCGTCACCAATCGACCGTCCAATGCCACCGAAGAACTCTTTCTCTTCGCCCGGAGTCCGAAGTACTACTACGACAACCAGGCAGTGCGGGAAACGAGCGGGGCCAACCTGAGAAACTACTGGATTCTGGGTCCGGACCCTTCGGGCGTTCCCCATCCCGCAGCCTTCCCGAGGGAACTGGCCAGGCGGTGCATCCTGTTCGGCAGTCGTCCGGGGGACCTTGTCCTCGATCCGTTTTCCGGTTCGGGGACTACCGGGGTGGTGGCCGCCGAATCGAACCGCCGGGCCGTTCTCGTCGAGCTGAACCCGGCATACTCGGATCAGTCGCACAGAAGACTCGAGCAAGACATGCAGCCACGAATGTTCGTGTAGCCAACACCAGGGAACGCTCTCGAATCTGCGAAGCAGCGATCACGCCAACCTCGGCCGGCAAGTCGCCTTCCCCTCGTGCAGGAGGTACGGGTCCGAGTTACGCAGACCGTAGCCGTCGTTCCCGCGTGCTGACGAAGGTCACCGGGATGTTGTTGGCGATGATTGATGGAGATCGACTACGGGACATCAGTGATCTTCCTTCGATCTTGCTTGCTGAACCACAGGAGCCCGAGGACCTGTCCTCCGCTTCCCTGAAGCCGCGCGCGACGCACGGGGTCGGACCGAGCGTCCCGATGATCGGCTCGATCGTTCGTCTCGGCGGTTTCGCCGAGAGAGGCGGCGTCAGTGCGGGGGTACGCTCGTGAACTCGCGCCGTTCGATGGCCCGGCGGATCTCCGCCGGTTCCGCGCCGTCCTCGTGCATGTCGGCGGCCAGGAGGACCTCCTGGATGCAGATCGTTCAGGTGGCGGCGTGGTCGTCCACGAAACAGTCCAGAAGGCCCCGGTGGCCGTGCGACTGGCCGCAGTCGCAAAGGCAGGGAAGCTGGACGAGCACTTCGGGGATGTCCCTGGCGATCCGATAGGCCTTCTGGAGGGTCGGGTGGCTGTACGACTCCGGGGGCCTGGTGACCGGGAACGGTTCCGCGTCCTCCGGCGTCGCATGGAACGGGAACGACTGGGCGGCGATCGGGGCCGCCATCGCTCCCGACGCATCCTCGTGCACCGTGGTGTCGGAGCGCACGGCCACCACCGCCACCACCAGCCCTGGAACGAGAAGCCCGAGGGCGAGCGCCGGCAGCGCGGCGCCGGACTTCCGGGATCGGGGCTCCGGGGCAGTTTTCCCCGGGGGGCGGGAATGGCGCACCATGCTCCTATCCTATCTCTCCCGTGCTCACTGCGTCGATCGTCCGCGCCGGGGTCTTCCTCGCGGCATTCCTGCTGTTTCTGGTCCAGCCGATGGTCGCGAAGCGCCTCCTGGCCTGGTACGGGGGCGCCCCGATGGTCTGGGCGGTCTCGCTGTTCTTTTTCCAGACGGCTTTGCTGGCCGGCTACGGCTACGCCCACCTGATCGCCAGTCGGCTCCCGCGCCGCGGGCAGGTGTTCCTCCACGCGGCCCTGCTGCTGACCGCGGTCGCCGTGTTCCTGCCGCCGTTGCCCGGGGCGCAGTGGATACCCGATTCCGGGTCGGTTCCCGCGGTCCTGATCCTGCTGACGCTGGTGGCCACGATCGGCCTTCCGTTCGCGCTCCTCGCGGCCACCACCCCGCTGATCTCGCACTGGCTTGCCGACGCCCCGGAACCGGGACGCCGGGTCTTCCGCTGGTACGCGGTCTCGAACGCCGGGTCCTTGTCGGGACTCCTTCTCCACCCGTTCGTGGTGGAGCCCCATTTCCGGCTGTCGGAGCAGGAAGCCTTCTGGTCGGCGGGGTTCGTGCTGGTGGCGGTCCTGGTTCCGGTGGCCGGGCTCCTCCTTCCGGCGCCGGGGAAGCGTGTCCGGCTCCGGCTCACCGCCGGTTTCGACCGGGAGGCACTGGCGCTCGCCGGGTTCGGCTCCTTCGCGCTGGTCGCGGTGAGCACCCACCTCACCCGCGATCTGGCGGCGGCGCCGCTCCTGTGGGTGGCGCCGCTTGCTCTCTATCTGGTCACGTTCATCCTTGCCTTCTCCGGTCTGCCGCCGCTCCCCGGCGCGTGGGCCCGGCTGCTGGTGATGGCGAGCGCCGTGGCCTGCCTCTTCCTGCGGCAGCGGGCGCTCGCCGTCGCCGCGGATCCCTGGGTTCTCGACGCCGCGCTCGGGCTGGTCTTCCTCTTCGTGGCCTGTCAGATGGTCCACGGCATGGCGGCCGACCTGCGTCCCGAGCCGTCGCGGGTCACCGGCTTCTACTTCTCGCTCACCGCCGGTGGCGCCGCCGGGGGCCTGGTCGCGGCGCTTCTCGCGCCGGTCGTCTTCGTGAATGTGTTCGAGTATCCGCTTGCCCTCGCCGGGGCGGTGGCAATCGCCCTCTCGCGTCCGCCGTTCGGCTGGTTTCGCAAGCTGGCGCTGGGCGCAACCGCGGGATGGGTCGTTGTCCTGACTCTCCTGGAACACCAGCGTCCCCTCCATGCGGAGCGGACCTTCTTCGGGGTCGTTCGGGTCTTCGAGGGTTCGCAGGGGACCACCGCGTGGCGCCGGGATCTCTGGCACGGGGGCATCGCCCACGGTTCCCAGTGGATGGCGCCCGATCGCCTCCGGGAGCCGACGCTCTACTACTACCGGGGCACCGGCGCCGAACTGGCGCTCAACCGCCATCCGAAACGCGATCGCGGCGAGCCGCTGCGGGTCGGCGTGGTGGGTCTCGGGAGCGGGGCGCTTTCCGTCTGGGCCCGCCCGGGGGATCACTTCCGGTTTCACGAACTGGATCCCGCCGTGGAGCAGGCGGCGCGGGAGTACTTCACCTGGCTCACCGACTCGCCGGCCCGGACCGAGGTGGTCCTCGGCGACGGACGTCTCGGCCTGGCGCAGGAACACGAGCGCGGAGACCCGCCGTGGGACGTGCTGATCCTCGATGCCTTCGCCGGAGACGCGATCCCGACGCACCTGCTCACCGCCGAGGCCTTCGATCTGTACAGCCGCCGGCTGGGCGAGGGCGGGGTGCTGGCGGTTCACATTTCGAACCGCCATGTGGACCTGGCGCCGGTCGTCCGGGCGCAGGCCCGCCGGCTCTCCTGGGCTCCGCTCCTCATGGTCAGCGACGGAGCACCGGATGCGTACCACTACGAATCGACCTGGATCCTGCTCACCCGCAACGCGGATTTCCTGACCGACGCGGCGATTCTCGGGAGGGCGGGGATCTGGGTGGGGCCGGCGGTGGCGCCCGAGCCGCATCATCTCTGGACCGACGACTACGCGAACCTGCCGGGCGTCCTCCGTTGACTCCGGGAGGGGGACGCCGGGGGGCGTCGCCCCGCGGGTAGTGAGCGGGATGTCTTCCGCAGTATCGACCAGCGCCCCCGCGGCTGAAGTGCCAGCGTGCCATAGACGCAAGTCACTGACTTGATTGGACATGGAGATTTCAGGATTTCGCTACTGGGTACCGGACAGCTTCACGGCAAGCAGATCGAAGGCCTTTTGTTGAAGCGGGGTGGGCCGGGTCGTGATCTCGAACCGATCGGCCCCCGGCAGGGCTGGGGCGGTTTCGGCGAGGGTGTCGCGCGCGGTAGCGCCGGCGAGTCCCCGGGCGGTGGCGAGTTTCGAGCCCGGGTCGAGAATCCGGGCGGCGATCAACGCCAGCACACGCTGGCGTTGGGGGGAGGACTCGGGGTCGATGAGGTGGTCGAGGCGGAGCTTGCGGAGTGTGCCGAGAACGGCGGCGACATGACCGTGGGGGAGGGAGCGAACGATGTTGAGAAGCTCGTCGGGCCCGACGAGGCGTTCGTTCTTGAGTACCCGACGGAGCGCGGCAATCTTGTATTCGGGCCATCCGGAGAGGTTGGCGAGCGTGCGTTTTCTGGTTTTGGCGCCTTCGCGCCAGCTTTCGCGGAGGAGGACTGCGGGGGGTGATTTGCGGTTGGGGACGACGTCGACGTACATGGCTCAATGATACGAGACATGCCATATGGAAATAAAGTAGTAATATCGTCAAATACATGGGCTCATAAATCAAGTGTCAAAACGCACTTTCCCCTTGCGAATCAACCCTTTGAACGGCAAAAAAGGGGAAATTGCTCTGGAATTTCAACCGCGGCCCCGACGTCGTCACTTTCCGCCGAACCGGGCGGGAGGAACGGGCGTTCTCGAGGATATGCGGGAATCGGACCGGGATGCCGATCCTCGAGGGCCGGCTGATGCTCCCCTCGGCCGCGCCGGCCTCCGGATGCCTTGCGCCGGTCGGATTCCCGCCCCGGGATCCGCCGCTCCCGAATCGGTTACGGACCAGGGGGATGCGCCCGGATCATGACGATCCACGCGACGCGCCGGGACTCCCGCGGGGGAACGGTCGAGCGGAGCGATCGCCGTTTCGGAGCGGCGCCCCGCAGCGCCCGGGGAGGGCGCCGGCGACGATCCCCCCGCCGTTCCCGGACGATGCTTCGGATCCGTATAGAATCGGTGAATTCGTTTCCGGAGGAATTCCCATGCTTCGTCATCGCTCTGGCCGCTTGGCGGTGGCCCTCGTCGTCCTCACCGGTTTCGCGGTGGCCGCAGCCGCCCAGCACCGGGACATGCCCGAGGGGGAATGGCGCTACCAGAGCGGTGACGCCTGGGGCACCCGATCCTCGCCCCTGCGGGATATCAACGCGGAGAATTTCGATGATCTCGAAGTGGCGTGGCACTGGCGCGGGGACAACTTCGGTCCCAAGCCGAGTTACCTCTCCAAGTCCACGCCGAGTTACATCAAGGGGCGCCTCTACACCGTGGTCGGGTATCGGCGGACGGTGGCCGCGATCGATCCGGCAAACGGCGAGACGGTGTGGACCTACAGCGAGCCGACCACCCGGCGGTGGCAGGAGTCGATGCGCTCCAGCTACGGCAAGGGTGTCGCCTATGCCGAGATGGACGGCCAGGTCGTGATCTATGTGGTCTCCCCCGGGTTCTTCCTGCACGCGCTGGACGGTGAGACCGGGGAACACATCGAGGGCTTCGGGGCGCCGGTGGACATTCCGGGATTTCCGAAGACCGGCGTCGTGGACCTTCTTGCCCACTTCGGCTACAACTACGATCCCTACGAGGGACTGGCCCCCACGGTGGGGTACATCACCAATTCCTCGCCGGCGATCGTGGTCAACGGCACCATCGTGGTGGGGAACTCCCATGCGCAGGGGTACCACCAGACCCGGATCGAGAACGTCCCCGGCGACATTCTGGCGTTCGACGCCCGCACCGGGGATTTCAAGTGGAAGTTCAACGTCACCCCGCGCTCCGAGGACGACTTCGCCGCCAGCACCTGGGAGAACGACGCCTGGAAATGGACCGGCGACGTGTCCTCGTGGGCTCCGCTGTCGGCCGATCTGGAGCGGGACATTGTCTACATCCCGACCAACGCGCCCACCATCGATTTCTACGGCGGATTCCGGCCGGGTGACAACCTCTTCGGGACCAGTGTGATCGCGCTGAACGCCCGAACTGGTGAGCGGGTCTGGCACTTCCAGACCACCCATCACCCGATCTGGAACCACGACCTTCCGAATGTCCCGATCCTGGTGGATGTGGAAGTGGACGGGCGGGAGGTGCCGATGGCGATTCAGACCACCAAGCAGGGATACACCTTCGCTTTCAATCGGGAGACCGGCGAGCCGGTCTGGCCCATCGAGGAGCAGGAAGTTCCCCAGTCCATCGTTCCGGGGGAGAAGCTCTCCCCGACCCAGCCGGTTCCGACGAGGCCTGCTCCGGTCGAGATGCTGGATCTCACCGAGGACAACCTCATCGACTACACGCCGGAACTCCGGCAGAAAGCCAGGGAGATCGTCTCCCAGTACACGGTCGGCGGTCCCTACATGCCTCCGATTCCCAAGGGATACGACGAGAACAAGGGGTGGATCGCTTGCGGGGTCCACTCCGCGGTCAACATCACGCATCCGGCCGCCCTCGACCCCGAGACCGGGATCCTCTACCAGTCGTCCGGTCCGGCCTGCTCGGGGCGGATGGTCCAGCCGGGCGCGGATGCCGACGAGCCGGTCCACGACTGCACTTCCCCGAGCGGCAAGTGCACCACCATCGGCGAAACGATCGCCGACTGGGTCGACTACCGGCTGATCCCGATCCCCGGACCGGACGGCCTTCCGATCTACAAGCCGCCGTACAGCCGGGTCACCGCGATCGACATGAACACCGGCGAGCACCTCTGGTGGGTTCCGGTGGGCGAGCCCAACGATCGCATCAGGAACCACCCGGCCCTCGAGGGCATCGATCTCTCGAACGTGGGCGGCCAGGGACGCTCCATCCTGATGGTGACCGGCGACCTGTTGCTCACCACCGACGGCATGCGCGGCAAGCCGGTGCTCCACGCACGCAACAAGCGGAACGGCGAGCTGATCGCCTCGCTGGATCTGCCGGCGCCCGCGATGTACGGCATGATGACCTACCGCCACGACGGGCGGCAGTACATCGTGGTCCAGGCCGGTGACCGTGCGAACGGCGTGCCGGAGTCCTACATCGCCCTCGCCCTTCCGGAGAAATAACCGAAGGGCCCGTCGCGCCGCCCGAGGCCGTCCCCTCGAACGGGGAGATGGCGCCGGGCGGTAGGAGGACCCCGCCGACGGCTGCGGGAATCCTCGAATCCGGCGCAACAAGGTTCTTGCTTGCGGGGTGTGCCGCCGGTATCCGGTCCCGGGAGCCGCACGGACTCCGGCGAACCATCGGTTCGCTTCCGACGGGATTGATGCCGCCGCCGGTGGCCCCCCGGGAGGGCGCGGTCTACAACTCGGTCAGCATGCGCGCCAGCAGGGCCGCGCGGCGCGGCATGTCGGCGAGCGCCACGTGCTCGTGCTCGGCGTGCGCGCCATCACCCGCCGGTCCCAGTCCGTCGAGCACCGGGACGCCGAGGCCCGCCACGATGTTGCCGTCCGAACCGCCACCGGCAGGACCCTCGGGGAGCTCCCAGTCCATTTCGGCGGCGATGCCGCGGGCCAGGCGATACAGGCGCATGACGCCTTCGCTGCGGGTCAGCGGCGGCCGGTTCACGCCTCCGGTCCAGGTCGTCCTGGCGTCCGGATGCCGGCACCGAAGCGTCCGCAGCGCCCGAATGAGTTCCTCGCCGGCCACCGGATCGTCCATGCGGACATCGACATCGGCCGAAGCCCGCGCCGGAACCACATTCGTGCGGGTGCCGCCCCGCACCAGGCCCACGTTCACCGTCACGCCATGCGAGGGGTCGGAGAGCCGGGCGGCGTTCTCGATCACCGGGGCCAGCTCGCAGATCGCGTTGATGCCGTTTTCGGGATCCAGTCCGGCGTGAGCGGCGCGGCCCTCGACTTCCACCCGCAGGAGTCCGACTCCGCGTCGGAAGGTCTTCGCGCCGCCGTCCGGAAGCGACGGCTCCATCACGAGGCAGGCAGCCGAACGTTCCGCGCTGGCTTCGATGAGGCGGCGGCTCGATGTGCTGCCCACCTCCTCGTCGGTGTTCCACAGGATCGTCACCGGGCGGCGCGGCGTGGTCCCGAGCGCCTCGAGGGCCCGCAGCGCCCAGATCGTCTGCACCAGCCCCGCCTTCATGTCGAAGACGCCGGGGCCGCGGGCCATGCCGTCCTCTCCCACCCGCCAGGGCAACCGTTCCAGCGTGCCGAGGGGCCAGACGGTGTCGAGGTGTCCGAGGAGGAGCACCGGTGCGGCGTCCGGTTCTTCCCCGGGAAGGTGCGCCACCAGATGGGGCCCGCGGGCCCGGTCCCCGGCCGGCGCTTCGAATTCGCAGGAGAGCCCCGGGAGTCCGGCCAGCTCCCCGGCGGCCAAGGCGCCCATGGCCCGGGTCGCGCCGGCGTCGTCGCTCGGGGATTCCAGCCGGACGAACCGCTCCAGCGTGTCGTGGATCGACGACCGCCGCGCCGTCAGCCAGTCCAGGACCGGACGCGCGGAACCGCTACTCGACGAGCTGATTCCTCACCTCCCGCAGGACCTCCAGCCGGGCGGCGAGAGTCGCGTCCTCGGCCCCGAGTTCCAAGGCCTTCCGGTACTGTGTCCAGGCGGCCTCCACGTGTGCATAGTCGGCGTCGGAGGCCGGACAACCGACCTGGACCGCCTGGAGCCGCTCCCCGAACGCCGCGTCCTTCAGCCGGCAGGGACCGTACTGCACCTGGGCGGCGTGGGCCCAGGCGAGGCCGCGGAAAGGCTCGCCCCACGAGTCGATCCGTTCGGTGGCTGCGGCGAAGTGCGTTTCGGCGCCGGTGAAATTGTTCGAGGCGAGGTAGGCCTGCCCGAGGGCCCAGTGCCCCATCCCGAGATCCGCCGGGTCGCCGTCGGCGGGGTACTCGGGGATCGCGGACTCGAGGAGGGGGACCGCCTCGGCCGCGCTCTGATTCACGACCAGCGCGATGCCGTATTCCACCTTGTACAGCGGGTTGGCCGGATCGCCCTCGACGGCGGCTTCCGCAGCGGCCATGGCGCCGGCCAGATCCTGCTGCTGGCGCTTCGCCTTCGCGCTGGCGTAGTGGGCGCGCGCGAGGCCGCCCCTGGCCTCCTCGGACGACGGATCGGCGGCGAGCGCCATCTGCATGTGCTCGACGGCCTCGTCGTAGGCGAGTTCGGCGATCGAGAACCTGCCGAGCGCCGCGTGCGCGGCGGCTTGCGACATCGGCGGCGAGTTCGCCAGGTTGGTCACCTTCTGGTAGTAGGTCCTTGCCTGCGAAACATTCCCCTGGGCTTCGTACACCTGGGCGAACGCCAGGTTGGCCGCCGGGTCGTCGGCGTTCACGGTGATCGCCATTGCGAGGTCGCCATAGGCCTCCTGCTGGTTGCCGAGAGCGTTGTTCGCGAGGCCGCGGATGCCGTAGGCGGCAGTGAGCTGATCGTTCCGGTTGAGCGCCTCGGTGGCGGATGCCACCGCGTTTTCGAAATCGTCACGGGCGAAATAGATCCGGGCGAGCCCCGCGTGGGCGCGGGCGGTGTCCGGATCGAGTTCCACCGCCCGCCGGTAGGACGCCTCGGCGGTCTCCCAGTCCTCGGCGGCCGCGGCCGCCCGGCCCAGGGTCGCGTGGGCCACGGCGCTGTCCGGCGCCAACCCGAGCGCCGTCTCGGCCATCCGGGACGCATCGTCGAACTGGCCCTGGCGCGCCATGCTGGCTCCGAGGCCGAGGTAGACCTCGACCGGTGGATTCGGGTTCAGCTCGATCACCTTCTGGCCCGCCTCGATGACCTTGAGGTCGTTTTCGAGGTTGGAATAGGCCTCCGTCAGCCCGGTCCACGCCTCCAGGATCTCCGCGGGGTCCTCCACGTTCTGGAATGCCCAGCCGTCCACATCCTCTTCGTCCGGCGGAGAACTGGTCTCGAGCGCGGCCTCGAAGGCGCCGGCCACGTTCTCCCACTCCCCGAAACGGGCGTAGATGCGGCCGAGCCGCAAACGCAGGTCCCGGCGCCAGGGGTGGTCCTGGAGGACCCGGAGATACCAGCCCCCGGCCTCGCTCCAGGCCGCGTTGGCGGTCTCGAGGTCGTTGTTTCCGGCTGCGTCCCCGGCCTCTTCCTCCTTGTCCTCCGCAAGATCGATGGCGCGGTCCACCTCCCGCCGGTTGAGGGGATCCTCGTCCTGGGCGAACGCCAGGGAAGCGACGAATCCGAAGGCGAGAACCTTCGCCACGGCGAGCCAACGGGTCGCTTGGGAGTGCTGCAAGTTCATGGGATTCCTCCGGCGAGCGCCCCGGCCGACGCCGGACACACGCAACGGAAATCGTAGAACACGGGTACTTCCCTGACAACCGCCTAGAATTCCCCGGCGCCGATGGAACGTTTTCACCTCACCACCGCCATCGACTATGTGAATTCGAAGCCCCACCTCGGCACTGCCTACGAGAAGATCACCGCGGACGTGATCGCGCGGTACAAGCGGCGTCGGGGCGTGGCCACCCATTTTCTGATGGGGAATGACGAGCATTCGGCGAACGTCCGCCGCCGGGCGGGGGAACTGGGGCTCGATCCCCTCGCCTATTGCGACCGGATGGAGGACACCTTCCGCGAAGTGTGGCGCCGCCTCGAGGTTTCGTTCGACGATTTCATCCGTACCAGCGAACCGCGTCACCACGCCGCGGTGCGCAAGCTGCTGACCCGCATTCGGGACGCCGGCGATCTCTACGAGGGGGTATACGAGGGCTGGTACTGCGTCTCCTGCGAGTCGTTCAAGCAGGAGAAGGATCTGCTCGACGGCGCGTGCCCGGTCCACCGGGCGAAACCGGACTGGATCCGGGAAAAGAACCACTTCTTCCGCCTTTCCGCGTTCCGTGACCGGCTGATGAAGCTCTACGAGGAGCAGCCCCGTTTCCTTTCGCCCGAGATCCGGCGGAACGAGCTGGAGAGACTGCTCGAGGGAGGGCTCTCGGACCTTTCGGTGAGCCGGCCGGGATCCGGCTGGGGCATTCCGGTCCCCTTCGACCCCGGGAGCGTGGTCTATGTCTGGTTCGATGCGCTGACCAACTACCTCTCCGCCACCGGCTACGGCGCCGGCGAACCGGGCTGGGACCAGCGGTGGCCGGCGGATGTTCATATCGTGGGCAAGGACATCACCCGATTCCATGCCGTGATCTGGCCGGCGATGCTCATGTCGGCCGGAGTCGCCCTTCCCCGCATGGTCTTCGGCCACGGCTTCGTGAACTTCGAGGGCCAGCGCATGAGCAAGTCGCTCGGGAAGGTCGTGGACCCGCTGGAGGCGGCGGACCATTTCGGCGCCGATGCGCTCCGTTTCTACCTGATCCGCGAGATCCAGTACGGCCACGACGGGGACTTTTCGTGGGACCGGTTCGAGGCTCGTTACGACGCCGACCTCGCCAACTCGCTCGGCAATCTGGTGAGCCGGATCACCACGATGGCTGCTCGCTACCGCGGGGGCCGGCTGGCGCCCTCGGGACGTTCCGCCCTGCCCGAACAGGTGAACACGGCGGTTGCGCGCTACGAGGAGGCGATGGACGACCTCGCCCTGCACCGGGGAGCCGACGAGGCCTTCGGGATAGTCTCGGGGGTGAACGAATTCCTCACCCAGCGGGCGCCTTGGAAACTCGCGCGGGATCCGGAGGCGGACGAGCAGCTTGACGAGGCGCTTTACGAGGCGGCGGAAGCCACCCGCGTCGCCGCCGTGCTGCTGGCTCCGGTCATGCCGGGATCCGCTGCCCGCATCCTGGACCGGCTGGGAGGCGACGAGACGGCCCGTTTCCGGACTGATCGGGTTCTCTCGACGACGACCGGCGACCCGCTTTGGCCCCGGCTGCGCAAGTAGCCCTCCCTCCCCGACCGGTCATGGAAACGCTCACCGACCAGGGAAACGACGGGCGAAGACCAGGCAGGCCCGGATATCCTCCGGCTCGAGAGACGGATACTCGCCGAGTATGGTTTCCGCGCTGTCTCCCGCCGCCAGCTTCCCCAGCACATGCTCCACCGCGATGCGCATGTCGCGGATGATGGGCTTGCCGCCGAAGACGTCGGCCCGCACGGTGATGCGGTCCAGCAGTGCGGTTTCTTCCGTCAGGATGGGGGGATCCATGCTCATGTTACGGCCCGGGGATCGGTGACTTCGGCGTCGACACCGTCGGACTGCTGAACATGGCTCATCGCCAATGCCATCTGGCGGCACGGGGAGATCGCCGCGATCCGGCAATCGGCTTGCGAGATCGGTCGCCCCAAGCTGCGTCGCCGTTCTGCGATCCCGGTACTGGCGCGCGCGGCATGGCTGTCAAATGAAAGGATTACCATTGGGGAAAGCCGTTGCGAGCATGCGATCCAGACCTGCGGAGAGGTCGCCCACGGGTTTGTCCGCCGGTATTGCCGCGCGCCCGCAGCATAATTCGGTCTCGGTGATCGCGGTCAGGAACAGACTGGATGCCGGCTGCCTCGCTGGCAGTAGCGCGCACCGTGATCTTCCCGCTACCGACCGTAACGTTGTGTGACCGGAACGCGCAGCAGCACGGCGATCCAGCACGCTCGTCCCGATCTGGCCGGAAACGCGGCTGGCGCAGTTCAGACCGGGGAAGCGCGTCGGCTTGCTCGGTGACGCTCCCCCGAACGCCAGCAGGCGCAAGACGGGACGCCTCGTGACGAATCGGGACCGCGGCGATCTGCCTGGTCCGGGCGAACAATTTTTCGAACGCGGCGATGATGATTTCCGCCAGCCGGGTCGCCAGCGCGTATCCGTTGGCGATGGTCTCGTCGAGGGCGGCGAACGGGACTCCGTTGATGGTGAAGCGCCCGGCCCGATGGCCCCTCGCAGGGACGCTCTCCAAGGTACGACAGGGGGCGGAACGTCCCCTCCCGTGCTTCGCGGCGCCATGAACCAGGCGCCTCCGCGATCGGGCGATCGCTTTCCCGGCCCGGCAACCGAGGACGCCGCCGGGCCGGATCCGAGCGCCGCCCCATCGTCATCGGAGGAGCGTCGGCGGTTGCGGGCGGCGCGGGAAGCGCTGCGGGAGGTATTCGGCTTTGCGGAATTCCGACCGGGCCAGGAAGCCGTGATCGACGCGCTCCTCCACGGGCGCCATGTGCTCACCGTGATGCCGACCGGCTCGGGCAAGTCGCTCTGCTTCCAGATTCCCGCCCTGGTCATGGACGGACTCACGGTGGTGGTCTCGCCGTTGATCGCCCTGATGCAGGATCAGGTGGCTGCGCTCCGGCTGACGGGCGTCGCGGCCGCTTGCATCCACTCCGGGAACAGTCGGGACGACAACGTGGCGGCCTGGCGACGCGCGGCCGGCGGTGAGCTGCGGCTTCTCTACATGGCCCCCGAGCGGCTGATGACCGAGCGCATGCTGGCGGCGCTCGCCCGCCTGCCGGTCCGGCTCTTCGCCATTGACGAAGCCCACTGCATTTCCCGGTGGGGCCCGGCCTTTCGACCGGAATACGAGGATCTCGGCCGATTGCGCGACCTCTTTCCCGACGTCCCGATCGCGGCGCTGACGGCAACCGCGGACGAGGTGACGCGGAACGACATCGGGGACAAGCTGTTCGGCGGGCAAGCGGAACAGTTCGTGCTCGGCTTCGACCGTCCCCAGATCCGGCTCGCAGTGGAAATGAAGCGCGAATGGAAACGCCAGCTCCGGAGTTTCATCGCCCGTCACCAGGGGCGGAGCGGCATCGTCTACTGCCTGTCGCGGCGGAAGACGGAGGCGACTGCCGCCATGCTGCAGGCGGACGGGGTTCGCGCGCTTCCCTACCACGCCGGCATGGACAAGGAGGAGCGGGAGGCGAACCAGAACGCCTTCATGACCGAGCCGGGGGTGGTGATCGTCGCCACCATCGCCTTCGGCATGGGGATCGACAAGGCCGACGTGCGCTTCGTCTTCCACACCGACCTCCCCGGAAGCGTCGAAGCGTATTACCAGGAGATCGGCCGTTCGGGCCGCGACGGCGAACCAGCCGAGGCGCACATGCTCTACGGCCTCGAGGACATCCGGATGCGGCGGCAGTTCATCGAGGACGAGGATGCCGGTCCGGAGCGCAAGCGCCGGGAGCACAAGCGTCTCGACGCCCTGCTCGGCTACTGCGAGGCGCCGGCCTGCCGGCGGGTGGCGTTGCTCGCGTATTTCGGGGAGGAGATCGACGCCTGTGGCAACTGCGACGTCTGTCTCGTTCCGTCCGAGCGCGTCGACGGAACCGAGGATGCGCGCAAGGTCCTGTCGGCTGCCTGGCGGACGGGCCAGCGCTTCGGCGCCGCGCACCTGATCGACGTCCTGCGGGGAACCGGGACAGAAAAGATAGTGCGCTTCGGCCACGACCGGCTCCCGACCTTCGGAGTCGGCGCGGCGCGCAGCAAGAACGCTTGGCGCTCGCTGGTCCGGCAGATGGTGGCGACCGGATTGCTGCGAATCGACATCGGCGGCTACGGCGGGATCGGCATCACCGGAAAAGGCCTCGGCGTGATGCGGGGCAAGGGCGAGTTCCGGTACCGCGAGGACACGGTCATCGCCCGCACCCCCGCGAAGATCCGGGGCCTTGGCACGGCCCGCAGCGAACCCGGGGAATCGCCCCTGACCGGCGACGACACGGCGTTGCTGGGCGCCCTCAAGGCGCTGCGCCTGAAGATCGCGCAGGAGCGCGGAGTACCTGCCTATGTCGTGTTCCCCGACCGTGCGCTGCTCGACATGGTGCGCCGTCGCCCGCGCACCGAGGCCGAGTTCGCCGAGATCCACGGCGTGGGCGCCGCCAAGCTGAAGGATTTCGCCGAGCCCTTCCTCGCCGCCATCGCGGCCGCCCTGGAAGAGACGAATGACCGCGGCGCTCCGCCGGAAGACACGCCCTGATCAGCCCGATTCGTCATCGCCGGAAAGATCACCCGCCACCCCCGGGGACCGGAAATCACGCAGCTGGCGCGGGAGGGGAGGTCTACCGGTTCGGTGACGCTCCCTGGAACCCGGGAGGCGAGGGCAGGGGCCGGTTGCTGACGGGGGCCGGGCGAAAGCGAACTACCGGGTCCGGGCGAGCGATTTCCGGAACGCGGTGATGGTGATGTCCGCGCGCCGGGCCGCCAGCGCGTGTCCGTTGGCGATGGTCTGCTCGATGGGGTCGAGCGGAACGCCGTTGATGGTGAAGAGGCCGGCCTGACGGCGTTCGCGGGTGCGGATCGAGCCCGGATCCACGGTGGCCATGATGGCGTCGTAGTGGTAGTCGTCGTGGATTCCGGCGCGGGAGGCCGACTGGCGGTCCGGCTGCTGGTGGATTCCGAGTTCCTTGAGCTGCTCGAAACTCCACAGATCCTCGGTGTAGTACTCGGGGATGTGGTGCAGGCGGGTGCCCGGATGTGGCGGGTCCGCGTTCCAGCGCTCGGCGACCGCCGCCATCCCGTCCTGATTGCCGCCGCTGTCCCCGATGAGCATCAGGTCGGTGAACCCGCTGACCGCGAGGCTCCGGGCCACATCGTGCACGACCATCTCGAAGGTTTCCCGGCTGAGTCCGATGGTCCCCGGGAACCGCAGGTGGCCGCTCGGGGGATCGTGGTTGCCCTCGGGCACCAGCTTGATGACGGGAGCGACCAGCGCGTTTCCGAGCCGGCGGGCGATGGCCTCGGTCGTGGCCCGCAGCACCACGTTGTGCTTTCCGGTGACCACGAAGGGCCCGTTCTGCTCGATTCCGCCGGTAGCCACGATCGCGGTAGTGGCGCCGCCGGCGATGCGGTCCCGGACCTCCATCCAGGTGAGTTGCTCGATGAAGACACTGTCGTGCGCCGCGATCGGCCGTTCGGCGTCGAGCGCATTCCAGGGGTTGTCCCCGTCGCTGCCGCAGGAGACTGCGACCAGAAGGAACACCGGAGCGATGCGAACCATGGGTGGCGAGTTTCCCGGACCGGCGCCCATCCTGCAACTGCGGGTGAGGTTTCCGGGTTGGCCGTCCGCCCTCGCTGGATGCTGGCGCCCGTTGTACTGTGGGTGAGGTTTCCGGGTTGGCCGTCCGCCCTCGCTGGATGCTGGCGTCCGTTGTACTGCGGGTGAGGTTTCCGGGTTGGCCGTCCGCCCTCGCTGGATGCTGGCGCCCGTTGTACTGCGGGTGAGGTTTCCGGGTTGGCCGTCCGCCCTCGCTGGATGCTGGCGTCCGTTGTACTGCGGGTGAGGTTTCCGGGTTGGCCGTCCGCCCTCGCTGGATGCTGGCGCCCGTTGTACTGCGGGTGAGGTTTCCGGGTTGGCCGTCCGCCCTCGCTGGATGCTGGCGTCCGTTGTACTGCGGGTGAGGTTTCCGGGTTGGCCGTTCGCCTGCGCTGTGTGCTGGCGTCCGTTGTACTGCGGGTGAGGTTTCCGGGTTGGCGGTCCGCCCTCGCCGGGTGCTGGCGTCCGTTGCGCTGCGGGTGAGGTTTCCGGGTTGGCCGTCCGCCTGCGCCGGGTGCTGGCGTCCGTTGCGCTGCGGGTGAGGTTTCCGGGTTGGCCGTCCGCCTGCGCTGGATGCTGGCGTCCGTTGTACTGCGGGTGAGGTTTCCGGGTTGGCCGTCCGCCTGCGCTGGATGCTGGCGCCCGTTGCGCTGCGGGTGAGGTTTCCGGGTTGGCCGTTCGCCTGCGCTGTGTGCTGGCGTCCGTTGCGCTGCGGGTCAGGTTTCCGGGGGAAAGGCGGTCACCGGCCCCCGCACCGAGAGCCCCACTTGCTGTCCGGCACGGAGGAGTCCCTGCCAGGTTTCGCGGGCGGGAGAGCGAATCGCGACCTCGCGTCCCGACGGCAGCCGGGCGGACAGCAATTGGTAGGGTCCGTGGAAGGAGGTGCGGGTCAGCGAGGCGACCACCGCCCCGGTGTGGTCGTCCCCGAGAAAGGGCTCCATCTCGAACCGGTCCAGGGGCAGCAGCACCTCCACCGGGCCGGCGGGCACGGGCGAGACGAGTTCCATCCGGCCCAGTTCGCAGGCGGCGGTTCGGCCATCGCTGGTTCCGGGGAGCAGATTGGTTTCGCCGAGAAACCGGGCGGCTTCCCGGCTCACCGGGCGCAGCGCCAGTTCCTCGGGCCGTCCGGCGCCTCGTATCCGACCGTCCAGCAGCAGGACCACCTGGTCGGCAAGCGAGAACGCCTCCTCCCGGTCATGGGTGACAAGGACGGCGGTGGTTCCCAGCCGGCGCAACAGCGACGCCACCTCGGAGCGCACCCCGGCGCGGAGGCTCGCGTCCAGGTTCGAGAACGGCTCGTCCAGCAGGAGCAACGAAGGCTCCGGTGCGAGCGCCCGGGCCAGGGCGACCCGTTGCTGTTCGCCGCCGGAGAGCCTTTCCGGACGCCGGTCGGCAACATCGGAGAGGCCGAGAAGCTGGAGGGCGCCCCACGCCCTGGTGAGCCCGGCGGGGCCGGGCACTCCGAACGCCACATTGCGGAGCGCACTGAGATGCGGGAAGAGCGCGTAGTCCTGGAACACGATGCCCACCCGCCGCGCCTCCGGGGGAACCAGGACCGAAGGGCCGGCCACTTCCCGACCGAAGAGCCGGATGCTCCCGGAATCCGCGGTCTCCAGGCCGCAGATCACCCGCAGCAAGGTCGTCTTGCCCCCCCCGCTCGGTCCCAGGATGGCGGTGAGACTCCCCGGCGCGACCTCCATGTCCAGGTCCTCCAGCACGACCCGCCCCCCGTCGGCGACGAAGCTCTTGGAGATCCGGCGGACCTCCAGCGCGGGAACCGGCGCCACGTGTCAGCGCACCGCCGGTCGCAGCGGACGGCCGGGACGAAGGACGAGCAGGAGCATGGCCAGGGCTAGTCCGAGTAACAGCAGCGAGGCAGCGGCGGCCCGTCCCATTTCCACGTTCTCGGCGGCGCTCCAGACGGTGGTGGCCAGGGTGCGGAACCCGGTCGGCGCCAGCATCAGGGTTGCCGGCAGTTCCTTGACGGTGGTCAGGAACACGAGCGCGAGCGCCGACACGAAACCGGGCCGCAGGAGCGGCAGGGTAACCCGCAGGTGCCGGCGGAACCATCCGGCCCCGAGCGCCCGGGCGGCGTCATCGAGGCGCGGGCTCAGCGGGGCAAGGGTGGCTTCCAGCGGGGCGAATCCCTGCGGCAGCGAGTGGATGGCATACGCGAACACCAGCAGGCCGAGGGTCTGGTAGAGGAACGGAACGAGGTGCACCGAAAAATGGACCAGCGCCAGTCCGAGCACCAGTCCGGGAAGCCCGAACCCGATGTGGGCGATCCCGCGCAGGAACGCAGTTCGCTTCGACGGATGGCGGGCGGCGAGGAAGGCCACCGGGATGGCGAGCGCCGTGGTGGCCAGCGCTGCCAGGAGCGAAGCGAGCCCGGAACGGGCGAAGGCCGCCGCCAGTCCGGTGCCGGCGCCCGCCGGCGCCTGCAACAGCCAGTGGAGGCAGACGGCGACCGGAAGCACGAGCGCCGGGATCAGGACCGAGACGGCGATGGCAAGGGCCGGCCAGCGAAGACGGCCCAGCCGGGCCGGTTGCGGAGGTCGGGCGCGCACCGAGCTGGTCGCCGCCGGGCGCGAACGGGAACGGAAACGTTCGGCGCCGAGCAGCAGCAGGAGCGCCGCAAGCACCAGCATCAACGCCAGCCCCGCCGCCGTGTGCCGGTCGAGCGAACCCCGGTACTGGTTGTAGATGGCCCAGGTGAACGTCTCGTAGCGGAGCAGGGACACGGCTCCGAAGTCGCTCAGCGTGTACAGCGCGGCGAGCAGCCCTCCCGACCAGAGGGGCCCCGCGATCAGGGGAAGCGTGATCATTCGGAAACGGCGGAACGGACCGGCGCCGAGGACGCGCGCCGCGTCGTCCACCGCCTCGTCCATGACGGCCAGCCGGGCGCGGACGGCAAGGAAGACATACGGGTAGTTCAGGACGCTCAGGACCAGCAGCGCGCCCGGGAATCCGTAAATCTCCGGAAGCCGCTCCCACCCGGTCCACGGTTCCAGGAACTGCTGCAGCAGTCCGCGGGGGCCGAGCGCGGTGGTGACGGCGAATGCCGCGACATACGAGGGCACGGCCAGCGGAGCGGCGAGGAGCCCGGTCAGCCAACGCCGACCCGGCAGGTCGGTCCGCGCGGTGAGCCACGCCAGTCCCAGCCCGAGTACAACGGACGTTGCCCCGACCGCCCCGGTCAGCAGGATGGTCCGCCCCGCAACTCCGAGACTCCGGGGCCGGAGCAGCACATCCACGAGCCCGCCGCCGGCGAGTGCCCGGTAGCCGAGGTAGAGGAGCGGCAGCAGACACAGCGCCCCGACCAGAACCCCCGACCATCGGAGCAGCGGGGACGGGGTTCTTCGCCCCGTGCGGGCCATGCCGGGTCGCTCAGATCGCTCCGACTTCGGTCAGCAGGTCGAGTGTGCCGTGCAGGTCCGCGATGTCGCCGAGCGGCAGGTCCGGCGGGTTCAACGAGGTGATCGGGGGCACTCGGGGGTCGGTGGGGATTCCGGGCACCAGCGGGTACTCGAATGTCTCGGCGGCGAAGCGGGCCTGTATCTCCGGAGAGAGGAGGAAGGCGATGAATTGCTCGGCGGCTTCCCGGTTGTCGGTGGTGTCCACCACTCCGCCGCCGGAGATGTTGATCAGGCCTCCCGCCCCGCCGCCGCCCGGGCTGACGGTTCGGGCCGGAAACTCGTCTCCCTGCTGGACCAGGAAGCGGAACAGGTAGTAGTGATTCGACAGCGCCAGCTCCACCTCCCCGCTGGCGACCGCCTGGTAGATGGCCGTGTTGTTCGCATAGGCGCGGGGCTCGTTCGCCATGACTCCCTCGAGCCAGGCGCGGGCCGCATCCTCGCCCTGGAGTACCCGGATTGCGGTCACGAACGCCTGGAAGGAACCGTTGGTCGGCGCCCAGCCGATCCGCCCCTTCCACTTCGGATCGGTGATGCCCTCGATCGACTCCGGCAACTCCCCGGGAGTGAGGATGTCGGTGTTGTAGACGAAGACCCGGGCCCGCCCGGTGGTTCCCACCCAGCGACCGCCGGAATCACGGAAGCGGGCGGGGACCTGGCTCAGGACGGAATCCGGAAGCGGCAGCAGGCGTCCTTCGGCGGTCAACTGGCCGAGCGCCCCGGCATCCTGGCCGTAATACACGTCCGCCGGGCTCCGGTCGCCCTCCTCGAGGATCTGCGCAGCGAGATCGGCAGTGCCGCCGTAGCGAACCTCCATCCGGATCCCGGTCTCCTGCTCGAAGGCCTCGACCACCGGCCCCACCAGCGATTCGCCCCGGCCGCAGTAGACGGTAAGGCTCGTCGGCGCTTCGGCGCCTCCACAACCGGCAAGGAACGCCGAGGCAAGAATTCCTGTCCAGCCGATGCGTCGCCCCAGCTTGTCCATGGTTCCGATCCCCTCCCGGGAGGAATGCTTTCTGAAAACGGGTTTCACCTTTGGGAAGAGTACCACAGGGATTCCGGAACGCGGCGTGCTTTCAGGAGGCAATCCATGAAACACCTGCTGCTTTCCGCTGTCCTGCTTCTCGCCACCACCACTGCTTCGGCGCAGATCGACTCGAGCGCCGGGTGGCTGCGGTGTACCGGATCGCCAACCCGTCGGTGGTGAACATTACCGCGCGCAGTCAGGGGTTCGACTGGTTCCGGGGGCCGGTGACCCGGGAAGGCGCCGGCAGCGGTTTCGTCTATGACCGGGACGGACACGTCGTCACCAATTTCCACGTGATCCAGTCTGCCGGGGAGCTGCATGTCTCCTTCGCCAACGGAGACATCCGCGGCGCGGAGCTTGTCGGCGCCGACCCGTCGAACGATCTCGCCGTGATCCGGGTGGACGGGAATGGGGAAGACCTCACCCCGCTCGAAATCGGGAACTCCGGATATCTCGAAGTCGGACGTTTCGTGGTCGCCGTTGGCCACCCGTTCGGCCTCGACCAGACCCTCACCACCGGCGTGGTGAGCGGGTTGGGCCGGGTCATCGACAGTCCCGACCAGGGATTCATCGGCGAGATCATCCAGACCGATGCGGCGATCAACCAGGGCAACTCGGGAGGGCCGCTTCTGAACCTCGACGGCAGGGTGATCGGAGTGAACAGCGCCATCGTGAGCCCGACCGGCACGTCCGCGGGAGTCGGCTACGCCATTCCCTCGGCAACGGTGCAGCGGGTCGTCCCCGAGTTGATCCGGAATGGCCGCTATCCCCATCCCCATCTCGGCATTTCGTTCGCGGCGATACCGCCGGCGCTCGCCCGCACCCTGAACCGGGCCGGGGTCCCGGCGCCACGGGAGGGCGGGTTGATGATCCGGTCGCTGGTGCGCGGGGGCGCCGCCGAGGAGGCGGGCCTCAGGGGCGCCGATCGGGTCGGACGAGTGGGGAGTCTCCGCTTTCCCTACGGCGGCGACTATGTGGTCTCGATCGACGGCAACGCGGTCGGCAGCGAGCGCGATCTGATGCTCCTGCTCGAGACCCGGTACCGGGTGGGCGACGAGGTGCGGCTCGGCTACTGGCGGGACAACCGGATCCGGACCGCCTCGATCCGCCTCATGGACCGGGACGCGATTCGTCGCCGGTAGCGGCCGGGCGGAGGAGGAGCGCCACTGCGATTCCCGACCCCAAGGCGATCGCGGCGGCCAGGGCGACGCGGGGCGTTCCCCACCCGAACAGTACCGCCGCACTCCCGAAGAGCACCGCATAGACCATCACGCAGGCGAGGGGCCACGCGGCGAAGGCGCGACCCCAGGAACCCGGCGCGACCCCGGCGCCGTGGTAGTAGCGACGCCATCCGGGAGCGGGAGGCCGGATCTTCCGCGTGAAGGCGACCAGGGTGTCCGCCGGCTCCGGTCTGGTGAGCAGGGTGGCGGCGAGCCAGAGCACCGTCGTGGCGCCCACGCCGAGCAGCAGGCCGCGAACCGAACCCGGGGCGATGCCGAAGGCCGGGAGCGCGGCCGCGACTCCGAGCGAGGCGGCCATGGCGGTGATCTCGCTCCAGGCGTTGACGCGCCACCAGAGCCAGCGGGCGAGGAAAAGGGGGCCGGTTCCGGCGCCGATCTGGAGCAGCAGCCCGAAGCCGCCCCTCGCAGTGTCCACGGTGAGGGTCAGGGCCCCGGCGGCCACCATGAGCAGAACGGTTGCGATGCGCGCCACCAGTACCGTCTCGCGCCGGCTGGCTTTCCGTCGCAGGAAGCGCCGGTACACATCCTCCACCACATAGGAGGCGCCCCAGTTCAGGTGGGTGTCCACGGTGGACATGTAGGCGCCGGCGAGCGAGGCGGCGGCAAGACCCAGCAACCCCGGCGGGAGCAGCCGGAGCATGAGCGGATACGCGAGGTCGTCGCCCACGAGCGCCGGGTCGAGACCGGGAAGCGCCGCGCGGAGCGCTTCTTCGCCGGGGTACACCGCGAGCGAAGCCAGCGCCACCAGCACCCACGGCCAGGGCCGGAGCGCATAGTGGGCGATGGTGAACCAGAGGGTCCCGGCAAGCGCGTCCTTCTCGGTCCGGGCGGCGAGCATCCGCTGGGCGATGTAGCCGCCGCCGCCCGGCTCGGCGCCGGGATACCAGACGCTCCACCATTGGATGGCCACCGGAACGAGGAACAGGATCACGAAGGCATCGGTCCCGGGAGGCGGCAGGAGGGACAGCCGGTCCCCGTGGAAGGCGGCGAGTCCCTCGAGGCCTCCGACCGCGGGATGGTTCAGCGCCCAGATCGCGGCGAGGATCGCGCCCGTCATGGAAACGACGAATTGCAGGAGGTCGGTGATCACCACGCCCCAGAAGCCGGAAACCACCGCATAGAGGGCGGCGAGCGACCCGGCGACCAGCACTCCGGTCGCCTTCTCCAGGCCGAAGAGCACGCCGGCGATCTTGGCGCCGGCGAGGGTGACCGTCGCGATCACCACGCAGTTGAAGAACACCCCGAGATAGACGGCGCGGAAGGCGCGCAGGAACGCTGCCGGTCGTCCGGCATAGCGGATTTCGTAGAAGCCGAGATCGGTGACCAGCCCGCTTCGCCTCCACAGGGGTGCGAAAACGAACACGGTGAGCATCCCGGTGATGCAAAAGGCCCACCAGGTCCAGTTGGCGGCAACCCCGTTCTGTCGGACGAGTTCGGCCACCAGGTTCGGGGTGTCGGTGGAGAAGGTGGTCGCCACCATCGACGTTCCCAGGATCCACCAGGGAAGCCGCCGCCCCGCAAGGAAGAAGGAGATGCTGCTGGAGCCGGCGGCGCGCGCCGCCGCGAGACCGATCCCGAGGGCGATGACCAGGTAGCCCCCGAAGAGGAGCCAGTCGAGGGGTGCGAACGCCATGCTCCGGGGTTATAGCCGACGGGCGGCGGTCCGGGTCCGAAGCCCCACGCCGGCATCGGTCCACTTCCCGGCGCAGGGCAGCGGTTGGTTCCCGGGCGGCTTCCCGGCATCTGGTCCGGCCCTCGGCAATGCGGTGACGCGGTCGTGAGGTTGCTCGGGTTTCGGCCGCCCTTGTTGGGGTTCGGGTCCTACCCGGGGTTTGGCCGGGCCTTCGGCGTAGGGGTTATGCGGTGGTGCGGCAGTTTCGGGGGAGTTGGCGGTTCGCCTGGTTCGGCGATTTCCGTGGTTTCCCCGGTTTCGGCCGCCCTTGTTGGGGTTCGGGTCCTACCCGGGGTTTGGCCTGGCCTTCGGCGTAGGGGTTATGCGGTGGTGCGGCAGTTTCGAGGGAGTTGGCGGTTCGCCTGGCCTGGCGATTTCCGCGGTGTCCCCGGTTTCGGCCTCCCTTGTTGGGGTTCGGGTCCTACCCGGGGTTTGGCCGGGCCTTCGGTGTAGGGGTTATGCGGTGATGCGGCAGTTTCGGGGGAGTTGGCGGTTCGCCTGGTTTGGCGATTTCCGTGGTGTCCCCGGTTTCGGCCTTCCTTGTTGAGGCTCGGGTCCTACCCGGGGCTTGGCCTGGCCTTCGGCGTAGGGGTCATGCGGTCGTGAGGCATTTTCCGGGAAGGGGACCGGTTGCCTGCCCCGGGCCGGTTTGGTGCGGCTCCCCACCTCCAGCCGCCCCTGTCCGGCATCGGGTCGCTCTCCCTTGTTGGTCCGCTATTCGGGTTGGTCCCCGTTCCCGGTCCCCCGGCGTCGGCCCTCGGCCTCCGGTTCTTACGCCGTTCTCCGGCGTCCGCGCGGCCGAGGGTCCGGGTGTTCTCCATGGTCCGAGCCTTCCCCTTCGGTTCGCGGGTCCTACACTTGGGCCTCGTGCCCTTCCTGTTCCTGGTCGCCATCCTTGCCATCCGGCCGTCCGCCGCCCTTGCCGAGGAACTGGTCCGGATCGGTGGCCAGGAAGCCGCCGAGTCGCTGCTCATGCGGGTGCTGGAGCATCGGGCCACCGTGCGTCCCGTCGAAGGTGCGCTGACATTCCGTCAGCTCATCACCACCGAGCGACTTGACGACGACGGCGAAGTGGAGGCCTCGGTGAATCAGCTCTATGCCTACGAGCCGGTTGCCGGACGCCATCTCTGGAAGCTCGTGGAACACGACGGAGAACCGATTGCCGGGCGGAGACTGCGCCGCGAGGAACGCCGGTACCGGCGGGCGGTCGTGGCGGCGCACAAGGAGGCGGGTGAGGACCGGCGGGCCGCCGAGGAGAATGACCCGGATCACGAAGTGGCGCCCAAGAACGGAATGGACCTTTTCTACAAGATCATCGGTGATGCCCTGGAGGAGCGGATGTTCCGGGGCGAGCTGTACCGCGGCGCCCGGTTCGGGGGTCACGAGATCCAGGTGGTTCGTTTCCGTCCCGATCCGGCGTACGGGAAGGCGCCGAACCGGATGATGGGAGTTGTCTCCGCGTGCGAGGGAGAGCTCTGGGTGGATCCCCGGAACCTCCAGGTGGCGCGTCTCGAAGCCACGCTCACGAGACACGTGAACTTCATCGCCGGCCTCTTCGGGCGGCTCTACGAGGGCACGAGGGCCACCGTCCTGAGCGAGTTCACCGGCGCCATCTGGCTTCCTGTCCGGGTCACGATGACGATGAATGCCCGGATGTACTTTTTCCGGCGGATCCACCAGCGGGTCCATTACGACTTCCTCGACTTCGCTCCGGCGCGTTGATTCTCTTCGGCCTCGATGGCCTTCCCGAAGTGGAGCCCGGCTTCGACCTCGCGGCCTTGATCCTTGACGGGATCGACCGGACCGGAAGGCGTCTCGAGAGGGGCGATGTGGTGGCGGTCTGCCAGAAGGTGGTCTCGAAGGCCGAGGGTCGCCTGGTGCGTCTCGACGAGGTCGAACCGGGAGCGGAGGCGTGCGCCGTTGCCGCCCGCGGGGGTCTCGACGCCCGGGAGGTCGAGGTGATCCTCTCGGAATCGCAGCGGGTGGTTCGGATGCGGGGAACGGTGCTGATCGCGGAGACGAGGCACGGTTTCGTCTGCGCCAACGCCGGGGTCGACCGCTCCAACGCGCCTCCGGGAACGCTCTGCCTGCTGCCCGGGGATCCGGATGCCTCGGCCCGGCGGCTCGCGGCGCGCCTCGGCGACGCCGGCGCCTGCGTGGGAGTGGTCATCACCGACACCTGGGGCCGCCCGTTTCGGTTGGGTGCGGTGAACGTGGCGATCGGAGTTGCCGGGATTCCCGCGCTTGTGGACTACCGCGGGACGCGCGACGCGGCGGGGCGCGTCCTCCGTTCCACCACGATTGCACTGGCCGACGAGATCGCGGCGTCGGCGGGGCTCCTGATGGGAAAGGTACGGCGAACGCCGGTGGTGGTGGTGCGGGGCTGCCCGCTTCCCGACGCGCTGCCGAGCGTCGGGAAGGATCTGCTCCGGGAAGCCGGCGAGGATCTCTTCCGATGATCCCGACCGCGATTCTGGGAGGCACCGGGCCGTTCGGGCGGGCCCTCGCCCTGCGGCTCGCCGGAAACGGCATCCCGGTCGCCCTCGGATCCCGTAACGCGGAGCGGGCGCGCCGGGTGGCCTCCGAACTCGGCGCCGGTGTCGCCGGGATGGAGAATCGTGCGGCTGCCGTCGCCGGCGAACCGGTCTGTCTCGCGGTCCCCTTCGCGGCGCAGGAGACCCTGTTGGCCGAGGTCGGCGCCGCGCTGGACGGGAAGCTCGTGATCTGCTGCGCCGCCATCTGGCCGCCGGGTTCGCGGCCCGATACGTCCGCTGCCGAGGAGGCGGCGCGACTGCTTCCGAATGCGCGGGTGGCCGCCGCGTTCCAGACGGTCGCCGCCGGGGAATTGGCGGAGGATCCGGCGGCGGCGGACGTGCTGGTCTTTGCCGATCGGGACGCCGACCGCCGTTCCGCCGCGAGGGCGGCGGCGCGCACCGGGCTGCGCGCCGTCCCCGCCGGGCCGCTCCGCCTCGCGCGGGCCGCCGAGGCGGTGCTCGCCATCCTCGTCCGGCTGAATCGCTCGGGGCTCGCCCGGCATGCGGGGATCCGAATCACCGGGATCGAGCCGGAGCAGGACTGACGTGCTCCACCCCCGGTGGCTCGTGAAGCTCGTCCCCTTCGCGGCCACCGCCGCCATCCTGTTCCTCATCCTTCGGCGGATCCCTCCGGAGCGCCTCCTCGCCGCCTTCGCGGACGCGGATCCGATCCGCTTCCTGATGGGGCTGCTTCCCGTCTCGATCGCTTACGTCGCCCTCGACACCAGTCTTCTCGCCTTCGTGCTGCGTCGCTTCCACCGGCCGGAACTCGGGTGGCGGGACGCCTTGCGGATGCGTGCGGTGGACTACCTGCTGACCCTCTGGAACAACCGGATCTCACAGGCCGGAATGGCCGGCTGGCTGGGGCGACGTCTGCGGTTGACCCCGGACCGCGATGATTCCTGGCTCGCATGCGCCGGGACCATCCTGTTCCTGGATCTCTGCCAGCGGTCCCATCTGCTGCTCTGGGGACTCGTCGGCGCCCTGATTCTCGCCGGGGAGGCGCCGCGGCAGGTCCCGGTCGCCGCCGGAATTTCCCTCGCCGGGGTCGGGCTGCTCGTCGCGTTCCTCCGCGGACGGCTGCGGCGGGTGGGCCTCGGGCCGCCGCGCTGGAAGCTCCTCCGAACGCTCCGGTCCGCCAGTCTCCGCGACTACGGGACGGTTCTGCTGTGGAAGGCGCCGCTGATCGTGATCGCGGCAGCCGGGCACCGGATCGCCCTCGAGGCGTTCGCGGTCCCGATTCCATGGACCGCGCTCCTCGCCACGCTGCCGGTCATCTTCCTCGCCGGAGCCCTCCCGATCTCCGTTGCCCGGATCGGAACCGCCCAGGCCGCCTGGTTGTTCTTCCACGGCGAAACTGCCCGCGCCTCGGCCGGTGGGGAAGCCGGGCTGCTCGCCTACAGCCTTGCCGCCCACCTTACATTCCTGATCCTCAACGCCGCGCTGACCGCCCCGGCCCTTCCCGCCGCCTGGACGGCGCTCCGGCTCGACGGCCCGCCCACCCGCCAACCGACGCCCTTGGGGATCTGAGGCGCCCGTCGGTCCCGTCGGTTCGGGCGCGCCCGGCCGATGGTCGATGGGTTCGGCGCCGCCTGGCGGCAAGGCGGCTTCCCGAACCGGCGGGCGCCAGGGCGATCCACCAGACGATCCCGGACGGGTTTTCCACAGACCCCGGGGGTGACGCAAGGAAGACTCGTGTCGTGCGTCCTGTTCTTGTAAAGGACGGGAGGAGTCGGCGCATGACCAACGAAACCGGCAACCCCGCGACGGGTGTCCCGGCGATGGTTCGTCGGAACTCCGGCGGAGGGGAAGCGCTTTTCGAAGTGCTGCTCCGCGTGACGCGGGATCCGGTTCGGGCCTATGCGGCGTTCTGCGAGGTGATAGACATGGCGGGCGCGAATGTGGTCACGCAGGTCTGCGTCCGGGTCCGACGCCTTGGCCGTCAAGTTCGAGGCGCTGGCAGAGACGGTTCGCGGCCTCGCCGCGCGCATGACTGCGATTCGCAGCGCGATTCGTGGCGATCGAAGCGCGAGTCAGGGAGATCGCGGCGCGGCTCGTGGCGATCGAAGCGCGGCTCGAGGAACGGCTCAATGCCTCGGAGGCGGCAACCGCTGCGCGGTTCGACAAGGTGGACAGGCGATTGGACCGACTGGAGGATCGCTTGACCGCGATCGACGCCAACCACGCCTCGCTCCGCCGGACGATCCACGCCGTTCTGATCATGGTGCTGTCGGCGCTCCCGGGCTGGTCGTTTGCCAGCTGATTCCGGCTCGCCACCTCGCTTGGTGACGGTCGAGGGGACCGGCCTCCCCCAATGTCCGGATGCGCCGGGGCCATGCCGGATTGTGAAGTGGGCGCGCTCCGACTTCGGTCCTGGCCATCGAGTCCCCGCCGACGGCCCCCCGGCCACATGCCGATCGATCGCGCAGGCGGCGGACCGATGATGCGGTCGGGCATCCGTCCCCGAACCGCGCCGCTCCATCGCGTTTGACGCGGGTTCCGGACGATCCGTATCATGGAGCGGTGGCGCGGGAGCGCCCGAGTCTCCCCCGGAACTCATGACGAAGAAGTCCCTTGTTCTCCGCAACTTGTCCGGGGGATTCCTGCTGGGCGCCGTCTGTGTTTCCGCCCAGCCGGCGGATCCGCACGACCAGCGCGACCGCCGGGCCGATGCCGCGCACCGTGAGGCCGCTGCCGGACTGACCGCCGCCGAGAAGGCGCGCCGCGCCATCGAGGCCGGGGACCAGCTTCCGCCCGGAGCGGGAAGGGACGCCGGTCCGCTTCCCCGGCGGACGGTGGTCGACGAAATTCTTGCGGCCCAGTGGGACGCCATGGGGATCCCCCATGCACCCCGGTCGCTGGACGAGACGTTCCTGCGCCGCGCGACCCTCGACGCCACCGGCCTCGTGCCTACCGCCGATCAGGTGCGCGCCTTCGTCGCCGACCCCTCGCCGGACAAGCGGCAGCGCCTCGTCGACGAGCTGGTGGGCACGCCGGAGTTTGCCGAGCAGTGGGCCTGGTTCTTCGGTGACCTCTTCCGGCTCGCCAGCCAGGTGGGCCCGGTCCAGCATCCGTTCCAGACCTGGATCAAGGAGTGGCTGACCACCGACCGGCCCTATGACGAATTCGTCCGGGACATGCTGACCGGAGTCGCCAAGGCGCACGGGAGCGTGCCCTCGCTCGCCTTCCTCGCCCGCTCCCACCAGGCGAAGAGCCGGATCGTGATGAGTCCCGACGACTACTCGATCCACAACCGGCTGGACGCGCTCGACCAGTTCAACGTGGATGTCTCGCGGGTGTTCCTCGGGATCAATACCTCCTGCGTGTCCTGCCACGACGGAGCGGACCACCTCGAGCCCCTGAATCAGTGGCTCTCGGAGCGGACCCGCGAGGAGTTCTACCGCCAGTCCGCCTTCCTCGGGAAGGCCCGGCTCATCACCACCTGGGACGACCGGAGCAAGAATGTGGTCGTGGACTTGCTGGTGGACGATCTCGCCAAGGGGTACGACACCGGTGACGACGCCCCGTACCACACGCTTTCCGAAGGACGCTTCCCGCGACTCGAGGGGCTTGCCTACGAGCCGGCGTTCATGTTGACCGGGGAAACGCCGAGACCCGGTGAGAACCCCCGCGACGCATTCGCCCGGATGCTTACCGGCCATCGGCAGTTCGCCCGCGCCACCGTCAACCTGGTCTGGGGAAAACTGATGACCGTCGCGTTCGTGGAACCCTACAACGCGTTTGACCTGTCCCGGATGGATCGGCTCCCCGAGGGTGGGGTTGATCCGCTGCCGCCCCGCCCGACAAACCCGGAACTGCTGGAAGCCCTCGCCGAGGAGTTCGAACGAAGCGACTACAGCTTCTGGCGCCTCGTCGGGACGATCATGAAGTCCGAGGCCTACGGTCTTGCCGCTCGATTCCCGGGGGAATGGAAGGACGAGTGGACCGGCTACTATCCGCGGCGCTTCGTCCGGGTTCTCACCGGACCGGAGCTGGTGGACTCGCTCACCCGCGCCACTGGAGCGCCCACCGAGTTCAACTTTCGCGGCATCACGGTAAACCGCGTCAAGGAGCTCACCACTCCCCGCGATCTCGGAGGGCGGCGGGGCACCGGCGAGGGGGCGGAAATCGACGCGCTGCTCCAGAGCTTCTTCCAGAGCAACCGCATGACCCCGGCGCCGGTGGGCAATCGCGGGTCCATTCTCCAGGCGCTGCTGATGATGCAGTCGGATGTGATCAACCGGCGGGTTTCCCGCGAATCCGGGACCCGCGTCGCGGAACTGGTGAATTCCGGTCGAGTCCCTGCCGAAGTCGTGGAGGAACTGTTCCTCTGGACCCTCGGAAGATTCCCCACTTCCTCCGAACGGGATCTGGCCGAGGAGACCCTCGGTACCTCGTTGGCCGAAGGGGCCGAAAACCTCCAGTGGGCGCTCCTGAATGCACCGGAATTCCTCCTGAACCACTGAGGAACGGGGACCATGTGTGATTCAGGACACGAACCCCGGGTCGCCGACCTGCTGCCGGCGCGGCGCGACATCCTGCGGTATGGCGGCCTGGCCCTCGCCGGATCCCTCGTCAACCAGACGGTCTGGCCGCTCAAGGCGTACGCGACGGGGAAGGCGACTCCCCGGCGGACAGCGCGTTACTGCATCTTCATCGAGATGGGCGGCGCCATCAGTCCGATGGACACCTGGGACTTCAAACAGACCAGGTGGACGCCTCCGGACCTCGACATGGTTCGGTTGAACGACGAGGTTTCGCTCTCCCGCACCCTGTTTCCGCAACTCGCAAACCGGATGGACCAGGTGGCCTTGGTGCGTTCGATGCGCGCTCCGGAGCTGATCCACTTCAACGGGCAGTACCACACCCAGACCGGGCGGGTCCTGAACGTGGCCCTCGCGCGCGAGATTCCGGCCTTCGGCAGTGTTGTCGCCGCCGAACTCGATGCGGAGCGGCGCGAGACGGACACCTTCCCCACCTATGTCAGCACGTACCTGACCCGGGCACGGGCGGGCTCCATCGGGGCCGGGTTCCTCCCTACCCGGTTTTCCGGCCTGGATATGGATCCGACCACGGTGTTCGACGCGTTCGGCGGCAATGGGCAAAAAAGCCTTGAGGTGCTGGAGGAACGGTTTCGGCTGCTGAGTCGATTGGGCGAGGTCTCCGAGACCGAACGCGCCTCGCTGGGCCGGCGGGCTGCCGACTATCGCGACTACTACCGGTCGGCCTACTCGTTGTTGACCGATCCGCGCTGGCCGCAACTGTTCCACGCGAACGATGACGATCGGGGGCGCTACGGCGCCGACGAGTTCGGGCTCGGCTGCATCCTGGCGCGGAATCTCATCAAGGCCGACGCCGGCACCCGGTTCATCTATATCTACGACGGCGACAAGTGGGACCACCATGCCGGGATCTTCGATCGGTCGCGCCGGTGGAACCACTACACCACCTGCCCGCGTCTCGACAAGGGTCTGGTCGCGCTGCTGGATGACCTCCAGGCGATGCCCGGCACGGAACCGGGGACGACCGCGCTCGACGAGACCCTGGTCGTGGTCACCAGCGAATTTGGCCGTACGCCCGAGATGAACCCGGTCCAGGGCCGGGACCACTACCGGGAGGCGTATACGACACTCTACGCCGGGGGCGGTGTTCAGGGTGGACGGGTAGTGGGACGCACCAACGAGGACGGCTCCCGGGTGGTGGATCCGGGATGGAAACACGATGGTCAACCCTTCATGGACAATACCGTCGCGACCATCTATTCGGCGCTCGGAATCGACTGGCGCAAGTCGGTCACGAACACGCCATCCGGGCGCGAATACCTGTATGTGGATTCCATCGCCCTCGGCGCCGCGGAAATGATGTTCGACGACGAGATCGCCGAGGTCTTCGCGTAGTCCCCACGCCCTTCCCCGCCTTGCTCCCCGCGCTCCTCCTCATGGCGGCGGGAGGGGTGGCGGGGCCGCATTGCACCAACGACCGCGCCGAGAACATCTGCTGGGTCCCGCCCGGCGCATTCTGGATGGGACGCACGCACCTCTGGCTGATCGACGAGATCGGTTGGCAGACCCGCGACCGGGTGGACGACCGTCCGGTGCACCGGGTTCGCCTCCGGGGGTTCTGGATCGATCGGACCGAGGTCACCCAGCAGGCGTACCGGAATTTCACCCTCGGCACCGGACACCGCGAACCGTTTCATTGGCGGCGGGGCTTTCCGGAGGAAGGCGCCCGTCAGCCGGTGTACAACGTGAGCTGGGAGGACGCGGCCGCCTACTGTGCGTTCCGCGGCAAGCGCCTCCCCAGCGAGGCGGAGTGGGAGAAGGCCGCCCGGGGTGGGCTGGAGGGATTGCCCTACCCTTGGGGCCTCGCGTTCGCCCCCGCTCCCGGGGAGGAAAACGATGGTGGACGTCCGGTTCCGCCGGCCCGGGTGGGGCATCCCCACGGGCCGGCGGAAGTGGCCTCGTTCCCCGGCAACGGCTACGGGCTCTTCGACGTGGTGGGCAATATCGCCGAGTGGGTGGCCGACGGGTACGATCCCGGCTACTACGCCGTGAGCCCGGCCGAGGACCCGACGGGTCCGGCCGCCATGCCCTACCGGGTGTTCCGCGGCGGGAGCTGGGCCGACGCCGACGAGCGGATCACCAGCGTCTTCTACCGAAACTTCACGAGACCGGACCTCACGATCCACAGCATCGGGTTTCGGTGCGCCATGGATCACCCCGCGTCGGAGGCGACACAATGAGCGACAACAGCGCCCGCATGGGCCGCCGTCGGGTCCTCCAGGGCCTTGCCGCCGCGACCGGAGGCGCCACGCTGGCCGGTGAGAGGGCCTCGGCAAAAACCTCGCAGGTGGATTCCGGCGACATGGGAACCCGCTTCCGGCGGATGCTGGCGGGACCGGATCCGGTGATCTGTCCGGGGGCCTTCGACGTCATCTCCGCTCGGCTGATCGTGGAGAACGGCTTCGACTCGGTTCTCCTCGGTGGCAGTGCCGGTTCGGCGGCTCGCCTGGGGGTGCCCGACTACGGACTTGCCTCGATCACCGAACTCATCGAGGTCTCGGCGCGGATTGCGGACAGCGTTCCGGTACCGGTGTTTGCCGACGCCGACGACGGGGGCGGCAGTCCGCTGGCCGTGGCGCGGGCGGTGCGCGGATTCGAACGGGCGGGACTCGCCGCGGTGATGATCGAGGATCATGTCCAGGCCAAGCATCTCGGCGACGGCGGGGTGCTGGTTGACGCCCCCGGCATGCGGGACCGGGTGCGCGCGGCGGCCGACGTCCGCACCGGGGGCATGATGCTGGTCGCGCGATGCGACGCGGTTGCCATCGGGCTCGGCGAGAGCGAAGCCATCGAACGGGGCGCCGCCTATGCGGAAGCAGGGGCCGACCTGCTGTTCTTCGCCGGCCTGCCGCCGGAGCGGATCGGATCGGTTTCCCGGGCTTGCGGGCGGCCGGTCATCGCCAGTGTCCACGATACCCCGCAGTCCACATTGCGCGACAACGGCGTGCCGCTCATTCTCTATGCCGGCCAGTTGCTGCGGCTCGCCCTCGGCGCCATGCAGCGGGGCCTTCAGGACATCCGGGAGGGAGCCGCCTGGCCCCGGTACGCCGAGCGAGCCCTCTCCGGCGAGGTCTATCAGCGGCTCATCCGGTCCGGGGAGTGGCGGGAGCAGGCTCGCCGCTACAACCTGGTGGACGGCTCCGGACGTCAAGTTCGGGGGTGATGTCGTCCCGGAGGATCAGGCCGGGGACGGAACCGCGAGGCAGGCGGCGAACGCCGCGATCGCCTCCCCGATGTCGTCGTCCGAGGTCCCGAGGTGCGGGATGACCCGCATCGCATCGGGGCCTCCGGGCAACACCGCGATCCGATGGGTCTCCAGCAGTGCGTCGGCAAGCTGTCGGGCATCCCTGCCCGGGGTCCGGAAGCGGATGATGTTCGTTTCCACCGCCGCCGGATCCAGGTCGATCCCGGGGATCGCTGCCAGCCCTCCCGCGAGCTGCCGCGCCCGTGCGTGGTCGAGGACGAGCCGCTCCCGGTGGTGTTCGAGGGCGTGGAGCGCCCCCGCCGCCATGATTCCGGCCTGACGGAATCCCCCGCCGAAGAGCTGGCGAAAGCGCCGCGCCCGTCGGATAACCGGCGCCGGACCGGCAAGGCACGAACCCATCGGGGCGCCGAGTGCCTTCGAGAAACACACGCTGACGGTGTCGAAGGAACCGGCCCATTCCGCTTCCGGAATCCCGGTGGCGGCGGTGGCGTGCCAGAGTCGCGCCCCGTCGAGATGGGACGCCAACCCCAATTCCCGGGCGATCTCCCCGACCGCCCGCAGGGTTTCGAACGGCCACACGGAACCGCTTGACGCATTGTGGGTGTTTTCGGCTGTGACCAGCCGGGGCTTCGGATAGCACGCTTCCGGGACCATCCGATGCGGCTCGTGAACCACCGCCTGCACCTGCTCGGGGGTGAACGCGCCCCGGACTCCCGGAAGACCGAGTACGGTGGCGCCGGACAGGGCTGCCGGTCCCCCGCTCTCGACCAGATAGGCGTGGGCGCGCGCCTCTGCGAGGATGAGGTCTCCCGGCTCGGTCTGCGATCGGAGCGCGATCTGGTTGCTCATCGTTCCGGTGGGGGTGAAGACGGCGGCCTCCTTCCCCAGAATGCTGGCGGCCCGTTCCTCCAGCCGGTTGACCGAGGGATCGTCCCCGTACACGTCGTCGCCGACCGGAGCGGCCGCCATGGCCTCGCGCATCTCCCTGGTAGGGCGGGTGACCGTGTCGCTCCGGAGATCGATCCGCACCGGACGACCGGCAGCGGTTGGTTCCATGAGCGCCCTTACCTCGTGATGAGGTGCAACGGAGCGAGGCGCCGCCGCACCGCGTTCCCCCGACCGGAAGTCTCGACGCGCTCCCACAGACTCGCCACCAGCTCGGGATCGGCAAGCCCGGGGGGAGACCCGCGGTCCGGGGTCGAAAGACCGAGGTCCTGGCGGCAAGCGTCCACCAGCTCCCGGAGCGCGGCGTCGTAAACCCGTGCTCCCGAATTCCGAACAGACTCGTCGGTCACCGGCGGCGCGCATCCGGCTTCGGCGAGCAGGATGCGCAACTGCGCCACGTCGCCGCCGGAAAAGCCGGTGAGCGTCCGGTATCCCAGTTTCTGGCTCACCGCGTCATGAATCCGCCGGAGCTCCGCGACCGGGGTGGGGTGTTCGCAGACGTTGATGTGGGTGGAAAGACCGTCATCGCGCCGGGAATGCCCTTCGCGCGGATCCGCCACCATCACGGAAGCCGACTGGCGCCGGCCGCGGCGGGCATCCCCGCCGGCCGCCTGTCCGGCTTCGAGGGCGGCCACCAGCCGATCTGCCAGCGAGAGCCCGCTGCCGCGCGTGCTCTCGAAGGACTCGGCCACCGCGTCCACCACTTCGGGGCCTACCAGCAGGTTCCCCTGCGCGGCATAGTCCGGGCCGGCTCGTTGGCCGGCCCAGGCGCTGGTCTCGGATCCGGTGTGCTGGGCCGTTCCGCCGGCGAGCGCCACGACCCCCACCTGCCGGTTGGGAGCGCCCTCGTCTTCGGCGAGCCGCTCCGCGAGCGCCTCCTCCGGGCTGCGTCCGGCGGCCAACAGATCGAGCAGCTCGTTTCCGTATCGCGTTCGGGTCCGCGCCTGGGTCGCCACCGCGCCCACTCCGACCCGCACCCAGGGCACGCCGTTGCCCACGCATGGGTTGCGGGTGGTCACCGCGACCCCGACCTCCCCGGTCTCCCGGTCCACCGCGGCGATGGAGAAGGTGTGGTACACGATTTCCGGCCCGGGCGACGCGGCCGCCGACAGGGCCAGCCCGATCGAAAGGGCGATGGCCATGGGAACGAATCCTATCCGGGGAGGAACCGATGCACCCGGTCCGCCTCCGGCGGGCGGGTCCATCGGGAAACCACGACCAGTGTGATCGCCGAAACCGCGACGATGGCGGCCGCCGGCTCGACCCCCGATCCGCCCACCGTCCAGCCGGGCGCCCCCCCCGCCCCGATGAAAAACGCAGCCCACAGCGCCAGACTGGCGAGGATCGCGGCAGTCGCGCCGGCAGCGGTGCTGCCGCGCCAGTAGAGCGCCCCCACCAGCACCGGGAAGAAGCCGGAGTACCCGGAAAGCGCCCATACCCCCAGGCTGAAGACGGTCTGGCTGGAGACCAGGCTCAGGACGAATACGACGGCGAGAAACATTCCGACGAACACCCTTCCGCAAAGGGCTTCACGTCCCCTGGCGAACTGCGCGAACCAGGACGAACGGGCGACCACGTCACGGGTGAGCATGGTCCCCACCGTGAGCGTCTGTGAATCCAGCGAAGACATGATGGCGGCGAACACACCGGCGGCGAGACAGCCGGCCAACAGGCTGCCGGCGTGGTCTCGAATGAGCAGGATCAGGATCGGCCCCTCCGGGGGGAAGGGCACATCGAGGCGGCCGAGGGCGCCGAGCACGACGCTCGGGAACCAGACCAGCGCGATCATGGCCGGATAGGCGAGGATCGGGAGACGGAAGGACTCCGCGCTCCTCGCCGCCATCCAGAGGCCGAAGATGTGGGGGAAGCACGAGGTGGAGAGCGGCACGAAAAGGTAGGTCGCGATCTGGATCCAGTCCTCCCGGCTTCGCGCCAGCTCCAGGAGCTCGGGGTTGCCGGCCCGAAGTCGCTCCATCGCTGCGGGGAATCCCCCGAGCCCCTCGGTAATCACCAGGAATGCGAGTACCGCCACCCCCACGAAGAGGGTGGTCTGAAAGGTGTTTACGAGTGCCGTGCTCCGCATGCCGCCGAGCACCACATAGAGAAACACCACGATGCAAAGAACCAGGCTGCCCAGCCAGGATGGCGGCGTGAAGGCGGTGTCCGCAATCGCGGCGAGCGCGTCGCCGCCTCCCTTGACGCCGATCAACACATAGGGGACGAGCCAGAAGAGCGAGCAGAGGAATACCACCACTCCCAGCGTCCGGGATCCGTACCGGTCCACGAAGAACTCGGCCTGGGTGGCGTAACCGAACCGTTTTCCGAACCGCCAGAGCGGAACGCCGATCAGCAGGAAGGTCAGCGGGATGACGATCGCCGAGCTGGTCGCCATCAGCGCAAAGACCCGCACGCCCTGGCGGTGCGCTTCCCCGGACGCCCCCAGGATGGTGAACGCGGTCATGTTGGTGCCGAAGAGGGTCATCATCAGCACGAACGCCCCGAGCGAGCGCCCGGCGAGAAAATATTCTTCGCCGCGACCGTCCCGCGCGCCGCGACCCAACCGGGCGATCAGGCCGATCCCGACGACCAGGGAAAGATAGAAGGCGACGACCGCGAGCGTCAACGGCGGCCTTCCTCACGGGCGCCGGACAGGAGATGCCGGGAGAGAACCGCCAGGGCTGCGGTGGAGGCGGCCACCACTCCCAATTCCAGCCAGACGCCGAGCGGAACCCCGAACCCCATCGGTTCGGCCGGCGCGAGCGCGACGAGCAGACGGAGGAGAACGACCGCGGCCGGGATCGCGGTCAGGGACCGGCGCGACACGGATACGGATCCGAACCCGGTCTCCGCCCTCCCCTAGCGGCCGATGATCTTGTGCACGGGCTGCAGATGGAAGCGCAGGCCCACGACGGCCGAGAATTTTTCCTGGATGGCCGATATCTGGCTCGCGAAGAGTCGGATCTCGGTGAAGACCTGTGCCTGGCCGGCTCGGGTCCAGATCGGAATGTCCAGGCCGCCGGTTCCGAAGATCCCGACATCCACGAGATCCGGGTCACCGAGGCCCCAGACGCCGGCTCCGGCCCCGAAGAAGCCGGTTTCGGTGTGTTGCAGCAGGCCCACGTCGACCGCGGTGCCGAACCAGGCGTTGTGGGCAACGCCTCCGGCAGCCCGGCCGAACAGGTGCAGGCCGCCAGTGCGATCTTCTCCGAGGGGCATGGTCAGGCCGAGCGCGCCGCCGGCCAGAAGCGCGTCGGTGTCTTCCTCGCGGACGTCCTCGCGGTTGGTGCGATACAGGCCGCCGGCGATATCCACGGTCGGCCAGGCCCGCGGATGCAATTCGGTGGCTCCGGCGGTCGCTTCACAGGTGGCGGTCGCGCCGCGATGGTCGGTGATTGTCGCCATCGCGGTGTAGTCGCCGCCTCCCGGGAGGATGAAGCTGCGCTCGCAGCTCCCGCCCATGTCCAGTGCGGCGGTCGGTGCGCCGTCCCGCTGGATGCGCACATACACGGAATGGATGGAGCCGGTGGTGGCCGAGCTGCCACAGGTGTCGACCACGATTTCGGCGGCGTTGAAGACCACCGCGGTGTCCGCCACCGTCATCGAGGCCGAACAGACCGGCGCCCCTTCTTCCACGGTCACCGTTTCGCGGGCGGTCATGGGAGCAAATCCGGAGCCGGTCAGACGCGCCTCGGCTTGCCAGGCGCCCGGTTCGAGCAACTGGCCGGTCCAGTTGGAGCGGATGCCCTCGCGATCCATGTTCAGAACCTCCCGGCTCCCCGAGGGATCGGTGAGCGTCACCTCGAGCCGGGCATTGTTCCAGAGGCGCGCGTCCGTGGTAATCCTCGCCGAAGCGTGGGTGTACGGGCCGGAGGCCTCGAAATGGAGGCTCGGCGGCGGCGGGGTCGGAGCCTCGCGCTGGACCTCCCGTCCCGACGCTTCGGCGGGGAGGGGGTGGACGGCCTGGGCCGTCGCTGGCAGGTACGCGAGCGCCAGCAGGGCAACTGCGGGAGTGCGGCCCGGGAGGCCAAGGAGCTGCAAGGGGGGAAACATGGTCTTCTCCGTGAATGCGGATGCCAACGGCCCGACGATCTGAGGGCCACGAGGTGCGGGAATGCTACCTCACGATATTACTGTCATGGCATGCCCCGATCTTCCCGCACGGAGTGGGCGTTCGGTCGAGTTGTTTGCGGTACGGAGAAAGCGCAACCCCCCAACCCGAAGAATCCGGGCGGGGCCGAAGGCCATGGTCGCGTGGCGCGAAAACGGCGCCAGCCACCCTCGCCCTGGCCGCTGCCTTCTTTTCCTGATATCGCGGGCACTCTCCGACCGGTCCGAGGCAGTCCCTCATTCCCTGTCTTCACACCGGCATCCCGCTCTTCCCACCGTGCCCGAGTGCCATACCCCATCGGCTCGTAAAGACACTTGATCGGCAACCGGCGAATTGGGGAAGACCCCCCCTCCATCCGGCGGCCGGCAACCTCCAAGGCGTTTTGCCGAACCTGTCCCGAGCGGGTCCTCTCGCTTCTAAAACCACCTACTTGGGAGGGGGTTCACCATGACGACGCGCAGCGCGACGACGCGCATCGCGGATGGGTGCCGAATTTGGTGTCGTGGTCGTGGCCGCCGTGGGAACTGCGGTATTTCCGGATCGGCGCGGGGAATCGTCCGTTCCCGTTCGGCCTTTCCGAGTCGGCAACCGGCGGCGTCCGGGGAACGAGGGCCGGGACGACGCCAATCGGGCGACGATTTCCTGCGCGCCCATGGGCCTTCCCCTTTCGTCGAGGCCGACTGCGAGTCCCCGGGACTCGTACCATCCGGCGGGCGCAAGCCCATATGGCATGATACGCTGGTCAGCGCCTTGGGGTGGGGGAGCACCAGCTCGGTCGTAGTGGGGTGCTGGTGTTTCTTTACTTCAGCAGATGCACAGGAGCTTGTTCCGATCATGATTACAGGATTGCGGCGCGCGGCGCGGATGTCTGGAGACGGTTCCCATCTGCCAAAAATGCTACCCCCCCCCCCCCCCCCCCCCCCCGAAGAAATCGGGGCGCGGGGCTGAGTCGGTGCGCGCCCCCGGGAGAACCGCCCGCCGCCTGAGCGCGGGACTCGCTGCCCTCTTCCTCATCGCGCTGGCCGCCGCCCTCGCGCCCCAGGACGCACAGGCGCAGGAGAAGCCGGCGCTCACGGCAACCGCGGGTGTCGGCAGTGTCACACTCACCTGGACCCGTACCGGCAACACGGGATTTGGATATTGGGTTTACCGACAGGGGGTCACCGGAGGAGGTTACGGCGACTGGATCGATATACCGGGCGGCGCCACCATCAGAACCCACACGGTCACAGGGTTGACCGCCGGCACCTCCTATACCTTCCAGGTGGCAAGGGCGGAAGGTACCGGTCTTAACTTTTCCGTCTTCGCTAGTGGGGGAGGGTACTCGAACGGGGCCACGGCGACGCCAATGGCGGCGGCTTCCACGAAGACGATCACCCTGTCGGCGACGTCGACCTCGATCACCGAGGGCAACTCCGGTTCGACGGACGTGACGGTGACTGCCACGCTCGGCGAGGCAGCGCCGGCGGACTTTTCGATCACCCTTGGTTCTGACATCACCAACGGCACGGCCCAAGGCTCCAACAAGGGGCTGGACCAGTGCACCGCGCCCCTGAACCCGGCGGATTCCGACTGGTGCTGGCCGAACAGTGACGCTTCGGTCTCCATCGCCGCAGGCGAGACCGAGGGCACGAGGACCCTTCGCATCCTCGGCGACACCCGGGACGAGCCGAACGAGACCATCAGGCTGCTTGCTTACAAGACCGGCTGGACCTCCGGCAGACTCACCCTGACCATCGTGGACGACGACGATCCCCCCACCACGACCGTTCCCGCCAAGCCGGCGGGGTTGTCGGCGGAGGCGGGCAACCGTCAGGTGAAGCTGACGTGGACCGACCCGGACGACGATTCGATCACGCGGTACAACATGCGCCAGAAGAAGGGGGCCGCCGCCTGGGGCAGCTGGACCGCCATTCCCGGTTCGGACGCCGACACCACGACCTACACGGTTACGGGTCTGGACAATGATGTGGAATACCGCTTCCGCATCCGGGCGCGGAACAGCGGCGGCAACAGCGCACAGTCGGAGGTGGTGGAGGCGACGCCGTCGGCGTCGGCGGCGGTTCCCAAGCCGGTCCTGAGCGCGGAACCGGGTTACGCCAGGGTCACCCTGAGCTGGAGCGCCTTGTCGGGTGTGACGGTTGCGAGCTGGGGCTACCAGTACAAGCCCGCGGGCGGCAGCTGGATCAGGACCCGGACGGTCACCGGCGGCAGCACGACGAGCACCACGGTGACGGGTCTGACGATCGGCACGGAATACACGTTCCGGCTGTTCGCCGCGGTCGGTCCCGGAGTGCAGTCGGTGTGGTCGGACCAGGTGAAGGCGACGCCGACGAATACGGTTCCCAAGCCGGTGCTGACGGCGGCCGGGGGCGATGCCTCGGTCACTTTGAGTTGGAGCGCCTTGACGGGCATTCCGATAACGAGCTGGGGCTATCAGTACAAGAGCACGGGCGGCTGGAGCACCACCACGACGCTCACGGGCGGGAGCAGGACGAGCGTCCGGGTGACGGGGCTGACGAAGGGGACGGACTACACGTTCCGCCTGTTTGCGGCGGTGAGTCCCGGGGTGCAGTCGGTGTGGTCGGACGAGGTGACGGCGAAGACCGATCCGGTGGCCCCGGTGCTGACGGCGGCGACCTCGACGACGAGCCAGAGAGTCGATCTGACTTGGACCCATGCCGGCGGCTCGGACGAAATGACGGATGCGGACGACTATGTGAGAAACGCAGTCAGGTTCCATTGGTGGGGAGCGCAAATCCGGCTGAAGGGTGAGACGGCTTGGAGGGATGAAACTCTCAGCAAGTCTGTTGCCAGAGCAGAAGCCGGGAGCCGCAGCAATCAAATTAGTTCGGGCGATGCCTATCCGGACGGCGCCTCGGTCGAGGTTCGGGTTCGGGCAAGTGGGTATGATTCGTCCAACGCGGTCCTGAATGGCCCTTGGTCGAACATCCGCACGGTATCCTTCAAGAACACCAAAACCGGGGCGGCTGCCCTGACGATCACCGATGCGCCGGTGACGGTGGCGCCCGGCGCCACGGCGACCTACAAGGTGAAGCTGACGAAGGCGTATGCGGGGACGCTGCGGATAACGAGCGATGACACGGCGGCGGCACGGGTAAGTCCGTCGAGCCTGACGTTTACCACCAGCAACTACAACACGGCGCGGACGGTGAGGGTGACCGGGGTGGCGAACGGCACGGCGACGATCAACCACGCCTTCCGTCTGACGGGGGCTTCTGCGGATGCGATCCCGGATGCGGGCACGGTGGACGTGACGGTGGCCGATACGCCGGGGGTGACGGTGTCGACGGCGGCGCTGACGGTGGCGGAGGGCGGCAGCAGGACGTACACGATGCGGCTGAACACGCCGCCGACATCGGATGTGACGATCACGGTGGCAGGCGCTTCGGGGGACGTGACGGTGACGGGCTCGCCGCTGACCTTCACCCGGACCGACTGGAACCAGCCGCAGACGGTGACGGTGAATGCGGGGACGGACACGGACACGGACACGGACCCCGCCGTGACGCTGACCCACAGCGCGTCTGGCGGCGGCTATGGCTCGGTGAGCATCGCCGATGTGGTGGTGCGCGTGGCGGAGAAGGATGCGGCGCCGTTGAAGCCGACGGACTTCTCCGCAGCGGCGGGCAACGGTTCGGTGACGCTGAGCTGGACGGACCCTGACAACCCGACGATCACGAAGTGGCAGTACCGGTACCGGGCGGCGGTTGCGGGAGCGCTGATGGCGTCCCAGGGGCCGGGTCCGGTGCGGCGTCAGGCGGACTGGACATGGAGGGACATCCCGGGATCGGGTCCGACGACGACCAGCTACGAGGTGAGTGGGCTGGACAACGGCACCGCGTACCAGTTCGAGGTGCGCGCGGTGAACGGGGCCGGGTCCGGGGCTGGTCCGGATGCGCCGGCGGATGCGACGCCGGCGGCGCCCACCACCACCAGCGGCGGCGGTGGTGGAGGTTCCGGCGAAGGTTCCGGTAGCGGCGGCTCGACGACGACTTCGGGGACGAAGGGAGTGACGGTGTCGCTGGCGTCGGTTCGGGTGACGGAGGGTGGCGCCGCGGTCTACACGGTGATCCTCGACCGGCGTCCTTCGGGGAACGTCACCGTCACGGTGTCGGGCGCGTCCGGGGACGTGACGGTCTCTCCGGGATCGCTGACGTTCACCCGGTCGAACTGGGACACGGCGCAGACGGTGACGGTCCGTGCGGCGGAGGACGCCGACGCGGTGGCGGACTCGGTGACGCTGACGCACGAGGCGTCGGGCGGGGGCTACGGCTCGGTGGAGATCGCCGATGTGTCGGTGCGGGTGACCGAGAACGACGAGGCGGGGGTTGCGGTGACCCCGACCGAACTGATGGTGGACGAGGGGGGCAGCGGGACCTACACGGTGGCGCTGACCAGCGAGCCGACGGCGGAGGTCACGGTGGCGATCGGCGGCGCAGCAGGGGACATCACGGTGGCGCCGGTGTCGCTCGGGTTCACCGCCGCGAACTGGGACACGGCGCAGACGGTGACGGTCAGCGCGGCGGAGGACGCCGACGCGGTGGCGGATACCGCGACCCTGACCCACGAGGTTTCGGGCGGGGACTACGACTCGGTGAAGGCCGATGCGGTTGCGGTACGGGTGACCGACAACGACAAGGCGGGGGTGACCGTCACTCCGACCGAACTGACGGTGGACGAGGGGGGCAGCGGGACGTACACGGTGGTGCTGACCAGCGAGCCGACGGGTCCGGTGACGGTGACCCCGACCAGCAGCGACGGGGGAGCGGCGACGGTCTCGGGTGCGCTCGGGTTCACCGCCGCGAACTGGGACACCCCGCAGACGGTGACGGTGAGCGGGGTGGAGGACGAAGACTCGCTGGCGGACATGATGGCGACGGTGAGCCACCAGGTGTCCGGCGGGGACTACGGCGGGGTGACGGCGGATTCGGTGTCGGTGACGGTGCGGAACACGACGTCGGCGGAGGCGCTGGGCCGGGCGAACCGGTTGAACGAGGTGATCCTTCCGCAGTTCGCGGCAGGGTTCGCCACGCAGACACTGGGCGCGGTTGCCGACCGGATCGAGTCGGTGTCGGCGGGCCATGCGGCGCGGGAGCTGCGCCTCGGCGCCACGCCGATGTCCGCTTCCTCCGGGGGAGCACTCGACCTGCGGCACGACGGTCGGACGGGTGCGTTCGGGGATCGGACGGCGTTCGGCGGGCAGACACACCGTCCGTTGCGGCTCGCCGACGTGCTGGATGGTGCGGCGTTCGGGATGACGCTCGGCCAGGAAGAGGAGGAGGGCGGATTCCCGGCGATCGGCGTCTGGGGCCGGGGCGGACGACTGTCACTCTCCGGTGCCGACCGTGAGGTCTCGTGGGACGGCGGACTGTGGTCGGCGCACGTGGGCGCGGACATGCGGATCGGTTCGGATCTCCTGGCGGGGATCGTGGTGTCGCACGCGACCGGGGACTTCGATGCGACCAGCGCCGCCGCGACCGGATCGGTGGCCGGCCTTTACGAGGCGGGCCTGACCTCGGCCCACCCCTACCTTGCGTGGCTGGCGCCCGACGGATCGAACCTGTGGGCGAGCGGGGGCTACGGTCGGGGCGAGGTGCGGGTGACCGAGACGGGGATGAGCAAGCGGGACGCGGGGATGTCGTTTGCGAGCGGGGCCCTGGGCGGTCGGAGCGTGCTGTTCCGGGACGCCGACCTGCTCGTGGGAGGCATGACCCGGCTGGCGCTGAAGGGCGAGGGTTCGTACGCGCGGTTCACCACGGCCTCGGAGTCGGGCCTCGAGGGCCTGACCGCGCACACCAGCCGGTTGCGGTTGATGCTGGAGGGCTCGCACGAGCGGCCGCTGGGTACGGGTACGCTGACGCCGGCGCTGGAGGTGGGGGTTCTGTACGACCGGGGCGACGCGGTGGAGGGCGCGGGAGTCGAGGTCGGCGGAAGCGTGGCGTACCGGATGCGGGACCCGGGCCTGACGGTGGAGGTGCGTAGCCGGGCGCTGGTCACGCACGCGGAGACGGATCGCCGTGAGTGGGGCGTGGGGGCGATGGTGAGCCTCGATCCCGGCGATGAGGGACGGGGTCCGTTCCTGAAGGTGGCGCCGTCGCAGGGGGGTACGGAGAGCGGCCTGCAGCAGATGTTCGACCGGAGCCCGGCGTTCTCGCCGACCCCGATGGCGGGGTTGCGGTCGGAGCGGCGGCTGACGGCGGAGGGCGGCCACGGGTTCGGGCTTCCGCTGGCGGGAGTGCTGACACCGTACGCGGGCCTCCAGATGGCGGAGATGGGCCGTGCGGTGCGGCTCGGCGCCCGCTACCAGCTGGGCCCGCTCTTCCGGCTGGACCTCGAAGGGGCGCGGCGCGAGAGCGTCATGGGAACGAGGGACCGTCAGCTCGCGCTCCAGGGCGCCCTCAGCTGGTGAGGGCGTTCACGGAATTCTTCCTTGATCTTTTATGGGTTAGTGGCTACTGCTCGAAGCGCGTATTGAGCACCAGCGGGAGGAAGGGGGGCCGATTCCGGATTTCTGCTAGATTCCCGCGAGTTTGAGTCCCGGCGAACCAGCGTCCCGGCCCGCGTCGGGCGGGATCCTTCTTCTTGAGGACGGCTCGGGTTTTTCTGGACGTTCCTTCGGGGCCCCGGGCGCCGGTCCGGTTGCGGGCGAGGTGGTGTTCAACACCGGCATGGCCGGATACGTCGAGACGCTCACCGATCCGTCCTACCGGGGCCAGATCCTGGTCCTCACCTATCCGCTTCAGGGAAACTACGGTGTTCCCGGGCCGCGGCCCCCGGGGACCATTGAGGGCCCGTTCGAATCGGATCGGATCCAGGTACAGGGGTTGGTCGTGCAACGACACACGCGGCGGCACAGCCACCACGCAGCGGTCCGGTCCCTCGGCGCGTGGCTCGCATCCGAGGGGGTTCCGGCCATCGAGGGAGTGGACACCCGAACCGTGACCCGGCTTCTCCGGGAGGCGGGCACCATGAGGGGAACCCTCTTCCCCGAAGGCGAGACTTCCGCAATCCCCCGCGAGGTGGACATGATGCGCGAGGTTTTCGAGCAGGTTGCCCCGGAAGCGGAACGCCGGTACGGGAGCGGGGAGGGCCCGGTGATCCTGCTGGTGGATATCGGCGCCAAGGACAATCTGGTGCGCTCGTTGCTTGACCGGGGGGCCCGGGTGCACCGGGTGTCGGGACTGCGCCCCTTTACCGAGGCCGCCCGACAGGCCGACGGCATCCTGATCGGCAACGGCCCGGGCAACCCCGAAGACCTCGGCCAAGTCACCACCGCGCTCGGTGCACTCCTCGAGTGGTTCCGTCGGCCGATCCTCGGGGTTTGTCTCGGCAACCAGCTTCTTGCGCTGTCCGCCGGGGCGCGTTGCTTCAAGCTGCCCTACGGGCATCGCAGCGTGAATCAGCCGGTGCAGGATCTATGGAGCGGACGCTCGTACATCACGAGTCAGAACCACGGCTACGCGGTGGACGAGGAGTCGCTCGGAGAGGATTGGACCCCCTGGTTCCGGAACCTGAACGACGGAACCAACGAGGGGATCCGGTCGAAGTCGCGGCCCTACCGGAGCGTGCAGTTCCATCCGGAGGCCCGTCCCGGGCCGGAAGACACCGGAACCCTGTTCGACGATTTCCTCGAGGAATGCCGGAGCCGGCAGGCGGGCCGATGACCGGCGAGCGTCCGCAGTGCGTTCTGGTACTGGGATCCGGCGCGCTCCGGATCGGACAGGCCGGCGAGTTTGACTATTCGGGTTCCCAGGCGATCAAGGCGCTGGCCGAGGAGGGAATCCGCACCGTCCTGGTCAATCCCAACATCGCCACCATCCAGACGAGCGAGGGGATGGCGGATCGGCTGTATCTGAATGCGGTCACTCCGGATTTCGTGCGTCACGTTGCCCTCGCCGAAAAGGTGGACGGAGTGGCGCTGTCCTTCGGCGGACAGACTGCGCTCAGTTGCGGACTGGCTCTTGAAGAGTTCTTTCGAGAGGCCGGAATCCGGGTTCTCGGAACTCCGGTGCGGAGCATCCGGGACACCGAGGATCGCGGTCTCTTCAACGCGCGTCTCGCCGAAATCGGAGTGAAGGCGGCCCGCAGCGTCGCCTGTGACAGCCCCGAAGAGGCCCGGGAAGCCAGGGATCGGATCGGCCTGCCGGTGATGTTGCGGGTCGGCTTTTCGCTGGGCGGCAAGGGAAGCCGGATCGCGGAGACCGAGGAGGAGTTCGAGGCCGCCGTCGCGCACATCTTCGGCGAACAGGGCGGAGATCGGGCGCAGGTACTGGTGGAGGAATCGCTGCGCGGCTGGAAGGAGATCGAGTACGAAGTCGTGCGTGACGGGCAGAACAACTGCATCACCGTCTGCAACATGGAGAACATGGACCCGATGGGGATCCATACCGGGGAATCCATCGTGGTGGCGCCGTCGCAAACCCTGAACGACGCCGAGTACCAGATGCTCCGGACGGTCTCGGTGAAGACCATCCAGCACCTCGGCATCGTCGGGGAATGCAACATCCAGTTCGCGCTCGATCCGGATCGGGAGGACTACCGGGTGATCGAGGTGAATGCCCGTCTCTCCCGCTCGTCGGCGCTGGCCAGCAAGGCCACCGGGTATCCACTCGCGTATGTGGCGGCCAAGCTGGCGCTCGGCTACACGCTTCCCGAATTGAAGAACAGCATGACCGGCGTGACCCGGGCGTTCTTCGAGCCGGCCCTCGACTACCTGGTCCTGAAGGCGCCTCGCTGGGACCTCGGGAAGTTCCAGTCGGCGGGAACCCGGATCGGAAGCGAGATGAAGAGCGTCGGCGAAGTCATGGCCATCGGCCGGACGTTTCCCGAAGTGCTTCAGAAGGCGCTCCGGATGCTCGACATCGGCGTCCACGGACTGGGCTCGACGGCGGTCGGGTTCGCGGACCTCGAAGACGAGCTGGTGCACGCGACGCCGCGGCGGGTTTTCGCGTTGGCGGCGTCGCTGCGGCGTGCCCACGACGAGGGTCGGGTGCCGGAGGCCATCGCCGAGGTCCACCGGCTGACCCGGATCGACCCCTGGTTCCTTTCCGGAATCGCCGATGCGATGGCGATCGAGTCGGCCCTCGGGACATCCGGGTGGCCGGTCGGCGAAGACCTCCTGCGACGGGCCAAGCAGCACGGATTCTCCGACGAAGCGATCGAGGCACTCGTCGGAAAGCCACGCGGAGCCGCTCGCGAGGAGCGGCGGAAGTACGGTATCGAACCCGGAATCGCCCGCATCGACACCCTGGCCGCGGAGTTTCCGGCAGAGACGAACTACTCCTATTCCACGTACCACGCGCAGGAGGACGAGATCATTTCCTCGGGGGACGCCGGACGCCGGCGGGTCCTGGTGATCGGGTCGGGCGTCTACCGCATCGGTTCGTCGGTGGAGTTCGACTGGTGCTGCGTAAATGCGGTGCAGGCGGCGAGCGAGCTGGGTTGCGAAACCCTGATGCTCAACTACAACCCGGAAACCGTCAGCACCGACTACGACATCTGCGACAAGCTGTTCTTCGACGAGGTCAGCGTCGAATCGGTGCTGGACCTGGCACGGAAGGAACCCCTCGACGGGGTGATCGTGAGCATGGGGGGGCAGATCCCGAACCGGATCGCCACCCGGCTCCATGAGGCGGGCGTACCCATCCTCGGCACCGCTGCGCATGACATCGACCGCGCCGAGGACCGCAACAAGTTCAGCGCCCTGCTGGACCGGATCGGAGTGGACCAGCCGCTGTGGGCGCATGTCACCGACGTCGCTGACGCCGGGCGGATCGTCAAGGAACTCGGCGGCTTTCCCGTTCTGGTTCGGCCAAGTTACGTGCTGAGTGGCGCGGCCATGTCGGTGGCCCACGAACCCAATGAGCTCGGACGTATTCTGAGAAAGGCGAAGGCGGTCTCGCAGGAGCATCCGGTCGTGGTCTCCCGGTTCGAAGAGGGAGCCCGGGAGATCGAAGTGGACCTTGTGGCCCGGGACGGCGAGGTCGTGCTCTGGGCCATGACCGAGCACGTCGAGGACGCTGGCGTACACAGCGGCGACGCCACCCTGGTGCTCCCCCCGGTGGACATGACGGTGCCCATCCTCGGCAAGGCAAAGCGGATCGCCCGCCTGATCGCGAAGGAACTGCGGGTAACCGGTCCCTGCAACATCCAGATGCTCCACCGGGCCGGGGCGGTCAAGGTCATCGAGTGCAACCTGCGGGCTTCCCGCAGCCTCCCCTTCGTGTCCAAGGTGACCGGGCGGAACTATGCGCGGGCGGCCACCCGGATCATGCTTGGCGAGGATCCGGGGATGGACCACCGCCCGCTGTACGATCTCGAGCATACCGGGGTGAAAGTTCCCCAGTTTTCGTTCTCCCGCCTGATCGGGGCCGACCCGCTGCTCGGGGTGGAGATGGCCAGTACCGGGGAAGTGGGTTGTCTCGGCGACACCTTCCACGAGGCGTTGCTCCACGGTCTGATCGCCACCGGGTTCCGCCGCCCGAAGCGGGCGGTGCTCCTGTCACTCGGACCGACGCGCTGGAAGGAGCGCTTCATCGAGACCGCGCGGGTGATGGCGGATGCGCTCGGCCTTCGGATCTACGCCACTTCGGGCACCAGTCGCTCGCTGACCCTGTACGGCGTCGAGAACACGCTGGTGGAGCGGGTCGAGAGCCCGCAGCGCACGCTGGGCGCCGGTTTCGCTCCGCCGAACCCGATGAGCGCCCTCGACCTCATTGATGCCGGTGCCGTGGATCTGGTGGTGAACGTGCCGGTCGCGTACGACCCCGAGGGCCGCCCGGACGGATACCTCGTGCGGCGCCGCGCCGTGGACCGGAACATTCCCCTGCTCACCGACCCGTCGCTTGCGATCCATGTGGTCAAGGCGCTGGTCGCCTGGCCCGAAGGTTCGCTCCGCCCGGCCGCCTGGAACGACTTCCTGGACCGGGGGTAGATCCGGCGCCCAAGCCGCCGGATCGGATCAGGCAGCGGGTTTTGCCGTCGGCGCGACGGGCCGGGGAGTGAGGAAGGCGCCCTCAATGCGGGCGACCCGCTCCGCGAGCGCGCTTGAGCGTCCCACCTCTTCCATGGCCGGGGAATCGCCGGTAAAGGCCCGATCGAGAAAGCGCGGCGCGGCCAGTCTGGACTCGGGAGATACAGAAGGAGCTCGACGGTCCCGCCGCGCCCGTCCAGCGAGTCCGGAGCCGTCGTGTCCCGAACAGATCGACCGAGCCGGTGATCAGAAACCGACTGGGCTCCGGATGCTCGTCGACAACCTTCCTTGGTTCGACGATCCGGTCGAACGCCCATCGGACTTCGTCGATCACCGCTCGGTTCCGGCCCTCGGTGCGGGGTGAGGGATGATTGCACATTGCGGCGACGCTGAAGCGCCCCTCCCGGGTCAGGCCGGGTCGGTCGGTTCGAGGGCGTCGGCGATGCGTCGGAGCGCTTCGCGCAGCAGCGGGCGCGGGCAGGCGATGTTCATGCGGGCGAATCCCTGGCCCTCTTGGCCGAAGAGGGCGCCTTCCTTGAGACGGACCCGAGCTTTCCGCAGCAGAAAGGCGGCCACCTCCGGGTCCGGCCCGCGCGCCGCGCGGAAGTCCAGCCAGGGAAGATAGGTCGCTTCGATCAGAGTCATGGAGACTCCGAGGCCGGGGCGATCCTCGAAGAAGCGGCGGACCTCGGACGCGCTTTCGGTGAGGTAGCCGAGCACTTCGTCGAGCCACCCGTCGCCCTCGCGCCAGGCGGCTTCGGCGGCGGCCACCGACAACGGATTGACTCCGTAGGCCCCCGCCCGCATCCGGGTGCGGCGGAACGTGTCACGGATGCCCTCGTCGGGAATGACGAGGCAGGAGATCTTCAGGCCGGCGATGTTGAACGTCTTGCACGGACTGGTCACCACGATCGAGCGGGCGCGGTCACTCTCGTCAAGACTCAGCCAGGGGGTGAACCGGGCGCCGTCCAGCATGAGGTCGGCGTGAATCTCGTCCGCTACCACGATCACATCGTTGTCGCGGGCGATCCGGGCGAAGTCGGCGAGCTCGCTCGGGGTCCAGACCCGGCCCACCGGGTTGTGCGGGCTGCACAGGAACGTCATCCGGTTGGTCGGCTCGGCGGCGAGCCGGGCGAATGCCTCGAGGTCCAGCCGCCACGGATTCCCGGGCCCGGGCACGGTGCGGAGGGGGCAGGGGACCAGCTTCGCACCGCCGTGGCGCACGGCGGCGAAGAACGGGTAGTACACCGGGGGGTGGACGATCACGCCCTCGCCGGCCCGGAGCAGGCCGCGGACGAGGTGCTGGAGGTCGGGAACGACGCCCTCGCTCGGTTCCACCCAGCCGGGATCGGGGCGCCAGCCGTGCCGCCGGTCGGTCCAGTCGGCGAAGGCGGAGGCAAAGCCGGGGGATTCCAGGCTGTATCCGAAGATCGGATTCCGCATCCGCTCGGAGATCGCCCGGGTCACCGCTTCCGGGCAGGCGAAGTCCATGTCCGCCACCCACATCGGGATGATGTCCGGGTCGTCCACCGGAGGGAACCCGCCCCCTTCCTCGGAGTGGTCCCACTTGACCGAACCGGTGCCCCGGCGGAGGACGGAACGGTCGAGCGGATGCGCGGTCACGAGTAGTAGAGCCAGATGGGTCCGGGAAAGAGCCACGAGAGGCCGACGCGCAGCTGGTCGCGCCAGTGCTCCCAGTTGTGGCCGTCGAGTGCCTCCTCGAAGCGCACTTCCATCGCCGCTTTCCGGAGGACCGGCGCCAGCCGGCGGTTCTCGTGGATCAGCGGGTCGTAGGCGCCACAACTCAGGAACACCCGATTCGCGATCCGCTGGGGCTTGGCTCGGAAGCGGTTCACGAACTCGACCACCGGATCCAGCAGCCGGGTCCCGATGCCCGCCTCACCGAACGTGAACAACCCCGATTGCAGCATCAGCTTGCCGAAATGGCCCGGATGCCGCGCGGCAGCGGTGCATGCCGCGACGGCGCCAAGTCCGGCGCCGATCAGCCCGCGGTCGTCGGGTCGATTCGAGAGCCGGAACTCGCGCTCGAGGTCCGCCGCCAGTCCATGCCGCAGGAAATCGGCGTGGTCGGGATTGTTGGCGTACTCGTGGATCCGCCGGGCGGGGTCCACGAAGGCCGCGATGAGCGGGGGAATCTCGTGCCGGTGGATGAGGTTGTCCAGCACGGTGGGGAGCGCCGCCTTTTCCCGATAACGGCTTCCGTCGTGCACGATCAGACAGGGATAGCGCCGGGTCTCGCGGAAGTTGGCCGGCACATAGGCGTGGACCCGGCGCATCGGATCGAGGCGATGGCGGGCGCCGGTCTCGACGACTTCCCCGGCCGGGATCGAGGGGTCGGTGAGGGTCCAGTCGGGGCGTTCGTAGCCGACCGCGTGACAGACCGACTGCTCGCCGAACGGGTCCTCGGCGGTGTGGGGATTCAGGGGATCCAGGATCCAGTCGGCCTCGACGTCGAGGACCCGCTGAAACCGGTACTCCACCCGGGAGCCGGGCGGGAGGTCCATCACCAGGTACCAGAGGTCGGTGCCGGGGATGCGCTCCATGTCGCGGGAGGCCGGGGCGCCGAACAGCCAGTGCCCGAGTCGCATCCGTTTCGCCCCGCCCCGATAGACGAAGGTGGTGTGCGGCCCCTCCCGGAGCGGAAACGAGTGGCGCTCCAGGAAGGCATCGAGATCCTCCGGCGACGGGGCGGCGGCTGCCAGCTCGTGGATGGCGAGGTCCGGGGGGGCGGTCATGGGAGCGATTCCACTTCCAGGATTTCCCCGTTGTTCCCGAGGATCCGCATCCCCGACGGGGCGCTCCACCGCCGCCCGTTCCATTCCAGCCGGTCTCCGTCGTCGAGCAGAACCGCCACTTCCGGCGCGACCCGCCCGGCGAGATCGGCGAGACTTCCCCGCTCCGAGAGGGGCAGCCGCAAGCGCGCATCGGGAAACAGCGCCACTCCGGGCAGCAGTCCGAGGCCGTCGCCGAGAATTTCGGGCTCCGCCGACCCGTGGGGAAGCCGGTGGTGGAACAGCACCACCTGCCGGGTCAGGGCCATGGCGCCTCCGGACCAGGCCACCAGCGTCCGCTGCGCGAGCGCCTCTCCCAACTCCAGCAGCAACATGCGGTTGCGAATCATTGCCACATGGCCCCCGGTAATCAGCACCGCCGCCGCCCCATCCAGAATATCGAGAACCTCGTCCCGCTCCGCCCGGAGCGCCGGGCGCTCGAGGGGTCGGAGGCGCTCGCGAAACTCGCGCCAGCACCGCCGTTGGGAATCGAAGTGGAAGCGGTCGGTTGCGAGCAGGGATCTCCAGGCCTCCCGGGTATAAGGCTCCCGGTAGCGGTCCGGAACCGCCACTCGCTCCACCGCCCGGGCCGCCTCCACCGCCTGCCGGAGGCGCGCGCCGTACAGCGCTTCCTCGGCCCGCACCCCGGTCTGGAGTTCCGCGTGGGCCTGGGACAGCTCCTTGTCCCGGGCAAAGGCGCGCCGCACTCGCTCGCCCAGGGCGAGGGGTTCCAACGCGCGTCCGCAGCCGGGAAGCCCTTCGGGAAATCCTGCCGCTTCGATGTCCGATTCGCGCCAGCCGACGCTCAGGGTAGCCACCGGCCCCGGCGGCAGGTCGAGGGATTCGAGCATCGGGCCGAGGATGTCCGGGCCGGGGCGGGGTCCCAGCACCACGGCGCGCTGCGAGATCAGGACTCTCCCCACCGGACGGTGAGTGACGCCAGCAGAATCAGGTCGAGGCGTCCGCGGCGAACCGGAACCGAACCCGCGACCGGCGCTCCGGGAGCGGGCGCGAGCGGAACCAGGACCAGCGACGGGCGCGAATCCCAGAGCGCCTGGAGGCTTGGTTGGAAGGCGAGGAACTCGCTGACCGGAACCGCTGCCGATCCGGTGGCGTCGAGACGCAGGTCGTCGCGGTTTCGGAGATTCCAGACCCCTCGCGCCACGACCGACAGGTCCACGTTCCGCAGTCGGCCGCTGGATCGGGCGTCGAGGCGCAACCCGACCGTGTTCGCCGCGACTTCGGCATCCCGAACCTCGTCCTGCTGGCCCACCAGGGTGAATCCGGCGCCCAGGTAGAGCGGGGGCTCCCGTCCGGCGCTTCCGGCCCCGAAAGCGGACCCCATCCCGGCGGCGAGCTCATAGCGGGCTGCGACTCCGGCCGGGGCGTCCCGATCCCAGCCCGCCGCCAGATACCAGGATGGCCGCGGCGCATCCGCCCCCTCGCCGTTCGACAACCGGGTCTTGACCCATGTCCGATCCGCCTGCACATCGCGGTCCACGCTACGGAGGACGTCGAAATCGTCCGGCGTCCCGAAGGCCTGCCGTCGGACGGTGTCGGTGCTGGACCGGAGGGCGCCGGAATCCACCGCAAGCAGCAACCCGCGCAGGAATCGTCGGGTCTCCAGCCGAATACCCAGCGAGCCGGCGGAGGAGTTCCCGGAGGAACTCACCAGATTGACTCCCGCCTTTCCGGTCCAGCCGGACGAAGGCTGGGCGACGGAAGGCGAGGGAACGAGGAGCGCCGCGAGGAGAACGGCGGCCGGGAGGAAGGCGCGGGACGGCATGGGCGGCGATTAGATTAGTGCTGCTCATGACCCGGGTGCGTCGTCGGATTCGCGTTGTCGCCGGGGTTGCGCTCGGTTTGCTGGGGACCTTGCTGCTCGTCAGCGGGCTTCTGGTGCGGGCGCGTCTTCGGGCGAGTCTGCCCCTCGTCGAGGGGGAACGCCCGCTCCCCGGGCTGGATGCCCCGGTACGCATCGAGCGGGATGCGCTCGGCGTGCCGCGGATTCGCGCCGAATCCCACCGGGACGCCATGCGTGCCCTCGGGTTCCTGCACGCCCAGGAGCGGTACTTCGCGATGGACCTGCTTCGCCGCCAGCCGGCGGGGGAACTGGCGGCGCTCTTCGGTCCGGCCGCCCTGCCGCTGGACCGGGAAGCCCGCCTCCATCGGATGCGGGCGCGCGCGGCGCGGGCGGTTCGCGTCCTCGCCCCCGGCGAGCGGGACATTTTCGCGGCCTACCGCGACGGGGTGCGGGAAGGACTCCTCGCCCTCGGCGCCGCTCCGCCGGAGTACCTCCTGCTCGGCCAGGACCCGGCCCCGTGGCGGATCGAGGACTCCATCCTCGCAGTGGCGGCCATGTACTTCGTGCTGAACGACCCGACCGGTCTCCGGGACGCCCGGACCGACGCGCTCGACCGGAGCCTGCCTCCCGACCTCGTCGCCTTCCTCCATCCCCCCGGGACCGAATTCGACGCGCCGCTCCGCGGGGAGGCATGGCCCACTCCGGAAATCCCCGGCCCCGCGGCCTTCGCCGGCATCGGATCCGTTCCCGAGGGGTCGATTTCCGAGCCACCCCTGGTCTCCGGCAGCAACAGCTGGGCCGTTGCCGCCCCGCGCACGGCGGCCGGGGCGCCCCTGCTCGCCAATGACATGCATCTCCCCCATGTGGTTCCGAACCGCTGGTACCGGGTGGAACTCCACCTGGGCGCCCGGCGGGCGGTCGGGATCACGCTTCCCGGGGTTCCGGCGCTGGTGGCGGGCAGCAACGGCATGGTGGCGTGGGGGTTCACGAGCAGCGGCGGTGACTGGACCGACCTGGTGGACATCGAACCCGATCCCGGGGATCCCGACCGCTACCTCACCCCGGCGGGTCCGCTGCCCCGGGAGTTCCATGAAGAGACGATCCGGGTGGCCGATGGCGAACCGGAACGGCTGCGCATTGAGGAGACGATCTGGGGGCCGGTCACTCGGCGTTCCGGACGTCCGCGGGCGATCCGCTGGATCGCCCACGATCCCGAGGGCCTTCGCGCTGGCTATGTCCATCTCCTGCTCGCGGAGAATCTGGACGAGGTCTTCGCCACCGGCCGCGAAAGCGGCATTCCGCCGCTGAACCTGGTGGCGGTGGACCGAAGCGGCGCCATCGGGTGGACCATCGCCGGGGCGATCCCGCGCCGCCGGGGAATCGACGGCCGGTCTTCGGCCTCGTGGGCCGGCGGCGACCGCGGATGGGACGGGTACCTCCGGCCCGAGGAGATTCCGGTCATCCGGGATCCGGCCGACGGCCTGCTCTGGACCGCCAACAACCGCATCGTGGACGGGGAGTGGCTGGAACGGATCGGCGTTGCCGGTCCGTATGCCCATGGGGCGCGGGCGCAGCAGATCCGCGACCGGCTCCGGAGCATCGAAGCCGCCACCGAGGAGTCCCTGCTCGACATCCAGCTTGACGACCGCGCCATTGAACTGTCCGCATGGCGCGACCTGTTCCTCGAAGCCGGGGGCGACCGGGAAGCGACGGCGCTGCTGCGCGGTTCGTGGACCGGACGGGCGTCGGTGGACTCGGTGGGGTACCGGTTGACCCGCACCGCCCGGCAGGCCCTCTTCGACCGGGTGTACGGAGAGCTCACTGCCCCGGCGAGCCGGATCTTCCCGGAATTTTCCGCGCAAGTCGCCAACCAGTGGCCGGGGCCGCTGCTGCGCCTCGCCCGGGAACAGCCGATCCGTTATGTCCCGGCGGGCGCCGACGACTGGAACGAGGCGCTGCGGGATGCGCTCGCCGCCGCAGTGCTTGAGATGACGGCGGACGGACCACTCGGGGAAGCGACCTGGGGGCAGTACAACCGGGTCCAGGTTCGCCATCCGATGAGTCCGGCGCTCCCCGCCTTGCTCCGGCGGTTCCTCGACGCCCCACCGCGCCCGCTTCCCGGCGACAGCACCCTGCCGCGCGCGGAGAGTCCCGGCCACGGCCCCTCGCAGCGCCTGGTGGTGTCGCCGGGGCGCGAGGAAACCGGGATCTTCCACATGCCGGGCGGCCAGGCTGGCCACCCGCTCGCCCCCTGGTACCTCGCCGGGCACGAGGACTGGGAAGAGGGCCGCCCCACGCCCCTCCTCGCCGGCCCGACGGCCTGGACACTGGTCCTCGTCCCGGACACCCCCGAAGAAAACCCGTAGCGGCACGCACCCGCCCGATGTCCTTGTAGTACCGACCACTGTCCTTGCCATCAACCCACGTCCCCACGGGAATCGATCTGGAGCTTCGTTCGCAGGTATTCCATCCCGCGGTCTCCTTTGACCCGGTTGCAATTGCCGCACAAGAGTTGCAAGTTATCCAGATGATCGGTCCCGCCCTTCGACTTGGCGATGATGTGGTCCACTTCAAGATTCCGAATCGGAAACTCCGTCTGGCACCAGTTACATGAACCTATCTCAAAAAATACCTAAGAAGAATGGAGACGCACGCGAGATGGACAAATCCAAGAAAATTCGCCGCGTAAAACTCCCATCGAATCAGCACACGACGTTGCCATTGAAGCCACGAGAAAAACCGTTCCACTAGCCACCGACGCTGATAACGGCGCAACCGACGGCCATCCTGTGTCTTCCGTTTCCTTCGATTTCTGCGGTGCGGCGTGATCATGTTGATCTCTTCGCCCGTAAATCATCGTCCAAAGCGCCACTGTCGTACGCCTCGTCACCGACCAGGTTCTCTGGCTTTCCGCCTTCCGGGTAAAAGTCCAAAGTCAATTGAATACACTTCGTTTCGTGATGATTCGCTCCATGTGTGCTGACCGACAAGGGTAAGCCGTGACGATCCACTATCCCCATGACCCTGACGCCTTTGCCGCGCTTGGTCCAACCAACTCCACGACCGCCACCCTTGGCGGACAGGAACATTCCGTCAACAAAACACTCCGATTCATCGATCACACCGCTTTCACGAAGTTCCTTGACCAGACCCACTAGTGCGTCGGCCAAAACTCTATTCCGACACCACTTTTGATACCTGCGGTGCACGGTTTTGTAATTCGGATAGCACTCCGGCAGCCATTTCCATTGCGCACCAGTCGTCAATATCCAAAGAACCGCATCCAGGATGGAGCGTGCCGGAATAGGCTTCCTCCCACGACGGTTCACAGGAATATTCTCTTCGGGAAAGAATCTTCGGATCCTCTCCCACTGCGCATCGGTCACATGGATCATGGTTTATGACCATACATATTTCACGTCATATTTCAATTATGAGATAAGTTCATGGCAGCTAGCAAAACGCGAAACAGTGCGGGATGTTCCCGCTCCATGATACGGGTCCATTCTTCATCCACATCTCGGAGTGTCCAAGTATCCTTGAAGTGTGCCTTAGCTGCCTTTGATCTGACCGGGGCGGAGTAGTCCGCATTGGAATTGAAGGGTGGATCCAGGTAAATCAAATCCACGGAATCGGAATTCATGCCTCGTATGACTTCGAGGCAATCGCGTGTCCAGATCGTTCGATTAGCCCAATTCGGCTTACTCATCAGTCCGACCTGCGTTTCGTTCGCACTCACTTGATCCGCGGCTATATCCACTCTGCGCAACGACTTGTGTCACCGTTCTAAAATGTCCACATTCAAGTCTTGTTCGATTTCTTGCAGTTGACGAAGCACGTCTTCAGTATTTGCAGACCAAATCTCACCATCTTCAAACCGAACCTTTTCGACATAGGCAACTCCGGTATAGAAGGAGGATTCAGCGAGGGCACTTGCCAACCAAGCGCCAGATTCCATATTTCCTACCTCGATGTCGTCGATAACAAAGCCGCCTAACCTGTCTTGGAATTCGTTGAAAATGTTGAAAGAGAGCAGTCCGAACTGGACCGCCACGATCTTTCTATCTCCAACATTGCGATAGTTGAGTTCATGTTTGATGCCCGATGATTGGTACCTGCTGGACTCCTGATAGTGAGCACCATAACGCGCAATCATGATCGGTGCGTCATTTTGTTCAAGAACACGATGCTCTGCGGGGGGAGGCTCTGCGCTTGAATTGATCGGTATCAATAAAAACAAAACCATGAACGCAAATGTGGAAAAATCGGTTCGGGTCACAAGTGGTTTCCTCCAGCCAAAGTCCATGGTACCAGATTGTGGCAGGATCACGAACGAACTTGCCACGGTGACCATGCGACGCGAACAGCGAGCCGTTCCGAACTCTTTGTCCTTTCCGCAGCAGGCCACGTTCCGGGGATGCCCTCAAGCCAGATACGGAATCGTGATCGGGCCGTGCGGGAGGACGGCGAGCCGTGCCCCGGGGCCGGCTTCCCGGAGGGCCTCGCGGCAAGCCTCCTCGAGGTCGGCCACCGGTTCGAGGTGGGCGGAACGCACCGTTTCCGGCGGCAGGGACGAGAAGAGTCCCACCCGCGCCTTTTTCCGGATCCGGCAGAGCACCTGCACCTGCCAGTCGTCGGGACGGCGCGTCGGGGCCTTCCGAAGCGCCTCCCGCACCTCCCGGATCGAAGCACCGGCCTTGAGGGCGCGGGCCCAGGCGCTCCCGTCGGGAAGTCCGGCGCGACACTCGGCGGCGCAGAGGATGACGCCGCCGGGTTTCACGATCAGCGCCGCCGCCGCCATGCCCTTGATCGCCTGGTAGAGGTTCTGATCGAGGGGATACCCGGAGTTCGTGGTCACCACCACGTCGAACGGCTCGCGGAGCGGATACATCGCCTCCGCCCGCGACCGGAGACAGGCGGCCCGGTGTTCCTCGGCGAGATCTCCCGCGAACGCGCCGGTGATCCGCTTGGCGCCATCCAGCAGGACATCCAGGGCAAAGTCCACCCGGTTGGCGGCCGAGAGGGCGCGCACTGCATCGTGAACCGGGTTTCCTTCGGTGATTCCGAAGGTGGCGTCCGGGTGTCCGATCCGGGCGTCATCGTGAAGGTGGAGGATGGTTTCGAGACCCGCGAGGCCCGGCGCCACCATCTTGGGGCCCCCGGAGAACCCGGCGAAGAAATGCGGCTCGACGAAGCCGGTGGTGATCCGGATATCGGCTTCGAGGAGCCGCCGGTTCAGTGTCACCGGAATGTCGGTCCCGCCGCCCGGCGCCCGGGCGAGCGAGGCGTCGTCCCGGCAGTCGTGGCCCAGGACTTCGCATGCGGCAAATATCTCGCTCCCCACCAGCGCTTCCCGTTCGGGCGGCGGTGGGTTCCGGTGGGTCCCGGTGGCAACCAAAACCGTTACGTTCGCGGGCGGCGCCGGCAATGTCTCCAGAAGGGCCCGGAGCATCGCTTCCCGCGGCTGCGGCCGGGTTCCGTCGCAGATCGCCACTGCGACCGAGGCCCCGCGAGGAATCCGGGCAGCGAGCGGCGGGCCGGCTGACGGACGATCGAGCGCCTCCCGCAGCGTCTCCTCCACCGAGGAGACCGGCGGCGGGAACCGCGGGCGAACGATTTCGACCTCGGCGGCCTCCTCCGGCGTCGCGAAGGGAAGGCCGGCCTCACCGTAGTCCAGTCGAACCTGCATCGCGGGTATTCTCCCGCCCCCGATGCGCCTCTACCGCTTTCGCGACCGTGGCGAAGCGGTTTCCGCCGTGCTGTCGGGGGAACGTCTGGTTCCGTTGCGCCGGATCGTTCCGGAATTTCCGGATATCGATGCCCTCGTCCAGCAGAACGGGATGGCCCGGCTGTGCAAGGCCCTGACCGGGATTCGCCCCGACGGTCCGGTGGCATCCGAAGCAGAATTACTGGCGCCGTTGGTGCGTCCGCCGAAGATCTGGTGCGTCGGCCTCAACTACCGGGACCACGCTCGGGACCTTGATGCCGTGCCCCCCGACGCGCCGGTGGGGTTCATGCGCCCGAACCAGAGCCTCATCGGCCCGGGCGCGACGGTGCGGTTGCCCCGGGACTCGGAGCGAGTAACGGGCGAGGGAGAGCTGGCGCTGGTTCTGAGCCGGACCGGCAGCGAATTCGGGCCGGCCGAAGTGCGCTCGGCAGTAGCCGCCTGGACCCTCGCGGTGGACATGACTGCCGAGGACATCCTGCGCGAGAACCCGCGCTATCTGACCCGGGCCAAGAGCTATGACACCTTCCTGAGTCTCGGCCCGTGCCTCGTGACCGCCGACGGCCTGCCCCCGCCGGAACTCGAGGTTTCGACGGTGCGGAACGGGAAACCGGTGCGTAGCGCTCCGGTCGGGATGATGCGTCACACCCCGGCATACCTGCTGGAGTTCTTTTCCCGCAACATGACTTGGCGGGCCGGAGACGTGCTGCTCACCGGAACCCCGGGGGCCGTGCGGATCGAGGATGGCGACGTCATCGGCGCCGAGGCGCCGGGGATCGGCCGGCTCGAGAACCCGGTACGGCGGTAGGCGGCCGGGGAATGCCGGCGTCCAGCGGGCCGGCGCTCGGAACCCGCGAGTTCGTTCCCCTCGCGGCGCTGCTCATGTCGCTCACCGCACTCTCCATCGACACGATGCTGCCGGCGTTGCCCGCCATCGGCCGGGATCTGGGAATGTCGCGGCCCCATGATGTCCAGTTCGTCGTCACCGCGCTCTTTGCGGGTTTCGGGCTCGGCCAGATCGTGATCGGTCCGCTTTCCGACCACATCGGACGGCGCCCGACGATGCAGGCCGGCCTCGCCCTGTTCATGATCGGGTGCCTCGTGAGCATCCTCGCCCCCACGCTGGGCGTCATGATCGGCGGCCGGGTCATCCAGGGGATGGGTGTCGCGGCGCCCCGGGTGGTGACCGTGGCCGTGGTCCGCGACCAGTACCAGGGCCGCCCGATGGCTCGGCTCATGTCTCTCGTGATGGCGGTCTTCGTCCTGATTCCCACCGTGGCGCCGGCCCTCGGCCAGGGCATCCTGCGGTTCGGGGACTGGAGGGCGATCTTCGTCGCCTTCGTCGCGATCGCGGCGGTGGCGCTCGGGTGGTTCGGGCTGCGGCAGCCGGAAACGCTGCCTGCGGACCGCCGCCGGCCGTTCTCCTTGCGAACCATCTCCCGCGGATTTGCCGAAGTCCTGCGGATCCGGGCCGCGCTCGGCTACACCTTGGCGACCGGCTTCGTGTTCGCCCCGTTCGTCGCCTGGCTGAGTTCCGCGCAACAGCTCTTCGAGGAGGGTTACCAGGCCGGATCGCTCTTCCCCCTCTGGTTCGGCATTCTGGCGCTCGCCATCGGGGTCGCTTCGCTCGTGAACGGAAAGCTGGTGATGAAGCATGGGATGCGTCGGCTCTCGCTGGCCGCGACCGCGTTCATCACTCTGCTCTCGATCGTCGCGCTGGCGCCGATCCATGCTTGGAACGGCCTCCCACCCTTCTGGCTCTTCATGGCCTGTCTGATCGCGCTCTTCCTCGGCATCGGCCTGCTTTTCGGCAACCTCAACGCGCTGGCGATGGAACCGCTCGGTCACCTCGCCGGGGTGGGAGCGGCGGTGGTGGGGTCGGTCTCCACCCTGATCTCGGTCCCGTTCGGCGTCCTGGTGGGCCAGAGCTTCGACGGGACCATGTATTTCCAGATCGCCAGCTGGGCGATCTTCGGTGCCGCGTCCTTCCTCGCCGTCCGCTGGGCGGAGGCCGGCAGGGCACCGTCGGGCGCCTGAGGGTACCGGACCCGGCGTGGGATCCCCGGGCGCCTCCCTGCCCGACCCGGCCAGTTACAGATCCACGAGCGTTCCCAGCCCCTGTTCCTCGGCGCGGGCAAGGGCGGCGGCGGCGACGGCGACGTCTTGCACTGCCGTTCCCACCGTTTTGAAGAGCACCGTTTCCCCTTTGGGTCGTGGCGCCGTGCCGGCGGCGATTTCGCCGATTTCGGCGACGATGTGCGACTCGTCGATGAGCCCGGCATCCCGGGGGCCAATGAGGTCCCCGGCTTCCTCCCAGCAGGATGCGCGGTGGTCCACCACCACCTGCGCCCGAACCACCGTCTCCGGGGGAATGATCTGCATGGCGGGAGTGAAGGAGCCGACTGCGTTGAGGTGAACGCGGGGTCGAAGGGCGGAGTCCGAGAAGACCGGAGTGGTGGCGGTGGTGGCTTCGGCGATCACCTCCGCCGCAGACACTGCGTCGTCGGCGCTCCCTGCCGCCTCCACCGGGATGCCGAGTTGCTCGCTCATCTCGCCGGCAAACGCCTCGCCCGCCTCGGGGCGGACGTCGAAGACGAGGGCGCGGCGGATGCCCGGGCGGGCGGTCACCATCGCCTCGAGCTGGGTGCGCGCCTGGATGCCGGCGCCGAGCACCGCTGCGGTCGTCACATCCTCGGGCGCCAGTTCGGCGGTGGCGACTCCCGAGGCCGCTCCGGTGCGGATCGCGGTGAGCGTCCCTCCCTCCAGCGCGCCCAAGGGAATGCCGGTCTCGGCATCAAGGACCAGCACCAGCGCGTGGATCGTGGGGAGGGGCGTCCGGCGGTCCGGGTTCCGGGGGAACACCGACACGATCTTGGTGGCGAGTTGCCCCGGGCCGGCGAGATAGGCGGGCATGTGAAGGCTGATTCCGCCGCTCGACGGAATCGGGATCTGTGTCCGAACCGGCATCACCGCGCGGCCGCCGGAGAGCTCGATGAACGCGTCGCGAACGATGCGGATGGCGTCCGCCATGGGCAGTGCCCGGCGAACCTCGGCGGCGGAAAGCAGTCGCAGTCTCATGGGCCGTTTCTATCAGAACCGTGGCAACCGGCAAAGGAGGATTCCCCCCGCCGGTCGCCCCGTCGTCCGTGCGATAATTCGCCGATGCGCGGCGTCTATTCGGTTCTGCCCACACCCTTCGGTCCCGACGGGTCATTCGACGAGGCGAGTCTCGGGCGGGTGGTCAAGCTCTTTCTGGACGACGGCGTCTCCGGGTTCACCGCGCTCGGAGTGACGAGCGAGGTGGCGAGAATCTCGGATCGCGAACGGTCGCGGATCCTCGACGCCAGCGTCCAGGCGGTGGCCGGGGCGGTCCCGGTCATCGTGGGCGCCACCGGCCCCGGCCTCGACATCTGTCGTGAGCGCTGCCGGGAAGCGGAGCGGGCGGGCGCCGCCGGAGTCATGGTCTCGCCGCCGCGCGCCCCCCGGTGCAACTCCGCGGGAATCCTCCGGCATTTCCGGGAGATCGCGGAAGCTGTCGATATCCCGATCGTGATCCAGGACTTTCCGCCGATTTCCGGCTTCCACATGGAGACGGAATTGCTCGTGCAGATTTGCCGGGAGGTTCCGGCGGCCCGGACCATCAAGCTGGAAGACGCCCCCACTCCCTGGAAGGCGGCTCGGATCCGGGAACTTGCCGGCGACCTCGAAATCGGAATCTTCGGCGGCCTCGGGGGAGCGTATCTGCTCGAGGAACTGATCTCCGGCGCCACCGGGGCGATGACCGGCTTTGCGTATCCGAAACTGCTGGTCGAAGTGGTCCGGAAGTGGGACGCCGGCGACCGGGATGGCGCTGCCCGGACCTTCTACCACTATTCCCCGGTGATGCGTTTCGAGTTCCAGGAGGGAATCGGGATGCCCATCCGCAAGGAGATGCTCCGCCGGCGGGGCGCCATTGCGCATCCCGGAGCCCGGGCGCCCGCATCGGCACTCGATGGACCGACTCTCGAAGCCCTTGACCGCATCCTCGCCCACTTCGGGTTGGACTGATCCGCCGGTCGCGTCCCCTCCCCGAGGGATCCCATGGCGATCCTGAACCGACTGGTCATCTCGATTCTGCCGGTCTTTCCCAAGGCGGCAGTTCGCCCGTTCGCTCGCCCCTACATTGCGGGCGAGTCGGTCGCCGACCTGGTTCGGGTGACCAGGGAACTGAACGACGAGGGTCTTCGGGTCGCCGTCAGCCAGCTCGGCGAGTTCACGACCCGCCGCGAAGAGGTGGAAGAGGCGGTTCGCATCTACTGCGATGTCCTCGACGCCATCGAAAGCGGCTCCCTGAAGGCCTATGTCCATGTGAAACCCACTCATCTCGGTCTCGGTCTCGGGTATGCGTACTGCCGGGACCAGGTTCGCGCCGTCCTGGAACACGCGGCGCAGCGGGGGGGGACCTTCATTCGGATGGACATGGAGGACAGCCCCCGGATTCAGCCGACGCTCGACCTCCACCGCGACCTCCGTCCCGAGTTCGGGGAGAACTTCGGGGTGGTGCTGCAGGCCCGCATGCGCCGCAGCCTGGCGGATGCGCGCGACCTCGCCGCCATCGGCGCCAACGTTCGTCTCTGCAAGGGCGTGTATCTGGAGCCGCTGGAGCTCGCCTATCAGGAACCCGAAGTGATCCGGGAGAACTATCTGGCCATCCTCCGGGAGCTTCTCGGGGGCGGGTGCCACGTGGGTCTGGCGACCCACGACGAGTGGCTGGTGATGAAGGCGGAGCGCATCCTCGATGAACTTCGTGTGTCTCGAGACCGCTACGAATTCCAGATGCTCCACGGCGTCCGGCCGCGATGGCGTCAGGTCGTGAGAGACGCGGGCCATCCGGTCCGGGTCGGCGTTCCGTTCGGTCCCGAGTGGCTGCCCTACTCGCTGCGCCGCTTGCGCAAGAACCCGGATATTGCGGGGCACGTGATGCGCGCCGTCTTTTCCCGCGGCTGAGTCCGGCGGATAGACTCGCCACCCATGGTGCTCATCCTTACCGAGCGGGATGTTGCCGAAGTTCTCTCGATGGGGGACGCGGTTCGACTTCTCGAGGAATCTTTTCGACTGCATGCCGAGGGAAGGACCTCGCTGGCGCCGCGGCTGGTCATGCCGCTCGAAGGCGACGCGGGCAACTTCCGCATCATGGCGGCCGTGATCCCGGATCGGAACGGATTCGGGCTCAAGACGCTCACCGGAACCCCGGGAAAGCGGGCCCCGGAGGACACCTGGTTCGCCCTCCTGTACTTCGACTGGACCACCGGGGCGCTCCGGGCGGTGATGCCCGGCGGCCACATCACCGGGACCCGCACCGGGGCGGCGAGCGGAGTCGCCACCCGGTATCTGGCGAGGGAGGACGCCTCGGTCCTCGGCCTCATCGGAGCCGGCTTCCAGGGGCGGAACCAGGTGGCCGCGGTTCGGGAGGTACGGGACATCCGCAAGATCCGTATCCACGACGCGGTGCCGGCAGCCGCCGAATCCCTGGCGGCGGCGCTCGTCGAAGAGGGAGTCGAGGCCGCAGTCGTGGCGACTGCGGAGGAGGCGGTCCGGGGGAGCGATGTCGTGTGTGCGGCCACCACCACCCGATCTCCGGTGATCCAGGCCGAATGGCTTTCGCCCGGCATGCACGTGAATTCGGTGGGGGCCAACGCCCCGGTGAAGCGGGAAGTCGCCGGCCCGGTATTCGCCCGCTGCCGGGTGGTGCCGGATTTTCAGGCCCAGGTGCTCGAAGAGGCCGGGGATCTGATGGCGGCGATCCGGGATGGCGCGTTTGCGGTCTCGGATGTCCACGCCGAACTCGGTGACATCGTTGCGGGCAAGGCTCCGGGCCGGGAGGGCGACGAGATCACCCTCTTCAAGTCGGTCGGGGTAGCGATCGAGGATGTCGCCTGCGCCAGCCACATTCATGAGCAGGCGCTTGCCCGCGGCCTCGGCCAGCGGGTGAACCTGCAGGCCGGCTAGTCATGGCCCCCGCTCCAGCGCGTTTCAGTTCCTCGTGGGCGGTTCTGCTGGCCACCGTCGGCATGGCGGTGGGAACCGGGAACATCTGGCGCTTCCCCCGGATCGCCGCGCAGAACGGCGGCGGCGAGTTCCTCATCCCCTGGCTGATCTTCCTCGTCCTGTGGGCGTTTCCGCTGGTGCTCGCCGAGTTCGCGCTCGGCAAGCGGTCCCGACGGAGCCCCACCGCCGCCATCGGCGCGACCGTCGGCGGTGGCCGCAACTGGATGGGGCTGTTCATCGGCCTGGTCACCGCCCTGATCACCTTCTATTACTCGGTGGTTGTCGGCTGGTGCCTGAAATATCTGGTCGCTTCCACGATGGGACGCCTGCGGGGCGTGGACATGGACGCCTTCTGGATGGATTTCCGGCTGAGCGGGACCGAACCGCTGCTGTACCACGGGGTCGCCGTGCTGGTTACTGCGGTCATCATCCACCGCGGCGTCGCAGCGGGCATCGAGCGCGTGAATCGGGTTCTGATCCCGACGCTCTTCATCCTCCTGGTGGGGGCGGCGGTCCGCGCTGTCACCCTCCCCGGTGCGGCCGAAGGCCTCCGCTTTCTGTTCGTCCCCGATCTCGGCGCCCTGGCCGACTATCGGATCTGGCTCGCCGCCCTCACGCAGACAGCATGGAGTACCGGAGCGGGATGGGGGCTCGTCATGGTGCTGGGGAGTTACATCCGAAGCGACCAGGGCTTCGTGCGGACCGGCATCCTCTCCACGGTTTCGAACAATGTGGCATCGCTGCTCGCCGGAATTGCGGTGATCGGCTCGGTATTCGCCTTGAGCGCGTCTCCCGAGTCCATGCAGGCGGCCTTCGGTTCGAGCAATGAAGGTCTGACCTTCCTCTGGCTGCCGCGGCTGTTCCAGACCATGCCGGGCGGCGTCTTGATGCTGCCGCTGTTCTTCCTGGCGCTCTCCTGCGCCGCCATCTCCTCGTTCGTGACCCAGCTCGAATTGGTGAACCGCATGGTCATGGACATGGGGTTGCCGCGGAAGCGCTCGGTGCCGGTGGTTGCGGTCGTCACCTTTGTCTGTGGCATTCCCTCGGCGATCTTCATGGGTTTCTTCGATAACCAGGACTGGACCTGGGGCGCGGCGCTCATGGTCTCCGGTCTCTTCGTGGCGCTCACCGTGATCCGTGCCGGCGCCCGCCGGTTCCGGGAAGATCATCTGAGCGGACCCCACGAGGAGTGGCGGGTGGGGCGCTGGTTCGACATCCTGATCACCTGGGTGGTGCCGATCGAGTTCGTGGCCCTGATCACCTGGTGGATCGTGGGTGCGATACGCAGTTCCGGCAGCACCTGGTGGTACCCGGCGGGCCTGACGGTCGGGACGGTGGCGCTTCAGGTGGGGCTGCTTCTGATCCTCTGTCTCGCGGTGAACGGCGCCGTGTGGAAGCGCGCCCGGGCGGCGTCGTCCGAAGCGGACGATTGAGGCTGGGGAACGGTTCCGCGTAGAGACCCCATGGGTTTGCGGCTCGGAGAACCCGACCGTGCGGCGCTCGCTGGCGATCGCGGCGAGGCGGCCCGGCTGGCGATGCGGATCCTGGTCCGGATGGGCGAAGTGCGCGGGGCGCCGGCCATGCTCGACATTGAGGGAGCCCACATCGACAGCACGATCCATGTGGGGGACGCCGGGTTGGAATTCGCCGAGCGGCTCGCCGGGCTCGGCGCCCGGGTTGCGGTCCCGTCCACACTGAATGTGAGTGGTCTCGACGAGCACCACTACGGCGAGTGGGCCGTACCTGCCGACTGGGCGGACAAGGCGGCGCGTCAGATGCGTGCCTACGAATCGATGGGAACGATCCCGACCTGGACCTGCGCGCCCTACCAGACCGGCCCTCTCCCCCGTTTCGGCCAACAGATTGCCTGGGGGGAATCCAACGCCGTCTGCTTCGCCAACTCGGTGATCGGCGCCCGGACCGAGCGCTATCCGGACCTGCTGGATATCTGCGCCGCCATCACCGCCCGGGCGCCCGCGGTCGGCCTGCATCGGGAAGAGAACCGGCGTGCCACCCGCGTGCTCGAACTGACCGGCATTCCCGAGGCGCTGGCCGCAGCGGATGACTTTTATCCGGTGCTGGGACATGTTCTCGGTTCGTTTGCGGAAGAGGAGGTGGCGGTCATCACCGGACTCCCGTTGCCTCCCGGCGAGGACCAGCTGAAGGCGCTCGGCGCCGCCGCCGCATCCTCCGGCGCGGTCGCGCTGTTTCATATCCCCGGCGTGACTCCGGAAGCCCCGACGCTCGAGGACGCGCTGGGCGGCCGACCTCCGGAAGTCGTGCGCCGGGTGGATGTGGAGAGGCTTCGACAGGCGCGCCGGGAGCTCGGCAGCACCGACGACGGGCCGATCGACCTGGTCGTCCTCGGAAGTCCCCACTTCTCGCTCGAGGAATTCCGGTCGCTCGCCGCGGCGATCCACGCGCGGGGAGGGGAACGGGCCCCGGAGTGCCAGTTCTTGGTGACGACCAGCCGTATTGTCCGCGACCTGGCCGAACGCGCCGGCTACCTGGAGCCCCTTCGCCGATTCGGAGGCCGGCTCACCGTGGACACCTGCATCCTCGCCACTCCGATGCTGGACCGCGGCGTGCGCCGGATCATGACCAACTCGGCGAAGTACGCCTGGTACGCCCCCGGACTGCTCCGCACCGGTGTCGCGTTCGGGAGTCTCGGCGAGTGCGTGGAATCGGCAAGGCGTGGCCGGGTGGTGCGCGAACCCGGCCCCTGGGGCTGAGGTCCAATGGCGTTGCACCGTGCCGACCCGCGTTCGATTCACGGGCGGCAGATCATCGCCGGGTGCGCGGAAGGGCCGGTCGTTCATGCCTCGGAGCCCCTGAGTTTCTGGGGCGGCTACGACGCCGGGACCGGTCGCATCACCGACACCCATCATCCGCTGGCGGGACGCACGGCCGCCGGTACCGTGCTGGCGATCCCCGCGACCCGGGGATCCTCCACCACTACCGCCGTGCTGCTCGAGGCGATCCGCCAGCGCACCGCTCCGGCGGCGCTCGTGACCCGCGACGTGGACGCCTTTCTGGCCCTCGCCTGCATCGTGGGTGACGAACTCTACGAGCGGGCTCCGGCGCTGGTCGCGGTGGGCGAGGCATTCGCTTCCCTTGCGGACTGGGGGAGGGCGGCGCTCGAGAACGGAGTTCTCCGAAGGACGGACGAACCATGACCGGCCGCCCCCGGATCAGGCCGGCCCCCATGCGCCATTCCGGCGCCGCTCCAGCCGGATCCGGCCAGTAACGCCGAAGATCACCACCGAGTACACCACGCCGGCGCCGCTGAGCGTGATGCGCCCGGCGCCAGACGTGCCGAAGGGTGTGAAGGAAATCATGTCGGCGAAGCCGATCTGGCGGCCGGGCAGCGGGTCTCCGCCGGGTTGATCCGGCGGCGCCCCGAGGCGAACCCCGGGGTAACGCTCGCCGAAGCGCCAGGGATCCATGAGGGTCTGTTCCACGCCGTCCCCGATCTCCCGGCGCGAAACCCCGTTGGCGTTTGCGTCGAGGTATACGCCGATCCACGGGTTCTCGGGGTTTCCGGCGCCTGATTGTCCCGGCGGGTCGAAGACCACCGCCACATTCGCTGCGCGCGCCGATGCCTCGGCCCGTACCTTCTGGAGGAGCGTCCGGAGCCCGAGCGCCGCGGCGTGCACCCGCTGCGTCCGGAGCCCATCCAGGATCGGCGGTACCGCGATACCGGCCAGCACTCCCAGCACCGACAGTGCGATCAACAGCTCGATGAGGGTGTAGCCGGGGCTTGTGTTCCGAGGGCGGATCGGAATCCGCCTAGGTGAGAGCTCCATCGGCGCCGAAGGGTGCAGCCCCCGGAGGGACGGAGGAATCCTTTTCGGCTGCGCCGACGGTCACATGGGGCTTGATGCGTTCGAACGTGCGCTCGCCGATCCCGGGAACGTTCAGGAGTTCCTCGACTCGGGAGAACGGGCCGTTCTCCTCCCGCCATTCGATGATGCGCGTCGCCGTGGCGGGCCCCACGCGGGGAAGTTCGGCCAGCTCCTCGGCGGTGGCGGTATTGATGTTGACGGGCCGCTCGGGCTGGAGCGCTTGCGCGCCGGCTGCGAAGGCGACCGCCAGGGCGCACGCGCCCGCGATTTTGAGAATTGAGTGCATGGAGTCCTCCTTGGGGCTTCCGGAAATGCAACTGCCGGAACGTCCGGCTTTTCCGGGAAGCTGCAAGTGGCGCGCCGCGATCCGAAGCCGGGTCGCAATCCTGGACAACCCTTTGTTTTTCTTGGTTCTGGGCGTTGTGCGACCGTTGCGGGCGCTTGCTCGGTGCACGCGGCGTCAACCATCGTGGACGAGCGGCGTCAACCCGTGTTTCCATCTGTCAATCCCGGTTGACCGGTACCGGTCGGCAAGCTCGAGTGCCTTGCCGAAGTGCCTGCTTCGGGTCCCGGCGCGGCTTCGTGGATGAGAGCCGCCTGCCGGTTCTTCCTGCGATCCACGCCGCGGAAGACGCTCCGGTGGTCGCCGTCAGGACGCCCGAACACTTTTCCGGAGCGGCCTGCGGCGCGGAACGGGCGCCGCGTCTGTGTCACCGGCCCCGGCCGCTCCGGCCCGGTGGGACGCTCTCCCCGGCACCGATCTGCTGGTTGTCGAGGGCTGATGAGCGACCCCCTCGTGTTCGTCGCAGTTGAGCAGGCGAACCACATTCGTATGGTCCAGCCGCGCCAGCAGCCGCGACTCCTGAAGCAGCGCTTCCGCCGGCCGATCTGCCGGTTCGTCCTGAATGCGGGAAGGCGCTGCCGGGAAGCAGGACGGTGGCGGAAGCGCGAGTTGACGGAGCGGGTTCGACGATGATTCCCGGACGCGGCGCAGGCGGTCCGCCTTCCGCCGCTCGCGTGGGCGGATGGGGTCGCGTTACTCGGTGAGAATCGTGGTGGTCCGCTCAGTCCCGCGACGCCGCTTCGAACCGTCCCGTCCGGAGCGCAGCGCGGCCATGAGCGTGTTCCGCCGGGCTTCGAAATCGGCGCGGTACGCGTCGGGGATCGGCGGACCTTCGGGAAGGAGGTTTGCCCGTGGATTGATGGGCCGTCCGTTCTGGTAGAGGCGGTAGTCCACATGCGGCCCGGTCGAGGTTCCGGTGGACCCCACGAAACCGATCACTTCCCGCTGGTCCACGCGGCGGCCGGGACGAATGTGTCGGGGAATGCGCGAAAGATGCAGGTACTTCGTCTGGTAGCCGCCCGGGTGGCGAAGGGTCACCATGTTGCCGTTGGGACCGCGCATTCCGGCATCGGTCACCACCCCGGAACCGGTGGCCACTACCGGGGTTCCGTGCGGCGCCGCATAGTCCACTCCGTAGTGCGGGCGGTACACGCGATGCACCGGATGCAGGCGGCGGCTGGTGAAGACCCCGGAAATCCGCGTGTAGCGCACCGGGCTCATGAGGAATGCCCGCTCGATCGCGTTGCCGTCCTCGTCGTAGTACCCGGTGGAACCGTCCGGGAAGTCGTAACGGAACGCGAAGATTTCCTGGCCGGCGTTCACGAAGCGAACCGCATGGGTCTCGCCATACCCGAGGAACTCGTCTTCGACCATGAGCTTGTCCACCAGCACCGACCACGAGTCTCCCCGCCTGGGGTCGCGCCGCAGATCCATCTGGTATTCGAGGACGGTGCCGATCAGGACCGCGAGCTCCGGATGTTCCCCGGCGTCGATCAGGCTGGCGTAAAGATTCGTCTCCACGACCCCGGCCACCAGCTCGCGGCTCACGGCCGGATCCACCCGCGACTCGCGAGCCCGCCAGTGCCCGTTGCCAACCCGCTCCGCACTCACGACCCGCCAGTTGTCGAGCTGGATGTCCACGCGCGCCGGGTGGCCGCCGGGATCCCGGTGGAGCCAGAGTGTCTGGCCGGGCCGGAGCTTCCGCAGGTCGAGCACCGACGCGAGCGCATCGGTCACCGGCTTCAGTTCCGCCGGAGAAAACCCGTTCCGGCGCAGGACGCTGCCGAGTCCGTCGCCCCGCATCAGTCGGTCCGGAACCGAGTCGATGCCCACGTCGGGAGCGGTCGGCCCGGTTGGCAACGGATCCGGGGATTCGGGGCTCCGGATGTCCAGCGATGGCGCCGGCCACGTGTTCAAGGCAGCCAGAAACAGCGCTGCGTACCCCGCAAGCGACAGCGAGCAGGCGACCGCCGCGCCCGCAGCCCGCCTTTCATGGGAGAGGGCGGTCATGGAAGCCGCATGCTATCAGTTGCGTGGCGGGTCCGTCGGATGCAGCAGATCGGCGATGCCCGCATCAAGACGGGTGCGCGCCCGAAACGCGAGCAGCTGCCTCGCCTTCCGGGTATCCGCCCGGGCATGACGGACATCGCCGGGACGGAGGGGGCCGAAGACCGGTTCGGACCGGCAGCCGGAAGCGGCTGCCACCTTCCGCCAGATGTCGAGTACCGATGCCGCGGTTCCGGTCCCGATGTTGAACGCCTGTCCGCCGGCGTCCGACGAGACCCGGCGAAGCCCCAGCAGGAGGGCCCGGACCACATCTTCGACGAAGATGAAGTCCCTCGTCTGTTTCCCGTCTCCGTGAATCTCCGGACGCCCGCCGGCGCGCGCCACTGCGGCGAAGCGCGCGAGAACGCCGGAATAGGAGGAAGCGGCCGACTGTCCCGGTCCGTACACATTGAAGAAGCGGAGCGCGATTCCCGGAGGTCCGCCGGTGCGATGGTGGAGCAGCACATGCCGTTCGCCGGCCAGCTTGGTCGCGGCATAGACCGATTGCGGCCCGAGCGGCGCGTCCTCCGGTATCGGTCCGTCACCGAAGTCGCCGTATACCGAACACGACGACGCATACACCAGCGCCGACACGGCCTCCCGTCGCGCCGCCTCCAGCACCGCCAGGGTTCCGGCGATATTCGAGCGGGCCGCGAGCGCCGGTTCGTCTTCGGCGCGGGGCACCGAAGCCAGCGCCGCCAGATGGACCACTTCGGAAACGCCCCGGAGCGCCGCCCGCACCGTCTCCCGGCAGGCCACATCGCCTTCCATTACCTCCACGCCCGGCAGCGGCGCGAGACGCTCCCGCTTCCCGGTGGAGAAGTCGTCCAGCACCCGGACCCGCCTTCCCTCCCGAACCAGCCGGGCCACCAGCGCCGAACCGATGAATCCGGCGCCGCCGGTGACCAGGATCAACCGACCGGAAGGGGGCCCGAGTCGTCCGTAAGCCGAATTCTGTGTTCCCGTGCGGTTGCCCGTCCGGGAGCGACGGTCATGTATCTAGCCCGGAGGTTGCCCCCCGGGTCGAGCGACCTACCCGGAAGCTCGGACAGGCGGCCCTCGGACGCTTCCCTATTTGGTCTTGCTCCATGCGGGGTTTACCGTGCCCCGGACATCGCTGCCCGGGCGGTGCGCTCTTACCGCACCTTTTCACCCTTGCCGCTCCCCGGAGGAAGAGGCGGTATGTTTTCTGTGGCACTTTCCTTCCGGTCACCCGGACTGGGCGTTACCCAGCGCATTGCCTTGCGGAGTTCGGACTTTCCTCCCGCCCGCGAACGGGCCGGCGACCGTCCGGACGACTCAAGCCGGGCTGCATCCTACCTTTCCGCCCGATCCGGGTGCAGCCCGTCAACAGCGACGAGATTGCGGCGCACCTGATGCACGAGCATTGTTGTCAGCGCGATCATGCCGGCGCGGTCGATTGGTTCGGATCCCGGTTGGACTCCCTCGTACCGGAAGGTCACGGCATACGGCGTGAAGGCGTCGAGCCGGTCGAACGGCGTGGTATCGACGGCAAGGTCCCGGAGGCGCTCGAGGAGGGTGTCGATGCCGTGCGTCAGCGGATAGCGCTCCCCGAGGAGCGCGATCCACGCCTTCAGGGTCTTTTCGGCTGCCTGCTGGAGGTGGAACCCGAAGGATTCCTCCGGCGCGCCCGGCCCCATGTGCCGCAGGGTGGCGAGGTCGCGTTCCGCCGCCTGGAGCATGGCGCCCGCGCACTTGACGTCGCTCACCGGTCCGCCTGATTCCGCTCCTGCGGGCGCTTGTAGAGCACCCGGCCTTCGCGCAGCGCCCGCGCGAGGACATGGTTCAGCGAGTCGCGCCAGTACTCCACGTCCTCCCGCGAGTACACCAGGATGTCGATCGGGAACGGGAATCGGGAAAGCGTCTTGTAGAGCCGCGCCATCTCCCGGACCCGGTCCCTTCCCGGTCCGAACGGTTCCGGCTCCACCACGATCAGATCCACATCGGAGTCTTCCTGCGCGTCGCCGCGCCCGCGGGACCCGAAGAGAATCACCTGATCGGGATCGGCGGCCTTCGCCAGGATGGCGACCATTTCGGCGATTGTCGCGTCGCTGACGGGTTTCCCGCCGGTACCGGTCACTCCCCTCCGTTCCGCCGCCCGGTCCATGGCTGGAGGTTACCGCGCCCCGACGCTACCGCCCGCCGAGTCGTTTCGTCGTCTCCTCGAGGATGGCCAGCAGTTCGTCCACGTGTTCGGCGTGGGTGCGGAATATCCCGAGCGATGGTCGTTGCCAGAACACGCCGTCCAGGACGGTTGCGGTGAGGAAGACTCGCCCGTCGCGCTGGATATCGAGGAGCAATTCCCGGTTCCGGGCGTTGGTCGCCTCCGGGGAGAGGCCGGGCGGGACCCAGCGGAAACAGACGGTCTGAAGCTCCGGTTCCGGTCCGGTTTCGATCTCCCGCATCTCCTGCAGTCTGGCGTGGAGGTATCGGGCGAGCACCCACTTTTCCTCGAGGGCGTCGGCGAAGGCGCCGGCGCCGTGAAGCAGCAGCGGCAGGAACAACCGCATCGCCCGGAAGTGCCGGGTCAGTTCCATCGAGCGTTCGGAAGGCGACGGAACCGGCTGCTCCTCGTCCACCAGATACGCCGCCTTGAACCGGAACGTGTCGAGGTGTCGCGCGTCGCGAACCACCACTGCGCCGCTGCCGTAGGGCAGGAAGAGGGTCTTGTGGGGATCCAGCACCACCGAGTCGGCGTCGGCGATGCCGCGGAAGAGATGGCGTCGCTCCGGGACCATCAGGTAGAACCCGCCATAGGCGGCGTCCACATGGTGCCAGAGCCCGTTGGCGCGGGCGATTTCGCCCACCTCGAACAGCGGGTCGACCACCCCGGTGTTGGTTGCGCCCGCGGTGGTGACCACGAGCCAGGGACGGCATCCCGCCCTCTTGTCCCCGGCAATCTGACGGGCGAGCGCTTCGGGGACCATCCGCCGCCGCTCGTCGATGGGGACGATCCGGTGCTGTGCTTCGCCCACCCCGGCGAGGTGGACCGCCTTGCGAACCGAGTAGTGCTCCTCGCTGGTGACATAGACCACCGCCTGCGGGAAATCCCGGGCTCGCAGGCCTCTGGCCTCCCGGGCGGCGATGATGGCGGTCAACCCGGCGAGACTTCCCCCGGAGGTGAGCGTGCCTCCGGCGGTTTTCGGATAGCCGACCAGATCGGCGATCCACTCGACCATCCGGTTCTCCAGATGCACCGCGCCGGCGCATGCTGGAAAGTACCCGGCGAAGGCGTTGCCGACCGCGGCGAGGTAGTCGCCGAGGGCGGAAGCGTAGAGACCGCCTCCCGGCACCCATCCGAAGTCCCGCGGCGACGCGGCATTGAGCCCCTGGTCCTCGACCTCGCGCCGCACCAGGTCGAGGAGTTTTCCGATGTCTCGGCCCTCCTCGCCGATCTCGAGCGCCGCGATCTCCGGGGATCCGGTGGGAGGCCGGTAGCCGGGACCGGTCGCAAGCGCTTCAAGAAACCGCTCGGCGTGGGAGAACGTAGCGTTGGTCAGGGACTTCCGCTCCCGGGCGTCCGGTTCGAGGCGGTCGCCGCGGCGACGCAGCCGCTCGGCCCGCTCCCGCAGTTCCGTCGCGCTCACGTCGGAATCCTAAGCACTCCCGACCGGTCTGCCGGGGCGAACCGTCGGAGAATCTTCTGGATATAGCCGGATGACGCGCAGGGGCGGATGGAGGCGTTCCCCCGGGTCCGCGGAGATCGGGCTTCCGACGGGAACTTCCGCCATTCCGGCCCGCGCGGATCAAGGCCGACCCGGGGCGTGTCGCGCAGGTCCGTTGCGGGCGTCACTCCGGAGTGCGGCGCGTTCCCATCCAGTAGGCGAGGGCGCTCAGGGCGGTCAGTGCGAAGGCGTTGGGGAGGGGGAACCGGAGCAGCGGGGCGAGGAACGTCTCCCAGCCGAGCGCGGTGTGCAGGACCTGGAGTCCCGCGCCGATTCCCATGGCGGGGATCGCCGCCCGCGGCCCCCCGCGTCGGGAGAAGAGGCCGGCGGTCAGCGGCACGAAGAGGCCGACCAGCGTGAGCTGGTATGCATCGGCGAGCAGCGCCCAGGCGCTCGCCCCGGAAAGCGCCTGGAGCAGGCTGGCCAGCCCCACCAGCAGCACCGCGAGCCGGGCGAGGGACAGCACGCCGATCTGCGGGACCAGGTGACGCAGCAGGTTCCGCCCCAGCACCGACCCCGCCGCCATCAGGGCGCTGTCCACCGTGGAGAGGAGCGCCGAGAGGAGGAGGAGCGCCACCACCACCGTTGCCAGCGGGCTGAACGCAAGGTCGAGGAGTGCGCCGGCAAGGCCGCCGCCTTCGGGAAGCACTCGTCCGGCCAGCAGGCCGAGCAGCACCGGCAGCGCGCCGAGCACGACATACAGCGTCCCGGCGAGGATGCACGAATGCCGGGCCGCCGCTTCGTTGCGGCAGGAGAGGACCCGTTGCATCACGTCCTGCCCGGGGATGTTTCCGAGCGCCCCGGCGGCGAGGAAGCCGGTCCACATCAGGAACGGACCGGTCTCCGCCGGAAACGGCCGCAGGAACTCCGGTGGCGTCTCCTGTCCCAGCCGGACCAGACCGGCGAGCATCGACCCCCCGCCGAATTCGGCGAAGGCGAAGAACGCCACCGCCCCGAGTCCCGCGACCACCAGCACCATCTGCGCCGCATCGGTCAGGGTGACCGACCACATGCCCCCGACCATCGTGTAGAGAACCGTGATTCCGGCGACCAGCCCCAGCGCCGGCAGCGGCGGGATGCCCGTCAGGTCGGCAACCAGCGCCCCCAGGACGGTGAACTGGGCGGCGATCCAGCCGAGAAAACTTGCCACCATGATGAGCGAGGCGAGGATCTCCGAGCGCCGGTCGAAACGAACGGCGAAGAAATCGCCGAGGGTGAGCAGCCCCGCCCTCCGGAGGGGGGCCGCGTAGAAAAGGCCCACCAGGACCAGGCAGATCCCGGGCCCGACGGGTTCGAGTGCCGCGGCCTCGATTCCCTGCTCCCGAACCGCGTCCGCCGAGGTGAGCAGCGTCCCGGCTCCGAACCAGGTCGCGAGCAGGCCCAGGGTGGCGAGCGGGGTTCCGAGCCGTCGGCCCGCCACCGTGAAGTCGGAAAAGGAACGCACCCGGCGCCAGGCCACCGCGGTTGCCGCCAGCAGACCGGCGCCGTAAAGGCCGAGCGCAACCGCGGTGATCACGGTCGTCTCCCGGGGGAATCAGGTATCGGAGCCGGGATCTCCGCCGCGGCGCCGGCGGAGCAGCAGCACCAGCTGCGCCACCGGCGCCCCGAGGAGCAGCACCGCCATCAGCCAGCCGAAGGTGGCGACTCCGAGATACGAGCCTCCCCCCCGGATCGAGAGGAAGGAGAGCAGCGGAAAGACGACCAGGACAACGAGCATCGTGCGGTCGGAGGCCGCCATCCGAAACATCAGACGACCTCCCCGTGGAGGCGCGCCACGGCCGCCATGCGCTCCGGGGAATCGCCCTTCCCGAGCCGGGCGCCGATGAACATGGCCGCGAGGCTGAGCGGCAGCGCGATGACGATCGGAGGCAGCCCGGTTCCGGCCACCAGCGCCCAGGAGTAGGAAACCGCTCCGACGACCAGCGCCGCGGCGCCGCCGGCGCGGTTGGCGCGCTTCCACCACAGCCCGAAGACCACCGGGACGAAGAGGCTGGCGGAAAGCAGGCCGACGCCCGCGGTGTAGAACTGCGAGAGCACCTCGGGCGGCGACCACGCCCCGTAGAGGGCCGCCGCTCCGACGAGCCAGGTTGCGCCCATCCGGGTTGCGCTGCGGACGAACCGCGTCCGGCCCTTGAGCCAGTTCCCGAGCAGGTCGTGGGCGATCGCCGAGCTCACCGCCAGCAGGAAGGCGTCGGTGGTGGACATGACTGCGGCCAGCACCCCGGCGGCCGCGAACCCCCGGAAGAGGGGCGGGAAGTGCTCTCCGATGACCTGGAGGAAGACCTGGTCGGGATCGGTCAGCCCCGGGTTCTGGAGAATCCCCACCGGGGCGATGACGAACACCGCCAGCGCGATCATGACGCTGTAGCCGACCATGGCGAGGTTCAGGGACAGCTTGGCGCTTTCCGGGTCCTTCGCCGTGGCGACCCGCATCACGATGTGGGGGATCACCGGGACGGCAGTGGCCCAGATCACGAAGAATCCGAGGTAGCCCATCCCGCCGTCCGGCAGCGTGCCGAACTCGGGAACGGCCGCGGTGGCCCGCTCCACCAAGTCGAGCGGAGAGCCATGGGACACGACGAGCGCGACTGCTGCCGCCGCCATCACGAGGAACATGACCGTCCCCTGCATGAGGTCGGTCAGGGTGACCGCCACCATCCCGCCGAAGGAGACGTACAACACGAACACGACGGTGGCCACCGCGATCGCGGTTTCGTAGGGCACTCCCAGAAACACCTCGGCAGTGATGCCCGCCGCCTTCATCTGCGCCACCATGTACACCGTCAGCGCCACCACGATCACCAGGGGCGTCAGGGTTCGTACCACCGGGTGCGGGAAACGGAACACCATGAAGTCGGTGATGGTGAACTTCCCGAGCCGCCGCAGCGGTCCCGCCACCAGCACCGTGGCCAGCGGAAAGCCGACGACGGCGCCGGTGAAGAGCGCCAGGGTGGAAGGAATCCCTCCCTGGTAGGCGAGACCGAGCACTCCCACCAGCGAACCCCCGCTGGCGATGGCCGCCATGATGGCGAGTGCGTTGGTCCAGGTGCCGATCCGGCGTCCGGCGACCCAGTACTCGGCTTCCGAACCGAGCACCCGCCGGGTTGCCAGCGCCCCGACCCCGAGGCAGACCAGCAGGTAGCCGAGAACCAGCCAGCGCTCGAGGGTCATGCGGGGACCGGCATCCCGTGGGGCAGGTCCTCGGGAACCCGGGCGAATTCGGCGAGTGCCCGCTGGAGGGCGGTGAAGTCCCGGGTCAGGTTGCCGATCAGGCAGTCGGTGAGGTCCTGGCGGAGGTCCGGGTGTGCTTCGAGGAGGTCGGCGAAGCGGAAGCCCTCGTCGTAGAACGCAACCACCAGCTTGCGCATGGCTTCGATGCTGGCGATGAGCTCCGAGCCGTACCCGGCGAAGCGCCCGGGGCCGGTGTCCCCGGCGCGAAGGGCCGTTACCGCGGCGTCGCCCGCCATCTCTCCACTGCGGAGCGCGAGGAACACCCCGGAGGAGAAGACCGGGTCCAGAAAGGCGAAGGCGTCGCCCGCGAGCAGCAGCCCCCCGGTGGCGCAATGGCGCGACCGGTAGGAATAGTCCCCGGTGACCTGGACCGGTTGGACCCGGGTGGCTGGACGCAGCCGCTCCCGGATCCACGGATTGGTGCGCACCTCCCGTTCGAACACCCTCTCCGGATCCCGGCCTTCGCGGTAGAGCCAGGCCGCGTCGGCGGTCACCCCCACGCTCGTGAGGCCGCCGGGAAGCGGAATGTGCCAGACCCATCCCTTTTCCGGGAGCATGGCGACGGTGGTGGCGCCGGCGTCGAGGGCGCGTGCCTTGAGGCCGCCCCGGTAATACGACCAGAGCGAGACCTTCCGCAGCTCGGGGTCCACCACCCGCCACGAGAAGGCGCGCGCCGCCAGCGCATCCCGTCCGGTGCAGTCGAGGGTCACCGGCGCCCGGAAGGTCATCTCCTCACCGTCCCGCACCGCCCGCACCCCGAGAATGCGGCGCTCGTCCCCCAGCAGTGCCCGGGCCCGGGTGTCCTCGAGGACGGTGGCGCCGGCTTTCCGGGCGTTGTCGAGCAGGATCCGGTCGAACTCGGCCCGGGGGACCTGCCAGGTCCGGGCTGCCTCGTGGTCCAGAACCTCGAAGAAGTAGAAGGGGCGCGACATGTTTCCCGAGACCGAGGCGAACTGGACGCTGTACTTGTTCACGAAGCCGGCGTCCCGCACCGCCTCCGCGGCGCCGATGCGCTCGAGCGGGAAGAAGCACCAGGGAAGCAGCGACTCCCCCACCCGGTAGCGGGGGAAGCGACGTTTCTCGAGGACTGCCGTCCGCATGCCCGCCTGGGCGAGGACGGCGGCCGCAGTGGCGCCGGCGGGACCCCCGCCGATCACGACCGCGTCCCATCCCCGCTCAGACATAGGCGGTCGTCTGGTGCTCGGGGAGGAAGAACATCGGGAGCACCCGGTCCACCCGGAGGATGCCGTGGGGGGTCAGGACCGGTCCGTCGGCGGTGATCTCGAGGTGCCCGGAGTCCTCCAGAAGCTGCAATTCCTCGCGGAAGCGTTCCAGCACATCGGTGTCGAACTCGTCGAGGAACCGCTGGCGAGACACCCGGCCCAGCTTCAGCTGGAGCACGAACTGGCGGATCATGCGTTCCTCCTCCGAGATCGGGAGCGCCCGCATCACCGGAAGCTCGCCCTTTCGGACCCGTTCCACATAGGGGTCGATGCCGGCCTCGTTCTGGTAATGGCAACCGGAGGCGTGACCGAAGGAGGAAACCCCGATCGCCATCATGTCCGCACCCTGCCAGAGGGCGTCCCGATAGAGGAACCCGCCCCGGTTCGGATCCCGGACGGCGGTGTAGGCGCTCGACCGGACGTAACCGGCGTCCTCGAGGGCCGCGAACGCCTCGGCAGTCCAGCGCCGCTTGGTCTCCCAGTCCGGGAGTTCCATGGATTCCACGCCGTCTTCCCGAATCTGGCGGGCGATGGTGGTGTTGCGCGGAACCTCCATCTGGTAGATCGTGACCGCGTCGGGCGCGAGGCGGACGGTCTCCCGTACCGCCCGGCGCCAGCGCTCGTCATCGTCGCCCAGCATTCCGGCAATCAGGTCGATGTTGATCTGGGGGAAGCCCGCTTCCCGCGCCCGGGTGAACGCGGTTCCGATTTCGGCCGATCGATGGGCCCGGTTGTTGGCTTCGAGGACGAAATCATCGAAGTGTTCGACCCCGAGGCTGAGGCGGGTGACGCCGTGCCCGCGGATCCGTTCGAGTTTGCCCGGAGTGAGTGTCCCCGGCTCGCATTCGAACGCGAACTCCTCGAGCCGCGACAGGTCGAGCGCCCCGCGGATCCCGCTCATCAGACGGTCGAGCTGCGGGATCGAGAGGTAGGATGGGGTGCCGCCGCCAAAATACAGGAAGCGAAGCGCCCGCCGCCCGAAGGGAGTGCGGCCGAGGTGGGCGGCCTCCTGGATGACGGCTTCCAGATACTCCTTCACCGCTGACGCGTTCCGGTCGGTATAGATCCGGAAGTAGCAGAAATGGCAGCGCTTGCGGCAGAAGGGGATATGGAGGTAGGCCCCGAGCGGGACTCCGGGCGCGGCGGGGCGGGACAGCCGGTCGAGGAGTGCCGGAACCAGATCCGGCCGCCACAGCGAGAAGGGGGGATAGTTCGCCACGAAGTAATTCCCGAGGCTCCCCTCGTCCCGGTCGGAGATCAGCGAGGCGGCAAACGGAGGAATTTCCACAACTCTTGCGGGATCCGGAACTTCACGCATAAAGGGGAGAGTCTAGGAGTTTCCCGGTCCGCAGGTGCCGGTAGAATTCCGCCGGTTGCGCATCATCACCTGGAACCTGAACTCGATCCGGACCCGGCGCGCCCGCCTGATCCGCGTTCTGGAACGGCATCGCCCGGACATCCTGTGCCTTCAGGAGCTGCGGGCCGAGCGGGAGGAGTTCCCGTGGCTCGACGTGAAGGCGGCGGGATACACGGCGGCGGTGGAGGCGCAGCCGGCGCGGAACGGGGTCGCCGTGCTTGCCCGGATGCCCCTCGGGGTGCGTTCCGGCGGCCTGCCGGTCGGCGGCCGCAACGAGGCACGGATGCTGGAGGTTTCGGCGGGACCCCTGCGGGTGCTGTCGGCCTATGTGCCCAACGGCAAGTCGGTCCGCCATTCCGACTGGCAGTACAAGCTGGAATGGTTGGGTGCGCTTCGGGACCGCCTGGCCGCCACGGCTCGCCCGGAGGAACCCCTCGCGGTTTGCGGCGATTTCAACGTGGCGCCGCTGGATCGGGACGCTGCGGTCGCCAACCCGGAAGGGGTCCTCTGCCACCCGTCGGCCCGGGAGGCGCTGCGGGACCTGATGGACTGGGGCCTCGTGGACGTCTACCGGCTCCGCTATCCGGTGGGCAGCGAGCCGGAGAAGGGGATCTATACCTGGTGGGATTACACCCGGCTCTCCTTCGCGCGGAATGTGGGGGCCCGGATCGACCACATCCTCGTGACCCGGCCGCTTGCCGACCGGCTTGCGGGCGTACGGGTGGACCGTGACGAGCGGCGCCAGCGAAAAGGAGAGGACATCCCTTCCGACCACGCCCCGGTGATCGCCGATTTCACCGATCCCGAGGGCGCCGTTCCCTGACGCCGACGCGTCAGCCACCGTCCCGACGTTCGGGGGCGTCAGGCGCCCGCTGGCGTTCGGGGGAGTTGTCAGAGCGCCAACTGATGTCGGGGAGTGGTCCGCCATCCCCCGATACCCGGGCGCCGGTGGCCAACCCCGATGCCGGGACATCGGCAGCCGACCCGTCTTTCCCGGAAGCGGGATCCCTTCCCCGCCGTGCGGACTCTTCCCCGGATCCGCTCCCGGCGCCGGGCCGCGCTCCGCACGACCGCCGGATTCCCGCGGCGCTGCCGGATGCTCCGGTCCCTGAACGGGAGGGATCACCGGCGGCGGACGCGGCCACGGGGAAGGGCATTCGCCCGCGCGGGGCGGGCGGATGCCCGAAAACACCCGCCTTCCCGGTTCCGCGAGATACGTGTTGCGGGCATGGGGATCGCCGCCCGCCTGACCCCGGTGATCTCTCCGGGCGCCAGAATAAGGCCCGCCGCACGGGCCACCGGCGCCGGGTACGGTTGGCGTGGGCCGGCTTCCTTCCCCGGACAGCGCGTCGGAACCCTGACGCTTGCGAGTCGCCGGGAACCGGTCCGGGGGGCCCGGCGGACCGATCCGTCCCCGATCCTTGCAGTGTCCCCGGGGGTTTTCTACAATGGGGGGTGCATTTGCGGCAGACCCGTCGTGTCGGCGGGCGCGCGTTGCGGATGCCGACTCCCATGCCGAAACGCCGTGTCCGACTCCTTTCGGTGTTCGCGGCGTTCGTGCTGTCCGGTGCGTCCGCCGCTTCCGCGGAGCGGGCGCCGACACTTCGGGAGGCGAAGTCCTGGACTCCGGCCAACGGGACCGTCGCCGAGCACAACCAGGTTCTCCGCCGGTACTGCATGACCTGTCACAACGACCGGATGCAGACCGGCAACATGTCGCTCGCCGGCTTCGACACCGCGGCCCCGACCGGGCACCCCGACCTTGCCGAGAAGGTGATTCGGAAGCTCCGGCTGGGGATGATGCCCCCACCGGGGGCACGGCGTCCGGAAGAGAAGATCCTGACGGATATTGCCGACTCCCTCGAGACGCGGATGGACCGGGCGGCTGGCGACCGGCCGAATCCCGGGCGGCGTTCCTTCCAGCGCCTGAATCGCGCCGAATACAGCGCTGCCGTCCGCGATCTTCTCGCGCTCCCGGTGGACGGCGCCGACTACCTGCCGCAGGACACCATCAGCGCCAATTTCGACAATATCGCCGATGTCCAGTTGCTTTCGGCGACCCTGATGGATTCCTACCTTCGCGCCGCCAGCGACATCAGTCGGCTCGCGGTGGGGGATCCGCGGGCCACCGCCGCGGAGACCGGGTACCACGTCTCCCGGTGGGCTTCCCAGCTGGATCGGGTGGAGGGCGCCCCCCACGGCACGCGTGGCGGCATCTCGGTGGAGCACATCTTTCCGGCGGACGGGGAGTACCGGTTTCGCGTCGCCTTCCACCACGAGACCACCGGGGCGATCGTGGGTTCGGGGTCCGGCTCGATCCACACCCTCGAACAGCCCGAGCAGGTCGAGATCTCCATCGACGGCGAACGGGTGGCCCTTCTCGACGTGGGCCGCTGGATGCATGTTTCCGACCCGGACGGAGTGAATCTCCGTACCGAGCCGATTTTCGTGCGCGGCGGGCCGCGCCGGCTCACCGCGGCATTCCTCCGCCGGTTCGAGGGCCCGGTGCTGGACCTGATTTCGCCGCACAAGTGGTCCCTCGCCAGCACGGCGACCTCGCGGACCTACGGGATCCACAGCCTCCCGCACCTGCGGGATCTCTTCGTCACCGGTCCCTTCGAGGCGACCGGGGTTTCGGAGACCCCGAGCCGAAGGCGCATCTTCAGCTGCCGGCCGCTGGCGCCCGAGGAGGCGCGTGCCTGCGCGGAGACGATCATCGAGCGGCTCGGCCGCCTCGCCTACCGCCGCACCCTCGACGACGAGAGCCGCGCCAGGCTCCTCGCTCTCTACGACCGGGGCGTCGGGGCGTCGGGTTTCGAGGAGGGAGTCCGGATGGCGATCGAAGGAATGCTCGCCAGCCCCAACTTCGTCTTCCGCATCGAGGAGCCGCTGGACCCCCGTGAAGCCGAGTTCGGCTATCGGATCACCGATACCGACCTCGCCTCACGGCTCTCCTTCTTCCTGTGGGGGACCATCCCCGACGAGGAGCTGCTGGACGTCGCCGAATCGGGCCGGCTTTCCGAACCGGAAGTCTTCGAGATCCAGGTGCTCCGGATGGTGCGCGATCCGCGTTCGGAAGCGCTCGCCAGACGGTTCGCCTCCCAGTGGTTCCGTCTCCAGGATCTGACGAAGATCAACCCCAACGTCCGCTTGTACCCGGACTTCCATCAGCAGCTCAAGACCGCGATGGCGAAGGAGACCGAGCTCTTCTTCACCCATCTGGTGGCTGAAGACCGGAGCCTCTTCGAGCTGTTCACCGCCGACTACACCTTCGTCAACGAGCGGCTCGCCGATCACTACGGATTCCGGGGAGTCGTGGGGCCGGAACACCGGATGGTCCGCTACCCGGACGAGAGCCGCCGGGGCATCTTCGGGCACGGCAGCATGCTGACCCTCACGTCCCATCCGTACCGGACCTCGGCCGTGCTACGCGGCAAGTGGATCATGGAGGTGCTGCTCGGAAGTCCTCCCCCGCCGCCTCCCCCGGACGTTCCCGACCTGGACGCCGTTTCCCCGGATGAGCCGGGTCGCCTGCTCACCGCCCGGGAGCAACTCGAGATCCATCGGGACAACCCGGCTTGCCGTTCCTGCCACCGGATGATGGATCCCATCGGCCTCGCCTTCGAGCACTTCGATGTAACCGGCCGTACCCGGATCAAGGATCAGGGCCAGCAGGTCGACGCCTCGGGAGAGTTCTACGACGGAACGCCGATCCGCGATGCCGCAGATCTCCGGGAGGCGCTGTTGAAGCGCCCGGAGCCGCTTCTGCGCACCTTTGCCGAAAACCTGATGGCCTACGCACTGGGCCGCCGGGTGGAGTATTTCGATCAGCCGCGCATTCGCGCCATCGTGCGCGAGGCTGCGGAATCCGACTACCGGATGTCGGGATTTCTCCTCGGAGTGGCGAGGAGCCCGGCATTCCAGATGAAGGGCGGATCCGCCCCACCGGCCACCGACAGCGTGGCCGCCGATCCCTGACCGGGAGGGCATCATGAACTATCTGACAGGCAAGAGGCTTCCGCGCCGGACATTCCTTCGGGGTGCGGGGGCGACGGTTGCGGCGCCGTTCCTTGACGCGATGGTCCCGGCGAGTGTGCTGGGGAGGACGGTTGCGGACCGGGAGTCGGATCCGACGCGGCTGGTTGCGATCGAGATCGTGCACGGCGCGGCGGGGAGCAACAAGTACGGGCGCGAGCAGCATCTGTGGTCCCCGGAGCGGGAGGGTCGTGACTTCGACCTGTCGAAGGGGGCGCTGGCGCCGCTGGAGCCGGTGCGGGAGCACGTGACGATCGTGAGCGACACGGATGTGGAGCCGGCGGAGGCGCGGACGGCGCGGGAGATCGGCGGGGATCACTTTCGTTCGAGCGCGGCGTTCCTGACGCAGTCGTATCCGAAGCAGACGGAGAGTTCGGATGTTTATGCGGGGACGTCGATGGACCAGTTGTATGCCCGGCGTTTCGGGCAGGACACGCCGATCCCGTCGATGCAGTTGTGCATCGAGACGGTGGACCAGGCGGGTGGATGTGCTTACGGTTATGCGTGCGTGTACACGGACACGATCAGTTGGGCGTCGCCGACGGAGCCGTTGCCGATGACGCGGGATCCCCGGATCGTGTTCGACCAGTTGTTCGGCGCGGGGGGTACGCCGGAGGGCCGGGTGGCGCGTCAGCGGGCGCGTCAGAGCGTTCTGGACTTCATCGGTTCGGAGGTATCGGACCTGCTTCGTCGGCTGGATCCGGAGGATGTTCGTCGGATGGATCGTTACATGACGGACATTCGAGAGATGGAGCGTCGGATCGAGCGGATCGTGGAGCGGAACACGAGCGGTGAGTTGCGGGAGTTGCCGGACGCTCCGGCGGGAGTACCGGACTCGTTCGACGAGCATGTGAAGATCATGTTCGACCTGCAGGCGCTTGCGTTCCAGTCGGACATGACGCGGGTGTTCAGTTTCAAGATGGGTCGTGATGCGTCGAGCCGGGTGTATCCGGATAGCGGGGAGGCGACGGCGTTCCATCCGGCGTCGCACCACGGGAACGACGAGGAGCGGGTTGAGGTTCTGGGTCGGATCAACCGGTACCACGTGAGTCTGGTTCCGTACTTCATGGAGAAGTTGCGGAGTATCGAGGAGGAGGGTCGGACGCTTCTGGACAAGACGATGATCCTGTACGGGTCGCCGATGGGAGATCCGAACATCCACAACCACAAGCGGGTGCCATTCTTCGTTGCGGGGGGAGCGAACGGTGCGCTGGCGAACAACTTGCACCTGCGTGCGGCGCCGGGAACGCCGCTTGCGAATGTGATGCTGACGCTGTTGCGGAAGCTGGGTCTGGAGGACCTGGAGAGCTTCGGGAACAGCACCGGCGCATTCTCGCTCTCCGCCTGACGGGAGGAGGAACAACATGAAAAAGTGGACGCTCCTGATCGCGGCCCTGGCGGTCACCACCGCCGCATTTGCGGCACGCGCCCGGGTTTCCCCGGTGCTGGATGCCGCCATGCGCGGCGACGTGACGGCGTTGAAGGAACGGTTGCGTTCCGGCGGCGACGTGAACGCGGCCCAGGGGGACGGGTTCACCGCGCTCCATTGGGCGGCGAAGCTCGGAAACGAGGAGATTGCCCGGGTTCTGATCGCCGCGGGCGCCGATGTGAAGGCGACGACCCGCATCGGCAACCACCAGCCGCTTCACGTGGCTGCGGCGGCTGGCCAGACCGGCGTGGCGGAAGCGCTTCTCGCCGGCGGGGCGCCGGTGGCGGCGCCGACGGCGACCGGGGCGCAGCCGATTCACTATGCCGCCGCTTCCGGCATCGGTTCCACGGTGCATGCCCTGGTGGCTGCCGGAGCGAATGTGGATGCGGTGGAACCCCAATGGGGACAGACGCCGCTGATGTTCGCTGCCGCCGGCGGACGAACGGGATCGGTGAACGCCCTCCTCGAGGAGGGAGCGGATCCCTCGATCACCGCCCGGGTGCTTGATGTGGCTTCCCGCGCCGAGGCCGACCTGGTGGCGCGGCGAGCGCGGCAGCAGCGGATCGCGGCAGAACGGGGTGGTGCTGCCAACGTCATCTTCGATCCGCGTGAGCGGGAGCGCCGGCGCCGCGAGGCGGCAGCGAAGGCTGCTGCCGAAAAGGCCGAGCGCGAAAAGGGCCGGACTGCCCCCGAAACCGCCGACATCGAGGGGTCCTCCGGGACCTCCGCCGAGGAAGCGGAAAAGGAGGAACACGCGAGGGCGCACGGTCATCCCGAGGACGAATTGAAGAAGCTGGAGGAAGAGGAGAAGGCAAAGGAGGACGAGGACGCCAAGCGGCGGGCCGAGCGCGAGGCGCGTGCCCGGGATCCGCAGTTCCTCGGTTATGCCGAACTGGTCGGAACCCACGGCGGTCTTACCCCGCTGCTGCTGGCTGCCCGTGACGGCCACCGTGAAACGGCGCTGGCCATGATGGAGGGCGGCGCCGACATCAACCAGCGTGCCGAGGGGCACCTGACCACTCCGCTGATGATGGCGTCGCTGAACGGCCACTACGACATCGGGATGGACCTGCTCGAACGCGGCGCCGACCCGAATCTCAAGAACATCTCCGGCGGAGCGCCGCTCTACGCTGCGATCAACGCCCGCTGGATTTCCCAGCCCTTCCATCCCCAGCCGGCCGATCACCTGCGACAGAGCACTTCGCACCTCGAATTCATGGAGGCGCTGCTTGAGGCGGGTGCCGAGGTGAACGCCCGGCTCTACCGCAAGCAGTGGTACAGCACCTACAACACCGATCAGCTTGGTGTGGATCGGGCGGGAGCCACCGCGTTCTGGAGGGCCGCCTACGCGCTTGACATCCCGGCGATGAAGCTGCTCGTGAAATACGGGGCCGACCCCGGCATCCCGACGATCAAGGTGGCGCAGCGGCGCTATCGGGGTTCCCTCCTCGAAGAGGAATATGACGGCAAGGATCCCTCCGGGCTGCCGCCGGCACCCTTCGGCGGTCCGGGGGTCTATCCCATCCACGCGGCGGCCGGCGTCGGCTACGGGCTCGGCCTCGCGGCCAACTCGCACCGCCACGCCCCGGACGCCTGGCTCCCCGCCGTGAAGTACCTGGTGGAGGAACTCGGCGCCGATGTGACCGCCCGCGATCACGACGGGTACGGCGTCATCCACCACGCGGCATCGCGTGGCGACAACGAGATGATTCGGTATCTGATCTCCAGGGGAGCCGATCCGCTGGTGATCGCCCGCACCGGGCAGACGACGGTGGATCTCGCCAACGGACCGGTACAGCGGATCAGCCCGTTCCCGGAGACGATCGCGTTGCTGGAGAGCTTCGGCGCGAAGAACAACAACCGCTGCGTCGGCTGCTGAGCCGGGGGAGGGCAGAACGATGACCGGAAAACACCGGGATGTTCTCGTTTGTCTGGTCGTTTCCGGCCTGTCCGCGGGTCTGGTGTCCGCCGAACCCCCCTCTCCCACGATTGCCACCGTGCTCGCCTGGGCGCCGGGTGGCGCCGCCACGGCGGAGGCGACCGAGGACGAGCACAACCAGGTCCTGCGCCGCTATTGCATGACCTGCCACAACGACCGGATGCGGACGGGCAACCTGTCGCTCGCCGGCTTCGATGCCGGGCAGGCCGCCGACCGCGCCGACCTGGCGGAGAAGGTGGTTTCCAAGCTGCAACTCGGGATGATGCCTCCACCGGGCGCACGGCGCCCGGACGAGGAGATGCTGGTGGAAATCGCCCACTCGCTCGAGCAACAGCTCGATCTGGCGGCTACCGAGCATCCGAACCCGGGTCGGCGATCCTTCCAGCGGCTGAACCGGGCCGAGTACACGGCAGCGATCCGGGATGTCCTGGATCTGGATGTGGATGCATCTCAGTACCTTCCCCAGGACACCGTCAGCGCCAACTTCGACAACATTGCCGATGTCCAGTTGCTGTCGGCCACCCTCATGGATTCGTACCTGCGGGCAGCCGGCGAGATCAGCCGGCTGGCGGTGGGTGACCCCCACACCGCGCCGGCCGAGACCAGCTACTTCGTGTCCCGCTGGGCTTCCCAGCGGACGCAGGTCGAGGGAGCTCCCTGGGGAACCCGCGGCGGCATTGCCGTCGAGCACACCTTCCCGGCGGACGGTCACTATGTCTTCCGGGTGTCCTTGCACCACGAGGTGTGCGGGCCGATCGTCGGGACGGCGGCCGGGGCGCTGAATGACGAGAGCTCGCCCGAGCAGCTGGAGATCTCGATTGATGGCGAGCGGGTGGCACTCCTTCCGGTGGATCCCTGGATGCATACCTCGGATCCCGATGGCGCGACGATGCGCACCGAACCCATCTTCATCCGGGCCGGACCGAAGATGGTAGCGGCCGCGTTCCTGCGCAGCTTCGACGGCCCGACGCTTGATCTGGTCTCGCCCCATGAGTGGTCCCTGGCGAGCACCAATATCGCGCTCACCTATGGCATCCACAGTCTGCCGCACCTCCGCGACATCCTCATCCGGGGGCCGTTCGAGGCCACCGGGGTCTCCGAGACGCCCAGCCGGCAGCACATCTTCTCCTGCCGGCCGCTCGCGCCCGGGGAGGCCCGCCCGTGCGCCGAGAAGATCGTGGACCGGCTGGGCCGCCTTGCCTATCGGCGTTCCCTCGACGAAGAGAACCGGAATGCGTTGCTCGCCCTCTACGACGCCGGCTACGAGGCCGAGGGATTCGAGGCCGGTATACGGATGGCCGTCGAAGGCATCCTCGCCAGTCCCAACTTCGTCTTCCGTATCGAGGAGCCGCTCGACCCCCGGGAGGCCGAGTTCGGCTACCGGCTGACCGACACCGACCTCGCGTCCCGTCTTTCCTTCTTCCTTTGGGGCACGATTCCCGACGAGGAGCTTCTCGACGAGGCGGAGGCGGGGCGTCTCCACGATCCCGCAGTCCTGAAGGCGCAAGTTCTCCGCATGCTCCGGGACGACCGTGCCAAGGCTCTTTCGAGGCGTTTCGCCCACCAGTGGTTCCGGCTGCAGGACATCCGCAAGATCAACCCCAACGTCCGGTTGTATCCCGACTTCCACCAGCAGCTCAAGACTGCGATGGTGAAGGAGACGGAGATGTTCTTCGACTACCTCGTGGCCGAGGACCGGAGTGTTTTCGATCTCTATACCGCCGACTACACCTTCCTCGACGAGCGCCTGGCGAAGCACTACGGCATTCCCGGAGTGGTAGGCCCGGAGCACCGTCTGGTCCGGTACCCGGATGACACCCGGCGGGGCATTTTCGGGCACGGCAGCATGCTGACCCTCACTTCGCACCCGTACCGCACGTCGGCGGTGCTGCGCGGCAAGTGGATCATGGAGGTGCTGCTCGGCAGTCCGCCGCCACCGCCTCCTCCCGACGTTCCGGACCTCGATGCGGTAGCCGCCGCAGAACCGGGCCGCGTTCTCACCGCGCGGGAACAGCTCGAGATCCACCGCGACAATCCGGCTTGCCGATCCTGCCACCGGATGATGGACCCCATCGGACTTGCGCTGGAACACTTCGACGTGACCGGTCGGACCCGGGTCAAGGACCAGGGACAGGCAGTGGATGCTTCCGGCGAGTTCTACGACGGCACTCCGATCCGCGATGTCAAGGATCTGCGCGCTGCACTGTTGCAACGCCCGGTCCCGCTGCTGCGCACGTTTACCGAGAACCTGATGGCCTACGCGCTGGGCCGCCGGGTGGAGTATTACGACCAGCCGCGGATCCGGGAGATCGTGCGCGAGGCCGAAGCGGAGGATTACCGGATATCCGCTTTCGTTCTCGGGGTGGTGAACAGCCCGGCGTTCCAGGAGAAGGGCAGCATCGAGGAGGCGTCCACCGACGACGTGGCCGCCGAGCACTGACGGGCGTCCCCCATGCCGGCCCGCCCGGCACCGGGGACGCGCCGGGCCCGGTGGGGAAGTACGCCGGAGCCCGGCCGCATGATGGCTGGGTGACGGCGTACTTCCCCGCCGGGTTCGCACCTTGCGCCCCGCGGAAAGCGGTCCCGACCTCCCCCGGGGACGCCTCATGGCGTCGGTTTGCGTCCGTCGAGGATGGCGCCGGAGGTAGGCGCACATCGACGAGGGGAGCCGGCGCCGATCGAGATCGGTTACGTCCACGTGCGTCGGCGACGCGGAGGGGGCGGGTTCGATGGTTCGGTCCGCTCAGTTGTAGTGCGGCGTCCGGTCGTCGTTCCTTGCGATCCCTGGCCACGATTACGTCGACGTGCGCCGGCGACGCGGAAGCAGGGGAGGTGGTCCGCCGATTCGGTCCGCTCAGCTGTAGTGCGGCGTCCGGTCGTCCTTGGGACCCTTGGCCACGATTACGTTCAGGCGCGTCGTTGACGTGGAGGGCGTGGGTCCGATGTCGTTCCGCTCCGTTGTGCCGTTGCGCGGCGGTCGTCCTTGGGGGCCCTTGGCCACGATATACGTCGACGCGCGTCGTTGACGCGGAAGCAGGGGAGGTGGTCCGCCGATTCGGTCCGCTCAGCTATCGTGCGGCGTTCGGTCGTCGTCCTTGCGACCCCTGGCCACGATTACGTTCAGGCGCATCGTTGACGTGGAGGGCGCGGGTCCGATGTTCGTTCCGCTCCGTTGTGCCGTTGCACGGCGGTCGTCCTTTTGGGACGATTACGCTGACGCGCGTCGATGACGCGGAGGGGGGCTGGTCCGCCGATTGGTTCTGCTCCGTTCTGCGGTCGCGCGGCGTTCGGTAGTCGTCCCCTGAGACCCGTGGCCGGGAGCGGAAGGACCGGCGTGCGATCGTGGTTCTTGTGCCGGCGGGGCCTTGCCGGACGGCGCAGGGCGGTCACGCCACCGGGAGGCCGGGAGCGGGGGCCGGGAAGACATGTCCTCACCGGCCGTACCCGGAGTACCCGGTGCATCCGCCCGGCCTTCCGGAGGCGGCGACCGCCGGGAAGGCCTTCACCGACGATTGCCGATGGGTGCGCTGGCGTCAATCGGGGTCAAAATTGATGATTCACAATGGCTTGTTCGCCATTCGCTCCCGCGTTCGCCTTGTTTGCGCAGAGGGTTGTGGATGCCTTATCCTTGGTGCGTGGGGTTTGCCCCGGCGTCGTTCGAAAAACGCCGGGGTCCCCTGATGGGAGAGACACCATGAACTATCTGACAGGCAAGAGTCTTCCGCGCCGGACATTCCTTCGGGGGGCAGGGGCGACGGTTGCGGCGCCGTTCCTGGACGCGATGGTCCCGGCGAGTGTGCTGGGGAGGACGGTTGCGGACCGGGAGTCGGATCCGACGCGGCTGGTTGCGATCGAGATCGTGCACGGCGCGGCGGGGAGCAACAAGTACGGGCGCGAGCAGCATCTGTGGTCCCCGGAGCGGGAGGGTCGTGACTTCGACCTGTCGAAGGGGGCGCTGGCGCCGCTGGAGCCGGTGCGGGAGCACGTGACGATCGTGAGCGACACGGATGTGGAGCCGGCGGAGGCGCGGACGGCGCGGGAGATCGGCGGGGATCACTTTCGTTCGAGCGCGGCGTTCCTGACGCAGTCGTATCCGAAGCAGACGGAGAGTTCGGATGTTTATGCGGGGACGTCGATGGACCAGTTGTATGCCCGGCGTTTCGGGCAGGACACGCCGATCCCGTCGATGCAGTTGTGCATCGAGACGGTGGACCAGGCGGGTGGATGTGCTTACGGTTATGCGTGCGTGTACACGGACACGATCAGTTGGGCGTCGCCGACGGAGCCGTTGCCGATGACGCGGGATCCCCGGATCGTGTTCGACCAGTTGTTCGGCGCGGGGGGTACGCCGGAGGGCCGGGTGGCGCGTCAGCGGGCGCGTCAGAGCGTTCTGGACTTCATCGGTTCGGAGGTATCGGACCTGCTTCGTCGGCTGGATCCGGAGGATGTTCGTCGGATGGATCGTTACATGACGGACATTCGAGAGATGGAGCGTCGGATCGAGCGGATCGTGGAGCGGAACACGAGCGGTGAGTTGCGGGAGTTGCCGGACGCTCCGGCGGGAGTACCGGACTCGTTCGACGAGCATGTGAAGATCATGTTCGACCTGCAGGCGCTTGCGTTCCAGTCGGACATGACGCGGGTGTTCAGTTTCAAGATGGGTCGTGATGCGTCGAGCCGGGTGTATCCGGATAGCGGGGAGGCGACGGCGTTCCATCCGGCGTCGCACCACGGGAACGACGAGGAGCGGGTTGAGGTTCTGGGTCGGATCAACCGGTACCACGTGAGTCTGGTTCCGTACTTCATGGAGAAGTTGCGGAGTATCGAGGAGGAGGGTCGGACGCTTCTGGACAAGACGATGATCCTGTACGGGTCGCCGATGGGAGATCCGAACATCCACAACCACAAGCGGGTGCCATTCTTCGTTGCGGGGGGAGCGAACGGTGCGCTGGCGAACAACTTGCACCTGCGTGCGGCGCCGGGAACGCCGCTTGCGAATGTGATGCTGACGCTGTTGCGGAAGCTGGGTCTGGAGGACCTGGAGAGCTTCGGGAACAGTACCGGCGCATTCTCGCTCTCCGCCTGACCGGAGGAGGGAAGCTGTTGCTCCTCGCCATCTTGGTCGTAGGCGCCGCGTTTGCGGCCCAGGCGCCCCCGGTGCTGGATGCTGCCATGCGTGGCGACGTGACGGGAGTGAAGGAGCATGTGCGTTCCGGCGGCGACGTGAACGCGGCCCAGGGGGACGGGTTCACCGCGCTCCATTGGGCGGCGAAGCTCGGAAACGAGGAGATCGCCCGGATCCTGATCGCAGCGGGCGCCGACGTGAAGGCGACGACCCGCATCGGCAACTACCAGCCGCTTCACGTGGCGGCTGCCGCCGGCCAGGCAGAAGTGGCCCGGGCGCTTCTCGCTGGCGGGGCGCCGACTTCGGTTGCGACCGCCACCGGTGCCGAACCCGTCCATTTCGCCGCCGCTGCCGGTGATGCGGCGACCATCCGGGCGTTGCTGGAGGCCGGCGCCGACCCGGGGGCGACGGAGGAGCAGTGGGGACTGACCCCGTTGATGTTCGCGGCGGTTCGCGATCGCACGGAGGCGATTCCGGTGCTTCTCGCCGCCGGCGCCGACCCGGAAGCGACCGCGCAGGTCCTTGATGTGGTGGAGCGTGCCCGGCTGGATGCGGAGGAGCGTCGGGAATGGCAGGAGGAGCTTGCCCGTCAGCGGGGTGAGAGCGGCGTCCTTCAGGCCGAGCGGCCGCTGACTGCGACCGGTGCCGACCCGACTGCGCAGAAGGCCGCCGGCACCGGAGGCCCCGCGTCCGAGCCTCGGCCCGAACCGGACCCCGATGAACCCAAGCCGCTCACCTATGCCGAGCGGGTTCGCACCCACGGCGGCCTGACCGCGCTGCTGCTTGCGGTGCGCGAGGGCCGGACCGCCACCGCCCGGGCGCTGCTCGACGCCGGCGCCGATGTGAACCGGTCCGCCGAGGGTGCCGGGACGTCGCCGCTGCTCATGGCGGTCATCAACGGGCACTTCGATCTGGCAATGGAATTGCTCTCCCGCGGAGCGGACCCCACCATTGCCGATGTTCAGGGGGCGACCCCGCTGTACGGCACGATCAACACCCAGTGGATCCCGAAGGCGCGCCATCCGCAGCCCGCCGACTATCTCCGGCAGCGGACGACGCACCTGGAACTGATGCAGGCGCTGCTTGACGCCGGAGCGGACGTGAACGCCCGCATCGACCATTCGCTCTGGTACACCGTCTACGACGTGGATCAGCTCGGGGTGGACCGGAGCGGCGCCACCGCCTTCTGGCGCGCCGCCTGGTCACTGGACATCCCGGCGATGAAGCTGCTGGTGGCGAACGGCGCCGACCCGCACCTTCCCACCGTGAAGGTTCCGGAGCGGAACCGGCTTCCCAACCTCTTGAAGGAAGGGGACCTCGATCCCTCCGGGCTGCCGCCGGCAAGGGACGGCGACCCGGCCGTCTATCCGATCCACGCCGCTGCCGGGGTGGGATACGGACTCGGTCTCGCTGCCAACTCGCACCGCCATGCACCGGACGCCTGGCTGCCGGCCGTGAAGTACCTGGTGGAGGAGGTCGGTGCGGATGTGACCGTGCGTGACCACAACGGATACACCACGATCCACCACGCGGCGTCGCGCGGCGACACCCGGATGGTCCAGTACCTGATCGACAAGGGCGCCGACCCGTTGGCGGTCGCCCGCACCGGGCAGACCACCATCGACCTTGCCAACGGTCCGGTACAGCGCATCAACCCGTTCCCGGAGACCATCGCCCTCCTCGAGAAGTACGGGGCGAAGAACAACCACGCCTGCGTCGGTTGCTGACCGGCAGCCGCCCGACCCGAGACCGCGCCCGTCACATTCGATTCGCTCCGGCGGGCCTTTTCCCTTCAGGATTTCCGATGTCGTCCCAAAAGAAGACTCGCCGGCTTCTTCTTGCCGGCCTGTTCGTCCTGCTGTTCGCTGCTCCGGCTGCCGCCCAGCCGAATTTCGACGCGGTGCGGATCACCACCGAGGATCTTGGCGGCGGCATTCACGTCCTTTTCGGGCAGGGGGGCAACATCGGCCTCAGCACCGGTGGCGACGGCGCGCTGCTGGTGGACGACCAGTACGCTCCGCTCACCGACAAGATTCTGGCAGCGGTTGCCGGCATCACCGGCGATCCGGTCCGGTTCGTGGTGAACACCCACTGGCATGGCGACCATACCGGCGGCAACGAGAACCTCGGGAAGGCGGGGAGCCTCATCGTCGCGCACGAGAATGTCCGCCGGCGGATGAATCCCGCCGATTTCGCCAACCTGGTGGGCCGCAGCGAACAGGCCGCGCCCGAGGCGCTGCCGGTGGTGACCTTTGACCACGGTGTCACCCTTCACTGGAACGGCCTCGCCATCGAGGCGGTCCATGCCCCCGCCGCCCACACCGACGGGGACTCGATCATCTTCTTCGAGGGCGCGAACGTGGTCCATATGGGCGACCTGTTCTTCAACGGCGCGTTCCCTTTCATCGATGTCGATTCCGGGGGGCACATCGACGGCGTGATCGCCGCCGCCCACCTGGTCGCCGAACGCACGGACGCCGCCACCCGCATCATTCCCGGCCACGGCCCGGTCACCGACCGGGCGACCCTCATGGCCTATGTCACCGCCCTAGAAGCGGCCCGCGAACGTATTGCGGCGCGGGTCACCGCCGGCGAATCCGAGGACCAGACGGCAGCCGACCATGTCGAACTGGTCACCGGCATCGGAACCGGCATCGGCTGGTCTCCCGACGCCGCCGGCTTCGTGAGCGCGGAACGCTTCGTTCGCCTCGTACACCGCAGCCTGTCGGCGAACTGACCAGGGTTCCCGCCCGGGGCTCGTCGAACTCGGCCCGCCGCGGGGCCCATCGGCGGTTTCGTGAGCGACGGTGCACCGGGATCCGAACCCCGGCTCTCCGGGACTATGGGGTCGTAGCGCGAAAGAAACCTTCTCGAACATGCCCGAGGCTGAAGTTCCAGAGCAATTTCCCCTTTTTTGCCGTTCAAAGGGTTGATTCGCAAGGGGAAAGTGCGTTTTGACACTTGATTTGTGCGCCCATGTATTTGACGATATTACTACTTTATTTCCATATGGCATGTCTGGTATCATTGAGCCATGTACGTCGACGTCGTCCCCAACCGCAAATCACCCCCCGCAGTCCTCCTCCGCGAAAGCTGGCGCGAAGGCGCCAAAACCAGAAAACGCACGCTCGCCAACCTCTCCGGATGGCCCGAATACAAGATTGCCGCGCTCCGTCGGGTACTCAAGAACGAACGCCTCGTCGGGCCCGACGAGCTTCTCAACATCGTTCGCTCCCTCCCCCACGGTCATGTCGCCGCCGTTCTCGGCACACTCCGCAAGCTCCGCCTCGACCACCTCATCGACCCCGAGTCCTCCCCCCAACGCCAGCGTGTGCTGGCGTTGATCGCCGCCCGGGGACTCGCCGGTGCTACCGCGCGCGACACCCTCGCCGAAACCGCCCCAGCCCTGCCGGGGGCCGATCGGTTCGAGATCACGACCCGGCCCACCCCGCTTCAACAAAAGGCCTTCGATCTGCTTGCCGTGAAGCTGTCCGGTACCCAGTAGCGAAATCCTGAAATCTCTCCATGTCCAATCAAGTCAGTGACTTGCGTCTATGGCACTCTGGAACTTCAGCCGAGGGGGCCTCGCAAACCCTGGGCCCCTTTCGCTTGGCGGCTTTCCACCGAGGGACCGGTGGGGGTTCGAGGTGTCAGAGCGCGTGAACCGGAACCGGGCCGGGGATGACGGTTTTCCGGACGGCCTCGGCCCTGTCCCCGGTGTCCCGGTGCGCCGTCGGCCTTGCCGGAGGAACCCCTGCCACCCCGACCTGCCGCTGCTCCGGCCCTATCGGTCCGGGACGGGCATCGGGCGGTCGCGGTCGTGGTCCACGACGCACAGGAACCCGAAAGGTTCCTTGGTTTCGTTTCGCAGCTGGTGGGATTCCAGCGGGCGGATGCAGGCGACGTCGAGGTGGCGGAGCGGCAGGCGCCGGTTTCCGAGCACCAGGATGCCCTCGCCCCGGGCGCCGATCACGATGTGGGTGTGGACGTGCCGCTCGAGGCTGGTGTGGCCGCCCGGCTCGACCTCGAAGTACCGCAGGTCGCAGCGCGTGCGCTCGCCGAACTTGCCCACCAGTTCCACGCGGCGGACTCCCCGGAAGACGGGGCGGAGTGTATCGGCGGAGGCGTCCTTGTAGGGCGAGCTTTCGCGTCCCTCCCAGTTCCATTCGCGGAAGGCCAGCCGGCGCGGTTCGGCGGGTTCCGCTTCCGCGATCTGCTCCGGAGGGAACGAGACCTCGGGAAAGTGCTCCCGCAGCTGGTCGAGCAGGAGGCGGGTGGCGTTTTCGACTCCGGCGGGGTGCGCGAGCAGCGAACCGCCGATGAGCAGCACCGAGTCGGGGCCGTACCTCCCGGCGACACTCTCGACCTCTTCGAAAGCCATGCCGCCGGCGGGTGCGGGCCAGGCCGAGGGCAGATCGCCGAGCGGTTCCCGGAGCCGGTGGACAATCGAGGTGCAGGCCGCTGCCGGATAGCGGAAACGGCCGCCGGAGTCCGGGAAGACGGAGATGTCAGCACCGGCGAGCCGGAAGAGGGTTCCGAGCAGGACCCCGTGGTCCATGCCCTGCGTATCGCCGTGGGTGAAGGCGCCAGTGAGCGAGGGATGCGCCATGAAGACGAGCGGATACGCCGCAGCGAGGCGGCGGACCGTGTCGAGGCCGACCAGCATCGGGCATACCAGCACCCCGGGAATGCCCGATTCGGCGAGGAACTCCACGCGTCGCTCCAGTTCCCCGGCCGGTCCGCCGGCGTGGGGGAGGTACAGGCACGCTCCACCGGTTTCCTGGTTCGCCCGGTCCACTGCCGCAGCGCAGGAGAGCACGCGCTGCCGGAAGACCTCGAAGGGATCCACCAGGTTCTGGTCGTCCTTCACCAGATCGCCGCCGCCCCGGGCGAAGGCGTGACCGATCCGGGCCAGTTCCTCGTGGCTCGAACCGCGCGGCTTCAGCGCGGTGGCCAGCAGCGGTCGACCGAGGACCCCCCGGCGCCGCCGGACCCCGGCGATCCCGTGGGACGGTCCCCGAAGCGACTGCAGCAGGGCGCGGGGAGGCCGGAGATCCACCAGTCGCACTCCGGGAATCATCGAAGCGTTCCCGTAGGCGACGCTCTGGAGGGAGAAGAGGTCGTCCGCCAGTTCCGGGGCGAAACTGATGGTGGCAAGGCAGTGGCCTTCCCCCTCCTCCATGCTCTCGACCACCCCCACCACCCGCTCGCGGATGTCCGCCGGGATGATGGCGTCCGGGATCTCGACCGTCTGTTCGATGGCGAGGTCCCGGGCCAGGGTCTCGGCTTCGGCAAGACTGCGGTCCAGTCGATACACGGCCCGCACGCGGACGCCGGAATCGTTCGGATCCCGGTTCTTCACGGCCAATCCCTCATGGAAGGCCTGCTCGCAGGAATCTGCTTGCGGAGTGGGGCCGGTCTTCATGCGGAAGGGAAGGCCGGGAGAATACCGGTCCCCCCGGACGAGGAGGCGGTGCCCACGGGGCTCGGTCGCGCGTTCTGCGATCCTTCGGCCCCCGGATGAAGATGCGGTGGGCACGGGTCTGGGTTGCGCATTCCGTGCTCCCTCGGTCCCCGCGGACGAGGGTGCGTTGTGGAAGGGTCTCGGGGCTCGCATTCTGCGCTCCATCAGTACGAGGGTGCGTTGCGGAAGGGGCTCGGTCGCGCGTTCTGCGATCCTTCGGCCCCCGGATGAAGATGCGGTGGGCACGGGTCTGGGTTGCGCATTCCGTGCTCCCTCGGTCCCCCCCGGACGAGGGTGCGTTGTGGAAGGGTCTCGGGGCTCGCATCCTGCGCTCCATCAGTACGAGGGTGCGTTGCGGAAGGGTCTCGGGGCTCGGATCCTGCGCTCCATCAGTACGAGGGTGCGTTGCGGAAGGGTCTCGGTCGCGCGTTCTGCGATCCTTCGGCCCCCGGATGAAGATGCGGTGGGCACGGGTCTGGGTTGCGCATTCCGTGCTCCCTCGGTCCCCCCCGGACGAGGGTGCGTTGTGGAAGGGTCTCGGGGCTCGCATTCTGCGCTCCATCAGTACGAGGGTGCGTTGCGGAAGGGGTCGGTTGCGCATTGTGCGCTCCATCGGTCCCCCCTCGGATGAGGGTGCGTTGCGGAAGGGGTCGGTTGCGCATTGCGCGCTCCATCGGCCCCCCTCGGACGACGACGCGGTTCGGTCGCGCATTCTGCGGTCCCTCGGTCCGCCTCGGACGAGGGTGCGTTGCGCCAAGGGATGGGTCGTGCATTCTTCGATCCATCGGTTCCCTCGGAAGACGGCGCGGTCCACAAGGGATTGGTCGCGCTTTCTTCGCTCCCTCGGACGAAGACGGCGGCGCCCACGGGGCTCGGTCGCTTTCCGTGATCCATCGGTCCCCCTTTGGACGCGGTCGCGGGTCCGCGCCGGTGGGTCAGGCCGCTGGGCTCGGATCGGTTCCGGGGGGAGCGGGTCCTTCGGATTCCGGGGCGCCGTGGGCGGCGAGCTGGAAAGCCTCGATGAGGCGGTTCTGGCGGAGCAGGCCGAGGCCGACCACCATCAGGGCGGCCAGAAGGAATGCAAGCCCGAGCCAGGACGCTCCCGAATGCACCCACGGCGGAAAGAAACGGGTGTGCGCCGCGCCGCCGAGGATGAACGGGATCATCGGAAGGAACATGCCGCCGAGTGCCCATGGGGCCACGCCCGACTTGAGGACGCGGCTCCGGCCGAGGATTTCCGGGCCCCGCGGGTCATCCACCAGCACCGGGGGGCCGCTTTCGCCGGCGAGTGCCTTCCGGATCACGCTGGTCATGGCCACCAGATAGAAGTAGCTCATCACATGGGCGAAGACCACCAGCATGACGGAGATCAGCCCGACCCAGATATGGGAGGCGAGATCGCCAGGGTCGCGGATACAGGCCCAGGCAAAGAAGCCGACTCCGAGAAGGTGGACCGTCAGCAGGCCGAGAACCACCCGTTATCTCCGAGGCTCAGGCATCGGCCGGCTCTTCGGGATCGAAGTCGGGGACGACCAGTTCGCTGCGCCGCCGGACCAGATCCATGAAGTCGTGGAGCAGCGACACCACCTCGTCGTGGGAAAGCCCGTGCGAGCGCGCCAAGCCATCCAGATCGTCCGAATCCAGTTCGGCGCGATGCGCCGAGATGCCTTCCATGCCGAGCTTGCCCTGGAGGGCGGCGAGGAGGGGCTCGGCGAGTCCGGCGGGAAGCGCCCCGAGGAGTGCCCGCGGACGGCGTTCCCGTTCCCCGGACGCCGGGGGACGCTGCTCCCCCCGGTCCGGCGCGCCGGAGATCGGCCCCGGACTCCCGTGGTTCAGGCGGAGCTGGACCACGTCCCAACGGCTGTAGTGCCCCATGCAGTCGAAAACGTTCTTGGCCACGATCCGGTCCGCGAGATCGAGGTCGGCGATCACCAGGCCTTCCTTCCCGAAGAGCGGTTCGGCGGCGTAGGTGCCGAAAGGAGTGGCGATGGCGCTTCCCCCGCAGGCCCAGGCCCAGTTGGTGGTTTTCTTCCAGGGGAAGTCGTCCGGCACCTGGTCCGCCGTCATGTACATCGAGGCGGAGACCACGAAGCTCTGGGTCTCGAAGGCGTATTCCCGCACCGCCGCGTCCTGGTCGGAATGGTGGAGCGGATACATCGTGCCGCTCATGTCCCGCACCGTGTTCCCCGGCCCGCCGTGGGCCCAGTATCCGGGCCAGCAGGCGGCGTGGACCTCCTCGCCGAGCGACGCCATGACCGACTTGAGCATGGTCATGTGGTTCTCGAAACAGATGAGGCCCCCCACCTTGCCGAACGGCGCGTCGAAGACCCGGAGATCGGATGCATCGCCCCGACCCCAGAAGATGCGCTCCTGGTGGGTGGGCATGAGCTTCCGGTGGCGGCCCATGATCTCCCCGTCGGGCCCGAGGAAGAGCATGGTGTTGTAAAGGGTGCGCGAACCCTCGCGATCATCCTGTTCGTTCAGTCCGACCACCACCGTCATCCGGGCGGCGCGGGCCGCTCGCCCCAGTTCTTCGGTCTCCGGGCCGGGAATCCGCACCGCCTGGTCGTAGAAGGCGACCACCGTTTCCTTCCACCGCCGGGCGGATTCGGGGTTCGTGTACCCGAAGTTGTTGCGCCAGTAGGGATAAGTGGGGATTCCGGTTTCCGGAGTCACCATGAACTCGACGCCCTGCTTTCCTGCCTCGACGATGGTTTCCGCATACTTCTCGACGCTCGCCCGCTTGTCCAGGAAGACGGGGGAAATCTGGGCGGCGCAAGCGCGAAGGGTTCGTTTCCGGTCCAGGGTTTTCATCCGGGGCTCACACCTCGGGGCCTACACCCCATGGGGTTGGTGATGGTTCTGGTGGTGGAGCGAGTGCTCGGGGTGTTCCCCGGTTCGCCAACTGTCGGGACAACTGCACACCAGGTTTCGGTCCCCGTGCGCGTTGTCCACCCGGGCCACCGGCGGCCAGTACTTGTGCGCCCGGGTCCATGGCGCCGGAAAGGCGCCGTCGGCACGGGAGTAGGGCCGGTCCCAGTGGTCCGCCGTCACCGCCGCCGCTGTGTGCGGCGCCATCCGCAGCGGGTTGGTGATCCGGTCCATGCGGCCTTCCTCAATGGCGCCGATCTCGGCCCGGATCATGACGAGGGCGTCGCACAGGCGGTCCATCTCCTCACGCGATTCGCTCTCGGTCGGCTCGATCATCAGCGTGCCCGCCACCGGGAATGACATCGTGGGAGCGTGGAACCCGTAATCCATCAGCCGCTTGGCGATGTCGTTCACTTCGATGCCGGCTGATTTCCGGAACGGACGGCAGTCGATGATGAACTCGTGCGCCACCCGGCCGTGGCTGCCCACATACAGCAGCGGGTAGTGGCCGGACAGCCGCTGCGCCATGTAGTTGGCCGACAGGATCGCAACTTCGCTCGCCTCCTGGAGGCCGGTCGAACCCATCATGCGGATGTAGGACCACGAAATCGGCAGGATGGCGGGGCTCCCGTAGGGCGCCGCCGAGATCGCCCCGATCCGCGTGGCGTCCTGGTCCCACGCCGACGGCCCCATCGGATGGCCGGGAAGGAAGGGGGCGAGCTCCCGGGTGGCCGCCACCGGACCCATGCCCGGGCCGCCCCCCCCGTGGGGGATGCAGAAGGTCTTGTGGAGGTTGATGTGGCAGACATCGGCGCCGATGGCCGCCGGGCTGGTCAGCCCCACCTGGGCGTTCAGGTTCGCCCCGTCCATGTAGACGAGTCCGCCCTCCTCGTGCACCATCCGGCAGACTTGAACCACCCCCTCCTCGAACACCCCGTGGGTCGAGGGGTAGGTAATCATCAGCGCCGCCACCCGGCCGGTGTGATCCGCAATCCGGAGAGCCAGATCGTCCTGGTCGACGTCACCGGCCTCGGTGGTCTTCACCGGCACCACCCGGAAGCCGGCCATGGCGGCGCTCGCCGGATTGGTCCCGTGCGCCGAGATCGGAATCAGGCAGACATCCCGATCGGAGTCTCCGCGGCTCTCGTGCCGCTTGCGGATCATCATCAGCCCGGCGAACTCCCCCTGGGAGCCGGCGTTCGGCTGCAGGCTGACCGCGTGGAACCCGGTGATCTCGGCCAGATACTTCTCGAGTTCGGCGTAGATGCGGGCGTAACCCTGCTGCTGCGCCTCGGGAGCGAATGGATGGATCTCGGCGAATTCGCGCCAGGTCATCGGGATCATCTCGGCGGTCGCGTTCAGCTTCATGGTGCACGAGCCGAGCGGGATCATCGAGGTGGTGAGCGAGAGGTCCCGCTCCTTCAGCCGGTGCAGGTAGCGAAGCATCTCGTGCTCCGAGCGGTTCGCATGGAACACCTGGTGATCGAGGAACACGCTGGTCCGAACGTGTTGTGCGGGCAGCGGCTGGTTTCCGCCGACGCAGTCTCCGGCGGCGGTGAACGACGGAATCCGGCCGGCGAAGGCCGCCAGGATCCCGTCCACGTCCTCGAACCGGGCGGTCTCGTCGAGCGAGATGCAGATACCCCGGGGATCGGGGCCGAGGTTGATGCCGCGTTTCCGCGCCGCCTCCAGAATACGGTCGCGCGCCGCATCCTCCAACGGGACGAAGAGGGTGTCGAACACCGGATGGTCGCCGGTCGGGAATCCGAGACGGGCGAGGCCCCGGCGCAGCGCGAGGGTCAGTTCGCGGCAGTGGCGCGCGATCCGGATGAGCCCTTCCGGACCGTGCCAGGCGGCGTATGTCGCCGCCACCAGGGCCGGCAGCACCTGTGCGGTGCAGATGTTGCTCGTGGCCTTGTCGCGGCGGATGTGCTGCTCCCGGGTCTGGAGCGCAAGGCGGAAGGCAACCTGGTCCTCGGCATCCCGGGAGACGCCGATCACCCGTCCGGGAGTGCGGCGCGCATAGCGATCCCGGGTCGCCAGGAAGCCGGCGTGCGGGCCGCCCCCGCCCATGGGCATGCCGAAGCGCTGGGTCGATCCCACGGCCATGTCGGCGCCGAACTCGCCCGGCGGAGTGAGCAGGGTAAGCGCAAGCAGGTCGGTCGCGACGACCAGCAGGCCTCCGGTGGCGTGGATCGTTGCCGCCAGCTCGCGAAGCGGCCGGATCCGGCCCCGGGTGTCCGGATACTGGACGAGGACCCCGGCGAGATCCTTTTCGAACGCCGGCGGCGCCGCGGCCAGATCGCGCACTTCGAGTTCGATCCCGGCGGCCTCCGCCCGGGTCCGCACCACCGCGAGCGTCTGCGGGTGCACGTTTTCGTCCACCACGAAGCGGTTCCGCCCGCGCCCTGAACGGTGGCACATCGCCATCGCTTCGGCGGCGGCGGTGCCCTCGTCGAGAAGCGAGGCTCCCGCCACCGGAAGCCCGGTCAGATCGGAAATCAGGGTCTGGAAATTCAGCAGGACCTCCAGCCGTCCCTGGGAAATCTCCGACTGGTAGGGCGTGTACTGGGTGTACCAGCCCGGGTCCTCGAGGATGTTGCGGAGCAGGACCGGCGGCGTGATGGCGCCGTAGTACCCCCGCCCGATGAAGCTGCGGAGAACCCGATTGGCGCCGGCGATCTGGCGCAGGGTCTCGAGCAGTTCGGCTTCGGAGAGCGGGGGAGGGAGATCCAGCATCCGGTCGCTCCGGATCCCTTCCGGGATGGTCTCGCGGATCAGTTGCTCGCGGCTCGAAAGCCCGAGATCGTGGAGCATGTCGAGCTGCTGGGTGAGGCTCGGACCCACATGCCGGCGCACGAAGGGGGCACTGCCCCGCGGCGTGGCGCCCACCCGCGCCGGGGCGGCTTGCGGGGAGGGGTGATGGTCGGGGTGCTCGGTCACGGACTGGGGTCGGGCGTCACATCGGGCAACGCTTCCATACGGACCCAAACCCCAAGAGGCGGAATTCTAGCAGCCCGGCCCGGGGCCGGACTGCCTCAGGCGGCCGGCGGCTCGGTGAATGCCTGATACTCCTCCGGCCCCAGCAGGCTCTCGCGACTTCCTGCCGGATCGCTCAGCCGGATGCGGATCATCCAGCCCTCGCCGTAGGGATCCTCGTTCACCCGCTCGGGAGCGGATTCCAGGTCCACGTTCACTTCGATCACGGTGCCTGCAACCGGAGAATAGAGATCGGAAACCGCCTTGACCGACTCCACGCTCCCGATGACGTCCTCGGCGCCGCACTCGTCGCCCTCCCCCGGAAGCTCCACATAGACAATGTCGCCCAGCTCCATCTGCGCATGGTCGGTGATCCCGACACAGGCAACGCCGTCGTCCTCGAAGCGCACCCATTCGTGCTGCTCGCTGTAAAACAGGTTTTCCGGAATCATTGCGGGATCAGGCGGTCGTGGCCGCGGTCTTTCCGGGCGCACGCTTGCGGCGACCCGGGCGAACATAAAAGGGAGTCTCGACCACCTCGGCGGGAACCGGGCGGCCCCGGATCACCACTTCGAAGGGCGCCCCGGGCTGGTCGAAACCGGCAGGGAGGTAGGCGAGGCCGATGCTCTTCTTCAGGAACGGTGCGAACCCGCCGCTCGTGACCTCGCCGAACGGTTCTCCACCGACGCGGATGGGGTATCCGTGCCGGGGAATGCCGCGTTCCCGGAGCGTGAATCCGGCGAGCCGCCGGGAGACTCCCTCGTTCCGCTGGCGCACCAGCACCTCCCGTCCGATGAAGTCGCCCTTGTCGGGCTTCACGATCCATCCGAGGCCGGCTTCTTCCACGGTGTGGTCCTCATCGATGTCCTGCCCGTGGAGCGCCATCCTGGCCTCGAGGCGGAGACTGTCCCGGGCGCCGAGCCCGGCCGGAAGGAGACCGTCATCGGCCCCGGTTTCCAGCAGGCGGCGGGCAACTTCGGCGCCCGCTGCCGCCGGGACCAGGATCTCGAAGCCGTCTTCGCCGGTATACCCCATCCGGGCCACGGTGGCCGGAACCCCGGCCACCGCGCCGTCCCGAAACCGGTAATAGCGGATGGTTGCGATATCCATTTCGGTCAGCCGGGCGAGGATGGTCTGGGCGCGCGGTCCCTGAAGCGCAAGCAGCGCGAATTCGTCGCTGCGATCCCGAACCAGCCGCCGGGCGTCCGCTCCCCCCCGGTCCAGAATCCACTCCAGGTCACGGGCGGTGTTGGCGGCGTTCGCAATGACAAGGAACGAGTCCCCATCCCGCCGGTACACCACCAGATCGTCGAGGAAACCGCCGCGCTCGTTGGTGAGCGCCGAATAGTGCGCCCGGCCCGGGCGAAGTGTTTCGACATTGTTGGGCGTAAGGCCCTGGAGCAGCGTGGCCGCGCCCGGACCCTCCACTTCGATCTGGCCCATGTGGCTGACATCGAAGAGCCCGCACGCCTGGCGCACGGCAAGGTGTTCCGCCACCACGCCCGAGAACTGGACCGGCATCTCCCACCCCGCAAACGGAACCAGGCGGGCGCCGAGTTCCCGGTGCAGTGAGTCGAGAGGGGTCTTCCTGGACAAGAACGGCGATGGGAAGGGCCCGACCCCGTCACGAGTCCGGGGTCGGGCGGAAGGGGCTACTCCTTGCTCGGCTTCGCGTCGATCGAGGTGACCTTGATCGTGTTGGTGGCGTCATCCAGCGTACCGGTGACCACCACCTCGCTGCCTGCGTACTTGAGCGCCGTCTCGGTGTCGATGTCGAGGAGGTGGAGACTGCCGTCGAGAGCGAGGGCGGCGTTGCCCTTCTTGAGGCAGGCGGTGGCGCAAGTCTTGTGGTCCGTGTTTCCGGCCTTGGCGAAGTCCTTGGCGCAGGCTTCGTCGGCGACCCACCCGGTGAAGGTGGTGTCTTCGGCGGCCGCAGCGGTGAACGCGAACGCGACAAGCAGGATGGCGAGGAATGCGAGAGTCTTCTTCATGTGGATTCCCTCCCTGGAGGGCTGGCTGGATGGAAAAGGGCCCGAAAACCGGACCGGGGAGGGGATTCTACGGCACATCACGCGGTGCGATCCATCAGCCGGTACACCGCCGGGATCACCAGCAGGGTGAGGAGGGTGGAAAGCAGCAATCCGCCGATCACGGCGATCGCCATCGGGGATCGGAGCTCGCTGCCCTCCCCGAGGCCGAGCGCCATCGGGAAGAGCCCCAGCACGGTGGTGGCGGTGGTCATCAGGATCGGACGGAGACGGATGCGACCCGCCTGTCGCAGCGCGTCCTGTTTGGTCATGCCGCGGCGGCGCAGGCGGTTGGTGGCGTCCAGCAGCAGGATCGCGTTGTTCACCACGATCCCGGCGAGCATGATCACCCCGATCAGCACCACCACGCTCACCGTGACATCGAACAGCCAGAGCGCGACCACCACGCCGACCAGGGAAAACGGGACCGAGAAGAGGATCACGAACGGGTGGAGCAGCGATTCGAACTGCGACGCCATGACCAGGTAGACCATGAAGATGGCGAGGAGGATGGCGAAGCGCATGCTGTCGAAGGAGGTTTCCATCTCTTCCTGCTGCCCTCCGAGATGCCAGTCGAAGCCGGCCGGAAGCGCGATGCCCTCCATCGCCGCCTCGATGTCGGCGCCCACCGAGGCCATGTCGCGGCCGACGATATTGGCGGTGATGGTGGCGACCCGTTCCCCGTCCGAACGCCGGATCTCGGCGGGTCCGTTCACTTCCCGGATATCCGCCACTGCGGCGAGCGGAATGGCCTCCGCCGCGCCTTCCGCGATGTTCAGGTTGCCGAGGTCGGCGATGCTGTCGCGGAAGGACGCGCCGGCGCGCAGCCGGATGTCGATGGAGCGGTCCTCGCGCTGGATCTCGGTGGCCACATCGCCGAGCACCTTGGACCGGATGAGGTTTCCGAGCTGCCCCACGTTGAACCCGAGATTCGCGATCCGGTCGCGGTCGAAGCGCACCTGGAGTTCCGGGTTGCCGCCTTCGGTGGAGGATTCGATATCGGTGAGCCCGGAAATTCCCTCGAGCAGCTCCACCGCCTCTTCCGCGATCCGGTGCAGCAGCGTCAGGTTGAAGCCACGGATCTCGAGTTCCACCGGTGTGCGGAAGCTGAAATAGGACGGACGCCCGAAGGTGTACTGGCGATCATCCTCGGCCTCCAGCACCGGGCGCAGCGCTTCCATCGCGGCGTCCTCCCGGTCGTGGTCGGTGGGCGGTTCGAGCACCACCGTCAGTTGGCCGATGTTCTCGCGCAACTCGCCGGCGATGCCGCCCTGCTGCCCGCTGGCCCCGATGGACGCATGGACCGTGCGAACTCCGGGAAGCCCGGCGGCGGCGGCTTCGAGGCGTTCCATGCGGCGGGAGTTCAGATCGAGGTGGGATCCCGGAGGCAGCTCGGTGTCCACGAAGAACTCCCCCTGAACCAGTTCCGGCACCAGTTCGGCGCCGAGCGTGGGATAGAGGAGGATCGCGGCCCCGAAGAACGAGAGGGCGAACCCGCTCACCCGGACCGGATGACGGAGCGCCGCGTCCAGTACCGGGGGGTATCCGCGTACCACGGCGTTGTAGACCAGGTTGAAGATCTTGCCGGGCGCCCACAGGATGATGCGGACGACGAACTGGAGTCCGGCGGCCGAGGCTCCCACCAGGATCCAGAACGCTCCGGCCACCGACCGCGCCCCGCGCCCGATCAGACGGCCGAGCCCGGTCCGGAGTTGCTCGGTTTCGCTCTCCGGGCGCCGATGGAATTCACGGGAGGCAAGCATCGGGATCAGCGTCAGCGCCACCAGCAGCGAAACGGCGAGCGAGAAGGTCACGGTGAGGGCCTGGTCCCCGAAGAGCTGGCCGGCAATCCCTTCGACAAACACGATCGGCAGGAACACCGAAACGGTGGTCATGGTGCTGGCGATGACCGCCTGCCCGACCTCGGCGGCGCCGGCACGGGCCGCTTCCACGAGTTCCATCCCCTCCTGGCGTTTGCGCTTGATCGCTTCCAGCACCACGATCGAGTTGTCCACCAGCAGGCCGATGCCGAGCGTGATCCCGCCGAGCGACATGATGTTCAGCGAGACTCCGAACAGGTACATCAGGAAGAACGTCCCGACCACCGAGATGGGGATCGAGACCCCGATGATCACCGTGGAGCGCAGTTCCCCGAGGAAGAGGATGAGTACCAGGATGGCGAGGATTCCGCCGTACATCGCGGTGGTCAGCACCTCCGAGACCGACTGGCGGATGTAGCGCGACTGGTCGGTGATCAGCGTCAGTTCCAGTTCGTCCCCGACCTGGCCCAGGCGTTCCCCGAGCGCCGCCACCCGGCGATGCACCTCGTCGGCGACGGTCACCGTGTTGGTGCCCCCCTCCTTGTAGATCGCGATCTCGACGGCTTCCCGGCCGTCGATCCGGGTGATGATCTCCCGGTCCCTGGCGCCGCGGCGGATGGTCGCCACGTCCTGCAGTCGGATCGAGGTGCGTTCGGCGTCCACCACGATGTTGCGCATGTCCTCCGGACGCTCGAACTCGTTGATGGTCCGTACCAGGTACTCGGTGCCTCCGTCGAGCAGCTGCCCGGCGGTGAGGTTAACGTTCTCCTGCCCCAGCCGGGTCACCACCGCCGCGGTCGACAGTCCGAGGCTCGCGATCTTCCGCTCGTCCAGTTCGACATGGATCTCTTCCTCGAGCCCGCCGCTCACCAGGACGGCCGCCACCCCTTCGCCGCGTTCGAGGTTGCGCTGGATCTCCTGTTCGGCAACCAGGCGGAGCCGAACCAGATCCTCGTTTCCGGTGAGTCCGTAGCGCAGGATCGGATCCAGCGAGGGGTCGAAGCGCAGCAGCACCGGGCGCGGGGCATCGAGTGGGAGCCGCACCACGTCGAGGCGTTCCCGCACGTCGAGGGCGGCGAGGTCCATGTCGGTTCCCCAGCCGAATTCCAGGGTGACCTCGCTGCGGTCGGGACGCGACGAGGAGACCACCCGAACCACATTGTTCACCACGCCGACCGCGTTCTCGATGGGCTTGGTGATCAGGTTTTCGATCTCGCTGGGCGCGGCGCCCTCGTAGTCGGTCCGGACGCTGAGCGAGGGATACGTGATGTCCGGGAGCAGGTCCACCGCCAAGCGTCCGAAGCCGACCTGGCCGAAGACGACGATCGCGATGAACAGCACCAGCACGGTAACCGGCCGGCGGATCGAAAAATCGACGATGCGCACGAGGGGAACCGCGGGAGGCTTTCGGGCTAACGGCGCTCGACCCGGGCCATGAACTCCCGGATCTGTTCCTCGGTGAGTCCGCGTTCCCGGAGCCGTTCGCGCACTTGTCGGAGTTCCTCGTCGGTGGCGTTCCGGAGCGACTCCGGCGTGATCCCGTCGGGTTCCGCTTCTCCGCCGGACGATGCGCTTCGGTCGAGGAACGCAAGGCGGCGCCGGATCTGTTCTTCGGTCATGCCCCGGTCGCGAAGGCGCTGGCGTTCGGCTTCACGCTCCTCCGGGGACATCGGGGGAGATGGCGGAGCGCCTTCCGGTGGCCCTTCCGCCCTTCCGCCGCCCGCCGCCATCGCGGCAAGGCGCTCCCGGATCTGCCCGTCGCTCATGCCGCGTTCGCGCATCCGCGCTGCCATCCGCTCGCGGCGCTCCGGCGTCATCCCCGGTCGGTCGGCGGTCGGGAGAGCGGGTTCCCCGGCAGTCCGGGAAGCGGGCTCTTCGGCGGCCCCCGGTCCCGCAAGGATCTGCACCGGGGTCGCGTCGGTGAGACCGTCCTGCCCGACCACGATCACCCGGTCGCCGGCGCGCAACCCCTCGGCGACCTCGACCATGTCCTCGTCTTCGTAGCCGAGCGTCACGTTCCGTCGGGCCGCGAGCCCGTCTTCGACCACGAAGACGGCGTCGGCAAGGCTCTCCAGCGAGAGGGCGCGCCGCGGCATGATCAGCGCGTTCGGGCGCACGTCGGTCACGAGCCGCACGTTCGCGAACATTCCGGGGCTGAGCCGCTCCTGGCGGTCCACCTCGAGGGTCACCCGGACCGTCCCGGTTGCGGCATCCACCACCGGGCTGACCCGGATCACCCGGCCCTCGAATTCCTCGCCGGGGTACGCCTCCACCTCGATCCGGGCGGACTGGCCCGGGGACACCCGGGTCAGGTCGCGTTCGGGAACCGCGATGTGGCAGAGCAGCGGCTCGAAGTCGGAGATCCGGAAGAGACGCTGGCCGGCCGTGACCGTCTCCCCGAACTTGATGGCGCGTTCGACGATCAGGCCGTCGAACGGCGCCACGATCCGGGTGTAGTCGTACTGGATCTGGTTCCCCTCGAGCTGGGCGCGGGCAGACTCGAACGCCGAGAGGGCGCTGTCATGCACCTCCTGGCTCACCACCTGCTGCTCGAACGAGGTCCTCGCACGGTTCCAGGCGACCTGCGCCTGCTCGAGGGCGACCCGGGCGATCTCCACCTGGGCGCGCGCCTCGGTGTCGTCGACCCGGGCGATCACCTCGCCGGCCCGAACGAACTCCCCCTCCTCGGTGAGAATCCCGGCGATGGGTCCGCCGATGCGCGCCACGATGTCCACCTCGCGCTCCGCTTCGAGGGCGCCGTTGGTCTCGATGTAGGCGGCGATCGGGCCGGTGGCGATCTCGATGACCTCCACCGGAACCTCGGCGCTGCGGGCGCCTCCCGGCGGTCCGCCGAAACCGCCACCCGGGCGGCCGCCGGACGAAGCGGCTTCGTCGCCGCCGAATCCGCATCCGGCGGCGACGAGGGCCGTGAACACGGCCAGGAAGCGAAGGGGAAGGGACATGCGATGCATCAGGCGTCGGTGGGGACCGGTTGGTCCCCCGGCACGGTCTGGGCGGCGAACGGCCAGAACAGGTTCTTGAAGTCATCCGCCACCGCGTAGATCGTCGGGACGAGCAGCAGGGTCAGGAACGTGGAGGTCGGGAGTCCGCCGGCGAGGACCAGGCCGATGGGGGCCCAGTTCCCGGCGCGGCCGTCGACCGTGCCGAACAGGCCGGGGAGGAAATAGGGCGCCGCCAGCGGAAGCAGGCCGCAGAAGGTGGTGAGCGCGGTCATCAGTACCGGGCGCAGCCGGTGCTCGCTGCCGGTTACCAGCGCCTCGTTGCGCGACATCCCGCGCTTGCGCAGCGAGTTCACATGGGCGATGAGCACGATCGCGTTGTTGACCACGATCCCGGCCAGCAGCACCAGCCCGAGCATCGCGGTGTTTCCGAGGGTCTGGCCGGTCAGCTTGAGGGTCAGCCCCACCCCGATGAACGAGAACGGCACCGCGAACATGATCACTGCGGGGTGCAGGAAGCTCTCGAAGAGCGCCACCATGATCAGGTAAATGAGCAGCAGCGCGAACGCGAAGGCGAATCCGGCGGCGGAAAAGTCGGACTGCCCCATCCGGCTGAAACGGTCGAAGCTCCATTCGTAGCCGGGGGGCAGGGGAAGGTCGGCCAGGATCTCGCGCACCTGGCCCATCAGCCGGAAGGAGGCCCCGGGCGTCGAGGTGTTGGCCGAGATGGAGATCTTCGGACGCCGGTCCTCGCGCTCGATGCTGCGGGCGCCGCGGGCCACGTCGAAGTCGGCCATCGCTCCCACCGGGGTCTGCATGCCGGCGGCGAAGACCGGCATCGAGTCGAGCTGGGTCATCCGTTCCCGTTCGGATTCGGGGTACTGCACCACCACGTCCACTTCGCGTTCGTCGCTCTCGATATATCCGACGGGACGCGAGGTCAGGGCGCTGCGCACGCTCTGGGCGACCGCATTCGTGGAAATCCCGGTCTGGAGTGCCCGCACCGGGTCCACCCGGACATGGACTTCCTCCGAGCCGCTCTCGAGCGAGGTGTCCACGTCGCGGACGAACGGTAGTGTCCTCAATCGCTCCACGACCCGATCGGCGACCAGTTCCAGCACGGCGATGTCGTCGCCCTTCAGGTCCATGTTGATCCCGGTGCCGCGGCCCGGTCCGCGTCCCCGGCTTTGCGCGATCCGGAAGGTCACGCCGGGCACGACCGGGAGCATGCTGCGGATCTCGTCGGTGATCTCCGCGACCGTCAGGCTGGATTCTGCTTCATCCTTCAGATACAGCTCGAAGCGGCGGCCCCCGCCGAAGCGGCCCCGGGAGCGCCCGCCGCTGCGGCGGTACTCGTGGAGCACGTCGGCGATCTCGAGTTCCTCGCGCCGTTCGTCGATCCGCGCGGCCAGGTCCTCCATCACCGCCCTGGTCTCCTCGAGCGTGTAGTTCCGGGGGACGTCCACGTTGATGGTGACTTCGCGTTCGGGGGTGCTCGTGAAGCCGGAACGCTCGATTCCCTGGTACAGCCACCAGGCTACGCCCATCAGGGCGAACGCCACCATCAGCGAGACCATCCGGTGGCGCAGGGTCGCGCGGATGACCTTGCCATGGAGGCGCGCGAGGAACCGCATCGTCGGCGAATAGGCGCGCTTTTCGTTCCTCAGCACCACTCCGGCGGTCATCGGCACCACGGTCAGCGCGACCAGCAGCGACGCCACGATCACCACGCTGAGCGTGAAGCCGAAGTCGGTGAACAGCCGGAAGAACCCGCCGAGCGTGGAGCCGAGGAAGATGAGCGGAACGAAGACGCACATGGTGGTGGCGGCGCCCGCGATGATGGGCATCGTCACCTCCGAAGCGCCGTGTATGGCCGCCTCGCGCGCCGGTTCCCGGTGCTCGGTGTAGTGACGGGAGATGGCGTCGATGACCACGATCGCCGGGTCGGCGAGCATGCCCACCGCCACCATCAACCCGAAAAGACTCATCACGTTGAGCGTGGTGTCCACCCACCCGGCTTCCCGGAAGAGGTACATGATCACGAAGGTCGTGATGATGGACAGCGGAATCGCCACCGCGACCAGCGCGGTGGTGCGGACCTTCTGGAGGAACAGCAGCAGGATCAGGACCGCCAGGCTGCCTCCGAAGAATCCGGCGAAGGCGAGCTGCGAGAGACCGCCCCGTACATCCACGGAGGAATCCATGATGAAACGGACCGCCATCCCCTCGTAGCGCGGGATGGCGGCGATGCGCTCGAGCTCCACCTTCACTGCGTCGGCCACCTGGAGCACATTGGCGGTGGACGCCTTGTAGATGCTGAAGGTCACCGACTCCTCGCCGTTGAGGAAGTCGAAGGAGTTGCGGGTGGGGTATTCGAATCGCACATCGGCGACATCCGCCACCCGGAGGCCGGTGGTCCCGATCGGGGTGTCCCGGATGTCCGCGGGGCGGCGGAATTCGCCGACGGTCCGCACCAGCAGCTTCCGCGAACCTTCGGTGATCGGCCCGCCGGAGACATTCACGTTGTCCCGGGACAGCGCCATCGCCACGTCGCGGACATCCACCCCGAGCGCCGCCATCCGCTGCGGATCCAGACTCACCTGGAGCTCGCGGCGGCGAACGCCGCGGACGTCGGCGCTTGCCACTCCTTCGATCCGCTCCAGGTTCCGCTGGACGATGTCCTCGCTGAACGCGAAGAGGCGATCGCGCTCCCAGGGAGCCCCGATCACGAACCGCATGATCGGAATGTCGGAACTCTGGAAGCGGCGAATCCGGATGCGCTCCACATCATCCGGAAGCAGTTGGCGCACCCGGTCCACCCGATCCCGCGCCTCCACGACCATCATGTCCATGTCCGCGCCCTCTTCGAACTCGAGGCTGACACTGCCTCCGTTCGCGCGCGCAGTTGCGGAAAGGACGGTGATGCCGGGAATCGTTCCCAGGCTCTCCTCCAGCGGCCGGACGATGAGCCGTTCGGTCTCCTCGGGCGAGCTCGACTCGTAGTTCGCTTCCACCCACAGGCTGTTGGCGCCGAAGGACGGCAGGAACTCGAGCGGCAACCGGGTCAGCGAGACATAGCCGAGCACCAGCAGGCCCATGGCGATCATGCTGACGGTTACCCGACGGTCCACCGCAAAGCGTGCGAGCGGACTGCCCTCCCGGCCGGGCTGCGGCCCCTGGTCGTGCCGGCGCTCCTGCGGTTGTTCGGCCTTCCCCGTCATGGTTTTCCCTCCCGGTGGCGCCGGGACCGCTGCCGGTTCCGGCCGCGATGGTGGCGGTCGGCGTCGCGCGCCATGGTGTCGAACCGTTCGCGCTGGCCGGCGTCGAGAATCCCGCGGATCTGCTCGCGAAACCGGCGGCGAAGCTCCCGGTGGCGGCGAAGGGACTCTTCCCGGAACGCACTGGCTTCGGCATCAAGCGAGTCGACAATTGTCCGCAACCGGGTCTCCTGTTCCTCACTGAGATCGAGTTCGACCGCCAGGTGGTTCATCAGGCGTCCGGGGGAGGGGCCGCCGCGGTCCCTCCCGATCTCCCGGATCCATCCCGTGTGGCCGAGAAGGAACCCGCCGAGCAGCGCCAGCAGGACCAGCGGGATCGTCCAGCGTCCCCGGCGGTTGCGGGCCGCTACCGGATCAGCGGCCATATCAGCGGCCATTTGGGGGATCCTCCGGCGGGAAGCCGATCGCAATCTGGAGAACCGATTCCCCGCCGGAATCCGGATCGAGCCCCGGAAGCGGCGGCGGGGCCAGCGCCTCGGATTCGAAGGCGGCGATTTCCGGCGCCGCCTCCTGCCGGTCCGGCAGGATCAGGAGCGTGGCGAAGACGAGCGGGAGCAGGAAGGCGGCGGCGATCCGGAATCCGGGAGCGCCGAAGGTCCGGTCGGGAACCGGAAGCGCCTCCCGGCGCCGGCGGTGCCGCGCCAGGAAATTCGGGTCGGGTTCGCACCGCAGGTGCATGCGGTGGTTCACTCCCCGAAGCCGGTCCCGCTCCCCCGCGAGTTGCGGGTCGGCCGCGAGCCGCTCCCGCATGGCCCGCTCGTCCTCCGGGGAAAGCTCGCCGTCGAGGAATGCGGAGAGCGCTTCGGCGTCGGGATGCATGCCCTTCATGGTCCGTCGCCCGTGACGAAAGCGAGCAGGCGGCGCCTCGCCCGGTAGATGCGCGACTGCACGGTCCCCGCCGGAACTCCGATCGAGTCGGCGATTTCCCGATAGGTGCATCCCGCCACCACTTTCAGCAGGAAGGCCTCGGCCTCTTCCATCGGAAGGGAGCGGATTGCCCGGTCGAGGTCGGCCCGTTCGCGGAGGCGATCCTCGGACCCGGGAGACGTTCCTCCGAGGAGCCGCGCCAGCCGGCTGCGCCGCGCGGCGCTGCGGAGCGCGTCGTGGGCGGTCCGGACCGCGATCCGGCAGAGCCAGGCGCCCACCGGTCCGTCGCCCCGGAAGTCGGAAGCCCGGCGCCAGGCCCGCAGGAAGGCTTCCTGGGCCGCATCCTCGGCGGCCGCCGGATCGCGAAGGACGGAGAGCGCCACCGATCGGACCCGGGTTTCGGTGCGGCGCACCAGCTCGTCGAACGCCGCGGTGTCCCCGTTGGCCCGGAAGCGGTCGAGAAGTTCGCGTTCTTCGCGGTTCTCGCGGGCCCGGTCCCGAATCGGGGAGGCCTTTCCGGGGGCTTTCGATGCATCGGGTGGGGAACCTGGGCGGATCATCGCGTAGCGGGGCCGGTAGCGATTGCCGCCTCAGCAGCAGGACGCCCCGGGGCGCTCGAATTGTTTTCGCAATTCTCCTGGCGGGGGTACAGTGGCCCGATGGCGGATCACCGGATCGAGACCCGAAGCATCCACGGGGCGCCCCGGAACGCCTCCGGCGCCGTCGCGCCGCCGATCCACCTCTCCACCACGTTCGAGCGGGACGAGCAGGGCGAACTCCGCTCGGAGTACATTTACAGCCGAACCGGCAATCCGGACCGCAGCGCGCTCGAGGCGGTTCTCGCCGACCTGGAAGGCGGCGCCGCGTGCTGTTGCTTCGCCTCCGGACTCGCCGCCCTCCATGCGCTCTTCCTCGCTCTCGAACCGGGCGACCTGGTGCTTGCTCCCGGAGACGCCTACCACGGGACGATGCAGCTTCTTCGCGGCTCGCTCGGGCGCTGGGGGCTCCGGGTGCGGCGCACCGACTTCCTCGATCCGGAGGATCGCCGGGAGGGGTTTGCCGCCCGTCCGGCGCTGGCGCTGCTGGAAACTCCCTCGAATCCGGCGCTTCGCGTCACTCCCATCGCCCGGGTGGCGGAGGAATCCCGGGCAGCGGGGGCGCTGGTGGCCGTGGACAACACCTGGATGACCCCGGTCCTCCAGCGGCCGCTGGAACACGGCGCCGACATCGTGATTCACGCCTCCACCAAGTACTTCGGCGGCCACAGCGACGTCACCGGAGGGGCGGTGATCCTGAAGGACGACGGCGTGCTCGCCGAGCGGCTTCGCGGCATCCGGAATGACACGGGTCCGGTTCCGTCTCCGTTCGATTGCTGGCTTCTCCGGCGCGGCATCAAGACACTGGCAGTCCGCATTCGGGCCCAGTCGGAGAACGCCGCGCGGGTGGCCCGCTTTCTTGAAAGCCATCCGGCGGTGCTCCGAACCTTCCATCCGGGTCTCCCCGGTGATCCGGGACACGGGATCCAGCGCAACCAGGCCGACGGTTTCGGTGCGATGTTGTCCTTTCGGGTTCGGGGCGGCGAAGCCAGGGCCCGGCGGGTGCTGGCGCGGGTGCGGCTGCTGATCCGCGCCACCAGCCTGGGCGGCGTGGAGACGCTGATCGAGCACCGCGCCCCGGTGGAAGGGCCGGAAACGAAGACCCCGTTCGACCTGATCCGCTTGTCGGTCGGCCTGGAGAACGCCGAAGACATCATCGGCGACCTCGATCAGGCTCTCGCCTGACGACCCGATCAGGACCTCGGCGCGGAGGAAGGTCGCTCGGGTTCCCGCCCGGACGATATCGGGGTCCGATGCGGATACGGCGAGCGCTCCGATGGCGTGCACCTCCTGGTCGTCGAAGACCGGCCGGGATCCGGGGGGAGGCGAACCCGGCGAGACTTCGGATTTCCGTCCTACGAGGTGTAGGTGGGTGTCCCGTATCCGGCTCGGGCTTCCCGCGCCCCGAGGCGCCGGAGCGCCACGGGGACGGGCTTGCGCGTCCCACCGGTCAGCGGGGACTCCCTTGCGGTTCCATAAGCCGGAAACCGTCGGGGAGCCCGCCGGAGTTCGCATCCAGTCTACACCGCGCACGCGGCGCGGCAGCGGGAGCGCCACCCTTGCGCCACACCGCGCGGGCGGTACACCCGCCCGGCGTCCGGCGAAGGAATTCGGGGACCTGGAGGCTGCCGGGAGCGGGACTCGAACCCGCACGCCCGTGGGGGCAGGAGGTTTTAAGCCTCCCGCGTCTGCCGTTTCGCCATCCCGGCAAGCCGTTCCGCGGAGAATCCGGGACATCCCTCCGTGCGGTCCGGGAGTTCCCGTGGGCGCGGGAGGCGGCGGGCGGATTCGAACCGCCGAATAGAGGTTTTGCAGACCTCCGCCTTGACCACTTGGCTACGCCGCCCTGGAGGCGCCGGGCTGCCGGGCGCCTGGACGGAACACCCGGTGAAGCGGGTTCCCGTCTCTCCCGGCGTTCGTCCGGCGCCCGGAGCGGGACACGGGATTCGAACCCGCGACTTCAACCTTGGCAAGGTTGCACTCTACCACTGAGTTAGTCCCGCCCACGGCAACGCAAACCGGCGCGGAACAGCGCCGGCGCGGGTCGAAATGATAGCGGTAGCCGCCCTTGTGTCGAGACGGGGTCCGTCCCGGGCGGGGTTGCGTCCGGCCCCCGCGATCGGGGTCCCGGTCAGAAGGCGCCCCGGTGGATGCGAACGGTGGGAGAGGCGAGAAGTCGGCGGAGGCGCCCGGTCCGGGCGGGAAACTGGACTTCCACCACATCCATGCGGAGGGTGGATCCCGGCGGGATGCGGCGTCGCGCCGTTTCGCGTCCCCAGAGGCGACGCGCCGCCTTCCGGAGCCGCTTCCGCTTGGCGCCGTCCACCCGCTCCATCGGCCTTCCGAGACCGCCGCGCCGGGTCTTGACCTCGATCACGGCCAGCGTGCGCCCCTCCCAGGCCACGATGTCCAGTTCGGCGTCGGCGCGGCCGGGGCCGGCGCGGTAGTTCCGCGCCACCACCCGGTAGCCGGCGCGCCGAAGGGCGCGGGCTGCGATGCGTTCCCCGCAGGCGCCGAGTCGCAGGTGGGGGGCGGCGCGCATCGGGCGAAGTCCGGCGAGGCGCCGGACGAACCGCTTCAGCGGCCGGAGGCGCGTCGCCAGGAGGTCCCGGAGGGAGCATCCTCGAGCACGATGCCCCGCGCGGCGAGCTGGTCGCGAATCCGGTCGGCAGTGGCAAAGTCGCGGCGCTGGCGCGCCGCCGTCCGCTCGGCGACCAGCCGATCGATGTCCGTTGCCGCCGCGTCCGTCCCGGGTTCCGGCTTCTCGAGGCCGAAGACGCCGAGAACCCGGTTCATCCTGGTGATGACCCCGGCCCAGGCCGGTGCTTTCCCGGTTTCCGCGGCGAGGGCCCGGTTCCCTTCGCGGAGTGCGTGGAACACCTCGGCAAGGGCGCGGGAGATGTTCAGGTCGTCGTCGAGCGCGGCCTCGAAGCGGCGAAGGGTCGCCTGCACTTCGGAACCTCCGTCTCCGGTGTCGGGTTCGCCGGCCCGGCGGAGGAAATCCTCCACCCGTCGGATCGCCACTTCGGCCTGCCGGAGCCCCTCGCTCGTGAAGTTGAGTTGCTGGCGGTAGTGGACCGAGAGCAGCAGGTAGCGGATCGCCGCCGGCGAGTGCCCGTCCTCCAGGAGTTCGCGTACCGTGAACTGGTTGCCGAGCGACTTGGACATCTTGCGGCCTTCCACCAGCAGATGCTCGGAGTGGAACCAGTGGCGCACGAAGGGCACTCCGGTGGCGGCCTCGCTCTGGGCGATCTCGTTCTCGTGGTGGGGAAAGACCAGGTCCACGCCGCCACAATGGATGTCGAAACTTTCGCCCAGCAGATCCATCCCCATCGCCGAACACTCGAGGTGCCAGCCGGGACGGCCCCTGCCGAAGGGGGCGTCCCACGAGGGCTCGTCCGGTTTCGCTGCCTTCCAGAGCACGAAGTCGTGGGCGTCCTCCTTGTCGTACTCGTCGGCGTCGACCCGTGCTCCGGCGGCCCGGTCGGACGCGGCCGCCCCGGAGAGCCGTCCGTAACCGGGAAAGCCCGCCACCCGGAAATACACCGAACCGCCGGCCTCGTAGGCATGCCCCCCCTCGAGCAGCCGGGAGACCAGCCGCACCATCGCCTTGATGTAGTGGTCGTCGGTGGCGCGCGGGTAGTGTTCCACCCGCTCGATCGCCAGCGCGTCGGCATCCTCGAAGAACTGTTCGATGAACCGGGTGGTGTACGGGCGCAGGGGGATTTCGGCTTCCCGCGCACCCCGGATGGTCTTGTCGTCCACATCGGTGAAGTTCATCGCCTGGATGACGCGATAGCCGCGGTAGCGGAGGTACCGGCGCAGCAGGTCCTGCGCCACGAAGGTCCGGAAGTTCCCGATGTGCCCGCGCGAATAGACGGTAAGCCCGCACGTGTACATGCGCACTTCACCGGAACGGGCGGGTGCAAGTTCCTCGATCCGCCCCCCGAGCGAGTTCCGCAGCCGGAGTGCGCTCATGCGCCCTTCCGCCTGACCACCAGCACGGTCAGGTCATCGGCGAGCGGATTCGAACCCGCAAAGGCCCGCGCCCGGGAAACCAGTTCTCCGCAGATCTCCCGGGAGCTGCGGCCGCGCGATTCGCGAAGCACCGCCAGGATGCGGTTTTCGAATTGGCGGCCTGCGGGATCCTCGGCCTCGCTGAGGCCGTCGGTGAACAGCGCCAGCACGTCCCCGGGAGCAACTTCGAGGCTTTCCGCTTCCACCCGGATCTCGGGAAACAGCCCGAGGACGGTGGAACCGTTCGCAAGCTCGTCCATCGAGTCGTCGTTCCGCACCAGCATCGGCCGGACGTGGCCGGCGTTCACATAATGGAGCAATCCCGATTCCGGCTCGAGTAGTGCGAACACTCCGGTCATGTAGCGGTTGGCCTCGGTGTTGTCGTGGAGAAACCGGTTCAGTTCGAGGGCGGCGTCCCGGAGGTCGCGGCCGCCGTGGGTGAAAAAGGCGCGGAGCGAGGCGGTCACCGATGCCATGATGATGGCCGGCCCGGTTCCCTTGCCGGAGACGTCGGAGATCGACAGGAACAGTCCGCCGGGAAGCTCGAGGTAATCGTAGTGGTCGCCGCCGACGGCGAGGCAGGGGATGTTGATGCCCCAGACGTCCCAGCCGGGAAGCCTCGGCGGCTTGCCCGGAAGGAAGCGGGCGTGGATGCTCCGCGCCAGCTTCTGTTCCTTTTCCTTCTCGATCACCGACCGGGTAAGGCGAAGCGCTTCCACCACCGCGACCGCCTGCGCGGCGAGCGATGCGAGAAGCGCGCGGTCATCGTCCGAAAGGCTCCGGCCCAGCCCCGGATCCCCGACGAAGAGCACGCCGCGCATGCCGGATCCGGAGAACGGAACCACGGCCCCGAAGCGGAGGCGCTCCAGCGCCTCCACCATTTCGGGTTCCCCCGCATCCTCTGCTGCCGTCACCCCCGGGTGTTTCTCGAGCGCTTCGGCAGCCCGGAGGAGCAGGGCGCCCTCGATCTCCGACCGGCGCGGTCCCTTGCTCGCCAGCACCCGCCCTCCGGCCACCACCACGGCGCGGCTGGCGAGCACGTGTCCCATCGCCCCGTGCAGCAGCAGGTCCCACACCTGTGCTTCGCCGGTCGCCCGGTGCAGTCCCGCAGTAAGGTCCATGAGCGACTGGAGCTGATACACGTTCAGCGCCAGCCGGCGGTTCCGGGCCCGGAGCTCGTCATCCTTGCGCCGGTGCGAGAGCTCCGCGGCGGCGGCCGCCGCGAGTCCCTTGAGGAAGGCGTCCGACGCCCCGGGATGCGGTCCCCCGAGCACCAGCACTCCGAGCCGCTCGCCACGGTCCCGAATCGGTACGGTGACCTCGTTTCCGGAGGGGGTTCCGCCCTCGTTTCGAGAGCTCGGGTCCACCACCGGGTCCCACCGGATTTCCTCCCAGCCGGGTGGCGGACTCCCGCTCTGGCCGGCCGGAGCGAGCGCTTCCCCGGCGTCCCGCAGCAGGACGGCCGCCCACGGGGCGCCGGTGCGCTCGCGCGCACACTCCAGGACCGACGTCACCACCTCGCCGGTGCTGTCGCACGCGCGCAGGCCGTTGCGCAGTCCGTCCAGTGTCACCAGCTCGGTGATTCGTTCCCGGATGTCCGGGTCCGCGATTTCGCGGAGTTTCGGGGAAAGGAAGTCGCAATACCCGGCGCCGGCGGCGGTGAGTGAAGTCACTCGGCGGCCCCCGGCAGGGTCGCCGTCCGGCGGCTGCGATTCCGCTCCAGTACCCACTGGCAGGCGCCTCCGGGGATCCGCTCGTGCGTCACCAGGTCCATCAACCGCCGCATCAGGTGGACCCCGAGTCCCCCGCGCCGTCCCTCCGCCGCCAGTCGCTTCAGGTCGGGTTCCGGAGGCAGCGCGTCCGGCGCCTGGCCATGATGTTCGATTTCGAAGCGGACTCGCGCCGGCCCCGGACGGAAACGCAGCACCACGACGTGCCCCGGTTCCCCGTGATACGCATGCTCCAGCACGTTGGCGAGCGCTTCCCCGACCGAAAGCGCCATTTCCTCGGCGGCCTTCGGTTCGAATCCGTCGCGAATGGCCAACTTGCGCACCGTCGCATGCACCAGGCCGAGCGACTCGCCGGCGGCCGGAAGCGAAATCTCGAAGGGGCGGGAGGGCTTGCGACAGGTGTCCGCCATCGGTCAGGCGCCGCGGAAGCTGGATACCGCTTCATCTTCCGAATCGAAGGTGCGACAGAGGAGGTCGAAGCCGAGCACCCGGTAGATATGCGCCACCGACCCGTTCAGATCGGAGATTCGCATGTCTCCGCCGCGCGCCCGTACTTCCTCGATGATCCCCATGATCGCGCCGAAACCGGCGCTCGCCACATAGGACAGGTGGGCGCCGGTAATCACGATCCGGACCTCGCCGGTCTCGACCAGGCGGTTGAGTTCGCTTTCGAACATCGGAACGGTGTGGGCGTTGATGAAACCGTGTGGCTCCACCACCATCACGTTCCCGGCGCGGCGGCAGGTGACTTCGAGATCGGCCATGATCAGGATGAGGCGAGCGCCGGCTGGGCGATCGGAAGCAGCTCGCGGGCCGCCGCGACATCCCGGCCGATCTGCCGGGCCAGCGTTCCGGGGTCCGGAAAGGACCGGATTTCGCGCAGGAAGGTCGCCAGCCTGATACGGACGTCTTCCACCGTTCCGGCAAATCCGATGAGATGCGTCTCGAGGGTGGCCTCGTCTCCGAAGGTGGGGCGGCGTCCCTTGTGAACCACCGCCGGAACGCTGACGGTCCCCTCCGGCGTGGCGGCGCGGGCCTCGGCCGCATACACGCCGTCCGGGATCAGCACATCCCCTTCGGGGACGAGGTTCGCGGTCGCGAACCCGAGCCGGTGTCCGCGTCCGGCGCCCGGGACGACCCGGCCCCGGATCTCGTAGGGCCGTCCGAGCATCCCGCGGGCGGCATCCAGCCGGGCGGCGGCCAGCGCTTCCCTGATCCGGGTGGACGAGATGATGCGCCCCTCGAACTCGGCATCGGTGGTTTCGACGACCTGGATTCCGCGCTCGGCGCCGAGCCGCCGCAAGAGGGTCAGATCCCCCGAACGTTCCCGTCCGAACCGGAAGTTGGCGCCCTGGACGACGACCCGGGCGCCGAGTCGGCCCACCAGCAGTCGATCCACGAAGTGTTCCGGGCTCACCGCCGCGAACCGGTGAGTGAACTCGACGACGACCAGGGCGTCCACTCCGGCTTGTCCGAGGTACTCCGCCTTCAGCGGCAGCGGGGTGATTCCGGCCGGTTCCTGGTCGGGACGAAGGAGTCGGGCCGGGTGCGGATCGAAGGTGACCACCCGGAAGATGAGGCCGTGCCGCCGGGCCTCGGCGCGGGCGCGTGCGAGCCCGCGCTGATGCCCCCGATGGACCCCGTCGAAGTTGCCGACCGCGACGACCGAGGGAAGCACGCTTCCCGTGGGAGGAAGCGGCGCCGGTTCGCGGTGGCGCGTCAGTTTCAAGGGGTTGGCACCGGCGGGTCGCGGCGCGCCATGAACTCCATGCGCAACTGGTACAGCGCCCGGTCCAGCAACCGTTCGTCTCCCGGTCCGATTCGCCCGCGGGTCTTCTCCTGGAAGACCTCCAGCATGTCGATCAGCTCCTGAAGCACGGCCAGGGCGTCTTGCGCCGCCTGATCTTTCTCCCCCGCCGGGGTCTGGTTCAGTACCATGACGGCCTGATTGAACAGCATGCCGATCAGCTGCTGCACCCGCCGTTCATCCCTGGGCGCCGTGCCGGGCCCCGACTTTCCGCGCCGCCCCGAATTCTTCTTCGCGCTGTCCCGTTTGCGTTCCCCGGGACGCGCTTCGCCGATTACCGGAGGCGGACTGTCGGCGGAGGGGGGCGGAGCGTCGCTTCGGCGTTCTCCCTGTTGGGTGAAGGCTCGGCGATCGCGGACCACGATCCGGGGGGGCGATTCCTCGTTGCTCACGTTCCGGTCTCTACGGGTTGGGCAAACACACATTCTAGCGGCCAGCGCGATTCCTTCATAGGGAACCGGATGACGGGCATGCGCGACGCGCCACCCCGAATCTTGGCGGATGGTGCTCCCGTGTCGGAACCCCACGCCCCGTCTGCACTGAACTGATACCTTCCCCTTTTTACCGGCCCAATACGCAGACGCCAAGGGTCGGCGAACCCGTTAAACCTCCTTGGTATACTGGTTCTCCCGCTTGCCGATGCGCGAATCGGCGTGTGGTCCATCGCTGGTCAGCATACCTGAACGGGTTGCTTGCACCAGCGGGAAATAGGCTGGGCCATTCAGCGAAATTGCAATTCGAGCAGCCACTAGCCGGTACGCAAGCGATTCAGGCCATGGCCGAAGGAGCAATTCATGCGCTGGCTCTTTAGGACTCTGTTCGTCGTCGTCGGGTTCGTCATCGTTGGGTTCATTGTCATCATCGTCATTGCGGTATTTCTCGACGATCCGCAAGAATCCGCAGAGTCAGATGCCGAGGTTGCCGCGAGCGATCAGGCGAGGAGCCTGCGGTCAGAATGGTCCATGATCCATTTCGTCAACGAGTTCGGCGAGCGCACGGATCAGGGGGCAATGAGCCGCGAAGTCAGTCCGCGCCGACCGATGGCCTTCCCCTATGGGGATGTGACAGCGCGAATTATTGTCGACTGCGACCGTGCGTGGGTTCGGTTCAACGATTCGCCGAACCTGACGGGAGGTGATATTGGCGACGGGTATGAACAGCATGCCGTCGTCGTCCGTGTCGATGGCGAGGAATCCCGTTGGCCGGTACGGCAGACCTGGGGACACGACGACATTAACTTCGTGGGTGCGTCGCAGGCGATCGCGGCCTTTTCTGGCGGCGCGAATTTCGATCTCGCCGTTCCGTGGTACGGAGAAGGTTCGGTGGCTTTTTCGTGGTCCTTGGCAGGGGCAGCCGACGCGATTCAGCAGAGTTGCGACTGACTGCCAGGTTTGTGCCCGCGCACGGTTTGCCCACCGTGCGCAAGGGGCTTTTCGCAAGACGGTTCGCTGCTGTTCTTCGGTGAGTTGGGCCGCTCGCGCCTTCCTTTCTTACAAGCGTCCAGATTCTTTGTTGGTTCGATCCAGTCGATGATCGATTGGCATGCGGCTCTACTCGCAGGGGAGTCCCGACCCCGATCACCGGCGGGATGAACGAAGATCCAGCGGCATGACGAACGACCGACCGCGGAAACCGGAGCCGTACCTCGTCGAGCTGCGGCGGCTCATGGACACGATGGCGGTGCTTCGGGGGCCGGATGGCTGCCCGTGGGACCGCGAGCAGACCTTTCGTTCGCTTCGGCCCCACGTAATCGAGGAAGCCCACGAGCTCGCGGATGCCATCGAGACCGGCGACCCCGAGGCGGTACGGGAGGAATGCGGCGATCTTCTGCTCCAGGTGGTGTTCCTTGCCCGCATTGCGACCGAGGAGGGACGCTTCGGGATGGCCGAAGTAGCCCGCGGGATCGCTGACAAGCTCATCCGGCGCCACCCCCACGTGTTCGGAGACGGCCCGCGAGCGGAGGACAGCGGGGAGGCCCTTGCGAGCTGGGAGGCGGTCAAGGCCCGCGAAGCCGGCCGTCGGACCCCGCTCGGCGGCATTCCCTCCTCGCTGCCGGCCCTGTTGCTGGCCACCAGGGCCCTTGCGCGCACGGGTGAACCCGGTCCGATCGGGGAGGGGGTCACGGCCCTCGAAGCGGCCCGCGCCACCGGTGATCCGCAAGCGTGGCAGCAGGCACTCGGTGATCTTCTCTTCCGCGTGGCGGGAGAGGCCCGGCGCGCCGGGACCGACCCCGAGGCCGCGCTCCGTTCGCGCGTCCGGCGAGAGCTTGCCGCTCAGGGCGGCGGGGACCGGTAGGCGCGGACGCTCAGCGCCCCGTCGGGGCCGATCCGCACGGTCACCGCGCCGTCCCTGTCGGTGCGGAAGACCCGGGCGCCCCGGTCGGCGAGCCGCTCGAGGACCGCCGGATCCGGAAGCCGCCGCCGCCGGTCCTCGCGGGCGGAGACGATCGCGATCCCGGGGCGCACCGCGTCGAGGAACTCCGGAGTAGTCGAATAGCGGCTGCCGTGGTGCCCCACCTTGAGGACATCGGCGGCGAGTCCCTCCCCGTACTGCTCGACGAGAATCCGCTCGGTGGGTTCTCCGGCGTCGCCGGTCAACAGGACCCGGGCGCCGGCGTATTCCACCATCAGCACCAGCGATCCCTCGTTGGTTCCCGGCGCGACCGGGACGTCGGCGAACAGTACCCGGAACCACGCGCCGCCGAAGGCGAATTCCTCGCCGGTCCGGAGCAACCGGGCCGGGATCTCCCGACGGCTGATGTCCCGCCGCAGGAAACGGACCGCCGGACGTTCGTCGGCGGCCAGCCCCGCGCCGCGCCAGAAGGAGTCCGCCGCCACCTCGCGGAAGAGGCTGGCAAAACCACCGATGTGATCGAGGTCGCCGTGGGTGGCCACCGCCGCTCGCACCGGAAGGCCACCGGTTTCAAGGAGGAACGGCGCCACGACCCGTTCGCCGGCGCTGTAGTCGCGGTAGGCGGCGCCGGCATCCACCACCACTGTTCCTCCGGCCGGCAACCCGAGCACTAGCGCATCGCCCATCCCCACGTCGAGGGCGGTCACCCGGAGGGAGCCGTCGCCGGCGGTTCCGCGCGGGAGCAGGAAGGCCGCGAGTCCGACAAGGGCGAGGGCCGCCGGCGCCCGGACGAGCCGGCTCCGGACGGCCAGGACGACGAGGGCGAGCGCGAACCAGGCGGCCAGGAACGGCCAGCCGGGTGCGGCGATCCCCGAAGTGGCGAAGGGCAGGGCCGCGCCCCAGGCGCTGATTGCCAGCAGCGCCTCGGCGGACTTCCCGGCGCCGACGAGGAGGAGGGACCCGAGGATCGGGACGTCGCCGAGAAGCAGCCAGCCGAAGCCGCATCCGAGAATCGGCCCGGCGAGCAGGGTTGCGGGTACCGACACCGGGATCGCGGCCAGTACCACGCGGTGGAAGTGCCAGGCGATCACCGGGAAGGCGCCGAGCTGGGCGGCCAGGGTGACGGCGAGCGCGCCCCGACTCCAGCGCCCGAGGCGCTGCAGGCGGCCGGGTGGATCCCACGTGCCGGACGCCGGATCGCGTCTTCCGAGCACGCCGACGATCGCAAGCGTGGCGGCAAAGCTGAGTTGAAACCCCACGTCGCTGGCGTTCCAGGGATCCCACGCGAGCAGCAGGATCGCCGCGAGTCCGATCCCGTTGAGGGCCGAACCGGCGATTCCGTGACGGATTCCCAGGATCACGACCGCCGCCATCAACGCGGCACGAAGGACCGAGGGGCTGCCCCCGGAAAGGGCCGCATGGAAGGGCAGCAGGATCAGGAGCAACGTGAGGGCGGTCCGCCGTCCGGTTCCGAAAAGCACGAAGAGCCCGTATAGCAGCAGGCTGACCAGCCCGACATGGAGCCCGCTGACTGCCATGACGTGAAGCGTTCCAGCGTCCCGGAAGGAACGAACGACGCCGCCGGCGGTGAGCGTCCGGTCGCCAGTCAGGATGGCGACAATCACCGCAGCGGCCTCCGGGGACAAGCCGGATCCGGTGAACCGATCCCGAATCCCGAGGCGCAGGCGGCGGATCAGACGGGAGAAGGCCGCGGCGGGGCGTTCTCCGGTGACCAGCAGCGCACTCTTGGTGCGACCGAAAAGGCCCACCGGGCCCGTCACGGACCGGCCCCCCGGATTCCCGGGAGGCCGCCGGCGGGCGACCCGGGTCCACACCTCGACATCGGCTCCGCGGGCGAGCCCGCGGAGCCGATGCCGGTGCTCGCCCTCGACCCGGATCCGGGCGAGTCCCGGGGCCCGCGTCGTCCGTCGATTGGCGAAGACTTCCTTCACCCGAAGCCGCAATTCCGTCCGGTCGGAGAATTCCTCCGGCGAGCGGGTCAGCGTTCCGGCGAGGCGGATCGGACGGTCGAGGCGCTCGTCCCCGAGCGCTCCGATTGCCGCCGCGAGCGGGCCCTGCTCCGACGGCGTCGGTCGGTTCGCCACCCCGGCGGCAAGCGCCGCGACCGCCAGCAGCGCCGTGGCGATGACCAACCGGCCGCGGCGGGCGCAGCCGGCCATGCCGGCGAGCAGGAGGATCGCAACCCCGGCGCTGACGGGGGCGGGAACGTTTGCCCCGAGGGCCCCCGGCAGGCTGATCCCGAGGAAGAAGGCGCCGGCCAGCGCGAGAAGCGGCGCCGCGGAGATCCCCCGCATGGGCGGGGTCACGCGGAGATCCCCCGCATTCGCGGAGTCAGGCAAACGATCCCCCGCATCGGCGGCGCAAGGCGAACGGCCCCCCGCAACGGCGGGGTGAGGCGAACCGGACCCGCATGGGCGGAACCAGGGCGAAGATTCCCCGCATGGTCGGGGTCAGGTGGAGATGTCCCGCATTCGCGGAGTCAGGCAAACGATCCCGGCATCGGCGGCGCAAGGCGAACGGTCACCCGCAACGGCGGGGTGAGGTGAACGGGACCATGGGTGGAATCAGGGCGGAGATGTCCCGCATGGGCGGGGTGAGGGCGGAGATGTCCCGCATGGTCGGGGTGAGGCGGAGATGTCCCGCATGGGCGGGGTGAGGGCGGAGATGTCCCGCATGGTCGGGGTGAGGGCGGAGATGTCCCGCATGGGCGGGGTGAGGCGGAGATGTCCCGCATTCGCGGGGTCAGGAGAACGATCCCCCCCGCATGGGCGGGTCAGGCGAACGGGAATCGAAGGAAACGCGCGGCGTGGCGCCGTGTGGCATCGCGCACCAGGTTCCCGAATGCCTGCGCCGGCATCCGGGACCGGTATCCCTCGACAGCCCGGGTCGCCTCCGCGGCCAGGGCTTCCCGGCGCTCCGGCGGCAGTGCCTCGATACAGGCAACCAGCAGGGCATCGAGAACGGTGCGGGGCGGTTCCCCGGCGCGGAGGCGCGCCGCGGCCCGTTCCACCTGATGGAGGAGTCGTTCCCGGGACCCGGACGGAAGGTTCTCCGGGGGAGTCCATTCCCGGAGATGCCCGGCGAGCTGCGGGCGGACCTTGCCGCTCCCGGTGGCGGCCCGCCGGTGGCGACTCCAGGCCGATTCCACTGCTGCCGAACAGGTTCGAAGGCTCGCCCGTCGGTCGGGGCGTCCGCTTGCGAACGCATGGTGAATCCCGGAAATCACCACGTCCAGCGGGATGCCGCTGGATTCCCAGCGGCTCGCCAGCTCCCAGTCGGCTGGTGACAGGAACGGGGCGCCTCCGCGACGGGCGACGAAGGCCCGCTCGATCTCCCTCAAGTAGTCCGGCGGGGGAGCGCCCGCCTTCGGCCCCATGTCCGACCCGGTGGCGTCGCTACCCGGTCCCGCAGGGGCGCCGGATGGCGACCGTGTCGCTCGCGTGGACGATCCTGGTTTCCTTCCCGACGCGCACCCGCAGGGCGCCGTCAGGGTGCAGCCCGGCGGTTTCGCCCATGATCCCGGCCCCGTTGCGGAGGCGGATGAGGCAGGGGCAGCCCCGGCCGGTCGGGCTTCGTTCTTCCCAGCGGGAGGCAATCTCCGCGGGGGGAAGGCGTCTCGTTCGCTCGAAGGCGCCGAGGATGGCGGCCACTACCTCCTCCCGTACGGTTTCCGGGGGAAGTCCGTCGGGGCGCACCTTCGGCCTCACCACCGGGGGCGGCGGGCCGATGTTGATCCCGATCCCCAACACGGCGAGTGCGGGCTGCCGGGAGGCGAAGCCGGTCTCCACCAATACGCCTCCCAGTTTGCCGCGCGGGCCGTCGAGATCGTTGGGCCACCGGACGGCAACGCGGGTTCCGGTGGTCTCCCCGATCGCTTCGGCAGCGGCGATCCCGGCGGCGATCGGAACGAGTCCCATCCGCGCCGGATCCGGCGCTTCCTCCATGGGGAAGAGGAGGGAAAGGTAAATACCCCCCGGCGGAGACACCCAGGTCCGCCCCTCGGTTCCGCGCCCCGCGGTCTGCTCCTCTGCCACCAACACCGCGCGCTCCACGGCGCCGGCGGCTGCCAGCTCCCTGGCGAGTCTGCTGGTGGAAGGGATCCGGTCCCACACCCCGATCAGTTCCGGCCGGGGGACCGCCGCCGCGTCGATCGCGGCCGTGAGCCGGTCCCCGTAACCGGAAGCGGCCGGCGCCCTGATCACCAGCGATCGTTTCCCCGATCCGCACGCAAGCGCCGGATCCGTTCGCGAAGTTCCGACGCGATCTCGGTGGTGGGGGTTCCCGGGCCGAATACCCGGTCCACTCCCAGCTTCGCCAGGGCGTCAATATCCCGTTTCGGGATCAGACCGCCCACGAACACCGGCACATCGGCGAGTCCCCGCTCCCCCAGTTCCCGCATCAGCCGTTCAAGGAGCGGAAGGTGTGCCCCGGACAGGACCGAGACTCCGACTGCCTCCACATCCTCCTGCGCCGCCGCTTCGGCGATTTCCGCCGGGCTGCGGCGCAGGCCGGTGTAGATGACCTCGAATCCGGCGTCCCGAAGCGACCGCGCGACCACGAGGGCGCCCCGGTCATGACCATCGAGCCCGGGCTTGCCGATCAGGATCCGGAACGGAGGTTCGGGGCGCCCGGTCACAGCGCCCGGCGGTACCGGCCGCCAACCTCGTAGAGCGCCCCGGTGATCTGGCCAAGGCTCGCCACCTGCACGGTCCGCATCAATTCCTCGAAAACATTCCCCGAGGAAAGCGCCACTTCGCGCAGCCGGGCGAGCGCCGGGCCCGCCTCCTTCCGGTGACGGTCCTGGAAATCCTCCACCTGCCGCACCCGTTCCTCCTTCTCCTCCTTGCCGGCCCGGGAGAGCGGAACCCGGGGCGGAACCTCGTCCCCGGGCGCCCGGAAGGTGTTCACCCCGATGATGGGCAGTGCCCCGGAGTCCTTGCGGGTTTCGTACCGGAGGGACTCCTCCTGGATGCGGTTGCGCTGATACTGCCGTTCCATTGCGGCCAGCACCCCCCCGCGGGACTGGATGCGGTCGAACTCGTCGAGGACCTCGTTTTCCACCAGATCGGTGAGATCGCGGATGATGAAGGAGCCGGACAGCGGATTCTCGTTTCCGGCGAGTCCGAACTCGGCGACCACGATCTTCTGGATCGCCACCGCCCGCCGGACCGATTCCTCGGTGGGCGTGGTGATCGCCTCGTCGTAGGCGTTGGTGTGCAGCGAATTGCAGTTGTCATTGGTTGCCAGCAATGCCTGAAGGGTGGTCCGGATGTCGTTGAACTGCACTTCCCGGGCATGGAGCGAACGTCCGGAAGTCTGGATGTGGACCTTGAATTTCTGGCAGCGCTCGGAGGCGCCGTAGCGCAGCTTCATCGCGCGTGCCCAGATGCGCCGGGCTACCCGCGCCATCACGGCGTACTCGGCGTCGAGTCCGTTGCTGAAGAAGAACGACAGGTTCCTGGCGAAGTCATCCACCCGGAAGCCGCGGGCGAGGTAGTACTCGACATAGGTGAACGCGTTGGCGAGCGTGAAGGCCAGCTGGGTGATCGGGTTCGCCCCCGCCTCGGCGATGTGGTAGCCGGAGATGGAAGCCGAGTAGAAGTTCCGCATCTGCCGGTTGATGAAGTACTCCTGAACGTCGCCCATGAGCCGGAGGGCGAACGGAACCGGAAAGATGCAGGTGTTCTGCGCCTGGTCCTCCTTCAGGATGTCGGCCTGGACGGTGCCCCGAATCGTGGAGAGCGTGCGGGCGGTGATGTCCTCCCGTTCGGCGGGAACGGGCTCGCGTCCGTTCTCCCGCACGAACCGGGCGGTCTCCTGACGGACTGCGGCGTTCAGGAACATCGCCAGGATCATCGGGGCCGGACCGTTGATGGTCATCGAGACGCTGGTGGAGGGATCGACCAGCCGGAAACCGCGGAAGAGCGCCTCCATGTCCTCCACCGTCGCTATCGAGACTCCTCCTTCCCCGATCTTCCCGAAGATGTCGGGGCGGCGCGCCGGATCCTCGCCGTAAAGCGTCACGCTGTCGAAGGCGGTGGACAGCCGGGCGGCGTGGTCCGGCTCCGCCGTCAGAAGCCGAAACCGGCGGTTGGTCCGGTCCGGTCCCCCCTCGCCGGCAAATTGACGCCGGGGACTCTCGTCCTCGCGGCGGAACGGGAATACCCCGGCGGTGAACGGGTAGTGCCCGGGCAGGTTCTCTTCCAGCAGGAAGCGAAGGGTGTCCTCCCGGGAGGCGTAGCGCGGCAGCGCCACCCGGGGAAGCCGGGTGCCGGCAAGCGTTTCCCGGGTGGTGCGGACCTCGCGCTCCTTCCCCCGGACCGCGAAACGGAGGGTGTCCTCCCGGTACTCCCCGATACGGGCAGGCCATTCGTCGAGCAGCTTGCGGCTCTCGTCGTCCAGGGCGGCGCACGCCTCCTGCAAGCGGCGTTCGAGGGCGGCCCGACCCTCCGGAAGCTCATCCCCGACCTCGGCGAGCACTCCCTCCAGCCGTTCGATCCGGCCGGCGCATTTCGTCTGTTCCTCCACCCGCCGTTTCTCGGCCCGGATCGTCTCGGCGATCTCGGCGAGGCAGGACTCCCGGGCCGGAGGCAGCAGGCGTGCTGCCCGAAGGCCCCCGGTTGCCGCCTCCGGTTCGGGCATGGCGCCTTCGAGCCCTCCACGCACCAGTCTGAAGAGGGCGTCAGTCCCCGGATCGGCAATCCGGCTGGCAACCGTGGGGACCACGGGAACCGGAGCGTCGCGGGGAAGCTCCCGGGCCCGCCGGAAGGCTCGGCGGACCGCGTCGAGCGCGTCCTCGGCGTCCGCCCGGTCCGCCTTGTTCAGCGCCACCGCGTCCGCGAGATCCAGCATGTCGATCTTGTCGAGCTGGCTCTCCGCGCCGTATTCGCCGGTCATGACATACAGCGCGAAATTGCTTACATCCACGACCGCCGAATCCCCTTGGCCGATGCCCCCGGTCTCCACGATGATCAGCTCGCAGCCGGACGCCCGGTAGATGAGGATGGCATCTTCGATCACCGCCGCCAGTTCGGTGCCCGAACGGCGGGTGGCGACGCTCCGCACGAAGACTTCGGGGCCGTTCACCGCATTCAGCCGAATGCGGTCGCCGAGCAGCGCGCCTCCGGTCACCCGTTTGGTTGGGTCCACTGCGAGCACCCCGATCCGCAATGCGGGCCGTTCGGTCCGGAAGCGCAGGATCAGTTCGTCGAGAAGGGAACTCTTCCCGGCTCCCCCGGGGCCGGTGATGCCGAGCACCGGTGCGAGCCGGGTTCCCGGCTGGCCGAGTCGACGCCGTTCCCCGCCGGTGAGTCCCTGTTCCTCGGCCCGGCTGACGAGCCGGGCCATCGCTGCCGGGCGGGGGAGCATCCCGAGGAGATCCGCGAAGGAAGGGTCCGCCCGTTCCCTTCGGGATTCCCGGGCGATGCGCATCATGTGCGCGGTCACCTCCCGGAGGCTCAGTCCGTCTTCCGGCGAGTAGATGCGGGCGACACCGTATTCCTGGAGGGCGGCCGCTTCCCCGGCCCGGATCACTCCGCCGCCCCCGCCGAAGACGCGGATGTGGCCGCCGCCGTCCTTCCGCAGCAGATCCACCAGGTAGCGAAAGAACTCGTTGTGCCCACCCTGGTACGAGGACACCGCAACGGCGTCGGCATCCTCCTCGATGGCGGTTGCCGCGATCTCGGCGGCGCTGCGGTTGTGACCGAGGTGGATGACCTCCGCCCCGCTCCGCTGGATGAGCCGGCGAAAGACGTGGATCGAGGCATCGTGGCCGTCGAAGAGGGCGGTGGCAGTGACGAAACGCAGCGGGCTCCGCCGACCCTCCTTGCGGGAGGTCCCGCCAGCCGCCGCATCCGGAACGGTGAAACCCGCCGGCATTCGGTCAGCCCCTTCCCGTATTGACTCTCTCGCGGAGCGCCCTGCCCGGGCGGAAAAAGGGGATGTTCCGCTCCCCGACTTCGACCGGCGCGCCGGTGCGCGGGTTGCGTGCCCGATGCGCTTTCCGGGTCCGCAGCCGAAAACTGCCGAAACCGCGGATCTCCACCTCCTCGCCGGAGCGGAGTGCTTCGCCCATGGCCTCGAACACCGTCTCCACGATCCGGTCCGCATCCCGACGACTCACCCCCGAGGCCGCCGCCACCTCGGCGGCGAGCCGGGCGCGGGTCATCACCAGGGGACGGTTCATCGCTTCCAGATGTCCCCGATCTTCACCGACCCCATTTCGCTGGAGTTGCGTTGGCCGTCGTCAACGGCCCGGAGCGACAGTCCGACTTTCCGGTCGTCGCGGCTGAGCCGGACGATGCGCAGGCGGAGCGGCTGCCCCAGGTGCAACTCGTCTTCGGCCTTGCTCGGAGGCGGTTCGTTGATCTCGTTCAGCCGCAGCAGGCCCTGGATGCCCTCCTCGATCTGGATGAAGGCGCCGAAGTCCGCGAAGCGGATCACCGTTCCGTCCACCAGATCGCCCTCCTGGTGACGGCTGAAGAAGCCCTCCCAGGCGTCCTCCGAAAGCTGTTTCAGCCCGAGCGAAAGCCGCCGGTTCTCCGGGTCGATACTGAGAACGACGGTTTCGACCTCCTCGCCGACCTTCAGGATCTCCGACGGGTGATGCACCCGTTTGTTCCAGCTCAGATCGGAAATGTGGATCAGTCCGTCAATGGCGGTGTCCACCTCGACGAACGCTCCGAAGTCAGTGAACTTCCGGACGACTCCCTTCAGTCGGGATCCGATCGGGAAGCGCTCGGCGAGGCGGGGCCACGGGTTCGGCTCCACCTGTTTCAGGCCGAGGCTGATCCGACGGGCCTTGAAGTCCAGCCGCAGCACCATCGCTTCCACGAAATCGCCCTTCTTGAGGATCTTGGATGGGTGCTTGCTGCGGCTGCTCCAGCTCATTTCGCTGACGTGAATCAGCCCCTCGATCCCCGGCTCCATCTCGATGAACGCCCCGTAGTCGGTGAGGCTGACGACCTTGCCGCGGACTCGGGTTCCGACCTCGTAGCGCTCGTTGGCGGTGGTCCAGGGATCCACATTCAGCTGCTTGTAGCCGAGCGAAACCCGCTCGGCTTCCGCATCGAATCGGAGGATCACGACTTCGATATGGTCGCCCGGCTTCATCAGCTCGGAGGGATGTTCCAGACGCCGGAAGGACATCTCCCGGATGTGAAGCAGGCCGCAGATGCCGCCGATGTCCACGAAGGCGCCGTAGTCGGTGAGGTCCCGGACCTCGCCCCGGAACACCCGGCCCACCTCGAGGGTGGTCAGTGTCTTCTGCTTTTCCTCTTCCAGAACCACCCGGCGGGACAGCACGATGTTGCCCCGGCGTTTGTTGAGCTTGATGACCCGGAGGTCCAGGTCCCGGCCCTTGTAGCTCCCGAGGTTGCGCACCGGGCGCAGGTCCACCTGGGAGCCGGGAAGGAACCCGCGCACTCCGATGTCGCCGATTTCGACCTCGAGTCCGCCGCGGATGCGCTCGACCACCCGGGCCCGCACCGGAACCTGATTCTCGTAGGCGTCCTCGATCTGGTTCCATACCTTCATCTTCTCGGCCTTGCGGTGCGAGAGGATGATGTGGCCGCGCCGACTGTCCGCGCGTTGCACCAGAACGTCGATCTCGTCGCCTTCCTGGACCCGGACGTTGCCGTCCATGTCCCGGAATTCCTCGAGGGGAATCATTCCTTCCGACTTGTAGCCGACGTCCACGATCACGTCGCTTTCGCCCATCTGGAGCACCGTTCCGGTGACGATGTCGCCGGCCGCGAGCTCGGTGTTGCACTTGTCGAGGTAGGCCTCGAACTCGACGGAATCGGGATCGTCCGCAGCGGCTTGCACCGGTGCGACCCCATCCGGGTCCACCGCGGCTTCGGCTTCGGCTTCGGCTTCTACCGACTCGGTGTCGAGCGGAAACTCCGCGTCGCCGTCCGCCGTGGGGTCCGCCGAGTCGGCGGACGGTGGGATTTCGGGTGTCGCGACCGCGACATCCCCTTCGTTGCTGATTTCGGGCACACGCTGCCTCATGGGGCGATGTTTGGAAGAACCTCTTTGTCGGGGGAAGCGCCGGAGATTCGGCTGCGTCCCCTCTTCCTCCCGCCGGTCAACCGAACATACTCCTTGCCGAAGCGTCACTCCACTGCGGCGGGGGAGGCGGCATGGTATGCCGCACGGCTTGCGCTGTCAACGACCTGTACGGGGCCATGGGACAGGGCAATCGAAAATGGCGATGGCGCGGCGCGCAGGTCGGGGAGGAGGAAGGCCCGTACGGGGGGCGGGGGACCGAAGCCGTGACGACGCCGGGACCGCAGCGCTTCGGGGCGCCGTCCTGCTTCCGTCGCTCCGGTCATGCCGGCATGGACCCGGTGCGGAAGCTGGCCCCCGACTTCCCTTCCGCATGCAACGGATCGAAGCGACCCCGCACGGCCCCGGACCGCGACCGGACGGGCGGCGTCCGGGTCGGTCATGGCGTTGCCGGTGATCCCGCAGGAGTCAGGGCCTCCGATCCGGAGTGGTAGACTTTCGGGCCGCGCGCTGCCCGGTCGGTGCGCCCAACCGGTTTCCCGGCGTGTTTCGAGCCGCCCCGGGGAACGAGACGTCCCAAGGAAAGGCCAACGATTCCATCATGTCAAACGGTTTCGACTTCAGCATCGCGATAGGAGGCGCCGCCGGGCAGGGCATCGCCACCCCCGGCAACATCCTTGCCCGGATGGTGGTCCGCCGCGGGCTTCACCTGAATGCCTACAACGCCTACCAGTCCATCATCCGGGGCGGCCACATCCTGCTGACCATGCGCATCCGGGACCGGGAGGCGCTGTCGCACGGCGACCGGATGGACCTGTTGTTGTGCCTGAACCAGGACACCATGACCCGGCACCTGCGGCACCTCGGCCCCGGCGCCTACGCGCTGTACAACTTGGACCTGGTCACCCCCGGCGAGCATGAGGACGGGGTTCGGCTCTGCGGGATGCCGGTTGAGGAGCTCACCGGCGACAACAAGAACCGGCTCGCCCAGAACACCGCCGCCCTCGGCGTCATCGCCCACCTTCTCGGGGTTCCGTTCGCGTTCCTCGAGTCCGCGCTCACGCTCCAGTTCCGGAGCAAGGGCGACGCGGTGGTTTCGAGCAATGTGGCGGTGGCGCGCGCCGGTTTCGACTATTCGGTCGCCAACTTCACTCCCAACTCCGAACCGCTGCCGGAGCGGGACACCCCGCTCGCGGTCTGGACCGGCAACGAGGCGCTCGCGATGGGGGGGGCGGCCGCCGGGGTCAAGTTCTATTGCGCCTATCCGATGAGCCCCTCCACCGGAGTCCTTCACTGGATGGCCGCGAACTGCCGGGATCTCGGCATCATGGTGCGCCAGGTGGAGGACGAGATCGGGGTCGCCAACATGGCGATCGGGGCGGCGCATACCGGCGCCCGCACCATGTGCGCCACTTCGGGCGGCGGTTTCGCGCTCATGACCGAGGCGGTCGGCTCGGCGGCCATGATGGAGATTCCCGTGGTCTTCATCAATGTCATGCGCGCCGGCCCGTCCACCGGAGTTCCCACCAAGACCGAACAGGGCGACCTCTGGCAGGCGCTCGGCGCCAGCCAGGGTGACTTCGAGCGGATCGTGGTTGCTCCGACGGACGCGAAGGACGCTTTCCACACCATCGGCGAGGTCTTCAACCTGGTGGACCGCTATCACTGCCCCGCGATCGTGCTCTCCGATCTGCTGATCTCCGAGGGAACCTTCAGCTTCGTCCCGGATGGGATCGACATGTTCCCGCCCATCCAGCGGGGGAAGCTGATTCGCGAGGCGAACGGCGCCGACGGCCCCTACCAGCGTTACCTGGACACCGACGATGGCGTCTCTCCCCGGGCGGTTCCCGGGGTGCCCGGCCACGTCCATGTGGTGGCCACCGACGAACACGATGAGGACGGAGTCCTGATCTCCGACGAGTTCACCAACCCGATCAAGCGTCGACAGATGGTGGAAAAGCGCGCGCGCAAGCTGGCGGATTTCCACGACCGGGTTCCGGCGCCGGAGCTCGAGGGTGATGCGGACGCCGAAGTCACGCTGGTCGGCTGGGGATCGACCGACGGCGTGATCGCGGAGGCGATGGAGCAGCTTCGCGCTGACGGGGTCCGGGTCAACCGGCTTCAGGTCAAGTGGCTGGTCCCATTCCACGGGGACGCGGTGGCCGATGCGCTCGCCGCGGCGAAGCGCACCCTGATCGTCGAAAACAACTACTCGGGCCAGTTCCACCGGTATCTCCGCAGCGAGACCGGTTTCAGCGTGGACGGCCACATCCGCAAGTACGACGGCGAGCCGTTCATGCCGCACCACATCGCCGACGGGGTGAAGGCGCACCTCGCCGGGGAAACCCCGAACGTATTCGTGCCGGAGCAGGAAATCCTCGTCTGAGGACGCTGCCAACCGACCATGCAGCACCGGAGGCCTCTTTCATGACCATCGAACTCGCAGCCAAGCCACTGACCGCCAAAGACTTCAAGGGGAAAGTCGATCCCGACTGGTGTCCCGGCTGCGGTGATTTCGGTCTGTTGCGGGCAACCCAGTCGGCGGCCGCCCAGCTCGGCTTGGCGCCGCACGACATCGTCTGCGTGAGCGGGATCGGATGTTCCTCGAACTTCCCCGGCTACTTCAACGCCTACGGGATGCATACCCTGCACGGGCGCGCCCTCGCGGTGGCCACCGGCGTGAAGATGGCCAACCACAACCTCACGGTGCTGGTTACCGGTGGGGATGGCGACGGCTACGGGATCGGAGGCAACCATTTCACGCACACCGCCCGGCGCAATGTGGACCTGACCTACCTGGTGATGAACAACCAGATCTACGGCCTCACCACCGGCCAGGTCTCGCCGAGCAGCAGCGTCGGGATGAAGACCAAGAGCACGCCGTTCGGCAACATCGAGCGACCGGTGAACCCCATCGCCTCCGCGATCATCAACGGAGCCACCTATGTGGGGCGCGGCTTTTCCGGGGCTCCGAAGCAGCTCGTGGAACTCATCAAGGGCGCGATCCGGCATCCCGGCTTCGCGGTGGTCGATGTGTTCAGCCCCTGTGTCACGTTCAACCGCGACAACACCTATGCCTTCTTTCGCGAGCGGGTCACCCCGCTCGAGGACGAGCAGCACGATCCCGCCGATTGGCGCGCCGCCTGCGAGAAGTCGATGGAGTGGGAGGACCGGATCTACACCGGGCTCTTCTTCCGGAACGAGTCGTCCCCGTCGCTCCATTCCCTCGAACCGATTCTCGATGACGGTGCTGCCCCGGTCTCGCATGTTCCGGAACCGCTGACTCGGGAGCAGGCCGACCGGATCATCCGGCGGATGATGTAAGACCCGGACCGCAGTCCTTCAAGTTCCGCCGAGGAGCCCACGCATGACCTCCGAATTCCGACTCAAGACCGGCCTCGCCGACATGCTCAAGGGCGGGGCCATCATGGATGTGACGAATGTCGACCAGGCCCGGATCGCCGAGGATGCCGGTGCCGTGAGCGTGATGGCTCTCGAGCGCGTTCCGGCGGACATCCGCAAGGAAGGCGGAGTCGCCCGGATGTCCGCGGTGGAGATCATCCAGGAGATCATCGACAACGTCAGCATCCCGGTCATGGCCAAGGTGCGGATCGGCCATTTCGTCGAGGCACAGCTTCTCCAGGAACTCGGGGTGGACTACATCGACGAGAGCGAGGTCCTGACCCCGGCCGACGAGGAAAACCACATCGACAAGCACTCGTTCACCGTGCCGTTCGTGTGCGGGTGCCGCAATCTCGGTGAGGCGCTGCGCCGCATCGGTGAGGGTGCGGCCCTGATCCGGACCAAGGGTGAGGCCGGTTCGGGAAACATCGTGGAGGCCGTGCGCCATCTCCGTCGGATCAATGGGGAGATGCGGCGACTTTCGGTGCTTCGCGAGGATGAGCTGATGTCGGAAGCCAAGCGGCTGCAGGCACCCTATCAGATCGTGCGGATGGTGGCCGAAACCGGCAAGTTGCCGGTCCCGAACTTCGCTGCCGGCGGGGTCGCCACCCCGGCGGATGCGGCGCTTTGCATGCAGCTCGGCGCCGAGTCGGTGTTCGTGGGGTCCGGCATCTTCAAGTCGGCGGATCCAGCGCCCCGGGCCCGCGCCATTGTCAAGGCGGTCACCCACTACCAGGATCCGGCGATGCTGGTCCAGATATCCCGGGGACTCGGCGAGCCGATGCGTGGTCTCGACACCTCCTCGATGCCCGAGGAGGAGCTCCTCCAGACTCGCGGCAACTGAGACGGTATGCCGGCGGAACTCGCGGGAGTGCGGGGCCGGCTGTTCCGGGGACTGCCCGGACCGGCATGAGCGAGGTTCCCGCAATCGGCGTCCTCGCGGTTCAGGGCAGCTTCGCACTCCATGGCGACATGCTGCGCCGGCTGGGCGCCGAAGTGGTCGAAGTCCGGAAGGCGCCGCATTTCGACGGGCTCGACGGGCTCATCCTGCCCGGTGGCGAGAGTTCCACCATGCTCAAATTCCTCGACGAGGAGTCGCTGGCGGAACCCATCCGCCGGATGGGCGAGAGCGGCTGCGCCCTTTACGGGACGTGCGCCGGGGCCATCCTGCTGGCGAGGACGGTGGACAATCCTCCGCAGGATTCACTCGGCTTGCTGGACATCACCGTTCTCCGGAACGGCTACGGGAGGCAGGTCGACAGCCACATCGCCGGGGTGACCTGCTCCGCGATCGGCGGACCCGATCTGCCGGTGGTGATGATCCGCGGGCCGGTGATCACCGGAACCGGACCGGGCGTGAAGGTCCTCGCCACCCATCGCGGCCACGCCGCCCTGGTGAGGCAGGGCCGGGTACTTGCCAGTACCTTCCACCCGGAGCTCACCGAGGACACCCGGGTGCACGAGTACTTTCTCCAGCTCGCTGCCGGCAACGACCGGCCGCCGAAAGCTTCGCGCTGCCCCGACCGGGAATCGGGACCGGCCGGTAGCCGTGTCCTGCGGGCGGTGGCACACCGGGTGAGCCGCACCTGACGGAGACGACTGTCTGAAGACGCCCTGCCGACCGTCTGCGGCACGGTATCCGCAGACGGTCGGGGGCCCGCGCCGGGCGGGAACTAGCGGGTCGTGATCCGGAAGTGCGCTCGGCGGTTCCGTTGCCAGCAGCTCTCGTTGCTCTCCGAGCACTGCGGCCGTTCCTTGCCGTAGCTCACCATCTCCAGCCGGGCCTCGGGAACCCCGAGCGACGCCAGGTAGTCATACGCGGCGCGCGCCCGGCGCTCGCCCAGCGCCTGGTTGTACTCGACAGTGCCCCGCTCGTCGCAGTGCCCCTCGATTTCGATGGTCGCCGTCACATGCGGAAGCTGGAGCCAGTCCGAATTGCTCCGCAGCGCTTCCCGGGCGTCGTCGGTGAGCTCCGACTCGTCGTAGGCGAAATACACGTCCGAGAGGTTCCGCTGCAGTTCCACCATTTCCGCATCCATGTAGATGTCGCGCTCGGTCGGTGGGGATGGCGGCGGCGGTGGTGGCGGCGGCGGTGGTCTCGGTGGAGGCGGTGGTGGTGGCGGCGGGTCCTCCGGCGGGGGCGGCGGCGGGGGCGGCGGAGCCGACGAACAAGCTGCCCCGATCAGCCCGAGACCCATCGTCGCGAGACTCAGCAGCAGCAACGCGGCAATCGTTTTTCTCACCGGGAGAACCTCCAGTCAGGTTGTTGCAGGCGGGGAGCGTAGCGAAAACGCGGAAGGCAAGTCAACGACGGTCATGTCCGACCGCGATGCGCCCCGACCACCGCATCGTATCCCTTTTTCGGCCGCGCCGCTCACCCGATTTCGTCCCGCACCCGAAGCGCCGCGGCGCGCGGGTCGGGATTGCGGGTCACGGCACGGCCGAGAACCACGTAATTGGCTCCGCGATCGGCGGCTTCCCGGGGCGTGGCCACCCTACGCTGGTCATGCGTTTCCGCGGCCCACGGCGGGCGCACTCCGGGAACCAGGATCACCGGTTCGTCGCCGAAATGATCCCGGAGCGCCTCCAATTCGTGGGCCGATGCCACCACCCCGTGCGCACCGGATGCGGTCGCGAGCCGGGCCAGCCGGAGCACCCGATCCCGAACATCCCGGCCCCCGAACACCTCGGCTGCCGAGGCGGGATCCAGGTGGGTCAAAACGGTGACGGCGAGCAGCAGGATCGGTTCGTCCGGCGCCCGGGCGGCGGACGCCGCCGCCTCCACCATCGCGCGCCCGCCCGACGCGTGAATGTCCACGATGGCGGCCCCGGTCCGGCCGGCAGCCCGTACCGCACCGGCAACGGTAGCCGGAATGTCGTGGAACTTGAGGTCGAGGAAGACACGCCCCGCGTCCAGGAACTCGGTGACCGATCGGGGCCCGGCGGCGGTGAACAGTTCCTTGCCGATCTTGAAGAGGGGGGCGGCGCCGGCCAGTTGGTCGCGGAGCCGGAGCGCGTTGTCGAGCGACGGCGTGTCCACCGCCACGACAAGCTCGGGTCTTCCGGGACGGGCGACCCAGCCGGGAGTCATGCCTCCAGGGCCCCCACCAGGTCGCGGATCGAATCCACCCGATGCCGGCGGCAGTAGGCGCCCAGATCGTCGAGCGTCCTCCGCCAGATTCCCGGATCCACGAAGTTCATGGTGCCGATCTGGACCGCGGTGGCGCCGGCGAGGAGGAATTCCAGCACGTCCGCGGCCCCCGCGATGCCCCCCATCCCGACCACCGGCACCGTCACGCGCCGCGCCGCTTCCCAGACCATGCGCACGGCGATCGGGCGGATGGCCGGCCCCGAGAGTCCGCCGATGATGTTGGCGAGCCGCGGGCGTCGGGTCTCCACGTCCACCGCCATCGCCGGAATGGTGTTGATGAGCGAGACCGCATCGGCGCCCGCCTCCTGCACCCGCCGGGCAGCCGCCCCGATGTCCGGCGCGCCGGGGCTGAGTTTGGGGATCACCGGCAGACGGGTGGCCCGGCGCACCGTTTCGGTCACCCGGGCCGCGGTGTCCGGGTCCCGGCCGAACTCGATCCCTCCCTCCTTCACGTTGGGACAGGAGATGTTGATCTCGATTCCGCTGATTCCCTCCGCGTCGTCGAGGATTCTCGACAATTCGCCGTACTCCCACATCGAGCTGCCGCAGATGTTGGCGAGCACCACCGCGTGCCGCTCCCGCACAGCGGGGAGCTTCTCGGCGAGAAAACGCCGGATGCCCACCTCCTGAAGACCGATTGCGTTCAACATCCCCGACGGCGTCTCCCATATCCGCGGAGGTGGGCATCCGGGCCGGGGATCGAGGTAGAGCCCCTTGACCGAAATCGCCCCGATGGCCGCATAGTCGGCCACCCCGTCGTATTCGCTGCCGTATCCGAAGGTTCCGCTGGCGGCAATGAGCGGGGTGGAGAGGGACATCCCGGCGATTTCCACCGTGAAGTCGGGAGAGCTCAAAGCGGATGGGGGTCCCGGTCCCAGGCGATCCGCTCGGCGGCGAATACCGGCCCCTCGGTGCAGCTCCTGAGGTATCCGGCCGGGCTCCCGTCCTCCGGCTCGGCCCAGACCACGCAACCGAGGCAGCAACCCATTCCGCATCCCATGCGCCGCTCGATGGAGACCTGGTGCGGCACCCGGGCCTCTTCGGTCGTTGCCGCCACCCGGGCCAGCATCGGCGTCGGACCACAGGAATACACGAGTGCCGGTCCGGCATCCTCGAGCGCCTGCGGAAGCAGTCCGGTCACGAGTCCCCGCCGTCCGAAGCTGCCGTCTTCGGTGGCGCAGCGCACGTCCATGCCGAAGCCGTGAAAGGCGGCGCGCAGATACAGGTCCCGCTCGCGCCGGCCTCCGAGCAGGACGAGGGCGCGCCGTCCGGCCTCGGCGAGTTCGCGGCAGAACGCCACGAAGGGGGCGATCCCCACCCCTCCCGCGACCACGACCGGAGTCACCCCGGGATCCGGCGCCTCGAAGGAGGTCCCGAGCGGACCCAGGCAGTCGGCGGTGGATCCGAGCGGGAGCCGGGTGAGCGTCCCGGTGCCGAGGCCCACCGCTTTCACCAGCAGGGTGAACCCGCCCGTTTCGGGCCGGTCGCAATAGGAGTACGGCCGGCGCAACAGGCCGGCGCCCGGGACCCGGAGCATGACGAACTGCCCGGCGCGAAACGGCGCCACCGCGCTGTCGGACTCGAAGCGGAGCAGCTGGGCGTCCTCGGCGAGAACCTTCCGCTCCACCAACCGGACCTCGATGTCGCGGGGTCGTTCAGGCATCGCCGAACGTCACCCGGTCGGCCTCGGCGAGGGTCGTGGCGCCCCGTGCCACCGCCGCCAGTGCGTTCTGCCGCAGCGAGACCATGCCGCCGGCTTCCGCCTTTCGCCTGAGGTCCGCGGGTCCGGCGCGGCCCAGGATCATGCCGCGGACAGCGTCGTCGAGGGGCAGCACCTCGGCGACCACCGTCCGTCCCCGGAAGCCGGTTCCGTTGCATGCGCGGCAGCCAACCGGACGAAAGACCGATTCCGGCCGGAGCCCGGCCCGCCCCAGCACTTCCCGGTCGTGGGGTTCGGGAGGAATCGGGGCCCTGCACTCCAGGCAAAGCAAACGGAGCAGCCGCTGGGCCACGATGCAGTTTAGCGCCGAGACGAAGTTGTGGGGATCGGCGCCCATGTGGAGGAACCGTCCGATCACATCGAAGGCATGGTTGGCGTGGACAGTGGTGAGGACCAGGTGACCGGTGAGCGCCGCCTGCACCGCGATCGCTGCGGTCTCCGGGTCGCGCACCTCGCCCACCATGATCGCGTCGGGATCATGCCGCAGGATGGACCGGAGCCCCCGCGCGAAGGTCAGACCCTTCCTTTCGTTGACCGGGACCTGGGTCACTCCGGTGATTTCGTACTCGACCGGATCCTCGATCGTGACGAACTTTTCCTCCGGGGTGGCGATCTCCGAAAGCGCCGCGTAGAGGGTGGTCGTCTTGCCGCTCCCGGTGGGTCCGGTGGCGAGCAGCATCCCGAACGGGTAGCGGGAGTGTTCCCGCAGCAGTTCCAGCTCGCGGCCGGCGAAGCCGAGCGCCTCCAGGGACAGCGTCTCGAAGCGGGTTCCCAGGCTCAGCTTGTCGAGCACCCGGACCACCACGTCCTCCCCGTGGACGCTCGGGAGCACGGATACGCGGAAATCCACCGTGCGCTGGCCGGCGTCCCCGGGAAGCACCGCCCGGAAGCGTCCGTCCTGGGGCACCCGGCGCTCTGCCACGTCCAGTTCGGCCATCACCTTCAGCCGCGCCACGATGGTCTGGTGGTGGGCGCTGTCCACCGCTTCCATCGCCGGATAGAGAACCCCGTCCACCCGGTACTTCAGAACGACCTGGGCGGCCTTGGTCTCGATATGGATGTCGGTTGCGCGGCGCTCGATGGCGTTCACCAGAAGGGAATCGACCAGCAGGACGATGGGGCTGTCGGCGGCGCTCCCCCGGGTGAGGGTGACGGTCGCCGGCCCCCCGGGTTCCGCTTCCGCCGCCGATTCCCTGAGTTCGGCCGAGGCGCGGTCCAGCAGAAAGCTGGAGTTGGTGTTCCGCTCGATGATGGCGTCGAGTTGGCCGGGGTCGCCGACCTCGACCACCAGCGGACGCCCGAGACGGTGCTCCAGGCGGTCCAGCTCGCGTTCATCGACCGGGGCGGCGACGGCGATCCGGAGGCTCTCGCCGTCCTCGGCGAGGGGCACGAAGCGGTACCGGCGGACCAGCTCCATGGGAACCTGCCGCCAGACGGCATGATCCTCCCGCAGGGAGGAAAGGTCTGCTGCCGGATACCCCGTGTTCCCGGGGCCGGGAGGCGGATCGACGGGGCCGGAGGAACCGGCGCCCGCACCCTGTTCCGTCAGTTCGAGTGTCAGTCTCCGGTGACGGCCGTCTGGAACGGCCGGGAGACCTTGGCCCGCACCACCTGGCGGGCCGGAATCGCGATGGGCTCGCCGGTCTGGACGTTGCGGCCCTGGCGCGCCTGCCGCTGCGCAATCGAGAGCTTGACGATGCCGGGCACCGTGAAGTCGCCGTTCTCCCGGAGCGCGTCCGCCGCGCTGTCCCGGAGTGTGTCCAACATGCCGGCCGCTTGCCGCGCGGTTACCCCGGCGGTGGCGGCGAGTCGCTGCACGAGTGCTGCCTTGGTCATCGGAAACCTTCTTTCTCGGTAAGCCGGGGGGAACCCCCGTAAAGTCGCGGAAAATACCACAGGCAACGATCCCTGAATGCCCGTCAGTAACCGAGGAGGCGATCCAGGGTGGCCAGTCGCCCGTTTCCCATGACGGCGCGCACGTCCCGCAGGTGGCGAATGTCCTCAAGGGGATTTCCTTCCAGCAGGACGAGATCGGCAAGCATGCCCGGGCGGATGGCGCCCAGCTCGCCCGAGAGCCCGAGCGCCTCGGCGGCGAGACGGGTGCTGGCGCGGATGGCCGCCGCCGGCCCCGGTCCGGCTTCCGCGAATTGTTCGATCTCGAGGATCAGGCCCAGGCCGTAGGGGACGATCGGGGTATCGGTGCCCATCACCACCCGGGCCCCGTCCCGCCAGGCGGCGTGGACGGTGCGCCACATGGGTTCCATCAGGCGGCGCCGGGCCTCGGGATCCATCGGTTCCGCAGCACCGATCCGCGCCGATACCCAGGGCGGAAAGGCGTTCAGGCGGGGGTCCGCCCGCAGCACGTCGCGGTCGCGCGCCAAGGCGAGATCCCAGCCGCCGTAGATGAGCAGGGTCGGCGTCCAGAAGGCGCCGGACTCCACGATCAGCGACCGCACGTCCTGATAGGAGTACCCGAGATCGGTCACCTTCGGGGAAAACCCCCGGCGCGAGGTTCCCTTGATGTGCTCGATGCCGTGGATCCCGCTTCGAACCGCGGGGTAGAGCTCGTGCGAGGTGACGACGATTCCCATCCGTTGCGCGCGGCGGATCGCCGATTCCTGGGTGCGATCGGACAGCCGGACATAGGTCTTGAGGAGATCGAACTCCAGTTCCTCCGCAAGCCGGAGTACCGAATCCACCGCTCGCTCGCTGCGCGCGGTCACGGCGCCCGGGTAGTAGATCCGGTCGCCGTCGAGGACGGTCCCGGTCAGGAAGATGCGCGGTCCCACCCGCCGTCCCGAGAGGATGGATTCCCGCTCCTCGAGCGTCCGGTAGGTGGACGCTGCCGGAATGCGGACGGTGGTCACTCCGTACGAGAGATGGATCCGCCCGAAACGACCGCCGAATGCCGGTCCCGAAGGATGGGTATGCATCTCGATGAGACCGGGGATGAGGGTGCCGCCCTCTCCGGACACGACCCGCATGTCCTCGGCGGGGTCGGCGCCGGTCGGTTCCACCGAAACGATGCGCCCCGCTTGCACCAGCACGTCCTGGCCGGCGACCACTTCTCCGGCATCCACGTCGAGGACGCCCACATCCTGGAACAGGATGGTCCCCGACGGGGTCTCGACATCGAATTCATGCCGGAGCGGGATGGTCTCGAATCCACTGCCGTCGGCCCGGACACGGACCAGGTCGGGGCCCGAGAGCGCGATCAGGCTCTGCCCGTCCGGCGCCCACGAAGGGAAGTCCACCGGACCCTCGAAGACCCGGCGCGGTTCCCCGAGTGCGTCCGAACCGTCGAACGGGACCACGGCGAGGCCGCCGTCGAGCGCGAGGGCGAACGAGCGGCCGTCCGGCGAGAACACCGGCCCGTCCGAATCGCGGGTGCCGAAGCCACCCTCGAATCCCTCCAGCATCCGGAACTCCCCGGAGTCGGCCGCAACCAGCGCGATCCGGTTCCAGCCCTCGCGGAACCGGGTGGAGAACGGACTGAGCGCCGCGACCGCGATGGTGGTCCCGTCGGCCGACCAGCTCGGCATCCCGGCGCCCCGACGCCCGCGGAAGAGAACGTCGTCACCGGTCGGGGTGATCGCGCCCGCGTCGCGCCGTCCGGCCCGCAGGTTGCCGGCTTCGTCCAGCCAGGCGATCCGGGTTCCGTCGGCGCCGAGTGCCGGGTTCACCTCGGCGCCGATACCCGAGGTGAGCCGGACAAACCCGGATCCGGGACCGGAACCCACGCTCTTCTCCCAGAGGTCCATGGTCCCCAGCCGGTCGCTGGCGAAGACCACGCCGCTGCCGTCGGGGAGCCAGACCGGATCGGTGTCGAGGAAACTGTCGTGGGTCAGCGGAAGCGGTGCCTCGGCGCCATCCAGCGGCGCCGTCCAGAGATCGCCAAGTGCGGCGTAGAGCACCCGGGTCCCGTCCGGACTCAGGCTCGGCCGCACGATCCCGCGGACCGGCCGGGCGCCTCCGGGTTCGGTCCGGATCTTCCCCGCCGGCGTCGGCGGGCGGACCACGGAGAATTGCGCGGAGAACGCAATGGTTTCCGGCTCGCCCCCGATTTCGAGCCGCTGGATTCCCCCATCGCCGGCATAGAGCAGCGTCTGGTCATCCAGCCAGGTCGGGCGGAAGGGGAAGATGTCGGCGCCGGCGCCCTCGAGGGTACGGGGTTCCTCCTCCGCTCCCGCCGCCAGCGGGGCCACGATCCATTCGGCGCCGATCCCCAGGTCGAAGCGGCTTCCCATCAGGGTGAGGTCTTCCGCGTGAAGCCGGCGGAACGCCACCCGGGTCCCGTCGGGGCTCACGGCGGGTGCGGTGACTGCTCCCGAACTGCCCGGAACCGACCGCGGGGGGCCGCCGCTGGAGGGAAGATGGCGGATGGTTGCTTCCCCGCCCTCGGGTTCCGACACGAACACCAGCCCGCCGTCCGGCGTCCATGCCGGCCCGTACTCGTTCCCGAGCGCACCGGTCAGGGCGGAGAGCGCTCCGCTGGCGACATCCAGAACCCAGATGTCGTAGGTGCCAGAGCGGTCGGAGGAGAAGGCGATCCGGCTGCCGTCCGGCGACCAGGCCGGCTCGCGATCGTCAAAGGGACCGGTAGTGCGCGGCTCTGCCTCGCCGCCGTCGAGCGGGAGCACCCAGATGTCCCAGGCGCCGGCGCGGAAGGACTGGAAGACGAGGCGGGATCCGTCCGGGTGGAGATCGGGAATCCGGTCGTCGCCGTATCCGTCGGTGAGGGCCTCCGCCTCGCCGCCGCCACCGGGGACGCGCCAGAGCGTGCCCTGGAGGTCGATGAAGAGCGGACCGCCGGAAGGAGCAGCGGTCACGGCGAAGTTGGTTCCCTCGCGGGCGACCACCAGTCGTTCCTCCTGAGCCGTCCCGGCGAGGGGAACGGCGACGAAAAGAACCCCGAGGGCCGCCCGGGCCGTCATGAAACCGGATCGTAGCAGCGATACGCGGTATCGTGGCAGCATGGTCCGGCTTCGCATCCTGTTGCTCCTGGCCGGGATTGCTGCTTGCGCCCCGGGCCCGCCGGCACCCTCCGGACCCGCCGACACGGCGGCGGCGGTGGCCTCCGACATGGGGGCCGCCATCGAAGCCGATGGCCGCGGAGGCGCCGCCCTCGGCATCTTCACCGGGGACGGCCTGGCGCTGACCCGGGGCTTCGGCATTGCCGACATGGAGAGCGGCGCCGGGGTGACCGCGAACCACGTGTTCCGCATCGGCTCCATCACCAAGCCGGTGACCGCGATGGCCTTCCTGCATCTGGTCCACCAGGGTCGGGTCGGGCTGGGTGACCCGGTGGCGAGCCTGGTTCCCGAGCTGGACCGGGTGCGGAACCCGTTTCCGGGTCTCCCGGGTCCGAGCCTGATCCAGCTCGGCACCATGACCGCCGGCCTCGCCCGCGAGCCGGACAACCTCCCGGTGTATCTCGAGGGCGCCCCCGGGGACTGGCTGGAAACAGCGCTCCGGGCACTTGACGAGACTTCGTTCACGCATCCCCCCGGCACCCGCTATCAGTATTCCAACATCGGCTACGCGATCCTCGGCGCCGCGGTGGAGCGGGCGGCGGAGGCGCCGTTCCTGTCGCATGTTCGGGAGAACCTGCTGGCGCCGCTCGGGATGGATTCCACCTGGTTCCGTCCGGTCGCGGAGATCGAGGACCGGATTGCCACCGGCTACGCGGTGGCGGATGATGGTTCGCTCGACGGGGAGACGCCGCTTCGGGAACATCGGGGCCGCGGCTACAAGGTTCCGAACGGGGCGCTTTACTCCACGGTTTCCGATCTCCACACCTTCCTGCGTTTCCTGATCGGAGACGAGGATCCGGAATTCGAGTCGGTGCTTCCGGTCGAGGTGCGCCGGGAGAACCGTACCCGCGCCTTCGCGCGCGGCGACCTCTCGTTCGGTTACGGATTCGGCTTCATGGCTCGCCGGCTGGCCGCCCCCGACGGCATCGGGTTCACCGCCTACGGACACGGGGGCAGCGTGGCCGGATACCGGGCGGCGGCATGGATCGAGCCCGACACCGGCGCGGCGGTGGTGGTGTTGCGGAACGTGAGCGGCGGCCCCTCCCCCGGAGACCTGGCGCTGGCCGCCCTCTCGCGCATGGTGGGGGCGATCCGGGCTCAGTCGGGACCGTAGCGGGCGAGGAGTCTCCGCGCGGCGCGGGCGTGGAGATGCTCGACCAGTTCCCCGTCCAGCTCGGCGACCGCCTCGCCGCGCGCATCGGCTTCGCGCATCACCTCGAGCACGCGGCGGGCATGCGCCGTCTCCTCGGCGGAGGCGGCGAAGGCCTCGTGGATGACGGGGGTCTGCGACGGGTGCACCGCCAGCATGCCGTCGAAACCCATCTCGGCGGCCGCGCGGGCGCGACGCCGCAGTCCGGCGCTGTCGCGGAACGCGAACCAGGGCGCGTCCCAGCAGGAGACTCCGGCCGCCCGCGCGGCGAGCAGCAGGCGCTGGCGGGCGTACTGGAGCAAGGTCTCCGAACGGCCCCGTACCCCGATGCCGAGGCGGTAGTCGGCGGCGCCGAACGCGATTCCGGCCACGCCGGGGGCCGAAGCCAGTTCGAACACCCGGGCGGCGCCCGGGGCGGTCTCGATCATCAGGTGGACCCGGGCGCCGGTGTCGCATGCGGGGTGGATCCCGGCAAGCGATTCGGCCTTGGAAACCAGCAGTTCGCGGAATCCGGCGGCGTGGGCGGTTTCGAGGTCGAGCGCGTGGCAGGGGCTTCCGGGATGATGCACCCGCAGCATGACCCGCGCTCCTTCGGCCTCGAGAGTTTCCCGGGCGGCGGCGATCCCGGCGCGGGCCCCGGCCTTGTGCCGGGGATGGACCCCGTCCTCCAGGTCGAGCACCAGCACATCGGCGCCGCGGGCGGCGGCCCGCCGGATCATCCGTTCGGAGGCAGCCGGTACGATGAGCAGCGAACGGGAGCGAACCGGCGGGATGGCTCCTTCGTTCTTCCTATGCATGTTCTCAATTCTGCGCCGTGTCACCATCCTGTCCCTGGTCCTTCCGGCGGGGGCCCTTTCGCAGGACCGTTCCTGGCTCCATGTGGAGGTGGACCAACCTGCCGAAGAACGGAACGTGCGGGTGCGGCTGCCGCTCGCGGTGGTGGAGACCCTCTCCGAGAGCATGCAGGACGAACTGTTCGAACCGGTGGTCGAGGCACTCGGCCGCAACGGCAAGAACGGCGAGCTCCGCATGGAGCAGTACCGCGCGCTCTGGCGTTCGCTGCGCGAAAACCCGGGTGCGGTGGTGGAGATCCGGGAGGGGGAAGCCGAGGGACTGGTCGCCCGCATGGACGGCGCCCAGGTCCGGATCGAGGGTGCCGGCGAGGACGGGGAGGTGCATGTGACGCTTCCGGTGGAGCTGGGAGACGCGTTCCTTGCCGACGAACCGGATCCGGCGGCGCTGGCCGCAGCGGTCCGTCAGCTCGGTGAGCGGGAAGGGGATCTGGTAGCGGTCGAGAGCGAGGAAACCCGGGTACGGATCTGGGTCGGCCCGGCGCAGTGATCCTTCGGCCGCTGTTCCTGCTGCTTGCGGTGGCGCTTGCCGCCGCGATGCTGATGGCGGCCTGTGTCTCTGCCTGGGGCCTGATGTTCGTCTCGGTGGCGACCGTGGATGCGGACGTGGCCCTGCCGGTCCCCTTGATGATTCCCCGGGCGGCCCTGCACTTCGTTCCCGATCATGTGTTCGAGGATGCGATCTCCCCCCTGGACGAGGAGCGGATGGCGGCCGCCTTCGCGGCTGCCGGGGTTCTGGCGGACGCTCTCGCGGAGGTTCCGGGGGATGTTGCCCTGGTGGAGGTCCGTGAACGGGAGACCTTCGTGCGGGTCGGGAAGGAGGGTGACGACCTGGTGGTGCATGTGGATGATGAAGGCGCCCGCGTCCGGGTTCGCACCCCGCTCGCGTTGCTGGGCAGCATGGCCGACGTCTGCGACCCCGCCGGATGCGACCTGAAGCGCCTGGCGCGCATCGCACTCCGCGAGATGCGCGACCTCCGGGTCGAAGTCCGGGACGCGGACAACGACGTGAAGCTCTACGCCTGGTAAGCCCTCTTTCGGTTCCATCGGAAGCGAGATCGGGGAGGCGATGCGGTCAAGGGATCATGAAGGGGAACGACCGGCCGCAAGTCACTCACCTGTTTCGATAGGGGAGGGATCCCGGGGTACTCGGCACCCACCCGGTCGGCGACGCCAAGGCCTTCTGCGGTGGCGTGGATCTCGAACCCGAATGGCCCCGGGCCGCGGTAGTGATCACCGGGGGCCAACCCCCGTTTCCCCTTGAGCGCCAACGAGGAGTTCCGCTGGAGATCGAGCAGCAGCGCGGGCAGGAATCGTCCGTATCAGCCCCGTGGGGGAACGCGATTGCTGTCCGCCCCTGCCTCTGGAGCGCGTCAACTCGTCCGTGAGGACGGATCCTCGAAACGCCCTCGCCCGCCTGCCCGACAGGCCGGCCGGGCCGCCGCATCGGGTGGAGATCTGGCGCGTTCCCCGGCCCGGGCCCGGAACGGATCGGCGCCGGTCGACGATTGGGGGGCCGGGAGGGAGTTCCGCCCCAACCCGGGAGCTCGGCGCATGGTTCCGCCGGTACGTTCCCCCGTTGGGGTGGTTCAGCACTCCTCCGTGGCGCGATCTTTCCCCGTCATGCGCGACCGTTCCCGTGGAAGTGTGGTTATGCGAATGGAATAGTATTCGCATCATGCCGACCACGATTCATCTGCATGCTGCGCTTCTCGCCGCCGTGGACCGGCGGGCCCGGGATCTCGGACTCACCCGCAACCGCTTCATTGCCCAGTCCCTGGAACAGTCGCTCGAGAGCGACACCCGGTGGAGCCCGGCGCTCGTCGAGGAACTCCGGCGGGCGGGAGCGGATCCGGGGGAGCGGCAGGCGCTGGCCCGGGTACAACGAACCATCGCCAGCGCCGGGGAAGGCGGGAGCCGTTCCGGGTGAAGCACTTTCTGGATACCGGGACGGTGTTGGCGGCCCTGGCCGGCGATCCCGCCGTGCTGGAGCGCCTGTTCGCCCTTCCCCGGACCGATGTCCTGATCCCGCAGCCCGTGGTCGCCGGGATTCTCCACGGGATCGCGCTGCTTCCCGATCCGGCGCTCCGGGACCGGATCGAGGGGCGGCTGAACCGGTTTCTCGAGAACGCGGCCGCCGCGCCGTGGACGACCGCGACCAGCCGCGCCTATGCGACCGCGAGGGCGGATCTCGCCGCTCGCGACCGTCGGATGGGTGCGTTCGAGGTCGCGGTTGCGGCCCACCCGCTCGCGGCAGGAGGAGTCCTGGTGACCGGGGAACCCTCCCGCATGGCCTGGATACGGGACCTGTTGCTCGACAACTGGCAGGATCCGGCTCGCTTTTGAGCGGGGGGCGCCTCCCGTCTTAGTCCTTGCTCAATATGTCGTCGCGTCGGCGCGCCGAGTCCTCCGAGAACCAGGTGTTCAGGAATGTTTCGCGGCAGGCGGCGCGGCGCGCCCGGGCGCGCTCCACGTAGCCTTCGCGGAGCGCCCGCTTGCTGTGGGTATACGCGAAACGCGGCTGGGCGCCCAGCATCTCGGCGTGTTCCACCGCCCGCTGGAGAAGTTCGCCGGCGGGCGTCAGCTCATGAAGGAAACCGGCTCCTACCGCCCCCACCGGCTTGTTCAGGTGTCCGGCCAGCAGGACTTCCGGAATCCGCGATCGCGGGACCGTGGAGCGAATGATCTGGAACGCGGTCGCCGGGAAGACGACTCCGAGGCTGACCTCCGAGACCCCCACCCGGTAGTTGCCCTCGGCGCCGAAGCGCACGTCGCACGCCGCGGCCAGGATGGCGCCTCCCGCCACCGCGTGGCCGTTCACCGCGGCGACGGTGGGGCAGGGGTGCAGGAACAGCCGCATCAGCAGGTCCTCGAATGCATCCAGGAACACTCCCATCGCCTCGCGGTCGCCGGGCAGCGACTGGAGGTTCAGTCCGGCGGAGAAGAACCGTCCGGACCCGGTCAGAACCAGCGGACGACCACTCTGCTCGGCTTCGTCGAGGTTCCGGTCGAGCGTTGCGACCAGATCCGCGTCGATGGCGTTGGCAGGGCCGTGGCGCATGGGGACCACAAGGGCCCCGGGGGCAGGGGACACGGGCGCCGGCGGGAGGGGAACGCCGGCTATTCGAGGCCGGCCAGGACTCCGAGGAGCGGCTCGTAGTCCTCGCGGATCTGGTAGTCGTAATTGACGTACCGCAACACGCCCTCGCGGTCGATCACGAACGTGGCGCGCGAGGCGTACCGCGCTCCGTTGATTTCAATCGGCTCCACGCCGTAGGCGTCCACGACTTCCGATTGCCGGTCGGACAGCAGCACCAGACCGGGAAGACCGCCGGCGGTCGCCGGCTCCATCACCATGCCGGATTCCTTGCCGACGCTCTGGAGCCAGTTCCACTGGGACCAGGGCGTGTCCACGCTGATTCCGAAGACCTGGGTGTCCGCATCCAGAAACTTCCGGATGTCGTCCTTGTAGGACGAAAACTGGAGCGTTCAACCACCGGTCCAGTCGGCCACATAGAACGCGAGGACAATGTTCTTCCGGCCCAGCACGCGGCTCAGGTCGAGCGGGACGTCGCCCGCCGACTCGCCGGCCGTCGACGGCAGCGGATTCGGGAACATCGGGGCCTTGTCGCCCACCTTCAATTGCATCGTCTGGGCTCCGGCCGCAAGCGGCACGAGGGCAAGGCCGGCGGCAAGCGCGGCGGCGGCCCGTTTCCGGGCAGGTCGGGATCGCATCGGGGTACCCCCTTGTCGGGAAACGGCATCATGCCGCGTCCGGCCTCGCTCCCGCAACCCCGGAGGCGCTGCCGGCGGACGGTGCCCGCGTCATTCGGCCTGACGGCCGGCGCCACCGCGCTCGCAGCGGCGAAGCGTCGTCACCCGGCAAACCTCTCCCCCGCCGGAGTAACATGATGGTTCCCGGCGACGCGGATTTCCGCGCCCGGTCCGGGACCGGATTCCCTCGTGCCACTCTCCTTTCGTGCAAAACTGGAGGCGGAAGTCCGCACGCTCGAGGAGGAGCTGCACCTGCAGCTTCCGAAGCAGATCAAGGAGGCGCGCGAGCACGGCGATCTTTCCGAGAACGCCGAGTACGACGCCGCCAAGGAACGCCAGGCCTTCGTGGCCGCTCGTCTTGCGCAGCTCAAGAAGCGGCTTGCCGACCTCTCCATGCTCCACCTCGACAGCATCCCCACCGACCGGGTGTCGCTCGGCAGCGAGGTCCGGGTGATGGATCACACCAACGGCCGGGAGTTCCGCTACGAGCTGGTGGTGAGCGAGGAAGCCGACGCCAGCAAGGGTCGGGTCTCCACCGCGTCGCCCATCGGACGGGCGCTCATCGGGGCTTCGGTGTCGGATTTCGTGTACTTGAACGCTCCGTCCGGCGAGCGCGAACTCGAGGTCCTCGAACTCAAGACGATTCACGAACGGGGCATTCTTTGACAAAGGGACTGCCGATTCCGGCGGCCGGCATCCGGCCGCGTTTCCTCGGGGGGGCGGGGTTGGCGCTCGCCGGGCTGCTTGGCGCGGGCCCCGCCTCCGCGAACGAGATCCGGCAGGTGGACGTGGTGGACATCATCCACTCGGTGTCCGCCGCCCGGGTGGCCGAGACGATCCGGGTCGCCGCCGAGCGGGAAGCCGGACTGGTCCTGATCCGCCTCGATACCCCGGGCGGGCTCGACACGTCGATGCGGGACATCATCGAGGCGATTCTGAACAGCAGGACGCCGGTCGCCGTGTTCGTCGGTCCGTCCGGCGCCCGGGCCGCTTCCGCCGGTTTTCTCATCACGCTGGCCGCGGATATCTCGGGAATGGCGCCCGGTACCAACATGGGGGCCGCCACCCCCATCGCCGGTACCGGCGGCGAGATGCCGGAAACCCTGAGCCGGAAGGTGGAATCGGATGCCGCCGCCTACCTCCGCTCGATCGCCGAACGGCGTGGGCGCGACGTGGAACTGGCCGAGCAGGGAGTCACCGAAGCGCGGAGCTGGACGGCTTCGGAGGCGTTGGAAGTCGGGCTGATCGATCTGGTGGCGAATGATGTGGGTGACTTTCTCGCCGCCATCGACGGTCGGACCATCCGCCGCATCGGTGGGGAGGAGCAGGTTCTCCGGGTCGGCGGCCTCCCGGTAATCCTCACCGAACTCAGTTTCCGGGACCGCGTGCTTTCCTTCATAGCGAATCCGAGCCTCGCGGTGATCCTCGGCATGATCGGGCTCCTGGGCCTCTACCTGGAGTTCTCCAATCCCGGCCTGCTGTTTCCCGGGATTCTCGGCGTGGTGGCCCTGGTCCTTGCCGGTTTCGGCTTGAACCTTCTTCCGGTCAACGCGCTCGGAGTCCTGTTGTTGCTGGTGGGTCTCGGCCTGCTGATTGCCGAGACCCTGACACCCTCCTTTGGCATCATGGGACTGACTGGCGCCGGTTCGCTGGCTGCCGGCCTGCTCTTTTTCTTCGAGGAACAGTCGCTTCCCGTTCCGGAGCTCGATGTGTCTTTCGGTTTCGTGATTCCCACCGTCATCGTCTTTACCGCCCTCGTCCTGTTTCTGGGACAGATGGTCCTCCGTGCCCACCGGGCGCAGCCGGTGACGGGCAAGGAGGGAATGGTCGGACTGGTCGCCACCGCCCGCACGCCGATCCCGGCCGACGGTCCCGGTACGGTTTTCGTCCACGGGGAGTACTGGCAAGCCATCGCGCCGCACCCGGTGGCCGTCGGCGAGCGCGTGCGCATCGAGGCGGTGGAGGGACTCGTCCTGCGCGTCGAACCCGCTGCCGGCGATCCCCGCGATCCCTGATTTTCTGATAACTGTCTCCAAAGGAGCCAACCATGTTCGGCCTTCCCCTCGGAACCCTGGTAGCGATCGCCCTGGTCGCCATCTTTGTACTCAACTGGATCAAGGTGCTGAACGAGTACGAGCGGGGGGTCGTCTTCCGCTTCGGAAAGCTCCTCCCCGGCACCAAGGGGCCCGGCCTTGTCCTCGTCCTGTCCCCCATCGACCGGATGGTCCGGGTCAGCCTGCGACTCGTGGCCTTCGATGTCCCGCCGCAGGACATCATCACCCGCGACAACGTCTCGGTGAAGGTGAATGCGGTGGTGTTCTTCCGCGTGATCGATCCGATCAAGGCGGTCATCGAGGTCGAGGACTACCTCTACACCACGTCGCAGCTTGCCCAGACCACCCTGCGCAGCGTTCTCGGCCAGGTGGAGCTGGATGACCTGCTCTCCCAACGCGAACAGTTGAACACCCAGCTCCAGCGGATCCTGGATGACCAGACCGATCCCTGGGGGATCAAGGTCGCCTCGGTGGAGGTCAAGCATGTGGACCTCCCGGCGGACATGACCCGGGCCCTCGCGCGCCAGGCCGAGGCCGAGCGGGAAAAACGGGCCAAGGTCATTCACGCCGAGGGCGAGCTGCAAGCTTCGGAACAGCTTGCCCAAGCCGCCCGGATCGTCGGCAGCCATCCGCTCGGGGCGCAGCTGCGCTACCTCCAGACGCTCACCGAGATCGCTTCCGAGAAGAATTCCACGATCGTGTTCCCGTTGCCTCTGGACCTGGTTCGCCCCTTCCTGGAGCCCGCGAAGCCCGAATTGAAGGCTGATTCCGGGGAATGACGCCGGGGAATGGGCGGCTTCCCGTCCTCCCGGCCCTGGCCGGGAGGAACCGGGGGCCTACCATAATCTCCCGGGGACACTGACCGGAGGCCTTCATGAACAACCCGCAGGACGATCACTACGACGTTCAGTTCACCACCCGCCAGCTCGCCATCCTGCTCGGTTTGCTGATCCTGATCGTGGGTGGCGTGTTTGTTGGCGGCATCCTCATCGGCCGGAATCTGGCCCCCCCGACGATTGCGTCGATCGCGCCGTCGGAAGATCCGATCGTCTCCGGCGGGACGCCTGCTGCGCCGACTCCGGCCGGCGAACCGGCAGTGTCCGCGGAGCCCTCCGCCGCCTCTCCGGCCCCGGCCCCGGAGCCCGCCGCCGCTTCTCCGGCCCCGGCGGCGGCGCCCGACCCGGTTCCGGCTCCTCCGCCGGCCGTTGCTTCGCTACCTCCGGCGTCGTCGGGTTCCGGCAACTTCACGATCCAGGTGGCGGCCGTGCGAGAACGCTCCAGCGCCGAGCAGCTCCAGCAGGCGCTCGCCGCCCTGGGTCTCGAGGCGTACCTGGAAGCGGCGCCGCGCGGGCTGATCCGGGTTCGCGTGGGTCGGTTCGAAAGCCGCGAAGCCGCGCGGGAAACCGTTGCCCTGCTGCTGGCGAACGGGCGCCAGGCGATCGTCGTTCCCCGGTAGGTCCGGGATCACGCAGTGACGCAGGAACTTCTGGACCGCTGGCAGGCGCTCGGAAGCCGGGTCGCGGTCGTCCGGGGGTTTCTTTGACGAAGCCGCCGCTGCCGCCGAAATCCGGGACCTCGACCGGAAGCTGAGCGATCCGGGGGTCTGGTCCTCGACCGGAAGCGGTCAGGAACTCTCGCGCCGTCGCGCCTTGCTCCAGGCGGAACTGGATGGACGGCGCGATCTGGACGAATTGGCGGGCGAGGTCGCCACCCTGGTCGAGTGGGCCGGGGATGGAGAGGATGTGGACGCCGATCTCCGGGAGCACCTGGACAAGCTGGAGTCCCGGGTGGGCGACCTGGAGCTCCGCCGGTTGTTCCACGGAGAGCACGATGCGGAGGGCGCCATTGTCTCCATCAATCCGGGCGCCGGCGGCACCGATGCCCAGGACTGGGCGGGAATGCTGCTCGAGATGTATTTGCGCTGGGCGCGGGACCGGGGCCTGACGGTGCGGATTCTCGACCGCCAACCGGGCGAGGAGGCCGGAATCAAGAGCGCCACCATCGAAGTGCGCGGCGACCATGCCTACGGACGGCTCCGGGTGGAATCGGGCGTGCACCGGTTGGTCCGGATGTCCCCCTTCGATACCCAGCACCGACGGCACACGTCGTTCGCATCGGTGGCGGCGTTCCCCGACCTCGACGACCGGATCGAGATCGAGATCGAGGAGGGCGATCTGCGCATCGACACCTTCCGCGCCAGCGGCAAGGGCGGCCAGCACGTGAACGTGACCGATTCCGCCGTGCGAATCACCCACATTCCCACCGGGATCGTGGTGTCCTGCCAGAACGAGCGCTCCCAGCACCGCAACCGGGACAGCGCGATGAAGGTGTTGCGGGCGCGCCTGCACGACAAGGCGGTGCGCGAGCGGAAGGAGGCCGAGGCGGCCCAGAAGGAGAGCCTCGGCGAGAACACCTGGGGCAACCAGATACGGTCCTATGTCTTCCAGCCCTACCGGATGGTCAAGGACCACCGCACCGGCCATCAGGCGGGAGACGTGGATCGGGTGATGCACGGTGACCTCGATGCCTTCATCAAGGCGGGTCTCACATTCTTTTCCCGCCAGCAGCACGGGGAGAGTGCTTAGAATGCGAAGCATGCGCCGTCTTTCTTTCGCCTTCCCTCCGCTACTGATCCCTCTTCTGGCGCTGGCCGGCTGCAGCCCCGGAAACGAGCCGTTCGACCAGGGGGCCTGGGAGGAGCAGGAAGCCGACTGGCGCGAGGAGGTGGAGGCAACGCTCACCTCCGACAGAAGCTGGTTGACGGTGGCCGGACTTCATTTCCTCACGGCCGGAGAGCACACCGTGGGCAGCGGCGCATCCGATGACCTGCGCCTGCCGGACCGGTTTCCGTCGGCAGCGGTCCGGGTGACGTTCGATCCCGACGGACGCGCCTACGCCGAGGCAGCCGAAGGGGTGGAAGCCACGCTCCACGGCGAGACGTTCACTTCCGGCGAATTGGAGATCGGAGAGGCGAACGCCATCGTCCTCGACGACCGGATCTCCTTCTGGCTCCATACCAGCGGAGACCGCCGGGCGCTCCGGCTGCGCGACCTCGACCGCTGGCTGCGCGCGACCTTCACCGGTCGGGTCTGGTATCCGCTGGACCCGAAGTACCGGGTGGAGGCCCGCTTCGAACGCTATGGCGAGGAGCGGCCGATCAAGGCGGTGAATATCCGCGGCGATCTCGAGGACTATGTCTCGCACGGGGAGGCGGTCTTCGACCTGGATGGCGAGACGATCCGCATGCAGGCGTTCACCCGCTCGAACGGCAACCTTTTCTTCGTGATGACCGACCGCACCAGCGGGGTCGAGACCTATCCGGCGGCGCGCTTCCTCACCGTCCCTCCACCGGAGGACGGCCGGGTGGTCATGGACTTCAACCGCGCAGTGAATCCGCCCTGCGGGTTCAGCGAGTTCACCACCTGCCCGACGCCTCCGGCGCAGAACCGGCTTCCGATCCGCGTCGAGGCGGGCGAGAAGCGGTACCACCGGCCTCCGGGGCCGACCGACTGATCGGACGCCGGTGGGCGTAGGAATCTCGGTCGCGCTGGACCGCGAGGTCGAGGGAGTCGAACCGGACCGGTTCGCCGGGCATGCGCTGAACCGGGCGCGCTGGGAACTCTCGGAGGCGGCCGAAGGGGCGGGGCTGCCGCCGCTGGAGGAGTTCGTGAGTCTCAGCCCGGAGGAGTCCGAGATTCTGGCCGCCGACCTCAACTTCGACGCCGACGTGGACGCTGCCACCCCGGCCGGGTGGTTTCCAGCGCGGGAAGGCCTGAGGCTGGTCCGGGTGCTCCTCGAACAGGTGACGAAGGCCCCGGATGCGTTTCCGGATCCGGAAGCGCTACAAGCCGAACTCGCCCAATTGGAGGCGCTGCTCGACGCCGCGGCGCCCGCCGGGGCGCGCTTCCGCCTCTCGGTCGCCTACTGACCCGGGTTCACCCTTCCGGTTCCGGCCGCGCTGGGCGGTCGAGTTCCCGGAAGAGCGCAGGCGCCTTCCGAAACTGACCCGAATCAGGTTCAGGCTGTCCCGCCGCGATTGCACGCCTGATCCTTATTCCCCAGGCTCGAAGCTCCCGACGGGACACCCGATCATCTGGTAGCGTCGCGGCAATCGGGCCTTCCGGTCTCCCGCCCCGTCACTCCTTCATGTTGCCCGCCTTCGGGTTGTTCGATCGTTGCCGGCATCGGGCGGATTCGCGCGCATCGCTGCCAAGGCAATCAGGGGTTGATATTTGTGCTTGTATTGATGCTATTTGTCAACTTGAAGTGACAATGAATGCGAGCCGAAATGTTCCCGACACGTTTCCGGCTCGCCCGCAAACGGGCCGGTCTTTCCATGCGCCAGCTTGCAGAGTCGATGACTCCGAAGGTGACCGGTCAGGCGATCGGCAAGTACGAAACGGGAAGGATGCTCCCCTCCTCCGCAGTGCTGGTCGGGCTCGGCAAGGCTCTCGGCGTTTCGCTGGACTTCCTCATGGGTGGGCCAGTCGAGGAGATCGAGGAGGTGGAGTTCCGCAAGCACACCGGCGCGTCGGCCCGGGCCCGGGCCATGGCCGAAGCGATCCTGATCGACAGCCTGGAGCGCTACCTGGCAATCGAGCACATCCTCGACATGCGGCCCGACATGGGATGGGTGGACGCGCGCCGGATCGACTCGGTCGCAGACGAAACGCAGATTGACGAAAGGGCCCGGGAGCTTCGGCGTTCCTGGGATCTGGGCACGGATCCCATTCCCAGCGTGGGCGAATTGCTTGAGGACAGGGGCATCAAGGTCGTGGAGGCGGACTTGCCCGAGCGCATCAGCGGCCTTTCCTGCCATGTTCGGAGTAGCTGCGAGATTGTTGCCGATGCCGTCATTGTGTCCAGTCGGATCAACGTCGAACGGAAACGATTCACGCTCGCGCACGCGATTGCCCACCGGATCATCCGTTCCACGGGAAATCCGGCGATCCGGATCGAGGCTGCCATGGATCGATTTGCCGGTGCGTTCCTCGTTCCCGGAGAGCGCCTGATCGAGGAAACGGGCCGCAACCGTCGGCAGATCACGTATTACGAGATCATCCGGATCAAGCACATGTACGGTGTTTCGACGGCAACCGTCCTGATGCGACTCGGACAGATTGGTGTCTTGAGGCCGGCAGCGTTCAGGCGCGCGTTTCGGACCTTCGCGCGTTCATGGCGCAGGTCGGAGCCGGACCCGATCGGGGACCAGGGGTTCGCCATGCTCGAAAAACCGCGTCGTTTCCAGCGGCTGGTCGCTCGCGCCGCGGGCGACGGGCTGATTTCCGTCGTGCGGGCCGCCGAATTGCTCAAGCAGCCACTCGAATCCGTCGAGCAGCAGATCAGCGGCCCGACGAACCCGTGATGCGCGCAGACGCTTGCGCTTCGTCCGTTATCGGGGTCGTCGTTTCTCCGGTTCGGCGAAGGGGTCGGGCAGGGCGGCGACGATGGCGGCGGTTTCCACGCTGACATGGACGATGCGGCGGAACGCTCGAATCAGGTCGTGCGGGTCGTCGAACCATTCGTTCGGATCGTTGAGGATGCCGTTTTCGCGCTTGATGCGGTAGCGGTCGATGAACCACCCGAGGGGCGTGCGCCCGTTGACCTCGTAGCGGTGGGCCTCCGGCGGGATTCCGGTCAGGCGCAGGTGCTCGTTGACGATCAGCATGGATCGCGCGTCGTCCTCGAACCGCATCTCCCGGCCGCTGATGCGGAAGTGCTCGGGCTTCGGTTCGCCCGACCCGCTGAACCGGAGTTCGAGCGGGTACTCGGCGCCGGTTTCGTAGCCGAGATGGAGCGCCGCCAGACGCTCCCCGGCGTTGGCGAAGCCGGTGAAATCGGCGGCGAACGGAACGCGCGGGAGTTCCCGGGTGAGATCGTGGGCAAAGCGCTCCCGCCAAGCGGGCGCGTGCAGGACCCCGTAGACGTATTCGAAGATCGCGTCCCTGATAATCGCGGTGTTCCGGTAATGCTCACGGAATTTGCGGAGCGCGATTTCGGAGATGTTGTCGACGCGCTCCAGCGGCGCTTGATGCTCGGAGGGCACTCGTGGCGGCTCGAAGCGATAGCGAGGGAAGCACTGCCCCTTCGAGATCAGTTCCAAGTCCGGCATCGTGTCGACGACGAGCGCGGAAAACGGCTTTGTCGAACTGGTTCCGGTTACACAGATTGCGCGATTGTCGGTGTCTTCGACGGGGAAGATCTTGTGCTGTCGGGCTCTTCTCTGCGCGAAGAGCGGGTCTATATAGCCGTTTTGCTTGACGAATGGGCGGTATTGCGTCTTTCGAATATGGACTCGCGACCAGGCTGCTCTTTCCCCCGCTTTCAGTTTTGACTTCAGTTTCTCGTCCCAGGGAATATGGGATGCGTGGTGCTTCACCGCATCTTCGACGCTGTAGTTGGCGCGTTGCTCCCGCACTTCCAAGGCGTTGCGATAGGCGTCCACCATTCGGCGGGCATTCTCGGCGCAGGTCTCGCGCGAGAAATTGTAGACCCAGGAGTCGCGGCCGGTCTTGTAGCCGTTGCTGAACAAGCCGAAGACCGCATCATCGCTCCGTCTCCGTTTCGCCTCTTCGGATCCCAGCGGCTGGAGTTTTCGGAACGCGGGATCGCGTTTTCCGATCCAGTCATGGTGTCGGTCGGGAGTGATCTCTTCCCAGTCCCCGATACCGGCGATCGATCCCCATGTGCGCAAGGTCTCGAGCTTGTCCTTCCGGGAGAGGGAGTCGCCGATGTCCCGGTATCGGATGCGGCAGGCCCCTGGCGTCCTGTTCGGATTCCTGGCGAGGATCGTGATTGCCACCGGCGCCCTGGACCCTTGGCCGAAGACTTTGCCGCCCTCGCGGCGTGAACGTTCCCCCTGGGTACGTTGATTGCCCCGCAGGTTCACCACGTGGATCGAGGAGAACTCCTCCGCCAGACAGGCCCGCACGCCGGAGTCGACGTGGCCGTCGATCCACGAACCGTTGGTGACGAAGGCCAAGATGCCGCGTTCGCCAATGCGGTCCGAGGCCTGGCGAATCGCCATCTTGTAGGTGTCGTAGAGACTGTTCTTGAGGGTCGCAGTGGAACGCGCGGCGTACGTTTCGGCGATGCGCCGCCGGATCGCCGGATAGACCAGGTTCGGGTTCTCGTCTGACGAACTCCGCTGCCCGGCGGACCACGGCGGGTTGCCGACGATCACCTGGATGGGCAAACGTTGCTGGCGTTCGGCGCGTTCGCTGTTCTCCGGCAGCCAGATTCCCGGATGCCGGGGAGTCAGGTTGAAAGTGTCGGTGAGGACGATGCCGCCGAACGGTTCGTAGCCCTCGCCGCCTGTCCGGCCGCGGAACGCCTCCTCGATGTGGATGGCCGCGATGTAGTAGGCGAGCAGCACGATCTCGTTGGCGTGGAGCTCCTCGCTGTACTTCCGCCGCAGGTCGGTGTCCGGGATCAGCGCCGACTGCAGCAGCCGGACCAGAAAGACCCCGGTTCCGGTGAAGGGATCGAGGACGTGTACCCCTTCGTCGCCAAGGCTCTTCCCGAACTCCGCGCGCGCCGCGTCGTCGGCGCTCTTGAGGATGAAGTCCACGATCGCCGTCGGCGTATAGACGATGCCGAGCCGCTCGGCGTCCTTCTTCAGCGCGGTGGCGAAGAACTTCTGGTAGAGCTCCATCAGCACCGCTTGCCGCGCCTCGGGGTTGTCGAGACCGCGGGCCCGCAGCCGCACGCTCTCGTAGAACCCTTCGAGGTCGCGGGTCTCGTTCTCCAGTCCGAACTCCTCGAAGTCGGTCCGCAGCTTCTCCAACACCCGCGCCACCGGATTGCCGCCGGCGAAGTCGTATCCGTCGAACAGCGCCTCGAACACCGGGCCGGTCACGATGTGCTGGGCCATCATGTCGATGGCCGCTGCGGTGGTGATCGACTGGTTGATCGACTCGCGCAGTTCCCGGTGGAACTCCTCGAACCACCGGGCCAGCAGATCGTTGGCCGGATCGTCGAGCAGGGCGCCAATACGGATCACGAGCCGCCGGAAAATGGCGGCCACGTCCTTCGCCCATCTCTCCCAGTACTTCCGGTCGCCGCACTTCTCTACGATCCTCGCCTCGATGGCGCCGGGTGGGAAGTCGAGTGGCGGGAACGGCAGATGCGGACCGGGGGCAGGCTCCGGTCCGTCGGAGTGGAAGATGATTCGGCTCGTCGACCGCTTGTTGAGGTCGATCTGGTTGATCTCGGCGTCGAGCCGGTCGTCGTGCGAGCGGAGCGCCCGCAGCACGCTCCAGACGACATCGAACTCCTTGCCGCGGTCGAGCACCGTCGCCGGATCCCGTCCCGCCGCCACCGCGATTGGAAGCACGATGTAGCCCGAGTCCTTGCCGTCGGCCTTGCGCATCACCCGACCGACCGCCTGGACGATGTCGACCACGCTCTTGCGCTCGGACATGAAGATCACCGCGTCGAGCGCCGGCACGTCGATTCCCTCGGAGAGGCAGCGGGCGTTCGAGAGGATGCGGCAGCCGCCATCGGTCTCGCCCTTCAGCCAATCGATGCGCGCCCGTCGGTCGAGGGCATGGTTCCTGCCGTCCACGTGTTGCGTCTCGCACCGAAGCGCGGTGTCGCGCTCCTCCTCCGCCAGTTGGGTCGTCGCTTCCTCGACGAGACCGCCCCAGTGCTTCGCCAGCCGTTCGGACGCAACGATGCGGTCGGTGAAGGCGATCGCCCGCCGCACCGGCTGGATCGGGCCTTCGTCGGGTTTCCGGTTCTCCGGGTTCTGCAGGACCCGCCAGCATCCGACGATGCGGGCGGCGTCGCTCAGGTTGAGTTCGCCCCCGGACGAGGCCAGATGCGCCTGGAGCGTCCGGTCCACATGGGTTTCGGACACGGCGAGAACGGCTACCTTGTAGTCGGACAGCAGGCCCTGTTCGACGGCGCGGGAGAAGGGGAGGCGATGGAACTCCGGTCCGTAGGCTGTCTCGTCGTCCATCGAGAACACGTCCACCCCATGGTTTGCCGCCCTGGTCTTCGCGCCCTCGGTGAAGAGGCGGGGTGTCGCCGTGAGGTACAGCCGCCTGGCCCCCCGGATGCGCTCCCGGTCGTGCACCAGCACGAACGGCGAGGTCGTGTCTCCCGGTCTTTCGACGCCGGTTGTCCGGTGCGCTTCGTCGCAGAGGATCAGATCGAACGGCGGCGCGCCTTGTGCTTGCGCCGCTTCGATCAGCCCGAGCGAGTGGTAGGTGCAAAACACCACCGTCATCGTCTCCGGCGACGCCGATCGCAGCGACTGGCTGATGGCGTCCGGCTCGGTGGTGACCGGGATTTCCAGTTCGACGAGCGAAGCGTCCTCGGAGGTGCGTCCGGCCCGGGTATCGGAGCAGATGCCGATGTAGCGGTGCTCGATCGCGCGTTGCTCGGCCCATTCGCGCATGGATTGCTGGAGCAGCGAAATCGAGGGCACCAGATAGAGCACCCTCCCCCCTGTGCCGGCGATCCTCTCGGCGATGCGGAGAGCGGTGAAGGTCTTCCCGGTACCGCAGGCCATGATCAGCTTGCCGCGGTCACGGTCCCTGAATCCGGCCAGCACGGCGTCGCGTGCCTGTCGCTGGTGGGGGCGCAGGTGGAAGGTCTCCGAACGAAGTCTCAGGTCTTCGGGTCGTTGGCGTTTCAGATCCGGCCAGTCGAAGGGGCGGTCCACGAGGTCGCCGAACCGGAGAACCGAACAGGCCGGCTGCAGGCCTTCGATCGTCCGGACCGCATTGCGCCCCCATTCGTCCCCGGTGTCCACGACCAGCCTGGCGGTGAAAGGCTCGCGCGCCGATGCGGCGATGAAGGAATCGAGCGCCGCCTTGCTGATCCTCGTTCCCGGCGCGTGGCACTTGGTCTGAACGGCGCAGACGCCGCCGTCCCGTTCCTCCGCAACCAGGTCGATGCCGGTATCGACCCTCGTGAAGTCGGGCCGGTCCGCGGCCCATTCGGACCAGAGCCGCACTGCGGCGAACCGATTCCGGTAGAGGGCGTCCTGTTCGAAGAACGCCTTCATCAGCCGCTCGAACCGCCGGCCCTTCGCCGCTTCGGTTCCGGCGTCCGCGCGAATCTGGTCGAGGACCTGCTGGAAACCGTGGCCGGGGGCGTCTTCAGTCGGGACCGATTCCCCCTGACGATGGCAAGGCTCCGGGGGCTGACGCACTGCCAGAGGGTACCGGACCGGGCAGTTCCTGGCGGCGAGCCGGATTCGGAATCAGCGCCGGGTGAAGGTTCGTCCGAATCGGCGTCCCTCGGCGGTTACGGGTTCGGCCGTCGTGAAGACCGGAAGTCGGCGGTGGAGGGGAGGACCCCCGTCAGCGGACGGGAGGCGGGCGGGGTCACCCTCCTGTTTCGATGGGTTTCCCTGCGAATCGGCTGGTCACCCAGGTGACGAGGCCGCCGCCGAGGGTGGTGACCGCGAGGATCCAGAACCCCACCTGGGCGAGAACGCCGCCGAAGAACCACTTCGTGAGCGGCGCCATGTGTTCCATGTCCGGATAGGCGTCGTAGTGGGTGCCCCAGTCTCCGAGGGTCGCTACCAGCATGACGACGATCACCGGGACCCGTGCTCCCACTCCGTAGGAGAAGTTGGTCCGCAGCGCACCCCGGAATCCGGTTTCTCCCGAACGCGCCCGGAGCACGCCGAACCAGATTGCGAACACCGGGACCAGCCAGACGATGCCGATGAGCGCGCCCGCGCCCCCGGCTTCCCGGTTGACCAGCCAGTCGGGGAGGCCCCCGAGTGCTCCCGCCAGGCGAAGCACGGTCACGACCAGGGAAATCCCGATGGCGATGCGGACCGCCTGACCGAGACCTTCCTCGTCGATCGATTTCCGGAATGGAATCCAGTAGTTCACGCGACGCCTCCCCGGCAGCGGGCTGCCGTCCGACGATCCGGGAGTCTGCCACAATCGGGGAAAATCCAATTGGGAAAATCCAATTGGAGGGGAACTCCTCGGAGGTGCTTCATGAACCGTTTCGGATACACGCTCGGGTGTCTGCTTCCGATGGTTGTCGGCTGCGGCGGGGAAGCCCCGCGGTTCGACGAGGCGCAGCTGCTGGACGGAATCGCAACCCTCTCCTCCGACGCCTTCGGTGGCCGCGCGCCCGGCTCGCCCGGCGAGGATCTGGTGGTCGAGTACCTGACGCGCGGCTTCCGGGAAGCCGGGCTCGAACCGGGGAATCCGGACGGCGCCTGGGTTCAGGACGTCCCGCTCGTCGGCTACACGGTGACGACGATGGCGGGGTCCTCCGATCCCGGCGGCACGTGGGAACCGGGGACCGACTTCGTTGCCTGGACCCGTCGCGCGACCGCGGCCGCCGCACCCGCCGGGGACCTGCTGTTCGTGGGGTACGGGGTCGAAGCGCCCGAATACGACTGGGACGACTTCGGGGATGCGGACCTCGCCGGGAAGATCCTGGTGGTGCTGGTGAACGATCCTCCGGGCGACCACCACTTCGGCGGCGAGGCCATGACCTGGTACGGGCGCTGGCCCTACAAGTTCGAGAAGGCGGCGGCGATGGGGGCGCTCGGCGCACTCATCGTCCACGAGACCGGACCCGCCGGCTACCCGTGGGAGGTGGTCAGCGGCTCCTGGACCGGCGAGCAGTTCGATCTGGATGTCCCGGTGGATGGAGACCTGCTGGAACTGGAGGGCTGGATATCCCGGGAGAACGCGGTCCGGCTCTTCGGGATGGCGGGTCGGGACTTCGAGGCGGCACGCGCCGCCGCGGCCGAACCGGACTTCGCTCCGGTCGATCTCGGAATCCGGGCTTCCTTCGATCTGGCGCTGACCCGCCGCACCCTCGCCTCCCGGAATGTGGTGGCGCGCCTGCCGGGCGCCGAGGCGCCCGGCGAGACGATCATCTACACCGCCCACTGGGACCATTTCGGGACCGCCCCCGACGGGGAGGGGGACCGGATCTACAACGGGGCGTTCGACAACGCCACCGGGACCATGGGACTGCTCGCCCTCGCCGAGGCCTTTGCCGCCGAACCGGCGCCCCGGCGCAGTGTCCTTTTCCTGGCGGTAACCGCCGAGGAGCAGGGCTTGCTCGGGTCGCGCTTTTACGCCGGGAATCCGCTGTTCCCGACCGCCGACACGGTCGCGGCGATCAACATGGACGGCATGAACGTCTGGGGACGCACCAGCGACATCACCGTGATCGGGCTCGGGCAGTCCGAACTGGATGCGATCGCCGAAGAGGTGGCTTCCACCCAGGGCCGGGTGCTCCGGCCCGACCCGGAGCCGCAAAACGGGTACTACTACCGCTCCGACCACTTCGAGTTCGCCAAGGTGGGCATTCCGGCGTTCTACCCGGATGGGGGAGTGGACTTCATCGGCAAGCCCGACGGCTACGGCATGGAGGTCCGTGAGCGCTATGTGGCCGAGGCGTACCACAAGCCCGGCGACGAGGTGCAGGACTGGTACGACCTCTCGGGGATGGTCGAGGACCTGGAGTTCCTGTACCGGATGGGCCGCCGGCTCGCCGATTCCGGGGACTGGCCGGAGTGGAGCCCGACCAGCGAGTTCCGCGCCCGGCGGGAGGCCGACCGCCGGTAGCGGTTACGCTCGCATCAGATACGGCGTGACCCGGTCCGGGGGCGGCGGGGCGGTGCGGCGCGAGACGAGCACCAGCACCAGGACGTTCGCCGCGGCGCCGTAGATTCCCGGATGGATGCCGAGGAGGGCGAGGCTCGGCCAGAGGTTGAGCGCGAGCGCGACCGCGCAGCCGGCGAGGAGTCCGGCGGTCGCGCCCGCCCGGGTGGCCCGTTTCCAGCACATCGCGGCGATCAGCAGCGGGAAGAACTGGGCGATGGCGCCGTAGGACATCAGCAGAAGTCCCACCAGCGAGGCCTCGGTCCCGATGGCGAGGTAGTAGGCGAGGGCGCCCATCCCGACCGCGGTCAACCGGATCAGCCGGGTCTCCGCCTCCTTGCTGCGGGCCCGGCGCCGCAGCGGTCGTTCCAGGTCCCGGACGAGGACCGAGGCCCCGGCGTGGAGGATCGCATCGCCCGAACTCATCGAGGCCGCCAGCGCGCCGGCGCAGAAAAGACCGATGGCGAGCGCCGGAAGGTCGAGGTCCATGAGCATGGTGGGCAGGATGGTGTCCGACGGGGACACGTCCGGATACACCGAAACCGCCGCGAACCCGATCAGCAACACCGGAATCAGGAAGATCTGGAAGGTGGGGAAGAAGACCACCATGCGCTTCAGCGAGCGGATGCTGCGGGCGGCGTAGATCTTCATGAAATAGTGCGGCCAGACCGAAAAACCGAGTATCGAGACGAGGATCGCGCTCGAGTACGCCCCGTGGGTCCAGACGTTGCCGTCCGGTCCCAGCCCGGGAGCCACCAGCATCTCCGGCGCTGATGCGATCAGCCCGTCGAACATCGGGCCGACACCGCCGTGCAGCTTGTACGGCAGGTAGAGGCCGAGCCCCCACGCGAGGCCCAGCATCAGCACGCCCTGGAAGGTGTTGGTCCAGCCGACCCCCATCACGCCGCTTTTGACCACATAGATGAGGACCACGCCGTAGGCGAGGGCGGCGCCCGCCCACTCGGGCATGCGTCCCTCGGTCACCACCGAGAACACGTATCCGGCGCCCTTCATCTGGATGACCAGGTAGGGGATCAGGGATACCGCGCTGATCACTGCCATGATCGCCGGGAGGATCCTCGGACTGTCGAACCGGTGGGCGAAGAACTCGGCCTGGGTGACGAAGCCGAAGCGTTTTCCCAGAATGGCGATGCGTGGTCCGAGGAAGTACCACGGAAGCAGCCCCACCGTCCCGTAGGAGACGATGTAGAACGCAGCGGCGCCGCGCGAGTAGGCCCAGCCGGGGGCGCCGAGGAATGCGAAGGCGCTGTAGATGGACGCGCCCATCACGAAATAGAGGATCAGGAACCCGAGGTTCCGGTCTCCGGCGACATACCCCTCCGGGGTGTTCGAGGCCTGCCGGCCCGAAAACAGGCCCACCGCCAAGGTGGCCCCGAGATAGGCCAGGGTGGTCAGGAAGACGACCAGCCAGGCGTCCACGGGTTACCGCCGGTATTCCCGGTCGAGCGTGGCGTCGTCTTCCCGGTCGGCGCGGAAGATGCGCAGGAAGGTGAGGAACACCGCCGCCACCATCAGCGCCAGCCAGAACATCGAGAACGGCATGCCGAAGAACCGTGGTTCGATCCCCCCGATCAGCGGATACAGCGGCCAGATGCTGCCCGCCAGGATGACCACCGCGATCCCGAATCCGGTCCGGTGCCTCCCGATCACCGTTCCACCACTTCGATCTCGAACAGTGTCGGCCACTTCTTGCCGGTCACGAAGAGCCGCCGCGCCTCGGCGTCCCAGGCGATCCCGTTCAACACGTCGGTGTCGGGGCGGCGCGCCTCCGCCGGAAGCAACCCGGTCAGGTCGACGAAGCTGAGCACCTGCCCGGAGTCGGGATCGATCCGGGCAATCCGGTTCTCGGTCCAGATGTTGGCCCAGATCTCGCCTTCGATCCATTCGAGTTCATTGAGGCCGGCCAGCGGCCGGCCGCGGTCGAGCACCGGGAGCGCGCGCACTTCCCGATGGGTCGCCGGATCGCGGAATCGCAGCACATGGGTGCCATCGCTCATCACCAGATGCCGTCCGTCGAAGGTGAGGCCCCAGCCTTCGCCGGAATACCGGAATTCCCCGAGCAGGCGGAAGGAATCGGCATCGTGGACGAACCCGACGCCGGAGGTCCAGGTGAGCATGTGGATGCGCCCGTCGGCGAGGGCCGATCCCTCGCCGAAATAGGAGGAAAGCAGCCGGTGCTGCGCCACGACCCGCCCGCTTTCGAGTTCGACGCGCCGCAGGGTGGATTCGCCCCGAAGGCCGGTGCTCTCGTAGAGAAACCCGTCGTGATGGAAGAGCCCCTGGGTGAAGGCGCCCCGGTCGTGCGGGAACTCGCGGACGATCCGGTAGCCATGCACCGGAGTCGCCGCCGGGAGCGCGATGGGAGGCGGCGCCGGTCCCCCGGATGCTCCGCACGCGAGCGCGAGGAACAGGAGGAACCAGCGGCGCGCCTTCATCGGCGCAATCATCGCACGGTCCCGTATCCTTCGGGGCATGTCACGGGAATCGCTTGCCTCACGGTTCGAAGAGCACCTTCAGGTCCGGCTTGCCGGTCTCGCCGAAGACCTGGAGGCCACCGGGTTCGACGCGCTGCTGCTGGAGTCGGGCCGCCCGCGGCTCTTCTTCCGCGACGATCAGTCGCCGCCCTTCCGGACCAATTCGCACTTCCTTCATTTCTGTCCCCATCCCGGCCCGGACAACCTGTTGCTGCTCCCCCGCGGGGAAGAGCCGATCCTGGTCGCTCTCGTCGAGGACGACTACTGGTACGAGCCGCCGGAGCTGGGCGATCCGTTCTGGTCTTCCGGATTCCGCATCGTCCGTTCCGCCTCGCGCCGGGAGCAGGTCGCGTCCCTGCTGGCCGAACTCGGGAGTCGTCGGGTGGCCGCGGTCGGCGAAACGCCCCACCTCGCTGCAACTCTCGGATTGGTTTCCAACCCGGCCCCGCTTCTCAGTCGGATGGACTGGCGGCGCGCCGTCAAGACTCCCTGGGAGATCGATTGCATCGCGGAAGCGAACCGGGTCGCGGCGCGCGGTCACCGGATGGCGGAGGAGGACTTCCACGCGGGCGGGAGCGAGGCCTCGATTCACCGTGCTTTCCTGGCCGGCGTGGGGGCCGCGGAGGCCGATCTTCCCTATCCCACGATTGTCGCCTTGAACGAGAAGGGGGCGATTCTCCACTACGAGGGCAAGCGCCCCGATGTACACCAGGGTCGTAGCCTGCTGATCGACGCGGGCGCCGCGGTGCGGGGGTATGCCTCGGACATCACCCGGACCCGGGCCGGCGACGGGGCCGGGGAGGCGTTCCGCGCCCTGATCGCGTCGATGGAGCAGGCGCAACTCGCGTTGGTGGCCGGGACCCGCGCCGGCCGCCCCTGGGCGGAGGTGCATGAGGCGGCACAGCACGCGCTTGCCGGAGTGCTCCGGGAGCAGGGCATCATCCGGGCCTCACCCGAAGCCGCGGTGGAGAGCGGTCTCTGCCGCGCCTTCTTCCCCCACGGCATCGGTCACTTCCTCGGACTCCAGGTGCATGATGTGGGTGGTTGCCTCCGGGATCCGGAGGGACGCCTGGCGCCTCCCCCCAAGTCCCACCGGGCGCTCCGCACGACCCGGGTGCTGGAGCCGGGGATGGTGGTGACCGTCGAACCCGGCGTGTACTTCATCGAAAGTCTGTTGCGACCTCACCGGGAGGGGAATCTCGCTTCGGCGGTGCACTGGGGCGCCGTGGACGCCCTCGCTCCGTATGGCGGAGTGCGGATCGAGGACAATGTGGTGGTGACCGGGGACGAACCGCGCAACCTGACCCGGGAGCACCTGCCTGAGTAGCGTGCTGCGCCTGATCGCCGTTCTGCTGGCAGTGTCGGCGTGCCGGTCCGGATGGCCTCCGCCGGAACAGGAGGACACGGTGCGGGAGGCGCTTTTCGCCGAAGTCCGGTCGCGGGTGCTGGCCGGGGAGCTGGTCCGGGGAGACGGATTCGTCTACGCGGTGGACATCGGAGAGCTCCTCAAGGTGGCGGCCCGTTATCGCGACCGGGCGATGGCGGATGCACTCCGCGCGTTCGCGGTCCGCCACCTGATCGTGGACGATCCCGACGATCCGTTCACCCGCGGGTTCGTGGTCTGGCGCCGGAGTCCGGACGACGGGGAGCCGGACGCCTCCGGCACCACCGAGGCGCTCCGCATCGCGCAGGGGCTCGAGGAAGTCGCCGAAGCGTTCGGGGACCCGGCCGACCGGGAGCTTGCCCTCCGGGTCCTGGACGGCTACGCGAGGCATGCCGCGCCGGCGCGCGGGACCGACCTGTTGCTGGTGCGGAACTACTTCAACTTTCGGAGCCGGGACTTCGCCACCAACTCCTTCCTGGTGGACTACGCTCCCGATTTCGTGGCCCGGATGGCGCGTGCCGAGGGCCGCGGGGATCTCGCGCAGCTGGCCCGCGAGAGTTATCGGGTGGTGCGGGCGGCGGCTTCCCCGGCCGGGCTCCTGTACGACGTGTTCCAGCCGGAGATGGCCACCCTCTACGACGATCCCCGCACCCTGCTGTTCTCCCCGAACGACATCGTGCAGACCTCGAACGCGGCGTCAGTGGCGCTCCATGCGATGGAAGGCGCCCCCGAAGTCGCGGCTTCGGTGCTCGAGTTCTGCGCGTCGCGGATGCCGGGCCTCCGCCTCGCCTACTACGGGCGGACCGGTGAAGCGGCCCGGAGCAAGCGTCCCGGCGTCGAAATCTGGGGGACCCTCGTCGAGATGGCGGTGCACCGGGGGAACCGCCGGGCGCTCGATGCCTTCCGCGGGTACCTCATCACCAACGCGGTGGAATCGCGCATTCCGGAAGACGCCTTCCTGTATGTGGCGGCGCACCTGCTTCTCGGCCTCGACGCGCTCCGCCCGTGAAGCGGGCCTTCGTCGCGCTGGTCGCGCTGAACCTGGTCCTCGGAATCGGAGCCCGGTTCGAGCCGCCCTGGCTCGTTCCCACGCTCTCGGCGAGTCCCGACCTCGCCGCGCTGGTCCTGTTGCTGCTGGCGGCGCCGAAGTTCTTCGGGCGCTTCCGCCGCCGTGGCCGCCGCCTGCTGGCCGGACTGCTGTTTCTGCTGCTTGCCGCCCGTCTCGCGGAAAGGATCGCCGTGGACCTGCTCGGGCGGCCCCTCGACCCGTTGGGCGACTTGCCGAACGTAGGCGCGGTGGCCTCGATGCTCGGTGGGGCCTTTCCGGCGCCGGTCGTGGCCTTGATGGCGGCGGGGCTCGGCGGCCTGGCGGTGGCGCTGCTGGTTCTCGGAGAGCGGGCGATCGGGGCGCTGATTCGAGCCGCCGGCAAGGCGTCTCCGGCGCTCCGGCGCCGTGCTGCGCTGGTCGCCCTCGCCGTTTTGCTGCTCCCCATCGGTCCCCCCGGCGGCAGCGGAGCGGTCGCAGCCGCCCGGATTGCGCTGGTCCCGCTCCGGGATCGTCCGGCGCCGTTGATCGATCCCGAGTTGCCTCCGGCTCCGGATCTCGGGGGAGCCGATGTGCTGCTGGTCTTCGTCGAGTCCTACGGAGTCGCCGCCTGGGAACACGAGGGCCTTCGGTCCCGACTGGCGCCGGCACGGGAACGGCTCGCGGCGGACTCCGCGGCGGGGGGCTTCGCGTTTCTGTCCGCGCCGATCCAGAGCCCCACCTTCGGGGGTGGGTCGTGGCGGGCGCACGCCTCCCTGCTGTCCGGGGTATGGGTGGACTCGGAGGCGCGCTACCGCTCGCTCGTGAATTCGGATCGGGCAAGCCTGGCGCGGCGCTTCGCCGCCGCCGGGTATCGGACGGTGGCCTACGAGCCGGGGATCACCGGCTCCTGGCCGGAGGGGGAGTGGTACGGCTTCGAGCGAACCTACGACCGGCCCGCCATCGACTACCGCGGGCCGCGGATCGGTTGGTGGGAGGTTCCGGACCAATACACCCTCCATGCCCTCCACCGGCAGGAACTGGAGCCGGCGGAACGGCCGGTTTTCGCCAAGGTCTCGCTCATCACCAGCCACATTCCGTACTGGCCGATCCCACCGTATGTGTTCCCCTGGGAGCGTTTCGACGAGGGGACCGCCTACGGCGGCTCGCTCCGTTCCGTGGCCCACGACGACTACCGGGACCTGGAGGAACTCGCCGACCGCTATGCCGCGAGTCTCGCCTACGAGTTCCGCATCCTCGGCGGCTTCCTCCGTGAGTTCGTCCGGCGGCGGACGCTGGTGATGGTCGTGGGCGACCACCAGCCACCGCGGCTATCCCTTCACGACAGCGATACCTGGGCCACCCCGATCCATCTGTTCTCCAGGGATCCGGCCCTCCTCCGGCCGTTCCGCAGTCTCGGTTTCGAGCGAACCCTCACGCCCTCCGCCGGGACCTCGTGGCGGATGAGCGACCTGCCCCGCGACTGGGCCGCGCTGTTTCCGCCGGGCGAGTGATCGTCGTCCTCGCCAGAGTGCCGGGGAGGGCTGTGTTCGCTATGGATTGCCGATCCGTTCGCGTCTTTTCGAGAGGGCGACGGTCGGTCGGCACAAGATCGGGGCCATGCCAATCCGCCTTTTCGTACTTGTTATCAACCTCGTTGTCATCGGGTGCTCCCCAGGACAGGAACAAATCGACAGGGCGCAACGTCGTGTCAGGGTGCTCGCCAGATGATTGGACGATGTTGCGGAAGGCGTCGGCACTGTGAGTTTTTCTCCCCAATGCTCAGGCTGCGTGGGAGATATTCCGGGTCCCGAACGTGGGGGCATGCGGGAGCTGCTTGATGGTGGCTTGGGTACGCCCGTCCTGGATCTCCTGAGCGAACGCGAGGAGCTCTTTCAAGACACAATCGACCAAGCTGTTGCAGCTGAAAAAGCGGGTGATGAGGAGGCCCGCAGGAGTCGGCTTCTGACGTACCAGTTGTTGCTGAAAACGGCTGCGGAGGATTTGCGGGAGCTGGCCGGTTCGTGATGCGGGACACGGCGTCGGCCGGTTGAACGGTTCGTCGGCGGGACCGGCCGCGCCGGGGGACGGCGTGTCGATGGGTTGGGGGGGTCGGGTCGGACAGGGAAGGGGACGGCGCACTTCCGTTCCCCGTGCGGCAGGGTGCCGTTTCCCGCGGATGCAAGAGTGACGGGAGCATCTTGCATGCTGTGGTGAAGTGCGGCCGGGGGGTCGAACCGGTGTTACCCCCTCCCCGATCCGCTTGTTGCGACGGCGCCTGGACACGCGCCGGAAATGCTGGATTCGATGGAGCGAGAAGGGGGAGATGAGTGGATCGGCCGCGTTCCTTGCCGCAAGTTAAAGTGTCGGAGATGCGATTCCGAATCCTGTTATGTGTCATCTTTTTCGGATCCCAGGTCGTGGAGGCGGGGGGACAGCGGGCAAGAGGCCCCGAAGAACGACGGGGCTCGCTGCTGGCGAGCGCCGAGGACGCGGCGCGCCGGGTCGCGGCGCAGCAACCTCCGGCGGAAGGGGAACCGGAGCAGGAGGACGCCGGACAGGAACCTGAGGAGGCGCCAGGTCCTGCCGGAATCCGGCATACCGAAGAAGTTCAGGTCACCGGGAGCGTGATCCGCGAGACACCCATCGACTCGCCGAGTTCGGTTGCGGTGGTCACCCGGAACATCATCGACCAGCAGGGGTCCCCGCAGCTGGTGGACCTGTTCAAGAACCTGACGGTGAGCAGCGGGGTGGTGGGTGAAGTCAACAGCTGGTTCGCCGGAGCCGGCGCCTCTCTCCCGGAGACGGTTGCGAATGTGAACCTTCGCGGCCTCGGTGCATCGCGCACGCTGGTCCTCATCAACGGTCGGCGCACCACCGGGGTCCCGGTCAAGCTCCCGGGTGGCCGCTTCGTGGACATCAACACCATTCCCTCGGTTGCCATCGAGCGCCTTGATGTCCTGAAGGAGGGCGCAGGAGCGATCTACGGTTCGGACGCCATCGGCGGCGTGGTGAACTTCATTACCCGGAGCGACTTCGAAGGGCTGGAACTGAACGTCGCGCACGAGTACTTCACCGGCGCCGGCGATTCCTCGGTGAGCGGGATATGGGGCCATCGCTTCGGCGAGGCCAACGTGACCGCTTCCGTCGAGTACCAGAATCGCAGCCGGCTCTCGGCGCAGGAACGCAACTGGGTTCTCCGGGACTACCCGAATTGGGGGTGGGGCTGGTCGGGCACGGGCAATCCGGGCTCCTTCATCGTTCCGGATGGCGGCGGACGGGATGCCGTCTCCCTGACTGCCGCACCGCGTTTCCTCGATCCGCAGTGCGCCGCGCTCGGCGGCTATCCGGACCAGGAGGCCCGGACCTGCCGCTTTCGCTACCAGCAGTGGGACAACCTGATCGCCCCCACCCGGCACCTTAGGAGCATGGTCGAGGTTCACGGCCACCTGGGAAAGACGGGGTGGTTCCAGATCGAGGGCCTCTATGCCGACGCCCGCACACCGGGTTGGGAGACTACGCCTTCTTTCCCTCCGATCTCGCTGTTCGACGGGCTTCAGGTTGTCCAGCCCGACCATCCGGGCCGCCGGGCGCTGGTTGCCAGCCTGCCGGCGGTCGCGGACACCTCGGGAGCCATGCTTGATCTCGCGAACAGTTCGGAACCCTGGTACTTCTTCGGCCGGCTGGTGGGGAACTCCGGCCCGGGACGCATCCTCGACCGGGGCAACGCGACCGGGCGGCTGGCCGCGTCGATGGGCGGGGAGATCGGTCTCACCGGGTTCGGATATGACATCGGGGCGGTCTATGCCCGTTCGAGCAGCACCGTGCCGATTCCGGCAGAGTATGCGTACCGGAAATTTCTCGCCTTCCGTGGGTTCGGGGGCCCCGGCTGCGGCGTGGACGTTGTGGTCGATCCGGCGTCGCCCTCCCGCATGGCGCTCGGGCCGCTTCCCGCCGGCGTGGCCGCCGGACAGGGGAACTGCCACTACTTCAATCCCTTTGGCAACGCGATCCGATACTCCGCCCAGCCCGGGGCGGCGTTCGAGAACACCCCCAATCCGTTGTACACGGACGCGCTCGGGAACGCGCCGGAGCTGTTGGAGTGGATCAACGAGAAAGTGGAGATCCGCGGAGCTTCCGACATCTTCACCACCGACGCCACGCTCCGGAAGGTGCTGAACGACAACGCCACCATTGCGGCCGGATACCAGTTCCGGCGGGTCTCGGCGAGTGCCGAACCCAACGCTGCCGGGAACCTCGGGGGCCACCCCTGCCAGGCGCCCGGCGACCGCGGCTGTACCGTCCACACCGGTCCCTTCACCTTTACCTCGGCCCAGAACCCGTACAGCGCCAACCAGCAGACCCATGCGGTGTTTTCCGAACTCGCGATGAGCGTGAGCGAGTCGCTCGACATGCAGGTGGCCGCTCATTACGAGACAACCGGGTTCGCGGGCAGCTTCGACCCCAAGCTGGCGGCGATCTGGAAGATCTCCGACCTCGTGTCCCTGCGGGGGACGGTGCAGACCACCTTTCGGACGCCGTCACTGGATGACGTGAACGAGCAGATCTCCACTTCCCAGGACTGGGTGGCGGCGAGTGGCACCTGGAAGGCGATCGACGACTCGGGAGACACCACCCTCGTCCCCGAAGAGGCGTTCCACTACAACATCGGCATCACCCTGGGCGGTGATGCGGCGGTGGATGCGGCGCTCGACTTCTGGAGTTTCGATCTTGCGAATCCGGTCGGCACGATCCCGAACGCCGGGCTCGCCGCCGCCTACGCCGATCCGGCTACCCGGCATCTGGTGCAGCAGTTCATCACCTGTCCGGGAGGCTTGACCGACGGGAGCTGCGATCCGGTGGACATCGAGCGGATCCGTATCCGGCGGATCAACTGGCCCGGCCTCACCACTTCCGGGTTCGACTGGCATGTCGGCGCCCGGCGGGCCATGGGGAACGGGGCGCTGGTGGGCACGCTTGACGGCAGCTTCACCCTCGACTACACGGTGGAGTCGCTCGAGGTGGCGGGAGTGGTGGTCCATGAGGGTGAGCAGGCGGCCGGGTATCTGAACCGGAACAATCCGCTTGCGCCGCCGCTTCCCCGGATGCGCACCCATGCCTTGGTGTCGTGGCTGGAGTCGGGGTTCACCCTCACCGGCGCCGCCCGCTTCATCTCCGGCTACGAGGACCGCACCACGACCCGGGAATACGCCGACATCGACTCCTGGCTCACCTTCGATGCGACGGCCCGGTACAACTGGCCGGAGACCGGTCTGACCCTCACCGGTTCGGCACTGAACCTCGCCGGCAGCGTTCCTCCGCTGGTGCATCAGGAGTTGGCCTACGACTCGCTGACCCACAACCCCAAGGGGCGCCGGTTCAAGCTGAGTCTCGGCTACCGCTTCTGATCGGGTTCCTCGGCGCCGCCGCCGGCGCGCTCACCCTCGGCGGGCTCGTTCTGGGGCGGGTCCTCGTCGAGCGGGACCGTCACCGCGCCCCGGACGGGTCAAGGCTCCGGTTCGGCGCGGCGAACATGCTCACGCTGGCTCGCCTCGGCGTGTTCTCCGGGCTCGGCGGCTATTGCGCCTTCGCGGTCGGCGCCGGCATCTCCGATCCCGGCTGGTTTCCGGCGGTTGCCTACGGAACGGCGACGCTTGCCGACGGAATCGACGGCGTCCTGGCGCGGCGGTACGGTCTGGTCTCGGACTTCGGCGCGCTTTTCGACCGGGAGACCGATGCCATGGGACACGCGACGGCGTGCGCGGCGGCGGTCCTGGTGCTGGGGTCGCTTCCGATCTGGTTTTTCCCGGCGGGGTTCGCCCGCTACTTCTTCGCGCTCGGGCTTCGGATCGAAGCGGTCGCCGGGCGAGCGCGGAAGGAGCTTGATCCGAGTCGCTTCCGCCGGCGGCTCGCCGGATTCCAGATGGGGCTGCTCGCGGTCTGTCTGATCCCCGGGCTCACCACCCGCTGGTCCACTCCCGCCGCCATCGTGCTCGGGGTTCCGTTTCTCGCCGGTTTCGTCCGTGACTACCTGGTGGCCTCCGGGCGATTGGATCCGGCCGGCGCCCGCTGGACCGATCTGGCTAACCGCCTCGCCGCCACCCGAAAGCCCGCCGCTCTCACCAGCGCCGCCTTGGCGCTGGTCCTGCTGGCAGCGGCTCTCGGCGCCGGCCTGCCAACCGGCCCGCTCGCCCTCGGCGCGTTCCTGTTGGCGTGGCTTCTTACGCCGGCGCGAACGCCGAAGTGATCCTCCCGATGTCCTGGGTCCCCACCCCGGCGTCGCGCATGGAATCCCGCCAGCAGGCGCCCACGGTTTTGGGTGCCGGCCTGTCGACTGTCCCGCTCGCCCTCGGCGCATTCCTGCTGGCGTGGCTCCTCATGCCGGGGGCGAACGCGGAAGTGATCCTCCCGATGTCCTGGGTCCCCACCCCGGCGTCGCGCATGGAATCCCGCCAGCAGGCGCCCATGGTTTTCGGCGCCGGCCTGTCGACTGTCCCGCTCGCCCTCGGCGTGTTCCTGCTGGCGTGGCTCCTCATGCCGGGGACGAACGCGGAAGTGATCCTCCCGATGTCCTGGGTCCCCACCCCGGCGTCGCGCATGGAATCCCGCCAGCAGGCGGCCCCGGTTTTGGGTGCCGGCCTGTCGACTGTCCCGCTCGCCCTCGGCGCGTTCCTGCTGGCGTGGCTCCTCACGCCGGGGCGAACGCGGAAGTGATCCTGCCGATGTCCCGGTTCCCCACCCCGGCGTTCCGCATGGATTCCGGCCATCAGGCGGCCCCGGTTTTGGGTGCCGGCCTGTCGACTGTCCCGCTCGCCCTCGGCGCATTCCTGCTGGCGTGGCTCCTCACGCCGGGGCGAACGCGGAAGTGATCCTGCCGATGTCCCGGTTCCCCACCCCGGCGTTCCGCATGGATTCCGGCCATCAGGCGCCCACGATTCGGAACACCGAATCGAGGATGGACTCGGCCTCCGGGCGCGGGATCAGGACGCCCGGCGCCGCCGAGCAGGTTGGTCCGGCTTGCCCGCCGTCCCTCGAAGCCGCAATCCATGGCCAGCCACGGCGGTTCGCGCGACGGTCCGGGTGACGGCGTGAGGTCGTAGGCGGGACTCAGCCTCCAGCCACCCCGGCCGGCGATCATCGCGTGGTTTCTCGGATGGTCATCGGTGTTTCGCACCGCCGCGCCAAGACACATGCGTCCGAACAGCTCGCGCAAGTCGCGTCGCGGGTGCGTGCCGATCGGGCGGATCTCGTCGGCCAGCAACAGGTACGACCAACGATCGCGGGCCGTGGCGTTGTCTTCGGCGCGAAGCAGGGTGAGGCCGCTGGCGAATCGCCACCGGAACATGCCGGAGTCGCCGGGCTCGTGGTCGAACCGCCGCACCAGCAGGACCGAGCGTTCCCCGACGGTTGCGACCCGGCTCTCGGCGGCCCGCAACCCGCACCGGGCCGCCAGTCGGAGCAGCGCGTGTTCGACGCGGGACTCGTCCCACTCGTCGCCCGGTTGACCGAATTTGGCAAGCCAGAGGTTTCCGGCGTCCTCGATGGTCGCCTTGGGGCGGGCGCCGCCGAGCGAGGTTCCGGGGAACAGCAGGTCGTGGGCCGTCTCTCCGAGCGGATGGGGCTTTCCGGTGAGCACCGCCCGCGCCGCCGCCTCGAGAGCGTGGAGGGCGAGCAGGCCGGGAACGACGAGGCCCGCGTGGCAAGGGAGGGATCGGGACTGAATCCGAGCGCGCCGACCCCGATCGGCGTCGCCGAAGCGGAGAAAGTCGAACTCCTCGCTCCCGTGATGACCGGACTGCCGCTCGATCAGGCGCCGCCCCCATGCGTCCGGCATGGCGTCACGGATCGCGCCGCAGAACCCGCCGAGGCGAACGGTCTCCCGCACCCCCTCGCCGAGCACGAGTTCCCCCGGATCCAACTCCACGGCGTTCGGACGCCGGAGCCAGGAGCGTCCGTAAACGAACTCGCCGCGGGGAATCCCGGTTCCGGTGCGGCTGACCCGGAACCGGCCGGCGACAACAGAGTTCGTCTCGCCGGGGGGCACGACATGCACGAAGCTGAAGTTCCAGCATGCCATAGACGCAAGTCACTGACTTGATTGGACATGGAGAGATTTCAGGGTTTCGCTACTGGGTAACGGACAGCTTCACGGCCAGCAGATCGAAGGCCTTTTGTTGAAGTGGGGTGGGCCGGGTCGTGATCTCGAACCGCTCGGCACCCGGCAGGGCTGGGGCCACCGTGTTGCGAGTCACGGTGGCCAGATCCGCAAGCAGCGTGCGAAAACTGTGCACCGGGTCACCCTCGGCGGTACGCCCGGTACTGGCCTTGGCCCGCGCGGTGGCGGACTTTCGGGCCGACGCCACTGCCGAGACGCGACCGGCTTCGGCGCCGCCACGATCCTCGTCGTCAAACAGCATCGGGCGGAGTCGCTGGCGCATGTGCCACTCCACGTGATACGCCAGCATGCACAACAGGACATGGGCACGGACCCGATCGGCGTTGCGGTGGAACACCGGTCGGACCTTGAGGTCCACGGTCTTGAGGCTGCGGAAGGCCTGCTCCACTGCGCTCAGGCGCTTGTACGCGCGTACGGTGTCGGACGCATCGAGCTTGTCTGCGGGCAAGCTGGTGCGCACCACGTACAGCCCGTCCAAGGCGGCCTCGGACGCGATGGACTCGACATTGCGCCGGTAGTGGAACCGGCCCTGTTCATCGATGGACCATGTGAAGTGTTTCGCCATTTTGTAACGACCGATGACCTTGCCCACCCGTTCCCCGATCCGGTCCCTGCCCTCGAGGTGGCGACGCTCGCGCCGAGTCGCCACGGCAAGAGGTTCGAGCACCGACTCGGTGGCTTCCAGCAGCGCCTCGCGCTTGCGGGCGCGGTGCTCGGCCATGTACGGATTGCGGCACACCATCAGCCGTTCGCCGGGGTATTCGTCACTTCGAACTTCCATCAGGTCCCTCTGGTCGAACAGCGAGAGTTGCACCACTCCGCTGCGCACCAGGGAGCGGATGGCCGGTCGGCGCAACGCCCCGATCCGGTCCAGCCCCGCCGGGGCGACCTCCTCGCGGATCCGGGCTTCGGTCAACATCCCCCGGTCCCCCACCAACACCACCGTGGAAAGACCGAACCGCCGACGCAGCTTCTCCACCTGTGCCCCCACCGTGGTCGGGTCGGCGGTATTTCCGGCAAAGACCTCCACCGACACCGGACAGCCATTCCGGTCGCACAGCAACCCGAACTCGATTTGCTTTTTGTTCCGCTTGCCATCGCGGGAATGACCGCGCCGGGCGAGCGGACAAGAACGCCCTTCCAGCCACACCGAGGTGAGGTCGTAGAGCACCAAGGCGCCTTCTTGGAGATGGCGTTTCGCCAAGGCGCGCTCGATGCGATCCTGGCGCTCGAGGAGCCAGTCCATGGCCGCATACAGGTCGTTTTCGTCCAGCGAACCGAGTCCCAGGGTTTCGGCGAGGGTGTCGCGCGCGGTAGCGCCGGCGAGTCCCCGGGCGGTGGCAAGTTTCGATCCCGGGTCGAGAATCCGGGCGGCGATCAACGCCAGAACACGCTGGCGTTGGGGGGAGGGTTCGGGGTCGATGAGGTGGTCGAGGCGAAGCTTGCGGAGTGTGCCGAGAACGGCGGCAACATGACCGTGGGGGAGGGAGCGAACGATGTTGAGAAGCTCGTCGGGCCCGACAAGGCGTTCGTTCTTGAGTACCCGACGAAGCGCGGCAATCTTGTATTCGGGCCATCCGGAGAGGTTGGCGAGCGTGCGTTTTCTGGTTTTGGCGCCTTCGCGCCAGCTTTCGCGGAGGAGGATTGCGGGGGGTGATTTGCGGTTGGGGACGACGTCGACGTACATGGCTCAATGATACTGGACATGCCATATGGAGACAAAGTAGTAATATCGTCGAATACATGGGCGTATAAATCAAGCATCAAAACGCACTCTCCCCTTGCGAATCAACCCTTTGAACGGCAAAAAAGAGGAAATTACTCTGGAACTTCAGACGAAGCATTCGCGCGCGCCGGATCAGAAATCACGATCCAGAGTGATTCGGCGCCGGGCGCGGCGGGGAGACCGGGCGGCCTCGAGCGCCCCGCCCTCCTCGTCGCGATCGGGATGCGCCAGGTCCCCCGCCTGATCGAGGAGGCCGAGGGCCCAAAGAGCGCCCAGCTAGGCAGCGATGGAGACGCCCGGGCGGCCCCGCTCGATGGCGGACAGGGTGTAGCGCGAAACCCCGATCCGGTTGGCGAGATCCTGAATCCTCAGGTTGCGGCGCAGCCGCGCCGTACGGATGTTGCGGCCGGGCGCGAGCATGGTCTGCTCGACGGCGGCGGGCGGCGCGTGGACCGCGAAGGATCGGCTCGACCTGGTGTATCAATGATTCCAAAAGTCTGTGATGTTGCTTCAAGCCAACATCATGGCTCGCCGGATCAACTGTTCCGCTACCCGCCCGGTCTCGGCCCAGGTGGGCCAGTCCCGGTGGGTGCGAAGCGCGGCTCTGCCCATGGTCCCGAGCGCGTCCCGGTTGCCCGCTGCCCGGCGAAGGATCTCCGCGATCCGGGTGACGCCATCCGTCGGCTGGACCAGCCAGCCGTTCTTTCCGTGAGACACGAGGTCGGGCGCGCCGCCCGATGCGGCGGCGATGACCGGAAGCCCGAACGCGAAGGCCTCGAGGTAGATCAGTCCGAACCCTTCATGGGTGGACGGCCCTGCCAGCACCTGCGCGGAGCGGAGCACGGCGGCCAGGCCGTCCGCGTCGAGGTGATGGCGGGTGCGGACACCGCTCTCACGCACGCGCCGCGCCAATTCCGGCTCATCCGGGTCGGGTTCTCCGCACACCGTGAGATCGCACCCGGGAACAAGCCGCACCGCCTCCACCAGCTCCCGAATGCGCTTGCGGCGCGAAAGCCGCCCCAGGAACACCACCCGCAGCGGCCCCGATTCACCGGCGCGCCGCTCCACTTCCGCTTCACCGGGAAGGCCATCCGGAAGCGATCTCCCCCCGAGCGCGTCGCGCCCGGGAGGAGTCACCGCGGCAGGCACGGAAGTTCCGGCGAGGGCCAGCGCCCGGTCCCGACTCCACGAACTCGGTGCGAGGATCCCCTGAACGCCTCGGAGAAAGGCCTGTTCCGACGCCGCGAGCGCCGCCCGTTCCCGCGCGCCCCGTTCCGGCTCGTCGCACCCGAGGTGATGGACCATCGCAACCCGCGGGATCCCGGCCCCTGCCTTCAGGATCGGGTGGAGCAGCTCGTCCTCGATCAGGACATCGGCGTCCCTCGTCCGGGCCTCCGAACCCGTCTCCACGAGGCACACATCGTGCCCGAGTTCCCCGAGGGCGGCTGCCAGCCTCCGGTCGAAGAGGTTGCCTCCCGACTGCGCCCCCGGCTGGAACGGAATCTGAAACCCGATCCGAAGCACCCGCCGCATGCCCCCCGCAGCCTATCCCGCCCTGCCGCCAATTACCTTGAGGCACCGTTCATAACGGGATCGACGATCACCGCGGGCGGTCTTGCCCCAAGGGTCTCGGCGTGGTTCGACCCGGTAGCGCGGAGAAACACCCAACCCATCGCGTCTTCGGTATACTGTAGGTAATGCTAGAGGGAGTCCGTCAGCGGAGCGGCGTGAGTGAGCACATGCTCAACATCCGCCCGGAGATTGTCAGAAGCCTGCGACTTCTCGTCGCCCCGTGCTTCGACCATGTCGACTCCGATAATTTAGACGGTGTGTTGGCTCAGTCGTTGTGTCCGGATTCCCGATCCCCAAAGCACCAGCCGCGCCAAGGCGGGGCGGACATTCCTCGGCGTCGGACCAGGGCAGGGTAGGACTTCAGGAGGAGATCGGAAAAACCATGACGAATTGGAAGGAGCACTTTCTAAAGAACCGGAAAACCGATTCGGCAATCTCGAATGTCGACGATATTATGAAGGTTCACAAAGAAGCAACGAGGATTTACGAACAAGCCATGATGGCGATGGGACAAAAGTCCGAGGCGACACATTCAGAAGTTGCATCGACTGAAGTTGTGATGAATCTGGTTCCCAACCCCAAACAAAGAGGCGATCTCCGGTAATGGCGGAAGAAGTGGCTTCAGCACTGGAAAAATCGGGAGACTTGGCAAGCGTCAATTACCCAGATCCGCTTCCACGATCATATGGAGACCTTCAGGCATTCGTTAACAGTCAGAAAAATTGGCTCTATTGAATTTCGAGTGGGTTATGCGAGGTGAGGGTTGAGCTTGGAGAAGTCGAGTTTTCCGGCGATAAGAAAGAAAACGGTGCGGATGGTGCGGAAGGAACGATACCCCCTGGCTTTCCGCTTGGCGGATTGGAAGAGGCCATTGAGGGCTTCTATGAACCCGTTGGTCTGGCGGGTTCGGGCCCACGCGGTGATGCCGTCGAAGTGTCTTCGGATCATCCGGGCGACGGCTTTCATGGGTTCGATCCGGGATCGATTCACGTTGGTGCACCACTGCTGGAGCATGGCCCGCATGACATGGACTTGCTTGCGGTGGAGGATGGCACGGAGTTGCTCCCGGTACCGCCAAGCTCGAGTGGTGCGCTTCCCAGCGGTCTGTGCGATCAGCGCGTTGAGTGCGGCGCGTTGGTTACGGCTGAGGTGTGTCGGATTCTTGAGCAAGGTCCAGCGCATGCCCTTGATCCCCGGATCGACCCGCTGCTCGATGCGTCTGGTTTCGTCGAGGGCACTCGAGGCGTGGGCGACGACATGGAACTTGTCGAAAGTGACTTGGGCATGGGGCAAATGCTTCGCAACCCCCTTGATGAAAGCAGGGGACATGTCGATCGAGACGAACCGGATCGCTTCGGGAGCGCCACCCTGTACCGCCAAGTTCCGGGCGAATTGTCCGACCGTGTCGGCCCCCCGGCCCTCCCCGACAAACAGCACCCGGCGCTTGCGGGCGTCGGCGGCAACGGTGACATAGGCGTGCCCCCGGGCCCGGGAGGTCTCGTCGATTGCGACGGCGCGAACGTCGCCCTGGTCGTCCTCCGCGGAGGCGAGTTCCACGTATTGGTTGCAGATGGTCTGAACCCGGTGTGGAGAAATCTTGTTCAACCGTGCGACCGCGGCGAAGGGCATTTCCCGACTCATGACGATCACCAACGCTTCGAAGAGCGCAGTGAACCCGGAGACCTGACCCGTCCAGGGCGTGGTGACCAGCGCGATCCGTCCGTCGGGCAGACGGACTCTCGGAACCCTCGCTACCACTTCGCATTCATACTGGAAGAAGTTGAGGTGGCGATAGCGCTTGGTCTTGGTGTCGTGGATGGGGTGTGTACCTTCGTGGTCCTTGTGAGGAAAGCGGGCGCCACGCTGAAAGTCGATATGGATGATCAGCTTGCGATCACACTCGACAAACTTCACGCTTTCGACGAACCAAGGTTCGATGAGGCCAAGGGCGGTTGCGAAGATGCGGTGGATATCTGTCATGAGATGCTTCTCCTATGCAGAGATGGGCCGAAAAGCAGCATTCTGCCGCTTTTCGAGCCCGAACCAAGCATGCCCGTCGCGGGTCCGTGCGTCAAGGGTTCGCTCCGCCGGGCTACGCCCGCCCTTGACACCCGGCCCCCCGACGGGCTTCCCGCCCGTACCCACTCGAAATTGAGTTGAGGCCGAATTCGCGACAAACATTACCCAACGGAACGCGACGTTTGACTTTGGAATCGTAACTCTCATGCGTAACAACTGTATAGTTGTGCACCTTGGCGTATGCTGCCAACCAACCATCTGCTTCCGTAGCAAATTTAGCCTTGGCTTGGTTCGAGAATTGGTCGTTATGTTGCACCCATACCATTATCTCGCCAAACATGCGTCCGATTCTTTGAGTTCCTGACGATGAGAATAATTTTCGTGAACAGTTTTTCATCCAAATTGACAAGACGTCGGATTCTTTTTTTATCTCGGAGTGTATTTTGTCAATGCTAACGATTATTCCTTCGGCAGCATAGTGACGCAGACATTGCCAAAATTCCGGACATAAATCCATGCGTAATAGCGTCGATGTGCTTCAATAAAGATGTTTGCGTCTAGTGCAAAGGTCTTGGTCGTCACTGTTCAGATTCCATTAATTCCATGAAGGAATTAAATGTGAACCTATCTCAAAAATGCCTAAGAAGAATGGATATGCACGCGAGATGGACAAATCCAAGAAAATTCGCCGCGTAAAACTCCCATCGAATCAGTACACGACGTTGCCATTGAAGCCACGAGAAAAACCGTTCCACTAGCCACCGACGCTGATAACGGCGCAACCGACGGCCATCCTGTGTCTTCCGTTTCCTTCGATTTCTACGGTGCGGCGCGATCATGTTGATTTGAGGTGGTCCCACTTTTTTGGACAACTGGCTAAGGTGCATTTCCGGTCCTGCTGGAGGTCCAAGAATGACGACGAAACGGCGCCGCCGGTTCACGGTGGCTTTCAAGAAGCGGGTCGCGCTGGAGGCCTTGCGGGGAGACCGCACCGCCAGGGAGATCGCGGTGCGCCACCAGATCCATCCCACACAGGTGGCGGCATGGAAGCGTCAGGCGGTCGACGGGCTGGACCAGGTGTTCGCCAACGGGAAGAAGTCGGGTCCGTCGGACCACGAGAGCCTGATCCGGGACCTGCACGCCAAGATCGGGGAGTTGACGGTCGAGCGGGATTTTTTTCGGCGCGGGTGGGAACGCTGAGCCGAGCCGCCCGGGCGGCGCTGGTCGAGCGGAACGCCGAGCTGAGTCTCGCTCGGCAGTGCGCTCTGCTGGACCTCAGCCGCTCGTCGCTCTACTACCAGCCGTGCGGGGAAAGCGCCGGGAATCCGGATACTGATGCGGCGGCTGGACGCCCTTTCGCTCGATTACCCGTTCTACGGGAGCAGGCAGATGATGCGCCACCTGCGGCGGGAAGGCGTCACGGTGGGCCGCCACCGGGTTCGGCGCCTGATGCGGGTGATGGGGCTGGAGGCGATGTACCGCAAGCCGCGCACCAGCGTTCCGGCCCCGGGGCACCGGGTGTACCCGTATTTGCTGCGGGGGATGTCGATCGACCGTTCGAATCAGGTGTGGTGCTCGGACATCACTTACATCCCGATGTCGTCGGGCTTCCAGTACCTGGTGGCCTTCATGGACTGGTTCAGTCGGCGGGTTCTCGTCTGGCGCCTGTCGAACACGATGGACAGCAACTTCTGCGTGGAAGCGCTGGACGAGGCGCTGTCGGAGGCGGCGCGGCGGGAGGGGGTGCCGGAAATCGTCAACACCGACCAGGGGCCGCAGTTCACGAGCACGGCGTTCACCGAGAGGGTGTCGGCGGCGGGCGCCCGGTGTTCGATGGACGGTCGCGGGCGGTTCCTCGACAACATCTTCATCGAACGGCTGTGGCGGTCCCTGAAGTACGAGGCGGTGTACCTCCACGAACTCGCCGACGGGTTCGCGGCCGAACGGGTGATCGGGGAGTGGATGTGGTTCTACAACACCCAGCGCCCGCACTCGGCCCTCGGAGGGCGGACGCCCGCCGAAGCCTATGGCGAGGGACTTTTGTCGTGAGCTGTCCGCGATATCCGGTATTTTGCGGGATGCCGATGCTTTCAGGGATGGGCCGAAACCAGCAGACTGCCGCTTTCGACCCGCACCAAGCCTGCCCACTTGGTGTCCGTGCGTCAAGGGTTCGCTCCGCCGGGCTACGCCCGCCCTTGACGCCCGGCCCCCCGGCGGTTCCCCGTGAGGCACCCGGATCCGGCGGTGAAAACGAAGTATGGTTCGCCCGTTCGGGCGAATTCAACGAGCACGAGGACTTGGCAATTTGCACCTTAACCAAGCCCTCAAACTGTCCAAAGACCCGGGACCACCTCAATTCCCTTCGCCCGTAAATCATCGTCCAAAGCGTCACTGTCGTACGCTTTGTCACCGACCAGGTTCTCTGGCTTTCCGGAACCTGTCAACGGAAATGAGACACCGGGTTTCATGATTTAGCGAGTAATTTCTGGTGTTGGCGTCGGCTGAGGGAGGTGGGTTGATCCAGACCCGTTTCGGGAGGGGCTGGGGTTTGGGGACACCGTGAACGAATCGTTCGGGGTGTCGTTTCCATGCGGCGCGGAGGGTTTGTTCGCGTCGTTCGAGGATGTCGTCGGCCCGCCCGAAGTGGACCGCTTCGGGGGTGAGCATGGCGATTCCACCATGCCGATGCTCGGTGTTGTACCAGTGGAAGAAGGATCGGCAGAATCTGGTCGCCTCGTCGATTGAGGAGAAGCGCCCGGGGAAGCTGGGGTGGTACTTCAAGGTCTTGAACTGGGCTTCCGAGAAGGGGTTGTCGTCGCTGACCCGGGGGCGGCACAGGGAGCGGGTGATGCCGAGATCGGCGATGAGTTGGGCGATGTTCCGAGACGTCATGGGGGCACCCCGGTCGGCATGGAGGGTCAGCGTCTCGGGTTGGATGTCGTGCTTGAGAACCGACTCCTGAATGAGGTGCGAGGCGGTGGCGGCGCTTTCGCGGTCGGCGACCAACCACCCCACGACATATCGGCTGAAGATATCGAGGATGACGTAGAGGTAGAAATAGGTCCAGGATTGGGGTCCGAGCAGGCGGGTGATGTCCCAGGACCAGGTCTGGTTGGGTGCGGAGGCGACAAGTTCCGGTTTGGGATGCGGGGGATGGGTGCGCTGGTTGCGCCGCTCGCGAACGGCGCGCTTCAAGGCCAGGATGCGGTACATGGTGCGTTCGGAGCAGAGGTGGATGCCCTCATCAAGCAGGGTTGCGACGATTTCCGCGGGAGCGCGATCCACGAAGCGGGGGGAGATGAGCACCTCGAAGATGTGCCTGCGCTCGCTTTCCGCAAGTGCCCGGGCGGGCGTCGGTGGGGGCTGTTGGCGCCCGGGAGCACGCCTGCGATGACGGTAGAAGGTTGCCCTGGAGACCCCCAGCGCCCGGCAGGCCGGCGCGACCCCGACGCGCGGTGCGAGCGACACGGCTCCCATCAAGAGTTCTTTCCGTCCTCGCGGGGAAGTCCCAGCAGCCCCGCAACTTTTCCCTGCACCTCGATGATGGTGCGGGCAGTGGCGAGTTCCTTCTCCAAGTGCGTTACCTTGGCTTTGAGACGGCGGATCTTCTCCTCGTGGGGATGGACCCGGGAAGGCTTGGCGCCGCGCTTTTTCGGAGTCAGGGCCTGAAGCGCGCCCGCGTTCCGAGCCTTCCGCCACACTGACAGATGCGAGGAGTACAGCCCTTCGCGGCGCAGCAGCCGTCCCACCTCGCCGGGCCGGGAACAGCGGTCGGCTTCTTCGAGGATGCGCAACCGGTAGCGGGCGGTGAACCTGCGCCGGGAAGGCTTGGTCCACCACCTCCGGGTCCGGCGCCGGGGGCGCCGCTCCGTTGAGGGACCCCATGCTGGGCGCGCGACGCGCGTCACCATCCCTCCGGGGGATGGGAGTGTCGTCTGTTCTCATGGATGTTCTCCAGTCCACCCTCCTCTCTCATTCCAAGGGTAGCCGGTGTCTCATCCATGTTGGCAGAGAGGGCCGGAGCCGGGACGGGGTGGTCTTGCTTCTCCAGATGCCCTCGCCCCCCGTTCCCTCTGCCGTGTCTGGAGGTCGCGCCACGGGAACGCAAGCGCCTCGCCCGGCGTCACGTCGGATCCGGGCAGCAGACCGTGCAAGAAGCCCTCCTTGAGGGCGAGCTGCTGCGCCGCTCCCAGTCCCGGAGGCGACGGCGCACCCGCCCTGCTCGATAGGACTTCTTCCCGTACGGTCTTCATGGGTTCCTCCCCCATGGATGTCGGGCGGTGGAAGACACCGCCGTTCGTCCCTTGTCACGAAGCCGCGCTCGCCGTTGCGGCGCGGCGGCGGATGCGACCGGGCGTTCAACCCATCCCTGCCGGGACCTCTCGGAGACCGCCGGACCGGAGGCCAGACGCCGGACGGCGGCTGGGCAAATCAGGCGGGCAGGGAGGTCGTGAAGTCCTCGGGCAGCCGTGGCCCGTGGAGGGTCACGACCTCGGCGGCAACCCGGGACGCGAGCCGTCCGGCGTCGGCGAGCGGCAGGTCCCGGGCAAGCCCGGCGAGGAGTCCGGCGGCATAGAGGTCGCCGGCGCCGCTGGTGTCCACTACCGGGACCCGGACCGGGGGAACCCGGATGCGCTCCGTCCCCCGGATCAGGATCGATCCCTCGGCGCCGAGGGTGAGGGCGGTCAGGGTGTTTCCGCCGGGCAGCAGATCGGCGACCCGGTCCGGATCGGTGGCGCCGGTCAGGTGGAAGGCTTCGTCCTGGTTCACGAAGAAGAGGCCGACCGGACCCTCGAGCAGCTCCAGCACCGTGTCCCGGGCCGCGTCGATCACGAACCCGTCGGATGCGGAGAGGGCAACGGTCACGCCGCTCGCGGCAGCCCTGCGGGACATCTCCAGAACCGTCCGGCGCGCGACCGGGTTGGTGAGCGCATAGCCCTCGAAGTAGAGGAAGCGGGCGTCCTCGACGAGTGCGAGGTCGAAGGCAGCCGGGTCGATGTCCGGCGCCACGCCCAGGTGCGTCAGCATGGTGCGCTGCCCGTCGGGCGTGGTCATGACCAGGCTCACGCCGGTCTGTCCGGAATCGGGAACCACCAGCCGCGATCCGGGCCGGACTCCCGCCCGGACCAGTTCGTCCCGGAACAGGCGGCCGTTCCCGTCGTTGGCCACGCGGCCGAAGTAGGCCACCTCGGCGCCGAGGCGCGCCGCGCCCACCGCGGTATTCCCGGCCGACCCTCCGGGAGACCGCCCGATCCCGGCCCCGTCCAGGCGGGAAAGGGCGGCGGCCTGTTCCTCGCCGCTGACCAGGCTCATGTGGCCCTTGGGATACCCCACCGCGGCAAGGCGCTCTTCGGTGATCAGCGCGATGGCGTCCACCAGCGCATTCCCCACGGTCACGATGCGCGAACGCCGGGGCGCCGACGCGGATGCGGTCACGGGGAATCCTGTCGACGGGCGCCGGTCACCAACTCCGCATTCCTGCGGGGGCGCCGGTCGTGCGCCCCGGGGGGTTGTCGGCGCCGCATGTCCGTCGATACCACCTCCCGCACCGCGCTCCCCGGCTAGTTGCTCCTCGCCGGGAACCGCCGCGCCCGGGCTAGCGGAGCAGGGCGCGAGGCCGGGTCCAGTCGAGCGGATTCGGCCGGTAGAGGGGCTCGGCCCACGGCGTCTGCATCTCCGCGCTCTCGCCTTCGCTCTTCGGTCCCTGCGTCGCTTCCAGGTAGTCGAGCACCTTTTGCCGATTCTCGTCGTCGAGGGGCTCCATCCCCATCCCCACCATCACATCGAGCATTTCGTCCCAGGTTTCGCGGTCGAATTCGGCGGAGGTGATGTAGGTGTCCTCATGGCAGGCGAGGCACTGCTCCCGGACGAGTTCCACGTTCGGCCCGTCCTTCAGGTTGTCGGTCTGGGCGAACGCCGGGGAGACGAAGGCGAGAAGCAGGAGAGGGCGAAGAACAGTCAATTCAGATCACCGTGACCGCGATGCGATGCATCGCATTGTTGAGGTAACCCCTCGGATTCCACCCCGGAGTCACCATGGGTTGCATGCGGCCGGCATGGTCGGTTGCCCGGGCCCACACCTCGTGATGACCGGGAATGTCGAAGGGGATGTTGCCCTCCCACCGCTGCCACGCGAACCGGTTCTCCGGTTCCTCGAGATGGCATGCGATCCAGGTCGCCCCGAAATCGGCGCTCAGGTGCATCGCCGCCACCGGGCCGTCTCCGGCCCACGCGTGACCGCGCACGGCCAGCGGTCCGACCACCGAGTGCCGCACTCCCGACGCCGGACGGGTGACGAGCGATTTCACCGGCATCGTTTCGATGATCCTCATGTCCGCTTCCGGCACTTCGACGCCCGGGGCAACCGGTTGGCGCGGTACCCGGTAGGAATGGCCGGTCATTTTCGGACCGTCGTGCACCCGATTCCGGATCCAGAGGCGTCGGAGCCACTTCCCGCTGGCAGACGCCGGATAGCCCGGGGCCACCAGGCGCAGCGGAAATCCGTGGATCGGCGGGAGGGGTTCGCCGTTCATCTCGAACGCCAGGATGGTCGCCGGGTCAAGGGCCTTGGATACCGGAATGCCGCGCGAGATCGGCGTCTCGTCCGGGTTGCCGCCGAGCGGCGGATCCTCTCCGTAGTACGCCACGTAGACCGCGTCCGAAGTCAGGCCGGCGGCCTGAAGGACATCCCGCAGCCGCACTCCGGTGTAGCGGGCGCACCCCACCGCGCCGAGCCACCACTGGTTGCCGGCGGCTGCCGGACGAAAGGCCGCCCGTCCGTTGCCCGCGCACTCCAGTACCAGCGCCTGCGAGACGGTCTCGAACGCGGTGGTGAGGTCGTCGAACGAGAGCTCCAGTCCGGTCTCGACCTCGCCGTCCACCGTGAGGGTCCAGCCGTCGAGACTTCCCGAAAGCGCGCGCTCGGGAATTCCGCCGTTGTTCCGGACGAAGTGCTTGTCGTTCGGGGTGTGGCGGGAATCGAGGTCGGTGACCCGGGTTTCGGCGTTCACCGGTCGCTCGCTGAGCACCCGGAGATCGGTTTTCCCCGCAAGCGCCACCGAGGCGCCCTGTCCCGAACCGGCGGCGGGCATGATGATGCCGACGCCGGCGGCGCCGAGGAATCCCCGGCGAGAGAGGTGGGAGAAGCGCACCATGCGAATCGTAACCATCCCGGATCGCCGTGCAACCGCCTGGCTCGTATCTTCTTCAGCGATCCCGGGATCGAGGGATACGCAATGCGAGTTCCGTCAGCGGCGCTGGCAGGGGAAGCGATCAACCCGTCAATGGATCGAGGCGTCGAGAAGCGTCATGTGACGCGGTGCGCGTCGCGCGGTCCTTCACCAACTGAGGGCGCCCTCGAGCGCGAGCCGCCGGTCCCTCGTTCCGATGACGCTCTCCCGCCGCGCCCCCTCGAGGCCAAGTCGGAAGGCCTGTCCCAGCTGGTAGCGGGCGCCGAGCCGCACCGCACGGCCCATCTCCGCCATCTGGAGGCCCGCGTATGGGGTCAGCACCCCCGCCAGCGGAAGCCCGAACCCGTGGCCGCCCTCCGCCGTCAGCCGCCGCTCCGACCGCAACCCCGCCATCGGGGTCGGGGAGAACGTCGGACTCCGGTCGAACATCTGCTGCAGGCCGCTCTCCGTGCCCCCCTGCGACGGCGCCACCTTCAGGAACGGGCCCCGTCCCTCATCACCGGGATCGAGGCTCACCATCGCCCCCACGCCCCACTCACGGCGATCCGTCTCGGCGTGCATGACCAGCGCCCGGCTCCGCACTTGCAACGTCAGTCCCGGGTCCCGCATCCGGTACGCCACGCTTCCACCGACCTCGACCCCCGCGCCCTCCACCGCGTCGCCCCGGTCGTACAGAACCCCCACCTCCAGCGCCGGGGTCAGCGTACCCGTGCCCAGCGTCCGCTCGTGCGAGCCCTCCAGCATCAACCGCAACCGGCTGGTGTGCGCGGTCAGGCCCTCAAGGCCCGACTCCGAGGCCGTGGTGAACCGCGCATACGAACCCTCGCCCTTCAGCGCCAGCCGGGTCATGCCCCCGGCCAGCAGTTCCGCATTCCGGAACAGCACTCTCCGCCCTCCGAGGGCCCCGCTCGCAAACGACATCCCCGCGTCCCGCTTGTTCATTCCCGTCTCGGTCACTCGCACCTCGCCCCGACCGTAGCCCCCGCTCGCCCACAGGTTCGACCCGTCGGGCGCCAGCCACGCAAGGTAGGGGTGGGCCGAGGTCAGGCCCGCCTCGTAGAGGCCGGCCACCGATCCGGTCGCGGCGGCGCTGGTCGCATCGAAGTCCCCGGTCGCGTGCGACACCACGATCCCCGCCAGGAGATCCGAACCGATCCGCATGTCCGCGCCCACGTGCGCCGACCACAGTCCGCCGTCCCACGAGACCTCCTGGTCGGCCCCGGAGAGTGACAGTCGTCCGCCCCGGCCCCAGACGCCGATCGCCGGGAATCCGCCCTCCTCCTCTTCCTGGCCGAGCGTCATGCCGAACGCGGCACCGTCCAGCACGTCGGCGAGCCGCAACGGACGGTGTGTCTGCTCGCCGAACGCCGTCCGATCCCCGAACGCACCCGTCCGACCGTCGTGCCGCAGGTCGAGTACTCCCCCGGAGGAAGCGGACATCGGCGTGGCGCCGAGGCGCAGCTCGCGCGCCGCATGGCCCGCCGACACCGACTCGATCCGGTCGGCAACCGCACCCAGCGTCTGCGTCGCGAACCCCGCCGCGAACTGCGGAAGGATCACCTCGTTCAACCGGTTCGCCCGACCCAGCGCCTCCGCCGACGTCGTGTTCCGCACCGTCACCGACACCGAATCCGCCGTCACCCCGCCGTAGTCCCCGCCGGACACCCGGTGGCTCACCGTCGCCCTCATGTCCGCCAGCGAGTCCTCGTCCTCCGCCGCGCTGACCGTCACCGTCTGCGCCGTGTCCCAGTTTGCGGTGGTGAACGCGAGCGCCCCCGAGACCATCGCCGCTCCGGGTTCGCTGCTCGTCGGGGTCACCGTCACCGGACCCGTCGGCTCGCTGGTGAGCGCCACCGTGTACTTCCCGCTTCCCCCCTCGTCCACCGTCAGTTCGGTCGGGGTCACCGTCACCCCAGCCTTGTCGTTATCGGTCACCCGCACCGCCACCGCGTCGGCCTTCACCGCGTCGTAGTCTCCGCCCGAAACCTCGTGCGTCAGGGTCGCGGTATCCGCCACCGCGTCGGCGTCCTCCGCCGCGCTGACCGTCACCGTCTGCGCCGTGTCCCAGTTCGCGGCGGTGAACCCGAGCGACGCCGGCGCCACCGTGATGTCCCCCGCCGCGCCGCCGATCGCCACCGTGACCTCCGCCGTCGGCTCGCTGGTCAGCGCCACCGTGTAGGTCCCGCTGCCCCCCTCGTCCACCATGAGTTCGGTCGGGGTCACCGCAACCCCCGCCTCGTCGTTGTCGGTCACCCGCACCGCCACCGCGTCGGCCTTCACGGCGTCGTAGTCCCCGCCCGAAACCTTGTGGGTCAGGGTCGCGGTATCCGGTACCGCGTCGGCGTCCTCCGCCGCGCTGACCGTCACCGTCTGCGCCGTGTCCCAGTTCGCCGGGGTGAACGTCAACGAGGATGGAGAGACCGTCACGTCCCCGGATGCGCCCGCCACCGTGACGGTGACCTCGTCCGAGGGACGCCGGTCCAGGACCACCGTGTAGACCGCGGCGCCACCCTCCGACACTCGAATCGACGCCAGCGACACCGTCACGCCCTTCGTCCCCGAAGGGCTCGTCGAGCCGCCGCCTCCGCCGGAACCGCCACCACCACCGCCGCCGGTTGGCGCTGTCGGCGTCGCCGTCACCGACGCATTCGGGCCCGCGCCGTTGCCGGCCCCGTTCACCGCGCGCACCTCGAACTCGTACGCGGCGCCATTGTCCAGACCGCTTACCTCGTGGCTGGTCGTGCTCGCATCGGAACCGGCGATGTCCGTCCATGACCCCCAAGCGCCGCCGGCCTTCTGCCGGTATTGCCACTTCGTGATCGTCGGGTTGTCCGGGTCCGTCCACCTCAGCGTCGCCGAACCGTTGCCCGCCTCCGCCGACAACCCCGTCGGTGCGGCGGGAACGGTCGTGGTGGGGGGATCGTCGTCGTCGGTGATGGTCAGGGTGAGTCTGCCGGAGGTCCAGCCGGACTTGTGAGCAAGCAGCTTGATGGTCTCGTTCGGCTCGTCCCGGGTGTCGCCGAGAATGCGCACTTTCATCGTGCCCTGGGTCTCGCCTTCGGCGATGGAGACCGTGACGCTGGCCGGATAGCACCAGTCGGTATCCGCCGGATTCAGCGGCGGGGTGCAGGGATTCGATCCCTTGTTGGAGCCTTTGGCCGTACCGAGGGGGCTGTCAGAAGTAACGGTAACCGAAAAGCTTGCCGGCGCCGCCTCGCCGAGCGTGACGGTCACCGTCACGTCCGTCGAACCGGTGTCGCCCTCGGTGATCGAGGTCGACGCCGCCGAAAGGGTGATCGTCTTGGTGGAAGCGGCCGCGAGGGTCGTGCCGGTGACTTTTACGGAGGAACCCGGAGGGCAGTTCGCACCGGGAATGGCGGCATGCGTCGCCACCAGACTGATCTCGTATTCGGTGTTGGCGTCCAGGCCGGTCAGCGTGCGGCTGGTCGCGGCGGCATCCGAGATGGTGACAGAGGTCGAACTTCCCCCGGTCTTCTTGTAAGACAATTCCCAGCCGTTGCGGTTTGCATCGGTCGGCGCCGTCCAGGTGACGGCAAACCCGTCCGAACGCGCCGCGAGGCTCAGGTTCGTCGGGCTGACCACGGTAGGGCACACGAGCTGCGGCGTGGCCGTCACCCAGTCCGTGGCGGCGCCGTCGCCGGAGGCGTTCACGGCACGGATCATGAAACTGTATTCGGCGTCGTTGTCCAGCCCCGTCACCGTGTGGCGCACGGTGGCCGCACCCGAATCCGTCATGGCGCCCCAGGTGGCGCTGGTCTTTGTCGGCGTCTTGGCGTAGCGCAGCTTGTAGCCGGTGATCGTGCCGGCCGGTTTGGTCCACGACAGGGAAACCTGCGCGTTGCCCGCCGTCGCCGACAACCCCGTCGGCGCGGCAGGCACGGAAGCGGTCGAGGCGGCCGTTGGCGTGGCGCAAGCATCCTGGGTTGGGAAACTTGCTGTGGGGGCGCCCCCACTTTCGAACGATATGATCGCACCATAGAAACAGTATCTGGTACCGTTATTCAGGCCTGTTATCGTGTGAGTTTCAGTGGTTCCTCCTCTTTTGCTTGAAGAAAATCGTGTGATCACATCGGAACCGAAATTCCCGGAGCCCTCTTTTTGTCTGTATGACCATCCCTCATAGCCGACGACGCCGTTGCCGCCGGTAACGATGAAGGTGAGGGTCACCTGCCCGTCACCCGCCTCGGCGGCGAGCGTGGTGACAAACAGCTTCGCGGTAGCGTCGGTGACGGTGATCGTGGTGGAGGTCGTGACCGCCGTGGCGGTGCCGTCCCGGCCCCTCCAACTCCAGGTGACGGTATGTGTGCCCTTGCCCAGATTGACGCAGGGATTGAGGTTGACGCCGCGCCCCTTCGTGATGCCGGCGGGCGCCTGCGTGATCTCGACGCCGAGGCTCGCGTCGGAGAGCACCGAATGCGCGGTCACGGCCGTCTTGCCCTGACGCGCCTCCAGGTACGTGACCGTACCTTGCGAGACCGAAAGCAGGTTGTAGCACACCAGCGTTGTCGTCTCGGCGGTCCTGATGGTCCTGTCCGAGTCGGAGATCAGCGTCGGGCCCGGCACCTGCGGCGTGGCGCTCACCTGGTTGCTTTGACGGTACGCTGCATTGGTCGAAGTCTGCCAGTAGACAATGAACTGATAAGCGGTTCCGTTCGTCAGGCCCGTTATCGTGTGGCTTCTGGTACTGGCGTTGGAACCTGAAATATCGATGGGTGTTCCAGCCCAGGTATGTCCGCCGCCATTGATCTTGTACCCCCACCTGGTTCCCACACCGGTGTTGGACACAGTCCAATTGAGCGTGACCTGCCTGTCGCCCGGCGTGGCGGTGAGGGTGACGGCCTGCGCCCATGCGTCCTGCGGCGCGAGGGCGTCGGCGAGTGTCAGCAGGAGAGCAGTAGCGAGTCCCGCTTTCAGGCGGCGGGCGGTTCTCCCGGGGACGTCCACCGGCTCAACCCCGTGCCCGGATTTTCGGGGGGGGGGGGGGGGTAGAGGTATGCGTTTCCTCCGGACCGGAAAGCTGTCCCGAAACTCCGAGCCGCCCGTTGCGGCCTTGCCATCACTTCGATCACGGAACTCCTCCCGATTGGACAGAAAGCTTGAGGACTTGCCTTTCGCCCGGACGATTCACCGGATGCTTGGTTATGGAGCCTCGGAATGTCGCACAACATGATCATGAACAAGAACTTGCATCAGTACGAAGCTCAAGACCCCACGGCCGCGAAGTGTACACCATCCCCGTTCGATTCTCTCTGCAAACCCATGCCGAAGACAGTCCGGGATCGGGGGTCGCGGGGGGCGGAAACCCGTCGGTGCAAGAGGTCGGTTTCCGGGGGCCGCCCCCCGGCCGACCTTTATGACGGGGTTCGACTTGGGGGGAGTGTGATCACATGGATGCCTTCGTGGCATCGAGGTCGGGTGAGGGGACGGTGAACACACTGGCGCCGTCGGCCGGAGTGGCGTCGATGAGCGACGTTTCCACCGGAATGCCGCGGGGTTCGTAGAAGGCGGTGCGGAGGCGATCCCGGATCCCGGCGAAGCTGTCCGGTTCCGCGAGGATAACCGCCGAACCGCCGAACCCGGCGCCGGTGAGCCGGGCTCCGAGCGCGCCCGCATCGAGTGCTGCCCTGGTCAGGTCGTCGAGAGCGGGGGTGCTCACCTCGAAGTCGTGACGGAGCGAGCGGTGCGCATCGTTCAGGATGCGGCCGAGTGCCGGGGCATCGCCTTCGGCGAGGGCGCGACCGGCGTCACCGGTGCGCTCCGCCTCGTTCACGAGGTGGAGGAAGCGCCGGTCGAGCGGCGGGGGAAGGCCGCGCGCGGCCCGCCGCAGCGTTTCCGGGGAGGTCTCGGCGAAGGGGAGCGGGTAGTCGGGGCCGAAACCGCCACCGTCCGCTGGCATGTCCCGGACGCGGGCGATTGCGGTTGTGGCCTCGCGAACCCGCCGGTCGAAGATCCGGCCCACCGGTCCGCCCTTCGCTGCCCGTTCCCCACTGAAGGCGGCGAGGAAGCGGAATGGGCGTGGGTCCACCGGAATCCACCGCCAGCGGGGCCGATGGAAATCGATCCGGAGAGCGTGCCCGGCGCGCGCGCCGAGCGCCACCGACTGGTCCATCGCGCCGCCGGCGATCGCCACTCCGCGTTCGGCCGCTGCCAGTTCGAGGGCGAGTTCCGGAAGCGATGCTTCCCGGTTGTTGACCCGCAGGAGCGCGAGCGCCGTCGCCACCACCAACGCCGACGAGGAGGAGAGGCCGGAGGCGATCGGCAGATTCGAGACCACCATGCCGTCGAAGCCGGTGTCTCCCCCCACCGCGCGGGCGGCGGCAGCCGGGTAGCGGCCCCAGCCGGTGACCGGATCGCCCGGGGCGAAGCGGACCTTCTCGAACTCCGCCCGTTCGTTTCCGCACTGGATCATCCGGTCCGACCGCGGGTGAAACGCCATGGCGATGCCGCGTGACAGGGCGAACGGCAGCACCGGAAGCTGGCAGTAGTCCACGTGCTCGCCAATCAGGTTGACCCGGCCGGGAGCGAAGGCCACGCCGGCCGGGCGGACGCCATGGCGCTCCCGGAACGCTTCGGTCGCCCGGCGGAGCAGCGCCGCGCGATCGGCGGTCAAGCGGCGGGGGACAGGGCCGTCCGCCCGCGATCCGAGCGTTGCCAAGGGGCGGAGCGTACCGAAGGCGTCGGCGACGCCCCACCGGACGTCGGATCGGAGGACGCGACCGGGCCTGCGGAGCGCGATCAGGTCGTGATGGTTTCGCGGGCCCGGACCGCCGCGACCCCAAGGGCCGCGAGGGAGGCCAGCGCCAGCGCGACCGCAGCCGGGAATCCGGCCTGCGCCCCGTCACCCACCGGAGCGGCGGGTTCGAAGACCGGCAGGCGCTCCCAGTTCACCTCGGGGATCGGCGCAGCCGAGAACAGGATCGGCTGAAAGTGGATCTTGAGGCGCTCGTGGTAGTGCCGGACCGCGTCCTGGTAGGCGAGTTGGGCGGCCAGATCGGTGGAGGCGATCCGGTCGATCGCCATCCGTGCCGCCAGCGGCGGCGCGAGCAGCGACCACCGGCGGGCCCATGCGTCCCGCCGGGCGAGGACCTCGCGGTAGGCGCGGGAGGCGTCCCGCGCCGCCTGGTCGCCGCGGTGGTTCATCGCGTAGTACCAGGCCCACGTGAACTCGTCCTCCGGCACAGTCCAGCCGCTCCACTGCGGGTAGTCCTCGTAGAACGCATGCATCGTTTCGCTCGGCGGGAGATCCCACGCTTCGTGGTACCCCTGCCGTTGGCGCACGGTCAGCTCCAGCGCCTCGGGAGCGGGGTGCAGAACCGCGTTCGCCAGACTCAGGACCGCCGGCGCCAGAAAGGTGAGCACGACCCAGACGCCGACCAGGATCATCGCGTTGGCAGTCGAGGAACCGCGTCCGCCGGCGACGCCAAGGCAGAGCGCGAACCAGAAGAGGGTGTGCAGAACGACGAGCGCGGCCGCCCAGCCTGCCCGCCCGTCGCCATCGACTCCGGCAAGGAGCGCTCCGGCGAGGATCAGCACCCCGACCAGCCCCCCCACGAGGATCGCGCGCGCCCCCACCTTGGCGGCGAGGAGTCTCCGAGGTCGGGCGAACAGCAGCGCCATCCCCCAGGTCCCGTGCTCGCGCTCCCCCGAAACGATGTCGTAGGTGATGGCGATGATGAAGAGGGGGAGCAGGACGAGGAGGACGAAGGTCGGATCGATGCGGCCTTCGGCGGCGAGGCGCGGATTCAATGTCTCCTGCTCGTAGAGCTGTCCTTCGAGCGCGAGCAACCGGACGCGCAGGTTGGCCGTCTCGACCTCCGTCCGGCCGCTGGCCAGCGCGGACAGGCGGGTCGGCGGCTGGGACGCCGGGAGAGTCAGGTAGTACAGCAGCTCGCCTGCCTCGGTCTCCGGGGAATAGCGGGAGAGGAGATGGGCGAGTTGGTCCCGGTAGGCGGTCTCGGCAGTCTCCGCCGCGGCCGCGGCCTCCCGGAGGTCCCGATTCCCCTGCCAGCTCGCGTGGATGCCGAGCCCCAACAGCACCGCGGCGGCAACGAGGATGCCGCCGGAGCGGATCACCCGGGCGATTTCGAGCCGGATAAGGCGCAGCCGCGCGCTCAATTGGTCGAACCCCGTCCTGCCGATCCCCTTGCTGCCGGCTGGTCCGTGTCCTGGCGCGGCAGGCGCTTGCGCCCCCACCCGAGGCCCGCGAGCGGCAGGAGGAGCCAGAGACCGAGAGCGGCGATGGAAAGAGGACGATCGGTCACCGCCTCGCCCAGCGATGGCGGGTTCGGCTGGAAGACCGGGAACCGGGTCCATTGTTCGCGCGGCATGCGCTGGGCGCGGTCGTTCTCCAGCTCGATCTGGTGGACGTGGTACTCATTGAGGCGCTGGATGATGGCGTAACGATGGGCTTCGGCCTCGGCGCGGAACGACTCCATCGCCTCCTCGCTGGTTCCGGCCGCCGCCATCGAGAGGTTTCGCGTGGCGAGCCAGGGAGACACAAGTCCCAACCAGGAAAGAACGCGGTTCTGTCGCTGCTGCATGGCGAACAGTTCAAGCTGGTGCTCCTCGTAGAGGCGGCTGGTGATCGACTCCGCCTCGCGGCTCACGACTCCCCTCCAGTTGACCGGAAGCTCCTCGACCGAGGCCACTTCGTAGCGGGTCAGGTATTCGTCGCGCAGCGAGGCGAAGAAGGGGTCGTTCGGGTTGTGGCTGTCACCCACCTGCCGCTCGGCGTGCTCCACCTGGGCGGTGAACCGGGCGCGCGAGGGCAGGGGGTGCAGCTCGTCCGCCAGGGAGGCGCCGAGACGCGGGACGGCAACGCACAACACCACCCAGAGGGCGACGAGCCGGACGAGGGCGGCGCGGGAGGAGGCGCTCCGGGACGAGATGAAGACCGTCAGCAGCACCCATCCGGCGATGTACGCCGCCCAGGTGGCTGCGAGCGTCAGGATCCGGGCAAGCGGGAACGGCGCGTCGCCCGCTGCGGCGAACGCGACCGTGACCAGACCGATCGGAAGCGCCGCCGCCGCCGCTGCCGCCCCGACGCCGAGGACCTTCCCGCCCATGATCTGCGCCGGTGTGGCGCCGTGCGCCAGCAGGAGCGGGAGCGTGCCCTGTTCCCGCTCGCTGCTTACCGAGGCAAATCCCGCGGCCACCACCAGCAACGGCACGAGGAGCCCGAGCACCGCGGCCGGCGTGAGCTGCCCGAAACTCAGCATCGCGGTCGCATGGCGCGCATCGCCGAAACTCGCGGTGTTCTGGCGGTGTCCCTCAAGGAAGAGCGAGGTCCCCGCGAAGGCGCCGACCCCCGGGTCGAAGAACGCGAGGGGCGCTTCCTCGCGGAACACCAGGAACCCGTAGTGGATCACCCGGTGCGGATGTCGGTCGGGCTGCTGCGCCCACTGGCGATCCACCAGCGCCTGATACCGGGTGCGCTGTTCCGCCTCCCGTGCGGCGTGATGCGAGGTTCCGAGAACCGCAATGAGCCCCAACGCGGCGACGAGACCCAGCAGAAGGGTGACGTGGCGTTCCCCGCGCATCGCGCTCCACTGCCGCCGCGCCACGAGCAGCGCATTGCGCCACCCCGCTCGCTGCGAGTCATTCCTGTCCATGATGATCTCCTGTCATTCGATCGGGAACGGATCGGTCGCAGGGGGATCGATCGGCGTACCCGGGAGTCCGGGGCGGGAGGGCGGTGGACCGGATCGCATCGATTTCGTTGTCGAGCGCCTCCCCGGCGGCGCCATGCCCGGGAAGCTGCGCATCGCCGTTCAATCGGCGCCCCGCACCCGGCCGAGCCCGATGCCGGCGCCGATGCCGGCAAGGGCAACGAATCCGCCGAGGACGGCAAGCGGCGCCGCCGCCCGGCGGGCAACCCCGGAGGCTTCCTCGTCCACGAAACGGAATCGGGGCGCGTCGGACAGCACGCCGGCGTCCATCTGCCTGCTGGCAAGGATCGCGGGCACGAAGAACTCCCGCCACTGCCCGGCGAACGCGCGCACCTGCGACTGGAAGCGGGCGAAACGCGCATCTCCGGTTCCCGCGGCGTCGGTGAGCGCCTCGTGGGCGAGGAGCGCCGGGGAAAGGAACCGGTACCGGCGGACCAGGGCGATCTGCTCGGCGCGGCGGACGTCGTGTTCCGTTGTCACCTCCTCCAGGCGGCGGTTCACCGCATCGGTGGCAGCCCAGGAAAGGGCGGCGAGGCCGGGTTCCTCGGCCACCACCGCGCCGGCCATTTCCGGATGGTCCTCGAGGTAGCGGGCAAGCAACTCGCTTCGGCGGTTGACGGCGTCGTTCGAGGCCTCCCGCTGGGCGGTGACCATGCGAACCCGCGACGGCAACGGGTGCAGGAGGCCCGACGCAATGTTCAGTGCGGCCGGCAGAACCACGACCAACGCCAGCCAGGCGCCCACCAGGATCGTGGCGTTCCACGACGAGGATCGCCGCAGGCTGTTCACCCACGCGGCCAGCCCGAACCAGAAGAGCGAGTAGACGACGACGGTGACGCACCAGAGCACCGCCTGGCTGGGAGAAGCGAGACCTCCCGCGACCAGGATCCCGAGCAACGAGGCCGCGAGCGCCATGCCGATGACCAGAAGCGCCCGGAAGGCCAGCCTCGCGGTGACGATGGTGCGGGCCGACACCGGTTGCGAGAGTGTCAGCGCCAGGGTTCCCCGCTCGCGCTCCCCGGAGAGGATGTTGAAACTGAGCGCCAGCGTCAGCAGTGGCAGCAGGTGGATCAGCACGAAGGCGAGGTCGAAACGCCCGACCATGAGGTTGAGGGGGTTCTCGACCTCGCCGTTGCGTTGGAACGAGGATTCGTTGGTGTAGATGTCGACGTCGTAGTAATAGGGCAGAAGATCGCCCTGGCCGACCGCCAGCGCCGACAGGGGGCGCGGTTCCAGCACCGCGGTGTGTCTTCCCCGGGCGCCGCCGGCCACGTTCGGTGCGCGGGGGTCGGCGAAGGGCGATGGCGGCTCGGCCCCGTCTTCGATGGCGGCCAGCTGCTGTTCGAGGGCGCGGACGCGTTCGACGTTGCCGGCCTGCGCCGCCCGCACCGTGTTGTCCTGAAACCGCATCCAGACCACGCCATTCGCCAGCGCGTAGACGAGGAGCGCGCCGAAGAGTCCGAGCACGACCCGAAGCGCCCGATTGGCGGTGAGCAAACGCCACTCGTTTCGAAAGACGGTGCGTGTGGCCACGCTACTCGACCTCCGCGCGCCGGACTCGGGCGGCGGCTGCCAGAACGGCCCCGATCAGCCACGTTCCGAGAACCAGTATCGACAGGGTGCGGTTGCCCAGCACGGAGGCCAGCGAAGGGGCGGCGTAATCGAGCCGAGGCGTCTCCGCCCAGAGTTCGGGTCCGGCCCGATAGGTCTCGCCGGTGCGCGAGTTTTGCGCCAGATCGCCGTTCATGCGCCGCATCACGTCCCGGCGGTACGTCTCCGCGGCGGTGGCGAAATGACGGTGCTGCTCGACGTCGGTTCCAGCCAGTCCCATCGAGAGCGACCGCACCGCCAGCAGCGGCGCGACCACCGCGAGCGTCTCGTGGACCGCGCTCTGGCGCTCGAAGGCGTCCCACAACGCCCCATGGTGGAGATCGAAGATGCGATTGCCGAACTCCTCGCTCTCCTGCAGATAGACCCCCGACACGTTCACCGGAAGATCCTCGATCCGCTCCACCCGGTGCTCGGTCAGCAGCCGCTCCGTCGTCGCCGCCCGATCCGGTCGGGGGATGCCCTCCACGCCGGAGGCCAGGTCGCGCTCGATGTCGCGCGCGAACTCGACCGCCGAGGGGGTCGGGTGCAGCCACTTCGACATATCTACAGCGACGCGCGGCGCGACCAGTCCGTTCACCACCCATGCTCCCAGCAGGACCACAAGCGCGGTGCGCGCCGTGCGTGTTGCGGCGGATACGGCAAGGGCAAGCGCCAGAAAGGCGGCGAAGTACGCCAGGTAGACACCGGTCAGGACCGCGCCCCGGGCCAGCGGGGAGGCCATCGGACCGGGATTTCCGACGATCAGGGCCACCGCGCCCACGACCGCCGCCGGAACGAGCAGCAACACCAGCGCCCCGGCGACGCCCAGCGCCTTGCCGATGGCGAGTTCCCGCCGGCCGGCGCCGGTGGCCAACAGCTGGCGCAGTGTGCCCCGCTCCCGCTCTCCGGCGAACGCGGAGAACGCGAGGAGGATGATGAGCAGGGGCACGAGGTGCTGCAGCACCTGGGCCGCCGTCAGGCTGCCGCTGCGCTGGGCCGCGGTCGCGTCCTGGGCCGGGCGAAGCAGGAAGTCGTTCTGCCGGTGGGCTTCGAGCCAGATCGCGGCGCCGGTCCAGGGATCGACGCCCTCATCGACGAAGGAGAGCGCCAGGCGGGGCTTGAAGGCGTAGATCCCGTAGTGGGCCGCCGAATGGGGATTCTTCTCGCCCTGTGACTCCCAATGCTCGCGGGCGGTCGCCTGTGCGGCCGCGTGCTCCCGCTGTGCGCTCTGCGCCTGCATCCAGCCGTGGCCCAGGGAAACCAGCAGCAGCGCTCCCACCAGGATCGAGCACCAGCGGAAACGTCCGTCCCGAACGATGTCGGTGAATTCCTTGCGCGCGATGTGTTTCATTGCCGGGATCCTCCCTGGTCGCGCATGTGTTCCAGATAGATGCGCTCGAGGTCGGCGTGATCGATCTCGTCGGTGCCCATCTCCTTGACCAGGCGTCCGTAGCGCATGATGCCCACGCGCGTTCCGGTCTCCTTGGCGCGAAACAGGTCATGCGTCGCCATGAGCACCGCAACCCCCCGGTCCTTGAGCCGTTCGATCAGCTCGGAGAACTCGTTGGAGGCCTGGGGATCGAGGCCGGAGGTCGGCTCGTCGAGCAGGAGCGCTTCGGCCTTCTTGGCGATTGCGATGGCGATGCCGACCTTCTGGCGCATGCCCTTCGAGTACCCCGACACGCGGCGACCGACCGCGGTGCGCTCAAGTCCCGCTTCGACGAGGATATCGGCGAGCCGTTCCGCGTTCGGCGACTGATTCCCGCCGAGGGCGGCGAAGTACTCCAGGTTCTCGAGGCCGCTCAAATTGCGGTAGAGCATGACCTGCTCGGGGACATACGCGATCCGTCGCTTGGTCTCGCGGTCATGGTCGGACACATCCAGCCCGGCGATCAGCGCCTGGCCGGACGTGGGGGCCACGAACCCCAGGAAAAGGTTGATGGTGGTGGTCTTGCCCGCCCCGTTGGGGCCGAGGAGGCAGTAGACCTCTCCGGGTGCGATGGCAAGGTCGAGGGCGTCGAGCGCCCTGGTTGCGCCGTAACTCTTGCTGAGGTTGCGGGCCTCGAGGACCGGATCGCTTCCGTTCCCCGATTCGGGGGCTCGCCGTGATTCGGGTGTTGGCATGGGGTCTCGTCTCTCGCGTTGCGTGCGCCCTTCCGGGACGCGCGCGTGAACAGGGACGGCCGATGAACGGATCGGCCGGAGATTCAGCTCGGGCGGGAGATGGACCTGGGCGGGGCGCGACTGCCGTTGGAGGCGAGACGGACGATCCGGGCAATGGACCGTTGATGGGGCTTGACGGGAACCGGCAGCAGGCCTGGTCCCGTGGGGACCGGTGCTCCCGAGCCGGTCGTCGAAGCCGGGTTTTGAGCGATCGGGCAGACGGACAACGAACCTGACGCATCGGGCGGACTGCCGTGCGGGTGGGAGCTCTCGACGACGCCGACGAAGAGGAGGGAGAAGGCGAGCGCCAGTCCGGTCGTCGCGCGCAGATCGCGGCGCGGCCTCCCGGGATCAGGCGGATGCATCATCGTTACCCTCTTCAAGTTGGGAATTCCCCAACATCGACGTTCCTACTCTATCACGGTCGTCAGCGGCGCCAACGGTTCGTCACGACGAATCCGGCCGGGATCCAGCGTGGAGGGGAGTCCTGCCCGCAAGACCCGGTCGATGTCCCTCCGTCGCCTTCCGCGCCATGCCGGAGACGCGCTCCGGATGTCCGGTTCCGGCGCTCCCGGATCGGCTTCCATCAGGGACTCCGGCGCCGTCCGGAGCTCGTGACCCCCGGGAACCGATCCGGTTGCGGGGACCCTGCCGCGCGGTCCGGGGATCCGCCGCGCGATGAGGACCGTCGTCGATGGCGCGACCGGGATCGCGCCGGTCGGAATCTCCGGGGCCGCGGGGCTCGCGATCGTCGCCTCCACCGGGCGGCGTCGGTCAGTGGGATGCGACCGGGGCCGGAGGGAGGATTCGGGCGGCTCCCGGTCAGGCGGCCCGGGTCGGGGCGAGGCGTCCGTCCGCCACCACGAGGCTTGCCGTGGCCGACGTCGGGACGCGGGGGCCGGGGAACAGGATTCCCGACAGGTTCAGTGGGTCCGCAGCGGCGATCCGGAGTGGGGACGAGTCTCCGCCGGGAGACCGGCGAAGCTCCCGGACCGCGCGGGGCAGGGCGAATTGCTCCCCTCCGAAGGCGCTCACGAATCGCCCGCCATACACTTCGCCGCGCATCTCCAGCCTCCGCAGCGCCAACTGGAGCGAACGCCACCGGGTCTCGAGCCGCTCCCGCTTCATCAGGTCCCGGAACACCACGCCCCAGCGATCCAGCAGGCGCCGCGCAAGATCCTCGTCGGAGAGGCCGTCGCCGCTCTGAAGCAGCGCCCATCGTCCGGCCCCGTACCGCGTCCGCCGGTTTCGCCCGGGGCGGGAGCGCCGATGGGGGGTTATGAGGGCGCGGAGGTTGTCGAAACCGTCGGCGGTCACCACTCCCGCCGCCACCAGTTCCCGGAGGGCATCCTCGAACGCCGACGGAAGGAGTCCGCTGTCCTCCAGCAGGTCGGCGAAGAAGGATGCTCCCCCCTGGCGCAGCCGGTCCCGCACCGCCTGCGCCGGCGAGGAGAGCCGGGGATTGCCCCCGGTGCGCCAGTCGCCGAGCCGCTCCCGCGGGAGCAGCGCGATCGGGGCGGCGCGGGTGGGCCGCAGCGGGGCCCGGTCATCCGGGTCCGGGGGGCGGATACGGCCCCAGACCACCGCGCCGGAAAGGCAGGAGGCGTCCAGCCAGTCCCGGCGATAACCGGCAACCCGGAGCGGCAGGATGTCCCGCTCCCACGCCGCCGCCGGGGCCTCCATCCCCTGAAGCTGCTCGATCACTTCCCGGACCCCTCCGGGGCCGAAGAGCTGCGAATCGGGTGCAGCGTGCTGCCACCGGGTGAGAAAACCCATGAATCGCGTGGCGCTCACCGGGGCCGATTCCCGCCGGAAATGGGCGAGGGTAAGCCGATGGATCCGCGCCAGGACCCGCCGGTGGCACCATTCCTCGACGCCCTCCTCGCGGAAGACGCCCCGGAGCACCAGTCCCTCGGCCTCGAGGGTGGTGAGGCCTGCTTCCACCACGGTCTCCGGAAGGTTCAGCGATGCAGCCAGCGCCGCCGCCGGGAGCGGTCCCGAGGAATCCAGGACGCCTCGCAGGAGCGCGGCGGCGCGCCCGGCCCGGCTGTCCGGCAGCGGTTGCCCGGGAACCTCCGGAAGTTCGCGGGAGAAGGAGCCGTCCGGCCACAGCGCCCGGGCCAGTGCCGCCCGCTCGGCCGCCACCAGGAATCGCTTGCCGGAAGACTCCAGCACGGCGGCCCGCCCTCCGGCCTCGAGTTCCTGGAGCCACTGTTGCCATGCTTCCCGTTCGGGGAGGACGCCGGCCGTCAGCAGGGCGTCGTGAAGTTCTTCGGTGTCCCGGATCAACGGAGCGGCCTCCTCCGCAGCCTGGGCGATGGCTTCCGGCGCAAGCCTCGCTTCCCGGTCGAGTTCGGGGGGCAGCGACCGGCTCATCCGGACCGCCCGTGAGCGTCGTTCCTCGAGGGGTGCGGGGTCCAGGAAGGCGAAGGGACTCGCATTCAGGATCTCGGCGGCGAAGGGCGAGGCTTCCGGACTGTCCCGCGCCACGGTCCGGATCCGGCCATCCCGGATCCCCTCGAGAACTTCCACCAGGCCGTCCAGGTCCATGAGTTCCCGGAGTCCGTTGGCGATCGTCTCGTCCACCAGCGGGTGTTCCGGGATACGGACTTCGCCGGCGAGGTTCTCGGCGCACGCGGCCTGGTCGGGGAACACCGCCGCGAGGAGATCGTCGGCGAGCATACGCTGGATGGGGGGCGGGACCCGGCGGCCGTTCCGCATCCGCCGCAGTACCAGCGCGCGGGTGGCGTTGTGGCGGAAGCGGACATCGAACAGCGGATATCCGAGCATGGCCTGGGTGAGCACCGCTTCCACGTTTTCCGGATTCAGGAAGCCGAATACCGAATCCAGGGGGAACGAGTGGAGGTCGGTGAGCGCGATGTTCAGTCCGTCGTCGGTGGCTGCCGCCTGGAGCTCCAGATTGAAGCTGCGACAGAACCGCTTGCGCAGCGCCAGGCCCCAGGCACGGTTGATGCGGATCCCGAACGGTGCGTGGAGGACGAGTTGCATCCCCCCGGACTCGTCGAAGAAACGTTCGGTCACGACCGTGGCCCGGGTGGGCATGGCCCCGAGCGCGGCCCGGCCGGCGGCGAGGTGGCGGATCACCTGGTCGGCGCCCGATTCGTCGAGTCCGGCATCGCCGAGGAGGGCTTCCGCCGGCGCCCGCTTCATCCCGTCGAGCCGGGCGCGGAGATCCGAAACGGCGTCCGAGAGCTCGCGGGTTCGGCCGGGGGCCTCGCCCAGCCAGAACGGAATGGTGGGCGGGGCGCCGGCCGCGTCCTCGACCCGGAGGTCGCCGCCGGTGATGCGGCGGACCCGCCACGCCGCGGTTCCCAGCTGGAACACCATGCCCCGGGAACTCTCGATCGCAAAGTCCTCGTCCACGCTTCCCACCACCCGGTCGTCGGGCTCGACCACCACCCGGTATTCGGCGGTCTCGGGGATCGCGCCGCCGCCCTGGATCGCAGCGAGCCGGGCGCCTCGACGCGCCCGCACGGTTCCGTGCACCCGGTCGAGATGAAGCAGCGCGCCCCGCCGCCCGCGGGCGGTCGCCACCCCGTCCGCCATCATGCCAACCAGATCGTCGAAGGCGGCGCGGTCCAGGTTCCGGTACGGGTACGTGCTCCGCACCAGGCCGAAGAGGTCGTCCAGGCGCTCCGAACGATCCGGGGAGGCGCCCAGCTCGGCCACCAGCTGCTGCGCCAGGATGTCGAGCGGCGCCTCCGGGATGGCGATCCGGTCGAGCGTGCCGGCCTGAATCGCCCGGACCACCGCGGCGCACTGCACCAGTTCGTCACGGGTGACCGGGAAGAACCAGCCTTCGGAAACCGCGTCCACCCCGTGGCCGGATCGTCCGACCCGCTGGAGCGCGGTTCCGATGGCGCGCGGCGCGCCCAGATGGCACACCAGGTCCACGGTTCCGATGTCGATCCCGAGTTCCAGCGAAGCGGTGGCCACCATCGCCCGGAGGCTGCCGGCGCGGAGCCGGCGTTCGGCGTCGAGGCGCAGTTCCCGGGCGAGGCTGCCGTGGTGGGCGAGGACCATCCCCGGTCCCAGGCGGGCTTCCAGATCGTGGGTGAACCGTTCCGCCATGCGCCGGGTGTTCACGAAGACCAGGGTCGTTCGCCGTTCGCGGATCATGCCGGCGATCCGGTCGCGGATGTCCTCCATCACCTCGTGGGTCGCGACCGCTCCCAGTTCGATTCCCGGCGTCGCCACCCGGAGACGCATGTCCCGCCGGTATCCGATCGGCACGATCTCCGGATCGCGGGAGCTCAGGAACCGGGCCACAGGCTCCAGTGGCCGCACCGTCGCCGAGAGGCCGATCCGTTGCACGGGACGCTCGGCCATCCGTTCGAGGCGGAGCAGGGAGAGTGCGAGGTGGGTTCCCCGCTTGTCGCCGGCGAGGGCGTGGATCTCGTCCACGATGACAGTGCGGACGGTCCGCAGCATCTCCCGCCCGCGCTCCGAAGTCAGCAGCAGGAACAGCGACTCGGGCGTCGTCACCAGCAGGTGCGGGGGGTTCCGGGTCATCCGCGCCCGGGCGGAGGCGGGCGTGTCGCCGGTGCGCAAAGCGGCGCGGATGCCGGTGATCCCGGCGGCGGCGATTCCGGCGAGCGGCTCCTCGAGGTTTTCCCGGATGTCGGCGCTCAGCGCCTTCAGCGGCGAGACATACACCACCCGGGTCTCGTTCCGAAGGGTTCCGGCGCGCGACTCGACCGTCAGCCGGTCGATCGCGGAAAGGAACGCCGCGAGTGTCTTTCCGGATCCGGTCGGCGCGGTGACCAGCACGTCCCGACTCTCGCGGATGATCGGCCACGCACGCCGTTGCGGCTCGGTGGGGGACGCGAACCGGGAAGCGAACCAGCTTGCCACGGCGGGATCGAAGAGGTCGAGTCCGGTCATGCGAGTCCGGCGCGTTTCAACCGCCGGAAGGTGCGTATAGTCCGCCCGCATGGTACGGGAAGGGCGCCGGCTCTCGCGGGCCGACCTGGAGGCGCAGGATCGCGAGGATCCGCTCGCCGGCGTCCGGGATCGTTTTTGCCTTCCCCCGGGCATCTACCTGGACGGGAACTCGCTCGGCCCGCTGCCGAAGGCGCTGCCGGCGCGCATGACGGAATTCCTCACCGGCGCATGGGGAACCGATCTCATAGCCTCCTGGAACCGCCACGACTGGATCGGCTATCCGGAGCGGCTCGGAGCCTCGATTGCGCGGCTCCTCGGCGCGGGAGCGGAGGAAGTGATCGTGGCGGATTCGGTCTCGGTAAACCTCTTCAAGCTGCTCGGGGCCCTCGTCCGGAAGCGGCCGGGACGGAAGGTGCTTCTGGCGGATCGCGCCAACTTTCCGACCGATCTCTACATGGCGGAGGGACTCGCGCGGTTGCTGGGGGACGCGAGCCTGCGGCTGGTGGCGCCGGATCGTTTCGAGGAGGCGCTCGGCGATCCCGGGGTGGCGGTCGCAACCCTGAGCCATGTGGATTTCCGCAGCGGGCGGATGCGGGACCTGCGGACGACGACCGAAGCCGGGCGCCGGCACGGAGTGCCGCTGGTCTGGGACCTGAGCCACAGCGCCGGTGCGGTGGCGCTCGACCTGCGTCGGGACCGGGTCGAATACGCGGTCGGTTGCGGGTACAAGTACCTGAACGGCGGCCCCGGCGCCCCGGCCTTCCTGTTCGTCGCCCACGAGCGCCAGCAGGATCTGGAATCGCCGCTCTCCGGCTGGATGGGGCATGCCCGCCCCTTCCATTTTCCCACCGGCTACGAGCCCGCCTCCGGGATGCGGCGGTTTCTCGCAGGCACCCCGGGGGTGCTCGGGTGCCTCGCCCTCGAGGAGGGGCTTCGAACCTTCGAGGGGGTGGACCCCGGGGAACTTCGGCAAAAGAGCGTTGCGCTCGGCGAAGCCTTCCTTCGACTCGCCGGCGAACGGCTTGCGCGGTTCGGCGTCAGGTCCGCGAGCCCGGAGCGGGCCGCCGACCGGGGAAGCCAGGTCTCGTTGCGCCATCCGGAGGCGTTCCCCGTGATGCAGGCGCTGATCGCGCGGGGGGTGGTGGGAGACTTCAGGGAGCCCGACCTGCTTCGCTTCGGACTCGCTCCCCTCCACGTCCGCCATGTGGACATATGGGACGCGGTCGAGACGATCGGTTCGGTGCTTGCAAGCGGAGAATTCCGGGAAGCGCGCTTCCGGGAGCGGGGACGGGTGACCTGACCGCTCCCGGAAGCAGGGGCGCCGGGTGTCAGGAGGCGAGAAAACCGTATCGCCAGTCGTGTGGCGGGAGGAAGTTCTCCTTGATGGTGCGCATGCTGGTCCAACGCAGGAGATTGGACGCGGCGCCGCTCTTGTCGTTGGTGCCGGACGCCCGCCCGCCGCCGAACGGCTGCTGGCCGATGACCGCTCCGGTGGGCTTGTCGTTGATGTAGAAGTTGCCGGCGGCGTGCCGGAGGATCCGGCCGGCTTCGCCGATGGCAAAGCGGTCCCGCGCGAAGATGGCGCCGGTCAGACCGTACATCGAGGTGTCGCGGCAGAGGTCCAGGATCTCGCGATACTGCTCGTCCGGGTAGAAGTAGAGGGTCAGCACCGGCCCGAAGATCTCCTCGGTCATCAGCTTGCTGGTCGGGTCGTCGGTCTCGATGGCTGTCGGCTCGACGAACCATCCCACCGATCGGTCGGCGTTGCCACCGGCGATGATCCGGTGTTGCGGGTCGTCCCTGGCAAAATCCAGATACCCTGAGATCTTGTTGAAGGCCCGTTCGTCGATCACCGCACCCATGAAATGGGAGAAGTCGGTCGGGTCCCCCATCGTGACCTGCCCGTGTTCCGCCAGGAAGCGCTCGAGGAAGGCTTCCCGCATGCTGTTCGGAAGATAGGCCCGGGAAGCCGCCGAACACTTCTGGCCCTGATACTCGTAGGCGCCGCGGATCAACCCGGCGACGAGGGAAGGCAGGTCCGCGCTCTGGTGGACGACCACGAAGTTCTTTCCGCCGGTCTCGCCGACGATCCGCGGGTAACTGCGGTAGTGCGCGATATTTTCGCCCACCGTTTTCCATAGCTGCTGGAAGGTGGGGGTGGAGCCGGTGAAGTGCACCCCGCCGAGGGTTTCCTGGGCGAGGGCAGCGGCTCCGATCGGGGGACCGTAGCCGGGGAGCATGTTGATGACTCCGTCGGGAAGGCCGGCCTCCCGATACAGGTTCATCAATTGCCAGGCGGACAGCATCTGGGTTTCCGCCGGTTTCCACAGGATGGTGTTGCCCATGATCGCCGGCGCCGTTGCCAGGTTGCCGCCGAGCGCCGTGAAGTTGAATGGGCTCACCGCGAAGATGAATCCTTCGAGGGCGCGGTACTCGATGCCGTTCCAGATGGAAGGATCGTCGTTGATGGTGGGCTGGTCCCGGCTCAGCTGGTCGAGGAAGTAGGCATTGAAGCGGAGCATGTCGGCGAACTCGCAGGCGGCCTCGATCTCCGCCTGATGGCAGGTTTTGGACTGGCCCAGCATGGTTGAGGCGTTCATCCGTTGCCGCCAGGGGCCGGCGACCAGGTTCGCCATCCGCTGATATATCCGGATTCGGCTCCCGGCTGGGAGCTCGGACCAGGACTGCCAGGCGCTTGCCGCCGCCTCGACCGCATCCCGCACCTGCTCCTCCCCGGCCTCGTGGTACCGGGCCAGGACCTTCCGGTGGTCGTGGGGGCAGCGAACCTCGCCGATGCGGCCGGTGCGGATTTCCTTCCCGCCGATGATGATCGGGATCTCCACGACTTCGTCGGACTGGCGCTCCAGTTCGGCCTCGAGCACGGCCCGCTCGGGGCTTCCCGGAAGGTACTCGCGGACCGGTTCATTCTTCGGTTGGGGGACGGCTTCGATGCCTTGAACCATGTTGCTACTCTCTTTCGCCGGACGTAATGGCGGCCACGAATTCTATGCACAGCGGCGGGGTCGGGGCCGAACGGATTCGCCGGGCGGCCTCCCGGATCGCTGCCTTCCTCGATCGGACCCCCCTCGAAATCGCTGCCGGCTTCCGGGCGCCGGGGGGATCGCGCGTGCGCTGGAAACTGGAGTGCTTTCAGGCCACCGGCTCGTTCAAGGCGCGGGGAGCCTTGAACCGGTTGCTGGTCCTTCGGGAAACGGCCGGGGAGCGGGTGCTCCGGGACGGTGTGGTCACCGCCTCCTCCGGAAACCACGGACGGGCGACCGCCTGGGCGCTGGCGCGGCTGGGCGGCCGGGGCATCGTCTATCTCCCCGAAACGGTTGCGGATGCGAAGCGGGAGGCGCTGCGGCAGTACGGAGAGGTGGTGGAGGTGCGGTTGGCCGGGGAGGACGCGGTGGAATCGGAAGCGGCGGCGCGCGCCGAGTCGGAGCGGAGTGGCCGCCCCTTCATCTCCCCCTACAACGATCCCGAGGTCATCGCCGGGCAGGGGAGTATCGGCGTCGAGATCCACGAGGCGATGGGCGACGCCGAACTCGGCCAGGTGGTGGTTCCGGTTGGCGGTGGCGGTTTGATCGGAGGAATCGCGGCGTTTCTCCAGGAGGTGCGGTCCGGAGTGCGGATCGTCGGGTGTCAGCCCCGGGCGTCGGCGGTGATGGCCGCCTCGGTCTCCGCCGGCCGCATCCTCGATTCGGGGACCGAGGTCCCGTTCCTGCCGACCCTCGCCGACGGCGTGGCGGGTGGCGTCGAAGCCGGCGCCATCACCTTCGATCCGTGCCGCCGAGTGGACCAGTGGGTGTTGCTCGAGGAGGCGGAGATCGCCGAAGCGATGCGGCTCTTCCTCGCCCGGCGCTTCGCGCTGGTCGAAGGTTCGGGTGCGCTCCCCATCGCGGCCCTTCCGCATCTGGCGCCGGCCGCTGGCGAGACGGTCCTGGTGCTCAGCGGCGCCGGCATCTCCGCCGCCGGCCTGCGGATGCTGGCGCGGAATCCGCCGCCCCGGGGCGCGTCGGGTCCCTGAGCAAGCGGTCGCAATCCCCGCCGGCATCACCTTCCCTGACGACCCGGCCCCCCGGGATGTGGGGAAGGGGTTGCCCTCCCCGTACGGTGGATCTCCCGAGTGTCTCGTCGTCGAGGGCGCCTCCGGGAGGCGCCGGTTCGAACACGGGGCCGCACCGGAATCGAGATCGGCGCCCTTTCCTCGTTTCGGGTCGAGCGGTCCCGCCAGGCCTTCGGCGCGCAGGATGCCTTCCGTTCCGGCGCCGGTTTCGCCCTGGGGCGCCCGGAAATCGAACGTTCCACCGGCCTCGAAGCCGTCCGGCAGGGGAATCCCCCCGGACGAGTTCCCGGATGCCGGCATCACCGGCTGACGGTATGACCTGTATACGGACGATGTTGTCGTCAATACGGACGATGTTGTCGTCAATACGGGCGATGTTGTCGTCAGCGGCCGGTGGCGCATCGAGGGTTCAGGAGCCTCCACCACCCACGACCCGGGGAACGGTCCGATCAACGGAACGAACGGAGGCTTCCGGATTTGGCGATGACGGCGCCCCTTCGCGTTCTGGTCTCCGGTCTCGTATCGCAGCGGCCGGGGCGCGGGTTCGAAAGGCGGCGGACACTCCATGAGCCGCCCCGGAAGATCGAAGAATCCGCCGGAGTGTCCCGACGCCGCGCTTGTCGCCTGATCCCGAGAGTGTGTCGGGGAGGCAACGAGCACCGAGGCCGGGACCGGGAGTCCCGACGAGACCTGGAGTGACGAAGCATGGGAGGTGATCGACAACCCTTCGAAAACGCCCGTCCGGAATCAGGCCGGGGCGGCGTTCCGCTTTCGGTCCTGGTCCGGGCCCTGACCGAAGACGTTCCCGGTCCTCCGCCGGATCCGTGGCTGGCCTGGTTCGGTCCACCAGGCCAGCGGACCGGACTCTTCCCCATCTCGGGGAGCCGGCCACCCGGCGCGGGAATCCTGTCCCCGCCGTCCAGCGTCCTGCCTGACGGACGATCCGGCGGCGAGCGACGGCGCCCCGAGTCGCAACCGCAGGATCGCGCCGACCACCACGGCGCGCCGACCGACCAACGGCGTGCTCTGCACCTTCAACATCCGGGCGGGGAATTTCGCAGTGGCCGCGGCCCGGTCTCCGACGAGGTGACGCCACCCCGGGGGGTTGCCGCCGTAGGGACGTCCGCGTCCCGGCGCGAACGCTGGCAGGGGATCCCGGCGGCGGCCGGACGGCAGTTCCGGTTCGCGCCGCTCGCTTCGGAAGCCCGGCCGTTGTACCGTCCCGCGCCCATGACTCCTTTTCCCCTGGTCGGATCGTGGCGGGCGTTCGCGTGCCGGTAGCGCCCGCGAGGGCCAGGTCGCCACGCCATCCGCTCCGGACGGTGCTGGTCTGGCTGGACAGCTGGTCCTACCAGCCGGTCGCGGATGGCCGCGCGATGCAGGTGGAGTGGGGCCGGGTGGCCCCCTTCCTCGCCGTCCATCTCATGTGCCTGGCGCCGATCCTCGTCGGATGGAGCTGGGCTGCGGTCGGCGTGGCGCTCGCGCTGTACTGGCTCCGGGCGTTCGCCATCACTGCGTTCTATCACCGCTACTTCTCCCACCGGACCTACCGCACATCGCGGGCGATGCAGTTCGTCTTCGCCCTCTGCGGAGCTTCCGCGGTCCAGCGGGGGCCGCTCTGGTGGGCGGCGCACCACCGGCTCCACCACCGCCACTCCGACGGTCCGGGGGATGTCCATTCGCCGCTTCAGCACGGCTTCTGGTGGAGCCATATGGGTTGGATCACCGCCCCGGCCAACTTCCCCACCCGGCTCGACGTGGTGCCGGACCTGGCCCGCTACCCGGAGCTGCGCCTGCTGGACCGCTTCGACACGGTGGTGCCGATCCTGCTGGCAACGGGACTCTTCGGCCTCGGGACGCTGCTCCAGGGGGCAGGGGTGGACACCAGCGGCCCGCAGATGCTGGTGTGGGGGTTCTTCATCTCCACGGTGGCGCTCTTCCACGCCACCTCCCTGATCAATTCGGCTGCCCATCGCATGGGGCGGCGCCGCTACCGGACCCGGGATGACAGCCGCAACAGCCTGCTCCTCGCGCTGCTGACTCTCGGCGAAGGCTGGCACAACAACCATCATCGTTACCCGGCGGCGACCCGGCAGGGATTCTTCTGGTGGGAGATCGACGTGACCTGGTATGTGCTGGTGGTGATGAGCTGGCTCGGACTCATCCGGGATCTCCGACCGGTGCCCGCCCAGGTCAAGTACGAAACGGGGGGTTGAGCGAGGACGCGGACCGGGAAGTCCGCGCGTCTTCTCCGGGTTTGGTGACCCGGAATTGACATACATAGCAGATCAAGGCATAATGCCTCAAGGCATGCAGATCGGCAAGGACCTGGTGGCGGCTTCCGCCACGCCGCTCGTGCTCGCCATCCTCGCCGAGGCGGACAGTTACGGCTACGCCATCCTGAAGCGGGTGGCCGAGCTTTCGAACGGCGAGCTTCAGTGGACCGACGGCATGCTGTATCCGATCCTGCACCGGCTCGAGCGGCTCGGCCACGTGGTGGCGCGGTGGGAGCGGGCGGAGAGCGGACGCCGCCGCAAGTACTACCGGATCACCCCCCGGGGCCGGGCGCAGCTCGCCGCCGAGCGGCGCCAGTGGCGGGTGGTCGCGGATGCCCTGCGCGGCGCCTGGTCGGAAATGTCCATGGCGTCGGCATGAACGAAGCGTCGGTCGAGAACCTCATTGCCCGGTGGCGCGCCTACCTTCGGGGCCGTCCGGCGGTGGACGGCCCGGATGTCGAGGAGCTCGAAGGCCATCTGCGCGATCGGATGGCGGAATTGGTGGAGTCGGGGCTCGCATCCGACGAGGCGTTTCTGGTGGCGATCAAGCGGATGGGCAGTCTCGACGGGATTTCGCGCGAGTTCGCCCGCGAGCACTCCGAGCGGCTGTGGAAGCAGCTGGTGGCGCCTCCGGAGGCGGAGGCGGCGCGCCGGGAGGCCTTGGTGGTCCTGGGATGTGCCGTCGCCGGCGCGATCCTGATCAAGATTCCGGAGCTCTTCGGCATGCGTCTCGACGACGCCGGCGCACCGTTCTACGCCCGGAACTTCAGCCTGTTCGCGTTTCCCATGGTGGCGGCGTATTTTGCCTGGAAGCGGAATCTGGACCGGGTCGCCCTCCTCGGAATCGTGGGCGGGTTCACGGCTGCGGCGGTGGCGGCCAACATTCATCCTTTCGTCGAGGGCGCCGATACCGAGGCGCTGGTCGCCCTTCACCTTCCCATCGCGACCTGGCTCGTGGTGGGTTTCGCCTATTCCGGCGGGCGCTGGTTCGCCGGCGGGGCGCGCATGGACTTCGTCCGCTTCTCCGGCGAACTGTTCCTCTATCTGGTGCTGATTGCACTCGGCGGCGTGGTGGTGACCGCGCTCACCGTGCTGAGTTTCGCTGCTATCGGCATCAACGCCGAATGGGTGGTCGGGCGCTTCGTGGTTCCGTGCGGGATCGCCGGGGCGCTGGTGGTGGCGTCGGGCCTCGTCGAGCTCAAGAAGAGCGTCATCGAGAACATGGCGCCGGTGCTGGCGTGGATCTTCACGCCGCTGCTCTCGGCAGCCCTGCTGGTCTTCCTCGCGGCCATGATCGGGACCGGAAACCCGATCGACGTCGAGCGCGAAGTGCTGATCCTCTTCGACCTGCTGCTGGTGCTGGTCGCGGGACTGCTGCTCTACAACGTTTCGGCCCGCGATCCGCAAGCGCCTCCCGGTCTCTTCGACGGACTGGCGCTTTTGCTCGCGGTCAGCGCGCTGGTGGTGGACCTTCTTGCGCTCGGGGCGATGCTCGGCCGCATCGGCGAGTTCGGCTTCACGCCCAACCGGGTGGCGGCTCTCGGGGAGAACCTCATCCTGCTCACGAGTCTGGCCGGTTCGGCGTTCCACTACGCCCGGTTTCTGCATACTGGCGTCGGCTTCGCCGCCCTGGAGCGCTGGCAGACGTCCTGGTTGCTGGTCTATGCCGGGTGGGCGGCATTGGTGGTGACGGCGTTCCCGCCGCTCTTCGGTTTCCGGTAGTCAGGGTCGGCCGCGACCCGCTGGCGCCATGACAGGAGCCCACCCGGGGCCCGGTCGATCTGGTGTCAATTCCGGGCCGAGCTCGTGTTCCTTGAGCCGGAGCTCGTGTCATTGGCGCAGTCCGGAACCGGCGCCAAGCGGTCAATATCAGTGTCTTTCTGGTGGAATTCCGAGGCGGATTCCCCGTTCTGACCGGGGATGCCGCGCTTCGTACGCCCAACGGCCGGGAGCTCATGTCATTGCCGGCTGAACTCATGTCATTGGACCGGGAGCTCGTGTCAGTCGTTTGCCGCGGCGGTGATGAAGTCCAGCTTGTCTCCGACTTCCGGGTCCATATCCCCATCCGGGATGTGGGGAACCAGCTCGTGAAAGCGGTTCTTCCCCATCCGGTTCTTCTCGCCCAACCGGTCGAAGTAAGCGCGGAATACCGGCTCCAGGTATTCGTTGCCCGCCTTGACCCTGGACAACGCCGGGTCGGTACCGGGCCGGAGCAAACTCACCGCTTCCCGGACCTTACGGATCGCCTCTTCCATCGCGTCCCGGCGCTCGGTCGGAGAGAACGGACGCGGCGAGAAGAGGTCGCGCTTCTCTCCGGGCGTGCGTGGCGCTTCGGCCCAGGCCAGCAGCGTGGCGTCGGAGCACAGATAGTTCTCGATCTCGCGGCGTTTCCACATCACTCCCGGAATCCCGTGCATGTCTGGCAGTGCCTTTTCGAGTTTGTCGAAGAGCGCGCATCCCCGCAGCGCCGGGACGGCTTCGCGCAGTCCGTGGAAGTGCCGGATCGCCTCCTGGGGCTGGTTGCCGACGGGTTTGAAGAAGGCGCCGTCAAGCGCCGTTGATGCCGCATCGTGTCCGAGGCGCCGAGCGAAGGCCCTCAGGATGTCGAGGTCGGTGGTTCCCTCGAGATAGAGAACGAAGCCCGCGCCGCGGGCTTGCTCGTAGTCGGCGTATCCGATGTCCCGGAGGGCCTTGAGGACCTGGCTCTTGCTGTCGACCCGGTGGGGATCGCCGAGAAGCGCGACGATGGCGTCCCGCTTGGCTGCGAACTCATGCAGCAGCACTTCCGAGTGGCTCGCGGCGATGATCTGGGCGCCGGTCTCCGACGCCGTCTCTCGCAGAAGCTGGCACGTCTCCCGCTGGCGGATCACTTCCAGGTGGGCGTCCGGTTCATCGAGGATCAGGACCGACCGCGGGTTCAGAACGAGGTGCGCCAGCAGCAGCATGGTCTGCTGGAGGCCCCGGCCGGCGGCAGTGAGGTCCAGCCGCTCCTTGTGCTCCCGGTAGGACATGGTGATCTCGCCGCGCTCGGCAACATGCTTCGGAGGATCGAGGCGGACGCCGAACCGGTCCCTGATCCGGCGTTCGAGGCGCTCCCACTCCTCCGGCAACTCGGTGTTGATCCGAAGGCACAGGTTTCGCAACACCTCGGCGGTTCGTCCCTCTCCCATGCGGACGGCAATCGCGCCCGGCTCGAGGCGGGTCTCGTGGGCCGCGAGTCCCGACATCGGGGGCAGATACGCCACCCGCACCGAGGCCGCTTCCCCGGGGATCGGCATCCGTTCGCTTCCGTCCGGCCGGGTGCGGAGCGGTCGGCAATGGAACGATTCCTCGTTGGCGTAGTCGAACTCCAGCCCGGCCTTCCAGTCCTGTCCCCGCGACAGGCCCTCGACCACGATCTCGATGTGAATGTTGTCGGTTCGCATCCGGCCTTCGACCGGGATGCCTTGCCGAACGCGCCGATTCCGCCAGAGGTGCTTCGCGTCCCGGAGGGGGACCGTAATCAGGTCGCCCCGGCCGATCGCCACGCCGGGGCGCCGGGCCGAAGCTTCGCCGATCTCCCGTTTCTCGCGCCACCGCCGCATGCCGAGGTCCCAGAGCGCCAGCGCCTGGAGAAGCGTTGTCTTCCCCGAGTTGTTGGGGCCGATGAGGAGAACCGGGTCGTCGAGGTCGATGACGGCTTCCTTGAATCGCTTGAAGTTGCGGATGGTCAGGCGGGTCAGCATGGGCGGCGCAGCAAGTCGAGGATACCTTGCGTCAGCGCCTTGACGCGCCGCGCGCTTCCCTGCTCCGGATCAGTCTCCCCGGGGCTTCAGTGAATCCCGGAGCGACGGTCTCCGCCGCGATTCCTTCCTTCGCGCGCGGTCTTCCGGCGCCAGCGGCGACTCGGTCCCAGCGCGGCAGAGGCGCGCCACGTTCTGCTCGAGCAGGAACTCCTCCCGCTCGGGCCACGATACGCCGTCCTTCCCCGCGGCTCCAGAACCTGCCGGGTGGACTTCCAGGCGAACATGCCGCTTCCGATTCCACTCGAAAGAAGCAGCCTCATCAGAAACGGCAAGCGGAGCCACTTTCCGGTGGTTCGGTGCGCGACGTCGCGGCGATGCACGATGGTGACGGAGACAAGCTCCATGCACTCCACCTTCCGGTTCCCGGGAAAAGGCAGCACGGTGGAAGCGAAACCGGGCCAGCCGCCGCAAGGGAAGAGCCGGCCGGCCAAATAATCCCCCCACGAGGACGGAACTGGCGAGTTGGCGGTCCTCCGCCCGAATCGGATCGTCCCCCCGAAGGAGATCGATCACCGTCAGGTGTTTTTCGTGGTCGGTTACCCTTGCCTGGCAGGGCGAAAGCGTTGCGCCGCGGATTTTCTTGAGGTCCCCCCGGACGCCGTAACCGCAGGCAAGCAGCAAGAACGGGTTGCATGCGTTCACCACGGTGTCGTGCTTGTCCGCGCCGAAACGGGTTGCGAGGAACGTCTTCCGGATGAAATGAGTGGGAGTGTCCGGCCCTCTTCCGGTCCGAGGCGATTGAGGACTCCTCCGGGCGTCCGCCGGAGGGCCCGCGCCGGCGCCTCCAAGTGGCATTTTCCCCCGATGGTTCGGCGGTTCACCCGGAAAATATCTGCCGTCGCCTTGTCGACGCCGTCCACCAGTACGCGCCTGATTCCCTCCCCGGTTTCGGGAAGCTACGGCTTCGGGAGCTTCAGCTCCTCGCGGATCCAGCCGGCGTCCATCGCCGGCGGACCGCCGGCGTGGGCGCGCCGCGCTTCCGCGATTTCGATCCCCCGGATCCACTCCTCTACCCGGGCGCGCCCCTGCCGGGTCCGCGCCGCCTTCCGGGGAGTGCGGTTTCCGAGCGCGGGAACGGACTCGTCGAGCGTGCGCCGGTAGTGCTCCCTGATCTGGTCGAGGATGAGCGCGTCGGTCTCCGGTGAGGTCTCCGGAGGAGGTTTCTGCTTGACTTGCTTCCGCGTCTCCTCGAGGGTCTGGTGGGAGGTGAGGGGAGTGCCCACCAGCTTGCCCAGCCGTCCGGCCAGCAGCTCCCGCCCGCGCTCGCCGCGTTCAGCGGAGTTCGCTTGGAGGGTCAGCGCCCCGTCCACGATTTCCGCGCGCCCCAGCACGACTCTGGTTTCGACTGTCTTCCCTTCGTAGTCGGTCTCGGAGCTGGTACCGGGCCAAACCCAGTGCGGTCCCTCGTGGCGCTCGAGTTCGCTCATATCGTCGAGCACTTCGATCACATCGTCCTCGCTTCCCCGGACGGGAAAACGGATCGTGGTCGGAGCGAGGGTTTCCCCGTCGTGGTTGACCAGCTCGGGGGGCTTCGGCGGGGTCAAGGCATGCTGGATGAACGCATCGACGAAGGCGACGCTGCCGAGGCCGCTTCTGAGCACCAGCTGCATGAACGTCGAATCGTCGATCGCGTCGCCAGGAGACCGGACGGATTCAGGGGAATGGCGGTGGACATCCCGGATCGCCCCCTTCATCCGCTCGACGCATTGTCCGACCGCCCGGGGAGAAAGCGCCAGCAGGCCGAGCGAGAAGCCGAGCGTCTTGCCGATGTGGATGATCCGACCGGCGAAGCAATGTCCCGGTCGCAACACTTCGGAAGCGTTCCAGTCCCGCACGTGGATCGAATCCCGATCGTGAAGGAGGTCGGTCACGGTCAGGCGCCCCGGAGCGCGCCGCTCCACCTGGTAGAGCGCAGGGTCGGAGTCGCGGACCTCGCGGAGGAACGCCACGGCCCCCGGTTTCTCCCTCCACGCCCGTTTTTCGAGATAGGCATCCACCACGTTCTTGTCTCCGACCTTGCCGAACCGAGCCGCGAGATACGCATCCAGTACGAAGAGTTCAACCGGCCTCGCGGCCGGGCCGAGGCGGCGCATGATCTCCTCCGGGGACAGTCCGAGCGCCCTGGTCGATCCCGCCAGGTGCGCTTCCGCGAGCTCCGCGTGCCGGGTGGACCACCCGTTTTCGTCCGCCCAGGCGAGAAGTCGGTCCAAGGTCTTCCCGACGCCGTCGAAGCGCATCGGCGCATTCTGCCCCACGGGGCGCCGAACGCGGCCTATTCCGAACGGAGCGCCGACCACGGATCCCGGCGGACGGCGCTTCGCCGGCCAGCGAGAGGACTTGGAAATTGGTTTCGGCGTCGTCCGGCAACTAGCGCCCTCGACGCGCGCGAGCGGGCCCGGTGGATGACCGTCGGGAGATGCTCCGACCCGACCGTTGCGCCCAGCGCGTGGATTCGGATCACAGGACGACCGAAGCAAACACGCCATCCGTCCGGAGCGCGCCCGTCCGGTGGACCGGGCCTCGGGGCCTGGATCGTTACCCGAACGGGTTAGCGGCGGGAATCACGAGGCGCAGCTCGCCGGGCGCCACGATCGCGTACTCCGGGAGGCGACCGCTGAGGGTCCGGGTTTCCTCCCGAATGCGGGGAACGCCGTCGCCACGCTGATCCATGAGCTTCTGTCTGCCGACCGCGCCCGGACCAGGGAACCGGGCGAGAAGCGACGCGATCAATTGGTTCCGGGATGCCTGGCGCAGATGGAGGGCGTCCGGGGTCAACGAGTTGGCGAGTTCTCCGGGAACCATCAGTTCCAGCCGGTCCGCGAACAGGTGCAGGCGGATGCGGCTGCTGCCCATCGAGTAGTCGCGGTGCGCCACCGCGTTCACCACCGCCTCGAAAACCGCCCGCTCGCTGTATTGCGGCACGTCGATGCGTCCGAGGTCCTTGACCGCGGCGGTTCGCATGTTGCGGCGGACGAAGTGGCACGCCTCCCGGATCTGCACGTCCAGCGGTCCGCCGAGGTCGGCGGCATCGGTCTGATAGTCGCGGTCGATGCGGTTGCCCACATAGAAGACGGCCTGGATATAGGCAGCCGGCAGCCATTGCTGCGGTTCCGGCGTGCACATCAGAGCGCCCGCGACCGAGAGCCGGTCGGCCCCGTCAGGGTCCTTGACGATCAGGGCCAGCTTGCGCACCGCCAGGTCGAAGTCGGCTTCCCCGCTGACGCATCGCTCGGCGGCGGACCGGTCGAGGTCATCCGGAGTCGTCCTGGGAACCGGCGATTCATCGAAGGAAATCACGCCGGACTGCGTGCGAAGCATCATCAGGCGCTGGAGCGCCATCGGATCGAGCCTCCGCTTCGAGCTTCCGATGCGTCGAAGATAGCGTCCCCGGCTCGCATGGACGAACAGGCTCCGCGGCACGCCGACCAGCAGCACCGGTTGGGCCACGCCTGCCGCATCAGGGAGTTCCATGCGCCGGATGTCGGCCGGGAGAGGCGGCTGGATGGCGTCGTTGCAAATTCCGCGAACCAGCTCCTCGAGGGCGTCGAGGCCGGGCCGGGGCACGCCGACCACCTTGATCGGCCGGTCCTCGACACCCAGCAGGACGAAGCCGCCGTCGGCGTTGGCGAACGCGGCGAGTTCGTCGGCGAGATCATCGCGTTTCGGCGCCTTGACCCTGGTTCCGCTTACCCTTGCTTCCTTGAACTCCACGCGTCCATCCTCGCCGAGCCGGAGATGGCGGAGCACGGCGTGCTTGTTCATCGGATCGCCGATTGGGCAGTCGAGCCGGGGAGGGCGCCTCCCCCGGTAATTGTAGGCGGCGCGTTCGCAAAAAGCCCCCCGGACGTCGCCGCCCGGGGGGCCGTGGAGGTGACGGTCGGACCTAGTAGTCCATGCCACCCATGTCCGGAGCGCCGCCGGGGCCACCCGGGCCGGCCGGCTTCTCCTTTTCGGGGATCTCCGAGACCAGCGCCTCGGTGGTGAGCAGCAGACTGGCGATGGATGCCGCGTTCTGGAGCCCGTAGCGGACGACCTTGGTCGGATCGATGACCCCGGCCTCCACCATGTCGGTGTACTCGTCGGTCGCGGCATTGAAGCCCGTGTTGCCTTCGAGCTCCTTCACCTTGTTGACGACGATCGATCCCTCGTGGCCGGCGTTCTGGGCAATCCAGCGCAGCGGCTCCTCGATGGCGCGGGCGATGATCTTGACGCCCACCTGTTCGTCGTGGCTGAGGCTCGAATTGGAGGCGAGGTCGCCGAGCTTGGCGCTCGCCCGCAGGATGGCGATTCCACCACCCGGGACGATGCCTTCCTCGGCGGCGGCCTTGGTCGCGTGCATCGCGTCCTCGACCCGCGCCTTCTTCTCCTTCATCTCGGTCTCGGTGGCGGCGCCAACCTTGATCAACGCCACACCGCCGACCAGCTTTGCCAGCCGCTCCTGGAGCTTCTCGCGGTCGTAGTCGGACGTGGTGTCCTCGATCTGGGTGCGGATCTGCTGGATCCGGCCCTCGATGGCGTCCGTGGTGCCGGCGCCTTCGACGATCGTGGTGTCTTCCTTCGAGATGATGACCTTCTTGGCCCGGCCAAGGTCGTCCATCGAGATGTTCTCGAGTTTGATGCCGAGATCCTCGAAGAGCGCCTTCCCGCCGGTGAGGATGGCGATGTCCTCCATCATGGCCTTCCGGCGATCCCCGAAGCCGGGCGCCTTGACGGCGGCAGCCTTCAGGGTTCCGCGCAGCTTGTTGACCACCAGGGTGGCAAGGGCTTCGCCCTCGACGTCCTCGGCGACCACCAGCAGCGGCTTCCCGGCCTGGGCGACCTTCTCCAGCACCGGGAGCATGTCCTTCATGCTGGAGACCTTCTTCTCGTGAACGAGGATCAGGCAGTCCTCGAGCACCACTTCCATGCGGTCGGAATCGGTCACGAAGTAGGGCGACAGGTAGCCGCGGTCGAACTGCATTCCCTCGACGATTTCAAGCTCGGTCTCGAGAGTGCGGCTCTCTTCCACCTGGATCACGCCGTCCTTGCCGACCTTCTCCATCGCTCCGGCGATGATCTCGCCGATCTCCTTGTCGCCGTTGGCCGAAATGGTTCCGACCTGGGCGATCATCTCGCCGCTGACCCGCTTGGAGCGGTTCTGGAGATCGGCAACGACGGTTGCCACCGCCTTGTCGATCCCACGCTTCAGTTCCATCGGGTTGGAGCCGGCGGTGACGTTGCGCAGGCCCTCGCGGAAGATGGACTGGGCCAGCACGGTGGCGGTGGTCGTACCGTCGCCGGCGACATCCGAGGTCTTGGAAGCGACCTCGCGCACCATTTTGGCGCCGAGGTTCTCCACCGCATCCTCGAGATCCACTTCCTTGGCGACGGTCACGCCGTCCTTGGTGACGACCGGCGAGCCGAATTTCTTCTCGAGGACCACGTTCCGGCCCCGGGGGCCCAGGGTGACGCGGACCGCGGCAGCGAGTTGATTGACGCCGCGGGCAAGCGCGTGGCGGGCGTCCTCGTTGTAAACGATGTTCTTTGCCATGGTGTGTTCTGTGTCCTTGTTTCTGTGGGGAAGAATCGCCTACGCGATGATGCCCAGGATCTCGTCCTCGCGGACGATGAGGAAGTCGTCACCCTCGAGCTTGACCTCGGAGCCGGAGTACTTGCCAACCAGCACGCGCTGGCCGGCCTCCACCTCCACCGGCTGACGGCTTCCGTCCTTCAGGACCTTGCCGTTGCCAACGGCGATGACCTCGGCGGTCATCGGCTTCTCCTTGGCGGAGTCGGGGATGATGATCGAACCGACGCGCTCCTCTTCCGCCTCGAGGCGGCGGAGCACGACGTTGTCCCGCAGGGGTGTGATTTTCATCGGGAAAGGATCTCCTCTTTCTCGAAATGCGCGCCACCGGCGCACATGGGGTCAAACCGAACCGTCCGGAACGGCCTCTCCGATGGAGAGGGCCGCGTGCCCGTTTCAACCCTTGAGGGTGAAGCCCGGGCCCCGGACGCCGGAACATTAAGGCGTCTGTCTGCCCGTGTCAAGCCGAAAAACACGATATGGCGCGACTCTTCTAACTTTATATGAGTCGAGTCAACATAGATATTGATGTTTGAGTCGAAAAAGACGCCGTGCCAGCCGGGTTTTCCGGCTTCGGCGACCGGAGGACGCCGGAATCCCCCCGGGTGCCGGGGTGTTGGGGCGGTCGGTCTCCCGGCGCGGGGCCCCTCACTCCATCCGGAGGTGGTGGAACAGGAACGCGAGCCGGTCGGCGTCCAATTCCAGCCGCATCGAGACCGGCATCCCGGCACCGTGTCCGGCGCCTTTCTGGATCCGGATCAGCATCGGCGCCCTCCCGCCGCCGTGCACTTCCTGGAGCCGGGCCGCGTACTTGAACGAGTGCCCGGGAGCCACCCGGTCGTCATGGTCGGCGGTGGTCACGAGAGTGGGCGGGAACGTCTCGGACGGAGCGATATTGTGGTACGGCGAGTACGCCCGCAGTACCGGGAACATCTCCGGATCGTCGGGGTCGCCGTAATCCGGGATCCACGCCCGGCCGATGGTGAACTTGTGAAAGCGGAGCATGTCCATGACTCCGACCGCCGGCAGCGCCGTCCCGAAGAGCTCGGGGCGCTGGTTCAGCACGGCCCCCACCAGCAGGCCCCCGTTCGAGCCGCCGACGATGGCGAGACGGGAGGGCTGGGTTACCGAGTCGTGGATAAGGAACTCGGCGGCGGCGATGAAGTCGTCGAAGACGTTCTGCTTGTTCCCGAGCCGGCCGCCTTCGTGCCACTCCTCGCCGTATTCGCCTCCGCCCCGCAGGTTGGCCTGGGCGTATACCCCGCCGTGCTCCAGGAACACCAGGTTTGACGGGTTGAACCCGGGGGTGAGGCTGATGTTGAACCCGCCGTACCCATGGAGCAGGACGGGGTTGTCGCCATCCCTCGACATGTCCTTCCGGTGGGTCAGGAACATCGGCACCCCGGTCCCGTCGGCGGAGGCGTAGAAGATCTGGACCGTCTCGAATTGCTCCCGGTCGAAGGGGATGTCCGGCTCCCAGGTCAGCGCCGTCTCGCCGGACTCCAGGTCGTGGCGAAAGACGGACGGCGGGAACACGAAGGAGGAAAAGACGAAGTGCATCACCGGGTCCGACCGCCGGCCGCTGATCTGGTCCACCGAGCCGAGTCCGGGCAGCGGGATGTCCCGTTCGAAGGCGCCGTCCATGGCATGCACCCGGAGCGAGGTGCTCGCGTCGGTCAGGTAGGACAGCACGAAACGGTTGCCGAGCAGTCGGGCGCCCAGCAGCCGGTCCCGGCCCTCGGGAATCACCTCCCGGAAGTTCTCCGGTTGGGGCTGACGCAGGTCCACCGCGATCACCCGGTAGCGCGGGGCGTCCCGGTTGGTCAGGAGGTAGAAGATCGGACCGTCGTTGCCGAGGAAGTCGTAGGCGGCATCAAAGTCGTCAAGCATCCGGATCACCTCGCCGCCGAAATCCGGATGCATCGGGTCGCGGAGGTCCATCACATGGATGCGGCTCCGCTCGTCGGTTCCCTCGCGGATGTCGAAGATGGCGTATCGCCCGTCATCGGAGACCCGGGCCGCGGTCAGCCAATCCGGCTGGTCGGGGCGGGCGTACACCACCTGGTCGCTGTCCTGCGGGGTGCCGATCCGGTGGTACCAGACCGTCTGGTTCCGGTTCACCCCTCCCTGGGCGGCTTCCGGGTCCGGTTCGGGATACCGGCTGTACAGGAATCCGGCATTGTCCCGGGTCCATGCGGCATCGGAGAACTTGATCCAGCGGAGGTGGTCGTCGAACGTCTCGCCGGTGCCGACGTCCATGACATGGAATTCGCGCCAGTCCGAGCCGGAGGTCCCGAGCCCGTAGGCGAGCAGCGATCCATCCTCGGCAAAGGCGGTGGTCTCGAGGCTGACGGCGCCATCCTCCGAGAGCCGGTTCGGGTCGAGCAGCACCTGCCATTCGGCCTCCGGCTGGTCCGGATCGGTCAGCCGATACAGCACGTCCTGGTCCTGGAGGCCGTCGTTGGCGCGAAGGAACCAGTGGCCGCCCCACCGGAAGGGCGCGCCCTTCCGGGCGTGGTCATGGAGTTCGGTCAACCGGGCGAGCAGCGCGTCGCGCCCCGCAAGCGCGTCCAGATATTCCCGGGTGACTTCGTTCTGGGCGTCCACCCAGTCCGCTACTGCGGGATCGTGGTCGTCTTCCAGCCAGCGGTACGGGTCCTCGATGGCGACTCCGTGCATTTCCTCGATGACATCCCCCTTGTCCGTATATGGATAGTCGAGACCGTCACCGTCGCACCCGGCGAACAGGGCCAGCGCCAGCGACCCCGACGCGAGCGAGACCCGCATGGCGCCGCTTCCCGGATCACGTCTGCTGCCGGACGGTTCCGCTCCCTGGCCGGCGCGCCCCAACGCCCTACTCGCGGACCGGCTCAAGGGTGAGCGGGTCGCGCGCCGGAAGTCGGGTGATCCTGCCGTCGAGGAGTGCATCGAGGCGGCTGCGGCCCTCCGGATCGCCGGGAGCGATGTCGTCGAACACCCCCACCACCAGCATCACCATGTCGTCGGGCCGGAGGAATTTGCGGGCTGCGTTCCGGACATCCTCGGCAGTGACGGTCTCGACCTGCCCGCGCCAGCGGACCCAGTAGGAATGGTCCCGCTCGAACAGGAGGTCGGTGGAAAAGAGACCGCTGCGCGCCGAAGCACTCTCGAACCGACGCGGGAAGCTGTCCACCAGCGCCCGCTTGGCGACGGCGAGTTCTTCGCCGGATACCAGTTCTTCCCGCATCCGGCGCACCTCCTCGAGGCAAATCGCGGCGGCGAGCGCCACCGTGGGGCTCTGCGACTGGTAGCCGAGCGAGTAGCCGCTCGGGCCGAGGGGATTCATGCGGTACCGGCCGCCGGCGCCGTACGCGAGCCCTTCGTCGGACCGCACCCGCTGCATGATGCGGGAGGTGAAGCCGCTGGCGCCGAGGATATGGTCCATGACCTGGATGGCGGCGCGCTCGGAGGTCTCCCAGTTGGTCCAGCGGGGGCCGAGGTGCCCGATGCGGACCTTGCCCTGCGGGATGTCCTTCTCCACGAAGTAGATGCCGGGTGCCGGGGTAGCCGGTGCATCCGCCGGCGGCCAGGAGACCGCGGCGTCGGCCGGGGCCGCTGGCCACTCCGCCAGCCGGACGCCGAGCGTTTCGAGGATATCCGCGGTCTCCACGTCCCCGGAAACCGCGATCACCATGTGCTCGGGACGCCAGTACTTGCGGTGGAATTCGCGGAGGTCACCGGACTCGATCGCGTCGAGGTGGGTGACGGTCATCTTGCGGCCCCGGTGGTGCCCGTCGCCGTAAAGGAGCATGTCCCACTCGCGGCCGAGAAGCTGGTCCCCGTCATCGTTGCGTTGCTTCATGTCCTCCCGCATGTTGCCCTTGCGGATATCGAGGCGGGCCTCGTCGAAACGGGGCCGCCGCAGCACGTCGAAGAAGAGATCGAGGCTCTCGTCGAAAACCGGCGTGATCGTCCGCAGCGAGGCGTTCGATTCGGCGCCGGAGGAGGAGACGCCGATCGAGGCGGCGAGGAATTCGATCCGCTCGTCAAGTTCGTCGGGGGAACGCGTGCCGGCGCCGCCGGTCCGCATCATGCCTGCCGTCAGCGATGCGAGACCCACTTGGTCCCGCGGGTCGAGGAAGGACCCGATCCGGAGCGTGATGCCGATGCGGATGAGGGGCAGGGCATGGTCCTCCACCACCACCACCGGGATGCCGCCCCGGACATCCGGGTGCGGGATCCGGTGGACCGCCTCGGCGCCGTCCGGAACCTCGAACGCGAATTCCGGAAAGGTCAGATCCTCCGGCCGATCGGGGATCCCGTCCTGCGCCGCGCCCGGAACGGCGGCGACGAGGAGAAGGCAGCCGAAAGCCGCCGCTCGCCGCGGGTTGGTGATCTGTGTCCTCATGCCGGGCCTCCCGGTTCCAGTTCGGCGAGCCGCTCCCGGATCACCCGAATTACGTATTCCAGCGCCGGCCGCATGGGCGCCGGCGCCTGTGCGAGGCCGCCCTCGAACTGGGCCAGTGCCCCTTCCAGCGCCGCCCGGTTGTCGCTTGCCCGGATCTGGCGGATCTGGGTCTGGATCGGGCCCCGCATCTCCGCGGGGAGGCCTTCGAGTTCGGGGGGTAACGCTTCGGCGGCGGAGCCCGCCTTGCGGAAGTAGTGTGCGACCGACCGGTTTTCCGGAACCAGATACTGCGCCGCCACCCTCCGGATGTCCTCCTCGGTGACCGCCAGGGCGTCCGTCGTCCAGGTGTTCAGGTAATTCCAGTCCCCGAGCGAATCGAACACCAGCAGCTGGATGAGCAGGAAGAGCGGATTCTCCAGCCGCTCGAAGGCGGCTGCGGTGATCTGGTTCTTGACCTTCCGGATTTCATCGGCCGGGATCGGTTCCTCCTGAAGCCGCCGGATCTCGGCCTCGATCGCCGTCTCGAGTTCGGCGGGGGTCGTTTCCCCGCGCGCTTCCGCGTTGAACTCGAAGAGTCCGGCAAACTTGCGGTTGTCCTGGAAGGCGCCTGCGGAGCTTGCGATCTCGCTTCCGAGCACCATCGAGCGATAGAGCCGTCCGGTGCGCCCGTTGAGGAGTCCGGCCAGCACATCCAGCGCGTACATGTCCCGGTGGCGGAACGGGACGGTGTGATGGCGCACCTTCACCTGGGGCTGGCAGTCGCACTCCGCGATCATCCGCTTCTCGGCGTTCTGTTCCATCTCCAGCGTGACCACGTCGGGCGCCTCCGCACCTGTCTCCAGCCGGCCGAAGTAGCGCTCGGCAAGCGTCCTGGCCTCGGCGGGGTCGAAGTTTCCCACCAGCGCGGCGGTCAGGTTCCCGGGCGCGTACCAAGTGTCGTAGTACTCGTTGGCCTGCGCGAGGCTGTAGGACCGGAGGTCCGAGGGCCAGCCCACGACCGGCCACGAGTAGGGGTGGGACTGCCAGAACATGGCGTTGAACGCCTCGTCAAACTCCCCGGTGGGGGTGGATTCGGTCCGGAGCCGCCGCTCCTCGTGCACCACGTCGCGCTCGGAGTAGAACTCGCGGAAGACCGGTCGCAGCAGCCGCTCCGATTCCATCCAGAACCATAGTTCCAGCCGGTTTTGCGGGACCGTGATGAAGTACACCGTGTTGTCATGGGAGGTGAAGGCGTTCATTCCGGTGCCGCCCGCCTCGGTGTAGATGCGGTCGAACTCGTCCTTGACGATCAGGTCCCGCTGTTCCCCGGCCAGCCGCTCGAACTCCGTTTCCAGCTCGATCAGCTCCGGAGGCCGGTCCGCTTCGCCGAACGGATCGTCGATCACGCCGAGCCGGTATTGCTCGCGCCGCTCGCGGTGGATGGCGCGGATCCGTTCCTGGACAGCTTCCTGCTCCTCGATGATCGCCGCGTCGCGTTCGGGGGCCGAAGTTCCGATCCGCGGCGAGCCCTTGAACATCATGTGTTCGAAGAAGTGGCTCAATCCGGTGATCCCCGGTCGCTCGTTGGCCGACCCGACGTGGGCCACCCACCCGGCGCTCACGGTGGTCATGTCCTCGCGGACCACGGTGAGGAATCGCATCCCGTTTTCCAGCCGGAATTCCTCGACCGGAACGCGCGCCTGGGCGCCGGCCGTTGCCGGAAGGGCGGTCAGCGCCGCAAGGAGCGCGCCTGCCGCCGCAAGCCGCGGGAAACGGCGCATGCGGGTACCCCGACCCCGCGTGCGGCGCCCGAAGCGACCATCCCGTTCCGGGTCCCGGCCGCTGCTAGCATCCATGGCTCCCCGGAGGGTCGATCCCATGTTCTTCTCCCTTGCCGGCGTGTGGCGCCGGTTGGCCCGGCGCGCGCTCGCGGCGGTTTTCCCCGCCGCGCTCGCGGCATCATCTACGTTAGCGTTCGTTCTCCCGGCCGAGGCGCGAAGCGTTGCGGTTCGCGCCCGCCAAGGCATGGTGGTGTCGCAGAACGCGCTCGCTTCCGAGGTGGGCGCCGCGGTGTTGCGCGAGGGCGGAAACGCGGTCGATGCCGCAGTGGCGACCGCCTTCGCCCTCGCGGTCACCCATCCCACCGCCGGAAACATCGGTGGCGGCGGATTCCTGGTGTGGCGGCCTTCCGGCGGCGGGGCGCCGCTGGCCTACGACTTCCGGGAAATGGCTCCGGCGGCGGCGACTCCGGACATGTGGCTTGATGGGAACGGCGAATACAGCTTCGAGATCCACCACCTGAGCCACCGGGCGGTGGGGGTGCCGGGAACGGTCGCTGGCCTCCGGTTGGCGTGGGAGCAGCAGGGATCGCTGCCCTGGGAACGCCTGGTCCGGCCCGCGGTCGAACTCGCCCGGGACGGGTTCGAGGTCTCGCACGGTCTCGCCGGCTCACTGGCGCGGGTGCTCGACCGGATGCGGCAGTATCCGGCGTCCCTCGCGCAGTTCTCCCGGAACGGAACGCCCTACAAGGCCGGGGACACCCTGCGCCAGCCGGACCTCGCAGCGAGTCTCGAACGGATCCTCGAAAACGGGGCCGCCGGCTTCTACGAGGGGGATACCGCTGAAATGCTCGTCCGGGAGATGGAGAAGAACGGCGGGCTCATCACGCTCGAGGATTTGAGGAACTACCGGGCCCACGTGCGCGAGCCGATCCGGGGAACCTATCGGGGATTCGAGATCATCTCGATGCCGCCGCCGAGTTCCGGAGGCGTTGTGCTGGTCCAGATGCTCAACGTTCTCGAGGCCCGGGACGTCGCCGGCGCCGGTTTCGGTTCCGCCGAGAACCTGCACCACATGGCGGAGGCCATGCGCCGGGCGTACTCCGACCGGGCACGCTATCTCGGCGATCCCGACTTCAACCCGGACATGCCGATCTCCCGCCTCACTTCGAAGCAGTACGCCAACGAAATCCGGACGACGATCCAGGACCGGCGAGCCTCGGTTTCCAGTCCGACGAGCTTCGAATGGACCAACCAGAGCGAGGAGACCACCCACTTCTCGGTGGTGGACAAGGACCGGAACGCAGTTTCGCTGACCTATACCCTCGAGTTCGGGTACGGATCGGGGATCATCGCGCCCGGGACCGGCTTCCTCCTGAACAACGAGATGGGGGACTTCAATGCGGCGCCCGGGTTGACCAACGAGCAGGGGCTGATCGGTACCGACCCGAACCTGGCGGCCCCCGGCAAGCGGATGCTGTCGAGCATGACCCCGACGATCGTCGCCCGGGACGGCGAGCTGTTCATGGTGACCGGCACTCCGGGAGGGCGCACGATCATCAATACCGTGATGCAGACGATCCTGAATGTGATCGACCACGGCATGAACGCCCAGGAGGCGGTGGATGCCGGGCGCATCCACCATCAGTGGCTGCCCGACCGGATCACCTACGAGGAGCAGAAGTTCTCCCCGGACACCCTCACCCGGCTCGAGTCCTGGGGCCACACGCTGAGCGGCCGGGAAGCCCAGGGGGCGGCCGAGGTGATTGTCCACTTGCGGGACGAGGGGGTCCTCGAGGGGGGGGTGGACCGGCGGGCGCCCGATGGCGGCGCCGGGGTCCACGACGAGCGCGGGGAGAATCGGCAATGAGGCTCGCGTTCCTGCCGGTCGCCGCCCTCCTCGCCGGGACCGCGTTCGCGCAGGATGCGGATCTCGCCGGCATCCATAATTACGTCCGGATTTCGGACCGGCTGGCAACCTCCGGCCAGATCAACGACGCGGAAATCGCCGCCGTGGGCGCCGCCGGGTTCGATGTGGTGGTGAATCTCGCCCCGGCCCGCCGCGAGCGGAACCTGGAGGAGGGCTTCCGGGTCACCGAGGCGGGCATGGCCTATTTCCAGATCCCGGTGGACTGGGAGAACCCCTCCCTGGACGATCTCGACCTGTTCTTCCGGGTGATGGACAGCACCGGGGATCGCTCGGTCCACGTGCACTGCTTCGCCAACATGCGGGTCTCGGTGTTCGTGTACCTCTACCGCACCCTGCATAAGGGGGTCCCCGCATCGGAGGCCCGGAAAGATCTTCTGAAGGTCTGGGATCCGGCCGCCGATCCGGAATATGCCCAATGGCCGCGTTTCATCGCGGCCGCCGAGGCGCGGTTCGGCGGGCGCTGATCGGTCCCCCCGGCGCCGTTGCGGGGTCCCTCCGGCGGGCGATTCGGGTGGTTCCCCCGTTGCTGGCGTCGGGTTGCGTCCGCTCCGGGGCGCTGATCGGTTTTCCCGGCGCCGTTGCGGGGTCCCTCCGGCGTGCGATTCGGGTGTTTCCCCCGGTGCCGGCGTCGGGTTGCGTCCGCTCCGGGGCGCTGATCGGTTTTCCCGGCGCCGTTGCGGGGTCCCTCCGGCGTGCGATTCGGGTGGTTCGCCCGGTGCCGGCGCCGGGTTGCGTCCGCTCCGGGGCGCTGATCGGTTTTCCCGGCGCCGTTGCGGGGTCCCTCCGGCGTGCGATTCGGGTGTTTCCCCCGGTGCCGGCGTCGGGTTGCGTCCGCTCCGGGGCGCTGATCGGTTTTCCCGGCGCCGTTGCGGGGTCCCTCCGGCGTGCGATTCGGGTGTTTCCCCCGGTGCCGGCGCCGGGTTGCGTCCGCTCCGGGGCGCTGATCGGTTTTCCCGGCGCCGTTGCGGGGTCCCTCCGGCGTGCGATTCGGGTGTTTCCCCCGGTGCCGGCGTCGGGTTGCGTCCGCTCCGGGGCGCTGATCGGTTCCCCCGGCGCCATTTCCGGGTCCTTCCGGCGTGCGATTCGGGTGTTTCCCCCGGTGCCGGCGTCGGGTTGCGTCCGCTCCGGGGCGCTGATCAGTTTCCCCCGGCGCCGCTCATGCGCCGCGCCCGCTCGGCGGACGACAGGTCATCCAGTTTCGGCACCACCAGCGTGCCGATCCCCTCCGGGGTGAAGATCTCGAGGAGCAGGCTGTCGGGAACGCCCAGCGGAATCAGATGCGCCCGGGCGACTCCGCCGCCGAGCGCCTCCCGGATGCAGCGGGCCTTCGGGAGCATCCCGCTGCGGATCGCCCCGGATCCGGTCATCCGGCCCAGCTCCTCGATATCCAGGAAGGAGATGACGCTTCCGGGGTCATCCGGATCGCCGAGCAGCCCCGGGGTCTCGCCGAGCAGGATCAGTTTTTCGGCCTTGATCGCCGCGGCCAGGGCGGCCGCCACCGTGTCGGCGTTGATGTTCAGCAGCTGGCCGGCATCGTCGGCGGACAGCGGGCTGATCACCGGAATGACTCCCAGGCGGAGTTGTTCGGCGAGCACTTCCGCCCGCACCCGGTGGATGTCGCCGACCAGCCCGTAGTCCACCGTCGTTCCGTCCACCTCGACCGGCGGCCGCCGGTGCGCTTCGATCAGCCCGGCGGAGACCCCGGAAAACCCGACCGCGGGAAGGTCCCAGGCCCGACAGGCGGCAAGGATCCGGGTGTTGATCGCGCCGTTCATGGCCATCGCCATCACCCGGATCCCGTCGGCGTCGGTGACCCGCCGCCCGGCGACGAACCGGGTTTCCCGCCCGAGTGCGCGAGCGAGTTCGGTGCCCTGGGGACCACCGCCGTGGACGAAGACGATGTGGATACCCAGCCGGTGGAGCAGGGCGATCTGCTCCACGATGCCGGCGATGCCCCGGTCGCTCTCGAGGGTGGCGCCCCCGGCCTTGATGAGCAGGGTCCGCCCCCGGTAGCGCTTCAGGTAGGGCGCCGCATGCTTGAGCGCGCGCACCCGGGTGGCGCGTTCTTCGGCGGTGAGCCGTTCGATCATCCCGTCGGCCCTCCGCTCGAGGTTCGGGCCAGCAGGCGGTGGAGGATCGCCATCTGGGCCCACATCCGGTTTTCCGCCTGGCGCACGATCCGGGACCGGGGGCCTTCCAGAACCTTCCGGGTGGCGACCACGCCCCGTCGGACCGGCAGGCAGTGAAGGAAGTCGCAGGCGGGATCCGCTCCCTCGAACCAGGGATCGTCCACCGTCCAGTCACCAAGCATTCGCCGGATACCGATATCCGCCTTCTGATCCCCGTAGTGGACGGTTGAAGCCCAGGACTTCGCGTAGAGAACCCGCGCTCTGTCCATGCCTTCGTTGATGTCTTCGGTTTCCCGAAGCGATCCGCCGGCCGCGGCTGCAAGGGCCCGCGCCTCCTCCATCACCGCCGGCGGCAGGGCGTACCCTCGGGGGCGAAGCACCGTCACCCGCATCCCGCGCATCGTGGCCATCCGCAGGGTGTCCGCCGGCACCGCGAGGGGCAGGGGGGCCGGATGGTTCGCCCACGCCAGCGTGAACTTCGCGCCCGGCCGCACCCCGAAGTCATCCAGCGAGAGCCAGTCCGAGATCGCTTGGCAGGGATGCCGCATCGCCGACTCCAGGTTCAGGAACGGCTTGCCGGTCAGCGCACGGATGCGCTCGATGACCGGATCGTCCATATCCTCCGCGAGGCTTCGTTGTCGGCCGAACGCCCGGACGCCGAGGACGTCGACATAGCTGGCGAGCACCGGAATCGCCTCGGCGATGTTCTCGGCGGCTTCACCATCCATGATCGCGTCGGGGTCCAACTCGAGGTGGTGGATGAACCGGTCGGGGGCGATGACGAAGCTCGCGCCGCCGAGCCGGGCCATGGCCGCCTGGAACGACGCCTGGGTCCGGAGCGACGGGTTCAGCAGCAGCAGGCCCAGCACCCGCCCGCGCAGGGCATCCGGTTCGGGTCGTTCCCGCAATCGGCGGGCGAGGGAGGCGATCCGGCCGAGCCCGTCGGCGCCGAGGTCCTCCAACTGGTGGATTTCGGAAAGCCTCACCGCCCGACCTCCCGAAGCCCGCGCGGCAGCGCTGGTCTTGCCGTGCGATCGGCAGCCGTTGGGGAGGGCCGCGCTGTACCGGGGTCTGTGGGCGCTCCCGTCCTCCGGCCGGTGGATTTGGGAGTCTGCCCCGTCCGATCCCCCGAAGCCCGGGCGGCCGTTCCGTTCGCGCTGTGTGATCGGTAGCGGAGAGGAAGGGCCGCGCCGTACCCGGATTCGTCGGCGCCGGTTGCCCGCTGGCGGACTCGGGGAGTCTGTCCCGTCCGATCCTCCGAAGTCCGGGTGGCCGTTCCGTTCGCGTTGTGTGATTGGTAGCGCAGAGGAAGGGCCGCGCCGTACCCGGGTTCGTCGGCGCCGGTTGCCCGCTGGCGGACTCGGGGAGTCTGTCCCGTCCGATCCTCCGAAGTCCGGGTGGCCGTTCCGTTCGCGCTGTGTGATCGGTAGCGGAGAGGAAGGGCCGCGCCGTACCCGGGTTCGTCGGCGCCGGTTGCCCGCTGGCGGATTCGGGGAGTCTGTCCCGTCCGATCCTCCAAAGCCCGGGCGGCCGTTCGTTCGCACTGCGTGATCGGGTGCCGGCGGGAAGGCCGCGCTGTATCGGGAATTGTTGGTGCTCCCGTCCTCTGGCCGGTGAATTCGGGAGCCTGCCCTGTCCGATCCCCCGAAGCCGGGCGGCCGTTCCGTTCGCGCTGCGTGATCGGTAGCCGGAGGGGAAGGGCCACACCGTACCGGGATCCGTCGGTGCCCCGGTCTTGCAGCTGATGGATTTCGGGACGCCTCACCGCGCGATCTCTTGAAGCCCGCGCGGCAGCGCCGGCCGTGTCGCGTGATCGGCGGCCAGGGGGCAAGGGCCGCGCTGCGACGGGATCCGTCGGTACCCGGGCCTCCCGGCCGATGGATTCGGGGACGATGCGCTGCGATCCCCCAGAGCCCGGCCAGCAGTTCCGGTTGCGGTGCGTGATCGGCAGCCGGAGGGCAGGGCCCGCGCCGTGCCGGGACGCATCGGCGCCCCGATCCCCCGTCCGCTGGATTTCCGGACCACTCACCGCTCGATCTCCCGAAGTTCGGTCAGCAGTCGGTCCACATGTTCGTCGCGCAGCACCAGCGGGGGAAGCAGCCGCAGGACTGCGGGGTCGGTCGAGGTTCCGGCGAGAATGCCCCGCTCGAGCAGCCAATCCCGCACCTCGCGCGCCGGGCGGGAGCACCGGAGGCCCAACAGGAATCCTCGACCCTGGACCGCTTCCACCACCCCGCCGGGAGCTTCGGCGCGGATCCGCTCGGAAAGCCGCACCACTTCGGGGAGCAGCCGTTCGCGCAGGATGGTCTCGATCACCGCGACCACCAGCGCCGCGGCGACCGGGCCTCCTCCGAACGTGGTGCCGAGCGCCCCCACCGGAAGGTTGCCGGCCACCGCTTCGGTGGCAAGCACCGCTCCCGCAGGAAACCCGGCGGCGACCGCCTTGGCGGTCGTCAGCAGGTCGGGCCGCACTCCCGGCCAGTCGCACGCGAAGGGCTTGCCGCTCCGGCCCATGCCGCACTGCACCTCGTCGAAGATCAGCAGCGCTCCGGTCCGGTCGCATGCCTCGCGCGCCGTCCGGAGGAAATCGTGGCCGAGCACGATGGCGCCCGCCATCCCCTGCACCGGCTCCAGCAGCACCGCGGCGACCCGCTCGTCCACCGCTTCGGCGAGCGCGCCCGGATCGTCGCGCGCCACCGTTCGCGTCTCGAAGGGCGTCCGCGGGAACCCGTACCATCGCTCCGAACCGGCGGTGGCGGCAGCGGCTGCCGCCGTGCGTCCGTGGAACCCGCCGCTTGCGACCACCACCGTGTCGCGTTCGGGGCGCTTTCGGAACGCCAGTCGGAGGGCGTTCTCGTTGGCTTCGGCGCCGCTGTTCACGAAGAAGACCCGGTCGAGTCCGTCCGGAGCGAATCCGGCCAGCGCCGCCGCCGCCGCCGCCCGGCGGGCGCTCGGGACTGCATTGGTCTGGAAGAGGAGTTGTTCCGCCGACTCCCGGAGCGCGGCCAGCACCGCCGGGTGTCCGTATCCGAGACCGGCAACCGCGTGTCCGCCGTAGAAGTCCAGCAGGGTCCGGCCGGTGTCGGTGGTGAGGGTCACGCCGTCTCCCCGGGCGATGCGGACCGGGAGCTGGGCGTAGACCGGAAACAGATGGGGGGATTCGGCGGTCAAGGCGTGCCTCCGGGACCGGGATGCGGGAGTTTCGGCGCGGGTTCGCTTGCCGCGGTGGATGCCTGTCGATTGGCGGATAACGCCCGGCGCGCCGGGATCCCCTCACGGAGGGCGACGCCACCAGGCATGGCGCTCATGATTCGATCCGCTCCCGAGCCGGTCCGCCGCCTGTTTCTTGCTGCGCCACGTCCCGCCGCGGTGCTGACGGTGCTTCCGGCGTTTGGCGCCGCCGCTCCGGGCCGAACTTCAAGAACCACGGTCCGTTCCGCCTGGTCACCGCCAGTAGGCCCTGCGCCCGGTTCGACGGAGGCGACGCCGAAGACGATGGGACCGGGGAAAGCGCGGGATCCAGGAGCACTGCCATTCCCGGGCAATCTCTGTTTCCGGTGGTGTCCGCCCCTTTCCGTCGGGCGGTCGCCACCGGGAAACCCGCCGCTTTCGGCGGGATCGAGAGCCAGGTTGCACCGAACATGCTCCGGATCGGCATGAGGGCGGTCTGCGGGTTCGCGGGCGCCCGTTTTCCGATCACCGATCGGAACCGGTTCGATCTCCGCGCCGTGAACATGCATTACACCGACTCCGCGAGCCACAACACCTTCCCGGTGGCCAACCAGCCGGACCGGGCGCGGGCCCACCGTTTCCGCCGGGGCTTCGCAGGCTCGAAGAGCGTGGGCACCGTTTCCGTGCCCAAGGCGCCGGCCGGCTGTTTCCGCAGGGTGTTCCGGCGCCGCTCCGGGCGGATCAGAGCCACGAGGCCGCCGGTGCGGTCAGGCCGGTTTCGTCGGGAAGGCCGAGGATGCGGTTCATCCACTGCATCCCGCCGCTGGCGGCGCCCTTTCCCAAGTTGTCGAGTGCGGCGAAGGCCACTGCGGTGTTCCCCTCCGCGCATCCCCCGACGACGGTGGAGGCCGAACCCACGACTTCCTTCAGCTTCGGAGCGCCGGTCACCCGGATCAGCGGCTGGTCGCGGTAGCACGCGGCGAGGGTCGCCTCCACGTCGGCCCCGTCCCGTCGTTCCGCGAACAGGGTGGCGTGGATGCCCCGGGCGAACGGCCCGGAGTGGGGCACGAAACGAACCCGGACCGGTTCCCGGGCGTCGCCGATCAGGTTCTCCATCTCCGGCGCGTGCCGATGGGCCAGCGGCTTGTAGGCGAAGAGGTTGGCGTGGCGTTCGGGGTGGTGGGTGGTGGGTTTCGGAGCGCCGCCCGATCCGGTGCTGCCGGTGATCGCGGCGACCTGGATTTCGGGCCCGATGACCCCCGCCCGGCGGAGCGGCCACGCGGCAAGCGCCACCGCGGTCGCAAAGCACCCCGGATGGGCGATGCGTTCCGACGGCGTCCCGGAAATCCGCTCCGGAAGACCGCAGACGAACCCGGACAGAAGTTCCGGAGCCGGATGGGGGACGCCGTAGATGGCCTTGTAGACCTCGGGATCCCGGTGGCGGAAGTCCGCCGAGAGATCCACCACCGGAACCCGGAGTCCGAGCCGCTCGGTCATCTCCAGTAGGTCGCGGATTTGCGGCGCCGACCGGGTATGCGGCGCCGCCGAGAAGGCGACCACCCGTTCCGCCTCTCCCGATGCGTTCCGAAGCCATCCGGCCAGTTCCCCGGGCGCGAGAAACCGCTCGACGGGAAAGGCGGCGCCGAGGTTGGGGAAGGAGTCCGCCAGCGCTCCCCCTGCATGACTCGAGGACACCGCCGCGCCGAGTCCGATGCCGGGGTGCAAAGCGATCCAGCGGAGCATCTCTCCCGCCACATAGCCGGACGCGCCAAGGACGACCGCCAGGACGGAAGGGGCAGGGGATTCGCGTCCGGTCATGCCGGGACCTTCTCGCTTTCGCTGGAGAGGGCTTTCCGCAGCCGCTCCAGCAGCCGGTTCTGGTCGGCGGCGCTCCGGCTGGCGACGAACACGGTGTCGTCGCCCGCGACCGTGCCGGCGATTTCCTGCCATCCGGCGTTGTCGAGGGCATGGCCCGCCCGCTGCGCCCCGCCGGGAGCCGTCCGAATGACGAGGATGTTCGGCCCCGCGGGAACCAGCGCCTCCACGAGGGCGCCGAGACCCATAAACCGCGACCATTCGGTCGGTCCGATCCGGTACCGCCCTTCCACCTTGCGGGCGCCGAGTTCCCGGAGATCCCGGCTCACCGCCGGCTGCGTCACCGGAAACCCGTCCTCGGCCAGCGCCGCGATCACCTCGGCCTGCGTCGCCAGCCGCCGCTCCGCCAGCAACCGCCGCAGCGCCCCCCGCCGCTCCGCATGGCCGCCGCCCCGGTTCTGCATAGTATGCGACATATTATCACACCAAGCGGAAGCGGTAACCGTTAGCTAGCGCGCCGCCGTCCCTGGGGTGGCGCTCTCCGCGACCCCCAACGACGGACCGCGGTAGTTGAGGTCGCATCGCCGCTACCGCGCCGCCCGAAGAGCAGAGTGTTCGGCCCGGGGGAACCGGGGCTTTCGCCCGCGTCCGCAAGCCATGAATCGAGCTCGTTCGGTCGAACCGATCCGGTAGTGCCCCCCTCGACCGTCCGGGCGCCGAGTTTCCGGAGATCACGGTTCGTCGTACTTGGGATAACCGAAAAGTCGGAATCGGTGAACACCGCGATCACTGGCGCCTGCGTGGACCAGGCGCGACCACTGCGCCGATCCACCAATCGAGCGGTTGTCACCTTTTGTTCGCAGCGCGTGCGCCGAAAAATGATGCGATTAATGTCAGAACTGACATTCTGGGTGACTACACTCAATGCGTTGGAATTCCTTGGTTTTATCGCCGGAATCCACTCGCCGATACTGCACTCTCCTCCCGAAGTTCCGCCCGAAAGGCCATCTCTATCTATGAAAATCCATACTACTCCCGTTAGCGCTTGCGTTCGATTTGATCGGCATCTTGGCTATGTAGGAATTGCGCTTGGCATCGCCGTCCTGCTCGGAGTGAGCGGTTGCGGGTCTTCCAATCCCACTACGCCGTCATCGCCTCGTGTCACTCCCGCTCCGGCCACTCCTTCTGCACCGGGAGCATCTCCCGACGGGCCGGTCGCCATCGCGGCTCAGGGTATCGCGGGCAAGATCATCACGCTTTCATCTGGGATAACGTCGTTCACGGAGGGGGACTCGGAAAGGACCGATATCGCCATCACCGTAATGCTTGGCGACGCGGCAGACGGCAGTTTTGATGTCAAGATGGAACCAGTTGCTGCTGAGAGCACGGGAACATTCAACGAGACCATGACCGCCAGTGGCTGCAGCAGTCCGGCTCCCTCGGGTGCCGACATGTGTTGGCCCAATGGCGCTGTTGCCACGATCAGCAGCGGCGAAAGGACTGCCACGTTCCAATTCAGTGTCCTCGGTGACGCGGAAGACGAACGTGACGAGACTCTCACATTCAAGGCCATTCCGAACAACTCGGTCCAAGCCACGATGTGGACCGCCGGAACCATCACCTTGACTATCGTCGACGACGACGGCGCTCCCGGCGCTCCTATGGGTCTCGTCGCCGTCGCAGGAGATCGACAGACAACCCTGAACTGGGACGAATCGGTAAATGCCAGCATCACTGGTTGGCAGTATCAAATGAAGTCCGGAAACAGCAATTACGGCGATTGGACCGACATTGCGGGATCGAGTGCATCCACGTCCAGTCACACGATAACCAACTTGGCGAACGGTACGGCATACGGATTCAAAATTCGGGCGATGAAAGGTAATACTTCAAGTGCCGCTTCGGACGAAGTGATCGTGACCCCGATGCTTGCGCCAACTCCTGGCAAGCCGAAGGGCGTCGCTGTTACCGCCAGCCGGGGTGGAACTATAGTGGTGACTTGGGACGACCCAAAGGATCCCAGCATAACCGGATGGCAGATGAGGTGGGCATTTCAGGAGAACGAAAATTTGAGTTCTCAGGAATGGTGGAATGTCAGGTCCGATATAACATCTTACGGCACAGCCCCCTACGATTTCAGTAGGGAAGTCGGTATGCTGCTTGTTTTTCAGGTACGCGCTGTGAACGCCAACGGTGCGGGCGTGGCCTCGGATGTTGTTGCCGCCACGCCATTTCTGTCAGAAGGAAAGCCACCGTCCAAGCCGACAGGATTTACCGCCGCGCCACGTGATGGTTCGGTAGTGTTGACCTGGAACCCCATTTTAAGAGAAAGAGATGCAACGTGGCAGATTCGGATGGCGTCTCAAGCGGAAGGCGTGACAAGCAAAAGCTGGCAAGATTTGAATTTTGATCGTACCGATTACGCTCCCAGCAACTACAACGTTACCGGCCTGACGAACGGAACAAGCTATGTATTTCAAGTGCGTGCCAGGAACATTTACGGTGTTGGTCCGGCGTCGGACGTAGTCTCGGCAGTGCCTACACGGACGCCGACTCCTGGCAAGCCGTTGCATTTTACGGCGGAAGCCGGTGATTCGCGCGTTGGTTTGTTCTGGAGTGGCCCGATCATCGGCGAGGGTTTATTCGATGCCAATATCGTTGGATGGCAAGTGCGGAGTGCGCCACAGGAAGAGGGTTTGGCAAACAAGAGATGGAAGGACATCCGCGAATCCGGTTCCCATGGCAATCACACGGTTATTGATCTGACGAACGGAATTGTCTACGTATTTCAAGTACGTGCGGTGAATATTCACGGTGCCGGTTTGGCTTCCGATGTTGTGACTGCGGTCCCCATGGAGTCATCTGGAGGAGTGCCGGCAAAGCCAACACGTCTAACGGCAACCATAATGGGATGGCATATCAGATTGAAGTATGATTCTATGGACAATTCGAACATTGTTGCTATGGAGTATCGGCTCAGAATTCAAGGGTCGGATTGGGAGTCTTGGCAACGAAGTAGCGGCAAGATAGATATATTGATCATCAACAGTCATGACCTCCAAAATGTAGAATATTACGAATTCCAAGTGCGGGCAGTAAATGCCAATGGGCGCGGCCCGGTCTCCGATATAGTGAGCGCTGTGCCGGCCAAGCCGACCGGCGTTCAGGCCTCAGTACACGGCAGACGAATCGTTCTGACTTGGGATGACCCCATGGATTCCAGTATTATTCGTTGGGAGAAAAGGGATGACTTAGCGTGTTTCAATGAGATATTTGAATTATGCGATGAGTGGTCCGAGATATATGTGGAAACATCAGGTCAATTCAAGACATATTGGAACGAGAGAGGAGGTCCTCCTGGAACTTCTTATAAATATCAAGTACGCGCAGTGAACGCCAATGGATTTAGCGAACCTTCTGTTGTAGTGATGGCGACGCCGCGAGCGACTCCCGCGGGAGTGACGGTCTCGGAGTCCGAATTGACGGTGCGCGAGGGTGGGAGCGAAAGCTACACGATAAAATTGAATCAAGCGCCGTCAGGGACCGTGACGATCACCGTGGGTGGTGAATCAGGGGATGTGACAGTAGATAAATCATCACTCACCTTTACGCGGGGGAATTGGACCACCGAACAAGTTGTGACGGTTTTCGCGAAATACGACATGGACACCACTACGGATCCCGATGTGACGCTGACGCATAGCGCCAGCGGAGGTGGCTATGACTCGATAACGATTGACTCTGTTGTGGTGTCGGTAATCGAGTATGGCAATGCTGTACCAGCGAAACCGACGGGTCTTATAGCGTTTCAAGGATATGCACATTTGCCCGATTGTGTTACAGTCAATTGGGATGATCCGAAGGACTCCAGCATTACTAAGTGGCAAAGTCGAATCAGACATCGTAGCTGGCAGGGTCAGTGGAGTCCTTGGTCCGATCTTTTGCACCTTGACACCGAACTCCCGTGCTATATCGATTATCGAAATTTCACACTAAGTCAGGGCGAAACGCTTGGAATCCAAATCCGCGCCGTGAATCCTAACGGCTACAGTGAGGTGTCCGACACACTGGAAGTGCTGATTCGCGCGCCGGTTCCGGGGCCGGAGCCGGAGCCGATTCGGCCGCTGATATCGGCGTCTGATGTGACAGTTGACGAAGGGGATTCGGGCGAAACGAACATGGACTTCACGGTCACGCTGAGTGACTCGCCGAGCCACGATGTGGAGATTCGGGCGACGGCATGGAGCAGGGACGCCATTGATATCGCCAAGGGTGGCAAAGGGGCCGGTCGGGATTTCATCGGGTTCCGAGATCGGAATCTGGTGTTTCCAGCGAATGCGACCGGGGCGGACCTGACCAAAATAGTGACGGTCAAGGTGTTGGGTGACGAGGTGGAAGAAAACGACGAGACGCTTGTCCTGCGTTTGAACAACATCCGAACGGGCGACCCGCTAGTGGCCTTCGAGAACGGAAGGAAGAGGCTCGAAGTCATCGGGACGATCATGGATGACGATGCCGCCAAGTCGACCGGCCATGAGATTTCGGTTTCGGATGTGACCGTTGACGAGGGGGATTCGGGCGAGACCGACATGGAATTCACCGTTACGTTGAGTGGTTCCCCGAGCCACGATGTGGAGATTCGGGCGACGGCGTGGGCTCGGCCGGGCACGGCCAAGGGGGGGCGAGGCGCTGGGCGGGACTTTGTCGGGTTCCGGGACCAGAATCTGGTGTTCGCGGCCAATGCTACCGGTCGAGATCTGACCAAGATGGTGACCGTGCGGGTTCTGGGCGATGAGGTGGATGAGGACGACGAGACGTTCACCCTGCGCCTGAACAACATCCGTACGAGCGACAGGCGCGTGGTCTTCGAGGGCGGGAAGAAGAGGCTCGAAGCCACTGGCACGATCATGGATGACGACACGGCCGGGGTGACGGTTTCGGATTCCGCGCTGACAGTGGCCGAAGGCGGCAGCGGGAGTTATACGGTGCATCTGGATTCGCGGCCTGCGGGCGGTGATGTGACGGTGACAGTGGCTGGGGCCTCCGGCGACGTCCGCGTTGTTCCGGCGAGTCTGACCTTCACGAGCACGAACTACGGGGCGCCGCAGATGGTGACGGTTTCGGCGGACGAGGACGAGGACGCGACAGCGGATCCAGCCGTGGTGTTGACGCACGGGGCGAGCGGCGGCGGGTATGACTCGGTGACGATTGACAGCGTCACGGTCACGGTCGCCGAAAACGACGGGAGCGGCGGATAGTAGGGAGGCGCGGCCGGGCTCCCGGGGAAGCCGGGCCGCCCGGCCTATGCTTCCGGTCGATGTCGGGCACGGAATCGGATCGTCGGGTGGTGCGCTCGGCCTTTCTGGTCAGCGGGGTCGTGTTCGCCGCCCTGATGTGGCTGCTCTACCTGCGGGCGGCTCCGGCGGTCGTTCCCATGTGGACGGCGTCGCTTCCCGGGGTGAACGCTTCGCTGAATGCGGCCACTCTCACCCTCGTCTCACTCGGGGTTTTGGCGATCCGGAGCGGGCGGCGGAACGTCCACATCGGGCTGCTTGGGGCGGCGCTCGCCGTCGGGGCCTCGTTCCTCGTGAGCTACGCGGTCTACCATTACTTCCAGGGGGACACGCCGTACCCCGGCGAAGGTCTCCTTCGTCCCGTCTACTTCACCGTTCTCATCACCCACATCGTCGCCTCGGCGGTGGCGCTTCCGCTGGTTCTGACCACCGCCCTGCTGGCGGTGAACCGGCGGTTCTCCACCCACCGGCGCTGGGCGCGGGTCGCCGCGCCGGTGTGGGTCTATGTCTCGCTCAGCGGACTTGTGGTGTACGCCATGCTCCACGGCTGAGCGGCCCTCCCACGGAGCCTCATCATGATCAAGCGCATTCTCCTTGCCGCCACCCTTCTCGGGTTTCCCCTCCTCGCCGCCGCGCAGGACGCGCTGCCGCGCGGAACCGTCAAGACCGCCGTGGGATCGGCGAGCGTGAGCGTGGACTACGGCCGCCCCGACCTCGGCGGCCGGGATCTCGACGAACTCTTCGCCATGCTCCCGGAGGAGCGGGTGTGGCGGGCCGGTGAAAACGAGGTGACCATTCTGGAAACCTCGGCCGACCTGCTGATCGGCGGCCGGATGATCCCCGCTGGCCGGTACAGCCTCTACCTCCACATTCCCGAGGAGGGGGCGTGGTCGCTGCTGGTCAACCGAAACCAGGGCATCCCGCTCGGCGAGCTCTGGTCGGAGGCGCCCGAGGCGCGCCGCGCCGCGATGTGGCCCCGGCTCGACGGGTACGCGGCAATCAAGTCGGACGAGGCCGCCCGCATTCCGCTTCGGGAATCGGGGAGCGCATCCGGCGGGGATGTCTTTGCGATCGAGCTGGCGGCGAGGGTGATCCGCTTCTCCTGGGCCGGAGTGGCCTACGAGGCGACGCTCGGGTCCTGACCCCCGGTTCGCTTCGGCGGGAACCATCGGCGCCGGGCGGCGTTTTCCCTGGTGCGCCCGATGATGGTTTCCGAAGTCGCCTCCGCGACCCCCTTCCGGCTGGAACGCCCGGGCGCTCCCGGCGAGCGCACCGACGCCGAACTCATGGAACGGGTGCGCGGGGGCGAGGTGGAGGCCTTCGCGCCGCTGGTCAAGCGGTATGAGCGCCGGTTGTTCGGGTTCGTCCTGAGCCAGCTCGGGGAGCCGGACACCGCCGCCGATCTGGCCCAGGAGACCTTCGTCCGAGCGTTTCGGGCGGCCTCGCGCTACCGGGAATCCGGGCGTTTCGAGTCGTGGCTGTTCCGGATTGCCGGGAACCTGGTCCGCAGCGAACTGCGTCGGCGGATGCGCCGCGGCATTCCCGCCTCGGTGGACAGTGAAGCGGTTCGGGAGATCGTCCGGGACGACGCCGTGCCGCCTGACGAGGAGGCTTTCCATGGGGAACTGCGCCTCGCGCTCCGGGAGGCGCTGCCGCGGCTTCCGCAGGCGTTTCGGGAAGCGGTGATGTTGCGGTACGTCGAAGGCTGGTCGTACCGGGAGATCGCCGGTCGGCTCGGGATCGAGGTGGGCACCGCCAAGTCGCGCGCCCACCGAGGACTCCAGCGGTTGCGCCTCCTGCTTGGCCCGCGCTTCGAAGGGGCCCTGCCATGAAGATTGGCGACGACGACCTGAAGAAGGCCCTTGCCGGGATGAAGAAAACCGAGTGGGAGCTGCCCGCCGGCTTCGCCGACCAGGTGATGGCCCGGGTGCGGCGCGAGCGACGCCGTCCGCCCTGGCTGCTGCTGGCGGCGGCCGCGGCCGTGGTCGTCACTGCGGTCGTCCTCCGGGCCGCATGGTCTCCTCCTCCGGAAGTCGAGGCGCCGCGGGTAGCGCGTGAATCGGCGCCGGCCGGGGATTCAGGCCGGATCCCGGCCCGGGATGATCTCCGGGAGCTGGAGGCGCTCCGGGAGGAATACCGGCTGCTGCTACGGGATCTCGAACGCACCCGGATGCTCTCGAACGAGCCGATGGTGCCCTTCGGGGTCCACGACGATCTTGATCTGTTCCTGGACGTCCAGTCGCTCTGGGAACACCCACCCCCGTCCTTTTCCGGGGAACGGGTGATCCCGGTTTCCCGGCGGGAACGCTGACTGCGACAAGCAGGGAGAAAGAAGATGATCCGACGGATGATGGCGCCCGCGCTGGCGCTCGTGATCCTGCCGGCGGTGGTTGCCGCCCAGCCGCCGGAGCGCGCCGTGAAGGTTCGGCCACGCGTGATGGTCGCGTTTTCCGGGGGGAGTTTCCTCGGGGTGAGCGCGATGAACCTCACCGCCGAGCTCCAGGAGTTCTATGGCGCCGGGAAGGACTCGGGGGTTCTGATCGGCGAAGTGACCGAAGACGGTCCGGCCGAGGCGGCCGGGCTGAGGGTCGGTGACGTGGTCACCCGGATCGGGGACCACGAAATCGGGAGCACCCGCGATCTGCGCCGGGCGGTGATGGCCCTCGATCCCGGCGAGGCGACCGAGGTCGGCTTCGTGCGCGAACGCGCGCCGGCGGTGATCACCGCGACCATCGGCGAGCGCGAGGGTCACCAGTGGTTCTCCCACGACGCCGGGAGGGACTTCCATGTCGAGATCGACCCCGAAGAGCTTCGGGAAAATGTGCTCGAGAGCATGGAGGATCTGGATTTCTCCGGCCTGAGGACCCATTTCGAGCATCTGCGCGAGCGCATGGACGAAGCCGGCACGGACGCGCTCGACGAGCGGCTGGCCGACCTCGAGACCCGTCTCCGGGAACTGGAGGAGCGGCTGGCCGAGCGCCCCGAATAGACCGGGAGGAACTCAGGGCACGAACAGGAAGTAGTCGTAGGCGGCGCGGGCGGCTTCGGCGATGGCCCGTTCCCGCTCCGGAACCGGGTCATCCGATTCCTTCACGAACGCGACCAGCACCACATGGCCGGCCGCGCCGGGCAGGGTGATGATCCCCACATCGTTGGTGGTGCGCCCGATGGTTCCGGTCTTGTGGGCGACCGTCGTGCCCTCGGGAAGGCGTCCCTTGATCCTTCCCGCCCCGGTCTCGCACCGCTCCATGACATCGATCAGAAGATCCCGGCTCTTCCGGGAAAGGCCCTCTCCCGCCCATATCTTTGCCAGCAGGTCGGCCATCCCGCGCGGGGTGGCGGTATCGCGGGCGTCCGTCTCGAAGTCGTCCCGCGCCTGCCCCCGCGCCTCGTCGGAGACGCGATCGTAGTACTCGGTGTAGGTGGCGCGGGTCCGCTCGCCCCGCGGCGGCAACCCTTCCGCTCCCACCCAGTCGGTGATCAGATCCGCGGTCGAGCGAGCCACCCGGACGCCCTCCACTCCCAGCTCGGCCATCCGGGCGGTGACCCGCTCCCCGCCGCCAGCAGCCCGCAGGCACAGGTCGGTCGCCGAGTTGTCGCTGATGAGCAGCATCAGTTCCATCAGGTTGTGGATGGAGAGGGAAACGCCGGGATCGTCGAAGAGCCGACTCAGGACGCCGCTGCCCGGCGAGAGGTCCGATCGGTCCAGCTCGATCATGTGGTCGAGCCCGAACTCGCCTTCGTCCACCCGGCGCAGGAGTTCCACCGCGATCGGCACCTTGTAGGTGCTGGCCATCGGGAACGGTTCGTCAGCGTTGAGGAACGCGGTCCGACCGGTCTCGACGTGGATGGCGGCGAGGCCCATTTTTCCACCCGACAGCGGTTCGATCCGGGCCCATTCGGCTTCGAGACGACTCTCGGAACCGATCTGCGCCGAAGCGACCGGCGCCATGGCAAGAAAAAGCGCCGCCATTCGGCGCGATCGGTGGAAATTCGGGATCATGGGACGGCCTCCGGGAGCGCACAAGCGTAGTCGGACCGGAACGCGGTTTGCTATGGTGGGTGTGAAGCCATGCTGCGATCAGGATCGGTTGCCGCCCTTCTCCTGATGGTTGCGGTCGGCCCCGTTTCCGGCAACTCCCAGCCGCGCGTGCTGGTGGTCACCGTTTCCGACCTGGACGACGACCATCTGGACTTCCTGACCGGATGGGACGCCCGGAACGAGGCGATCCTGGATCCTGGCGATCTCGGCGCCACCCGATACCGGTTGGCGCCACTGGTTGCGGGGCTGGTCGCTCCGGCGCCCCGCATGCGGCGGTTCGAACGCCGCGTTGCCCGGCGGGTCGGGTCCCGGATGGGGGCGCAGCCGGGGATCGCCCGGGAGCGCGTTCCCCGGGAAGCCGGGGTCCGGCCCCGGGGGCCGGGGTCGCGCCGCCCGGCCCTTTCGCGCCGTCCGCCGGCTCGTGTTCGCATCCCGCGAAAGCCGCTCCGGTAGGATTCCCCGCCCGGCCACCGCCGGTGGCCGCCCAAGCAACTTCCTGTCCGGAGAATCCTTGATGCGCAAGCTGCTGCCGTTTCTTGTCCTGCTCGCCCTTCCGGCGGGCGCCCAGCCGGAATCGGACCTTCGGGACGCCATGCGGTACCGCTATGTCGGTCCCTCGCGCGGCGGCCGGGTGACCGCGGTCGCCGGCCACCGCGCGCACCCCGGAACCTTCTATATGGGGGCGACCGGGGGTGGAGTCTTCAAGACGACCGACTACGGGCACAATTGGCATCCGGTTTCCGACGGGACGTTCGCCAGCCCGTCGATCGGGGCCATCGCGGTTGCCGGGAGCAACCCCGACATCGTGTACGTCTCCACCGGATCCGACGGCCTGCGCAGCAATGTCATCATCGGCAAGGGGGTGTACCGCTCCGATGATGCCGGGAAGTCGTGGCGGCACCTCGGCCTCGGGAACACCGGAAACAGCGGGGCGGTGCTGATCCATCCGGAGGATCCGGACACCGCTTGGGTGGCGGCGATCGGCAACCCCTTCATCGCCAACCCGGAGCGCGGTGTCTACAAGACCACCGACGGCGGCGGTTCCTGGGATCGGGTGCTCTTCATTTCCGAGCAGACCGGAGCCGTGGACCTCGAATTCAAGCCGGGCGACCCCGAGACCATCTATGCGTCCAGCTGGGAGGCCGAACGGAAGCCGTGGACCATTCGGTCGGGGGGCAGGGAAGGCGGCGTCCACCGTTCCCGGGACGGCGGGGAGACCTGGGAGAAGCTGGAGAACGGGCTCCCCACCGGCCTGCGCGGCAAGTCCGACCTCGCCGTCTCGGCGGCGGACCCCTCCCGGGTCTATGTGCTCATCGAGGCCCCCGGGAACGACGGCGGGGTGTATCGCTCGGACGACGAAGGCGACAGCTGGCGGCAGGTGACCGACTTCCAGCCGATCCGGAATCGGCCCTTCTACTACACCAACCTGCATGCCCACCCGACCGACCCGGACACGCTCTGGGGGATGGCCGAGGGCTACTGGAAGTCCACCGATGGCGGCGTGAACTGGGAGCGGAAATTCACTCCCCATGGCGACAACCATGACCTGTGGATCAATCCGGACAATCCCGACATCCAGATCCAGGCCAACGATGGTGGCGCGAACGTCACCCTCGACGGCGGCGAGACCTGGTCCACCCAGGAGAACCAGCCCACCGCCGAGCTGTACCAGGTGGACGTGAGCGACGACTTCCCGTACCGGCTCTACGCCGGACAACAGGACAACTCCACGATCTCGGTGCCGAGCTATCCGTCGCACTACCGTCCCGGCGGGCCCACCGCGCACTGGGAGGCGATCGGTGGGTGCGAGACCGGCCCGGTGGTCCCGAAGCCCGGCGACCCGGATGTGGTCTACGCCAACTGCAAGGGGCGCTTCGGCCTTTACAACACCCGGACCGGGCAGGAGGAGCAGTACTACGTCGGATTCTGGAACATCTACGGGCACAACCCGAAGGACCTTGGGTACCGCTTCCAGCGCACGGTTCCGATCCATGTCTCGCCGCACGACCCGAACCGGGTCTACCACGCCTCACAATACGTGCATGTGACCGAGAACGGCGGAAGGACCTGGCGCACCATCTCTCCCGATCTCACCGCCTTCACCGAGGAGACCCAGGTGGTTTCCGGAGATCCGATCACGCTCGATGTCACCGGCGAGGAGCACTTCGCGGTGCTCTACGACGTTCAGGAATCCCCCCACGAGGAGGGTGTCCTGTGGGCCGGCGCCAACGACGGGCCGATCCATGTAACCCGGGACGGTGGGCAGAGCTGGACCGAGGTGACCCCGCCGGGGATCGGCCCCTACGGACGGGTGCAGAACATCGAGGTCTCGCCGCACGATCCGGCGAAGGCCTACGCGGCGATCCTGCGTTACCAGCTCGGCGACTTCACCCCCCATGCGTACAAGACCACCGACTACGGCGCCACCTGGACCCGGATCACCGACGGGACCAACGGGGTGCCGAACGACCATCCGGTGCGGGTGGTGCGCGAGGACCCGGACCGGGAGGGGCTGCTTTATCTCGGCAGCGAGTGGGGGATGTTCGTCTCCTTCGACGACGGCGCCAGCTGGGCCCCGTTCCAGCAGAACCTGCCGGTGACGCCGATCACCGACGTCAAGGTGATCCGGCAGGACCTCGTGCTCTCGACGATGGGACGGGGGTTCTGGATCCTCGACGACCTGACCCCGCTCCACGAGAGCCCGGGGCCTGGCGCCCATCTGTTTCCGGTGCGCGACGCGATCCGCTTGCGCACTTCGGGCGGCTTCGGTGGCATGGCCTCGCCGGCCGATCCCGAATACCCGACGCCCGGACCCCGTTTCACCTGGCGCGTGCCGGCGGACGTGGAGGACGCCTCCATCACGGTTCGGGATGAGGCCGGCGAGGTGGTGCGGAGCTTCCGCAGCGACGGGGCCGGAACCCGCTCCGGGACCGGGCAGGGGATGCGCGCGCCCGGACCCTTCACCCGGGGAACACCCACCGTGCCCACCAGCGCGGGAATCCACCGCTTTATCTGGGACATGCGCCACGAGGGCGCCCGGGATGAGAGTGGCGTCCCGTCGGGCCGTGGTGTCCTGGCGGCTCCCGGCCGCTATACGGTCGAGGTTGCTGCCGGCGACTTCCGCGCAACCCGTGATTTCCGTCTGCGGATGGACCCGAGGGTGACTCGGGAAGGCTGGGTTACCGCCGAGCAGGTCCGGGAACAGGTCGCGCTCGCCCTCCTCGCCCGGGACGCCCTGAGCGAGGCCAACGAGGCGGCCGCCCATCTGAAGGCGGCGCTGGGGAGCGGTGATGCCGAGGTCCGCGCCATGCACGAGGAGCTCATTACCCGCCCGATCCGGTATTCGCGGCCGATGCTCCGCGACCAGATCCGCTATCTCGCCGGGAACCTCGACACCGCCGACCAGCCGCCCGGAGCGGACGCCCGGGAGCGCTACGGGGAGCTTCGCGCCCAGCTCGACGACCTGCTCGAACGCATGGCGGCCGCCGGAGTGGCCTCCCGCTGACCGGAAGGACGGCCAAGGTGGCGACCAGGGTTCAGGTGGCTCGGGCGCTGGCCGCCCGCCTCGGTGTCAAGTACAACCGGTTCCGGGGTCCCGATATCCGGACCGGTGAGCTGACGATCAACGTTGAGACTGCACGCACCATGGACACCGCCGCCGGAAGGCTCCGGGGCTATCGCGGGCCGGTATACATCGCCTGCGCCAACGACCGGGACATCCCGCTTGCCCGGGAGTACACCGAGGGCAAGACCGTGGGAGTGATGGACAGCTCGGGGCAGATCCTCAAGCCGTCCACCCGCGGACGCTGGCCCTGAACCGACCCCGAAGACCGACGCCCCGGCTCGCTCATTGTTGCGATCAGGAACAGTCGCCGCTGCTTTCATAGCGGAAATGTCACGCAGAATCACATGGTTCGATGGGCGCCACCCGAAACATACGGTCCCTGATCGGCAACGCGACCGATCAAGGCGCCGCGTCCGGCATGGTCACCCTCCCCGGAAGGGGAAAGGAGATGATCCGATTCTTGCGACGCGCCGGGAATTGCGCCCAAGGGAGTCGAGGGTTTTTGATGGGAAGACCCCAGGCGGAAACGCGCCGTTCCGGTGGTGACCCGGTCGGTGGGCCACCGCACCATCCATGAGAACCGGGTCATAACGAACGCGCACCGGACCAGTTTCCGATGCGGTTTTTTGGGCTCTTTTGAATTTCGAGTGGGTTATGCGAGGTAAGGGTTGAGCTTGGAGAAGTCGAGTTTTCCGGCAATGAGAAAGAAAACGGTGCGGATGGTACGGAAGGAACGATAGCCCCTGGCTTTCCGTTTGGCGGATTGGAAGAGGCCATTGAGTGCTTCGATGAACCCGTTGGTCTGGCGGGTTTGGGCCCACGCGGTGATGCCGTCGAAGTGTCTTCGGATCATCCGGGCTACGGCTTTCATGGGTTCGATCCGGGATCGATTCACACTGGTGCACCACTGTTGGAGCATGGCCCGCATGACATGGACCTGTTTGCGGTTGAGGATGGCCCGGAGTTGCTCCCGGTACTGCCAGGATCGAGTGGTGCGCTTGCCCGCGGCCTGTGCGATCAGTGCGTTGAGAGCGGAGCGTTGGTTGCGGCTGAGGTGTGCCGGATTCTTGAGCAAGGTCCAGCGCATGCGAGGCTGTTCAGAATTTTGTGTGTTCGAGGCCTACCATGACTTTTTTCGGAAGGAGTCGAAGAAATGGCCAAGAAGCACAACGACGGCATCTCACGCGAGCTGCTGGATGAACTGATCGCCATGCGGGGCGCCTCCGGGGCTGCGGGTTTCGAGTCCTTGGCGGGGGACTTGAAGAAGGCCTTGGCCGAGCGGATGCTGCTGGCTGAGATGGAGGCCCACTTGGCGGATTCGGGGGAACGACGGACGGGGAACCACCGCAACGGGACGTCGCGGAAGACGGTGGACACGGGCGACGAGCGGATCGTTTTGGACATCCCGCGGGATCGGCAGGGGCGCTTCGACCCGGTTCTGGTGGCCAAGTACCAGCGTCGTCTTCCGGGGTTTGATGAGAAGATCATTGCGATGTACGCGCGGGGGATGAGCACGCGGGACATCCAGGCGCACATCGAGGAGTTGTACGGGATGGGGGTTTCCCCGGCGCTGATCTCGGCGGTCACCGACGGGGTTTTGGAGGAGGTGACGGAGTGGCAGAGCCGTCCACTGGAAGCGACGTACGCGGTGGTGTACTTTGATGCGCTGCGGGTGAAGATCCGGGACGAGGGGCTTGTGCGGAACAAGGCGGCATACCTTGCGATCGGGTACACCTGCGACGGTCAGAAGGAGGTTCTGGGGCTGTGGATCCAGCAGACAGAGGGCGCGAAGTTCTGGCTACGGGTGATGAACGAGCTCAAGGCACGGGGTGTCAAGGACTTGCTGATCGCGGTGGTGGATGGTTTGAGGGGGTTCCCGGAGGCGATCCGGGCGGAGTATCCGGCGTGCGTGGTGCAAACCTGCGTGGTTCATCTCATTCGGTATTCCCTGCAGTTCGCATCGTGGAAGGAACGGGGTTCGCTGGCGAAGGCGCTGCAAGGGATCTACACGGCGCCGTCGGCGGAGGCCGCCGGGGTGGAACTGGATCGTTTCGAGTCGGGTCCGTACGGGAAGCGCTTTGGTGCGGTGGCGCGGAGTTGGCGGCGCCGATGGGATGAGGTGATCCCGTTTCTGGCGTTTTCACCGGAGGTGCGGCGGATTCTCTACACGACGAACGCGATCGAGAGCCTGCACAGCCAGCTTCGGAAGGCGATCCGGAACAAGGGGCACTTCCCAAGTGACGAGGCGGCGACGAAGCTGATGTACTTGGCACTGCGCAACATCACGGCGAAGTGGAAGAGACCGCCCCAAGTGTGGCAAGCTGCCAAGGCGCAGTTCGCCATCCAGTTCGGCGAGCGGTTTGCGCCCACCGCCTGAGGAAGGAAGATGAACGGACACGCCATCCCCGAAGGCGCTGCGAAGCTCCCGCGAGGGGAAGGTGGGTGCTCGCCGGGGCGCGCGTTCTGGTCCGGCCTCCGGTCGCTCCGCTCCCTCCATCCGGCCCAGAACGCCAAGTGGCGCCGATCCCATGAACCCAGTCAAAATCACTCAACACACAAAATTTCTTACAGGGCCGCGCATGCCCTTGATCCCCGGCTCCACTCGCTGCTCGAGGCGTCTGGTCTCGTCGAGGGCCCTCGAGGCATGGGCGACGACATGGAACTTGTCGAAGGTGATCCGGGCATGGGGCAAATGCTTCGCAACCCCCTTTATGAAAGCGGGGGACATGTCGATCGAGACGAACTGGATCGCTTCGGGGGCGCCACCCCGCATCACCAGATTCCGGGCGAATTGCCCGACCGTGTCGGCCCCCCGGCCCTCTCCGACAAACAGCACCCGGCGTTTGCGGGCGTCGGCGGCAACGGTGACATAGTCGTGCCCCCGGGCCCGGGAGGTCTCGTCGATGGTGACGGCGCGAACGGCGCCCTGGTCGTCCTCAGCGGAGGCGAGTTCCACGTAGTGGTTGCAGATGGCTTGGACCCGGTGTGGGGAAACCTTGTTCAACCGTGCGACTGCGGCGAAGGGCATTTCCCGACTCATGACGATCACCAACGCTTCGAAGAGTGCAGTGAATCCGGAGACCTGACCCGTCCAGGGCGTGGTGACCAGCGCGACCCGTCCGTCGGGCAGACGGACCCTCGGAACCCTTGCGACCACTTCACATTTATACTGGAAGAAGTTGAGGTGGCGATAGCACTTGGTCCTGGTGTCATGGATGGGGTGTGTACCTTCATGGTCCTTGTGAGGAAAGCGGGCGCCACGCTGGAAGTCGACTCGGATGATCAGCTTGCGGTCAGGTTCGACAAACTTCACGCTTTCGACGAACCATGGTTCGATGAGGCCAAGCGCGGTTGCGAAGATCTGGTGGATGTTTGTCATGAGATGCTTCTCCAATGCAGGGATGGGGCCGAAAAACAGCATTCTGCCGCTTTTCGACCCCGGAACCGAGCATGCCCGCCGGGGGGCCGAGCGTCAAGGGTTCGCTGCGCCGGGCTACGCCCGCCCTTGACACCCGGCCCCCCGGCGAGCTTCCAGCCCGTACCCACTCGAAATTGAGTTGAGGCGTACGTTCTCTGGGTATCTCCACTTACCGAGCCAAACGCACATTATGGTCAGCGCAGTTTATTGGGCCCGATGGTTGTCGTGGAGACAATGCTACCCTATCCAGTGCGAGTGGAGGCGGGCTCGACAACCCAAACCGAGTCCATAGAGATACGCAAAGATCGATTCAAGCACCCGTGATTCCCTTGTTCCGCCACGCACGCGTCAAATATGCGTCGATGCTGTTGTTTTTTCTTCTTGTCGAGATCGGTTGTGGGGGCTCTGATTCCCCGTCTGTATCACCCACTCCCGGGTCGCAGCCGTTGGTCGCTGTGGTCTTCCAGGAAGCGGAGCAAACGGTTCGGGAGGGAAATACCGCGCTCGTTAACGTCGCGTATTCAGTCACCGGGCGAGTGGATTATCCGATGGAAATGTTGTTGGCTGTGGGAGGCGATGTCAGCGAGGATGACTACAAAATTTCCACGAAAAGCCTGAAGATTCCAGTGGGTGAAGCGGGTTCCGGCGAGATGACCTTTGAGGTGGATGCGGTTGAGGATACCCAGTTCGCCGAAGACAACGAATTTCTTCTTCTTTCTTTCGGTGATGAAACTCATCGGATTGTTATCGAGGACGGGGGAGTCCGTCCCTGCGAAGGAGTCTTTCTGTCGGGAAGACTGATACCGAATGACTTTCGTAGCTTGATTCGTGGTGGCACCGAAATGGTATCGCTGACTCTCGAAGTGGACGCGACGTCGGCGGACGTTGTTCTTGAATGGCTTGGTCCGTACGTGTGGCAACGCCGTCTGCACCAGGATGTGTCACTTTGGTCTTTCGAGCCGACAGGAACTGGAGTGCGACACAACCTCGAGGTTGAATGGGGTACAGGTTGGAAGGGCTATCCCGATTTGGAATTCCGCTTTCGGTCCACATCTGATGCCTGTTCGGGAGATCCGGAAGCGGTGTGCACTGCCGACGGTTGCAAGCTGCGGGAGTAGGTCCGAACGAATCGGAGTCGTCCGATTCTTGCGCCGTCCTTTGCAGACAGCTGGTCGCGGTCACTCGAAATTGCGTCGTGCGATACATTTCGGATGGCCCCGTTGAATCCGTTCGTGTCTGGCGGGCCTTCGGATGCGGGTTGCGGGGGCGCGAAAGAAAACCATGAATCACAGGTACATCCGGTCTTTCTTTTGCTGCGGAGCGCGGGTGCCGGAACGGCGGATCGGGCGCGGTGGCCTGGCGCTTGCCATCGTGGGCCTTTTCGGGTCGGGGGGCTGCGGGTCGTCCGGTCCCACCACGCCCTCCATTCCGAGGGTTCCCGCCGCGGCTCGCGCGCCGGCCCGGGCGCCAGCACCGGTTGCAGCTGCGGAATCGCCGAATACGGCGGCGGCCCAGGACGCCGGTGGCAAGACCATCACGCTGTCGGCCTCCACGACGTCGTTCACCGAGGGGGACTCCGGCGTGACCGAGATCGCCATCACGGTCACGCTCGGGGAAGCGGTGGATGGTGGCCTGGTGGTGAACATGGAACCGGTCGCGGAAAGCAGCACGGGAACATTCGGCGTGATCGGGATCGCCGGCGGTTGCGACACTCCGGATCCGACGGGCGCCGACATGTGCTGGCCGAAGGGGACCACGGTCACGATTGCCCCTGGCGAGACAACCGCGACGTTCACCTTCGGCATCCTCGGCGACACGGACGACGGGAGCGACGTGACGCTGACGTTCAAGGCCCTTCCGAACGACGCGGCCGAGGTCGAGTCGTGGACCGCGGGAACGATCACCGTGACGGTTGTCGACGACGACGGCGCTCCCGCCGCGCCCGCCGGGCTCGCTGCCGCTGCGGGAGATCGCCAGGTGACGCTTGCCTGGGACGAATCGGTGAATGCCAGCATCACCAGCTGGCAGGTCCGGCAGCAGACGGGCGCGGACGATTACGGGGACTGGACCGTTATCCCCGAATCGGGTATGTCCACGTCTCGCCATGTGGTCACCGGCCTGACGAACGGATTGGCCCATGCGTTCCAGGTGCGGGCAAGGAACGGCGCCATTCCGGGCGCGGATTCGGTGGAAGTGAAGGCGACCCCGGATGTGCCACCGTGCCAGATCGAGATCGTGGACGCCACCGGCCCCTCCTCCGATTCCAGCCCCCGGGCCTTGACAGTCCACGCAGGAATTCCGATCGGCTGCGGGGATCTGGACGCATTGGAATACCAGATGAAAACCGCAGACGGGACATGGGGTGATGGGGAGTGGGCTCCAACCGAACCGATACCGGCGCGTCCCGACGACCCTGACGAAGCCGGGGATCAGCCGGGCAGCCTGGTTCTTCCCGAGTCCGTCGTGGGTCTCAGGGAATTGCGCATCCGGGCGTTGAACGGCGATGCGGCCGGCCCGCCGTCCGATGCGACCGGGGTCTGGATCGGTCCGCCGGGCAAGCCGACGGGCCTTGCCGCCACCGCGGGCGACGGGTCGGTCACCCTGGGCTGGAATGCCGCCGCCGCCGTGGAAAAGGTCACGGGCTGGGAGGTCCAGCAGAAAATCGGTAGCGGCAGCTACGGGTCGTGGACGGTCATCGACGGGTCCGGTGCGCCGACGACGACGCACACGATCACGAATCTGGGAAACGACACGGTCCACGGCTTCCGGATTCGGGCGCGGGCGGATGCGACGGGCGGCATCGGGGCGGCTTCCGACGAGGTGACCGCAACACCGGTCGAGGCCATTGAGGCCGCTGTCGCTGGAGTGACGATCTCGACGCCCACGCTGACCGTGGTGGAAGGCGGTGCCGGCACGTACACCGTGGCGCTGAACGCGGAACCGTCGGCGGACGTGTCGGTGACGGTGGGTGGCGCTTCGGGTGACGTGACGGTGGCGGGTTCGCCGCTGACCTTCACGCCCGCAAACTACGCCACGCCACAGACGGTGACGGTATCGGCGGCGGAGGACGAGGACGCAACGGCGGACCCCGATGTGGTGTTGACGCATGGGGCGAGCGGCGGCGGTTACGACTCGGTGACGATCGGCAGCGTGACGGTGACGGTCACCGAGAACGACGAAGCCGGGGGCGGGTAGTCATCCGGCGTGACGGGGGAGTCGCCAGCGGGATCGCGGCGGCCCGGCCTTGGCGCCCTGTTGATCGTCGGGAGCAGTTCGCGCCGTCCCTGCGCGTCCGTGGCCGCCGGACCCGCCCGATCACTCCGGGAGTCGCCGCGGCGCCCCGCCGTGACCATGGCCGCCTCGACACCCTCGCGCTGCAGGCCGGTCCGGTCCCGCGTTCCGACCCGCGGGAAGGCGGGAGAGGGGCGGCCCAACTCCATGGAGCCGGCCCCGGTGGCTGGCAGGAGGCCCGCGCCGGACGGGTGAATCCGGGCGGTGGGAGCGGACTGCGGCATCCGCTTCGGATTCGGCGGCAATCCATAATGACGCCGCCGATGGCCCGAAGGACGTCCAGCCCCGCGCTACGCGATCTCCTCGAGGTTCAAGCCGGGTTCGATCCCGCTGCCGAAGCGCGCCGGCGGGTGGGCTTCCTTGCCGACTATCTCCGCGCCAGCGGACAGAAACGGCTGCTGGTGGGCGTGTCCGGCGGGGTGGATTCGGCGCTTGCCGGTCGTCTTGCGGTGCTGGCGGTGGAGCGTCTCCGGGAGGCCGGCCGCAGCGATTGCGCCGCGGTGGCAATCCGCTTGCCGTGTGGCGTCCAGCAGGACGAGGAGGATGCCTGCCGGGCGCTCGCATGGATCCGCCCCACCACGGTGGTGACGGTGGACATCGAGCCGGCCGTGCGGCTGCTGGATCGGGCGATCGGCGATGCGGTGCCGGCGCAGTGGCCGCCGGGGACCGAAATCGACCGCGATTTCGTTCGCGGCAACACCAAGGCCCGGATGCGGATGGCGGTGCAGTACCACCTCGCCGGTCTCGGAGGCGGGCTGGTGGTCGGGACCGATCATGCCGCCGAGGCGCTCGTCGGCTTCTTCACCAAGTTCGGCGACGGCGCCGCCGATGTGATCCCGCTCTTCGGCCTCACCAAGCGCCGGGTGCGCGCGCTCGCCGCCCATCTCGGCGCCCCGCCGGAAACCGTGGCGAAGGAACCCACTGCCGACCTCGAGGATTTGCGGCCCGGACTTCCCGACGAGGAGGCGCTCGGCGTGACCTATGCCGCGCTCGACGACTATCTCGAGGGTCGCCCGGTGCCGGAAGCGGTGGCGCTCCGGATCGAACGGCTCCATCGGGGTACCGAGCACAAGCGTCGCGGACCGGTGACCCCCGGCGACCGGTGGTGGCGGGCGGAGTGACCGGCGCCCGGCAGGGGGAAGGGCGGAACCGAAACCCTCGGCGGGCGAGGCGACGGATTCCCCGGGGGACGACTGATCGGGCCCCGGTGGGAATGTTGCTGGCGGGATGACGAACCGGTCCCTCAGGGGACCTGGTTCAGGTAGGTCGCGAGGCCCACCGCGATGGTGCGGTCATTGTCCTCGACGATCTCGATGCGGCAGCTGATGAGCGTACGTCCCTTGCGGACGACCTCCCCGATCGCCAACAGCTCGCCCTGCACCACCGAAAGCAGGTTCAGCTTGAACTCGACGAGCGGCAGCGCCGCGTTCGGCGCCACCGACGAAGCCGCGAAGTGTCCGGCGGCAACCACCATCGTTCCCGCCACGCTTCCCTCCATCGGTCCGTGGGTCGTGTCCTGGCGACCGGCTGGCAGGTGGATACGCGATACGCCGTTTTCGGCGTAATCAAGGCGAAGCCCCAGCATGCGCGCGATGGGAAACGAATCCAGTTCCCGCTGCTTTCGCTCCCGCCGGCTTTCGCGATCGGTCGACGGCGTCGTCGCCGCGTCTCCCCCTTCCTTCAGGGCAACAGTCTCGAATTCGCGCTCCGGCTCGGGTTCCCGCTCGGTTCGGGTTGCTGGCGGGCCGCCCCGCCGATGCGCCAGAAACGGTTCGTTGCGCCCGGCGCGACGAACCGGGGTGGTTCCACCGAGGCCGCTTCGGGCTGCCTCGCGCCGCTCCGATTCAGTCATGTGGGGTGCCCCGTCGCACCGACGGCCGGGATCGGGATAACCCTGATTGGAATCCGCCCTGACGCGGAAACGCGGAATCTGTCCATTCTATCATGATCCCGGGCACACCGGGCGACATACCATTCTCCGCCGACTGTCATGCCCGATTCGCCGGAGGCGCCCCGTTCCACGTTTGACGTTGTCGTGATCGGGAGTGGGCCCGGCGGATACGTGGCCGCGATCAAGGCGGCTTCCCGGGGGCTCCGCACCGCGATCATCGAAAAGGATGCGCATTTCGGAGGAACCTGCTTGCACGTTGGGTGCATTCCCAGCAAGGTGTACCTGCATACCGCCTCCCTGCTCAACGACATGCGTGCCGCGAAGGGGCACGGAGTCGAGATCGGCGAGCCGGTCCTCGACTGGAAGGCGCTCAACCGCCGCGCCGACCGGGTCATTCGCAAGCTGGCGGGCGGGGTCGGATTGCTCCTGAAGCGAAACGGGGTGGTCGCGCTCAAGGGGTACGGACGGCTCGCCGGCCCGGGAAGGGTGACGGTCACCACCGGGGCAGGCGTTCGGGAATACGAGGCCGGGAGCGTGCTCGTCGCCACCGGTTCGACGGCGCGAACCCGCCCGTTCCTGCCCCTCGACGGGGAACGCATCCTGACCAACGCCGAGATGTTCCGTCTGCCCGAATGTCCCGGGCGGCTCGGAATCATCGGCGCCGGAGCGGTGGGAACCGAGTTCGCCACGATGTTTCGGAGCTACGGCAGCGATGTGGACCTGTTCGAGGTGATGCCCCGGGTTCTCCCGCTCGAGGACGAGGAAGTCTCCGACGTCGTGGGCAAGTCCCTCCGCAAGCAGCGGATCGGGGTCCGCACCGGGGCGGCGGTGGAATCCGTGGAGGTGACGGAGGGGGGCGTCTCGGTGCGGGTTCGGGAGGCCGGCGCGGATGCGACCTCGGTCGCCCGCTACGACCGGTTGCTGGTGGCGGTGGGCCGGGCGCCCCGGACGGCGGACATCGGTCTCGAGACCGTCGGGATCACCACCGGCAAGGGTGGCTTCATCCCGGTGGACGGCTTCGGCCGGACTTCCGCTCCCGGAGTCCTTGCCATCGGGGACGTGGTCGCGACCGCACAGCTCGCCCACCTCGCCTCCGCCGAGGCGGAAGCGGCGGTGCGCTGCCTCGCCGGCGAACCGGGCGAGCCGCTCGCGCGGGAGCGGATTCCCGCTGCCACCTACTGCTTTCCCGAGGTCGGTTCGGTCGGCCTGACCGAAGCGGCCGCCCGCGAGACCGGGCAGGAGATCAAGGTCGGGAAGTTCCCCTTTGCGGCGAACAGCAAGGCCAACATCCTTGGAGATCTGACCGGCTTCGTGAAGGTCGTCGCGGAGGCGCGCTACGGGGAGGTTCTGGGGGTGCATATCGTCGGCCCGCACGCCACCGATCTCATTGCCGAGGCGGTGGTGGCGCTGGAGCACGAGGCTACTCTCGAATCGCTGGCGCGAAGTGTCCACGCCCATCCGACGCTTTCTGAAGCGCTCGCCGAGGCGGCCCTCGCCGCGCTGGGGTCGCCGCTCCACGCCTAAGCGGCGTCCAGGTGTCCCCGTTCGCTTCGGGTGACGGCGCCCGCCGGGCGACCGATCCCCGCCCGGCGCTCTGGCGGCTGGACCGCAAACCGCTCCCCTACCGGGACGGGGTGAAGACCCAGCGCGAGCTGGTCGCCCGGCGCCAGCGTGACGAGATCCCGGATGTCCTGCTGCTCACCGAACATCCGCCGGTATACACGCTCGGCACGGTGGCCGACCCCCGCCATCTGCTCCTTGCTCCGGAACGGATGGGTGCCGAGGTGTGCGAGACCGACCGGGGCGGGGATGTGACCTTCCATGGCCCCGGTCAGCTGGTGGCCTATCCGATCCTCGACCTTCGCCACTGGAGGAAGGATGTCCGCGCCTATCTCCGGGCCCTCGAGCAGGCGGTGATTGAGGCGGTGTCCGGTTACGGGGTTGCTGCCGGGCGCCGGCCCGGATGCACCGGGGTCTGGTGCGGGGGCGCGGAGGCCGATTCCCGCAAGCTGGCGGCGATCGGCGTGCGGGTGGCGCGGTGGGTCACGAGCCACGGCGTCGCGGTGAATGTGGGGTGCGACCTCCGCTGGTTCGACCGGATCGTGCCCTGCGGTATCAGCGGCTGCCGGATCACGTCGCTGGAAGCGGAGACCGGGCGCCGCCCGTCACTCGACCGGTTCACCGACCGCCTCGCCGCCTCGATTGCCCGGGTGTTCGGTCGTCGGCTGCTCCCCGCCCCGGAAGGAGCGCTGCCCGATGTCTGACGCGCCGGTACGCCCGGGAGTGACCTATCTGGAAGCGATTCGGCGGGCGCTCCGGTCGGAGATGGAGCGGGACGAACGGGTGTTGCTGCTGGGCGAGGACATCGGCGCCTACGGGGGCGCCTTCCGCCTCACCGAGGGGTTTCTCGCCGACTTCGGTCCGTCCCGGGTGATGGACACCCCGATCAGCGAGGAGGGATTCACCGGCATCGCGGTGGGGCTCGCATTCGAGGGTTTCCGCCCCGTGGTGGAGTTCCAGTTCATGGACTTCATCGCCAGCGCCTTCAACATGATCACCAACTTCGCCGCCAAGAGCCGCTACCGCACGGGCATGGCGGTCCCGATGGTGCTGCGCGGCCCGGCGGGCGCCGGGGTGGGCGCCGGACCGTTCCACTCGGCGAATCCCGAGGCCTTCTTCCTCCACACTCCCGGCCTCCGGGTGGTGGCGCCAGCGACGGTGTCGGATGCGGCCGGCCTGCTGCGCACCGCGATTCGCGACGACGATCCGGTGCTCTACCTGGAACACAAGCGCCTCTACCGCAGCCTTCGCCTTGCCGAGTCGGAGTGGGAGGCCGGGCCCGAGTGCGTACCGCTCGGGCAGGCGCGGCGGGTGCGGAACGGCTCCGACATTTCCCTCGTGGCCTGGGGCGGCGCGATGCAGCTCGTCGAACAGGCGGCCGTCGATCTGGCCGCCGAGGGGATCAACGCGGATGTTCTGGACCTCCGCAGCCTCGCGCCCCTCGACCTGAAGGCGATTCTCGATTCGGTGGAGCGCACCGGCCGATTGCTGGTTGCACACGAGGCGAACCGGACCGGTGGATTCGGCGGCGAGGTCGTCGCCCAGGTCGCGGAACATGGGTGGAAGCAGCTGGTGGCGCCGGTCCGCCGGATCGCCGCCCGCGACACTCCGGTTCCCTACGCCCCCCGGCTGGAGGCGGAACACCTGCCTTCGCACGCCGAGGTGCTGGCGGCGGCGCGGGAACTGGTGCGCGATCGGCGCAGGCGCTCCGAGTACTATTCCCGCACCGTGCCAACAGACGTGGTCATGCCGCAGATGGGCGAGAGCATCACCGAGGGAACCATCACCAAGTGGCGCATCCCGGTCGGTGAGACGGTCGCCCGTGACGATCCCCTCTTCGACATCGCCACCGACAAGGTGGACACCGAGGTTCCGGCCGCCCTGTCCGGCCGCCTGGTGGAGATCCTCGTGCCCGAAGGCAACACCGTGGAAGTGAACACGGTGGTGGGCCGGATCGCTGCCGAAGGCGAGGACTGGTCCCCCGGCGACGGCGCGTCGTCCGGGGAAGCCACGCCGGAGGGAGCCCCGGCGGAACCCGAGCCCCCGGCCGCCGATTCGTCCGGAGCGAAGGATCGCCGTCGTCCACGGAGCTCGCCGCTCGTCCGTCGCATCGCGCGCGAGCACGGGGTGGATCTCGCCGATGTCCACGGATCCGGGGAAGGGGGCCGGGTTACCCGACAGGACATCCAGGACTACATCGAAACAGCGGGGAAGGAATCCGAACCCGGGAAGCCGGAGCCGCAGGCCCCGGATCCGGTTGCCGAATCGCCGCCCTCCGAACCGCCGCCGGCACTGCCGGAAGGCGTCCGCACCGAACCGCTCACGCCGATGCGCCGCGCCATTGCCGAACACATGGTCCGTTCGCGGCGCACTTCCGCGCACGTCACCACGGTGTTCGAGGTGGACATGTCGCGGGTGGTTGCGGCGCGCGCCGCCCGGCGCGGGGACATGGAGCGGCGCTACGGCATCCGGCTCACCCTGATGCCGTATTTCGCCGCGGCCGCCATCGAGGCCCTTTCCGAGTTTCCGATCCTGAACGCGTCGCTCCGGGACGACCGGATCGTGTATCACTCCTCGGTGCACCTCGGCATCGCGGTCGCCCTGCCGGACGGCCTGGTGGTTCCGGTCCTGGAGCGCGCCGACGAACGCAACTTCACGGGGATCGCGCGGGGCATCGCCGACCTTTCGGGGCGCGCCCGGAAGGGGGAGATCGAACTCTCCGATCTGGAGGGCGGCACGTTCACCATCACCAATCCCGGTCCGTACGGGTCGCTCTTCGGAACCCCCATCATCGCCCAGCCCCAGTCGGCCATTCTCGGGATCGGCGGGGTCCACAAGCGGGCGGTGGTGGTGGAGTCCGACGCCATTGCGGTACGGTCGATGGTCTTCTTGGCGCTTTCCTTTGATCACCGCCTGATTGACGGCGCGGTCGCCGACCAGTTCATGGGCCGGGTCAGGGAACGCCTGGAGAACTGGCCTTCCGGGGACTCTTGAGCGAGCTTCCGCTCCCGGTCGTCCCGGCCGATCCGTCCGGGAGCGAGCGTCGTCCTCCCTGGCTGCGGGTGCGGCTCCCCTCCGGGGGTACCTGGTCGCGGCTCCGGCAGCTGCTCCGGGAGCAGGAACTCCATACCGTCTGCGAGGAGGCCCGCTGTCCCAACATGGCCGAGTGTTGGGGGGAGGGGACTGCCACCTTCATGATCCTCGGCGACGTTTGCACCCGGGCGTGCGGCTTTTGCGCGGTCACCACCGGTCTGCCGGAGGGGCTCGATCACGGGGAGCCGGAGCGTGTCGCCCGGGCGGTGGAAGTCATGGGTCTCCGCCACGCCGTGATCACCTCGGTGAACCGCGACGACCTCCCCGACGGAGGCGCGGGAATCTTCGCGGCCACCATCCGGGCGGTGCGGGCCCGGTGTCCGGGAACCACCATCGAGGTGCTGATCCCGGACTTCCAGGGCGTCGACGAGGCCCTCGACCGGGTCATGGACGAGGCTCCGGAGATCCTGAACCACAACGTCGAGACCGTCCCCCGGCTCTACCGTCGGGTCCGACCCGGCGCCCGCTACCGGCGTTCGCTCGAATTGCTGGCGCGGGCCAAGGGTCGGTCTTCCGGTGTCATCACCAAGACCGGTGTCATGCTGGGCCTCGGAGAGACCGAGAGCGAGCTCGACGAGGTGATGCGCGACCTGGTGGACATCCGGGTGGACATCCTGACCGCCGGGCAGTATCTCCAGCCGACGCGGAAGCACCTGCCGGTGGCGCGGTTCGTCCCGCCTCCCGAGTTCGACGCGCTGGCGCGGCGGGGTCGGGCGATGGGACTGCGGCATGTCGAGGCCGGACCGCTGGTCCGCAGCTCGTACCACGCCGCGAACCAGATCCCCGCGCAAGCGGACGGGGGCTGACGAGCGGGAAGCCGTTCGTATCGGGGAGACCGCCCTCCGGCAGGCGGGTCGATCGGATCGGTGGGAGGTGTGGCGCCGACGCAGCGGAGCGCCGAAGCTGCGGAGCGCCGCCGCAGCGGAGCGCCGCCGCAGCGGAGCGCCGAAGCTGCGGAGCGCCGAAGCTGCGGAGCGCCGCCGCTGCGGAGTGCCGCCGCTGCGGAGTGCCGCCGCTGTGGAGTGCCGCCGCTGTGGAGTGCCGCCGCTGTGGAGTGCCGCCGCTGTGGAGTGCCGCCGCTGCGGAGTGCCGCCGCTGTGGAGTGCCGCCGCTGCGGAGCGCCGAAGCTGCGGAGCGCCGCCGCTGCGGAGCGCCGCCGCTGCGGAGTGCCGCCGCTGTGGAGTGCCGCCGCTGTGGAGTGCCGCCGCTGTGGAGTGCCGCCGCTGTGGAGTGCCGCCGCTGCGGAGTGCCGCCGCTGTGGAGTGCCGCCGCTGCGGAGCGCCGAAGCTGCGGAGCGCCGCCGCTGCGGAGCGCCGCCGCTGCGGAGTGCCGCCGCTGTGGAGTGCCGCCGCTGTGGAGTGCCGCCGCTGTGGAGCGCCGCCGCTGCGGAGCGCCGAAGCTGTGGAGCACCGCCGTTGCGGAGCGCCGAAGCTGTGGAGCACCGCCGCTGCGGAGTGCCGCCGCTATGGAGCGCCGACGTTGTGGAGTGCCGACGTTGTGGAGTGTCGAAGTTGCGGAGCGCCGAAGCTGTGGAGCGCCGCCGCGGACGGGAGCTGCTTCTCGTTTCGCCGTTGCTACGGTCGGCCGTCACGGCGGCGGATGAGTGAGCCGGGACCCGGAACTGATCGCGGAACCGCGCCCGGTTCGGGCCCTTCCTGCCATTCCTCCGCCAATCCACACATCACTCCGTCGCGAAGGCGCCCGGGCGCCGCTACCGGACTGCGTCGGCCGGGTTCTGTGCGCCGGGGGACTTCGGCAAGTGGAGGGAGAGGAATTCCAGAACCCGGTCGAGGAAGGCGTGGTACGCGATCCGGTCGGTTTCGAATCGAAAGAGCGCGCGACCCCGGTCGTGACGGAAGAACATGTCGAGCAGGGGATACTGCGGCCGCCTTCGCAGCTCTTCGAGGAATCCGCGTTTCGCCTCGAGCGGTGCTTCGGGGACTTCCTCTCCGTGGAATGACAACAGCGGCGCGGTGACCGTTTCTCCACCTCCCCGGAGGGACAGTCGCCGGTAGAGCTCCAGATTCCCCCGGAGCGGCCCCAATTCCCGTTCGAGCAGTTGTCGCCGCCCGGGGTCGAGGTTGCGGTACAGCTCGGGCAGGTCGGCGAATCCCATGGCCTCGATGCCGCAGGCGAAAAGATCCGGATGGCGGGAAAGCGCCGCGAGCGCGAGGAATCCGCCATAGTGAACGCCGAACACGCAGGCGCGGTCGGCGATTCCGGGCTGTTCGAGGACGAGCCGGGTCATCGCTGCCAGCGCATCCCGATCGGCGCCTCCCCAGTCCCGGTCGTTCCGGTCGCGGAACCGCTGCCCGCGCCCGTCGCCGCCGGGGAGGGTGGGGGCGAGGACGGCGTACCCCTCTACCGCGAGTAGCTGGATCAGGGGCGAAAATCCGTTCCGGGAGGCCACGCCGTCGGTTCCGGTCAGGTAGACGACGAGCGGCGCCTCGGCATCCATTCCCACCGGCCGGTGGAGGAACCCGTCGGCCTCCGCCCCCTCGATCCGTTCCGGCCGCGCGAAGGCCCGGACGTCGAGATCGGGAAAGATGGTGTCACTCATGCGTTCCCGTCCGCCGGCCCGGGGAAACACCCACACGTCCCGCGGGAAGGCGGAAGACTCGAAGAGCGCCGCCAGGGCCTCGCCGTCGTTGGTCCACCGGAGGCGGTCATGGACCCCGCCTCCCCGATGCAGGGGGCGGGCGCGTCCGGTGATTCGCCATCCGCCGTCGGGGTGCGGTTCGACCGGGGAACGGTGGATCCGATAGTCGCCCCGATCCGCTTCGATCCAGGCCAGCTCCGGTTCCGCGCCGGTCGGGCGAAAGGCGGGTTGTCCGAGGTCCCGGTCCTCCGTGACCAGCGGCCGGATCGGACCGACCGCTTGCGCGTCCCGTTGGAGGAGAGCGTCGAAACCGTCCCACGGACCGGCCCAGACCAAGCTGTTCCCGTCCGGGGTCCAGGCGGCCGGCCCGCTGGGATCTTCGGCGAGAAACACCGGGTCGCCGCCCGCCGCCGGAACCACGGCGAGCATCCGGTGCTCGTCGGTCTCCATCGCCGTGGCGATGCGGGACCCGTCGGGCGACCAGACAGGGGCGCCCTCGTCCCCCGGCGCCCCGGTGAGTCGCCGGGTCTCTCCCCCGCCCGTGATCCAGACATCGAACCCGGCTTCGGGTCGGGTCTCCCGGTCGCGGCCGAGAAACGCCACCCGTTCGCCGTCCGGGGCCACTGCCGGTTCCCGGGCCTCGAGCCCCTCCGGCGTCAGTCGCTCCGGAGTCCCGCCGAGCGGCATCCGATGGAGCGCCCCGACCGCCGGATCGTCTCCCCGCGGACGGCGTCCGGCGACGAACACCACCGTGGTCCCGTCGGGCAGGAAGCGGGGAGATGTGTCCCACCGCCGCCCTCCGGTCAGAATTCCGGGAGTGGCGCCGGGAGCGGTCAGGAACAGCACCGCCCGGTTCCGCATCGCCACCGAGAGCACCACCCGCCGTCCGTCCGGCGCGATGTCGTAGTCGAGCGTTCGCGGGAGGGCGAGGGCCGTCCCGAGCTCCAGCCGCGCATCGGGCTCGATGAACTGGTTCGGCGGCTGTGCGGCAATCAGGAGGGCGGCGAGAGCGAGGGCGCCGGCGCGCGCCCACCGGTTGCCGGTCCGTCTCCGCGCGACTTCCGGCATCCGCCGATTATTCCACCGTGAGCCGGCCGGCCTCGAAACCCCGAAACGCCATAATTCCGCAATGTCCGCGCTTTCCCCGATCCGGTTCGAGACCGAACCCTCCCGGTACCGGCACTGGACCCTCGACGTTCGGGGGCCGGTGGCCGAACTGGGGTTGCTGGTGGACGAGGACGGCGGGCTTCGTCCCGGTTACCGGCTGAAGCTCAACAGCTACGACCTTGGCGTGGACATCGAACTCGCGGATGCGGTCGAACGGCTGCGCTTCGAGCACCCGAAGGTCCGGGCGGTCGTTCTCAAGAGCCGCATGCCGCGCATCTTCTCTTCGGGCGCCAACATTTTCATGCTCGCCGGAGCCTCGCACGGGTTCAAGGTCAATTTCTGCAAGTTCACCAACGAGACCCGACTCGGCATCGAGGATGCGAGCGCACGAAGTGGCCAGCGGTATCTCGCCGCCCTCTCCGGGGTCACCGCCGGCGGAGGATACGAGCTGGCGCTTGCCGCCGACGAGATCCTGCTGGTTGACGACGGCAGTTCCGGCGTCTCGCTCCCCGAAGTGCCGCTCCTCGGCGTGCTTCCCGGAACCGGCGGCCTGACCCGTCTGGTGGACAAGCGGAAGGTGCGGCGTGATCGGGCGGACGCGTTCGCCACCCTCGCCGAGGGGGTGCGGGGCCGTCGCGCGCTGCGCTGGGGCCTGGTGGACCACGTGGCATCGCGAAGCTCCTTCGACCGTCTCGTCGGCGAGCGGGCGGCGGCGCTGGCCGCGGCGTCCCCGGCGCGCGCCGATGTCGGCATTCGGCTCGAACCGTTGGACCCCGAGGAGTCCGAGGGGCGCGTCCGCTACCGCCATGTGGACCTCGAATGGGATCGGACCGCGCGCACCGCCGATCTCGTCATTCGGGCGCCCGAGGATCCCCAGCCGGATTCTTCGGAGGCGCTCCGCGCCGCCGGCGCCGGGCTCTGGCATCTGCGCATGGCGCGTGAACTGGACGACGCGCTGTTGCGCCTGCGTTTCCACCAGCCGGAGATCGGCGTCATCCGGGTCAAGCCCGCCGGCGATCCCGATGCGGTTCGGGAGGCCGATTCCCGCCTGGCGGCGCTCGAGGGCGCGTGGCTTGCGGACGAGGCCCGGTGGAGGCTGGCCCGAACGTTTCGCCGACTGGATCAGACGGCGCGCAGTTTTTTCGCCGTCGCCGCCTCCGGTGCGGTCTTTTGCGGCACGCTCGCCGAGTTGCTGTTGGCCGCGGACCGCACGTACCTGTGCGACGACCCCGACGATCCGGCGGGAGTGGAACTGACAGGCGTCAACTTCGGCGCCTATCCGATGGGGAACGGCCTCAGTCGGCTGGCCAGCCGGTTCCTCGGGGCGCCGGAGCGGGTGGCAGCGCTTCGGAAAACCGGGCGCCTCGTTGCCGGCGAGGCCGAGCGCGAAGGACTCGCCACCTTCGCTCCCGATGATCTGGACTGGGAGGAGGAGATCCGGGTGGCCGTCGAGGAGCGGGCGGCCCTCTCTCCCGACGCCCTCACCGGGATGGAATCCTCGCTGCGGTTTGTCGGGCCGGAGACCCTGGAAACCAAGATCTTCGGACGACTCTCCGCGTGGCAGAACTGGATCTTCCAGCGCCCGAACGCCACCGGCGAGCGCGGGGCGCTCACCGGGTATGGAAAGCCGACTGCCGCGCGCTTCGATTGGGAAAGAACCTGATGGCGTTTGCCACCTGCTGAGGAGTCTCCCGTGTCCGAACTCGACGAGCGCATCCCCAACAACGTCGCCCTGTCGGCCGACCGGCGCCTCAAGCGCGCCCTGATGCATTGGCGCCCCGCCTTTCTCGACTGGTGGAGGAAGATGGGTCCGGACGGCTTCCGCTCCGACGACGTGTACCTGCGCACCGCGGTCTCGGTGGAGCCTTCCGGATGGGCGCACTTCGACTTCGTGCGGATGCCGGAATACCGGTGGGGCATCTTCCTGGCGCCTTCGGAGCCGGACCGGCGGATCGGCTTCGGCGACTTCGCCGGCGAGCCGGTATGGCAGGAAGTCCCCGGGGAGTTCCGCACCAACCTCCGGCGGCTGATCGTGACCCAGGGGGACACCGAACCCGCGAGCGTCGAGCAGCAGCGCCAGCTCGGGAAGACCGCGCCCAGCCAGTACGACCTCCGCAACCTGTTCCAGGTGAACGTCGAGGAGGGCCGGCACCTGTGGGCGATGGTCTACCTGCTCCACTCCCATTTCGGGCGGGACGGGCGTGAGGAGGCGGAGGCGCTGCTCGAGCGGACGAGCGGCGACCCGGACCGTCCCCGCATCCTGCAGGCTTTCAACGAGCCGTGCGACGACTGGCTCAACTTCTTCCTGTTCACGATGTTCACCGACCGCGACGGGAAGTATCAGCTGTTGGCGCTGGCCGAGAGCGCCTTCGATCCGCTGTCCCGCACCACCCGGTTCATGCTGACCGAGGAGGCGTTCCACATGTCGGTGGGCGAGCGGGGGATCGCCCGGGTCGTCCAGCGCATCGTGGACCTGCTCGCCGAGGGGCGGGATCCGCGGGCGTCGGGCGCCTTCGATCTGGAGCTGTTGCAGCGGCACATCAACTTCTGGTTCAGTGCCTCGCTCGACCTCTTCGGCGCCGAAATATCATCGAATGCCGCGAACTACCATGCGAACGGGCTGAAGGGGCGGGCGCGGGAGGCCACCCGCGACGATCCGGCGGCTGCCGATGGGGTTCGCATCATCCCGGTGCCGGAGGGGGATCGGCTGGTGGATCGGGAGACGCCCCTTTGGAACGCCATGAACGAGGTGCTCCGCGACGACTACATCCGGGACTGCGAGCGCGGAGTGGCGCGCTGGAACCGGATCCTGGAGAAGGCCGGACTGCCGGATCGGCTTCGTCTTCCCAGCCGCCGGTTCCATCGCCGGATCGGCGTGTATGCGGGGGTTCCCTTCGACCCGGTCGGCCGGATGCTGACCGCCGCCGAATGGGATCGGAAGCAGAACGAGTGGTTGCCCACCGGGGCGGACCGCGCGTACACGAGGCGCCTCATGGTTCCGGCGACCGGGCCGGGCGAGATGGCGAGCTGGATCGCCGCACCGAACCAGGGAGTCCACGGGAAGCCGGTGGACTTCGAGTATGTCCGCCGCGCCTGAGGTGGTGCTCGCCGGCGCCCGGCGCACTCCCATCGGCCGTTTCGGCGGAGCGCTCGCGCCGCTCACCGCACCCGAACTCGGCGGGATCGCCGGCCGCGCCGCGCTCGACGCCGCTGGCATCGGCGCCGGGGAAGTGGACGAGGTCATCTTCGGAAACGCCCGTCAGGCCGGAGTCGGCCCGAATCCGGCCCGCCAGATCGGACGACAGGCCGGAACTCCCGACGAGGTTCCGGCGCGGACGGTCAACCAGGCCTGCGCCTCGGGTCTCCGCGCCATCCTTGATGCGGCAGCCTCCATCCGGCTCGGCGAAGCGGAAGTGGTGCTCGCGGGAGGGGTGGAGAGCATGAGCAACACTCCCTACCTGCTGCCCGACGTTCGTTTTGGCGGCGGGTTCGGGAGCCGGAAGCTGCTCGACGGCATGGTTCGGGACGGATTCCACTGTCCGCTCGCCGATGAGCTCATGGGGGGAACCGCCGAAACACTTGCCGACCGGTATGCCCTCGGGCGTCCGGAGTGCGACCGGTACGCGGCTCGGAGCCAGCAGCGGGCGGAAGCCGCCCGCCAGGCGGGCCGATTCGACACCGAGCTGGTTCCGGTGCGCGTTGGCGGGACGGAGCTGGTGCGCGACGAACACCCGCGCGACGGGGTTACGGCGGAGAAGCTGGCTTCGCTCCCTCCGTCGTTTCGCAAGGGCGGCGTGGTGCACGCCGGCAATTCCTGCGGCATCACCGACGGCGCGGCGGCGATGGTGGTGCTGTCCGGCGAAGCGGCGCGAACGCGCGGCGTTCGTCCGTCGGCGAGGCTGGTGGCGCACGCGGTCGCCGGAGTGGACCCGCGGGTGATGGGAATCGGCCCGGTTCCGGCCGTGCGGCGCCTGGTGCAACGGAGCGGAGTCCCCCTGCGGGAGGTGGCGCTCGTGGAACTGAACGAGGCGTTCGCCCCGCAGGTGCTCGCTTGCGCGCGGGATCTCGATCTGGATGGGGAGCGCCTCAACGTGAACGGCGGCGCGATCGCCCTCGGACATCCCATCGGGGCGAGCGGAGCACGGATCGTGGTGACCCTGCTCGCCGAGATGCACCGCCGGTCGGTACGCTACGGGATCGCAACGTTGTGCGTGAGCGGCGGGATGGGGGTCGCGGCGTTGTTCGAGAACCTCGGCGCCTGACCGCCGCCCGTCGTCCGGGGGGGCATCGCCACCCGCGGGGGCGGCTTGGTCCGCCGTGACGCCCCCGCCGGGGTGGAGGAAGCCGGGCGGCCCCCCGTGACCGGCGCCGGTCACGGAAGGGTCAGTCCGAACCGGACGACCTCCCTGGCGCCGACCGGTCGAAAGCCGACCCGGACCAACACACACACACGCACCAGCTTCGGCACGAGGGAGGTGACGCCCCAAGCGTCACGATGTATCGCTTCGGAAAAGTGCGTGTGTCGGCATGCCCACTGAGCACTGGCGGTCTCGGTTTCGGGCGAGCGACTGCACATGCGGAATGGCGGAAAATCCCGTGATCGAGCTCGGAAACGACTTCCGCCAATCGGATCCACCCAGATTCCGCTGTAGCTATCCAACAGGCTCATTTGAGAGTTGGCGCATCTGCTTGATTTCTGCGACGGCTTCACGCAAGCGTTCGGCGTTGTATTGCTTCACACGGCCCGTCATCAGGAATATCTCCACAAAGGCGATGCAGGACATGACGACGGTGGGAATGAATACAAGGATAAAACCTAAGGTCGAAATGATCAAGTAAGCAGTCCCCAAACCAAATTGCCGCATATAGAACCTATGTGCCCCGAAAGTGCCTAAAAACACGCAAAAGAGAATACCTGCGGCGACACTCTTTTGAACATGGAGTAGCTTCTGTTCCAAAACTACTCGCTCGTGGATCGTTAAGTCATGCGTAAGCATTATCGAATTCATGGACTTTACCTCTTGAAGGAGCTTCGCCGAGAAGCACTGTAATGGGCCGAAAAGCAGCATTCTGCCACTTTTCGACCCGAACCAAGCATGCCCCTCGTGGTTCCGTGCGTCAAGGGTTCGCTACGCCGGGCTACGCCCGCCCTTGACACCCGGCCCCCCGAGGGGCTTCCCGCCCTTACCCACTCGAAATTGAGTTGAGGCCAATTTCTGGTGTTGGCGTCGGCTGAGGGAGGTGGGTTGATCCAGACCCGTTTCGGGAGGGGCTGGGGTTTGGGGACACCGTGAACGAATCGTTCGGGGTGTCGTTTCCATGCGGCGCGGAGGGTTTGTTCGCGTCGTTCGAGGATGTCGTCGGCCCGCCCGAAGTGGACCGCTTCGGGGGTGAGCATGGCGATTCCACCATGCCGATGCTCGGTGTTGTACCAGTGGAAGAAGGATCGGCAGAATCTGGTCGCCTCGTCGATTGAGGAGAAGCGCCCGGGGAAGCTGGGGTGGTACTTCAAGGTCTTGAACTGGGCTTCCGAGAAGGGGTTGTCGTCGCTGACCCGGGGGCGGCACAGGGAGCGGGTGATGCCGAGATCGGCGATGAGTTGGGCGATGTTCCGAGACGTCATGGGGGCACCCCGGTCGGCATGGAGGGTCAGCGTCTCGGGTTGGATGTCGTGCTTGAGAACCGACTCCTGAATGAGGTGCGAGGCGGTGGCGGCGCTTTCGCGGTCGGCGACCAACCACCCCACGACATATCGGCTGAAGATATCGAGGATGACGTAGAGGTAGAAATAGGTCCAGGATTGGGGTCCGAGCAGGCGGGTGATGTCCCAGGACCAGGTCTGGTTGGGTGCGGAGGCGACAAGTTCCGGTTTGGGATGCGGGGGATGGGTGCGCTGGTTGCGCCGCTCGCGAACGGCGCGCTTCAAGGCCAGGATGCGGTACATGGTGCGTTCGGAGCAGAGGTGGATGCCCTCATCAAGCAGGGTTGCGACGATTTCCGCGGGAGCGCGATCCACGAAGCGGGGGGAGATGAGCACCTCGAAGATGTGCCTGCGCTCGCTTTCCGCAAGTGCCCGGGCGGGCGTCGGTGGGGGCTGCTGGCGCCCGGGAGCACGCCTGCGATGACGGTAGAAGGTGCCCTGGAGACCCCCAGCGCCCGGCAGGCCGGCGCGACCCCGACGCGCGGTCGAGCGACACGGCTCCCATCAAGAGTTCTTTCCGTCCTCGCGGGGAAGTCCCAGCAGCCCCGCAACTTTTCCCTGCACCTCGATGATGGTGCGGGCAGTGGCGAGTTCCTTCTCCAAGTGCGCTACCTTGGCCTTGAGACGGCGGATCTTCTCCTCGTGGGGATGGACCCGGGAAGGCTTGGCGCCACGCTTTTTCGGAGTCAGGCCCTGAAGTGCGCCCGCGTTCCGTGCCTTCCTCCACACTGCCAGATGCGAGGAGTACAGCCCTTCGCGGCGCAGCAGCCGTCCCACCTCGCCGGGCCGGGAACAGCGGGCGGCTTCTTCGAGGATGCGCAACCGGTACCGGGCGGTGAACTTGCGCCGGGTAGGCTTGGTCACCACCTCCGGGTCCGGCGCCGGGGGCGCCGCTCCGTTGAGGGACCCCATGCTGGGCGCGGGACGCGCTTCGCCCCCCGGGGGGCGAAGCGCGTCACCATCCCTCCGGGGAATGGGAATCTCGTCTGTTCTCATGGATGTTCTCCAGTCCACCCTCCTCTCTCTCATTCCAAGGGTAGCCGGTGTCTCATCCATGTTGGCAGAGAGGTTCCCCCCTGTCGCCCCTGGCTATAGTCTAGCGTCCGTCGTTGCGCTGGAAGCGCTGCACGGCGCGGTTGTGTTCCCGCAGGGTCCGGGAGAAATGGTGGGTTCCGTCGTTCCGGGAGACGAAGTAGAGGAAATCGGTTGCCTCCGGATAGAGTGCGGCGTCGAGCGCGGCGAGGCCGAAGGAGGAGATGGGACCCGGCGGCAGGCCGGCCGTCCGGTAGGTGTTGTAAGGCGATGCGATGGCGAGGTCCCGCCTCCGGATGTTGTTCCCGAAGTCTCCGGCTGCCCGCATCGCGAACAGAACCGTGGGGTCGGTCTGGAGCCGCATGCCCCGGTCCAGGCGGTTTCGGAACACGCCGGCGATTCGCGGGCGCTCCGCGGGCGCTCCGGTCTCCTTTTCGATGATGGAGGCGAGGGTGGCGATCTCCCGCAACGTCATTCCGAGAGCGGCCCCCCGCTCCGTCCGCTTGCCTTCCCAGTGCTCCCGGAACCGGCCGACCAGCAAACGGGCGATCTCGGCGGGGCGGGTCCCGGGGCGAATGTCGTAGGTGCTTGGAAAGAGATACCCCTCAAGGTCTTCGGCATCCGGATCCAGGTCCCCGATGGTCTCCCGGGCCCTCACCGGGTCCCGGAAGGCGTCCTCCAGTCTGCCGGCATCGCCCAACCCGGCGCGCGCCAGCCTTTCGGCGGAATCACGGATATCGAGCCCCTCCGGAAGGGTCACCCAGTGGCGGGCGACCTCGCCGGCCACCATCCGCGCGACCACATCGTTCGGGCTCAGGGCGCCGTCGAACCGATAGAGACCCGCCTGGAGGTGGGCGCCGGCGTCCTGCCTGCGGACCGCATGCAGGAAAACGCGACGGTCCTCGATGACTCGTGCGGCTTCGAGCCGGTTGGCGATCACTCCGGCGGTCGATCCCGGTCCCACGCGGAACAGCACGCCGCCGCCCGGTCGTGCGAACGGGCGTTCCGCCGCTTGGTCCAGCTGGCGAAGTGCAAGGATTTCCGCCACTTCCCATGCACCGTACAGCAGACCGGGGACTACCACCCCCGCGAGTGCCGCGGTCCGGATCAGCCGCCGGGAAAAACGGCGGCGTTGCCGGCGGTCAGGCGGCTTTTCTCTGCTCGCCCCGTTCCGCGCGGATATGCCGGAGAGCGAAATCCAGTTCCGGATCTTCATCGTCGAGGGTGCTCACGTCCAGTTCCAGATCACCAGGGGTCACCGAGGGAACGGCGCCCGTGCCCAGCAGTTCCCCACCGTCCGGATCGAGGAACTGGCGCACGGTGAGCAGGATCGCATCGCCCGCCGGCAGCTCGATCAGCTCCGGCGCACCGGTTCGCCCGGCCGTGCGGCTCCCCACGAAGGAGCCACGGTCCTGCGAGACAACCGCGGCGGCAAGCAGCTCGCCGGGGCCGGCGGTGCTTCGGTTGGCGAGGACGGTCAACGCGCCGTTCCAGGAGACCGGGTTCGGGATCCCGGAAAGACGGTCCGCGGGTTCCTCCCCTTCGTCGGTCCGGCCGCGGAGCAGTGCGACCACGACGTCGCCCAGGAATGTCCCGGCAACCTCGCGCAGAGGGCCGACGTAGTTCTCGGCGCCCCGGCTGTTGCGTACATCCAGCACCAGGGCGTCCACCCCTTCGCCCTCGAGGGCGGCGACCGCCGCGGCGACCTGTCCGGCGGTTCCCGGGTGGAACCGGAGGATGCGGATCCATCCGATGCCGGGCTCCAGCACCCGGTGCTCCACCGGCACCGGATCCGGGCGGCTGCGCACCAGTCTGATCTCCGCCGGTCTGGTGTCCGCCGAATTTCGCACACTCAGGGATACCTCCGAATCCGGAGGACCGGCGAGCAGCAGCCGGCCCACCGGAATCTGCATCTCGCGCGTGCTCTGGCCGGCGATTTCGGTGATCGCCGCGCCCTCCTCGATTCCGCCGGACGAGGCTGGCGAGCCGGGAAGTACACCGTCCACATGGAGGTAATACCGCTTCTCGAGGGTGATTCCGACATCACCGTCGAGCTCGGATCGCCGGCGGAAGAGCGCTGCCTCCTCGGCGGTCAGGTAGGCGCTGTCGTCGTCGAGGGCCCGGAAGATCCCCCGCACCGCGCCGTCCATCACCCACTCGGGTTCGACCTCGGTGAGGTAGTGCTCGCGGATGAGGCCGAGGGCGTTGTGGAAGACGGTGAGCGTCTCGTAGGTGGAAGTCTGCGCCCCGCTGCCCGCCTCGCCGCTCGCGGCGGCGCCCAGCCGGGCCATCAGTCCCGGCGGCGGAATCCCGTGCGACCAGTCCTGAAGCTGGGGAATGACGATCAGCCGGGTTGCCACGACGCCCAACACGCCGCAGGCGACGGGAAACAGCAGCGCCCGGAATCGCACCAGACGCCATCCGCGTCCTGCCTGGCGCAATCCGGGGCCTCCGGGCGGCGACACCCTCGCTCCCTAGTTCCGGGAACCGGAGACCTGGAACTCGATGACCTCGGTGAGGGACTGATCGCGCACCAGGTCGTTCACGGTGATCTCCGCGGTGTAGCTGCCGTCCTCGAAGTCCTCGCTCCGGCCGTCGGAGTACCGTCGGGACAACGGAAGATCGATGATTCCGATGGCGAGCTCGGCCGAAGAGAGGGCAAAGCCGCTCGGGTTGTACCGGAGGTAGCGTTCGCCGTCCTTCTGGAACTCGATCTGCCAGTTGAGGTCGGGCTGGTCGCCCTCGACCCCGTAGCCATAGCTGTTGAACACGACCCGGAAATTCCCTCCCGGCGCATAGACATCCGAAATCCTGGGAATGAAATGGAACCCGCCGACCAGCAGCGCCCTCCCCGGCACCGGGGTGAAGTCCTCGACCCGCGTCCCGTCCTCGAAGCGAGCCATCGTGGAGAGGGTGAGGGTGTCCTGGTTGAAGTCGGGGCTGACCACGTCGAGATTCATGGTCCCGTGCTGCTGGCTTTGCGGATCCAGGATGCCGAGCCGGACCAGGTAGGGGCCCGACGGCATCTGCATCGGCAGTTCCAGCAGGACAGTGCCGTCGGCGCCCCGGGTCAGTTCCACCTCCTCTTCGGCCTGTCCGACCACGGTGCCGAGGGAGTCCTCGATGCTGTAGAAGGCCTGGACAGTCGCCCGGTCGCCGGACCACTGGATGGAGTCGCCATCGATCCGGACCATGGCGGCCACGTAGGTGTCGTTGGTGTTCGAGCGGAAGAACATCAGATCCGGCTCCAGGCCGATGGCGGTGTTGGTCTCTCCGCCTTCCCGAAGCGCGTTCAGGATCTGCTTGGCCGGACTGTTGGGGTCGAAGAGGTCGTCCAGCTCCCGGAGCCGGCCTTCCTCGTCCCGGGCGTAGTTGATGCTCGGCCAGGCGATCTGACGCTGGCGGGCGCGTTCGAGGGCGGCTTCCACCCCGTCGCTGCGGATCAGCCGCATGCCCAGGTTGGTGCGCCGGAACTCGAGTTCGAGACCTTCCGGAAGTCCACGGTCCGGGTTCGGAACCCAGGACATCTTCATTCCGCCGCCTCCGGGGGCGCCGAATCCCCCGCTGCCGCCGCCTCCGCCCCCGGAGCCGGGACCACTCCCGCCCTCCGAAATCGGGTTGCCGCCCTGACCGCCGCGTCCCTCCCCGCCGGTGGAAGGCCGGCTGCCTCCGCCGCTGGAATCACGATTGTCCGGCGGACCGAACAGAAGCATCACCAGCGCCATGTCGGTGCGATAGCCGCGCTGGCCGCGCTGACCGAATTGGTCGTTGGCCATGTCGCGCCAGTCGTCGTAGGCATCCTTCGCCTCGTTTTCCCGGTTCGCCGGGGTCGGGTCGCGCCGCGCCCAGAAGAGATCCCGGAACAGGTCCCGGTCGTCCTTGTCGATCTGCTGGAAGAGCTCGCGTTCCTGGGCGGTCATGATCGGATCCACCTCCTCCATCCAGCGGCGGTCGCCCCGGCTCAGCCGGTCCTGGGCGAATGCCGGGGCGGCGATCCCGATTGCCGCCAGCAGGACGGGCAACGAGGTCGGGAGGTGGAATTTGCGCTTGCGCCTGGTCATGTGTTCTCCTCGGTCAACCCCGGCTTGGCCGGTCCGGGTGGCGCAAACCGCCCGGGAAGGGCCGCGAAGGGACACAACAGCTTAGGGGCAGGCGCCCGATCCCGCAACCGGAAATCCCGCGATATACTGGCCATCGGGGTCCAAGCTGCCATGCGTCATTCTCCGTTGCGGTTGTTGGGGTGGAGGTTCTCCGCCCGGTTCGTCGTCCTTCTGGCGCTCCCGGGGATGCTTGCCGCGGGTTGCGGGACCGCCGCCAAACGCGCCTGGACGCCCGATGAAATCCGCGCCGACCTGAATCACCGCATTACGCCGGAGATGCTGGCGCGCGTCGAGGTTCCGTTCGAGATCAATGACGAGATCCGCGAACTCGCGTTCCGGGTAACGGAGAACCTGCGCAGCGACAAGGAGAAGATGCGGGCCATCATCCGCGCCATCCGCCAGCACACCGGGGGAACCATCTCCTACGACTGGCTCTCCAACAAGACCGCCGTCGACGTGTTCGAACAGGGGCGTGGAAACTGCCTCGCGTACACCAACCTCTTCGTCGGGATGTCGCGGGCGGTCGGAGTCGAAGCGGTGTATGTGGATGTGAAGACCATCGAGAAGGTCACCCGCGAGGCGGAGGTCATCGTCAACAGCGGCCACATCACCGGCGGCATCAAGGACGGCCCGGACATCCTCTTCGTGGATTTCACCGCCAATCCGGAACGGCAGTACGCGGGAGCCGAGATCATCGACGACTTCGAGGCGATCTCGAATTTCTACAACAACCAGGGATTCCTCTACGGGTACTTTGCCGAGGCGCTCGCCGACCAGGGCGGCTTCGATCCGCTGGCGCGCGAGATCGAGATGTACGAGTTGGCGCTGTCAGTGCGGCCGGGTTTCAACCGGGCGAGGAACAACCTCGGTGTCGCGTACAAGCGGCGCGGCCGTTTCGAAGAGGCCATCGAGCAGTACAACCTCGCCCTCGCGCTGGAACCGGACTTTACCGAGGCGCGGGCCAACCTGGCGAGCGCGTACTACTCGCAGGGCGAGATCGACGACGCGATCCGCGAGTTCCAGGCCGCCGAACGGCGGGACAACCGGAACGCCTGGGTCCGATACCACCTCGGGGTTCTCCACTACCGGCAGGGTGACTACGACCTGGCGGCGGACTACTTCCGGCAGGCCATCTCGCGGGACTCCCGGTTGGCGGATGCCCGTTTCTTCCTCGGCGAAACGATGTTGAAACTCGGCGACGAGGAGCGCGCCATCGAGCAGTTCGAGCGCGCCATCGAGATCGACCCGAACTACATGTCGGCCCGCGCCCGCCTGGATCGGATCCGCGATCGCCGGGCTAGTGGAGTCCAGTCGCGCTGACCGCGTCGCGGACCGGCATCCCGGCCGGGTGAAGGTGGAAGGCCGGACCTCCGGCCTCAAGTCTCGCGAGCGCAAGCTGCTGGAGCGGCTCACGGATCGCCGGCTGCCTCCGGCGGCATTGCTGCCGCAGGATTTTGCCCGTCGGCTTGCCGAGGTCTCCCGCATGGTCCGGAGACAGGTGGGTGTTTTGGTGAATCGCCGGGGCGCGGTGACCTGGGTCGGCGTCGGCGACGCCCATGGCGTCGAGTTTCCGGACCTGAAGCGCCAGCGGGTGGCCGGGGAGCGCCTGCGCGGACTGCGGGCGGTTCGCACCGAGCTGTCGGGAGCCGGCGCCGATCTCCGGCGCCGATCGCGGGATGGCAGCGCGGTGCATCTCGCCGGCATGGAGTTCCGATCCGCCGATTTCGCGCCGCTCACCCTTGAGGACCTGACCGATCTGCTGCTCATGCGCCTGGACCTGATGGCGGTTCTCACCGTCCGTCCCGACGGGCTTCCCGGCTTGGTTCGGGCGGCGCACCTGAGGCCCCCGCCGTCGTCGGCGGGTGCTTCGAGGAGCACGGCCCCCTGGGAACTGCTTGATGTGGCGCCCCCGAGCCAGCTCGAACTCGATTGCGCCGCGCTGGTGGCCGACCTCGAGCGGCGGTTTGCCCGCGGGGCCGCCGATCCCCGGGGACGGGGACCGGAGGAACGGGCGATCCTGGCCGGGGTCACCGAAGACGACCTGGTGGTGGAGGAGGACCGCGTCGAGGAACTGGCGGACCTGGCCCGGGACGCCGGACTCGAGGTGCGGGACCGGGTGCTCCAGCGACGGGGGCGGCTGGATCCGGGCACGCTGCTCGGACGTGGGAAGCTGCGCGATCTCGTCATCCGGGCGCTCATGGCGGGCGCCGACGTGATCGTTTTCTCGCGCGACCTGACTCCTTCCCAGGCGCGCAACATCTCGGCGGCCACCGATCTCAAGGTGCTGGACCGCACCCAGCTCATCCTGGATGTATTCGCGCGTCGGGCCCGCAGCCGCGAGGGGAAGCTCCAGGTGGAGCTCGCCCAACTCCGCTACCGTTTGCCGCGACTGGTGCAACGGGACACGTCGCTTTCCCGGCTTGGTGGCGGGATCGGAGGCCGAGGCCCCGGCGAGACCCGGTTGGAAGTGGATCGCCGGCGGGCACGCGACCGGATCGGCCGGCTGAACCGGGATCTGGAAGCGATCTCGGGACGGCGGGAAATCCGGCGGAAGCGCCGCGACGCCGGGGGACTCCCGATCGTCTCGCTGGTGGGGTACACGAATGCGGGCAAGTCCACCCTGCTGAACCGGCTCACCCGTAGCGAAGTGGCCGCCGGCAACCGGATGTTCGAAACCCTGGATCCCACTTCCCGAAGGCTTCGAGTGCCGGTGGAGCGGGAAGTCCTGCTCGCGGACACCGTCGGTTTCATCCATGACCTTCCGGAGGATCTGCGGGTGGCGTTCCGCGCGACCCTCGAGGAGATCGCTTCGGCGTCGGTGCTGCTGCATGTTCTGGATGCTGCCGATCCCCGTCTCGACGGCCGGCAGCGGGCCGTCGAGATCCTGTTGGGCGATCTCGGTTTCGAGGAGATCCCCCGTCTCCTCCTGCTCAACAAGATGGACCGGCTCGCGCCGGCGGCGCGCGGGGCAGCGCTCGCCCGGTTTGCTCCGAACGGTGCTGACGCCGCGTCGGTGCTTCCGGTGTCCGCAGTGACCGGGGAAGGTCTTGATGCGGTGCTTGCGGCTGTCGCCAAGCTCATTCCGATGCGCTGGCCCCGGGGGCCGTCGGCCCACGAACGAGTCCTGCGGCTTCCGCGCTGAGGTGCGTCAGGCTCCGGAGGCGCGCCTCGGGAACGTGCCCGTTGCGAACCGCTTCCCGGATCGCGCAGTCCGGTTCGCCGCCGTGCGAACAGCTCCGGAACCGGCATGCGTCGGCCAGCGGTGCGAGGTCGGGGTGGGCGGCTAGAACCCTCTCGGGGGTGAGCCCGTCGAGACCGAGCGCCCGGAACCCCGGCGTGTCCACCACCTCGCCTCCCCCCGGTAGGGAGAGGATTTCGGCGGCGGTGGTGGTATGGCGGCCCCGCCCGAAACGGTCCAACCGGCCCCGTCGCCGACCCCCGAGACCGAGCCCCGCCAGCAACTCGCTCTTGCCGACCCCCGAATGACCCACCAGCGCGGTCCGGCGTCCTTGCAGGAATGCGGCAAGCCGCGCCAGGCCGTCGCCGCTGGTGGCGCAGGTCTCGAAGACGTCGAGGTCGAGGGTGCGGTAGGCATCGAGGTCCCTTCGGAGCAGCGTCCGATCCGCGGGGCGGCCGAGGTCGCTCTTGTTGAAGACCAGCGCCGGGGGCATCCCGGCGTCGAAGGCGATCACCAGCGCGCGATCCAGCAGTCCGGTGCGGTACGGCGGGTCGCGGAAGGCGGATACGACCAGCAGGCCGTCGGTGTTGACCACCAGCACCCGCATCTCCCGGCGGTGGGGCGGTCCGGTGGTCCGGCGGAGTTCGTTCTGTCGCGGCCGGATGCGGGCGATCCGCACCGAGCGTCCCCGCGGGGACTCCGGGTGCTCCAGTTCGACCTGGTCGCCTACCGCGATGTTCTCCGGATCCACCTCCCCCGAGGCGGCGAACAGCCGCCCCCCGGGGAAGCACTTCACAAGCTGCCCGTTCTCGAGCCGGACGGCGGCCTGTTTCCGGTTCATCCGTACCACCGTCCCGGCGCTGCGCATCGGACCCGATGCTACTCCGAACGCTCCGGCACCGTTATCATGGGCGCATGCAGGTCATCCAGCGGGAAAGACGTACACGGTGGGTGGGGTTCGTCCTCGCGCTTGCGTGCTTCGGACTGGTTTCTGTCTCGCCGGCGTCGGTTGTCCGCTACCTGCCCCTCGATCGGATGGCGGTCGAGGCGGATTCGATCCTGGTCGGACAGGTGGTCGGAGTCCGAAGCCGCATGGGGATCCGAAGAAACCGCATCCACACCTACGTGACGATCCATGTGGACCGCTTCCTCAAGGGCGGAACGGAGCGCCCGCTCCTCACGCTGCGGCTTCTCGGCGGATCGGCGGAGGGGTATCGTCTGGTGGTTTCCGGAATGCCCGTTTTCAAGTTGCACGAGAGCGTGCTGGTGTTCGTCGAGGAGGAAGAGGGGCGCGTGCCCGGCGTATTCGGCCTCTCGGCGGGGAAGTTCTCCCTTTCGCCGCACCCCGAAACCGGCGCTCTGATGACGTATCGGACCCTTGCGGGACTGACCGTCCAGGACGCGAACGGGAATCCCGGCATATCGGCTTCGGCGACCAGGGTTCCCGCGACGCTCGCGGAGGTCGAGACCGTCATCAGCAAGGCGCTGGCGGTCCGTCCCGGAAGGCCGGGTTCCTGACGACCGCATTCCGGAACGCCGCACCATGACGATTCGCCGCCTTCTGCCCCGAGGGTTCGCCCGGCTCTGCCTTCTCGTCGGTCCCTTCGCCCTGTTGCTGCCGCTGGCCGGACCGCCGGACGCCACCGGATACCACCTCCAGCGGGGGCGGGCCTTCTTTTGGCCCGAAAGCTCCCGTCCGGTCCCGTTCCACGTGGCGAACGTGCCGGACAACCTGTTGACGGTGGCCGAGGTGGTTGCCGAGGCGCGTGCCTCGATCAGCACCTGGACCGACCAGCCGACAGTGGCGCTGACCGCGACCTACGCGGGGTTGACCAACCTGCGTCCGTTCGACTTTTTCGACAACACCAACACCGTGGGCTTCACCAGCGCGTCCCACTTCGCCGAACTGGGAGTGTCGCGGACGACGCTTGCGGTCACGGGGTGGCTGGTCCACGAGGAAACGGGCGCGATCGTCGAATCGGACATTGTCGTGAACCCGGCCTACAACTGGTCGGCCGATCCCGACGAAAACCTCTGGGACATGCGCTCCAACCTGGTCCACGAATTCGGGCACTTCATCGGGCTAGGACACTCCGGTGTCGGGCGCGAGACGGATGAGATCCTCGTCGGCAGCGCCATCATGTGGCCCTACACCTTCGGCCGGGGCGCCACCACTGGACGGAACCTCACGGATGACGACATTCATGGCGCGTCGGTGCTCTACCCGGTTGCGGGCGCCCCTTCGGGCGGCATCCGGGGCACCGTTGTGGATGCGACCGGAATGCGCGTCGCCCATGCCCACCTCTCCGTGTACGAACCGACGCGTGACTTGCTCACCGGCGCCTGGGCGGACCGGAATGGTGATTTCGAGGTCGCCCGCCTACCGCCCGGTGACTATCTCGTGCGGTTGAACCCGATTCCCGACGAACATCCGGCCTTGGCGTACACATTTCATGTGGATGATGTGGACCGCGACTTCCGGGTGACCATCGTGCCGCGCTTCGTGCCGGTCCACGCCAACCGGATGACCGAGGTGAATGTAGAGGTCAAACGGTGACCCCGCGCCTTCTGGGTGCGACCGGTCTGTTCCTCCTGTTGTCCGCCGGTTCCGGATGGGCTGTTTCGGACCCGGAGGAGGAGCGTCTGCTTCGCCATGCCAGGGGGGTGACGGCACAGGCAGGGACCCCGAATTCGGGGCCGGTTTTCGCCGGAAGCGGGATGTGGTCCCGCGCCGAGGTCGCCTTTCTCCTGGGAAGCCAGCGAGTGCGCGAGCATCTGGGCTTTTCCCGCAACATTTTCGGTACGGTCTCCGCCGAGTCGGAGAACGTGGGTTTTGGCGAGCACTATGGCGGTCGCGCCACCATCTTCGTGAACCGCTGGTTTGGCTTGGAGGGGTCGTGGTTCCGTACCACCACCGAATTCGAGTTCTCGGTGGCGGATTCGGAAGTCGGCTCGATCGTCTTCGACGACACCCTGACGCAGGAAAGCGACGAGTTTGCCGGCGCCCTCATCGTGCAGTGGCCCCTCATGGCCCTCACTCCGTATGCCGCCGTCGGCTTCGGCTCGCGCAGTGCCGAGGTCGGCATGTCCGATCCCTTTACCAGCGGATCGGTCCATCTCGGCGCCGGGATCAAGGTGCCCTTCGGGGAACTGCCTTTTTCGATGACCTTCGACTACCGCTATGTCCACTATCGGGAGATCAACGAGGCGATCCGCCTGGTCGAAGGCGGCACCGCCAATCCGACTGCCTCGGTCCTCACGGTGGGGATCATGCTCCGCACTCCGGACCGCCACTGACCACCCGTCTGTCCGTCGTGCGCCGGGAAGGCTCACGGGGTGACGATTCCCGGGTTTGCTGCCCGCGGAAGCCGGGGACGTGATGCTCCCCCGGTGTTTCGGCACTCCCGCCGGTCGGTTCGGGCTGTTCTTCACCTGATCGGCAAGGGCTCCGGGGCAGCGGCCGGCTCGGCAGATGTCGCCTCGCATCGCGCAGGTTCCCGTGTCCCCTGGCAACAAGAATCCTTGTCAGGCAGGGCGACTGTCCGATCCGGTCCAGGGCGTCGGTCCGCCGGGCAGCGGCAGTGTGGCGTCCGGAACGCCACGGGGGCGACGAGGCCGGGACGAATGGGTGGATCCGAATCGGACTCCGGTCACCTGCTCGAATCCGACAGCCTCTTTCCGCCCTCAAGAGCGCGCTCCACCCCGCATCCGGCAGGAGGCGGCGTCATGCCGCAATACAGCTTTTCGGCCCCCCGACGGTTCAAGGCAACTACCTCCGTCGTGAAAGCAAGCTCCGCTGCACAGTGTTTTCCCTCCATTGGAATTGAACTTCCAGTTCGTGCAACATATGGAACGTGTCGCATTTGGGAATATCGAATTCGGGCTCTATTGAATTTCGAGTGGGTTATGCGAGGTGAGGGTTGAGCTTGGAGAAGTCGAGTTTTCCGGCGATAAGAAAGAAAACGGTGCGGATGGTGCGGAAGGAACGATACCCCCTGGCTTTCCGCTTGGCGGATTGGAAGAGGCCATTGAGGGCTTCTATGAACCCGTTGGTCTGGCGGGTTCGGGCCCACGCGGTGATGCCGTCGAAGTGTCTTCGGATCATCCGGGCGACGGCTTTCATGGGTTCGATCCGGGATCGATTCACGTTGGTGCACCACTGCTGGAGCATGGCCCGCATGACATGGACTTGCTTGCGGTGGAGGATGGCACGGAGTTGCTCCCGGTACCGCCAAGCTCGAGTGGTGCGCTTCCCAGCGGTCTGTGCGATCAGCGCGTTGAGTGCGGCGCGTTGGTTACGGCTGAGGTGTGTCGGATTCTTGAGCAAGGTCCAGCGCATGCCCTTGATCCCCGGATCGACCCGCTGCTCGATGCGTCTGGTTTCGTCGAGGGCACTCGAGGCGTGGGCGACGACATGGAACTTGTCGAAAGTGACTTGGGCATGGGGCAAATGCTTCGCAACCCCCTTGATGAAAGCAGGGGACATGTCGATCGAGACGAACCGGATCGCTTCGGGAGCGCCACCCTGTACCGCCAAGTTCCGGGCGAATTGTCCGACCGTGTCGGCCCCCCGGCCCTCCCCGACAAACAGCACCCGGCGCTTGCGGGCGTCGGCGGCAACGGTGACATAGGCGTGCCCCCGGGCCCGGGAGGTCTCGTCGATTGCGACGGCGCGAACGTCGCCCTGGTCGTCCTCCGCGGAGGCGAGTTCCACGTATTGGTTGCAGATGGTCTGAACCCGGTGTGGAGAAATCTTGTTCAACCGTGCGACCGCGGCGAAGGGCATTTCCCGACTCATGACGATCACCAACGCTTCGAAGAGCGCAGTGAACCCGGAGACCTGACCCGTCCAGGGCGTGGTGACCAGCGCGATCCGTCCGTCGGGCAGACGGACTCTCGGAACCCTCGCTACCACTTCGCATTCATACTGGAAGAAGTTGAGGTGGCGATAGCGCTTGGTCTTGGTGTCGTGGATGGGGTGTGTACCTTCGTGGTCCTTGTGAGGAAAGCGGGCGCCACGCTGAAAGTCGATATGGATGATCAGCTTGCGATCACACTCGACAAACTTCACGCTTTCGACGAACCAAGGTTCGATGAGGCCAAGGGCGGTTGCGAAGATGCGGTGGATATCTGTCATGAGATGCTTCTCCTATGCAGAGATGGGCCGAAAAGCAGCATTCTGCCGCTTTTCGAGCCCGAACCAAGCATGCCCGTCGCGGGTCCGTGCGTCAAGGGTTCGCTCCGCCGGGCTACGCCCGCCCTTGACACCCGGCCCCCCGACGGGCTTCCCGCCCGTACCCACTCGAAATTGAGTTGAGGCACAAGGAGCATCATGTAAAATATTGGACCATTCGCATCAAGAAGACCGACGAAGGAGATAATGCATGGAGGCAATACTCCGACAAACAATACTCAGTCCAGAACAATGTGTTGTCACTGGAGTATGGAGTTTCCTACGATTTCAAGATTCGAGCGCACAATGGTTCGTTTTACGAAGATTCCGACATTCTGACGGTGACGCCGCGTCGTCCGGGTTCTCTGTCGAAGCCCATCGTATATTTCATTGATGAGTACGATAAGGAAGTAAGTCTGAAATGGTATCCGCCGCATGAGGACGAAGATGTTTTTGGCTGGTCGATAAGAGGCGGACCGGCGGAATGGCCGGAGCATCAACCCGACATTCATTATGGAGACGTTTACGCATCCCAAGGACCTTTCGCCGTGATAACCAAGGGACTGCCAACAGTGAATACTCCCGATGGAGAATGTCCACCAAGACCCAACGGCGGACGCATTTGTTTGTTGGAGAACAACAAAACCTACGCCTTCAGGGTCATAGCCGCCACGGCCCCCTCGAGTCACTCGGACTTTCCGCAGCTGGTGAGTCCGTATTCCGATTGGGTGCTGGCGACGCCACGTTCTCCGGACGATCCCGAACCGACGGCTTCGACGGCGGAGGTTCGTCGCCCCGAGCAACCGACCATTGACTACGCTGAGGCCGGGCATCGCCTAGTAACGATTACATGGACACCACCGGCAGATTCCACGGTCACTGGCTACCAAGAGCGCCACCGCAAGCGCGGTGCGCCGTCATGGAGCGCGTGGGCTGATATTCAGGGTTCGGACGGAGAGACCATCGGTTACACGTGGAATGGGCTGGAGAACGGGACCATGTATCAATTCGAAGTTCGCGCGGTGAACGACGAAGGACCCGGAATCCCGTCCACCACGGTTTCGAGGCGGCCGAAGGGGCGCCCACCAGAGGCCCCGACGATCACCGACGTGGAGGGCGGAGACGGTTGGGTTCGCGTGGGATGGGAAGCGCCCGAAGGCTACGGGATCACGGGATGGCAGTCTCGGTTCATGAACGAGAATGCCGGTACGTGGAGCAGGTGGACGGCGATTCCGGCATCCGATTCTACCGAGCACACGTTCTCGGGGTTGACGAACGGGACCCGGTACAGTCTTCAAATTCGCGGAGTGAACTCCGCTGGATACGGCGCAGCGTCTACCCCGGTACGGTGGAGGCCGCGGCCGCCGCGCTGATACGGACGCGAGCCAGAGCGTCGGCACCGTCTCGCGTTGCCCGAAGCCGAGACCGGTGACCGGGGAAACAAGCGGGGCGCGTAGTCGGCCTGTTTTTCTGCGACAGTGGGCGACGCATGCGTCCGGGCGTCGGGTACCGGCATTCGGGGTGGTGCTCCGCGCCGGAGGTGCGTCGGATGCCGGGGAGCGGACCGTGGGTTGCGCCTTTCCCGGGTGTCGGCGAGACTCCCGGCTTCGTGTCCGAATCGAACCGGGCCGCTTCCTTCAAGGAGCGCATGCCGCCGACCCTTGCCGCCGTGGCGCGGGGTCTTGCCGCTCCCGGCGCTCCGAAGGAGGGCGGGGAGGTCGTGCTGCGCGGCTGGCTCGCCGGGCGTCGATCGAGCGGGAAGATCCTCTTCCTGCAGTTTCGGGACGGGTCCGGTTTCGCCCAGGTGGTGGTGGCGAAGGCGGCGGTTCCCGAGCCGGCGTTCGAGGCGGCGGGGCGGGCGCCGGTCGAGAGTGCGGTCGAAGTTCGCGGCGTGCCGTGCCGGGAGCCGCGCGCTCCCGGGGGAATGGAGGTTCGGGCCGCGGACTTCGCGGTGCTTCACGAGGCCGAGCCGTGGCCGATCACGGCGAAGGAGCACGGAGCCTCGTTCCTGCTCGACAACCGGCATCTCTGGCTCCGGTCCCGGAAGCAGCACGCCCTGCTTCGGCTCCGGAACGCGGTGCTGCTGGCGTTCCGCGAATACCTCGACGGGCAGGGTTTCGTAGGCGCCGACACACCGATCTTCACGCCGAACGCCTGCGAGGGGACGACCACCCTGTTCGAGACCCGCTATTTCGATCAGCGGGCCTATTTGAGCCAGAGCGGGCAGCTCTACAACGAGGCGGTGGCCCTGTCGGTGGGGCGAACCTATTGCCTCGGCCCCACCTTCCGCGCCGAGAAATCCAAGACCCGCAGGCATCTCATCGAGTTCTGGATGCTTGAACCGGAGGTCGCCTTCGCCGATCTCGATGACATCGTGGTCCTCGCCGAAGGCCTCATCTGCCACGCCCTCGAGCGGGTTCTCGAACGGCGCCGCGAGGAACTCGAGACCCTGGGCCGGGACCCGGCGCGGCTCGAAGCGGTGCGCGCGCCGTTTCCGCGGGCGACCTACGACGAAGCGGCGGCGATCCTCGAGCGGAAGGGCAGCGACTTCGTCCCCGGAAGCGACTTCGGGGCCCTTCACGAGACGCAACTCACCGAGGACCGGGATCGGCCCCTGGTGGTGACGCATTTCCCGTCCCGGATCAAGGCCTTCTACATGCAGCCGGACCCGGTTCGCCCGGATCGGGCGCTGTGCCTCGACATCATTGCCCCCGAGGGATACGGGGAAATCGTCGGGGGCGGGCAGCGGATTCACGAACCGGAGCTGCTGCGCGAACGGATCCGCGAACACGAGCTCCCGGAGGAGGCATTCTCCTGGTACGTGGACCTGCGGCGCTACGGATGCCCGCCGCATTCCGGGTTCGGCCTCGGGATCGAGCGGTTTGTGGCGTGGGTTGCCGGCCTCCCCCACTTGCGGGAGGCGATTCCCTTTCCGCGGACCCTCTACCGGCTCTCCCCGTGAGTCGTCCGGCGGCGCCCGTGCGGGTGAGTCTCGTGAGCCTCGGATGCGCCAAGAACCTCCTGGACAGCGAGGTGATGCTCGGGGTGCTGGCGCGTCGGGGGTTCGAGACCACCAGCGATCCGGGCGAGGCCGATGTCCTGGTGGTCAACACCTGCGGTTTCATCGGGCCGGCCAAGGAGGAAGGGGTGGAGACCATCCTCGAACTCGCCCGACACAAGTCCGGGGGCCGGTGCCGGCGGCTGGTGGTGGCCGGATGCCTCGCCCAGCGATACGCGGCCGAACTGGTGCGCGAAATTCCCGAAATCGATGCGGTGGTGGGACTGGACGAGGTCGAACGGATCGCTGATGCGTGCGCCTCGAAGTCCCGGCTGACGCCCCGGCTCGGCGCCGACTACGGGGTCACCTGGCTGTACGACCACACCACGCCCCGGGTGCGCGCCACCCCGCGTCATTCGGCGTACATCAAGGTCGCGGAGGGATGCGACTACCCGTGTTCCTTCTGCGTGATTCCGCAGATTCGCGGCCGTTTCCGGAGCCGCGCCCCCGAATCGGTGCTGGCGGAAGCGGAGCAACTCGCTGCCGAGGGGGTTCGCGAGCTGGTCCTGGTGGCGCAGGACACGACCGCGTACGGGACGGATCTCGACCTCCGCCACGGGCTGGCTTCGCTGCTGCGCCAGCTGGCGGCGGTTTCCGGGATCGAATGGGTGCGTTTCCTGTACGCGTACCCGACGACGCTCGACGAGGCCACGCTGGACGCCATGGCGGAGGTCCCCGAGGTCTGTCGCTATGTGGACATTCCGCTCCAGCATGCCAGCCGGCGCATCCTCCGCGCGATGCGGCGACCGGGCAACCGGAAATCCAACGAACGCCTGCTCCGGCGGATTCGGGAGCGTGTTCCCGGCGTTGCGATCCGGAGCACGTTCATTGTCGGGTATCCCGGAGAAACCGGGGAGGACTTCGCCGAACTGGCCGAGTTCGTGGCGGAAGCCCGTTTCGATGCCATGGGCGCCTTTCCGTACTCCAACGAGGAGTCGGCCGCCTCCTGGGTGCCGTCGGAGACGGTGTCCGAATCGGAGAAGACCGAGCGGCAGGAACGGCTGGAGGCTCTCGGGCGCGACATCGCGCTCGAGAAACACCGGTCCATGGTCGGCCGGGTCGTTCCCGTCCTGGTGGACGGCGCCGCCGAGGAGAGCGACCTGCTCCTGACCGGGCGCACCGAGGGGCAGGCGCCCGAAGTGGACGCCCGGGTGCTCATCGTCGACGGGGAGGCGCCGCCGGGTGAATTCGTGTCGGTCCGGATCAGGGAAGCCCACGCCGGGGAATTGATCGGGGAGTCCCGGGGTGCGCATCCGATTCGGGGGCCGGCCGCGGGAGCGCCGGCCTGACCGGAGCGCTTCGTCCGGATCTCTGGGCGTGATCCGGCGCCAGGCGCCGGCGGGAGGCTGATCGGACGGGGACCGGCAGCGAACGAGGCGCCGGCGCCCGGGCTTCCTCCCGATCCGCTGGCGGCTGCTATAGTCGGCGTCGTCGGGCGCTGCGTCGCGGTTTCGCAGTGGAGTTTTGCCCGTCATGGGCCGCTGCCGGATTCGGTGGCGGTTTTCCTTTCTTCGGAGGCGTTTCCGTATTTCCCAGCACCCTGTTACTCCGGCGCCTGGCGGCGCGGCGGAAGGCCTCCCCGACCGGGTGGAGCGGCTGGCCCGGGAGGCGGCGGACCATGCCGGCGTTCGTCTCGCGTGGATCGAAATCAAGGGGCCACGCGCCGGTCGGCGGGTTCGGGTCTTCATCGAGCGGCACGCGGACCGGGTCGGGCTGGAGGATTGCGAACGGGTCAATCGTGTCCTCTCGACGCTGCTGGATGCGGATGACCCGTTCCCCGGGCCGTACACCCTGGAGGTCAGTACTCCGGGCCTCTTCCGACCACTCCGCTCCCTCGAGGATTGCCGCCGCTTCGTCGGCCGTCGGGTGCGGGTCCGCTTTCGGGATGCCGAAGGGACTCATGAGATGACCGCGGTGATGTCACGGGTGGAGGACCGGGCGCTGCACCTGGATGCGTCGAGCGGCAGCCGGTCCGTCGGCTGGCCCTCCATCGAAGCCGCACGGCTGGATCCGGACCTGGATGCGCTGCTCCGGAGGCATCCGTGACCGGCAAGCGTTCCCCATCGAATCTCATGGCGCTGGTCCGGGAAGTGGCTTCGGTTTCGGGGGTTTCGGCCGACGAGATCATCCGGAGCGTCGAAGCCGCGGCGGGTCGGGCGGCATCCGAGCATGCCGGCCAGCCGGTGACGGTGCGCCTGGACCCGGAGACCGGTCGGTTCCATCGATTGGACTCCGGGCCCGCCGGGTCGGAGGAAGCGGACCGGGCTCCGGCCGAGGCGGAAGCGAGTCTTCTTGTCCGACCCGTTCTTCGCGCTGCCCGGGAGGAACTGGAGGACCGTTTGCGGGCATCCCGACTCCTTGCGGGCGGGGAACGTTTCCGCAACCGGATCGGGATGCTGGAAACGGGCCGGGTGGTGGGCCGGGAGGGGGGTGACCTCATCGTGGATCTGGGGGCTTCCCGGGCCCGGCTCCCGGCGCGGGAACAGAGCCGCCACGAAGTGTTCAATCCCGACGATGTGGTGCGGGCGGTGGTCGTTTCCGTCGTTCCGGAGGACCCGCCGGTGATCCTCTCCCGGACCGTTCCCGGGGTCGTCGCCGGGGCCCTCGAACGCGAGGCTCCGGAAGTCCGGTCGGGGGTGGTTCGGGTCCGGGGGGTGGCCCGTGATCCCGGTGTGCGCGCCAAGGTTGCGGTCGCGTCGGAATCCCGGGACGTGGATCCGGTTGCGTGCTGCCTCGGCCCCGGGGGAAGCCGGATTCGAGCGGTAAGCCGGGAACTCAGGGGCGAGCGGGTGGATGTCGTGCGTTGGCATCCCGACCCGGCGGTGTTCGCCCGCCACGCGCTCCGGCCGGCCGAGGTGTTGTCGGTGACTCCGGACCCCGAGGACCGGGGTCCGGGCGCCCTGCAGGTGCTCGTGACCGAGCACGAACTTCCCCGGGCGCTCGGGAAACGGGGGCAGAATGTCCGGCTCGCTGCCGAACTGCTGGGCGTTTCCCTGGAAGTTCGCGCCCCGGATGCCGGGGAACGGCAGGACCGGGGAGAGAGTCGGGGAGAGCGGCGGGGTTTCCGCTCGACACGCCCTTCCCGTGAACCCCGGTCGGCCCCCCGACCCCGCGGGCAGGAAACCGACCGCCGTCGGGGGGCGCCGGGACACCGCCGGCGGGAAGACCGGACGGATGATTCCGGAAGGCCTCGGCGGGGAGGTGGCAGGGAGCGCCCGACGCGGCCGGGATTTCCCCGACGGTCGTTCCCGCCACGCGATCCCGCTGCTCGAAGGGGCCGTGCCCCGGGCCCGTTCCGGGGGAACGAAGATCGGGCGGCGCACCCGGAATCGGGGCGCTCCGGGAGGAAAGCGCCGGGCGATGGCGATAGCCTACCCGTCACCAACGGTCCGGAAGCGGGCGCCGAGGAGGTTGGAGCCCACGACATGACCGGATCGAAACAGACAGGAGGCGCCGTCTAGCAACATGCCGGCAACCGTTCGCGTGAGTGACCTGGCCAGGGAAGTGGCCATGGAGCCGGCCGACCTGCTGATTGCGCTGCGAGAGGATTTCGGGCAGCGCGTGCGGAACGTGTCCGCGTCCATTCCGGAGAGCGACGCGCGGCGGATCCGGACCCGGTTGCGGCTTCAGAGACGGCGGGCGGCCCGAATGGATCGCCGGGAAAGCGCGGCCGAGAAGATCCGTCGGAACGAGGCCGAGCGCCGGCGCGCCGCCGTCGCGCGGCGCGAAGCGGAAGAGAAGGAAAAGGAGGAAGCCGCCCGGAGAGAGCGCGAGGCAGCGGCCCAGCGGGCCGAGGAAGCCGCCCGGGAAGAGCGCGAGGCCGAGGCGCGAAAGGTCGTCGAAGAGGAGGAGCGGCAAGCGGCGGCCCGGGAGGCCGAGGCGAAGCGACTCGCCGAAGCCGAGCAGCAGGACAAGAGCCGGAAGCGTGCCGAGGCGGAGAAACAGCGGACCGAGGCCCGCCGGAAGCAGGAGGAGACCGAACGGGCGGCCCGGGAAACGGCTGCCGCGCCGCGGGAGGATTCCGGGAAGCCCTCCGGGAAGGGACGAGAGCGCGAAGCGGCGCCTCCCCGCCAACAGCCGCAGAAAGGGGTCCGGAAGGAACCGGAGACGCGGACGGCCGAGGAGGCTGCGGACGCATCCGTGCGCGCCGGACGGCGTCTGGAGACCCGGAGCATCGCCGCGTCGGCGGCCTCCGGCGCCTTTCGTCCGGGCGCCACGGAGCGGGTCATCACCGCCCCGCTTACCCGGCCTCCGGCGCGCCGGGCGACCCCGCCGCGTATTCGTGCCACGCCGCCCTCGATTCGCCCGGCCCGGCCGTCGATGCCTTCCAAACCCGGCCGTCCGGGCCCCGGCAAGCGGTCCCGGTCCCGCCGCCATCAGGCCGGAGTCGAACCCGGCGAAGTCACGGTCGAGGGGATCGACAATCCGCTGCCTCCCGGCCTTCGCCAGGCGACCCGCGAATACCGGACGAGCGCCCGGATCAAGCTGGGCGACACCATCACCGTGAAGGGCCTTGCCGACGAGATGTCCATTCCGGCGGTCGAGGTCATCAAGGGCCTCTTGCTCAAGCACGGGCTGCCGGCTTCGATCAACCAGTTGCTGGAGCGGGACATGGCGGCGAAGGTGCTCCGCAGCTTCGGGGGTTCGGTGGCGGATGCCGCTGACACCGCGCCGGTCCGGGAACCGGAGAAGCAGGAGGTTCCCACCGAAGGACTGGTGGAGCGGGCGCCGGTGATCACCGTCATGGGTCATGTGGATCACGGCAAGACCAGCTTGCTGGACGCGATCCGCGAAGCGCGGGTGGCGGACACCGAGGCCGGGGGGATTACCCAGCACATGAGCGCCTATGTGGTGCAGTCCGACGGCCATCCCATCGTGTTCCTCGACACTCCCGGACACGAGGCGTTCAGCAAGATGCGCGCTCGCGGCGCGAATGTGACCGACGTGGTGATCCTGGTGGTTGCGGCCGATGACGGGGTCAAGGAACAGACCCTCGAGGCGCTCAATCACGCTCGCGCGGCGAAGGTGCCCATCGTGGTGGCCGTCAACAAGATGGATCGACCGGGCGCCGATCCGGACATGGTGGTGCGCCAGCTTGCGGAACGCGGCGTGACGCCCGAGGACTGGGGAGGGGACACCATCTTCTGCCAGGTCTCGGCCAAGACCGGCGAGGGCCTCGACGTCCTGCTCCAGTCGGTGCTGGCAGTGGCCGAACTGGAGGAGCCGATGGCCAATCCGGCGGGGCTCGCGCATGGGGTGGTCCTCGAGGCGCGCAAGGATCGGGGCCGCGGCTCGGTTGCGCAGTTGCTGGTCCAGGGGGGAAGCCTCTCGGTGGGGGATGTGGTCAGCGCCGGTTCGGCGTGGGGCAAGGTGCGGGCGCTCCTCGACGAGTCTGGGCGCAAGCTGCGGAAGGCGCCGCCGTCCACGCCGGTGGAGGTGCTCGGTCTCAACGAGGTTCCGGGAGTGGGGGACCGTTTCCGGGTGACGGCCAGGCCTGCCGAGGCGCGCCAGGTCGCCGAGCGCGAACAGGAAGTCGATCGTCTGCAACGGATCGAGGGGCGCCAGCGGCTGAACCTCGCCAGCCTGCATGCGCAGCTGTCCGGCGAGGGGCGCAAGGAACTGCCGATCGTGGTCAAGGCGGATGTTGGCGGCACGGTGGAGGCGGTCCGCGACGCGCTGATGAAACTGGGCAACGAGGAGGTGAGTGTCCAGGTCGTTCATGCCGCTGCCGGGGCGGTGACCGAGAGCGACGTGAACCTGGCCGCGGCCGCGGACGCCATCGTGGTGGCGTTCGGGGTCAGGCCGGACCCGTCGGCGGCGCGGCTCGCCGAACGGGAGGGTGTCGAGATCCGGGCCCATACCGTGATCTACCACCTCACCGAGGAGATCGAGAAGGCGATCACCGGGATGCTCAAGCCCGAGACCGAGGTCGTCGAGGTCGGCAAGATCGAGGTGCGCCGGACCTTCCAGGTGCCGCGTGTCGGCGTCGTGGCCGGTTCGTATGTGCTCGAGGGCGCCGTGCCCCGGAGTGCCCGGGTCCGGCTGGTCCGTGACGGCCGGGTGGTTCACGAGGGCCGCATCGGCAGCCTCAGGCGGTTCAAGGACGACGTGGGGCGGGTTCGCGAGGGCTTCGAGTGCGGCGTCGGACTCGCCGGGTACAACGACGTGAAGATCGGCGACATCATCGAGGCATTCGAGGAGGTCCCGGTCGAGAACCGGGCGGCGGGCTGAGCCTCCGTCCCTTCCGGCCGCCGCGCGGGCGCGCCATCCCCTGTCCGACTCCCTGTTCGACCCCCTGTTCGACTCCCTGTTCAACCTCATGGCGGAAACCTCGGTCGGCGTCCTGTCGCTGACCCTTTCGCTGCCCGGAGCCCGATCCCTCAAGGACCGGCGTCGCGTTGTCCGGTCGCTCTCCGACCGGTTGCGGGCCCGCTGCCAGGTGGCTGTAGCGGAAACGGGAGATGCGGCGTCGCTGCGGGAGGCGGAGGTCAGCGTGGTCGCGATCGGCGGGGGTCGTCCGGTGGTGGATGCGCGGTTGCGGGCAGCGGCGGCGATCGCGGTCCGGGCCTTTCCGGCGGAAGTGACCGGCGCCGAGATCGAGTGGGCGAGCCTCCCCGGCGGGGATCGGGCTTGCCTGGCGGCGGGAAGCGGGGTTCCGGCAGATGGCGGGACGTGAGCGCGGAACGGGCGCCTGGGGGCGTCCCGACCGGGTGGGAGAGCAGGTTCGGCGGGAGGTGTCGGGCATCCTTCGCTTCGCGTTTGCCGACCCGCGGATCGCCCGCGCCACCGTGACCCGCGTGGAAATGACCCGCGATCTCTCGGTCGCAAGGGTCCGGGTTTCGGTGCTCGGTTCTCCCCGGGAACGGGAGGAGACGCTCAAGGCGCTGGGTCGGGCGGAGGGCCGGGTGCGCAGCATGCTGGGGGGCCGGATCCGGCTTCGCCAGACGCCCGAGGTGCGTTTCCTCTTTGATCCCTCGGTCGAGTTCTCCGTTCGCCTCGAGAAGATCCTGGAGGAGGAGCGGTCCCGTCGTCCGGCACGGCCTGAAGGCGATGGCGGGGATCACGATGACGAGGCGGAAGCCGGGTCCCGGAAGGACGACTGAGCGGGCCTTGCCGGCCTCCCGGACGAATCCCCTCGCCGGCCTCCTGCTGGTGGACAAGGAGCAGGGCATCACCTCTGCCGGGGTGGTTCGGCGCGCCCGGCGCATCGCCGGGGGAGTCCGGGTGGGGCATGCGGGTTCCCTGGATCCGTTGGCGACCGGACTGCTTCCGCTGTGCCTTGGTCCCGCCACCCGGCTGATCCGGTTCGTGGGCGAGGGCGCCAAACGCTACCGGGCGACCATCCGCTTCGGTCAGGCCACCGATACCGACGACTGCACCGGCCGACCGGTGGGAGAACCGGGCCGGGCTCCGGCCGGGGAGGACCTGCGGCGGGCGCTGCCCGGGTTTGTCGGCGCCATCATGCAGACTCCCCCGCGCTTTTCGGCGAAACGGGTTGCCGGACAGCGCGCGTATCGGCTCGCGCGGTCCGGGAAGGAAGTCGATCTGGCGCCGGTCCGGGTGCGAGTCGGGTCCCTGGAACTCCTCGAATACGACGGCCGCGAGGCGGTGGTCGCCTGCGAGGTCGGTCCGGGGACCTATATCCGGGCCCTTGCCCGGGATCTGGGAGAGCGCCTCGGATCCGGCGCGCACCTTGCGGCGCTCCGCCGCCTGTCGGTGGGCCGCCACCAGGTGGAGGCGGCCGTGCGTCTGGAAACGCTTCGGACCGGCGAGGAACTGGAGCGGGCGCTCCTGCCCCCGATCCGGGTGTTCGACGGATGGCACCGGTTGGAGCTGGACCGGGACGCCGCCTTGCGCCTTGGCCACGGGAATCCGATTCCGGCTGCGGCGGGGTCCGAAGCCGGGGAGCGGCGCGTGGCGGTGCTGCCCGGGGATGCGGGCCGGGAGCGGCTGGTGGCGGTGGTGGAGGCGGAGAAATCGCACTGGCGTCCGGTTGTGGTGTGGCAGCAGTCCGGAAAAGGCGTCTGATCCGGTGCGGCAGATCGCTTGGCGGGGGACAGGCGTCGGTGGTTGGCGCGGCGGACTTCGGGGAGGCGCCGGCGTCCGGGTCGGGAGGCCTTGAGGGACGGGCGTCGCCTGGTGGTGTGACGGGCCTTTCGGGAGAAGGGTCGGCGCCGCGGACGGACGACCGCTCATGGGGGACGGGCGTCGCTGGTGCGGGCGGGATGTCGGGGAAGGCATCGGCGCCCGGCGGGCAGGCGGCCCGCGTCGAGCTGGTATCCGTTGGTGGATGTGGTGGGGGCCGAGCGGACGGATCGACTCCGTGTCCGGGACTGTGATAGGGTTACCCGGAAACCGAGAAGCCGGTCGGGAAATTCCGATTGCGAGGTTCTGGTGAGCTCCGTCCGATGGGGACCGGGCCTCCAGCAGAGTCCTTCGCCCGACGAACGAACCGGTCGTAACCGTTCGCCAGCCCGACTGGCCGATGCAGGATCAGAGAGTTGACACTGACGCAAGGCACGAGACAGGAGATCATCGGGCGGCATCGTCGCCATGACTCCGATGTGGGTTCTCCGGAAGTGCAGGTTGCCATGTTGACGGCCCGAATCTCCGGTCTGACCGACCATTTCACCTCCCACCGGAAGGATCACCACTCCCGGCGGGGGCTGCTGAAGATGGTCAGTCGCCGACGCCGGTTGCTGGACTACCTCCGCCGCAAGGACGTGGGTCGCTACCGGCAGTTGATCGCGGATCTCGGACTGAGAAAGTAGGCGGCGCCATCGGCTTCGCCGTTCCGGGCCGCGTGCCCTCCACCCCTCCAAACCCTGAAGGAATATTCAAGTTGGTTCACACTGTTCAAGCCCGAATCGGGGCAAACGATCTCGTCATCGAAACGGGAAGGTTGGCGCGGCAAGCCGCCGGCGCCGTCACGATCCGCTACGGGGACACCGTGGTGCTGGCGACTGCAGCCGCGTCTTCGCAGCCTCGTCCCGGCGTCGATTTCCTGCCGCTCGCGGTGGACTATCGCGAGAGCTTCTATGCCGCCGGGCGCATTCCCGGGGGGTTCTTCAAGCGGGAGGGACGCCCCAACGAGCGGGAAATTCTCACCTGCCGCCTGATCGATCGTCCGCTTCGGCCGCTGTTTCCCGAGACCTGGCGCGCCGAGACGCAGATCACGTGCCTGCTGCTCTCCGCCGATCGCGAGAACGACTCCGATGTCCACGCGATCACCGGAGCGGCCACCGCGCTCGCGATTTCCGACTTGCCGTTCGAGACGCCGGTTGCGGCAGTGCGGGTCGGTCTGGTGAACGGAGAGTTCGTCCTCTTCCCAACCCATTCGGACCTCGCGGATTCGCGCCTGAACCTGGTCGTGGCCGGAACCCGGGACGCCATCGTGATGGTCGAGGCCGGCGCCGAGGAAATCGCGGAAGCCAAGGTGGTGGAGGCGCTGGCGTTCGCCCATGAACACATCCGCTCCATCGTCGAACTCCAGGAACAGCTGGTGGAACGGATCCAGCCGACCAAGCGCACCGCTCCTCCGAAGAACATCGATCCGGCGCTCGAGGAGGAAATCCGCAGCGGTTTCGCCGAACGCCTGTCGGAGGCCATGCGGACCGAAGGCAAGCTCGCGGCCTCGTCGGCCGTTGCCGCGTTCAAGGCAGGTATCCACGAGAGTCTCGCCGACCGGAGCGCCGAATTTGACGGACTGGCCGGGCAGGTCGAGTCGATCGTCAAGTCCCTCGAGGAGGAGATCCTCCGGCGGGCGGTTCTCGAGGAGGGACGCCGTCTCGACGGACGCGCGTTCGACGAGATCCGGGACATCGACTGCCAGGTCTCGGTGTTGCCGCGGGCCCACGGATCGGCGGTCTTCACCCGCGGGGAGACCCAGGCGCTGGCGGTCACCACGCTTGCCCCATCGAGTGAAAGCCAGCGTCTCGACTGGGTGCATGGCGGTGGGGACAAGCGCTTCATGCTCCACTACAATTTCCCGGCCTTCTCGGTCGGGGAAGCGCGGATGATGCGGGGGCCGGGGCGGCGCGAGATCGGTCACGGGGCGCTCGCCGAACGCGCCCTGCTTCCGGCCATCCCCGACGAGGAGTCGTTCAACTACGCCATCCGGGTGGTGTCCGACACCCTGGAGTCCAACGGCTCCAGTTCGATGGCGGCGGTTACCGGCGGTTGCCTCGCCCTGATGGATGCCGGAGTGCCGCTGCGGGCGCCCATCGCCGGCATCGCCATGGGACTCGTCACCGACGGAACGACGAATCGGATCCTCACCGACATCGCCGGAGCGGAAGACCACTACGGCGACATGGATTTCAAGGTGGCCGGCACCAAGAGCGGCATCACCGCCCTCCAGATGGACATCAAGGTGTCGGGACTCCAGCTCGACCTGGTTTCCGAGGCGCTCGGGAAGGCCAGGGAAGCCAGGGAAGCGATCCTGTTGAAGATGGCGGCCACGCTTCCCGAACCCCGCAAGGAGACTTCGGAGCACGCGCCGAGCATCCTTACCATGAAGATTCCGGTTCGCAAGATCCGGGAGGTGATCGGGGCCGGAGGAAAGACCATCCGGGCCATCACCGACGAAACCGGCGCCCGGGTGGATGTCGGGGATGACGGCGTCATTCAGATCGCTGGCATCGACGCGGCGACGGCCAAGCGCGCCATGGAGCGGATCGACGGCATTGCCAATGGTCCGGTCCCGGAGATCGGCCGCGACTACACCGGGGTCGTCAAGACGATCGTGGACTTCGGCGCCTTCGTCGAAATCCTGCCCGGAACGGACGGATTGCTTCACATTTCGGAAATCGCCGACCACCACGTCCACAGTGTCCGGGATGAACTCCAGGAAGGTGACGATGTCGAGGTCCGGGTGATCGAGATGGACCAGAGCGGGAAGGTGCGCCTGTCCACGAAGGAGATCATCCGGGAACGCGCCGGCTTGCCGCCGGGTCCCCCGCGCGGTTCGAAGAAGCGCGGGCCCGGGGGACCGCCGCGCCGCCGGGATCGCGGTGAGCGCGATCACCATCGTGGCGACCGCGACCACCGGGGGGGACGCGACCGGGGGGACCGGGGCTATCGCGACCGCCGGGGACGCTGAAGCCGTCCCGTCGATCGGGGTCCCGCGTCAGCGGGATCCCGGCGTCAGCCGTGGCGCCGTTCGGGCAACGGAGCGCCGGTAATCCGGCGGTGGATGCTCAGGAAACGCTCCGTCGTGCCCCGGATCACCTCGTCCGGCAGCGAAGGCGGCGGCGGTGTCTTGTCCCAATCGAGCGTCTCCAGGTAGTCGCGGACGTATTGCTTGTCGAAACTCTCCTGAAGCTTGCCGGGAGCGTAGTTGTCGGCCGGCCAGAAGCGGGAGGAATCGGGCGTCAGCACCTCGTCGATCAGATGGAGCTCTCCGTTCCCGTCCTCGCCGAACTCGAACTTGGTGTCGGCGATGATGATGCCCCTCGGGCGGGCCCATGCCACGCCCTGCGCATAGATCTCGCGCGAGAGCCGGTGCAGCTCCCGGGTCCGTTCGACGCCGATGGCGTTTGCCATGAAGGCCTCGCTCACATTCTCGTCGTGGCCGGTCTCCGCCTTGGTGGCCGGTGTGAAGAGGGGATCCGGAAAACGCTCGGCGAGCTGCATGCCCCCGGGCAGGGAAATCCCGCAGACGCTGCCTTCCCGGCCGTATTCCTTCCAGCCCGATCCGTAGAGGAAACCGCGCATGACACATTCGAACGGAACCGGGCGCAGCCGTTTCACCAGCATCGAGCGTCCTTCCAGCGCGCTCTTCGCCGAACGGAAGGGTTCCGGATATTCGTTCACGTCGTCGGTGACCAGGTGGTTCGGAACGATGTTTCGCGTGCGCCGGAGCCACCACGCGGAGAGACTGTTCAGAACCCGGCCCTTTTCCGGAATCCCCTGGTCGAGCACCACATCGAACGCCGAGACCCGGTCGGTGGTCACAAGCAGGAGGTAGTCGCCCGCCTCGTAGATGTCCCGGACCTTGCCGCGGGACCTCGGTTCCGTGCCGGGGATGAACGGGTTCAGGGAAGCGTCTGGCATGCGGGGATTCTAGGCGGGTCGGTTGTCGGCGAGTCTCCCTTTGTGCTAGCTTGGGACTACTTGATGATGATTCGGGTCGGCGCCGGTGCGGAGGCGCACCCTGTCTCCGCTGTCTGAGCAGGCCGCCGCACCGTGGGTCTGGAGAAGGCGGGCGTATCGTTGGCGGGCGGGCAGCCGTGCGGATTGAGGAACCTGCGGGAAGGGGCGCGCCTGCCGCACCGATGACCAGAATCCGGATACCCGGTGATGCCGGGTTGGCCTTTTTCGGGATTCGCGACCGCAACCTGCGGGAACTCGAGGATGTCCTGGGGCTCAAGCTGGCGAGCCGCGGCGACGTCCTCCTTGCCGACGGGCCGGAGGATCGCATCGCCCTTCTGTCGGCTGCCCTGAACGGACTCGCCGCGGTGCGGGAGGAGGCGGCGCTGCGGTACCGGATGAGTGATCTGGGCACCGCAATCCGCATCCTGGAACAGGATCCGGGCGCTTCCCTCCGGGAGTATTTCCTCGATGCCGTCGTCCAGCCGTCTCCCGGTCGGACAGTGCGCCCCCGCAGCTTCGGACAACTCGGGTACCTGCGCGCCATGCGGGAGAACGAACTGGTCCTTTGCGCCGGGCCGGCGGGCACCGGAAAGACCTGGCTGGCTATGGCGGTCGCGGTCGAAGCCCTGGCGAATCAGCAGGTGCGTCGCATCGTGTTGACCCGTCCGGCGGTGGAGGCCGGGGAAAAGCTGGGGTTCCTTCCGGGTGATCTCGTCGACAAGGTGGACCCCTACCTGCGCCCGCTGTACGACGCCCTCCACGACATGATGGAGGCGGAACGGGTTCTCCGGCTCCGGGAGCGCGGGGTGATCGAGATCGCTCCGATCGCGTTCATGCGCGGGCGAACCCTCAACGAATCCTTCATCGTGCTCGACGAAGCCCAGAACACCACCCCGGAGCAGATGAAGATGTTCCTCACCCGGATCGGGCACGGCGCCCGCGCAGTGGTGACCGGCGACATCACGCAGAACGACTTGCCGCCCGGCCAGGTGAGCGGTCTCGTGGAGTGTCTTGATGTGGTCGGCGGTCTCGAGGGAGTCGGTCTGGTGCATCTGGGGGAGACCGACGTGGTTCGCCACCGTCTGGTGCAGGCCATCGTGCGCGCGTACGCGACGAGCGCCCGCGAGCGGGCTCGCCGGGTTGCTCCCGCTGGCAGGCGGACCGTGCTGGCGCGTGCGGATTCGCATGGCTGAGGAACCGCGGGTTTCCCGGATCGTCGCGCTGCGGGGGGCCGTCCTCCGATTGCGCGACGGACTGTTCCGCAGTTCCCTGCTCACCGGCGCCCTGCTGGCGCTGGTCCTGGCGGTGCTCCTCTGGCCGGGACTGGGGTTGCGCTCCACGATCTACGAGGTCGGCGAAATCGCCGGCACGACCGTCCGGGTGCTCGGCGACTTCACCTACGAAGACTTCGCGGCGACCGAGGAACGCCGCCGACAGGCGCTGGAACTCGTCCCCGACGTGTACGACTTCGATCCGCAAGTCAGGGAAACGGTGCGGTCCCGAATCGCGCGGACCTTCGAGTTCGGTCGTGCTTCGATCGAGTCCGGCACCACCGGGGAACCGGCATTCGCTGAAAGCGTGGCCCGGGAGCTTGCGGTCGAGCTGGATCAGGCCCATCTCGACCTGTTGCTGGATCTCGGGTTCTCGGAGGATGTGGAACAGGACCTCACCGATGCGGTGGTCAGCGTACTGGCCCGCGACATCCTCGCCCGGAAGAGTGCGCTGGCGGCGCTCGGGCGGCCCGTCCAGCGGCGCGATCCCGAACTGGAGCGGGTGGAGGTGCTGCCCGACCTGGCGGATGTGCTTTCCATGGAGGACGCCGCGCGGGCGGTGCAGCTTCAGATCCTTGCCCTCTCCGAGCGATCGCGGGCGGAGCGCAGCACCCTCGCCGACGTGGCGGGCCTGCTCATTGTTCCCACGCTGACCCGGAACGAGGTGGTCACCACCCGGTTGCGGGCCGCCGCCGAGGAGGAGGTGGATCCGGTCGTCATCCAGATGCGCCGGGGGCGGACCATCGTGCGTGCCGGGGACGAAGTGACCGAGCGCGACTTCCGGCGCATGGAGGCGATGCGCGTGCTGGCCCCCGCCGCCTCCCCGTGGGCCGGAGTCGGTTCGCTGCTGTTCGCCGCCCTGCTGGTCGGGGTCCTCCATCGGCTCTACCAGCCGGCCCGGCCGGGACGGCGCTGGATGGCCCACGGATTCGCGATGGCCGGAACCCTGATCGTCATGCATCTGGCGATCACCCGGGTTCTCGGCTTTCTCTGGCGCGCGGTGGTTGCGCAGGCCGGGGGACCGGTGTTCTCCGATTCGTCCATCTACATCTGGGCGGTGCCGTATGCCTCGGTGGCGCTCCTGATGGTGATTCTGGAGAATCGGGCTTCGGCGACGCTGACGATGGGTGTCTTTGCCGCGCTGGTCACCCTGATGACCGGAAGTCTGGCAGTCGGTCCCTTCGCGCTGATTTCGGGACTGATTGCACTGCTGGTTCACTCGCGCATGGAGCGCCGGACCGAAGTGCTGCGTCTCGGGTCGCTCGTCGGGATCGGAGGCGCCCTTCTCGTTCTCGGCATCGAATTGGTCCGAGCGGAATCGGGCCCGATGCAGCTGGCGATCGAATCGGCTTCGGCCTTTGCCGGCGGCCTTCTGACCGGTCCGCTCCTCATCCTGGCGCTGCCCGTCCTCGAGACCGTATTCGAACGGACGAGCGACCTGCGGCTCATGGAACTTGCCCGGCGGGACAACCCGATTCTCCGGCGGCTCGCCCTGTACGCTCCGGGCACCTACCAGCACAGCGTTCTGGTGGGGATCCTGTCCGAGTCGGCGGCGTCGGCGATCGGCGCCAACGCGATCCTGTGTTCGACCGCCGCCCTGTACCACGACATCGGCAAGCTCCGCCGGGCGGAGTACTTTGTCGAGAACGTGCGGGGCGAGAACCCGCACCGGCACCTGCCGCCCCGGGAGAGCGCCATCATCATCCGCAAGCATGTGGAGGAGGGAGTGCGGGACGCGGAGCGGCTCGGACTCCCCAAGGACATCGTGGACGTGATCCCGCAACACCACGGAACCCGACCCATCCGGGTCTTCCTCGAGAAGGCCCGCGAAGCCGCCGCCCGCACGGGGGAAACGGTGAATGAGGACGATTTCCGGTATCCGGGGCCGAAGCCCCAGACCCGGGAAGCCGCCATCGTGATGATGGCCGACAGCATCGAAGCCGCCGCCCGCAGCGTCACCAAGCCGTCGCGGGCGGAGCTGGAACGGGTGATCGACCGGATTCTGGATACGCTGGCAGACGACGACCAGCTTGACGAGTGCGACCTCAAGCTCCGGGACATGGTGCGGATCCGCGAGAGCTTTCTCGCGACCCTCGAGGGGATTCACCATCAGCGGATCTCGTATCCGGGCTTCGATTTCCGCGGCACGGGCGGTGCCTGATCCGGTGATGGCGGTCCCCGGTCCGCCGGCGTTCGATATCCAGAACCGGCAACGGCGCTGGCCCGTGGATCGCGGCGGGCTTTCCCGGTTCCTGGCAGCGGTGGCGCAGGAAGTGGTTCCGGAGGATCCGCGTGGCGCGACCGTCCGCGTTGTCTCCGACCGCCGGATGCGCTGGATGAGCCGCCAGTACCTCGGCAAGGATCGGCCCACCGATGTGCTGGCCTTCCCGGCGGCGCCCCTCCCGGCGCCCGAGGATGCCTATCTGGGTGACCTGGTGGTGTCCGCCGACACCGCGGCACGGCAGGCGGAGGAACGCGGTCTGGATCTCGATCAGGAATTCCGGATCCTTCTCGTTCACGGACTCCTGCATCTGCTCGGTTACGACCATGAGCGGGATGCCGGCGAGATGCGCCGGCTCGAGCGCCTGCTGCGCCGCCGCCACGGGCTCGAACCGGGGAACCGCCTGTGACGGCGCTGGTTGTTTTCGGGCTCGCGCTGTGCGGCGCGGTGGTCGTTCTTCTTGCCGTCTTCGAGATTGCCTTCTTTTCGTCGAGCGAGGTGGCGGTGCGGGTGCTCGCCGAACACACCGACGAATCGGACTCACTCCGGCAGAGCCTCGCCGATCCGCTGGTGGTGCTGGTGCCGTCCCGCCTCGGGCTGGTGCTGGCCTCCCTCGTCGCCTGGTTCCTGTTGGCCCGCATTTCCGGCCCGGCGCTCGCCACCACCGTTCCCGGAGCGTTCGGCCTTTCCTGGATCGCGCTTCGGGAACTGGTCCCGGCCACCGTCCTGCTCCAGGATCCGGAGCGCGTCCTGATGCGGGTGCTCCCCTGGTTTCGCCGCTGGGAAAGGCTCACCGATCCGTTTTCAGGCCCGCTCCGCCGCGGCCTTCGCCGCTTCTTTCCGGCGCCCGACGAGCTGGATGACGATGCCACCGAAGAGGAAGTGGAGGCCTTTCTGGCCGCCGGCGAGGAGGAGGGGATCCTGGAGCAGGAGGAAACCGAAATGGTGCGGGGCGTTCTCGAACTGGACGACACCCTGGTGCGGGAAGTGATGACGCCGCGGGCGCGCGTGGTCTCGCTGCCCGAAAGCGCCACCGTGGGGGAGGCCCGCGAGCTGGTCGAGAAGACCCGTCACCACCGGCTTCCCGTCTTCGACGGCGATCGGCCGATGGGGACCGTCAACGTCGTGGACTTGCTGGCGCCCGATCCGGCCGAGGGGGTTCGGACGTTCGTGCAGAAGGCGCGCGTGGTCCCCGAAACCCAGCCGGTGGACGAACTCCTGCGGGATTTCCGTCAGGATCAGCGGACCATCGCCATGGTGGTGGACGAACACGGTTCCGTTTCCGGGATCGTCACCCTGCGCGACATCTCCGAGGAGATTGTCGGGGAGGTGCACGACAAGGAGGCGTCGGAGGGTCACGACGTACTGGCGGAAAGCGGGGGCAGTTTCCTGGTGCGGGGCGCCGCCGAACTCGACGAGGTGAACCGGCTCACCGGTCTGACCATTCCGGATTCGCTGCGGGGGGCGCCCCTGGACACCATGGCCGGGTTCGTGGTGGCCGTTCTCGGCAGGATTCCGCGTGTCGGTGAAGTGGTCCGACACCGGACCATGCACATCGAGGTCGTGCGCGCCAGCGAGCGCAGCGTGGACCAGGTCCGCCTCACCCGCCGGAACGACGCCGACGCTCCGGGCAGTGCTGCGTGAGGAAGCCGGCCGCGCCGGAAGACCTCCATGTCCCGGTCGCCGCCCCGGCGCTGCCGGAAATGACGGAGGCCGACCCGCGGCATCGCGCCGGCTTCGTCGCGCTTCTCGGGCCTCCCAATGCCGGCAAGTCCACGCTGCTGAACCGGCTTGTCGGCGAACCGCTGGCGATCGTCACGCGGAAGGCGCAGACCACGCGAAGGCGCATTCTGGGAATCTCCCGGCGCCCGGGCGTGGAGCTGATGCTTCAGGACACTCCCGGCCTTCACCAACCGCGCAGTCGGTTGGGGCGGGCGATGATGCGTTCGGCAGTCGAGACGCTCGGGGGCGCCGATGTCGCGCTCGGCCTGGTGGACGGATCGGCGCCGGCGCCCGAGGGCGAGCGCGAACTCGTCAGCCACCTCCGCCGGTTTTCGGGCCCGTGCGTGGTGGGCGTCAACAAGATCGACACGGCCACCGCCACCCGGCGCCGGGAGTGTGAGGAACGCTGTCGGGCGCTGGATCTCGGGACGGTGATCCTGTTTTCTGCCCGGACCGGGGAGAACATCGAGTCGCCCGGAGGACTCGTGTCCCTGCTCTCGTCGTTGCTGCCGTTTTCTCCGCCCCTCTATGCGGCGGATCGAATTACCGACCTTCCGGAGGCGTTTTTTGCCGGCGAGATCGTCCGCGAGCGCTTGTTGGTGAACCTGCGCCAGGAAGTGCCGCACGCGGCGGCCGTCCGGATCGACCGGTATGACGAGCGAGTGCGTCCGCTCCGCATCGACGCCTCGCTGCTTCTCGACCGCGATTCCCAGAAGGGGATCGTGATCGGGCGCGGCGGCGCCATGCTCAAGCGGGTGGGGATCGAAGCCCGCGCCCGGATCGAGCGCCGGATCGGGCGCCGGGTCCATTTGCAGCTTCAGGTGAAGGTGCGGGCCGGCTGGCGCGACAACCCGGGAATCCTGCGCGACCTCGGCCTCTGAGAGGCAGCCGGCGGCGGCTGTCGTGGTAGCATGCGCCCCGATGCGCCGCTCCCAGCGATCCGACCAGCCTCCGGAACCGGGTCCGAAAACCCCCGGCCGGACCGGCGGCGGCATGCGCGCACCCGGACCTCGCCATGGCACTCACCAAGACCCCGCTGCTCGCGGAGACGGTGCGGAAACTGGTGAGCCGGGGAGCCGACGTTAACGCCCAGCGCATCCTGTCCAAGCTGCATCCGGCGGATGTGGCGCAGGTTCTCGGTGACCTGCCCGAGAGCTATCGGCTGAAGACCTTCCGCATCACCTTCGGCGGGGATCCCGGATTCGCCGCCCATGCCATCGGCGAGCTTGGCGCCGAGCAGGCGGCGCACCTGCTGGGACAGCTGGATCCGCCCGAGATCTCGCAGCTCTTCCAGGAGATGGATCCGGACGATGCGGCGTCCTTCCTCGCCGAACTGCCGGAGGAACTGCGCGACGAGGTGATCGCCGGGATGCGCGGCGAGCAGGCGTCGGACGTGGAGGGCCTGCTGCAATACGCGGAACAGACCGCCGGGCGCATCATGAACCCCAAGGTCTTTTCGCTCAACGAGGGCGTGACGATCGGCGAGTCGATCCGGCGGCTCCAGGACGCGCCCGACGTGGAGATGGTCTTCTACATCTATGTGGTGGACGATCACGGCACCCTCGTGGGCGTGATGTCGCTGCGGCACCTCCTGCAGCGCCGGCCGGAGGCGCTGCTCTCGGAGAGCATGGTCACCGATGTGCTCCGGGTCCGCACCGACATGGACCAGGAGGAAGTGGCCCAGCTGGTGGCGAGCTACAACATCCTGGCGGTGCCGGTGGTCAATCACCAGGGGAAGCTGGTGGGGGTGATCACGGTGGATGACGTGATCGACGTCATCAAGGAGGAAGCCACCGAGGACATGTACCGGCTTGCCGGGCTCGGCGTCGCCGAAACGGTGTTCACCACCCCGAAACGCTCGGTGCGGATGCGCATTCCCTGGCTAGGCGTCAACGTCCTTACCGCGTTGCTCGCTGCCGCGGTGGTCAACCTGTTCGAGGAGTCCATCGCGCGGTTCGCGGTTCTCGCGGTATTCATGCCGCTCGCGCCGCTGCTCGGGGGCAATGCCGGCAACCAGACGCTCACGGTGATGGTGCGCGGCATCGCGCTTGGCGAACTGAACTGGAAGAACAGCCGGCGGGCGCTTCTGAAGGAACTCGTGGTGGGAACGGTGAACGGCATCGCCATCGGAGGGTTGGTGGCGCTGCTGGCGTTCGCCTGGAAGGGGGACTGGCGGGTCGGGGCGGCCCTCGGCCTGGCGCTGTTCGGGACGATGCTGGTCGCAGCCGTCGTCGGTACGCTGATGCCGCTCACCCTCCGCTGGCTCAAGGTGGACCCGGCGTTGGCCTCCTCGGTGTTCGTCACCACCGCGACGGATGTGGCCGGGTTCGTGCTGTTCCTCGGGCTCGGCAGCGCCGCGTTCCAGTACATCTGACCGGATTCGTGCCCCTCAAGGAGTCCCGGTGCTTCGTGCTGAAGACCTGGCCGGTTGCCGAAGCCGACAGGGTGGTGGCCCTTTTCAGCGGTGAGGAGGGGAAGGTCAGGGGATGGGCGCGTGGGGTGCGTCGGCCGCGGTCGCGGCTCGGCAGTGCCCTCGAAACCGGCAACGAGGTGGTGGCGGGCTGGTTCGAGCGGGAAGGCCGCGAGCTGGTGCAGCTGGATCACGCGGAGCTCGCCGCTTCGGCATTGCCGCTGGTGCGGGATCCGGTGCGGGGGGCGACCCTCCGGTTCTTCGTCGACCTGGTGGATCTCTTCGCTGTAGAGCGGGAGGCGAATCCGCGGCTCTACCGGCTGATGACCGCCTGCCGCGACGCCCTGCTTGGCGAAGTGCCTCCGGCGGTGGCCGCCGCGTATTTCGAGGCCTGGGTGCTCCGACTCTCCGGCCTCTACCCGCGGCCGGCGCAATGCGCCTGCGGCGCCGGATTCACCGGGGCCGCGGCGCATTTCCTTGCCGCCGGGCCCGTCTGGTGCTGTTCCGCGTGCATTCCCGGTGGGAGCCGGACGACCGCGGAGGTCCCGGGGCCGGCGCTCTCGTTGCTGGACGAGATCTGGCGCCTTCCTCCGGACCGCGTGGCTCGACGGGCTGCCGAAGCGCTCGACTTGTTCCGCTTCCACGGCGTTCTGACCGGCGCCGCCGCCGAGCGGCGGTTACCGTCCCGGGACGCCCTGGGCGATCTGTTCTCGACCCCCGGGATCGCATGACTTTTCAGGACCTGTTGCACCGACTCACCGTCTTCTGGGCGGAACGCGGCGTCGTGGTGACCCAGCCGTGGGACATGGAACTGGGCGCCGGGACCATGCATCCCGAGACCTTTTTCCGGGTGCTGGGCCCGGCCGGTTGGAAGGTCGTGTACGCCCAGCCGTCGCGGCGTCCGACCGACGGGCGCTACGGGGAGAACCCGAACCGCCTCTACAAGCATCACCAGTTGCAGCTCGTCCTGAAGCCGGCGCCGGAGGACATCCAGGATCTCTACCTCCGCAGCCTCGCCGCCGTCGGCGTGGATGCGGCAGTCCACGATGTGCGGTTCGAGGAGGACAACTGGGCGGCGCCCACGCTTGGCGCCTGGGGCGTGGGATGGCAGGTGCTGGTGGACGGACTGGAGATCACCCAGTTCACCTACTTCCAGCAGGCCGGGGGCCTCGACCTGGCGCCCGTTCCGGTGGAGATCACCTACGGTCTCGAGCGTCTGGCGATGTTTCTCCAGGATGTGGACGACGTGTTCGATCTGACCTGGGCGCCGGGAATCCGGTACCGCGACGTGCGGTTGCGCGACGAGGTGGAGTCCTCGCGCTACGCGTTCGACGAGGCTTCGGTTTCCGGACTGGGCCGCTCGTTTGACGAGGCGATCAGCGAAGGGGAGCGCCTGCTCAAGGGGGGCCTGGTGCTGCCCGGATACGAGCAGTGCCTGAAGGCGTCGCATCTGTTCAACTTGCTGGACGCCCGGGGCGCCGTCTCGGTCAGCGACCGGGCGAAACGAATCCTGGCGGTGCGCAAGCTGGCCACGGCCGCTGCCGCCCGGTACCTGGAGACGTGATGCCGGACTGGGAACTGTTGATCGAGATCGGTTGCGAGGAGATGCCTGCCGATTGGCTGGACCCGCTCACCCGGGAGTTTCCGTTGATCCTCGGAGAGGAGCTTGTCCGGCTCCGGCTCGCTGCTTCGCCGGTGGGCGGATACTCCTCGCCCCGGAGGCTGGTTGCCGTGACCCGGGTCGCCGCAATGCAGGAGGACCGGCTGGACACGGTGATCGGGCCGCCGGCGCGGATCGCCCGCGACGAACGGGGGTGGACGCCCGCCGCCCTCGGGTTTGCCCGGAAGCAGGGCGTCCCCACGGAGGAGATGGACCGTCGGCTTCGGATCCGGCAGGGGACCCGGGGATCCTACGTGGTGCTGGAGCGGCGCATACGCGGTCTTCCCGCCCTCGGGATTCTCCCCGCCGCACTGGGTGGCGCGTTGCGGCGGCTGCGCTTCCCCAAGCCCATGCAATGGGATGCGACCCTCGACGGGGAGCCCTTTCCGTTCGGTCGCCCGATCCGCTGGGTCGTGGCGCTGTTCGGCGGGGAGGTGATTCCCTTCCGGATCGACGTGGCGGGACAGGATCCGGTGGTGGCGGGAAATCGTAGCCGGGGCCATCGATTCCGATCAACGACCGGCGATCCGGGCGCCCCGTTCGAAGTGGGTTCCTTCGGAGACCTCAAGGACGGACTCCGGAAGCGTTTCGTGCTCGTCGATCCCGCCGAGCGGCTGGCCCGGCTCGAGCGCGACATCGGGCGGGCCGAAGCGGCGCGGGGAACGCGCCGGGTGGAGGCGATTCCCCTCGCCCGGCTGGCCGGGCTGGTGGAATGGCCGGGAGTGGTGACCGGGGACTACCCGGAGGCCTTCCTCACGCTCCCCGAGGAGATTCGGCACACGGTGCTGGTGGAGCACCAGAAATACCTGCCCCTCGCCGGCGCCGCCGCCTTTCTCGCCGTCACCAACATGCCCGACGATCCGGAGGGACGCATCCGGCGGGGAAGCGAGCGGGTGACCCTCGCTCGGCTGCGCGATGCCCGGTTCTTCTGGGAGGAGGATCGAAAGGCGCCGCTCGCGGACCGGGCCCGCAAGCTGGAGCAGGTGGTCTTCCACCGCCGGCTGGGGAGTTTCCTCGACAAGACGGAGCGGCTGGCGGTCCTTGCCCGGATCCTCGCCGAAGCCACGCCCGCGGATGGGGAGGCGGCGGCCGAAGCCGCCCGACTTTCCAAGTGCGACCTCTCAACCCTGCTGGTCGGGGAGTTCGCTTCGCTCCAGGGAGTGGCCGGCGGGCTCCTGCTCCGGGAGGAGGCGGCGCCGGGCGAGGTGTGGATGGCGGTTCGCGACCATTACCTCCCGGGAGGACTCGAGGGACGGCTTCCCGAAACGGCTGCCGGAGCGGTTGTTTCGCTCGCGGACAACGCCGACACCCTCGTGGGTCTCACGCTCGCCGGGGAAACCGTCACCGGCGCCGGGGATCCCTTCGGGTTGCGGCGCGCCGCGTTTTCGCTGATCCGGATCCTCGGCGAGGCGCCGTGCGCCTACGGCGGGGCGTGGCCGGCGCCGGGCCGGGTGCTGGACGCGGCATTCGACCGCTACCCGGCAGGCGCGGCGGACCGGGAGACGGCGCGCGCCTCCCTCGAGTCCTTCTTCGGAGAGAGGTTGCGTCGGGCCTTCGATCGCGAGTTTCCGGGGGACGCGGTCCGCGCCGTGCTCCGGCCGGCGGGCATGCGGCTTCCGGTGGATGATCTCCACCGGCGTATCGCCGCCGTGGTCCGGGTGCGCGGGACGTCCGATTTCGACCGGCTCGCCGCTGCCGCCAACCGGGTTCGGCGGATCCTGCCGGAATCGATGCGGAACGGGACGGTGGCGCCGCCGGATCCGGCCCTGCTGACCGAACCGGCGGAGCGGGAACTTGCCGCCTGCGTGGAAGCGGTGGGCGCCGCGGTGCGCCGGCGGCACGATGCCGGAGACTACGCGGCGGGACTGCGGGAGCTGGCTTCGATCCGCGGCCCGGTGGACCGGTTTTTCGACGACGTTCTGGTCATGGCCGATGACCCGGCCGTGCGCCGGAACCGCCTGCGTCTCCTCGCCGGGCTCGACGTCCTCTTTTCGGCGGTGGGCGACCTGGGAGCCCTGGAAGCGGGAAGGGAATGACATGGGACGGGTCCGGCGGCTGTCCCGCCAGGTCGCCGACCAGATCGCCGCCGGCGAAGTGGTGGAGCGGCCGGCGGCCGTGGTGCGGGAACTGGTGGAGAACTCCATCGACGCCGGTGCGGGCGCCATCCGGGTGCATGTTCTGAGCGCCGGGAAGGCGGAGGTCCGGGTGCGCGACGACGGAATCGGGATGAGTCCGGAAGACGCGCGAACCGCGCTCGAACGGCACGCGACCAGCAAGATCGTCGCGCTCGAGGATCTGGACGGGATCGGTTCGCTGGGCTTTCGCGGCGAGGCGCTTCCCGCCATCGCTTCGGTTTCCCGGTTACGGCTGCGAACCCGGGAGCGCGACGCCGAGACCGGACACGAGTGCCTGGTGGAAGGCGGGGAACCGCCGATCGAACGCGCAGTCGGGATGGCGCCCGGCACCGAGGTCCAGGTTCGCGATCTCTTCTTCAACACGCCGGCGCGGTTCAAGTTTCTGAAGGCGGATCGAACCGAGACCGGACACCTCGTCGCCGCAGTGGAGAATCTGGCGCTGGCCTGGCCCGAAGTGGGATTCCGGCTTTCGGGAGCGGACCGGACGATCCTCGACGTGGAACCGGTCGAGGACCTGGCTGCCCGGGTGTTCCAGCTGGAGCCGCGCTGGGCGAAGGATGCGGTCCCGATCGAGGCGGAAGCCGGAGACGGCCGGGTGCGCGCCTTTCTCACCCCGCCGGCCGCGCTGCGGGGCGGCGCTTCCCGGCTCCGCATCTTCGTGAACGGCCGGGTGGTCCAGGATCGGGGTCTCCACCGCGCGGTGGTCGATGCCTACCGGCGGATCTCCAGCCGCACCGGCACACCGAAGGCGCTCGTCTTTTTCGACCTGCCGCCCGAAGCCGTGGATGTCAACGTGCATCCGGCGAAGGCCGAAGTGCGGTTCCGGGATGCCGGCGCGGCGTTCCGGACGGTGTTCCACGCGGTGCGGACGGCGCTCGAAGGGTCGCCCAAGCGGGTCACCCTGGCGCCGCCGCAACGAGGTCCGGGGGGAAGCGGATCCTTCCGGGAGGGGCAACCGGTCGGAGAACAGGGCGTCGGGCTGGACGGGAGGCAGGTGTCCCGGCTGCTCTACGGGGACCTCCCCCCCGACCCTCTGGAAACTCCGGCGTTTCTCGACTTCGGCCCAAAGCCGCCGCGGCTTCTGGGTCAGTTCCATCGCAGCTTCCTGATCGCGGAAGACGCGGACGAACTGCTGCTGGTGGATCAGCATGCCGCCGAGGAGCGCGTCCTCTTCCACCTGTTGATGGAGCGTGCCGGAGAGAAGGGGGCGGTGCAGCTGTTGCAGCCGGTTCCCCTCGAACTTTCGCCTTCCGAACAGGTGCTTCTGGAACGCGAGCACGCGCGCCTGGCGGCGGCCGGTTTCGGGATCGAGGATTTCGGGGATGGCTGGATCCTGCGCGCGGTGCCGGAATCGCTCGGCCTGTCCCGCGGGTTGGAGGTCCTGCTCCAATCCCTGGCGGGGGAGGAACGGGAGTGCGCGGCCACTGCCACGCATGACGCCACCGCCCGTCTGATGGCCCGGGTGGCCTGCCATGCGGCTGTGACCGCCAACGTGGAACTCGATTCCGAACGAAGCCGCGACCTGCTCGCCAGGCTCTGGAAGACGCCGAATCCCGGGACGTGTCCGCACGGCCGGCCCACGGTGCTCCGCCTGGGCCTGTCCCTGATCGAGCGTCGTTTCCACCGCCGTTGATCCGTGGGTCTCCGGGGCCGGAGGCGCCCGCAGCCGCCGATCATGCGAAGATTCGCGCCGAATCATGAGACCCGGCCCGTCATCGGACCTCGCCTTCCGGCTCGGGTGGATCCGCTACTACGTCGGCCGCACCCTCCAGCTGCTGGGGATGTTCGTGGTCACCGGCGCCATGGCCCTGTTCTTCGGCTCCACCGGAATGCGCCCGATGCTCGCTGCCACCGGAGTGGGCAGTGCGCTCTTCGTGGCGGGCTGGCTGCTTGCGAAGCGGAAGCCCGAGGGGGCTCGCTGACCGCGTGGATTGCCGGAATCAGCCGCCGGGGCCATCGGCGGTGAAGAAGCTGATCACCGACTCAAGCTCCTCCTTGCCCTGGTCCAGCTTGTATTTCAGGACCCGCCTCACGCTGGCGATCGCCACCGGGCGGCCGTTCTCGACGACGGGGAGGTGGCGGAAGTCATGGGCCACCATGAATTCGAGGGCCTCCTCGAGCGTGGCGCCGAGCGGCATGGTGGCCGGCTGGTTCGTCATGACCTCCTCCACCCGGAGGGTTTCCGGATCCCGGTGCTTCGCCACCACCCGGGTCATCACGTCCCGTTCGGTGAAGATGCCCGCGATGGTGCCGTCGTTCGCGACGACGACTGCGGCGCCGACGCCGTGGCGGATGATCGCCAGGACCGCTTCGCAGACGGTATCCGAGGGGGACACGGTCGTTGGAGGCCGATCACTGATCCGGAGCAGTGGGTCCATCTGATGTCTCTCCCTCACGACGACGGCGAACGGGCAGTGACGACCGACCGGTTTGCCGTGAACCGGAAGGCCAGATGGGAAGTCTAATTCCTTCGCCCCCGGACGCCGCCAGTGCCGGGGCGATGCGGATCGCCATCGTCTGTTATCCGACGCACGGGGGCAGTGGGGCGATCGCATCGGAACTGGCGGTCGGACTCGCCGCCCGCGGCCACGAAATCCATGTCGTCAGCTATGCCGTCCCGTTTCGACTCCGGCGGTTCCATCCGGGCATTTCGCTGCACGAGGTGGAGATCGCTTCCTATCCGCTCTTCCGGTATCCGCCCTACACGCTGGGTCTCGCCACCAAGCTGGCCGAAATCGCCGCCGAGATCGGAGGCCTCGACATCATTCACGCCCACTATGCGGTTCCCAATGCGGTGAGCGCGTTCCTGGCCCGCGAGATCATCGGCGAAGGGAAGACCCGGCTCGTCACCACCCTCCACGGGACCGACATCACGCTGGTGGGGGCGGATCGGTCGTTCCACCGGGTGATCCGGTTCGCGCTGGAGCGGTCGAATGCGGTCACTGCGGTGTCCCGCTACCTGTGCGACCGGACGCGCCGCGACTTCACGCCCGATCTTCCCATCGAGGTCATTCCGAACTTCGTGGCCGGCGACGAGCCGCCCTCCCCCACCGACCAGAGGGCGCGGGCACACTGGGCCCCGGGGGGCGAGCCGATTCTCATGCACCTCTCGAATTTTCGCCCGGTGAAGCGGGTGGGAGACGTCGTCCGGGTGTTCCGGGAGGTGCGCGCGCGTCTGCCCGCCAAGCTGGTTCTCGTCGGCGAGGGGCCGGAACGGCTCTTCGTCCAGCAGCTGGTCCGGGAGTTCGATCTGTCCCGCGATGTCCACTTCGCCGGCGAACAGGACGATATCCAGGGTCCGCTGGCGGTTGCCGACCTGCTGTTGCTTCCGAGCGAGCAGGAGAGTTTCGGCCTCACCGCGCTGGAGGCGATGCGCGCGCGCGTACCGGTGATCGCAACGGGAATCGGCGGCCTTCCGGAAGTGGTGGCCGACGGGGAAACCGGGCGTCTCTTCCCGGTCGGAGAGGTCGGCGCGATGGCGAAGGCGGCGATCGCGCTCCTGACCGACGAGCCCTCGCGCCGCCGGATGGGGGAGGCCGGTTCCCGGCGGGCCCGGCGCCACTTCGCTGCCGAACGGATCCTGCCGCGTTACGAGGCCCTCTACCGGCGGGTGCTCGCGGAATCGCCGCCGCGGGCGGCGGAGACCGCCGGCCAGGGCGTTTCGCGGTAACCGAGCGGCGCCGGCCAAGCCTCCAGGTACGCCTGGTTCCGGAGCGATGCGACCCGGCGTCCGCAAGCGACCAGGGGGCGGATGGGCTCCCGAAGCGCAGTTTCACCCCTGACGAAGGCGTCGATCCCCTCGTGGACCCGGCGTCGTTCGCCCGTCGTCGCCTGTCCGTCGAGATGCCCGGCGAGGTGCTGGAGCACGTTCCGGTGGGCGCCCACGGTGGACGGGACGGCGAGCGCCGCGAGAAATCCCTCGCGGTAGGCGGCGAGCAGCCGGGGCGGATCCTTCCGTGCCGCCAGCATCCGGCCCAGGCGGCGGGTTGCGGATTCGGAATGGGCCATGAGTTCCATCTTCCAGCGGGAGTGAAACCGTTGGAGATCGGCGATCCCGCCCCCGAGGCGCCGGACTTCCGCCAGACCGAAGACCCGCACCAGCCAGTCGTCCCTCCGGGCCGGGTCTGCAAGCCCGGTTTCGGTGATGGCCGGCACCTCCGGCATCCGCTCCCGCAGGGTCGCGGCGTGGATGCCGGTTCCTTCCGGATGCGGTTCCCGCCCGTCCCGGTACACCGGGACGTCCCCGATGCCGCAGCTCGGGGAACGCGATTTCAGGATCAGGCCGCCCACTTCGTCCGCGGTGAACCGGGACACCGCGCCCTCCGAAAATTGCCGCATCGTTCCGGTGAGATCGGATCCGTCAGCCCCGACCAGTCGGTTTCCGCCGCCGTCCTCCCGGAGCCGGATCCGCGGGCGCGGCACGCCGAGGCCGATTCCCACCTCCGGGCATTCCGGAATCATCGTGAAGACCTGGCCGAAGCAGTCGGCGATACCGGGATCCCGGGAATGGTCCCCGTCGTAGCGCACGCGTTCGCCGAGCAGGCAGGCGGACACCACGATCCGGATCCGGGATGGGCGATGCGCCATGCGGTCGAGTGTAATTCCAGGAGCCATGGAAACCCTTGACGACCGGGTCGCGGCCTGCCGCGCCTGTCCCCGGCTGGTCGCCCATCGCGAAGCCGTGGCCCGGAATCCGCCGAAGCGCCACCGGACGGACACCTATCGGGCACGGGCGGTTCCCTCCTTCGGCGACCCGAACCCCCGGCTCTTGATCGTGGGGCTTGCCCCGGCAGCGCACGGCGCCAATCGCACCGGCCGCATGTTCACCGGCGACCGCTCCGGGGAATGGCTGTTCGAGGCGCTTCACCGCTTCCAGTTCGCCGACCGCCCGTATTCCGCGGACCCGGCCGACGGCCTGCGTCTGCTGGATGCCCGGATCACCGCCGTCTGTCATTGCGCCCCGCCGGACAACCGCCCGCTTCGCGCCGAGATCGAGGCGTGCCGTCCGTTCCTCGTGGAGGAGTTGGCGGCGGCGACCCGGCTGGAGGTGGTCCTCACGCTCGGCGGGATCGCCCACGCCGGTTTGCTGCGGGCACTCGGGGCCGCCGGGCACCGACTCCCGAAACCGCTCCCGCGTTTCGGGCACGGCATCGCCAGCGAAATGGCGGGAGGGATCCTCCTGCTTTCGAGCTACCACCCCAGTCAGCAGAACACCTTCACCGGGCGGCTGACCCGGCCCGCCTTTCACGAAGTCTTCCGCCGGGCCCGTGAGCGGATTCGTCGGGCATAATGGCGCCGGTGGTCCCCCCCTCGCCCCATCGAATCGTGGACCTCCGGGTTCCGGCGGCGCCGGGGCAGGCCCCGCTCGCCCTTTCCTGGACTCCCGGGGCGGCGCCGGATTCCGCTGCCTGGGTCTTCCTGCACGGCTTCGGATCGGACCGCCAGGGCGGGAAGCCGAGCCGGTTCCGCGACTGGCTCCACCGGCGCGGACCCGGATTTGCCGCCTATGACTGCACCGGCCACGGAGACTCGGGCGGGGACTGTCGGGGTCTTTCGCTTTCCCGCAACCTCGAGGATCTCGGGCGGGTGCTCGCCTGTCTCGGGGAGCGGAGCAGCGGCCCGATCACCCTGATCGGTTCCTCGATGGGGGGGATCACCGCGCTCTGGTACGCCGCCCGCCATCCCCGGATGGTGGAGCAGGTGTACGCGATCGCTCCGGCGTTCCTGATGTTCTCCCGCTTCCGCGCCGGCCTGCCGCCCGGGGAAGCGGAAGCCTGGGAGGCGTCGGGACGGCTTTCCGCTCCGGTTGGCGACACGGTGCTGGAAGTGGGCTGGGAGGCGGTCACCGACGAGCGGCGGTATCCGACCGGCGAGCTGGCGGACGAGCTCCAGGTCCCCACCCGCATCTTCCACGGCAGCGACGACGAGGTCGTGCCGGTTTCCCTGTCGCGGGACTTTGCCGCCGATTGTCCGGTCGCGGATCTCGTGGAGATCGACGGGGGCGACCACCGGCTCCATGAGTTCCGTGATTTCCTCTTCGAGTCGATGTGGGACGAGCCGCTGGTTCCCGGGGGCCGGGGCGGGCGGTGATGCGCGGACTCCTCGACCGCCGGCGCATGTTCGGAGTGTGTGGCGGCGCCGCCCTGATGCGGCTGATGCGGCTGATCCGGCCGTTCCCGGCCGCCGCTGCGCCGGATCGGCTCCGCCCGCCCCGGCTTCGGGAAGGGGATGTGATCGGTCTTGCCAGCCCGGCCACGGCGGCCTTCGAGACCGGCCCCGGAGAGATCCTCGCGGAGGCCTTCCGGGCGATCGGTCTCGAACCCCGGTTCGGGGAACACTTCCATCGGCGGCGGGGGTACTTCGCCGGCGCCGACAGCGAGCGGGCCTCCGACATCATGGGGTTTTTTGCCGATCCGGAGGTGCGGGGCATCTTCGCCCGCGGCGGCTGGGGCTCGGCCCGGATCCTGCCCCTGCTGGACTACGACCGGATACGCGCCCATCCCAAGGTCCTTATCGGCTACAGCGACGCCACCGCGCTGCTCACCGGGGTCTACGCGCGCACTGGGCTCGTGACCATGCACGGGCCGGGCCCCGGCAACCGGTTCTCCACCGGGCACTTCCGCCGGGTCCTGATGGATGGGGACACCGGTCCCTTCGAGAACCTGATCCCGGATGCGGGCGACTATCTGGTGCCCCGGGAGCACCGGATCCGCACCATCGCTCCCGGAACGGTCCGGGGGCCGCTCCTCGGCGGCAACCTGACGGTCCTCTCCGCGATCGTGGGGTCCCCGTACCTGCCCGACTTCACCGGCGCGATCCTTTTCCTTGAGGATGTCGGGGAGGCGGTCTATCGCGTGGACCGCATTGAGGCTCGCGGGCATCCTCGACCGGATCGCCGGGTTCGTGTTCGGGCGGTGCACCGATTGCGAACCGGATTCCGGCTTCGGCTCGCTCACCCTCGAAGAGGTGCTGGAGGACCACGTGCGCCCGCTCGGCATTCCCGCGTTCGCCGGCAGCATGATCGGCCACATCCCCGAGCAGTTCACCCTGCCGCTCGGGATCGCCGCGGAGGTGGATGCGGACCGCGGGTCCATCCGTCTGCTCGAACCGGCGGTGCGATAGAGGCGGGTCGGGTGTCTTGTTTGCCACGACCGGGCCGATTCCCGCCGGCGAGGGGGCGCCCTTGAGCGCTCCCCCGGAAGACCGCGACGTCCGCTTTCAGCCGGACGAGAAGCCGCCGCCGCTGGTAGCCGCCGGTCTCGGGATCCAGGCCGCCGTCCTCACCGTCGGGGGGATCGTGCTGACGCCGCTGGTCATTGCCCGCGCCGCCGGGGCCGCTGCATCGTATGTCTCGTGGGCGATTTTCGGCGTGCTGCTGATCAGCGGGATCACCACCATCCTGCAGGCGGTCCGGATCGGTCGCTTCGGCTCCGGCCACGTCCTGATGATGGGGACCTCGGGGGCGTTCCTTTCGGTGTGTGTGGCGGCCCTCGTCGAGGGCGGCCCGGCGCTTCTCGCCTCCCTGGTCATTGTCTCCTCGTTCTTCCAGTTCCTGCTGGTCCATCGGATGGCCGCGGTCCGCCGGGTCATCACTCCGGCGGTGGCGGGCACCGTGATCATGCTGATTGCGGTGACGGTGATGCCCATCCTGTTCGACATGATGGACAACGCTCCGCCGGAGGCGCCGCCGGGCGCCGCGCCCGCCGCCTTCGTCGTCACGCTCCTGATCGCCGTGGGCATGGCGCTCCGGGCGCCGGGCGTCCTGCGCCTCTGGGGGCCGATCGTCGGGGTGGTCGCTGGCACGCTGACCGGCGCCGTCCTCGGTCTCGGCGATTTCGATTCGGTGGCGACGGCGCCGTGGTTCGGCCTTCCGGCCTTCGACTGGCCGGGCCTGGACCTCTCCTTCGGCCCCGGCTTCCAGGCGCTGCTGCCGGCGTTCATCCTGGTCACGATGGTCGGCGCCATCGAAACCATCGGGGATGCGGTGGCAATTCAGCAGGTCTCCTGGCGGAAGCAGCGGGCTCCCGACCATCGCCTGGTCCAGGGGGCGGTCAGCGCCGACGCGGTGGGGAATCTGCTTTCCGGGTTGTTCGGTGTGCCTCCCAACACCACCTACTCGAGCAGCGTCTCGTTGACCGAACTCACCGGCGTGGCCTCGAGGAGCGTGGGCGTGCATGTCGGATTGGTCTTTCTGCTGCTCGCGCTGATGCCCAAGGCGGCGGCCGTCGTGGTCTCCCTCCCGGAACCGGTCATCGCCGCCTATGCGTTCGTGCTGATCGCCATCCTGTTCGTGGTCGGGTTGCGGATCGCGGTTCGGGACGGCGTGGACTTCCGCACCGCCACCGTGATCGGCGTCGCCTACTGGGTGGGCGCCGGCTTCCAGGCGAAGGCGATCTTCCCGGGATCGCTCGGCGATTTTCTTGAAGCCCTGCTCGGCAACGGCATGACCGCCGGCGGAGCCGCGATCCTGCTCCTGATGCTGTTCCTCGCGGTCACCGGCCCGCGCGCGGTCCGTCTGGAGGCGCCCCTTGACCGGGAAGCGATGCCGAAGCTGGACGCGTTCCTCGTCGACTGGGCCGAACGACGGAAGTGGAACGAGCCTTCAGTGGAACGCCTGCGTTCGACCGCCGAGGAAGCACTCCTGCTGGTGGTGGGAGAGGGCGGGGCGCCGGACCGCAAGCTCCGCGTGACCGCCCGGGGCAATGCGCGCACGGTGGAGGTGGAGTTCGTGGCGGCGCCCTCGGAGGGGAACATCGAGAATCAGCTCCTCGCGCTCGGCGAGTCCGCCGGGGCCGCGGCCGAGCAGGAGGTTTCGCTGCGCCTGTTGCGCCACTACGCCTCCTCGGTCCGCCACCAGCAGTACAACGAGATGGATGTCGTGACCGTTGCGGTGGATACGCGCCGTTGAATCCGGGCTGTCGTGGTCACGGAGCCTGACCGCGATCCTTCCGGTCGCCGTTGCGGTGGACCCGCGCCGCCCCGTCCCGGTCTGTCTTCGTTGTGGACCCGTTCCGCCATCGTTGCGGTGGACCCGCGCCGCCCCGTCCCGGTCTGTCTTCGTTGTGGACCCGTTCCGCCATCGTTGCGGTGGACCCGCGCCGCCCCGTCCCGGTCTGTCTTCGTTGTGGACCCGTTCCGCCATCGTTGCGGTGGACCCGCGCCGCCCCGTCCCGGTCTGTCTTCGCTGTGGACCCGGACCGCCATCCGTTTCGCCATCGTTGCGGTGGACCCGCGGCGCCCCGTCCCGGTCTGTCTTCGTTGTGGACCCGGACCGCCATCCGTTTCGCCATCGTTGCGGTGGACCCGCGCCGCCCCGCCCCGGTCTGTCTTCGTTGTGGACCCGGACCGTCATCCGTTTCGCCATGGTTGTGGTGGATACGCGGCGCCCCGTCCCGGTCTGTCTTCGTTGTGGACCCGGACCGCCATCCGTTCCGCCATCGTTGCGGTGGACCCGCGGCGCCCCGTCCCGGTCGGTCTTCGTTGTGGACCCGGACCGTCATCCGTTTCGCCATGGTTGCGGTGGACCCGCGGCGCCCCGTCCCGGTCGGTCTTCGTTGTGGACCGGACCGCCATCCGTTCCGTCATGGTTGCGGTGGACCCGCGCCGCCCCGCCCCGGTCTGTCCCCTCCCTCAAACGCCGGCGTTTCCGTTCGGTTCGAGCGGGTGAATCGATGCGGGCCGGATCGCCGCCCGGGAGATGGCGCCGGGCCGGATCGCCGCCCGAAACGAACGCCCCCGCGTCGACGGACGCGCGGCCCGCCGACGCCGCGTCTGAATCTGTGCGTTAATAGGGAACCCCGAATCTCTCCCCAGGAGGCAACCCATCGATGTCCCGTTTGCTCGACAAGAACCTGAGCCGCGCCGAATTCCTGAAACTTGGCAGCGCCGCGGCGGCTGCCGGTCTCACCACTGCCTGCGGAGCCGGCGGCGGGGCGACAACCCCGCAGCTCATCGTCCACAACGCCCGCGTGTACACGTCCGAGTACAGCGAGGGCAGGGAAACCATGGACCGGGCCCAGGCAGTGGCGGTCAACCACGGAAAGTTCGTCGCGGTGGGTTCCGACGAGGACGTCCTGAATCTTGCCGGACCGGGTACCGAGGTCGTGGACGCCGGCGGCATGACCGTGGTTCCCGGCTTCATCGACGCCCACTGCCACCCCGGCGGGATGCGGGATCTCTTCGAGGTCAATCTCGACGTTCGCACCATCGACGACATCAAGCTGGCCATCCGGGCGGCAGCCGCCGACACCCGGGCCGGCTACTGGGTCGACGGGTTCAAGTACGACGACACCAAGGTCACCGACGAGAACGGACAGTACCGGCGGATTACCAGGCACGACCTGGATGACGCCACGACCCAGGTGCCGGTCCGGGTCTCCCACCGCGGCGGGCACATCGCCTGGTACAACTCGAAGGCCTTCGAGATGGCGGGGGTGTCCCACGGCGTCGCCGACCCGCCGGGCGGGCGTTTCGAGAAGGACGGGAACGGCGAGCTGACCGGTCTCGTCGAGGAGCGCGCCCAGGACGTGTTCGACGGGGTCGGTGAGCGCCGGGTCTATTCGCGGGCCGACTTTCAGGCCGGCGTTGCCCACATGTCCGGGCTGATGACGGCGGCCGGAATCACCAGCGTCCATCAGACCGGCGGCGATGCGAACGGTCTCCGGGCGCTCGAGGACGCCTACGCCGCCGGCGAACTCCGCTATCGCATGTACTACTTCGCCTCCGGAAATTCGGATCTGTACAGCGGCCTCAAGGCGGCGGGCATCCACCGCGGCTTCGGCAACGAGTGGCTCCGCATCGGGGCGGTCAAGTACGGCGCCGACGGATCGGCGTCGGGCCGCACCATGTACATGAGCACCCCGTACGAGGGAACTGACGACCACGGCATTCTCACCATGACTCCCGAAGAGATCATGGAGGCGGTGGAGGACGCCCACGCGCATGACTTCCACATCGGGATCCACGCGAACGGCGACCTGACCATCGGGTATGTCCTCAATGCCTACGAGAAGGTGCTGCGCGACGCACCGAGGGATGCCCGGCACCGCCTCGAGCACTGCTCGCTGGTGAATCCCGAGCTCTTGCAGCGGATCCACGACTCCGGCTCGATTCCCACACCCTTCTGGACCTATGTCCACTACCACGGGAACAAGTGGGTGGAGTACGGCGAGGAGAAGATGAGGTGGATGTTCGCGCACCGCTCGTTCCTCGACTACGACATCAAGGTCGCGGGCGCCTCCGACTATGTTCCGGGGCCCTACGAGCCCATGATGGCGCTCCAGGCCATGGTGACCCGAAAGGACACCCAGGGCCGGATCTGGGGCGAAAACCAGCGGGTCAACATGGACGAGGCGCTGCGCATCGGCACCATCAACGGCGCCTGGGCATCCTTCGAGGAGAACATCAAGGGCAGCATCCGGGTCGGCAAGCTCGCCGACTTCGTGATGCTGGAGGAGGATCCGCACGATGTTGCCGAGTCCGACCCGGACCGCCTGAAGGAGATCGTCGTCCATCGCACGGTGGTGGGTGGCCGGACCATGCACCAGGTCTGACCGCCGCTCCTTCCCGGACGCCGCCGGTGGCGGCGTCCGGTCCTCCGGGCATGGGGTCCCGGTGTCCGCCATGAGCTTCCTCCGCGTTCTCGCCTTCCTGCTGGTCGTCCCGCTCGCCGGAGCCCAGCCGGTGGACCGCCGTCCGTTCCTCGAGGGCGTTCCCACCTCGGACGATCCGCGTCGGATTCCGGCGCCTCCCGGGGAACGCGGTCCGGAGGGGACCACGGTCCTCTGGAACGGGTTCGTCTTCGACGGGACCGGCTCCGACTCGGTGGTTGGCAGCGTGGTGATGGAGCGGAACCGCATCGTCGCCATCCTTCCGGAGGGGGACACCGGGTGGCCGGAGGGCGCGATGGTCCTGGATGTCACCGGACATACCGTGTTGCCCGGGCTCATCGACCTTCACACCCACCTCACGTACACCGAGCCGGGCGTTCCCCAGGCGCTTGCCATCGACCCGTCGCACCAGACACTCCGCGCCCTCGAGCGGCTCCATGTCTTCATCGGGTCGGGGATCACTTCGATTCGGGATACCGGATCGGCGGGTACGGTTCCGTTCATCCTGAAGGAACGGGTGAACCGCAACCGGATCCCGGGACCGCGGATTTTCGCCGCCGGGTCGCTCATCACCGGGACCGGCGGGCACGGGGCCGAGGGGCTCTCGATCCACCATCCACTCCACGGCGCGGTCGTGGAGGCGGTGGGCGCCGACGGGTTTCGGGAGGCGGTGCGCCAGCAATTCAAGCGGGGCGCCGATCTGATCAAGGTGGCCAGCCACTACAGCCGGGAAGAGATCGGGGCCGCAGTGGACGAGGCGCATGCCCTCGGCCTGAAGGTGACGGTGGACTCCGAGACCTTCTATACGGGGTGGGCGGTCGAGGCCGGCGCGGACACCATCGAACACCCGCTCCCGCGAACCGACGAGGTGATCGCGATGATGGCGCGGAAGGGGACGGCATCGGTTCCGACCATCGTCACCTACGACTACATCTTCAACGAGCGCGGGAGCTACCACGGTTCCCCCTCGCGCCGGTTCTCCCTCGACGGCGTCTCCAGCCGGGCCATGCTCCGCGCGCTCAAGGAAGCCGGTGTGCTCATCGGAGTGGGCACCGACCTGATCTTCGAGAACTTCCGCGATCTTCCGCACGCCTATGTATGGGAGCTGGAGGCCTACCGGGAAGCGGGCTTTACCCCGGCGGAGGCGCTGCGCGCCGCGACTCTCGACAGTGCGCGGATCCTGGGCATGGAGGACAAGCTGGGGAGCCTCGAACCCGGGAAGCTGGCCGACGTGCTGGTGGTGGAGGGGGATCCGCTCACCGACATCGGCGCGGTGGCGAACGTCGCCGAGGTGTTCCGCGACGGCCATTGGGTCGTCCGGCGGGGCGAGGTGGCGCCGATCGCGCCGGAACGCCGGGTCCGGCCGGGTCCCGGGCGGTAGGGGGTCTCCGGCCGCGGGCCCGGCGCCGCGTGGCGAAACGGGCGTCCCCCCGGCTACGGTCAGGTCGGCACGCCCTGCTGCGGGCGTCGGGTCCGGTGTTGCGCGTGGCAGCGGGCGTTCCCCCGGCTTCGATCAGGTTGGCGCGTCCTGCTGCGGGCGTCGGGTTCGGTGTTGCGCGGGGCAGCGGGCGTCCCCCGGCTTCGATCAGGTTGGCGCGTCCTGCTGCGGGCGTCAGGTCTGGTGTTGCGCGTGGCAGCGGGCGTCCCCCGGCTTCGATCAGGTTGGGACGTCCTGCTGCGGGCGTCGGGTCTGGTGTTGCGCGTGGCAGCGGGCGTCCCCCGGCTTCGATCAGGTTGGGACGTCCTGCTGCGGGCGTCGGGTCGGGTGTTGCGCGTGGCAGCGGGCGTCCCCCGGCTTCGATCAGGTTGGGACGTCCTGCTGCGGGCGTCGGGTTCGGTGTTGCGCGTGGCAGCGGGCGCCCCCCGGCTTCGATCAGGTTGGTGCGCCCTGCTGCGGGCGTCGGGTTCGGTGTTGCGCGTGGCAGCGGGCGCCCCCGGCTTGGATCAGGTTGGGACGTCCTGCTGCGGGCGTCGGGTTCGGTGTTGCGCGTGGCAGCGGGCGCCCCCCGGCTTGGATCAGGTTGGCGCGCCCTGCTGCGGGCGTCGGGTTCGGCGGCGCGCGGGAAGTGGGTGCCCTCCGGCTTCGATCAGGTTGGGACGTCCTGGTGCGGGCGTCGGGTTCGGTGTTGCGCGTGGCAGCGGGCGCCCTCCGGCTTGGATCAGGTTGGCGCGTCCTGGTGCGGGCGTCGGGTTCGGTGTTGCGCGTGGCAGCGGGCGCCCTCCGGCTTGGATCAGGTTGGCGCGTCTTGGTGCGGGCGTCGGGTCCGGTGTTGCGCGTGGCGAAACGGGCGTCCCCTTGGGCTACGGTCATGTCGGCGCGCCCTGCTGCGGGTGTCGGGTTTGGTGTTGCGCGTGGCGAAACGGGCGTCCCCTTGGGCTACGGTCATGTCGGCACGCTTGGCCGAAGCCGGCGAGCCCGGCGCCGCCGTTGCGGCCTCGGCATTCGGAAGCCGGTCCCTTCCGCGGGGCCGGCTCGCGTCAGGCGGAGACGACCGGCAATCGGGGGAAGCGCCGCCAGGCCCCGCGCGTGAAATCGGGGAAGTCCACCGGGCGGCTGCGGTCCGCCACCGATCGCTCCGACAGGTCGGTGACCGCCGAGAGCGCCGCCGCGTCGTACACATTCATCTCGGTGGGCCGCCCCTGCTGGAGGCACCGGATCAACCGGTAGTCCTCGAGGTAGTCCATCCGGCCGTGGCCGAGTTCCTCGCCGGGACCGGCAACCTCGCGCCAGAGCGGGTGCTCGAATTCGCCGAGGTAGAGCGAAGCGTCCTCCCACTGGTGGGCCGGGCTGCGCCCTGCGAGATGGATGCGGGCGGGATACCCATGGAAAATTCCCTTCGTTCCCTGCACGTTGTGGATGCGGCTGTAGGGGCGGGGAAGGTTGGTGTCATGGACGACGGTGATCGTCTTCCCGCGGGCGGTGCGGACAAGGGACAGGTTCACATCGCCCAGCAGGAAGTGTTCACGCCGTTCGGGGGCGGTTTCCGGGAAATGCTCCCGCGCATACTCCTGAAGTCCGCGGGAGGGGCCGCTCATCGAGACCAGGTACTCGAAACGGTCGCCGCGTCCGATGTCCATGCAGTTGGCCACCGGTCCCAGCCCGTGGGTGGGGTAGAGGTTGGCGTTCCGGGCCCGGGAGTGGGCGCGCCGCCAGAGTCCCTCGCCCCGGTCGGAGAACTTGACCGTGCGCAGGTCGTGGAGGTATCCCCCTTCGGCATGGAGGACCTCCCCGAACATCCCGAGCCGCACCAGGTGGAAGACCAGCATTTCCCAGCGGCCGTAGTTGCAATTCTCCATCATCACCGCGTGGCGCCCGGTGCGCTCGGCGGTTTCCACCAGCCGCCAGCAGTCGTCGATGGTGGTGGCTGCCGGGACTTCGGTGGCGGCATGCTTTCCGTTCTCCATCGCCGAGAGCATCACCGGGACGTGCCAGCGCCAGGGGGTGGCGGTGAAGACCAGATCCAGGTCCTCCTCCGCGCAAAGTCGCTCGAAGTCCCGCTCCCCGCGGGTGTAGAGCTCGGGCTCCGGTCCTCCCGCCTCCCGCACCCACTCGCGGGCCCGCTCGGCGTGCGCCGGGCGGATGTCGCAGAGCGCCCGGACCTCGACGCCCCCGATGGCCTTTCCGATGGCGAGGAGATTCCGGACATGTACCGAACCCATGCCCCCGATCCCCACGAAGCCGATCCGGACGACCGGAATCGGGGGCGCCGCGAGCGGCTCCGCCGGGGTGGCGGCAAGCGCCCGCGGGATCGCCGCCGCCGCTCCGCCGGCGGCCAGCATCTGCCTTCTGGTGAGTCCGGCCCGGTGCATCCCCGCCAAGGTATCGCATCCCCGCCGGGCGCGCCCCCGGCTTGCCGGTGCGCCGCGCCGCCGTCCGCAGCGGGCCCGACGACGTTCGCATCGAAGCGCGGGCGCCTTCCCGAAGGCGCCCGGACCACCAGAGCCGGGACGTCTACCCGGCGTTTGTGCCGACCGGCGCCGTTGCCGGGGGGCTGTGGCATGCGGCTGGGTGGCTCCGGGAGGGAGGTTCCCGGTGTCGCGGACGCTGCCTGGGGGAACCGCCGGCGGCCCGTTTCGTGTCCGGGAAGTGCGATGCGGGTTCGGCGTCCCCGGCGAGTCGGCGGATCGTCTCGCGCGGCGGTCCGGTGTGGGGTTCGGGAAGTGCGTTGCGTTGCGGTGGGTCGGGGGCCATCTCTCGCGCCGGTTCGTTGTCGCGGTTCGGGAAGCGTGCCGTGTGACGTGGGCCCGGCGGTTCGTCTCCCGCGTCGGGTTGTTGTCGAGACTTGGTAAGTGCGTTGCGGTGAGTCGGGGGTCCATCTCTCGCGCCGGTTCGTTGTCGCGGTTCGGGAAGCGTGCCGTGTGACGTGGGCCCGGCGGTTCGTCTCCCGCGTCGGGTTGTTGTCGCGGTTCGGGAAGTGCGTTGTGTGCCCGGAGTCGGGGGTCCATCTCTCGTGCCGGGTCGTTGTCGCGGTTCGGGAAGCGTGCCGTGTGACGTGGACCCGTCGGGTCGTCTTCCGCGTCGGGTTGTTGTCGAGACTTGGTAAGTGCGTTGCGGTGGGTCGGGGGTCCATCTCTCGCGCCGGGTCGTTGTCGCGGTTCGGGAAGCGTGTCGTGTGACGTGGACCCGTCGGGTCGTCTTCCGCGTCGGGTTGTTGTCGAGACTTGGTAAGTGCGTTGCGGTGGGTCGGGGGTCCATCTCTCGCGCCGGGTCGTTGTCGCGGTTCGGGAAGCGTGCCGTGTGACGTGGACCCGGTGGGTCGTCTCCCGCGTCGGGTTGTTGTCGAGACTCGGGAAGCGCGTTGTATGCCGGGAGTCGGGGGTTCGTCTCTCGCGCCGGGTCGTTGTCGCGGTTCGGGAAGCGTGTCGTGTGACGTGGACCCGTCGGGTCGTCTTCCGCGTCGGGTTGTTGTCGAGATTCGGGAAGCGCGTTGTGTGCCTGGAGTCGGGGGTTCGTCTCTCGCGCCGGGTCGTTGTCGCGGTTCGGGAAGCGTGTCGTGTGACGTGGACCCGTCGGGTCGTCTCCCGCGTCGGGTTGTTGTCGAGACTCGGGAAGCGCGTTGTGTGCCCGGAGTCGGGGGTCCGTCTCCCGCGTCGGGTCGTTGTTGCGGTTCGGGAAGGGCGTTGCGTGGCGGGCGTCGGTGGTCTGGCTCCCCGGCGGGCCGGTGCTTCGGGTGCTATTCCGCCCTCGGTTCCCACAGGTGGCGTTCCAGGAGCACCCGGCCGGACGAGTCGAACCCCACCTGTTCGCGTTCCAGCAGGGCCCGCTGGAGCCCGCTTGGGCAGGCGCCGCTGATTTCCGCCGAGAGTTCCCCCTTCGCGTTCACCACGCGGTGCCAGGGCACTCCCTCCGGACAGTGGCGCAGGGCCCAGCCGGCTGCCCGTGCGGAGAGGAAATGCCCGCCGGCGTCAACCATCCGCGCCAGCCTGCCGTAGGTCGTGACCCGGCCCTCCGGAATTCCGCGCACCATGTGGTGTACGCGGTCGAACTTCCCGACCGGGGCAACCGCCATCAAAGGCGTAGCATAACCAGCACATGGAGCTGCCGCCGGTCCCGCATTCGTGGTCGGTGGGCCGGAAGGAAGCGGTCGCCATCCAGCGCGAACTGGCGCTGCGGGTACGGACGGAACCGCCCCCGGGTTTTCGTCCGCGCTTCGTTGCCGGCGTGGATGCCGCCTTTCCGGCCGGCGGGGCGGAGTGCCTCGCGGCCGCCGTTGTCTGGGACACCGGGAACCAGTGCATCGTCGAGGAGCGGACCGCGTATCGTCCGCTCCTCATGCCCTACCTTCCGGGGCTGCTCTCGTTCCGCGAAGCGCCGGCGGTACTCGCGGCGCTCGCCGGCATCGAAATTCGGGTGGACGCCATGATCTGCGACGGGCAGGGGCTTGCCCATCCCCGGCACTTCGGTCTGGCCTGCCATCTCGGGGTGCTGACCGGGATCCCGACCGCCGGTTGCGCCAAGGGAGTCCTGGTGGGAACGCATCCGGACCCCGGCCCCGCCCGCGGGGACCGGGCGCCGCTGGTGCACGGCGGCATGCGCATCGGCACCGTGCTCCGCACCCGTGCCCGCACCCGGCCGGTGGTGGTCTCGGTGGGGCACCGGCTCGATCTCGTGACGGCCGAGGAACTCGTGCTCGGGTGCGGCCGTGGATTCCGGATGCCCGAACCGACCCGCCAGGCCGATGCGCTGGTCAGCCGGGTGCGGCGCGAACACCGCTCGCGTATGCTGGCCGTACCTGCGCATGACCCGGATCCGCCCCCCAGCCGCGCTGATCGTGCTCGCGTTGCTTGCGAGGTGCGGGGCCGGAGCGCCGCCGGAATCGGCGTCCGCTCCCCCGGTGGAGGCTGAATCCCGGCTGGACGCCGGGACGGCCGGTGTCTACGCGGCTCTCGCGCTCGATTGTGTGCGCAAGGAGTATCCGAACCGGATCGGCCTCCGCATGGAGAGCGACGCCGACCTCGCGCCGCCGCGGGAACTGACCCCGGTCTTTTACGGGTGCTTCGACTGGCATTCGGCAGTCCACGGCCACTGGCTGCTCGCCCGTCTGACCCGCCGGTTCCCCGAGGGGGAGTTTGCAGACGCCGCGCGGGAGGCGCTGGACCGCAATCTGACCCCGGAACGGGTCGCCGGGGAGATCGCCTTCGCGGAGGCGCCTGGTCGCCGGGGATTCGAACGCCCCTACGGTCTTGCCTGGCTGCTGCAGCTTCAGGCCGAACTTGCGGAATGGAGCCGGGACCAGACAGCGGGCGCTGCGGACCGCGAACGGGCGGCGCGCTGGCGGGAGACCCTGGCTCCGCTGGCGGACAACGCATCGGGGCGCATCCGGGAGTTCTTCTCCCTCCTGGAACACCCGGTGCGCGTGGGCGAGCACAAGCAGACCGCCTTTGCCGCCGGCCTGATCCACGACGCAGCCGCGTCCACCGGCGACCGGATGACCGTGGATCTGCTGCGATCCCGCGCCCGCGTCTGGTTCGCGTCGGACGAGGACTGTCCGGTCCATTTCGAACCGTCGGGCCAGGATTTCCTTTCTCCCTGTCTGGCGGAGGCCGACTTCATGCGCCGCATTCTGGAGCCGGACGAGTTCTCCGGATGGCTCGACCGGTTCCTGCCCGGGGGATTTCCCGAAACCCTGGCGCCGGTGGAGGTTCCGCAGGACGATGAGGACTCCTTCGGGCACCTCCACGGACTGCATCTGAGCCGGGCCTGGATGCTCGAGGGAATCCTCTCCGCCCTCCCGCCGGCGGACGGGCGACGCAAGCGGATCGCCAGCCTCGCCGCGCGCAACCGGGCAGCGGGGCTCGCCGGAGTGGATCCGGATCAGTACACCGGGAGTCACTGGCTGGGCAGTTTCGCGATCTACCTGCTCACCGGTCGCGGGTTGCGCTGACGCCGGTGTCCCTTTGTCCCCGTACAATGGCGTGGTGATCGGGAAGCTGTTGCTGCGCTTCGGCGCGTTCGGCCTCGTGGCTGCGGTCGCCGGGACCTTTTTCATCAACCTTTGCGACCTGATCTACCAGTGCGGCTGCGTGTCGCTCTGGGCGGGTGGCGCCGCGTACTGCAACATCCAGATACCGGGAGCGCCGGATTGCCCCTTCTGCGCCCGCCCGGAGGTGGCCGAGGCGAGCCTGTACGGGACCCTGGGCGTCCAGGGTCTGGTCATGTTCTGGCCGAGCCGGCTGCGGCTCCGGGGGCGGGTGCTGGCCGGGCTGGTCGCGTTTCCGGTGGTGGTCGGCGTGTTCGGCCTGGTGCTCGGCATCCGGTCCGGTTACTGGGGCTGACCGACCGGGTCGGTATGATCCGGCTCCCGCCACCCGGGTGGCGGGAAGGGACCGGCGATGAACGAAGCACGCGAACGGGTCCGGCATCTGCGCTGGGACGACATGGAGAAGGAACGCCTGAGCAGTACGATCGGGCGGCGCATGATCACCGGGGAGCGGGCCATGCTGACCCATGTCTATCTGGACAAGGGCGCCGTGGTGCCGATGCATGCGCACGACAACGAGCAGATCACGTATGTGCTCAAGGGCGCGCTCCGTTTCTGGATCGATTCCGAGGATTCGGAACCCATCGATGTGCGGGAAGGAGAAGTGCTGGTCCTGCCTTCGCAGGTTCCGCACAAGGCGATCGCGCTGGAGGACACCCTGGATGTGGACATCTTCACGCCGCCCCGCCAGGACTGGCTGGATGGGACGGACGACTACCTGCGTGGAAGCTGATCCGGTCGGGTCGGGCCCGACTCGGGGATAGATGAGGGACAGACGCCCGACGCGGGCGGGCGGAGTGGCGGCATGGATCGTCACGCTGCTGATGTACCTCGCCGGGGGGTTGCTCTACGCGCCGGGAGCGCTCTCCCTCGTCGGCGGCGCTGTCGCCCTCGTTGCCGGGATCCTCGTCCTCCTCGTCGCGACGCTCCTCGTCCGCCACGCCCTGCGTGAGGCGCGGTGGCTGCGTTCCGAGGCGGCGATTCTGGTGCTCGCCTCGCTGGTCGGCATGTTCCTTCTCCGGAGCTACCTGCTCCGCGTGCCTTCCGAGATCTTCCCGTGGCTCCTCCTCGCCGGCCTGGGGGGACCCCTGCTGTTCGGTTGGGGGTTCGAGACGGTCTTCGGCCGGTTTCGGAGTGATCACGCCGGCAAGGGCTGGTTGTTGATGACGGGAGGATTCCTGCTGGTGGCCGGCGGCGTGTTCTGGCTGCTCGATCGTGGTCCGGATCCCTTCCCCCGGGAACCGCTGGATTTCGAGGAATTTTCCGCGGCGCTCGAGACCGATCCGGGAGCGCCCGGAGACCAACCGTTCCACTCCCTTTTCTATGGCAGCGGGAACGACCGGCATCGGCCGGAATTCGGGCGGGAAGTGGACATCGTGACCGAGCCGGTGGACCTCGGCCCGGTGTTGCCGGAATGGACCGGTTTCCGCGCCGTCCACCGGGAGTGGTGGTGGGGTTTTCCCTTGTCCGAGGCCCCGATCAACGGCCGGGTGCAGCTTCCCCGGGGGGACGCCGGGGACCGGCGCCCGGTTGCGCTGATCGTGCACGGCAACCACGGCATGGAGGACTTCTCCGACGCCGGCTACGGATATCTCACCGAAATGCTGGCGAGTCACGGCATCGTCGGGATCTCGGTGGACGCCAACTTCCTGAACGGAACCTGGTCGGGGGATTTCCGGGGCCGGGAGATGCCAGCGCGCGGCATCCTGCTGCTCGAGCATCTGGCGGCCCTCCGGGACATGGACCGGGATCCCGATTCTCCGCTGTACCGGCGTCTCGATTTCGAACAGGTCGCGCTGATCGGCCACTCCCGGGGGGGCGAGGCGGCCGCCATCGCCGCGGTGTTCAACGACCTGGATTACTTCCCCGACCGGGCCGGAGTGAAGTTCGACTACGGTTTCGGAATCCGCTCGATCGTCGCGATCGCCCAGATCGACGCCCGGTATTCGAGGCGGATGGCGCTTCGGGACAAGCATTTCCTGGCGCTCCACGGGTCGTACGATACCGACGAGCCGAGCTTCCACGGGTTGCGCCAGTACCACCGGACCCACTTCAGCGGGCGTCCGCTCGAGGGTGCGATCCCCTGGGGGATCAAGGCCGGGATCCTCCTCCACGCCGGCAACCACGGCCAGTTCAACTCCACCTGGGGCATGGACTCCGGGCTCCCCGGATCGCTCTGGCTGAACCGGGCCCCGCTCGTTTCCGCGGAGGTGCAGCGCCGGGTGGCCCGCTCGTACATCGCGGCATTCCTGCGGGTCACGCTGCTGGGCCAGGTCCGCTGGCTGCCGCTGCTGCAGGACTACCGGGCCGGGCAACGATTCCTCCCGGACATTCCGTACATGAACCAGTACACCGACGGACGCACCGGCATGTTTGCGACATTCGAGGAGGACTTGGACCTCGGCACCGGCACCGCGCCGGGAACCCGGACCCGCGCGGAGGGGTTCTCCCGCTGGCGCGAGGAGGAGGTCATGTTCCGGGACGGCTCGAAGCAGGCCGACTCGGCGGTGCGCCTGCGAATCGAGTCCGGCGCGGAATCGTCCCCCACCTACGAGATCCGCTTCCTCGACCCCGAACGCGTGGTCGGGTCCGACGAGCTGGTTTTCACCCTGGCCTGGATCCCGGATCGGGCGGATGCCGGGGAACCGCCTCCGCCGCTCACGCTCCACACCGAGCTGGTCGAGGGCGCCTGTCCGCCCGGAGCGGTCTGCGCCGCCTCCGCGTTCCGCCCGGTCGCGGTTCCCTCCCCGGAACCCGCCTTCGCGGTGCGGTTCCTCAAGTCGGGTCGGATGGATCGGGCGCGGTACCGGCAACCGGTCGAAACCATCCCGCAGGCCCGGTCGGTGCGGGTTCGGGACCTCACCGGAACCGATGCTGAAGTGCTGGTCCAGGCGGTCCGTTTCGGCTTCGGGGGAACGGTTCCGGGGGACATCCTGCTGGACGACATCGGGTGGCGGCGAGCCGCGTCCGGGACCCGGTGAGACCGGCGCCTGCACCGGGTTCTCCCGCGGTTCCGACCTCGGCGGTCGAGGCGCTGGTCGCGGAACTGGTCGGAGTGCCCCGCTGTCACCGGCCCGCCCGGCCTTCCATCACCGCCACCTACGCGCAGAGTCTCGACGGATCCATCGCGGCCCATCCGGGCGCGCCGCTCCGGCTGAGCGGAAGCGCCGCGCTGGAGCTGACGCACCGGTTGCGGTCGCAGCACGATGCGATCCTCGTGGGCATCGGCACCGTGCTCGCCGACGATCCGCAGCTCAATGTGCGCCTCGCGGCCGGGCGAAGCCCCGATCCGATCATCCTCGACAGCCGGTTGCGGTTGCCGCTCACATCCCGGCTGCTGGAGGGGGTTCCGGGTGCGCGGAGCCTCGTGGTCGCCACCACGACCGGCGCCCCCCCCGAAGCGGCCGCGCGTCTTCGGGAACGGGGCGCCGCGATCCTCGAGTTTCCGGCCGATGCCGCGGGCCGGGTGCCGTTGCCGCCGCTGATGCGTCTTCTCTGGCGCCGGGGAGTGCGGCGCCTGCTGGTGGAGGGCGGCGGCCGGGTGCTGACCTCGCTCTTCGCCGACCGGCTCGCCGACTGTGCGGTAATCACCGTCGCCCCGCGGCTCGTCGGCGGGGAGCCGGCGCTGGCCCGGGTGGAGAGCGCGGTCGCGCTGCGCCGGTGGAAGTGGGAGCGGTTCGAGGACGATCTGGTGCTGGCTGGCGCGCCGGATTTCCGTCGCCGCTGATGCCCCGGGAGCGGCTCGCGGTCTGGTTCGAGGGACCGCGTCGGATCGGCGTGCGGACCGATTCGCTTCCGGCGCCGCCGCCGGGCAGGGTGCAGGTCCGGACCCGGCTTGCCATGATCAGCACCGGGACCGAACTCGCCGCCTGGCGCGGGGACCTCGACCCCGACGTCGTGCGCGACGAGACGATCCCGGCGCTCGGCGGCGGCGGATTCCGATTTCCGTTTGCGTATGGATACGCGACCGTCGGCGAGGTGGAGGAGGTCGGCCGGGGCGTCCCGAAGGAGTCGGTGCCCGCCGGACTGGTGTTCGCCTTCGTGCCGCATCAGACCCGATTTCACGCCGACCCCGCCGCGTTGCTGCCGGTCCCCGCCGGTCTCCCCGAGGAACGCGGCGTTCGCTTTCCCTGGTGCGAGACCGCGGTGAACCTGCTTCTCGACGGACGCCCGCGGGTCGGCGACCGGGTGGTCGTGATCGGGCAGGGGGCGCTTGGCCTCACCCTGACGGCGCTGCTCGCGCGCTTCCCGCTCGGCGATCTGGCGACGATCGAGCCACGCGCCGATCGCCGGGCCTTGTCGCAGCGCCTCGGCGCCAGGAGCGCGCTCGCGCCCGCGGAGGCCGGATCCCTGCGGCGCAGCGGCCCGGACGGCGCCGACCTGGTCTTCGAGGTTTCGGGAAGCGCGTCCGGCCTCGACCTCGGGATCGATCTGGTGGCGCGCGAGGGCACGCTGGTGGCGGGATCGTGGCTCGGAAAGGGCCGGACCGCCCTCCACCTCGGCGGCTGGTTCCACCGGGGCCGGGTGAAGGTGGTGTCGAGCCAGGTCAGCCACCTTCCGCCCCTCGGCCCCGCGTGGTCGGTGGAGCGTCGCCGGAGCGTCGCCTGGTCCCTGCTCGGGGAACTGCCGCTCGACAAGCTGCCCTCGTTCCGCACTCCCTTCCGCGACGCCGCCACCGCCTACGAGCGGCTCGCCCGCGGCGAGGCCCTGATCGCCACCCTCGTGCCACTCCCGGAAGCCCCCGACGCGCCGTAACCCGCGTTCCCGATCCACCCCACGATTTCGTTGAGGTGGTCCCAAGGTTCTTGGACAACCCGAGGGTTTGGTCAAGGCGCAAGTCGCCACGCCCCTCTTCGGCCGAATCCGGAATCTTCGCGGAAGGCCACCCGGGTCAGCTACGGATACGCCGTATCTGAAGTTCCAGCCTGCCATAGACGCAAGTCACTGACTTGATTGGATATGGAATCAACGGTTACCGGCTACCAAGAGCGCCGCCGGCGCAGATGCGGCGTCATGGAACGCATGGGCCGATATTCCCGATTCGGACGGCGACACCATCGGACATACGTGGAACGGGCTGACGAATGGGACCATGTACCAGTTCCAAATGTGCGCCGAAAACGACGCCGGACCCGGAATCGCGTCAGCGATTGTGAGCCGCCGGCCAACGGCACGCCCGCCAGAGGCGCCGACCGTCACCGACGTTGAGGCCGGGGATGGCTGGATTCGCGTGGAATGGGACCCGCCGGCTGGCTACACGGTTACCCGTTGGGAGTCGCGGATCGAGGAAGATTCCGCGAGCACGTGGGCCGGAGTGAGCACGGTTCCGGTTTCCGATTCGACCGAGCACACGTTCCGTGGGCTGACGAACGGCGTCTGGTATGCGATTCAGATTCGGGGAGTGAACGAGGCAGGTCCGGGCGCCTGGTCTACGCCGGTTCATTGGCGATCACACGCGCCGCGCTGATCCGAACCCCGCGTCGTCGCGTTCGCGTGATCGCGTAGGAAGCCGTCAGAGCCACCGGAGGAATCCCTACCCCGGTTCCAGGAGGCGCCAGAACGCCGCCAGCACACGCCACGCGCCGCATTCTCCGAATAGTGGCGATTCAGTCGCGGGGATTGAACCGAGTCTTCACCGTCGGGACGAATTGCCTGCAGCCCTACCGGATCGCGGGAATCGGGCCGCGCATCGTTCACTTGGAATTTTCGAGATTTTTGCGCACATCACCGAACTCGCGCCCGAGCCGCCGTCCGCGAGCACGCCCACCAGAACCGCCGACGATCACCGACGTGGAGAGTGGGGATGGCTGGGTCCGGGTGGAATGGGACCCACCGGCGGGATACACGGTTGCCCGTTGGGAATCGCGTATCAAGGAAGACGCCGCGAGTACATGGCCCCGAGTGAGCACGATACCGGCTTCCGACTCGCCCGAGCACACGTTCCGTGGGCTGACGAATGGCGTCCGGTACGCGATTCAGATTCGGGGAGTCAACGAGGCCGGACCGGGAACGTGGTCTACCACGGTACAGTGGCGACCGCGCGCGTCGCGCTGATCCGAATTCCGCGCCGAAGCCCGAAAGTGGGGAGGGTAGGACGCCGGAGGCCTTCAGAGCTACTGGAAACCCCGGTCTCTGATGGCCCGGCGACCGCCTGACGCCTTCCATGCCGCCACCTGTGTGGGACGGACCTGGTGGCGCACCGCGATTTCCCGCGCGGTCCGGTCGCCCCGCAAGACCTCCAGCGCGACCCGCTTCTTGAAAGCCACCGTGAACCGGTGGCGCCGTTTCGTCGTCATTCCTGGACCTCCAGCAGGACCGGAAATGCCCCTTGGCCAGTTGGTCCCCAAAAGCGGGACCACCTCACACCTCAGTGAACAGTGCCGGCCCAAGCACGCCATCTACGCCGGTACAGCTCGCGCTCCAGCGCCCCGCGCTGATTCGTGCCCCGCTTTGACGCCCGGAGGTGACCCCGAACCCGATTCGCTATCGTCAGCATTCCGCTTCCGAAGCGTCGCGGTCAGAAGGCGGAATGGAACGGGTTCGCCGCCGGAACGCGGCCGCAGTCTCCGAATGATGGGAAATCAATAGCGGGGGCTGAACCAAAGGTTCACCGTCGGGAGCGATCCGAAGGGCGAACCGGTAGCGTGTCCAGCTGCTGTGCGGATCGGCGCGAATCGTTCATCTTGAATTCTTCCGAAAATCATGCACTTTTGCCGAAGTGTCCCCGGTGGTGGTGAGAGAATCCGGGTAGCGAGATATCGCGCATGACTACCAGAATCGGAATCGCCTTCGGCGTGATCGCCGCGTTCGTCGCGGCCGGCTGTGGATCGGATGATGCGCCCACCATGCCGACCGCACCGGCGCTTTCAGAGCCTTCACCACCGCCGCCAACCGCGGCCGATTCGGCGGCGTCGGGAGGGACTGCAGCGCAAATCGAATTATCTTCCAGCCAATGCGTCGCCCCGGAGTTCAAGAGCTTCGTCGTAAATTTCAATATGTTTCCGCACATCGGGCCGAGGAGAACTTTGTTCGGCGATTTTGAGTATCATGGCCAACAAAAGTTTCCGGCGCCAAAGTTTGTGTTTGTACCACGCATCTACCTTGATGCTTACTTGGCGGAAATACCATGGGGCTGGCCCGGCTCCAACCGTGCCGACCATAAACGTCTTAAAGACTTTATCGACCCATGCGTGAGATACTTAAAAGGGCTACCGGAAAACCGCTTGAGGGATGGATATAGAGGATGGATCGACTGGCAAATAGGCGCAGACGGGGAGTGGAGTGATTGGCAATTGCACGTCGGCCCTTTTGTAAGCAGATACTCTCATATTCTTTCGGTGCGGGGAGCCCCGATTATTTGGAGTCACGAGGTGGACGGACGATCATATATATCAGCACCAGCACCCAAAATCGGGTACGGGATACAAATCCGAACGCGCGTACGAATTTCGTACTACAGAACAATAGAAGACTCTTCCATGGGCAGGTTACCAACATATACATACACTTCACCATCATCCAAGCCGTTTGATATGTGGGTTGGTCCTCCAGCGAAGCCTACCGGTCTCAAAGCAACTGTTATTCCGGGAGAAAATCCTTTGATTCAGCTTACTTGGGACAAGCCGCACCCTTCCGAATCGGTGAACAGCATGATGGTTTACGCATGCAAGGTTCAGCCAAATAAACCATGCGATTACAACTGGACTATCCCTGATAGGATTATAAATCCTAATGAGAGAGCCTCAAGTGTATACGTACCAAATAGGACTTCTGGTATTGCGAGTTTTAAGTGGACCACATCCAGATTATTGAGAGCAATAGGCAGGGGTAAACTTGAACCTCAATTTCACGGTCCTGGTTATGAGTATCTACCGGGAGTGGATCGGTTGCGGCCAGATACACATTACGAAAGATTCGAGAGAGGGCATGAATACGCATTCACGGTAGTTCATTTCGCAAGAGTGGGCCCAAGAGATTTGGGCCGTAATCACAATTACGGCTTCAAGGAAGAAAGTCCCCTTTCGGACTGGTTGACCGTCAGAATTCCATCGCCCGACACGCCGGAACAGCCCACCATCGTTCGGACCGAGACCGGCCATCGTTCCGTAACGATCACTTGGGATCCGCCGCTGGAATCAACAGTCACCGGTTACGAAGAGCGCCACCGCCGCGCCGATGCGACGTCGTGGAGGCCGTGGACGGTCATTCCCGGTTCAGACGGCGACACGATCGGACACACGTGGAACGGGTTGACCAACGGGACGATGTACCAATTCCAAGTTCGGGGCGTGAATGAGGAAGGCGCCGGGATCGCGTCAACGATCGTGAGTCGCCGCCCGCAATCTCGCCCACCGGAGGCACCGACGATCACCGACGTGACCGGCGGCGCCGACTGGATTCGCGTGGAATGGGACCCGCCGGCCGGCTACACGATCACTCGGTGGCAGTCTCGGATGAAACTGGACACCGCGAGCACGTGGGCCGATTGGCAGCCGATCCCGGCGTCCGATTCGACAGAGCACACGTTCCGCGGGCTGACTAGTGGCGTCCGATACGACATTCAGATTCGGGGCGTCAACGAGGCCGGGCCGGGAACATGGTCTACGCCGGTACGGTGGCGGGCGCGGTGAGTCGCTGATCCGAATTCCGCGCCGAAGCCCGAAGGTGGGGAGGGCATGGGCGTCGGAGGCCGTCAGAACTGCTGGAACCTTGGCCGGCCTTGGCCGGGAGGGGGGGCAGGGATCGCGGGTAAGACGGGGTGAAGCGCTATGAGGACGCTGCCAGCATGTGCTGGCAGTGGTTGCCGATTCCTGATTTATGGATGAAGTGTGCCGGGGTGGGTGGGCGGGCATCGCCGGCTTGAGCGCCAATGACCACGAGCCACACATGGGCCGGCGTGCCCAACGGGATGGGTTGCGGCGTGCGGGTTCGGGTGGTGCGCGCCGGGGCGATGGCGCCATATGCGGTGTGGCGCCGGAGTGGTGGGGGGGAGGTGATGCGGGGATGTTCGTTCCCGACCGGGGGATCCGGACGCATGGCGGGATCAGCGTTTCGTGCGCGTCGGACCTTGCGCCCGTAGAATGGGGTGTGATGGCTGATGCGTCGATGGACCGGGCGGGGGGAGGGGGACGTCGTCTGGTGACGCTCGTGACCGGTGGGTCGACCGGGATCGGGAGGGAACTCGCGGGGCTCGCGGCTGCTGATGGTCGGGAGGTGGTGCTGGTGGCCCGGCGGGCGGATCGGCTCGCGGAGGTTGCTCGGGAGCTTGGGCGTCGGCATCGGGTGCGGGCGACGGCGTTGGCCGTGGATCTTGCGGCTGGCGGCGCTGTCGAGGAGCTCATGGGCGAGCTTGCGGGCCGGAATCTGGAAGTGGACTTCTTGATCAACAACGCCGGTTTCGGAGTCAGTCGGCGCTTTCCGGACGTCGGGGTGGGCGCCCAGCAGGCGATGATCGCCCTCAATGCGGCGGCGGTCGCCGAGCTCTGCCGGCGGTGTCTTCCGGCGATGCTGGAGCGGGGCCGGGGACGGATCCTGAACGTGGGGTCGGCGGCGGCGTTCGTTCCGGGGCTCGGCTTTACCGTCTATGCGGCGACCAAGGCGTTCGTGCAGCATCTCTCCGAAGGGCTCGCCGGGGAACTGCGCGGAACGGGGGTCACGGTGAGCGTGCTCTGTCCCGGGCCGGTGGACACGCCGTTCCTCGGGTCGGCCGGAATCCGGTCGCTCTCGGGAATTCGGGCCCTCACGCTCGCCCAGCCGGGCGCGGTGGCCCGCGCCGGATACCGGGGGGCGCTCCGGGGCAGGGCCACGATCCATCCGGGACTGCTGCCGCGCCTCGTCCCGTTGATTCCGCGCCTCGTGCCCCGGTTCGTGCTGCGCCGGATTGGCGCCATGGTCGGCCGGGGATTCGCTCCGGGAGCCGCGGCATGAACGCGCTTCCGCCCCACCGCTTCCTCGACGAACGGGGCATCCGCTGGGAGCGCCGGACCTTCCCTCCGGAAACCCCGAAGGGAGCGGCGTCGGTGGCCCGGGCGCTCGGGTTCCCGGAGAGCCGGATGGTCAAGACCCTCATCTTCCGCTCGGGGGCCGGCGAGCGGGCTCTCGTCGGGGTCGGCGGCGACCGGAGCGTGATCTCTGGCCGGCTGAAGAAGGCCATGGGGAACCGGAACATCCGGCTCGCGCCGCCCGACGAGGTGCTGGAGTTCACCGGGTATGCGATCGGGTCCATTCCGCCGATCGGCTGGCAGCCCCCGGGAACCCGCACCTTCCTCGACCGGGCCCTGATGCGGGAACCGGTGCTCGGGGTCGGGGCCGGCGTCTGGGGAGAGGAGATCCTGATCCAGCCGGACGACCTGGTCCGGGCGGCCGACGCCATCGTGGTCAACCTGACCGAACGGGATCCCTGATGCGGGTGGCGGTCCTCGCGCTGGCGGCGGCGCTGTCCGGCCCGGCGGTCGGCGCCGGCTCGAAGGCGGCCCAGGATCCGACCGACGCCTACACGGTATGGCTCTGTCCGATGCACCGGGACCACCAGTCGCACGAGCCGGGGGACTGTCCGGTGTGCGGGATGGCGCTGGTACGGCGCACCCTGGTCACCCGGTATGTGTGCCTCGGCGAGGAGGACGGGTTCGTCGCCGGGGAACCCGGCGCGTGTCCGGACACTGGCGAGCCGCTGGTCCCGACGACCCGCGAAGTCGTCTGGATCTGCCCCGGCGACTCCGGGGAGGACCGGACCGAACCCGGGGTCTGCGCCGACGGGTCGCCGGCGGAGATCGAGACCCGCGTTGCCGAACACGGGGATCACAATCCGCGCCACGGCGGCATCCTGTTCATGGCCCCCGACGGGGTGCACCACCTGGAGGGAACGCTCGAGGACGGACGATTCCGCCTCTACTTCTACGACTCGTTCACCCGTCCGATCCAGCCGGATGCGTTCGCCGCCACCGCGGCGGAGGCCGACGACGCCGGAACGCTGCGGGGCGATCCGGTTCCCCTCGCCTCCGGGGACGCCGCGCTCGAGATTCCGGTGGAACGGGACCCCGACGGGCGGCACGCGTTGACCGCGTTCGTGAACTTCCCGGAGCGGGACGGGGCCGATCGGTTCGATTTCATCTTCCTCCCGGAAGCGGAACTCGCCGCGCTTCGGGAGGCAGCGCCGGCGGCGGGTCTGCCGGAGTTGACGATCCCGGAGCGTTCCGACGAGATCCTCGAAGAGATCCGGGAACGGGATGTCCGGGTGCAGCGGCTGATCGCCGACGGCCGCTGGGCCGATCTCTTCATCCCCGCCCTCGAGGCCAAGGCGCTGGCGCTCGCGTGGGGAGAGCGGGTGCCCGACCGGCCGTGGCCGGCGCTCAAGAAGATCATCCGCGGGGCTTGGCTGCTGGACCTCCACGGCGACGAGGGAGATCGACTGCGGGTGCTGGAAGCCTACGAGGTCTTCGCCGAGGGGATGCGCGGGCTTCCGGGGGAAACGCCATGAATCGTCGGGTCGCAGCGGCGCTCGCCGTCCTGGGACTCGGGACATTCCTCGCCGACTTCCGCGTTCCGGCCGCACGGGCGCACGAACCCGAGCTCTCGCGGTACACCTACCACCGGGAAGTTCGCCCGTTGCTGGAACGGCACTGCGCCTCCTGCCACTCGGGCGTCGGGCCGGCGCCGGTGAACCTGATGCGCTATGCCGAAGCGGTTTCCTGGGCGAACGCGATCGCCCGGCAGGTGCTCCACCGGCGGATGCCCCCATGGCTCCCCGACGACGGGGTGGGCGATCTGGCCCACGCCCGCACCCTCGACGACCGGGAAACCGACCTGCTGGTGGACTGGGCGATCGGACTCGCCCCCGAAGGACCCCGGCCCGGCGGGGAGGCGCCTGCACCGGGGCCGCCGGCGAAGACCCCGGGAGCGGTCCGGGCCTGGCCGTCATCGCCGATCGAAATATCCGAAGACCTGTCGGAACTGGCGGTATGCGTGCCGCTGGTCATTGACCCGGAGGCCTCGGTCGCGGGCGCCGGCGGCTTCGAGCTGCGGCCCGGCGAGGCGGTTTCCATTCTCCGCCGCGCGGTGCTGTTCCGCGGAGGTTGCGAAGGTGATCCGGTCTTCACCTGGGTGGTCGGGCAGGGGACGCGCCGCCGCCCGCCGGGAAGCTTCGATCCGCTGGGGTCGGAGGGAGAGCTGTTCCTCGCCCTCGAATACCGCAAGGGGTTCGAAACCGAGGGACTCGCCTTCGAGGATCGCCCGGAGGTGGGGATCCTTCCCGCGCCCGAAAACGCCGATTTCCCGATTGCAGTGCTTCGGGCCGAGAGCGGGGTCCTTCGGCCCGGCGCCGGAGCGTTGCTTGCGCTCCTGCCCCCGCGGGAGATTGATCCCGCCCGTCCGGTCTTTTCCGCCGAGCTGGTGGGGCCGGACGGATCGGTCGAAACCCTGCTTCGCATCCGGCGGACCGACCCCGACTGGCTGGAGAAATATGCGTTCCGCGCGCCGGTTCGGATGGGCGCCGGTTCCGAGATCCGGTTCTCCCATCCGGGCGCCGTCGTGGATGTGATCCGCGAAGGGTCGGCCCCGGCCGAATGAGAACCGCCCCGGACTACTCCGGGGCGCTCCATCGACCCGGCTCCGCGCCGGGCATCCGCCCGTGGCGGGCTATTGCATGTCGGTGGATTGTGCGGCTTGGCGCCGGATCTCGTCGAGGAAGGGGACGTCGGCGTCCGAATCGCTGAAGAACGTCCGGAGCGTGGACCAGGCTTCGGCCGCACCGTCCACGTCGCCGAGCTCCGTCTTGGCGCGGGCGAGGGCGAGCAGCGAGAGCGACCGGTTGGGAGTCCGGGAAAGTCCCTCTTCGAGGACACGGACCGCTTCCTTGAATTTGCCGGCGGCGAGCAGCAGTTCGCCCCGAAGCTCGTGGGAGGGTTTCATAGGATACGTCGGGCCGGAGGGCGGGTCTTGGGTCTCCTCGATGTCGGTCGCCATCTTCGCGTGCTCGAGCGCCGCCTCCATATCGCCGCGCACGCTGGCGGCGAGGGCTTCGATCTCGTGCTGCATGATGCGCACCGAATCGGCCTGGTAGCTCTCTCCGTCCGCTTCGCGGGCCTCCGCGAGCTTTCCCAGCCGCTTGGCGGCCGCGTCGGCGCCGGAGGCGTCCTTCATGGCGGCGGCCTTCATCCCGGCCGCGAGGAGCACGTTCGCGGTCGAGTTGTATCGGCTGGTGTCGACCTCGTCGCCCGGCATGCGAATCCCGTCGAAGCGGCCCGTCTCGATCGCGTGCCGCGCGGCCATCGAGGATGCAAGGCGCCGGAGCCGAAGCGCGTCGGTGGTGGCGGCGGACTCTTCCACTTCGCGGATGGCGTCGGTGGAGGCGCGGTACTGGCCGCGCTGCAGGTCCGCGTAGGCCTTCCACTCGAGGCTGTGGAAGTCCTGCTTGGTGATGGAGAGGTTCCGGTCCTTCACCCACTTCACCGAGGCGTTGTATGCCACGTCATTGGAGCGCGAGACCCGGTTCCACATCCCGTGCTGCAAGAAGATGTGGGAGGGCATGTGCTGGGCGTGATGGGCTTCGGGCGCGATCTCCGCATACCGGTTGGCGGCGTCGAGAGCCAGCGGGGCGTGCTCCGGATCGTCGAAGGAATGGATGACATAGTGGGCGGCGCCCGGGTGATCGGGCTCCTCCTGGAAGAGCCGGCTCGCGATCGCTCCGGCTTTCATCTGCCGGTGGAACCCGGGTTCGCCCCGGCGCACCAGGCCGAGCCAGGAGAGCGCCAGGAAGGCCTTGGCCTCGTTGTCTTCCGGATACGCCTCGGCGAGGCGTCCGAGCGCCTCGTGGTACAGCTTGTCCCGCTCGTACTTGTCGCCGGCGCCATAGAGGACTTCGACCGCCTCCATGTACATCCGTTCGCGATCGGTCGGGGTCTTGCGGCGCCGCTCGGCCCGGGTTTCGCCGTACCGGCGCAGGACTTCGCGGGCGGCGCTGATGTCCTGTTCGGACCAGAGCGGATGGTTGTGGCTCAGGGCTTCGCCCCAGTACGCCAGCGCAAATTCGGGGTCGATCTCCTGGGCGTTCCGGAAGGCCTCGGCGGCCTCTTCGTACCAGAAGCTGTGGAGCGCGGCGATGCCCCGCTGGAACGCCTCCTGCGCCTCCCCGGCGCCGGAATTGGGGAAATGAACGACGCCAAGCTGCGATTGCGCGAAGCCGGGCGTCGCCAGAAGGAGGGCGAGGACCGGAACTCCAACCAAGCGGAAGAGGGATCGGGACATGGACAAACCTCCGTGATTACGGCAGTTTGCTAGCTTATGGGAATTCGCCAGGAGGCGCCACCGCCAGGAGGAGAGGGGCTCGGGGGAGACCTCACCAAGTGAGGGCGCCCTCGAGCGCGAGCCGCCGGTCCCTCGTCCCGATGACGCTCTCCCGCCGCGCCCCCTCGAGGCCGAGTCGGAAGGCCTGTCCCAGCTGGTAGCGGGCGCCGAGCCGCACCGCACGGCCCATCTCCGCCATCTGGAGGCCCGCGTACGGCGTCAGGACCCCGGCCAAGGGAAGCCCGAACCCGTGGCCGCCCTCCGCGGTCAGCCGCCGCTCCGCCCGCAACCCCGCCATCGGGGTCGGGGAGAACGTCGGACTCCGGTCGAACATCCGGCCGACCCCGCTCTCCGTACCCCCCTGCGACGGCGCCACCTTCAGGAACGGGCCCCGCCCCTCCTCGCCGGGATCGAGGCTCACCATCGCCCCCACGCCCCACTCACGGCGATCCGTCTCGGCGTGCGTGACCAGCGCCCGGCTACGCACCTCCACCGCCAGTCCCGGGTCCCGCATCCGGTACGCCACGCTTCCGCCGACCTCGACTCCCGCGCCCTTCACCGCGTCGCCCCGGTCGTACAGAACCCCCACCTCCAGCGCCGGCGTCAGCGTACCCGTACCCAGCGTCCGCTCGTGCGAGCCCTCCAGCATCAACCGCAACCGGCTGGTGTGCGCGGTCAGGCCCTCGAGGCCCGACTCCGAGGCGGTGGTGAACCGCGCATACGAACCCTCGCCCTTCAGCGCCAGGCGGGTCATCCCTCCCACGAGCAGGTCGGCGTCCCGGAACAGCACGCTCCGACCGCCGAGGGCCCCGCTCGCAAACGACATCCCCGCGTCCCGCTTGTTCATCCCCGTCTCGGTCACCCGCACCTCGCCCCGACCATAGCCCCCGCTCGCCCACAGGTTCGATCCGTCGGGCGCCAGCCACGCAAGGTAGGGGTGCGCCGAGGTCAGGCCCGCCTCGTAGAGGCCGGCCACCGATCCGGTCGCGGCGGCGCTGGTCGCATCGAAGTCCCCGGTCGCGTGCGACACCACGATCCCCGCCAGGAGATCCGAACCGATCCGCATGTCCGCGCCCACGTGCGCCGACCACAGTCCGCCGTCCCACGAGACCTCCTGGTCGGCACCGGAGAGTGACAGTCGTCCGCCCCGGCCCCAGATGCCGATCGCCGGGAACCCGCGTTCTTCCTCGTCCGCGCCGAGCGTCATGCCGAACGCCGCACCGTCCAGCACGTCGGCGAGCCGCAACGGACGGTGTGTCTGCTCGCCGAACGCCGTCCGATCCCCGAACACACCCGTCCGACCGTCGTGCCGCAGGTCGAGTACTCCCCCGGAGGAGGTGGACATCGGCGTGGCGCCGAGGCGCAGCTCGCGCGCCGCATGGCCCGCCGACACCGACTCGATCCGGTCGGCAACCGCCCCCAGCGTCTGCGTGGCGAACCCTGCCGCGAACTGCGGAAGGATCACCTCGTTCAACCGGTTCGCCCGGCCCAGCGCCTCCGCCGACGTCGTGTTCCGCACCGTCACCGACACCGACTCCGCCGTCACCCCGCCGTAGTCCCCGCCGGACACCCGGTGGCTCACCGTCGCCCTCATGTCCGCCAGCGAGTCCTCGTCCTCCACCCCGCTCACCGTCACCGTCTGCGGGGTGTCCCAGTTCGCGGCGGTAAAGGAGAGCGCCTCCGAGACCGTCGCCGCTCCCCCGTCGCTGCTGGTCGGAGTCACGGTCACCGGACCCGTCGGCTCGCTGGTCAGCACCACCGTGTAGGTCCCGCTTCCGTCCTCGTCCACCGTCAGTTCGGTCGGGGCCACCGTCACCCCCGCCTTGTCGTTGTCGATCACCCGCACCGACACCGTGTCGGCCTTCACGGCGTCGTAGTCCCCGCCCGAAACCTCGTGGGCCAAAGTGGCCCTCTCCGCCACCGCGTCGGCGTCCTCCGCCGCCCGAACCGTTACCGTCTGCGCCGCGTTCCAGTTCGCGGCGGTGAACCCGAGCGACGCCGGCGCCACCGTGATGTCCCCCGCCGCGCCAGCGATCGCCACCGTGACCTCCGCCGTCGGCTCGCTGGTCAGCTTCACCGTGTAGGTCCCGCTTCCCCCCTCGTCCACCATCAGTTCGGTCGGGGTCAACGCAACCCCCGCCTCGTCGTTCTCGGTCACCCGCACCGACACATCGGCGATCTCCGCCGAACCGTAGCCCCCGCCCGACGCCTCGTGCGTCAGCGTCACCGAATCCGCCACCGCGTCGGCGTCCTCCGCCGCACGGACCGTCACCGTCTGCGCCGTATCCCAGTTCGACCGGGTGAACGTCAGCGATCCCGGAGAGACCGTCACGTCCCCGGACGCGCCCGACACCGTGACGGTGACCTCGTCCGAAGGACGCCGGCCCAGGACCACCGTGTAGCCGGCGGCGCCACCCTCCGACACCCGCAGCGTCGCAAGCGACACCGTTACGCCCATCGTCCCCGAAGGGCTCGTCGAGCCGCCGCCTCCGCCGGAACCACCGCCACCCCCGCCGGAAGCCGCCGCCAGCGTTGCGCGCACCGGCGCATCCGGGCCGACCCCGGGGCCGGCCCCGTTCACCGCGCGCACCTCGAACTGGTACGTGGCGCCGCCGGCCAGCCCGCTCACCACGTGGCGGGTCGTGCCCGCGCCGGACCCGGGAATGTCCTCCCAATCGCCCCAATCCCCGCTGCCGGCCTTCCGCCGCACCTGCCACTTCGTGACCGTGGGGTTCGCCAGGTCGGTCCAGGTCAGCGTCACCGAGCCGGCACCCGCCGCGGCGGCGAGCCCGGTCGGCTTCGCCGGCGCCACGTCGTTCTCCACCACGCTCACCGCCACAGAGGCGATGGTCACCGAACCGTAGCCGCCCCCCGAGGCGCTATGCGTCAGCGTCGCTGTGTCGTCGGTCGTGTCCAGATCCTCGTCGGCGTTCACCGTCACCGTCTGCGGGACCGTCCAGTCCGAGGTCGTGAAGGTCAGCGGCGAACCCGTCACCGTCACATCCCCCGACGCGCCGCCCACCGTCACCGTCACATCGGACGACGGCGCCGTGTCCAGCCGCACCGTGTAGGCGCCGGAGCCGCCCTCCGCCACCCGCAGCGCGGCGGTCGAGACCGTCACGCCGGGCACCGTCGGCTCCGTCGGCGTCGCCGTTACCCAGCCCGTCTCGGCGCCATTGCCCGCGGGGTTCACCGCGCGCAGCCGGAAGCTGTATTCGCTGCCGTTGTCCAGGCCCGTCACCGTGCGGGTCGTCGTGGTGGCGCCCGCGCCCGGAATCGCGGTCCAGGCCGCGCTCGCCCTGACGCCCGTCTTGCCGTGGCGCAGCTCGTAGCCGGTGATGCTCGCATCGCTCGGGTTGGTCCACGTCAGCACCACCTGACCGTTGCCCGCCGTCGCCGCAAACCCCGTCGGGGCGACCGGCAGCGAAACCGACTCGGTCACGCTCACCACCACATTGCCGATGCTCACCGAGCCGTAGCCCCCGCCCGACGCGCTGTGCGTCAGCGTCACGTCGGGGTCCGTGTCCGCGTCCGGATCCAGGCCGGCGTTCACCGTCACCGTCTGCGCCGTGCTCCAGTTGTTCACCGCAAACCGCAACTGCGAATCCGGCACCGTCACGTCGCCCGACGCGCCGCCCACCGTCACCACAACCTCTCCCGAAGGCTGCGTGTCCAGCTTCACCGTGTAGCTCCCGGTCCCCCCTTCATCCACCGTCAGCGCGCCGGACGACACCGTAACCCCCTTCGTGTCGTCCTCCGTCACCGTCACCACCACATCGTCGACCGAAACCGAGCCGTAGCCCCCGCCCGACGCACTGTGCGTCAGCGTCACGTCGGGGTCCGTGTCCCCGTCGGGGTCCTGCGCCGCGCTCACCGTCACCGTCTGCGCCGTGCCGTAGCTGGTGCTGGTGAACGTCAGGCTCGGTGGACTCACCGTCACGTCGCCCGACGCGCCGCCCACCGTCACCGTCACATCCGACGACGGCGCCGTGCTCAACTTCACCGTGTAGCTCCCGCTCGCTCCTTCCGTCACCGTCAGCGCCGACTTCGAAACCACCACCCCCACCGGCGTCGCCGTCGCCTGGTCCGACCAGACCGACTGAACGGCCGACGGTCCGCTGCCGCGCCGCGCGAACAGACGGAACGTGTAGGCCGTCCCGTTCGTCAGCCCCGTCACCTTGGTGCTCGTCGCGCTGCCGTCCGAAACCGTCCGGGTCGGTCTCGTGCCCCAGGACTGGGCCTCCGTCTTGTACTGGTAACCCCAATTCGCGATATTCGTCAGGGCGCTCCAGCTCAGGGTGACCGAGCCGTCGCCCGCCGCCACCGTCAGAACCGGCTTCGGCGGCTTCGCCAGCGCCGCCGGAGTCGACGAGGGCGTCGCCGTCACCCAGTCCGTGGCGGCGCCGTCGCCCGCGCTGTTCACTGCGCGCAGCTTGAAGCTGTATTCGGCATCGTTGTCCAGCCCCATCACCGTGTGGGTCGCCGTGGTCGCGCCCGAACCCGGGATGGCGGCCCACGTCGCGCTGCTCCTGTCGCCCGTCTTGTCGTAGCGCAGCTTGTAGCCGGTGATGCTCGCATTGTTCGGGTTGGTCCACGACAGCACCGCCTGTCGGTCGCCCGCCGCCGCCGCAAACACCGTCGGCTTCGCCGGGACCTGGCCCCCGCCCGAACCCACCGTCACCGACACCGTCCCCGCATCCGGGATGAACGTCTTCGAGGCCCCTGTCAGCGTGAACGCATGGTTGATCGTCGCCGTCCCCGCCGCCACCCCGGTCACCCTCACCGTCTGCGGCACGTTGTAGTTGGTGTCGGTGAAAGTCAGGCTCGACGGACTTACCCTCGCCTTGCCCGCCGCCGAACTCGAGAGCGCAAGCGTGCCCGCAAACGCCTGGTTCAGCTTCACCGTGTATGTCGCCGTCTGTCCCGGCGAAACCGTCACCGGCGCATCCGCGAACGTCAGCGCCGGCGAATCCGGCTTGTTGACCGTCAGCTCGATCACATTGGACTCAGGGCCGTCCCAGTTGAAGGAGCCGAGGCCGCTGATGATGCGAGACCCGGCCGGCTGGACGTGATATTCGTGCACCGCGCCGTGCGGCGACCCCGAAGTTGACCATTGCCGGGTACCGGCGCCGCCCGTGTAGCTCGGCCCGCCCCATGTTGTTCTACCCCTGGCCCGGTAATACGCGTACCAGAGGCCGACGTGATTGGCGTTGTTGACGATCTTGTGCGGGCCGCCGGAGGTCGTCATCCAGGTGAGATTATGCGCGCCGTCGGCACCCGCCGTGCCCGTCAGCACCGCCGCAACCGGAGCCCCCGGCGTGGCCGTCTGTTCCGCCGACGCCGTACCGTTGCCGGCATCGCTCACCGCCCGAAGCTTGAACGCATAGGCCGTGTCGTTGGTCAGACCCGTCACTTCGGTGTGGGTCGTCGTTGCCGTCGAACCCGAAATCACCGTCCACGAACCGTAAGGCCCGGTTCCCGCCTTCTGCTGATACTCCCAACCGGTGATGCCGGCATTGTTCGGGTCGGTCCAGATCAGCCACACCTTCGTGTTGCCCGGAGACGCCTCGAACCCCGCCGGCGCCTCCGGTATGGGAGGCGCCTCGGTCGTCGCGCTCCGCTCCCCGGAGGCCGCGCCGGCGCCGCTGGCATTCCTCGCCCGGATCCGGAACGTGTATTGCGTGCTGGCCTTCAGGCCCGTCACCACATGTCCGGTGGTCGTCGCCGTCGAATCCGGAACCGCCGTCCACGCACCGTAACTCCCGGTTCCCTCCCTGTACTGGTATTCCCAACCGGTGATGCCGGCGTCGTTCGGATTGTCCCATGAAAGCGTGACCCGATCCGGGGCCGGCAGGGCGGCAGTCAGCGTCGGCTGGCCGGGAACCTGCACGACGGTGAACGTGGTGATTGTCGACGCCTCGCTCGCCGCCGTGCCGTCATGGCCCTTCCAGTGCCAGCGGACCGTATGGGTGCCGACGCCCAGCCGGGCGCAGGGAAACAGGTTCTGGCCGACTCCCGCCCGCACTCCGGCGATATTGGTCGAAACCCGGACACCGTGGGTGCCGTGCGACAGCGCCGCATGCGCGGCAACAGCCGTCTTGCCGGGGCGCGACTCCAGATAGGTCGTGCCGCCCGCCGTGACCGAAAGAAGGTTGAAGCACGCGTCCACCATCCCGCCGGACGACGTCACGGTCAGGGTCCGGCTCGGCGTGGAGACCAGCGTCGGGGTCGCCGCCCGCGGCGTGGCGGTGGCCCAGCCCTGGTTGTTCCGGACGTTGCTGTAGTAAGTGTTGGTAACTGTATCCCGCGCTATCATCTCAATGGCGTATCTGTTGCCGTTGGTCGCCGGCAGGTCCATGGTGCCGCTGTAGTGGTTATTACCATGAACCCGACTGCTCCCGGGGGCGCTGATTACAGACACAGGACCTTGGACGTTGGTCTCGTTGATCACCCACTTGATCGACCAGCGGACCGCATTACTCAGTCCGCTGATCGAGAAAGAGATATCCACCCGGCTGTCGCCTGGAGTGGCGGTGACGGTGACGGTGCCGGGGGTGACCGCCGTGGGCGTCGCGGTGACTGCGTTGGAAATGAAGACGATATTCGGTGTGCCCGGGATCGGGTTGTCGTAGTGGATAGCGACCTGGAAGGTGTATTCGCTGCCGTTGTCCAGACCCGTCACGGTGTGCGTTCGAATGGTCCCCGCGCCAGAAATCCTCTGCCAATTACCGTAGCTTCCCGTACCCTTCTTCTGCCGATACCGCCAAGGATTCGGATCCAGGTCAAAGTCCAAAGTCAAGGCCCAGTTCAGCGTCACCTGTCCATTACCCGGCGTGGCGGTCAGGGTGGCGCCTGATTGCGCCTGCGCGTCCTGCGGCGCGAGGGCGGCGGCGAGTGTCAGCAGAAGAAGAGCAGCAGCGAGTCCCGCCTTCAGGCGGCGGGCGGTTCTCCCGAGGGCGCCCACCGGCTCAGCCCCGCACCCGGACTTTTTCGGGGGGGGGGGGGTAGAGAGACTACGTTGAGGCGGTAAGGGGCGCCGACCCGTATCCGTGATGTGCATGGTGGCGTTGCTTGGAGTTGCGATCATGAAATCCTCGAAACTGGAGGCCGGAATGTGCGTATGCCCGGGCGAACGGATCCTGCTGGACGGCGCCTGCCAAGTTGAGTATGTTCCCACGAAAGTCGGTCGGCGATCAAATGTACGGGATCAAGGGATGGGTGGTCGGTCCCGAGCAAGGGGAATGTCGGCGTGAAGGCAGGGGAACGCCAGCCACAGAATCTGCGGAAGGGGAGCGTGGATCGGTGAGCGATCCGGGCCAGGATTCCGCGCCCTTGCCGGCCCGAAGCGCGGGCTTTGCGCCGGGATCACGAGGCCCTGCCTTGACCCATCCTGAAACCGAACACCTCGGATCTGCTCCCAGCCGGTACGGCCTGGAGCAGTCCGGTATCCGTTATCCGCGCCGGGTTCGCTGGAACCTGTCCACCGCCGCCCTGACCCGGGAGGCGGTCTTCCGCGGCGAGGCCATCCTTGCCCATGGCGGGCCCATCGTGGTCCACACCGGGGAGTTCACCGGCCGGTCCCCGCTCGACAGGTACGTCGTGGGCCGTCCCGAGACCGATCCCGATGTTCTGGTGGGGTCCCCACAACCGGCCGTTCCCGCAGGAGCGGTACGAGCATCAGCGCTGGCGGTTCACCGCCTGTCTCCAGAACCGGGAGCTCTTCGTTCAGGATTGCCACGTCGGCGCCCATCCCCGATACCGTCTGCCCCTCCGGGTGATCATCACCACGGCGTGGCAGAACCTCTTTTTCACGCAACATGTTCGTGCGAACCCGGAAGCGGGAGGCCTTCGAGGGGCACGAGCCCGGGTTCACGGTGATTGCGGCGCCCCCATTCCGCGCCGCCCCCGATCAGGACGGAACCCGCTCCGAGGTGTTCGTGGTCGTGAACTTCGAGCGCCGGGAGATCCTCATCGGGGGAACCGCCTGCGCCGGTGAAATCAAGAAGTCGGTGTTCCCGGTGATGAACGGGTTCATGCCGGAACGCGATGTGCTGTCGATGCACTGCGCCGCCAACCACGCCGCGGATCCGTCGCGTCCCTCGGCGTGTTGCATTCCGGCGATGCGGTCGCCGGCCGGAGCATGGAAGGGCCCATGCCGCGCCTTGGCTGTCCCTTGCCGCCGCCAGTCCGCTCCAAAGCGTGGAAACCGTCTTCCGCGCCCACCCTCCAGCCGGTCTACGAAAGCGAAGTCGATCCCTTCCGGGTCGCGCTCGCCGTCCGGACGCTCACCAGCGCGGCGACGAGCGTCCGGCGTCAGTACACCGGCGATCCCTACCTGCGTCACGGCGAAGGGGGATCCCATGGAAGGGTGCAGGGGGGCGGCATTCGGACCCCGCCGCACCCGGGCGGGCGTTCGCAGTTGTTCGTCGCCCGATTGTTCGTCGCCCGATTGTGCCCGGCCGGCCTCGTTCCCTGGACACCACCGCCGACCGGAGGGCCACACCGGGCCCGGACGATGATCCGCGCGATCTCCGGTGCGAGGACAAGCGGGCTCGTGTTCCGGCGGCGGACCTCCTGCCGGGCCCCGCAACCCCGTGCCTGGATTTCGGGGGGATTCGTTTGCGCGGCATGGGGATCCGGTCCGTATCCATGGATGCGCATCGCTGCCCCGGAGATGCGATCATGAAATCCCCGGAACCGGAGTGCGAGCGCTCGGTCGAACGGGACGAATGGGACGGGTTGATGGAGGAACGGAACCTGCCGGACGGGGAATGTCGGCGTGAAGGCCGGGGACGCCATGGCGCGGCTTCCCCTTGCGCCGGAATGTCCCTCCCTCGGCGAAGGTGCAACATAGAATTCGGCCGATGTTGCTCGAACGGATTCCCGGCGATACCGACACCCAGCGCCAGATTCGGGAGACGGTGCGCGAATTCGCCGCCACCGAGGTCCTGCCGCATGCGGCGGAGTGGGACGAGAACGAGCGATTTCCGGCGGAAGCGGTTCGCAAGCTGGGCGGGCTCGGCTTTCTCGGGCCGATCTTCCCCGAATCACTCGGCGGCGCCGGATTTGGCTACACCGAATACGCGGTGCTCATCGAGGAACTCGGGCGGGCCGACGCCTCCCTCGGGATCACCGTCGCGGCGCACGTCTCGCTGGCCGCGAACCACATCCACGAACAGGGCACCGAGGAACAGAAGAACCGCCACCTGACCCGGCTTGCTTCGGGCGAGGCTCTTGGCGCGTGGAGCTTGACCGAACCCGGCGCCGGGAGCGATGCGTCCGGCACCCGCACCACCGCGGTGCGCGACGGAAACGAGTGGGTTCTGAACGGCAGCAAGACGTTCACCACCAACGGTTCGGTTGCGGACATCGCCGTCTGCATGGCCTCCACCGAGCCGGAGGCGGGCGCCCACGGCATTTCGGCATTTCTCGTGGAGCGCGGCACTCCCGGCTTTCGGAGCGGCCGGAAGGAGCGGAAGATGGGACACCGCGCCTCCGACACCTCGGAGATGGTCTTCGAGGACTGCCGGGTGCCCGCCGCGAACCTGCTGGGCGCCGAAGGCGACGGATTCCGCGCGGCGATGAAGGTGCTTGACGGGGGCCGCATCAGCATCGCCGCCCTGTCGCTCGGGATCGCGTGCGCCGCTTTCGACGCTTCCGGATCGTATGCGAAGGAGCGCGAACAGTTCGGGCAGCCGATCTCCGACTTCCAGGGGGTCCGATTCCCCCTTGCCGATTCGTATGTGGAGATCGAGGCGTCGCGCCGTCTGATCCAGCACGCGGCCGCCCGCAAGGACCGGGGCCATGCGACTCCGCTCGAGTCGGCAACGGCCAAACTCCACGCGAGCGAAACCGCGGTGCGGGTGACCAACCGCGCGGTGCAGACCCTCGGCGGATACGGGTACATCCGCGATTATCCGGTGGAGCGATACCTCCGGGACGCCCGGCTCATGCCCATCGGTGAGGGCACCTCCGAAATCCAGCGCCTCATCATCGCCCGGCATATCCTCGGACGGGTCACTTCCTGATTGTCGAGTCGGGAAGAGACCTTCGCGGCCCTCGGGGAGGGGGACCGGCGGGCGCTCGCGCGGTTGCTGACCCGGCTGGAATCCGGCGACCGTGGGGTGCGGGAGGCCGCCTTGGCGCTGCGCTGGCCGGAAGGAGCCCGGGTGGTGGCCGGATCCGGACCGCCCGGCGTGGGAAAGAGCGTACTGCTCACCGCCCTCGCTGCCCGATACATCGAACAGGAGGTCGCGGTCGCCATCCTCGCGGTGGATCCCACCAGCCCGGCGAGCGGCGGCGCGCTGCTCGGGGACCGGATTCGGCTGGCCGACGACGGCGGGGCCGTCTTCCTTCGGAGCATGGCGGCCCGCGACGGGCGCGAAGGGCTGTCACCACAGACGGATGCCGCCCTCCGACTGATGGCCACCGCCGGATTTCGCCGGATCCTGCTGGAAACGGCCGGCGTGGGGCAGGGGGACACCGGGGTCACCCGACTTGCCGATCTCACGCTGGCGGTTACCGCCTCGACGCTCGGGGACGAAGTGCAGGCCGCCAAGGCGGGGCTCTTCGAGATCGCCGACCTGGTGGTCGTCAATCAGGCCGATCGGCCGGGGACGGCAGCGGCCGTCGCCGGGTGGAGGAGCATGCGCCCGGAGGGGGCCGGGCCGGTGCTACCCACCGTCGCCACCACCGGCGTCGGGGTTCCGGAACTGGCTCGGGCCATCGAAGCGGCACTCGCCGCCCGTCCCCCGAACCGGCGGGGGGCCGGCGACGAGGCGCTGGCCCTCCGGCTCGACCATGTGGGAATCGCCACCGGCGACTCGACTGCGGATGCGCGGCTCTGGGAGGAGCTGTTGGGCCTCCGGGTCCAGGAAGTCCACGAAGTGCCCGGGTTCTCGGTGGTGGCGCGTTTCCTTGGTCCGGGCGGCCCGGAATCCGGCGGCCGACTGGAGCTGGTGGAACCCACCGATGCGTCCTCCCCGCTCGCCCGGTTCCTGGACCGCAGCGGTCCGGGACTCCATCACGTCTGCTTCGAAGTGCGGGATATCCGGCGGGCGCTGGCTCGTCTTCGGGAACTCGGCGCCCGCCTCGTGGACGAGGAGCCGCGTCCCGGCGCCGGGGGCCGGCTGGTGGCGTTCGTGCACCCGAAGAGCGCCGGGGGCGTCCTGCTGGAACTGGTGCAGTCCCGGTGACGCGGGGGGTGGTGGGCGATGCAGGACTTGAACCTGCGACTTCTACCGTGTGAAGGTAGCACTCTAGCCACTGAGTTAATCGCCCCCGCCGGACAGCCGCCGAACCGGCCCGGTGACCACCAACAGCGAGACTTTACCAGTCCCGGATGCCCGGCGGGGGCGCCCATGAAACGGTTCGTCGGACGGGGTGTGACGGGAGTCGGGCGGAAGGTTCCGGTGGATGCGCCGATCAGCAGGTCTCGACCTTCATCATGTTGGTGGCGCCGCTGAGCTGCGTGGCGCCGCAGACGAGGACCACCCGGTCGCCGGGGGCGACCAGCCGCTCCCGTCGAATGGTGTCGAGGGCCTTCGTCAGCATGGCGTCCGTGGTGTCGAAACGGCGGTTCCTCATCGGACGCACGCCCCAGCGGAGGGCCAGCCGGCGGTAGACGCGGTCGGAGGTGGTGAACCCGAGGATGCCGCATTTGGGCCGCATGCGGCTCACCTGGCGCACGGTGGCGCCGGAATCGGTGAACGCGACAATGCAGACCGCATCGATCGCAACCGCCGCTTCCCGGGCGGCGGCAGCGATGGCGTGGTCCACCCGACTGCGGTCGATCAGGGAGTGGTGGTGCCGCTGTTCCCCCAGGTCGGCGTGTTCCTCGGTATAGGTGGCGAGCCGCTCGAGGGTACGGACCGCCTCGACCGGAAAGCGCCCCACCGACGACTCGCCGGAGAGCATCACCGCATCGGAACCGTCAAGGATCGCGTTGGCCACATCGGAGGCCTCGGCCCTGGTCGGCATGGGATGGATCGTCATGGAGTCCAGCAACTGGGTTGCCGTGATCGCGATCCTTCCGTGCCGGTTTGCCTCCCGAATCACCTCCTTCTGGATAATGGGCACTCGTTCGGCGCCGATCTCGACTCCGAGATCCCCCCGGGCCACCATCACGCCGTCGGCGACGCGGACGATCTCGCGGAGGCGCCGGAGCGCTTCCGGCCGTTCGATCTTGGCGATCACCGGGATGTCCTCGCGGCCCGCCTGGGCGAGCAGGCGTCGCACGATCTCCACATCCTCCGCACGCCGGACGAAGGAGATGGCCAGGTAGTCCACATCGGCCTGCACCGCGGCCTTCAGGTCGGTCCGATCCTTGACGGTCAGCGTCGGGCCGGAAAGGGGAACCCCCGGCAGGTTGAGTCCCTTGCGGGCAAGCAACAGCCCGCCGATCTCGACTTCGGTCTCCACATCGGTATCCGTGTTTGCCAGAACCCGGACCCGAAGCAGTCCGTCATCCAGCAGGATCGCGTCGCCCTTGCGAACGTCCTGGGCGAGGCGGGGATAGCTCACCGAGACGATGTCGGCGCTCGCGGGAACCGTCCGGCTGGTCAGGATGAACTTCGCGCCCGGTGTCAGCCGGATACCACCATCGGGAACCGGGCCGGTACGCATCTTGGGACCGGCCAGGTCGGCGAGGGCGGCCACCGCCCGACCCTGTTTCTCCGAGGCCGCGCGCACCTCCGCCACCCGCGCCGAAAGATTCCCGGCGGCTTCGTGGGCGCAATTCAGCCGGGCGACATCCAGTCCGGCCCCGACCATGGCCTCGATGGTGGCGGGCTTCCGGCTCGCCGGGCCGAGAGTGGCGACGATCCTTGTCTTGCGGACCAAGGCGCCGGTGGCCTCCGATCAGACCGCGGCCGGGCCCGGCTCCAGCACGGTCAGGATGATCTTGATTCCGGCGAGCAGGGATCCCCCGAACGTGCCGGAGATCTTGGACCGCCCGATGCGCCGGCGCGAGGACACCGGCACTTCCGATACGTGAACACCGGCAAGCGCGGCCCGGATCTGCATTTCGGCGGTCCAGCCGAAATCCGGATCCCGCATGCCGAAATCCATCAGGGTCTGCCAGCGAACCGCCCGGAACGGCCCCAAATCGGTGAAGCGGTAGCCGGTTCGCCAGCGGATGAGGAACGTGGCGAACCGGTTTCCGAATCGCGCGTGCACCGGGTGGGCCCCGGGTTCCCTGCCGCCGCGGGTCCGGGACCCGATCACGAGTTCCGCTTCCCCGGTTCGCAGCGGCGCCAGCAGGGCGGGTACCTCGTCGGGAGTGTCACTGGCGTCCGCATCGAGGAAGAGCAACGAGTCGGGAGGGTCGCCACGAAGCGCGTCGATGCCCCGAAGACAGGCGCGTCCGTAGCCGGGCCGGGATTCGGAGACCAGAATGACCCCGTGCGCCCGGGCGACCCGGACGGTTCCGTCGGTGGAGCCGTTGTCCACCACCACGATGCGGTCCACGAATTCACGTGGAAGTTCCTCAAGAACCCGGGCGATTCCGGCCTCCTCATTGCGGGCCGGGATGACCACTGCCGTGCGCACCGCTTGTCTCCGGTTCTCCCCACAAGGCGGGAGTATAGGGAGGGCGAAATGTGCTTCCCCTGCGTCCCCTTTAGGATTCGTCTGTGCGGCACGCCCTCGAAGGCTTCCTGACACTGGCCCTTGCCGGGCTTGCCTGCTCGGGGCCGGCTTCCGGGCCGGCGGTCCCGACCGTACTGCTGCGCGGCGGACAAGTGCTTGACGGCAGCGGGAATCCCTGGTTCCGCGCCGACGTGCTGGTTCGCGGCGACCGGATCGAACGGGTCGGCGTGGTGTCCGACGGGGACATCCCGGCGGGAACCGGGATCGTGGACATTGCCGGGCTCATGGTCCTGCCCGGCTTCATCGATCCCCATTCCCATGCGGTTGGTGGGCTCGAGACGTCGGAACTCCGCACGGCGGTCCCGATCCTGCGCCAGGGGATCACGACCGTGATGGTGAACCCGGACGGCGGCGGCACGACGGATCTCGGGGGGCTGCGCCGCACGCTTGAGGAGGGGGGAACCGGGGTGCATGTGGCCCTGATGATCGGACACGGCGCAGTGCGGCGGGAGGTGCTGGGGATGGAGGCCCGACCGCCCGACGATGCCGAGATGCAGCGGATGGCGGCGCTGGTCCGCGCCGGCATGGAGGCCGGCGCCTTTGGCATGACGGCCGGCCTCTACTACGCCCCGGGAAGCTACGCGGAGCAGGCGGAGGTGGTCCGCCTCGCCGGCGAAATCGCGCCCCACGGCGCGTTCGTCAGCCACATCCGGGACGAGAGCGACTACAACATCGGCCTCCTCGCCGCGGTGGACGAGGTTGTCGAGGTGGCCGAGACCCAACGGATCCGCGGCGTCGTGACCCATTTCAAGGCGCTCGGCCCCTCGGTCCACGGCTTGAGCCGCGCGGCGGTGGCCCGCATCGGGGAGGCGCGGGCCCGGGGCGTGGAGGTCTTTGCCGATCAGTACCCCTACGAAGCTTCCGGCACGAGCATCACCGGCGCGCTGGTTCCCCGGTGGGCGCTGGCCGGCGAGACCATGCCGGGGATGCCGTCGCCGCTGGAGGAGCGGCTTCGGGGAGGGGAGCGGGAGCGGCTTCGCACCGACATGCTCGCTGCGCTGGAGCGCCGGGGCGGCGCCGAAACGCTCCTTGTCTCCCGGCACCGGGCTGACGAGAGCCTCGAGGGGCGCTATCTCCACGACCTGGCCGCCGCCTGGGGGATGGAACCCGTCGATGCCGCCCTTCGCATGCTCGAGAATGGAGGCGCCGGCCTCATCTCGTTCAACATGGCGGAGGAGGACATCGCCGAGATCATGCGGCAGGAGTGGACCATGGGATCGTCGGACGGCGGGCTGGTTCCGACGGGGGAGGGGCGGCCCCACCCCCGCTTCCACGGAGCGTTTCCGCGACGGATCTCCCGCTATGTGCGCGAGCGGGGCGTCCTGAGCCTCGCGCAAGCGGTGCGCGGGATGACCAGCCTCCCGGCCACCGTGTTCCGCATGCCCGACCGCGGCCTGGTGGCGGCGGGGAAGGTGGCGGATCTGCTGGTCGTGGACATGGACCGGTTTTCGGACCGGGCCACCTACGAGAATCCGCATCAACTGGCGGAGGGCGTGGTGCATGCGCTGGTTGCCGGGACCTTCGCCATCCGCGACAATCAACCCACCGAAGTGCTGGCCGGGGAAATTCTCTGGCCCTGGTGGATCAGCGAGAGACCATGAACGCATCCCCCCGGATTGCCGAGTCCATTCTGGAAACGGTCGGCAACACTCCGATCGTCGGGCTCCGGCGGATCGGCAACACGCTCCCTGGCCGCCTGGTGGCCAAGATGGAGTCCTTCAATCCCGGCGGTTCGGTGAAGGACCGGATCGCCATCACCATTGTCGAGGACGCCGAACGTTCCGGCGCCCTTCGCCCCGGCGGCGTCATCGTCGAGGGCACCTCCGGGAACACCGGCATGGGACTCGCGCTGGTGGCCGCGGTCAAGGGGTACAAGGCGATCTTCGTGATGCCCGACAAGATGAGCGACGAGAAGATTCGCGCGCTGCGGGCGCTGGGCGCCGAGGTGGTCATTACCCCCACCGCGGTGGAGCCCGACGACCCGCGCAGCTACTACAGCGTCGCCCGGAGACTGGTCGAGGAGACCGAGGGCGCGGTGTACGCCAACCAGTACCACAATCCGGTGAATCCGGAGACCCACCACCGGAGCACGGGGCCGGAACTCTGGGAACAGCTCGGCGAAAGTCTCCACACCCTGGTTTGCGGCCTCGGGACCGGAGGAACGATTTCCGGTACCGGGCGGTACCTGAAGGAGCGGAACCCGGAGATCCGGGTGGTGGGCGCCGATCCGGTCGGCTCGCTTTATGACGAGTACTTCCGGACCGGCCAGGTTGGCGAGGCCAGGACGTACAAGGTGGAAGGGATCGGCGAGGACTTCATTCCCTCGACCATCGACTTCCGGGTGGTGGATGAAGTGATTCCGGTCTCGGATCGGGATTCCTTCCTCATGGCCCGGCGGCTCGCCCGGGAGGAGGGATTGTTCGTCGGGGGCTCCGCCGGAACCGCGATGGCGGCGGCGGTCCGGGTCTCCGCCCGGGTCCCGAAAGGGGCCATCGTCGCGGTCCTGATGCCCGACTCGGGCAACCGCTACCTCTCGAAGGTGTTCAGCGACGACTGGATGCGGCAGAACGGCTTTCTGGATTCCTCGTTCGGCGACGGATGCGTTGCCGACGTGCTGGCGGCCAAGGGCGGCGCCGAGATCGTGAGTGTGCCCAAGATCGCCCGCCTGCGCGAAGTGGTCGCCCTGATGCGGAAACATGATGTGTCCCAGCTTCCGGTGCAGGATGGGGACTCCTTCATCGGCGTGGTCAGCGAGGCGACGCTGCTCGGCGGGCTTCTCCAGGCAGGCCCGGGCAGGGGGGAGGACTCCATCGCCGCCTTTGTGCGGGAAGACGCGATCGAGGCGGTGGACTCCTCCCGGCCGCTCGACGAGCTGGCCCAGGTCTTCGCTGCGGGCCGGATCGGCGTGGTGACCGACGGCGACCGCACGCTGGGCCTCCTCACGCCGATCGACCTCCTGGACTACCTCTCGCGGGACGCTGCCTGACCGGCGGCGTCACATGCGCCGCCAGCGGGGGCCGGTCCCCCCGGCGCGGGGCGTCCAGCGCGGGCCCAGCACATCGGCAGCGCGGCAGTCCACGCAATTCGAGGGGGAGATCGCGAGCTTTCCGCCGCGAACCTCGTAGACCCCGGCCGGACACATTTCCTCGAGGAGGGCGGCCACCGGTTCCGGGACGTCCTCCGGAGCCACCAGGTGGGAGGGCATGTCGTCCGGGGAGTTGTTTCCCGACCGGAACACGCCATCCAGCTTGGAAAGACCGGCCGGTTCCTCCCCCCCCCGCACCGCGGGCGCCCGCGGAACTGCGGCGTCCGGGGGCATCCGGAGGGACCTTCGGGGGAAGCGCCCGCCGGTGAGGGTGGCGATTCCGGACACGACGACCCCATGGAGGAGACCCCGGGAAAACGCCGGTCGCATGTTGCGGGTGCGGTGGAGATCCCGATGGATGGGGCTGTCGCGCACCAGGGCGTCGTAGAGCGAGAGCGGCGTCCCGGCGGTCAGGTGGGACCGTATGGCGTCGGCGGCGAGAATGCCGGAGAGCATCGCGTAGTGGATGCCCTTGAGCGAGGGCACATCCACGAATGCGGCGGAATCCCCGGTGAAGAGCGCTCCGGGCGCCGAAAGGCGCTCGGGAACGGCGCCGATCCCTCCCTCGGGAATGATCCTGGCGCCCCATTCCAGACACTCGCCCCCTTCGAGGTGCGGCCGCACAAGGGGATGCTCCTTGAGGCGCTGGAGCAGACGGTGCACATTCAGCGCCGGGGTGGGGGCGTCCAGCCCGACCACCAGGCCGATGGCGGAGAGCCCTTCGCCCATCGGATACAGGAAGCTGCCGCCGAAGGCCGAACGCGGCAGGGGCCAGCCCATGGTGTGCGTGACCGCGGGTATCGGATGCTCCGAACGCCAGAGTTCCTTCACGCCGAGAGCGAAGACTTCGGGAGCCGCCGAGCCGATTCCCGTCCGCTCGCGCAGCGCCTGCCCGATCGGACCGCGGGCGCCTTCGGCGAGGACGATCACCCGTGCCGCCACTTCGGCGGGTGGTTCCCAGGCGGGACCCGGACTCCCGTTCCGCCGCACCCCGGCCGGCACGGTTCGCAGTCCCGCCACCCGCTCCCCGTTCATGAGCAGCTGTCCCACCGCGAAACCCGGAAACAGCTCGACGCCGAGTTCGCCGGCCCGCTCGGAGAGCCAGCGGACCATTTCCGAGAGGGATGCGACCCGGCCGCCGCGGTTCCGCATCGTCGGTGGAACGGGCGCCGGCAGCGCCCGGCGCCGCGTCAGGAAACGAAACCGCTCGTGCCGGACCCGTCCCCGGAACGGCAGGGCGTCCTCGTCGAGATCCGGAAAGAGCATATGGAACCCGACTGGATGCACGACCGCTCCGGACAGCGAATGTCCCCCGAATTCGGCTGCCTTCTCGAAAACCCCGATCGAGGGGGGGGAATCGGAGCCCCGCGAGATCTGCGCAAGGCGGATGGCAGTCGCGAGACCGGCGGGACCGCCGCCGACCACCGCGACGTCGAGCGGAATGGCATCCGGCCCCGGGCTGGCGTCGAGAAGCAACCGCTCCCGGGGAAGCGCCGGCTGGTAGTCGGCGAGACGGATGTTCATCCCCCGAACCGGTCCGGGTCCCACTCGAGGCCGAGATCGGAGGGCGGGCCGATATAGCCGAGGAGCGCCGACGCCGCCACCACTGCGGGGCTCGCGAGCCAGCCCTCTCCGCCGCGACCCATCCGGTTCCTCCAATTCCGGTTGAACGACGTGATCGCTCGCATCCCGGGCTCCAGCGCGTCCTCGCCCTGACCGAAGCAGGGACCGCACCACGAAACCCGGATCTCGCCTCCGACCGAACGGAACACCGAGGCGATGGATTCGCCGGCGAGTCGCGCATCGGGGTTCTCGATCCGTCGCCGGACGCTGCCCGAGCCGGGGAAAATCACGAATTTCCGGATGACCTGATCCCGCCCCCGGTCCCTTGCCGTCCGCACCACCTGCGCCGCCACCAGCAGATCCTCGTAGCTTCCGTTGGTGCAGGATCCGATGTACGCCCGGTCGAACGGAATCCGTTCCGCCGCCACGTCGTCCGCCGGGTCCGCGTTGCCGGGCGCCCAGGGCCGCGCGACCAGCGGTCGGATCGAGTCGAGGGAGATCACTTCCTCGACGGCGAAATCCGCGGACGCGCCGGCGGTGGGAGGGGTCCAGGGCAGCTCCCGGAAGCCGTTCCCGCGGAACCAGTCGGCCGTCCGCGCGTCAAACGGGAAGACCCCGTTCATGGCTTCGGCTTCGGCCATCATGTTGCAGATGGTGTTCCGCCAGGTGACCGGAAGCACGCCGTCGGGGTCGGAGAATTCCACCGACATCCCGGCGGCGGCGCCATCCCACCCCGCGATGAGGCGGAGGACGATGTCCTTCCCGGACGACCAGGCCGGCGGCGTCCCGGTGAGGACGACCCGACGACCCGGCGCCGGCGCAACCAGCACGCTCCCGGTGGCCCAGCCGAATCCGAGCGCCGTGGATCCGACCCCGATGCCGAGCGCCCCGTAGGCGCCGTAGGCGCGGCTGTGGCTGTCGGCGCCGGCGATCACCGCCCCCGGCATCACGAGCCCCTGCTCGGGAAAGTAGAAGTGGAAGATCCCGTCGCCGGGCGTTGCGAACCACGGCGGAACCAATCCCTCGGCCTCGGCGAATTTCTCGCTGATGGCGGTCTGCTTCCGGTCCGCCTCCCGCCCGGTGAAGACGAAATGGTCGGCGGCGATCGCCGCTCGGCGGGGCGCGATCGCACCGCCGGTGATCTCCCGGAAGGCGTGGATGGCGAACGGAGCGGTGCCGTCGGACGCGGGAAGCAGGTCCGCCTGGACGAGAATCGTCTCGCTGGGGCGAATGGGCGCCTTCCGGTCCACCCGGTGCGCCGCCAGGATCTGTTCGGTGACGCTCATGCGCCGCGCGATCGGCGGGTCCGGCCAGATCACCTCGGAAGACCGCTCGAGCGAATTCAGGAACTCGCGGCGTCCGACGCGCAGGATGCCCCCGTCTTGGCGGAGCGCCTCTTCCTTCGCGGTCAGCGGTTTCGGCCAGTAGTCGCGCCCGAGTGTCTCGTTGCGGAGTCCGCGGGTCCGCGGGTCGAAGACGAATCGATGACCGTCCCCGGCGTCCGCGACCGCATCGGGACACTCGAGCACTTCGAGCCCCAGATTGAGGGCGTTCCTGTGGAATATCCCGCCCACTCCGGCCCCGACCACCAGCACCAGGGTGGTCCCGGTGTCCCTCGCGATTCCGAGCAGCCCGGCAGGACTCATCTCGCGTGAGGATCCGATCCCGAAGCGGTCGCCGGCGATCACGAAGTTCTGTCCCCGACCGACCCGCTCGCGGAAGTCGGGCATACGATGGCGGAAGGCGCCCTCCTTCCAGCGGCGGTCCAGGTCTTCGAGGCTCTCCGAAACGCACCACGCCGACGGAGTGATCTGGTCGGTGTCGATGGCGTCCTGTTTTTTGCGGGGGTTTGCCGGATCCCAGAAGATCAGCGCCTCGCCGCGAACCAGGCGGACCCGGCGTCCGGCGATGCCCGCGGGCGGTGGGGGCAGGGGAATTCCCTCGTGTCTTCGAACCGGCGGACTGCGCAACGCCGCCAGTATACGAACGCGGCTCGCCGACCGCCGCCGATTCCGGACGCTGGCCCCCATAGAATTCCATCCATGAGTCCCCTTGCGGCCGCCCTGGCGCTTCTGGTCGTCCAGGGCGTCGCGGATCGACCCGAGCCTCCGGCTCCCGCAAACGGCATCCTGCCGCCGGCCCCGGCGGAGATCTTCGTCCTGACCATGGGGCCGGACCACACGGTTCTCTTTCGCGAGTGGGGCCATGCGGCGCTGTGCGTCGACCGGATCTGCTTCAACTACGGATTCACCGATTTCAGCCGGCCGGTTGCCCTCACCTGGGAGGTGCTCAACGGGAAGGCCCGCTTCTGGCTCGGGCTCACCACCTACGAGGAAACGCTGGCCCTCTATGCCTCGCACCGGCGGAGTGTCATCCGCCAGGATCTCCCTCTCGATGACGAGTCGCGGGAGGCGCTTGTCGGCCGGCTCGCCGGGGATCTGGTTCCCGGGCAATCCGAATACACCTACAACCATTTCACCGAGAACTGCACGACCCGCCTCCGGGACTATCTGGACGGCGTGACCGACGGCGCCCTTTCCCGGGTCCGCGACCTGCCGGAGCGATTCCGGGATGCGGGAGGCGCCCCGACCTTCCGGTCGCAGATCCGCCGCGGCCTCGAATCGAGGCCTTTCCTGTTGTGGGTGTCCGACGTGGCGGTGGGTTCGGCAGCGGACGGGTCGATCACCCCGTTTCAGGCGATGTTCGTGCCCGAAGGCCTCCGCCACGGCCTCGAACGGTCGCTCTCGGCCACCCCGGTCCGGTTGCGGGACGGGAGGGACGGCGATTTCATGGCGCCCGATCCCGGGAGCCGGCCCTATCTTCCGGGACTCTTCGGGATCGCCGCCCTGCTCGCGCTCCCGATGCTGTTGCCGCGAACCCGGCGGCTCGGAAACCTGGCCCGCATGACCACCGGCCTCGTGCTGGGCGCCATCGGGGTAGCCGGGACCGCGGCCGTGCTCGTGAGTCCGCTGCCCGAGTTCCACACGAGCGCGCTCCCGCTGGTTGTCCTCCCCACCGACGTCCTGCTTGCCTCCCGTTTCGCGCCCCGGTACGCGCTCCCGCGGATCGCGTTCGGAGCCGTCGCCCTGGCGGCGTGTCTGATGGGCGCCTGGACCCAGCCACTCGCATGGACGGCGCTTGCCGTCCTGATCCCGATCGGAGCCATCGCCCGGGCCAGCCGAAGGGTCCCGGCAACGGCATGATGCAGCAGTCCCGTACGCTTTCCTGCTGGCCGCGGCCGTTTGTTGTCGCTGGCCGGGTGCGTTCGGAGTTGCGGCACGGGCCTCGAACCGGTGTTTTGCGTTCCGGGTCGGGGAAAGGCCGGGTCTTGGCACGAGTTGCCCGTCCCCCAGCGCTTTCCGATCCGGTTTCCCGCCGGTTGGGTTCGTTCCTTGCTGGCGGGGTGCGTTCGGGGTTGCGGTCCGGGCCTCGAACCGGTGTTTTGCGTTCCGGGTCGGGGAAAGGCCGGTTTTTCGGCATGAGTTGCCCGTCCCCGGCGCTTCCCGATTCGGTTTCCCGCCGGTTGGGTTCGTTCCTTGCTGGCGGGGTGCGTTCGGAGTTGCGGCACGGGCCTCGAATCGTGTCTTGCGTTCCGGGTCGGGGAGATGCCGGGTTTTCGGCATGAGTTGCCCGTCCCCGGCGCTTTTCGGTCAGGTTTCCCGCCGGTTGGGTCCGTTCCTTGCTGGCGGGGTGCGTTCGGAGTTGCGGTCCGGGCCTCGAACCGGTGTTTTGCATTCCGGGTCGGGGAAAGGCCGGTTTTTCGGCATGAGTTGCCCGTCCCCGGCGCTTCCCGATTCGGTTTCCCGCCGGTTGGGTTCGTTCCTTGCTGGCGGGGTGCGTTCGGAGTTGCGGCACGGGCCTCGAATCGTGTCTTGCGTTCCGGGTCGGGGAAAGGCCGGGTTTTCGGCATGAGTTGCCCGTCCCCAGCGCTTCCCGATCCGGTTTCCCGCCGGTTGGGTCCGGTCCTTGCTGGCGGGGTGCGTTCGGAGTTGCGGTCCGGGCCTCGAACCGGTGTTTTGCGTTCCGGGTCGGGGAGATGCCGGGTTTTCGGCATGAGTTGCCCGTCCCCGGCGCTTTTCGATCGGGTTTCCCGCCGGTTGGGTTCGTTCCTTGCTGGCGGGGTGCGTTCGGGGTTGCGGTACGGGCCTCGAACCGGTGATTTGCGTTCCGGGTTGGGGAGAGGCCGGGTTTTCGGCATGAGTTGCCCGTCCTCCGCGCTTTTCGATCCGGTTTCCTGCCGGTTGGGTTCGTTCCTTGCTGGCGGGGTGCGTTCGGGGTTGCGGTACGGGCCTCGAACTGGTGTCTTGCGTTCTGGACACGGGAAAGGCCGGGTCCTGGCATGAGTCGCCCGGCCCCGGCGCTTTTCGATCCGGTTTCCCGCCGATTGGGTTCGTTCCTTGCTGGCGGGGTGCGTTCGGAGTTGCGGCACGGGCCTCGAACCGGTGTCTTGCGTTCTGGGCACGGGAAAGGCCGGGTTTTCGGCATGAGTCGCCCGTCTCCCGCGCTTTTCGATCCGGTTTTCCGCCGGTTGGGTTCGTTCCTTGTTGGTGGGATGCGTTCGGGGTTGCGGTCCAGGTCTCGAACCGGTGTCTTGCGTTCCGGGCACGGGAAAGGCCGGGTCCTGGCATGAGTCGCTCGGCCCCCGCGCTTTTCGATCCGGTTTTCCGCCGGTTGGGTCCGGTCCTGGTTGGCGGGGTGCGTTCGGGGTTGCGGTCCGGGTCTCGAACCGGTGTTTTGCGTTCTGGGCACGGGAAAGGCCGGGTCTTGGCATGAGTCGCCCGGCCTCCGCGCTTTTCGGTCAGGTTTCCCGCCGGTTGGGTCCGGTCCTTGTTGGCGGGGTGCGTTCGGGGTTGGGGTCCGGGCCTCGAACCGGTGTCTTGCGTTCCGGGTCGGGGAAAGGCCGGGTCCTGGCATGAGTCGCCCGGCCCCGGCGCTTCCCGATCCGATCCGCAAGGCCCTTCGGTCCCGGAACCTGCCACCGGCCTTCGTCGCGTGTTTTGCGCAGGCGGTGGAGGCGGCGCGCCGCGGGCCGGGGCATGTGCGCGAATCCGCCATCGAACCGGTGGACGGCGTCGCGGTGCTCGACGCGGACGAACCGCCCCCGGCACGCGCCGGGGATTGCGCACGCACCGTCGCGATCACGCTGAACGGGGGCCTCGGAACCACCATGGGGATGCGGGCGCCGAAGTCGCTGTTGCTCGCGGGGAACGGCCTCACCTTCCTGGAAGTCGCCCTGCGGCAGGCGGCGGGCGCCGGGGTGCGCCCGCTGCTCATGAACAGCTTCGCCACCGACCGGGCGGTGCGGTCGGTGCTCGAGGGGCGGGGCGTGGCGAGTTTCCTCCAGCACGAAGCCCCGAAGTTGCGCCGATCCGATTTCCGTCCGGTGTCCGTTCCCGACCATCCCGAACTCGAGTGGTGTCCCCCCGGGCACGGCGACGTCTATACCGCGCTGGGGGCGAGCGGATGGCTCGACCGCCTGCTGGCCGACGGGTACCGGTACGCCTTCATCTCGAACGTGGACAACGTCGGCGGCCACCCGGACCCGGTGTTGCTCGCCCGCTTCATCCGCTCCGGGGCGCCCTTCCTGATGGAGGTGGTCCGTCGCGCCGCCGACGACTGGAAGGGAGGCCACCTCGCCCGGCGACGGAGCGACGGGCGTCTGATTCTCCGCGAGACCGCGCAGTGCCACCCTGACGATGCCGGGTTCTTCCGGGATGCCGACCGCTATCGCTACTTCAATGCCAACAACCTCTGGTTGCGGCTGGACGCGCTCGCCCGACTGCTGGCGGAGAACGGCGGTTTCCTTCCGCTCCCGACCATCGTGAACCCGAAAACCGCGAATCCCCGCGATCCGGATTCGACGCCGGTGTTCCAGCTGGAACAGGCCGCCGGCACCGCGATCGAGGTCTTCGAGGGGGCGCTTGCGATGCAGGTGCCGCGCCGCCGCTTCGCGCCGGTAAAGACCACCGGGAACCTGCTGGTGCTCCGCTCCGACATCTATCGGATCGGGGAGAACGGAGTGCTGGAACCGAGCCGGGATCCGCCGCCGATCCATCTCGATGCCGACCGCTACCGCTTCGTTACCGATCTCGAGGACCGTTTCCCCCATGGCCCCCCGTCGCTCATCGCCTGCGACCGCCTTGAAGTGCGCGGCGACGTGCTTTTCGGGCGGAATGTCGCGTGCGAGGGCGAAGTGCGGGTGGTGGGCGCGCCGGGACGGCGGGGGCGGATTCCCGACGACGCCCGCCTGCGGGGAGTCGTCCGCGTCTGAAGCGGACTTTCGTGGCGCCGCGTTCGGGCTTCGCTACAATCCGGCAGTTCATGCGACGGGAACACCGCCACGAACTCCGGAGCGACGGACTGATTGCGGGGATCGGCGCCGCTTTCGACTGGAGCCGCAGCAACGTCCGGACGATCGGTTGGGGCGCAGCGGCGGTCATTGGTCTTTCGGTGCTCGTCGGCGCGTTGCTGGTGACGCGGGGAGACCGGCGGGATGCGCTGCGCGCCGAACTGACGACCCTGACCGCCGATCTCCAGGGGGTCGATTCGGAGGGATCGGACGCAAGGGACGCCTGCGGCTCGGCGCTGCCCCGGTTGCTCGAGATCGGTGAGGCCGAAGGAGGATCGACCGAGGGGCGGACCGCGCGGTATTTCGCCGGAATCTGCCAGCGGCGGGCGGGGGACCACGCCGCCGCGGTGGCGAGTTTCGACTCGGTGCGCGGGCGATCCGGGCTGCTGTCGGATCTCGCCACCTTCGGTCTTGCCGGGGCGCGGCGCGACGCCGGCGCCGTCGAGGAGGCCGCCGATGCGTACCGCGGCCTGCTCGGCAGCGATTCGGGACTTCCGGTGGACGCGGTGCTGTTCGAGCTCGCCACCCTCGAGGAGGAGCGCGGCCGCCGCGGGGAAGCGGTCATCCTCTACGAGCGGATTGCGAACGAGTACTCCGATTCCCGGTATCGACAGATTGCCGATACCCGGGTTGCGAGACTGGGAGAACGGGAGAGCCCGGATGCCGCCCCGGGGAATCCGGCCCGTTAGATGACCGGAGACGGATCCCGCCCTCCCGCCCCGCCGCGGGCGAGAGGCGTGCGCTCCGGCTGCATGGCCATGCTGCTGGTCGGGGTCGGCGCCCTGGTGCTGGCGATGCTGGCGACCGTCGGCGTCCTCATGCTGGTGCTCGGGGACGACATTCCCGAGGACAGCGTGCTGGTGCTGGACCTCTCGACGGAACTGCCGGAGACCCGGCTCTGGGCCTCCGGCTGGTTCGGCCCGGAGTCCCCCGATTTCCACGCGGTGACCCGCGCGCTTGATCGCGCCGCCACCGACGAACGGATCCGGGGGCTCCTGGTGCGGGGCGAGGGAACCGAGCTGGGCTGGGGCCGGATGATCGAGCTGAGGAATGCGATTGCCGGGTTCGGGGCGAGTGGCAAGCCGGTGGTCGCGGCGTTCGAATCGCCGGGGATCCGGGACTACCTGCTGGCAACCGCGGCGGACAGCATCCACCTCCATCCGCGCGGGCGGTTGATGCTCTTCGGTACGCCGCTGGGCGCGCTGTTTTTCGGCGAGCTGCTGGAGAAGGTGGGGGTCGGCGCGCAGTTCGAAGCCATCGGGTCATTCAAGAACGCACCGGATGCGTACACCCGCACCGGGATGACCGAGGCCCATCGGGAACAGCTTGCCGTACTTGCCGGTGATTTCATGACCCTCGCGGTGGAATCCGTCGCCGAGGCGCGCGGTCTCGCGCCGGAACGGGCGCGCGACCTTCTGTCCGGCGGGCCGTTCCTGGCGGCGACGGCGCGGGAGCTCGATCTGGTGGACGCCTTGGCGTATCCCGATCAGGCCGAGGAGGAGTTCGACGAACCGCATTTCCTCTCGATTCGGGAATACGCAACCCGCGGCGGCGGGTCCGGTCCGCCGCGGATCGCGGTGATCCATGTGGATGGGGCCATTGTTTCCGGCGCCAGCTCGGCCGACCCGCTGATGGGGCGGGTCGCGGGGGCGGAGACCGTGACCGAAGCCCTCGATCGGGTCCGGGAGATGGATTCGGTGGAGGCGGTGGTCCTGCGGATTGCGAGCCCGGGGGGGCTCGATACCGCGTCCGACACGATCTGGCGGTCCGCCGAACGGGTGCGGGAGGACAAGCCGGTGGTCGCGTCGCTCGGGGATGTGGCTGCTTCGGGCGGTTACTGGGTCGCCACCGCGGCCAGCCACCTGGTGGCCAACCCGGCCACGATCACCGGTTCCATCGGCGTCTTCGCGGGGAAGATCCACATCGGGGGGATGTTCGAGAAGATCGGGGTCGCCGCCGAAAGCGTGTTTCCGGAGGGGGTACCGCCCAACAACTGGACGAATCCGGTCACGCCGCTCACGGCCGCCGAGCGCGCGCGTCTCCGCGAGGGCATCGCCGACACTTACGCGGTGTTCCTGGATCGGGTCGCCGCCGCCCGCGGCATGAGTCCGGATCAGGTGGATGCGTTGGGCCAGGGGAGGGTCTGGTCGGGCCACCGCGCACTCGAAGTCGGCCTTGTGGACGAGATGGGCGGCCTCGACGCGGCCCTGCGACAGGCGCGTCTCGAGGCCGGAATTCCCGAGGACGAGGAGATCCGGATCCTCCACCTCCCCGAGCCGCCCGGGCTGGCCGAGTCGTTCCTGCAGGACTTCGGCGGCATGCGCGCGTTCCGCCGGAGCCCGGTTCTTCGCGCGCTGCTTCGGGGGAGCTGGTTCGCGCTGATGCCGTTTATCCCCCAGCCGAACTGAAGTTCAGGCGGGGGGTTTCGGTCGCGAGCGACCGTTGCCGGGCCCGAAGGCCGCCACCGTTTCGCTGAGGGCGGCAGCATCGGGAGCGGGACGTTCCGGCGGGATCTGGCCGGGGGCGGATTCGAGGTTGAGGTTCCGGGCGGGCACCGCGAAGCGGATATCGAGGGCTCGCGCCAACCGCATGACCTCGAGGATGAAGTTGTGGCGTTCGGTCAGTTCCTCGTGCCAGTCGTCCACCCGGAAGAAGCAGTAAACCAGCACGTCCACCGAGGACTCCGAGAACCGGTTGACGTGGATCTCGAAGTAGTCGTGGCGCATCTTTTCGTTCGCCCGCACGACGTTCCGGATCCCCTCCACGAAGGCATGCATGCGATCGGGGTCGGTATCGTGGCGCAGCGCCACCATCTGCTTCATCCGCCGGTACTTGCGCTGGCCCATGTTGTCCACCACCGCGTTGGCGACGGAGCGGTTGGGAACGCTGATGACCGAGTCGTAGAAGGTGCGGATGCGGGTGGCGCGCAGTCCCACCTGCTCCACTGTGCCCTCGGTGTCCCCCACCAGCACCCAGTCGCCCACCGTGAAGGGTCGGTCCACGATCACCGCTGCCCAGCCGAGCAGGTTGGCGAGGGTGTCCTGTGCGGCGAGGGCGACCGCCAGCCCGCCGAGACCGAGGCCCGCCACCAGCGTGGTGATCGAATATCCATAGCTCTCCGCGAGGATCAGGACCGCAGTCAGGGTGGCGGCGATGCGGAGCACCGTCCGCACCGGCCCGACCAGCTGGTCGTCGAGGTCGGTTTCGGTGCGCTCCGCGATCCGCTGGAACACCCGGCTGGCCACCTCCACCGCCCGGAGCGCCGCCCATACCCCGATGACGGCAAGGGCCACCGTCAGCAAGAGGACCAGCAGGTGGCTGGCGCCCACCGGAAAACGCAGATCCGGAATGAGGTGGCGGGCGAAGGCGACTCCGGCGAAAGCGGCAGTCGGCCCCGCAAGTTCCTGAACCCCGTCCCCGAGCCAGAGCGACCGGCGCCGCACGATCGGCGCAACCACGCGGGCCAGCAGGCGCAGGAGAAGAAGGCGCAGCAGCCAGCCGGCCGCGATCAGGACCAGGAAGCCGATGGCCGCCCACAGCGTGAAACCCAGAAACGACCGCTCGAAGACCGGAGGGAGCGTGGCGAGGAGTCGGCGGGCGAACCAGGAGAACGTGCTCTCGTAGAGCGCGTCCGCCTCCAGCACCGTGTCCGGGGAGATGCGCCACCCGAGATCGGGGCCGCGAAGGAGCGAGAACCCGGGCAGCCGGCCCGGGAACGGAACGAACCGGGCGAGGCCGGTCTCCGGTTCCCGGTATTCGGGGTCGGACGGAACCGATCCCATCACGACCAGGAGGCCGCGAGCGTCGAGCACCGATTTCAGGCGGGATGCGATCTGTTCGATGTCCGCGGCATCGGCGTCGGCCGGCAGCGCGAGGGTCCCGCCCACCCGCGCCCAGTCCGGTTCCGCTTCGAGCTGTTCCGTCAGGAAGGCATCCAGCGCGCTGCGGGGACTGCGGATGTCCGCGGCGGGAGGCGTCCGGGCGGCGGGAGGCGCCTGGGCAGCGGCACTGATGCCCGGAGCAAACGAGAAGCAGACCGTGGCCAGCGCGAGGGGAAGGGACTTCGGAAATTGCATGGAACCGGTTCCGGCGTTCCGTACGCCTGGCAGGACTCGAACCTGCGACCTACGGATTAGGAATCCGTCGCTCTATCCACCTGAGCTACAGGCGCAGGGACAACCGGTCGGGACGCGGGACGCGAATGGTATATCCGGAGCGGACGGCGTCAGGGGACGATCCGGAAGCCGGAAGGAGGGTTCGCGGTTCGGGGATCGGGCAGCACTTCGACCTCGTCCACCCGGCCCGGCATCCCGCGACGGAGGCCGGCGCGAAACCGTTCCAGGTCGGCTTCGGGGGCGAACGCCACGATCTCGACCGTTCCGTCCTCCCGGTTCCGCACCGTGCCGCGGATGCCGAGCGCTCGGGCGACGCGGAGCGTGGCGTAGCGAAAGCCCACGCCCTGGACCCGGCCGCGCACCACCAGGCGCTCGCCGGGCACGGTTCAGCGCAGGGCCTGATCGAGGTCCGCCAGCAGGTCCTCCGCGTCCTCGACGCCGACCGAGAGCCGGACCAGGCCGTCCCCGATGCCGAGTTCCCGGCGGGTTTCCTCGGGAACCGAGGCGTGGGTCATGGCCGCCGGATGGTTGGCGAGGCTCTCGACCCCGCCAAGGCTCTCGGCGATCCGGAACAGCCGGAACGCCTCCATGACCTCCCGGGCGCGGGTGAAACTCCCCACCTCGAAGGAGACCATGCCCCCGAAGCCCGACATCTGCCGGCAGGCGCGCTCGTGGCCCGGATGATCGGGGAGCCCCGGGTAGTACACCCGATCCACGCGGGGATGCCGGTCGAGGAACTCCGCCACCGCGCGGCCGTTGGCGTCGTGCTGGCGCATCCGGAGGGCGAGGGTCCTCGCGCTGCGGAGCAGGAGCCATGATTCGAAGGGGGAGAGGATGGCGCCGGCGGCGTTCTGGACGTAACGGAGCCTGTCGAGCGCCTCGGTTTCGCGCGGAATGAGCATGCCGCCCACCCCGTCGCTGTGGCCGTTCAGGAACTTGGTGGTGGAGTGGAGCACGAAGTCGGCACCGAGTTCGAGCGGACGCTGGAAGAAGGGAGACATGAAGGTGTTGTCGACCACCACCAGCGTACCCCGCTCATGGGCGGCGGCGACCAGCGCGGGAAGGTCCGCGATCCGGAGGACCGGATTGCTCGGGGTCTCAAGGAACAGCATGGCGGCCCCGTCGAGCGCCCGAACCGTGGCTGCGGTATCGCTCGTGTCCCGCCAGCTGAAGTCGATGCCGCGGCGACGGATCACCCGGTCGAACACCCGCCAGGTGCCCCCGTAGGCATCGGCGGTGGCGACCACCCGCGATCCGGGTTCCACCATCTCCATCACCAGCACGATCGCCGCCATTCCCGAGGCGCAGCCGATGCCTCCGGCGCCGCCCTCGAGGGCGGCGAGGTTGCTCTCCGCCGCGTCGCGCGTCGGGTTCCCGGTTCGGGCGTATTCCCAAGGGCCGGGTTGGCCGGGAGACGCCTGCACGAAGGTGGAGGACTGCACCAGCGGAACGCTCACCCCGCCGGTCGCCGGATCGGGCGGCTGGCCAGCATGGATCGCCCGCGTGGCGAATCCCCGGGTGTCGCGCGACGCAGGTTTGCTCATCGGCGGGTACGAATCACGACGTTCCCCGGTCCCGCCGCACCGGGATGCGACTCGGACTTCGCCGAAGCGCCACCCGGGCGAGCGGGTGTGGCCCCGCCGTTGGCATCCCATGGGAATGTTCTTCCCCTGAAGGATTTCCGAATTCCCACCGAATGCGTACCGGTCAATTGAATCATGGATGGCAAATATACCCGGATTGCGTGAAATTTCAATTCATGGTTTCCGCTCGGGGCGATCCACATACAGGTTCGATTATGCGTGGCTACGCCCGCCTTTGCCCACCTGCTCCCAAGTCGATTTCCGGCCCGTATCCACTCGAAATTGGTTGATGCCAATTGGCGATTGATTTTTCCTGTATCCTTGTCAACATCAGTTTGTGAATTCTTGTCTTTCAGGTTGCTGTTTTCACGTCCACGGCGATTCTGGCTGGATCGTCCTTACCTCGCATCAACGTGAAATCGGGATAGAAGTTCCGCTGTCGAGGTTTCCAGTACGATCAGGTTGTTCTTGGAAGCATATGTGGTCATTGCCTGATGCGTAATGGTCTCGAATACCGCACTGATTACGTTCGTATCCAATCCAGGAGGATAAATTCGACCTCGACGGTCCACAAAACCGCCTCAACTCAATTTCGAGTGGATACGGGCGGGAAGCCCGTCGGGGGGCCGGGTGTCAAGGGCGGGCGTAGCTCGGCGGAGTGGACCCTTGACGCACGGACCCACGAGGGGGATGCTTGGTTCGGGTCGAAGGCAGCAGAATGCTGTTTTCGGCCCATCACTGCCTGGGAAACTCCATCATGGAGAACCAGATATTCGGAACCGCGCTCGGCTTGACGGGACCTTGGTTTCGTCGAGGTTCCTTCCGCACCATCCGCACCGTTTTCTTCCTCATCTCCGGGAAATTCGACTTCCCAGGCTCAGCACCCATTTCGCCTAACCCACTCGAAATTCAATAGAGCCACAAAACCTCAGGCGCTGTATCCGTTCTGGGCAGGAGCGAGCTTGTCGAGAATGAAATTCCTCATCCGACGACAAGCGCCTCCGTCATTCTGTTGCGGAGACTTTCGGTGGATCCCAGATGATAAAAATGGTCGTGTGTCCTGATGTCGTAGCCATCGAATGCAGCGTAAAAGCTGCTGTTCCGTCGATATCTGTTTTCCGCCCACATGGAATAAAGGAACGGGCAGGGAAGCGCCTTCAGGGTTCGTTCCAGATCGGTTGAATCCGCATCGGTCCATTTGTTGAAATAATCGGTGAACCGGCCCGCGTATGGCGGATCAGCGTAGACGATATCATCGGTAGTGGCGCAAGCCAGCGTGGTTCTCCAGTCCGCACACACGAATTCCCAGTTCTTCCCGGCCATGGCCTCGGCGGCCCATCGAACCTGATTACAAATTCGCGTGATATGGGGTTGTCGAAATCTATCCGGCTTGCGACAAAATGGCGTGTTGAATCCGCCTGCGCCATTGAAGCGCATCAGGCCGTTGAAGCAGGCGCGATTGAGGAACAGGAAATCAAGTGGTTCGTGGTATTCGTTGAACCTGGCGCGAACCCGGTAATAATGCTCCGCACCGTCGCGTCGAAGCAATTCGGCTTCCCTGTCCAAATACACTTTCGTTTTCTCTGGCGTGAGAAGGCCGCGTTGTATGTTCCCATAAAATCTGATGATGTGTTCATTGGTATCGCCCACTAGCGCCCGTTGCGGAGCCAGATTGAACAATACGACGCCGGATCCGAGAAACGGTTCCACCCATGTACCTTTGCCTGACCACGATGACGCGCCATCTCGAATCAACAGGATCAGCTTTGTTTTGATTCCCTGTGTCTTGATGGGCGGAGCCTTTGCAACAAACGCATTCATGGCGAGGAAGCATAGTGCATGGAATACGCTGCATCCATTTACATTTCGAATGGGAACGTTATAGAAATCGTCATGAATGCTTTCATCATGGCTGCACGGATGTTCGTTTTGGACATGGTGGACGAGGGTGCCGCAGCAGGGGTGTCAGCCCGGCCAGCGAAGCCGGACGATTTCTTCCCGAAGCTGCTTTTGGGTGGCGGTGGCCATCCGGGTCCGGAACAGGTCGATCGACGTCAGCTCGTAACCGAGCGACTCGGCCAACTCTCCGAGGATGCGGCCGGTGCGGATCATGACTTGCAGGTGCGACGCCTGGTCCCCTACGACATAGGCGAGTCGCGCGCCTGGACGCAGCCGGCCGCGGAGCGCGGCCAGATGCCGCTTCATGCCGCCGAAGTACAGCTTGGCGACGCGCGCGTACTGGCGTTCGAACCCGGAGGTCTTGCCCATTTCGATACGCCGCTTCTCGATCAGGCGCGCGATGCGCTGGATGCCCTCGTGGCCCTCGACGAGGGCGTTATCGGCATCCGCCTTGTACACGCCGCGGGTATTGGACCGGACCATCCCCTGCTTGAGAGCCCGCAGGTCCTGCCGGTCCTGAACGAACCCGAGCAGCACGCTTTCGAGCCGGGTTGTCCTCGTGTAGTCCTTTTCGTTGGGATAGGGGGGAGAGGTGAGGACCACGTCGATGGACGAGGGCTCCAGAAGGTCTTCCAGCTGACGGGAGTCGGCAAGGTGCACGGTGGCCCTGGTTCGGGCGCGCCCGCCGAGCGTTGCCAGGTCATCGCCCATCGACTCGACGCGGCGGAGCCAGGGCCGGAGAACCGGCGCGTCCTCCCGGATGCGGCCCACGCCGACCTCGGGGCCGAAACGGAGATTGCCGATTTCCGAAACGAGCGCCGCGGCGAGTGCGAGCCGTTCGTGGGCGTGGACGGCTTCGTCCCGGTGCTGCTCCAGAATCTCCAGCAGTACAAGGGTCTTGTGGAGAGGCCGGGGGCTGATCGAGTCCTTCAGGAGCAGACGCAGTTGGTCGGACGGCAGCGTCCGCAGTCTGCCGACCGGTTGGCGGGCGGGTCGGAAGAGGGGCGCTTCGCCGAGGTCATCGAGTCCCTCGCGTTCCCATTGATCGACCGCCCTTGCGGCGATGGATCGGGCGTGGCCGATCAGCGCGTCGGGATCGACGCTCCAGTTCAGCTTGGTGCGGCTCGCGTACCCGGCAACCGGGTTGCGCTCGATCCCGACGCTCGGAATGCCGAGTTTCTTGCACTCGACCAGCGTGGTTCCGGCGCCGCAGAAGGGATCCAGCACTCGCTGTCCGACATCCACATCGAACGATTCGAGAAGGTCGCGCACGAGGTGCGACGGGAACGAGAGGACGAAGCGGTACCAGTCGTGAACCGCCCGGTCTCCGGGCTGCAGCCGATTGCGTTCCGGATTGCGGTACCTGATGGCGGGCGGGGAAGGCATGACCGGGGACGGAACGCGGCTCGCGGACCTGGCGGTTCGCATCATGCCACGCGACGCGCCCGGTGGCCGGAGAGGGGCCGCGGGGGAGGGGCCGATAGAATCCCGGCCGTGGAGTTCAGCGGCGCCGAGATCATCAAGGCGCCGCGGGAGCGGGTCTGGAAGTTCGTGACCGACGCGGAATCGCTCGCCGGCTGCGTGCCGGGGGTCGAGTCCTTCCGGGTGCTGGATCCCGGTCGGCGGTTCGAGGTGACCGGCGGCATCAAGCTGGGCACGGTTGCGCTTCGCTCGCAGAACACGCTCGAATGGACCGAACAGGTGGAGCAGGAGTGCGCGCAGCTCAAGGTGCGCGGGCGCGGCCCCGGAACCGCCATCGACGGGTCCGCCGAGATGCGGCTGCGCGACGTCGAAGGGGGCACCGCTCTTGACTGGAAGGGGACGATGCAGATCCGCGGCACGGTCGCGGCGCTGGCGTCGCGCCTACTGCGCCCGGTCAGCGAACGGATCCTCAAGGATGTGTTTGCCCGGATGAAGAGCAACATCGAAGACTGATTCCGGCGTCTCCCGCCCGGAGGAATCCCCATGCATCAACCGTCGCGGCGCATCGGCGCCCTGTTCGTTTCGCTGTTCCTGCTCACCGGCCCGGCGGCCGCCCAGGAGCCGTACTTTCCGGAACGCCACGAGTGGCTCGTCCGGACGCCGGCCGAAGCCGGGATGGACGCGGAGACGCTCGACGAGGCCATCGCCATCGCCGTGGCCGCCGAGTCGGAGGCGCCCCACGATCTCGCGCTCAACCATGAGCTGACCTTCGGGCGCGAACCCCATGGCAGCCGGGTCGGGCCCACCACGGTTCGCGGCGACCTGAGCGGGCTGGTGGTCAAGGACGGCTACATCGTCGCCGAATGGGGGCCGACGAGGAAGGTGGACATGACGTTCAGTGTCTCGAAGACCTTCCTCTCCACCACCGTGGGACTGCTGTACGACGACGGGCTGATCGCATCGGTTGACGACCGGGTCGGCCCCTATATGCCTTCCGACGAACTCTTCGGTTCCCCCCACAACCAGTCCATCACCTGGGATCATCTGCTGCGACAGACCAGCGACTGGTCGGGAACGCTGTGGGGGAAGCCCGACTGGGCCGATCGGCCGGTCGGGGATCATCCGTTCGCCTATCCGGACCGTCCGATGCATGAACCGGGGACGTTCTACAAGTACAACGACGTGCGGGTGAACCTGCTGGCGCTCGCCGCGCTGCATGTGGTCCGCGATCCCTTGCCGGTCGTGCTCCGGGAACGGATCATGGACCCCATCGGCGCCTCCAGCACCTGGCGCTGGCACGGCTACGAGAACTCGTGGGTGATGATCGACGGGCGCCGGGTCCAGTCGGTGAGCGGCGGGGGACACTGGGGCGGAGGCATGCACATCAGCGCCCGCGATCTCGCCCGCTTCGGATACCTGTTTCTCCGCATGGGAGCATGGGACGGGAAGCAGCTGATCTCCGGGGACTGGATCGCCATGGCCCGCACCCCGGGGACGGTGAACCCGGCCTACGGTTACATGAACTGGTTCCTGAACGGCCCGGTGGAACGGGACGGGGAGATGGTCAAGTCCATCCCCGACGCCCCGGAGACCGCGGTCACCTTCCGCGGCGCCGGCAGCAACATCGTCTATGTGGACTGGGAGAACGACCTGGTCGTGGTGGTCCGCTGGATCCAGGGCGGAGGAGTCAACCCGTTCCTCGGGAAGGTCCTCGCCGCGCTGCGCTGAACCCCTGGTCCGCCGCGATACGGCCGAAATCCCGACCGCCGGTTCCTTTCGCCCCCGCTATTGGCGCAGCTCGCATCCGTCGCCGGTGCAGACGATCTCCGGCTCCCCCGGACAGGCGCCCGACGCAGAACGGAAACGGAAGCCTGCCTCGAGATGGCCGAGCCATTCAAACGTGATGGTGTGTCGTATGCCAGTCGGAATGGATTCGAAGGACCAATCGGTCACGTACTGTTCCAGATAGGCATTGCGGAGGTCGTGGCTCTTGTACGGTCCCGTCCAGTCGAGCACCACGTCGGACGCCATGGAATCGAAATCAAGAGTCAGAACTATGTTCGCCTCGTCGATGATCTTCACGGGTGGTTCTCCGCGCTGCTCCCTGAGCGAATTTGCTCCCCACGTCGCGTCGGTCAGAACCGGAGGTTCTCCGGAAATGAGAACCCCGGGACAGGGACGTGCTCCCGCCTCTTCGATGACGACTTTCAGAACATCGCCTACATGCACCATGGGGATATCGGGCGGCTGGATTGCAAGTAACAGCGTCTCGTTGCCTTCAGCAAACAGGATATCGGTGCTTGTCGCCATTTCCAGGACCAACTCGCCGGACGTGGCTTTGCCCGCTGGAATTTCGAGGCCTTGTGTCGAGAGTTCGTAGTCATCGCTGCTGGCGTGCGCCAACGGACAACTTCGCAGGACAGGGACTTCACATCTATCCGCAAGTTCGTAATCGTCCTCGCCACCGGGCACGACGTTGATCTTCAAGGGAATCGGCTCATCCCATCCGGTAACCGACCAGGTGATCCGTACCGTTGCCGTGTTGCCTTCCCGGACCCGTTGGCTCTCATCGGCAAACCCGACAGTGATCGATGTGGGTTCGAGACTCGGGGCCGGGGCGGGCGCCGGCGCCGGACCCGGCGCCACGGGCCCCGTATTGGTCTCCGTTCCGCAGGCGGTGGAAAGAAGCAAAAGAGCTCCCATCGACGCCTTGCCAAGACGAATGGCGCCATCAATCATTGGAGTCGGCGCCCCTTCACCACCGTGATCGGATCGGTCGTGGTGGTCGCACCCGCTTCCACCGATAACGGCCATGGGACGATCATGTCGCGGATGACCGGAGACCCCACCAGTGTTGTGAGGTCCGCATGCGGATTGAAATCCCCACCGTATCGGTTCGAGTCCGTGATAGGGGACACCCAAAGGACGTATCGACCCGGGGGGATCCCTTCGATGACGAACCGTCCGTCACCATCGGCGAACGCACCGATGGGAGCAGGGCGCCGATCGTCATCGCCGCGACATAACCATAACCCTATGCAAGGTATCGCTGCTTCGGGAAATGCCCAAACGTGCGCGTACGGGACCGGACCTCCATCCAGAAGCAAGGACCCGGATATCGCCCCGGTGGTCGCCCGCCACCCGCGCGCCGGACGAAGCAGGGCCGCGCCCGCCGCGTCGTCCGCAGTGACCGGGTGGTCAAGAATCCCATGCGTGTTGTTTCCATAGGACATCTGCGGGTCGACGTGAAGACCCTGTTTCCAGAGCATCCATTCGTCGTCAAGCGGAACACGAAAATCGCTTGTCGTCGCAAGACTCTCGGCATGGTCAAGGCCGAGACAGTGGCCAAGTTCGTGAATCCAGCTTTGGAGGCCGGGATGCGTGCGCTCGGGATTGTCCTCCGGCAGCGCCTTCCGCCAGTCCGGAAGCGGTCCCTCGGCAGGAGAGCCATAGAGCAATACGCTGCAATTCTCTATCACGAACTCGGATCCGGATCGGCGCCACCAGACGTATGCATGCCCCTGAAACGCGCCCCAACCCGTACCGGGTTGGACGGTTATCCAGTTCGTGCGCCTAGGCTGCGGATGACCTGTCCCGGGCCTTGTGGAGGCTTCATCGGCGATTTCCCACGAAATATCGGCGTGTGGGATGTCGGACCATGCGTCCAGTGCCGTTTGGACCACCCGCCGGATACCGGTTCGGGACCCGTACCAGGTATTCGACCAGTTGACGCGGGTGTCAAGGGTCCATTCGAGCGTTCTGCCGGAGCCCCAGCCGACCCAGCGCGGCGCGTCTTCCGCAGTCACGATCTTGCGTAGGTCGTCGCGACTCAGAAGGAACCGATAGGCCTCGGCATCGTCGGGGAGACCGAAGGACAGCGCGACGGCAGTCAAGGCGAACCGAATCCGATATCTGGCGAGGGCGAGGCGTCCGGGGAGCATGGGCGATCGGTTCCTTTCCGGAGATGCGAAAATCGCGCTGGGCAGGCGGATGTTGGAGGCATCCGCACAAGAAGTTCCGATGCCGTCCGAGCGCGACGATACCATCGAGCCTTTCCGGACTTCCGTCCGAGCACGACTACCAACCGGGCCCGCAGGGTGCCGGTCGCTTCTGCGTTGTCGAGGATGGGGGACGAACACAGTCATGTCTCAGGAGTCTGAAATTAAGGGGGGAGAGTTCCCGTTCCTGTCACTTGAGGGATGGATACACGGGAGAACATGCCGTTGTGCGACGAAAATGGCGTTCCCGTGTGCATATCCGTTGAACATGGTTGTGATTTCTGTATTTTTTCGATATCTGCGATTGCGGGTTGTGGATCGGGCAGGGCCCCGCGGGCTCCGTTCGCCGCGCCGACAGTTTTGGATGGCGCCGGCGCTGGGGGGCGCCCGTTACTGCCGCAGCCCGCAGTCGATGCAGCCGATCGCGCCGGTTCTCCCCGACCTAACGCCCGCCGCGGAACGGGGAAGCAGGCCTCGAGATGGGCCAGCCATGCGAACTCGGGCCGTGGCCTGCACCCGTGGGGACGGCGAAGGACCCGTCCACCACGTGACGCTTCCGATCGGTGCGCGCGAGGCGCGCCGCCCCTGCGAGCGTCTCTATGGCTCGCGGTCCCGATCCATCCCGAGGATCGATTTCGGCAGGTGCATGCTCACCAGCATGTTGGGGATGTCCACCGTTTCGGAGATCTTGAGGTCGCCGGCGAGCGAGCAGAGCACATAGGCCTCCTCGGGGGTCAACCCGTGCTCCGCGACCAGCCAGGCGATCATGTGGCGGGTCGCCTTCCGCGCCGCCTCGTCGATGGTGGGGGCAAAACCGGTGACTCCGTAATACTCGGCGGTTTCGTATTCGGCCTCGGTGATTCCGCGCGGGTTGGGCAGCACCTCGAGCTCCAGCACCAGGCGCATGGGAACTTCGATGGCGCTTCCGGAGACTTCGCCGTCCCCCTGGACGGCGTGGGTGTCACCGACCGAAAAGTTCGCACCCGGCACCTGCACCGGCAGGTACACGGTGGCGCCCACCCCCATGTAGCGATTGTCGAGGTTGCCGCCGTTCTCCCGGGGCGGAATGGTCACGAGCATGTCGTCGGTGGCCGGGGCGACTCCGAGCACTCCGGGAAAGGGCTGGAGCGGGAGGGTGATCCGGTCGTTGAAGCGCACCTCGGTGGCGCCCGGCGCCATGGCAAAGCTGCGGATCCAGGGTTCCGTGAACTCGTCGGCGAGGAAGCCGAAACCGGGGAAGATGCCGGCCCAGCCGGGGCCCTGCACCTCCGCCTCGTGAATGGTGATGGCGAGCAGGTCGCCCGGCATGGCGCCCTCGACCGCAATCGGCCCGGTAAGCGCATGGATCAGGCCGAAGTCCACGTCCGCGAGGTCTTCGGCGGTGGTTTGCGGGGTGATCTGACCGTCGGAGGCCTCCTTGGTGAACACTTCGACCACCGCGCCCGAGGGAACCGTGAGAACCGGCGGGATGGCGGCGCTCCAGCGGTTGTGCGTGTTCCCGGCGGCGAGGGTGTACCCGGGCGTCGGGCGCGGATCCGACTCCGCCTGAGAACCCGGCTCCGCCTGAGAACCCACCGGCAGTTCGGATGATCCGCAGGCGGCGGCCAGGGCCGCGGCCAGGAGGAGGGGGTGCGGGAGGGGCTTGGTCATCGGGTTGTTCTCCGGCTGGTGCGGGGCCGATTATGCGGGCAGGGCGCTCCCGCCCCCGGGATCATCCAGGTTCGCTCGAGGCGGGTGCCGCGTAGTAGCCCTTGCGGGTGCGGGCCACGACCTCTTCGCGTCCCCGGATCCGGACCTCGATGCTGCGCCAGCCGCCCTCCTCGCGGTCGCGGGCCGGGAGGTAGGCGATCTGGTACTGGCGGTGCAGCTCGTGCTGGATCTGCCGGAAGTGGCGGGAGAGATCCTCGATCTCCTCCGGGTAGAAGGACCTTCCCCCGCTCTGTTCCGCCACCGCGTCGAGGAACTCCCGATTCAGCCGGCCTCCGCCGTCGGGACTCCATCCGGTGTAGCCGACGGTGTAGATCGCGCCCTCGGAGAGGCGCGAACCCTCGAGGGCCTGCTCCATGGTGCTCACGCTGCCCTCGGCGGCCCGCCCGGAGTCCTCGCCGTCGGACACCAGGATCATGGCCTTCCGCGTCTCCACCCGCGACAGTTCCTGGAGGCCGGTAAGGATGGCGTCGTACAGCGCGGTCCTGCCGAACGGTCGCATCGCGCGGATTATCGAGACCTGGTCCCGGAGGCCGGCGTCGTAGGAGGGGCCGAAACGGACTCCCTCGGCGAAGGTCGCCACCCGGCCCCGGTCTCCGGTCGCCATGTTCCGCAGGAAGATGTAGGCGGCGGTCTGGATCGCGGACAGGCTCGACCGCACCGAAGCGGAGGTGTCCAGCAACAGCAGGCTGGTCACCGGCGTGAGTTCGGCCGTGAACCAGGAGATCTCCTGGGGGACCCCGTCCTCGAGAACCTCGAAGTCCTCGGCATCGAGACCGGTCACGAAGCGGCCGCGGCGGTCCTCGACGACCACGTCGAGCGTGACGCTCGGGACCCGGACGATGAAGCTGAAACGGTCCCCGATCCCGGCTTCCCGCTCGTGCGGCGGGGGAGGTTGCGCAGCGGCGCCCGAACCGGCGCCGAGCAGGATCGCGAGAGCGGCGGCGTAGCGCATCGGGCTAGTCTAGGACGCACGGAAACGGGTGGGAGTGACGCACCGGCGAGGGATTGCGTACACTCTTCCCGGAGAACGCTCCCGGCGGTGTCAGGAGCTCTTGAGGGGCTCCGGAATCCGGCTCGCCGGGCGCCTTGCCGCGGCGCCGCCGCGAGAGGAGTCGGCCACCATGAGCCATCGCGTGAGCGTCACCGTCAACGGCGAGGTCAGGGAACGGGAAGTGGAGCCCCGGCTGCTGCTGTGTCACCTGCTGCGGGACGAATTGGGCCTCACCGGGACCAACATCGGTTGCGACACCTCCCAGTGCGGTTCGTGCACCGTGCTCATGAACGGGGAGGCGGTGAAGTCCTGCACCGTCCTCGCGGTGCAGGCCGACGGCTCCGAGGTGACGACCATCGAGGGTCTGGCGCCGGAGGGCGGCCTCCATCCGGTACAGCAGGCGTTCTGGGACCATCATGGACTCCAGTGCGGTTTCTGTACGCCGGGCATGATCATGACCGCGGTCGAGATCCTGAAGCGGAACCCCGGAGCCACGAGCGCCGAGATCCGCCACGGACTCGAAGGAAACATCTGCCGCTGCACCGGCTACGAGAACATCGTCAAGGCGATCGTGGCCGCCGGGGCGCAGGAAGCAAGCTGAGGGGGGGCGTCATGGGCGCTTACATCGGACAATCGGTCAAGCGGGTCGAGGACCCGCGTTTCCTTCAGGGCAGGGGGCGCTATGTCGCCAACCTGGATCTCCCGGGCAGTGTTCATGTTGCCGTGAAGCGCAGCCCGTACGCCCACGCCCGGGTTGTCGGGATCGATGCGTCGCGCGCCTTGGCGATGGACGGTGTCATCCGGGTCCTTGTCGGGAAGGACTTCGAGGACGGAGGGTGCGGGATGCTGCCGTGCGGATGGGTGGTGCCGGACACCAGGGTGCCGCCGCGGCCGGTGGTGGTGAGCGACCGGGTGCGCCATGTGGGGGATTCGGTCGCGGTAGTGGTGGCCGAGGATCCGTACACCGCAGCCGACGCGCTGGAAGCCATCGACGTGGAGTACGAACCGCTTCCGGCCGCCGTGGATGCCCGGGCGACCACCGAGCCCGGAGCGCCCCGGGTCCACGACGGGATCGACGACAACGTCTCGTATCGCTGGGAGCTCGGAGACGCGGCGGGTTGCGATGCCGCCCTGGCCGAAGCGGATCATGTGATCGAACTGGAGCTGGTGAACCAGCGGCTGGTGCCGACGGCGATGGAGCCGCGGGCTTGCGCCGCCCGGTGGGATGCGGGCACCGGGGAGATGACCGTCTGGACCACCAGCCAGAACCCCCATCCGATCCGCCTGCTGTTGTCGGCGTTCACTCTCGGGATTCCCGAAAGCCGGCTCCGGGTGATCTCGCCCGATGTCGGCGGCGGATTCGGAAGCAAGATCTTCCACTACCCCGAGGAAGTCATCGTCCCGTGGGTCGCCCGCGAAATCAATCGTCCGGCAAGGTGGGTTGCGACCCGCACCGAGAGCCAGATGACCGATTCGCACGGACGGGACCATGTGACGGTGGCCCGGCTGGCGATGACCGCGGAAGGCGACTTCACCGCGCTCAAGGTGCATACCTGGGCGAACCAGGGGGCCTACCTTTCCACGTTCGCCCCGTTGATTCCCACCGCCCTCTACATCACCCTGCTCTCCGGGAACTACCGGATCCCGGCGGTCTTCGGATCGGTGGAGGGCACGCTCACCAACACCACGCCGGTGGACGCCTATCGCGGCGCCGGACGGCCGGAAGCCTCCTATCTGGTGGAGCGGCTGGTGGACATGGCGGCGGACCGGTTGGGTGTGGACCCGATGGACCTCCGCAAGCGGAATGTGATTCCCCGGGACGCGTTTCCGTATCAGACGCCGGTGGCGTTCCAGTACGACAGCGGCGACTACGAGCGCCTGCTGGACAAGGCCGCCGCCTGCGCCGACTACCGGCAGATGCGCCGGGATCAGGCCGCGGCGCGCGCCGCGGGCCAATTGCGCGGCGTGGGCATCGCGTGCTGCATCGAGGCGAGCGGGCCTGCGCCGTCGGCAGTGGCCGGTTCCCTCGGCTCGGCGGTCGGATTCTGGGAGAGTGGCGAAGTGCGGGTCCATCCGACCGGCCAGGTCTCGGTCTTCACCGGCTCCCACGCCCACGGCCAGGGGCACGAGACCACCTTCGCCCAGGTGGTCGCGGACGAGCTCGGGATTCCCATGGAGAACGTGGAGGTGGTCCACGGCGATACCGGCCGGGTGAACTTCGGCATGGGCACCTATGGCAGCCGGAGTGCGTGCGTCGGCGGATCGGCGCTCGTCAGAAGCGCGGAAAAGGTCCGGGCGAAGGTCATCAGGATCGCCGCGCACCTGCTGGAGGCGGCCGAAGAGGACATGGAGTACGACCGCAAGACCGGCCGGATCCACGTCAAGGGTTCCCCCGACCGCGGGAAGGACTTCGGCGAAGTGGCGTTCGCGGCCTACACCGCTCACAGCCTTCCCGAGGGGATGGAACCGGGGCTCGATTTCACGAGCTACTACGACCCCGCCAACTTCACCTTCCCGGCGAGCGCCCACATCTGCGAGGTGGAGGTCTGCCGGGAGACCGGCGCCGTCCGCATCCTCCGCTATGTGGCGGTGGACGATGTGGGCAAGGTCATCAACCCGATGATCGTCGAGGGTCAGATCCAGGGCGGCATCGTCCAGGGGATCGGCCAGGCCCTGACCGAGCACGGCGCCTACGACGCGGAGGGGAACTTCCTCACCGGCTCCCTGATGGAGTACGCGGTCCCCCGCGCCGACATCGTCCCCGGCATCGAGGTGGACCGGATCGAGACCCCCTCCCCGCACAATCCCCTCGGGGTCAAGGGCGCCGGCGAGATGGGCACGATCGCCGGCACGGCCACGGTGGCGAACGCGGTTGCGGACGCGCTCCGGGGGTGCGGCCACCTCGACATGCCCCTGACCCCGGAAAAGGTCTGGCGCGCGCTCCAGTCCTGAGAGGAGACATCCATGTACCCAGCCTCATTCGAGTACTGCCGGGCGGGCAGCGTCGCCGAAGCGGTGGAATTGTTACGGACCCGGCCCGAAGCCAAACTGCTCGCCGGCGGCCACAGCCTGCTGCCGGCCATGAAGTTGCGGGTTTCCCAGCCGGGAACCTTGGTGGACATCGGCCGGATCGCGGAGCTCGGGGGAATCCGGGAGCATGACGGTGGATTCCGGATCGGCGCCCTCGTCTGCCACCGCGATGTGGCCGATTCCCCGGCCATCCGATCGGGATGCCCGCTGCTCGCCGAGACTGCGGCCGCGATCGGGGACATGCAGGTCCGCAACCGCGGGACCATCGGAGGGAGCCTCGCCCACGCCGACCCGAGCGCCGATTATCCGGCGGCGGTGCTCGCGCTGGGCGCGGAAATCACCGCGGTCGGCCCGGACGGGGAACGCACCATCGCCGCACGCGACTTCTTCGTGGATGTCCTGACCGGCGCTCTCGGCGAGAACGAAGTGCTCACCGCCATTCACGTGCCGCGCGCCCCCGGCGGGGCCTACCTGAAGCACCGGCATCCGGCGTCCAGCTATGCCGTCGTCGGCGTTGCCGCGCGGGTGGCGCTCGACGGGGCAGGGAACGTGGCGGAAGCCGCCATCGGGATTACCGGGGTCACGGCGACGGCGACCCTCGCCGAATCGGCCGCGGCGTCGCTGGTCGGCGGTCCGGCAACCGACGAGCGGATCGCAGCCGCTTCGTCCCGCGTGGCGGAGAGCCTCGGGGAACCCCTCGGCGACCACTACGCTTCGGGCGCCTTCCGGTTGCATCTCGCTCAAGTGCATACCCGGGACGCCCTCGCGCTCGCCGCCGCCCGCGCCGGCGCCTGACGACATTGGCCGACGGAGCGGCGCGCTCCGGGTCCGACGGCGCGGGGCGTTCCGGGGTTGCGGGAGCGGTGCGTTCCGGGGTGGGCGGCGCGGGGCGTTCCGGGGTCGCGGGAACGGTGCGTTCCGGGGTGGACGGATCGTCGCGTTCGGGGGTTGCGGGAACGGGGTGTTCCGGGGTGGGCGGAGCGTCGCGTTTCGGGGTCGGCGGAGGAGCGCGTTCGGGTTCCGGCAGAGCGGGGCGTTCGGGGATTGGCGGATCGTCGCGTTCGGGTTCCGGCGGCGCGTCGCGTTCCGTGGCTGCGGGAACGGTGTGTTCCGGGGTGTACGGAGCGTCGCGTTCCGGGTTTCGGGGATCGGGGCATTCGGATTCCGAGGGAGCGGGGCGTTTGGGGGTCGCCGGAGGGGTGCGTTCGGGTTCCGGCGGCGCGTCGCGTTCCGTGGCTGCGGGAACGGAGCGTTCCGGGGTGTACGGCGCGTCGCGTTCGGGTTTGGGGGGAGCGGGACGTTCGGGTTCCGAGGGAACGGTGCGTTTGAGGGTCGCCGGAGGGGCGCGTTCGGGGATTGGCGGATCGTCGCGTTCGGGTTCCGGCGGCGCGTCGCGTTCCGTGGCTGCGAGAACGGTGCGTTCCGGGTCTGGCGGATCGTCGCCTTCGGGGTCTTCGGGCGCGGCGCATTCCGGTTCCGCCGGCGCGGTGCGTTCGGGTTCCGGCGGATCGTCGCGTTCGGGGTCTGCGGGGGGGGCGCGTTCCGGGTACGCCTCGGTCGCGGCGCTCCGGGAGGCGCTGGCGCGGCGCCGTTACCTCGCCGGGATCGAACTGGTGACCGCGCTCCACCTGAGCCTGCGCCTCGGGCGTCCGCTCTTCCTCGAGGGGGAGGCCGGGGTCGGCAAGACCGAACTCGCCAAGGTCACGGCGGAGCTCCTGGACGCTCCGCTGATCCGCCTCCAGTGTCACGAGGGGCTGGATATCGCCCAGGCTGCCTACGAGTGGAAATACACGCGCCAGATGATGGCGATCCGGCTGGCCGAAAGCCAGCACCAGGCCGCGCGCGAGAGCGATCTGTTTTCCCGGGACTACCTGCTGCGGCGCCCGCTGCTCCAGGCGCTCGAGTTCGAGCCGGGACGGCGCCCGGTGCTGCTCATCGACGAGGTGGATCGCAGCGACGAGGAGTTCGAGGCCTACCTGCTGGAAGTGCTCTCCGACTTCCAGATCACCATCCCGGAAATCGGGACCATTCGGGCCCCCGAACCGCCGGTGGTGATGCTCACCTCGAACCGTACCCGCGAGGTGCACGATGCGCTCAAGCGGCGGTGTCTCTACCAGTGGATTCCCTATCCCGAATACGAGCAGGAACTTGCCATCGTCCGGGAACGGGTGCCCGAAGCCGCTGAAGCGCTCGCCGAAAGCGCCACGCGCTTCGCCCAGGAACTGCGTGCGCTCGAACTCTTCAAGCGCCCGGGAGTGGCCGAGACCCTCGACTGGATCACTGCGCTGGCCGCTCTCGGGCAAACCGCGCTCGAGGAATCAATGGTCGACCGCACCCTCGGCGCCCTCCTGAAGTACCGGGACGACGTCGAGATGGTGCGGGGAGAGCGGGCCGGTGCGATCCTCTCCCGGATCGCGGCGGGCGTCTCCTGAACCACTCCCTTGAAGGAGGCTCGAACCGAACTCTCCCCGCTGCTGAAGAACCTGGTGCTCTTCGGACGATTGCTTCGCGGTCTCGGGATTCCGGCGTCCACGGCCCGGATGCTGGACTTGGCGGAGGCCCTTTTGCTGCTGGACATCCTGCGCCGCGAGGAATTCCACGCTGCCGCCCGGTCCCTGCTGGTCCACCGGCACGAGGATCTGGCGCTCTTCGATGCGGCCTTCACGCTCTTCTGGGAGACGCCGCCCGAACGCTGGAGCCAAACCCCGCTGCCGGGGATGACGCTGCGCCGGAAGATCCGGCGCCTGCCGCCGGCCACCCTGGGGTCCCTCGCCCCCGGCGCCGGGGATCACGGGAAGGATGGCCCCGAGCGTCCGCTGGCGCGAAGGACCTGGAGCGATCGGGAGTCCCTCCAGCACCGGAATTTCGCCGATCTCGGGGAGGCCGAACTGCGCGAGGTCGAAGAGCTGATCCGCGCGGCAGCCTGGGTGGCTCCCGAGCGGCGGGTGGTTCGCTATCGGCGGGGGGGAAACCGGAACCTCGACTTGCGCCGCACCCTGCGGCAGAACCTGCGGACAGGCGGCGAGTGGATGCGGCTGGAACACCGCCGCCGCCGCCGGAAGCCGCGGCCGATCATCGTTCTCGCCGATGTCAGCGGCTCCATGGAGACAACCGCGCGCATCCTGCTCCACTTCCTGTACGGGCTGGCGCAGGGCGCGCCGGGCCGGGTGGAGGCGTTCGTCTTCGCCACCCGACTGACCCGGCTGACCGGAAGCCTCCGCGACCGGCAGGTGGACCGGGCCCTGCGCAACGCCGCGGATGCGGTGCGCGACTGGTCCGGGGGAACCCGGATCGGGGAGGCGATTCACCGGTTCAACCACGACTGGGCCCGCCGGGTCCGATGTTCCTCGGCGGTGGTGGTCATCGTGAGCGACGGCTGGGACCGGGGCGATCCGGAGCTGCTGGCCGCCGGAATGAGCCGGTTGCGCGCCCTGGCGTGGAGACTCGTGTGGCTGAATCCGCTGCTGGGCGATCCCGGGTACGAACCGCTGACCCGCGGGATGCGGGCGGCGCTGCCCCATGTGCATGACTTCATGCCCATCCATGATCTGGTGAGCGTGAAGGCGCTCGGCCAGCACTTCCAAAGACTCGGGGTCCTCGGAACCGGGCGCACTAAATTGCGGCGGTGAGAGACATCGCTCCGGCGCTGGAATCCTGGCTCCGGGACCGGAAGCCGCTTGCCCTGGCGACGGTGGTGGGAACCTGGGGATCGTCCCCGCGGCGCCCCGGAGCGCGGATGGTGGTGGAGGCCGACGGAGGCATCACCGGCTCGGTGAGCGGCGGCTGCGTCGAGGCGAGCGTGGTGGAGGCCGCCCGGAAGGTCATGGCTACCGGCCACTCGCGCCTGATCGGGTTCCGGGTTTCGGATGAGTCGGCGTGGGAAGTGGGTCTCGCCTGCGGCGGCGCTCTCGAGGTGTTCGTTGCCGCCCCGGAGCCCGACCAGGCGGCTGCCGTGCTGCGCGCGCTCCGCGAGCGGACGCCGGTGGCGTGGGCGGTGGCGCTTGACGACGGGGGACGGGCGGCGGTCCGGACCGGGGACGGTGTGGTCGTCGGGGACCCGGTGCTCGGGACGCTCGCCGCGTCCCCGCTGGCCGAAGGCCGTCCGGTTCGGCTCGAGACCGACCGGGGACCGGTGTTCTGCGATGTGGTCCTGCCGCCGGAAACCCTGATCATGGTCGGCGGGGTGCACATCGCCCAGACGCTCGCGGTGCTGGCCCGGGCGGTGGGAATCCGGCCAGTGGTCTGCGATCCGCGCCCGGTGTTTGCCTCCCCCGAGCGTTTCCCGGGCGTGGAGATCGTGAACGAGTGGCCCGCCGAGGGACTCGCCGGGATCGGACTCGATGCCGGAACCGCCGTCGCCACGCTTACCCACGATCCCAAACTGGACGATCCGGCGCTTCGGGCGGCATTGCCGAGCGAAGCGTTCTACGTGGGGGCGCTCGGAAGCCGGAGGACCCACGCCCGGCGGTTGGAGCGGCTGGGCGCCCTGGGCGTTCCGTCAACGGCGATCGCCCGGCTCCGCGCCCCCATCGGGCTCCCGATCGGCGCCCGGACCCCGGAACAGATCGCTCTTTCGATCCTCGGTGAAGTTGTCGCCGCGCGCAACGATTCGCTTCGGGACCGGCCCCGGTGAGCACCGGCCCGCCGATCCTCGAGCTTCTCGACGTCACCAAACGGCATCCACAGGCCGACGGGTCGGCGATGACCGTGCTCGAGGGGGTCCGGCTGGCGCTGGCCGCCGGCGAGACGGCATCGGTGGCCGGGAGGTCGGGAAGCGGAAAGAGCACCCTCCTGCATCTCGCCGCCGGAATCGAGGTCCCGAGCCGCGGGCGGGTGCGCCTTTGCGGGAAGGATCTGGCGGCGATGGGGGACCGCGCCCGGAGTCGCTTCCGGGGGACAAGGGTGGGGTTTGTCTTCCAGTTCTTTCACCTGGTTCCGTATCTCTCGGTGCGCGAGAACGTGCTGCTTCCGGCGCGCATCGCCGGGATCCGGGAGGCAGGGGGCGAAGATGCCGGAAGCCGGGCGGACCGGTTGCTGACCGCGGTCGGGATGGAGGGCCGGGCGGGGGAACCGGCGCGGGTTCTTTCCGGAGGCGAAATGCAGCGGACCGCGATCGCCCGGGCGCTTCTCCTCGGCCCTTCGCTGCTGCTCGCGGACGAACCGACCGGGAACCTCGATGCGGAGGCGGCGGCCGCCGCCTCCGGGATCCTCTTTCGCCTCGCGCGCGAAACCAGATCGGCCCTGCTGCTTGCAACCCATGACCCCGATCTTGCCGGGCAGGCCGATACCCGGCTGCGGTTGTCGCGCGGGCGCCTCGCCCCGGCGTCATGATCCGGCTGATTCTCCGCGCGGCGCCGGCCCGCTTCCGGGCGGCGCCGGCGCTGGCCCTCCTCTCGGTGAGCGCCATCGCGCTGGGTGTCGGGACGGTGCTCGCCGTGAACCTTCTCAACCGCGCGGCGATGGAGACCCTCGACGCCAGCCTCGAGGTGGTTTCCGGGACGACCGACATCGTGGTGCGGGGCCTCCGGGTCGAGCCGGCGAGCCTCCCCGACGAGGCCTGGCCCCGGGCGCTCGGGACGCCTGGAGTGATGCGGGTGGCGCCGCTCGTGCGCCTCCCGGGCGTCATCCTGGGTCGGGGCGACGCCTCCACCCGGATCACCCTGACCGGGGTGGATGTCCTCACCGGGTCCTTTCGCTTCGGTCGGGGAGGGGATTCGGGAGAGCTGCTTTCCGCCGGGATCGCGCTTCCGTCCGCGGCCGCCGCGTGGATCGGCGCCGGGGTGGGCGACGCAGTGCGCGTCTCCCACGGGGGGCGGAGCCATGAAGCGACGGTGGCGCACGTGTTCGAATCCGGAGACTCGTCGAGCGTCGCCTTCACCGATCTTGCGGTCGCGCAGGACATCCGCGGGCGGGCCGGCCTCGATCGGCTCGAGATCGAGCTGCTCGCCGACGAGGATCCGGAAGCGGTGGCGCGCCGCATCGAGGCGGCGGCGCCCGGGGTGGTGGCGACGACCACCGGAGCGCTGCGGGACCAGGGCGCCGCTCTCTTCGCCGCCTTCCGGCTGAACCTCCGCGCGCTGGGTGCGGTCAGCCTGCTGGTTGCCGCGTTCCTGATCTATGCCAGCGTGCGCGCCGGGCTCCTCGCGCGACGCCAGGAACTCGGTCTCCTGCGGGCGCTCGGCGCGTCGGGGAACCGACTTGCGGTCATCCTCGCGGGGGAAGTCGTGGTCACGGCGCTGATCGGGGCGGTGATCGGCATTCCGCTGGCGGCGCTGGGCGCCCGGGCCGCCCTCGACGGGGTGAGCCGGACTCTCACCAATTTCTACCTGCTGGAACGGGTGGAGGGCGTCGCCGTCTCCTTCGAGGGAGTGCTGATGGCGCTCGCCGTCGGCGTCCTCGCGGCACTCGCCGGCGCCGCCCCGGAGATTCTTGCCGAAGCGCGCCGTCCGCCGGTGGAACTCCTGCGGCCGGGGCGCGAACCGGCGTCCCGGAGCGCAAGGCGCCTCCCCTTCGATGCGGCCGGCGCCATGGGGGTCGCGCTCGTGGCGTTCGCGGTCTTCGCGGTCGCCGCGCCGGAGGGGCCGACAGCCCGGCCGGGTGGAGGTTTTGCTGCCGCGGCCGCACTTCTGGCCGGCTCCGCGCTCCTCACCGGCTTCGTCCTGCGGGCGGGGTCGCGCCTCCGGTCCGACCGGTCGAATTCCTTCCTGCGCGGCATGGCGGACGCACTTCGCGAGCCATCCGGTTCGGCGCCTCCGGCGGCGGCGCTGGTGGTGGCGGTGGCGATGCTCGTGGGAGTGAGCGCGCTCATCGGGAGCTTCCGCAATACCCTTGACGGCTGGCTCCTGCGGACGCTGGCCGCCGACATCTACGTGTCCCGCTCCGGCGAGCCGGGGGCGGTGGCCCGGGAACGCCTCGCGTTGCCGGTCGAGGTCCTCGAAGCGGTGCGCGGAGATCCCGATGTCGTGGAGCGTGACCTTCTCCGGGCGCTGCGGATCCGCGTCGACGGCCGTCCGGTCAGCCTGTTGGGGGTTTCCGCGTCGCTTTCCGGTGCCGGGGAACGCTTCGTGATCGTGGGGGACTCCGATGAGGCGCTCCGTGGTTTCCGGAACGGGGGCGTGCTCGTCTCGGAACCGCTGGCGCGCCGCCGGGGGATCGGCCCCGGAGACCGGATTTCGCTTCCGGTCGCAGCGGGGGAGCAAGCGGTGTCGGTTGTCGGGGTGTACCGCGACTACGGGAACGAGATCGGCTCGATCTTCATGGACCGGTCCCTGCTGAACCGGTTGTACCCCGCGGAGGGACCGCCGGTGCATGGCGCCGCGCTTCTTCTTCGGGAGGGCGCCGACCCGGGAGAGGTGATGGCCCGGATGGAACGCCGGTTTGGCGGGAAGGCGGAGCTGACCCTCAACCGTTCGCTTCGCGCCCGCGCCCTTGAGGTCTTCGACCAGACCATGTCGGTGACCGGCCTGCTGCGCGGGGCGGCGCTTCTCATCGCGGCCCTCGGCCTGGGCCTCGCGCTGTTCACGATATCCCGGGAGCAGGCGCCGCAGATCGCGCTGCAACGGGCGCTCGGGGCGAGCCGGGGACAGGTGGCGCTCTGCTACCTCGGGCGTGGCGTCCTGATCGCGCTGGCAGGGCTCGGGATCGGAGGCGGGGCGGGGGTCCTGCTGACCCTGCTTTTGGTCGAGGTGGTCAACCCGGCCTGGTTCGGCTGGCGGCTCGATCTTCACTGGCCGATCGGCGTTCTTGCCGCGCAGGGCGCGCTGGTCCTCCTGGTGGCCCTCGCCGCGGCGGCGATTCCCGCCCGCGAGGCGGCGCGGACCGGCGCTGCGGCGCTGCGGCGCGAATTGTGAGCGCCCTCCTCCTCGCGCTCGGCGCACTTCTTGCCCAACCGGCCCCGACCGACTGGATCAAGGCCTCCCGCGGCCATGGGTGGGACTTTCCCCGGGATCACTGGTCCCACGAGGGATATCGCACCGAGTGGTGGTACTTCGTCGGATTCCTCGACGGGGAGCCCGAACGGGTGTTCCAGTTCACCCTCTTCCGAAGCGGCCTGGCCCGTTTCCGCCCGACAACGACGGTCTCGCCGTGGTTCGCCCGGCACGCCCTCATGGGTCACGCGGTTCTGGCCGACCTCGCGACCGGGAAACGGGTCTTCTCCCAGGTCGTCCACCGGGAAGCGCCGGGGCTCGGTCGCGCCGGCGCCTTCCCCGATCCGGAAATCGCCTGGATGCGGGGGCCGCCGGGGACCGCGGAGGGCTGGGGCATCGACTACCGGGACGGCGTCTTCCGGATCCGGGCGGTGGATCGGAACCGGGGACTGCTTCTGGATCTGCGCGCCCGTTCGACCCGGCCGCCGGTTCTCCAGGGAGACGCCGGGTACTCGGAGAAGGCAGACGGTGGCGGGGCGAGTCTCTACTACAGCCATCCCCGGCTCGAGGTCACCGGGATTGCCGGCTTCGAGGAGCCGGCGCCGGTTCGGGGAACCGCGTGGATGGATCGGGAGTTCGGCTCCGACTGGCTCGCCCCGGACCAGGTGGGCTGGGACTGGTTCGCGCTGAACCTCGACGGGGACCGAGACCTGATGCTGTACAACATGCGCGGCGCGGACGGGGCGGTGGTCCATTCCTCGGGAACCCTGCTGCTGCCCGACGGAGGAAAACGGGATCTGGCGGTCGAGGTGCGGACGCGGGACCGCTTCCGGCCGGGAGATGGCGGTCCTTCGTATCCCCTTGGCTGGCGCTTGCTGGCGCCGGCGGAGGGACTCGACCTGACGCTGGTTCCGCTGCTCGACGATCAGGAAAACCGGGTGACGCCGGGGACGCCGGGCCCGGACATTCCGTACTGGGAGGGTGCGGTCCGGGTGGTCCGGGACGGCGTCCCGGCGGGCCGCGGATTCGTCGAAATGACCGGGTACCGCGTGCCGATGAACCTGTTACTCTCCGGCTTCCGCGCGGCGCCGGCAGCGCCGGAGGAGGATCGCCACGTGATGGACAGCCTGCAGTTCGTCTTCCGGTGGCTCCACGTGTTCGTGGGGATCATCTGGATCGGACATCTGTATTTCTTCAATTTCGTTAACGGGCAGATGGTCGCGCAGCTCGATGGCCCGACCAGGCGCAAGGTGGTTCCGGAGCTGATGCCGCGGGCCCTCTACTGGTTCCGCTGGGGAGCGGCCTGGACTTGGATCACCGGTCTGTTGCTGCTGCTGCTCATCTTCTACCACGGCGGGTTGACGCTCGACCTCGGCATGGAATGGGGCGCCGGTGCGCTGTTGATGGTGGCGATCACCTTCCTTGCGGTATTCGTCTACGACGCGATCTGGCGCAGCGGCCTGAAGGGCAATGTGCGGCTCGCCACGATCGTTTCGTTCCTGCTGTTGGCGGTTGCCGTATGGATGTTCGTGAACGTCGGGGGATTCCAGCCGCGTGCGGTCCTGATCCACACCGGCGCCATGTTCGGAACCATGATGGCTTTCAACGTGTGGTTCCGGATCTGGCCGGCGCAGCAGCGGATCATCGCGGCGGTCCGGGACGGCGAGACGCCCGCTCCGGCTGACCCGGCGCTTGCCGGCCTGCGCTCGAAGCACAACACCTACATGTCGCTGCCACTGCTCTGGGCGATGGCGAACGAGCACGCGACCCCGTTCTTCGGCGGCAACCTGGGGATCCCCGGCGACTACTACTGGGTGGCCTGGCTCGTGGTCATCGTGATCGCGTGGCACGTCATCTTCCAGTGCTACCGGATCGCGGGCCGCGTTTCGGGGATGTAACCGCCTTCGCCGGGCGGGTCAGCGTGACCGGAGTGACCCGCCCGCCGCGATGATCGCGTTCAGGAATACGCCGAGCAGTCCGGCGTGCACGCCTCCGGGCCTTCCATAACCGGCGAGCGTGAGGCCGGCCGCGAGGGCGGTTCCGGCGAGGAGGCCGAGCAGGACGGCGCGCGGCGAGGTGCGCCGCCAGGTCAATCCGAGCACGAATGCGGGCGCGACCTGCACCAGCAGTTCCATCTTGAGTTCGAGGAGCCCCCACAGACTGATGCGCGGCGTGAGCGCGAGGGTGACCAGCGCCGCCATGATGAGGAGCGAGAACAGCTTGCCGAGCCGGGTGAGACGCGCCTCGTCCGGGGAGGTTCCGAATCGGCGGAGCGCCGGCGCGGCGAAGTCCTTGGCAAGCATCGAGGACAGCGTGAGGAGCACCGAATCGGCCGTGGACATGATGGCGGCGACCACGCCCACGACGGTCAGGACGCTCATCAGGAACATGGCCGGCGATCCCGAGGACCAGTCGCGGAGCAGCGCTGGAAGAACCTGGTCGGCGGCGATTCCGGAGAGGTTCGACAGGCGCGGAAGGGCCAGGATACCCACCAGGAAGACGGGCAGGGTGGTGAGGAACGGCAGGAACCCGAGGACCGCGATCGCCTGACGCAGCGAACGGGTGCTGCGGGCGGCGAAGATCCGCTGGATGGCCTGCGGGTATACCGCGCCGGAGAAGCCGATCAGGAGGATGGTGCTGATCCAGGTGGTCCGTGTCGCCGCATCGGGCGCCAGCGCCTTTTCCGGCTGGTGGGCAAGAATCCAGCGGGTCGCGTCGCCAAGCGTCTCTCCGGAGATGGCCGCCGCCGCGAGGATTCCGAAGAGGCCGATGGCGAGCAGGATGCCCTGGAGGCAGTCGGTCCAGGCCACCGCCCGCAGTCCGCCCAGCAGCTCGTAGCCGAGGATGGCGCCGGCCAGCACCAGGACCCCGGCGGCGAACGGGATGGCGCCGCCGGAGAGCCCGGCGGCCACGTGGCCCATGGCCATCAGTTGCGCCAGCAGGTAGTTCAGGATGGCGGCCGCCATCAGGAGGTTTGCGGTCAGGGTCAGCGCCGGGGAACCGAATCGGTGCTCCAGCCAGTCCGCCGGCGTGACGAAGCGGTGGGTTTCGGAGGCGGCCCGCAGGCGCGGCGCGATCACGAGGTACACCACCACGATCGCCAGCATGAAACCGACGCTCATGACCCAGGGGAAGCCGATGCGGTACGCCTCGCCGGGATAGCCCACCAGCGTGTTGCCGCTGTACTGGGTGGCATAGAGGGTGAACAGGAGCACCACCGGGCCGAGGTTGCGACCCGCCAGGTAGAAATCGCCGAGGGATTCGTTTCGCCGTGCCCGGCGCGCCCGGATCCCGAGCATCCCGAGAACCCCAAGGTAGGCGACGAGCGCGAAGCCGACCGCCGCCGGGAAACTCACCGGTCCCCCCACAGGCGCAGGGCGGCGTAGGCCACGAGGCAGCTGGCGGCGAAGTTCAAGATGAGGGAGACCAGCGCCCAGGACGGCATGCCGAGCCAGATCGACGGCGTCCCGCCCATCCACCACCAGGGAATGGAGGCCGCCTGAAGTCCCGCGATCGCGAGGAGCACCCGCGGACGCTCCAGCGGTTCCCGGGGAGGGGTCACGGCTTGCAGCCCGACGGCGCGCCAGAAGACCGCCCGCCGGCCGTCCGGGGCCACCCGAGGGAAGGCGCCGGCCCCCGGCGGCAACGGTTTCCGGTCATGGGTTCGTGATGGGGTGTCGGTTTCCGGTTGTGGATACGGTAATGGAGCGTCGGCTTCCGGTCGAGGGTACGGAGGTGGGGCGTCGGCTTCCGGTCATGGGTACGGAGGTGGGGGGTCGGCTTCCGGTCGAGGGCACGGAGGTGGGGCGTCGGCTTCCGGTCGAGGGTACGGAGGTGGGGCGTCGGCTTCCGGTCATGGGAACGGTGATGGATCGCCAGTTTTCGGACGGGTATGGTGATGCGGCGTTGGTTCCGGTCACGGGTACGGTGATGGATCGCCGGTTTCCGGTCGAGGGTACGGTGATGCGGCGCCGTTTTCCGGTTGTGGGTTCGGTGTTGGGGCATCGGCTTCCGGTTGTGGGTTCCGTGACGCGGCGTCGACTTCCGATCGAGGTCACGGCGATGGATCGCCGGTTTTCGGTTACGGGTACGGTGATGCGGCAGCGGTTTCCGATCATGGTTTTGGTGTTGGGACGTCGCCGTCCGGTCGAGGTCACGGTGATGGGGCGTCGGCATCCGTTCGAGGTCACGGTGATGGGGCGTCGGCATCCGTTCGCGGGTACGGTGATGGGGCGTCGGCGTCCGTTCGCGGGTACGGTGATGGGGCGTCGGCGTCCGTTCGCGGGTACGGTGATGGGGCGTCGGCGTCCGTTCGCGGGTACGGTGATGGGGCGTCGGCATCCGTTCGCGGGTACGGTGATGGGGAGTCGGCGCCCGTTCGCGGGTATGGTGATGGGGAGTCGGCGTCCGTTCGAGGTCGCGGTGATGGGGCGTCGGCATCCGTTCGCGGGTACGGTGATGGGGAGTCGGCGTCCGTTCGCGGGTATGGAGGTGGGGCGTCGGTTTCCGGTTGTGGGTACGGAGGTGGGGAGTCGGCGTCCGATCGGGGGTACGGAGATGGGGCGTCGGCGTCCGTTCGCGGGTACGGAGGTGGGGCGTCGGTTTCCGGTTGTGGTTTCGGTTTGGGGCATCGGTTTCCGGCCATGGTTTCGGTGTTGGGGCGTCGGCTTTCGGTTGTGGATTCCGTGACGCGGCGTCGGTTTCCGGTCGCGGGCGCGGTGATGGGGCGTCGGTCTTCGGTCACGGGTTCCGTGACGCGGCGTCGGTTTCCGGTCGCGGGCGCGGTGATGGGGTGTCGGCTTTCGGTCGTGGGTTCCGTGATGCGGCAACGGTTTTGGTCGTGGATACGGAGATGGAGGGCCGGCTTCCGGTTGTCGGCATGAGGATTCGGTGGCGGTTGCGACGCTGGAAGCCGGTCGTCGTTACGAGGATGCGGTGTCGGTTTCCGGTCACGGGTACGGAGATGGAGCGCCGGTTTTCGGTTGTGGCTTCCGTGATGGGGCGTTGGCTTCCGGTCAGGGGTTCCGTGATGCGGCAACGGTTTTGGTCGTGGATACGGAGATGGAGGGCCGGCTTCCGGTTGTCGGTATGGGGATTCGGTGCCGGTTGCGGCGCTGGAAGCCGGTCGTTACGAGGATGCGGTGTTGGCCTTCGAGCGTCGGTTCGTGGGTTGGGCACCGGCGTTCGGTCGTGGTTCGGGTGATGCGGCGCCGGTATTCCGGTGCCGGTTCGGAGGGCAGGGGACGTCGGTCGGGGGCCGAGTATGCGACCATGCCCGCCTTCCATCGTCTGATGCCCGGAGGAACCTCCCGATGAAACGACTGTCCAGGACTGTCCTGTTACTCATCGCCGGCGTGGCGCCCGCCGCCGGCCAGGAACCCGAACTCGCCATCGTCAACGGCACGGTGCTGGATGTGGTGCGGGGCGACCTTCGGGAGGCGAACGTGCTCGTCGGGGGCCGCCGGATCCTCGCCATCGGCTCCGACCCGGCGCCACCGGGGGTGGAGGTGCTCAATGCCGCCGGAAAGTACGTCCTGCCCGGATTTCTCGACGCCCACACCCACGCGGACACGCTTGCAGCGGTGCGTCGGGCGCTCGAAAGCGGCGTGACCACCTTGCGGAGCGCAAGCGTGGGTTCCTACCGGGATGTGGCGATCGGCCGCATGGTCCAGGCCGGACACCTTGCCGGGCCGGACTATCTGGGCGCCGGGGTGTTCCTGACTCCGCAGATCGGCGAGGCCCGTCTCGCCTCCGAGAGTCTCTTCGGAGTGTCCGATGACATCCAGGCCGAGGAGGAACTGCGCCTGTTGGTCCGGGTGAACGCCGAAAACGGTGTCCGGGCGCTGAAGACGCGCGCCACCGAGCGGGCCGGACTCCCGAATACCGATCCGCGAAAGCAGACCTGGTCCGAGAGCCAGTTGCGCGTGGTGGTGGAGGAGGCGTCGCGGCTCGGGATTCCGGTCCTCTGCCACGCCCACGGGGACGAAGGCGCCCGGGCCGCCGTGCTGGCGGGAGTGGCGAGTATCGAGCACGGGACGTTCCTCACGCGGGAAACGCTCGCGCTGATGGCGGAGCGGGGCACGGCGCTCGTGCCCACCTACACCACGCTCATCGACCTCGACGAACCCGGGGGGGACTACGACCATCCGGTGCTGACCCTGCGCGCCGATTTCATGGTGCCCCGCATGGAGCGGACCATCGCGATGGCCCACGAACTGGGGGTCCGGATCCTTGCGGGCAGCGATACCAGTTATGGCCCCGAGAGTGTCAGCCGCATCGGCGTCGAAGTGGCCCATTTCGTCCGGCTCGGCATCCCGCCGATCGAGGCGATCCGGGGCGCCACCATCCACACCGCGGAGCTCCTCCGGGTCGAGGAGGACACCGGTTCGCTCGAGGTGGGGAAGGAGGCGGACATCATCCTGTTGGCGGAGAACCCCCTCGAGCACATCGCCGCGATCCAGGACGTGGTTGCCGTGGTGAGCAACGGCGTCGTTGCGATGAATCGCCTGCCCTTCGGAGTCGATCGGCCCTGAACCACGATCGGCGGTCACGCAATCCGGCCCTTTCACCGGATCGGTACCGCGCCGCGCAGCGTACCCGCAACCCGGAAGTGCCCGTCTCCAGGCGTGCTCGGTCCGGGGCGCCGGGATGCGGCGCTCCCCCGACGGGGAAGACGCTGCGGGCTTCCGGTTCCCGCCCCGCGATCCGTTCTGCCGCTGGCATCGGCCTGCCGCTGGCATCGGCGACCGATCCCTGCCGAAGGGAAGTCCCGGCCGGGCCGTCTTCCCGCATCCGCCGCTTCGCACCGGATGCGCCCCCACGTGGCAGGACGCCGACACGCCGGATTCCGGCGCCGGATATCGGACGGGCAGGCGGAACCCCGCCGGAGTCGAACCCCGACCTGTCCCACCCCGCAACCGGACGGCCTTGCGACCAGGCCCGGCGGGTAAAATTGCGGGAACCGGGTGGGAGGGTTCCCGGTTTGGATCGCCATGACCGATGACCGTGTTCGCCGTACCCGGGAAGCCTTCGCCGATCGCCTGGCGGCCGAACTGGGCCGGGTGGTGGTCGGACAGTCGGAAGCGGTCGAGCGGCTGCTGATCGGACTGCTCACCCGGGGCCACATCCTCATCGAGGGCGTTCCCGGCATCGCGAAGACCCTGCTGGCACAGAGCGTGGCGCGCGCGGTGCGCGCCGAGTTCGCCCGGGTGCAGTTCACCCCCGACCTGTTGCCCGCCGACCTGATCGGCACCCTGGTCTACGACCCCGAGAAGCGGGTCTTCAGCCCGCGCAAGGGACCGGTCTTCACCAACTTCCTTCTCGCGGACGAGGTCAACCGGGCGCCCGCCAAGGTCCAGAGCGCGTTGCTCGAAGCCATGCAGGAAAGGCAGGTGACAATCGGCGCCGCCACCTGGCCGCTCGAGGAACCCTTCCTGGTGCTGGCTACCCAGAATCCGATCGAGCAGGAGGGGACCTATCCGCTTCCGGAGGCGCAGGTGGATCGCTTCATGATGAAGGTCCTGATGGGGTTTCCGGATCGCGCGGAGGAGCGTCGGATCCTGGACCGGATGGCGAATTTCCGAACTCCCGAGGTGACGCCGGTGGTGACCCGGGAGGACATCGCCGCCGCTCGCGAGCTGGTGGAGGCGGTCTATGTGGATGACCGGATCAAGGAGTACATCGTCTCGCTGGTGGGTGCGACCCGGGACCCGGCGGCCCACTCGCTGGACATCGGTCCGTTGCTGGAGCACGGCGCCTCGCCGCGGGCCAGCCTGGACCTCTATCGGGCGGCCCGGGCGCGGGCGTTCCTCCGCGATCGCGACTTCGTGGCGCCCGAGGATGTCAAACACGTGGCCCCGGATGTGATGCGCCACCGGGTGATCCTCTCCTACGAGGCGGAAGCGGAGGACGTGGACGGAAGCGAGATCGTGCGGCGCGTGCTGGATGCGGTCGAGGTGCCGTGAGGGGCAGCGAGTCGCCGCCACGCACCCCGGCATCCCCGGCCGAGGTTCTGGCCCGGGTGCGGGTTCTGGAAATCCGAACCCGGAAGCTTGTCGCGGAGGCGCTGGCCGGCGAGTACCTGAGCGCGTTCAAGGGGCAGGGGATGGAATTTTCCGAGGTTCGGGAGTACGTCCCGGGTGACGACATCCGCGCGGTGGACTGGAATGTGACGTCGCGGACCGGCGCGCTCCACATCAAGAAATTCGCCGAGGAGCGGGAGCTCACGGTGCTCTTCCTGCTGGATGTTTCGCGTTCGTTCGCCTTCGGAAGTGGCGAGGCGTTCAAGCGCACGACGGCCGCCGAGGTGTCGGCGGCACTCGCCTTCTCGGCGATCCGGAACGGGGACCGGGTCGGTGCGGTGTTGTTCACCGACCGGGTGGAGACCCGCCTGCCGGCGCGGAAGGGGCGAAGGCACGGACTCCGGGTGCTTCGGGACCTGCTCTTCCACGAACCCGAGGGGGAGGGGACCGACATCGCGGGAGCCCTCGAGCTGCTGAGCCGGATCCGACGGCGGCGCGCGACCGTTTTCCTGCTGAGCGACTTTCTGGGTGATGCTCCGGAGCGGTGGAAACGGCCCCTGCGGGTGGCCGCCCGCCGACATGATGTCATCGCCATCCGGATTGCCGACCCGCGGGAAGGCGACTTCCCTCCGGTCGGGCTGGTCGAGATGGAGGACGCCGAAACCGGCGCGCTCTTCCTGCTGGACACGTCCGACCGGCGCACCATGGACGCCTTTCGGGCGCGGGCGCAGCGCGACCGGGAGGAGGTAGAGCGGGTCCTCCGGGAATCCGGAGTGGATCTGGTGGATGTCGGGGCTCCCGACGCCTACGAAGCACCGATCCGCCGATTTTTCCGGATGCGGGATCGCCGCCGCCGATGAGCCGCCGCCGATGAGCCGCCGCCGATGAGCCGCTGCCGATGAGCCGCTGCCCATGAGCCGCTGTCTGTTCCCCGGTCCGCTGCTGTTCGCGGCGCTCGCCGCCGCCGATGAGCCGCCCGGGTACCGGGTGGACGTTCGGACGCCCGAGGGGCCGGTCGCGGTGGGGGAGGTGTTCGAGCTGGAGTTCGGAGTGGAGCATCCGGAGGAGGTGACGGTGGCGCCGCCAGTGCTGGACGGAGCCGGAGCCTTCGGCGTCGCCGGCGTGACCTCGGAGGCCGAATCCGGTCGGACGGTCCTCCGGCTTCGCCTGCTCGCGCTCGCCCTTCCCGGGGAACACGAGATCCCTTCCCTTTCGCTGGAGGCGGTCGGGGCGGACGGGAACCGGCTCGCGTTCGACACGCCCGCGGTCCCGGTCCGGGTGGTCTCGTCGCTGCCGCCCGACGCCGGGGAGGAGGCCGATATCCACGATATCCGCGGCCCCCATCCGATCCGGCTTCCGCCCCGCTACGGCGCCCTGGCGCTGATTGCGGCCGGCGTCCTGGCGCTCGCCGGCCTTCTGGTTCTCCTCTGGCGCCGCCGCGCCCGAAGGGAAACGCCGGTTCCTCCCCTTCCGGCGCCGGAAGTGGAGGCCCTGAGTGCCCTTGAGCGACTCGCCGGCGCCGGTCTGCTGGAGGTCGGTGACGTCGAGGGCTTTCACGAGCGTCTGGCGGGCATCATGAAGCGCTATGCCGGGCGGCGGTTCGGGACCGGATGGGTGGAACGGACGACCGACGAGATGCTCCGGGATCTCCGGCCGCGGCTCGAAGGGAGCGCGCTCCACGAGCTGGGAAAGGTTCTCGAGCAGGCGGATCGCGCCAAGTTCAGCGATGCCCACCTGCGCCCGAACGCCGCGGCCGACTGTCTCGCCCGCGCCCGGAGTTTTCTCGACCGCACCCGTCCGGCGCCCCCGGTGGAGGCCGCCTGATGCGCTTCCTCTGGCCGCTGGCGTTGCTGCTGGTGGCCGTGATCCCGCTGCTGGCGATCCGCATCTTCCGCGAACCGGCGCCGGCGCTGCGGTTTCCAGGGGCCGAGCGGTTTCGGGATCTCCCCGGTTCGGTCCGCGCGCGGCTCGCATTCCTGCCGGCGGCGCTGGTTCTTGCCGCCTTCACCCTGGGGGTGATCGGCCTGGCGCGGCCCCAGATCGGACTGACCCGGGAGGTGAGGACCGGCGCCGGAGTGGACATCGTGCTGGCCCTCGACATTTCGTCCAGCATGCGCGCCGAGGACCCGGGAGGGGGAACGCGGCTTGGCGCGGCGAAGGATGTCCTCGCCGACTTCGTGGCGCGGCGCCCGGGGGACCGTCTCGGAGCGGTGGCGTTTGCCCGCAACGCGGTGACGGTGACGCCGCTCACCCTGGATCACCAGGTGCTGGGCGCCCGGATTGCCGGGGTGGACATCGGTGACATCCCCGACGGCACCGCCATCGGAAACGCCATCGCCGCTTCCGTCAACCGTCTGGTGGATTCGGATGCCGAGAGCCGGGTGATCGTGCTCCTGACCGACGGAGTCTCGAATGCCGGCGAGATCCATCCGCTGACGGCGGCGGGCCTCGCCAGGTCGCGCGGGATTCGCGTCTACACCGTGGGCGCCGGAAGCGAAAACGGGGCTCCCCTGCGGATCCCGGGACCCGGGGGCGTTCTCCAGACGGCGCCCGGGATCGACGAAGAAACCCTGCGCGAGGTGGCGGAGTCCACCGGGGGCCGGTATTTCCGGGCGCGCGACCGCGAGGGACTCGGAGCGGTCTACGCCGAGATCGACCAGCTGGAACGTACCGAACTCGAGGAACCCACCTGGACCACCTGGTCGGACCGGGGGCCCCTGTTCGCCGGATGGGGTTCGGTGTTCCTTGTTCTTGCGATCGGCCTCGAGGCGACGCTTTTCCGGGTGGCGCCCTGATGCGTTTCGGGGAACCCCAGGCCCTGCTGCTGCTCGGGCTGGCGCCGGTGGCGGTCCTCCTGTTCTGGTACCGGGCGACCCGGGTCCGGTCGATGCTGGGACGGGTGGGCCGGCGCGCCTCGAGCCTTCTGGAACGGGAATCCCGCGTCCGCCGGCGGTTCCGGGAGGCGTTGCTGGTCCTGGCGCTGGCGTTCCTGGCGCTGGCCGCCGCGCGACCCCGGTGGGGCATCGAGGAACGGGAAGTGGACCTGGTGGGCGTGGATGTGTTGCTGGCGCTCGATACCTCGTTCAGCATGGATGCCCGGGACGTGGCTCCCTCGCGCATGGAGCGGGCGAAGTACATCGCGTCCGAACTCGCCCTCCGGCTTGCCGGAAATCGACTGGGGCTGCTGGTGTTCTCGGGGGACGCGTTCATCCAGTGCCCGCTCACCCATGACATCGGGGCGGTTCGGACACTGCTCGCCGGCGTCGCCACCGGAGTCGTCGACAGCCCCGGAACCGACCTCGCCGCCATGCTGGAGACCGCGATCAGCGCCTTCGACCGGCAGGAGAGCCGCCATCCGGTGGTGGTGCTGCTCACGGACGGACAACAGGACACGGTCCGGGCCGCCGCGGCTGTCGAGATGGCGGAACGGGCGATGGAGCGCGGCATCACCTTCCTCCCCATCGGGGTGGCGACCCCCGCCGGAGAGACCATTCCGGTGGAGGGCGGGGACGGTTCGGCGATCATGCTGGACACCACCGGGAGCCCGGTGGTGAGCCGGCTGGACGAGGCGACCCTGCGGGAGCTGGCGCGTCGCACCGGCGGCGCCTGGTTCCGCCTTTCCGCCGACGACGGGGAAATCGCGGGAGTCGCCGCATTCGTCGCCGGACTCGAGGGGCGCCGCCTCGGGGACACCCTCTCCCGGCGGATGATCGAACGGTTCCCGATTCCGCTCGGGCTCGGACTCCTGGCCCTCGGGGGGTACGGAGCGATACGCCGCAGCTCCCGGAAGGCGCCGGCAGGATGACCATGACGCCCCTTGTCCTCCTGCTGGCCGCGCAGATTCTCGGCGGACCCGAGCCCCATACCGAGGAAGGCGCCCGCCGCCTTGCCGCGGGAGAGCTGGAGGAGGCGCTCCAGGCATTCTCGCGGGCGCTCGAAGCGCATCCCGAATCCCCGGAGAACAGTCTCAACATCGCCGGAGTGCACTACCGGATGGCCGAGGCGGAAGGAAACGCCGACCCGCTCGCCGAGGCCGTGCTTGGATACCGGGCAGCGCTGGACGGGGCCGACGGGATTCCCCGGCGCGACGCATTCTTCAATCTCGGGAATGCACTGTTCCGGGGTGGCGCCTTCGGGGAATCGGCAGCAGCCTATGCCGAAGCGGTGCTGCTGGACCCCGAAGACACCGCCGCCCGGCAGAATCTCGAAATCGCTCTCCGCCGGCAACGGGAACAGGAACAGGGTGGGGAGGAACCGGCGCCGCCGGACCAGGAAGACGGGCAGGACGAGGGACGTCAGGAGGAACAACCGGATGCCGGGCAGGGGCAAGCGGACCAAGGGGAGCAGGGGGAACCGGACGAAGGGGGCCAGGGGGAACCGGACGAAGGGCAGGGAGGCGACGGGGACCAGGGGGAGGAACCCGACACCGGGCCGGAGCAACAGCGCTCGTCAGCGGGCGAACGGCCGGAATCCGGCCGACCGGACGCGGAGGGGGCGGATGAAGATCCGACCGGCGGCGACCCCGGACGGATTCCGGAATTCAGCCCCGAGCAGGCGGAGCGCATCCTTGCCGCCCTCGCCGAGATCGAGCGGCAGTTCCAGGAAGACCGCCTCAAGGCCAACCGGGTGCGGGCGGTGCGGCGGGGGCGTCACTGATCATGCCCCTGCTGCTTGCCGTCGCCTCGATAGCGATCGGGTTTGCCCAGGAGGCGGCGCGCGCCGAGGTGGACGCAACTCGCATCGGCATCGAGGACACCGTGCTCCTCACCATCACCGTGGGTGGGGATCACGAGGGGCCGCCGGAGGTCCCGGCCCTGTCCGGATTCGAGGTGCGCGGCCGTTCCCGGAGCACCAACGTGACCATTTCGGGGGGCGGGATGAGCCACGAGGTGCGCTGGGTGTTCACCCTCCAACCCACCCGCACCGGCGCCCTGACCATCCCTCCGATCCAGGTTCCGGGGTACGCCCCGACCGATCCGGTGACGGTGCAGGTGGAGAGCGGAAGCGTGCGGCCCCGGGCGCCGGCGTTCGATCCGTTCGGTTCCCCCTTCGACTCGCTCTTCGGCCGGCGGCCGGGAGCGATCCCGTCCGTGGATCCCGACGATTTCTTCATCCGTGCCGAGGCCGCGCACCGCGATGTCCGGGTGGGCGAGCAGGTTCTCGTGCTGTACCGCCTGTACAGCCGGCTTCCCGTCCTCTTTGCACAGGAGACCGGCGGCTCCCGTCCGGAGGGCTTCTGGATCGAGGATGTGACGTTGCCGGACGCGCCGTGGCTCGAACGCGGGTTGTCCCGGGAAGACATCCTCGCCCGCCGGGCGCTTCCGGGGCCCACCCGGGAACGCCGCACCGTGGATGGGGTGGAATATGACACCTGGCCGATCCTGATGCGAGCGGTGTTTCCCACCGGCGCCGGCGAACGGGCCCTCCCCGGGCCCACCTTCGAGATCGGATTCCGGGCGCGCACCAACTCGCTGTTCCTCCCCGAACAGGTGGCGGATTCCCGGACCGCTCCGGCCGTGGAGATCCGGGTCCGCGAGCTCCCGACCGCGGGCCGGCCCCCGGATTTCAGCGGGACGGTGGGCGACTACCGGCTCTCGGCGGAGCTGTTGCGGGACGGGGTCCCGCTCGGTGACAGCGGGGCGAACGCCGGAGAGACACTGGTTCTCCGGATCCGGCTGGAAGGGGAGGGGAACCTGCGTGGCGCCGACCCACCGGCGCTCGACCCCGCGGTCCGGAACGACTTCCGGGTGTTCGATCCGGACAACGAGCAGGAAACCGGCCTCCGGTTGGCCGACTCCGGCCTCCGGTTCGGGGGGACGCGGACCTGGTCCTTCCCCATCGTCCCCGAATCGGGAGGCCGGCGACGCATCGGGCCGGCGCGCCTCGACGTCTTCAATCCGCGTCAGGGCGCCTGGCAGCGGTTGGTCACCGACCCGATCCCGGTGCAGGTCGCCGGCGCCACCGATGCCTCCGCTCCGGCGCCGGTTGCCGCCGTCGGGGGAGCGCGCTTCGGCGAGGACATCCGGTACCTGCACCCGGTCGGCCCCCCGACCCCGGCGCGGGATGCCGGGCGGCTCTACTGGTTCGTGCTCGGTCTTCCGGCGCTCGGGAACTTGGCGGCCCTCGCCCTCGTGTGGCGGAGACGGTATCGAGCCGAACACGCCGAGGCCTGGCGCCGGTCGCAGGCCGGGGCGGCGGCCCTCGCCCGGTTGAAGCGGGTGCAGCCGGAAAGGGGCGTTGCCGATGCGGGCCGAGGGATCGCCGAAGCCCTCTATCGGTATGCGGCCGACCGGCTCGGCGGCTCTCCGAGCGGCCTCACGCCCGACGCGGCAGCAGCGCGCTTCCGGGAAGCGGGGGTCGAGTCGGACACCGCCAGCCGGCTGGCACGGACGCTCGCGGCAGCGGAAGCGGCCCGGTATCGGGGACGCGAAGCGACGGCGCCTTCGCCGGACGAGGCGCGCGAACTCGTCCGGTCCCTCGAAAGCGAGTTGAAGCCGCGATGAGACTGGCGGCGGCGCGACTGGCGGCGGGGTTGCTGGTTGCCGGGTGCGGGACGGCGCCGATGGCGGGGCAGACCGCCGACGACGCGGCCCGCCGGTTCGACGAGGGCGACTACGCGGGAGCGGCTGCCGCCTGGGAGGAACTCCTCGCCTGTTCGCGCTCCGGTGCGTGCCCGCCGCTCGCGTCCGCAGCGCTCGACTACAACATCGGCAACGCCCGGTTTCGCGAGGGACGCCTCGGTCTTGCGATCCTGCATTGGGAACGCGCGCTGCTGGCCCGCCCCGGGGATGCCGACACCCTGGCCAACCTCGGCCTGGCGCGCCGGATGCTGGCCGGCCGGATGGCGGGGGACGGGGCGCCGAACCCGGAAGACGCCTTCGCGCGTGAACTGCTTGCGGTCATGGAGGGTCCGGCTGCACGTCTCTCGCGGGTTCCGGAATCCCGGCTCCGATGGGGACTGCTCGTCGCCGTGTTTCTCACCGGGGGTTTGCTGACGCTTCGGATCGTCGGCGTGCGTCGACGCCTGCTCGTCCCCGCTCTCGCCATCGGTTGCACCGGCTCGGTGGTCGCCGGGGGACTCCTCGCCTTCCGCATGGCGGCGCCGCCGCGCGCGGTTGTGGTGGCGCCGGCGGCTACGATACGCAGCGGACCCGGAGAGTCCTTTCCCCAGCTGGCGCGGGTCCCCGAGGGATTCGTCGTGGACCTTCGGGAGGCGGAACCGGCGGGTTGGGTCCGGATCAGCGCCGCCGGAGTCGCCGGCTTCGCCCGACGGGAGAGCGTCCCGCCGGTCGCCCTCCCTCCTGACCCCCCATGAGCATTTCCCTCAACCGACGCGAATGGATCGGCGCGGTACTCGGCGCCACCAGCGCGGCCCGGAGCAGCGCCGCGATCTCCATCCCGGAATCCCGGATCGCGGACGCCATGACCGCCCTCGCCGCCTACGGTGCGAATGCCGAGGGCGGAATCTCGCGGACGGCAGGCAGCGATGCGGACATCGGAGCGCGGGATCTCTTTGCGTCGTGGATGCGGGAAGCCGGGATGGAGGTGCGCATCGACTGGGCCGGAAACCTGATCGGAACCCTCGCGGGTTCCGAATCCGGACTTCCTCCGCTGGTTGCCGGCTCGCACCTCGATTCGGTTCCCGGCGGTGGGAATTTCGACGGGGTGGTCGGCTCGGTGAGCGCGCTCGAATGCGCCCGGGTGCTCGCCGGCGAAGGCGGTCTGCGCCATCCCTTCGAAGTCATGGTCTTCTTCAACGAGGAGAACGGCAAGACCGGCAGCCGGGCCCTTGCCGGGGAAGTTGCGGCCGAGGAAATGGACCTCGAGGCATACGGGGGGTTCACCCTCGGCGAAGCCCTAGCCCGGGTCGGCGGCAACCCCGGGCGCATCACCGAGGCGGCGCTTCCCCGGGGCGCGTTCGCGTCCTATCTCGAACTTCACATCGAACAGGGTCCGACCCTCCACGACGCGGGCATCCCGATCGGCATCGTGGAGGGGATCGTGGGAATCCGGCGGTTTCTGGTGACGGTCTCCGGATTCGCCAACCACGCGGGCACCACCCGGATGGAGAGCCGCCGGGATCCGATGGTGACGGCCGGGCGATTCATCGCCGCGGTTCACGACGAAGCGCTCACTCGGGAAGGGCGCCACGTGGCCACCGTCGGCAGGCTGGAGGCGCATCCCGGCGCCGCCAACGTGATCCCCGGCGAGGTGGAACTGACGCTCGAGATCCGGGATCTGAGCATGGACGTGATCCGGCAGCTGGCCGACCACTTTGAGGGGATCGGAGCCGAGCTGGCTCGTCGGAACGGCACCAGCATCCGCTTCGATCCCTACTACCTGAGCCGGGCGGCGCCATGCGACCCGGCGATCATCGACCTGCTGGCGGAGGCGGCCGGCGACCTCGGATACCCGTTCCGCAGGATGCCCTCCGGGGCGGGCCATGACGCCCAGTCCATCGCCCGGATCGCGCCCGTCGGGATGATCTTCATCCCGAGCCGCGACGGGATCAGCCACTCGCCGCGCGAGTTCACCGAGGTGGCGGAGATCGTGGCCGGCGCCCGGGTCCTGCTGGAGGGGATCCGCAGGCTGGATCGCCGGTAACCGTCCCGGAGCCGCGTCCGGCGGGCTAGATCGAGAGGATGCTCCCGGTCTTCTTCTCGGCGAGTTCCGCCAGCTGTTTCCCGTGCCGGTTCGTGGTCTCCTGCACCGCGGCCTCGAGATCGCGCTCGAGGTCCTCCGACAACTCGCCGGCCTTGGCGAGCTTCTTCAGCTTCTGGTTTGCGTCGCGGCGAACCTGGCGCAGCGCGTTCTGGTGCTCCTCGGCCGTCCGCGCAATGCTCCGCGCCAGCGTCTTCCGCCGCTCCTGACTCAGCGGGGGAATGGGAATGCGCAGCAGGACGCCATCCGAACCGGGGTTCAGATCCAGGTTGGCGGCGCGGATCGCCCGGTCCACCTCCTTGAGCATGTTGCGATCCCACGGCTGGATGGTGATGGTCCGGGCGTCGGGTGTCTTGAGGGTGGCTACCTGATCCAGCGGCGCCAGCTGGCCGTAGTACTCCACCCGGACCGGGTCGAGCAAACTCACCGAGGCCCGTCCGGTCCGGATGGTGGCGAGTTCGCGCTCGAGGCTCCGGACCGTACGGTCCATCCGCCGGTTCACATCATCAAGGACTTCGTGCTTCATGGGCAGGAAGTCTAAGAGCTCCCGACCCGCGTCCCCACGTCCTCCCCGCGAGCAGCACGTTCGAGGTCGTCCTGGTGGCACACCACGATCGGCACCCGGGTCTCCATGCAAAGCGAGATTGCGGTGGTATCCATGAACCGCAACTTCTTCCGGATGGCATCGAGATAACTGATCCGGCGGATCTGCCGGGCGCCTTCGTCCTTCTCCGGATCGCTGGTGAAGACGCCGCGAACCCGGGTTGCCTTGATGAGCACCGAGGCGCGGATCTCCGCGGCCCGCAGCGCTGCGGCAGTATCGGTCGAAAAATAGGGACTGCCGGTCCCGGCGGCAAAGAGGACGATGCGACGGCGGGCGAGATGACGGAGGGCCCGGCGCCGGATGAAGGGTTCGGCGACCTGGCGGATGGTGATGGCCGACATCAGGCGGGTGTCGCACTCGAGCCGTTCGAGCCGTTCCTGGAGTGCGAGGGCATTGATCAGTGTGGCCAGCATGCCCATCGAGTCCGCGGTGACCCGGTCCATGTCGCGCGTGTGCGGGGCGATGCCGCGGAAGATGTTGCCGCCGCCGATGACGCACGCCGTCTCGACGCCGCTGCCGTGAACTGCGGCGATGCGGCGGGCCATCGCGTCGGCCGCATCCAGGGAAACGCCGGCCTCCTCGCCCTGGAGGGCCTGCCCGCTCAGCTTCAGCAGGACCCGCCGGTTCCGGTCGGCTGCCTGCCCGGACATCGTGAAGCCGGTCTACCCGTCCAGCTCCTCGCCGCGCTCGAAACGGACGAATCGGCGGATCCGGATGTTCTCCTTGATGGCCTGGGCCGCCTGGATCACCCGATCCTGGACCTTCATGTCCTTCGAATCGTCGAGCGCCCAGGGCTGATCGAGGAGAACCCGCTCGGACAGGAAGCGATCCAGCTTGCCGGCGACGATCCTGTCGATCACCGGGGGCGGCTTCCTGGCATTCCGCGGGTCGTTCGCAATCTGGGTGCGGATCAGATCCCGCTCCGAATCCAGCACCGATGCCGGAACGTCTTCCCGGCGAACCCAACGCGCGGGCGCCGGATAGTTGCTTGCGATGTGGATCGCCACATCGTTTGCCAGATTCCGGAATGTCTCGTTGCGGGCGACGAAGTCGGTCTCGCAGGAGAGTTCCACCATGACGCCGATGCGCCCGTCATGGATGTAGGAGTGGATGAGGCCCTCGGTCGCCGGTCGTCCGGCGCGTTTCTCGGCCGCGGCCACGCCCTTCTCGCGGAGCAGGCGCACAGCCTGGTCGAAGTCGCCATCCGTCTTCTGGAGCGCCTGCTTGCAATCGGCGAATCCAGCGCCGGTCCGGTCCCGGAGGCTCTTGACGTCCTGGGCGCTGATAGCGGGCATGAGGTTCACCTCTCTGGTTCAAGGGACCCGGCGTGCCGCACCGGGTCTCGGGGGGCCGCCGGTCAGTCCGCCGAAGCGGGTGCTGCGGACGGAGCGGGTTCGGGGGGCGGTGGTTCGGTTTCGGGGACCGCGTTCCCTTCGGTCGCGGTTCCATCCTCCCCGGCCGCGGCGCCGCCTCCGTTGGCCGCCTCGTCAAACGCCGCGGCGTCCTCCGAAGGTACCCCGTAGAGGCGCCGGCCCTGCTCGAAGGCGCTGGCGACACGCGAAGCGAACAGGCGGATGGCGCGAAGGGCATCGTCGTTGCCGGGGATGATGTGGTCGATGAGGTCCGGGTCACAGTCGGAATCCACGATGGCGATGATCGGGATGCCGAGTTTCCTCGCTTCCTGGACGGCGATCATCTCGTTCTTGGGATCCACGATGCAGACGGCATCCGGAAGGCGTTCCATCTTCTCGATCCCGGCGAGCGTCTTCTCCAGTCGCCGCCGGCGTTTCTCGAGTCTCGAACGCGCCTTGTTGGAGAACCCGCCGAGATCCGCGTTCTCGGTGACGTCCCGCAACTCCTGGAACCGGGCGATGCTCTTGCGGATCGTCTGGAAGTTGGTGAGGAGGCCGCCGAGCCAGCGATGGTTCACATAGAACGCCTCGACCCGGCTCGCTTCGGAGGCGATCACGTCCTGGGCCTGGCGCTTGGTGCCGACGAAGAGGATGGTCTTGCCCTCGGCGCCGAGACGGGAGATGAAGTTGAGCGCATCCCGGAACATCGGAAGGGTCTGGTTGAGATCCAGGATGTGGATGCCGCTGCGGCTCCCGTAGATGTAGGGACGCATCCGCGGATTCCACCACTTGGTCTCGTGACCGAAGTGAAGACCCGCCTCGAGCAGGTCGCGCATGCTGACGGTGGTTTCCGGCACGGGACGCCTACCGCTTCGAGTACTGGAACCGCTTGCGGGCTCCGGGCTGGCCGTACTTCTTGCGTTCCTTGCGCCGGGCGTCCCGGGTGAGGAAGCCGCGGCGCTTGAGTTCCGGGCGGAGCCCGGCGTCGCTGGCGCTGAGCGCCCGGGCGATGCCGAGCTTCACGGCCGCTGCCTGCCCGGAAAGTCCGCCGCCGCGAACCCGGGCATCCACGTCGAACCGGGCCGCCCGGTCCGTCGCCTGGAGCGGCTGCACCACCCAGCCCTGGTAGGTGGAACGGGGAAAGTAATCCTCAAGCGGACGCTGATTGACCAGGATGGCGCCGGCGCCCTCCCGCAGGAAGACCCTGGCGACCGAACTCTTGCGTTTTCCGGTGCCGTAGGCGACAGGCTCGGACATCAGGACCGAGCCTCGAGGGAGGCCGGCAGCGGAACGGGTTGCTGGGCCGCGTGCGGGTGCCGATCACCCGCGTACACCTTCAACTTCATGAATTGGCTCCGTCCAAGGGGTCCCTTGGGCAACATCCCGCGGACGGCGCTCTCGACGAGCCGTTCGGGGTGGGCAGCGCGAACGCGGGCCGCCGTGGACGATTTCAGCCCCCCCGGCCGCCCGCTCTGGCGGTAATACATCTTCTGTTCGTTCTTGCGCCCGGTGAGCCGCACGCGCGCCGCGTTCAGCACCACCACATGGTCCCCGCAGTCGAGAAACGGAGTCCAGGTCGGCTTGTGCTTGCCGGTCAGCACCCGGGCGATCCGGCTGGCGAGGCGACCGAGGACCTGGTCCCCGGCATCCACCACGTACCACTGACGGGTGATATCACCGGCTCGGAGAAAGGTGCTGGACTCGGTTCGGGGCATGGATGGCAGGGAAAGGGCGAATCGACGACCGACCGCAGGGATCGACCGCAGGACGGGCGCCGCATGCCGGGGAGGGTATCGGAACCCGGAGACAGCCACCCGCAAAGGGAGGCGGGAGTATAGGCAGGGCGGCCCCGACGTTCAAGAAATGATGCCCGTGGAGGGCCGGTTCGCGGATTCGGGACGCCGGGATTCCGCGTCCGACCATTCGAGCCGGGCCCGCCGGGTTTTCCACAATCGGGGCCGGCGACGCGACAAAAACCGCGCTGCTGCGTCCTTGTATACGTGTTTTCGGATCGTATCGGCTGGTCCCGCCCCGAATCGGGGGTGGGCGTGGAGTTCGGCGCCTCGGCGGTGAAGGTGGTGGTGCTCGTCCGCGAGCGAACGGAACTTCGCCTGCTCGCCGCCGGCCGGGAGGCGCTTCCGCCCGGCACGGTGCGGGAAGGCGCCATCCGGGATCCGGACGCCGCCGGTGCGGTGCTCCATCGCCTGATGGGCCGCCTCGGCGTCCGGCGCCGCGACACATCGGTGGGTATCGGGGGAAGGGCGTATCTGGTCAAGCGTCTGGTCCTGCCGGAGAACGACTTCGATCCGGCGACGGGAGATCCCGGGAGCGAGCAGCTCCGGGAGGCGGTTGCCGCCGAGGCGGCGCGTCACGTCCCGTTTCACATGGAGGACATCCTGTTCGATTTCGAGCCGCTCCATTCGTGGAATGGCGGGCGGGGCCGGCGGCTCGTGTTCGGCGCGGCCCGACGGGATCTGGTCTTCGGGCACGGGCGGGCGGTGGTCCGGGCCGGCATGACCCCGCGTCGGGTGGAGATCGAACCGTTCGCCCTTCGGGGCGCGCTGGATCTCGAGGCCCGGCTGGGGGCCGACAACCCGTCCCCGCGCGAGCCGGTCGCGGTGGTGGAAGTGGGCGCTTCGCACGCGGCCGTTCATGTCTTCCGGCCCCCGCCGGCAAACGGGGAGGGCAGTCCCGGCGCTCCCGCCGAACTGGCTGCCACCGTCCAGACGCCCGGCGGCGGGGTGTCCCCTTCCGGGGAGGGCGGTGCGGAGCCGGACGGGGGCCAACTCGCCAAGCGCCTCGCCGGATCGGTTGCCGAAGCGCTGGACGAGGCCGGATTGCGCCCGCCGTGTTCGATGCGATTGAGCGGGGGTGGCGCAAGCGAGGCCATTCTCGAGGCGCTTCGTCCCCACGCCCGGGGAGAGCCGGCGCTGCTGGACCCGATTCGACTGCTGGATCGGTCCCGGGGCGATGCGGCGCTCACGTTCGCCGCCGGCCTCGCCTTCAACCAACTGGAGGACACCCCATGATCCGTTTTCCGATTCCGTCGCCTGCCGGCGCCGGCTTTCCGCAAGGGACCCGGTCTTGAACCTGCTTCCGCAAGACGCCTTCCACGGCCGAGCCGGATCCCGTTGGCGGACGCCGGCATCGGCCCTCCCGGCCATGGCCGGCTGCGTCCTGGTGGCCGGTTCCGTCGTCCTCGCGTTTCTCGACATGGGGCGCCTCGACTCCCGGCATCGCGCCGAGGTGGCGACGGCAACCCGTCTCGAGGCGCAGATCGCGGAGTTCGAGGGACTCCGGGACCGGATCGAGGAGGATCGTCGGCGTATCGGGCAGCTTCGCGTGGTCGAGGGCCGCCTCGCGCGCTGGGACGAGGAGCGTCACGTGCTGCCCGATCTCCTGCGCGAGCTCCCGCTCACGGTAGGCGACGGGGTGGTGCTGGAGAACCTGCGCCGGCGCGGGGACGATTTCCGAATCACCGGACGGACCGGCTCCACCGGGTCCGCCCGGACCGCGGCCGGGCGTTTCCGGAAGATGGACCGGGTGCGTTCCCTGACCCTCGAATATGTGGAGCGCGACGCGGATGGGCGCGAGTCCGGCCGGGGACTCGGAGATCATCGTTTCTCGTTGACGGGAACGCTGCGTTTCAACTCGCGGGACCCCGGGCCGCCCGCCGCCCTGCTGACCGCCTTCACCGGCGGCGGAGGGAACCCGTGATCCGGCCCGCCCCCGCGGTCCGCATCCTGCTTTCGTTTGCGGTGGCGGCGCTTGCCCTCCAGGCCGGGTTTCGTCTGTGGATCCGGCCGGACAAGTTGGGGGCCCTGAACCAGGAGCGGGACCGGATCGCCCGCTTGACCGCCGAACTCCGCGCCATCGAGGACCCGGCGGCCGGCGGCGCGGCCCGCCAGGCAGCCGATGCCGTACGGGCGGATCTGGATCGGACCCTCCGACAGGTCGAGGTGCTGCGTGGCGTTCTCGGGGCGGAGGCGGAAGCGGCCGGGATTCTGGACTCCATCGCGGGAATCGCATCCGATGAGGGGCTGCGCCTGCGGCGCTTCGCGCCCGACCCCGCGTTTCCGATCGGCCCCTTCCTTGCCCACACGGCCACCGTGGAGGCGGAAGGCCGCTACTTCGACTTCCTGCGGTTCTTCGAGCGGATCGCCGAGCTGGGACGGGTGGTCGTGGTCGACGAATTCGACCTGCTGGCCCCGGCCGAGCCGGGAGGACTGCTGACCGGCCGATTCGTCGCCATGACCGTCGCCGCGGAGTCGGGGACGCCCGATTTCGGGGGCCGGGGTCGATGATCGGGGCGGAGGGGCGCCTCGCGCTCGGCTTGGGAGTGGCGCTGCTGGCTTCGCCGGGCGTCGCCCAGGAGGGACGCGATCCGTTTCGCCCCCCCGAAGCGCCGCCGGACACCGAGCGTCCGGCGGGACTCGCCGGCTGGATGATCTCCGAGGTCCGGATCCGGGGCGTGCTGGTGACCGGGGGAAGCCGTGCCCGCGATGGACTGGCGGTGCTGGAGTCGCCGCCGGGAGAGGGATTCCTGGCGCGGCCCGGGGATGCCCTGCTGGACGGGATCCTCTCCGGGGTGGACGCCCGCGGCGTGTTCTTCGTACTGCGTTCGGATCCCGAAAACGAGCTGCACCGACCGCTGGCGCCGCCGGATCCCGAAGGGGGTTCGCAATGATCCTGGCCTTCCTGCTGGTCTGGGCTGCCGGACAATCCCCGGATCACGGCCCCGTGCCGGTGACGGGGGTGGAAATGCGCCGGGACGGAGATACGACCCGCATCCGCCTGCGCGCCGCCGGCCCGATGGCGCCGCAGAGTCTGGTGCGGGGGGAGGAACGCATGGTGGTCTCCCTCGGCCGCGCGAACATCGAGGCGGTTCGCGGCGTCTGGGGGGTCAAGACCGCGGAGATCCGCAGCGTCCGGATCGAGACGACCGGGGAGGGTCGCGCGGAACTCCTGATGGAAGTCGGTCCGGGCGTCATCTGTAATTTCGACGAAACCGAAGACGGCCTGGAAGTCGCTTGCAGGTCGCCCCAGCCCCCTGCCTCCGACAGGGCCGGGAGCTCGGCTCCTTCGGCTGCCGCTGCCCCGCCGGGGGAGCGCCCGGAGGAAGCCGAAGCCGATCCGCTGCAGCCCCCGGCGACCGGGGAGGCCGGAGGGGCGGCGCGGGTCACCCTCGACTTCCGCGATGCCGACATTCGCGACGTCCTCCGGGTGCTCGGGGAAGTCAGCGGTCTCGACTTCATCCTCCAACCCTCGGTCTCGGGACGGATCTCGCTGCGACTCTCGGAGACACCCTGGGACCGGGCACTGGATGTGATCCTCCGGTCGCGGGGGTTCGGCTGGATCCTCGATGGCGCGGTGCTGCGGGTGGGGACGCTCGCCGAACTGGCCGCCGAGGAAACCGAGCGGGTACGGCGCGAGGAGGAGCGCGAACTCGCGGGAGTGCTCGTCACGCGCATGCATCGCCTCGCGCACATCCCGGCCGGGGAGATTGGCGAGCTGCTCGAGGAGCGGCTCAGCGAGCGGGGTTCCGTCGTCGCCGACGCCCGGACCGGGACAGTCCTGATCCACGAAGTCGAGGGGCGCATGCCGGCCCTCGAGGCCATCCTCGCGGCGCTGGACGTTCCGGTTCCCGGGGTGGAGATCGAGGCCCGCATCGTGCTCACCACCCGGACCCGGAGTCGCAGCCTCGGAATCCAGTGGGGCGGGGAGGTGGTCCGCGGCGGCCCTCCCGCCGATCCTTCTGCGGAACCGGCTACGGACCCGGGCGAAGTCGATCTGCGCGTCAGCGGGGGCGCACTGGGCGGGTCCGGGACCGCCGGGTTCGTCGAGAATCCGGGAGGGGGCCTGTTGCCGCCGGCCGGTCCCGATGGCGGGCGTCCCGGATATGCGGTGAACCTGCCGGTCAACACGAAACCGACCGGCGCCCTGGGGATCGCCCTCGGCGCTCTCGTCGGTGTGGAGCGGCTGGACCTCGCGCTCACCGCCGCCGAGCGGCGCGGCGAACTCCGGATTCTCTCGGCGCCGCGCATCGTCGCCCAGAACGCGCGCTCGGCAACCATCAAGCAGGGGGTCACGTTTCCGGTGCAGGTGGTGGCCAACAACACGGTCACGGTGCAGTTCCAGGATGCGGTGCTGGAGCTCACCGTGACTCCCGAAATCGGTCCCGACGGCACGATCCTGCTGGACCTGAACGTCAACAACGATTCCCTCGACTTCGGTCAGTCGGTCGGGGGGATCCCGAGCATCCTGACCCAGCAGGCCACCACCCGCATCCGGGTGTCGGACGGCGAGACCACGGTGCTGGGGGGCGTCTTCGTCAACCAGGAGTCGAACGATCGGCAGCGCGTCCCCTTCCTGCACCGGATTCCGCTTTTGGGCCGGCTGTTCCGGTCCTCGGGGTCGCGGGAACGCGAGGAGGAGTTGCTCATCTTCCTGACGCCGCGGATCCGGGATTCGGTGGGAACAACGACCGTGTCGGGGCAGGGGGAATGAAGCGCGCCCCCACGCATGACCGCTGGCTGCCCCACCGGGGTTGCCCCCGGGTTGCGGCCCCGCGCCCCGGGCCGTCGGCGCCCCCCACCGCTGCGGCCGGAATTTCCGCCGGTAGCATTGCCAGCGCATGCGCCTCTCGTGGAACGAAGTCCGCGCCCGCGCCGCGGCCTTCGCCGCGCAGTGGGAGGGCGCCGGGTACGAGAAGGGTGAGACCCAGAGCTTCTACGACGGCTTCTTCGCCATCTTCGGAATCCGGCGGCGGAGCGTCGCCCGTTACGAGGAGCACGTCCGGCGGCTCGACAACTCCGGGGGCTTCATCGACCTCTTCTGGCCCGGCGTGCTGCTGGTCGAACAAAAGAGCGCCGGACGCGACCTGACGGCGGCACAGGAGCAGGCGGGGCGGTACTTCGACGCGCTGTCCGAGACCGAGCGTCCGCAGTACATCCTCGTCAGCGATTTCCAGACCTTCGTGCTTCGGGATCTCGACGCCCGGGACGAGTCCCGCTTCGCGCTCGCCGACCTGCCGGACCACGTCGAGACGTTCGCCTTCATGCTCGGGCTCCAGAAGCGGACATTCCGGGATCAGGACCCGGCCAACATCCGCGCCGCCGAGCTGGTCGGGAGGCTCCACGACTCGCTCGCCGAAGCGGGGTACCGCGGCCACGACCTCGAGCGCTTCCTGGTGCGGATCGTTTTCTGCCTGTTCGCCGACGACACCGGGATCTTCGAGCCGCGCGACCTCTTCCTCGAATTCCTCGAGGCCCGGACCCGGGAGGACGGAAGCGATCTCGGCCCCTGGCTCGCCCAGCTGTTCGAGGTGCTGGACACCCCCGTCGACGCGCGGCAGGCCACCCTCGACGAGGATCTCGCGCGCTTCCCGCATGTGAACGGGGACCTCTTCCGGGAGCGCATCCGCATCCCCGGGTTCACCTCGCCGATGCGCCGCCAGTTGCTCGACGCGAGCCGCTTCGACTGGTCGAACATCTCCCCGGCGATCTTCGGCTCGCTCTTCCAGTCGGTGATGGCGCCGGAGGAGCGCCGCGCCCAGGGCGCCCACTACACCACCGAGCAGAACATCCTGAAGCTCATCGAGCCGCTGTTCCTCGACGATCTTCGCGCCGAGTTCGCCCGGATCAAGGGCCTGAAACGCGGCCGGCGCGCGCGTCTCGACGCCTTCCACCGAAAGCTCGCCGAGCTCACGTTCCTCGATCCGGCTTGCGGTTGCGGCAACTTCCTGATCATCGCCTACCGGGAACTGCGCCGCCTCGAAACCGAGGTGCTGTTCGAGCTGCACGCCCGGGACGGGGACGTGGCCCTGCGGCTGGATGTCGGATCGCTGGTGCGCCTCGATGTCCACCAGTTCCACGGGATCGAGATCAACGAATTCCCGGCGCGCATCGCCGAGACCGCGCTGTGGATGATGGACCACATCATGAACGTGGAACTCGGCCGCCGGTTCGGCCGGGCGTTCGCCCGCTTTCCGCTCGAGCGTTCGCCCCACATCCTCCACGCCGATGCCCTCGAGACCGACTGGAGCGAGCTGCTGGCGCCGGAAAAGTGTTCCTTCGTGTTCGGCAACCCGCCGTTCGGCGGCGCCAAGTACCAGTCGAAACTCCAGCGGGCGCAGATCCGGCGGATCGCGGCACTCGGCGGCAGCGGCGGAACGCTGGATTTCGTGACCGCATGGTTCATCAAGGCCGGGGAATACATGAAGGCAGGCGATCCCCGGCGGGGCGCCCGTATCGGCTTCGTCGCCACCAACTCGATCACCCAGGGCGAGCAGGTCGGGCAGCTGTGGCCGATCCTGTTCGGGCGCTGCGGTCTCGAGATCGCGTTCGCGCACCGGACCTTCGCCTGGGGTTCGGACGCCCGCGGCATGGCGCATGTGCACGTGGTGATCCTCGGCCTCGCCGACCGCAGCGGCGCACCCGGGGAGCGGCGGCTCTTCTCGTACGAGGAACCGAAGGGCGACGCACACGAAAGCCGGCATGCGGCGCTCTCGCCGTACCTCGTCGATGCCGGGGGTCTCGCCGACCCGCATCTGACGGTGCGGGAGGCGAGTCGCCCGCACAACGGGATGCCCCAGCTGATCATCGGTTCCAAGCCGATCGACGGCGGACACCTGATCTTCGATGACGCCGCCCGGACCGCGTTCATCGCTGAAGAACCTGATGCCGCGCCATTCCTGCGTCCGTTCGTTGGAGCGCGGGAGTACATCCAGGGCGGCCGGCGCTTCATTCTCGCCCTCCAGGAGGCCTCGCCGTCGGCGCTTCGGGCGCTGCCCCGGGTGCAGGAAAGACTGGCGGCAGTGCGCCGCCACCGGGAGGCGAGCCGGAGCCCGCCGACACGAAGACTCGCGGAGACACCGACGCTATACCACGTGAACGTCCTGCCCACCGCGCCTTTCCTGGTCATCCCGGAAGTCAGTTCCGAGAGGCGGGAGTACACGCCCATCGGCTGGCTGGAACCGCCGGTCATTCCGAGCAATCTGGTTCGCATCCTGGAAAACGCGACCTTGGCGCACTTCGCGCTGCTGACCTCGGCGATGCATATGGCATGGTTGCGGCATGTCGGCGGACGGCTGAAGAGCGACTACCGCTATTCCATCGGCCTCGTCTACAACACCTTCCCGCTGCCCTCCGACGATGCGGATCGATCCGGGCTGGAGCCGCTGGCGCAGGCGGTGCTTGATGCCCGGGCCGCCCACCCGGACGCCACGCTGGCGGACCTCTACGACCCGGACCTGATGCCTCCGGATCTCCGCCGGGCTCACCGGGCGCTCGACCGGGCGGTGGATCGGTTGTACCGTCGCTCCGGGTTCGCGTCCGAGCGGGAGCGGGTCGAGCACCTGTTCGGGCTCTACGAGAAGATGGTGGCGCCGCTCGGCGCCGCCGCGAAGAAGAAACGCCGCCGGCGGGCCGTCCGCACCCGATGAATCCGCAACCCGATCCGCCCGGACTCCCGGCCATCCGGCGCTTCCTCGATCGCCCTTGGATCCACGGTGGCCGGGCGTGGTGCCGCCAACCGGGCAACGGCGTCCGCAAGACTGGGCTCAGGTTGCCTTGCCGAAATACTGATAGGTGTTGTGGTATTGTGGTCGGATTGGTCCCGATCAAGTATGCTGCCTCCTCCCAACGGTCTGCACATGATGTGTTCCGTGTAGCGAGCAAATTAATGGAGAGAAAATGAAAACACATAATTTATTTATAAGTCACTCTTGGAGCTATTCCAATTCGTATGAAAGTTTGGTAGAACTCCTTCGTTCAAGGACCTATTTTTCATATCGAAATTACTCCGTTCCTAAAGACAGTCCGATCCACAACGCCGAATCAGTTGATCAACTGCGAGACGCTATCCAGAACAAGATGCAGCCCTGCGGCGTTATTCTGATATTGGCAGGAGTATATGCTACATACAGCAAATGGATTACAGAAGAAATCGATATAGCTCGATCTGGATTCAATTTTCCAAAACCCATTATTGCCATCGAACCACGAGGTAGAGAAAGGACTTCTGCTCCTGTCAAAAATGCGGCATCCAGAGTTGTGCGTTGGAATACCGAAAGCATCGTAGAGGCAATTAGGTTCTTGGATTGAAAAAATCGAATAACGACATCTTGGAGCTATACAAACTCCACGCTGAACTTGCCGACAGGGTCAGCCAGAGGCGCGAAGGAGCAAATCGTCTTTTCGGAAGCGTATTCATCGGGCTGATCCTGTTCCTTGGAACATTTATCCAGCTCGGAACCAATGATGCCGTTCCAGCGATCATCTTGTTATTTGTTGGGGTCGTAGGATGCCTGCTTGGAGTTTCTTGGTATATCGTGATTTGTTCTTATAGTCAACTCCAGAAGGGCAAATTTCATGTACTTCATAAAATGGAAGAACAATTGGCATTTTCGTTCTTCAAAACAGAATGGGAATACCTGAAAGGTAATGAAAAACAAAGTTATTATTGGAGACTTACCGTTGTCGAGAGACTTGTTCCAATTATTCTGATAGTTATTTCGTTCATCCTTCTGATAATCGGCCTGTTTAGTCTGTAGACTTTATCCGTTCTCATATGGAGCTACGCGAGAAAATATCAAATCTATCCTTAGAGATTATGTCAACATGCCTGGGAAGTCCGTGTCAGCTCTCGCGGCAGATGCTTTTTCGAGATCATCCATGCCGTGCCAACACCGTCGCGGGTTTCTTGGCCGGGCGGCGTGAACCGATGTACGCAGGTGTTGCTTCCGCCGAGCTTGTCGGTTGGCGATGGGCCTAAGCGGGGGCAGACAGTCGAGAGTGGCGGCCCGGCTCTACCGGTTCGGCTCCGAGCGGGAGCGGGTCGAGCACCTGTTCGAGCTCTACGAGAAGATGGTGGCGCCGCTCGGCGCCGCCGCGAAGAAGAAACGCCGCCGGAGGGCCGTCCGCACCCGATGAATCCGCAACCCGATCCGCCCGGACTCCCGGCCATCCGGCGCTTCCTTGATCGCCCTTGGATCCACGGCGGCCGGGCGTGGCTCCGCTACCTCGGCAGCGGTATCTGGAGAAGCGGACGCTGGCTTGCCCGGAACGCCGGCACGATCGCGCGCGGCATCGCGGTTGCGGGCCGCATCGGCGCGCGGGTGTCCCGGGGAGCGCTTCACACGGGTCGCACCGCCTCGCGGATCGGCCGCCGGCTGGGACCGCGGCGGGGAGGGCGGAGACTGGATCGGATCGGCGGTCGGGTCCGCTCCGCCGCCTCCACTGCCGAGAACTTCGCGGAAGACGTCTCCGATCTCGGGGACACGCTGGTCTCGCTCACCAGCAGCGCGAAGCTCCCGCCCCGCCCCGAACGAACCCTCCCGGAGGATCTGCCGTCCCCGCAGCCTGCGAGCGCCACCGATCTCCCGCCCGGTTCCGAACCGAAACCCCCGGAAGACCAACCCCACCCGCCCACCGGGGAATTGCCCCGGAGCGCCGATCTCCCACCGGTGTTCGCCGAGCGGATTCGGGCCCTCGGAGAACGTCCCCGCGCCGGACCGCTCCGCGACCTCATCGTCGAGATCTGCGCCGGCCGCGCATGGACCACGCTCGCGGAACTCTCGGCATGGCTGGACATGGGAGCCGCCAACCTCCGCCGCCGCCATCTCAGCCCGATGGTCGAAGCCGGCCGGCTCGAACTGCGCTACCCGGAACGAACTACCCACCCCGACCAAGCCTACCGCGCGAAATGACACCAGCAGCTGGTGTCATTACCGCCGGGAGCTGGTATCATTACCACCGGGAGCTCCTGTCCCATGCCCGTCCGGCTTTCTCATTGCCGGAAAACTCGACTTCTCCAAACTCAACCCTTACCTCGCATAACCCACTCGAAATTCAAAAGAGCCCGCGGGTTTCTCCGAGCGAGGAACAAGCCGACAATCCGCGCCTTCGGGAAGGCGGTCAACAGGATATTCTGCGCCGCACGGAAGTGCGCCCCGGTTGTCAACACATCGTCGACGATTGCGATGCGTTCCGGCGCTGGCCTTGTCATCTTGGTATCGATTCGGTACCGCGATTCGATGTCTTCCGGAGTGGGTCGTTTCGATTTTTCGTGAACCGGGGCCGTGCTTTCGAACTGGACGATCATGTCGCGGATATCCGGTTTTCCGTTGGGCCAGATGCTGCAAAGCATCTGCGTCATGCGCTGGTCGTATAGTAGGTCGTGGCGCGCCTTGGAAGGCGGTATCGGTATGAATGCACAAGGCGGTGGTTTGGCGCCCAAAGCCGTGCGGAATGCGGTGGCCGCTTCTTGAATCGCCAGTTCCTTGTATTTCCAATCGGGTTGGTCGCGGCGATCCGGCGTCTTCTTGAAATTCGCCTCAACTCAATTTCGAGTGGGTACGGGCGGGAAGCCCGTCGGGGGGCCGGGTGTCAAGGGCGGGCGTAGCCCGGCGGAGCGAACCCTTGACGCACGGACCCGCGACGGGCATGCTTGGTTCGGGCTCGAAAAGCGGCAGAATGCTGCTTTTCGGCCCATCTCTGCATAGGAGAAGCATCTCATGACAGATATCCACCGCATCTTCGCAACCGCCCTTGGCCTCATCGAACCTTGGTTCGTCGAAAGCGTGAAGTTTGTCGAGTGTGATCGCAAGCTGATCATCCATATCGACTTTCAGCGTGGCGCCCGCTTTCCTCACAAGGACCACGAAGGTACACACCCCATCCACGACACCAAGACCAAGCGCTATCGCCACCTCAACTTCTTCCAGTATGAATGCGAAGTGGTAGCGAGGGTTCCGAGAGTCCGTCTGCCCGACGGACGGATCGCGCTGGTCACCACGCCCTGGACGGGTCAGGTCTCCGGGTTCACTGCGCTCTTCGAAGCGTTGGTGATCGTCATGAGTCGGGAAATGCCCTTCGCCGCGGTCGCACGGTTGAACAAGATTTCTCCACACCGGGTTCAGACCATCTGCAACCAATACGTGGAACTCGCCTCCGCGGAGGACGACCAGGGCGACGTTCGCGCCGTCGCAATCGACGAGACCTCCCGGGCCCGGGGGCACGCCTATGTCACCGTTGCCGCCGACGCCCGCAAGCGCCGGGTGCTGTTTGTCGGGGAGGGCCGGGGGGCCGACACGGTCGGACAATTCGCCCGGAACTTGGCGGTACAGGGTGGCGCTCCCGAAGCGATCCGGTTCGTCTCGATCGACATGTCCCCTGCTTTCATCAAGGGGGTTGCGAAGCATTTGCCCCATGCCCAAGTCACTTTCGACAAGTTCCATGTCGTCGCCCACGCCTCGAGTGCCCTCGACGAAACCAGACGCATCGAGCAGCGGGTCGATCCGGGGATCAAGGGCATGCGCTGGACCTTGCTCAAGAATCCGACACACCTCAGCCGTAACCAACGCGCCGCACTCAACGCGCTGATCGCACAGACCGCTGGGAAGCGCACCACTCGAGCTTGGCGGTACCGGGAGCAACTCCGTGCCATCCTCCACCGCAAGCAAGTCCATGTCATGCGGGCCATGCTCCAGCAGTGGTGCACCAACGTGAATCGATCCCGGATCGAACCCATGAAAGCCGTCGCCCGGATGATCCGAAGACACTTCGACGGCATCACCGCGTGGGCCCGAACCCGCCAGACCAACGGGTTCATAGAAGCCCTCAATGGCCTCTTCCAATCCGCCAAGCGGAAAGCCAGGGGGTATCGTTCCTTCCGCACCATCCGCACCGTTTTCTTTCTTATCGCCGGAAAACTCGACTTCTCCAAGCTCAACCCTCACCTCGCATAACCCACTCGAAATTCAATAGAGCCAATTCGTTTTTCCCGATAAGACGCAGATTCAGAGTTCGATAGGCCGCTACCAACACGCTGACCTTGAAGTGCTTCGCAACTCGCTCCAGCGACTCCTCGATTGTTCCAAGGCGTTCCCAGAAAACGACAAGCTCCGCTGCTGGCAGCAAAAACTCTGCTGCGATGCTGTTGCAGCGCTGCTCCATGTGATGAGCCGGCAATGGTGCGGCATCAACTACGCCAGATGTACCCGAAAATACGTGAGCCAATTCGTGTGTCAGTGTGAATATCTGAGCGGTCTTGAAGTCGGTGCTGTTGACAAAAACAAGCGGGGCGTAGCTATCGACCAAGGTAAAGCCTTGGAATTCGTATCGATCCAGTTTACGATATGTGTTGTTTCCGACGATACCGTTGAACACCACCAGAACACCCATCGCCTCGATTCGATTACGCAACTGGCGCAGGGCGTCGGTCCAGGAATGCATGCGTGATGCCCAGTTTGACTCCAGATCAAGTTGATGCCGGATCGCGTCGGCTGCCTGTGTGGGAGTTAACTCGTCGCCGCAACTTCCTACGAACGACAGCGGATCCGCACCACCCTCGATCAATTCCTCACGCATCCACGCCTGCCGGCTACTCATGCGATTCACCGTGTCGAGGAGATTCGGACTCGGTCGACGAGGCGGTTTCCCGCGAGGAACCCGAAAATCCGGTATGGACAGGTTGTCGCCCGGTGGTTCAGGCAAGAACAGATAACCGAGCGGAGTGTGGGTGCAGTGAGCCAGTCGATCCGCTTGGGAGAAGCTGATCCGGCCAGACTGCTCCCAATCCTCGACTCGACCCGGCTCAACCCTGACCTTGCGGGCCACGGACTCTCTCTCCAGACCGGCGCGTTCCCGCGCCCAGCGCAGCACGTCGGGCTGCAAAGTAGTGAGCACGCCCCGTCGGCTCACCTTTGTGCCTTCCGCGTTTCCTCGCCGGCGAGCGAATCGACGTCCGCACGTCTTACCGCCGCCTCGCGGACGTCGAGCTTTCCCGTCACCACATCAGCAACCAAGCGGGTCCGGTATTCACGATCCAATTCGACTTGGTGTCGCGCTTGGTTTGCGCCCTGCTGGGCTTTGTAATCCTGTCGAAACAATTAACGTGGTACTTGCCGTGGAGGTAGAGGTTGCGCAGCACGTCATCCGCGATGCCGTGGATGGAATTCGCAATCCAAAGCAGGTCGTGATGGCTCATGGGAAATGCCGACGGCGATCCGGCGGTGTCCCCCCCGTGTCGCGTCGTGAAGCCAGTGTAACGGGGTCGGATTGATCCGGACCGGTCCGGGGCGTCGGCTGGCCGGGCAGCGTGGCGTCCGGAACGACACGGGGCGCCGGGCCGGGCGGATGGGTGGATCCGGATCGGACATCCGGGACCGGTCGGATTCCGTTCCCGGCGCCGGACCGGGTGGGGAGGGACGAGGCGCGCCGGTGACGAACGGGGTTCCGGTGGCCAACCGACTAGAATCCGCCCCCGGCCGATGGCGCGGGCGCGGCGCGATGGCGGCGTTCCCGGAGTCGCGTGGCGTCGGTCGGTTCCGGGTGTGCCGGCGTAGCTCAGCGGCAGAGCAGCTGATTCGTAATCAGCAGGTCGGTGGTTCGATTCCACTCGCCGGCTCGGTTCGGACCGGGGTAGCGCGTTGCGGGACGGACTATGGGGGGGCGGTGAGGGCGAGGAAGAGCCGGGCAACTCCGAGCGCCATGAGGACCGGCAGCGCGGCGCCGACCAGGATCCCGAGGGGGCCGAGAAGACCGCCGACCACCGCGAGGAAAGCGGAGATCGGGAGAGCGCCGGTCCACATCCCGACGAGCAGCCGGTGGCGCTCCGGGTGGCGGCGCACCAGCCGCAGCAGGGGAAGGGTCAGCAGGCAGCCGACGCCGAAGATGATCACGAGTTGCGGGAGTGCCGTGAGGATTCCGAAGAGGACGTCTGGTCCCGGGTGCATGACCGCCAGGCGGATGAGGGCGACCATCAGGAAGACGCCGGTGAAGACGAGTCCGCCACGCCACGACGCCAGAAGGTCGCGGATCACTGCCAGTGGGCCCTGGGCTGCTTCGGAACGTGGTGGCACAGCAGCAACAGGGAGTCCCCGGCCCGGATCAACTGGTCGCCCCCCGGAGCGAAGATGGGTTCCGCGCCGTCCCGCTCGATGGCGATGACCATGACGCGCTGGCCGGGTGCGATGGCGCCTTCGGCGAGCGTCTTTCCGGCGATCGGATCCTCGGGCGCCACGACGAGCCGTTCCACTTCGAGCCCGAGCGGCATGAGGTTGTGGAGAACGCCGAGGATCTGGGCCCCTTCCGGATGGACCAGGTTCTGGAGCAGGCGGATACCGGCAGCGCCGTGCGGCGAAATGACGTCCTCGTCCCGGGCGCCGGCGCGCACCAGGTTGGCGCGGGAACGATCCCGCTCGGAGCGCGCCAGGATCCGGACCCCCGGCTTCAACCCGGAGGCGGTCATCGCGATCGACAGATTGTCGGCATCGGACGGGAGAAGCGCGGCGATGGCCCGGGCGCGGGTGATTCCCGCACCCTGAAGGACCGATTCGAGGGTGGCGTCGCCCTTGATCACCGGGATTCCCCGGTCCTGGAGCCGGTGCACCTGGTCCGCATCGCGTTCGATCACGCAGAAATCCTCGCGGCGCCGGATGAAGCCGGCTACCACCTCCTGCGACATCCGCGCGTAACCGCAGATGATGACGTGGTCGTTCATGTGTCGGATCCTCCGCTCGAGGCGGCGCTCGCGTCGCCTCGGGATCTGCTCCCCGAGCGCAGTGATGGCGTAGCTCAGGGTGGCTACACCGCCGAGAATCAGCCCGATGGTAAAGAGCCGTCCGGGAGGTGACAGCGACTGGACCTCACCGAAACCGACGGTGGAGAGGGTAATCACCGTCATGTAGGCGGACTCCACCAGTGTCCATCCCTCGATCCACATGTATCCGAATGTGCCGGAGGCGAGGACGACCACGCCGGCGGCGATCACCGCACGCGCTGGCCGACGGTCGTGGACTACCGGGACATGCGGCACACGAACTCCTGTTCCGTCAGCAGGTTGGCGGGGTCCCCGGGGAGCGGGGGACTTGGGCCCGCGGTTCCGGTCGCCCGGCCATCCGGGGCAGGCAAGGATACCCGGGCTCCGAAGCGGCCCGGCCCCGGATGGGACTCCCGTCCGTTGCCCAGGCGCGCCCGGGGTCGTGTGCGTCAGGTCTGACGGGATACGGTTTGCCACGAGTGCGGAAGATCATGTCCGTCGTCCTGGTGCGCCCGGGGGCTTCGGCGTCTCCCGGGCCATGACCCGTTTGCGGGAGCGGCATGTTGGCGGTGACGATGGCCGACCCTGCTGGCCGGCACGGCTCCCGTCGCTCCATGCCTCCCGGTTCGGTCCTGGCATCCATCCCGAGGAAACCCGGGGTAGCCCGGTGTCCCAGTGATTCCCGGCCTCGCTGGTTGCGGGGGGAGCGACCACCGAGATCGAGTTCGGATCGAAATCCTGGTCTGAGCCGCTGACAACTCCTTGACCTACAAGGGGTAAAAGCAAGTCCACGGCTTGCGGTCCGCTGACGGGCCGGACGCCTTGGGGGGACAGTGGTCAACACTACCGGCCCATCTGCTTGCCATGGCCCCAAATGTCGATGTATCCTTCTCCCATCGACACGTGCTCCGAACATGTCGATCTCATTGACATTCCACTCCAACCTGTCGATGTAGAGAGAATACATCGACATGGCGTTCGATCCCCATCGCCCCTTCCAGGACCTCCCCAACCTGCCGCCGGCTTCGGAAACCGAGACCAGGGCCATTCTTCGGAGCTGTATTGCCGCGCGTGCGGCACTGGCGGAGCTCCGCGTGTCCGGGAATCTCATCCCGAACCAGGCGATACTGATCAACTCGATCCCCCTGCTCGAAGCGCAGGCGAGTTCCGAGATCGAGAACATCGTCACGACGGCTGACCGGCTGTTCCGCCATGCCAATGACGCGACGGGGCGAGCCGATCCTGCAACCAGGGAAGCTCTGCGCTACCGCACCGCATTGCGCCGCGGTTTCGAAATGCTGAACCAACGGCCAGTTTCGACCGCCATCGCGGTCGAAGTCTGTCGAACGATCAAGGGAGTGGCGCTCGATGTTCGCAACACGCCGGCGGCGTTGGTGAACGATGCAACCCGGCAGATCATCTACACGCCGCCGGAGGGAGAGGATGTTCTCCGGAACAAGCTCGTCAATTGGGAGCGCTACATGCACGAGGCCGAGGAGATCGACCCGCTGATCCGCCTTGCCGTCATGCACTATCAGTTTGAGGCCATCCATCCGTTCGTCGACGGAAACGGCCGGACGGGGCGCGTACTGAACCTGCTCTATCTGGTCGACAAGGGACTGCTCGACATTCCCGTCCTTTATCTCAGCCGGCACATCATCCGGAACAAGACGCTCTACTTCCGGTATCTGCTGCAAGTGACGACCCGGAACAACTGGGAAACATGGATACTTTTCATTCTGGAGGCTGTCCGAGCGACGGCGGAATGGACGACGGCGAAAATCGGCGCGATCCGAGCGCTTCTCGACGAGACGGGAGCCGCAATTCGACGGAGGACGCCGAAGATCTACTCCCGGGAGTTGGCGGAATTGATCTTTGTGCATCCCTGTTGCCGGATCAGCGACGTGGTCGCAGCGGGCATCGCCAAGCGTCAGACGGCCTCCGTCTACGGCGCCGCTGCTGTTCGAAGACGACGATCGAGTCGCCGCTCGCCGCCGCCGCGCCACACCGGTCGAGAGAGCCATGCCGTCGCCCGGCGCCCAAGGCAAGGCCGCGACCAGGCGCACCTCCGACGGGATGCCGGTTCACAGTTTCCGGACGCTGCTTGATGATCTCTCCACCATCGTGGTGAACACGGTGCGCCTGCCGGGAACAGAGCAGGCGAGGGTGGCCCTCGTGACCCGACCCACAACGCTACAAGGCCGAGCGTTGAGCCTCCTGGATGTCAAACCGGACCAGGCTGTTCCCATGACGGAGACAGGTTGAAAGCCAGCAATCGGTCCTGAAAAGCCATGAATATCAATGTGTTGGGAGCAAAATCCGCGCCTGATGCCTCGTGAAGTTCCGCTTCGGGCACCGCGAAAGCGCTGGCAGTCCGCGACCGCGCCGGCCCGGGCGGGGCCGACCCGCGGGCCGCCCATGCGACCCGGTTGCGCCGGATCCGCCACCGGCCACCGCACCCTCCCGGGCCATGATACCGGGAACCCGGGCGTCGTCGGTTCCGGGTAGTGGGAGGGGGTCCCGTGGACCACCGCGCCCGCGATGCCGGAGAGCGGACGAGCCACCACGGCCGCCCCCGCCACCCGGCGACGGGAGGGCGATCAGCCGGGAGCGTGATCGGAGTTCGAGAGGGGGAGGGGCAGGGGCGCCACTGCCGCCGCGCAGGCGCCGATCCGGACCCGCGTCCCGGGAGCGATGCCGGTGGTGACCACCGCCATGCCGATTGTTCCCTCCGGCAGCGAAGCGGCGCTGGTCAGCTTTCCGACGGGATGGTCACCGTGCTCCACTGCGGCGCCCGGCCTGGTCGGAGTCCCCGGTCTTCCCTCGAAGGCGAGGCCGATGAGTTCCCGGGTCACCCGGCCCCGATGCGCCTGCCGCGCCACGTATTCCTGCCCGATATAGCAGCCCTTTCCGATGCGGACGTGGGCCCGGAAGCCGGATTGGAGCGGCAGCGACTGTTCGTCGGCCTCCGAACCCCAGCGGGGCTCGCCGGCGGCAATGCGCAGCCAGTGCGCTTCCTCCGGAGAAGCGGGAACCGCCCCGCCGTCAAGCAGCCGTTGCCAAGGGTCCCCGTCCGCCGGTTCCCCAACCATCAGGAAGGACGGCCACGGCCGCGTTTCCCGTCGCACGAAGCCGCCCGGAATCGGCGCCAGGCGGAATTCGGGGTCGTCTCCGATCGGCGCCGACCCCCGGAGCACCGCGAGGGCGTCCCTCCCCTCGATCCGCGTCACCCGGCCCGCCGCCACCCGGAGCGCCACGTCGTCCGTGATCCGGTACCGGTCGAGCGCGTCACGGAGCCCCCGGGCTGCGGAAGCGTCGCACTCGATGTCCACCCGGTCGGGCAGAACCACGGCGTGGCCCACCGCCCGGAGGTTGCCCCGGGGACCGAGGAGCGCGGTGGGGGCGCAACCCGACGCCGGGAGGTCGCCGGACATGACCCGGCTCAGGAAGACGCACCGTTCCGATCCGGTTGCCCGGACCAGCGCGGTATCCGCCGTTCGATCGGTGATCAGGGTGCGGTTACGCAGGAGATCCAGAGGAAGCGGCACTGACCTATCCTACCCGCAGGCGGACCTCAGTCACTCATGAATCTTCCAGCCCCGGTAGTCAGCGAAGCCTTCTCCCGTGACTTGCCCGGCGAGCTCGATTTCGACGCCATTGCCGCCCCGCGGCGTCTGGATTCCCCGGTTCGCGCAACGGTCTGGGAAGCGGCTTCGGATCTGGCGTGGTTCTGGAACTCGAACGTGGACCGGGCCCTCGAGCAGGTGACGCTGGCGGACGACTACGCGGATCTGGTGGCCCGACTGGTGGAGTCGGCGAGCCTTGCCGCCGGAGACCGGGTGGTCCTTTCGGCGCGGGAGCCCCGGCGCCGACGGGAGGCGTTCCTCCGGGCGCTGCCGCCGGGGGTGGCGACGGTGGACTGGCCGGCGGGAGACGATCTCCGGCCGCTGCTCGACGCCCGGACCCGGATGGTGGTCATGAGCAAGGCGTGCGCGGTGACCGGGGAACTGATCGAGGTCGTGCCGCTCTCCCAGCTGCTCTCCGGGACCGGGATCCTTCTGGTGGTCGAAGCCAGTCACTTCGTCGCGCACGGTTCGCTGGACGTGCGGCGTTTCCGGTGTGATGCGCTCCTCTTCGCTGCCGACGAGCTGTTCGGCGCCGAGGGCGCCGCGTTGTGGATGCGACGCCCCCGGTTCGCGGTGCGGCCGCCAGTCTCCGAGCGGACGGCGGCGAGTCTCGCTGCCGTGGTCCGGTACGTGGAGGAACTGGGCACCGGCGGGACCGCGGTGGTGGCGCCGCCCTCCGACCGTTTCGGACGGCGGGAAGCGATGCGGCGCGGCATGCAGGGAATCCGGCAGGAAGAGCGCGTCCTTTGCCGCCGGCTCCTTTCCGGGCTTCGGCGGTTCAAGGAGATCCGGGTGCTTGGCGAAGAAGACCCCTGGCGATCGGCGCAGCGAACCCCGGCGGTGACCTTTGTCGCCGAAGACAATGCGGCGCTCGCCGACCGCCTCGGGAAGCAGGGAATTCGGGTGGAGTTCGGAGACTGCGGTTCGCCCGGCGTGTTGCACTCCCATGGAGTCCCCCCTGGCCGGGGCGCGATTCGGGTGTCCCTGGCGCACTATCACCTCGCCGCCGACATCGATCGGTTCCTCTCCGCGCTTCGGGACGCGCTCTGACTCCACCATGCGTCTGACGGCGGCTGTCGCCGGACTCGCCCTTGTTTCCTGCGGCTCTCCGGAGCCGGCGCCGGTTTCCGGAGGAACCCACGCCGATCTGGTCGCGTTCTTCCACGAATGGCGCGCGTTCGAACGCCCCCGGTTCCGGGATGGGGTGCCGGACTATTCGGAATCCGCAATGGCGCGGCAGCATCGGGAGCTCGCCGAATGGCGCGCCCGGCTGGATACGCTCGCTCCCGAAACCTGGACCGTTGCCGAGCAGGTGGACTGGCATCTCGTCCGGGCCGAGATGAACGGGCTCGATTTCGATCACCGGATCCGTCGCCCGTGGGCGCGCGATCCCGCCTTTTACGTGATGATCTTCCCCGCCCAGAGTGACGTCCCCACCCATGAAGGCGCCGTGATCTCCGGCTTCATCGACCTGTGGGCCGAGGACTACCCGCTCTCCGGGGAGGCCGCTGCCGGTCTCGCGGACCGGATCGCCGCGGTTCCCGCGGTGCTGGAGGCGGCGCGCGCCAACCTCGCCGGTTCCGACGCGCGCGACCTGTGGCTGTCCGGTATCCGTTCCTTCCGGGGACAGGCAACCGATCTCGAGGCCTTCGGGGAAGCGGTGGCCGGAACCAGCCCCGCACTGGACCAGGCGATTGCGGCGGCCCGGGAAGCGAGTATCGGGTTCGCCGACTGGCTCGAGGCCGAGGCCCCGAACCGGAACGGCGCGTCGGGCGTGGGGTCGGAGAACTACACCTGGTTGATGCAGCGCGTGCATCTGGTGCCCTGGTCCTGGGAGGAGCAGGTCACCTTGATGCGGCGCGAGCTGGCTCGCTCCCACGCCTCGATGCGGCTCGAGGAAAACCGTAACCGCGACCTTCCCGAACTCGAGCGGATCGCGTCTCCCGAGCAGTACGACCGGGAACTCGACGAATCGGTGGACCGGTACATGGAGTTCCTCGAGCGCGAGGAGATCCAGACGGTGGAGCCCTGGATGGAGCCGGCGCTGCGGGCTGTGAACGGTTCCTTTGCTCCGCTCACGAACCCCGCCGATCCCAGGAACTTCTTCAGCGAGGTGAACTACCGCGACCCGGACGCCTTTCGCCCGCACATGCACCACTGGATCGAGCTCGCGGCGCTGCGGGAAACGCCGCACCCCAGTCCGATTCGCCGGGTCCCGTCGCTCTTCAACATCTTCGCCGCGCGCTCCGAAGGGCTTGCCACCGGGGTCGAGGAGATGTTCATGCACCTCGGGCTGCTCGAAGGTTCACCACGGTCCCGCGAACTGACCTGGATCATGCTGGCCCAGCGCGCGGCGCGGGCGCTTTCGGGCCTGATGCTCCACGGGGGAGCCTTCGACATGGAGGAAGCGGTAGCGCACGCCATGCGCTGGACCCCGCGCGGCTGGCTCACCGAGGGGGCGCTGGTGCGCGGCGAGCAGCAGCTCTACCTCCGCCAGCCCGGTTACGGCACCAGCTATGTCAGTGGCAAGATCCAGATCGAGGAACTCCTCGCGGAGTACGCCATCGAACAGGGCGACATCTTCACCGTCAAGGGGTTCTTCGACGCTTTCTTCGGGGCCGGCGTCATTCCGATCACCCTTTCCCGCTGGGAGATGACCGGCATCAAGGACCCGATACTGGAACTCGTCCCCTGAGGCGCCCCATGCGACGACTGACCGTTCTCCTGCTGCTCCTGGCCGCTCCGGGCGCCGCCTCCGTCGAGCCATTCCGGCTCGGCGCCTTCGAACATCGGGGCGAAGCGTTCCTCGGCATCGTGCTGCGCGACCGCGTGGTGGTGGACCTCGCACGCGCCAACGCCTCGCTCGAGCGCCACAGCCGGACATGGGTGCGATTGCCCATGCCCACCGACATGAAGGAGATGGCCGGGCGCTGGACGATCGGGATGCGCGAACGGGTTCACGCCATCGTGGATCGCGTGGTTCCCCGGCTGGACGACGATGCGGCGGCCCGTCCCTGGTGGATCCACGACCTTCGGGACCTCCATGTGTTCCCTCCGGTCCGGCCAGGATTGATCCTCGCGACGGCGCTCAACTATCCGGAGCACGGGGTGGAGATGACCACCGGTCTCGCTGCCGCGATGTCCGACTCGTCCGCGCTCGACGATTCTCCGGTCTCGATGGACCACTTCTGGCAGCGCGAGCCGGGGGATCGCCGCCAGAACCCCTATCTGTTCATGAAGCCGGGCGGGATCGTGATCGCCCACGGGGAACCGTTGCTGATGAAGCCGGGACGGGAACAGATGGACTGGGAGTGCGAACTGGCGGTCGTCATCGGCAAGCCGGCGAGCGACACCCCGGTGGGGGAAGCCGCCGCCCACATCTTCGGCTACACCATGATGAACGATGTGGGCGACCGCGAAGGGCGTGGCGACAACCGCTACGGATCCGACTGGCTGGTCTGGAAGAGTTCCGAGACCTTCGCCCCGCTCGGGCCGTTCATCACCCCGGCCGAGTTCGTGGGCAATCCGCATGACCTGGACATCCGGTTCACGCTGTCCGGGGAGATCATGCAGGACGCGAACACCAGCCTCATGGAGCACCGGATCCCCGAGCTGATTCACTACGCCTCCAACAATCTCATTCTGCGCCCGGGTGACGTCATCGCCACCGGCACCCCGGACGGAGTGGGCTACGCGCGGACGCCCCCGATCTTCATGCAACCGGGGGATACCGCTTCCTGCTGGGCCGAGGGCATCGGAACGCTCGAGAACCCGGTGCGGGAATGGGCCGAGGGCATCCGCTGAACGAAGACGGGCGGAGCCGTCCCGGCCGGGAGCGAAGCCCGTGATTCAGGATCCCTTCGGCATTTTCCTGACACTCGTCGCCACCGCCTTTCTCGCGGTCTGGCTGGAAGCGCGTCATCGGTTTTTCCGGGCGATGAGTGCCGGGCTCATGTGCCTCGTCTTCGGAATGGCGCTTTCCAATTCCGGACTCCTCCCCGGGGACGCGGAGGCGTACTACCAGCTCGGGAACATCTGGGTGAACGCGGCGATCGTGCTGGTCCTGCTGCAGGTGGATCTGCGGACGGTTCGGGAAGCCGGCAAATCGATGCTCGGCGCCTTCGGGCTGGGCGCGCTCGGAACCATGACCGGAACGCTGCTGGCGTTTTTCCTGCTGTCGTCTGCGGTGGGTGGGGAAGCGTGGAAACTCACCGGCCAGTTCACCGGGACCTACATCGGGGGCGGTGCGAATTTCTACGCACTCGCCAGCGCCTTCGGGACCGACCCGAACATCATGTCGGGTGCGGTGGCCGCCGACGTGATCGTGACCGCCTTCTGGCTCGCCACCTGCCTGGTCGTGCCCGCATGGTTGCGTGGCGGCAAGGGCCTTGATCCGCCGGCCCCCGCGGCGGGTGCCGCACCGCTCCCCGGAGGGGCGGGTTCCATGACGCTGGAGCAGCGTTTGAAGGAAAGCGGCGAGAGTCTGCGGATGATGGATTTCTTCGGGCTTGCCGCCATCACCCTCGGGGCCATGGCGGCGGCGCGCCTCCTCGGGGCGGCGGTTCCGGTCATTCCGGCGGTGCTCTGGCTCACCACCATCGCCCTGGTGCTTGGCCACACCCCCCAGGTTCGGCAGTTGAGGGGCGCTCCGGTGCTCGGCAACTCGCTCCTCTATCTCTTTCTCGTCGGAAACGGGGCCCAGTCGCTGGTCTCCGAGATGCTCGCGGCCGGCCCGGCGCTGTTCCTGTTCGCGTTCGTGACGGTGGCCACCCACGGGATCGTGATCTTCGGGTTGGGACGTTTGCTCCGGTTCGACGCCGGAACCCTGGTGGTGGCCTCCCAGGCCAATGTGGGCGGCGCCGCCTCGGCGGTGGCGATCGCCTCTGCGCGCGGCTACGGGGACAAGCTGCTTCCCGGCATCGCGGTCGCTCTCGCCGGATACGCGGTCGGGAACTATCTGGGCTTCGGGATGGGGATGGCGGCCCGAACACTGCTCGGCGGCTGATCCCCGGTTTTCTGCGCCCGGTGGCGCCATTCAGCACCATCGCGGACAACATCCTCACCTGGAGACGCCGCAAGGAGCGGATCGAGGACGAGGCCCGCTTCGACGGCATCTTCATCGTCCGGACCAGCCTCGAGGACATGGCGCCGAACGCCGTCGTGGAAGCCTGCAAGAGCCTGTCCACCGTGGAACGGGCGTTCCGTATCGCCAAGTCCGACCTGCGGCTACGACCGGTCCACGTCTACACCGAGGACCATGTGCGGGGCCATGTGTTCCTGTGCGTGTTTGCTACTACCTCGAGTGGCGCATGCGGCGGCGGTTGGCGCCGCTGCTGTTCGAAGACGACGATCGAGTCGCCGCTCGCCGCCGCCGCGCCACACCGGTCGAGAGAGCCATGCCGTCGCCCGGCGCCCAAGGCAAGGCCGCGACCAGGCGCACCTCCGACGGGATGCCGGTTCACAGTTTCCGGACGCTGCTTGATGATCTCTCCACCATCGTGGTGAACACGGTGCGCCTGCCGGGAACAGAGCAGGCAAGGGTGGCCATCGTGACCCGACCCACAACGCTACAAGGCCGAGCGTTGAGCCTCCTGGATGTCAAACCGGACCAGACTGTTCCCATGACGGAGACAGGTTGAAAGCCAGCAATCAGTCCTGAAAAGCCATGAATATCAATGTGTTGAGAGCAAAATCCGCGCCTGATGCCTCGTGAAGTTCCGTTTCGCCACCCGGCGCCTCGCACGTGGCTCGGCGACTGATCCCCGGTTTTCTGCGCCCGGTGGCGCCATTCAGCGTTTCGCCCCCCGGCGCCTCGCACGCGGCTGGGCAGCTGATCCCCGGTTTTCTGCGCCCGGTGGCGCCTCCCGGGCGGCGCTACTCCATCTTCCAGAAGGCGATGCCCGAAGCCTGCTTCCCGACTTCCAGCGTGGCTTCGCGTTCGAAGGTCTCCAGATCGACGAAGTCCACCCGCCCGGGCTCGCCACCGATCTCCTCCACCGTCACGATGGCAAAGCGGCTGTCGGGGGTGATCGCCACTCCGTGGGTGATCCGTCCCGAGGCGGCCACCGAGACGATCTCCCCGCCGCCATGGAGATCATGAAAGCCGACCGAATGGGCCGGCTTTTCGGTCACCGCGAGGATCCGTCCGTCCGGCGAGACGTCCACGTTGTAGGGCCCCGGCCCGGTGGCGAAGCGCCGAAGCGGCTTCCACGATTCCAGATCCACCTCGAGAACCTGGTCGAGTCCCTGGAGCGCCACATACGCGCGCCGCCCGTCCGGAGCCGGCTGCACCCAGGTGGGGTTGGCGGCGGGGCCGCCGTTCGCCCGGTCATGGTGGGCATGGCCGCCCGTTCCCTCCGTCGCCATCGTGGTCCCGTTGTCGCCGGTGAGGCGCATCCGCCGGCGGACCCGCAGCGTCATGGTGTCGATCTCGAAGAGTTCGCCGCTCATCATCGCAACCGAGTAGGCGAGCATCCCGTCGGGGCTCAGGCGGGAGCCGTGCGGCATCACCCCCTGCTCGATCCGGGCGATCTCGGTCATCGAGACGGTGTCGATGACCGAGATGTCCGACGGGACATGGTCGCCGTGAAGGTTGAAGTTCACCACGAACAGGAAGCCGGTGGCGGGGCTGATGTCCATGGTTGCGGGAAAGAGTCCGGCAGTGGTGTCGGCGACCTCGAGATCGGTTTCGGTCTCGTACTTGTGGATCGAGCCCCAGGGCATCCCGTGCGCGATGGAGACGTACCAGTGGCGCCCGTCGGGGGCGACCCGGACCCCGTGCGGTCCCTCGATCTCGGTGGGGAGGATGCCCACCGGAATCCGCTTCACCAGTTCGCCCCCATCGGGACCGAATCGCACGAGGTCCACGGTGTCGTCCGACTCGGCGGCGATGTAGGCGAAGTAGTTCCGTTCGGCGCTGGTCTGCCCCCGGGCCGCGGTCGCGAAGCCGAGGAGTACGAGGAGGATGGCGGGGACCGATCGCATGGGATGCATCGTACCCTTCGCCCCGGTCAGTCCCTGACGATGATCTCGTCCATGTATATCCAGCGGTCCGGAGCGCCGAGAACCCGGACCCGGACCGCGCCGGCCGCGCTTTCCGCCGGAAGCGGGACGGTGACGCGCCGCCGTGCGGGAGACAGCGAACTCCCCGGCGGCGCCACCACCCGGGCCGTCGGTTCCGCGGGGAAGGCGGAGCCGCCCTCGGGATCCGGGCTCAGGAACACTTCCACCGCCTCCGGGAAATACACCGAGGTGTCCTCGTGCTGGAGGAATCCGACCTTGACCGAATGCACCGGCACCCGTTCCCCGAGCGGCAGGTCGGCCGTGACGGTGGCGCTCCGGTAGCCCTGCCAGTGACCGCCGCGGCGGTCGGGCGAGCCACGAATTCCGTCCACGAGGCCAGCGTCGCCCGCCGCCGAGAAGGGTGAGGACGCCGGGGGCGCCACCCGGACCGGACGGTTCCGCGCCCGATGGCGGATCAGGTTTCTTTCGCCGAAATCGTCGAGCGCGAGTGATCGACCGGCGGCCCGTGCGGCGCTGGCTTCATCGGGGAAGGCGCGGGCCGCCTCCCCGGGGTCGGCGCCGGCGGGCAGCGGTCGCAGGAAGAAGCGGTACTCGAGGTCGCCCGGCTGGATCGTATACGGATGGCGGGGCGTGGCGCCCCAGGAGTCGTCGCCGCCGACCCCCTGTTGCCGGTGATCCACGAGCAGGGTCACCTCGTTGCGGGGAACCAGATCGATGGCGTGTCTCCGCCCCTTGGTGTCCCCGCCGTCGAGATCGGAAATCCGGTGGGGGAGGGCGGAGAAGTCCACGGTGGGAAGCCCGACCACCAGAAGTCCCGGACCTCCCTCCCCGGGGGTCAGCGCCACCCACCGGGTGTCCGTCCGGTTGCCGGTCTCCTGAGGCCTCGCATAGGCATGCGCCATCTCCCGGACCGGCCGGTGGTAGCGTCCGACCAGGGCAGCGGTGCGGCGGTCCCAGTAGTTCTCGAAGGGGCCGCGCCCGTACCAGGAAACCCGGTCCAGCGCGCCGGGCAGGGAGAGCAGCACTCCGAAACGGGGAATTTCGGGGAGGTCTTCGTCCACTTCGGACAGCGCCGCCACCACCGAAACGGTCCCGTCCGGGAAGATCTCGTGTTCCAGCCGGTAGGCCGCTCCCACCGAGCGGATGCGGAACCGGCTGGTGATGCGGACCGTGGTTTCCCCACGGTCCACCTCGAAGGATTCCAGCTGGCGCGCCGGGGGGCGGCCGGCCCGCCGCCAGACACCGGATCGAAGCGGCTGGGAGTAGCCGTAGTCGTTGTCGGTGGGGGCGCGCCAGAAGTTCGGGACCGGGCCCCGCCCGACGAGCGTCGTCTCCCCGAGGCGGAGATCGGTCATGACCCCGAGTTCCGGATCGAACCGGACAGTAAATCCGGCGCCGCCGATCTCCACGGCGCCCTCCGATTCCCGGACCGTGGGCGCAGGGGCCCGCGCCTCCCCGGCAGCCGGCGCGTAGCCGGGGAGCGCGAACTGTTCCCGGGCTGCCTCGTGACCCCGCGGCAGGAGCGGGGCGTCGTCCCGGGTGTGGAACCGGACGGTGACCAGGCGTTCCCGTCCCGTCCCGTCCCCTTCGGGAAGGTCCAGCCGGACATCCCGGGACTCTCCGGGAGGAACGGTCAGCCGGGGCAGCGAACCGGTGGCGACCGGCTCGCCGTCGGCATGGATCTCCCAGGAACCCTCGAGGTCGGAGAGATCGGTGAACGCCCGCCGGTTCTTCAGGCGGAGGAGGCCGGGTTCCGGCATTTCGATGCGGACCGGCTGGTAGACCTTCCTGACCTCGAAGGCGTGGGGATGCGGCCGGCGGTCGGACGAGACCAGTCCGTTCGCAAGGAAATTCCCGTCGGTGGGCATGCCGGGGGGACCGAAGTCGCCGCCGTAGGCCCGGTAGGGGCGCCCGGCCTCGTCGGCGGTCTCGATGGTCTGGTCCACCCAGTCCCAGAGGAAACCGCCGGCGAGGTTCGGATGGCGATCCAGGATCTCCCAGGTGTCGGCGAGGCCTCCCACGCTGTTCCCCATCGCGTGGGCGTACTCGATGAGCAGGAACGGCCGCGGCGCTTCCGAGCGACCGTAGCGCTCGAACCAGTAGGGGCGCACGTACATCGGCGAGACGATGTCCACCAGCTCGCGTTCTCCGGCGGGTTCGTAGAGGATCGGGCGTCCGGTCCGCTGGTCCCGGATCCAGGCGGCGGTGCGGTCGAAGGCGCGTCCGTCCCCGGCTTCGTTGCCGAGCGACCAGATGATGACCGAGGGGTGGTTCCGGGTGCCGGCGAGCATCCGGCGGGTCCGCTCGAGGTGGGCATCCTCCCATTCCGGCCGGTTGGCGAGGGTTCCCTCCGGATGTAACACCATCCCGTGGGCCTCGATGTTGGCCTCGTCCACCACGTACAGCCCGTACTCGTCGGTCAGTTCGTACCAGCGCGGCAGGTTCGGGTAGTGGGCGGCGCGAACCGCATTGATGTTCAGGGACTTCATCAGCCGGATGTCCTCGATCATCCCGGCCTCGTCGATCCGGTGTCCGTTCCGGTGGTCGTGTTCGTGCCGGTTGACCCCGAAGAGGGTGACCGGGCGTCCGTTCACGAGGATCCGGCCGTTCCGGGTGGCGACCCGGCGGAAACCGATCCGGGAAGACACGAACTCCAGGCTTTCGCCATCCCCGTCGACGAGGGTCAGGAGCAGCCGGTGGAGATCGGGGGTCTCGGCGGTCCATGGCGCGACCGCCTCCACCGGCGCCGATACCGAACCGGTCCCCGAGGCCGGGGCCACCGTCCCCGAAAGGATCGGGCGCCCGTCCGGGTCGAACAGTTCGTATTCCACCCGGTGGCCGGTCCCGGGGCCGGCGAGTTCGACTTCGAGATCCAGTCGCCCGCGCCCTCCCGGCTCGAGGTCGGCCCCGACCCGGAAGTCGCGAATCCGGGTCGGGGGACGGGCCAGCAGCCAGACATCCCGGTCCACGCCGCTGATGCGCCAGAAGTCCTGTCCCTCGAGGTAACTGCCGTCGCTCCAGCGAATGACTTCGACCGCCAGCAGGTGCTCCCCGGATTCCGGACCCCGCTCCAGCGCGCCGGTAATGCGGAACTCCGACGGAGTGCGGCTGCCCTCGGCATATCCGACGAACTCGCCGTTGATCCATACCGACATCGCGGAATAGGCGCCCTCGAATCGAAGGAACACGTCGTGTCCGTCCCAGTCGGCGGGAACCCGGAATCGGCGCCGGTAGGCGCCCACCGGGTTGTCGGATTCGGGAATCCGGGGTGGGTCGGGGGGAAACCCGTAGGCTTCGTCGCGGTACACCGGAACCCCGTATCCCAGCAGTTCCCAGTTTGAGGGAACCGGGATGCGGTCCCAGCCGCTCGCGTCGAAGCCGGGTTCGAAGAAGCCGGGGATCCGCTCCGCGGGACGGGGGACCCAGTGGAAACGCCAGGCGCCGTTCAGGCTCCGGCGCATCGCGGATCGGTCGGGGTTGCCGGCGAGGGCGCGGTCCCGGTCCCGGTAGGGAACGAAATGGGCGCGCGGCGGTTCGCGTCCGATCTCGAAGACCTGCGGATCCTGCCATGGGGGAGGATGTTCGGGTTGCGAAAGAACGGGAAACAACAGCGCGAGCGCGGAGGGGAGCATGGAGTCAGGGGGCGGGCAGGGGGTCTTCCGGGGGGGCGAGGTGGCCGGCTTCGATGAAGGCCATGATGCCGAAGAGCGCCCCCCACGAGTGGAAGGGGTCGCTGGAAAGGCGCCGGTCATCGCCGGCGCCGGTGATCGAGGAGTAGTTCTCGCTCACGTATCCCTTGCGCCGCCACTCGGCGAGGAACATGGCGAGCGAGCGGGAAGAGAGTTCGGAAGCGGCGTCCCGGGCGCCGGCTCGGCGCAGCCCCAGGTAGGTCAGGAAGTTGAGCGGAGGCCAGATGGCGCCCTTCCAGTATCGCTGGAGGGGGAAGGAGGGATCGTCCCGGGTCGTGGAGGGAAGCACGAACTCGCCCCAGAACTCCTCCGGATTCAGCAGGTGTTCCCCGATGAGCCGTTCCCGCCGCCGAGCGTCGGGAACGCCGGCGAGCAGCGGGTAGAAGAGGGTGGGCGAGCGGCGGCGGGACGGGCGGATCGCCCCGCCGTCGGTGCGATGGTTCAGGTAGTAGCCGCTTTCCTCGACCCACAAGTCTTCGAGGGCGTCGGCGAAACGGTCGCCCCGCTCGTCCAGTTCCCGGGCCTCCACCTCCCGTCCGAGCACCCGGGCGAGTTCGGCCAGCGCCCGGGAATCGGCGATGTGGAGCGAGGTCAGCCCCACGTCCTGGAGGTCCAGCGTGTTGGTTTCGCGGTTGAACGGGACGTCCTCGTACATCGGCGAGTCGTCCATCCCCGATTCGTAGCCGGCGGTGCGGCGGGTCCCCACCGCCGGTTCGCGGAACGGATTCCGGGCCGGATGCGATCCGTAGCTGAGCAGTCCCCGATTCATCCGCCGGCGGGGCCACCAGCGATTCCAGCGCAGCAGGGGGTCGAAGGCCGCCTCGAGGAACCAGCGGGCCTCGGGGAAACGCCGGTGGATTTCGCGAACCATCAGGCTGCCCACCGGTGGCTGCGAGCGGTCCCAGGACTTGGATCCGTTTCCGCGGTTGTCGTTGGGGGCGAATCCCTCTTCGGTGAAGCCGCGCAAGTGCTCGATCACGTTGGCGAAGGCGAGGTCGCGACTGTCGAGCGCGGTCAGATAGGCGAGGAAGAAGTTGTCCCAGCCGAACAGCGCCACGCCGCCGTACTCCTCGTTCCAGAGCCGTCCCACCGTCGAAACCACCCGGTCGTGCCGGGGTTCGTGGATGGTGTTCCACGCGACTCCCGAAGTGACCGCAAGATACGCCTCCTCGAGGCCCGGGAAGCGGGCAGCCCGCTCCCGGACGCGGCCGAGCGCCTCGTCGAGGAGGCTCCGTACCTCGGCGGCGCTTCTCCGGGCGCCGCTCGTGATGGCGACCGGCAGGTCGAGGCGCAGGACATGGTGGGGGAGAAGGGTCCGGGTGTAGGGATCGGCTTCTCCGAGTCCATCGATGTGGATGGTGATCTCCCGTGCCGGAAGGCGCGCAGTGAAGCCATCCGCCGTCCGGACCACGGCGCCCTCCCGGTTCCAGGCGAGCCCGGCGCCGACCACCAGCTCGAAGGGCGAATTGCCGGTTCGGCGCGGCGTGATCAGCAGCAGCAGGTCGCCGTCGAGATCCCCGGATTCGACGGTGAGGGCGAGCCCCCGCCAGTCGAGGTCGAGGCGGGTGTAGGCCCCGTCGAGGGCGTGGATGCCGGGGCGGATGCGTTCGGGTTCGGGTCCCCCTTCGGGTTGCCGGCGCCCGATGAGGGCGGTTTCGAGGTGGTCCTCCTCGAGCCATGCGTGGCGCTTCAGGGCGAGGTCCAGCGTCAGCGCCTCGGGGAGCAGGACGTGCCGCAACACACTGCGGCTGTCCCACGTGTTCCAGCCCCGGGCAAGGCGATTCCGGATGGCCCGGTATTCGGGCGTGTTGCCGACGGCCGACTCGTACTCGGCGTGGCGGTCCGGCCAGTCCGGCGCCGGCGTTTGCCCCGTTCCGACTGCCGGACCGGGCAGGGCGAGAGCCAGCAGAAGGGTCGCGCGCATCGCCCCATCCTATGCGCCGGTTACGATTCCTGTCGTTCCTGAAAGCGGGAGGGAGAGGCATCATGGCGAGCGGGGAGCGGATCGAGCGGGATACCCTGGGAGAGGTCGCGGTTGCGGCCGAACGCCTCTTCGGGGCGCAGACCGAGCGATCCCGGCGCAATTTCCGCATTTCCGGCGAGCGCATGCCGCGGGAAGTGATCGAGGCGCTGGCGTACGTCAAGAAGGCGGCTGCGCTCGTCAACCGGGACCTCGGGCGGATCGACGAGGCGAAGGCGGATGCCATCGCCGCCGCTGCCGACGAGGTGCTGGCCGGCCGCCATCCCGACGAGTTCCCGCTGGTCGTCTGGCAGACCGGAAGCGGGACCCAGTCGAACATGAACATGAACGAGGTCCTGGCCAATCGGGCCAGCGAGATTCTCGGAGGGGAACGGGGAGAGGATCGACTGGTTCATCCGAACGACGACGTGAACCGGGGGCAGTCGTCCAACGACGTGTTCCCGACCGCCCTCCACGTGGCTGCCGCCAAGGCCTTGGAAGAGCGGGTGGTCCCGGCGCTCGAGGCGCTCCGGGACGCGCTCGGGGAACGGGCCGAGGCGTTCGCCGGGGTGGTCAAGATCGGGCGCACGCATCTTCAGGACGCGACGCCGCTCACTCTCGGCCAGGAGTTCTCGGGCTACCGGGAGCAGGTGGCCCGCGGCGTCGAGCGGGTGCGGGCGGCGCTTCCGGCAGTCCGGGAGCTGGCGCTCGGCGGCACCGCGGTGGGAACCGGACTGAATGCGCACCCGGAGATGGGCGCCCGGTCGGCGGTCTGGCTCGGACGGCTGACCGGACTGGCCTTCACCAGCGCCCCCAACAAGTTCGAGGCGCTTGCCGCAAAGGACGCGTTGGTCCATGCCCACGGGGCGCTCCGGACGGTCGCGGTATCGCTCCACAAGATCGCCAACGACATCCGGTGGCTGGGTTCGGGCCCGCGCTCCGGGATCGGGGAGATCGTGCTTCCGGCGAACGAACCGGGCAGTTCCATCATGCCCGGCAAGGTCAACCCCACCCAGTGCGAGGCGTTGCTGATGGGGACCGCCCAGGTCCTCGGCAACGATGTGGCGGTGAATCTGGGCGGGGCCGGGGGAAACTTCGAGCTGAACGTGATGATGCCGCTGATCGCCCACAACGTGCTTCAGAGCGCGCGGTTGATCGCCGATGGATCCGATTCGTTCCGGGAGCGCTGCGTGGTCGGAATCCGCCCCAACGAGGAGCGGCTGCAACAGAACCTCGAACGGTCGCTGATGCTGGTGACCGCCTTGAACCCGCACATCGGTTACGACAACGCGGCGCGCATCGCCAAGAAGGCCCACGCCGAGGGGACGTCGCTGCGCGAAGCGGCCCTCGCCTTGAAGCTCGTGGACGGCGAACAGTTCGACGCCTGGATACGCCCGGAGGACATGACCGCTCCCCGCCCCGGGAGTTGATCACCCCGAAGTTGATCGCTCCGGGAACTGATCGCCCCGGAAGTTGATCGCCTCTCCGGGGGCGCGTCCGGAGGTTCAACGGTGAAGGCGCGATCGCGCAGCACCCGGCGGGCAGGGGGAAGGGAATGTGACGGTACGCACCGGGTGTGAACGCACGGCATTCCCGATGGACGGATCAGCATCCGGATTGAACCTTCCGGCAAGGTTGGCTCGATACAAACGGGATGAATGTGACCAGGACGCAATCGGTTTTTGCGATTTTCGCAACAATCCGGCGACACACATAAAAGCGGTCCGGCGCACCCTATGATGCGATTCAGTGAGTTCCCATGGCCTTGCCCGTCGAAGGCGTACGGACATGATGGCCCCCGTGATCTCCGGACCAGGGAACGCCGGACCGGGGCACGAGTCGGCACGGGGCAAAGGAACGGCATCGAACAGGCTTGATCGAACAGGCTCGCCGTATGGAATTCCGACTATAGAAACTCGCAAGAGTTACCCCCCCCCCCCCCCCCCAATTCTTCTTGGGAACGGGTATACAGGGCGAAAAACGGGGCCGGGTAGGCGGCTTTTGGGAACCGGCCGATCCCCATGGGGACGCATCGTCGCCAGTGTCGTTCTCCTGCTTGCGCTGACCGCAGAGTCCAAGGCGGAAACTGCCGTCGCCGCGCAATGCAACCTGTGTCCCCCAACTAACCTTGCCGTCACGCCCGGCCCGACATTCGTTTGGGTAAGCTGGACAAACCCGACCGACGCAGGACGCATCGGCTGGGAGATCAGAACGCTGAATCACTCTCGGCCTAGCGGGCATCCATCTCGACGCGAAACTCCATGGAAAGATATCGGACCCGTAACGAGCACCAAAGTGCAATCAAACGATGGTATCGAGATACGGGCGATCGGCTATTTCAGTCGCAAGGGGCGAATATTGAGGGTAAATAATCCCCGAGCCAACCTCGCACTTGACATCGAGGACAAGCGAACCGGCATCCCCGAAGGTGGGTCCATCACCTATCGGGTGCGACCGAAATTCCGCCCCGATAAAGGCGTCACCGCCACGCCGCAGAAATACACCGAGGACCCGGAAAGTAACAACGCGAACTTGACCTTTATTCCCGCAGTACTCCAATTCACATCGACGAACTGGAAGACGTTCCAGACTCAGACCGTAACGGCGGCAGTGGACGAGGACACGACCGACGAGCTCGTCCCGATCGTATACGCCCTTTCCGGTCCCGACCTGCCCGATTCTCGTACCGAAATATTTGGCCCACTCTATTCGATCATTGTCGACAGCACGCCAACATTTCAGCTGCTCCACAACCCCGCACCAGTAAACGAGGGATCGGCAATTCGCCTTACGGTAACAGCCGACCGGGCTTTGACCGGATCTCGTTTGGTGAACTTGACACTCACGGATTTGCAATCAAGTGGCTTCGATGCGAACGATGTATCCGGCACGCTGGGGCCACGCGATCTGTATGCGTCGTTCGGAGCCGGAAGCATAACCGGAACGGTGTTGATACCCATTCGTGCCGATTCGCAATCAGAAGGAACCGAGAAGTACAGGATCACCCTCAACGACGAAGCGGGTTATGCCGTAGGTGTCGGAACAACCGCCGATGGAATTATTCATGACGGCACCGCCAATCCCGTACCTTCCACCGCCACGCCCGGTATAACCATCACGCCACACACACTGACGATAGACGAGGGAGAAAGCGATACATATACGGTAATACTGGACGCCGAGCCCAGTGCATCGGTGACGGTAATGATCATCAGTGACAGTGTGTCCATCGATCGGGAATTGTTGACATTCACGGAAGTGACCTGGAATATCCCGCAGTCGGTCGTGGTAAGCACGGCAAAGGACGAGAACGTCAACAGCCACACTGCCAACCTGACGCATCGAGTCATTTCGGATGACACCGACTACGCAGGGCTACCGATCGGCAATGTGCGAATAATGGTAACCGACACAACGCCAACTCTGCAATTGCTGCACAATCCGGATCCGGTAACCGAAGGGGTACCCATTCGCCTTGACGTCACCTCCGACCGGGCCCTCACGGGCACGATCTCCGTGAATTTGACGCTGGCGGACCGGGCGTCAAGCGGATTCCGTGCTGGCGACATAGCCGGAGGTCTGGGTCCGAGGAATTTCGATGCGGTCTTCGAAAATCCCCCTGGCACGATCGGCACGGTTTCGATTCCCACGAACGAGGACGAGAACACTAGGGAAAGCACGGAAACATATCGGATAACGCTTAACGACACATTGGGCTATGCGCTCGGCAGCAAGACCGCAGTTGACGGCGTTCTCAACGACGAACCTAACGGGAAGTTTTATGACGGAAGCGCACCAGAAAATTTCACGTTTACGGCAGGCCCGACATCAATTTATTTGCGATGGACCAATCCGACTGACCCTGCTCGCACCGGCTGGCGAATCTTCCTACAGGGGGAGGGTGGATTAGAATCCACGGTGACGTACGATGTCCCCGCGAACGCCACTGCGAAAACCCTGAGCGGTCTGATTTACAACCATCACTATAACATAAGCATAATTGCACTTGGCAATCGGTCCACGGAAAGTTCGAATTACAGGTCCTTGTACGCAAGAACTCACGCCTCCATTATTGTTGCGGATCATACCGGACGAATTTGCGAACCCAGTTATGACTGCCTTGACTTGGCCTTGGGACGGCCGGGACTCTTCCAGGTAAAACTCGACTTTCGCCCCATCGGAAATGTAAAAGTAACACCGTTACTTCAACATTATATCAGAGATATCGGTATCAGCATCGAACCCGCATTCGCTGTTTTTACTCCTTCGAACTGGAATAAATTTCAGACATTTACGATAAATAGTGCCGTTTCACATGGTCACTTCAGAAGGAAGATGTACATTCTACGGTCTGGCAGCGGCCTGATAAAACCCGAAGGATACGGCGGCGATGGTTATGGCGTCGAAATTGATTACAATTCCCCACCCCAAGTAAGAAGAATCGACATTCAGCCCGTCAAACTGGGGACGACGGTAGATATCACCGCTAGGGCTACGGACGAGGACGGTGACAGTCTGTCGTACTTGTGGCGACCAAAAGCTGGTGGAACCATGCCCGCGCTCCCACCAGGTACCGTGCTGAATCGAGCGCAGCTGACTTTCACTCCAACGGAAGCCGGAATATACACTATGATGGTGGCGGCAAATGACGGCTACGGATACGGTAAATTCGAGGAAGTAGTTATTATCGTATGGAGCACCGGTTGGATTTGGGTGGATTCAACGCCTTCAGTGGAGGAGAGTGCTGGCAACGCTACCGTGCGAATCCGTACCTCGGAGGCGCTCGGACAGCCCGTAACATTCCATGTGAACTACGACGGCACGGCAACGGGCGCATCGATTCTGACAGATGGGGACTACGACAACGACGCGGTAACTTCGGTGACTTTAGGCGCTTCCGAAACATTGAAGAACATAGTAATTCCGATCAATGATGACGGCTTCGACGAGATTGACGAGACCGTCACGGTAACGATCTCGCCGTCAGGCAATCTTCCATCAGGATTCACAATGAGACCCGCAACGACAACTGTCACAATCCGAGACGATGATTCGTCACCAAAATTTATTGAACCGATGGTTGACCAGACGTCGTACACATATCAGGTCGCATATTTGGTTGGCAGCGTTTGGGATCCGGATGGCGATGCGATTCGTTACAGATGGTCGCGAAAGGATGGCGAAACGATGCCTCGGCTTCCGGAGAGGACAGCTCTGAATCGGAATCCATTGAATTTCATTCCGACAATGCCGGGAACGTATACGATGACACTGACCGTAAAGGATCGCTACGGAAACAGTGCCACCGACGACGTGGTGCTTACGGTGGTGGCGGCCCCACGCCAACTGACTGGCCTGAACGTCACGGAGCTGGATAAATCAGTGAAATTTTCATGGGATGATCCGAACGATGCAAGCATCATTCGGTATGAGGTGAGACACACTGCAGGCTCTTTTTGGTCGGACTGGTCAACCCTTGCAACCGGTGCAAACGCTACTAGCGGCACCGTTTCAAACTTGGTGAATGGCACCAGATACTCCTTTAGAATCAGGTCAATAGGCCAATCGGGTATACCGATAGTCCAACGGAGTTCCAACGAGATCGGGGTCACCGCGGTACCGTCAGCGGCTGCGGGAAGGCGCCTCGAGAATCCGACACATTTGTCCGGTTTGCCGGAAGGTTCAGACCGAATCTATCTGACTTGGACAGCGCCCACTGACGAGGACCGCACCGGGTGGAAGGTAAGATATACCACGCATGGTCGTCATTCTGATAGGTGGAGTTCATGGATCGATATTCCTGGTGCGAACACAACCAGTTATTCGCTCGCGATCGATAACACGAGAACCAACAACTTCAAAGTGCAGCTTGCTGCAAAGAGTGAAACATTGGCAAGTCCGGCGGTGGCGATTTCACTGTTTCACAACGGAGCGCACTTGATGCATTTTCCCGGCAACTCGAATGTTGTTTTGGACGAGGGAGATTCGACCAGCTACACATCTCAACTTACATCGAAGCCCCGGACATCGACTCCCCTGACATACGCTTATGTGAGCGACAACCCGGATATTACCTTCCATCCGGCATCACTCACATTCACGGCGACAACATGGAATCAGCCACAGGTTGTGACCATGATCGCGGCAAAGGATAGCGATCTTGAAGATGACAGAGCAGTCATCGGTATTAGAAAGTTGAGCGGAGACTATTCGTTACGCGATGGCGGTCAACACTTTAGAGTTAATATTATTGATGTGATGGAAGAATCCAGAGGCGAATTTGCGGTTACCGTTTCGCCGTCTTCTCTGACGATCGCCGAAGGAGGTAGCGGAGCCTACATGTTGAAGCTGGCCACCGAACCGTCGGACGATGTGACGATCACGGTGGGCGGCACATCGGGAGACGTGACCGTGGACACGGCTTCACTTACTTTCACGCGCGACAACTATGCGACCGCCCAGACCGTAACGGTAAGCGCGGGCCATGACAACGACGCGGAGACGGACCCCGACGTGACCCTGACCCACAGTGCGTCGGGCGGTGGATACGACTCCGTGTCGATCGATTCGGTAGTGGTTTCGGTCACCGAGGATGACACCAGGGGAGTCACCGTTTCGGAGGCCGCGTTGACGGTGGTCGAAGGCGGTTCTGGCACCTACACGTTGGCGCTGGCCACCGAACCTTCGGACGATGTGACGATCACGGTGGGCGGCACGACGGACGACGTCACCGTGGACACTGTCTCACTGACCTTCACCTCTGAGAATTATGGTACTACCCAGACCGTCACCGTCTCGGCCCAGCAAGACAACGACGCGGAGACGGACCCCGACGTGACCCTGACCCACAGTGCGTCGGGCGGTGGATACGACTCCGTGTCGATCGATTCGGTAGTGGTTTCGGTCACCGAGGATGACACGAAGGGGGTCACCGCTTCGGAGGCCGCGTTGACCGTGGCGGAAGGCGGTTCCGGCACCTACACGTTGGCGCTGACCACCGAACCTTCGGACGATGTGACCGTCACGGTCAGTGGCATGACGGACGACGTCACCGTGGACACTGTCTCACTGACTTTCACCCCCGAGAATTACGGTACTGCCCAGACCGTGACCGTCTCGGCGCAGCAGGACAACGACGGCGACACCGACCCCGACGTGACCCTGACGCACGCCGCGTCGGGCGGCGGATACGACTCCGTGTCGATCGATTCGGTGGTGGTTTCGGTGACCGAGGATGACACGAAGGGGGTCACCGCTTCGGAGGCCGCGTTGACCGTGGCGGAAGGCGGTTCCGGCACCTACACGTTGGCGCTGACCACCGAACCTTCGGACGATGTGACCGTCACGGTCAGTGGCATGACGGACGACGTCACCGTGGACACTGCCTCACTGACTTTCACCCCCGAGAATTACGGTACTGCCCAGACCGTGACCGTCTCGGCGCAGCAGGACAACGACGGCGACACCGACCCCGACGTGACCCTGACGCACGCCGCGTCGGGCGGCGGATACGACTCCGTGTCGATCGATTCGGTGGTGGTTTCGGTGACCGAGGATGACACGAAGGGGGTCACCGTCTCGGAGGCCGCGTTGACCGTGGCGGAAGGCGGTTCCGGCATCTACACGCTGGCTCTGGCCACCGAACCTTCGGGCGATGTGACGGTTACGGTGGGCGGTACATCCGGGGATGTGACCGTGGACACGGCCGCACTCACTTTCACGCGCGACAACTACGCGACCGCCCAGACGGTGACGGTCTCGGCGGGCCAGGACAACGACGCGGAGACGGACCCCGATGTGACTCTGACGCATAGCGCGAGCGGTGGCGGATACGACTCCGTGTCCATCGACTCGGTAGTGGTTTCGGTGACCGAGGATGACACGAAGGGGGTCACGGTCTCGAAGGCCACCCTGACGGTCGTCGAAGGAAGCAGAGAAAGCTATACGGTGAAGTTGGACACCCAACCCTCGGCGAACGTGACGATCACGGTCGGAGTCACTTCGGGCGACGTGACGGTGGACAAGGCGTCGCTCACCTTCACCCCGCAGGACTATGCCACCGCCCAGACAGTGACCGTGTCGGCGGGTACGGACGAGGACACGACCGACGACTCGGCGACCCTGACTCATGACGCGAGGGGCGGCGGCTACCGGTCGGTGGACATCGATGATGTCCGCGTGACCGTGACCGACACGACGCCGACGCTGCAGCTGCTCACCGACCCGGCGGCGGTGACGGAGGGGTCGAACATCAGCCTGACGGTGACCGCCGACAAGGCGCAGACCGGCAACCTGTCGGTCAGTCTGACGCTTGCCGACCGGGATGCGAGTGGTTTCGACGCTGACGATATTCCCGGCACGCTGGGTCCGCGCACCTTTCCGGTGGCCTTCGGCAACAGTGCCAGCAGGACCGGCACGGTGACGATCCCGACCACTACCGATTCGACAGCAGAGGGTGCGGAGATGTACCGCATCACCCTGAACGACGGCCCCGGCTATGCGCCGGGTCTCGACCGGACCGCCGACGGCACGCTGAACGACCCCGCTCCGACGGGGACGGTCTCGGTTCCCTCCACCCTCTCGGCAGCGGAGGGGGCGGATGCGAATGCGGTGGTGCGCGTGACGACGACGGCCGCCTTCGGCGAGGCGGTGACCCTCACCGTCGCGTACGGCGGCGCCGCGACGGGAGCCTCCGAACCTCCTGACGGCGACTACGAAAACGACGCGGTTACCACGGTGAGCTTCGGCGCGGCGGACCTGACGAAGGACATCACTATCCCGATCACCGACGACGACCTGGACGAGGACGCCGAGACGTTCACGGTGACGATTTCGGGAACGTTGCCATCCGGGTTCACGCTGGGTAACGCCACCACCACGGTGACCATCAATGATGATGATGAATCGCCCGTGCTTGCGGACCTGACCGCCCAGACGGTGAAGGTCGGCCAGGACGTGGACATCACCGCCTCCGCGACCGACGGGGATGGGGACACCGTCACCTACGCCTGGACCCGAAAGGACGGCGAGACGATCCCGGCGCTCCCAAGGGGTACGGCCCTGAACGCGGCGCGCCTCACGTTCACGACGGCGGCGGTGGGCACGTACACGATGACGGTGACCGCGAGCGATGGGAACGGGAACACCGACACGGGGGAGGTGGTAATCACCGTGGGGATGGCCGGTACGATTTCGGCGCCTTCGACGCTCGCGGTCACTGAGGGGACGGATGCGAACGCCACAGTGACGATCACCGCATCGGAGGCATTCGGGGAGACGGTGGCCCTCACTGTCGCGTATGGAGGCGCCGCGACGGGGGCTGCCGATCCGTCGGACGGCGACTACGAAAACGACGCGGTTACCACGGTGAGCTTCGGCGCGGCGGACCTGACGAAGGACATCACCATCCCGATCACCGACGACGACCTGGACGAGGACGCCGAGACGTTCACGGTGACGATTTCGGGAACGTTGCCATCCGGGTTCACGCTGGGGAACGCCACCACCACGGTGACCATCAATGATGACGACGAGTCGCCGGTGCTGGCGGCACTGACCGCCCAGAGCGTCAGGGTCGGCCAGGACCTGGACATCACCGCCTCCGCGACCGACGGGGATGGGGACACCGTCACCTACGCCTGGACCCGAAAGGACGGCGAGACGATCCCGGCGCTCCCAGGGGGTACGGCCCTGAACGCGGCGCGCCTCACGTTCACGACGGCGGCGGTGGGCACGTACACGATGACGGTGACCGCATCCGACGGCAACGGGAACACCGACACGGAGGATGTGGTCATCGCCGTCGAAGCCGCTCCGACCGTTACCGTTTCGACGTCCACCCTGACGGTTGCGGAAGGGGGCAGCAGCAGCTACACGGTGAAGCTGGACACCGCGCCCTCGGCGGACGTGACGGTGACCGTGGGTGGGATTTCGGGGGATGTGACGGTGGACAAGGCTTCGCTGACCTTCACGCCACAGAACTACAGCACGGCGCAGACGGTGATGATTTCTGCGGATCACGACAACGACGCGGATACCGATCCGAACGTGACCTTGACGCACAGCGCGTCGGGCGGTGGCTACGACTCGGTGTCCATCGACTCCGTGGTGGTCTCGGTCACCGAGGATGACACCAGGGGAGTGACGATCTCGACAGCTGCGTTGACCGTCGCCGAAGGCGGCAGCAACATCTACACGGTGAAGCTGGACACCCAGCCCTCGGCCAACGTGACGGTGACCGTGGCGGGCACTTCCGGCGACGTGACCGTGGACAAGGCTTCACTCACATTCACCCCCCAGAACTACAGCACCGCACAGACCGTCACGGTGAGCGCAGCCCCGGACGCCGACGCGAATACGGACCCCGACGTCACCCTCGCCCACAGCGCGTCGGGCGGTGGCTACGGCTCCGTGTCCATCAACTCGGTAGTGGTCTCGGTCACCGAGAAGGACACCAGGGGAGTGACGATCTCGACAGCTGCGTTGGCCGTCGCCGAAGGCAGCAGCAACACCTATACGGTGAAGCTGGACGCCGAACCGTCCGGCAATGTCACCGTAACCGTGGGAGGAACATCGGGTGACGTGACCGTGGACAAGGCTTCGCTGACCTTCACTCCGCAGAACTACGCCACCGCCCAGACGGTGTCGGTGTCGGCAGGTACGGACGAGGACACGACCGATGACACGGCGACGCTGACGCACGGCGCGAGGGGTGGCGGCTACCGCTCGGTGAGCATCGCTGATGTCCGCGTGACCGTGAACGACACCACGCCGACGCTGCAGCTGCTCACCGACCCGGCGGACGTCACGGAGGGTTCGAACATCAGCCTGACGGTCACCGCCGACAAGGCGCAGACCGGCAACCTGTCAGTCAGCCTGACGCTCGCCGACCGGGATGCGAGCGGTTTCGCGGCAGCGGACATTCAGGGTTCGCTCGGACCAAGGAGCTTCACCGCAAATTTCGGCAACACTCCGAGCATGACGGGGACGGTGACGATTCCGACAAATACGGATTCCGACAATGAGGACACGGAGAAATACCGGGTCACGCTGAACAATGCAGCCGGGTATGCCGTGGGCATCGACGGGACGGCGGACGGTGCGCTGCATGATGGGACGAAGCCCGCGAAGCCGACGGGTCTCAGCGCGGAAAGATTGACTCGGGACAATGTGAAACTCTCATGGGACAACCCACGGGATTCGAGCATCACCAGGTGGCAATTTCGGCTCCAGACAGAGGGTCTCAGCAAGGGTTGGGTAAGCGTTGTCCCCTCCAGCGCCAGCACAACGTCGGTCTTGGTGGTGATGAACTTGATCAACTTCAGTTCCAGTACGCCCCTGAGCTTCCAGGTGCGCGCCGTGAATTCCAATGGCGGCGGCCCTGCCTCCGACACGGTAATCGCGCCGGGGTGGACTACTGGAGTGACGATATCGGCGTCCACCCTGACGGTGGCCGAAGGAGATAGCGGAAGCTACACGGTGAAGCTGAGGACCCGACCATCCGCCGATGTGACGGTGACCGTGGGCGGAACGTCCGGCGAGGTGACGGTGACGGGATCACCGCTCACTTTCACCCGCGCCAACTACAGGATCGCGCAGACCGTGACGGTCAACGCGGGCGCGGACGAGGACACGACCGACGATACGGCGACGCTGACCCACACCGCCAAGGGCGGAGGTTACGACTCGGTGAGCGTCGACGACGTCAACGTGACCGTGACCGACACGACGCCGACGCTGCAGCTGCTCACCGACCCGGCGGACGTCGCGGAGGGTTCGAACATCAGCCTGACGGTCACCTCGGACAAGGCGCAGACCGGCAACCTGTCGGTCAGCCTGACGCTCGCCGACCGGGATGCGAGCGGGTTCGACGCCGACGACATTCCGGGCACGCTGGGTCCGCGAACCTTCACCGCGGCGTTCGGCAACAGTGCCAGCAGGACCGGCACGGTGACAATCCCGACCAACGCCGACTCGACCACGGAAGGCGCGGACACGTACCGCATCACCCTGAACGACGGCCCCGGCTATGCGCCGGGGCTCGACCGGACTGCCGACGGCACGCTCAACGACGGCGCTCCGACAGGGACCGTCTCGGTGCCGACAGCGCTTGCGGTGACCGAAGGGACGGACAACAACGCGGTGGTTCGGGTGACGACGACGGCCGCCTTCGGGGAGGCGGTGACGCTGAACGTCGCGTACGGGGGTGCGGCAACGGGTGCTGCCGATCCCTCGGACGGGGACTACGAAAACGATGCGGTGACCTCGGTGAGCTTCTCCCCCACCGACACGACGAAGGACATCACCATCCCGATCACCGACGACGACCTCGACGAGGACGCGGAGACGTTCACGGTGACGATTTCGGGGACATTGCCGTCGGGGTTCACGCTGGGGAACGCCACCACCACGGTGACCATCAACGATGACGACGAGTCGCCGGTGTTGACGGCGCTCACCGCCCAGACGGTCAAGGTGGGCCAAGTCGTGGACATCACCGCCTCCGCGACCGACGGGGATGGGGACACGGTCACCTACGCCTGGACGCGGAAAGACGGGGAAACCACTCCGCCGCTCCCGGGGGGCACGGCCCTGAACGCGGCGCGGCTCACGTTCACGACGGCGGCGGTGGGCACGTACACGATGACGGTGACCGCATCCGACGGCAACGGGAACAGTGACACCGAGGATGTGGTGATCACTGTGGGGATGGCCGGGACGGTTTCGGCGCCTTCGACGCTCTCGGTCACCGAGGGGACGGATGCGAACGCCACGGTGACGATCACCGCGTCCGAGGCGTTCGGGGAGACGGTGGCCCTCACCGTCGCGTACGGCGGCACGGCAACCGGCGCCTCCGACCCCTCGGACGGTGACTACGACAACGACGCGGTGACGTCGGTGAGCTTCGGCGCGGCGGAACTGACGAAGGAGATCACCATCCCGATCACCGACGACGACCTGGACGAGGGGGCGGAGACGTTCACGGTGACGATTTCGGGGACGCTGCCGTCCGGGTTCACGCTGGGGAATGCCACCACCACGGTGACGATCACCGATGACGACGAGTCCCCGGTACTGGGATCGCTCACCGCCCAAAGTGTGAGGGTCGGCCAGGACGTGGACGTCACCGCTTCGGCAACCGACGGGGACGGGGACACGGTCACCTACGCCTGGACCCGAAAGGACGGCGAGACCACTCCACCGCTTCCAGGAGGCACGGCCCTGAACGCGGCGCACCTCACCTTCACGACGACGGCGGTGGGCACGTACACGATGACGGTGACCGCGAGCGACGGGAACGGAAACACCGACACCGAGGATGTGGTGATCACGGTCGAAGCTGCGCCGTCCGTTACCGTCTCGAAGTCCACCCTGACCGTCGCCGAGGGAAGCAGCGGAACGTACACGGTGAAGTTGGACACCGCGCCGTCGGCGGACGTGACGGTGACCGTGGGCGGGACGTCGGGGGATGTGACGGTGGACAATGCATCGCTCACCTTTACGTCGCAGAACTACAGCACGTCGCAGACGGTGACGGTCTCGGCGGGCCACGACAACGACGCGGACACGGATCCCGATGTGACGCTGACGCACAGCGCGTCGGGGGGCGGTTACGGATCGGTGACCATCGACTCGGTGGTGGTTTCGGTGACGGAGGACGACACGAAGGGAGTCACGGTCTCGAAGGCCACGCTGACCGTAGCGGAGGGTGGTAGCGGCAGCTACACGGTGAAGCTGGACACCGCGCCGTCGGCGGACGTGACGATCACGGTCGGCGGAACGTCGGGGGATGTGACGGTGGACAAGGCGTCGCTCACCTTCACTCCGCAGAACTACGCCACCGCCCAGACCGTGACGGTGAGCGCGAGCCAGGACAATGACGCGGATACGGACCCCGATGTGACGCTGACGCACAGCGCGTCGGGGGGCGGTTACGGATCGGTGACCATCGACTCGGTGGTGGTCTCGGTTACCGAAGATGACACGAAGGGCGTGACCGTTTCCACGGCCACCTTGACGGTCGCGGAAGGCAGCAGCAACACCTATGCCGTGAAACTGGACACCGAACCGTCTGCCAATGTCACCGTAACCGTGGGGGGAACATCGGGCGACGTGACGGTGGACAAGGCGTCGCTCACCTTCACCGCGCAGAACTACGCCACCACCCAGACCGTGACGGTGAGCGCGGGCCAGGACAACGACGCGGATACGGACCCCGATGTGACCTTGACACACAGCGCGTCGGGCGGCGGATACGGTTCGGTGTCCATTGACTCGGTGGTGGTCTCGGTCACCGAGAAGGACACCAAGGGAGTCACGGTCTCGAAATCGACGCTGACGGTCGCCGAGGGAAGCAGCGGAACCTACACCGTGAAGCTGGATGCCCAGCCCTCGGCGAATGTGACGGTGACCGTGAGTGGTACTTCGGGCGACGTGACCGTGGACAAGGCTTCACTCACTTTCACGCCCCGGAACTACAGCACTGCCCAGACGGTAACGGTGAGCGCAGGGCAGGACAACGATGCGAATACGGACCCCGACGTCACCCTCACCCACGCCGCGTCGGGCGGGGGGTACGGTTCGGTGTCCATCAACTCCGTGGTGGTCTCGGTCACCGAGAAGGACACCAAGGGGGTCACGGTCTCGAAATCGACGCTGACGGTCGCCGAGGGAAGTAGCGGAACCTACACCGTGAAGCTGGATACCCAGCCCTCGGCGAATGTGACGGTGACCGTGAGTGGTACTTCGGGCGACGTAACGGTGGACAAGGCGTCGTTGACCTTCACCACGCAGAACTACGGTACCGCGCAGACGGTCACGGTCTCGGCGGGCCACGACAACGACGCGGACACCGATCCGAACGTGACGCTGACGCACAGCGTGTCGGGGGGTGCTTACGGCTCGGTGACCATTGATTCGGTGGTGGTTTCGGTGACCGAGGACGACACGAAGGGGATCACGGTCTCGAAGCCCACGCTGACCGTAGCGGAGGGTGGTAGCGGCAGCTACACGGTAAAGCTCGACACCGCGCCATCGGCGAATGTGAGGGTTACCGTCGGGGGGGTTTCGGGGGATGTGACGGTGGACAAATCGTTGCTGACCTTTACCCCGCAGAACTACGGCACCGCCCAGCCGGTCACCGTTTCGGCGGGTGCGGACGAGGACACGACCGACGACACGGCGACGCTGACGCATCGGGCCCGGGGCGGTGGATACCGCTCGGTTTCCATCGACGATGTGCGGGTGACAGTGGCCGACACGACACCGACGCTGCAGTTGTTGACCGATCCGGCGGATGTGACGGAGGGATCGAACATCACCCTGAGGGTGACCTCGGACAAGGTGGTGAGCGGCAACCTGTCGGTGAGCCTGACGCTGGCCGACCGGGATGCGAGCGGTTTCGACGCGAGTGACATTCCGGGCGCCCTGGGTCCACGCACATTCACCGCGGCCTTCGGGAACAGCGCGAGCCGGACCGGGACGGTGACGATCCCGACCAGCGCCGACTCGACGGTGGAGGGCGCCGAGACGTACCGCATCACCCTGAACGATGGCCCCGGGTATGCGCTCGGTCTCGACAAGACGGCGGACGGTACGCTGAACGACCCGGCGCCGACCGGGACGGTTTCGGTTCCCGCGACCCTTTCGGTGACCGAGGGTACGGACGGGAACGCGGTGGTGCGGGTAACGTCGACGGCGGCGTTCGGGGAGGCGGTGGCCCTCACCGTCGCGTACGGAGGAGCGGCAACCGGTGCTGCCGACCCGGCGAACGGCGACTATGACAACAACGCAGTGACGTCGGTGAGTTTCAACGCCACCGACACGACGAAGGACATCACCATCCCGATCACCGACGACGACCTGGACGAGGCGGCGGAAACGTTCACGGTGACGATCTCCGGGACGTTGCCGTCCGGGTTCACCTTGGGCCATGCCACCACCACGGTGACCATCAACGACGATGACGAGTCGCCGGTGCTGGCGGCGCTGACCGCACAGAGCGTGAAGGTGGGTCAGGTGGTGGACATCACCGCTTCGGCGACCGACGGGGACGGGGACGCCATCACCTACTCCTGGACGCGGAAGGCGGGGGAGACGGCCCCGGCGCTCCCGGACGGCACCGGGTTGAACGCGGCGCGGCTGACTTTCACGGCGGGTGCTGTGGGGACCTACACGATGACGGTGACCGCCTCCGACGGGACCAACACCGATACCGGGGAGGTGGTGATCTCCGTGGGGATGGCCTCGACGGTATCGGCGCCTTCTACGCTCGCCGTGACCGAGGGAACGGACGCCAGCGCGACGGTGACGGTGACCGCGTCGGCGGCGTTTGGCGAGGCGGTGACGATCAATGTTGCGTATGGCGGTAGTGCGACCGGAGCCTCCGACCCCTCGAACGGGGATTACGACAATGATGCAGTGACCTCGGTGGACTTTTCCGCCACCGATCTGACGAAGGACATCACCATCCCGATCACCGATGATGATCTGGACGAGGCGGCGGAGACGTTCACGGTGACGATTTCCGGGACGCTGCCCTCGGGGTTCACGCTGGGGAATGCCACCACCACGGTGACGATCACCGATGACGACGAGTCGCCGGTGCTGGCGGCGCTGACCGCCCAGAGCGTGAAGCTCGGTGAGGTGGTGGACATCACCGCTTCGGCGACCGACGGGGACGGGGACACGATCACGTACGCCTGGACGCGGAAGGTCGGGGAGACGACTCCGGCGCTCCCGGACGGTACCGGGTTGAACGCGGCGCGGCTGACTTTCACGGCGGGTGCTGTGGGGACCTACACGATGACGGTGACCGCCTCCGACGGGACCAACACCGACACCGAAGAGGTGGTGATCACGGTGGGGATGGCATCGACGGTATCCGTGCCTTCAACGCTCGCCGTGACCGAGGGAACCGACGCGAGCGCCACGGTGACAGTGACCGCGTCGGCGGCACTCGGCGAGGCGGTGACGATCAACGTTGCGTATGGCGGCAATGCAACCGGTGCGGCCGACCCCTCGGACGGCGACTACGAAAACGACGCGGTGACGTCGGTGGGCCTTTCCGCCACCGATCTGACAAGGGACATCACCATCCCGATCACCGATGACGACCTGGACGAGGACGCCGAGACGTTCACGGTGACCATTTCCGGGACGCTGCCATCGGGATTCAGCCTCGGGAACGCCACCACCACGGTAACCATCACCGATGACGACGAGTCGCCGGTGCTGGCGGTGCTGGCCGACCAGACGATGAAGGTCGGGGAAGTGGTGGATATCACGGCTTCGGCGACCGACAGGGACGGGGATACGATCACCTACGCTTGGACGCGGAAGGACGGGGAGACGACCCCGGCGCTCCCGGACGGTACCGGGCTGAACACGGCGCGGCTGACCTTCACGACGGATGCGGCGGGGACCTATACGATGATGGTGACCGCCTCCGACGGGACGAACATCGACACCGGGGAGGTGGTGATCTCCGTGGGTGCGGACGAAGCGGACCGGCCGGCGACACCGAGGCGGTTCAGGGCGGCGGCGGGTGACGGACAGGTGGTGCTGACTTGGCGCGACCCGAAGGACCCGGGCATCACCGGCTGGCAACTCCGCCTTCGCAGGGTTGGAAGCTCGTGGGGTGACTGGACCGATATCGACGGGTCGGACGCCAGCACCACGACCCACACGGTGACCGGGCTGGACAACGATGCGATCTACCGCTTCCGCATCCGTGCGAGGAACGACGCCACCCACGGTCGCCGATCAGCGGTCCGGGAGGCAACGCCGACGGCGTCAGCGTCCACGGTTTCGCTCGGCATCGCCGATGTGACGGCGGGGGAGGACGGGGCGTTCGTCTTCACGGTGACCGCGACCCCGGCGCCCTCGTCCGAGGTGGGTTTCGGGTACACGGTGACCGCGGAGAGCGGCGACACGGCGACCGCCGGTGACGACTTCATCGAGGTGGCGGCCGCGGTTCGGGCGACAATCGGGGCGAACGCGACCAGCACCGCAATCACCGTGGCGGTGATCGATGACACGCTCGCGGAGTCCTCCGAGACCTTCACGGTGACATTGCTTGATCCCTCCGAGGGGGTGACGCTCGGCGACCCCACCGGGACCGGGACCATCACCGACAACGACGGCAGCGGCGTCCCGCCTTCTGTGCCGGCGCCGGTGACTGGGTTCACCGTGACGTCCGGGGTGGGTTCGGCGACGCTTTCGTGGAACGATCCGGGGGACTCGACCATCACCGTGTGGCAGTATCGGTATCGGCCGGTGTCGCAGTCGGCGGCAGCGTTCGCCAGGTCGGCGGCGGGCGCCCGGTCCATCCGATCGGAGAACATGGCGGCGCAGTCCGTCCGGGCGGCCGCTCCCGCGCCGCGGGTGGCGGACTGGACCTGGATCGACATCCCCGGTTCGGGGGCGAACACCACGAGCTTCCTCGTGAGCGGACTCACGCCGGGCCGGCAGTACGAGTTCCAGGTGCGGGCGCGGAACGCGGCCGGCTTCACCGCCGAGTCGTCGATCCCCATGGCGACCGCGACGCCCCGGGTCGCCCCGGACCCGACCGGTGGAGGCGAAGCTCCCACCTCGACGTCCGCTTCGGCATCCGAGATCGGCGTCACCCTCTCGGCGTCCGTTCTGGAAATCCCCGAAGGCGGCGCCGACCGGTACACGGTGCGCCTCGACGAACGGCCCTCGGGGGACGTCACGATCGCCGTTTCGAGCCGTTCGGGAGCTGTCTCGATCGAGGGGACGCCGCTGGTGTTCACCGCCGCGAACTGGAACCGGCGCCAGACAGTGACCGTCGAGGCGCTGGAGGACCCCGACGCCGCCCCCGATCGGGCGACCCTGATCCACCGGGCCTCGGGCGGCGGCTACGACTCGGTGGACATCGACACCGTGGAAGTGCGGATCGCCGATGACGACACCGCCGGGGTGACAGTGACCCCAACCGAACTCGATTTGGAAGAGGGCGCAAGCACGAGCTACAACGTGGCGCTCGACACCGAACCCACCCGGGAGGTCACCGTGACAGTGACCGGAGCACCGGACGACATCACCGTCGCGCCGTCCACGCTGACCTTCTCCACCTCGAACTGGAACCGGCCGCAGACGGTGACGGTGACGGCCGAAGAGGACCCCGACGCGGTGGCGGATACCGCTACCCTGACCCACCAGGCCGCCGGCGGCGAGTACGACGACACCGAGGCGGTGACGGTAGCGGTGAGCGTGACCGACAACGATACCGCCGGGGTGACCGTGACCCCGACCGAACTGGTGATGGATGAGGGCGCGAGCGCGAGCTACACCGTGGTCCTCGACACCGAGCCCACCGTTGCGGTCACCGTGGCCGTGGCCGGAGCGGCGGAGGACATCACCGTGATGCCCTCTTCCTTGACTTTCACCGCCGCGAACTGGAGCGATCGGCGGACGGTGACCGTCGAGGCCGGGGAGGATGACGATGCGGTGGCCGACGCCGCGACCCTGACCCATCAGGCCGCGGGCGGCGAGTACGACGACACCGAGCTGGTCACGGTGGCGGTGCGGGTGACCGACAACGACACGGCCGGGGTAACCGTGACCCCGACCGAATTGACAGTGGACGAGGGCGAGAGTGCGGGCTATACGGTGGTGCTCGACAGCGAACCCACCGCTCCGGTGACGGTGACTCCGTTGAGCGGCAACCCGCGGGTGGCCGCCGTGTCCGAGCCGCTCGTGTTCACTGCGGATGACTGGGCCACCCCGCAAAGGGTGACGGTGACCGGGGTGGTGGACGAGGAGTCAACCGAGAACATCGCGGCGACGGTGGACCACGCGGTCGCCGGGGGCGACTACGAGGGGGTGGCCGTTGATCCGGTGGAGGTAACGGTGCGCGACACCACCCTCGCGAAGGTTCTGGAACGGGCCAACCGGATGAACCAGGTGCTGCTCCCGCAGGTGGCGGCGACCGTTGCCTCGCAGTCGGTGCGTGCGGTGGCCGACCGCATCGAGGCGGTGGGCAGCGGCCAGGTGGCGAACTCCTTCAACGTGAACGATCCGATGTCCGCTTCCGGCGACCCGAACGGGGTCTCGCATCCGGTGGTGCGGTCCCGGCTGGGGATGGGTTCGGAGTCGCAGCTGCGCGCGGAGGCAGGGGAACTGGTCGCCCCGATGCGCGATGTCCTGAACGGCGCCACGTTCCACCTTGGCATCGGAAAGACCGGTGGCGAGGACCCCGGGGGGGCCGGGTTCCCGCAGCGGGTGGGCCTCTGGGGGCGGGGCGACCTGGTGTCGCTCTCCGGGTCCGACCGGGGGGTTTCGTGGAACGGGGAACTCTGGTCGGCGCACTTCGGGGTGGACACCCGGATCGGCTCGAACCTGCTCGCCGGGGTCGCGGTGTCGCACGCGGCCGGCCGTTTCAACGCGACGAGCGACGGCGCGACGGGTGCGGTGGAGGGCCTCCACAAGACCGGGGTGACCTCGGCGCACCCCTACTTGGCGTGGCTGTCGGGCGGAGGGTCGAACCTCTGGGTGACCGGCGGCTACGGGACCGGCAACGCCCGCGTGAAGGAACGGGGCAGGACCGGACGAAGCGCCGGGCTGACCTTCGCCACCGGCTCGGCGGGAGGCCTCGGTGCGCTGTTCACCTCGCCGGATTCGCTCGGCGGAACCATGCGGCTGGCAGTGAAGGGGGAAGGTTCCTGGGCGCAACTCGAAAACGCCGCAGAAAACGGCCTCGAGCACCTCGCGGTCCGGACCGTCCGGGGTCGGGTGGCGATCGAGGGATCGCTCGAACGGCCGGTTGGGGAGGGCACGGTGACGCCTTCGGTGGAGATCGGGGTGCGGTACGACCGGGGCGACCAGTTGGAGGGCGCCGGGGTGGAGGCCGGGGGCAGCCTCGCGTACCAGCTGCCCGACCGGGGCCTGACGGTGGAGCTCCGGGGGCGGACGCTGCTGACCCGGGAGCAGGATCGGAAGGAATGGGGAGTCGGTGCGGTGGTGCGGCTCGATCCGGGTGAGGACGCCCGGGGCCTCTTCCTGACCCTGACCCCGGCACAGGGCGGCGTCGAAAGCGGGGTCAGCCAGATGTTCGACCGGTACAGCCTGGTCGGCGGCGATGGGTTCGGCTCCGCGTTCCGCTCCGAGCGCCGGCTGGAGGCGGAGGGGGGCTACGGGTTCGGGCTGGGCGCCGGGGCGCTCGTGCCCTACGCCGGGTGGACCACGGCGGAGATGCGGCGCCAGGTGCGGCTCGGAACCCGCTTCCGACTCGGTCATGGATTCCTCGTGAGCCTCGAGGGGGCGCAGGAGGAAAACCCGTTCGGCCCCGCCTCCCGTCGCCTCACCCTCGAGGGAATGATGACCTGGGGGTCCTCCCCGGCCGGAGCACCCCCGAATGCCCGGTGCCGCGAACCCGGGAATTCCTCCAGGGAATCCGAAGGCAGCGGGCGGGCGCCGTCGTCCGGCCCTCCTTGCCCGAAGGCCAGCGGGATCCACCCGACGCGTACTCCCGTCCGCCGCTGATTGCCGTTCGCGGTGGAACACTCCCGTTCCCGACTCTGGAGGCCTCCGGCGAATCCGGGAGTGTGATCGCGGTGATGGGCGTTATCCGCCGCGCGCCATGCGGGCGGCGGCGGTGAGCGCCGGGAGGATCTCCATCACATCGCCGACGATCCCGAGATCGGCCGCTCCGAAGATCGGAGCGTCGGGGTCCTTGTTGACTGCCAGCACGAACCGGGCCCCCCGCATCCCCACCAGGTGCTGGATGGCGCCGGAAATCCCGCACGCGACGTAGAGCTTCGGGGAGACGGTGACCCCGCTGCTCCCGATCTGTCGATCATGGGGCAGCCAGCCGGCGTCGGTGACCGCGCGTGAGGCGCCCACGCTGCCGCCGAGGGCGTCAGCCAGCTCGTCCACCAGGCGCAGGTTCTCCGCCGCCCCGAGTCCGCGTCCGGCGGACACGATCACGGACGCTCCGGTCAGGTCCACCTCCCTGGAGGCGTTCTCGCGGATTTCGAGGAGGCGTGAGCGCGGTTCGGGCAGGTCCGGGCGCATCGTCCGGATCTTCCCGGGAGGAGCGGGCGGCCGTGGCGGCGAACTCCCCCGTTCGAGGGTTGCGACCGTGATGTCGCCTTCCAGCAGGATCTCCTGAACGAACTTGCCGAGGAACGCCTTGCGCACGGCGACGATGCCCTCCCGGACCCGGCGGAGTGCGGTGCAACCGGTGGCCACCGCTACTCCCAGGCGAGCCGCAACCAGCGGGGCGACGTCCCAGGCGAGTGGCCCGTCGGTCAGCAGCACGATGTTCGCCTCGGTTTCCCGGACTGCCGCCAGCAGCGCGGAGGCGCATGATTCGGCGCCCGATCGGTCCGGGCCCGCTACCTCGGGCGCCAGGACCTCGTCGGCGGGCAGCCTCGACGCGAATGGAGGCGTCGTCTCCGCCGGAACCACCGCGATCACGGGCGCTCCGTCCGCCAGCCGGTGCGCGGCTTCCAGCAGCTCGAAGGCTGTCCCGGCCGGCACGCCGTCTTCGTGTTCGACGAGGACGACCAGCGGGTGGGCCATCAGAGGACTCCGGTCTCGCTGCGAATCCGCTGGATCGCGCGGGTGGCGATCTCGTCGGGAGCGCCCTCCAGCATGTCGGCGCGGCTCTTCTCCGGTCGCCCGAGCCGGAGGCGGCGCATCCCGATTGCCGTTCCGTCGTCCCATTCCACCCGTGCGAGTGGTTTCCGGCGCGCGGCCATGATCCCGCGGAGGCTCGCGTAGCGGGGCGTGTTCAACCCGGTCTGGACCCCGAGCACCGCCGGGAGCCGAAGCTCGACCACTGCAATCCGGTTGTTGCCGAGCTCGCGTTCCACGATCAGGCGCTCGTCCTTCCCCTCGATGCGGGTTACCGCCGATGCCCAGGCGAAGCCGAGCAGCCCGGCGACCAGGCCACCCACCTGCGCGCCCGCCGAGTCTTCCGCCAGCAGGCCGGCCGTGACAACTCCGGGATCGCACGGCTCGACGACCCGGGCCAGGGCTTTCGCCACCGGAAACGGATCGGCGAGGCGGTCGCGTTGGCAGACCACATGAACCGCCCGGTCCATTCCCATCGCAAGGCAGGTGCGGAGGATCTGACCGGCGTCCTCCGGGCCCGCCGTTACCGCAACCGTCTCGTTCACCCGTCCGGCCTCCTTCAACTGGAGGACGGCTTCCACCGCATAGCGGTCGTACTCGCCCATGCCGTAGCCGAGACTGGACTCGTCGATCCAGGCGCCCTCCGGCCGGAACGCGGAATTCCGATCGGGAACCTGCTTGACCAGGGCAATGCCGTTCATGTGCGCGTGTATGATCGTTCGTGATCGGGGAACCGGCAAGGTGAGGCGGGGAGTTCTGGTGGTGGCGGCCATCCTCGGGCTGGCCCTCGGCCTTGCGCTCATGGCTCGCAGCGGGCAACCGCGGGCGATCCGTCGTCCGGAACCAGTGGAGCGTCCGATCCTGCTGGTGGCGGATTTCGAGAACCGGACCGGGCGGGGGGAACTCGCCCCGTTTGTCCGCCATCTCACCGCTGCGGTCCGCGAGCAGCTCCTGGTGGAGCCGGACGGGATTTTCCGGATTTCGCCGCGACGCCTGCGGCCGGTGCTCGACCCGTCGCTTCGGGAGGAGGGCCTGGTGGCGATCGCAGCCCGTCTTGGCGCCGACTATGTGCTGGCGGCAAGCCTCGAGACGGGTTCCGGGGGGCCGCTCGGCCCCGGTTCCCGGTGGGCGGCGCCGGCGGGCGTGCCCGCCGGGGAAACCACCGCCCGGCTGGATGTGCTGCTGGTGCGCGACGCCGAGCCCCCGGAAGTGTTTGCCGAACGCCTGCCGCTGGGTTCGATCAGGAACATGGCGACCGACGGGGAGCGCCTCGCCGCGATCGTCGCGAACCGGATCGCGCTGTCGCTGCGCCGCTACTGAGATTACCGGAGGCGGATGGCCTGGTGGCCGTCCCAGGCCGTGGTGTCGGAAAGGACGATTTCGTCTCCCTCCCGGAGCCCGTCAAGGATCTCGATCCGGCGCACCGATCCCCGGCCGAAGCGCACCCTGACCCGGTCGGCGCCCGTCCCTCCGGAATGGATCCGGAACACGCTGGCGGAGGTGTTCGGCCGCCCCCAGGCCGGCCGCGCCACTTGGAGCGTCCCGGGAATTGTCTCGATCCGGATGACGCCCTCCACCGACAGATCCGGCCGCGCGCCCCGGGGCGGCGTGCCGGTCAGCCGGATGTCCACCGTCACCGTCCCTTCGCGGACCGCCGGGTCCACCCGGTCGATCACGCCGGTGATGATGCCGTTCCTCGTGTCCACGAATGCCGGCTGACCCGGTTCCAGTTCGGAAGCCCGGGTTTCCGGGATGTCGAGCACCGCAGCCAGCCGCGCCGGGTCGGCGACCCGCGCCACCTGGGCGCCGGGGGCCACCTGCTGCCCCTCTTCCACCGGCAGGTCCATGAGGATTCCGTCGCTGCCGGCCCGGACCGTCAGTCCCTCGAACTGTTGCCGCCGAAGTTCCAGCACCGTTCGCTTGCGGGCCACCGCGGCTTCCCGGGAACGAATCCGGGCTTCGGTGGCTTCGCCGAGAATGGCCAGGCGTTCCTGTTCCAGAAGATGCCGCGTTCCGGTTTCGGCGGCCCGCACGGCGCTCTGCCGTTCCACCAGCTCCCCGATCAGCCCGGCTTCCCGCAGGGTTGCGTTCGCCTCGGCGCGGAGGCGCGCCCGCGCGTTCTCCGCCGAGACCTGCCCGGTGGTGGCTTCCTGTTCGAGCAGTGCCGAACGGGATTCGTGGCGCAGCAGGCGGAGCTCCGCCTGTTCCGCCCGCAGCAGGGCCTCGGCTTCGGCGACCCGTTGTTCGAGGTCGGGGTTGGAGAGTTCCATCAGAACGGTGTCCGCGGTCACCGGGGTTCCCGGGAGGACGTGCCGGACTTCCACCCGCCCGCCGGCCTCCGCGGTCAGCCACCGGATTTCCCCCGGAGGAACCACGAGCCGGCCGGCGCCCCGGACCTCGCGCGTGAAGGCGCCCCGTTCCACTGTTCCGATCCGGATCGAATCCGCCGGGGCCTCGGGAATCTCCGCTCCCCGGGGAAGAAACACCAGGATCACGAGGAACACGAGCAATTCCGCCCCGACAAGGAACCAGCGGCGCCGCTTGCGTTTGCGGGTGCGTTCGGCGACGGCGAAGTCCATGCTAGGGATGGGAAGCCATCAGACCCGGAAGGGCAAGCGTCAGGTACGGGACATAGGTGATCAGCAGCACCGCCACCGCCCGGATCGCAAGATACGGCAGGGTTGCCCGGTACACCTCGGTGAGCGGGCGGCCGAACCGGTAGGAGGCAAGAAAGAGGTTCATGCCCACCGGCGGCGTGAGATAGCCGAGCTCCAGGTTGGTGAGGAAGATGATGCCGAGGTGCAGCGGATCGATTCCGTAGGCGACCCCGAGCGGCGCGACCAGGGGCGCGACCACCACGATCGCGGCAAAGATGTCCATCAGGCACCCGGTGATCAGCAGGAACACGTTCAGCAGGAGCAGGAAGAACAGCGGCGAGGTCACGAATGACTGGACCCACTCGGTGGCCATGTACGGGATATCCGCGAAGATCATGTAGTTGGTAAGACCGAGCGCCGCGCCCAGGATCAGCAGGACCCCGCCGATCAGGGTGACCGCGTTGGCCCCGGTCCGTACCAGGTCGGCGAGGGTCTTGCCCTCGCGATGGATCACGTATTCCACGAGCAGCGCGTAGACGACGGTGAGCGCCGCCGCTTCCACGAGCGTGGCGAACCCGCCGAAGACGAGGCCGAGGACGAAGATCGGGATGGCCGCTTCCCACTTGGCTGCCCGGAGTGCGGCGAAGGCTTCCCGGATCGAGAATCGGGAGATCGCCCCGGAGTGCCGGCGCACCATCAGGATGGTGAACACCGTGACCAGCGCGATCTCCATCACCGCCGGAACGAGGCCGGCGACGAAGAGCCGCTTGATGTCCACCTCGGCCACGATCCCGTAGAGGATCACCGCGAGTGACGGCGGGAAGAGCAATCCCAGCGAGCCGGCGGAGGTCAGGAGCCCGGTGGCCCGGTCGGGGCGCAGCCCGTCGGTGGTGAGCATGGGGAACAGCAGGCCGCCCATTGCCAGGATGGAGACGCCGCTGCCCCCGGTGAAGCAGGTGAAGAACGCGGAACTCACGATGGCAGCCACGGCCACGCCGCCCGGCATCCAGCCGAAGAACCCGCGGAACAGCGACACCAGCCGCCTGGGCGCCCCTCCCTCGGCCAGGATGTATCCGGCAAGGGTGAACAGCGGGATGGTGGGGAGCATGGACTTGTTCACCATGCTGTACGCCTCCGCCGGGATCACGGAGACCGGATCCCAATTGGTCCAGAGGAGGACCGCCGCGATCCCGGCAAGGGCCACGAAGATCGGCGTTCCGAGGGCGGCGGCGATGAGCACCGCAAGCAGCAGCGGCCAGTGGATCCCCGATTCGGTGAGGTCCATCCCGGTGATGCCTTCATGCATCAGGAGGGGAATCGCGAGCCCGAGGATGGCGACCGCCTGGCCCCACCGCTGCGGGATGCGTCGCAACAGGCGCCATCCGATCAACACGAAGCCGAAGGGCATGACCCCTTCCGCGATCCAGAGCGGAATGCCGAAAGCGAGTTCCCGGCCCCCTTCCATCTCGGCCCGGATCAGCACCACGCTGGCCCAGGCCATCGTGAACGACACCACCACCCCGACCGCGCCGGCAAAGGAAACCGCCGGAGGCCGCCATGCGTCGGGAAGCGTGCTGGTTCCGACCCCGAGCGAGAGGAGCTCCCCGCGCCGCGCCGCAACGGCGGCGCCGAGGAAGCCGACCCAAAGCACCAGATGGGGAACCCAGGCCCCGGAACCGGGGATTCCGGTCGGATGGAAGGGGCGGATCAGCGCCTCGGTGACGGGCAGCGCCGCCATCAGCACCAGCGCCGCAACCGGGATCGCGTCCTCGAAACGGTCAAGTCTCCCGCGGGAGGCCGGGCGCCGGGTCATCGTTCTTCCGTCAATCCGCCCGCGGGGACGTTGTTGCGTTCCCGCCGGGGGAACCTACTCGTTGGCTGCCCGGTACGCATCACGGAGGCGGAAGACCTCGTCGAAGACCTCCGGCGGGATGAGCCGCTCGCGCACCAGGGGAAGGAGTTCCTCGTGGATGTCGTTCATCTCCTTCACGAAATCGGAATCGGCCTCGGTGACTTCAAGGCCGCGGCTGCGCATCGCGTCGAGGGACTTGCCTTCCTGGGCGAGGCTGGTGGATTCGAACTCGGTACTGGCCGACTCGATGATGCGGGTGATGACCTGCTGTTGGGCGGGGGTCAGTTCTTCCCACGATTCCTCCCGCATGATGATGGCCCCCTGGATCGGAGCCCAGGGCAGATCCGCCATGTACTTGGCGCTGCGATAGATCTGCGACCCCTCGGCATATACGACGGCAAGCGGGGCCGCCTCGACCAATCCGGTCTGAAAGCCGCTCACCACCTCGACCGAGCTGATCGGCACCGGATCGAAACCGGCGAGCCGCAGCAGGTCGGTGGTGGTCGGGTCTCCGGTGGCGCCGGCCATCCGCAGCGCGCGGAGGTCGGCCACCGAGCGGACCGGCTCGGTGGAAAAGAAGTGAACCCAGCCGATTCCGGTCCATCCGAGCGCCCGGAGGCCCAGGTCCCGCAGACTGCCGTCGAAGTCGGCGTTGATTTCCCGGCGGATGTGGTTCCATTCCTCCGGACCGGAGTAGACCATCGGAAGCGAGAGCGCGAGCGCCCCCGGCACCAGCTCCGCGACCCCGATATTGGTCAGCGCGACCATCTGAAGCTGATTGATCCGCATTTTCCGGATCATCTCGGATTCGTCGCCGGCGGCGCCGCCGGAGATGACCCGGATCCTCACGTCGCCGTCCGTCGCCTTGCCGATGTCGGCGGCCATCTTGCGCAGGATGAGGTGCCACGCGGAGTTGTTGGGAACCAGGCTCCCGAGCCGGAACTGCACCCGCGCCTCGGCGGGGCGGACGGCGCCGATCAGGGCAAGGGCCATCGCCAGCAGGATGGCCCGCCGGAGGAAGCGGCCCGGCGCCGGGTCCGGGAAGGGTACGGGTCTCTTGTCCATGGCGCTCACTCGGTGTCACCCAGAAAGTAGTCTTCGGTGTTCCCGAGGAGCCACGTTGCGCGTTCCCGGGCTACCTGGTTCACGAGCCGGGCGTCCGGCTCGTTGTCGATGTCGAATGCGAGCGTCTGCTCGAGCAATTCCACGAACTCGGCGCGGTCGGTCGCCGCCCGGGAGCCGGTTTCGGCCCACGAGGTCCAGATCACCGGATGGCGTTCCGGCCCCCGCTCCAGCGCGGTCTCGAAGAAATCGCGGGCGACGTCGAGATCGCCGCCAAGCCGCGAAGCCTCGTACAGCATCAGGTAGTCATACACCGCGCCATCGTCGACCGTGTCGTCCAGCTCGCGGGACCGGTGCAGCAGGGCGCCCATGACCGCCACGTCGGCCGTCGCCTCCGGATCGTCGGTGGCCATGGCGATATGGGCGCCGACCGCGGTGCCGGTCCACAGGGCGAGAGGAGCGTCCTCGAGAGCGAGTTCGGCGGCCGCCGCCTCCGGCTCGCGGCGGAGGCGGGCTTCGATTCCCGGATGCTCCACTTCGAGTCCGCGCATGCCGTAATCCACCGCCCGCCGGTACAGGCGGCGCGCCCGGCGGCGGACCTCCTGTTCCTCCTCGAACTGGGTGAAGTCCAGGCCGAACATCTCCGGCTCCACGAAGGCATAGGAATAAAGCAGGAAGCTCTTCGCCGCCGCGAGCAGCAGGTCCCGGTTTTCGGGGCTGCCCACCAGCAGGGTCTCGAGGGTCTTCAGATTGAATGCCATCGCCTGCTCCACCAGCCCGAGGTCGTCGTCCGCGCGGATCACCGTCTCCATGTCGTCGAACACGCCGGCGACCGAGCCCATGGCCAGTCCCGCCACCCACGAGCAGGACGGGAGGGTTACGAGACCGGCCACCAGACCGAGAAGCGCGGGAAGCCTGAACATCGGGAGCGAGAGCGGGGTGCAGTCTAGTCCGCTACCCTGCCGCTTCCGTCGGACCGCGAGGCGAGCCGCCCGTCGCCGCCGGCCCCGGCTCCCCGGAACCGAAGATTCAGCGCCGTTCCCTCCAGGCTGCCAGCAGGTCTTCGGGAAGGGGTTGCCCGGGGGCCTCGCGGGCGGCCTCCCGGGACCAGGCGACGGCCTGGATCCGATGCGTTTCCAGTTCGGCCCGGAGCGGCTCCACCGACCGGGTGGCGAAGGCGTAGCGGTTGTCGGTCTCTCCCGGATCCCGATCCAGCGCATACAGGGCAAGGACCGCGCCCCGTCCGTCCGGGCTGCCGGGCAACGGAATGCGGAGCAGCTTGAGCCGGCCATCGAGGATGGCCGCCGCTCCCCCGGCGTTCATGGCGTGCATCCGGCGATGGGGCCGGAATTCCTGTCCCATGAGCGCCGGAACCAGGGAAGCGCCGATCTGTCCGGCGACCGGGGATCCGTCCGGGGCGCCCCCCATCAGATCGAGCGCTGTCGCCGGGATGTCGGCGAGGCTCGCGAGCCCGGAAAACCGGGTTCCCCGCGGAAAATCGGGTCCGGAATCGCCGACCACGCCGACAATCAGGGGGATCCGCAGCGCCTCGTCGAAAAGGGTGCGGGGCTGCTCAGCGGGGTCGCCCCGCTCGCCGAGGGATTCCCCGTGCAGTCCGGCCACCACGATGACCGTCCGCCCGCCTGCCGCTTCCCGGAGCGAGGCCAGCAGCTGGCCGATCACCCGGTCCAGCGCGTGTATGGCCGCGTCGCGGCGATCCCCCTTGCCGGCGGATCCGGCGGGCCCCGCCGGGGGGCCGGGATCGCGGACGGCGGCTACCGCTGCCTCGTCCGGTTCGCCGTCGGCAGAGAAGTGGAGCCAGACGAAGAACGGAGGTTCCGGGACGCCGGCGGTGAAGCGGGCGGCCACTGCCGCCGTCCGGTCCGCGGCGGGAAGCCGCCAGTGCTCCACGAAGGCGTCGAAGCCCCGTCCGAATCCGGTGGCTGGCCCGAGTGCCGGATGATCGGTGGCGGCCAAGGTACGGTAGCCGAGCGCGCGAAGGCGGCCGGCGAGCGTCACCGGGGCCACCAGCCGTGCCGGTCCCGCGGCGTCGCGATCGGTGGCGGCGCGCGCCGGGTCGAGTCCGGTAAGCACCGTTGCCGCCGCCCGCCCGGTTTCGGGCCAGGGCGTGCGCGCCTCGAGGAAGACGGCGCCGTCCGCCGCCAGCAGGTCCAGATGCGGCGTGATGTTCCGCGGATAGCCGAGGATGCCCAGCCGGTCGGCCCGCACCGGAGCGATGGTGACGAGAAGCAGGTTCGCTTCCGGCGCCGGCGGCGGAGGCGGCCCGGAACAACCGCCCGCCAGCGCCAGCCCGCAGATGAGGGAACGGTGCGCCTTCACTTGTTCGCCTCCGGTCGGAACCGCCCGATCTCGATCCCCCGGCAGGTGGGACCGAGATGCCGGATGCGGACCCGGACCGCGTCGTTCCGAAGGTACCGTCCCAGCTTTTCCGGCCACTCCACCACGACGACGCCACCCTCCTCTTCCATCTCCTCGATGCCGAGCTCGTCGAGCTCGATGGGGTGCTCGATCCGATAGAGGTCGAGGTGGTAGAACGGGCGGGTACCGGCCCCGTGCCGTTCCACGAGAGCGAAGGTCGGGCTGCTGACGTCGGCCGGCGCCACGCCGTAGTGGCGCGCCAGTCCCTTTGCGAACACCGTCTTCCCGGCGCCGAGGTCTCCCTCGAGGTAGAAGGCGGGGGCGTCCGGGTACCGGCCCGCGACCCTCGCCGCCAGTTCGAACGTCTCCTCCGGACTTGCGGTCTCCGCCACCCACGCGGTCATGACGGAAGGACGGCGCGCGCCCGCTCGTGGGCGTTTCCGAGCTGGTCGGCGACCGCCGAGGCGGTGACCGCTTCCGGGCCCAGCCGTTCGCGCGCGATGGTCCCGGCGAGGCCATGGAGGAAGGCGCCGGCGGCGAGGGCGTTCCGGGGCGGGAATCCCCGGGCCAGCAGGGCCCCCACCAGGCCGGTCAGCACATCGCCGGCGCCTCCGGTGGCGAGTTCCGGGCCTCCGGTGGGGTTCACCAGCACCTCGCCATCGGGAGTTGCCACCAGGGTTCCGGGCCCCTTGAGCGCAACCGGATTCCCGGTGGCGGCAGCCAGTTCGCGAACCGTCTCCAGCCGGGTGCCGGCAACGGCCGCGCTGGTCCGCCCCAGGAGGCGCGCGGCTTCCCCGGGGTGGGGGGTGAGGGCGAGTCCCTCCCGAAGGGCGCCAGGAGAAGCCGCGTACGCGTTCAGCCCGTCAGCGTCCAGGACGAGGGGCGTTTCCGACCGGCTCACGATGTTGCGGATCTCCTCCTGCGCTGTCGCCGTCCGCCCGATGCCGGGTCCCACCGCGAGGGCCCCGGTTTCGGCGCGCAGCACCGCCTCGGCGGTTCCCGCGCCCATTTCTCCCTCGGGTCCGGTCGGGAGCGGCAGGCGCATCGCCTCGGGCGGCATGGTCGCCAGTACGGCTTCCGGGGCGGCCACCGTGAGCAGTCCGACCCCGGCCCGGAGCGCTCCCCGGGCCGCAAGGGCCGCGGCGCCCGGCATGCGCCCCGATCCGGCGACCAGCAGCAGCCGCCCCCGGGCGCCCTTGTGCGTGTCGACGGGCGGGGTCGGAAACCACCCGTCGAAGTCGGCGGAAGCGACCACGCGCACCCGGTCCTCCGGATCGGGCGCCAGGTACTCCCCCGGAATGCCGATTTCAAGCACGTGCACGGAGCCGCACCACTCGCTCGCCGGATGAACGAAGTGGCACCGCCGGGCCGCGGCGAGCGCGAGGGTAAGCTGCGCCCGCACCGCCGGGCCCGGCACCCGCCCGCTGTCGGGATCGAGTCCGGTCGGGATGTCCACGGCGACGACGGTGCTGCCTCCGGCGTCCCGGAGTCCGCGCACGATGCGGGCGAGGGTTCCCCGCAACGGCCCCCGGGTACCGCCTCCGAGGAGGGCGTCCACCACGACGCCCCGGTCGGGGAGGGTTTCCCGGAGAAGGTCATCGGAAGCTTCGGGCCGGACCGCGACCGGCATGCCCAGCGCCCGGGCCGTCTCGAGATTCGCGCGCGTCCCGGGGGCGAGCCGTTCCTCGGGCGCCAGGACCAGTGCCCGGGCGGGCAGGCCCCGTTGCCGGAGCACCCTCAGGACGACGAGGCCGTCGCCGCCGTTGCCGCCGCGGCCCGCGAGAATCAGCACTCCCCGCGCTGCGGCGCCCGAACACTCCGTTGCGATCGCGCTTGCGATCCCGCGGCCGGCGGTTTCCATGAGAACCCGTGCCGGAATGCCGGCGTCCTCGACGGTGCGCCGATCCGCTTCCCGGATGCGGACTTGGCGCAGGAGATCCATCGGAGCGTCAGCCCGGCGGCGGACGGTCGCCGTACGCGATGCGGATGGCTTCCCGGGCAAGCACTGCCACCGGATCCACGAACTGGTCTCCGGGACGGGGGCCGAGCACGAGGGGAATTTCGGAACAGGCGGTGACGACGAGCCTGGCGCCGCGCTTTTCCAGGGTTTCCGCCGCCAGCAGCATGCGCTTGCGGTACCGCGGGTAGTACATCCCCGACTTGATGCCGCCGCCCAGCCGCTGGCCATGCAGCTCCTTGCCGAAGATCGGCTCCATCACCAGTTCCTCCTGGAGCCGCTCCCCGTCGGGGAGATCCAGAAGCGTGATCGCCCGGAGTCGGGGAAAGGCGCGCGCCAGGCGGTTTCGGTACAGGCGGCTGGTGAGGGTGCCGGTGGCGCCGAGAATTCCGACCGTGTCACCGGGGTCGAGGCGGCGCCCCACCTCGTTCACGGTCTCGTCCACCATGTCCAGCAGCGGGATGCCGATCCGGTCCCGCAGGCACGAGAGGAAAATGTGGGCCTGGTTGCACGGCACGCAGAGAAAGTCCGCGCCGCCGAGTCGGGACGCGCTCCGGAGCAGCATCGGTGTCGGCGCGTCGGTTCCCTCGACCACGGCCTGGACCCGCGACGGGGTTTGCGGGATCGACGAGAGAACCCACGGTGGGTATTCCTGGTCGGAGAGCGCCCTTCCGGCGATGCGGGCCGCTTCCCTCAGCAGCAGGGACTCGAAGGCGAGATGGGCATGCGGACCGAGACCGCCGATGATGCCGATGGTCCGCGACCAGGTGATGTCCCTCATGGCGCGGAAGAATAATGTTCGCGGGATGATCCGCTGGTTTTCCGAAACGGTCGTGCGGGAAGCCCTGCCGATGCGTGACGCCATCGACGCGGTCGAGCGGATCTTCCGCGAACTGGGCCGCCGGGAAGCCGGGAACCGGCCCCGGCAGCGGGTGCGCGCCGGAGGGAGGATGCTCCACACCATGAGCGCCTCCAGCACCGGTCTCGGCCTCCTCGGCCTGAAGAGCTACAGCACCGGCCGGGAGGGAGCCCGGTTCCTGCTCGTGCTTTTCGAGGCGGCGTCCGGGGAACCGGTCGCCGTGATGGAAGCCGATGCGCTCGGCCAGGTCCGTACCGGGGCCGCGACCGGAGTGGCGGCCCGGCACCTGGCGCCTGCCGGCGCCTCCACTCTCGGTATCGTGGGGTGCGGGTACCAGGCGCGGAGCCAGTTGCTGGCGCTCGCCGAGGTCCGGCCCCTCCGGGAAGTGCACGCCTTCTGCCGCAATCCCGAAACCCGGCGGGCGTTCGCCCGCGAGATGGGGAAGCGGACCGGGATCCCGGTGCTTCCGGCGCCGAGCGCGGAGAGTGCGGTCCGCGGCAAGGAGCTGGTGGTTGCGATCACGAGCGCGCGCGAACCGGTGGTGCGGGGAGCGTGGATCCGGCCCGGAGCCTTTGTCGCCGCCGCCGGCGGCAACTCGCTCGGGCGGCGGGAACTGGATGCGGAGGCGGTTCAGGCTGCCGCGAGGATCGTGGTGGACGATCGCGAGCAGGCCCGCATCGAATGCGGGGATCTCGACCAGGTGGTGCGAACCGGAGCACTTGCCTGGGACCGGGTGGAAACGCTCGGCGAGGTGGTCGCCGCCGGCAAGCCGCCGGCTTCCGGGGGAGCGCTCTTCGAGTCCCAGGGCATTGCCGCGGAAGACATCGCGGTGGCGGCAGTTGTCCTCGAGCGGGCTGCGGGCGTCGCAATTCCGTTTTCCGGGGAAGCGGATAAAATAGCCACATGACCTCCGCACTCCTCGCGCTGCCGACGGTTCCCTTCCTGTTGATTGGCGGGCTGGGAACCACGGAACTGCTCATCATCCTGTTCATCGTCATTCTGGTGTTCGGCGCCGGAAAGCTGCCCCAGCTCGGCGCCGGACTCGGGGAGGGAATCCGGAACTTCCGCAAGTCCATGCGGAGCCTCACCGGATCGGACGAGGAGGCTTCCGGGTCCCGGGCGAAGGACGACTGAGCGTCCGGCGCTCAGACCACGACGCGCAGCCCGTCGTGGGCGCGCGGGAAGACCGGATCGGACAGCGCCAGCACGTCGGATCCCGCATGGACCAGCAGGACGCGGCGCGCCTTGATGGCCGTTGCGGCCCGGGCGAGGTCGGCATGGCTGGTGTGGCCGGGAAGGGGAGTGGTTCCGGTGCACTCGTGGATGAGCAGGTCGGCCCCATCCGATTCCCGGAGGATGCGAGGGTTCCAGGCCGTGTCGCCGGAATACACGATGGTGCGTCCCCCCAGCCGAATCCGCCACCCGAAGGCCCAGGCGCGCGGCTGGTGGTCGGCGCCGAACGGAGTGGCCTGCCCCCCGCCCGCTTCGACGGGCAGGGAAGCGGTTTCCCCCGGCAGCATTTCCCGGACCTGAACGCCGGATCTCGGCTGGAAACCCGGATAGAGCGCCCGCCGCAGTTCCCGAATACGGTCGGAACCGCCGGGAGGGGTGAGGGCGGGGAGGGGCCTCGCATGCCGGTTCCGGCTCCGATCCAGTTCGAGGAAGGTCACGCCGCCGAAATGGTCGCCGTGGAAATGGCTCAGCACCAGGGCGCCCACCTCTTCGCTGCCGAGTCCCTCCGCGTGAAGCGAGGCAAGACAACCGGGACCGGCGTCCAGCAGGATGCCCTGCTTCGCCCCGCGCGCCCTCAGGAAGATGGAGGCCGACCGGCGCCCGCCTGATCCGAAGGCGTCGCCGGCCCCCAGGAAGACCGTTTCGACGCCGTCCCCGGAATCCGGTGTCGTGGTTCCGGGGTCTTCCCCGCCTTCCCGCCGGGTGGTTCCGGAGATGCAGTCGTCGCATACGAACGGGGAGCGGAGGGCGCCGGTGGCGTCCCGCGCGTTGCCGCACCGCCGGCACTCCCGGTGACCGGCAAGGGGAATCGCGTCCGCATGCCGTTCGAGCAGCTGGCGGACGCATGCGAGGACCGCGTCCGTTTCGCCGCCGGCAAACAGGCGGGAATCCTCGAGCGGATCCACGTCCCCAAACGGCTGCGCCAGGCTGCGGACCTCGATGGTGCGCCCGCTGCCATCGTCCGAGTCCGGGTGGGCGAGGATGGTGACTTCGAGCGACAAGCGGGTCAGTGCGGGTCCGCCGGGTGGAGTTCGATCAAATCGCGCTCCGGTTGGAACGGCGCCTGGATTCCGGCCGGCCGGTACCCACGCCGGTCCACCGCAATCCGCCGGAATCCGAGCTGCCGGAGCCGCCGGACGATCCGTCCGGAGACATCGGGACGGAGCGCCTGAGCCATCGCGTCCGGGGGAAGCTCGATCCGGGCCAGCTCACCGTGGTGGCGCACCCGCGAATCCCCGAAGCCCATGTCCCGGAGTGCCGCTTCTCCCGCCTCCACCTGTTCCAGCAGGCCGGTGTCGATGGGGATCAGGTGGGGGATCCGGGAGGCGAGACAGGCGGATGCCGGCTCTTCCCGAACCGGGATCCGGAGCCGGCGGGCGAGTTCCCGAACATCCGCTTTCCGGAATCCGGCTTCCAGCAGCGGGGTGCGAACCCCGAACCGGAGCGCCGCCCGCCGGCCCGGCCGGTCGTCTCCCTCGTCGTCCCGGTTGGTTCCGTCCGCCACCGCGCGAAACCCGTTCCGGTCGGCGAACGACCGCAGCATCCCGTAGAGCTCGTTCTTGCAGAAAAAACACCGGTCCCGCTCGTTGCGCCGGTAGGCGGCGTTTTCCATTTCGGCGGTGTGCATCCACCGGTGCGGCATCGGCTCGGCTTCGAGCACCTGCCGCACCAGCCCGCGTTGATGCGCCGAGAGGCTCGGGCTGACTCCGGTCACCGCGAGGCTCCTCTTCCCGAGGACGCGATGCGCCATGACCGCGAGCGTCGCGCTGTCCACGCCTCCGCTCAGGGCGACAACGACCGAGCCGAGATCGCGGAGCGCCTCCTCGAGGGCTGTCCGCTTCCGCTCCGCTTCAGTCCTGTCCATCCGCCCTCCAGTCTCCCCGGCGTCCGCCGCGCTTTTCCAGAAGGCGGACACCGTTGATGGTCATGGACCGGTCGGCGGCCTTGAGCATGTCGTACACGGTGAGCGCCGCCACCGAGACTGCGGTCAACGCTTCCATTTCGGCGCCGGTCGCCGCCCGGCACCGGATCCGGCTTCGGAGGCGGATCCCGTCGTCCTCGAGGGTCACTTCGATATCGGCATGGTCGAGCGGCAACGGGTGGCAGAGCGGGATGAGGAACGCGCTCGCCTTCGCGGCCTGCACACCCGCCAGCCGGGCGGTTTCCACGACGCTGCCCTTGGGGTTCGTTCCCTGGCGCACCAGCGCGAGGGCTTCCCGGCTCACCGTCACGAAGGCTTCGGCAACCGCCTCCCGCCGGGTCACCGGCTTGTCGCCGACATCCACCATGCGGGCCCGTCCCTCGGCGTCCAGGTGGCTCAGCATGCGGCGGTCCCGGTCCGGGGATCGCGCCAGGCGGCGGCGTCGGGATCGGGAAACCCCGGAAGCGGCTCGACCAGCGCCGGTGCGCCGGCGGGGGTGGCGCTGGTTCCCGGAAGCACCAGCAGTCCGTTCGCGAGGGCGATTGCCGAGATATCCCCCGAACCCCGTATGGGGATGGGGCAAGCGGTGAGATCGCCGTTCCGGCCGCTTCGCACCCGAACCGGAAGACATGCCTGGCGGGGCCCCGGATTGGAGACCGGCGTCTCGAGACGGACGCGAATCCGCGGCCGCGCCGGATCGGCGAGGCCTTCCGATCGGTCGAACGCTGGACGCACCAGAACGTCCAGGGTGGTCAGCGCGGAGACCGGGTTCCCGGGGAGTCCGAAAACCAGCCGCCGCACCGGGTCGCCCACCGTGGCAAAGACGAAGGGCTTGCCGGGGCGGATGGCCACCGAGGTGATGTGGAGCGTGGCCCCGCATTCCACCAGCACGTCCTCCACCAGGTCGAACCGCCCCATCGAGACCCCTCCGGACACCAGCAGGACATCCTCGCGAAGTCCCTCCTCGACAGCCCGGGCAAGCGCGACCGGCCGGTCGCGCACGAAACCGAGACGGCGGGTGCGCAGGCCGAGGGCACGGCAACGAGCCGCCAGCATGTGGCTGTTCGCGTCGCGGATCTCGGCCGTGCGAAGGCTCCGTTTGCGCGGATGCGCGAGTTCGTCGCCGGTGGACAGGACCGCAATGCGCGGGCGGAGGCCGACCCGGACGCGCGTCCTGCCCACCGTCGCCAGCAGGCCGATGCCCCCGGGCGTCAGGCGGAGTCCTTCCCCGAGCAGCGGCGACCCGGCCCGAGCATCCCGCCCCCGGCGGGCCACCTGGTCTCCCGGTTCGACGGGAGGAAGCGAACGGAACCCGGCAACGGGCCAGGAGATCCTCCTGCCATCGGAGTCGGTGTGTTCGACAAGGATCACGGCGTCGGCGCCCGATGGCATCGGAGCCCCGGTCATGATGGCGGCCGCTTCTCCGGGGCCGATTCCGAAGTCGGCCGCCCGGCCCGCCGGAACCGTGCCCCGGATCCGCAGTGGCCTGCCGGTGCCGAGATCGGCGGCGCGAACCGCGTATCCGTCCACCAGCGCCCGGTCGAACGGCGGCTGGTCCCGGTCGGCCCGGATGGTCTCGCGCAGGACCCGTCCACACGCCGCGCCGAGGCCGACCTCCTCGGTTCCGAGCATCGGCGTCCGCGCGAGGATGGCGCCGCGTGCCTCCCCGACCGGGACCATGGGGATCCCCTACGCGGGATGGGAGTTGGTCGACGGGGCCGGACGGGCAGCGCCGGTGAAGCTGTGCACCGCGTCTTCCTCGGTTTCGAAGACCTCGAACACGGGCAGCACCCGGGCGACGTCGAGCACCCGGGCCACCCGGTCCGGCGGATTGATCACCTTGAGCCGCCCCCCCGCCTGCTGGAGCCGCTGCGCCGAAGCGACCAGTTCCCCGACTCCGCCGCTGTCGATGCTGGTCACCGAGCTCAGGTCCACCACCAGCTGGAGCCGCCGGGACTCGAGGAGAACCTCCACGGCCTCCCGAAGCTGCTGGCTTCCGGGTCCCTCCACCAGACGCCCCTCCAGCACCAGGATGGTCACGTCATGTCGTTCCTTGAGGTCGAGATGCATGATCTAGCCGATGAGGTCGTTGAGAGCCTCTTCGTCGACATGGATTTCGTGTCGCTCGGAGGCGGCTTCGACGAAGGCGGACCACAGGAGGTTCCGCCGCTCGAGCAGGAGTTCCTCGCGGAAGCCATCCTTCGCCGCTTCGAACTCCTCGTCCGAAAAACCGGTCCGCTCCCGCACCCGGACGACCACGAAGCCGTTGTCGGTGGCGATCGGCGGCACGATCGAGCCGGGATCCGCAGCGAACAGCCGATCCTCGTCCAGGGGAATCTCGCCGGCGGAGTCGAGCGGACGCCCCCGGTACCAGGCGGCCAACGGAATCGGGTCGGTCTCCGGGGTCGCCCCGCTCTCGACGGTGCGGAAGAGTGCGTCGGCTGCCTCCCGGGCGCGGCCGAGCGCCCGTTCGGTCCGGATATCCTCCATGACCGCCTCCTCGACGGCGTCGAACTCGGGGATATGGGCCGCTTCCTCCCCGATCAGCTCGACGAGGGCGAAGCCGTTTGCCAGCTGCACCGGACCACCCACCTCGCCGGTCTCGATCCCGAACGCCAGGCTGGCGGCTTCGGTGGACCCGAGTTCGGGGACCGGTTCGCCGGCCGCGAAGGCGCTGCTTTCCTGCGGGATCATCAGCGGATAGCGGGAGGTGATGGTGTCCAGACTGTCGGCGCCGCCCGCCAGCCGGCGGAGTTCGGGAATCCGGACGGCAAGCAGCTCCGCGGCTTTTTCCTCCCGCAGGAGGGATTCGATTTCCCCCTCGGCATCCTCGATCGAAGTGGTCTCGGCCGGGACCAGGTTTTCGAGCAGGACGACGTGGAAGCCGTCGCTGGTCCGGATGGGATCGCTCACCTCCGCCGGCGCCATCCCGGAAATCGCTTCGGCCAGTTCGGGCAGCAGTTCCGCAGGACTGAAGGAACCGAGGCTTCCCCCGGTGTCGGCAGTCACCGAGTCGTCGGAATGCGCACGGGCGAGTTCGGCGAAGTCCTCCCCGGAACGGGCCCGTTCCGCGAGTTCCGCTGCCTCGGCCCGGACGGCCTCCTCGTCTTCACCGGTTTCCGGAGTGAGCAGGATGTGGCTGGCCTCGGCGACCGCCTCCGTCTGGTACTGGAAGAGGTTGCGATCGTAGTACCTCCGGATCTCGCGCTGGAGCACGTCCACCTCCTCGGCGAGCGACTGTGCGGAAACGGTCACGAACCGGATGCGCCGCCGCGTCGGCTCCTCATAGGCCGACGGATCGCCCTCGTAGCGCTCCCGCGCTTCCTCTCCGGTCACCTCCACCTCGCCCCGAAAGGCGGAACCGGGCAGGTGCCAGAGGTCCAGCGAGAGACTCTCGTTGCGGCGCCGGTATTCCTGGCGGAGTTCGGTTTCGGCGACGCCTGCGGGTCCCGTCACCATCGTCTGCAGGCGTTCCACCAGCAGGTCCTCGCGCACCGAATTCTCGAAGTCGCGCGGGGTCAGCCGGTTCGCCGCGAGCAGCTCGAGGTACGCCTCGCGTCCCATGAAATCGCCGTTCTGCCGGAATACCGGCAAGGTGCGAATGGCCTCGCCGACGGCAGCGTCGGGTATTTCGAATCCGTGGCGCTCCGCTTCGGCGACGAGCACGCGCCGCTGGACCAGATCGCCCACCACCGCGAGCGGAAGCCCCATGCGCCGGGCGAAGGTCGGGGTGAAGGCCTCGCCCATCTGTTCCTGGTACTGGCGGGAGGTCTGCTGGTACCGCTCCAGGAACTCGCTCGCCCGAATCGGGTTTCCGTCCACCCAGGCGACTTCCCGGTTGTAGAGCGCCTGTGTCGGGTCGCCCATGAAATCGGGGATGTAGAGGGCGATGAACGCGAGGATGACGAGGATCAGCAGCCCGGCCCCGGCGAACCAGCCGATGGACCTGCGGTCGCGAAAGTACTCCAGAATCATGAGAACCGGCGATCGTACTCCGAACCGCAGCCCGTCCGCAAACAGATCAGACCGGGCAACTTCCGGCTGGATCGCACGGGCGCCGACGCGGGGTTGCAAGTCCTTCACAAGGAAGATTGTTCGGCGTCATTGCAAAACTTCGGGCGACGCCGGATACTACGCACGGAATCCAACTCCATGTCCGAGTTCGCCGTCCGGCAGGCTCCCGAAACCAAGCACCACCCAACATGTTTCGAGCTCTCCTGAGCCTGTTCTCCGCCGACTTGGCGGTGGACGTCGGCACCGCGAACACCCTCGTCTACACGAAGGAGGAGGGAGTGGTCCTGCGCGAACCGTCGGTCGTGGCGCTGAACACCATGAGTCGCCGGGTGGAGGCGGTCGGTCAGGAAGCCTACGACATGATCGGGAAGACTCCGGCCTACATCACCGCCATCCGGCCGATGAAAAACGGAGTCATCGCCGACTTCGAAGCAGCCGAGCGGATGATCAACTACTTCGCGGTGAAAGCCCTGAAGCGGCGCTGGGCAGCGCCGCGCATGGTCGTCGGGGTTCCGCTGAGCGTGACTCCGGTCGAGAAGCGGGCCGTGCGGGACAGCATCCTCCGGGCGCGGGCGAGCGAGGTCTTCCTGATCGACCAGCCGATGGCGGCGGCCATCGGGGCGGGGATGGATGTCAAGAGTCCCCAGGGCTGCTGCATCGTGGACGTCGGCGGAGGCACGACGGACATCGCCGTCATCGCGCTTGCCGGAATCGCGGCCGGCGCCTCGGTCACCACGGCGGGCGACGAGTTCACCGACGCCATCCGGGAGCACTTGCACCGGCACTTCAGCCTGCTGGTCGGAGAGCGCACCGCCGAGCGGGTGAAGATGCAGATCGGGACTGCCAAGCCCACCGATGAGGCGAGCGGCAAGACCATGGTGATCCGCGGCCGCCACCTCACGCGGGGTACGCCGACCTCGATTACCCTCTCGGACCGCGATGTCTACACCGGCTTGGAAGCGCCGGTGCAGAAACTCGTACAGGAAGTGCATCACGTGCTCGAACGCACGCCGCCGGAGCTGGCAGCCGATCTGATTCCGAACGGGATCGTGCTCACCGGCGGGGGTTCGCTGCTGCGGAGCCTCGGGAGTGTCCTCGGCGAGAGCACCGGACTCGAGGTCCGGCTCGCGGAGAATCCCCTCGACTGCGTGGTGCTCGGCGCCGGCCGGGTACTTGACGAAATACCGCTGCTCCGGCGGGTGGCGCTCGCGGATTGAGGCCGGGGATCCCCTGAGTCCGATGCCTGGGGGCCGCTCGGTCCGGGGCCTCTTCATCGTTCTCCTCCTCGGGGATATCGCCTTGCTCACCTGGCAGGCCCGGGTTGGCGAGAGCCGGTTTCCGGGAGGTGACCGGGTGGCGGCGGTCGTTGCGGTGAGTCGCGGCGGCCTCACCTCGGCGCTGCGTTCCCTCGAGGAGCGGCTCGGCGCTGCGTTCGATCCGGCGGGCCTGCGCGCCGAACGGGACCGGTACCGGGACCAGCTGGCCCGGCTCGAATGGGAACTCACCGTGCAGCGCGGCTTGCTGGGTCGGGCGCGCGGATTCACGGTGCTCGACCGGGAACTGTTCGACGTCGGGGAACCGCTCGAGGCGGAGGTGGTGGGTTTCGGCGCCGACCCCTTCGATCGCTCGGTGACGGTGAACCGCGGCGCAGAGCACGGTGTGTTCCGGGATGCTCCGGTCATGGCCGCCGAAGGGCTGGTGGGTCGGGTGGTCCGGGTGGCTCACGGCACCAGCCAGGTGGAACTGCTCACCAATCCCGTGGCCGCGGTGGCGGCGTTGACGGTGGAGAGTCGCACGCCGGGCGTTGTTCGTCCGGCGCTCGCCAACCCGGAGGAGCCGGCGGCCACGCTTTCGCTGGAATACGTGTCGGTCGGTCACCGCATTGCCGTGGGGGAGATGGTGATTTCCAGCGGGGTGGACCTACTGTTCCCCAAGGGTCTGCCCATCGGCACCGTGAGCGCAGTCGATGCGGGCAGCGGCATGCTGGTCCGGGTTCAGGTCGTCCCGCTTGCCGACCTGGCAACGCTCGAAAGGGTGTTCCTCCTGCCGCCGGTTCCCGAGGCGGGCCCGTAGGCGTCCCGCCAGGTTGCGAATCGTGCGGATTCTGGCGTTTCCGCTCTTCCTGTTCGCCGCGTTCCTGTCGCAGGCGCTGCTCACCCGGTTCGTGAGCCCGGAGGTCCTCGCCGCGGACTTCGTGCTGGCGACGGTGGCGGTGCTCGGGGTGACCGCCCGACCGGCGCCGGCGCTCGCGGCGGCGGCCGCCGGGGGGCTGTTGCAGGATGCGGTGTCGTCGGGGTACGTGGGCCTGAACGGCCTGTCCAAGCTGTTGGTGTGCCATGCGCTGCAGCGCTTTTCCGAATCGTGGCCCGCGATTCCGCCGCTGGCGTTCCTGCCGGTTTCGGTTTTCGCCGCGCTTGCCGACGGTGTCCTGCTCATCATCGTGCGGGCGGTTACCGGCGGCGACCCGGCGCTCGCCGGCACGGTGGCGCCGTTCCTGCTCGGGATTCCGGTGACCGCCCTCTATGCTGTCCTCCTCCACATGATCTGCCGGCGGATCCGGGCGGTATCCCGTTATTCGGTTCCCGGCGAAGCCGGCTCGACACTCTGGTAGCCCCGGGCCGGGATCGACTTCATGCCGCGTCTTCGCCGATCGCCGGGTTTCGGGTTCCTGGACGTGAATGCGGGTGGCCGCATCGCGTCCCGCCTCCTCCTCGCCCGGGGGGGCTTCTGGGTTGCGATGGTGTTCCTGGCGACCCGCTTCTGGAGCCTTCAGGTCGTCCGCGGCGACGAGTTCGCCGAGCGGGCGCGCAGCAATTACGTGGCGACCGAGCGGACCCGGGCGCCGCGGGGTCTGGTGGTGGACCGGAACGGCCAGGTGCTGGCGGAGAGCCGTCCGTTTTTCCGACTGACTGCCGGACAGGAGGGTCTGAAGCAACTCAAGGCGATCGGCCAGCTGGAGATCCAGCCCGGGGAACTGGCCGAACTGCGGCGGCAGGCGGCGCGGCGGGCGGCGGTGGTTCGGCCGCTTACCTTCGACGCGGCTGCCTGGTACACGGCGCGGCGCCGGGAACTTCCCGACGTGCGGGTGGACTTCGTGCCGGCGCGGTTCTATCCGCTGGGATCCGCGACCGCGCACCTGCTTGGTCATGTGGGGGAGGTGACCGGAGCGCAGCTTCTGCTCGAGGAGTTTGCCGGGTCCCGGGCGGGGGACCGCGTGGGCCAGGATGGAATCGAGCGGGTGTACAACGAGGTTCTCGCCGGCCGGGACGGCATGATCCAGAGCGTCGTGGACAGCCACCAGCGGGTTCTCGTCCCGGGGGGAATCGGACGCGTCGAACCGGTCCGGGGGCGGCGTCTCACGCTCTCGGCGCTGGCCGGGATCCAGGAAGCGGCGCACGAGGCGTTCGGGGGGGAAAGCGGGGCGTTCCTCGCGCTCGATCTCGAGAGCGGGGGAATCCTCGGTCTCGGGAGCTATCCGGCATTTGACGTCGGGCCCGAAAGCGCCCCCGGAGTCTGGCGCGCGCTCCTCGACGATCCCATGAATCCGCTGCTGAACCGCGCCATCCAGGGGAAGTACCCGCCGGGGTCCACGTTCAAGCTGGTTACGGCGGCGGCCGCCCTTGGCGAAGGGGTGGCCGACGAGCGCACCCGTTTCACCTGCCGCGGCAGGGCGCGGGTGGCAGGGCGCACGTTTGCCTGCCACCGGGCGTCCGGCCATGGGCAGCTCTCCCTCGTGGAAGCCCTGGCAGCGTCGTGCAATGTCTACTTTTACCGCCTGGCCGAAAGGCTGGATGTGGATGTGCTTGCCCGTTATGCGCGGGCGTTCGGCCTCGGCGCCGCCACCGGGGTGGATCTGACCAACGAGACCACCGGTCTCGTCCCGACTCGTGACTGGAAACGGCGGGTCCATGGCGATGGCTGGTACGCGAGCGAGACGGTCTCCCTCTCGGTGGGACAGGGACCGCTCGAGGTGACTCCGATCCAGATGGCTCGGCTGGTCGGCGCGGTGGCAACCTCGGGGACCCTTTTCCGGCCCCGGCTGGTCGGCGCCACCCCGCCCGGTCGGATGACGGAACTGGCGCCGGAGCACTTTGCCCTGATCCGAAGGGGGATGCGGGCAGCCGTGACCGGAGGAACCGCTCGCCGCGCCGCCCTCGACGAGGTCGAGGTGAGCGGAAAGACGGGAACCGCCCAGGTTGCGGGCCTGACCCGGATCGCACGAAACAACGCCGACCGTCCCCGCGAACTCCGTACCCATGCGTGGTTCGTGGGGTTTGCCCCCCACGACGACCCGGAGATCGCGGTGGCCGTCCTCGTGGAGCATTCCGGAGGGGGTGGCGTGTTCGCCGCCCCAGTGGCGCGTGCAGTGTTCGACGCCTGGTTCCGCGTGACCGGGGGAGGAGCCGGCGGTGTTCGCCAGGTGGCTTCGCGGGATTGACGGCGGCCTCCTCGCGAGCGTCGCCCTGCTGTGTCTCATCGCCCTGCCGGTCCTCACGAGCGCATTGCGCGGAGTGGGAGGCGTTTCCATCCGGGATCATCTGATCCGGCTCGGAGTCGCCGCCGCCGTGTGCCTTGCGGTGTCGCGGACGGACTACCGGAGGCTGTCGCGTTTCTCGGCGATCCTGTTCCTGTTCACCTTGTTGCTCAGCGTGTATGCCACGGTGGCCGCGGGGCTTCGCGCCGGCACCCGTCGCTGGCTGGACGTCGGGCTGGCGACGATCCAGCCTGGAGAACTCGCCAAGCTGGCGCTGGTGCTCCTTCTCGCCCACCTGATCACTGCCGCGATCCGGGACCGGCTGGACACCCGAATGGCAGTGGCTTGGGTCGCCGGTACGGTGGGTCTGGTGCTGGCGGTGGCAACCCAGCCCGATCTGGGAAGCGCCGCCGTGCTGGCCGGCGTCGCTTGCGGAATGGTGGTCATCGGGGGGGCTCCCTGGAAGCGCATTCTCCCGGTCGCGGGCGCCGCCGCGCTTTCCCTTCCCTTGATGTGGTTCTTCGGTCTGCGCGAGTACCAGAAGCAGCGGATCCTCTCCTTCCTGAATCCGGAGAGCGATCCGCTGGGCGCCTCGTATCAGTCCCGGCAGGCGGCGATCGCGGTGGGATCGGGACAGCTCACCGGCACCGGCTGGCTCCAGGGTTCGCAGACCGGATACGAGTTCCTCCCCGCGCCGCATACCGACTTTGTCTTCGCGGTGCTCGCCGAGGAATTCGGTTTCCTCGGAGTTGTGGTGGTCCTCGGTCTGTACGCATGGCTCGGGCACACCATCCTCACTATCGGGGCGGCGGCGGCCCAGGCCCGTGACTCTCTCGGCGGGATGATCTGCGGTGGCCTCTTTCTCATGCTGTTCCTGCAGGCGCTCTACAACATCGCGATGGTGGCGGGGTTGGTTCCGGTCAAGGGATTTCCCCTTCCGCTCCTGAGCTACGGTGGGAATTCGCTGCTTGTAACGGGGGCCGCCGTCGGGTTGGTGGCGGCGGTGCGCCGCCATACCTTCCTGTCCTGAATCCCGGGGAAGCCCGGCGCCGCGGAACGGTCCGACGGGTGGCGGAGTGGCGGCCGCAGCAAAAATCGCGTGGTACCGTTCAGTACAAGCAAAATGATGTGGTCCGCTGCTCGTGGTGCGTGAGCTGATCGTCACCTGCCTGCCCGCGGAAACGCGGATGGCGCTGCTGGAAGACGGCGAGGTGGTGGAGCTCGGAGTCGAGCCCCGGCTCGAGCAGAGCATCCTTCACGGGGTGTATCGGGGCCGGGTGCAGCGCGTGATTCCCGGAACCCAGTCCGCCTTCGTGGACCTCGGCCTCGTCCGAAACGGTTTTCTGCAGGTGGGGCATGTCCCCCGCGGAAACGGTTCGGAGACCGGCGATCCGGCCGGGAACGGCCGGATCGAGGACATGTTGCGGGTCGGGCAGGCGATTCTGGTTCAGGTGACCCGCGAGCCGCTCGGCCCCAAGGGTTACAAGGTGAGCGGCCTGCTTCGGCTTCCCGGGCGGTATTTCGATTTTCGACCGTTTTCGCCGAACGACGTGGTGGTGTCTCCGAATATCGAGGGCGAGCGCGAGCAAGTCCGTCTCAAGGCACTGATGCGTCGAGTCGCCACACTTCCGGGGGAGTGGTCCGCCCGCGCCTCGTCGGAGCAGCGCGACGAGGAGGCGCTTCGCGCGGACATTCTTCGCCTCGAAGCCGACTTTGCCGAAATCCGGCGGCAGGCCGCCTCCGGTCCCCCTGCCTGTCTCCGGGCCGAGGTCCCGATGGTGTTCCGCTATGTGCGGGATGTCCTGTTCTCCGGGTTCAGCGTGATCCGGGTGGATTCGGAAGATCTCTACGGCCGACTGTTGAACTTCATTCGCCAATTCCTGCCCGGCATGGAGCACAACGTGCGTCTGTACTCGAGGAACTATCCGATCTTCGACGAGTACGGCGTGGAGGCCGCCTTTGCCAACGCCACCCGGCGGCGGGTCCGGCTTCCCTCCGGCGGCTCGATCGTGATCGACCAGACGGAAGCGCTGGTCGCGGTGGATGTGAACACCGGCAGTTTCCAGGGGGACGGCTCGGATCGCGAGGACACGAACACGGCGACGAACCTCGAGGCCGCTGCCGAGGTTGCCCGTCAACTCCGGCTGCGTGATCTGGGCGGGATCATCGTGGTCGATTTCATCGACATGAAGGAATCCCGGAATCGGGACCGGGTCTTCCGGGCGCTTCAGGAGCGCCTCCGCCGCGACCCCGCCTTCACGCGCGCCTCCCCGCCCGAGCCGCGTGCCGGGCTCGTGATCATCACGAGGAAGCGAGAGCGGGCGTCGCTGGATTTCGCGCTGCTTGCGCCGTGCCCCGAATGCAAGGGATCCGGTCGGGTCCGCTCGCTGCATGCCGTGTGTCAGGACATCGTGAACAAGGCCCGGAGGGACTTCGCGTCAGGGTCGGATGACCTTCTGATCCGGGCCGTTCCGACCGTTGCGGCGGCGCTGGGCGCCTCGCCCGTGCTCCAGGAGATCCGGTCGGCGGTGGGCGGAGAGGTCGTGATCAAGGAGTCGCTCGATATCACCGAGGGCCCGTATGTGCTCGAGCGTTCGAGGAGTGGAACGGCCCCGCCCGGCGCCGGGGAGACGCTCGTGACGGCTCCGTCCGCGGTGGGCGGGGAGGGTGTGCCGGAGCAGGTTGGCGGGGAACCGGATTGAGGGCGTATCTCGATCTCGAGACCCGAATCGAATGGGTTGAACTGGTGATGTCGATCTTCGCCCGGGCCTGCGATGATTCCGGGTACGACACCGATACCGCGCACTGGATGGGGGCGGCGGTCCGCGAGGCGGTCACCAACGGCATGCGTCACGGCAATCGGATGGATCGTACCCGTCGACTCCGGGTGCGGATCGAGACCCCCGCCGGCGGTCGGCCGCTCGAGGTTTCGGTCGAGGACGAGGGTGAGGGTTTCGACGCCGATGCAGTGCCCGATCCGCTTCGGGAGGAGAACCTGCTCAAGGAGAGCGGCCGGGGCATCTTCTTCATGCGCCAATTCATGGACGAAGTCGACTGGAAGCGTGTACCGGGAGGAGGAACCCGGGTGATCCTGCGCAAGCACGCTCCCCGGGGAGACGCGCGTTGAAATCCCGGGAGGCTGCTGCGTGTGTTGCCGCGGCGAAGGAGGGGGCGGCGGTCATCCGCAAGGCGCATGGGGAGCGGGCTTCCCGGCAGTTCGTGGTGGACTACAAGGATCGCATCGACATCGTGACCGAAGTGGATCGGGCCGCGGAGGAACGGGTGATCGAAGCGCTCCAGGCGCGGTGTCCCGACGTGCCCATCCTGGCCGAGGAGCGGGGAGAGGTGGGAGGCGCCCGGTCCGGATGCCGATTCGTCGTGGACCCGCTGGACGGGACCACGAATTTCGCGCACGGCTTTCCGGTGTTCGCCGTTTCGGTGGCGTACGAGGAGGACGGGCGGATACGCGCCGGCGCCGTGCTGGATCCGACCCGTGACGAACTGTTCGCGGCGGAGGAGCGGGAGGGCGCGTCGCTCAACGGGGTTCCCATCCGGGTGTCGTCCACTTCCCGGTTCGAACGGGCACTGCTCGCGACCGGATTTCCGTACACCCGGGAGGCCATGGACCGCGCGCTCCGGCTCTTCGTCGGAATCATGCGGGAAGCGCGCGCCGTGCGCCGGGCCGGATCGGCGGCGCTCGACCTTTGCGGGGTGGCCGCCGGACGCCTTGACGGGTTCTGGGAAGAGACGCTGCGCGCGTGGGATACGGCCGCCGGCGAACTCGTCGTCCGGGAGGCCGGTGGCCGGGTGACCGACTACGAAGGGGGCATGTTCGTCAACGGGGGGCCGAACATCATTGCTTCGAACAAGATCCTTCACCCGGCCCTGCTGGAGATGATCGCGCATCACCGCCCGGCGCCGATCCCGGTCTGAATCAGGCGCCGGACATCGCCCCGTCCGCCGGGGTTTACTGGCCGCCGAACCGGAACCGGAACCCGAGGGCGCCGTAGCCGCGGAAGGCCGTAAAATTGCCGTAGTCGGCGAAGTCGTCCTGATGGCTGGCCGCGAAACGGTTCAGCCGGAATTCCCCGAAGAGGCTCCATCCGCGGTTCAGGCGGTAGTCGGCGCCCGCGCCCACAAAGAAACCGGGCAGGAAGCTGGACTCCTGGTACTCGTCATACACGATGTCCTGATCGTTTGCGAAGTCCACGAAGTCTCCGTATTCGTCGTAGCGGTAGAAACTGCCCGCAAATCCGCCGGACAGCCAGGGAGTAAACGGGCTCCCGGGCGGGGTCAAACGGAATCGGGCGCCGAAGGTCAGGTCGGTGAACGAGTATTCGGTGACGTGCTCGATTTCGTCTCCCTCGTCGAAGACATATTCGATATAGGCGCTCGGGAAGTTCCGTTCCTCCCTCTCGACGCCGGCGAGAAGATCAATATGGGGATGCACCGCGTAGTGGAGTTCGATGCCCCAGCGCAGGCCCACCATGTCGCTGTTCCGGGTGCCGAAGTCCAACTTGTTGTCTGACCAGAGGTCGCCCGTCGGACGAAGAGCGCTCGCCCCGATATGGGCGGACATGCCCAGACGGAGTGGCGGCGCCGGGGCGGCGTCCCGAGGGCGGGTGCGCTCGGCGTCACCGGGGCGTCGGGGCGGCTGATCGGCCGCCAGTGCTGCCGGGAGCAGAAGGGCGCTCGCCGCGAAAACGGCCAGTTGGATTCGGGTCATGATCGTTTCCTTTCGCCCGGATGGAGCCTTGCGAACCGGACTCTCCGGGACGGTGGGTCGTGGGAAGGTACCGGATTTGCGGTGCTTCCGATAGGTCGGGGCAGCAATTCGTGTGCCATGGCGTCCGCCGGGAACGTTCCGTCCCGTCCCGCGTTATATTCGGCGCCGGGTCCGGTGTGCCCGTTTTGACTCGAGGGGAGGCTCCTGTTCCATGATTCGCAGTCGGGTTCCGTCGCTTGTGCTCGCCGGCGCCGTTCTTGCCGCCGGATGTATCGTCGAGCCGTTCCGGGAGTCTTCCCGGGAGTCGGACCGCCGGACCGGTGCTCCGTCCGAAGCCGGATCCCGGGCGCCCCGGCTTGCGGGCCTCGTGCCGCCTCAGCAGTCCCCGGATCGGGCGGAGACGGTGGCGGCGCGGACCCTGTCCGATGCCTTCGCCGAGGTGGCGCGGGTCGCCACGCCGGCGGTGGTGAGCCTTGAGGTGGAGCACCGGTCGCGCCCGGCGCGCGATCTGCCGGACCTGTTCCGGGGCGCTCCGCAGGGCCCGGCGATCGGTCGCGGTTCCGGGGCGATCGTGGCCCCCGAGGGGTTGGTCCTGACCAACAACCACGTGATTGACGGCGCCGAGCGGATCCGGGTCACGCTGGCCGACGACCGGGAGATGACCGCCACCGTGGTGGGAACCGATCCGCCCACCGATCTGGCGGTGCTGCGCCTGGATGCCGACGGCGAGGAGTTTCCCTGGCTCGCCATCGGGGACTCGGACGAGATCCGGGTCGGGGACTGGGTGCTTGCCATCGGGAATCCGCTTGGCAACAGTCATTCGGTCACTGCCGGGATCGTCAGCGCCAGGGGGCGGGTTCTCGGAGGCGATTATCAGGACTACATCCAGACCGACGCCGCCATCAATCCCGGCAATTCCGGAGGGCCCCTGGTCAACCTCGACGGACAGCTCGTGGGAGTCAACACCGTGATCCAGGTGATGGCGCAGATGGGCGGACCCTCGGGGAACATCGGGATCGGTTTCGCCATTCCGTCCAACCTGGCGCTGCGGGTGTATGACGAGCTGGCTCGGGATGGCGAGGTCACGAGGGGATGGCTCGGCGTGTCGGTGCGTCCGGTGAATGCCGAGGTGGCGCGCGCCTTCGGGCTGGACGAGGATGTGCGCGGCGCGATCATCGTGGACTATTCGGGTGCCGATTCCCCGGCCCGCCAGGCGGGCCTCCACCGGGGGGATGTGATCGTCCGCTTCAACAACCGGTCCATTGCCAGCAGCGCCGATCTCCAGTTCGCGGTTGCGGATGCGCGTCCGGGTGAAACGTCGGAAGTCGAGATCCTGCGCGATGGCGAGTCGGTGGAGATCGCCGTCGTCCTGGCTCGCCGCGACCTCGAGGAAGCCGCTCCGCTTCGCCCCGCCAGCGAGCCGCCGGCTTCGCCCGAACCGGTGACGGGTCGGCTGGGCATCCAGGGCGAGACCCTGACGCCCCAGCGGGCCGCGGAACGGGGCGCCGATTTCGAGGGGGTGCTGGTCCGGCGGGTGGCCGATGACGGCGTGGCGGCGAGCGCGGGAATCGAGCCCGGGCATGTCATCACCGAGGTCAACGGGGCGCCGGTGCGGAACATCGCCGAATTCGGGGAAGCGCTCGCCGCCATCCCTGCCGGGGCGACATTCCCCATCTGGTTCGCCGTTCCGACCGGGGCGGAGGAGTGGATCCGCACCTTCACGATCGTGGAGATGCCCGAGTCGGACCCCGGGCGATAATCCAGGCGCCGGTGCAACCGGATAGCCGGATCGGTGCGCGGGACTGGTAGCATCCCGCCCCGTTCGGGCCGCTAGTCCTCGAACTCGAAGATCGGCGGTCCGGGATTTCCTTCCGGCCCTGCCGACTTTCCGTTCGCGTACCTTCTGCCCGTGTGATCAAGCTGACCTCCGCCACCGATAGCCGCGGTCTCCAGGCGCTCGCCCTCGCGGGCCTGTTCCTTCTCTTCCTCGGGGGGATCGATGGCCTCGGGGAGGGTTTCAAGGGTCTCGGCAGCGATCTGCTGGACTCGTTCTTCACCGCCTTCGAGAATCCGGTTGCCGGCTTTCTGGCCGGTGTCCTCGCCACCACGCTGGTGCAGAGCTCGTCGGTGACCAGCTCCCTCATCGTGGCCCTGGTCGCAGCGCCCGTGTCTCCGCTGCCCTTCGAGAGCGCGATCCCGATGGTGATGGGGGCGAATGTCGGAACCACCGTTACCAACACCCTGGTCGCGCTTGGCGACATCGCCGACTCCAATTCCGTGCGGCGGGCTTTCGAAGTGGCGACCTGCCACGACATGTTCAACCTGATGGCGGTGATGGTCCTGCTCCCGCTCGAGATCCTGACCGGATTGCTGGGCCGGCTGGCCACCGGAATCGCCGAAGCCCTGGGAGGGATCGTCGGTTCCGGCGCTTCCTTCGCGAACCCCCTTGCGGATGTCATCGCGCTGGTCCCGATGCCCCTTGCCTGGATCTCCCGCCAGATCGCCGGAACCGGTCCCGGCGCCGCCGGTGTGCTCACCCTCCTCTCTGCCGCCCTGCTGGTGCTGAGCCTCATGCTGCTGGTGCGCACGCTCAAGGGAATCAGTGGCGGCGGGGCTGGCGCGTCGATTCACCGGGTGCTCGGGAAGAGCGCGATCCTCGCGATGGGAGTGGGTGCGGTCGCCACCATTCTGGTCCAGTCCAGTTCGGTCACCACCTCCACTCTGGTGCCGCTCGCCGGAGCGGGCCTGCTGTTGCTCGAGGATGCGTTCCCGATCACCCTGGGCGCGAACGTCGGCACCACGGTCACCGCCTTCCTCGCGTCGCTCGCGGTCTCCGGCGTCAATGCCCACTGGGGATTCCGGATTGCGATCGTCCATTTGCTGTTCAACCTGATCGCGATCCTCATCGTCTATCCGATCCCGTCGATCCGCCGGATTCCGCTGGCCGCCGCCCGGTGGTTCGCCCGGCTTGCCGTTCGCAGCCGGTGGCTCGCCATCGGGTATGTGGTTTCCGTTTTCTACCTGATTCCGGGCTTGATTCTCCTGGTCGCCCGGGCTGCCGGTTCCTGATCGGAATCGGTTCCCGCCGGCGCCGCCGGTGACCCGGATCACTTCGCGCACCGTGGTTTCGCCGGCGAGCAGGCGCCTCAGGGCGGCTTGCCGGAGACTCGGGGAACCCCGCCGTCTCGCTTCCCCGGCGATCTCCGCCGAGGTCGCGCCCCGGGAGATCGCCGCGGCGGTCCCGGCTTCCACCGGGAGGATCTCGAACACCCCGCGACGACCCCGGTAGCCGCTCTGGCGGCAACGGGCGCAGCCGGAGCCGCGCCGGACCGATCGCCCGGCGAGTGACGGGCCGTCGAGGCGGCGCGCTTCTGCCCGGGAAATGCGCGCCGGAACGACGCAACGGGCGCAGACCGTGCGAACGAGCCTTTGCGCGATCACCCCGATGAGGGTGGAGGCGATCAGGAAGCGGGGAACCCCGAGGTCCGACAACCGGGTCACCGTGGAAGCGGCGTCGTTGGTGTGGAGCGTGGAGAGCACCAGATGGCCGGTCAGGGCGGCCTGGACCGCCATTTCAGCTGTTTCCCCGTCGCGGATCTCCCCGACCATGACGATGTCCGGATCCTGCCGCAGGACGCTGCGGATGGCGGCGGCGAAGTTCAGGTCGATCCGGGGATTCACCTGCACCTGCGTCAGTTGGGGGTGCACGAGTTCCACCGGATCCTCGATGCTGATCACGTTCACCTCCGGAGTCGCCAGATGGCGCAATACCGAGTACAGCGTGGTGGTCTTGCCGCTTCCGGTGGGGCCGGTTACCAGCACGAGGCCCTCCCGGCGGCCGAGGATCGCCTCCAGCCGTCCCTGTTCGTCCGGGGCGAGATGCATCTGCTCGAGGCTCGAGACCGTTGCCGTGGAATCAAAGATCCGGAGCACCGCCTTTTCGCCGAACACGGTGGGGATGGTGGACACCCGGAGTTCGATTTCCCTGTCCGGTTCGATGCGCTTCAATCGCCCGTCCTGGGGACGGCGCTTCTCCGCGATGTCGAGCCCGCTCAGCATCTTGAGCCGGCTGACCACCGCCCGGTACACGATGCGGGGGAAGGTATGCATGTCGTGGAGGACGCCGTCCACCCGGAAACGCACCAGCGCGTTGTCCCGTTTCGGTTCCATGTGAATGTCCGACGCCCGGTGTTCGAACGCCTGCCGCAGGATGCTGTCGAGCGCCGAGACCACTGGCCGGGTGGTGGGCGCCAGGTCCGTCATCTCGTCGGCGCCCGAGACCAGTTCCGACGACGTGCCCGTTTCGTCGGGTCCGCCGGCGTTCTCGTCCTCGAGCTCGGTGGCGGCCGCCACCAGTGATGTCCTCAGGTTGTAGAGGCTGCCGTTGATGCTGCTGATGTCCGACCTGGTGGCGACCACCACTCGCACCCGGATGCCGAGATAGCGCTCGAGCTCGACGATGGCGCTGCGGCGGTAGGGATTCGCCACTGCCACGGTCAGGGTGTCCCCCTCCTGGGAGAGCGCGCACATCGCGTTGCGGCGGGCATAGGGGGCCGGGAGAATCCCGGTGACCACCTCGGGGCTGACTTCCGCCGCATTGATGGCGCGGTGCGAAAGGCCGGTGTCCCGGGCGATCGTCTGGGCGATGTCCTCCTCGGAGACGATGCCCTCGGCAACGAGCGCCGCTTCGCGCTGCTCGGCCGGGAGGGATTCGATCCGGGCGACCGGGCCGGATGGGCTCGCGGGAAGGCGCCCGCGGCGGCGCAGGATGGCGACGATGTCGGGGATCGGATGGGGATGCGGGTTCAGGGAATGCGGGCTCATGAGAGACAGGACGCACGGGATCGCAATTCCGTGCGCCGGAACCCGGGATCGGGGGAAAATGGGGAGGGGGGAAAGGGAGACCGGATCGGCCGGCCCGAGCGAAACGGCGGCTGCTAGACTCCGCCGTTCCCGACCGGGAGGCGCGTAGCTCAGGGGGAGAGCGCTACCTTGACGCGGTAGAAGTCGGCGGTTCAAATCCGCCCGCGCCTACCATGCCGGCTCCACTTGGTCCATCGTTCCTTCCATGGGTTCCCACATCCGCCTCACCACCGCCGGCGAGCGCACCCTTGAAGTCGAAAGGGGGATGCCCCTGGCTTCGGTGGCGCCGCCGGGGGCCATCGCGGCGATCCTGGACGGACGCGAGGTGGATCTCGCCACCCGTCCGGGGGCCGACGGAGAGATCCGCTTCCTGACCCCCCGGGACGAGGACGGCCTCCATGTGTTCCGTCACAGCTCGGCGCATCTGCTGGCGGCGGCAGTCAAGGAACTCTTCCCCGACGCCCAGTACGGGATCGGGCCCCCGATCGAGGGAGGTTTCTATTACGACTTCCGGGTCGAGGAACCGTTTTCTCCCGACGATCTCGAACGCATCGAGAAGCGGATGCGGGAGCTGGTGAAGGAACGCCAGCCCTTCACGCGCGAGATCCTCGGGAAGGAGGAAGCCATCCGGATCTTCGAGGCGCAGGACGAGCCGTTCAAGGTGGAGCTGATCCGCGAAAAGGGCGGCGACGAGGTTTCCTGCTACCGCGTCGGGCGTTTCCTCGATTTCTGCGAGGGGCCGCATGTGCCCCACACGGGCGTGATTCGCGCGCTCAAGGTGATGTCCAGTTCCCAGGCGTACTGGAAGGGGGACAGCGCCGGGATTCCCATGCAGCGGATCTACGCCACCAGCTTCCCCGACCGGAAGGAACTGGCGGCGCACCTCGTCCGGATCGAGGAAGCCCGGAGGCGGGACCACCGCCGGATCGGCCGGGACCAGCGGTTGTTCCTGATTCTGGGCGAGGCGCCCGGCCAGGTCTTCTGGCTGCCCGCCGGAATGCGGATCGTGAACCTGCTGCTGGATTCGATGCGGGAGAAGCTTGACGCTCGCGGGTATCAGGAGATTCGCACTCCGCTCATCCTTGACGAACAGGTGTGGGGCCGGAGCGGACACCTCGACCACTACCGCGAGAACATGTTCTTCGTGGAGTCGGAGGAGAACCGCGCCGGCATCAAGCCCATGAATTGTCCGGGCGCCGCGCTCGTGTACCGATCGGCGATTCGTTCCTTCCGGGACCTGCCCCTCCGGCTGTCGGAGTTCGGCCATTGCCATCGGGACGAACCTTCCGGGGTCCTTTCGGGACTCACCCGCGTGCGCGCCTTCACCCAGGACGACGCCCATATCTACTGCACTCTCGAGCAGCTCGAGGGGGAAATCCTGGGACTGATGGAACTCGTGGCCGAGGTCTACGGGGAGTTCGGTTTCGGCGAACTCTCGGTGGAACTGTCCACGCGCCCGGGGAAGTCGGTCGGAACCGATGCGACCTGGGAATCCGCCGAGGAGGCGCTTCGGCAGGCACTGGACCGCTCCGGAGTCGAGTGGGTGCGGAACGACGGCGACGGCGCCTTCTATGGCCCCAAGATCGATTTTCATGTGCGGGATGCGCTCGGACGCAGCCACCAGTGCGCCACGATCCAGGTCGATTTCTCCCAGGCCGAGGCCTTCGACCTCCACTATGCGACCGACGCGGGCGGGAGGGAGCGTCCGGTGGTGATCCACCGCGCCATCCTCGGTTCCGTGGAGCGGTTTTTCGCACTGCTCACCGAACACACGGCGGGCGCCTTTCCGGTCTGGATTGCGCCGGTCCAGGCAACGGTCATCCCGATCACCGACGCCCACCGCAGCCACGCCGACGGGGTGGCCCGGGATCTGCGGGGGCAGGGGTTTCGTGTCGAACTCGACGACCGGAGCGAGAAAGTCGGCTACAAGATCCGCCAGGCGGAACTCCGGCGCGTCCCCTTCATGATTGTCGTCGGCGACCGCGAGCAGGAGTCCGGCACCCTGTCCGTACGGACCCGCGGCGAGAAGGCGCAGCGGGTCATGGCGCCTGCCGCATTCAGCGCCGAACTCCGTGATCTGGCGGCCTCGCGGGCGGTTCGCCCGTAGGTTTTTCCGTTACGCACTGGCGCAGCCCGGCGGGAGCGGCGATAATCCGCCTCCCGCAACCGTCACCCGGGAGGTGAGGTATCGATAGTTCCCTCCGAATCAACGAGCGCATTCGCGCCCCCGTGGTTCTCCTCATCGACGAAAGGGGAACACGGCTCGGTGAGTACTCGGTGATGGAGGCTCGACGGATCGCCCGGGACCGGGGAGTGGATCTTGTCGAGATCCGTCCCAACCAGATGCCGCCGGTCTGCCGGATCATGGACTACGGGAAGTTCGTCTACCAGCAGAGCAAGAGGTCGCAGGAAGCTCGGCGCCACCACCGGCAGAACCAGGTCAAGGAAGTCAAGTTCCGGATCATCATCGACAAGCACGACCGCGAAACGAAGATGAGGAATATCCAGCGCTTCCTCCGCGAGGGTCACAAGGTGAAGGCGACGATCTGGTTCAAGCGGGCTCGCGAGCGAAGCCACCGGGAAATCGGGGACCGGATCCTGGATTCGGTCACGGAGGCGCTCAAGGACATGGCTACGGTAGAGTCCCGGTCCAACATCGTCGGCAACCAGATGAGCATGATCCTCGCCCCGAACCGCCGCCTCGCGGAAGAACGGCGCGCGGGTCGCGCCCGGGCGACGAAGGCGGAGGCGCCCGCGCCCCGGATTCGCCGGCCGCCCCGGCCGGCGCAGCACGGCGCCGACGCGGCCGTGGCGCCACCCTCTCCGGAAGACGGAGAACGGGAGACACCCGGAGAAACACCATGAAGTGCAAGACCAGGACGCACCGGGGCGCCGCCAAACGCTTCCGGACCACCGCGAGCGGCAGGATCCGCCGTCGTCGCGCGTACCACAACCACATCCTCACCGGCAAGTCGCCGAAACGCCGCCGTCGCCTGCGGAGCGGGGCCTGGGTGGCGGCTGGCGACGCCAGGAGAATCGCGCGGCTTCTCGGGTGACCGGGAACACACGGAGAACTGGATCATGTCCCGAGTGAAGAGAGGAACCCACCGCCGTGACCGGCGGCGGCGGGTGCTGCAACAGGCCCGGGGCTACCGGGGGATGCGGGGAAAGCTCTACCGCCACGCGAAGCAGGCGGTGGACCGGGCTCTGAGCTACGCGTATCGGGATCGGAGGAACCGGAAGCGCGATTTCCGGCGCCTCTGGATCACCCGGATTTCCGCAGCTGCCCGTGAGCGGGGATTGCCTTACGGCCAGTTCGCCCACGGGCTTGCGGTCGCCGGAGTCGCGGTGAACCGCAAGCAGCTCGCCGAATTGGCGGTGCACGATCCGGGCGCATTCGACCAGCTCGTCGCCACCTCGAGGCAGGCACTCGAGAGCCGTTCGACCGCGAACTGAGGCTCGGGGTGCGCCCCTCCGATCTGGTTCTCGGCCTCGGCGACGATCTCGAACGGTTGGAGCGGGCGGCGATGCGCCGTCGGGAACGCGCCGCATCGGAGGTCGAGGACTTGGCGGAGGCCCGGAATGAGGCTGGCAGGTTGCGAGAGCAACTGGAGCAGGCCCGGTCGGAGGTCCGGCAGGTCGAGGCCCTGCGCAAAGAGGCGGGGGAGCGGCAGAAGCAGCTCGACCGCGCAACGTCCGAGATCGAGCGGCTCCGGAGCGTCCATGACGAGGCTGCAACCTGGAAGACGCGCGCCGGACGTGCCGAGGAGGCGGTTCGGCTGCTGCAGCGCGAGCGCGGGAAGATGCGGCGAACCCTTCGAGAGATCGCGGCGATCGACGGATCGGGAGATGCGGCCGGCAGCGGGGAGGGAGCATGAGGGAGCAGGTCGAAGTCGAGGTTGCGGGGCGGTCGTATCGGCTCCGTGCGGACGATGAGGGCGCGGACCTTTCCCGGGTCGCGGAATTCGTGAACGCACGGATTCAGGAGGTTCGGAACGCGATTCCCGGCATTTCCACCGAACGGGCCGCCATTCTGGCCGCGCTCAACGTGGGCGACGAGCTGCTCCGCGAGCGGGAAGCGGTCGCCCGGGCCGTGGACACGGTACGCGAGCGCCTCCGGGACATCGAGCGGCGAACGGCCGGCGTCGAGGAGACGACCGTGGCGGAACCGGCCTGACCCGGGCCGGTGTGCCGCGGGAAGACGAACTTCTCCGGCGGATTCTCGACGGGCTGTCCGACGGATCCCGGGGCTTTCCCGGTCCCGGGGACGACGCCGCGGGAATCCGGTTGCCCGACGGGGCCCTCGGGCTTCTCACCATCGATGCCGCCGAGGAGAGCGTGCACTTCGATCGCAACCTCCATCCGATCCGGGCGGTGGGACGGCGGGCGGTTGCTGCCGCGGTCAGTGACATCGCCGCGATGGGAGGAGCGCCGCTCGCGGTGCTTCTTTCGCAGGTCGTGCCGCCGGGGGACGAGGAACGCGCCCGGCGGTTGGCAACGGCCGCCGGAGAGCGCGCCGCCGAACTCGGGGCCCGGGTCGGCGGGGGCAACCTCACCGGCGGGGAACGGCTCGCGGTTCACGTGGTGGTTCTCGGCGTCCTGGCGCCCGGCCGCCGTCCGCTCACCCGGGCCGGCGCCCGCCCGGGCGACACCCTTTTCGTGAGTGGCGTATTGGGCGGGTCGGCTCTCGGATTGAAACTGCTGCGCGACCGCGAGCCGCCGAAACCGGCGGAGCGGCGCCTGGTCGAGATGCATCTGGACCCCGAACCGCGGATCGCCCTCGGGGAGGAACTCGCTGCCCGGGGCGCCGCCAGTGCGGTGATGGATCTTTCGGACGGACTTGCCCTCGACCTGCACCGGCTTGCCGGTTCAAGCGGCGTCGGCGCCCGGATCGAGACCGCGCGGCTGCCGCTGGCCGGAACGGGGGACGAAGGCCTGAAGGCGGCTCTCGGCGGAGGCGAGGACTATGAGCTGCTGATTGCTTCCGGGGACGCGCCGGCGGTCGAGGCGGCTGCCGCACGGGCGGGGGTTCCGGTTCGTCGGATCGGTGTGACAACCCCTCCGGAACGGGGCATCCGCCTGATCGGGGACGCCGGTGAGTTGCCGCTCGAACCGCGTGGGTGGGACGCGCTCGGCTGACTCAGGCGCCGCCGGCGAGCTCCCCGAAAGCCCCGGCAAACCGGATGAGCTGGTCCTCGCACCAGGGCGCCCCGACGAACTGAACCCCGAAGGGGAGGCCGTGCCACCTCCCGGCGGGAACGGCGAGGGCGGGAAGACCGGCCAGCGAGGCGAGGATGTTGCACCGGTCGTCCTCGTACTCCCGCGCAGCCGCGGCATGGTCGGAGACAAGCCGCGGCGGCCGTACCGCCACGGGAAGGAGGATCGCATCCGAAGTCCGGAATACCTCCAGCAACTCGGTGCGGAATGCGGTGCGGCGCCTTCTGGCCGCCTGGTACACCTTGTTCTCGTAACCACTCGACAGGCACGCGGCGCCGATGAGAATTCGTTCCCGCACTTCATGGCCGAAGCCCGCGGTACGGCTTTCGGCGATGTCGGACGGTTGCCGCCTGCCGTAGCGGACGCCATCGAACCGCGCCAGATTGGAACTCGCTTCGGCGCAGGCCAGCACGTAGTAGGTGGCGACCGCAAGTCCCCAGTCGGGCAGCGCCACCTGCCGGATCCGGACGCCGGCGTCCTCGAGCCGGGCAACGCACCGGGCGAAGGCGCGTTCTCCCTCCGGTTCAAGCCCGGGCCGGTCGGCGGGTCCGGGAATCGCGATGCTTCCCGGCAGGCACGGCGACCCGGCGGCCGCCCTGAAGTCGGGAACCGGTTTCCGGCTGCAGGTGGCGTCGGCGGGATCGGGCCCGGCAATGATCGACAGTACGGCGGCGAGGTCCGTCAGGTCCCAGGCGACGCAACCGACCTGATCCAGTGACGATGCATAGGCGGTAATCCCGAAGCGGGACACCCGCCCCCACGTCGGACGGATTGCGTGGAGACCGCAGTGGGCTCCGGGATGCCGCAGCGATCCCCCGGTGTCGGTTCCGAGGCCCACCGCTGCCATGCCGGCTGCGACCGACGCGGCGGCCCCACCCGAGGATCCGCCGGGAACCCGGTCGGTGTCCCAGGGGTTCCGGGTGGCCCCCCGATACCCGGTCGAGGTGCTGGCGCCCATGGCGAACTCGTCCAGGTTGGTCTTGCCCGGGAAGACCGCTCCCGCATCGCGCAGCCTGGTGATGACGGTGGCGTCGTAGGGAGAGACGAATCCGTCGAGGATCGCCGAAGCGCAGGTGAGCGGCATCCCGCGGATGGCGATGTTGTCCTTGATGGACACCGGCAGGCCATGGAGGGATCCTCGCTGTTCCCCGGGCAATCGATCCAGTTCCCGCGCCCGGGCGAGCGCTCCTTCCGGGTCGACGTGCAGGAAGGCGTGCACCTCGCTCTCGATCCGGTGGATGCGGTCCAGCGCCCTTCGCATGGCCTCCGCCGGGCCGGTCTCCCCGTTCCGCAGCTGCGCGCCGATGCGCCGCAGATCGTCCGGGGCCACGGTCTTCGGCAGCGCGGATCCGCCCGCGCCCACGAGGCTCAAAGGATGCGGGGGACGAGCAGCAATCCGTTCCGGAACTCCGGGGCGACCTGCTCCAGCAGAACCGGTGGAAGGTCCTCCCCCTCCCGGTCGGAGCGGAGCGGGCAGCCGGAGGTATCGGGCGCGTCGGAGGTGTCGGGCGGCTGTCGGCTTACCCGCTCGGCAAAGGCGGCCAGGCGCGTCCAGGCCAACGTGCCGGTTTCCGGCGCTTCCGCTTCCCGATGCAAGCGCACCCCGGCCAGCCCTTCCACGTCCCTGGGTTCCATATGCCGCACACAAGCCCCGAGTGTGCCCGGGAGTATAGGGGGGAAATGGGACACCGTCGCGGCCGGCCCCGAGCGGTTCCGCCTTCCGGCCGCGTTTGAACCGCAGCGGCTGGCGAGGCCCACCCGTATGTGCCGGCGAAACGGCCCCGCCGGTCCGATTCTCCGGATCATCGTGGCAATCGGGGCCCTCGCCGGTTCGGGACGATACGGGGATCGCGTCGCCGTCCGGTTCCGGGATCCCTGCCAGGCAGCGTCCATCCGATCCGTCCGTCGGCGCGATGCCGTCCCGGTCTTCCCCCAGGGGAACTCCGGTTGCAACATGGGGGTTGCGGCGGGGATCCCCGGCCGGCGTGCTCGGCGGGTCCCTCGGCCCCCCGGGGATCCGGTTGTCCGGGGTGGCGGAACCGCCATGCGAGTTCACGTGATCGCGAACGGAGTCTTCGCCAGCGAGGTCGGCGTTAGGGGAAGTTCTCCCGGAGCCGCTTCTCGATCCGGGGATCGCGGCGGCCGGCCGGAAGGGACGATCCGGCAGGGACGGTCCACCCGGCGCTCCGATTCCCGCGCGATCGGCGGAGGGAGGGGCGGGACGTCGTTCCCGGCGGCTGTCGGGGCGCCTTGGTTTCCGAACCGCGGGGACAGCCTGACGGATCGCGGTTAGCCTTCCCGACCGTGAACCCGAGCCGCACTGCGGATCAGGTGTTCCTGTACCTCGGGGCGATCTTCCTCGCGGCGCTGGTCGCCTGCAATCTCATCTTCCGCAAGTTCTTTGTCTGGGAACTGCCGGCCCTCGCCGTTCTGGGACTCGAGCCCCGGATGGAGCTGTCGGTGGGCATCCTGGCGTACCCGGTGACGTTCATCTGCACCGATGTGTTGTCCGAGTTTTTCGGGCGCCGGCGGGTCGGACAGCTGGTGACCGCCGGACTCGCGGCCAGTGTGTTCGTCGGGATCCTGGTCCTGGTGTCGGAAGCGGTGCCGGCCACCGAATGGAGTCGGGTGGACGACGCCATGTTCACCGAGGTGTTCGGACTCCAGTCGGTTGCGCTGATCGCTTCGATGGGGGCCTATCTGGGCGCCCAGTACCTCGACATCCGCATGTTTCATTTCTGGAAGCGGGTGACCCGCGGCCGGCATCTCTGGTTCCGCAACAACGCCTCCACCTTCGTGTCGCAATTGGTGGACACCATCCTGGTGAGCACGCTGCTCGCGGTGTTCGGGGTTCAGGAACTGACGTGGGACCGGCTACCCCAACTGGTCGCCAACGGGGTGGCGTTCAAGTGGATGGTGGCGATCGCCGACACGCCGCTTATCTACCTCGTGGTCTGGTTCATCAGGAGTCGCCTGGGTATCGCGCCCTCGGACCCGGAGATCGAGCGTTCCGACCGGCGCCGGCGCCTCGCGCATTCCTGAGATCCGCTCCACGACCCACCGGACGGTGGTCTCCAGCCCGTCATCGAGCCGCACCCGGGACTTCCACCCGAGTGCCTCCATCAGGCTGGCGTCGAGCCCGTAGCGGCGGTCGTGTCCTGGCCGGTCCGCAACATGCGTGATCCGGCCGCGTATCCCGGCGTGGCGCTCCACCAGGTCGAGGATGCGGTGCGCCATGGCCAGATTGGTGGATTCCTCGCTGCTGCCGATGTTGTAGATCCGGCCCGGTGTTCCCCGGTCCACCAGCAGGAGCAGCGCCTTGCAGTGGTCTTCCACGTGGAGCCAGTTCCGGACTTGCAACCCGTCTCCGTACAGGGGCAGCGGGCGGCCGGCGAGCGCTGCCCGGGTGAAGGTCGGGACCATCTTTTCCGGGTGCTGTCGGGGCCCGTAGGTGTTGGCGCCACGGGTGACGATGACCGGGGCGCCGTGGGTTGCGACCCACGCAAGGGCAAGCAGGTCGGCGCCCGCCTTGGTCGCCGCATAGGGGTTGGTGGGGGCGAGCGGCGCGTCCTCGGCGGCGGCGCCGGCCGGGATCGGACCGTACACCTCGTCGGTGGAGACCTGGAGGAAGAGGCGTCCCCTCCCGGCTTGCCGGAAGCACTCCAGCAGGACCGCGGCGCCGAGGCTGTCGGTCCGCGCGAAGGCGACTCCATCGCCGATGGCGCGGTCCACGTGGGTTTCGGCGGCGAAGTTCACCAGGACATCGGCTTCGTTGACGAGCGGCGCCATCGCCTCCCGGTCGCAGATGTCGGCCTGGACGAAGCGGTGCCGGGGACTGTCGAGGACCCGCCCGAGGTTCGCAAGCGACCCCGCATACGTGAGCTTGTCCACCGAGATGACCCGGCAGTCGGGACGGGACTCCAGCACCTGCTCGGTGAAGTGGCTCCCGATGAAGCCGGCGGCCCCGGTGACCAGGAAGGTGGTGCGCGCCGGGCGGGTTTCGAGCACCGCTTCAGATTTCCAGCACGATCTTGCCGAAGTGGGCGCCCCCGCGCATCCATGCGAGAGCCGCGGGGAGTTCGGTGAGCGGAAACACCTTGTCCACCACTGGCCGGAGTTCCCGCTCCTCCACGAAGGACACGAGATCCCGGAGCGCGCGACGGCAGTCGGTCATGATCCCGGCGATCCGGATCCGGCGCATGATCGCCGGGGCGAGCTGGACCGGCGCCCGGAGGCCGGTCAGTGCTCCCAGCAGGGCCACGGCGCCTCCCGAAGCGGTGGCCCTCAGGGACTGGCTGAGGGTCCCGGCCCCCCCGTTCTCCACCACCAGGTCGGCGCCTTCCCCCCCGGTGAGGTCGCGGACGGCAGTGTCCCAATCCGGGTTGTCGAGCCGGTGGATGCCGTGGTCGGCGCCGAGTGCGAGGGCGCGCTCCAGCTTTGCCCGGGAACCGGAGGTGATGATGACCCGGGCGCCGAGCGCCTTCCCGATCCCGAGTGCGAAGAGGGAGACTCCGCCGGTCCCGAGGGTGAGCACGGTCTGGCCGGCGGCGATCGGCCCCTCGGTCACGAGCGCGCTCCATGCCGTGAGAGCGGCGATCGGCAGGGTGCAGGCCTCCCGGTGGGTCCAGCCGGTGGGCGCCCGGCAAAGCGCCGCCTCCGGGAGCGCGACGATTTCCTGTCCCATCCCGGGTCCCGGTCCCCCCAGCGTGGCCCGCGAATAGGCTCGCCGGAAGCGGCCATCCTCCCATCCGACGACCGGATGGGTGATCACCCGGTCCCCCGGGGCGAACTCCCGAGCTCCGCTGCCGATTTCGGCGACGACGCCGGCGCCGTCACTGACGGGAACCTGGGGAAGCGGAAGCCGCGGGTTGTAGTGGCCGTCCAGCACCAGCAGGTCGCGGTAATTCAGGGACGCCGCCCGGAGGTCCACCAGCACCTGGCCGGGGCCGCAGGCGGGCCGATCGGTTTCCTCGAAACGGAGGTGCTCCGCTCCGAATCGCGGGAACACCCAGCGCTTCATCGGCGCGAAGTGTACGGCCGGTTTCGGTTCTCTCCGGTGTTGCAGCGGGGGAACGCCTCTCCGATGCCGGACTCAAGACGCTGCATCGCCACCGGCGTTTCGGCGATTCCCGGTTGTTCCGTCCGGATTGCGATGCAAGTTGTCGGAGCGACCGGGACCGCGTACTTCCGTCGCATGACGAGGCGCGGATGCGGAACCCGCGGGCGCGGGCGGATGGATTTCCTGGATCGACAGCCCCCTGCTGGCACTCGTGGTCCCTGTCTGCCCTCCCGACTTCCGGGGCGCCGGGAGGGACGTGGTTCCCGAGACCCCCGATCCGCAGGCGTTTGCGATGCGGCCGTCGGTGGGCGAACTGGGCTAGGGTTGCGGTTCGTGACCGCACCCACGCTGTTCGACCGTATTGCCGCTGGCGCAATCCCGAGCCACCGCGTCTACGAGGACGACCGGGTCTTCGCCTTCCTCGACATCGCTCCCCAGAGCCCCGGCCACGTTCTGGTCGTCCCGCGCGAGAGCCGCGCGACGATCGGCGAGCTGTCGGACGAATCGGCCGCGGCGATCGGGCGGGTGCTCCCCCGCATCGCCCGGGCGGTGGCGGCGGCCACCGGGACGCCCCACTGCAACATCCTGCAGAACAACGGGGCGCCCGCCGGGCAGTCGGTGCCGCATGTGCATTTCCACGTGATCCCGCGTCCCGGCCCCCGGGGGGCTGCCGGCGGCGGACTGTCGCTCGACTGGCGGCCCGGCTCGCTCGGCAAGCGCGAGGGGGAGCGGATGGCGGCATCCATGCGGGATGCCCTTGGGGCCGGGAGATGAGCCCGTCGACGCGTACGGGGGCCCAGATCATCTGGGAATCCCTGCTGGCCGAGGGAGTGCAGACCGTCTTCGGATATCCGGGAGGCGCCATCCTTCCTGCCTACGATGCGCTGCTGGAGTACCCGATCCGGCATGTGCTGGTGCGCCACGAGCAGGGCGCCACCCACATGGCCGACGGTTATGCCCGTGCCGGCGGGGGTGTCGGGGTGGCGATGGCCACCTCCGGCCCGGGCGCCACCAACATGGTCACGGGGATCGCCACCGCCATGCTGGATTCGTCTCCGGTCGTGTGCATCACCGGCCAGGTGGGGAGCCGGGCAATCGGGACCGATGCGTTCCAGGAAGTGGACATGACCGGGATCACCCTCCCGATCACCAAGCACAACTACCTCGTCGCCGATGTGAACGAGATCGCCCCGGCGCTCCACGAGGCCTTCTATGTGGCCCGTTCGGGGCGGCCGGGTCCGGTGCTGGTGGACATCACGAAGGATGCGCAGGAGGCTTCGACCAGCGGGCGGTGGGATCCCGGAACGATCGAGCTTCCGGGGTACAGCCCGGAGCCGAGTCCCTCGGACGCTGCCTGGATGGAGGCGGCGAAACTGATTGCCGCTTCGGAACGACCGCTCATCCTCGCCGGTCGCGGGATCGAACTCTCCGGGGCGCGCCGGCAGGTGCTCGCGCTGGCGGAGCGGGCGCAGATTCCGATGGCGATGACCCTGCTGGGAATCGGCGCCGTCCCGGCCTCCCACCCGCTCAACCTGGGCATGATGGGGATGCACGGGGAGGCGTGGGTGAACCAGGCCATCCAGGAGGCGGACCTGCTGATTGCGCTCGGCATGCGTTTCGACGACCGGGTGACCGGGAGTCCGGGGAGCTACGCCCCGAAGGCCCGCAAGATCCACATCGATATCGATCCTTCCGAGTTCAACAAGAACGTGAAGGTGGATGTGGCGCTCGCCGGGGATCTGGCCACGGTGCTGGACCGGCTGCTGCCGTCGGTCGCCCCCGGGGGCCACGCGGCCTGGAGCGAACGGATCCGCACCATGCGGGGGGACAGTGCGGTCCGGGACATCCAGAACCTTCCCGACACCGGACATTTCCATGCGGCGCATGTTCTCCACGACATCTGGAAGGTCACCGGCGGGAAGGCGATCGTGGTCACCGATGTCGGACAGCACCAGATGTGGGAGGCGCAGTACTACCGCCACGAAGACCGGCGGAGCCTGATCACGTCCGGGGGACTCGGCACGATGGGTTTCGCGCTGCCGGCGGCCATCGGTGCGCGAGTCGCCCGCCCCGATCACGAGGTGTGGGTGATTGTCGGTGACGGCGGCTTTCAGATGACGATGTGCGAGCTCGCCACCATTGCCCAGGAACGGTTGAAGCTCCACATCGCCGTTATCAACAATGGCTATCTGGGGATGGTGCGGCAGTGGCAGGAGTTCTTCTACCGGGGCCGTTATTCCGGTACGCCGCTGCTGAGTCCGGATTTCGCACGGCTGGCCGAGAGTTTCGGACTGGCTGCCGAGACGGTGACGTCCCGGAAGCAGACGGTCCCCGCGGTGGAGCGGGCCCGGGAGGAGGACCGCACGGTCGTGCTGGATTTCCAGGTCGAGCCGGAGGACACCGTCTACCCGATGGTCCCCGCCGGCAAGGAACTGGGCGAGATGATCCGGCGCCCGGAGGCGGGGGTCGCCGGGTCCGGAGAGCGGGAGTGGTGAACACCGACGGTATGGCGCACCGGGTGTTCGCGCTCTGGGTGGAGGATCGTCCGGGGGTCCTGAACCGGGTGACCTCGCTTTTCCGACGGCGGGGATTCAACATCGAATCGTTGACGGTGGGGCCGGCCCGCACCGCGGGGATCTCCCGGATGACGATCGTCGTTCTCACCGATCGCCCCGGCGCGGTCCGGATCGCGGCCCAGCTCTACAAGCTGGTGAATGTGCTGCGGGTGGAGGCCCTGCACGACGCACCGATGATCCGCAAGGAACTGGCGATGTTCAAGGTGGCGGCGACCGACGGGAACCGGAGCGACCTGATCCAGCTCGCCAGCGCCACCGGAGCGCGCCTCGTGGATGTGGCGCCGGAATCGCTGGTCATCGAGGCCACCGCCTCGCCGGAGAAGATCGATGGCCTCTTCGAAGTCCTGCGCAGCTACGGAGTCCTCGAGATCGTCCGCACCGGGCTGGTCGGCATGACGCGCGGCAAGGCGAGCGCCATGACCGATCCGCGGGCGCGCCTCGCCCCGTCGCCGGTGAATCGGGACGAGGTGGAAGCGGGAACGCCGGGCGGCGATTCCTGACCGGATCTGTCGCTCCGGGCTGGTAGTCTTGCCGCCCCCGCCCGGGAGCGGGGCGGGCGGCCCCATCGGGAGGCACATCATGGCAAAAATCCACCACGACGACGCAGCCGACCTCGGCATCATCCGGGGCAGGCGGGTCGCGGTTTTCGGATACGGATCCCAAGGGCATGCCCATGCCCTGAACCTGAGGGACAGCGGCGTCGAGGTCCGGATCGCTCTCCACGCCGGGAGCCGTTCCCGGGAGCGCGCGGAGAAGGAGGGACTCGTCGTCACGAGCGGCCCGGCCGCCGCCGCCTGGGCGGACGTGGTCGTGGTTCTCACTCCGGACACCACCCAGCCGGGTATCTATCGGGAGCAGATCGAGCCCCACCTGAGCACGGGGAAGACGCTCCTGTTCGCCCACGGGTTCAACATCCGCTTCGGCGCCATCACGCCCCCGGGGGACGTGGATGTTTCGCTCATCGCCCCCAAGGCGCCGGGACACCGGGTCCGCGAACTCTTCCTCGAGGGGGCGGGGACGCCCGCCCTGGTGGCCGTGGAACAGGACGCCACCGGCGGTGCGATGGCGCTCGCGCTCTCCTACGCCAAGGGTGTCGGTCTTACGAGGGCCGGGGTGATCGAGACCACATTTGCCGAGGAGACCGAGACCGATCTCTTCGGGGAGCAGAGCGTTCTCTGCGGCGGCGTCAGCGAGCTGGTCAAGGCCGGATTCGATACGCTGGTGGACGCCGGCTACCAGCCGGAAATCGCCTATTTCGAGTGTCTCCATGAGCTCAAGCTGATCGTGGACCTGTTCTACCGGGGCGGACTCAACTACATGCGCTACTCGGTGAGCGACACCGCTGAACACGGCGACTACACCGGAGGCCGCCAGATCGTCACCGAGGAGACCCGGGCGGCGATGCGCACGATCCTCGAGCGGGTCCGCGACGGCAGCTACGCGCGGGCCTGGATCGAGGAGGATGCCGCCGGGAGGCCCAACTTCCTCGCCCGGCGGAAGGAGGAACAGGACCACCGGATCGAGGAGGTGGGCGCCCGTCTGCGCCGGCTGATGCCCTTCCTCGACGCCGTGGATCTCAAGGAATCGACATGAGGTCCGCGCCCGGTTCGGCGTCGCTCCTCTTCGGCCTGGTTCTCGCCGTTCCGTCCGCCGCCCAGGTTCCCGAACCATCCGCCGTGCTGGGATTCGAGCCGGGGGATGACTACCAGCTCGCGCTCTGGGAGGACCTCACCGACTACTACCGGCGTCTCGCCGACGCTTCCCCCCGGGTGGAGCTCCGGGAAATCGGCGAGACGGTGCTCGGGAAGCCGCTGATCGTCCTCTTCCTGTCCTCCGAAGCGAATCTCGCCGCCCTCGACGAACACCGGGAAACCGCTGCCCGGTTGGCGAACGCCCGGATCGGGGAGGACGAGGCGCGTCGACTCTCGGCGAACGGCAAGGCGATCGTCTGGATCGACGCCGGCCTCCATGCCACCGAGGTCGCTCCGGCGCAGATGGCGCCGCTGCTGGCGCACCGGGTGGCCACCGGGGAGTCGGCGGAGATGGTGAACATCCGGGAGAACGTGGTGCTGCTGCTGATGCCATGCATGAATCCGGATGGCCTCGACATCGTCGCGTCGTGGTACCACCGGAACCGGGAGACCCCATGGGAGACCACGCGTCCCCCGGAACTGTACCACCACTATGTCGGGCACGACAACAACCGCGACTGGTTCATGAACAACATGCCGGAGACCGCCGCGGTGAGCCGGATGCTGTACCGGGAGTGGTTTCCGCAGATCGTCTACAACCATCATCAGACCGGACCGGCATGGGCGCGCATCTTCCTGCCCCCGTTTGCCGACCCGGTGAACCCGCGTATCCACCCCGGAGTGACCACCTCGGTCAACCTCATCGGTTCGGCGATGGCCAACCGCTTTGCCATGAAGCGGATGCCGGGCGCCGTTTCCGACATGATCTACTCGATGTGGTGGAACGGCGGGATGCGGACGGTGCCCTATTTCCACAACATGATCGGGCTGCTGACGGAGACCTCGCACGCCTCCGCAACCCCCCGGATGTACGACCCGGAAGACCGCCCGCAGTTTGTCGGCAACCCCCGGCGCGGGCAGGCGGCGCCGACCGACGGCACCGACGTGTTCCATCCCTATCCCTGGCCGGGCGGCCCTTCGCATTTTTCGGATCCGGTCCGTTACACCCTCACTGCCTCCATCGCCGTGCTGGACATCGCGGCGAAACTCCGGCAGAAATGGCTGTTCGACATCTGGCGGATGGGCCGGGATGCCATCGAGGACAGCGATGCGAGCTGGGTGATTCCGGCCGAACAGTGGGATCCGGGAGAAACGGCCGCGCTCGTCAATGTCCTGCTGGACGGAGGGATCGAGGTCGGGCGCGCCGCGGAGGCGTTCGAGGCCGGGGGCCGCACCTTCGGCAAGGGGTCCCATGTGATCGCCGGGGACCAGGCGTTCCGGGCCTATGCCGAGGACCTGCTCGAACCCCAGTCCTATCCGGACCGCCGGCGCACCCCCGATGGTCCGCCCGACCCACCCTACGATCTTGCCGGCTGGACCCTCCCGATGCAGATGGGCGTGGATGTGGAGCGGGTTCCCGGCGTTCCCGGGGTCCGGGTCGAGAGGGTGACGGGGCCGGCAAGCGCTCCGACGGGAGCGGTTTCGGGCCCCGCAGGATTCGGATACGCCATTTCGCATCGTCCGAACGCCGCGGTGATCGCGCAGAACCGACTGCTCGCCGTAGGGGCGGAGGTCGCCTGGGCGCGGGAGTCGTTCCGGGCCGGAGGCAGGGAGCATGCGGCGGGAACCCTGGTGGTCCGCAGCTCGGACGCGGCGGCGGCGTCGCTCCCGGCGATCGCCTCCGAACTCGGCCTTGATGTCATCGAACTCGAATCGGCGCCGCCGATCCCGCTGCTCCCGCTCGAGCCGGTACGGGTCGGCCTCTATCGGTCGTGGGCGCCGAGCATGGACGAGGGCTGGACCCGCTGGCTGCTCGAGAACTACGAATACGACCTCGCGACCCTTCGGGACGACGATATCCGCGACGGGGATCTTGCACGCCTCGACGTGATCATCCTGCCGCACCAGTCTCCGGATGCGATCCTGAACGGCCACGCCCCCGGGTCGATGCCCGACGGATACACCGGGGGGATCGGCGTCCGGGGAACGCTGGCGCTGGCCCGTTTCGTGGAGGACGGGGGCACCCTCATCGCGCTGGACAACGCCAGCGATTTCGTCATCAGCCAGTTTGGCCTTCCCCTCCGGAACACCACGGCGAACCTGCCTCCCGAGCGGTTCTTCATTCCCGGCTCCCTCATCCGGGCGCTGGTGGACACGAGCCATCCGCTCGCCTTCGGCATGCGCTCCGAGGTGGCCGCCCAGTTCGTGAGGAGCCGTGCCTTCGAAGTGGTGACGCTTCCCCGTACGCGTGAAGGCGGGGCCGAGACGACGATGGAGCAGCCGCCCCCGAACGTGGAGATCGTGGCGCACTACGCGGAGGACGACCTGCTCATGAGTGGCTGGGCGCTCGGGGAGGAGGACGCCATCGGGGGCAAGATTGCGATGGCCCGGATTCCGCGGGGCACCGGCGAAGTTGTCCTGTTCGGGTTCCGTCCCCAGTTCCGCGGGCAGCCGCGCGGAACCTACAAGCTGTTTCTGAATGCCATCAATGGCGCCGCCGTCGAGGATCTCGCCCCGCCGATGCGTTAGAGTGCCCGTCTCCATGGCTCGCACCTGTCCGCTGACCGGCAAGCGTCCCCTTTCGGGGAACACGGTCAGTCACGCCAACAACCACACCAAGCGGCGTCAGCTTCCCAATTTGCAGTGGAAATCGGTCTGGGTTCCGGAACTGGGTCGCTCCGTGCGGCTTCGGCTTTCGGCACGCGCCCTGCGGACGATCGACAAGAAGGGGCTGCTTGCGTATGTGAAGGCACGGGGACTCCGGCTCGCCGACGTGCTGCCGCCACGCGCCCACGCCCGCAGCCTGACCGCCTGACGCGCCCCCGTCTCCGGCGCCGGATCGCGCCCGGGAAGGCGCCTTCGGATGGGGAAGAGCCTCTGATACGATCGGTGGTTCATGAGTCTCATCGGACGGGCCTTGGGGACCCGCGCTCCCTTCGTGACCGCCCACCGGATCGACGAGGTGCTGCGCGATCCGAAGGTCGTCCTGCTGGACGTTCGCACCGCGCAGGAACTGGCCGATTCCGGCACGATTCCGGGCGCGCTCCACATCCATCTCGGCGAGTTGGCGGACCGCATGGACGAGGCGCCCATCGACCGTCCGATCCTGACCACCTGAATGATCGGCCCCCGGGCCGCACGGGCTGCGGCGCTCCTCGAACGCGCTGGACGGACGGTGATCGGTTTTTCCGGTCTTCGGGACTACCAAGGCGAACGGGAATACCGCCCGCTTGCCTGAGGAGGCGCTTCGATGTTGCACCAACTTGCTGTTTCGGGGTGCGCGGTCATCCTGCTTTCGGCTTCCGGCTGCGGTTCCGGGGACGAACCGCAGCCGGAGTCCCCCGAAGCGGAGGCGACGCCCCGGGTGGATGCCGCGGATATCGACCGCGCTCTCGAGAACGGGGCGCTGTTGCTGGATGTGCGGACGGCTGCGGAACTGGCCGCGCACGGGACCATCGAGGGGTTCGTCCACATCCCGATCGATGAACTGGAGGGCCGGCTCGACGAGTTGCCCCGGGGAGTCCCCATTCTCACTGCTTGACAGGGTGGCGGAAGAGCCGCGCGTGCCGCGGAGCTGCTGACTGCGAATGGATACGAAGTGACGGGATTCTGCGGTCTCTCGTCGTATGAGGGCGAGCGGGTGTACCCCGGCGCTTCGGACGAATAGCACACCCGCATCGCCGGACGGGATCCGCCGACCGGCGGCGTATGCACCCGGTCTATACTGCTCACATGGGGAACGGGGCCGGAACCGGGGTCGGGGCGGAGGGGTCCCGGCGAGCCCGCCGGACGCGCTGGTTGCCGCGGGTGTCCGACCTGGAGTTCAAGGGTTGCGATGCGTTCCCGGCCACCGAGGCGGACATGGATCGGCCGGAATGGTGGAAGCGGCGCTTCGAGTACTGGAACCGGGAGCTCGAGACCGTCTGGATTGCACGCGATGAGAGTCCCATCCATGCCCGGACTCCCCACTCGCTGACCCGGTTCCTCGAACGGGTGGCGCTGGTGCGGGGTTCCCCGATCGAGACCATGGGCTCGGCGGGACTGCGGATGTCCGCTGACGGCGCTCTCGGCGGCATCATGCAGCCGGACCTTGTGGTCTGGGTGCATCCTCGGCGGTCCCGTTTGCCGGAAGGTCGCACGATCGTTCACGGAAGGCATGACTGGCCGGATGTGGTGCTAGAGGTGGACCACAGCACCGATGTGCGGCGCGGCAAGTTGGCGGTATACGAGGCGTGGGGTCTTCCGGAGCTCTGGGTGGAGGTGCCCGACAAGAGTACGCCGGGGCGTCCGCGCGGCCTCCGCCCCGGGATGACGATGCACCGTCTGGAGTTCGGTCGCTACCGGGAGGTCGGGGAGAGCGTCGCCATTCCCGATCTCCACGACTGGGAGGTCCACGCGGTGGTGAACGACATGGACGGTGAGTTCATCGGGAAATTGGCGCGACGGTTGGGCGGTCGTCTCGGCGCTGCCGAAGGCACGACTGTCGAGAACGATCCCATTGGCGGATGGGTGGCCCGAACTCGTCGGGAGGAGGGTCGCAAGGAAGGTCGACGCGAGGAGGCGGGGCGTTCCCGGGTCCGGTGGGCCGGCGAGATTCTCCGGAACCGGGGCGTGGCCCTCTCGCCCGACTTTCCCGGCTGCCTCCCCGGGGTTGCCGAAGCGCTGGCGGTGCTGGACGAGTCGCGGATCGTCGCCGCGGCGCTCGTCGCCACTGACGAAGTGGACTTCGGGGCCCGGCTGCTCGGGGTTGGCTCGAGCTGAACGGGATCTCCGCGTCAACGGAACGGCGGGCCATTCCATCCCGTTGGCGCACGGGGGACCTTCTTCCGCGATCGGTGGCGCTGGCAGGCGCCGTCCTGCTCGGCTTCGCTCGTCCGAGCCATTCGGCTGGCGCCCGGTGCGATTCCGATTTCTTCCTCCGGGCTGACCCGCGAGGGGCCGGAGAGGAAGGCAGGCTACGCACTGCGTCCCCCGTCCCCCCCTGGCCGCGAGGCGTGCGGCTGCCCTTGCGAACGGGCGTTTGCGAGGATGTCCCAGCGAAGTTCCGGCAAGGGGAGCGCGCCGGGAAACATCCGGATCCACGGCTGTGGGCTGGTTCCGGTGAGAGGTTCCGGTGACTCGTCTCAGGGATTCGTCGGCGGAGGGCGGGCGCCCGAGAGCGCTTGATCGGCGAGACGGCGCGCCGCGTCCGGAAGTCCGGCCCCGTTCTGGACGTTTGCGGTGAGGGCGACTGCGAGGCCCCGTTCCGGAAGCCGCAACAGATGGGTGGTCCCACCCGTCGCACCACCGGAATGGGCGACCCACGTTCCGACCTCGTCCTCGGTGATGCGCCAGCCCAGGGCGTAGTCGTTGAGGGTCCCGCCGGCAAGCGGGTGGCGGGTGGTCATCGTGTCGTGGGTGGACGCTCCGATCAGCGTTTCGGAATCCAGCGCCAGGGCGAACCGGACCAGGTCGCGGGCCGTCGAGATCATCCCGCCGCCGGCCCACTTGATCGACAGGTCGGCGAACGGTGCGTTCGCCACCAGGTCGGGGGTGTTGGCCTTGACATACTGCCGGACCCGGTGGGGGACGATCGGTCCCTGATGCTCCAGGTGGGTGGAGGTCATTCCCGCCGGTCGCCAGATGAACTCCCGCAGGTAGTCGTCGAAGGACTGACCGGAAGCGGCTTCCACGACCCCGGCGAGCATGTTGTAGGCGTAGGTGGAGTAGCGGTAGTCCGTCCCGGGTTCGAAGAGCAGCGGATCGTCCGCGAAGATCGCAATGCCGTCCTCCACCGTGTCGAAGTGTTCCTTCATGTCCATTTCGCCCGGCAGGTAGTGCCGGATCCCGGACGTGTGGGTCATCAGGTGACGGATGGATACCGGGTATTCCTTCTCCGGAAACGCGGGAAACCAGGTCTGGATGGGGTCGTTGAGGTCGATCTGTCCCTGTTCCACGAGCTGCATGATCGCGGTGGCGGCAATCGGCTTGGAGATGGAAGCGATTCGGTAGACGCTGTCGGCGGTGGCCGGAACCCGGTTCTCGACGTCGGCGAGACCCGAGGCGCCGGTCCAGATGACTTCGCCATCGACCGCGACTGCCGCCGAGAGCCCGGGACTTCCGGCAGTCTCGCGCGCTTCGCTGAGCAGAACCTGCCAAGGATCCGCCGGCCCGGGCGCCGGTTCTCCGCCGCACGCGGCGAGGAGGGGCAGAAGCAGGACGGCGCCCATGGGCCGCAGCTCGGGAATCATCGCGTTCCTCCCTGGTCGGTGGTGGTCCGGGCGTCTTCGGCTTCGTCACCGGGAGCCGTTTCCCAGCGGTATTCCCGGCCGCGGACATGGCGTTCGAACCAGTCGAGCTCCACGTTCACCTTGAAGAGTCCATGCCGCAGTTCCCGCCAGCCGTGGCCGGCGCGCGGTGCGACGTACAGGTGGGTGTCCACTCCGTTGGTCTTGAGCGCACGGTAGAGCTCGACCGACTGGGGCATCGGAACCCGGAGATCGTTCTCCCCCACCAGGACCAGGGTGGGGGTGGTTACCCGGTAGATGTCCTTGAGCGGGGAATGTCCCCAATAGGCGTCGATCGGGGCGTCCTCCTGCCATGGCGTGCCTCCGAACCAGGGGGTTCGGGGATGGCGGACATCGCTCTGTCCGTACATCGAGATCCAGTTGACCGCGCCGGCGCCCGAACTCGCCGCCTTGAACCTGGTGGTGTGGGTGATGATCTTGTTGGTCATGTGCCCCCCGGCGCTCCAGCCCATCTTGGCCATGCGGTCGCCGTCGACGAGGCCCCGTTCGATCAGATGGTCCACTCCGGCCATCACATCCAGATGCGCCTGGTTGAAGTAGTGCCCCACCATGTCCCGGAGAAATTCGTCGCCGTAGCCGGTGCTGCCCCGGTAGTTGGGTTTCAGGACCATGTACCCCCGCGCCGCCAGCACCGGGACATAGCTGCTCCAGCGCCCGAAGCGGAACTTGTCGGAGGATCGCGGCCCGCCATGCGTCTGGACCACGAGCGGATAGCGTTGTCCCGCCGTGTAGTCCAGTGGGAAGTACAACAGGCCTTCGATTTCGACCCCGTCCTCGCCCGTCCAGCGAATCGCTTCCTGGACCGGAAGCCGGAACCCCTGGTCGAGATAGTCGAAGATCCTGGTGATCCTCGCCGGTGGGCCACCCCCTGCCGCCAGCAGGTGGATGTCTCCGGCGTTTGTCGGGGTGTTGATGCCGAGCACATGCTTTCCGACCGTGGGCTGGAAGTGCCACCCGGAAAGGGAGTGATCGCCGTCGGTGACCGCTTCGGGCACACGACCCTCGACGCCGCGGAAGAGCTGGCTCCGCACCCCGGTGTTGGCGAGGAACCAGATCGACCCGTCGGGAGCCCAGATGGCGCGGTTGACTTCGTGCTGCATGTCCTCGAAGAGAATCCGGTGCGGTCCTCCGGTTGCCGGTACGACGAAGATGTTGCCATTGAAGTAGGTCTCGAAGTCGGCGCTGGATGCGGAGACGAACAGCACTTCCGAGCCGTCCGGCGAGATCCGGGCGCCGCGTTCGACCACCGTGTTGTCGGTGAGCCGGAGCGCGTTGCCTCCATCGGCGTCCATGATCCAGACCTCGCCCTCGTCGGAGTTGTCGAGCAGCGGGGTGGGCGCTCTCGAGTGCGCGATCCGGGCGCCGTCGCCGGAGATGTGGAACCCGATGATCGAGAAGTCACCCTGCGTGATGCGGTCGGTCTCGCCGTTCTCCGTGGCGATGCGATGCAAGTGGACCTGCTGGTAGTTCTCGTCGAACGCGAACACGTCGTCCTGGAGTTCGTCCTTCCGCTTCTGGTCGGCAGTCTTCGGATCGGGAGCAGTGAAGTAGATGGAGCCGTCCGGTGCGAATTGGAAGGAACGGATCGGGTTGTCGAAATCGGTAAGTACCCGGGCTTCGCCGCCGGTCCCGGAAATCAAATGGATCTGCCGGTGCGGGTTGTCGCCCCGCCGCGCCAGGAATGCGATCCGGTCGCCGTCGGGCGACCAGCGCGGATGCGTCTCCCCGTGCTCCCCGCCGGTGAGCCGGATGTCGCCGTTGCCGTCCACTCCGATCCGATGGATGTGGGTCGTGCGGCCGTTCTTGCTCCAGTCGGCTTCGGTGCGGGTGTAGAGAAGCTCGGTCCCGTCCGGAGACAGGCGTGGATCGCCCACCTGGGGCACTTCGAGGAGATCCACGATGGTCATTGCCTGCTTCTCCTGGGTGAAGGCGTGAGGGGCCGCAACGAGAAGCAGGGTGATGACGGAAAGGGTGCGGGTCATGGGGCCTCCGGGAGGGGGAAGGGTATCCGCAAAACCCTTCGGACTCCGGATCATCAAGGCCCACAGGAAAGGCGCCGGCCCCGAAGGGCCGGCGCCTCGAGGGTGCTCGGACGGTCCGCCTAGAAGCGGAGGGTCCCGCGGACGAGCATGGTCCGGGCGTTCTGCCGGCTCCGAAGCTCGAGGAAGGCGGGCACCCAGGTCCGGTTGGCGCCGGAATAGGTGAACTGGTTGTGGTTGTGCGCGTCAAGCAGGTTGAAGAACTGGACCGAAGTCTCGAACTGCGCCGCGCCGAGATCGATGATCTTGCCGAGCGACAGTCCGAGCGTGTGAACGGTCGGCGCCGCCACCTGGAGTTCGCCGCGGTTGGCCCCGACGATGCGATAGCGGGTCGCCAGAGGGTTCGCGAAGTCGTTGTTGGCCTTGCCGGGGCCGTACTGCGTTACCTGTGGATCGTCGGCGGCAAGCCGGGTGATGGGCGGGCCGGTCCAGGGGCCGGCGTTTGCCGTGTAGCTGACTGCCGCCGTAATGTCGTAGTACGGGATCAGATAGCTCATGCCACCCCGGATCGAGAACTGACGCCAAGTGGGGGCATAGGACAGGGCACTCGAGGCGCGCAGCGTGTCATGTTCGTTGTTGCCGCGCGGCATGTAGAGCGCCTTGTTGGAGGCGAATTTCTCGGGCGAGATGAATCGCGCCGGATCGGTCGGATTCCAGTCGCCGGCGAAGTGCTGCCACTGGCGGCTGATGTTCAGCGTGGCGGACATCCGCTCGGTGCGGCGGGTGGTGGTGACCTCGATGGCCGAGTACACCAGCTTGCTCCATGAGTTGTTGGTCTGCTGCAGGAGATCGCCGTAGTCGGTGTCGACCTGCCCGTACTCGAAGACGCCCCGGGGCGTCGACGCGGGAACCTCCGACGGGTAGAAGCCGTTTACTTCGCGCTGCGCGTAGTTGTCGGTGTACCGCCGGTGCACGAAGGCCACGTCCATGGCGAACTGCCCGGCGAACTGCTGACGCAAGCCGACGATGGCCTCGTCCACGAACGGCTGGGTGACCCCGGCGGGGTCGAACAGCGCCGAGATCGGCAGGCGGTCGGCAGGCGGATTGTATTGCTGGTGATCGGCCACTCCGTCACCATTGTGGTCATATTCTATATAGGTGCCGACGCTCGTCCCGCCGTGCACCGAGGTGATGTTGTCCCGCCCGTTCATCTGTTCGTGAATCCGGCCGGCGTTCCCCCGCAGGATCGTTCGTCCATCCTCGGTGAGCTGATAGGCGAAACCCAGGCGTGGGCCGATCGCCCAGGTGTTCATCCGTTCGAAGTCGAGGATCGCGTCGTAGCGCTTGACCCAGTCGGCCCGGAGACCGAGGTTCAGGGTGAGCCGGTCCCCCGGTTTCCAGGCGTCCTGGAGGTAGAACGCGATGTTGCTGTCCTGCGCGTCCCGGGTCTTGAGCCGATCGATCGGCCCGTTCGCATCGCCTGTCCGTCTCCTCTCGAACCACCGGGTCGCCACCGCCTCGGAGAGATCCTTCGTCGGCTCTCCGGCGGCATTCACCGGCGTGTGGTACTCGGTGCCCCAACCGTTGTGGGTGGCGTACACCGTGGTGCTCGGGTAGGTGTTCCAGGGGGCGGCGTAGACCCCGAAGCCGATTTCGTGGGACCCGGACACGTTGTCCACATAGTGGGTCATGTCGGCGCGCAGCAGGATGAGCCGCGCCGGCCGGTCGGTCCCGTTGGGAGTCCCGGCGGCGGCGATCCGTCCCCCGCGGCCGATGGTGCCGCTGTCGTTCACCGAGTATCCGCCGTGGATCTCCACGTACAGCGGGAGGCTGTCGCGCTGGGGTTGAATGCTCGGGGGAACCTGGGACGCCTTGTCGTTCCAAGAGGCGGTGAATTGTCCGGTGGTGGCGGAGCCGAAGACCGAGGTCAGCTTGCCGCCGGCGAGGTTCCCGCCGGTCTGCACCGCCAGCCGCGACGCGAGGTCGTATTCGCGGTTCGAGGTGTTCTCGACCGCGTCCCCCTGGTAGTAGAGGTTCAGTTCGTGGTTCGGATTGAGCTGGGCGCTGACCTTGACATACGGCTGGTGGCTCTTCGTGGTGTTGTTGAACTCGGCATAGGCGGGGGCCTGGCCGGTGCTCCCGAGGCTGATGCCGGAGAGGCCGGTCAGCCGCTCCAGGTCGGTTCCCTGACGGCTGATCCGGGAGGCCAGGTCGGCGTACCGGTATGCTCCGAAGAACCAGGCCTGATCGCGAATGATCGGGCCGCCGATCGAGAAGTCGGCCTGTTTCACCAGGTGGGCGGTGGGCGTACCGGCCGCGGCGTCGCGATCCGCGGGCGGTTCGTATACGCCGAGCGCCTGGAAGTTCGCCCTTTCCTCGGAGAACGGATCCCAGCCATCAGGAATCTCGTTGTCGCCGAAGATGCCGCCCAGCTGTTTCTCGTCGCCGGTTCCCCAGTCGAAGGACTGGTAGTCGTAGGCTGCGGACGCGGTGAGGTCGTTACCGCCGCTCCGGGTGACCACGTTGATGATCAGGCCGGTCCCCATCGGGTCCTTGGCCTCGGCGCCGCCGGTCTTGACCGACATGTCCTCCATCATGTCGGCGTTCATGCCGACATAGGTGGCCTGGGAGTCGGTGTAGCCGGCTGCGGCCATGCCCTCGAGCTGGATCACATGCGCGAAGTGTTCGGTGGCGTGGCCGAAATAGACCATCCGGCCAGACCCGTCGTCGAAGGGGCGGGCATTCACTCCGGGGGTCATCTCGAGGAAGTCGCTCCAGTTGCCGCGGGCCTGAATGGGCAGGTCGCGTTGGAGGTCTCCCTCGATGGTCAGGATGTTGCCGGGCCGGGAAATTTCGAGCATCGGCGTCTCGGCGGTCACCGTGACCGTTTCCTGGACGCTGCTGATCGCCATCACCGGGTCCACCCCGATGTTGGTGCTGGCCCGCACCAGGATGCCCTCCTGTCGGTAGGTGGCGAAACCGGAAAGCGACGCCTCGACGACGTACTCCCCGACCGGCAGGTTGAGCAGCCGATAGCTGCCCGAGCCGTCGGTGACGGCGGTCTGGGCGCTGATGAGCGCCGGACTCGTGGCCGTGATGGTGACTCCCGGCAGCACGGCGCCGGTGTCGTCGGTGACCGTGCCGCGGATGCTGGAGTCGCCACCCTGTCCGAGCGCGAACGCCGGAAGGACGAGGGCCGCCGCAAGCAGCAGCGCGAGAGTGGACTTCCGCATGATTCCTCCTTGGAATGGGGTTTGGGGAATTTCGTGTGTCGGTTCGCGGATCGGAGAGTTCCGACCCCGTGAAAACGCAGTCAGGGCAACGATTATGCCATGGTCCCGCGCGATTTCCAAGATGCTGGACAAACACTTGTCCTTCATGGATTTCAATCCGCCAGATTTTCCGTCCTGCGCGCCCCGGAATCCAACGGGCCGTAGGCCGCTACCGGCTGGTTGAATCGGGACGATCAGCGGCCGGGCGGCGATTCGCGGAAGGAGGCCAGCAACGCGCGCATGGCCGGCTGTTCGGGAGCGAGTCGCAGGGATTCCTCCAGGCGGGCGATGGCGCGTGCGCGGTCTCCCCGGGCGGCAAGGGACAGCGCCAGGGCGTTCAGCAGCGGGGGGTCGGCGGCCTGCAGCGGGAGCGAACGCTCGTAGAGCTCGATCGCGCGCCGATGGTTTCCGGACTCCCGATGCGCATCCCCCAGCACCCGGAGAAGGGTCGGTTCCTCCGGGGACTGGGCGAGCGCCGGCTCGAGAAGGCGGACCGCCTCGCGCGGATCCCCCTCATCGAGCGCGAAGCGACCGAGCGCCAGCCGCGCCCGGCCGAGGTTGGGGTTCTCCCCGAGGGCCTGCCGGAAGGCCTCCCGGGCGCGTTCGTGATCCTCCGCCCGGAGCCACTGCTCGGCGAGGGCGGACTCGAGGACTCCCGGACCCTCCATGCCGAAGGAATCGCCGAGGCCCCAGGGGATGGCGACATTCCGGCGCGCGGTCAGGTCCAGGGTGGTGCTGCGTTCCCCGCTTCCGGCACGGACCGACACCACATAGCGGCCGGTCTCCCATTCCGCGCTGCCCGGCGACCAGAGCGCGAGGCCGTTCGTCACTTCCATGGCCTCCTCGAGGAGCGGGGAAGCCGGCTCGCCGCCGGCCTGCCATGGGGCAATCCGGAAGGTGGCGACGTCGGCGCCCTCGATTGCGGCGGCCAGCCGCAGGCGGCTGCCGAGCGCCGCCACGGCCCGGGCATTCGGCACGAGCTGCACCCCGCCGGTCGTCCAGGCGCGGAGAGCGGCCTGTTCCGGATCGACCGGTGGGCCGTGAAGCAGGAGAGGCCGGGAGACAAGGCGGCCGGTTTCCGGAATCCGCACCTCGTCCTCGAAGAGCGTGTACTCGGTCCGCGCGTCGTTCTTGAGAATCACCCGCAGCCGGTACTCCCCGGCGATCAGGGGAAACGCGCCCCGCCAGGTGAACGGTCGGGCCCCCACGTCCCGGAGCTGGCTTTCGGTCAGCCGCAGGAACGGCTCCACCACGAAGTCGTGGATCACCCGGTCCCCGGCATCCACGACTTCGCCGGTGACCTCGAAGCGGGTGAAGTACTCGTTGCCATCCTCTTCCCGGGCCAGGGTGAAGTGCTGCGGCTCGATCTCGATCGCGTAGTGGACGAAGTGCGCGTCCGGACGGGGACCGGGGAACACCCGGGCGATGCCGGTGCTCGGCACGAAGTTGAACAGGTAGTCGCTCTCCACCAGCCCGCGCGCCTCGGCGCCGGAGACCCAGCTGGTGTCCAGAAGCCGGTGCGGCGCTCGGTTGATGTCGGAGAGCAGGGTCTGGGTCTGGAGGATCTCCATGTCGGGCTGCACCAGGCTCGCGGTCACCCCGCGGTCGGCGCGCATGGTGATGCTGGCGTGCGCGAGGTCGGGGGAGATCTCCGAAAGCAGGGTATACGCCTCCATCCGGGAGTCGTCGGTCGGGAACGACTGCGCCGGGAGCAATTCCTCCGGCTGGTGGATCACGTGATTGAACTGGATGTAGGGCCCGGCGCTGTATTCCCGGAAGAAGAGCACGTAGAGCGGCGGCAGCAGCATCTCCTCGCGCGCCAGGTAGAACCACAGCTCCGCCGGGTAGAGCCCGGGGATCGAAACGAAGGTGGTGCGCTCGTCCGGTTCGCCGAGCTGGATGTGGATCCGGCCCCGGTCGGTCATCCAGCCGGGGACGGCGGTTTCGCGGCCGAGACGGGTGTTGGCGTATGCGATCCGCTCGTAGTGCTCGGTCCGGAATTCGTTCTCCGGGGTCAGCGGCTCGGGATCGCGCCGGTCCCAGAACGCCTGGATGAAGGCTTCGCGCTCCGCTTCCGAGATCAGGTTCCGGAAGGCGTCCCGCTCGCGCTCGCTGATGATGTACACCACCTCTTCCTCGAGCCACTTCCGGTGTTCGTCCGAAAGGGGGAACGTCTCCTGCGCCGCGGCGCGAAGGGGCTGGATCAGGGCGAGGATCAGGGCAAGCGCCGGGAGCAGCAGAAGGAGCCGCCGGGCGAAAACGCCTCGGAACCGGTGATCCACGACGGGAGTGTCGCGCGGCAATCGCACGCGGCGACGCCCTCGATTACCGCCAGGATCCCGTTCGGCAGGAGTTCGGGGGACAAGTCCGCAACCGGTACGCGGCTCCTTGAGGGGCGGGACCGGAGTGGACTTCCTGCTGGCGGGTACGTCGTGGACTCCGGCAACTTCGTTGCGGTGGCGCGCGGCCCGCTTGCCCGTCCCTCCCGGCGGCGAGGGGGCGGGAGAAGCGGATCCTCGCATGCAGCATGGCCCCCGGATCACGTCCCTCATTCTATAGACGGGTTGCGAACCGGGGCTGCCGGGCTTCGTGCCGGCCTTCCGGCAGGTGTCCGGGCCCCGGCCGGGTCGATGCGGGCGGAAAGCGCGCCGTCGTCCCCGGCAACCCGGTTCGGGGAGGCGCTCCCGCCCTTCGCGGGAGCGGCGCGGCTCCAGCTCGGGCGGGAACGAACCGGTGGTCCGGGTTGTGGCGGTGATCCGGAGGTCGGCCGGCTTGCCGCCACCGACGACAGGGACACCGTGCCCGATGCCCGGAGGGCGCCGACATGGTCTTCGCCCCGCTCGGGGGCCGGCGCCCGTCCGCCCGCGCAGCGGCTCGGGGAGGGTGATGCGGGTGGGCCCGACAGGTGACGAGCGCCGGTCTTGACACCGGATCGGCGGCCGGATCCGGACGCGCCTGGCCCCGGACGGCTCGATGAAGGGGGGGAGCCGGCCCGGCTCCTTGTCAGTCGGGGTGGAGGTGTGCGGTGACCTCCGTCCAGACCCGTTCGAAGTTCGCTCCCAAGATCCCGTCCCGCTCTTCGGCGGTAAACCCCGCCTCCGCCAGCGCCACGGTGATTCCCGAAAAATCGGCTTCCTCGCCGAAACCCTCGCTGTACGCCGACATGCCGCGGAGGTCGCTGCCGATGCCCACGTTGTCCACCGAACCGACCACGGTGGCGATATGCCGGGCGTGACGCGCCATGTCGGTGACCGTGGGCACGAGATTCCCGTTCGGCCAGATTCCGATGACTCCGCCGGCTTCGGCGAGGGCCCGGATCTCCTCGTCGTGGAGGTGGCGGTCCGCTTCCCCGAGTGCGAACGCACCGGTGTGGCTGAAGATCACCGGGTGCCGGGAGACCCGGAGGGTGTCGCGGACGGTCTCCGGATTGGCGTGGGCGAGGTCGATCACGATCCCCAGGCGATTGCACTCCCGCACCACCTCGCGACCGAATTCGGTGAGCCCGCCCGGAGTGTAGGGCCAGGTCTGGATGTGGCCGATTCCATTCGGACGGAAGTGGACGATCTGAGCAAGCGCCAGTCCCATCCGGTGCAGTTGCCGGAGCCGCCAGATCCGCCCCTCCAGCGAGTCGGCGCCCTCCACGGCAGGCAGGATCGCCAGTTCCCCGGCGGCTCGCGCCTCATAGGCCTCCGCCGGGGTCCGTACGAAGCGGGCGCGTCCCTCGGCCACCGTCCGGGTCAGCCGCTCGAACCGGTCGAGCGTGTACTCCCACGGTTCGGTCGGCAGCGGCCGGCGGTTCCCGCCCTCGATCCGGGCGCCGTCACGCAACGTGTATCCCCCGCGCCACGGAGTGTCGGTGCTGATGGTGGCGACCACCGCGTCCATGTCGTGATCAAGGTAGCGGGCAATCTCCTCGTCGGCGATCCGGGGCGCGTTGGCCCGGTGGAAACGCGAGGGGTGGGCATGAAGGTCCACCCGGAGCGGCTGCGCGACGGCTTGCGCCACGAAGAGAAGCGCCGGCAAGACAAGGGGAAGCCCGGTCATGCGGGTGGTTCGGATAAATGGAAAGTCCATCAGTGATGTGCTGCAGGCTCGGCGCCGGGGAGGACGCCCTCCGGCAGAGGCTACCAGCTCGCGATCCGGAACTCCGCGCCGGCGGGAACCTTTCGCCGCGACGGACGCGAGAGTCACGGGCCCGATTCGACTTCCGAGTCTCGTCAGGGAATCACGCCGGGAATCACGCCGGCGGGGAATCACGCCGGCGGGAAACCGCGGGAGTCCGGGGCACGTTGCCAATGACTCATTCGTGTCCGGGACGCTGGACTTTCGTTCCCGGATCGACATCGCGCCGAAGAATCGCTTTCCCTGTCAGGGAATTGGCGCCAGGGCAGCAGCCGCCCTTCCTTTTGGCCCGGCGTCGCGGGCGCCTCCGGGGATCGTGCCGACCGCACCGGTCTTCTGGTCCCGCCACCGGTGACGCGAACAGCAGCGCAACGTGTTCGCCCGATTCCCGCAAGTGGTGTACAGTGTAGGAACCCGGGGAGTGGGAGACTCATGGGTACGCCGGAGTGCCACGGGGAGGCTGGGAGAACATGGATTGCGGCATAACGGTTGCAAGCGCGGCCGCGATTGCCCGGATCACCTGCCGCCGGAGTCCTCCCGGGACCGGCAGGCGCCGGTCCCGGCGTTCCTGGGCGATGCGGATCTTCTGACGGTCCGGATCGTGCTGAACAGCAAGAACAATGCATGGGTATTCGGAAAGGGTTGGCGGTGGTGAACAAGGGAAGTGACCTTCCCTTCGGGAGCGAATTCCCACCCTCACAGGTCGAGCTTCCCGAAGTGTTGGGTTTTGCCGCCGCCCATGGCGGCGACTGGCGCGCATTCGAAAACGCCGTTCGTGTCGCCTATTTCGAGACCCACAAGACGAGCGAATACAACCGGAGGAAGCTTGCAAACAACACGAAGCTCGGGATGATTGCGTATGGAATTGTTGATCGAAACGCAGCGCTGACGCCACTCGGTCAGGAGCTTCTTGAGTTGCGGGATAATGAGGCTCTATTGAATTTCGAGTGGGTTATGCGAGGTGAGGGTTGAGCTTGGAGAAGTCGAGTTTTCCGGCGATAAGAAAGAAAACGGTGCGGATGGTGCGGAAGGAACGATACCCCCTGGCTTTCCGCTTGGCGGATTGGAAGAGGCCATTGAGGGCTTCTATGAACCCGTTGGTCTGGCGGGTTCGGGCCCACGCGGTGATGCCGTCGAAGTGTCTTCGGATCATCCGGGCGACGGCTTTCATGGGTTCGATCCGGGATCGATTCACGTTGGTGCACCACTGCTGGAGCATGGCCCGCATGACATGGACTTGCTTGCGGTGGAGGATGGCACGGAGTTGCTCCCGGTACCGCCAAGCTCGAGTGGTGCGCTTCCCAGCGGTCTGTGCGATCAGCGCGTTGAGTGCGGCGCGTTGGTTACGGCTGAGGTGTGTCGGATTCTTGAGCAAGGTCCAGCGCATGCCCTTGATCCCCGGATCGACCCGCTGCTCGATGCGTCTGGTTTCGTCGAGGGCACTCGAGGCGTGGGCGACGACATGGAACTTGTCGAAAGTGACTTGGGCATGGGGCAAATGCTTCGCAACCCCCTTGATGAAAGCAGGGGACATGTCGATCGAGACGAACCGGATCGCTTCGGGAGCGCCACCCTGTACCGCCAAGTTCCGGGCGAATTGTCCGACCGTGTCGGCCCCCCGGCCCTCCCCGACAAACAGCACCCGGCGCTTGCGGGCGTCGGCGGCAACGGTGACATAGGCGTGCCCCCGGGCCCGGGAGGTCTCGTCGATTGCGACGGCGCGAACGTCGCCCTGGTCGTCCTCCGCGGAGGCGAGTTCCACGTATTGGTTGCAGATGGTCTGAACCCGGTGTGGAGAAATCTTGTTCAACCGTGCGACCGCGGCGAAGGGCATTTCCCGACTCATGACGATCACCAACGCTTCGAAGAGCGCAGTGAACCCGGAGACCTGACCCGTCCAGGGCGTGGTGACCAGCGCGATCCGTCCGTCGGGCAGACGGACTCTCGGAACCCTCGCTACCACTTCGCATTCATACTGGAAGAAGTTGAGGTGGCGATAGCGCTTGGTCTTGGTGTCGTGGATGGGGTGTGTACCTTCGTGGTCCTTGTGAGGAAAGCGGGCGCCACGCTGAAAGTCGATATGGATGATCAGCTTGCGATCACACTCGACAAACTTCACGCTTTCGACGAACCAAGGTTCGATGAGGCCAAGGGCGGTTGCGAAGATGCGGTGGATATCTGTCATGAGATGCTTCTCCTATGCAGAGATGGGCCGAAAAGCAGCATTCTGCCGCTTTTCGAGCCCGAACCAAGCATGCCCGTCGCGGGTCCGTGCGTCAAGGGTTCGCTCCGCCGGGCTACGCCCGCCCTTGACACCCGGCCCCCCGACGGGCTTCCCGCCCGTACCCACTCGAAATTGAGTTGAGGCGATAATGAGGATGCGATGTATACCCGCCTCGCCAGGCATATTCTTCTGAACCTCCACGGAATGACACTGGTTCAGTGTATCCGGGATATGGCGGGCGCCGGCGAACAAGTCAATTTGACAACACTGCGGCAAGGGCTTGGGGAGCGTGGCATCCACTATCCGTCCGGTGGCAAGCACCCCAGCATGATGCGTCTTTGGTTGGCAAAGGCGGGAGTGTTTGTCGGTGGCCGTTGGCAAATCGACACCCGACGCGTCGAGGACATCCTTGGAATCGACTCTGACGAATTCGCGGTGTTGAGCCATTTCAACGTTCGGCAACGGGCCTTTCTGAGATCGCTCGCCAACATGGGAACCAACGAACCCCAGCCCGCGAACATGGTCGCGAAGCTTGCCGAAGCGACATATGGCGTGAAGTTCCCTGAGAAGAGCCTTCCGAAACTCGTCCTGAATGACCTGGAAGACGCGGGGTACATCAAGACCGAAAAAACCACGACCGGAAGAGGTGCGAAGCCCTTCCTGGTAATTGCCACCGAAAAACTGGTCACAGATGTCGTTGACCCTCTTCTCGAACAGCTTCGAGGACAGGCCGATCCGCAATTGCTGGCCCTGTTGCGAAAGCCCCTTTCCACGATCCTGGAGGAGGTCGACAGCAAGGACCGACATACGGCCGGACTTGCTCTTGAAGCGCTTGCTTTCAAGATCATGCGCCTGCTCGACATGACATACGTTGGGCTCTATTGAATTTCGAGTGGGTTAGGCGAAATGGGTGCTGAGCCTGGGAAGTCGAATTTCCCGGAGATGAGGAAGAAAACGGTGCGGATGGTGCGGAAGGAACCTCGACGAAACCAAGGTCCCGTCAAGCCGAGCGCGGTTCCGAATATCTGGTTCTCCATGATGGAGTTTCCCAGGCAGTGATGGGCCGAAAACAGCATTCTGCTGCCTTCGACCCGAACCAAGCATGCCCCTCGTGGGTCCGTGCGTCAAGGGTCCACTCCGCCGGGCTACGCCCGCCCTTGACACCCGGCCCCCCGACGGGCTTCCCGCCCGTATCCACTCGAAATTGAGTTGAGGCATACGTTGCGACTCGTTTGCGCGCCAGGCAGACGGGAGGCGCCGAGATTGATCTGATCTTCGAAAGCGCGCGCCTGGTATTTTCCCGTTGGCAGATTCAATGCAAAAACACCGCGCGGGTTGCACTGGATGATGTTGCCAAGGAGGTGGGACTCACTCGTGTCATCAAAAGCAACGCCATAATCATCATCACTACCGGACAAATTGGCAACGAAGCCCGACGATACGCTAACAAGATCATGACTGATTCCAATCTTGCCATAGTAATGTTTGATGGCGTGGACTTGAAGGCTGTAAGTGAACAACCAGCAGACATACTGCGGGCCTTTGAGCGGGAAGCGCGCCAGGCAATGGGCTTGAAGCGTCTCGATATCGAATGAACAGGACGGTTGACAAGTGATGAGTGTAACGCCTCCGAAGTTGGTATATGAAACCAGCCTCGGACGGGTGTATCATGGAGACAGCCTTGATGTAATGAGGGAACTTGAACCGGAGTCCATCGCCCTGGTAATGACGAGTCCTCCTTTTGCCTTGACTCGGAAGAAGGACTACGGAAACAAGCAGGAAGATGAATACATCCAGTGGTTTCGAGCGTTCGCCGAGCAATTTCGTCGCATTCTGAAGGATGACGGGAGTCTGGTGATCGATCTTGGTGGCGCCTGGAGGCCAGGTGTGCCGGTGCGTAGTCTTTATCACTTCAAATTGCTGATCATGTTGTGCGAAGAATACGGATTTCACCTGGCCCAGGAATTCTACTGGTGGAATCCTTCCAAGCTTCCGACGCCGGCGGAGTGGGTCAATGTGCGGCGAATACGTGTGAAGGATGGGGTGAACACAGTGTGGTGGTTGTCGAAAACGCCATGGCCGCGAGCGAGCAATCGCCGTGTCCTGCAGCCGTACAGTGACAGCATGAAGTCCCTTTTGAGCAACGGCTACAAGCCGATGCGACGTCCATCAGGTCACGACATCAGCGACAAGTTCTCGGTTGACAATGGAGCGGCGATACCCCCGAATCTGATCGCCATACCGAACACCGAAAGCAACAGCAGCTACCTGCGTTACTGCAAAACCAACGGGATCGAAGCACACCCGGCGCGTTTTCCCGCAGCGCTTCCCGAATACTTCACAAGAATGGTAACGGACCCGGACGATGTGATTCTGGATCCGTTTGCGGGCAGTTGCGTTACCGGTGAAGTGTGCGAACGGCTTCGGCGAAAGTGGATTTGTGTGGAAATCGTCGAATCGTACTTGCGTGGCGCAAAAGCACGGTTTGCCGAAACCGCGAAAACACCGAAACCGAGGACATCAAGGAACAGGGATGACGGGTACTATCGTATTCCGCACCCCGGTTTGCTTTGGAACGGATCCGGAGATGCGACTCATGCTCCTCTCCCTGACTGAAGTTCCAGAGCAATTTCCCCTTTTTTGCCGTTCAAAGGGTTGATTCGCAAGGGGAAAGTGCGTTTTGACACTTGATTTGTGCGCCCATGTATTTGACGATATTACTACTTTATTTCCATATGGCATGTCTGGTATCATTGAGCCATGTACGTCGACGTCGTCCCCAACCGCAAATCACCCCCCGCAGTCCTCCTCCGCGAAAGCTGGCGCGAAGGCGCCAAAACCAGAAAACGCACGCTCGCCAACCTCTCCGGATGGCCCGAATACAAGATTGCCGCGCTCCGTCGGGTACTCAAGAACGAACGCCTCGTCGGGCCCGACGAGCTTCTCAACATCGTTCGCTCCCTCCCCCACGGTCATGTCGCCGCCGTTCTCGGCACACTCCGCAAGCTCCGCCTCGACCACCTCATCGACCCCGAACCCTCCCCCCAACGCCAGCGTGTGCTGGCGTTGATCGCCGCCCGGGGACTCGCCGGTGCTACCGCGCGCGACACCCTCGCCGAAACCGCCCCAGCCCTGCCGGGGGCCGATCGGTTCGAGATCACGACCCGGCCCACCCCGCTTCAACAAAAGGCCTTCGATCTGCTTGCCGTGAAGCTGTCCGGTACCCAGTAGCGAAATCCTGAAATCTCTCCATGTCCAATCAAGTCAGTGACTTGCGTCTATGGCACTCTGGAACTTCAGCCCTGAAGACGGTGGCAGGCAGCGGAAAATTGCCGATGACAAGTCCGGCGGCTCCGGAAAGCCGGCGAAAGGGCCCGGGCGGCTGATTTTCTGAAGGTCGCCCTTCGCAAGAAATCAGGATGGAACAGCCCCCAGCGGTACGAGTTCTCGTCGGATCACCGATGCAATGGGCTCGTCAGCGATCTTGTCAACGATCAGCTTTGGGGGCTGATCGGAGCCGCGATGGTTCCGTTCCGCGGAGGGCGCGTCCCGGGCGAACGAGCAGGATAGGGGAGCGACGCCGGTCGGTGGGGAACAGGTGTTCCGGCCCCTCAGGGTTGCTGGTCGGTGGTGGCGTCGTCGAGAACCACCCGGGCCACCCCGTCCTTGATGGCGAAGCGCGTGCCGTAGGGCTCCGACAGGCGCACCAGGTCGTCGATGATCTTGTCGGCGAGTTCGCCTTCGGCGAACAACGGCCGCCCCCGGACGTGGCGCGGCTGGCCGTATCCGAGGGTGATCGGGTGCAGGGTCAGTTCGACGAGATGCTGGCCGCTCCACTCGGGTACGGCGATCACTGCTTCCCAGATCTCGGGAATGGCGGGAAAGCCGGTGGTGTCGTTGTTGTAGCGGGCGTCGTTGAAGTCGGCGAGGCCATCGGTCTCGTCGAGTCCGAGCCGATGGTAGTTCTCGTAGGGCAGGCGCTGGAGGGTCTCGTTCTGAAAAATGAAGTCCCCGAGGCTGTAGAGAATCGGCGCGCCCTTGTAGATCTCGATGGCGCGGAGCGCGTGGGGCCCGTGTCCGACGAAGACCGAGGCGCCGGCGTCCACCATGGAGCGGGCAAAGGTCACGAGGAACTCGGCGGGGAGCATGCGGCTGTTCGGTCCCGGAGCGCCCTCATGGGCATGGATCGTGACGATCACGTAATCGGCCTGCCGCCGTGCGTTCCGCACCACCATGGCGATCTCCGCCATGTCCTCGGGATGCGGTTCGGTGCGCACGCCGGGGGTGTCCGCCACTTCGAACCGGTTGCGGAGGAAGTTCAGGCGGTCCCCCGACTCCGGCGGGTTCATCCGCAGGTCGCGCATCGTGGCGCGGACATCCTCGAGCTGCTCCCTCGTGACCTGGTAGGTCGTGAGGTAGCGCAGCGGATTCAGTCCCGGACGCGGAGGGATGTCGTCGCGCGACTTGCCGGCCATCGAGTGGTCGGGGTACGTCGAGGCCAGCGAGATCAGCGCCACCCGGCCGTCCCTGGTCTCGATGAACTTGGCTTCCCGCGCTTCGGCGAGACTGCGCCCGACACCCGCGGCGACGATGCCGGCTTCCCGGATGTATTTCTCGGTGAGGAGCATGGCCGGCGGGCCGTAGTCCCCGGAGTGGTTGTTGGCGAGCGAGCCGAGATCGATGCCGGCCCATACGAACTCCCGGACCAGTTCCGGCTGGGCCCTCATGTAGGTGCCGCCGCTGGAGCTCATCGGCCAGGACTCCCAGTCGTGGAAGAGGACCTCGATGTTGGTGAACGCGAGATCCGCCTCCCGCAGGAGGTCGATCATCCGGAGGAACTGCGGCTCCTCGTAGACGCTCAGCTTGCGGGTGATGATCGAATCGCCGGTGAGGGCGAGAGTGAAGCGGTCCTGGGCGAGCGATCCGGCGGCGAAACCGGCAGCGAGGACGGAAGCTGCAGCCACCCGGAGCCGGCGGACTGTTGCTGTCTTGTGAACCATGGGAGTTCCTCCGAGCGGGAGTGCGGGGGGTTGACCGGGCACGCGAGGCTTCGCTAACGCCGGTAGTCCAGCGGCGGGGGCCGGTTGCCCAGCAGCGGTTCGTATGTGAAATCGGGCCCGCGGGCCGCTTCGAGCTCCCGGCGCGCCGCTTCCAGGTGCGAAGGATCCTCGTAGAGGTCGGCGGCGGTCCGGGCAAGGACCCGCGCCGCGAGGTGCATGCCCTTCATCCCGATGCTGGTCCCGCCGGCGGCCACCGCCATCCAGCTGTGGGCGGGAGTGCCGGGAACCCAGGTCGCGGTGCGGAACTGCGCCGTGGGGGTGACCCAGCTCACGTCCGCCACATCGGTGGACCCGCCCGCGGGCGTCCGGGCCCACGGCATCACCGTCTCCTGGGAACCGATCGGACGCGGCCGCTGGAGATGCTTCTGGATCGCTTCGGCAAATTCGCGTTCGGCGGCGGTATAGGAGAAGCCGCCGATGGTGTTCAGATGTTCGTGCATGAGACGGCCGATGTGTTCGTTGGGGAGCAGGTTGTAGATCCCGTGGATCATCTCGTGTTCCACCCGGGTCCCGGTTCCGAGCGCCGCCGCTTCCGCGATCTTCAGGATCCGGTTCCAGTTGTCGCGGGCGACTTCGACGGATGGATGACGGTTGTAGTAGTACGCCTCGGCGAAGCTCGGAACCACGTTGGGGGCCTCGCCCCCGCGGGTGATGACGTAGTGAATGCGGCTCCGCTCGTCGACGTGCTCCCGCATCAGGTTGACCATGAAATTCATGGACTCGACGGCGTCGAGTGCCGAGCGGCCCTGGTCGGGGGCGCCGGCCGCGTGGGCCGAGACCCCGTGGAAGCGGAACTTGGCGGACAGGTTGGCGAGCGAGTCGCCGGGGCTCGCGTCGTTCCGGTCGCCCGGATGCCAGGCGAGGACGGCGTCCACATCCCGGAACATCCCCTCGCGCACCATGTAGACCTTGCCGGCGCCACCTTCCTCGGCGGGGGTTCCGAACACCCGGATCCGGCCCGGCGTGCCGGTGTGCTCGAGCCAGTCGCGGATCGCCAGGCCGGCCGCTACCGACGCCGTTCCGAAGAGATGGTGTCCGCAGGCGTGTCCCGCCCCGACCCCCTCGCGCACCGCGGGCTCCGGGACCGCCGCCTGGCTCGTCCCGGGAAGGGCGTCGAATTCGGCGAGGATGCCGATGACCGGCCCCCCCTCTCCCCATGCGGCCAGGAAGGCGGTGGGCATGCCCGCCACTCCGGCTTCCACCCGGAATCCCCCGGCCTCGAGCTGTTCCTGGAGGAGGCCCGAACTCTTCTCTTCCTGGTAGCCCACCTCGGCCCACTCCCAGATGCGCATCGCCACTTCCTCGAAATCGGTGCGCTGGGCGCCCAGGTAGGCGTCGATGATCCTGGCGCCGTCCGGAGCCTCGTTCTGGGCGGAGGCGCTGCCGGCCAAGGCAAGGGCAAGAAGCAGGCTGCCGGGAAGGGGCGGGATTCGGCGCATGGTGCTGCTCCCGGGTTCGGACAATCCGGGGAGTAAGTGTACCAGACCGGCTCCGCCGCCCCGCGCTAGCATGGTTTCATGATCAGGGTCGCCTTGTCCGTCTTGTTCGTGCTGGCTTCGGCGGGGTGGTCCACCGCTGGGGAACGCCGCGAGGCCGCGGCGCAGCAGTTGCCTTCGATGCAGCGGGGATTCTCCCTCGAGATCTTCGCGCGGCCGGCACTCGTCGGTCTCTTCACCGATGCGACTTCCGAGTTGGTGGTCCGCGTGCCGGGTGCGTCGGAGATGGCCTCCGACGCTACCGGTTCCCGAACGACCAGGCCAGCGGTCCTCGGCGCCGGGGTCCGGTTGCGCCGGGGCTCCTTCGGGATCGAAGGAAGCTGGGGCCGATTCCGTTCGGCGGACCTCGTTCCGCTGGCTCTGGCAACGCGGGCGAACCCGTTGGCGGAGGAACTGGAAATCAGCCGGCCGGAGACGCTTGAGGATTCCACCGCCCACCTCGTCCTCGGTCAGGCGTTCTGGACGCGCGATATCGGATCCACCGGGGAATTCTCTGTCGGATTGGTGAGCGGCCTCCTTCTGGTGAGCGACCCGGAAACCGACCGCCTGCTTCAGGGAGGCAGTCCGGCGGATGATGCATTCAACCTTGGCGCCGAACTGGTGGTGCAGCAGCGGCCGCTGGTCCTCGGGGGTTCCGTCGGGATCGGGTTCCGCCTTGGCTCCCTGGTGTTGCGGCCCCGGCTGGATGCGCTCCATGTCCGGCCACTCTCGTTCGAATACACCATCACCGTTCCGCTGGCCGATCTGGAGGTGGGATCTCCATCATTTGTCATTCGCGACGAGATCCGGCCCTTCATCGTCATGGTCGGACTCGATATCGGGTTCGGGTCCCGGTAGCCGGCTTTCAGCCGGACGCCAGCCTGGTGCGCAGGTCCCGCCCGGCGTCCCGGAGCGCGTCCTCGTAATCACTGTCGAGAGTGATCCGGGTTCCCTGCTCATGCGGGTAGGAGCCGATTTCCACCTCCACGTGGGTGCGCACCACCGCGTTCAGGATCGGGATCAGTTGCTCCTCCGGCGCGGGAACCTCCACGGTGTCCGAGAAGTAGCGTGGACCCGCGGGAAGGATCTCCTCGACAATGCCGAGTTTCCGCTCGAAGGCGGTCGGGAGGCCCGGCAGGACCCACACGTTGCGCATGACGACCACCGGCCACGCCGCCGGGCCTCCCACCACGCGGGCACCGCGCGGAGCACGAGCCAGATCGCGGTGGGTGTTGCCGAAACCGCGCGCCGCCAGGGCGGCGAGGATCTCCGGGGCATGGTGGACTTCGGCGTCGAACGCGGCCGCCACTCCGTCCATGGTGACGTCATCGTGGGTACCGCCCACCCCGCCGGAGGTGAAGACGTGGTCGTGGGCGCCGCTGAGGATGCGGACGTCCGCCGCGATCTCGACCGGATCGTCGGGAATCGTCACCGTGCGGCGGAGTCCGATGCCCTTCCTCCGGAGCAGCATGGCGAGGTTGCGGGTGTTGGTGTCCGCGATCTTCCCGGAGAGGATCTCGTTGCCGATGACCAGCAGGGCTGCCGTGGGTCGGGGTTTCCGACGTTCGGATTCCAGGCGGCGGACCGCTGTCCGGGCGGTCACGGCTCGCTGATGAGACAGGCGATCCAGGTTTCGTCCGCCGAGCCGACGGTCACCTCCTCGAACTCGCCGTTTCCGTCCCCGTTCTCGTCGGAGCCCTCCCACAGGATCCGGCTGCGCGGGAAACCGGCTTCGGCCAGCAGTTCGCGGATCTCGGGGAGCGACCAGAAGCGCCACGAGTAGCGGAAGGCATTCCGAATCCGGCTTCGGTCCGGGAACTGGTAGTGGATGGCGCAGTCCATGTGGCCGGTGACGGGGTCGTACGCCACCTGGTCCCAGACGAACTGGAAGCCGTCCTCGTCCCGGATGTATTCCTTTTCCTCGTGGCAGTCGGATCCCCCGTAGGCGTCCAGAAAGAAAAGCCCGCCGGGGCAGAGTGCCTCCCGGACCTGCCGGAAATAGCGGCGCATCAAGTCCCGGGTCTCGAAGACCCAGTAGCTGAAGTTGGTGGCGGCGATCACGTCGGCCGGTTCCGACACCGTCAGTACGTCCGACTCGATCAGGCGGATGCGCCCCCGGGCGTCGGGGTCGAGGGCGGCGAGGTTGTGCTCGCGGCCCCACGCCAGCGGTTCCGGATCCCGGTCCACCCCGACGGCTACCCGGTCCGCGCCCTGGGCCACGAACGCGCAGGCGAGCGCGGCGGTGCCGCAGAAGTCCTCGCGGAGCGAACGGGGATGGCGGCCCCGGATCCGGTGGAACTGGTCGCCGACAAAGCGGGCGTCGGCCGGAGCGTCCTGGACCGATCGCTGGTAGAGGTCGTAGCGGTCGGCGCGTCCCGCCATGCTCCCCCGCAGCCTGCGTTTCCCGGGGCCGGAACCCCGCGGGGTATCGGGCACGGCCTTCCCGGAAAACCTAGTGGAGCCGGGTCGGCGGGCTCAGGGTGAACGGAGCGATCTCGACCTGGAAGCGTTCCCCGCCGACCCGTTCCATGAGGTAGGAGCCGCGCATCAAGCCGAAGGGCGCCTTGAGCGGACACCACGAGGAATACTCGAAGCGTTCTCCCGGAGCCAGCCACGGCTGGGTTCCGACGACGCCGGCCCCCCGGACCTCTTCGACCCGGTCGCTGCCGTGCTCGATGATCCAGTGGCGGCTCACGAGCTGCACCACGTCGGCGGACTCGTTGGTGATCCCGATGTCGTACTGGAATACCCACGTCGGCTCCGGCTTGTGCTGCATCTCCTGGTAGCGCGCCGCCACCTCCACCCGGATGTGATGGGTCGTGGCCGTGGATGTGAAGGTGTCCCGAAGCACTTTTTGGCATCGTAGCACGGTGTCCGCGAGGCCGATCGGTCACAATGGCGGACGGCTCATGGGCATCGTTTTCCGGTTTGCCGCCTCGCCGGCCGCGCTGTTTCCCCGGCCCGGGGCCCCGGGACATGTGGTTGCTGGACGGGGGGGGCCGGCCGGCGGCTTGGTCTGCCGGATCCTGGTCTGTCTGTTGCTCGCGACCGTGCCCGCCGCCGGAGAGAAGCTCATGGTGCTCGCGGTGGACGGCGGCGGACATGCACCGATCGCGGCCTATCTCCGCGAAGGGAAGCTCCCCGCCTTTGCCCGCATCAGCGCCGAAGGCGCCTTCTCGGATGGTCTGGTGACCGCATTCCCGTCGAAGACGGCGTCCTCCTTCGCCATGATCTGGACCGGACAGCCGCCCCGGGTGAACGGGGTCACCGGGAATGAAGTGCTCCGCACCCCGGCGGCGGCGCACACGCTTCTGGAAACCGCGGACGGGTTCTCCGCCGAGGTCCTGCGCGTGGATCCGCTCTGGACGCGGGTCGCGCGGCGCGGGCGCCGGGCCATCGCGCTCCACACGACGCACACCTGGCCGCTGTCGGCGGCGCTTCGCGGCCTGCCGGCGGAGGTGCGCGACCGCCTGCACCTGCTTACCGGCTATGCATCCGAGCGGCTCGCTCCGGAAACGCTGACCGGGAACGGCACGGGCGCCGGCGGTTTCCGGTTTCGGGTGGGGGATTCCGGGTTCCGCGGGCAGTTCTTCGATGATCCGGCGCATCCGGCTTCCGGATGGGACACGCTCGGGATTCGCGCCGGAGGGGAGGGGCCGTGGCTCGCTCGCGTCCGGGTGGGACCGGAGGGTGGTTTCTCCTCCCGGATCGGAGCGTTGCGCGGCGCTGCCCGGGTGGAGTTTCGGGTGCGGGCGTTCGAGGCCGATGCCGGGACCGGCGCCTGGGTCGTATTCCGGACCGGGGCGAGTGCGGTGGGCATGCATCCCGACCGGGTGTTCCGGCGGCGCCTCGGGGAACCGGCCTGGTCGCGCACGCTCGGCGCGGCCGAGTTCGCTGCCGGCGGGCCGGAGGGAACCGCCGGCCGCCGGGTGCGGGAGATCACGGCGCGGATAGCCGAGGATGCGCTCGAACACCTGGAGGCGGCGACCACCATTCCCGACTGGGACTTCCTCGCGCTCTATCTGCCCTTCGCCGACGAGGCGGGCCACCTGTTCCAGGGGTTCCTCGACGAGCGTTCCGGTGCGGATCCGGTCATGGCGGCGCGGGTGGCCCCGATTCTCGAGGCGGCGTTCACCGAGGTGGACCGCGTACTCGGGCGGATGCTCGAGATCGCCGACAAACACCGGGCGCATCTGCTGGTCGTTGCCGACCACGGGATTTCCGGGATCAACCGGCGGGTGCATTTGAACGAGGCGCTGCGGCGTGCCGGCCTCCTCGCGTTCGGCGAGGACGGACGGCCCGACCTGTCGCGGACCCGGGCCCTGTTGCTCACCACCGCTGACGGCAGCATCGCGTTGAATCGGGAGGTGCGCCCGTCCGGGATCGTTTCCCCGGAGGAGGAAGCGGAAGTCTGGCGGGAGGTGGAACGGGTCCTGCTGGCCATTCGCCACGAGGGGGCGCCCGTGGTGACCGGCTTTCTCGATCCGGCGGAGGCGCCGGGAGACGGGTTCGTTCATGCCGGCGGGGATTCGACCGGCGGCCGCTTTCCGTTGCTTCGTCCCGGGTTCCTGCCTTCGGCGCTTCCGGCGGAAGACATCGTGATGCCGGTGCGTCCGGCCGGGAATCACGGATTCCTTCCCACCCGCCGGGACATGCAGGCGGTCTTCGCGGCCTGGGGACCACGCATCCCTGCCGGGATCCGGTGGCCGCGGACCACGGCCCTGGACGTGGTTCCGACCGCCCTGGATCTCATGGGCTTGCCGGTGGATCCCGCGTTGCCGGGACGATCCCTGCTGGGAGAACCGCCGCTGATCGAACCGGCCGGCCGGCCGGAGGGAACCGAAGGCGGGCCCCGGCGTACCGGACGATGAGCCGGTCCGGGCCCCACGGGATGGATGTTGCGAGGGAAGGGGTTGCCGGGTTCCGCCGCCGGCGCCGCGTCCTTGTCGCCGCGGCGGGAGGAACGGCGTTGCTGCTCGTCTTCGTGTTGTTGCTGCGGCTCGACCGGGCGGCTCCGGTCGTGGACCGGGACGCGGTGTTCCTCGACACGGTGCGGCGCGGGGAGATGATCCGCATCGTGCGGGCTCCCGGGACGCTGGTTCCGGTGGAGTCGCGCTGGGTGAGCGCGCAGACCCGGGGGGAAGTGATCCGCACGCTGCTGGTTCCCGGCGCCCGCGTCGAACCGGACAGCGTGATCCTGGTGCTGGAGGAATCCTCCGTCGAGCAACTCCACACCGACAACGAACTGATCGTGGCCTCGATGGAAGCGGATCTGGATGATCTCCGGGTCCGGACCCGCCGGGATCTGCTTCGGGAGCGTTCCCGCCTCGCCGCGCTGCAATCGGAAGCGCGCCAGGCGAAGCTGGACGCCGAAGCCGCCGCCGAGATCCTCCGGGAGGGAATCATCGGACGCATCGAGTTCGAAACCAGCCGCGTTGCCGCCGAGGCATTGCAGGACCGGGCCCGGCTCGCCGAAGAACGGCTCCGGCTCGCCGAGGCCCAGGCGGAGGCGCGTATCGACGCCCAGCAGGCGCGGATCGATCAGGTGCGCTCCACCCTCTCCGGGAGTGTTGCCATGCTGGATGCCCTCACCGTGCGCGCCGGAGTGGCCGGAGTGCTTCAGGAGGTGGCGGTGGAAGTGGGAGAGTGGGTCGAGCCGGGCGCCCGGCTGGCGCGGGTGGCGGAGCCGTCGCGGTTGAAGGCGGAACTCCGGGTGGCGGAGGTGCGGGCGGGAGATGTCGAGGTGGGCCAGACGGTTCGGATCGACGCCCGAAACGTCGTGCTGGCCGGACGCGTGAGCCGGGTGGATCCGGCAGTACGCGAGGGAACGGTCGTGGTGGATGCGGAACTCCTGGCCGAGTCGCCGGCCGGCGTGCGCGCCGATCTCACCGTGGATGGACTCATCGAGGTGGAGAGGATTCCCGACGTCCTCCACATGGATCGGCCGGCGCTTGGTGGGGAAGGCGGGAGCGTCAGCCTGTTCCGGCTGGAGGCGGACGGGAAGACCGCGGTTCGCACTCCGGTACTGCTGGGACGGACATCGGTGGGCGCCGTGGAGGTGGTGTCCGGTTTGCGGGAGGGCGATACCGTCATCCTCACCGGCATGTCCGCCTGGAACGGGCACGATCGCATCCGCCTGCGTTGAGGCGGCGAAGGGAGCGATGATGGAACCGATCATCCGGCTCACCCGGGTGAGCCGCATCTTCACCACCGACGAGGTGGAGACCCACGCCCTTTCGGAGGTCAGTCTGGATCTCGATCGGGGGGAATACGTTGCCATCGCCGGGCCCTCGGGATGCGGCAAGTCCACACTGCTGTCCATCCTCGGCCTGCTCGACACTCCCGACTCCGGGGAATACCACCTGAAGGGCAGGACTGTCGCAGGACTCGGGGTCGCCGAACGGGCGCGCATCCGGAACCGTGAAGTGGGTTTCGTCTTCCAGGCGTTCCATCTGATCGGGGATCTGACCGTCTTCGAGAACGTGGAGCTGCCGCTCGTCTATCGCGGAACCCGGGCTGCTGAGCGCAAGCGCCGCACCGCCGAAGTACTCGAGCGGGTGGGGATGTCCCACCGGGCCCGGCACCATCCGTCGCAGCTGTCGGGCGGCCAGCAGCAGCGGGTTGCCGTCGCGCGGGCGGTTGTCGGCGCGCCCGCAATCCTGCTGGCCGACGAGCCGACCGGCAACCTGGATTCGAGGAACGGCGGCGAGGTGATGGATTTGCTGGATGGACTCCACGCCGACGGAACCACCATCTGCATCGTCACCCACGATCCGCGCTACGCCGATCGCGCGGATCGGACGATTCAGCTGTTCGACGGGCGGATCATTCCCGAATCACCGAAGACTGACGGGTAGCCGTTCCGTCCGGGGGCGGATCGGGATGGAAGCCGGCGCCGATCGCCCACTTCATGGATCCGAGCGTCATCGTGACCGCGTAGCCGACCTTCGGGGAGCCGGTTTCCTCGTCCCCCTCGACCGTCGGGTCGTCGAACAGGTATTCCACGTACCCGCCGCCCGCCCGGGCGGCGTCGAGAAGGCCTTCGGTGATCCGGACTCCATTGGCATCGGTGAGGTCGGAGATGTCCTCCCCTTCGAGACTCCGGTTGCCGGCGTGGAAGAGCACCACTCCCTCGAAATCGGCGATGAAGAGGTAGACCGCACCATGCCGCCAGTCACCCTCGGGGGCGAAGGTGGCTTCGTAGAAGTCGTGCGCCGCGGCAGGATCGGAAACTCCCGCCAGCACCACCGAATGCGCGAGGTCCACGAAGGTCTTCAGGGATATGCGATCGGTCACGTTGGCGGCGGTGACCGCGGGATAGAAGCCGGAGCCGAGGAGGAAACGCTCGTCTCCGATCTCCATCAGCGTCGCATACCCGACCTTTGGCGATCCGTGCTCCTCGTCCCCGTCGACGGCCGGGTTGTCGAACCAGTACTCCACGAATCCTCCCCCGTCGAGGCCCGCCTTCACCAGTTCCCGGACATAGGGCACGCCGTTCGGGTCGACGCGGTCCGAGAGGTTTTGGCCCTCGATGTCCGCGTTCCCCGCATGGAGTACGGTCATGCCTTCGAGATCAAGGACATAAAGGTAGACATTGCCCGCCCGCCACTCGCCTTCAGGCCGGAATGTCTCGTCAAAGAAGGTCCGTAGAGCCTCGGTTCCCGACACCCCGGCGACCGCGTTCAGCCCGAGATGCACGAACGCCTTGAGGGCGTCGCGGTCGGTCACGTCGGCGGCGGTGATCCGAGCGGGTTCGGGGGCGGGTTCCGGAGCCGGCGCCGGGGCAGGAGCCGGCGCCGGCGCGGGGGCCGGCGCCGGCGACGGACTGTCGTCCGAGCAACTTCCCGGCAACAGCGCCAAGGCGGCAACGAGAATGGGGGCGTGGGTTCTGAACATGCGGCTTCCTTCCCGGTCAGGTCGCGGGTTCAGCCTATCGCGCGGAAACACCTAGCATTCGCGGTTCATGGGAAGGCTGGATGCGCGCCCGGCAACCGGGGAGGACCTGCGCCGATTCGAACGCCGCCTTTTCCGGGATGTGCGTACCCTGGACAGCATGATCCGTTCCGGCCGGATCGAGGAGGGCGTGCACCGGGTGGGAGTGGAGCAGGAGATGTTTCTGGTGGGCGGGGCGTATCGCCCGGCGCCGATGGCGATGGAGGTCCTCGCCGAACTCGACGATCCGCGATTCACCACCGAGATCGCCCGCTTCAACCTCGAGGCCAACCTGGATCCGATGCGGATCAAGGGAGGTTTTCTCCGGCGCATGGAGCGGGAACTCGAGGCAGTGATGACCCTGGCCTCGAACGCGGCGCAGGCTGTCGGAGTGGATGTCTGCCTGACCGGCATCCTTCCCACCCTGCGGCTTTCCGATCTCACCCTCGAGAACATGACGCCGCTTTCCCGGTACCGCACGCTCAACGACACGCTTACCCGGGCTCGGGGCGGGGCGCCCTACCTGTTGCGCATCACCGGGGTGGACGAGATCCACGCGACCCACGACAACGTGATGCTGGAGAGCTGCAACGCGAGCTTCCAGGTTCATCTCCAGGTGGGGGCGGACGAGTTCAGCCGGGTGTACAACCTGGCGCAGCTCGTTGCCGGGCCGGTGCTGGCGCTCGCTGCGAACTCGCCGCTCCTCTTCGGTCGCCGACTCTGGCGGGAAACCCGCATTGCGCTCTTCCAGCAGGCGATCGACACCCGCACCGCCGGGCCGCACGAGCGGCAGCGGGCCGGGCGCGGCGCCTTCGGCCGCGACTGGGTTCGGGAGGGGGTGATCGAGATCCACCGGGACAACATCGCCCACCACCCGGTGCTGCTGGACGAGGGAACCGACGACGAGTCCGAAACGGACCCGCCGCCGCTCTCCGCGCTCTGCCTCCACAACGGCACCGTCTGGCGCTGGAACCGGCCCTGCTACGGGGTCACCGACGGCAAGCCGCACCTGCGCATCGAAAACCGCTATCTGCCGAGCGGTCCCAGCCTTCCCGACGAGGTGGCGAATGCGGCCCTCTGGCTCGGCCTCATGAGCGGGCTTTCCGGGGAGGGAGTGGATCCGGCGGACTCGATGCAGTTCGCCAACGCCCTGGAGAACTTCATCGCCGCCGGCCGGCTGGGACTCAAGGCGGAGATGAACTGGATTGACGGCCGCCACTGGCGTATCACCGACCTGCTGCAACAGGAGCTGCTTCCGCGGGTTCGCGACGGACTCGCCCGCAAGAACGTGGATTCCGGGGACGTGGACCACTATGTCGGCATCCTCGAGGAACGGGTGGCGACCGGGAAGACGGGGGCGCTCTGGATGCTCGACGGCTACAGCCGCCTCCAGCGGCAGGCATCGCGGTCGGAACGGATGAGCGCCATCACCGGCGCCGCGTTGCGCCAGCAGCGCCGGGGCGTCCCGGTGGCGCGCTGGGAGCCACCCGTTGCCGATGACGCGGGAAGCTGGAAGCACCACTACATGCGGGTCGAACAGTTCATGACGACCGAGCTGAGCACGGCTCATCCCGACGAGTCGGTCCGGCGCGCCGCCATTCTCATGGACTGGGGCCGGATCCGGCAGATTCCGGTGGAGGAGGACGACAAGCTGGTGGGGCTCGTGTCCTACCGGACGATCATCAAGCTGGTCGCGGAGAGCGGTCTCGAGGAGAACGAGTTGCTTTCCGTCCGCGACGCCATGAAGACCGATGTGGTCACGATCGGTCCGCAGACCACTTCGGTGGAAGCCATCCGGCTCATGAACGAACGGGGGGTGGGCGCCCTGCCGGTGGTCCAGGAGGACGGCCGCCTGGTCGGCATCGTGACCGAGCACGACTTCATGCTCATCGCCCGCAGCCTCCTTAAGGAAAACCTGAGCGAGTAGGCGCCACGATCAGCGTCCGGGGACCAGCAGCGGCGGAAGCCCGGCGCCCGCCAGTTCCCGGTTGAAGGCGTCCAGTTCGGTGGTCGTCAGCTGCTCGAAGCGTTCGCGGGTCGCCGCCAGTTCCGCTTCATACAGCGCGAGTACCTCGAGGTGCTGGTCGGTGGGCAGGTGGTCGCTGCCGCCAATGTATCGGTGAAGGCTCGTCAGCTTGGCGTGGAGGCGACGCGGCCAGCGAAGCGTGTCCTGGGACGCGTTGCCGCCCGTGAGCCGGAGTTCGAAAAAGCGCGCCTCAAGTTCCATCAGCGCGCTCTCGTACTCCGAGGCCGAAGTCCGGATCGCGGACGAGGCCGCCAGCGAGCGGCGTTCGCCGATCTGTTTCCGCAGCCACTCGATCGACTCGATCATCCGGCCGACCTCCACGACCATCTCCTGGAGCCGCAACAGGGTGGCGGTCTGGATGCGGATCTCGTCGTCGGTGGCGGGGGACGCCGGGTCGCGCCGGACGATCAGCGGCTGCTCCCGCACCGTCTCGCCGGCGGTGAGGCGGACGGTGTAATCCCCGGGGGGCATCAGGGTGGCGACCGGACGGGACTCGGTGAGGCGCCGGAAGCCGCGGGCCGGGAGGACCTGGCCGGGACTGTCGCGCGGCGGCGTCCGCAGCCGGGGCTGCCTGGCGGCTTCGTTGCGGAGGTCCCAGATGACCCGGTGCAATCCGGCCTCTCCCGGCGCGTCGAGGGTGCGGACCGGGGCGCCCGCCACGTCGAGAATCTCGAGGGTGACCTCTCCGGCTTCCGCCAGCCGGTAGTGGAGGGTGGCGCCGTATGGCGGATTCCGGCCAGCGGCCGGGTCCTCCGGCTGGCTCATCGGCGCCGGGCGCAGGCGGAACCTCCACGCCTCGCGCGGTGCGAACAGGTGGACGCCGGCGGGTGCGGCACTCCAGTCCCGGAGCGGCGAGATGTCGTCGAGGATCCAGAAGCCGCGGCCGTAGGTGGCGGCAACCAGGTCCGAGAATCGTTCCTGGACGGTCAGCCAATGCACCGGGGCGTGCGGCAGGTTGGACTGGAGCGACAGGAACGTTGTCCCGTCGTCGAACGAAACGTGAACCGCGTTCTCGGTGCCGAGGTAGAGCAATCCGGGGCGCACCGGATCCTCGCGCAGGGTGTGGGCGTAACTGTGGGTAGTGTGGGGCAGGTCGGCGCCGAGCCGGGTCCAGGTGGCGCCGAAGTCGGCGGTGCGATACGCCCAGGTGGTGGTGTCGCCTTGCTGGTGAAGGTCCACGGTGGCATAGGCGGCGCCGGCGGCGTATCGGGACGGCTCGATGTTGCTGAAGGTTCCGAGCGGGGGCAGCTCGGGCAGGTTCGCCGAAACGTCGTTCCAGCTTCCGCCTCCGTTGCGGGACACATGGAGCTTTCCGTCGTTGCTGCCCGCCCAGAGCACTCCCGGGGTGTGGGGTGACTCGGCGATCGAGAACAGCACCGCGGCGTAGGTGGGGCTCACGTCGTCGAAGGTCAATCCACCGGTCTTCCGCTGGAGCGCCGGATCGTCGGTGGTCAGGTCGGGGCTGATCGCGGTCCAGCCCTGGCCGCCATTCGTGGTGAGGTGGATGCGCTGGCTTCCGGCGTAGACCCGGTTCGGGTCATGGGGCGAGATGTGGATCGGAAAGGTCCACTGGAAACGGTCGCGCAGTTCGCTTGCCGCCCAACCTTCCGGGTTGTCGGGCCAGACGCTCACATTGCGGGCCTGTCCGCTCCGCTCGTCGAACAGTTCCAGAATTCCCTCGTAGCAACCGGACCAGATGCGACCCGAGTCGCTCGGATCGGGGATCGCGAACCCGGATTCGCAGCCGCCGACCGGGCTCCAGGCGCCGATCGGGATGCCACCGGCGGTGAGGCTGTTGGAGGGCCCCCGGGAGGAGGGACCGTCCTGACGGTTCCCCATGACCCGGTACGGGATCTCGTCGTCGGTGTACGCGTGGTACATCTGGGCGATTGGCAGCCGCGGCCGCATCCACGTTGCGCCCCGGTTCACCGAGATGCTCACCCCGCCGTCGTGCCCGACGATCATTCGGTCGGGGTCTTCCGGATCGATCCACATGTCGTGGTGGTCCCCGCCGGAATCGTTGCGGAACGTCGTCCGCCCCCCGTCGAGGGTCGTCGTGTGTCGGGTGGCGAGAAAGTGGGCCTCGTCGGGGTCGTCCGGCGCCGCCACCACCCGGGTGTAATAGTGCGGCCGCTGGTTCAGGGTGTGGTCGGGGTTCACCATCTTCCAGGAGTCGCCCAGATCGTCGGAGCGCCAGAGGACGCCGTCCTGGTCGTCGAGCGGCGCGAATTCCTCGTTGGAACTGGTTTCGATGAGCGCGTAGACCCGCCGCGGATGCGCCGGCGTCATGGCGAGCGCGATCTTGCCCATCGGCCCGGTGGGAAGCCCGCTGCCCTCGAGCCGTTCCCAGGCATCCCCGCCGTCGCGGCTGCGGAAGATGCCGCTCCCCGGTCCGCCGCTCTCCCGGCCGGACGTCCCCATGCGCATCTGCCACATCCCGGCGAAGAGGATGCGCGGGTTCCCCGGGCTGATCACCACCTCCGATGCGCCGGTGTTCCCGTCGACGAACAGGACCCGCTCCCAGGTGGCGCCACCGTCGGTGGTACGGAATACGCCGCGCTCCGGCTGCGGTCCGTACAGATGCCCGAGGGCCGCGACCCACGCGATGTCGGGGTCGTCCGGATGGGTGGCGATCCGCGAGATGCGTCCGGTGCCTTCGAGGCCGGCGTGCGTCCACGCGTCGCCGCGGTCGGTGGAGCGCCACACCCCGTTGCCGAGCGAGACGTTGCTGCGGATGTGCGCCTCGCCGGTCCCGGCCCAGACCACATTCGGGTCGGCGGTCGAGACCGTGAGCGCCCCGATCGAGAGCACCGGCTGATCGTCGAACACCGGCGTCCAGTGCACCCCGCCGTCATCGCTGCGGAAGACGCCGCCCGAAGCCGCCCCGAAGTACAGCGTGCGGGGATCGCCGGGAACCCCGTGCACCGCCGCGACCCGGTTCCCGACCGGACCGATGTGCCGCCAGCGCAGGGCGTCGAAGGGGCCTTCCGCGGTTGCCGGCGCCGCACCGGTGGCGGGAAGCGCGCCGATGAAGAGGGCAAGGGCGGGGAGGGAGGGCAAATGCATCGGCGAATTGTCCCCCATCCGCACCCCGGGGCGGAATCGATGTTTCGTCATATCGTTGCGCCGCTCGGAACATGACGATCACCCGGAAGAAGTTGACGGCGGCGGTGGAGGCGTACTTCGCCGACCTCGGGCGGGTGTATGCATCGGGCGGAGCGACGCGGGAGCGGTCGAGCTACGGCCCGCTGAACGGACTCCTTGGCGCGGTGGGCGCGATGCTCCGGCCGAAGGTCCACGCCGTCCAGGAGCCATCCGACCTCGGCGCGGGACATCCCGACTTCGCCCTCTACCCGGCGCGCCAGATGCAGCGGGGCCGGGTGCGCGAAGGGCAACCGCCGGAGCGCGGCGTCGTCGAGGTGAAGCCGCTTGATCACGATGCGGTGCGGACGGCTTCCGGCGATCAGGTCGCTCGCTATGCCAGTCGATACCACCTCGTGCTGGTCACCAACGGGCGCGACTTCGTGTTGGTCGGAGGGGACGGCACAAGGCTCGAGACCCTTCGCCTGGCGGAGGATGCCGAAGCCTTCCGCCGGTGCATGGAAACACCCCGCGCCTTCGCCCGAAAGACCGGTTCGAGCCTCGGGGAATACCTCGTCCGGGCGCTGTCGCGGCGGGCGGTGCTGGCCGAGCCGAAGGACTTGGCGTGGCTGCTCGCCTCGCATGCCCGGGACGGACTGGCGCGGATCGAGGCGGCGGGAGACGCGCCGTCGCTCGTGGCCGTGCGTGAGGCGTTGGAGGCCGCGCTCGACATTCGTTTCGAAGGCAAGCCGGGGATGCGCTTTTTCCATTCGACGCTCGTCCAGGCGCTCTTCTACGGCGTGTTCTCGGCGTGGGTGCTGTGGGCGCGGCAGACTCCCGAACTGTTGGGCAAGTTCGACTGGCGCACCGCCGTCTGGCATCTTCGGGTTCCGGCGCTGCGGGCCCTGTTCCAGCAGATCTCCGATCCGGGACGCCTCCAGCCCCTTGGTTTGGTGGAGGTCCTGGATTGGGCGGCCGGGGCGCTCGACCGGGTGGACCGGGCCGCCTTCTTCGCCCGCTTCCGGGAAGGCGAAGCGGTTCCCTATTTCTACGAGCCGTTTCTCGAGGCCTTCGACCCCACGCTCCGGAAGCAGCTCGGCGTCTGGTACACCCCTCCGGAAGTGGTGCGTTACATGGTGGCGCGCATCGATCGGGCGCTCAAGGATGATCTTGGCATCGCCGAAGGGCTGGCGGCGGAGCATGTCCACGTGCTCGACCCCTGCTGCGGCACCGGGGCGTATCTCGCCGAAGTCCTGCGCCGCATCGCAGCCAATCTCGAGGGGCAGGGACTCGGGGCCCTTGTCGGGGCGCGGGTCCGGCAGGCGGCCACCAGGCGGGTCCACGGCTTCGAGATCATGCCGGCGCCGTTCGTGATCGCGCATCTGCAGGTCGGCCTCACGATGGAGGAGCTCGATGCGCCACTCGCCGGCGACGGGTCCGAACGGCCAAGCGTCCTCCTGACCAATGCGCTCACCGGCTGGGAGATGCGGGAGCACCGGAAGCTGCCGATTCCGGAACTGGAGGAGGAGCGCGATCGGGCCGATGGAGTGAAGCAGAAGACGCCGGTGCTCGCGATCCTCGGCAACCCCCCGTACAACGGCTTCGCCGGAATGGCGGTGGACGAGGAGCGGCAGCTCTCGGAGGCGTATCGGGCGACGAGGCGGGTGCGCCGTCCGGAAGGGCAGGGGTTGAACGATCTCTATGTGCGCTTCTTCCGCATGGCGGAGCGCCGTATCGCGGAGAAGACCGGCGAGGGGATCGTCTGCTTCATCTCCAACTATTCGTGGCTGGACGGCCTGTCCTTCACCGGAATGCGGGAACGGTATCTGGACGTATTCGATGTGATCCGGATCGATTGTCTGAATGGCGACAAGTACCGGACCGGGAAGACTGCCCCGGACGGCTCACCCGACCCGAGCATTTTCTCGACCGAAGCCGATCCGGTCGGCATCCAGGTCGGGACGGCGATCGCAACGCTGGTCCGCAAGCCGAAGCACGCGGCGAGCGGCCCGATCGGCTTTCGGGACCTGTGGGGTACGGCCAAACGGGCGGAACTGGTGGCAACGGTGGACGACGAATCCAGATCGCCCTATCGGAAGGTCGAGCCGGTCCTGCCCCTCGGTCTTCCTTTCGCGCCGGTCAAGGCAAGCGCCGAATGGTTCGCGTGGCCGTCGCTGCCGGAGCTGTTTCCCGTGTCGTATCCCGGCATCAAGACCAGCCGCGACGGATTTCTCGTGGATGTGGATCGCGACCGGCTCATGGACCGGGTGCGCGAATATTTCGATCCCCGTCTGAGCCACGGGGAGGTTGCCCGGCGGTACGGGCGGGTGATGGAGTCCACGGCGCGTTTCGATGCCCGGGCGGTGCGCGACGCGCTATTGCGGCGGGGAGGCCCGGACGAGGACGGGTTCATCCCCTTCGCCTACCGACCCTTCGATATCAGGTGGCTCTATTGGGAACGGGAAACCAAGCTGCTCGACGAAAAACGCGCTGATTACCGCCCGCACGCGTTCGAGGGGAATCGGTGGTTTTCGGCAGCGCAGCACCTGCGACAGGGGGCATCCGAACCGCAAGCCGTTTTCACCAGCAGGATCGGCTCCCTGCATCTCATCGAGCGCGGCTCCAACATGTTCCCGGCGCGGCTGCGCGCCATGGGCTCGGACGCCGCCAACCCGAATTTGTCGGCCGCCGCGCGGCGCTATCTGGAACGCCTGGGCCTCGACCCGGAAGTCCTGTTTCATCATGTGCTGGCCGTCATGCACGATCCGGGTTGGCTCAAGGCCAACTCCGGAGCGCTGCGCATGGAGTGGCCTCGCATCCCGTTGCCGGGCTGGCCGGACGGAGGTTCAGGGAACGCAGCCGGGGAACTCGGGCAGTCGGCGGCGCAGGGACGCGAGATCGCCGCGCTGCTGGATCCCGAACCTCCGGTTCCCGGTGTTACCGCGCCCCCGCTGCGGCCGGAGCTCGCCGCCATCGCGGTCCCGGCGACAGTGGGCGGGCGCCACATGGCGGGCGACGATTTCTCGGTAACGGCGGGATGGGGCCGCTTCGGACCCGACGACGCCGTGATGCCGGGCCGGGGTCGGGTCGCGGAACACGAAGCTCCTCCGGGTCTCCTGGTCCCGGGGGATACGACCTTCGACGTTTATCTCAACCGGCAGGCGTTCTGGCGCAACGTTCCCGCCGCGGTATGGAACTACCGGCTCGGCGGGTATCAGGTTCTCAAGAAGTGGTTGTCCTACCGGGAGCGATCGGTTCTCGGCCGTTCCCTCCGGGCGGAGGAGGCGCAGTACTTCTCGGATACCGCCCGGCGCATCGCCGCCATCCTCATTCTGGTCGCGTCATTCGGTGATCGGTACGCCAAACCGACCGGCTGACCGCATCCCGCCCGATCGGCCGTTGTCGCCGTCGAGGGCGTCGGGGCCGGCGAAGGTGACCCGGTGGAGGAGGCGGTCCTCGGACTCGTCGAAGGGGGAGGCGGCGTGCATCGCCGAGCGGTTGTCCCAGACGGCCAGGTCCCCGGGCCGCCACGGATGGCATACGGCGAAATCGGAGCAGGTGGCGTGGGCAACCAGCTGTTGCAGCAGGGTTCGGCCCTCGGCGGCGGTGAGGCCGCTCACGCTCCGGATATGGCAGTCCGGGATGCAAAGCGCCTCCCTGCCGGTTTCGGGGTGCGGGCCGACCAGCGGACGGACCACCGGCGGATGCGAGCGGCGCACCTCGGCGGAGAGGGGAGGCCGATGCGGATTGGTGCGGCGGAGCAGGTCGTCGAGGAAGGCGTAGGAATGCACCGCGTAGCGCCCGGCGGCCTGTTCCCGCAGTGCGGCGGGCAGCGCTTCCCAGGCGTGGGCCATCCCGGCGAACCAGGTGCCGCCACCGGCGCCGGGGTTGACGCGGCAATGAAGGATGGATCCGGCCGGCTGCGGGACCCGGAAGCTGTCGTCGGTGTGCCACTGGACGGTACCCGGTTCGGCGCGCACGAACAGCGAGCGGAGTCTGCCGTCCCCGTTCTCCCGCAGATTGCCGAGCCGCAGGATTTCCGGATGGTCGGGAAGGAGGAAGTCCGGGTTGTACTTGGCGTTGTCCTCCAGGGGGCCGAAAGCGCGACAGAAGCGCAGGAACTCCCCGGGGGCCAGCAGGTCGCCGCCGGTCAGCACCAGCAGGCCCCCGGAGGCGAGCCAGAGGCCGCGAAGCCGCGCGAGATCGTCGTCGCTGCAGGCGCCGAGGCGGAAGTCCGGAACCCGCAGTCCGAACCCGGAGGGAGTCAGGGGCGCGGCCGCCGCCGCGAAGCCGTTGCCGTTCACCCGCCGTGGGGGAGGCGGTCCGGCATGTCGGCGAGGATGTAGCCCAGAACGGCGAGCATCCCCATCGCGCGGCGGAAGTGGTCCGGGTCCACCTTGTCGAGGGTGTCCGACTCGGTGTGGTGCCAGTCGAAGTAGTGCTCGCCGACCGTCCGGAACCCGATTCCCGGGACTCCGTCCGCCATCAGCGGGCCGATGTCGGCGCCGCCGCCCCCGCGCGTCATGGCGGACGCGTCGATCGCGGAGAACAGGCTCCCGATGGGGCGGAGGATCGAGAGCGCCTCCTCGTAGGCGGCGTCTCCCGCCTCGCCCCCGCCGACCCGGGGGAGGCCGATGCCGAAGCCCACCGGACGCTCGGCGCCGCCATCCATCTCGATCGCCGCCACGTGCTTGTCGATGTCGTCGCCGGCGAACTCCCGGTAGGCGGTCGCGCCGCGGAGGCCGTTCTCCTCGTTGGTCCACAGGACCACCCGCAGGGTGCGCCGGGGCCGGAGGCCGAGCCTTCGCAGCAGGGTCAGTCCGTGCCAGGCGGCGATGCAGGCGGCCCCGTCGTCATGCACCCCGTGTCCCACGTCCCACGAATCGTAATGGCCGCCCATGACCACCACCTCGTCGGGCAGCTCGCTGCCGGTGATCTCGGCCATCACGTTGTGGGAGACGGCATCGGGGAGGATCTCGTTCCGCATCTCGAAATGGAGATGGATGGGGATGCCGAGGTCGTCCATCCGGCGCAAGCGTTCGGCGTCCTCCAATGTGAGTGCGGCGGCCGGGATCCGCGGAATGCCGTCCTCGTAGCTCATGTTGCCGGTGTGCGGCGTCGCGAGGCTGCGCCCGGTCGCCGAACGCACCAGGCTGGCCACCGCTCCCCTTTCCGCGGCCCGTGCCGCTCCCGCGCGCCGGTAGGCGCCGGTCCCGCCGTAACCCGTCCAGGGAACCGCCCAGACCACGATGCGGCCTTCCACCCGGCTTCGGGGGAGGGCCGCGAGTTCCGCGAAGGAGCGGGCTACCACCGCCTCGGCGGTGATGCCTCCCTCGGGATGCCGATACTCCCGCCGAGCGAAAGGATGGGGAGCCGCCGCTCGAGGTGTTCTTCGCCTGCCGGAGCGAGCAGCCGCAGGGAGGCCGCCCCGCGAACCCAGTGGGGAACCATGACCTCCTGGAGATGGACCTGGTCGAGTTCCTCCTCGCGCATGGACTCGGCTGCCCATGCGATCGCCTGTTCGAGGCCGGCGGATCCGCTGAGGCGGTGGCCGATGCGGAGCGCGAGATGTTCGAGCTTGTTCCAGCCGTCCACGTCGGTCAGCGCCGCGCCCAGAATCCGGCCCGCCACCTCTCGATAGCGGTCCGCCAATTCGTGGCGATCCCCGGGATGAACCGGGGGGTCCGGTGGCTGGGCGTGGGCGGTGGTTCCCACCAGGACGGCGGCTGCGAGGAAACGGATGCTGCTCATGGGCGGGGCAAGGATAGGCGACGCGCGTCGGCGTGCTAAAATAGGGAATTGAGGAGGTTGAGGCATGGCGGTTCCCGGTTCCCGCTATCGTGACATTCTCCTGGCGGTGGCGCTCGCCGCCGGGTTGCTCGCGGTTGCGGCGCTGATTCACGGCCTCCGTCCTGGCATCCAGGGGCGCACCCCGGAACAGATCCGGGCGACCGGCGAGTGCGCCGGGTGTCATCGCGCCGAGACCGGCGCCATCGTGGCCCAGTTCGAGACGAGTGCCCACTCGGCCGCCCGCGTCACCTGCCTCGATTGCCATCGGGTCCAGGAAGGGCAGGAACCGGTGGTCCACTACGGGTTCGACCTGGCCGAGTCCACGACCGCGCTTGCCTGCCAGGGTTGCCATGCGGACGAGTACCGTCAATTCGCCCGTAGCCGACATGCCCTCCCGGCATACACCGCCGTGTTGGGGGTGGAGGGGATCCCGGATGTCTTTCCCGCCGAACTCGTCGCCGAAGCCGAGGAAATCCACCCGGGGGCCGTGAATCGACCCCGGAACCAGCTTGTCGGGCTGGAAGGGCCGGAAACGATCAATATGGGCTGTCTCGGTTGCCACGACATCGGCAGGCCCAACGCCGACGGCTCCATCGGGGACTGCACGTCCTGCCACAGCCGGCATTCGACCTCGATCGCGCTGGCGCGTGCTCCGGCCACCTGCGGCCAGTGTCACATGGGCCCGGATCACGCCCAGAAGGAGATCTACGAGGAGTCCCGTCATGGCATCCTGTTCGAGGCCCGGAAGCACGAACTGAACCTCGACGCCGATCCCGGGACGCTGACCACGTTCGACATGCCGGTGCCGACCTGCGCCACGTGCCACATGAGCGGTCTCGAAGGCGCGAAGGTGACGCACGACACCACGGAGCGGCTCTCGTGGTGGCTGTTCGCCCCGATCTCCGACAAGCGGCCCCACTACTCGCTTGCCCAGGCCGAGATGCAGGGGATCTGCATGAAGTGCCATTCCGCGAGCCATGTGGAGCGGTACTACGCCGATGCGGAGGCGGTGGTGGACGCAACCAACATACGCGTCGCGTCGTTGATGGAACGGATGGAGGAAATCCGCGCGAGCGGATTGCTGAGCGAAGATCCCTTCGACGAGCCGCTCGATTTCATGTTCTTCGACGCGTGGCACTATGCGGGGCGGACCGTCAAGCACGGAGCCTTCATGGACGGGGCCGACTTCGTGCAGTGGCACGGGACGTATGACCTGATAAGCCGGCTGAGTGAAATCGAGGAAGCGATCGCGTCCGCCCGCCGCGAGTGACCCCGGTCTTCATCGAGGCGCTGGCGCGTCGCCGGCGGAGCGTGCTCGAGCTGTTTCTCGCCGCCAATCTGACTTTCCTCGCGCTCGACATCTTCTTCGCCCACTCGGTCAACTCGTTCCGGGAGCCGGTGGAATGGCTTCCGCTCGTGTTTTCGCTGGCTGGCGGCGGCATGCTCTTCGTGCTGTTTGCCGGGCCGGGACGCGGGAGCCGGGTTTCGCAGCTGGTGGGCGGCGGCATCGGAATCGCGTCGATCCTGGTGGGACTGGCCGGAGTGGTCTACCACCTGGAAAGCCCCTTCCTGCGAGGCCTCACCCCGGATTCCTTCGTGTACGCCGCCCCCTTCGCGGCGCCGCTTTCCTATGCGGGCGTCGGGGGCCTCCTTCTGCTGAACCGGGCCCGCCGGCTTCCGGACGAAGTCTGGAACCGCTGGGTGATTCGATTCGCCGCCGCGGGGTTCGCCGGAAACTTCGTTCTCGCACTTCTCGACCACGAGCAGAACGGGTTTTCCTTCTGGACCGAGTGGATCCCGGTTGCGGCAGCGGCGCTTGCCTTCACCACCCTGGCGGCGATCGGCTTCGGGGAGCGTGCCGGGCTCGAACGCTTCGCGGCGACCTTGCTCGCGGTGCAGGTGGGGGTGGCGCTGCTCGGCTTCGCGCTGCATCTGCGAGCGGGGCTGGGGGCGTCCTTCGAGAGCGCTTTCGAGGTGTTCGTCCACGGAGCGCCCCCGTTCGCCCCGCTGCTGTTTGCCGACCTCGCGCTGCTGGGCGCCATCGGCCTGCTCCCGGTTCGCTCCCCCCGACTCCCTTAGACTCGTGGTTTCCACCCGAAGGAGGTGGTTCCATGCGTTCTTTCGGAATCCGGTTCGCCGCCCTTTTCGTGGCGTTGCTTGTTCGGGCCCCGGCCGTCGGTCAGGACGGCCAACGGCATCTCGAACTCGCGGACTACCTGGAGTGGGAGGATGCGCGCCGCCCGCAGATCGCTCCCGACGGGAGCCTGGTGGTGTACGAGCGCCGTTTCGTGGACTCGATGAACGACCGGTGGAACACCGGGATCTGGGTGATGTCACCCGATGGCCGGAACCATCGGATGCTCACCGAGGGGACCGGGCCGATCTGGTCACCCGACAGCACCCGGATTGCGTTTACCCGCTCCCTCGATCCGGGCGGTTTGCAGATATTCGTGCTCGGTGTCGGGGACGCCGGGCGAGCGAGCCGGATCACCCGGATCCCGAACCCGCCCTCCGACATCCGCTGGGCCCCCGACGGCGATTCGCTGATGTTCCAGGCGGTGGTTCCGCCGGACCCGGACACCACCTGGAGCATTGCCATGCCCGGAGCACCCGCGGGAGCGAACTGGACCGCTCCGCCGAAGATCGTCACCCGGCTGAACTACCGCCGCGACGGTTCGGGCTATAGCCCCGCGGGCTATCGGCACCTCTTCCTGGCGCCGGCGGACGGGGGAGCTCCGCGCCAGCTCACCCGCGGTGACTTCCACCACGACGGGGCGCGTTTCCTCGGAGACGGGAGCAGCATTGTCTTTTCCTCGTTGCGCACCCCCGATGCCGAGTACGCCTGGCGCGAATCGGAGATATTCCGGCTGGACCTGGCGACGGGCGAGGTCACGGCGCTGACCGATCGGGCCGGGCCCGATTCGGGCCCGGCGCCGAGTCCCGACGGGCAGCACATCGCCTGGACCGGGATGGACTTCACCACGGACACCTACCGCGAGGAATCGCTCCAGGTGATGCGCGCCGACGGGAGCGGCGTCGAGGTCCTGGCCACCGAGATGGGGCGGCGTCCCGAGATCGTCGGATGGGCCCCCGACGGGTCCGGCGTCTACTTCAACGCCCGGCTCAAGGGGACGAGCAACCTGTATTTCGCGCCGCTCGACGGCGAGGCGCGGCCGGTCAGTTCCGGAAACCACATGCTCGCAGTTTCCACGGTGGACGCCAACGGGACCGCGGTGGGAGTGCGGACGTCGTATCACAACCCTGGCGAGGTGGTGTCGTTCCCGGTTGATGCGCCGGAGCGGGTCACGAGCCTCCACCAGACCAACGCCTCGTTTCTGGCCGAGGTCCGGCTCGGGGAGGTGGAGGAAATCTGGTACGAGTCGCCGGACGGACTGGATATCCACGGCTGGATCGTCAAGCCGCCGGACTTCGACCCGGCGCGGAAATACCCGTTGATCCTCCGGATCCACGGCGGCCCGCACGCCATGTACAACGCCGGATTCGACTTCAAGAACCACGATCACGCGGCCAACGGGTATGTGGTGCTGTACACCAACCCCCGCGGGAGCAGCGGCTACGGGAGCGCCTTCGGCAACGAGATCAAGAACGCCTATCCCGGAAAGGACTTCGACGACCTGATGGCCGGGGTGGACGAAGTGATCGCCCGCGGATACATCGATACCCGCAACCTGTTCGTGTATGGCGGCAGCGGGGGAGGGGTGCTCACCTCGTGGATCGTGGGGCGGACCGACCGGTTCACCGCGGCGGTGGCGAAGGCCCCGGTGACCAACTGGCTCAGCTTCGTCGGGACCACCGACGGCGCCTCCTGGTATCGGAACTTCGAGAAGATGCCGTGGGACGATCCCGGGGAGCACCTCCGACGTTCGACCCTCATGGTCGTCGGAAACGTCACCACGCCGACGATGCTCATGACCGGGGAGCGGGACCTTCGCACCCCGATGGAGCAGACCGAGCAGTACTACCGGGCACTCAAGATGCGGAAGATTCCAACGGCGATGGTGCGGCTCACCGACGGCTGGCACAGCCGGAGTCTCCCGCCCACCAACTTCCTGCGGGTCCAGCTGCTTCTCCGCAAGTGGTTCGAGCGATTCGCCGTGCGGGACGACATGACGACCGACCAGCAACCGGACTGACGGATCGCGGGAGCGGGACCCATCCGTACTTGATTTGGGCGATAGAGTCACCTTCCATCGCCCATGCCTTGGATATGGCAGATTCCCGACTGGCCCCGGTACCGGTGGGACCCTGCCCGGCTGCAACTCCTCGAAAAGCGATTCCGGCATGAGTCCAGGCGCTTGATCGGGGTCTTCGGCGCGCTCGGTGAGGACGACCGAACGCGGTTGCGCATCGAGTGGATGGTTGGCGAAGCGGTGGATACCTCGGCGATCGAGGCGGAGATTCTGGATCGCGATTCGGTCCGATCCTCCGTCCGCCGGCACCTGGGCCTCGCGGTGGATCGCGAGCGGGCCTCCGCCGCCGAATCGGGGGTCGCCGCGATGATGGTGGATCTGTACCGCAACTTCGATCGGCCGCTCTCGCACGAAATGCTCTGCGGCTGGCATCGCGTCCTGATGCGGGATCGCCCGGAAATCGACGCCATCGGCCGGTACCGCGACCATCCCGAGGCGATGCGGGTCGTTTCCGGACCGGAAACCCGTCGCCGAGTGGACTACGAGGCGCCGCCTTCCGGGCGGGTCGGGGCCGACATGGATCGGTTCCTTGACTGGTACCGGCAGACGACCGCGCTTCCGGCCCTCACCCGGGCCGGAGTCGCGCACCTGTACTTCGTCCATATCCACCCCTTCGAGGATGGAAACGGGAGGATCGCCCGGGCGGTGGCGACCCGGGCGCTCGCGCAATCCCTCGGCGCACCTGGCGTGATCGCGCTCGCCCGGGCGATCCGCCAGTCTCGAAGGGCGTATTACGACCGCCTGGCGGCGGTCTCGCGCTCCCTCTCGATCACCGACTGGCTCGTCTGGTTTGCCGAAACAACCCGGGAAGCGCAGATATGGAGCGAGCGCCGGGTCATCCGTTCCCTCGAGCAGGCACAGCTCTTCGACCGGCTTCGCGGCCAACTGAATCCACGCCAGCAGAAGGCGATCCGGCGCCTGTTTCGTGCCGAACCGGATGGTTTTCGCGGTGGGTTGAGCGCCGGCAACTACCAGCGTCTGACCGGTGCGGCGCCGTCCTCGGCGACCCGTGACCTGGCCGACCTGGTGGGGAAGGGGGCGTTGCGCCGTACCGGGAAGCTCCGCCACACCCGCTACTGGCTGGATATTCCCTCGTTCGAGCGTCCTTCCGGGTCGCCGTTGCCAGATGGCGGCGGAAACCGCAGAATGAGCGCATGAGACGAGCACATGCGGGACTCCTGTTCCTCCTTGTCCTGACGACCGTCGCTGCCGAAGCGCGGCCCCAGAAGCCGGTGCTTCACGGCCGGCACTGGATGGCGATCACCGGCAAGCCGCTTGGCGCCACCGCTGGCGCGATGATCTTCCAGCAGGGGGGGAACGCGGTGGACGCGGCCTGCGCCATGCTGGGCGCCACCGCCACCATGTTCGACGCGCTGAGCTGGGGCGGGGAGACCCAGGCGCTCATCTGGCACCCCGAATTGAAGAAGGTCATCGGCATCAACGCCCTCGGGGTGGCGCCCACGGGCGCTACTCCCGAGTTCTTCCGAAGCCGGGGGATGGACTATCCGCCGGCGGTCGGCCCGCTTGCCGCGGTGACGCCGGGGACGCCGGGCGGGCTCATGACCATGCTTGCCGAGTACGGAACCATGTCCCTGGCCCAGGTGCTCGCCCCCGCGATCCAGATGGCCGAGGGATACCCCATCGAGGCCGCCACCGCCCGGGCGATCCAGCGTGGCGCCGACCGGATCGCCGAGTGGCCGTACTCGCGGCGCACCCTGTTGCCGCACCGGAACGAGCGGTCCGCTTCCTCCGGCCCCCGGGACGAGACCGGGAACTACTGGGACCGGGAGGACGCGACCACCCGCGAGTTCACTGCCGGGGGCCCGCTTCCGGGCGAGATCTTCCGCCAGCCCGAACTGGCCGGCACCTTGCGGAAGCTGGTGGAGGCGGAAGCCGAGGCGCTTGCCCGGGGGCTTGACCGGAAGGCGGCGATCCAGGCGGCCCAGGACCGGTTCTACGAGGGGGACATCGCCGAAGAGTTCGTGCGCGGGGTGCAAGAGCAGGGAGGACTGATCACCACCGACGACCTGGCCCACTGGAGGGTGCGGATCGAGGAACCGGTCTCCACCGCCTACCGCGATATCGAGGTGTACAAGCTGACCCACTGGGTCCAGGGGCCGGTGCTGCTCCAGACGCTCAACATCCTCGAGCCCCTGGATGTCGGTGCGCTCGGCTACAACAGCAGCCGGTACATCCATACCCTGTACCAGGCCATGAACCTCGCGTTCGCCGACCGGGACTTCTATTACGGGGATCCGTATTTTCCGCCCGAGGAACCCATCGAGGGGCTGCTTTCCAAGGACTACGCCGCGCTGCGGGCAGAGTTGATCCGTCCCGACCGCAACGATCCGCACATCGGCCCCGGCGATCCGTATCCGTTCCAGGGCGGTGTGCATCCGTTCCCCGACTATCTGAACCGGTTTTCCGGAAGTTCCGGGAACCCGGACACCGAGGAGGAGCGGGAGGAGTTCCTCGACGGATTCCTCGCCGGCACCACCTCGATCCAGGCCGCCGACGCCGAGGGTTGGGTGGTCTCGGTCACCCCGAGCGGCGGCTGGCTCCCGGCGGTGCTCGCTGGCGAAACCGGTATCGGTCTCAGCCAGCGGATGCAGAGCTTCGTGCTGGACCCGGCCATGAACCCGTACAACGTCCTCGAACCGGGCAAGCGTCCGCGCGCCACCCTCACCCCGAGTCTCGCGATTCGGGACGGGGCGCCGTTCCTCTCGTTCGCGGTGCAGGGCGGCGACGGACAGGACCAGAACCTGCTCCAGTTCTTCCTGAACGTGGTCGAGTTCGGGATGAATGTCCAGGAAGCCGCCGAGGCGGCCAACTTCAACAGCTACCAGATGCGCAGTTCCTTCGGCGCCCACGAGTCCGATCCGGGTTCGATCCTTCTCCATGACTCCACCCCGGGCTGGACCCGGACCGAGTTGGAGAAGATGGGATACCGGTTGCGTTTCGCGCCCCGGACGTCCGGACCGATCAACGCCATCTGGTTCGACTGGAAACACGGAACCTTCCAGGGCGGCTCCAGTCAGCACGGCGAGGACTACGGAGTGGCCTGGTGATGCGGCGCCTGCTCCTCCCCGCGCTCTTCATCGCAGCGGCTGCCTCGGCGCAGGAGCCGGCCACCCTCGAGGTACTGCCCGCTGCACTCGAACTCCGCGCCGGCGAGACCGCGCAACTCGCCGCCACGGTGCGGGATGCGAACGGGGTGGTGGTCGAGGACGCGGAAATTCTCTTTCTGCCGCTGTACGGCCAATACTGGAATCTCGAGCATCGCACCTGGGGTTTCAACATCTTCAAGGTGTCTCCGGACGGCGAGGTTTCCACCCGTTCCCCGGGCGATTTCGAGATCCTGGTCCGGGTGGTGGAAGCCGGGCCCGATCCTTCGGCCCGCAATGCGGATGCCGAGGGGTATCTGGAGCAGCGGATTCCGGTGAGCATCCGTCCGGCGTCGGTCGCCTCCCTCACCGTCACGGCGGGCGGTCCGCTCTACGCCGGGACCGAAGTGGTGGTGGAAGTCGAAGCACGGGACGCCCTCGGGGATGCGGTCGAGGGACTCGCCGTCTCGCTGCGGAGTTCGGATCCCTCGGTTGCGATCCCGGTGTCCCGGCCGCCCACCATTGCCCGGGAACCCGTCCGCGGGCTGGTCCGACTGATCCGTCCGGGTTCGGTCATGCTGACCGCCGCCGGCGGCGAAGCCGCGGTCCGCGTGGAGCTCGAGGTCAAACCCAACCCGGTGGCCCGGATGGAGATCCGGGCGGACCGTGAAACGGCCCGCACCGGCGATGTGGTGCGCCTGACCGCGACCGGCCATCGTGCGTCCGGCGGGGAGGCCGAGGGAGTGCCCATCGGATTCAGCGTCTCGGCAGTCACCGACTCGATGGGCGTCGGCGGCCCGTCGGCGGGGCTCGTGACTCCCGACGGCCGGTTCGTCGCGGACCTGCCGGGGGTCTACACGGTGGTGGCTCGCACCGGCAGCGTCTCGGCTTCCACGGTGATCGCGGTCGGCGACCGGCAGGTGCGGCGTCACATCGAGCTGGTGGGACACGGCCGGGTGAGCGACCGGGCCACCTCCGATCTCTGGGTGTGGGAGGCGCCGAACGGGCGTGACTACGCGATCACCGGAACCCACAGCGCCGAGGGCCACGCCTATATCTGGGATGTCACCAACCCGGAGAGCATCGAGATCGCCGATGTGGTGAAGGTGGATGCCCGTACCGTCAACGACGTCAAGATTTCCGCGGACGGGGCGACAGCCGTCATCTCCCGGGAGGGCGCCTCCAACCGGAAGAACGGACTCGTCATCCTGGACGTCTCCGACCCCTCGGTGGGAGTCCGGGTGCTCGCCCGGTACGACGACCAGCTTACCGGCGGGGTTCACAACACCTTCCTGTACGAGGGACATGTGTACGCGCTTTCGGGCGGGCGGCGGTTCGACGTCGTGAACATCGAGGACCCGGCGGCGCCTCACCGGGTGGGCAGCTTCGCGCTCGACAGCCCGGGCCGTTCGATCCACGACGTCTGGGTCGTGGAGGGGATCGCCTATTCGGCGAACTGGAAGGACGGGGTCGCGGTGATCGATGTGGGGGGCGGCGACCGGGGCGGATCGCCGCAGAACCCGTTACTGATGGGCCAGTTCCCATTTCCCACCGGATGGAACCACGCGGTTCATCCCTACCGCAGCAGATCCACCGGCAAGTTCTACATCTTCGCCGGAGATGAAGCGGCGCGAACCGGCCGGTACAGCCCTCTCGCCGAGGTGGGGACCGGGACTCCCGGCTACGACAACGAACCGACCCGTTGGCGCGGCTGGATCCACATTCTCGAATGGGACGAGAACTTCGAGAACCCCGCCAGGCTGGTGGGGCGCTACGAAGTGCCGGAGGCCGGCAGCCACAACATCTGGATCGAGGACGACGTCATGTACGTTGCCTTTTACAACGGCGGGCTCCGCGTCGTGGACGTCTCGGGCGAACTCCTCGGCAACCTCTACCGCCAGGGCCGGGAAATTGCCCGGTTCCTCCCTCTCGATCCCGAGGGCTTCCTCCCGAACGCACCCCAGGTGTGGGGCGCCCAGCCGCACAAGGGGCATATCTTCTTCTCCGATCGCAATTCGGGTCTTTGGGCCGTTCGTCTGGTGGATGCGCCGCCGGAGAACGAGACCGACACCCAGGAGTGAGACGCCGCCCCGCAGCGGCCTGCCAGCATCCGATCCTCGAGGGATGGCGCCCCGGGCGCGCATCCGGCCTGCCGGGATCCCGGTCGTGAGCGACAGCGCCCTTCACGGGAGAGACCCGACCCGGAGGGGGCGCCCGCGGGCGCCGGCCCGCCGTTGTCGCCCAGGCGGCATGGGGAAGAAGGCACGGGTGACGCCCGACTGCAACCGACGGTCCGGATCCGGGACTTCCCGGGGGGGCGGGCGATGCGCTCGCCAGGGGCGAACGCCGGTGCCAAGGGTGGCGCTTCCGGCGGGCCGTGTCCTGCCCGCCGACGGTGGCCTGATCCGGGGAACGGTGATTTTCGGGGACTCTGAGGGTTGCGTCAGGGCCCGCGGGGGTCCGATCTCCCCTCTGCGTGATTTCAAGGGAGGGTCAGGTCGGGGAGGGCCTCGATCCGGGAATGGGTCCGGCATGGGTGGTGGTCTTCCGGGGGTGATCTGCGGGCCGGGTGGTGACGGGGAGGCGCCCTCGGTACGCGCGACCGCTCCGTGGGCGTGCGGATGGCGCGCCGCCATCCGGGAATGCGTGCGGCGCGGATGATCCCGACCCTCGTCGAGCGTGGCGGTGGATCGCTGATTCGCTTCGCTGCCTCCGACGAACGGAACCGGGCCGCGCGAGAGGTCCGGGCATCGTGCGCCGGGGTTCCGTCCCGATGCACGGGTGGGCGGAGGGCGTTTCCCCGAGTGTCCGCCCGAGCGATGAGGACCCGGTGTTCGCGGCCTCCCGGGCCTCGATCCGGGCGCCCGCCGAAGTTGGCCGGGATCAGTCCGGGCCGACAGCGGGTGATTCGCGGCGGATGCTGCCCACCACGGTGAGCAGATCCTCCACATCGCCTTCGCCGAACTCCCCGTCGCGGGTGGCTTCGGCGACGGCGCGGGTGGTGCGCCAGAGTTGCCGGAATCCCAGCCGACCTTCCCGGTTCAGGTCTCCGAGCGTATCGAAGGCGGCATCCACCTCCTCGCTCCAGGAGGATGCGCCTTCGGCCAGCGCCTCGTGGGAGACCTGGCTGAAGTTCCAGAGCAATTTCCCCTTTTTTGCCGTTCAAAGGGTTGATTCGCAAGGGGAAAGTGCGTTTTGACACTTGATTTGTACGCCCATGTATTTGACGATATTACTACTTTATTTCCATATGGCATGTCTGGTATCATTGAGCCATGTACGTCGACGTCGTCCCCAACCGCAAATCACCCCCCGCAGTCCTCCTCCGCGAAAGCTGGCGCGAAGGCGCCAAAACCAGAAAACGCACGCTCGCCAACCTCTCCGGATGGCCCGAATACAAGATTGCCGCGCTCCGTCGGGTACTCAAGAACGAACGCCTCGTCGGGCCCGACGAGCTTCTCAACATCGTTCGCTCCCTCCCCCACGGTCATGTCGCCGCCGTTCTCGGCACACTCCGCAAGCTCCGCCTCGACCACCTCATCGACCCCGAGTCCTCCCCCCAACGCCAGCGTGTGCTGGCGTTGATCGCCGCCCGGGGACTCGCCGGTGCTACCGCGCGCGACACCCTCGCCGAAACCGCCCCAGCCCTGCCGGGGGCCGATCGGTTCGAGATCACGACCCGGCCCACCCCGCTTCAACAAAAGGCCTTCGATCTGCTTGCCGTGAAGCTGTCCGGTACCCAGTAGCGAAATCCTGAAATCTCTCCATGTCCAATCAAGTCAGTGACTTGCGTCTATGGCACTCTGGAACTTCAGACCTGGCGCAGGTGCTGGATCGCGGCGGCGCGCTGGCTTCCCGGATCCACGACGTAGCCGAGGAAGAGGAACAGGCCGAGGCTCAGGAATATCCCGCCGCCCACCGCACTCACCATCACCACCAGTCCGAGCCGCCGGCGCCCGGCGGGCACCTGCTTCAGATTCTCCCCGATGGCAAGCGCCTGCGGCGGGGGAGGCGGCATTTCGGGAATGTCGGTGTCCGGTGGCGGGGTGGCAGCGTCTTGACGCCCCTTCCGGCTCATCCTCCGAATCCAGTGTCCCACCCCGATCGCCAGAATCGCGAGTGCCGGGACGAGAATGCCGGCCGGCGTCCAGACCGGCTCTCCGAGGGTCCTGAGTCCGGTGAGGTTGGACAGCAGGAGCGCCGCGGTGTTGTGGAAGAGATGGATCGAGATCGGAACCAGGATGCTCCCGGTGGCCAGTGCGGCAATCCCGAGGATGGCGCCGGCCACGAAGTAGTTCGGCAGGGGCAATCCGTGCATCGCGGTGAACAGCAGGGCCGAGAGGCAGATCGCGCCGACGCGCCCGAAGCGTCCGAGTCCGGTGAGAATCACGCCCCGGAACAGCAGTTCCTCCGAAATGGCGGCGCCGAATCCGATGCCGGCGAGCCGGATCATCCACTCGAGGAAGCCGTCGGCCTGGATCATGCGATTGAGGTTCTCGAGGAAGGCCTCGTTGAGCGGCAGGAACTGCTGGCCCAGGTTGGCGAGCTGGTCGCTGACCACGAACAGCGAGAGGGCCACCGGAAACGAGAGCAGCAGGTCCGGCAGGGGAGCCGGACGGAGCAGGAAGACCCGGAACGGTCGCAGCCGGAAGACGCGGATCGCCCCCACCGCAATGACGATGGTGACCGCCGGGAACAGGAGGATCGCCACTTCGACCGGAAGCCGCGTTCGCGCCAGGAAGATCCCGATCCCGAAGATGGCGGCAAGCGTGACCAGAAAGGTTGCGAACGCCTGGGAAGCGGTGGCGACGCCAGGACGGTGTTTCACGAAGCGCGGTGGTATACGTTGACGGAGTGGATGGAGAACGCTCCGAAGTCTATTCGGGGGCGCCGGCCATCCGTCGCCGCCCGCCGGCATCCGGAAGCAGCGTCTGGCGGGTGGTCCGGATCGTGGCGGGATTCGTCCTGCTGGCGGTCGGCATCGTGGGCCTCTTTCTGCCGATTCTCCAAGGGGTCCTGATGATCCTCGGCGGACTCGCCATCCTCGGGCGCGACCTGCCCTGGGCCCGCCGCGTTACCGACCGGCTGAGCCGCTTCGTCCGGGAGCGCGCCGAACGCTCGCGGAGCCGGCGCCGCGTCCGCTCCCGGACACGGTGAGACCGGATCCGTCCGTCGTCCGCCACCGGGAACTGGTGGACCGGATCCGGTTTCACGACCACCGCTACTACATCCTCGACTCGCCGGAGGTCACCGACGCCGAGTACGACGCGCTCTTTCGGGAACTGGTGGAACTGGAGCGCCGCCATCCGGAGCTGGCCACGCCGGACTCGCCCACGCGGCGGGTGGGCGGCGGGATTGCCGACGGCTTTCCCGAAGTCGTCCATCCGGCGCCGCTGCTCTCGCTGGAGAGCCTCGCGTCCGAGGCCGAGCTCCATGAGTTCCTGACCCGGACCGGGAGGGAACTCGGGCAGGACACGCCGGCCTGGTGTCTGGAACCCAAGTTCGACGGGCTCTCGGTGGCGCTCACCTACGAGTCCGGGCTGTTCGTCCGGGGGGCCACCCGCGGGAACGGGCAGTCGGGTGAGGACATCACTGCCAACCTGCGGACGATCCGCTCCATCCCGCTCCGCCTGCCAGCGGAAGGCCACCCGAAGCGGCTGGCGGTCCGGGGCGAGGCGGTGCTTCCGGCCCCCGATTTCGAACGGATGAACCGTGCCCTTGCCGCGGCGGGTCGGCCGGTCTTTGGCAACCCGCGAAACGCGGCGGCGGGGTCGCTCCGCCAGCTCGACTCCTCGGTGGCCGCTTCCCGTCCGCTGGCGTTCGTCGCCTACGACATCCTGATCTGGGAAGGGGAGGGTGAGGGGGCTCAGCCGCCGGACACCCAATCGGGCGTGCTGCGCACGCTGGCCGGACTCGGATTCCGGGTGGCGCCCGAAGGACCCGGGGCGCGAACCTCGGCCTGGTGGGAGACCGCCGCCGGCGCGCCCGCCATCATCGCCTACCACCGGGCGCTGATGGAGGCGCGGGACCGGTTTTCAATGGAACTGGACGGAGTGGTCGTGAAGCTGGACCGCCTCGAGGATCAGCGGGAGCTCGGAGAGCGCTCGCGCACCCCGCGATGGGCGGTCGCGTTCAAGTTTCCTCCGCAGCAGGCGGAGACCACCCTGCTCGGGATCGGCATCCAGGTGGGGCGAACCGGAAAGCTGACTCCGGTGGCGCGCCTCGCCCCGGTTCGGGTTGGCGGCGTCACGGTCCGGAACGCCACGCTCCACAACGAGGCGATCGTCAAGTCGCTGGGACTGCGAGTCGGGGACCGGGTTCGGATCCAGCGCGCCGGGGATGTGATCCCGCAGGTGGTGGAGGCGGTGCGTTCCGGACCGGAGGCGGCGGACGGCACTCCCTGGACCATGCCGGAAGCCTGTCCCGGATGTCGGTTTCCGGTTCGGGTCGAAGGGGCGTACCACCGCTGCACCGGCGGTTGGGAATGCCCGGCGCAGAAAAGCGCCCGGCTTGCCCATTTCATCGGCAAGGGGGCGATGGAGATCGACGCGCTCGGGGAGCAATTGGTCCGGGTGCTGCTGGAGCACGATCTGGTGCGGACGCCGGCAGATCTCTACCGGCTTGACCGGGAGCGCCTGCTCGGGGTTCCCCCGCGTCCGACGGCGCCGCCGTTCGACACGAAGCGTGCGGAGCGGCTGGCGTCGCGGTTGCGCGAAGCGCGGGACCAGCCGCTCGCCCGGTTGCTGGTCGCCCTCGGGCTGCCCGGGGTGGGCGCCGGCGCTGCCCGGAAGCTCGCCGAAGCGCACGGGACGCTCGGCGCCGTCCTCGACAGTGGGGGCCGTCCGGCGAAACTGGTGCGGCAGGGGCTTGCGGAGGCCGGTCCGCGATCCCTGCTCCGGAGTCTGCTGCGCATCGGCGTGTTCCGGGAATCCGGCCTGGCGGCGCGGATGGAATCCGGACCGGAACCGGTGTGGGACCGGGACGAACTCGCGGTGGCCGTGGCCCGGATGTCGGGCCGGGACGCCTTCGGCCTGGATCGGCTCAGCGAACAGGTGGCCGGGGCACTCTTCGATGCCGGCCTCGTGCGCCATCCGTCCGACGTGTTCTCGCTCGGCGCCGGAGACCTGGGGGGGCTGCCGTCCCGGATGCGCCGGCCCTTTGCCGGGAAATCGGCGGAGAACCTGTTGCGCGAGATCGACGAAAGCCGCGCCGCGGAACTGCCGCGGTTCGTCTTCGCGCTCGGGATTCCCAATGTGGGGGCGCATGTGGCGCGGGTGCTCGCTTCGCGGTTCGGTTCGCTGGAGCGGATCGCCGCCGCGTCGCGGGAGGAACTCCTCTCGGTTCACGAGATCGGCGACGAGGTCGCGGATGCCGTGATCGGCTTCTTCTCCGATGCCTCCAATCGGGCGTGGCTGGAGGAACTCACCCGGCTCGGCGTCCGTCCGGTATGGCAGGAGACCGGGGCCGCGACCCTTGACGGGCTCAAGCTGGTGCTCACCGGTACGCTTCCGAACCAGACGCGGGACCAGGCCACCGCCCTGATCCAGCGCCACGGGGGAAGGGTGGTGGCCTCGGTGAGCCGTCGCACCTCGGCGGTGGTGGCCGGCGCCGGAGCCGGGAGCAAACGGGACAAGGCGCGCGAACTCGGGATTCCGGTGGTGGACGAGGACGGCTTGCGCCAGCTGGCTGCGGGGGACGCCACCCTCGAATCTCTCGTTGGCGAAACCACCGGGGAGTCCGTTTCGTAGGATCCGGGTATGGCCTCGTTTGTCCTATGGGTGCTTCTTTTCGTGGTGTGCTGGCCGTTGGCGCTGCTCGCGCTCCTGCTCTGGCCGTTCGTCTGGCTTCTGTTGCTGCCCTTCCGTCTGCTGGGAGTGGCGGTGGACGGAGTCTTCTCCCTGCTCCGGGCGCTCGTGACCCTGCCGGCCCGGGTGCTCTCCGGGCGATGAGCGGTGGCTGACGGAAGGGAACCCCCGGTTTCCCTCCGCCAGGACGCCGAAACGCTGCGGCGCGAGCTGGCTGGTCTCGCAATTCCGCCCCTCACCGCCGGGGAACTGGCGTCCCGGTGGCGGGACGTCCCGGCGGAACGGTCCCCCGGGCCGCGCGCACGGACAGGGATCGTCCGCCTCCGGGCCCGGATGCGTGCCGGGGCGGTGCGAGGGCGGGATCTCGTCGAGAAGGCGCGGCACGCCGCCGAGCGGGACGAACTCGGCGCCTTCATCCTCGTGTGCCGGCAGACACCGGAAATCGTCGAGGAGTCGGCGCCCCTCGCCGGCATCCCCTTCACGGTGAAGGACATCGTGGACGTCGCGGGTCTCCCCACCACCTCCGGTTCGCGCTTCCCGCGGGAGGCGACCGCCAGTGCGCCGGTGTGGCGCGCGCTCGAGGCGGCCGGCGCGGTCCTGATCGGAAAGACCAGCCTCCACGAATGGGCGTTCGGCCTGACCGGCGAAAACCCCCACTTCGGAACCATCCGCAATCCGGTCGATCCCTCGAGGAGCGCCGGCGGATCGTCCTCCGGATCGGCGGCGGCCCTGGCCTCCGGCATCGGCTACGGGTCGATCGGCACCGACACCGGCGGTTCGATCCGGATCCCGGCGGCGCTCACGGGAACCGCAGGACTGAAGCCTTCCTTCGGGCGCCTCTCCGCCGAAGGGGTGACGCCGCTCTCGTGGAGCCTCGACCATGTGGGTCCGATGGCCCGAAGCGCCGCCGACCTGGATCTCGTCTGGTCCGTTCTCGCGGACGAGCCGGAACGCCGGTCCGTGGCCGCTGATCCGCCGCTGCCCCTCGCCGGGGTTCGGATCGGCGTCCCGGAGAATTACTTCTTCGAGAACCTGATTCCGCCGATGCGGGACGCCACCCGTTCCGCCCTTGACGCGCTCGCGAACCTCGGCGCCGCACCGGTTGCGGTTCGCCTTCCGGAGGCCGATCTTGCGGCGCCGAGCCGGAATCTCATCGCCTTCGCCGAAGCCGCTGCCGTTCACCGGGAACGGCTTCGGGATCGGGCTGGCGATTTTGGCGCCGACGTGCGGAGGAACCTCGAGGCGGGGCGCCGCCTCCCGGCGGACGACCTGCTGGCCGCGCTTGTCGCGCGTCGGCTGGTGACCGACGGGTTCTCGCGCGTGATCGAATCCGTGGATGCGCTGGTCGTCCCGACGGCGCCCACCGGCGCGCCGGAAATCGGCGCCCGGACGCTCGGGAACGGAGAACCCGTGCGTCCCGGGCTGATGCGACTCGTCGGCCCCTTCAATCTGACGGGGCACCCGGTGGTCCAGGTCCCGGCCGGCCGGGAACCCGGGGGCCTTCCGCTCGGGGTCCAGATCGTCGGCCGGCACGGTGGGGAGGACGCGATCCTGCTGCTGGCCCGGCGCCTCGAAGGGGCGCTCTCGGGGTAAAGTTGCCGGGGTGAAGCTGCTCGAGGGAAAGCGCGGCCTGATCGTCGGGGTCGGGAACCGGCGGTCCTTTGCCTGGGGAGTCGCCGAGGCAGCGGTCCGGGAGGGAGCGAAGCTCGCGCTCAGCTTTCAGAACGAGCGGCTGGGCCGCAATGTCAAGGCGCTGGCCGCCGGGATTCCGGGGACCGGAACCCTCCCGCTGGATGTCGCCGATGACGCCCAGCTCGATGCCGCGGTCGGCACGGTGCTGGATCAGCTCGGGGGACTCGACTTCCTGGTGCACTCGGTGGCCTTCGCGCCCCGCGAGGAACTCACCGGGACCTTCGCGGCGACTTCGCGCGACGGGTTCCGCATGGCCCACGATATTTCGGCGTACTCGCTCACCGCGCTCACCGCGCGGTTCCGGAAGGCGCTCGCCGAAGGGGAGGGGGGGGCCGTGGTCACCCTCACCTACCTGGGCGCCGAAAGGGCCTTTCCCAACTACAACGTGATGGGAGTGGCGAAGTCGGCCCTCGAATCCTCGGTGCGCTACCTCGCCAGTGACCTGGGGCCCGAAGGAATCCGGGTGAATGCGATCTCCGCCGGTCCGGCGAAGACGCTGGCCTCGTCGGCGGTGGGAGGCATCTCCAGGATCGTGGAGCACTACCGGGCCCACGCGCCGCTCCGCCGCGCCACCACTGCCGCGGAAGTGGGAGATGCGGCGGCGTTCCTGCTCTCGCCGCTCGCCCGCGGGGTGACCGGGGAAGTGCTCCACGTGGACAGCGGCTTCCATGCGATCGGCGCCACTCTCGCCGATGTCTGAACCGGATTCCCGGCCCGGGCCAGACGCTCTCATCTACGACTGGAACCGGCCGGATCCGGCTCAGGCCTGGAGGCCGCCGGATCCGGTCGTCCTGAACGACGAGACACTGCGGGACGGCCTTCAGAGCCCCTCGGTGGTGTCGCCGCCGCTCGGGAAGAAGATTGCGGTCCTCCACCTGATCGACCGCCTCGGGATCCAGTGCGCCGACATCGGGCTTCCGGCCGCCGGGCCGCACGTGGAATCCCAAGTGTTGCACCTGGCGCGGGAAATCGTGGACGCGAAGCTCCGGGTCCGCCCCAACTGCGCGGCGCGGACGCTGGTGTCCGACATCGAGCCCATCCACCGGGTCTCGGAAAGCACGGGAATCCCGATCGAGGTGGCGGCCTTCATCGGATCCAGTCCGATCCGCCAGTACGCCGAGGAGTGGGACCTCGATTTCCTGGTGCGGCAGACCGAGAAATCAGTGACCTGGGCGGTGGAGCACGGCCTTCCGGTCGAGTTCGTCACCGAGGACACCACCCGTGCCCGCCCGGAAGGCGTGCGGCAGCTCTACCTCACCGCCATCCGCTGCGGCGCTCGCCGTATCGTGGTCTGCGACACCGTGGGGCACGCCACCCCGGACGGAGTGACCCGGCTCATCCGCTTCGTCCGCGGTGTGATCGAGGAAAGCGGCGCCGAGGTACAGCTCGACTGGCACGGCCACCGCGACCGGGGCCTTTCGGTACCCAACAGCCTCACCGCCATCGAGGCGGGGGCCGATTGCGTCCACGGGACCGCCATCGGGATCGGGGAACGCTGCGGAAACACCCCGATGGACCAGCTTCTGGTCAACCTGAAACTGCTCGACTGGATTCCGAACGATCTGTCGGACCTCCGCGCGTACTGCGAGGCAGTCGCCGACGCCACCGGCGTCCCGATTCCGGCCGGCTATCCGGTGGTGGGTCGGGATGCGTTCCGCACCGGCACCGGAGTTCATGCGGCGGCCATCATCAAGGCCAAGGCGAAGGGGGACGACTGGCTCGCCGACCGGGTGTATTCCGGCGTCGCCGCCGGCGACTACGGATTCCACCAGAAGGTGGAAGTGGGACCCATGAGCGGCCTGGCCAACGTCATCTACTGGCTGCGCCAGCACGGGTACGAACCCACCGACGAACTGACCCGCCGGGTCTTCCGCGCCGCGAAGGACACCGACCGGATTCTGACCGACACCGAGATCGAAGCCGTGGTTGCGGGCGCCTGATCCGCGATCAGCGTCCGGCCGCATCCACTACCAGGCCCACCCCTTCGTGAATGAGGCGGGCGGCAAGCAGCAGCGTCCGCTGCTCCCGGTCACCGCCGGGACATGCCTCGACCACGTCCATGCCGACCAGAACGAAACGGCGTCCGATTTCGTGGAGGAGGTCGAGTCCCGCCCGTGCCGTGAGCCCGCCCGGAACCGGATGGGCCACCGCCGGAGCAAAGGCGGGGTCGAAGCCGTCCATGTCCACCGTGAGGTACACCCGGGCGCCGTCCGGCAGATGATCCAGCAGGGTGGACCGGCGGGCGCCCTCCCGCGCGGAGATCGAGTGCACCCGGCGCGCATGCGCTTCCCGCACCGAGCGCTGGACCGGCGTGTCGGTTCGGATGCCGATCTGGGTGAGACTTGCCACGTGGGAGAACTCGAGGAGTCGCGCTGCCACACAGGCGTGCGAGGTCCGGCTTCCCTCGAAGTCGGGATGCAAGTCCGGGTGGGCGTCCCACTGGACCACGTGGAGAGCGCCGCCGTCCCCGAACGCCTGAACCAGGGGTGGGGTGATGGCATGGTCGCCGCCGAGGATGAAGGGCGTTCGCCCCCGGTCCCGTTCGGCGGCAACCGCCGCCCGATAGCGCGCGGCGTCCGCTTCGAATCCGTTGCCCGAGGGGTGAAGGTCGCCAAGGTCGGCCACGGCGCCCCCGCAGTCGACCATCCGCTCGCTGAAGGCGTTGTAGCAGTTGCCGTCGTAGGCCTGGCGGATGGCGGGAGGGGCTTTCGCGCAGGCATTCCGGTGGGTGGACCGGGTGGCGTCGCAGATGCCGAGCAGCGAGGCGGGGGCCCGATCCGCCGCGTCGCCGGCGGCGAACAGCCCGGAGAAGGGGATGACGGGTGCGTCGATCATGGAAGCGCCTCCTCGATGCGCCGGGAGCCTATCCCCGTCGATTCCTGTCCGTTGATTCCCTGTCCGTTGATTCCCTGTCCGTTGATTCCCTGTCCGTTGATTCCCCGTCCGTTGATTCCCTGTCCGTTGATTCCCCGTCCGACGATTCCCCGTCCGTTGATTCCCTGTCCGTTGATTCCCCGTCCGACGATTCCCCGTCCGACGATTCCCCGTCCGTTGATTCCCTGTCCGACGATTCCCCGTCCGTTGATTCCCCGTCCGTTGATTCCCCGTCCGTTGATTCCCCGTCCGACGATTCCCCGTCCGGCGCATAAGCTCCCGCCCGATGCCGACCCCTCCGCGTCCCGCGGTCGCCGTAATGCTCACCGTCGGGGATCGGGTGCTGCTGGTTCGGCGCTCCCCGGAGCTCCGCGCGTTTCCCGGCCTTTGGGCGTTTCCCGGCGGGACCGTTTCCCGGTCGGACGCGGATCTGCCGGGTGCGGCGGGAGTGCCCCGGATCGCGGCTGCGGTTCGGGAGGTGTTCGAGGAGACCGGGGTCCTGCTTGCCAGGGGCCGGGATTCCGGAATGGCGCTGGACCCGCTCCGACAGGCGCTGCTTGCCGGCGGGATCGGGTTCGCCGAGGTGCTTGCGAGGACCGGTGCGGAGGTCCGGGCGGAGGACTTCGTGGAGGTGGAGTCGCTCACCACGCCGGAGTCGGCGCCCCACCGCTTCGATACCCGGTTCTACAGGATGCCGCTGCCCGGGGGGCAACAGGTGACGGTCTGGCCGGGCGAGATCGTGGAGTCGGCGTTTCTCACCCCGGAGGCCGCACTTGCCCGCTGGCGCGAAGGGGCGCTGGCGCTGGCGCCGCCGATCATCGGGTTGCTCGAGCGCTGGTCGGACGACGACGAGGAGTTCAGGGCGCGGAATCGGCGCGAGCGGCGTCACCGACCGCCGGTCCGGTACTCGCCGGGGATCGCGGTCATCCCCTGCCGGACACCCACGCTTCCGCCGGCCACCCACACCAACGCGGTCCTGATCGGAACCTCCCGCCGCTACCTGGTGGACCCGGCTCCGGAGGATCCCGCCGAGCGCGACATGCTGTTCGGCATGGTGGACCGGCTGCTTGGCGCGGACCGGCTGGAGGCGGTGGTCGTGACCCATCACCACCGGGATCACATCGGTTCGGTGGTCGCCGCTGCCGAGCGGTACCGGGTTCCGGTGGGCGCCCATCCCGAGACGTTCGCGCGGATGCCGGCAATTTCCGGGGAGACGATGGCGCTTGGCGACGGCGATCTCCTCGACCTGGGCGTCGCTCCCGACGGCACTCCCGACTGGAGGCTTGAAGTCCGCTTCGTGCCCGGCCACGCGCCGGGGCATCTCGCGTTCCTGGACAGCCGCTACGGTGCGATGGTTGCGGGGGACATGGTGTCGTCGCTCTCCTCGATACTGATCTCGCCGGAGGACGGCGATCTCGGGCTGTACATGGATTCGCTCCGCCGTCTCGCCGGGGAATGCCGCGGCGTTGTCTATCCGGCGCACGGAGCGCCGGTGGTGGCGGGACGCGATCTGCTCCTCGGCCAGATCCGGCATCGGGAAGCCAGGGAGGCCGCGTTACTGGATGCGCTGGAGGAGGGGCCCGGGAACCTCCGTGACCTCGGACTCCGGATTTATCCGGTGACCGAGGTTCCGGGCCGGGGACCGGTCCGGATGCTGGCGGAAGCCGCGCTGACTTCGGGACTCAGGAAGCTGGAGCGCGAGGGACGGGCCCGGGTGACCGGGACGGGCTGGTCGTCCGGCGCGGTCTGACGCCCGCGCCGCGCGGTCATTCGGCCCGGCTGCCGGGTACCGTGTTTCCGGCGACCACCACCCGTTCGATGGATCGCAGCGCGGCGATGTCCTCGAGCGGGTTCTCGTCGAGCACGATGAAATCGGCCCATTTGCCGGGAACGAGTTCGCCGACCTCGTCGAAGCCGAGGCAGCGCGCCGCATCACTGGTCGCCGAGCGCAGGATCTGTTCGGCGCCCAGCCCGGCTTCCGCCATCTCGCCGGTCTCGATGTGCTCGAAGTAGCCCTGGAAACGTCCGGCGGGACCGGTGTCGGTTCCGAATGCGATGGTCACTCCGGCATCGGCCACCGCCTTCAGGTTGGCCATTGCGATCGGGTAATGCTCGCGGTACCCCCGGGCGGCCGGACTCGCCGCGACCTGCGCCCTCCGTCCGGGATCCGCCAGCTGTTCGAGTACGGCCGGGTCGGCGTCCCTCAGAAAGAAGGGATCCTCGAAAAAGTCCGGCACCTCCGCGTACACGAAGGTCGAGATTTCGCGGACCAGCGTGGGGACGTAGCACACATCCCTTTCGAGCATCAGGTCGAGGAACTCCCGGTCCACCGGCTGGTCCCGCACGCTGTGGGCGATGAGTCCGGATCCGGCGCGCAGCACTTCCTTGGCGTCTTCCAGGTAGAAGATGTGGGTGGTGACCCGCTTTCCGGCCTCGGCGCCGAGTGCCATCACCCGTTCAACGGTCTCCGGCGCGACCCGTTCGTTCGCCCCGAGGTTGTCGTCCACCCGCATCTTGAGGAAGTCGGCGGGAAGCGCGAGGCTCCGCGCCACCGATTCCGCCGCCTCCTCCGGGGCGCCACCGGAGATGACCTCGCCGGCGATCCGGATCCGGGCGCGGTCCAGGGTCTCGTCCTGTTCGTCGCGAAGTGCGGCGGCTTCCGGTCCATCGCCCCCGAGCGACGCGATGCTGGTGATGCCGTAGCGCGCATAGAGGGCAAGCTGCCGCAGCAGGTTCGCCCGGGTGTAGTGGCCGGTATCGAGCCCCATGACGTCGCTCACATGGCCGTGGGCGTTGATGAAACCGGGAATCACCGTCTTGCCGGCGAGGTCCACGGTTTCCGCTCCGGCGGGGACATCCAGATCCGCCGCCGCGCCGGCCGCATCCACCCGCCCGTCCCGGACCACGAGCACCGCATCCGCAACGGCGGGCGCGCCGGTGCCGTCCCAAAGCGTGATGCCGGTGTAGGCCGTGACGCCCTCGAGAGGGGGTGGTTCGGAACCGCACGATGCGAGCAGGACGAGGGTGGGGACGAGGAACAGCTTTTTCACGGGGGCCTCCGGGAAGCGGCGAGCATACCCGCGAACCGGGCGGAAGAGCGCGATACGCTCCCCACCCGTGGTCCCTTGTCCTGCCGCCGGTCCGGTCGCCGCGCCCGCCAGGGGCCGCCGGAACGGGTCGGTGCGGCTCGAACCGGCGCCGGGGATCGGTCCGCGCCCCGGGATGCTGCGGCACGCCGCCGGCTGCCGGGAACCCGCGGTGCGCCCGCACCGGGCGCCGGGCGCCGAGCGCGCCGATTCCGGGGCGGCGCAGACCCACCGACGGCTCGCCGGAGCCGGCTGCCGCGGGCGAACCGGGTTCGGGTCGGAGATCAGCCGGAACGGTTCCGGAGGGATCACCTTCCGGACGCCGCCCATCCGGAGGGCGGGATGAAGCGGAGGCGGCTTGCCGGTCTCCTGACCGTCCTCGTCTTCGCGGCGCTGGTCGGGTACATCGTTCGTTCCACCATGCGGATGGGGAGCACCCGCTGCGAGATCACGATGGTGATGGACGGGCGAACGGCAACGGTCGCCGCCCGGGGAGCCACCCCGGCGGATGCCACCCGGGCTGCCATCACCGGCGCCTGCGCCCGGATTGCGAACGGGCGCACCGAGAACATCCTCTGCCTGGATTCAGCCCCGGTCTCGGTCTCCTGCGAGTGACGCGAGTCGGGTGACCGTCCCGCCGGGACGCACGAGGAACGCCCCGGTCGGGCGCTGCAGCAGCGAGCGGACCGCAAAACGGTAGCGGCGGGCGCGGGCATGTGCGTTCCGGTCGCCGCCGGGGGCCATGACCAGCACCGCCGCCGCTCCGTCGGGACGCAACAGGACGCTCGGGACGGTGACCGAAAAGGGCCTTCCTCCCCGGTCCCGGAGCGCGATGCGCAGATCGGAACGGAGCACGCCGGGGTTGGCTTCGAGCCATTCCGCGGCCGCCCGGACGAGGTGCAGCGCCTCCTCGATAATTTTGGCCCGGGCCGTCTCGGTGGGAGCAGCACGGCTGTCCAGGATCCGAATGGCGGCCTCCCTGTCCCCTGCCGCTCCCCCGATTCGGCGCTCCAGCAGCAGGTGGGCGAGCCGCCGGGTGGCGGCCAGCCGGTGCGTCAAGGGCCTTCCGAGGGGGGAAGCACCTTGAGCGTATGGCATCGATCGATCCCGGTTGGCCAGCGGATCTCCCGACGGTGCTCGCGGGCCGTGGCGGCGGCCGCCTCCCAGAGCGGCGCAGGCAGGTAGCTGGCGAGTCCTCGGGGTTTGTACGCCGCCCCGTTGTTCGTGAACCTGGTGACGCCGGAAAGGGTCAGGCTCCGCTTGGCGCGGGTCATGGCGACATAGAGGCAGCGGCGCTCTTCGGCGCTGGCGCGCCCGCCGTCGCGGATCTCCCAGTCGCTCGACCGATGGATCAGCGCGACGCTCCAGCGGCCGTCGTCTCCCTCCTGGACGCGCAGTCCGCCGCCGGCGCTTCGCGTCGTCCCGTTCAGGTCCACCAGCGCCACGTGTTCGTACTCGAGACCCTTGGCGGCGTGGATGGTGAGCACCTGCACCGCCCCCGTCACCCTGAGCGGCGCCTGGGTGGTGTCGTGGCCGTCGCTTCCGGCGGACTCCAGATGGCGCGCGGCCGCCGCCAGGGTGGCGAAGCCGCGGTGCTCCAGCCGTCGAAGGTGCTGGAGTGCCTTCTCCACATTGGCCGCCTGCTGCGCTCCGGCGAAGGGACCGTCGGTCCCGCTCCGGCGGGCCCGGGCCCGATATCCGGTCTCGTTCAGGATGCGTTGGACGGCAAGGGAAGGCGGCAGCTCTTGCGACAGCTTGATCCATGGCGCCACCCGGACGCCCGCCTCCCGAAGCGGGGCGGCATCTGCCGCCGGGAATCCGGAAGGAGTATTCCCGCCGCTGGTCAGGACGTCGCTGAAGGGCGTTTCGGCCTTCCGGTCGGCGTTCCGGAGCGCCGCCAGCGACCGGGCGGGCGTGGCGAAGAAGCGGGACCGGAGGAGCTCCACGGCGCGAAGGTCGGAATGCGGCCGCGCCAGGAAGCGGCAGAGCGCCGTGAGGTCGCGCACTTCCGAAGTCTCGAAGAAGCCGGCCCCCTTGACGAGGCAACTGGGAATCCCGAGGCGTTCCAATGCGGCCCGATAGATCCCGAGCTCGTTGCCCCGCCGCGCGAGGATGGCGATCTGGTCGAGGGACGCGCCGCCGCCCGCGATCCGGGCGATTCGGTGCGCCACCCGCCGGGCCGCCTCCTCGTGGTCCTCGGCCACCGAGATGGCGAGGGGAGTCTCCTCGGCGGAGCCTTCGTCCACCGGGCCCGGTTCCTTCGGAAAGCGGTCGTCCCTGTCGTATCGGAATCGCCAGTCGGCATCCGTCAGATCCCCCTCGGCCACCGCTTGCGCCACATCGTTCACGAAGGTGCGGAGCGGTGCGGTGGATCGAAAATTCCAGCGAAGCGCCACCCGGGGAGGGGAAGCGGCCGGGAACACCCGCTGCATCCAGTTCTCCGCCTTTCCGAGAACCTCGACCCGCGCGTTGCGGAAGCGGTAGATGGACTGCTTGTGGTCCCCGACCACGAAGAGGGTGGGCGCCTCCAGCCTCCCGCCGGTGACGCGCCGGACCTCCTCGGCGGCCAGGCCCTCGCCGCTGGTCCACGGCTCGACAAGGGCCTGGAGCAGTTCCCACTGGGGATCGCTCGTGTCCTGGAACTCGTCGACGAGGAGGTGGTGGTAGCGGGACTCGAGCCGGAGGCGGCTCTCGGCGAATTCGCCGGTGTTTCGCAGAAGGCGCGTTGCCGCCAATGTGAGGTCGTCGAAGTCCATCACCCCCCGGCTCTCCTTGAGGGCCTGGTATTCCCCTTCCACCTTCCGGAGAAACTTCCATATGACCGGAAAGGTGCGGTCATTGAGGGCGTCCAGCCAGTCGCGGTCGAAGTCGCGGAGCGCTTCCTTGACCCGCAGGTACTCCTGCTTGACCGATTTCCCGTGTTGCGACACGTGTTGCGGGAAGGTGCGAACCTCCGGCTTGAGCCACGCGACCAGATCCTCCCTGTCGAGTGCGTCGCGGGATGCCGGCTGGAACCTCAGGCGGAGGGCGAGGCGCGCCGGGAGCGGAACCGGCGCCATGTATCCGGCGAGGAATTGCCGCGCCTCGGACTGCACCGGGAGGAGGCGCTCCCGGAGCGCCGGGAGGGATGGCGGCTCCTCCCGGGTGCCCGCCCGTTCCGCCCGTTCCTCGCGTTCCTCGAAGGTCCGGCGCCAGGTGGTCCGATGTTGCAACCAGGCGGAGGCGACCGCGTCGAGCCTCGCAAGACTCCTGCCGAGGAGCGGCAGCTCGGCGAGCGCTTGCCGGTCGAAGTCGGTCGCTCCGTGAAGCACGCGCCGGATCGCTTCCTGTTGCATCACCGGCATCTCCCGCTCGTCCAGGACCTCCACCCCGGGGTCGATGCCGGCGTCGAGCGGAAACTCGCGGACTAGGCCCAGGTTGAAGGCGTCGAGGGTCGAGACCGAGATATCGCCGGGATCGGCGCCAGGCGGGCGTTCCCGTTTGGGGTCGGAGAGGCGCTTGATGATCCGGTCCTTCATCTCGGCCGCGGCCTTGCGGGTGAACGTGAGCGCCAGGATGTTCCGGGGGGGAACCCCCGCTCCGACCAGGTTCAGGTAGCGGTCGGTGAGGATCCTCGTCTTGCCGGTCCCGGCCGAGGCGCGCAACACCACGTGCCGCCTCGGATCGGCGGCGAACCGGCGTTCCTCCTTGTCGGGCGGTTGGAACTCGCCATCCCGCCGACGCTTGCCCACTGCCCCGGGCAGGACCGGTCCGGTCGGGAAGATTTTTGGCGGATCCTCCGGCAGGTCGGGTCGGATGGCGAGGGGCCAGTCGAAGGGCTTGATTCCCCGCTCGTCTGCCGGGACCGGAAACTCTCCGGCAGCCAGGCCGTCCCGTACGGCGGTGATCTTCCTGTCGAGCTTGCCGAGATCGCCGGGCTTCGGTTCTTCCCAGACGCGGTCCCGGAAGAAGGGAACCCCGATGACGGGTGCGCCGGCCAGCCGGCCATAGAGGCGCGCCTGCAAGAAGGCATCGTCCTTGCCGGCCGAGGATCCCGACTTGAGTTCGAGGACGCGGAGGCCGTCGGGCGTCCGATCCACCCGATCCACGATCCCGCGCACACGCAGGGCGGGAAGCGGGTCGGCGGCCGGCTCCACGATGCCCTCCAGTTCCTCCTCGATCCGAAGCGGCTCGCCCGGCCCCCGTTCCGCTTCCTGGCGCAGGAACCACTCCAGCGCCGAGGGATGGGAAGCGCCGCCGAAGAGCCAGAGTTCCTCGGCATCCCGGTCCTGGTCGGTCTGCCACGGATCCGGCATCCCGCGGTATCGGTCGTGGAGGAAATCGAGGGCGTCTTCGAGGTTTCCCTCGGTGATCGGGCCGTATTCCCGGAAGAAGGCGGGGACCGACTCCGCCATCAATTGATGGAGCCGCTTGCCGCGCGCCGTCCTTGATCCGGTGTCGGTGAGGGTTTCCTCCCGCCGGAGATGCAACACCCGCTCGAGGAAGAACTGCGCGGGGTTCCGGGAATAGAGCACGACCGCGGTGGGGGAGAGCGGGCGCGCGGTGAGGTCCACCGCCCCCGGGGACGACCGGTCGAGCGCCCGGGGGAGGGAAGGGACATCCCCGGCGGGAGGGGACTCCGGGATATCCAGGGCGATGCGCTCCCTGGCGCCGAGACGGTCTTCGAGAAAGGCGGAGAGCGGGGACGCGCCGGCGGGGAAGCCGTCCTCGAGTTCGGCGCGGGAGAACCCGGCGACCTTCCGGGGGAGTGCGGCGAAGCTCGAGAGGAGCCGGGTCTCCCGTTTGCGCGCCTCGCGGAAGCGCTTGCGGGTCGCGTCCTCGAGGACCCGGGTGGGGAAGAAGATGTTCCCCGGACGGGGGCCCGGCCAGTCGGCGTCCCCGACCCCGAGCAGGATGAGGCAGTCGTAGTCCCCGAAGGGAGCGTCCTCGGCAGCGATCAGGTGGACGCCGCTCCTCCCGGAGTGGCGGTGGGTCCGGTGACGCCGGAACTGGCGGCGGATGCGGTCGCGGAAGCGGGATGCGTCCTCGACCCGGGTGTCGGGGAGCGAGGGATCCGCCGCCTGGAGCAGGGCGTCGCTTGCGTCGTCGGGCGCGCCCGGCATGCGTGCGTCGACATAGCCGATGAGACATGTCACTGCTTCCCGGAAAGGGGTCGATCCCTCCCGGATGGGGGCGAGCGTGCCGGAATAGGCGGCGAGGCGGGCGATCACCTCCGCCGCGATCCCGAGTTCCCGCGCGTGCCGTTTTCCGGGGCCCGGACTTCCGCTCCCGGCCGCCCCGGTCGGCATGCTGGCGGCTGCCTGCCGCACCCGCTCCGCGAGGGCGTCGAGTCCTTCGGGCTCGTGGGTGTCGGGAATGCCCTCTCCGGCCAGGCTTGTTTCGGCGATGTCGGCAAGCCGCCCGGGATTGCCGCCGAGTCGATCGTCCCGGAAGAAGGGACTGCGCAGCAGCGCGAAGCCGTTGGAGAGGCGCCCGGGCCTTTCGGCAAACGCCAGGACGTCATCAACGCCCGCGGGCCACGGTTCTTCGGCGAGCGAGGGCTGGACGTCAGTCTGGAAGGGGATGCCGGCCCCCTCGAGGCTCGCGGCCAGGGTGTCGAGGTAGGTCGCCGGGGTGCGGGCGGCGACCGCGCACCGCTCGAAGCCGGGGAATTCCGCCCCGGCTTCGTCGCGGTATGCCTCCAGCATCCGGGTGGCGGCGCGGGTCTCGCCAGCCCGGTCGGTCATGCGGAAGAGGAACTGCTCCCCCGTCTTTTCCGGGTCGGTCATGCGGAAGATGGATCGCTCCTCCGCCGTTTCCGCGGCCGGAGGCGCGAAAAGGCGCGGCGGGTCGTCCGGATCCGGCTTCTCCTGCCGTTCTTCGCACGACCATCCCTCCGGGAGCGGGGGCGCGGAGTCGTCCTTCAGCAGAAGGAAGTGGAGGTTGCCCGGAGGGGTCACGGCGCCGAGGACCTGGTTGTCGGCGAGGCCGGTGGTCTGGTCGCCGACCACCAGGACCACCGACCAGGCGGGGGTCGGGGGCGTTTCCAGCAGGGCGTGCCGGGCCTGCTCCAGATCGAGTCGTCCGGAGGCGGCGAGCCGGGCGAGGTACCTCCGGTGGACCCGGGCCAGCCACCCGGTGAGCCGGAGGAGTCGGTCGGCGCCCCGGTCCGTTTCCCGGACGTCGTCGAACACGCGGTCGGCGCGGTCGATCAGGGCCTCGAATGCCGGACGCCCGGGAGCCACCGGTCGATCCCGGGCCTGCTCGTCGAACAGGCGCAGGAGCGGTCCGGCGAGTCGCAGCAGGTTCCCGCATGGCGCGCCGTCCGCGTCCCCGGCGTCGATGAGGGCGCCCTCCATCAGGAGGGAGCGTTCGAGCGGGCTGACCAGCCGGGCGGGCGGATTCGCCCGCACCAGCAGGTCGGCGAGCGCCTGCGCGGGAGTACGCACTTCCGGCAGCTCGGCCACCGCGCGCCCGGATTCCAGCAGGAGGCTGCGGAGTGCCTGTTCAAGCGCGTGGCGGGCGCCGGTGGTCGGAGTCAGGACGAGCAGCGCGCCGGGGGCGCGGCGGGCTTCGCCGGCGACGTGCGACCGGAGCGTGCGCCAATCCGGGAAGCGCGTGATGCCGGCGCGCATCGACATGCGCGGAGGGTACTCCGGCCCGGCTACCCTCTCCGCCATGTCCGCGGCTTTCCGTTCCTTCCGGGCACTTCTCGTCGCCATCGGTTTCGCCGGCTGTGGCGGGGAGGACGCGGCGCAGCGGATTCTCTCGCGCATGGACCTCCCGGAGCGGGTCGGGCAACTGGTGATGCCGCGGGCGCCGGCCCGCTTCCGCAATGACGCCGATCCCGAATGGCGGGCGCTCCTCGGCCTCGCCGCGTCGGGCCGGATCGGCGGGGTGGTCGTGTTCGCCGGGAGCCCGGAGGGGACCAGGAAGGTGACGGAGGCGCTCCGGGAGGCTGCGAACGTGCCGCCGCTGGTCGCTGCCGACTACGAATGGGGTTCAGCCATGCGCACCGAGGGCGGGGTGCGGTTCCCGCCAGCCCTCCAGGCGGGCGCGGCTCCGGATTCCGAGGCGCTGTACCGCCAGGGGGCGATCATCGCCCGGGAGGCGCGGGCGGTCGGCGTGCACCTGGTGCTCGCCCCGGTGCTGGACGTCCTCCAGTCGCGGGAGAGCGAGGTGATCGGAATCCGCTCGTTCGGGGCCGATCCGGTCACGGTGGGGGCGCTCGGCGCGGCGATGATCCGGGGGATCGAGGACAATGGCGCTTTGGCGACCGCGAAGCACTTTCCGGGGCACGGCGGGACCGCGACCGACAGCCACCACCGGCTGGCGCGGGTCGCGGCTTCCCGGGAACGGCTGGAACGAAACGACCTCGCACCCTTCCGGGAGGCGATCGCGGCCGGGGTTTCCGCGGTGATGCCCGGACACCTGGCGGTTCCGGCGCTCGACGGTCGCGCCGACCGCCCGGCGATCCTGTCCCCGGAGATCCTCGGCGGGCTGCTGCGGGAGGAGATGGGCTTCCGGGGGCTGGTGGTGAGCGACGCCTTGGAGATGGAGGGCGCCCGCGGCGGACGCTTCGATGGTGAGGTCGCGGTGGAGGCGGTGGCCGCGGGAACGGATGTGGTGCTGGTTCCGAAGGACCCGCTGGTGGCGTACCAGTCGCTCCTGCGCGGCGTGCGCCGGGGACGACTCTCCGAGGAACGGGTCGCCGAAGCGGCTCTCCGGGTGCTCCGGGCCAAGGAACGTCTCGGGCTGCTGGACGCATCGCGGCCGGCGGCGGACATCCACCGGGACTTCGCCGACCCGGCGGACCGGGAGTGGGCGGATTCCCGTTTCCGACAGGGCCTGACGCTGGTGCGCGATCCGGGCGGGCTGCTCCCGCTGACGACTGCGGGAGGCCGGACTCCCGCAGTGTTTCTCGTGGAAATCGCGCGGGAAGGGCCTTACGAGCCGGATCGGCGGACGTTCCGCGCGGAGTTGCGGCGGCGGGGCGCGTGGGCCGGCCGACTCTCCGCCCGCGCCCACGGCGCGCTCCCGATCGACGAGCTGCGCGAGCGGGCCGAAGGCGCCGACCTGGTGCTGCTCGCCGACTACCGGCGGCATGGCGCCGGGTTGCCGGAAGCCCTCGCGCTCGCGCTCGCGCCGTACCGGGAGCGCCTGGTTGCGGTCTCCTTCGGGAACCCGGTCACGCTTCGGGACGCCTTCGGGGAGGCGGCTATCCTGCTCGCCTGGGACGGGGCCGAGGCCAGCCAGCAAGCCGCGGCCGAAGCGCTCTTCGGCGAGGTGGAGGTGCGCGGCCGCCTCCCGATTCCCCTGGGTCCCCACCCGCGGGGAGCGGGGCTGGATCAGCCCGCCGTTCGGCAGCAGCTGCGGCGCGGGACGGTCGAGGAGGCCGGCATGAGTTCGGAGGGAATCGAAGCGGTCCGGGAGGTCATCCGGGACGCCATTGCGGCCGGGGTGACCCCGGGCGCCAGCGCCATCGTGGTCCGGCGCGGCCAGGTGGTGCTCCGCGAAGGGTTCGGGCGCCAGACCTGGAACGAGGGGTCGCCCGAGGTGACCCCGGAGACGATCTACGACCTGGCGTCGCTCACCAAGGTGGTCGGAACCACCACCCTCGTGATGATGCTGGTGGAGGAGGGGCTTCTCGACATTTCGCTCCCGGTGGGCGCCTACCTTCCCGAATTCCTCGAAAGGGCGCCTTCCGGGGAGGAACGGGAGCGGCGCCGGAAGGTCACGGTGGCGGACTTGCTGGCCCATTCCTCCGGGTTGCCGGCCTGGATCCAGTTCTATCTGGAGTTTGACCCGGAGGCGAGGGGCTTGCCCCGGGAACAGGCGCGCCGGATGGTCTTCGACCGCATCCTCGCCGCGGCTTCGGACTACGAGCCCCGGACCGACACCGTGTATTCGGACAACGGCCTGCTGTTGCTGGGAGAGATCATCGAGCGGGTTTCCGGTGCGGGTCTCGAAACCCTGGTCCAGGACCGCATCTTCGGACCGCTCGGGATGGCGGATACCGGGTACCGCCCGGATGCGGAACTCCTTCCCCGGATCGCCCCCACCGAGGACAACCCGTGGCGGGGCCGTCTGGTTCACGGACAGGTCCACGACGAGAACACCGTCGTGCTCGGGGAGGTGGCGGCCCACGCCGGACTGTTCAGCACCACCGGTGATCTCGCGGTGTTTCTCCAGATGCTGGTGAACGGGGGTTCGATGAAGGGCCGGCGCCTGCTCCGGGGCGCGACCATCGCCCGGTTCACCCGCCGGGCCCGGCTTGCTCCCGGGAGCAGCCGGGCACTCGGCTGGGACACGCCCTCGCGGAGCGCCTCCGGCGGCCCGTCCTCGGCGGGCGATTTCTTCTCGGCTTCCTCCTTCGGTCACACCGGTTTCACCGGGACCTCCATCTGGGTGGACCCGGAGCGGGAACTGTTCGCGGTGCTCCTGACCAACCGGGTACATCCCACCCGCGAGAACGACGGAATCTTCCGGCTGCGCCCCGCGTTTCACGATGCGGTGGCGCGAGCGGTGACCGATTTCGCTGTGTCGCCGCGGGAGACGGAGAATCCGTGAACCCCGGCTGACGCGATCGTCGCGCTCCGGTGTCGTTGACCAGCAGGGCGGCGGGCGGAGGGGTGCGCCCTTCGGCGAGTTTTCCCCAATGGCGTGCACTGACGCATGGTTTTCGGCCCTGCTGCGTCTACGTGGGAGCAGGAGGATTTTCGCCATGGACCCCACCAGCACCCCCTCTACGGGAACACCGCCGCCAGGCCCGGTTCCGGAGTCGTATACTCAAGTCCGCAAGGGGAGGGCCGAAGCGATGCGCGTGGATCGAACCGGGGAGCCCCCGCCCCGGTCCAACAAGCTGGTGGTGGGCCTGATCACCGTATCGCTGCTGACGCAGGCGGCCGGCTTCGTCGCAATCAACGGGCGTATGCTGGATATCCAGCGAGAGATCGGGGAACTCCGCGCCGAGATGCACCGAGAGATCGGGGAACTCCGCGCCGAGATGCACCGGGAGATCGGGGGACTCCGCGCCGAGATGCACCGGGAGATCGGGAAATTCCGCGCCGAGATGTACCGCGAGCTCCGGGCGCTTTCCGAGCGGGTTTCCCGCATCGAGACGATCCTGCTGGAGCGATATCCGGATCCCGGGGAGGACGAGGAACCCGCCGATTCCTGACCGGGAACTCCTGACTCCCGTGTGACTCCCGGCCCCGGCCGGCGGGTCCGGCGATCCCGCTCCCGGCCGGCGGCGGGTTGCGCCGTCCTTGGCGCGTTCGGCAGCGGCGAGGTGGGGTTCCCCTGCTTCGCCCCTCGGTCGCATGCCGGAACCGGGTGTTGCGGGAAGTGCGACGCATCTCCTACGATCCCTGTTCGATCTTCCCGGAAAGGCGTTCGCCCGGAGCGTCGCCAGGGCGGGAAGGCGGCGGAGGCGCCCATGAAAGACTTCAAGAAACTGATCCCGTTCGCGGCCCTGCTGGTGGCCGCACTCGCATTCGGCTGCCAGCCGGCGCCACCCGAGGGGGGCAACGGCGGCAGCATGGACATGTCCGCGGACCTGATGCCGGACTACCACCCCGATCCCTCGTGGCCGATTCTTCCCGACGACTGGCTCATCGGCGAGGTGTCGGGAATCGCGGTGGATCAGCACGACAACATCTGGATCATCCAGCGGCCCCGGACCCTGAACGCCGACGAGGCCGGGCTGGCCCAGGATCCGCCGCTGACCCAGTGCTGCAATCCCGCTCCGCCGGTTCTCAAGTTCGATACCCGGGGGCATTTGCTCGACAGTTGGGGCGGCCCGAACGGCTATCCGGGCGAGGGCTACGAGTGGCCGGCCAGTGAACACGGAATATTCGTGGACCACAACGACAACGTCTGGGTCGCCGGGAATGGCCCGGACGACCACCAGGTCATCAAGTTCAGCAACGATGGCGCCTTCCTGATGCAGATCGGCCAGGCCGGCATGACCGAGGGGAGCAACAGCACCCGGTATCTCGGACGTCCCGCCGATATCGAAGTGGACCCGGCGACCAACGAGGCGTATATCGCCGACGGCTACCTGAACAAGCGGGTGGTGGTCTTCGACGCCGACACCGGCGAGTACAAGCGGCACTGGGGCGCGTACGGCAACATGCCGTCCGACGAGGACACCGGCGGGTTCGTTCCCGGGGCGGAGCCGATCGACCAGTTCCGGACCCCGCTGCACGCGGTGCGGATTGCGAACGACGGACTCGTCTATGTGGCCGACCGGGTCAACAACCGGATCCAGATCTTCCAGAAGGACGGCTCCTATGTGGACGAGCTGATCGTCGAGGGGAATACCCTCGGCAATGGATCCACGTGGGACCTCGAACTCTCGCGCGACATGGCGCAGATGCATCTGTTCAACGCCGACGGGGCAAACCAGCGGATCCATGTGATCAACCGTGCCGAGATGGCCATCGTCGGCTACTTCGGCCGGCGGGGCCGGCTCTCCGGCCAGTTCCACTGGGTCCACAATCTGGTTGTGGACTCGATGGGGAACATGTACACCGCCGAAGTGAGCCAGGGACGCCGGGCGCAGAAGTTCGTTCTGACTATCGGCCACGACCACAGCGCCGACGCCGGGCACGAGGGTCATAACCACTGATCTCCGGACCGGCCGGCGGGGGCTGCGGAAGCGGTTCCCGCCGTTCCGGTTCTTCGCCGTCGCGGCCGCCCTGGCCGTAGCGCTGGCTCCGCCCGGCCCGGGGTTCGGACACGACATCCCGGACGAGATCCGCATTCCGGTCTTCGTGCGCGATGCCGGCGGGGAGATTCATCTCGTTGCGCGGGTGCCGCTGCTGCTTCTGCTCTCGCTGGACGTGCCGAAGCGGGGGGCGGGATTCCTGGATCTGGAGCGGGCGGACTCCTCGCTGCGCCGGGGCGCGGAGGCCTTCGCCCGGGAAGCGCGCCTGTACACGGAGGACGGCGCCCTGTTGCCGTGGACGCTCCACGAGTTCCGGGTGGCGCTGCCCTGGGATCGGTCCTTCACCTCGTTCGATACTGCCCTCGACACAGTGCGTTCGGACCCGCTTCCTCCCGACACCCAGGTGTTCTGGAACCAGGGATTCCTGGATCTGCGCCTGACCTATCCGAAGCCGCCATCGGGAAGCGTTGCCGTCGAGTGCGGGGTGGCGCCCGGGTTCGGGGAACGGGTGGCGCTCGACATCATCCATGAACAGCCGACCGACGACGGCGCCGTCGAGAGCCGGCTCTACCATGTAAGCGTCCGCGAGGGCCGGGTGGTGCTGGACCCCTCCGGCTTACAGGCGGCTCGTGCGTTCTTCCGGTCCGGGGTGGAACACATCCTCACCGGTTGGGATCACCTGCTGTTCCTCATCTGCCTGATCGCCCCGTTCGGGCGGGTGGAGATGGCGCGGCGCCTGGTGCTGGTGGTGACCGGTTTTACCGTGGCCCACTCGGTGACCCTGGTTTCCGCCGCCCTTGGCTACGCCCCCACCGCCAACTGGTTCCCGCCGCTGGTGGAGGCGGCGGTCGCGCTCTCCATCGTCTACACCGCGATCGAGAATTTCTTCGAGGTCGGGGTCATGCGCCGCGCCCTGCTGGCGCTGGGTTTCGGACTCTTCCACGGGTTCGGGTTCGCGTTTGCGCTCGGCGAATCGCTGCCCTTCGCCGGCGAGCACATTCCGCTCGCCCTCTTTTCCTTCAACCTGGGTGTCGAGGCGGGGCAGGTGGCGGTGGTGCTGGCGGCGCTGCCGTTGCTGAGCCTTGCCGGCCGCCATCGCCGCGCGGTCACCGCCGTGCTCTCCCTCCTGGCCGGCCACGTCGCCTGGGGTCTTGCCGGGGACCGGCTTGCGGCCCTTCAGGTGGCATGGAGCCTCGCCGGGAACCGGCCGCCCGAGTGGGCGTGGCTCCTCGGGCCCCTGGCGATCGCCGGAGCCATCGGGTGGATCGTGGTTTTCCGGCGGCGGAAGGGCGCCGACACCGCCGCGACGCCGTTTTCCCGGGCCGGGTGAGGGCCGGCGACACACGCGGAGGAAGCCGAACCGGCCCACGCCCGACGGGCGGGCCTGCTGTCTCCAGGAGCGGGCAGCAGTGCCCTCCGGGTTCGGTGCTAGCATCCGGCCCGCCACCGATCCCCTTGCCCGAGACCACTGCCATCCGCGTCCGACGCGTCGAAACGTCCCGCCTGCCGGAGGTGGATCTTGCCCGGGTGGACTTCGGGCGGGTCTACAGCGACCACATGCTGGACGTGACCTGCCGCAACGGGGTCTGGGGAGAGCCTCGGATCGTTCCGTTCGAGAACCTTTCGCTGCATCCGGCGACCGCCGTGTTCCACTACGCGCAGGCGATCTTCGAGGGAATGAAGGCCCATCTTACCGACGCTGGCGAGCCGGTGCTGTTTCGTCCGGCCGAGAACTGGAAGCGGATGAACCGCTCTGCCCGGCGGATGGTCATGCAGGAGGTTCCGGAGCGTCTGTTTCTCGGCGGTCTCCGCGAGCTGGTGCTCCTCGATCGGGACTGGATTCCCCCGAACGAACATGGCTCGCTCTACATCCGGCCGTTCCTTTTCGCGTCCGATCCGTGGATCGGGGTGGGACCGTCGCGGGAGTACCGTTTCCTGATCATCACCGCCCCGGTGGGGGCGTACTACACCGGCGCGGTGCGGCTCCACGTGAGCCGGCGCTGGATACGCGCCGCCGAGGGAGGGATCGGTGAGGCCAAGGCGGCGGGCAACTACTCGGCGAGCTACTACGGGATGGCCGAGGCCCGCGAACACGGCTGCGACAACGTGTTGTGGCTCGATGCGAAGGAACACCGTTTCGTCGAGGAATGCGGGACGATGAACATGATGTTCGTCATCGGCGACCGGGTCGTGACCCCGAACCTGGGAGGGACCATCCTTCCCGGAATCACCCGCGACAGCGCGATCCGGATCCTCCGCGAACAGATGGGCGTCCCGGTGGAGGAGCGGCGGATATCCATCGAGGAAGTGGCCGGGGCGGGGGCAAGTGGCAACCTCCGCGAATGTTTCGGGGTGGGGACCGCCGCGGTCGTGACGCCGGTTGCGGCACTGGTGGGCGGCGGCTGCGATGTGACCGTGCCCGATCCGGGGCCGGTGCAGACCGAACTCCGGGAACGGCTCACCGATATCCGGCTCGGGCGCGTGCCCGACCCCTGGGGTTGGGTGGAACGGCTCGGCTAGCGGCGGCGAGTCTTCTCCTGGCTGCCGCCGGTTGCCGGTCCGGCGGTCCGGCCCCGGAGGTCGGGGCAATTCCGGTTCCCGGTCTGGATCGGATTGCCGAAGAGGGTGCCGGCGACCTGCGGGGTCTCCGGGTCGGACTCGTCTCCAACCATACCGGGCGGACCCGCGACGGCACGCTGGCGGTGCGGGTGCTGCTGGATGCGGGCGTCGAAGTCCGCGTTCTCTTCGGGCCCGAGCACGGCTTCTCCGGCCGCCGGGCTGCCGGGGACGAGGTGGCATCGGGGCGGGACCCGGACACCGGATTGCCGGTGATCAGCCTCTACGGAGCGGACTTCGCCCCCGGGCCGGAGACGCTTGCCGGCCTGGATGCGCTGGTGTTCGACATCCAGGACATCGGAGTCCGGTTCTACACCTACATCTCCACGCTCCGGCTCGCGCTGGAAGCCGCCGGCCAGGCGGGGCTCGGGTTCTGGGTGCTCGACCGGCCCAACCCCAACCGGGGGGATCGGGTCGAAGGGCCGATGCTGGATGCGGAGTTCCGCTCCTTCGTCGGCACCGACCGGATCCCGTTGCTTCACGGGATGACCGCCGGAGAGCTGGCGCTGCTCTTCGGCGAGCGGGCGGGGTACCGCGGCCGGGTCCGGGTGGTGACGGTGCGCGGCCTCGCCCGGGCGTCGAACTGGGGGGCGGCGCCGTGGGTTCCGACTTCCCCGAACATCCCGACGCTCCACGCGGCACATGTCTATCCGGCGTTCGGCCTTTTCGAGGGAGTGCTTCTTTCCGAGGGCCGCGGAACCCCGACCCCCTTCGAGTTGGTGGGCGCGCCCTGGGTCGACCCGGATCGCTGGCTGAGGGAAATCGATGCCCGCGGGGGCCTGCCCGGGCTCCGGCTCGAACCGGCTTCCTTCACCCCGCGCCCGATCCCGGCCGCCCCGCGTCTCCGCTTTCCCGATGAGGAGGTTCGCGGTCTCCGGGCTTCCCTGACCGACCTGGATGCGTTCCGGCCGGTTCGTGCCGGGCTCACCGCGATGGCTGCGGTTCGCGCCGCCCATCCGGACCGTTTTGCCTGGCGGGAGACCGGGCAGGGGTTCTGGCTGGATCAGCTCCTCGGCACCGATCGGATCCGCCTCGGGATCGAGCAGGGAGTCCCGGTCCCCGAACTCATGGACCGGGAAGCCGCGGCGGTTGCCGCATTTCTCGAAGAGCGCCGTCCCCACCTGCTCTACCCGTGACGGCCCCCTCGCCCAGGGAAACCGCGGTCGCGCTCGGGCTCTTTCTCGCCACGCTCGCCAGCACGCTGTGGGTGGGCGGCCTCCTCGAGCTCTCGGCCGTTTCCCCGGATGCGTTCGAGGAATTGTCCCCGGTCGCCGGCCTGTTCCTGGTTCTCCGCCACGGGGGCGCCTACTCGCTGCCGCTGCTTTCCATCCTGCTCTGCCACGAGATGGGACACTGGTTCGCCGCCCGCGTCCATCGGGTGCGGTCCAGCCTGCCGTATTTTCTTCCGATGCCGTTTACCCTGGTGGGAACCCTCGGCGCCTTTATCCGCATCCGCTCCCCGTTCCCCGACCGGCGGTCCTTGCTGGATGTGGGGCTTGCCGGTCCGTTTGCCGGTTTCGTGGCGTGCCTGCCCTTCCTCGCCATCGGCGTCGCCACCTCGCGCCCCGGCCCCGAGCTCGAGGGCGCCCTGCTGTTCGGGGAGCCTCCGGTCTTCCGGCTCTTCACCGCGCTCTTCGCGCCCGCCATCGGGGAAGGAGAAGTGCTCTATCTGAGTCCGATGGGCCTCGCCGCCTGGTTCGGGCTGCTGGTGACGGCGATCAACCTGCTTCCGGTGGGACAGCTCGACGGCGGCCATGCGCTCTACGCGCTGTTTCGGGGAAGGGCGCACCGGATCTCCCGGCTGGTTCACCTCGCGATGTTTCCGCTTGCCTGGTGGTCTCCGACGTGGCTCGGGTGGGGACTGCTCTGCCTGCTGCTCGGCGCCCGGCGTCCCCATCCGCCGACCCTTGCGGACGAGGCGCCGCTTCCGGCCGGTCGGCGGCTGATGGCGGGAGCGGCGCTCTTCGTGTTCGCGCTGTGCTTCACACCCGAGCCGGTGGTGTTCGACTGGGGCGATCTCCCGTTTTTCTTTGACAAGGGCGGAAGCGTCTCCTAAGTTCCCGGTTGCGGGCGACAGGAGCACCCGACCCCGTCATGACATCCGAACACTCCGAACGCGTCAGCATCTTCGACACCACACTCCGGGACGGCGAACAGTCTCCCGGCTGCAGCATGGGCCTCGAGGCCAAGCTCGAGATGGCTCGGCAGCTTGCGCGACTTCGCGTGGACATCATCGAAGCGGGGTTCCCCGCCGTGTCCGAAGGGGATCGGGAGGCGGTGCGCCGGATTGCCCGTGAAGTCGAGGGGCCGCGGATTGCGGCGCTCGCCCGCTGCGTGCCGGGTGATATCGAGGTCGCCTGGGAGTCGCTCCGCGACGCGCCCCGGCCGCGGCTCCATGTCTTCCTCGCCACCAGCGCCCTGCACCGGGAGTTCAAGCTGCGCATGGCCCGGAAGGAAATTGTTCGGCGGACGGTGGAGTCGGTGGCGAACGCCCGGGAGCGGACCGGGGACGTCGAGTTTTCGCCGGAGGATGGATCGCGCACCGAGCCGGACTTCCTGGCGGAGGTGGTGGAGCGGGCCATCGAGGCGGGGGCCACCACCGTGAACATCCCGGACACCGTCGGATACACCATGCCCGGGGAGTTTCACGCCCTCATCACCTCGCTTCGGCGGACCGTTCCGAATATTTCCCGGGCCGTGATCAGCGTCCATTGCCACAACGACCTGGGGATGGCGGTAGCCAACAGCCTCGCAGCCGTCCGGGCTGGAGCCCGACAGGTGGAATGCACCGTGAACGGCATCGGGGAACGGGCGGGCAACGCCTCGCTGGAGGAGGTGGTGATGAGCCTGAAAACCCGCTCCGACATCTACCGGGTGACGACCGGCGTGGAAACCCGACAGTTGTGCGCCGCGAGCCGCCTGCTGAGCCGCCTCACCGGGATGGCGGTTCAGCGCAACAAGGCCATCGTGGGCGCCAACGCCTTCGCCCACGAAGCCGGCATCCACCAGCACGGAGTGCTCCGGAACCGGCTGACCTACGAGATCATGGAGGCGGCCGACGTTGGCGCGGACAGCAGCCTGGTCCTCGGCAAGCACAGCGGGCGCCATGCGCTTCGCTCCCGGCTGGAAGAGCTCGGTTTCCGGGTGGAGGAGGCGGAGATGGACGCCATCTTCCGTGATTTCAAGCGCCTTGCCGACCGTCGCAAGGAGCTTGACGATACGGATCTGACGGCGCTGATGGGTCAGCGGGCGCGGGGGACCGAGGCGGCGGTCCGGTAGGCGCCACGTCGCATTCCCCCCAGGACGGCGACGCTTTCGGATAGTCTCCCGCGCCTTGCCAGCAACCACGAGTCCGCGCGACACCCTCGCGAAACGCCCGCTGCGCGTGCTGCGCGGGGTCCTGGAGGCAGGAACGCCGGAGGAACTCGCTTCCGCGCTCGGCCCCCTGGTTGCCAGACGCCATTCCCTCCGGGACTATCAGCATGCGGCCCGGGAGCTGGTGCGGGAACGCGAGGTGGCCCGCGCCGTCCGCACCGGGGAGCCGATCCTCTCCGACCCGGAGAGTGCTGCGCTCCGGGCGGCCGCCAGCCGCCTCATCGGCCTTTCGGCGCCTTCGCCCCTCCAGCGGCTCTCCGACGACGCATTCCGCGCCGTCGCGGCCGAGCGCGATCCGGAGGCGCTCGCCGATCGGCTGGCGGCTTGCGATCCGGAGGGCGGCTGGGCCGATGTGCCGCGAGTGCGTCCGCTTCTGGCAATCCTGCTGGTGGCCGCGGTCACCGAGGAAACGCGGCGGTACCGGATCAAGGAGGCCGCCGACGCCGCGCTCACCCGGCGCGGACCACGGGAGAGCGATTGAGCCGGACCCTCTTCGACCGCATCTGGGAAAGACACGTGGTGCGTCCGGAGGGTGACGATCATCCGGCGATCATCCGGGTCGACACTCATCTGATCCACGAGGTGACGTCGCCCCAGGCCTTCGCCCTGCTGCGCGAGCGGGGTCTCCGGGTCCGCCGTCCGGATCGGACCTGGGCGACGACCGACCACTCGACGCCGACCCGCTTTCGGAAGGATCAGCCGGTCTGGCTTGACCGGGCAACGGAACGGCAGGTCGCCGTCCTCCGGAATAATTGCGAGGAGCACGGAATCCCGATCTTCCCGCTCGGGGACCGGCGGCAGGGCATCGTGCATGTCATCGGCCCCGAGCTCGGGTTGACCCGGCCGGGCGAGGTCATTGTCTGCGGCGACAGCCACACCAGCACCCACGGCGCCTTCGGGGCGTGGGCCTTCGGGATCGGAACCACCGAGGTGGCCCAGGTGCTTGCCACGCAATGCCTGCTGCAGCAGCGACCGCGTACGCTTGCGGTGGAAGTGTCCGGACGACTCGCTCCCGGAGTCACCGCCAAGGATCTTGCGCTCGGGATCATCCGTCGGATCGGAGTGGACGGGGGACGCGGACACGTCATCGAGTACCGCGGGGAAGCGGTGCGCGGGCTCGGCATGGAGGGCCGGATGACGGTTTGCAACATGTCCATCGAGGCCGGAGCCCGGGCCGGGTTGACCGGCCCCGACGAGACCACCTTCGCGTGGGTGGAGGGACGGGAGTACGCCCCTGCCGGGGAGGCCTGGGATCGCGCGGTGGCCCGCTGGCGCACACTCGCCACCGACGAGGATGCGGTCTTCGACAGGGTGTCCACGCTGGACGCAACCGGCCTCCAGCCGATGGTGACCTGGGGCACCAACCCGGGCATGAGCTGCGGGGTTCGGGAAGCGGTGCCGGCGCCGGCGTCACCCGAGGCGCGCGTCGCCCTCGACTACATGGGAATCGAACCCGAAATCCCGCTCGCCGGCCGTCCGGTGGATGTGGTGTTCCTCGGGAGCTGCACCAACTCGCGGATTTCGGACCTCCGGGCTGCCGCCGGAATCCTCCGGGGCCGGAAGGTGCATCCGGGGGTCTCGGTGCTGGTGGTGCCGGGCTCGGTGGCCGTCCGCGACCAGGCGCGCCGGGAGGGCCTGGACGAGGTGTTCCGGAGTGCCGGCGCCGCCTGGCGTGAACCGGGATGTTCCATGTGCATCGCCATGAACGGGGACCGGCTGCACCCCGGCCAGCTCGCGGTCTCCACCAGCAACCGCAACTTCGAGGGCCGCCAGGGGCCGGGCGGCCGCACCATTCTCGCGTCGCCGCTCACCGCGGCGGCGTCCGCGGTTCGGGGCGCGGTCGCCGACCCGCGGGAGTTGATGGAGCTCTCCTGATGGAACCGGTTCTCCGGATCCGGTCCCGAACCGTGGTCCTCCTGGCGGATCACGTGGATACCGACCAGATCATTCCGGCGCGGTTTCTTACCGCGACCGACCGTCAGGGCCTCGGTGAGGGGTTGTTCGCCGACTGGCGGCGCGATCGCCAGGGGAACCTGCGCCCCGACTTTCCGTTGAACGGCGAGCCGGCCCGGGGAGCGCGGATCCTGGTGACGGGAATGAACTTCGGATGCGGCTCCTCCCGCGAACACGCCGCCTGGGCCCTCCACGCGAGCGGGTTCCGGGTGGTCATCGCGGCTTCGATCGCGGATATCTTCCGGGGAAACGCCATCCGGAACGGAATCGTGCCAGTGGAACTCGATCGGGAGGCGCTGGATGTCCTCCACGCTCGGCCGGGGGCGGAAGCGATCGTGGATGTGGAGTCGGAGACGGTGCTCCTTCCCGGCGGCGGCGCCGCGGAATTCAGGCTGCCGCGCTTCGGGCGCCGCTGCCTGCTGACCGGGCTCGGCCCCCTTGATTTCCTGCTGGAAAACCTGCCCCGGATCGAGGAACACGAGGCCCGGTTCCCGGATGACTGAGCCGCGCCGCTGTGGTTGGGCCGAGGGGCGCTCGGCCATGGTTGTCCGGTACCACGACGAGGAGTGGGGAGTGCCGGCGCGGGACGACCGCGCGCAGTTCGAGTTCCTGGTTCTCGAGTCGGCGCAGGCCGTTGAGCTGGGAGACGATCCTGAAGCGACGGGAGGGTTACCGGAAGGCGTTTGCCGGGTTCGACCCCGTGCAGGTGGCCCGTTTCGACCGGAGGCGAATCGAGGAACTGGTCCGGAATCCGGCCATCATCCGGAACCGGGCGAAGGTGGAGGCGGCGGTCGGAAATGCGGTCCGTTTCCTCGAGGTGCAGTCCGGGTTCGGCTCGTTCTTGCGGTATGTCCTCGAGTGCACCGGCGGTGCGCCGGTCGCACGGCCCCGGCTCACCGATGCCGATGTCCCGGCCACCTCGGAAGAATCGGACGCGCTCGCCCGGGACATGCGCCGGCGCGGCTTCCGTTTCGTCGGAAGCACGATCCTGTACGCTCACATGCAGGCCACCGGCTTCGTGAACGACCACCTGACGGGCTGCTTCCGCCATGCGGAAATCGGACCGGGCCCGGGGTAGGCTATGAACCCGTGAGATGCGCCGCCCGGCTCCTCCCGCTGTTCGCTATTCTCGTCTCGTGCGGCGGAGGGGTTTCCGGTCCTCCCGCGGCGCCGGCGCCGGCTCCCCGGGCCCCGCGCCAGCTTACCGGTCTCGAGCCGTTCGCACCCCGTACCGAAATCCGGGTGGGCCAGCGAGTCGGTCCGCTGGTGGTCTACGGGAAATACGACGACGGGAGCACCGGCACGGTGAACGCCTCGTGGACCTCGTCGGACCCGGAGGTGGTTGCCATCGATAACGCGGGCCGCGCGGCAGGTGCGGGGGCCGGCGCCGCGGTCCTGACCGCCGTCTTCAAGGGTCTCGAGGCGGAACTGGATTTCGTGGTCGAGGATCCGAACCCGAGGAGCGAAAGGGATCTCCCCGACGACCTTGCCGGACCCCAGGTGCATCTGGTCTACGCGGTTCCGAGCGACCAGGAAGACCGGAATCGGGACCGCTTCGGGGAGATCGAGCGCTCGGCGGCGGCCATCCAGGGGTGGCTCCGGGACGAGATCGGACAGACGTTGCGTTTCGACACCCACGAGGGACGGCTGGATGTCTCCTTCCTGCGCCTTTCGTTTACGCATCAGGAAGGAGACGGCACGGCGGGTGAGACGGTGGCCTTTCTCCTTGACGAGGCGAAACGGCTCGCCATCACCGGCGACAAGACCCTCGCCTTCTACTACGAGGGTTCGGTGGCGGGAGTCTGCGGAAGCGCTCTTCCGTTCCGCGGGGGAGCGATCTATATCGGCCGATGCAGCGATGCGGAGGTCGGCGCCGGCGCGGACACCGCCTCCACCTACGAAGTGGTGATGGTCCACGAACTGTTCCACGTCTTCGGCGCCGTGCCGTCGTGCGCCCCCAACTCCATCGAAGGCAGCCACGTGGGGGACGTGAACAACGACGTCATGTTTGCCGGAGTGGACAGGAGTCCGCGGGGCGGGGAAACCCTTGTCGACCCGGGCCGCGACGACTACTACGGGCACGGGCGTTCCGACTGCCTCGACATCGCCAGGAGCCGGTTCCTCGAGCCGGCCGCCGGCGTGGCGGCTTCCTCCCGGCGGGTCGAGGTGCGGGTCCCGAAGGGCGACTGGCCGTTCCGCTGCGCCGTCGAACATTGATCCGTTTTCTGCTCCCGGCGCTCCTGCTGCCGGGCTGGGCCCCGGCTCAGCCGGTGGATCTCCTGATCCGCGATGTCCGCGTAGTGGACGGGACCGGGAGCCCCTGGTTCCGCGCCCAGGTGGCGGTGTCCGGGGACGCCATCGTCTCGGTCGGCCCCGCTGCCCCGCCGGCGGACCGGGTGATCCACGGGGAGGGGATGGTTCTCGCGCCCGGGTTCGTGGACATGCACGCCCATTCCGAATACGGACTGCTGGTGGATCCGCGCGCGCTTTCCAAGGTTGCCCAGGGAGTCACCACCGAGGTGCTCGGCGAACACCTGTCGGCAGGACCGGTGCTCGGCCCGGCAGCGGATGATCCGATGATGGTGGCGCCGCCGATCCAGCGCGACTGGACCACCCTCGGCGGGTACCTCGACCGGCTGGAACGCCAGGGCGTGGGCCCGAACGTGCTCTCCCATATCGGCTCGGGGCAGGTTCGCGCCTCGGTGATCGGCTACGAGGAGCGCGCCGCCACCGGGGCGGAGCTGGAGGAGATGCGCCGGCTGGTTGCCGAAGGCATGGAGGATGGCGCCTTCGCCCTGTCGAGCGGCCTCGCCTACATCCCGAACGCCTTTGCCGACACCGCCGAACTCGTTGCGCTGGCCCGGGTGGCGGCGGAACGGGGCGGGTTTTATGTGAGTCACCTGCGCGGGGGGCCGGACGGTCTCCGGGAAGGGATCCGGATTGCGCGGGAAGCCGGGACCGCCCTCGAGATCCACCACCTCAACTCCACTTCGGGTTCCCGTATCCCGGAATATGCCCGCATCATCCGGGAGGCGCGCGCCTCCGGGGTGGACGTGACCGGGAATGTGTATCCCTACATTGCCGGGTGGACCTATCTGCGATCGCTCCTTCCGCGCTGGGTCCGGGAAGGGGGCGTGGCCCGGATGCTGGCCCGAATTGCCGACTCCGGAGACCGGGCGCGCCTGCTGGAGGAATTGCGCGCCCGGGAGGCCGCGCGGCCCCGGTGGGGGCGCACGTTCGTGAGCTCGTTCCGGGACGAGGTGGACGGGCTCTCGATCACCGATCTCGGCGAGACGCGCGGGGCCTCGCCGGAAGAGGCGCTGCTGGACCTGCTGGTGGAGCAGGAGGGGGAGGGGTTCCAGATCTCCTTCGGGAACACCGAGGCGAACCTGGTCCAGGCGCTCGCCCTGCCGTTCACCCACATCGGCTCCGACGGGAGCGCCCTTGCGGTCGGGATGCGGACTCCGATGGGCAAGCCCCATCCGCGTTCCTTCGGAACCCATCCCCGGGTGCTGGCGAAATACGTGCGGGAAGAGGGCCTGCTGACACTCGAGGAAGCCATCCGGAAGATGACCTCGGCGCCGGCGAACCGGTTGGGTCTCGCCGACCGCGGGGTGATCCGCCCCGGAATGCGCGCCGACCTCGTACTGTTCGATCCGGAGCGGGTCCGGGACCGCGCCACCTTCGAGGAACCGGAGCGCTATCCGGCCGGGATCGAATGGGTGTTCGTGAACGGGACCGCGGTCATCGCCGAGGGGGAACCCACGGGCGCGCTTCCCGGCCGGGTACTGCGGGGCCCCGCCTGGCGCCCCCGCTGATCCGACGGTGCTCCCGAGCCAGATCCGCGCCGGTTGCCGGTCCGGGTCCTTCCGCCGAGCCACTTCCGGGTGCGCGGATGGATTCGCGCAAGCCAACCTGGTGGTGCTGCCCGGCGCCCTCGCCGACGACTTCCGGGCGTTTTGCGAACGAAATCCGCTGCCCTGTCCGCTGATCCACGAGAGCGCCTCGCCGGTGCTGCGGGAAGTGGCGCCGGACGCCGACCTTCGCACCGACCTGCCGCGCTACCGGGTGGAGCGCGGGCAACAGGTGCGGGAGGTTCCGGAGGTGACCGGCGACTGGCGTCCGGATCTGGTGGCGTTCCTGCTCGGGTGCAGCTTCGGCTTCGAATCGGCGTTGCGGGAGGCCGGCATCCGACTTCGCCATCAGGAACAGGATCGCATCGTGCCGATGTACGTCACCCGCCGGCAGTGCGAGCCGGCCGGGCCGTTCCGCGCGCCGCTCGTGGTCACGATGCGTCCGGTTCCGGCGGACCGGGTCGGGGATGCGGTCCGCATCTGCCGGGGCTTCCCGCTGGCGCATGGTGTTCCGGTGCACCTCGGTGACCCCGCGGGCCTCGGCATCCGCGACCTGGCAAGACCGGATTGGGGCGAGGACTGCGGCATCGGGCCGGATGAGGTCCCGATGTTCCATGCCTGCGGGGTGACCTCGCAGCTGGCGGTCCGGGCGGCGCAGCCCGAAATTGCCATCACCCACGCCCCCGGCCACATGTTCGTGACCGATCTCCCCGCGGGAACAGGAGGCGCTCCGTGACCTTCCGCATGACCGCTCTCGCGCTTCTCGTTGCGGCTGCCGCCGAAGCGCAGTGGACGAACCGCTACCCGAAACTCGAGGGCTACTCGCACCACGTGTACGCCGAAGGCTACGAGCTGCCGGTCCTGGCGGCGGGGCCCACCGACCCGGCGCCCTCCCCGGACGGCACCGGCATCGCCTTCGCTGCCCGCGGCTGGCTGTGGCTGCTGGACGAGGCGACCGGCATCGCCCGGCGACTCACCCGCGGGACGGCCGTGGACTCCCGGCCCGCCTGGCGTCCCGACGGCGGGGCGCTGGCCTTCCTGCGCGACGACAGCCGGAACCTGTCGATCTGGATCCTCGATATCGAGAACGGTGGGGAGCGGGTTCTCTTCGAGGACGATTCCATCGTGCTCGACCCGGCATGGGCGGACGACGGCTCGCTCTGGTTCAGCGCCGGGACGGCGGGGGATCTCGACATCTGGAGACTCGCCATCGAGACCGGAGAGCCGGCGCGGGTCAGCAGCCGGCGCGGCCTCGAGGTTCGGCCGCAACCGCTTCCGGGCGGGTCCCTCGCCTACATGGCGAAGGGTCGCTCTTCGCCGGATTCCGTCGTGATCCGGAGTCCGGACGGTGCCGAGACCACGCTCCGGGCCGAGTCCATCGCGTCGCAGGCCCGGCCCGCGGCAGCCCCCGATGGGATGTCGCTGGCGGTGAACTGGCCGGCCGGGGACGGCGGTGACGGATACCGGCTGATGTTGCTGGACTCCGCCGGCGGCGACGCCATCGAACTCGCCTCGGCCCGCGGCCTCCCGGTGGCGCCGGTCTTTTCGGCCGACGGCGCCTCGGTGATCTACACCGAGGCCGACGAGTCGGAGCGGTTCCGGCTGAGGCGGGTGGGTACCCGCGGGGGGCCGGTGGAGGAAATCGCCATCCGGGCGTGGGACTACGGAGTCCCCACCGGCCGGGTCCGGATCACCACCCGGAAGGCGGGGAATCCGGTGGCGGCGCGGATGGCGGTGTTCGACACTGCTTCGCACCCGGCCGTTCCGGAGGACGGCGTGGCTCGTTTTGACGGCACGCACGGACGGATCTACTTCTATTCGCCGGGAGTGGTCGAGCTGGAACTTCCGGTGGGGGACGGCGAGGCCCGGGTGATGGCGACCCACGGGTTCGCCCACGCCCCGGTGGCAGGCCGCTTTCCGGTGCGGGCCGGCGAGACGGTGGAAGTCGAGCTGGACTTCGAGCCGCTGTGGGACGCGCGTGCTGCCGGCTACCGCTCCGGCGATCACCACTTCCATCTGAACTACGGCGGGCCGATGCGCCTCGACCCCGGGGATCTGATCCTGCTGCTCGAAGGCGAGGATCTGGATATCGGGACGCCGCTGATGGCGAACCTCCACCACCGTCTGAACGACACCGAGTTCCTTGCCGAGCGGCGGCTCGCCGCGACGCCGGCGTTCGTGTTCGGCCAGGAGGTGCGCTCCCACTTTCTCGGCCACCTGGGACTCCTGGGAATCGAGAGCGTCTTCCAGCCGTGGTTCTGGGGTCCCGGCTATCCGGTGTACGCGAAGGACGACCGGCCCAATGCGGACGCCCTCGCCCACGTCCGACGCGAGGGAGGGGTGAGCGCCTACATGCATCCGGTGTCGGTGGACGATCCCTTCACCGACGCCGGGCTTTCGGCGATTCCGGTGAACCTGATCCCGGACGCGGTCCTCGGTGACCTGGATACGCTGGAGATCGCGTGCCTGTGGACCAGCGAAATCGGCGCCACCGCGGTGTGGGAGCGGGTACTGGCGCTCGGCGTGCCGCTCGCGGCCTCGGCCGGGACCGATGTCATGCTGGATTTCCACCGGACGATGGCCGTGGGCACTACGCGCCTCTACGTCGAGGCGCCGGGCCCGTTCCGACTTCCCGAGTACTTCCGCGCGCTCAAGGCCGGCCGGAGTTTTGTCACCACCGGCCCGCTCCTCGACTTCCGGGTTGACGGTAGCCGTCCGGGGGATGCGATCCCGCCCGGCGAAGCCGCGTGGTCGCTGGAACTCGCGTCCACCGGACCGGTGGAACGGGTCGAGATCATCGTGAACGGCGAGGTGGTGGAGACCCTTTCCGGCCTCGAAGCGGCCGGATCGACCCGCCGGGAGGGTTCGCTCGTGTTGCCGAACGGTGGGTTTCTTGCCGTCCGGGCGCGGGGAGGGGAGGAGGCGTGGCCCGGCATGAACGGGTCGGTGTTCGCCCAGACCTCCCCGATATGGATCGGAAGGGTGGGAAGCCACGATCCGGTGGCCGCCAGTCGCGCCGCCGCCGACCTGCTCCGCGCGCTCGACGTGGCCGAAGCCCGGGTGGACGAGCGGTACCGGGACATCGGGGTTCCGCGTATCCGGGCGCGCTTTGCGGCGGCGCGCGAGCGGCTCCGGGAGTTCCTGCGTTGAGCGGGGACCGGCGCCGGGACCGGGTGGTCCGGTCGTTGCTGGTCGGCCTCGGATGGATGACTCTCTCGGGCCTTCACGGGCAGGCTTCGGCGGATATCCGGCCCCGGGTGTTCTTCGACTGTTCCGGTCCGCGTTGCGATTCGCGCTACTACCGGACCGAAATCGGATGGTTGAGCTGGGTCAACGACCGTAAGGACGCCGATGTCCACCTGTTGATGACCAGCCAGCCGACCGGCGCCGGAGGGCGGGAATATCTCCTCGACTTCACCGGGGCCGGTGACCACGCCGACTATCGGGATCGGCGCCGCTTCCGGTCGCTCCCCACCGACACCGAGCGCGAGGTTCTCGACGGCATCGCCCATGTCCTGTCGCTCGGGTTTGCGGTCTTTGCCGAGGAAGCCGGGTTCCGCGGGCTGACCCGGGTGGCGCCCGCCGATCCGGCGGAGGCTGCGGCGGCACGGGGAGTGGTGTCGAGGGACGAGGTGGAGGATCCGTGGAACCTCTGGGTATTCCGAATCGAGGGGGAAGCCGGAATCGACGGCGAGACCCAATCCGGGACGACCAGCCTCGAAGGCGGTTTTTCGGCTTCCCGGGTCACCCCCGACTGGCGGATCCGCCTCTCCGGCGACGTCGAACATGACCGGGTTTCCTTCGAGCTCTCGGACGGGACGTTCCAGGATGCCCGGACCGGCTGGGATATCAGGTCGCAGGTGGTGTACGCCCTGCTCGACCACTGGTCCACCGGGTTCGACCTGAGCGCGTCCCGAAGCCCGAACCACAACCAGGATTTCCGGTTCGAGGCTTCCCCGGCTGTCGAGTACAGCGTCTTCCCCTACGACGAGGCCACCCGCCGGAGTTTCACCTTTCACTACATGGTCGGCCCGGCGTACCGGGACTATGTGGAGCGAACGATCCACAACCAGCTCGCCGAGACGCGCTGGGAGCAGGCGATGAGCATCCGCTTCAGCCAGCGCCAGCGCTGGGGGAACGCCTCGGCGAACCTGCGCGGATCGCACTTTCTCCACGACTTCGGCCAGCGGCTGGTCCGGCTTGGCGGCGATCTCTCGTTCCGGGTTGTGCGCGGCATCGAGATCAGTGTTTCCGGCGATGTGTCCTCGGTGAGGGATCAGATCTATCTGCCCGCCGAGGACGCCACCGACGAGGAGGCCCTGCTCGAGCTCCAGCAACGCGCCACCGACTTCGACCACAGCCTGGAGATCGGCTTCGAATTCCGGTTCGGCTCGATCTACAACAACGTGGTGAACAACCGGTTCCGTCGTCGCCGGTTCTGACCGACGCGCAGGGGGACCGGGTTCGGCGCCGGGGTGGCAGGCGACGGGCAGAGGGTCAACCGAGGGATCGAATTCGATCGGGCGCCGGGCGCCCTCGGTTCGAATGGGTTCCGGCCGGGCAGGGGCGTCACGGACCGCGGTCCGTTGTCGATTCCCCATCATCCACAGGATCATGTGGGTTCATCATGATTGGATATATGTGGTATGTTGCTCCCCATGAAGGCCGTTCAGATCAATTTCTCCGACGGGTTGCTGGCGCGTTTCGATGCCGACGAGGAGGTGCGACGACGGGGGCGATCCGAGGTGGTCCGTCGCATTGCAGAGACGTATCTGCGCCGGCGTGAGGGGAGTCGCATCGCCGAGCAATACGCGCGAGGCTATGGCCCCGAGTTTCCCCCGATCGAGAAGGAGCTCGAGGACTGGGTGGAGGGGGAGACGCCGTGGCCCGATTGAGGCGGGGAGATATCTGGTTCCATGCCTTCAAGTCTCCCGACCGGCGACGTCCGGTTCTGGTTCTGACCCGGGACGAAGTGGTGAACCGGCTCCATGCCGTGATGGTTGCGCCCGTCACGTCCACGATCCGGGGAATTCCGAGTGAGGTTCGCGTTGGAATCGAGGACGGACTTGGTCAGGAAAGTGTCGTGAACCTGGATCATGTTCGGACGGTGCGTCGGTCCGATCTCCACCAGTGGGTCGGAAGGTTGCCTTCCCTGCGCATGGCTGAGGTGTGTCGGGCCCTGAACGCGGCTTTCGGTTGTGACGGGATGATCGTTCGGGAGGAGCCGTTCTGGTTCTGACAAGGATCGAGGGCCGGAGTTCCTCGTGGTCCGGTCCTTTCGGGGCGAACGCGACGGACGGGAACTCCGGAGACCTCCCGTCCGGTCTGGTTGCGGGCGGAATCCTCCCCGGGATCACATAAATCCCGGCTCGGGCGCCGAGGTGGGTTCCCCGGGGAGCAGGAATCGTGCGGCTTGACGAATTCCGTCGAAGCCCGGAAAACATCCACCCCGAAGCGGCGCTTGGGCGCGTCCGCGGTCCCGTGGGGGCCGAACGGAACGGACCGTTTCGGATGGGCCGAGGGTCGCGCCGCGCCGGACGGCGCTGACGGAACCCGAAGGGGGCGTCATGGCGCGTTCCGGTCCGGATCGGGACCGGAACGCGCTGGCCGCCGGGGGAGCGGGCGTTCCGTTCACGAGCGCCCAGGCACGCAGCCGACGGTGAGTGTCCAGGTTCGCTCCATTTGCGGACCATTGAGGTCCTCCCGGAGCGGTATTCCCAGCTCGATCGCCAGCCGATGCTCCCGGAGTACACCGCTCTGTCCGGCGAGGTTCAGACCGATGTGGCCGGTCACCCGGGTTCCGCCGTAGTTTGCCGGATCGGCGGTGGGGACCGGGCCGGCAATGAGGGAGTCCCGGCCCTCGATGGCGCCGGTGGTGTCCGCCTGAACCCGGACCGTGAACGCTGCCGCCGGAGTCGGCTGGATGATCAGCCAGGCGGTGCCGAGGAACTCGTTCCCGCTGCGGTATCCCTCGGAATTTTCGCCGAGGCGGAATTTCCCCCGGACCTGCCCGCCGAAGGATGCATTCCCGCGCTTCGTCTGCACCACGATTCCGGGCCGGGCATCGAACGTTCCGTTTCCTGCCTGCATCGCATAGGGCAGGCGCACGTCCCGGCGCATGCCGTTCGGGAGGAGCGCTTCGCCGGTGCTGTCGAGACTGCCGCCGGGAAGTCCCGCACCGAGAAGGAGGTGGGAGCGGATTTCGCCGTCGGACAGCCCGATCAGGGCAGTGACGCTGCCCCCGGAGAAGCCGGAGGCGCTGGTGTCGAAGGTCCCGATGGGCTTGCCGGGCATGTTGCGGGTCTCGAGGGTCATGGACTGTCCCATGAACATTCCCATGCCCATGAGGGTGATGCGGTCGGTGACCCCGTACATCGCGCCAACCATGTGCATGTCCATTCGCATGTCGCGGGGGAGGATGCGCATCTTCGGCGGTTGTCCGGGGTTGCCGGCGAACGGGTTGGCCAACTGGAGGACGGCCCGGTCGTCGAGCGATCCGGTGCCGTCCCGAAGGCCGCTCATCGCCATCGCCTGGTAGCGCCAGGACAGCATGAATTCGCCCTGGTCGTGGAGGTGGTCGCCCATGACCCCGATGGGGGCGTGGCCGTCGGCGTCATAGGGCGGGAGCGCTTCGGAATCGTCCCGGGGGTGTCCGGAAGCGGTGGAGGCAAGAAGGAAGAGGGCGCCCGGAAGCAGCGTCCGGAAGCGGAGTGGGAAGGAAAGGGGGAACATGGAGGTTGGGGGTGGCGTGCCCGGAGGCTCGCCGGACAAGAGGCCCCCGAACGAGCGGGGGAGCCATCGAAAGAATCAGGCGGCGCGGACCCCGGGCGCACCCGGGGCCTGCGGGCCGGCTATCGGGATTCCTTCGGGTGAGGCGGGCCGCGGGGCGGTGTGCCGGGATTGCGGACGGGCCGAACGGAGACGGGGGTGGCCGCCACCGCCGGCGGGCCGAGAGGCGCCAGCGCGGGAGACAGTGGGTTGTCGGAGGGAGCGATGGCGGCCGGGGCTGGTCCGCAGCAGCATTCGGTGACGCAGTCGGGGCAGGAGGGGGCGCAATCCATCCCCAGCATGTGCGGGGACGGCAGGCCGGGGCCGGCGAGGAAGGCGAGGAGGAGGAGCGCGGTGAAGCCCGCCTGCGGGAACCGCGTCACCGTCGCACGCTCCAGCCGAGAAGCACTTCCTGATCACGGACATAGAGTCGTCCGTTGGCCACCACCGGATGGCTCCAGAGGTTCTGGCGCGACCGGTCGACTTCGGGAAACGCGAAGCGCCCGCGCTCCCGATACCCGGTGGAGGAAGGCTCCATCAGCCCGATGTCCCCGTGTTCGCTCACCAGGTACAGCCGCCCGTCGGCGAAGGTGAGCGCTCCCTTCGGAAAGCCGCGATCCCGCCAGAGGAGTTCCCCGTCCCCCACCCGGAGCGCGCTCAGAATCGAGCCCGAGAATCCGTAGAGCGCTCCCGCGTGGAGGATCGGGGTCGCGTGGTGGGCGCGAAGGTTTCGGGTGAACCAGACTTCGGAGGCCGAGACCGTCCGGTCGGGGCCGGCCCGGAGTTCGATCAACCCCCCTCCGGTGCCGTAATCGGAGGTGACGAACAGTCGCGCCACGCCGTCCGCGTTCGAAACCAGGATGGGGGTGGCAACGTTGGCAGTCCCGTTGGAAGCCCGTTCGTAGCTCCACAGGATCTCGCCGTCGGATGCGCGTATCCCCACCGCCCGGTCTCCGCTGAAAAAGGCGGCGTGGGGTGCTCCCTCGAGGTCCACCCGGACCGGGGAGGCGTAGCCGGCCTCGTCGCTGGCGGCGGTCCAGAGGACTTCCCCGGTGTTCCGGTCGAGCGCCGCGAACCCGGCGCGCCGGGCGCCCGGCGAAACCAGGATCCGGTCGTCCAGCACCAGCGGCGACTCGCTGATGCCCCAGCTGATGTTCCGGGCGCCAAAACGCTCCAGCAGGTTCACGGTCCAGACGATCTGGCCGCTCGCGGCTTCGAGGACACTCAACTGGCCGCTGGCGCCCAGTGCGTGGACCCGTCCGTAAGCGACGGTGGGAACGCCGCGCGGTCCGCCGCCCCGCCAGTCCGTGTATTCGTCGGCGTGCGGCGTGGACCAGAGGACGGCGCCGGTTTCCTCGTCGAGGGCGAACACCCACTCGGTTCCGGACGCCATGCCGAGCGTGTGGATGCGGCCTCCGGCGACCGCGATGCTCGAGTATCCCTCGCCGAGTCCCTCCGCCCGGAAGTCCAGCCGCGGTCCGTTCTCCGGCCACGCCCCGAGAAGTCCGGTCTCCCGGGAAATCCCGTCCCGGGCGGGGCCCCGCCACTGGGGCCAGTCCTCGGCGAGAACCGGCGCCGGGAGCAGTGCGAGAAGGAACAGCAGCTTCAAGGGGACATCCCCGCCCGCACGATCGGAAGCGCCGCGGCCCGAAGCGCCTGCAGGTATTCCTGAAGCCGCCTTCCCGTGTCTGCCGGATCCCCGGTTTCCGCCAGTTCGCCCATGAACACATAGACGAGTTCGCGGCCCGGTGGTTCCCCGGGCCGTTCGAAGTAGCCGGAGAGCACCCGGGTCACCGGGAAGCTGTCGAGCGCGCCGCCCTTGTAGTAATGCCGCCCCCCGGGGGTTTCCTCGAGGAAGAGGACGTCCCGCATCTCCCGATGGATCCCGGGCGGAACTCCGGGCAGGTCACCCCGGGCGATGCCGCCCAGAACCGCCGCCAGCGAGGCGGCGGTGGCGGTGTTGTCCCCGGTCCGGTCACGGGCCGCCAGCATGTAGCGGCGGGAGTGGATGCCGGCGAAGTCCCGGCGTCGCGCATGGATGCGCCCGGTCAAGGCTGGCGGCCCGCCGAGGAAGGCGGTGGTCAGGTTCGCGGCGGCGTTGTACACCGCATTCGAGACCCCGGTTCCGCGGATCATGTGGCGCCCTACCGTCCGGGCGTCGGCGGGCTCGAGTCTGTCGCGGATTTCCCTCCGGACCTCGGCATCGAAATGCGCGATGGCCGGATGCTTCGGATCGCCGACCACCGCCGCGGCGTTCGGAACCGGCTGATCCAGCGCGTCTCCAAGCTCGGCGAAGAGTTCGATCAGATAGGCAACCTTGATCGAACTGGCGGCGGGCCGGGGGACGTGGGCGGCCTCCGTGTGGATCGGCGTGCTGGCGTTCCCGATCCAGATACTCCGCTCGGTTCCCGCCGGCCCCGGGAGGTCGAGCGCGGCGGCGAGTCGTTCCTCGATGGCAGGCTCGTGCGTGGCGCATCCAGGAACCGCCAGCAGGAGCAACCCGAGCCGGAGCATCGAATAAGGAAGTGTATCGGGAGGAAAGGCCTCTTGCCCGATCCCGGCTGGCGGCCGCTCCCCGACCGGAGCGCCGACTCCGTATGGGAGCGCCCTTCCGGGGCTTCGCTGGATCCGGGGCTTCCCTCCGAAGGAGGCGCGCGTTCCGGCGCTGATCGGGGTGTGTTTCGATTGGAGGGCGGCGCCGGCCACCCGATGAAGCGGGACATCGGGGAACCTGACGATGCGCGCTCCCGACTCTTCGATGGTTCGATCCTGCTGGAATCGAGGTTTCGGGTTGTCATGCCGATGGACGAGTCCGGACCGGCCCATCACCGATCCCGTGCTGCCTCCAGTTGGTAGAGCGGAAACCCCATCGCGCGGGCAACGGTGTTCATCCGCCGGTCAAAGCTCGCCAGCGCCACCTTCCGGCCGTTCCCGGCCAGCCAGGCGCATGACGCCGGATGCAGCGCCTCGAGGGTTCGTACCGGCCCGGGGAAGGGTTCCAGCGCCCGCGCCTGAACGGATGGGACGAGTTCGAGCATGGATACCCGTTCGATCAGCTGTCGGGCCGCCTCGCCATGCGCTTCGGTCAGCCCGCGCCCGATGGAATCCGGACCTCGTACTCCAGCAGGCGGCTCGCGACCAGGGTTTCGTCCCGGAGCGATGCCGGCGGCTGACGGTCCTCGGCCAGAAAAGGCGCAAGCGAGACCGGGTGTCGAGATAGATCACCGGTCGCGACGGTTCTCGTCCAGTTCCGCCAGAACCTCGTCCAGCCTGGCGACCGGTGGAGGCTTCGGCGTGGGACTGGAACCGCCCTGCGTCGGTGGCGTGAGCACTCCGGAACGCACGGCGTCGGCGAAGGCGCCCGCGAGGACCGGGCTTCGGGTCTCCCGGAGCGGTCCGAGCTCCGCGACCACCCGGTCCCGGTCCGTCACCAGGATGGTCTACCCTGACGCAGCTAGCCTGACGTACGCGCTCAACCGGCTGTTCAGCATCTTGATGCCGACCAACCTCATGCCTCCAAGGTAGCAACCAGTCCCTACCTTTTCAACCCGTCGGCGCGGGGAGTTCCCGTCCGACTCCTGCGCGCGGCTACCGGTGGAGCGCGAGCGTCAGCACGGCAATGCCGATGAGCAGGGACGCCGCCACCCGGTTTGCGACCAGGACTGCTGCCGGATTGCGGAGTCGGGTGCGGAAACCGGCGGCAAGAACGATCCAGCCCACCACGGTGAAGCCGCCGAGAATCAGGAACGTGGCCATCATGACGGTGAACTGGCCGAGCAGGGGCCGGTCCGGATCCAGGAACTGGGGCAGAAAGGCCAGGAAGAAAACGATGCTCTTGGGATTGAGGGCGGTCACCACGAAGGAATCCGCGAACATGGCCCGTCGGGAACCACTCCGTTCGGCTGGATCCGTTCCGTCTCCCGCCACCTCGCTGCGCCACATCCGTACTCCGAACCAGACCACATACGCGGCGCCGGCGAGGGTCAGGCCCCGGAAGAGGGTTTCCGACGCGGCGAGCGCCGCACCCACCCCGGCCAGGGAGGCGGTCATCGCCACCACGTCCCCGGCAAGAACCCCGGGTACGGTGGCCCATCCGGAGCGCCGCCCCCGGCCGAGGGCGTAACCGACCACCACCAGGACGGTCGGGCCCGGTACGATCATGAACGCCATCGTCGCCAGCAGGTAGGCGAACCAGACGTCCGGGGCCAAGCGCGGGGCTCAGGGAACGGCTTCGGCCAGTCCGAAGAGCGCGCCGTCCTGGGTGCCCACCACCAGGAACCCACCGGAAATCGCGGGAGACCCCATGATGGCGGCTCCCAGGTGGTGTTCGGCGACCTTCTCGCCGGTACCGAGACTGAGGACATGGAGCCTGCCGTCGGCGTTCCCCGCGTATATCCGATCTCCGGCAACTGCCGGCGAGGCGTCGAAGCGGGCTCGGGCGCGGAAGGTCCAGCGGGCTTTCCCGGTGTTTCGGTCCAGCGCGTGCACCAGCTTGTCCCGTCCGGCCACGATGACCAGATCTCCCGCCACGGCCGCGGAGGCATAGAAGGGGAAATGGCGCTCGGGGTGCTCATAGGACCAGAGCAACTCCCGGTTTTCGAGGTCCACCGCGAGAACGTTGTTGTTGAAGGTGCCGTAGTAGGCGATGCCGGAGGCTATCGCGGGTGATGCTGCGGTGTAGCCGCCCGAATCGAAGTGGAGGACTTCCGCCCCATTGGCCAGCCGGATCCCCCGCAACACCGCGTCGCAGCCACTGATATAGGCGACGCCGTCACGGATTCCGGCGGTGGCGTGCACCGGGCCGTCGGTCATCACCCGATGCCGGATCTCCCCGGTCCGCCGGTCGATCGCATAGAAGTTCTGGTCGTAGCTGCCGACCAGGACCAGATCCCCGGAAACCACTGGAGAGGCCTTGATTTCCGCTCCGGTCTCGACGGTCCATCTCGTCTCGCCGGTCCCGGTGTCGAGTGCATAGAGGACTCCGAGAAGGTCACCGACGAACACCAGGTCCCCGGCAACCGCCGGAGAGGACTCGCCGAAACGGTCCTCGGCGCCCTCCGGGTCGGCGCTCGGCTGGAAGCGCCACCGCTCCTCCCCGGTGTCGAGGTCCAGTCGGACCACCACATCGGGAAGCGCGGTCGCGTACACCGCCCGCCCGACGATGGCGGCGGAGGATTCCACCGAGAACCCGAGCGGCACAGTCCAGCGCACGTCGAGGTTGTCCGGGAGCGGCTCGGGGGCGACCCCGAGGAGGTGGGAGTCGCGGCGGAATTGGGGCCAGTCCCCCGGCTCTTCGGCGAGGGTGGCCGTCGCGATCAGGGTGAGGAGCAGAGTCAGGCGCATGCGAGGTAGATGCGGAGGGCGTCCTCCGTTTCGAGAGTGCGGGGATTGTGACGCCCCGTCCATTCCGCGGCGGCCTCCTGCGCGAGGTCCGGCAGGTCGTCGAGGCCGTCGTCAAGGCGCTCGGGCAGGTCGGCGGCGGTGATCCAATCGTCAACCAGATCGGCAAGCCGTTCCGACGGGAACCGGCCCGGTTCCATGCCGGCTGCCTCGAGCAGCGCCCGGTAGCCCCCGGCGCCGTGCCGCCCGTTCCAGCGGATCACCCGCGGCAAGGTAATGGCGAGTGCCCGTCCGTGGACGATCCCGTACCGGCGGGTGAGCGGGTTGGCGGTGGCGTGGGCGGCGCCGAGCATGGACCTTTCGATGGCGGCGCCCGCCAGGAAGGCTCCGAGCTGCATGTCTGCCCGATCCTCCGGTTCCGCGGTTCCGGCGACGAGGCGCGGGAACGCCCGGGCGAGGCGTGCGAAGGCGGCCTGGCTCAGGCCGAGCGTTTCGGGTGTCGCCGACCGGGTGACGGCGGTTTCGATGGCGTGGGTCACGGCGTCGAAGCCGGCCGCCGCCGTGACCGCTGGTGGCGCCGACGCGATCAGGTCCGGATCCAGCGCCACCGCCCGGAACATGGCGTCCGACGCCCCGCAGGCGAGCTTGGCGTGGTCCCCGTCCCGGGAGATCAGTGCGTACGACTGGGCTTCGCTCCCGGTTCCGGCGGTGGTGGGTACGCCGAAGAGCGGAGGCAGCGATCCCGGGCAGCGTCCGTAGCCCCGGTATTCCTCCATGCGTCCGCCGCCGGCCAGGACGAAGCCGATCCCCTTGGCCATGTCGAGCGAACTGCCGCCGCCGGTGCCGACGAGGCAGTCCGCGCCGACCTTCCGGGCGAATGCGGCGCCCGCCGCCACCTGGCTCTCCGAGGGATTTTCCCCGAAGGCGGAAAAGATCTCCGGACGGCGTCCGGCTTCCCGGAGCCGGTCCATGACCCGATCGGAGATTCCGGTGGCAACGATCCCCGGGTCGGCAGCCAGGAGGGGACGCTCGCCGATGGCATCCGCGAGCGGCGCGATGCCGGGAAACACGTCGGGTGAGCCCCCGGCAAGGCGCCAGCTTCCCGGGAGCCGTCCCGGCAGCCGGGGGAAGGAACCCGACACCCCGGTCGTCCTATTCGGGATCGGTGTCGGCCTGTTCGGCGATGGCGAAGAGCTGGTTGCGGCTTGCGATGTAGAGCGTGCCGTTCGCCGGGACGACGCTCGAATACACCGAGCTTCCCATGTTCATCTCGGCGAGCACCTCTTCGGTGGGACCCGGCCGGAGCACCACCACATCACCGTCCTCGTCTCCGAGGTAGAGCTTGCCATCGGCGATCACCGGCGACCCCCAGACGGCGGCAAAGGTGTCATGCACCCAGTGGGGTTCGCCGGTCACGATGTCGAGGGCGTGAAGGAAACCCGAGAAGTCGGGCATGTAGACAATGCCGTCCTGGACCGCCGGAGTGGAGATGGAGCGCCGGATGGCGTCGTAGTGCCACACCCGGCCGGATTCGGTGATGTCGCCGCGCCGGGCGCCGTCGATTGCATACAGGTGGCCGATTCCTTCGCCGTGTTCGGGGTCCTGCCCGTTGGCGATGTAGAGGCGGTCGTTCACGATCACCGGCGTGGAGATCACGTTGTTGCGGGTGCGCGGCCAGACGGAGTCCTTCGGGTTGGTGTCGAACGACCAGAGCAGGTCGCCGCTTTCCGCCATATAGCCGCGAACCCAGCCGTCTCCTTCGCCCATGATGACCTGGACGACGCCGTCCACCTCGGCAACACCGGCGGAGGACCACTGTCCGTGGAGAATGTTCTCGCCCACGTGGTTCTGTTCCCAGACCAGTTCGCCGGTCCGCTTGTCGAGGGCGATGATCGCCGGGGAGCGCGGCGAGGGGATGTTGGCGTGGGTCTCGTCCTGTCCGTTCGAGGTGTTCACGAAGAGCAGGTTGCCGTAGGACACCGGACTCGAGTTGGACATGTTGTGCGGGAAGGAACCGATCTCCTCCATCATGTCGAACTTCCACAGGATGTCCCCGTCGCGGGGGGTCCGATACGTCTCGCCGTCGTATCCGTCGTTCCCGTTGGCGAGCCCTTCCGTGTCGAGGGCGAGTACTTCACCGCGGTTCGTCACGTAGTAGAGAACATCGCCTTCCACCAGCGGAGAGGAACATACGCCCTGAAAGGGCCAGTCGTTCACCCGTCCGGAAGCGAGCTTGTCGGACACCATCTGCCACTGGAACGCCCCGGTTGCTGCGTCGAACGCCAGCAGCACGCCCTTGTCCCCGGTGATCTCCTGGTCGTAGAGGGCTTCATTGTTGGTGCCCACGAAGACCCTGCCCCCGGCCACGACGGGATTTCCGTAGGTCTGGGAGCCGAGCGCGGCCACCCACCGGATGTTGTTCCCGCTACGCACATCCCACTCCAGCGGCAGGCGGGCCGAGGTGTCGGAAACCATGTTGCGGTCCGGGGCGCCGCCCCACATCGGCCAGTCCTGCGCTGCCGACGGAAGGGCAAGCAGGAGGACGGCGGCGGAAAGAAGCCTTGTCATGGGGAGTCTCACGGGTTGACCGGGGTGATGGTGATGTTGTCGAGGTAGATTTCGGCGGCCACCGCATCGGCGAACACGCCGGGAGATCCCTCGGTGTGGGGGAGGGCTTCCCGCCATGCGATGGTCCAGGAATCGGGTTCCGATTCGCCGCGGGGCCAGACGCGCCCGCGCGCGAGCACGGAATCGCCGTCCTCCACCACCTCGAAGCGCATCGAATACCAGGTGTCGGGGTTCCAGGGGAAGGGAACCTGGGTGGTCCGGCCGGGAGTGGCCTGCCAGGAGTGGATCTCCAGCCGCTGGTGATTCCCCATCAGCACCAGCTGGTAGCGCTGGGCAACCAGTCCCACGTTGCCGAGCTGACGACGCCGCTCGGTGGCGAGAACATCGGCCCGGACCGAGTAGTTGGACAGGGTGGGCGGGCCCATGGAAACCCGGGCGCGGCGGAGGAAGGGGTTGTCGGCCCGTTTCACGAGAACCCGCTCACCGGATTCGAGGTCCCGCACCGCATACTTGCCGGTGGCGTTCACCCATTGGGCCGGAACTCCGGCGTCCCTGGCTTCGAAGTCCCAACTCCAGGGGAGTGGCGGCACGACCCGGAAACGGGCCGCCGCGCTCAGACCTCCCGAGTTGGCGGTCACCGTCCCGGCGCCTTCCTTGGCGTTCCCCGGAATTCGGAGCGACCCGTTTTCCACGGTGCCGGCAAGGCCGGCGATTTCCCACGAGGGATCCCCCGGAATGTCGGTCTCCCGGCCCCGATCATCGAAGGCGCGGACGGTCAGCGGGATTTCGTCGCCGGGCGCCAGGATTTCTTCGGTGGGTGAGACCAGCAGGCGCGCTGCCGCACCCCCCGGCGAACGGGGCCGGGTTGCCGGCACGGGATCGGGGCCGGGCCGGTACTCGCCGATCGCGTAGAGGTGCGCGTTCGAGACCAGGTATACGAGGCCGTCGCTCACGGCGACCGAGGCGATGATCTCCTCCGGCGCCGATTCGGTGCCGAGCAGATCCTCGTCCCGGATGGTGACGCCGGTCTCCCCCGGCTCGAGGATGAAGAAGCGGCCGTTGGCGGTGCCCACATAGAGCTTCCCATCGGCGAGGACCGGGGAGGCCCGCTGGATGGTCCCGAGGTTCCGGGTCCACTGACGTTCTCCGTCATCCGGTTCGAACGCCACCAGATTGGCGCTGTTGTCCATCCAGTAGAGCGTGTCGCCATCCGAGACTCCCGAGGAGAAGCCGGCGAGGAAACCGGGTGTCCGCCAGAGCGCCGCCTCTTCGGCGATTTCGCCGCGGGAGCGGGCGTCGATGGCGGCCAGCAGGCCCATCGTCGAGGAGGTCAGGTTTTCCTCGCCGTGGCTGATCACCGCGGTATCCCCGAAGACGACGGCGCCGCTGTTCACGCCGCGCTTGCTCATCGGGTAGCTCCAGACGGAGTCCCCGGTGGCGGGGTCCAGGGCGTGGAAGGCGCCGTCTCCCCCGCCCACCAGCAGGAGTTGACGTCCCCCGATGGCGTGGATCGAGGGCGGGGAATAGGTGGTGTCGTACGGACGTCCGCCCGGCGTGCTCATCCAGCGCAGCCTGCCGGTGGACGCCTCGAAGGCGAAGAAGCGCTGGCTTCCGCGGGCGTGGCTGCCCCACGAGGAACTCAGCGCGCTCAGGATGACCAGGTCACCGAAGACAAGCGGCGAGGCGGTGCGGCCGCCGTGGGTGGTGATCGCGCCGAGTTCCTCGGGAAGCGAACGCTCCCAGCGGACCGCGCCGGTCTCGGCGTCGAAGGCGGAAAGGCCGGCGCCCACGGTGACGAAGAAGACCAGGCCGGATGCGGCGTCGGCCGCCGGGGACGCCCAACCCACCCGTCTCGGAGGGGCGTCGGAATGGAAGATGTTGCGCCGCTGCCGCCACCGGATCGCACCGGTGCCGGCGTCGATGGCGAGAAGCTGCTCCTGACGGGTCTCCCGATCTCCGGAGGCATTCTGGAGGAACAGCAGGTCTCCCATCACCACGGGAGTCGAACGCCCGCCATGCGCCAGCCGGAACGCGAGGTTGTCGCCATCGGGCGACCACGAGTCGGGAAGTCCGGACTCGGGGGACGTGCCGTCCCTGGCCGGTCCCCGAACCTCCGGCCAGTCGGCTGCGACGGGGTGGGTCAGGAGCAACGCCAGAGCGAGGAGCGGGCCCGTACGCATGACAGTCGGCAATTGTACCCGTTGCGGGTCGCGGACTCCCGCTCAACGCACCGGCCCCGAATCCCCGGGCGCGGTCCATTCCGATGATCGCAACGAGCGCCTGCCCGATGGACGAACCCGAATCCCCGGGCGCGGTCCATTCCGTGCTGCCCCGTGCGAACGTCGAACCCATGGGCGGGATCGTTCCGGTACACTCCGTCAATGGGAAACGGGGTCGGGATTCGGACTCCGCCGGGGAAGCGGGTGGATGCCGGCGCGGTGCGCCGAGCGCCTTGGCGGCGCCATCCGCATCTGGATTTCGTGGGATGTGATGCGTTCCACGTGACCGAGGCGGATATGGAGGGACCCGGGTGGGCCAAACGGCGCTTCGAGTACTGGCATCAGGCGAGCGGAATGGCTTGGGTGGCGCGCGACGAGACGTATCTCCACGCGCAGGGCGCCGCAGCGCTCCATGACTTCCTCGGGCGCGTGCAGCAGGTGCGGGGTTCCCGTATCGAGACCCGGGGTTCGGTGAGTCTACGGATGCGGCAGGCGGACGGCAGTCCGGGAAACATCATGCAACCGGACCTTCTGGTGTATGTGCATCCCGACCGCGCCCGCCGGCCGGCGATGGATCGAATCGTGGAGGGTCGGCACGATTGGCCTGACGTGGTACTCGAGGTGGACAACACCACCGACGTGCGGCGGAACAAGTTGCGGCTCTACGAGGAGTGGGGCCTTCCGGAGCTTTGGGTGGAAGTGCCCGAAAAGCGCCCCCGGAGTCGTCCGGCCAACCTTCGTCCGGGATGCACCCTGTACCGCCTGGAATCCGGTGCGTACCGGGAGTCGGGGGAGAGCGGCGCGTTTCCCGGTCTCATGGCCTGGGAGATCCACCGCATGCTCAACGACGTGGATGATCCGTGGTTCATGACGGAGGTGGCGAGGCGTCTGGGTCGAAGGCTCGGAGATGCGGAGGGGACGGCGGCCTCGGCCGACCCGCTGAGCCGTTGGTTCCTCGAGACCGGCCATCGCGAGGGGCTGGACGAAGCTCGGCGCGAGAGATTGGACGAAGGTGAACGTCGGGGGGCGGTGGGGGTCCGTGCCCGCATGGTCGCCGAAGTCCTGCGGAATCGCGGGGTGGCGCTTTCGCCCGGTTTTCCCGACCGCCTTCCCGGGGTCCTCGAAGCGCTTGCGCTTGCGGACGAATCGCAAATTGCCGCCGCCGCACTTCGGGCCGCGGACGAAGCCGACTTCGCAGCGCGGCTGGCGGCTGCGGTCTCCGGCTGATCGACTTCCCTTCGCCCGATTGTCCTGCCGCCGTGGACGACGGCCGTTTCCCCGGGTGCCGGACGGGGTCGGCCATGCCGCGACGACGCCCCGTACGCCCCGACGGAAAGGGCCCCGATGGCGTCCGTTCCCGCATCAACGGGTTTGCGGTCCGGTCATCACCCGGCTCCCGCAGCCCGAACCCTTGACAACCGTCCTCCCGCGGCGTTCCCCGACGGGTCGGCAGCCGGGTTGTCCTCCGGGCGCGGCGGCAGCGCACCGAACCCGGCATAATGGCCCTTCGTGCGCGTTTTCCGTTCCGTTGCCCTCACCCTCCTCGCTGCGCCCGGCCTGACCGCGGCAGGGCCGGAGGATCCGCGCTACTGGCCCGGTTGGCGGGGACCGGATGGCAGCGGGGTCTCCACCACCACCGGGTTCCCGGAGCGGATCACCTCCGGCGCCGAGATCTGGCGGGTGCGGGTGCCGGGGCGGGGGCACTCGTCCCCGGTGGTCTGGGGCAACCGGGTGTTCCTGACTTCCTCCATCCCGGGCGAGGAAATTCCGGGGCACGAGCCGCCGGTCCATATCCGGGACGGAGAGGTCTATGTCCATCCCGGGAGCGAATCCGGCAACCGGCGGCACACCCTGATCGGGCTGGCCTGGGACACCTTGACCGGCGCGGAGCTGTGGCGGCGGGTGCTTCATGACGGGCCGGTGTACGACAACCGCTACCGGACCGAGACCTACGCCTCGCTGACGCCGCTCACCGACGGGGAACGGGTCTACTTCTGGTTCGGCTCCCAGGGGCTTCATGCACTCACCCTCGACGGGGATCCGGTCTGGAGCCGCGATCTGGGCGATTTCGGCGACTGGGGTCTCGGCCACGGCATTTCGCCGGTCCGGTACGGCGATCTGATCATCCTGGTCTGCGACGACGACGGCGGCGAGAACTCGATGATCTTCGCCGTGGACCGGCGCACCGGGTCGGTGGTATGGCAGACCCCGCGGCGGGTGCGAAAGAGCTGGGGGACGCCCAGTCTGACGCCGGTGGGAGACGCGGTCCAGCTGGTGGTGGCGAGCTACGACCGGATCGCGGCCTACGATCCGGCGAGCGGGCGGGAGATCTGGGGCAGGGCCGGGTTCGATTCCAACGTCGCGCACACTCCGGTGCACCTGCCGGTGGGGAAGGACCGGCTGGTCTTCGTGTCCACCGGATACCCGGACAAGGAGGTGCGGGCGCTCCGCCTGGTTCCCGGAAGGAAGGATCCCGAGCCCGAATGGGTGGCTTCCGGCGGAACCGGCTACCTGCCCTCCGGTTTGGTGTACGAGGGCCTGCTGTTCGTGATCTCGGACGGCGGAGTGGTCACCGGCCTCGACCCGTTGACCGGCGCGGTGCGTTTCCGGGGCCGCCCCCCGAACCCCGGGCGCTACCACGCCTCGCCGGTGGGATACGAGGGCAAGGTCCTGGTCGGAAGCCTCGAGGGGGACATCACCATTTTCCGTGCCGCTCCCGATTTCGGAATTCTCGAAACCGGTTCGGTGGATGAAGCCATCTGGGCTTCGCCGGCGCTTTCCGAAGGCGCCCTCTACCTGCGTACGGTGTCCCACCTGTACGCCTTCCGGGGAGACCGATGATGCCGCTCCGGCCCCGAATGCCCGAGGGGAAATGGACCATGCCGTGGATCCTGCTGTTTCTGCTGCCGCTGGCGGCGCCTGCGTTCGCCGAATGGGACCGGTTCCGCGGTCCCAACGGGAGCGGCCTTGGTCCCGAGGGTGCGCTTCCGACCGTGTTCGGCCCGGAACGGCTGCTCTTCAAGGCGCCGGTGCCGCTCGGTCATTCCTCGCCGATCCTCGCCGGCGGGCGGGTGCATCTCACCGCCTTCCGGGATGACGAATTCCTGACCTTCGCCCTGGACATGGAGACCGGGGCGCTGCTCTGGGAATCGGCCGCCGGGCGGACCCGGTTCACCGAAGTCGATTCCCGGAACAACGCGGCTTCGCCGAGTGTTGCGGCGACTGCGGACGAAGTGGTGGCGTTCTTCCCCGATCTCGGGATGATCGCCTACGACGGCCAGGGGAACGAGCGCTGGCGCGTCCCGCTGGGGCCGTTCGACAATCTGTACGGGATGGGCGCCTCGCCCATCTTCGCCGGCGACTTCGTGGTGCTGGTGCTGGACCAGAACCTCGGATCGGAAATTCTCGCCGTCTCCCGGGAAACCGGCGAAGTGGCGTGGCGCACGCCGCGGCCCGAGGCCACCAGTGGCCACTCCACCCCGATCCTGCGCGGAACCGACGCCGGCGTCGAGATTCTCGCGCCCGGCAGCTTCGTGCTGACCGCTTACGCGCTCGAGACCGGAATGCCCACCTGGTGGGTGCGGGGGCTGCCCTGGGAGATGAAGTCCACGCCGGTGCTGTTCGAGGAACTGGTCTATGTGAACGGCTACGGAGCGCCGCTGAACGAACCGGGGAATCAGCGAACCGCCCCCACGTTCGCCGAAGTGCTCGCGGCGGTGGATGCCGACGGGAACGGCGAGATCGGGCGCGACGAGGCCGAGGGCCATCCGGCATCCTGGTTCGGCGTGATCGACCTCAGCGGGGACGACGCGCTCCAGTCGTCGGAGTGGACGTACTACGAGGCGGTGCTGGCGTCGCGGAACGGGGTGATCGCGGTCCGCCCGCCGGACTCCGGCGCATCCGGCGACATCACCGACGCCAACACCGTCTGGACCTACCGGCGCCGGGCGCCGCAGCTTCCCTCGCCCCTGCACTACCAGGGGGTTCTCTACCTCGTGAACGACGGCGGCATCGTGACCGCACTCGATCCCGAGCGGGGCGTCATGCTCTCGCAGAACCGCCTCCGGGGCGCAGTGGACGCCTACTACGCCTCGCCGGTCGCTGCCGACGACAAGATCTACTTCGTGAGCGAACTGGGGATGGTGGCGGTGGCCCGTCCGTTGGCCCCGGGCGAGGAGTCGGCGGAGCTGGCAGTGCTCCAGGTCAACGACCTCGGGGAAGCGGTGTACGCCACTCCGGCGATCGCCCCCTCACGGCTCTATATCCGGACGGTGGAGCACCTGTTCGCGTTCACCGGGGAGTAGCCGGTGCGTTGCCGTTTTTGCAGGGAACCGGCAGGATTCCTTCAGTCGGTTCACGACGAGTGCGAAGACCGCAACGGGGCGGCGCCCGAACGGGTGATCGAGCTGCTCCGGGACGCGGCCACCGGAGGGCAATCCTGGGAAGAGGTACGGCCGCAGGTGGAAGCCGTGATGGAGTGGGGCTTTCTCCCCTCCCGGGGGCTCCCGTCGCTCATCGGGAAGGGGCTGCGGGCTGCCGAGCAGGTGGTGCTCGACGATCACCTGCTGGACGAGAACGAGGAACGGAACATGAACCGGTTTCTCGATTCCCTGGAGGCCGCCGGCCAGGATGGGGCGTCGGAGCCAGAGGTCCGCGATCGTCTCCGCAACGCCAAGGTGGTGCGCCTCGTGATGGACGGGGAGAACCCGATGGTCTCGCTGGGCCGGACGGTCCGGGCCCGACTCAACTTCATGAAATCGGAGAGTCCGGTCTGGGAGTTCGACGACGTGGCCTACGAGGTTTCGCGGACGCGGACCCGGTATGTCGGTGGAAGCCGGGGAGCGTCGTTCCGGGTGGCCAAGGGGGTCTATGTCCGCACCGGATCGTTCCGGGGGAGCCGGATCACCGAGGAGGAGCGGGAGATCGTGGACACCGGGTCTCTGGTGGTCACCACCAAGCACGTGTACTTCTCCGGAAGCGAGCGCCGTTTTCGGGTCCGTCATGACCGGGTGGTCAGTTACGAGCCGCTGGCCGACGGATTCGAGCTCACCCGGGACCGGGTGAACGCCCGTCCCGAGCGGTTCCACACCGGTGACGGCTGGTTCGTCCTCAACCTGCTGATGCATGCGCAGGATCTCCCTTGATCCCGGTTCTCCTCGCCCTGCTGCTCCCGGTCCAGGAGGATCCCGGGACTGCCCTGCTGCGGGCGGCGGAACAGGGAAACGCGGCTGCCGTGCGGGAACTCGTCGATGGCGGCGCTCCGGTGGACGCCGAGAACCGCTACGGGGCCACGCCGCTGTTCTTCGCCGCCGAGCGCGGCCGCCTGGACATCGTGCGGATTCTGCTGGAAGCGGGCGCCGACCCCGACCGGCGCGATCGCTTCTACCAGATGACCGCTCTCAGCCGGGCGCTCGACGCCGGCCGGCGCGAGGTGGCGCTGCTGCTCGTCCAGCGCGGCGCCGGTGAAGTTGGAGTGGCGCTCCGGGCCGCGGTCCGCACCGGGGACAGCGAGTTGCTGGACGCGGTGCTCGCCAACGGCGCCTTTTTCCGGGACGACCTCGACGCGGTTCGGAAAGGGGCGGCGGTCGCTGTCCGGGAACGGTTGGAAGGAATCGAGGCCCCGGTTCGGGAGGGGTTTCCGGCCGTGGATCCGGCGGCGGTCGCCGGACGCTACCTGCGCGAATCGGAGGGCGGCGGAGTGGTGGTCGAAGCTGCCGGGGACGGCATCGAGGCGCGGTTCTTCGCAACAACCGGGGAAGGGCCCGGGGAGTCCCGCCGGCTCGATCCGGTGGGGGAACGGAGTTTCGCCGGGGACGGCATCCGGTTCGTCTTTGCCGGTCGGGGCGGCATGATCGAGCGCCTGCTGGTGGAGCGGGGCGGCGGGACGATCAGCTACGAGCCCGCCGACGAGCTGGAGGGCCGATCCGTCGCCCGCGTGAACCCGGAGGAGGAGCGGGCGGCGAGCGCCATGCCGGCGGCGCGGGCGGCGCCGCGTCCCTGGCCGCGGTTTCGGGGAGACCAGGGTTCCGGAATCGCCGATGGCCAGGGCGTGCCCGTCCGCTGGAGCGTGGAAACCGGGACGGGGATCCGCTGGCAGGCCGACCTGCCCGGGCTCGGGGTCTCCAGTCCGATCATCCATGGTGATCGGGTCTTCGTGGTGACCGCGGTGAGCGTCACCGGCGACGACGAATTCCGGATCGGCCTCTACGGCGATGTGGCGCCGGTCGAGAACGAGTCGGAGCACGAGTTCGCTCTCCGCGCCCTCGATCTCGCTACCGGCGAGCCGCGGTGGACGACCCGGCTCCACCGGGGCGTGCCCGGGACGCGCCGACACACCAAGTCGAGTCAGGCGAACGCGACGCCGGTAACCGACGGCGAACGGATCGTGACCGTGCTGGGGAGCGTCGGGTTGCTCCTCGCCCACGATCTCGACGGCAACCTGCTCTGGGAGCGGGATGTGGGCGTGCTGAACAGCGGCTGGTTCTACGATCCGGCCTTTGCGTGGGGCCACGCCTCCTCACCGGTGATGCATGGGGACACGGTGATCCTCCTCGCCGACATCCACGGCGACGCCTTCATCGGGGCGTTCGATCTCGAAACCGGAGAGCCGGTGTGGCGGACCGGACGGAACGAGGTGTCCACCTTCTCCACCCCGCTGGTCCATGACGCCGGCGGCACTCCGGAGGTGGTGGTCAACGGAACGGTAATCGCCGGTTACGACGCGGTTACCGGCGAGGAGCGCTGGCGACTCGGCCCCAATTCGGAAATCCCCATCGGGGCGCCGCTCCTTGGCGACGGTCTGCTGGTTGTCCAGGCCGGCTACCCTCCGATCCGCCCGATCTACGCCATTCGTCCGGGGATGACCGGGGACCTCTCACTGCCACCGGGCGAGGACCGGAGCGAGGCCATCGCCTGGAGCCACGACCGGGGCGGGGTGTACATCCCGTCGCCGCTTCTCTACCGGGGCATCCTCTACCTGAACGCCAACAACGGCCGGCTGGCCGCCTACGACGTCGAGACCGGGGAGCGTATCTACCGCGCCCGGATCGGCGGCGTTGGCGGTTCCTACGCCGCGTCGCCGATTGCAGCCGACGGCCGGCTCTACTTCACCTCCGAGGAAGGGGAGACCTTCGTGGTGCGGGCCGGGCGGCAGTACGCGCTGGTGGCGCGCAACTCGGTGGACCGGATCGTGATGGCGACCCCTGCCGCGAGCGACGGAGTGCTGGTGGTCCGGGCGATCGACCGCCTGCTCGGAATCACCGGGCACGAGTGAATCCGGCGCCCTCCGATTGACGCGGATTCGCCCGCTCGACCGGCAGATCCCATGGAACCCGGAGGCGAGCTTCCGTCTCGGCGATTGCAGTTCCGGCGGGGCTTCGGCTCGATCCCGCCGAGCCTCTCGGCCTCCACGAAATGCGCCATCGCCATGAAACCGCCCGCCCTCCAGGATTCCGGCGCGTCTCAGTCGAAGCGGAATCTCGCGCCGATCCCGACGCTGAACGAGGGGAAGCCGCCCGCGTTCACCGGATGCGTCGGGGACGAAGCCCCGCTCCCGGATCCCGCCAGGCCCATCCAGCGCACCTTGACTCCGAGGGTCGTCCGGTCCCAAGGCGCGTAGTCCAGGCCAGCCATCGCCTGATAGCCGAACCGAAGCTCGGATTCCGCGAACTCGAGTTCGTACCCGTCGTCGTCTCCCCAGCGACGTTCGCGAACGCCGACGTCCCGAGGCCACTCCGCCTCCAGCTCGTAGGCCGTCGACACGAACGCCAACCCCGCCCCCAAGCCCACGTACGGCGTGTAGCGTGAGGCCGAGCGGCCGAGCTCCCAGTGAACGTTGGCGAACGCGTTGTGGGCCGAAGCGTCGAGCTCCCGTTCGAGCCCGATCCGGGTGACGCCGCCGCCGGGAACGCCGGACGTCCCACCTCCGTACGCGGCCGTGCGGTGGAAGTACTCGCCTTCGACGCGCAGGCGACCGAATCGGTAGCCCGCGACCAGCCCGACGACCGTGCCCATGCCGGCTCCCACGTCGTCGCGGCCCCGCGCCCCGGGCGAGCCGGTTCCGTCGCAGGGCGTTCTCCCGCTCCCTCGGCGGCAGAGAGTGTTCCAGGCGTTCCCGAAGCCGTCCACGCCCAGGGCCGGGGAGAACGCGGCGTTCACCTCGGCGCCGACGTACGGTCCATCCTGGGCGGAAGCTCCGAGCGGGTGCGCACCCGCGGCCGCGCCGACCAGAACGAAGGCGACGACGGTCGCCAGCCTCGCAGGTCTCATCGTCTGGTTCCTTTCGCCTTGATGCCTCGGACGGGCATCCCTTGACGCATCTCCTTATGCATCCCTTGATGCGACCCTCGCAATGTTATCGGGAAATCAACCCGCCCATGGCAACCCCGGGCCGTGTCCAACGGCGAGGGCCGCATTCCAGCGGCGCATGAGCTGCAAGTGGCTGGGTCCCATGGTCGTCACCCGCGTCATGGTCCCCCGTGCGCTCCCCGGGGAGCCTCCAGCTTCCCCACCGGGATCGCCACGCCCGCGGGTCGTCCGGAAGCTCAAGTACCGGCAGCAGGACCTCATCACCCTGCGACAAGCTCAGGTCGCTGCCCCGACGCCCGGCGGCGCGTCCGCCCCGGCGTCACCCTCGAGCAGCTCGACAGGACGGCGCTTGCGAAGACAGGACCCGGGGCCGGCGAAGACGCCCGGAAGGGACGCGCCAGGCGCCAGCGCGCCAATCGCCCGAGGTCTGCGGCGGGTTCACGTGCGAGGCCGGGAGGAGATCCGAAAACGGATTCTGATGCGGGGTCAGCGTCCTTCCGGCACGGCGATGCCGAACTCGCGCAGGGTGCTTTCCAGGGTGGGGCGGGTCAGGCGGATCCGGTCGTCGTTCAGCAGGTACGAGAAGAGATAGCCGGCGCCGAGCATGAAGATGCCGATCAGGAAGCAGTACATCACCGCGCGGTCGGGATAGGAATCCTTCAGGTAGCCCACGTACAGCGGTCCGGCAACGCCGGCAGCGGCCCAGGCGGTCAGCACCGCTCCGTACATGGCGGACATCCGCCGCGCCCCGAACACGTCGAGGATGAAGGGAGGCATGGTGGCGAAGCCGCCGCCGAAGCAGAGGAGGACATAGCAGACCAGTACCGAGAAGATCCACGGGTTGCTCTCGGTCATCAGGATTCCGAAAACCACCATCTGGGTGGCCAGCAGGATGCGGAACACCCGGACCCGGCCGAGTCGGTCCGAGAGAAGGCCCCAGAAGAGGCGGCCCAGTCCGTTGAATACCGAACTCACCGCGATCAGGGTGGCGCCGTAGCTGGCAAGAATGGCCGGTTCGACCGCCGGATCGGCCAGCCGCCAGACGTCCTGGAGAAGTTCGGACTGGAAGCTGATGATCGAGATCCCGGCGGCGATGTTGAAGAAGAAGACCAGCCAGAGGAGGAGGAACTGGGAGGTGCGCAGGTGGGCGGTGACGGTGGCTTCGTGCGGATGCCCGGCGGCGCTCGCATCGGAAGCCGCCGGCGGGTTGCGCAGGAGAAGGCTCGCCGGCACCAGGACGGCGGCGAAGGTGAGACCGAGCCAGAGAAACACCCACGCCAGGTCGCCTTCGGCCCGGACCACCAGGATGGGGGCGAGGCCCTTGCTGAGCAGAAGCGCACCCACCCCGAAACCCATGACCACGATCCCGGTGGCGAGGCCCTTCTTTTCCGGGAACCACTTGGCGACGGTCGCCACCGGGGTCACATAGCCCATGCCGATCCCCACTCCGCCAACGACCCCGTACCCGAAGCAGAACAGCGGCACGCTGTTCACCTGGAGGGCGAGGCCGGCGATCACGTAGCCGGAGCAGAACAGCAGGCTGCCGAGGACGGCGAGCTTTCTCGGGCCGAGACGGGGCAGCATCTGTCCGGCCCAGGCTGCCGAAACACCGAGACTGAAGATGGCCAGGCTGAAGGCCCACGCCGATTCGGTGAAGGTCCAGCCGGCCTGCCGGACCAGCAGCACCTGGAAGAAGCTCCAAGCGTACACGGTCCCGAAGCAGAGCTGCAGCAGGGTGCAAAGGCACACCGCGAAGATGCGCTGGACGCCCGGGGGGAGGCGACTCGCCATCGGTTCAGCCGGCCGGCGCCGCCTTCCCCTTGCGGGATAGAAACAGGACGAGGCGTGCGATCTGGCCGACTTCATCGTCGCGCTCGAGGAGCCTGGCGTTCGCGATCTCCTGCTCCGGGCGGCCCCGGGCTGATTCCACCGTGTACTGGAGGAGCTCCCCGAGCGGGCGGGCCACCAGGTTGATCAGCCAGATCGACGCGAATACTCCCACCACCAGCAGGATCGAGATCAGGTAGACCTGCCTGCCGATGGCCCGCTGGATCTTGAGGCCGACGAGGTCGAGGTCCATGCCGAGATGGACGGCGCCCGCGACGCCGGCGAGGATCGGGCTGCCGACCTCGACGAAATCCCCCACGCCCGGCAGGTTGCGTTCCACCGGTTCGGTGTCGGAGTGGTCCGCCTCGAGGATTTCCCGGGGGATGCCGGGAACGAAGGTATGGGCCAGGAACGCGCCCGTCTCGTCGGTGATGTAGATGTACCGGATGCCCTGTACTTCCACGAACTGGTCGATCAGCGACTGGAGGGTGGCGAGATTCCGGTTCAGCAGGATGTCCACGCTGGCGTCAGCGATCGTCTTGGCGATGTTTCTGCCGTTTTGTTCGTACTCGGACGACAGTTCGGCGTCCACGGTCCGGATGGTGAGCAGGGAGGTGGAGAGCACGATCAACCCGAACAGGGCGAAGATGCCGAAGCGCATGCGCTGGAAGAGCTTGTGAACCTTCATGGCGTGCCTCCTCAGGCAGTGAAGCGGCGCCTCCAGTCGGTCAGCGGGACGAATCGACCGTCCTCGACCACCGTGTAGTACACCTGCTGCAGCCCCTGTCGGCGGTCCGGTCCGAAGGAAACCCGCTCGGCGATGCCGATGTCGAAGTCCCGGATCGAGAACACCGCCTCCTCGAGGCCGGCCCGGTCGGGATCGCCGGGGAAGCGCCGGAAGATCTCGCAGATCATCTTGGCGTTCAGGAATCCCTCGAAACTCACGAAGCTGTGCGCGAGTGGTTCGTAGTCGGCGTTGCCCAGCCCCTCGGGAACGCGCGGATCATGTTTCGCCATGAGTTCCCGGTATTCCCGCACCGCCGGCACCGAAGCGTCCTCGTAGCTCGGGACGACCTGGGAGTTCACCAGCATCCGGGTGTAGTGGTCGGTGTTGCCCAGCAGGCCCACCATGCTCTCGCTTCCCACGAAGGAGAGATTGGCGATCGGCACGTCCAGTCCGTTGTCCGCCGCGTCCCGTGCGAATGCCGCACATGCGGCGTAGGCTCCGACGCAGACCACCGCGTCGGGATCGACCGAACGGAGGATGTCCACCTGTTCCCGCATGCTGCCGGTGAACCGGGCGCCCCGCTGGTAGGTGGCCTCGCCGGCGATCTGTCCCCGCTCCTCGGCGAGCGCGAGCCGCACGCCCGCCCATCCGCTGCGCCCGTAGGCGTCGGCCTGGTAGAAGACCCCGATGCGCCGCCGTCCGATGCGCAGCAGGTTGCGGACCAGGCCGGCGGTCTCCTGGCGGTAGGATGGTCGGAGGTTGAAGGCGAAGTCGCCGTAGGGGGGTTCCCGTTGCGGCTGGGCGCCGGTGAACGGGAAGAACATGTAGATCTGCTCGTTCTGAAACTTCTTCAGCATCGGCAGGACCCGGGTGACGGTCGGGGTTCCCACGTAGCCGAACAGCAGGAAGACCTTCTCCTCCAGCATGAGCTTGAGGGTGTTTTCCACGCACGGATCCGGCTGGTAGCCGTCGTCCAGCAGACGGAGCGTGATCCGTCGTCCGCCGATGCCGCCGGTATCGTTGACCTCGGAGAACCAGGCCATCGCTCCCCGGTAGAGCTCGTGTCCCAGCGCCCGCGAGGGGCCGGAAAAGGCAGCGGATACGCCCAGAACAATTTCGTCTCCCACGATTTCCTCCCCGGACGCGCCGAGCGCCCCGGACCAGCCGGCGGCCGCAGCCAGCGCAGCGCCGGAACACACGAAGGTGCGCCGGCTCATCCGGGCGTCACCCGCAGCACGTGCATTCCCGAGCGGGCTGGTCGCCGCCATTCGTTTTTCCTTTGGGTGCAGGGTACGCCGGGATCGCGCTGGAGTTCCACGCCCCGGACCCGGCCATGATACCCCCGTTTTGCGAGCGGCTCGGGCCTCGGCGGTTCCGGGTGGCGCCTGCCCGCCCGTCTCGACCCGCGCCGGGGCGTAGAATGGGCTGGGCGCGTCCTGCGCCGGGAGGATGCCATGCGTTATCTGGTGTTGATCGTTGCTGCCCTGTCGCTTGCCGGAGCGTCCTCCGACTGGCCCCATTGGCGTGGCCCGAACCACGACGGGGTGAGCGACGAGGTCGGGTTGCCGGTGCATTGGGACACCGAGGCCGGGGTTGCCTGGAAGACTCCGATGCCGGCCTGGAGCGGCTCCACGCCGGTCATCGCCGGGGATCGGGTCTTCCTCAACGTGTCCGTCCCGGCCGAGGCGTCCGGGGTTCCGGCGAACCCCTCGGCGCGCGGCCGCCGCGGTAGGTCCGGCGCCGGGAACGTGGCCTACAGCGGGCGCATCGAACTCTGGGCGCTGGCAAAATCGGACGGCGGGATCCTCTGGAAGCGGCCCCTGAGTGCCCGCGACTACCGGGGGCGCAAGAACAACATGTCCTCGCCGTCGCCGGTGACCGGCGACGGCCGGGTGATCAGCCTCACCGGGACCGGCAATCTCAAGGCCTTCGACCACGACGGCGCCGAGCTGTGGTCGCGCGATATCCAGGCCGACTACGGCGACTTCGGGCTGAACTGGGGGTACGCGAGCAGCCCGCTGCTGGTGGGAGAGGCGCTGTTCGTCCAGGTGCTCCACGGAATGAAGACGGACGACCCGTCCTATGTGTTGCGGGTGAACGCGGCGACCGGCGAGACCGAGTGGCGGGTGGAGCGCCCGACCGAAGCCATCCGGGAGTCCCCCGACTCCTACACCACGCCGTTCGTCCACGAGGTGGACGGGAGACAGGAGATCGTGATCACCGGCGGGGATGTCATTACCGGCCACGACCCCGACACCGGCGAGGAACTCTGGCGCTCCGGGGGACTGAATCCGGAGAACAACGGCTCGTACCGGATCGTGGCCTCCCCGGTCGTCCGGGACGGGATCATCTACGCGCCCACCCGGGTGAAGCCGCTGCTCGCCATCCGCACCGGGGGCAGGGGTGACATCACCGAGACGCACCGCCTCTGGTCCTTCGACCGGGGGCCGGACGTGCCGAGCCCGGTCACCGACGGAAAGCTCTTCTACGTCGTGACCGACAACGGCGTCATGTACGCCCTCGACGCCCGTTCGGGCGAGGTCCGGTGGGGGCCCGAACGGCTGGCGCCGGGAACCTACAGTGCCTCGCCGGTTCTTGCCGAAGGCCGGGTCTACATCATCAACGAGGACGGAGTGGCTTCGGTGGTCTCGGTGGAGGACGGATTCGAGATCCTGTCGACCATCGACATGGGCGCCTACACCCTGAGTTCGTTCGCGATCTCCGACGGACGCCTGTTTGTCCGCACCGCTGACGCCCTCTACTGCATCGGGGACTGATCAGCGGCCCGCTTCGGCGGCTGCCCCGCCGGGGCGGCGCCTGAATCCGGAAAGCAGGGCTGCGAGCAGGATCGCGGCGCCGGCGAAGTTCGGCGGGGCGAATAGCTCGCCCGCGGCGGGTGGCCACAGGAGGAAGGCCGAGGCGGCGAGCAGCAGGCCGCGGGCGGGGATGCCGAGCGGTCCGAGCAGCCAGCCGGTGAGGCCGGCGGAGAGGGCCACCGCCACCAGGGCCCCGAGAACGAAGGCCACCACGGCGCCCGCGGGTCCCCGTCCGTCGAGGATCAGGAGCAGTTCCGGGCGCCAGACGAAGAAGTAGGGGAGGGCAAAGCCGGTGAGGGCGAACCGGAACGCGGTGACCGCCACCGGGAGGATGGGGGCGCCCGCGATTCCCGCCGTGGTGTATGCCGCAAGCGCCACCGGCGGCGTGACCATCGAGAGCATTCCGAAGTAGAAGATGAAGAAATGGACCGAGAGCGCCGGAACGCCGAGTTGTCCGATGATGGGGCCGATCAGGGTGGCCATCAGCAGGTAGCAGACCGCTGACGGCAGGCCCATTCCGAGAACCACCGAGCCGACCATGATGAGCAGGAGCGCCGGAAGCAGGCCGTCCCCCGCCACGCTCAGCACGGTGGCCGGGAACCGGGTGCCGAGTCCGGTCAGGGTGACCATGCCGAGGATGATCCCGACCGATCCGGCAGCGGCCACCAGCGGCGCCGCTCCGTCGGCGACCCGCCGGAGTCCGACGCGGATGCCCGCCAGGTCCGGACGGGTTGCGGGGTGAAGAGCGGCGACGACGGCCACGACCAGCAGGGCGACGCTCACCGAACGGAACACGGTGCGTCCGGCGAGAAGCGAGGCGAGCAGGCTGAGCAGGCCGGCCCCGAACACGACTCCGGGAAAGATCGGTTGGCGTTCCGTCGCCCCGTTTTCCTTCGGCAGGGTCCCGCCCGCAAACCGCTCCCGCCGCGCCGTGAGGTGCACCATGGTCAGCAGCGCGAGGTAGTAGAGGATCGAAGGCAGGATCGCTGCCTGGATGACGGTGAGATAGCTCACTGGCGGGTCCACCAGCTCCAGCATCATGTACGCGCCGGCGCCCATGACCGGGGGTACCAGGGCGGCGCCCGAGGCAGCGGCCGCGGTGATGCCGGCCGCGGTGCGGGCGGCGAACCCGGTGCTGCGCATCAACGGAATCGTCAGCGTGCCGGTGGTGGCGGCGTCCGCCACCGCGCTCCCGGAAAGCGATCCCATCAGGGCGTTGGCGAATACCGACACCTTGGCGGCGCCCCCCACGCTGCCGAGGAACAGGCGGCGGGCGGAGCGGGTGATGAACCCGGTGGCGCCGGTCTGCTGGAGCGCGGCGCCGAAGACCACGAAGAGGAAGACGTACGAGAACATCACCTTCATCGCGATTCCGAAGACACCCTGACTCTGGAGGAAGGCCTGGGAGGCGAGCCGGCTCGGCGCATAGCCCCGGTGCGGGAAGAGGAACCCGGGCATTTCGGGTCCGAGAAGGGCATGGACCAGGAACAGCCCGGTGAGGATCGGAAGCGCCGGCCCCAGGGCCCGCCAGGTGGCGAGCAGCACTGCCGCGATGCCGAGCACCCCGAACACGAGGTCGGTTCCGGTCTCGGCGCCCGCCCGGTCACCCAGCGTCGTGAGCCCGAGGGCGCTCCAGTGGAAGACATATCCGGCTGCCGCGACCGAGGCCGCGATTCCGGCGAGGTCGAGGAGTTTCCGCCAGCGCCCGTCGTCCTCCTTCCCGCGGACCAGGAAGCACAGGGGAAGGCCGAACAGCGCGAACACCGCAAGCTGCGCCTGGGGAGACAGGGACGGCCGGTTCACCTCGACCAGGACGAACCCGGTCAGAAGGATTGCGAGCGCCGGAATTACCAGCCCGCGGATGCGGTCGGACACCGGCGGCGTATGCCCGTCAGCCTCCCGGCCAGATGCCGGCTTCGCGGTAGTAGCGTTCCGCTCCCGGATGGAACGGGATTCCGGTGCTGCGGGCGGCGTTCCCGGGGTTGATGGATCGTCCGGCCGGGTGTTTCCCGGCGACCGCGTCCCGTGATTCGTAGAGGGTTCTGGTGATCCGGTAGATGAGTTCGGGATCGGCGTCCGCCCGGGTGATGAGGTGCATGGATCCCACGTCCAGTCCCAGGTAGTCCTCGTCCTGGTTGCGGTACGTGCCGGCGGGAACGACCGCGTGTCGATAGAACGGATACCTGGCGGGGAGGGCGTCGCGCACGTCCGGGTCGAGCGGCACCAGCCGGGTGTCCATGCCGGCAGTCGCCTGGACGATGGAAGCGGTGGGGATGGCCCCGCCCAGGAAAGCCGCCGCCGCCGAGTCGTCGGTGAGCATGTCCACCGCGCCCGCCTGGGTGTTGTACAGGGGCACGAAGTCCTCGTAGGTGACCCCGTGCGCTTCCACGATCGGGCGGATGAAGTGCTCGAACCCGGCGCCCGCGACTCCGACCACCACCCGGCGCCCCTTGAGGTCGGCAACGCGCTCGATCCCGTGGCGGACCGGCGAGATGAAGGTGGCCACGTTGGGAGCGAGCGTCATGACTGCCTGCATCGGGTAGGCCCGGCCCCATCCGTCTTCGCCGCGCGTGGCGAAGTAGGTGACTGCCGCGTTGGAGAGGGCGAGGTCCAGTTCCCCGCGGGCCAGCCGGCGAATGTTCTCGCCCGAACCCTTGGTGGCTTCGGCGGTGATGGCAAACTCGCCGGACTCCTGGAGCACTTCGGCGAGTGCTCCCGCAACCACGAAGAAGGCGCCGCCCGGAGGAGCGCCGCCCAGGCTCAGGAATCGGCCTGGCCCGGCATCGTCTCCGCCTCCGCATCCGGCGGGGAAAAGGGCGGCCAAGGCCAGCCAACGGAGAAGGGTTCGAGACATGTGCCCCGGAAGCATACCGGTGGAGGCGGGTCGGGGAAGAGCGTGTCGTTTCCGTGTTTGCTAGGCTTCGCTGCGAAGTGCTCCTGCGCGAATCGGACCGCGAAGCTGTTCGCAAGCTCTTCGGCAATCTTCGGGATCCGGTGCACATGACCCTGCAGACGGTCCGGCGGAGCCCCGTGTTTGTTGCGGGGCAACGCGAATGCCCCTCATGCCCGACCACCGAGGCGTTGTGCCGGGAACTTTCCGAGCTCCACCCTTCGGTTCATCTGGACATCCAGGAGGTGACTGCGGCGGAAGAGCCGGCGCCGGCGATCACCCTCGAGGGCGCCGGGGCGGGCCGGGTCCGGTTCCTCGGCCTTCCGGAGGGGCACGAGTTCGCGTCGCTGCTGGACGCCATCCGGCGGGTTTCGGGCGAGCCGCTCACCTTGGACGAGAGCTCGCTCGCCGCGCTCGCGGACCTCAGGCGCCCGGCCCACATCCGCGTTTTCACGACTCCCACTTGACCCCACTGCCCACCGGCGGCCAGTCTGGCTGTCCAATTCGCGGTGGCGAGCGAAATGGTCTCCACCGATGTGGTTCTCGCACAGGACTTCCCGCACCTGGCGCAGCAGTACCGGGTGGAGTCGGTGCCGCTTGCCGTGATCGAGTCGGCGGGGGCGGTGCGGACCGTGCTCGGGGCGCGCCCGGAGTCCTTCTTCCGCGACGCCCTGGTGTCCGCTGATCGGGAGGGAGCGGCGGATGCCTGAAGTGCGTCTGACCCGGAGGGCAGCGCTCGTGCTGCTCGGCACGGCGGCCGGCGCGCGGGTTTCCTCGGCGGGAAGCATGCCGGCGCCCTTTGGCGACGAACTGGTCCGGGATCTGGATCGTCGGATCCACCGGGTTCGGCGGCAGTTCGGTTTGCAACGCGCCATCGGAATCCATGTGCAGCACCTGGACACCGGCGCGCCGCTCTTCAGCCACAATGCCGATCGGACCTATGTTCCGGCGTCGGGAATGAAGCTTCCGGTGATGGGAGCCTGTCTCCACTACCTGGGGCCGAGTTACCGCTTCCCCACGCGGTTTTATGTGGATGCTCCCCCGGACGGCGATGGGGTCATCCACGGGCCGATCCATGTGGTGGGCAGCGGCGACCCGTCGCTGACGCGGCACGACATGGACTTCATTGCGGACACGATCGCCGGCGCCGGAATTACCGCGGTTCGGGGTGGCATCCTGCTCGATGACACGTTCTTCGAGTCCCAGGAGGACGATCCGAGGCAAATCGCGCGCATGATGCAGCGGCGCCAGCCCATTCAGAGTGCCCTCGGGTACATGTGGAACCGGGTCGAGGTGGCGGGAGTCGCCGGAACCGGCCAGCGACCGGACATTCGCGACGAAGGGCACGGCTACTACGCATTGGACAACCGCATGGTGCTGCGGAATTCCGGGAGGCCCTACATCCTCGTCCAACGTCGGGGCAGTCGTCGGGTCCGGATCCAGGGCCGGATCCTGCGCGGCGGCAGCGAGCGGGTTGCCCGCTTCACCGCCACCGAGCCGTCGCTCTACTTCGGCTACGCGTTCCGGGGCAAGCTCCGGGAGCGGGGCATCACGGTGGAGGGCGATCCGGCCCGCGTCCCGCTCCCGGATCCGCGGGAGAAACGCCTGCTCTACCGGCATGAGTCCGCCACGCTGCCGCAGGTGCTCGAGGCGCTCGGGAAGTACAGCAACAACTGGTCCGCCGAGCAGTTGCTGTTCGTTGCGGGCGCGCATCGCTGGGGGCCCCCGGGCACGGTGGAGAAAGGGGTGGCGGCGCTCGAGGAGTACATCGTGGGGCTCGGCTTCCCGACGAGCACCTTCCGGATCGCGGACGGATCCGGGCTCTCGCGCCAGAATCGCCTCAGTCCGCGAATCCTCGTGGCGATCGTGCGCGACCTGTACCGGCCTCCCGAACTTCGGTCGGAATTCCTCTGTTCGCTTGCGGTCTCGGGGGTGGATGGCACGCTTGCCCGCCGCCTGCGTTCGGACAATACGCTGGGCAGGGTGATGGCGAAGACCGGAAGCCTCAGTGGGGTGAGTTCCCTTTCCGGCGTGGCGTTTCCGCGCGGGCCGGCGAGCCGGGCCATCGGCTTTTCGGTGGTCACCAACGGAGTACGGCAGTGGAGCGGCGACGCGGTCGAGAACCGTATCGCTGCCGAACTGGTCAGCTGGGCGAGCGCCGCCAGCACCTGATCGGGGTCGGGGGACCCGGATCGCGATGCGGCCCGTCCCCGGTTCCGACCCTCCTGAATACCGGAACTGGGCGCCGGACCCGGAGGCGGCCGCCGCGTTCCGGGATGGGCTCGACCGGGACGCCGACCGGGCGGCGGTGATCGGCGGCCTCGATGCCGGGACGTTTATCGGCCTCTATCGCGGGCTGGTGCGGAACCGGCTCCACGACCACCAGCTCCGGCGCTGGGTGCGGTCCGGAAGGCTCTCCAAGGCATGGCTCGGCACCGGGGAAGAGGCGGTCACGGTGGGGGCGTGCCACGCGCTCGGGCCGCGGGATGCGGTCGGGCCGATGATCCGGAATGCCGGCGCCTGCCACGAGCGGGGCATGTCCCTCACCGCCATGTTTCGCGGGATCCTCGGTGACGAACGGGGGCCGTCCCGCGGGCGGGATGTCCACTTCGGGGACCGGGAGCGCGGGATCGTCGCACCGATCAGCATGGTGGGATCGCTGGTTCCGGTCCTCGGCGGGATGGCCCTCGCGTTCCGGCTTCGGGGAGAGGACCGGGCGGGGCTCACCTTCGTCGGGGACGGCTCGACGGCGACGGCCGGATTTCACGAGGGCCTGACCGCGGCCGTGGCGCTCGGATCTCCGCTGATCGTGGTGATCCAGAACAACCAGGTGGCGCTCGGGACTCCGGTTCGGGAGGAGATGGCGAGGGCCTTTCCGTCCTTCGGCGCGGCTTACGGAGTGCGGTCGCTGACGGTGGACGGCAACCACGTTCTGGATGTGCTTGCCGGGGTTCGCATCGCGCGGCGGTGGTGCATCGAGGACGGTCGTCCGGTACTGGTGGCGGCGGAGACGTTCCGCATGGGCGGGCACGCCACCCACGACGAGGGCATCGCCCGGCAGCTTCTTCCGGATGAGCTGTTTGTCCACTACGGAAAGCGGGATCCGGTGCGGCAATACCGGCACTGGCTGCGGGAGACCGGCCGCGCCGACGACGCGGCGCTCGCCCGGGTCGAGCGGGAAGTCGAGGATGAGGTCCGGATGGCGGAAGGGGAAACCCTCGGGCAGGAGGCGGGAGGCGGAGCTCCGCCTGCTTCCGCGTCCGGCCCGATCGGCGACCCGCTCGCGGGAACTCCGACCCGTCGGCAGGAGGGCGGTCCCGTTCCACCCCCGGGGTCCTGATCCGGGCCATTCCGGTGCCGTGACCGGGGTGGCGGGCGTCACCGGCGCCGCCGGATTCGATCAGATCATCCAGCCGGGAACGCGCCGGATCGAACAACCGGGCGCCTGCCTCAATGGCGGCCACCCGGGACCGGAAGCGCGAGTACGCTGGCGCGCACCCGGATGATGATGTGGAGCGCCCGGTCGGGGCGGAAGAAGGAGCCGCCGCGGCGGATGTCGTAGCCGACCACGACCAGGTCACCCGGCTCGGTCATGGCGGCCATGCGGCGGGGCAGGTTGCCGACCCCCTCGATCACCGGCACCCGGGTTCGGTAGAGCCGGGCCATGCGCTCGACAATCGCCACCAGGGTTTCCCGGTGCTCCTCCGGGTCGCGGCTGATGAACGACGGCGGTCGCACCGAGAGAATGGTGAAGGGGATATCGAACTGGCGGGCGAGGCCGAGCGCGGTGTCGGCAGCGCGGAGGGTGTTGTCCATGTCGGTGATTGGCAGCACCACCCGTTCCCACGGAAACCGCCCGCCCGGAAGCAGGACCGGACAGGGGAAGCGCGCCATGGTGGCGAGGGATCGACTGGTGTTGAGTCCGAGCCGCGCCAGAAGGGATGCCTCCTGGCGGGGAAACACCACGCAGCCGGCCTCGCGTCCGGCGTCCTGCACCGGGTCCGGTCCGAGCGGAACCCGGTCGAGCTTCGATACCGGCGCCTGGAAATCCGCCGGCGGCGCCACCTCGGGGGCGGCGACGATGCGCAATCGCCTGGCGCGCGACGAGCGGAAGAGGTATTCGGCTTCGCGCCAGGCGATCTCGGGGAGCGGGCGGTCTGCATAGACCACCAGATCGCTGCCGAACTGGAGCGGGAACAGGGACTTGCCCTCGCGCAGGAACTCGGCGGCGCCGGGCGCGACTTCGGGATCGCCGGTGATCAGCAACCGGTCGCCGGCCTCGATGACGGCATCTCCGTCCGGAACCACGAAACCGCCGGTCCGGTAGATGCCCGCCACCAGCCACTTCCGGGCTCCGAGATCGCGGAGTCTCACGCCAACTGCCGGGGAAGTCGGAAGGACCTGGATTTCCCGGATCTCGCCGAGTCCGAGTCCGAGCGAGGTGGCCACCTGATGCGAGTGCTCCACCCGGTTGCGGATCTGGCTGGCGATCACCACCGATCGTACGATGCTGGCGGCGCCGGTGGCCCGAAGCCGTTCGCTTCGCTCTCGGGCGCGGACCGTTCCGATGGTGCTCGGGCGCGGATTCAGTTCTGCGGCGACCCGACAGATCTCTACATTGACGTCATCCCGATCGGTGGCGGCGATGACCCAGTCCGCCCCTTCGGCCCCGGCGTCGCGCAGCGCGAGCGCGCTGGTGCCATCCCGGGCGAGCGTGCGAAGCGGCTTGCCCTTCCAGCCCTCGGCAAGGCGTTCCAGCTTGGCGGCGTCCACGTCGAGCACGGCCACGTGCCGGTCGACGCCGAGTTGGCGGGCGGTTTCCGACCCGGTTTGCCCGGCGCCGACGATGACGACCCGGGACGGTTCCTCCCAAGCCGATTCGGTGGCAGGCGAAGTGACCCCCGCAGCAGTGTCCGTGGGCGGGACGGCGCCGGCGGGCACTGCTCTCGTCCCCGGACGCCGCGCCGCGATTCGACTATTCCTGTTTCCGGCTGGCGGTGATCTCGGAAACGGGTGTTCCCGCCGGCGAGAAGGGCGCTACGTCCAGATAGGTGATCTTTTCGCGCGGGTCGGTGTCGGCGCTCTTCAGCATGAAGTCGTCGCCGGTTGCCGTACCGGCGTCATAGGCCTTGGAGGTGAGGACGATCTCGTCCTTCCAGTTCCCCTCCTCGTCCATCGCGCAGATGGGTTCGATCCCGATAAACCAGTCGGAACTGGGGGCGATCATCTGGGCAAAGCTGACACACGGCTGCTCCGCATTCAATTCGATGGAGGCGTTTGCGGCGTCGGCCAGCAGTGCCTGAAGCTGGCTGTCCGAGGTCCACAGCACGGTGAATCCCATGGCTTCGGCTTCGGTCTTGATCGCGTCGGCCGAACCGGTCTCGGCCAGGGTCTTGAGCCCGTCACTCGCCAGGCCGCCCAGTTCGAAGAGCCCCTTGGCGTCCATGGGGTGCGTAGCCAGGATCAGCGGGGGAGCGGGAGCGACATCTTCCGGGAACGGCGTGGCGCCGAACAGGGCCTGCAAGGTGGGGCTGGACGAGATGACCGCCCGGTACTGGATTGCGTACACCTGCGAGTTGTCCGCGGGCTCCGAAGGGGGCGTTTCGGGAGGGGTGGGGGCCGGAGCCGGAGCTGGAGCCGGAGCGGGGGCCGCCGGCGGGGTTGGCATGGGAAGGGTGGGCGTGCCGCCGCCATTGTCGCCACACGCGGCGAGCACAAGCGCGAAGCCGAGGAGACCCGGGGAGGAAAACAGGGTTCGCAAGGTCATGGTGATTCGACTCCTCTCGTCGGCAGGATCATCACTGTCCGGGCAGCAAAGAGAACCTCCCGCGACTGTACCACGCCGCGCGCCGGGGGCCGCGGTGCCTATCGTCCACCGCCGCCCGGATCGGGCGTGGTGCGTCTCGCCCATCGCGGCCCGGTCGAACCCCAGTCTGCGTGGAAGGTGGCGTCGGTGCGTATGGTCCACCGCCGCCCGGAGCGGGCACCACGCTGCGCGGAGGGCCCGCGTCCCGCCCGTGATGTTCGTCGGGCACGAACGTTCATGCGCAAGGCAGGATCGGTTCTCGTCCTCCTCGGATTCGATCGCTTCCACTCCCGGGCGTGCGGGGGAAGCGGCGGCGGCGCCTGCCGTCAGCCACCGGCGGGTGGTCCACTCCCGGGCGTGCGGGGGAAGCGGGATGGCCGTCCGGTATGCCCGCTCCGCTCCGGAAACGCAGGCACTCGCTCGTCCCATGCCTCCGGCACGGGTCCGAACGCCTCCCGCTACCCGTAGGGGAAGGATGGGGAGGCGTTCCTTCGTGCGCAGCGACGAAACGGATCGGTGTCCCGGGCTCCCCGCTTCGCCCGGCGCCAGGCGAAGGCGACCGGAATACGGGCGGGGGCGGGTGTGCGGTTTCTTCGCAGCTTCCTTCGGGGGAGGCACCGATCTCACCGCCCGGGCGGACATCGCCGCCTTCCACGACTCCGGGGGAACCGTGGAATTCCCTTCCCGCAGCCGTCGGCCCGTCGGGCCCTGTTCACCCAGGCTTGTCGTCGGATCGGGAGGGGAGTTCCCGGTCCGCCACGGCGACGGCGGCGGCGGTGCGAATCGGGTCCACACCGGCCTCGAATCCGCCATTGGCATGGCGGAGGAGTCCGCTGGCCCGCCCGAAGTGGCCGGTGAGGACGGTTTCCTCCACGATCCGCACGGTGTGACCCCGGTCCCGAAGCCCCTTCGCGATCCGGAAAAGATCGGGCGTGCGCTCATCGAGCGCGAGATCACCCACATCGGCGTGCATCCGAGCGCCGCCGGCAGCCTCCGGCATGGAAGCGCCCTGTTCGAACACTCGGGCCAGAAGAAGCGACGCGGCCGAAATCAGCTTGCGTCCTCCCGGGGCGCCCGCCACTCCTGCGAGCCCGGCGTCGTCGAAGGCGAGGACTCCGGCCGCAGCGTGAAGGGCCCGGCGCCCCGGAACCGTGGATATCCGGGTTCCGGGACGGGGATCGAACCACATCATCCCGTTGTTCAACGGATAGCCGAGCCCGGAAGCCGTCCAGGCGGACCCGAACCGGCCGCCGAGGGTTGCGGTCAGGGCGACCGCCATGCCGTCCTGGTCCACCACGTTGATATGCGTGGTGCAGTCACCCGCCGGGGCGCCGAGCGAACCAGGCGGCCCGGTCGGGTTGCCGCCGAATGCGGACGGGTCGGCTTCCGCGAGCGCATCGGCCCGGATTCCGGCTGGATCGATGCCCCTCCGGCGCGCCGCGAGATAGTCCGGGTGGAGGAGGCCGTCGAGCGGGACCGGAACGCTGTCCGGGTCGCCCAGGTGGAGGAACCGGTCGGTGAAGGCGAGGCGAAGGGATTCGGCGAGCCGGTGCAGGAACGCCACTTCGTCCCCTGCCGGGGTTTCCAGTGCATCCAGGTGCAGGAGCGTCTGGGCGACGGTGGGGCCACCCGAAGAGCCCCCGAGCGTCGCCAGGCGGCGATCCCGGTAGCGGAACCGGAGCGGCGCCTCGAAACGGATCTCCTCCGGAATCCGTTCGAGATCGGAGCGTTTCAGGATGCCCCCGTCGGCGCGCAGGCCGGCGAGCAGTCGCTCCGCTGGTTCTCCGGAATGGAAGGGCGCTGCGCCCTCCCGGGCGAACCGTTCCAGCGATCGCGCCAGTTCGGGATTCCGAAGGCGGTCCTGCTCGTGCGCCGGCAGGAAGAAGCCGCCGTCTTCCCGAACGTGAAGCCGGGCCGCTGCCGGGCACCGGCCGAGTCTTCGGCTTCCCGCAGCCCGGTGCGCGAAGAAGGTCCAGTCGGGGACGATCCCCTCGGCGGCCATGCGAATGGCCGGTTCCGCGACCTGTGCGAGCGGGAGGCGGCCGAAGCGTCGATGCAGCGCGTGAAGCACGGCCGGGGCGGTGGGGGCGCAGACCGAGAGCGGGCCGGTCTCGGCGTGGTCTCCGCGGGTCGGAGGGAATCCGTAGAGGCCACCCCCCACGCCGGAACGCGGCTCGAAGAGATCCTCGCGGGCGGCAGCCGGGCAGCGGGCCGTCCCCTGGACCGCTTCGGTGCGGTCCCGCGCCGGATCGTGGACGAGTGCGTAGGCGGTTCCCCCGAGCCCGCTCATCGACGGCTCGGAGACGCCGGAGGCGAGCGCGGTCGCCACCGCCGCGTCCACCGCGTTGCCGCCGTCGTGGAGGATCCGTCCCCCGGCGCGGGCGGCGTCGCGGCTCATTGCGGTCACGATTCCGTGAGATCCGCTGACCGGAGAACGGCCGGGCAACGCGACGGTCTCGAGAAGCCGGTTCAGATTCTCCACGGCGCGTTCCCCGGCGCGATGTTGCCCCCGCAGAGCGGGGTGGCCAGCGCGATCCCGGCAAACCGCGCCCGATGCTGGAGGAGTGCGGCAACCCCGGCGGCCCCGGCCGGCTCCACCACCAGCCCGAGAACCCGGTGCAGCAGGGAAACCGCTTCGGTGAGGGCATCTTCGCCCACTTCGATCACGTCGTCCGCCACGTCGCGCATCACCGAGACCGCTTCCGGAACCGGAACCCGGACCGCGATGCCGTCCGCCGCCGTCCGGGGTGGGTCCACCGCCGGTGCGGCGTCGCCGGAGACGAAGGCCCGCCGCATGACCGGGGCGCCTTCGGCCACCACCCCGATGATCCCGATGCCCGGCGCCCGGGCGCGGATCCAGGAACCCATGCCGCCGATGAGGGCTCCGTTGCCCACCGGAACGAGGACGCAGTCGCCGCCGAACCCCCGGGTCAGTTCGACTGCGATGCCGCCGGCGCCCTCGGCGATCTCCGGTTCGCGCCCGTCCTCGACGAACAGCGCGTCCCGATCCCGGGCGAACTCCTGCGCCACCGCCTTCGCGGCGTCGAAGTCCGATCCGGCGAGCTCGACTTCGGCGCCGAGCCGCCGCATGGCGGCGACCTTGTCCGGGTTGGCGCGGAGCGCGGAGAACACGGTCAGGGGAATCCCGTGCCTTCTTGCGGCCCATGCGAGCCCCTGCCCGAAGTTCCCCGCCGAGCCGGTCACCCAGCGGCGGGGTCCCTCCGGGCGGGTGGCTTCCGGCTCGCGCCTGGTGGCTTCCGTCCCGCGCCTGGCGGCTTCCGATCCGCGCCGGGCGGCGAACCAGCACGCGCCCCGGGCCTTGAAACTGCGAATCGGATTGACGCACTCCACCTTGACCGTCACCCGGGCCCCGAGGGCGTCGTCGAGCGTGTCCGAACGGTACTGGGGCGTATCCCGGAACGCGGCGGGGGTGTCCGCCCAGGCGGCCTCGATTCCGGCGACGGTGGGAGCTGCGGTCACGGCGGCGGATGTTACGGGATGCCGGTGCTGCAACTGCCATAAACTGGACACCCTGTTCCGGCCTCCGGCCAGAGCGCACTTCGTCCCGATTGCCCAAGGAGGACACGATGACTTCGACCCGACCCGGCGCATCCCTGAGCCGCCGCCAGTTCGTCCGCACCAGCGCCGCCACCGCGGCCGCCCTCGGCCTCTCGCGCAGCGCACCGGCGGTCCAGTCGGGCGGTCCCCGGCCGGTCGTGATTTCCTCCGGGAACGGCAACCGCTACAAGAATGGCGGCGACGAGGTCGTCGTGGAGCGGGCCTTCCGAATGATGACGGAGGGCACGGACATCCTCGAGAGCCTCGTCGCCGGAGTCAATATCGTGGAACTGGATCCCGAGGATGCGAGCGTCGGGTTCGGCGGATTGCCCAACGCCCACGGAGTGGTGCAGCTCGATTCCTGCTGCATGCACGGCCCGACGCGGCGCGCCGGCGGAGTGGCCGGTATCGAGGGGGTTCGGACCCCTTCGCTGGTTGCCCATGCGGTGATGCAGAACACGGATCACCACCTGCTGGTGGGAAAGGGAGCGCAGGACTTTGCCCGGAACATGGGCTTCACCATCGAGGACGACCTGAACAGCGAGAACTCCCGGAGCCGCTGGCTCGAATGGAAGCGTCGGATCGATCCGGACCACTACCTGGATCCGAAAACGCGCGCTGCTGCCGGCCACGCCGCCGGCCTCTCGATGGTCCGGGACGGGCTCATCGACGAGGAGCACTACTACGGAACCATCAACTGCAACGGAATGAATGCGAATGGCGACCTCGCGGGCGTCACCACCACCAGCGGGCTCGCCTGGAAAATCCCTGGTCGCGTCGGCGATTCCCCGATCCTCGGCGCCGGCCTGTATGTGGACAACGAGGTGGGCGCCGCGGGTTCCACCGGGCGCGGGGAGGCCAACCTGTATGGCCTCTGTTCCTTCCTGATCGTGGAGGAGATGCGGCGGGGCGCCCATCCGAAGGATGCGGCGATGACTGCGCTCGCCCGGGTGGAGACGAACACGGTGGAAAAGCGGTTGCGCAACAGCCGGGGCGGGCCCGCCTTCGGGCTGTCGTTCTATGTGATGAACAAGGCCGGGGAGCACGCCGGAGTGTCGATGTACACGAGCGCCCGATCGAGCTATGCGGTGTGCGACGAGAACGGCCCGCGGTCCGAATCCATGGAGGCCTTTCTCGAGGGGAGTCCCTCGGACTGACCGATGGTGCTCTCGACCCTTGCGCTGGTACTGACCCTGCCGGTCGCCGGCACCGTGCAGGAGAGGGAAGACCCCGGGGAACGGGAACCGCCCGCTGCCCTCGACCTCGACTACCGGGTGGAGAACCCGCTGGATCTCCTCGCGCCGGCCCGGCGCTTCCACGACCGCTGGCGCCGCATCCGGGGGACCCTGGGAACCCGCTACCACCTCTATCCGGCGCAGAAGGCGGGCGGGCGGGAAGATTGGCCTCCCCGCATCTTCGCGGGGGGCTGGAATTACAGCCTGTGGCGGGATCCCGTCACCGGATGGCCGGTATCCTGATTCGCCCGGCTCCGCCATGCGCATCCTGAGTTTCACGGCGGGAGCCGGCCGGATGCTCTGCGGGAGTTGCATTCGGGACAACGCGCTCGCCCGGGCGCTCGCCGCCCGGGGGCACGAAGTGCGCCTCGTGCCGCTCTATGCGAAGACCCGGACCGACGAGACGAATATCTCGGAAGGACCGGTCCGTTTCGGAGGCGTCGCGGTATGGGCGCAACATGCGGCGCCGCTCTTCCGGAAGGTTCCGTTGCTGGACTGGCTGCTGAACTCTTCGCCCGCGATCGAGGTTGCGGGCCGGCTCGGCTCCTCGACCGATCCCGAGGGACTCGGGCCGCTCACGGTGACCACCCTCCGGGGGGAGTCGGGTGCTGCCGGGCGGGCGGTGGCACGGTTCAGCCGGTCGCTGGCCGGAAGCCGCCCGGATCTGGTGGTGTTTCCCAACTCGCTGCTGCTGGGGCTGGTTCCGGCGCTTCGTCGGGCGCTCGGGTGCCCGGTTGCGGTCACCTTCTCGGGCGAGGACCTGTTCCTGGCCCGGCTGCCGGCGGAGCATCGCGACGAATCGGTCCGGCTGATGCGGGAGCTGGCGCCCGCCGTGGACCGATTTATCGGGGTCACCGAGCACCATGCCTTCGAGATGGCGGAGCGCCTCGGGGTCGCTGCCGACCGGGTCTCGGTGGTGCGACTCGGGGTGGACAGCCGGGGATTTCCGGAAGCGCCGCGCGGGCCGCGGGAATCCGGCGGGCCGGTGCGGATCGGTTTCTTCTCCCGGATCGCTCCGGAGAAGGGGCTCGACCGCCTCGCCCGGGCGGTGGCGATTCTCGCCCGAAAGCGCGGCATGCCGGCCCTGGAGCTTCACGCGGCGGGCTGGATGGCGGGGAAACGGCGCAGCTGGCTTGCCGGAACCGAGGCCGCCCTCCGGCGGGAGGCGCCTTCCATCCGGTTCCGCTATCACGGATCGCCGGATCGGCGGGAGAAGATCGCCTTCCTCTCCGACATGGACCTGATCGGCATTCCGGCGGTGTTCCCGGAAGCGAAGGGGATTCCGGCGGTGGAGGCGATGACCGCCGGGACGCCGGTGGTCGTCCCGAAAACCGGCGCCTACCCGGCACTCATCGAGCGTACCGGCGGCGGGGTGCTGGCGAAGTCCGCCGATCCCGGGGATGTGGCCGAGGCGCTGGAGCCGCTGGTGACCTCGCCGGAACGCCGTTTCGAACTCGGCTCGCGCGCGTTTGCGGGAGCACGGGAACATCACTCGCTGGAAGCGATGGCGGACGACGCCGAGGCGGTGTACCGGGACATCGTCCACCGTCTCGCTGCTTGACCCGTGTCTGATCGGAAACCCGGAACCGATGCGGTGGCGGCGGCGAGGAACGCGCTCGACGCCCATGTCCGCGGGATTGTCGCCTGGCACTTCGGCCCGGAAACCGGATCCCGATTCTGGCTCGATTTTCGCGAGCGCCTCGATTTCGATCCGCTGACCGCGATTCGCGGTTTTGACGACCTGAGGCAGTTTCCGCCGTTCGAGGACGAATGGCTCCGGGGCGGGCCGGTGCGCCGCTTCGTTCCGAAGCCGTACCAGGACGACCCGCTGTTCGTTTTCGAGACCGGTGGCACCACCGGTATCCCCAAGAGCCGCACCTCGGCGCGGGATTTCCGCATCGATTACGAACTCTTCAGTGAGTTCCTTCCCGACGAGCACTTCCCACGGGGATCCAACTGGCTGATGCTCGGCCCTTCCGGGCCGCGCCGGCTCCGGCTGTCGGTGGAGCATCTGGCGCAATTCCGGGGCGGGATCTGCTTTTCGGTGGATCTGGATCCGCGTTGGGTGATCAAGCTCATCAACAAGGGCTGGACCGAACATCTCCTCGCGTATCAGCGGCACGTCATCGACCAGGCCCGCACCGTACTGTCGGCCGGGCATGACATCCGCTGCCTCTTCACCACCCCCAAGTTGCTGGAGGCGCTCTGCCTCGGTCTCGAGGACGAGGGGCGGACCCTGGCCGAAACGGGCATCCGGGGCATTTTCTCGGGAGGCACCGAGTTCACGCCGCAGTGGACGCGGTTTGCCATGGAGGAGCTGCTGGAGGGGGTGTTCCTGCAGCCGACTTATGGCAACACCCTGATGGGGCTCGCCCCGGCGCGTCCTCCACATCCCGGCGACGGCTACAAGATCGCCTACTACCCGCCGATGCCGCGCGCCGTCCTGGAAGTGGTGGACTCCGGGAGCGGGAACGTCGTGGGGTACGGGGAGACCGGGCGTGTCCGCCTCACCACCCTGACGCGGGAGTTCTTCGTTCCCGGTTTCCTCGAGCGCGACGAAGGGGAACGGGAACCCCCGTGGGGCGCCTTTGCCTGGGACGGGGTGAGCGGTGTCCGCCCGTTCGCCCGGCTCCCCGGCGGAACCACCGTCGGGGTGTACTGATCCCGGGACGGACCGCCCCTCCGGGTGACCAGCGCGCCGCGACGATCCGTTTCCGCCGTGGTCGGGTGGGGCGACGAGGCGCACCGCCGGGAAGTACGACCGAAGCCGGCGCGGATCGCGAGCGACGAGTGTCAGGTTGGCCATCGATGCACGCGCCCCGATGAAACAGTGCGGCCTTGCCCGGCACATGCTCGAGCACCCCCTTCTGTCTGCGCTTGGCGCGGACAGAGACGGCGAACCCCCATTCGGCAGTCTGACTGCGAACCCGACGAGTCGTCGCTATCATCCCCATCATCCTTCGGCGCTCGTAGTACCCCTGTGCCGGGTTCGCTCCGCCAGTATAATTCGTGTATCCGCGTTGACCCTGTTACGAGTGAATGTGACGATGTTCGGTCCAATGCGTGCCCACCGTCAAAATTGCCCCCAACGTAAAGGCAACACAACTCAGCGGACACACTGGCGTCCAATTCCAGGCGACTGTACCGCGAGCTATTGCGGCGCTATGGCACATCTCGAACCTGGACAGTCGATCATCCGTGTTTGACATCCCGTGCGCTTCTCCTTCGGTGGAAGGAGATCAAGTACAAACGAGCCGTCGTCGTGGGCAAGCTTGCTAAATTCCTCTTGACGGCCACAGCCTTCGCGCCGGCTCTCATGACCTACGCCGTTGTGTCGCTCATCAACTACGATTATTGGAACGCCGCAGCATTCGTGGGTGTCTGCGTTCTATTGGTGCCTCTTTGCGTGGGCTTGCTCTATTTCGCCAAGAGCCATTTCCCGTCGAGGATCTATCGCGCCACGGCCATCGAGAACGCTGACAACGAGGTTTTTCACCTCCTTCTGATCTATCTCCTTCCGCTCATCACCAGAGATTTGGCGACTTACAATTGGCCCGCATGGGTTCTAGTGACCTTGATTTTCTGTCTGGTAGCTGCCACCAGCTACAGCTACCACTTCAATCCATTTCTCGTGTTCTTCGGGTACCATTTTTACAAGATAACCGAGACGGGCGGTATACCCCACGTTCTCATTGCCAATCGGCGAATCTACAAGACGGGAGAGACACTCGACGTCGCTCGTCTTGCCGACTACGTGCTGATCGAGAAAAAGTCGCCAGATTAGGTCACAGGTCGCCTTGAATTGGCGATGAACGCATTGCCCGAAACAGGCCCGACATACCGTCCATCGTTCAGAAATCTCATCAGTTCCGTGATTTCTCCACTTTTGCTGGGCATCACAATTTTTCCGTTTCGGATCTTGATTTCCAACCTCGTATGGATCGAGGCATCCAGTAACGTCTGCGCCGTGTGATTTCTCAGCACCCCACTCTTGGCCAGTGACGTCATGTATTTCCGCGCGTTTCGGCTCGTTCTGGAGACGAACCCGTCGACGTCGGGGATCTCGAAGAGATTCGAGTAGTCGGCCGTGAAGGAACTTACCTCACGGTCTGTCGCAGTGCGGAAGATCGCCGACGTATCGACTACTCGACCAAGATTGTGGAGGCTGCGGAACTTGATCATGCCATCTTCCACGATACAGACAAGCTTGTCGTTCAAACGAAATCCGGACGACTCCAACCGTGTGTATGTGCCTCTTTCGAAAAGCAGCGAGATCAGCGACGGTCTGCTCAGTGACTGGCTCGCAGCGAACAACTGAACCAGGATCCGATCTCGTCCTGCGTCATTGGCTTTGATGGTCAGACCCCGTATTTCGTCCAGGTTGCGGGAGTCAATCGGAGCCAGTGACGTGTCGGTCGAACGCAGGATATTCTCAAACACCGGAACGTCCGCCAAGCGTGGGGAGGTCGCGATTTCGTCGTACTCGTTCAACCAATTCTCGTTGAATGCTACTTCCTGGCCGTCACAGAACGCCGCTTCCTGCGAGAGAAAGGCCTCGGTGACCTCATTCAGCGCGGAAGCGCTGAGCGGTACCTCCTTGACCGAGAGGTCGTGTTTTTCACCGCAAAGCGCCAACAGTAACGACACACCCAACTTCAGCTGACTTGGGCCCTCAGGCTGCTCCGTCGTGTTGCCACAGCTTCCACTGTCCATGCTCACCAAGCAACCTCCAGCTCTTGGACCATGCCGGCATTGTTACAAGCATCGGCGTCTGACGGCGTTCCGCTTGGCAGTTGCCGTTGCGCCGAACTCCGATGCTGATCGAAACGCATGCCGGTCCGGCGACTTCGGGTTCGGCTGGGCGCGTGTGACCATTGTGCTCCGAGTGGGCATCCAGGATCGGTTCGGCGTCGGGCAACGGGTTGAGGACGGACGCCAAGACTGCGGAAACGCCACCGTGACCCCTGATTCGATTCGCCATGGCGGGAAAGTCTATTCGGTTGGTTCAGGGAGATGCGACTGGTGTCCGGTACTTGTCGAACCAGGCCACGATGTTGGCGACCTTGGCGATCAGCTGGCTCGGGCGGCGGCTCATGTCGTGCGACGCCCCGGGCAGCCGGACCACCGCGGTGTCGATGCCCTGGAACTTGAGGGCGTGGAACAGCTGGTAGGACTCGGATAGCGGCGTCCGCAGATCCTCTTCGCCGGTGACGATCATCGTCGGGGTGGTCACGTTGCCGGCCAGCGAGAGCGGCGAGAATCGCCAGTAGGGCTCCGGGTTCTCCCACGGGAGGCCCTCGTAGCGGCTGAAGTAGTAGCCGTACCAGTTGTCGGCGGTGAGGGTCTTGCTGATCCAGTTGACCACCGGTTTCTGGGCGACGGCGGCGCGGAAGCGGTCGGTCTTGCCCACGATCCACGCGGTCATGATCCCGCCGGCGCTGCCGCCGGTGACGAACAGGTTGTCCTCGTCCACATAGCCCCGGGCGATCACCGCGTCCACCCCGGACATGAGATCGTCGTAGTCGTTGCCCGGATAGTTGCGATAGAGCAGGTCCCCGAATTCCTCGCCGTAGCTGGTGCTGCCGCGGGGGTTCGCGTAGAGGACGACATATCCGGCGGCCGCCATGAGCTGCATCTCGGCCGAGAAGCGGTCGCCGTAGTTGGAGATCGGCCCGCCGTGGATTTCGAGAATGAGCGGATACCGGTGTTCCGGGTCGAACCCCGGGGGTTTGACGATCCAGCCGTGGACCGGGCGGCCGTCGAACGACGATTCCCACCAGATCTCCTCGATTTCACCGAGGGTCCGCTGACCCAGGAGATCCTCGTTGAGCGAGGTGAGCGTACGCAGCGCTTCCTCGGGTGCGCCGACCGCGAGTTCGCCGGGCATGTCCGGGCGGCTCCGGTTGAGCGCGAAGGCGCCGGTGTTCGCGACCGAGAACGATCCGCCGCCGTAGGGACGGCCGTACGAGGCGCCGCCGAGGCTTTCGCCGAGAACCGCCACCTCGCCGTCGAGGGTGGTGAAGGCCACCTTGGAGTTGCCTTCGTCGTCGTACTGGAAGTAGATCCGGTGTCCGTCCGCGGCCCACACCGGATTCGAGACGCTCCGGTCGAGGTCGGCGGTGACCACGCGCTTGCCGCTCCCGTCGAGGTTCATCACCTGAAGGCGGCTCACCTGCCAGGTGCGGACCCGGTCCTCGTACCCGATGAAGGCGATCCGCTGCCCGTCGGGAGACACCACCGGGCTGCGGTCCGGTCCCGCACGGTCGGTCAGCGCCCGGATGGCGCCGCCGGAAATCGGGGCGATGTAGATCTCCGAGTTGCGGTAGTCCTTCACCCAGTCGGGATTGCGGTTCGAGGAGAACACCAGATGGCGTCCGTCCGGAGTCCAGGCCGCTGCGCTGGCGTGCTGAAAGTCGCCGTTCGTGATCCGGGTCGGTGTTCCTCCCTCGACCGGAAGCACGAAGAGATGGTTGTAGCCGAAGTCGAGGTAACCCACTCCATCCTGGCGGCTGCGGAAGCGATCCTCCATGACCGGTGGATCCGCCCAATCGGCCCCGGGCGGCGGTTTCGGGGGAGGCGCGAGTTGCGGCGCCGGATGGGGGACGAGCATGTTGAAGGCGAGGCGCATCCCGTCCGGGGACCAGCGGACATTCCGGGGGGACTCCACGAGCTGGGTGAGGGTGGCGGTCTCCCCGGTGTCCATCCAGCGCAGGTGGATCTGGCCACCGGCGGTGAACGCGATCCGGGTTCCGTCGGGCGACCAGCGGGGAGAGGAACCCGCGTCGAGCCGGCGGTGCCCGCTGCCGTCTGCGTTCACGATCCACAGCTCGGTACGCCGCCGGTCGCGCATGATGTCCATCGAGTTCCGCACATAGACCACCTGGCTCCCGTCGGGCGCGATCTGCGGGTCCGCCGCAAACTCGAGCTGGAAGACGTCCATCGGCTGGAAGGTGTCCTGCGCCGCCGAAGGGGCAGCCAGGGCGAGGACGGCAACAAGGGCGGCGGGCATCGGGATTCGGGGCATCGGGAGGTTCTCCATTTCGGGGGTTGCGGTTCCGGGATGATCGCACGAAGGGCTGGTGGCGTACCCGTTACACTTGGCCGTCGCGTGATCCGACTCCCCGTCCTGCGCTGGGGCGAGCCCTACGGCAGCCTCGAGACGAAAACGGTTTCCCACTTCCTGACCGGCGAACCCGTCGCCCGGGTGGACCAGGCGACCGCCGGCATGGTGAAGCGCGACATGCGCCGCGCCGCCCGGGCCCGGGCGGCCCTGCGGGACATCCCGATCGGCGATCTGCTGGATCGGATCAGGAAGGCGGCTCGCCTCTACATGGAGGCGGAGCTGCCGCTCGGCGACGGGACGCAGACGCCGGAAGCGTTCGTCCACGCCCAGTCGGCCAGCACCGGTCTCCCGGAGTCCATGTGCCGGGCGAACATGGAGAAAAATCGCTTCGTGCTGGAGCGCATGGACCAGGTGCTGGATGCTCTCACCCGGGGTCTGGACCTGAGCATCCTGTCCGCCGGACACGGCATCGAGGAGCGGGGGGTTCCGATCTCCTTCCAGGCGCAGACGCCGGTGCTCGCCTGCGTGCTCCCCTCGAATTCGCCAGGAGTCCACACCCTCTGGCTTCCGGTGATCCCGCTTCAGATCGGGCTGGTATTGAAACCGGGTCCCGAGGAGCCCTGGACGCCGTACCGCATGGCGGAGGCCTTGTTCCAGGCGGGGATCCCCCGGCAGGCGGTCGCCGTTTATCCGGGTGGCGCCGAGGTGGGCGCGGCGGTGGTCGAGGCCGCGCCGCGCACCCTGATTTTCGGCAGCCGGGCGACGGTGGAGCGGTATCGCGGCAACCCCTCGGTTCGTGTCCACGGTCCGGGGTTCTCCAAGATCCTGTTGGGCGATGATGTGGTGGACCGGTGGGAGGAGCATCTGGACGTGCTCTTCGAGAGCGCCTTCGCGAACAGCGGGCGGAGCTGCATTTCCTGTTCGGGAGTCTGGGCCTCGCGCCACACCGGCGAGATCGCGGCCGCCCTGGCCGAACGCCTGGCCCCGGTGGCGCCCCTGCCGCCGGACGATCCGGAGAGCGCGCTCGCCGCGTTCACCGTTCCGGGAATGGCCGAAGCCATCGACCGGGACATCGACGAACGGGTCTCCGGAGGCGGAGCGACCGATCGGACGGCGCCGCTCCGGGACGGTCCGCGCCTCGTCCGGGACGGGAAGGCCTCGTGGCTTCGGCCCACCGTGGTCGAGTGTGCGAGCCCGGATGCACCGGCGGCCAACGTCGAGTACATGTTCCCCTTCGTCTCGGTGGTGCGCTGCCCGCAGGAAGAGATGATCGGCCATATCGGAGACACCCTGGTGGCAACGGCGATTACCGAGGACCGGGCGTTCCGGGCGGAACTTCTGGAGACGACCTCCATCGACCGCCTGAACTTCGGGCCGATCCCGACCACCCGGCTCAACTGGCTCCAGCCGCACGAGGGCAACATCCTGGACGTCCTGTACCGGGCTCGCGCCTTCCAGACTGCCTGACGTGAGCCCGCCGGGACTTCATGTCTCGGGCCTGATCAAGGAGTATCCGGCTCCCGGCGGCCTGCTCCGGATCCTCGACGGGGTGGACCTCCGGCTCGCCCGCGGGGAAGCGGCGGCGATTACCGGCAGTTCCGGCTGCGGAAAGAGCACCCTGCTTTTCCTGCTGGGAGCCCTTGAGGACCCGTCGCTGGGCGAGGTGCGGTTGGACGGAATCGATCCCCACGACCTGCCGCCGGATGAGCAGGCCCGGTTTCGGCGGGACCGGATCGGTTTCATCTTTCAGGATCATTGCCTGCTCCCGCAGTGCACCGCACTCGAAAACGTGCTGGTTCCGACCCTGCCGGCTCCGCGTCCGGATGACCGGGAGCGCGCCGCGGCGCTGCTGGATCAGGTCGGACTTGCCGCCCGCCGGGAACACCGCCCGGCGGAGCTCTCCGGAGGAGAGCGCCAGCGGGTCGCCGTGGCCCGGGCCCTGGTCCGGCGCCCCTTGTTGCTGCTGTGTGACGAACCCACCGGGAATCTGGATGGGGAGGCCGCCGACGAGGTGGCGTCGCTGATTCTCGGCGAAGGGCGGGAATCCCGCATCGTGGTGCTGGTCACCCACGATCGGGATCTGGCGGCGCGCTTTCCGCGCCGGCTGCGCCTTTGGGCCGGGCGTTTGCGGGAGGCTTCGTGAGTCCGGGCGCCTTCGGCCGGGGGGCGCTGCTCCGGCGGAGTGTTCGCCATCACTACCGGGAACATCTCGCATCGGTGGGCGCGACCGCGGTGGCGGTCATGGTTCTCACCGGAGCCCTCCTGGTCGGCGATTCGGTGCGCGCGAGCCTGCGGGCAGCCTTCACCGGAAGGCTCGGCGCCGCCGATCACGCCGTTCTGGCCCGCTTCGCCTTCCGCGACGACCCGGCGCAGGGCCTCGCGGCGCGGCTCGCTGCCGACCGGGCGCTTGCCGGCTCGGCGGTGGTTCCGATCCAGCGCCTTTCCGGCGCGTTGATCCCGGGATCGGGCCCGGGAAGGGCGGTCACGGTGTTCGGCGTTGACGAACGCTTCTTCCGCTTCCACGGAATCCCGGATGAGGGGATCGCCCGCGGCGCGATCCGGCTGGGACCGGGAGCCCGGGATCCGGACCTGGCGCCGGGGGACCCGGTGGTGCTGCGGGTGGACGACCTGTCGGCGGTGGCCGCATCTTCGCTCTTTGGGGAGAAGGAAGGGGGAGGGGACACGCTTCGGCGGGTGGTGGAGGCCTGGCCGGCCCCGTCTCCCGGTCCCGGTTCCGGCGATTTCGCCCTCTTTCCCGCGCAGGGGGCGAGCCGGGCCGTCTTTGTGAGGCTCGACGATCTGGCGCGGACGGTGGATGGCGACGCCCGGCGCGCCAACGCGCTGCTGGTTGAGGGAGGGGAAGCGACCGCCATCGACGAGGCGCTGGCCCGGGTCCGGAACCTCGACGACTTCGGGCTGACGCTCCGGGCGTCAGCGGCCGGGGATCTGGTGCTGACCACCCGGGCCATCGTCCTCGACGATCCGACCGTGGCCGCCGCCCGCCGCGCCGCCGGGACGAACGGGGCAACGGCGGCGCCGGTGTTCACCTGGCTCGCGACCCGCATGGAGGCGGGGGAACGGAGGAATCCGTATTCGCTGGTGTCGGGGGTGCCGGCCGAGTGGCTCCCGGCGCCGGCCGAAGGCGCGATGCTCTTCCCCGGTCCCTGGCTCGCCGAGGATCTCGACCTGGCTCCGGGAGACCCGATGCAGCTCCATTTCCTTCGTTGGGAAGTGGACGGGCAGTATCGTGAGGATTCTGTTTCGCTGACCGCGGGACCGGTGGTTGCCGGAGAGGTGTTTTTCGACGGGGCGCTGGCCCCCGAGGTTCCCGGGGTGAGCGACTCGGCGCGCATCGGGGATTGGGATCCGCCCTTCCCGGTGGATCTGCGGACGATCCGGCCCCGGGACGAGGAGTACTGGGACGAGCACCGGGCGCTGCCCAAGGCGTTCGTGCCGCTTCCGCTGGCGGAACGACTCTGGGAGATGCGGGAGGGGCGCGCGACTTCGGTGCGGTTTTCCGGAGTGTCCGACCCGGCGGCGCTGGAGACGGCGCTGCTCCGGGAACTCGATCCGGGGCGATTCGGACTGGAAGCGATCCCCGTTCGGGAGCAGGGGCTCGCGGCATCGGTGGGCGCCACCGATTTCGGCGCCTACTTCCTCTACTTCTCGTGGTTTCTGCTGGTCTCGGCGTTCCTGCTGATCGTGCTGTTGTACCGGCTGGGGATCGAACGGCGGCTTCCCGAGGTCGGGGTCCTGCTCTCGTCGGGATGGTCGCGGCGCGGCGTGGCCGGCGCCCTTCTTCGGGAGGCTGCACTGCTGGCGCTGGGGGGCGCCGTCCCGGGTGCGGTGCTCGGTCTCGGCTACGGGTGGCTGATGGTCCTGCTGCTCGGCGGCGTGTTCGAGGGTGCGATCGCCGGGACGCTGGCCGGTGACGGCGTGGATTCGCTCCGGTTCGTGGTTTCGTGGCCGGCGGTGGCCGGGGGCGCGTTCCTCGGCGGGCTGCTCGCGGTGGCGGCGTCGTGGATGACGGTGCGCCAGCTGGTGCGGCGTTCGCCACGCTCGCTGCTTGCCGGGATTCCCGAGGACCGGTCGGGGCCGGTGCGTCGGGGTTCGCGAGCCGGAGCGGTGGCGCTGGTCATCGCGATCCTGTTGCTGGGAGCGAGTGCCCTCGGCCGGATTCCGGCGGCGGCCGGATTCTTCGGGGCCGGGGTGGCGTTCCTCGCCGGTTCGCTGCTCGTGATCAGCGCCGGGGTTCGGCGTGAACTTCCGGTTCTGCCGGGGCTCCCCGGGCTGGGATTCCGGGGGCTTTCCTTCCGGCCGGGGAGGAGCCTCGCCGCGATGGCCCTGGTGGCCTTTGCGACCTTCACGCTGGTGGCGGTGGAGTCGTTTCGCAAACGGGAGGAGTCGGGACGGCTGCCGCCGGGAGCGGGAGGCTTCCTGACGGTTACCGAGACCGTCTTCGGAATCCCGTGGAATCCGGCGACCGGCGCCGGGAGGGATGCGCTCGACCTTCCGGAGGATGCGGACGGTTTCGGAATCCTGCCGCTCCGGCTCGCGGGGGACGAGGATGCGAGCTGTCGGAACCTGTACCAGCCCGAGCGGCCGCGGGTGGTGGGAGTGCCCCGCGGCCTCGCGGACGCCGGACGGTTCCCCTTTGCCGCCCACCTCGGAAACACCGGCGAAGAGCACGAAAACCCGTTCCGCTTGCTCCGGCGGGAGCGGGGGCCGGGCGATCCGATCCCGGTGATCGGGGATGGGAACTCGATGACCTGGGTCCTGAAGTGGCGGGTCGGCGAGGAGCGGTCGTTTCCCATCGGTCCCGGCGGCGATCCGGTCCGGCTGGTGCTGGTGGCCACGCTGCGGGACAGCCTTTTCCAGAGCGAGCTGCTCATGGCGGAGGAGGACTTCCTCGCCGCGCTCCCGGCGGGCGACGGGTATCGCATGTTCCTGGCCTACCGGGAACCGGAACCCGTGGGAGAGGAGGCGCTGCGGGCTGCGGAAGCCGGCGCCCGGGCCCTGCTGGACCAGTCTCTCGGGGACTACGGCGCCACCACCAGCAGTGTCCGGGCCCGGCTTCGGGAGTTCCACCGGGTGGAGAATGCCTACCTCTCGACCTTTCAGGCGCTCGGGGGTCTCGGTCTCCTGCTCGGAGTGTTCGGGCTGATCGCGGTGTTGTTCCGGAACGCCCATGAGCGGCGGCGGGAATGGGCGCTGCTGGCCGCGGCCGGTTACCGGCAGCGGGACTTCATCGCCGTCGGCTTCTGGGAGAATGCGTTCGTCCTGGTGTTCGGACTCGCTGCCGGTGCGGCCTCCGCCGTGCTCTCCATCCTGCCGGTCCTCGAACGGCAGGGTCTCGGCGGAAGCCTGCCGCTGCTCGTGTCCCTTTTCCTCGGGGTTCTCGGGTTCGGGCTGTTCGCCGGCTGGCTGGCCGCGCGCACGGTGGCTTCCCGCCCGATTGTGGAGTCGCTCCGGGCAGGCTGACCGGCGTCAGGGTGGGAAGATCCCCTTCGGGATGTACCCGGTGATCACCTGGGTGAGATCCACCACCTCGCTCACCCGGAAGTCCACCGCGATGCTGGCAAGCGAGAGCGCCTCGGCAGGGGAGAGGCCCCTTTCTTCGCCAAGGAACCCGACAACCTCCCGGGTTGCCAGGAGCACGGCGCGGTCCAGGTCGGTATCGATCCCCATGATCATGTGGAAGTCGGCGTCCTCCGCCCGCGGTGAGGACGGCGCCTTGCCCTTGTGGACCCGGAAACGGAACACGCCGCTCAACGATTGTTCGATCGCGGTGCCGCTCACCTCGCCGTCGCCCTGGGCGCCGTGCGGATCGCCGGCATAGAAGAGGGCGCCGGGGTGAAACACCGGCAGGTACAGCCGGGTCCCGGCCTTCAGGTCCTTCACGTCGAGATTGCCGCCGAACGCCCCTGGGGGCCGGGATCCCTGGACTCCGGGTACGGTCACCCCCGGTTCGCCGGGCACCGGGTCGGGCGCCACCGCCAGGATGCCCATGAAGGGCGCCAGCGGGACCTGGATGCCGTTCGGAAGGAAGGCCACTTCCTGGCCATCCACCCGTCCGGTCCGGATCAGGTGGGTGGTTCCGGGAGGAATGTCCAGCGGCGGGTCACCCGGGCGAAAGCCCGGATAGCTGTCGGAGAAGACGCCGCCGCGGGCCGAGGTGTTGTTCACTCCCCAGGGAACCCGGGTCTCGACGGCGAGGATCTCGATCTCGAGCATGTCACCGGGCTCGGCGCCTTCGATGTACACCGGGCCGGTGATGACATGCCCGCTGCGGCCCTCGCGGGGCCGGTCCCCACGGGAAGCGTGGAAGTCGAGGACATCCTGCGGGATCTCCTCGCGGGGCACGCCGAGGGCGCCGAGCCAGTCCACCGGATCCTCGTCCTGGACCGCTCCGGAGTGGGTGAGGGTGTCGATGCGCACGGTCTCCCCGGGCGCTGCCCGGACTACCGGTTCCCGGTCGATCGGAAACCAGCCCCAGCTCGTGTTCTCCGGCGACGAGGGCACGAAGTGATCCGTTTCGGCGAACCGGTTCTGCGCCGGAGTCGGTTCGGTCTCCGCAGGCGGGGTGGCGCACCCGGCGGCAAGCGCCGCCGCCAGCGCCACGGCGGTTCGGTGTCCTCGCATGATGGGTGCTGCCGCCGCGAGCGTACCACCGGATCATGGCGCCGGGCGATCCCGCGGGCGGGTACGATTTCCCCATGTTCCGAATCTCTCTTGTCGTTCTTGCAGTCTCGAGCCTCGTTCCGATGGTGGCGGGGGCCCAGCCGGATGATCCGGCGCGGGGGTTTCTTGCCGGCCAATGGGATCGGCAGCGGGAGATCGAGGAACGATTCCGCGCGATTCCGGATCCGGCGCGGATGCGCGAGTACATGGAAACCATGGCCGGCGAACCCCACATCGCGGGATTCGGAGAAGGGAGCCTCCGGGTGGCCGAATACGCCCTCGAGAAATTCCGCTCCTTCGGACTGGATGCCCGGATCGAGGAGACCGAGGCGCTCATGCCGATTCCGCTGGATCGGCATGTGGAGGTGCTGGGGCCCGAGCCGTACACGCTGCGGCTTGCCGAGCCGGGGGTGCCCGAGGACCCGGACTCGTCGGACCCGGGGCGGTTGCCCACCTACAACGCCTACGCCGCCGACGGGGATGTCACCGGAGAAGTGGTCTATGTCAACTACGGCATCCCCGAGGACTACGAGATGCTCGCCGAACTCGGCATCTCCGTCGAGGGAAGGATCGTCCTTGCCCGTTACGGGCGGAGCTGGCGGGGGATCAAGGCCAAACTCGCCCAGGACAACGGAGCGATCGGGGCACTCCTCTATTCCGATCCGGAGGAGGACGGCTACTACCGGGGACTCACCTATCCGGAAGGCCCCTGGCGCCCGAAGTGGGGCGTGCAGCGTGGTTCGATCATGGACATGCCGGTCCACCCGGGCGATCCCCTGACTCCCGGTTGGGGCGCCCGGGAGGACCGCGAGAAGTTGACGCGGGAGACCGCGAGGACACTGGTCCGGATCCCGGTGCTCCCGATTTCGTGGGGCGATGCGCTTCCCATCCTCGAACAACTGCGCGGCACCCCGGCGCCGGATGACGACTGGAAGGGGGCGCTTCCGATCACGTACCACATCGGTCCGGGACCGGCCGAGGTCCGGATGCGGACCACATTCGACTGGCGGGTGCGTCCGATCCACAACGTGATCGCCCGCATCGAGGGTTCGACCTGGCCCGACGAGTGGATCGTTCACGGAAACCACCATGACGGCTGGTGCGCCGGCGCCACCGACCCGATCAGCGGAGCGGTCCAGCTCATGGAGACTGCCCGCGGCTTCGGGGAGCTCCTGCAAGCGGGAATCCGGCCCCGCCGCACCGTGGTTTTCGCGCTCTGGGACGCCGAGGAATGGGGACTGCTCGGATCCACCGAATGGGCCGAGACCCATCGCGAATCGCTCGGCGACAAGGGAGTCGTGTACATCAACTCGGACTCGACCGGCAAGGGATGGTTGAGCTTCGCCGGCAGCCACACCCTCGAGAGATTCCTCAACGGGGTGGCCCGTGACATCGAGGATCCGGAGCGCGGGATCAGTGTCTTCGAGGCCGCGCGCAACCGGCAACTCGAAATGGCTGCGGATCCCGAGGCACGGAGCCGTATCGAGCAGGGCGACGATCTGCGGCTTGCCGCCCTCGGGTCCGGCTCGGACTACACCGTGTTTCTGGACCATCTGACGATGGCATCGCTGAACCTGGGATTCGGCGGCGACAGTCCCGGCGGTGTGTACCACTCCAACTACGACTCCCTCCACTGGTACAGCCATTTCTCCGATGGCGACTTCGTGTTCGGCCGGACGCTTTCACGCCTCGTCGGGACCGCGATGTGGCGTCTCGCCAACGCCGCGATCCTCCCGTTCGGATTCACCTCCCTCGCCGACGCCATGCAGGAGTACGTGGACGAGATCCGCGAGACCCATGCGGCGATGGACGCTCCCGAATCCATCGATTTCGAGGCACTGGAAACCGCTCTTGATGCGCTCCGGGAGGCCGGCGTCAACTACGAGTCGGCCCTGGCCGGTCTGACCGCGTCCGGCTCGGCGGACGCCATTCTGGCGAACACCGATATTTCCCGACTGAACCGGCTCCTCTACACCTCGGAGCGCCGGTTGGGGCATGAGGAGGGACTCCCCAACCGCGAGTGGTTCCGCCACCAGGTCTATGCGCCGGGGTTCTATACCGGATACGGGGTCAAGACGATTCCCGGCGTGCGCGAGGGGATCGAGGAGGAGCAGTGGGACGCGGCCCGCCTGTATGTTCGGGTAGTGCGGGAAGCCTTGGGGGGCCTCACCGCCCAGGTGCGCGAAGCCGAGGCTGTTCTTGACGGACTGCGCTGATCCGGATCCGGCGAGGCGGCGTTTCGATGCCTCGATCCCGGTGAGGAGGGACGGGGACCGTTCCTGACAGTGACGCCGTCGCACGGGGCACTGCAGCAGATGTTCGCCCGGACCGCCGATGGCGGGACCGTGGTCGGAGCGTTGGCTGACTTCGGAGGGTGGCCACGGGTTCGGGCTTCCCCTGGCGGGAGGGCTGACACCGTATGCGGGTCTCCAGATCGCGGAGCAGGGGTGGCCCCTGCGGCTCGGCGCCCGCTACGAGCCGGGCCCCCCTCTTCCGGCTGGACCTCGAAGGGGCGCGGCGCGAGAGCGTCCTCGGGACGAGGGACCGGCGCCCCGGCCGGTCCCCATTCGGCCGTCCCCGACTGCCGGACATCGGGATCGGTCTCGGGACGGCCCACGACGTACTTGTCCAGCGGGGACCGGCCGTGAACTCCCCGGTGTGGACCACGATGGGCCCGCCATGGGCAAGGATGGCCTCGCCGCGGAAGACCGCCTCCCGGGTCAGGGCGGGGGTGGACAGGTTCCAGCGAACCCGGCGCGGATAACGGATACCGGACTGCTCCAGGCCGTACCGGCTCGGTAGCAAACCCGATGTGTTCGGTTTCAGGATGGGTCAAGGCAGAGCCTCGGATCCCGGGCGAAGCCCGCGCTTCGGGCCGGCAAGGCGCGGAATCCTGGCCCGGATCGCCGACCGACCCACGCTCCCCTTCCGCAGATTCTGCGGCTGGCGTTCCCCCCCTTGCTCGGGACCGATTACCCATCCCTTGATCCCGTGCCTTTGATTTGATCGCCGACCGACTGTTATGGGAAAATCCTCCATCCGGCAGGCGCCGTCCCGCAGGACCCGTTCCCCTGTCAACCCGTCCCGTGCTCCCATGCGGCCGGGCATACGCACATCCCGGCCTCCGGTTTCGAGGGTTTCATGATCGCAATTCCAAGCAACGCCGCCATGCACATCACGAATACGGGTCGGCGCCCCTTACCGCCTCAACGTAGTCTCTCTACCCCCCCCCCCCCCCCGAGCATTCCGGCAACCGGTGTTCCGAACAAACCGGGCGCGGGGCTGAGCCGGTGGGCACCCCCGGGAGAACCGCCCGCCGCCTGAAGGCGGGACTCACTGCCCTCTTCCTCACCACGCTGACCGCAGCCCTCGCGCCGCAGGACGCGCAGGCGCAGATCACCAACACGCTCGCCGCCGTAGCGGGCGACGGGCAGGTGACCCTCACCCTCACCACCACCAACACCGGCGTCACCGGCTATAACGCATGGGCATACAGGATAAGGGAAAAAAGTAAGGATTATCCTCCTGAAGTCAGTGCTGATGTGGTCACAAGATTAGGTGCAGCCGCAACCACAGGAACCTACACAAAGGTGGTAACAGACCTGGACAACGGCACCGAATACTGCTTCAAGGCTGGAGTAGCTTTCATTAGCGACTCTAACCCCTACGAAGGTTTAGGTTTCTCCTCCAACGAGGTTTGCGCCACGCCGATGGCGGCCACGACCACGACCGCCCCCGCCGCCCCGACGGGGTTGTCGGGGGAGACGGGCAACGCGCAGGTGACGCTGACCTGGACCGACCCGGACAACGATTCGATCACGAAGTACCAGGTGCAGCAGAAGAAGGGGGTCGCCGCCTGGGGCGGTTGGGCCGACATCTCCGGTTCGGACGCCGACACGGTGAGCCACAGGGTGTCGGGGCTGGAGAACGATGCCGAATACCATTTCCGCATCCGGGCGGTGAACAGCGGCGGCAACAGCGCCGCCTCGGACACGATCGTCGTGACGCCGAGAAGCAAGACGATCACCTTGTCGGCGACGTCGACGTCGATCACCGAGGGCAATTCCGGCTCGACGGCCGTGACAGTCACCTTCATGCTCAGCGAGGCGGCGCCGGCGAGCTTTTCGGTCTTCGTTCTTGGCGCGGGCACGGCCGAAGGCTCCGACAAGGGGAGCGACCAGTGCACGGCGCCGCTGAGGCCGGCGGACACCGACTGGTGCTGGACGGACAATGATGATGCAGTCTCCATCGCCGCAGGCCAGACCACGGGCACGAGGACCCTTCGCATTATCGGCGACACCCGGGACGAGCCGAACGAGACCATCGAGGTGCAAGGTTTCAATTCCGGCTGGAACACCGGAAAACTCACCCTGACCATCACCGACGACGACGATCCTCCCACCTCCACCGCCGGGGTGACGCTTTCGAAGACCTCGCTGACGGTGGAAGAGGGGAGCAGCGAGACCTACACGGTGAAGCTGGACAAGGCGCCCACGGCGAACGTGACGATCACGGTAGGCGGCGCTTCGGGCGACGTGTCGGTGATGGGTTCGCCGCTGACCTTCACGCCGGGCAACTTCGGCACGGCGCAGACGATTACGGTGAACGCGGCCCGCGACGGGGACGCGACGGACGACACGGCGACGCTGACGCACGCGGCGTCGAGCAGCGACACGAGCTACGGCGCCTCGCTCGAGATCGACGATGTGGACGTGACGGTGACGGACACGACGCCGACCTTCCAGCTGCTGACCGACCCGGCGGCGGTGACCGAGGGGACGGACATCAGTCTGACGGTGACCTCCGACAGGTCGATATCCGGCAACTGGCCGGTGCGCCTGACGCTGGCGGCGCGGAGTTCGAGCACTTTCACGGCGGCGGACATTACCGGCACGCTGGGGCCGCGCGAGTTCACTGCGACCTTCGGCAGCACCAGCGCGAGCACGACGGGCACGGTGACCATCCCGACCAGCACCGACTCGGCCACCGAGGGCGCGGAGGCCTACCGGATCACGCTGAGCGAGAGGACCACCAACGTCACCTACGCGGTCGGCACCGATGCGACCGCCGACGGCACCCTGAACGACGGCACGACCGCTTCCGTTCCCGCCGCACCGACGGGTCTGACAGCGACGGCGGGCAACCGTCAGGTGAAGCTGACGTGGACCGACCCGGACGACGATTCGATCACGGGGTACCAGGTGCAGCAGAAGAAGGGCAGCGCGGCGTGGGGGAACTGGTCCGACATCTCCGGTTCGGACGCGGACACCACGAGCCACACGGTGATGGGGCTGGACAACAACAGCGCGTACCGTTTCCGCATCCGGGCGGTGAACAACGTCGGCAACAGCGCGGAGTCGGCGGTGGCGCGCGCCACCCCGGCGGCGCCGGTGTCGCCCGGGGTGACGCTCTCGACGACGTCGCTGACGGTGGAGGAAGGCGGCAGCAACACCTACACGGTGAAGCTGAACACCGCGCCGACGAGCAATGTGACGGTGACGGTGGGCGGCGCGTCGGGGGAGGTGACGGTGATGGGTGCGCCGCTGACCTTCACGCCGTCGAACTACGGCACGGCGCAGACGATCACGGTGAACGCGGGGGCGGACGCGGACGCGGACGACGACACGGCGACCCTGACCCACACGTCGGCGAGCGACGACGCCGACTATGGCAGCGAACTCGGCATCGAGGATGTGGACGTGACGGTGACCGACACGACGCCGACGCTGCAGCTTTCGACCGACCCGGCGGCGGTGACCGAGGGGACGGCGATCAGCCTGACAGTGACCTCGGACAAGGCGCTGACCGACAACCTGACCGTGAGTCTGACGCTGGCGGCGCGGAGTTCGAGCGGTTTCGCGGCGGCGGACATCCAGGGTTCGCTGGGTCCGAGGAACTTCACCGCGGCCTTCGGCGGCACGGCGAGCACGACGGGGACGGTGACGATCCCGACGATCCTGGACTCGACGGTGGAAAGCGCGGAGGCGTACCGGATCACCCTGAACGCCGGGACCGGCTATGCGCTGGGGACCGACCGCAGGGCGGACGGCACGCTGAACGACGGCACGACGTCGCTGAGCATCGCGGACGTGACGGCGTCGGAGGGGGGGACGTTCGCGTTCACGGTGACGGCTGCTCCGGCGCCTTCGTCGGAGGCGACGTTCAAGTACACGGTGACGGCGGCGAGCGGGGACACGGCGACGGCGGGGACGGATTTCACCGCGGTGACGACCGCGACGGCGGCGTCGGTCGCGGCGAACGCGGGCAGCGCGACGGTCACGGTGTCGGTAACGGACGACGATCTCGACGAGGAGAACGAGACGTTCACGGTGACGCTGTCGGATGCGTCGGCGGGTTCGACGATCACGGACGCGACGGCGACGGGGACGATCGAGGACGACGACGAGTCGCCGGTGCTGTCGGAGATCGCGAACCGGACGGTGAAGGCTGGCGAGGCGGTGGACATCACGGCGGTGGCGACGGATGGAGACAGCGACCCGATCAGCTACGTGTGGACGCGGAAGGACGGGGAGACGACGCCGGCGGTCCCCGGCGGCACGGCGCTGAACCGGGCACGCCTGATGTTCACGACGACGACGGTGGGGACATACACGATGACGGTGACGGCGTCGGACGGGAATGGCAACACGGACACGGAGGAGGTGACGATCACGGTGAGCACGGACGAGACGTTGTCGGTGCCGTCGACGCTGTCGGTGACGGAGGGGACCGACGCAACCGCGACGGTGCGGATCACGGCGTCGGCGGCGCTCGGCGCGTCGAAGACGTTCAGCGTGGCGTACGGGGGCGCGGCGACCGGCGCGCCGAACCCGGCGGCCGGGGACTACGACAACGACGCGACGACATCGGTGACGTTCTCGGCGTCCGAAACGACGAAGGACATCGCGATTCCGATCACGGACGACGATCTGGACGAGCCGGCCGAGACGTTCACGGTGACGATTTCGGGTTCGCTGCCGGACGGTTTCATCCTGGGCAACGCGACGACGACGGTGACGATCCGGGATGATGACGAGTCGCCGGTGCTGTCGGAGATCGCGAACCGGACGGTGAAGGCTGGCGAGCCGGTGGACATCACGGCGTCGGCGACGGAGGGAGATGGGGACACGGTGAGCTACGCCTGGACGCGGAAGGTCGGGGAGACGACGCCGGCGCTTCCGGTCGGGACGGTACTGAACCAGGCGCAATTGAGCTTCACGCCGTCAGCGGTGGGGACGTACACGATGACGGTGACGGCGTCGGACGGGAATGGCAATTCGGACACCGAGGAGGTGACGATCACGGTGACCGCGGCGGCGCCCAGCACCACCCCCACCGGCGGCGGGGGCGGAGGTAGTGGTGGAGGCGGAGGTTCCGGCGGCGGCTCGACGACCCCTGTGGGGACGAAGGGCGTGACGGTGTCGCTGGCGACGCTGCGGGTGTCGGAAGGCGGCGCGGCTGTCTACACGGTGGTCCTCGACCGGCGTCCTTCGGGGAACGTCACCGTGAAGGTGTCGGGGGCCTCCGGGGATGTGACGGTTTCCCCGGCGACACTGACGTTCACCCGGGAGAACTGGGATACGCCGCAGACGGTGACGGTCCGCGCGGCGGAGGATGGCGATGCGGTCCCGGATACCGCGACGCTGACGCATGAAGCGTCGGGCGCCGGCTACGGCTCGGTGGAAGTCACGGACGTGTCGGTGCGGGTGGCCGACAATGACGAAGCGGGGGTGACGGTCACTCCGACCGAACTCATGGTGGACGAAGGTGGCAGCGGGACCTACACGGTGGCGCTGACCAGCGAGCCGACGGCGAAGGTGACGGTGGCGATCGCTGGCGCGGCGGGGGACATCACGGTGGCGCCGGCGTCGCTCGGGTTCACCGCCGCGAACTGGAACGCGGCGCAGACGGTGACGGTCCGCGCGGCGGAGGACGCCGACGCGGTGTCGGATACCGCGACCCTCACCCACGAGGTCTCGGGCGGGGACTACGACTCGGTGAAGGCCGATGCGGTTGCCGTGCGGGTGACCGACAACGACAAGGCGGGGGTGACGGTGACCCCGACCGAACTGACGGTGGACGAGGACGGAAGCGGGACGTACACGGTGGTGCTGACCAGCGAGCCGACGGGTCCGGTAACGGTGACCCCGGCGAGTAGCGATGCGGGAGCGGCGACGGTCTCGGAGGCGCTCTCCTTCACCGCCGCAAACTGGGACACCCCGCAGACGGTGACGGTGAGCGGGGTGGAGGACGAGGACTCGCTGGCGGACATGATGGCGACGGTGAGCCACCGGGTGTCCGGCGGGGACTACGGCGGGGTGACGGCGGATTCGGTGTCGGTGACGGTGCGGAACACGACGTCGGCGGAGGCGCTGGGCCGGGCGAACCGGTTGAACGAGGTGATCCTTCCGCAGTTCGCGGCAGGGTTCGCCACGCAGACACTGGGCGCGGTTGCCGACCGGATCGAGTCGGTGTCGGCGGGCCATGCGGCGCGGGAGCTGCGCCTCGGCGCCACGCCGATGTCCGCTTCCTCCGGGGGAGCACTCGACCTGCGGCACGACGGTCGGACGGGTGCGTTCGGGGATCGGACGGCGTTCGGCGGGCAGACACACCGTCCGTTGCGGCTCGCCGACGTGCTGGATGGTGCGGCGTTCGGGATGACGCTCGGCCAAGAAGAGGAGGAGGGCGGATTCCCGGCGATCGGCGTCTGGGGCCGGGGTGGACGGCTGTCACTCTCCGGGGCCGACCAGGAGGTCTCGTGGGACGGCGGACTGTGGTCGGCGCACGTGGGCGCGGACATGCGGATCGGTTCGGATCTCCTGGCGGGGATCGTGGTGTCGCACGCGACCGGGGACTTCGATGCGACCAGCGCCGCCGCGACCGGATCGGTGGCCGGCCTCTACGAGGCGGGCCTGACCTCGGCGCACCCCTACCTTGCGTGGCTGGCGCCCGACGGGTCGAACCTGTGGGCGAGCGGGGGCTACGGTCGGGGCGAGGTGCGGGTGACCGAGACGGGGATGAGCAAGCGGGACGCGGGGATGTCGTTTGCGAGCGGGGCCCTGGGCGGGCGGAGCGCCGGGATCCGGGGATTCCCGCTGCCTGGGATCACAGCATGTCGTTTGCGAGCGGGGCCCTGGGCGGGCGGAGCGTGCTGTTCCGGGACGCCGACCTGCTCGTGGGAGGGATGACCCGGCTGGCGCTGAAGGGCGAGGGTTCGTATGCGCGGTTCACCACCGCCTCGGAGTCGGGCCTCGAGGGCCTGACCGCGCACACCAGCCGGTTGCGGTTGATGCTGGAGGGTTCGCACGAGCGGACGCTGGGCACGGGTACGCTGACGCCGGCGCTGGAGGTGGGGGTTCTGTACGACCGGGGCGACGCGGTGGAGGGCGCGGGAGTCGAGGTCGGGGGAAGCGTGGCGTACCGGATGCGGGACCCGGGTCTGACGGTGGAGGTGCGTAGCCGGGCGCTGGTCACGCACGCGGAGACGGACCGCCGTGAGTGGGGCGTGGGGGCGATGGTGAGCCTCGATCCCGGCGATGAGGGACGGGGGCCGTTCCTGAAGGTGGCGCCGTCGCAGGGGGGTACGGAGAGCGGCCTGCAGCAGATGTTCGACCGGAGCCCGACGTTCTCGCCGACCCCGATGGCGGGGTTGCGGTCGGAGCGGCGGCTGACCGCGGAGGGCGGCCACGGGTTCGGGCTTCCGCTGGCGGGAGTGCTGACGCCGTACGCGGGCCTCCAGATGGCGGAGATGGGCCGTGCGGTGCGGCTCGGCGCCCGCTACCAGCTGGGTCCGCTCTTCCGGCTGGACCTCGCCGGAGCGCAGCGGGAGAGCGTCATCGGAACGAGGGACCGGCGGCTCGCGCTCCAGGGCGCCCTCAGCTGGTGAAGCGTCTCCCGGCCCTCACCCTTGGTGGGCCGGGGCCGCCGAAACGGACGGCGGGGCGGTTGATTGTGTGTGTCCGACCCCTTTGGCGGGAACAGGGAGGAAGGTCAGGGAGGAAGGTCAGGAGCTGGAATCGGGGATCGACGCTGCTCTTCGAACCGGAAGGCGAACTGTGTGCGGGATCAATCGGTGATTTCCCGGGATGTCCTGACTCCTTGCCGGTCCGGGATCCAGCCGGATGCCACCCTGTTTGGCCCGCCGACCCGGGGTAGTTGCCTTTCGGCCGGGGTGACGATCTTGCGGATGTGGCAGACTCCGCACCGAGAAAATTTCCCTTGAGCATTTCGATCCCCGCCGCCGAGGTCCCGCTGGATATTCGCGAGCGGGTCGCACGCGCCGACGCCAGGGCGATCGTCAGCCCTTCCTATCCGTATCGCTGGAAACTCGACCGCGCCGAATACGAACGGCAGAAACTGGAGCTCCAGGTGGAACTGGCGAAGATGCAGCGCTGGGTCAAGGCAACCGGCCAACGGGTGGTGCTGCTCTTCGAGGGACGGGATGCGGCCGGAAAGGGCGGGACCATCAAGCGATTCACCGAGCACCTCAATCCGCGGCAAGCCATCGTCGTCGCGCTGCCCCCGCCCACCGATCGCGAGCGCGGCCAGTGGTATTTTCAGCGGTACGTGGAGCGCCTGCCGACGAAGGGCGAGATCACCTTCTTCGACCGTTCCTGGTACAACCGGGCCGTTGTCGAACCGGTGATGGGGTTCTGCACCCGGGCCGAGAGTCTCCGGTTTCTGAGGGATGTCTCGGTGTTCGAGGAACTCCTGGTCAACGACGGAATCCGGTTGTTCAAATTCTGGTTTTCCGTAAGCCGTGAGGAACAGCTGCGCCGGCTCGTGTCCCGGGCCCAGGATCCGTTGAAACAGTGGAAGGTCAGCGATGTGGATATTCGGGTCCTCCCGCTCTGGGACGAGGTCACCGAAGCGAAGAAGGCGATGTTCGCGGCCACCGACACCAAGGTGGCGCCGTGGATCGTGATCAAGTCGGACGACAAGAAACGGTCGCGCCTCGCCTGCATGCGCTACGCGCTCCACCACCTGCCGTACCCGAAGGACGACAGCACGGGACTGGAGAAGCCGGACGAGAAGTTGATCGGACCAGCCCCCGATCTCTACGGCCCCGGCGAAATCTGGTAACCGCGGTCAGCCGCCGGCAGGAAAACCGGCGACCAGGACCGGTCGGAGAGCGCTCTGCGTGCGGTCTCCGGCGCCTTGTCAGGCGGCCATGCGCTGGGCGTTGTCAAGAACGGCCACGAACTTCGCGGCGGCGCGCTGCATCTCGTCCATCGTGCCGATGGAGATTCGGCACCGCGTCCACAGCGGCGGGAACGGGCGCCCGACGCGCACGCCCTCGACGGCGCAGGCGGACTGGAAGTCCTCGATCGGCATCCCGACATCCACGAAGATGAAGTTGGTCTGGGCGTCGGTGGCGCTGAAACCGCGGTCGGCGAAGAACTTCACGATGAAGTCCCGCGCCTCGGCGTTCCGCTGTTTCTCGTTCGCCAGGTAGTCCGGATCCGCCTTGTCCCGTTCCAGCGCCGCACCCGCGGCGGCCAGCGAAAGGGTGCTGACCGAGTTGCCCATATGGAACTCGCTCAGTTCGGCGATGGTGTCCTCGTGGGCGATCGCGTAGCCGATGCGGAGACCGGCCATGCCGTATGCCTTGGAGAACGTCCGGGCGACGATGAGTCGCGGATTCTGGATGGCTGCCGGAATCATCGTCTCGTGGCCGGGCGTCGTCACATAGTCGATGTACGCCTCGTCCACCAGGATCCGCAGATCCGAGTTCATCCGGAGCGCCCGGTCCAGGAAATCCCTCCCCTCGCTCGGGTCCACCAGAGTGGCGACCGGATTGTTCGGGTTGCAGAAAAAGAGCAACCCGCTGCCCTTGCACGCGTGGAGGGTCTGATCCAGGTCCATGCGGAGATCCGGCGTGAGCGGCACCGCCTTGGTTCGGTAGCCCATCAGCGAGGCGTAGCCGAAGCACTCCTCGTACGTGGGGAGGGAACCCACGAGCGCCTTCTCGCGGCTCGCATACTGGTGGGTGGCGTCCACCAGGATCTGGGTGGAGCCGGCGCCCACCAGAACGTTCTCCGGCTTCACTCCCGACTTCTCGGCGATCGCCTCCCGGATGGGGCCGGAGTAGGCGAACGGATAGCGACCCATGATCGTCCCCTCGGGACCGATCAGGGAGTCCACCGCATCCATGACGGCGTCGCCGGGGCCGAGGGAGTTCTCGTTGTTGGCCAGGTTGATGGCTTCCTCGGCGGCGATGCCGCGCTCGGCAGCGAACGCGATCTGTTCGCGGAGCCGCGACCGGACCAGCGTTGCCGTGTAGAGACCCGCAACGCCGGCAGAGGCGTGATTCAGGAAATTGCGACGAGAGAGCATGGTGTGTTTCCTCTTCTGGGGTTTCCGCCGGGGGGCGAGCGAGTGAACCGGATCCGGCCTACTGCTGGTTATCGGTTGTGTCGAGCCCGAGCACTTCCGCGAAGACCGCGGTGGCGCGCTGCATTTCCTCGAGGGTCCCAATGGAAATCCGGGCGTGTGTGTCCTGGTACGGCGGGAAATCCCGGCCCACCATGATGCCCTGCCGGGCGCAGGCCTCACGGAACTGGCTGGCGGGCATCCCGATGTTCACGAACACGAAGTTGGTCTGGCTGGGGACCGGATCCAGGCCGTTGGCGGAGAAGAAGTCCAGCGTGTACTGCCGGGCTGCCTCGTTCCGCTTGACTTCGGTGGTGATGTAGTCCGGATCCTCGAGCGAGCCGTGGGCGGCCGCGATCGAGAGCACCGAGGTTCCGAAGGTCAACTGGAGCGGCGCGATCCGGCTGATGGTGTCCTGCTGGCCGAACGCGTAGCCGAGACGAAGCCCTGCCATCCCGTAGGCCTTCGAGAAGGTGCGGGCAACGAAGACGTCCCGGTGGCGCATCGCCAGTTCGGCGCCCGTGTCATAGCCCCGATCGGTCACATACTCGTAGTAGGCCTCGTCAAGCAGGATCGCCGTGTACGGCGAGTTCTTCTTCACATACGTGACGAAGTCGGTGATGTCGGCTGCCGAATGGATCGTGCCGGTGGGGTTGTTCGGGTTGCAGACGAACACCATCCCGGCTCCCATGGACGCGCCTGCCATCTTGTCGAGGTCAAGGGCGAGGCCGCCGGTGAGGGGGATCTCGGTTACCGGGCTGCCGAAGTATCTGGCGGTGCGGACCGGGCTCTCGTAGGAGCACTCGGCGGTCACCAGCGGCCGGCCCGTTCCGGTGAAGACGCGAACGGCGTTGCGAAGAATCTCGCCGGAGCCGGCGGCGAGCACCAAATTGCCCGCGTCGCCGCCGTGTTTCCTCCCCAGTTTCCTCCGGAGGTCGGAGTCGCTGATCCGCGCGTTCATCGGATACCGCATGGTGGATCCGAATTCGCCGCGAAGGGCGGCGACGGCGGCAGGGCCGGGGCCGAGCGGGTTCTCGTTGCTGCTGATGCGGACCTCGTCGGCCTCCGGCGCCGGGACGAAGACCGGGGCTCCGCGGAAACCGCTTTCCGCTTCATGGGCCTCACGGCCGCGAGCGCTGATTGCGTGCAGCGTGGCAGGGGACGGAGCGCCCACCGGATTCAGAAAGCTGCGACGAGTCGTCTTCATGGGGTTCTCCCGGTTCGAATCACGGAAAAAGGGGACGGCCACGGCGCACGACAGGAAGCGACGACAGTCCGGAGCACAGGGTTGAGGGTACCCGATTCAGGCACACGGTGGCAAAGGCGATCCGGACACTCAATGGACCATGAGGTCGGCGACCAGCGCGGTGGCGCCCCACTGCATGGTCAGCTGACCGTTCATCCCGTCTGCGGTCAGGGTGATGGTGAACAGTTCCTCCGAGTTGTCCCGGGTCTCCATCTTGAGTGGAACGGAAAGGATGTCCTGCTCCGGATCGTGATCGGTGCCCCACTGTCCGGTCTGCCTGTTCACCAGCAGGTCCCACCCGCTATCGGTCTTTCTGGCGAAGAGGGTGTACTGCCCGGCGGGAACCATCTTCTGGCCAAACATGAGGGAACCTTCGCTGGTGAGGGTCGTGGCAGCTTCGGAGCCAAGGCGCCAGACCATGCCGGGGGTCGCCATGCCCAGCATGTCGCGGCCATTGAGGCTCGGACGCCCGTAGTCCACCGTGACGGCCTTGCCATTGAAACTGGCCCCGGCTTCACCGCGGGGGTTGTGCGCGAGCGCCGAGCCGGTGATTCCGAGTGCGAGCGTCAGAAGAAGGGTTGTGAGTCGGTTCTTCATTGCGGAGCTCCTGGGGGAAGGGACTGGAGGAGGGGATTCACGAGGGGGGCGGCGACGTTCGAGCGGCGTCGGGGCCCGTTCCGAACAGGGTGTTGGCGAGCCGGGTGAGCCGGGACTTGGTGCGGGCGGCGGCATTCCGGTGGAGGATGCCGCGGCCCGCCATGCGATCCAGCAACGCGGAGGTTCGAGGCAGTTCCTCGCGGGTTCCCTCCCGATCGCCGGCAGCGATGGCCTGGCGCAGCGCCTTCACCCGGGTGCGGAGGCGGCTGCGGTGGCTGCGGTTGCGCAGTCGGCGTTCCTGGTTCTGCCGGATGCGCTTCTTTGCGGATTTGCTGTGTGCCATGGAAATTATCGAATTCTCCGTCCGATGCGGCATCGCCGCCAAGGGGGGAAGCTGAAAAAAGACGGTGGCACTCTACCAAGTTTCGGGCGGTTCATCGGGAATCCGGAGGCGCGAGGAGGCGAATCGGTCCGCTGAAGGTCGAAATGTTGATCTCGGGACCGCCTTCGCCGTGCCGCCCGGCAAGCGAACGGGGACCGGGCGGCGACCCGAGATCGAAATCGGAGCGGATTGCTCCGCGGAAGGTGGAGGCATCCAGCAGGAAGCCGGACCGGGGGTTGACGTCGATCTCCACCGCCCCGGAATGGCTCCGGATTTCGTACCAGCCGTCGTCCTGCAGGCGGCCATCCAGTTGGATGTCGGCGGTAAGGGTTTCGATGTCGCAACGATGCGCCACCAGGTTGCTCAGGTCCATGGCGCCGCTCACCGTCTTGGCGACCACATCCTCGGCGACCAGGCCGTTCACGCTCAGCGGGCCGCTGATGCTGCGCAGCAGGAAGCGCCCCCCCGGAGCGACCACCTCGCTCATGGAAATGGCAGCGGTGAAGGACCGGACGCTCAACGAGACATCCTCGGGGAGCCAGACCTCGAGGTCCACCAGAACCGGCGGAATCCGGCGGGGAGCGCGAACCTCGGTAAGCGGAATTTCCCGAGGGCGGCCGTCGGCGTCGTGCGGCGGTTGCGGCCCGATGTGCACATGCCCGTCGGTCTGGTGCAGGTCCAGATTGACCCGGCGGAAGTGACGTTCGGCTTCTTCGGCGGGCACCCCCGGCTTCAACCGTTTGATCGCCACGAAGCGGAGCAGGCGCTCTCCCGGAGGGGCACTTCGCACCGCGATCTGTCCGGCGAAGTTCATCACCGAGACCTGGGCTCCGGCCTCCACTTCCAGGGCCCGCTCCACGACTTCCGTCTGGAGGCCGGCCCCGGCCGGCGTCGCCGCCCCTGCCAGCAGGACCACGATCCAGACGGGTACGGGAAGTCGTTGGGGCAGGGGCATGGTGCGTTCCTTCATCGTGCGCATGGGAATCATCCTGTCGGGTTCGGAATCAGCCGGTCGGCGGTGGTTCGCGTTCGGTAAGGTGCTCGATGCGATCCCGTGCAGCCTCACCGTCGCCGCGTTCCATGTCTCGCATCAGCATGAGGGTGTTATGCAGGAGCTCCAGCTTGTGAGCCAGGCTCTGGAGCAGTGTCTGTTGGGCTTCCTCGTCTTCCGGGGCCTCTCGCGCGGCGCGGCGCCCTTCGGCGATGACCTGATCCAGGGCCGCGAGCTCCGGTGAGATCGCCCGGTGCGCCTCGCCGAAACCGGATCCCTCGCCGCGGTCGCGGAAGGCGGTCTCGATGTCGCCGATGGCCCGCTCGTAGAGGACTTCGGCTTGCTCGACCGGATGGGGGGCGGGCGGTAGCTCCGGTTCCTCGAATCCGAGGAAAACCATCAGGATTCCCGCGACGGCGAGGATTGGCAGGAGCCGGAGTGCATGCCGCATCCCGGGGAAACCTAGCGCAGTGCGGTCAGCCTGGATACGTCAGCAACAGGAGGAAGGCTGCGGCCACCGCTGCGAGCAGCAGGGTCCAGCCGATTTCCCGGGGGAAGGGCGGCCCGTCCGGGAGGGCGGTACGGCGTCCCGCGTGTTCGGCGGCAATCCGGGCAGCGGCCCGGGCAAGGCCCCGAACCGCCGCTTCCCGCGCCAGCACCAGGGCGGGCGGGATGGCGGCGAGCACGGCGCCCGCGGCGGCGCCGGCGGACCGGAGCGGCTTCCGGTAGAGCCAGTCGGTGTCCACCGTGATGCGGGGAGACGGCGCAAGCCGCGAAATCCGGTGAAAGAAAAGGATGGCGGCGCCGAGGAGGAGCCCGGTCCCGCCGATGACGTGGTCCACGGTCCAGGGCTCGTACTCGGCCGGAAACGGCAGCAGCCGGTAGAGCAGGCCGGGGTGGATCCCGTACAGGAAACAGAGGCTGGCGAGAATGCCCATGGCAGCCAGCATGTTTCCGGGAAGGCGGCGCACGGGGATGCCCTTCGAGGGGCCGAAGAATGCGAACCGGGGGAGTTTCAGCCCCACCGAAAGGAAGGTGCCCACCGCTGCCAGGGTGAGGAGCAGTTCGGGCCCGGGCAGGTGTTCCCCGGCCGCGGCGCTCACGATCATGGACTTGCTGATGAAGCCGTTGAAGAGGGGGGCGCCGGAGATCGAGAGCGCGCCCACCAGGTAGAGGGCCACGCCCCAGCGCATCCCGGAGGCGATCCCGCCAAGGTCCGAGAGCCGCCGCCGGCCGGTCGATTCGATGGCGGCGCCCGCGCCCATGAAGAGCAGCGCCTTGTAAAGGATGTGGGAATAGGCGTGCGCGACCGACCCGTTCAGTGCCAGGGGGGTGCCGATGCCGACGCCCGCCACCATGTATCCGACCTGGCTGACGATGTGGTAGCTGAGCAGCCGGCGGATGTCGTTCTCCATCAGCGCGAAGATCGCACCGTACAGCGACATCGCCACGCCGAGCGGGACGAGGATTCCGGTCTCCGGGAAGAGCCGGACCAGCGCGTATACCGCGGTCTTGGTGGTGCAGGCGGAAAGGAAGACCGCTCCGGTCGTCGATGCCTCCGGGTAGGCGTCGGTGAGCCAGGCGTGGAGCGGCGGGATGGCGGCGTTCACGGCGACCCCGGCGAGAACCAGCCAGAAGGCGGGACCTCCGTCGAGCGGCCCGAGTTCCGGAGCGCCGCCGGTTCCCCGATGCAGCACGATTCCGAAAAACAGCAGGGCTCCGCCGGCGGCGTGCACCAGCAGGTACCGCATGCCGGCGGGCTTCGCCGATGCGCCCCCGTGCCAGACAAGCGCCAGCGAAGTGATCGCCATCAGCTCCCAGAACACGAAGAAGGTGATCCAGTCCCCGGCGAACACGGTGGCGATCGCGGAGCCCGCGTAGCTCATGGCGGCGGCGGTTTCGGTACGGCGGAGCCGATGCGCTCCGTAGAGAAGCCCGGCGAGCGCGACGATCCCGAACACCAGGGCGAACAGGCGGGAAAGGTCATCCGCACGCAACCAGACCAGCGGGAAGCCGGCGAGTTCCGCATGGAGCGTTACCGGAGGCAGGCGCACCACGGCGGCGAGGGCGGCGCCAGCGAACACGATTCCGGTCCACGCCGCGGAAAGGCGGCGGCCCGCCACCAGCACCGCGGCGGCGCCGGCGAACAGCCACAGCGACGGGTGCGCGGCGAGGGCGGTCATGGCCGATTCTCCGGGTAGTAGTCCTCGGAACGCGAGAGCAGGGGCTTGAGCCAGCGGGTCGCCACCAGGACAAGCGCTGCGCCGCCCAGGAATCCGAGCGCGGTGTCGGAAAGCGGAATGCGGTTCCAGAAGGCGCCGTGGGGGTGGTAGCCGCCCAGCAGGTTCGCGATCTCCGCGATGCCGAGGAGCAGGACGGCGGCGGCCGCGAGCCGGCGGATCACGCGCCGCCTCCGGAGAGCGCCGCGAGCAGGGCGGGGGCGCGCAGGGTCACTTCGCGCGCCGCCCTCCCGGCGAGTGACCAGAAATGCACCCCGAACTCGGGGAAAAGGCCGAGGACCAGGGCGGCCATCGCCGTCACTGCCGGCGGCCCGGCGAGCCACCAGGTCGGCTCCCGCCAGCCGCGGTCGGCGCCGGCTTCGAACCAGGCGATGCGCAGGACGGGACCGTAGTAGGCCAGGTTGAGCAGGCCGCTGGCCAGCAGGACCGCGATCACCCACGGTTGCCCGGCGTCGAGGCCGCCGAGTGCGAGATTCCACTTGGCGAGGAAGCCCGGAAGAAGCGGAAGACCCGCCATGCCGAGCGCTCCGATCGAGAAGGCGGTGAAGGTGACCGGCATGACGCGCCCCAGACCGCGGAGATCGCGGATGCGTTCCCGGCCGGTTGCGGCGTAAACGGAACCGGCGCAGAAGAAGAGGGTGATCTTCATGAAGCCGTGGGCGGCGATGTGGAAGGCCGCACCGGCGAGCGCCAGCGGTGTGCCGATGGCGCCTCCGAGGACGATGTAGCTCAACTGGCTGACCGTGGACCAGGCCAGCCGGCGCTTCAGGTGGCCTTCCCCGAGTGCCCGCACCGAAGCGAAGAGGATGGTGAGAGCGGCCAGCAGCGCGAGGGGAAGGGCAACGCCGAGATCGCGCATCAGGTCCGGACCGAAGGTCCAGCCGGTGACGCGGAGCACGCCGAAGGCGCCGGCCTTCACCACCGCCACCGCGTGCAGCAGGGCGCTCACCGGCGTCGGCGCCACCATCGCCCGCGGCAGCCAGGCGTGCAGGGGGAGGATCGCCGCCTTGGCTCCGACGCCCACGAGGAACAGCACGAACAGCACCCGCAGTGCTGCGTTGCTGGTCGTTCCGGCGAGGAAGCCCCCCGGGGTGAAGGTGGCTCCCGGGGCCAGCATGCCGGTCCAGACGACGGCCGCCAGCAGGAGTTGCCCGGCAAGCAGGGTATACGCCAGATAGGAACGGGCGGAGGAGAGCACCCCGGGGGCGTCCCGCCGGTGCGCCACCAGGGGCCAGGTGGAGATGGTGAGGATCTCGAAGAAGATCAGGAAGGTGAGCGGATTCGCCGCGAGGGCGATTCCCGCTGCGGAGGCCACCGCGATCGAGAAGGCAGCAAAGTAGCCGGTCTGGTGGTCGTACTTGAGGGTGCGGAGGTAGCCGATCGAGTAGGGGTGGGCGGCGAGCCACAGCAGGGAGGCGAGCGTCAGGAAGAGGAGTCCGAGCGGGTCCGCCCGAAATTGGAGGGGGGCGCCCGGGAGCAGCGGGATCTCCGGACTCGTGACGGTGTGGCCGGTCGAGACGGTTCCGAGCATCCACAGCGCCGCCCCGAGCTGCAGACCGGCGGCGGCGAAGGACCATCCCTCCCGGAGGTTCGGGCGCTTGCTCGAGAGAAGGATCGGGACGGCGGCGAGGAGGCCCGGCAGGACGGCCAGCCACGGAACCAGCGAAACGATCACGGTGCTCCGATCGGCGGCGCCCCGCCCGGCGGCAGGAAACGCTCCTGGAACGGGCCGGCCAGGATGCCCACGGCGAGGGTCAGGACCGCAAGCACCGTGACGGCGCCCACGATCGGCCGCGGCAGCGGCCCCAACCGGGCGGGTTTGGCGCGGCGGAACCAGACCGCCTCCAGCAGTCTCAGGAAATACACCGCTCCGACCACGCTCGAAAACAGCAGGGCGACGAAGGCGGCGATTCCGGCAGCGCCGCCGGCCGCCCAGGCGGAGGAGAGCAGCAGGTACTTGGAGAAGAAGCCGGCGGCAGGGGGCAGTCCGATGAGGGACAGGGCCGCGACGCTCAGCGCGGCGGCAGTGACCGGCGCGCGGGCGCCGAGTCCCGCCCAGTCCCCGATCCGCCGCAGGCCCCACTCGAAACGGACGCTTCCGGCCCCGAAAAAGAGGGCGCCCTTGGCGAGGGCGTGGGCGACCATGTGCATCACCGCTCCGGCGACCGCCAGGTCGGACCCGATCGCGATTCCCACCAGAATCGTTCCCATCGCACCGACACTGGACCAGGCCAGCATCCGGACCACGTCCTCCTGGGCGACGGCCAGGATGGCTCCGGTGAGCGTCCCCGCGATGCCGAGCCAGAGCACGACGGCGAGAACGCCCGCCACCGCCGGTTGGGCGGCGCTTCCGCCGAGGATCTCCCCCACGATTCGCGCCAGCGCGTAGGCGCTGACCTTGGCCATCACCGCCGCGATAAAGCCGGCGGCGGCCACCGGGGTGTGGGCGTAGGTGTCCGGAAGCCATCCGTGGAGCGGGAAGAGCGCCGCCTTCAGGGCCAGCCCGACCGCGATCAGGACGACGCCCGCGGCCACCGCCGGGGCGGTTCCCTCGCCCGGGAGGGATGCCAGCCGGATCGCGAGGTCGTCCATGTTCAGGGTGCCGCTGATCGCGTACAGGAACCCGGCGCCGAACAGGTAGAGGGACCCGGCAGCCGTGCCCACCAGCAGGTACCGGAACGCGGCGACGGCGGCGCGATGCCCCCCGCCCGCAATCAGGATGTAGGCGGCGAGGGACGAGATCTCGAGAAAGACGAAGAGGTTGAAGAGGTCGCGCGTTGCCAGGATCCCCACCAGTCCGGCCAGCAGCAGCAGGACGGCACTGTGCAGGAGACCTTCGCGTACCGGGTGGCGGCCCCCGACCGGATGCGGATCCTCGAGCGGCCGGGAAGCCGCCCCGAAGAACGCCATGACGGCGACGAGGAGGATCAGCAGGCTGGCGAGCGGATCCAGCCGGAGTTCGATGCCCCACGGTCCGGGCCAGCCGCCCATGGCGTAACGAAGGGGTTCCTCGGCAGATGTCCGGATGAGCAGCAGGAGGGCGACCAGCACTTCCGCCGCGCCGATGCCGAGTGCGAGGGGCCGGGGAAGCCGCGGATCAACGAGCGCCGCGAGCGGCGCCAGCGCCGCGCCCCCGAGGGGCAGGGCGAGCAGGAGGCCGATCAGGACTTCGGCCATGGGGAGTCTTCCTGAAGCCTGGGAAGCAGCTGCTCCTCGTCGAGCGACCGGTGGCTCCGGCGGATCCGGATCAGGAGCGCGAGTGCGAGGCCGGTGGTTGCGACCGAAACCACGATGGCGGTGAGCATGAGCGTATGCGGCAGGGGGTTCATGTGGGCGGAGGCCTCCGGGACTCCGGCGGCGTCGCGAAGGATGGGGGTCGCCGCTCCCTTCTTCCAGGCGAGCGCCACATAGAACACCATCACCGCCACTTGCATCACGTTCATGGCGAGGAGCTTGCGAAGCAGGTTCGGGATGAGGGCCATTCCGGCGAGGCCGATCACGAACTGGATCGCGGCGAGCGTATACATCATCGTGGGCCGCGATCCCCGCGCCGACGGGGAATGCCGGCGGCGAGCGGCCCCATGGGATTCGTGTCTATTCCCGGACGCCGGCGCTGATGGTGTGAAAGAGGACCATCACGGTGCCGGCAACCGCCACGAATACCGCGGCCTCGACCAGCAGCGTCGCTATTTCCCGGATTCCGGCCGGCTCCGTTCCGAGGGGCAGCACCCCGTAGTCGAGAAACGCGCCGCCGAACGGAATGCAGGCGATCCCGATGCCCACGAAAACCAGCAGGCCGACGGAGGCCATGGCGAGCGATGCGGGTAGCGCGGGACCGAAGGCGCGTGGGCCGGCGCTCCCGTCGCCGCGGATCAGGCGCAGCGCGATGAGACCGGATCCGAAGAGGACGCCGCCCTGGAAGCCTCCCCCGGGGCTCACGTGCCCGTGCACCAGGACATAGACGGAAAAGAGGAGGATCCACGGCACCAGGGTGCGCGCCGCCGCATCCAGAACGTCGCTGCCAAAACGGTGGGCGAGGCCCGGTTCGGGGGAATCCCCGGGTTTCGGCGCGAAACCGCCGAGGATGAGGAGGCAGCCGATCCCGGCGGCGAAGATCACCGCGGTTTCGCCCAGCGTGTCGTAACCGCGATAGTCGGCGAGCACGGCGGTCACCATGTTCAAGGCGCCGGTTTCCTCCCGGGCGTTTACCACATAGCGGGGAGAAACATGGGTCGAGGCCGGCGACTCGGGATCGCCGAATTCGGGCAGCGCCGCCGTTCCGGCGAGGAGACCGGCCAGCAGTCCGCCGAAACCCGCTCCGGTGAGGAGGGTGCGGAGCCGCAGGCGCTGTGCCGGCATCAATCGAACCACCGGCTGGTGCGGGACGCCACCGAAACGAAGAGGATGGTACTGAGGGCCCCACCCACCGATGCTTCGGTGAAGGCCACGTCCACGGCGCCGAGAAGCGCGAACCAGGTGGCGGCGGCGAAGCTGAAGACGCCGAAGAGAACGGCGGCGGCGAGGACATCGCGGACGAGCAATGCCGCGATGGCCACCACCAGCATGACGACCAGGAGGCCGGTGGCCACGAGTGCCGAGGGATCCGTCAAGGGCCGGTCCCCGGTCCGGTCCGGGATTCCGCGGGTCGGACACCGCTGCGCAGCGCCGCCCGGCCCAGCGCGTGCGTCGCCGTCGGGTTGGCGAGGGCGAGGGCCGCCCCGATCAGCAGGAATCGCGCGGTGAGGGCCCAGTCCGCGGAGAGGATCGCGAAAGCGACCAGGGTGAATCCGATACCGACGGTCTCGCACTTCGAGATCGCGTGAAGCCTGGTGAAGAAGTCGGGGAGCCGGAGCACGCCCACCACGGTGACGAGGATGAAGAACAGGCCGATGGCGAGGCAGATGGTGGCGAGCGCTTCCCGCAGGCCGAAGGCGGTCATGCGCCCGCTCCGTCGAAGTACTTGGCGAAGATCAGCGCCGCGAGGAATCCGATGAGGGCGTAGGCAAGCGCGATGTCCACGAACATCGCCGGCTCGCCGGAGAATTCCCCCGCCAGGAGCAGCAGGATCAGGGTCTTGGCGGCGATGGGGGCGAGTCCGGAGAGCCGATCCCACAGCGTCGGACCGCGAACCACCCGCACCAGCGCCGCCAGCATCGCCAGGAAGACGGCGCCAGCGAACCAGGCCAGGATCCCATGCATGACGTGGGCGTCAGTCCGGCGGAAACAGGCGGGCGACCCGGGCGCGGAGCGGTTGCCGGGAACTCCGGAGGCTGGCTCCGGAATGCTCGTCCAGTGCGTGTACGGTCAACTCCCCGTTCTCGGAATCGAGGGTCACGGTGCCGGGCGTGAGGGTGATCGAGTGGGCGAGCACGGTGCGGGCGGCAGAATCGGGCAACCCGTCCCGGAAGCGCACGATCCCGGGGGAGAGCCGGAGTTTCGGGGTCAGCACCACCCGGGCCACCCGAATGCCCGAGATCACGATTTCGCCCAGGAGCCACGCGAGGTAGGGCACCCATGCCGGCCGGATTCGCAGCCGGGAAAGGGTGCGCGTGCCTCCGGCGGTGCGCCAGATCCCCCGGGTGCCGCAGGCGATGGCGGTGGCCGCCACCGCGCCGGCTCCCAGATGAAAGGCGTCGTAAAGACCGGACAGGAGAACCCAGAACGCGAACAGGCCCGCCGCGAGAGTCACGATCGCGGAAAGGTCGCCGGACCTGGAGGAAGCCCGCGCCGCCCGATTCCCCATCCCCGGTTCAGCGATAGTAATTCACACCGACCAGGAACTGCTGGGTGCGGAAACCGAAATCTCTGCCGGACCATATCCGGTACTCGACCCGCGCCGACAGACGCGAGAGGACATATACCTCGAACCCGGCGCCCGCGTGGGCAGTGAGCTGGTGCCGGGTGGAGTCGAGGCTGATATCGACTCCGATCGGAATCCGTACTCCCGCCGGCCGGGTCTCGTCATTGTCGTCGGGATCGGGCTCTTCATAGGTGTAATCCTCGCGCACTTCTTCGCGACGGACGATGCCGGCGCCCGCGAGAAAATACACTTGGAAGGGCTGGCGGCGCCCGACGTGGTACACGAGGGATCCGTCAAGGTGGTACCGGTTGGTGCGGTACTGGAAGGCGGGGATGGCGAACACGTCCTCCACCGGTTCGTTCTTCGCCGTGTAGCGGCGGTTGGAGCGGCCGAAGTGCAGACCCGCTTCCAGGCTGAAGTTGTCGTTGAACCGGAAAGCCGCTCCGCCTCCCACCCCGAAGCCCCGGCTCAGCTTGAGCTCGTCGTGGGCCATCAATTGGGCGCCAGCGCCGGCCGCGAGCCGGAAGAGATGCTCCTGGGCGGCTGCCGGGGCGGCCCCGAGTATCAAGAGGGAAGCTGCCAGAATTCCGGATGGGCGGAAAAGGCGCGCGTGGAATGCGGCGCGGGGACCCACCGACGGATGCAAGGTCCCGGCATCCTACTTCATGCGAAGCGGGGCTCCCGGTTGCCCGGTCGGTTCCCGTACCATGCCGGGGACCATGATGGCGACCCGCTCCGGCATCGGGACCGGTTCGGCGGGAGAGGCGGAGCGGCTGTTGGTGCATCGGGCCGGGGGCACCACCCTGGGAGTCGCGGTGTCCCGGGTCACCGGAATCGTTCGCGAGCAGTTGCTCGCGGCGCTGTTTCCCACCGCCGTGCTGGACGCCTTCGTGGCGGCCTTCACCCTGCCGAGCACGCTGCGGGAAATGCTCGCGGAAGGTGCGCTGTCGAAGGCGTTCCTCACCGTCTTCGCGCAGACCGAGGAACGAAGCGGCCGGGCGGATGGCGACCGACTGCTGGCGCTGACGATCCGGATACTCCTGCCCGCGCTGGCGCTCGTGGTGGTGGTCGGGATCGTCTTCGCCCCGGAACTGGTGGATAGTTTCTTCAGCGGAGCGGCAATGGCCCGGCCGCCGCCGGCGGGATTCGCGGCCGGGTTCGCCACGGTTCGGGACCTCACCGTCTGGATGACCCGGTTGATGTTTCCCTTCCTGTTCTTCATCTCGCTCGCCGCGGTCTTCATGGGGGGACTCCATGCGCGGCATCGGTTCTTCCTGCCGGCGGTGGCTTCGGCGTTCTTCAATGTGACGACCGGCGTGTTTGCGCTTGCGGGCGCGTTGATCGGGCCGGAGTGGGGGATTCATCCCGTCGCGGGGTTGGCGCTCGGGGTTCCGGTCGGCGGGCTGGTGCAGCTCGGGATCCAGTGGCGTGCCTTTCGCCGCACCGGGTTCCGCCCCCCCTCCGCCGGGGCCGCACGATCCGTTCCTGCCAGCCGTCCCGCTCCCGGCTCCGGTCTGCGGCAGGTGGGGCAACTCTTCGTTCCGGTGGCCCTGGCCGCCGGCAGCCTCCAGATCCATGTGCTCATCTCGCGGCACTTCGCTTCCATGGGCACTTCCTGGCTGGCCTGGGTGTACCAGGGATACCGACTGGCCCAGACCCCGGCGGCGTTCGTCGGAGTGGCCCTTTCGCACGCCGGGCTTCCGGCGCTCAGCCGCGCCGCCGCGCGCCGCGATCACGAGGAGTTCCTCGCCATCCTGATCCGCTCCGGCCGCCTGTTGATGATTCTCTCTCTCGTATCGGCGGCAGGTCTTGCCGCCATTGCGGAGCCGCTGGTGGCGGTGATCTACCAGCACGGAGTGTTCCGTCCGGAGGATGCGGCGGCGGTCACCACCGTCATTCGTGTCTATGTGCTCGGGTTGCCCGCATTCGGCGCCGCCAAGATCCTCACCGACGCGTTCTTTGCCCTCGGAACCACCCGGCCCCCGTTGGCGGTGACCGCGGTGGGAACGGTGCTCGTCTGGTTCGTGACCGATTTCGTGGTCCTTCGCATCGGGCTCGGGTATCCGGGGATCCCGCTCGGAACGGTCGTGGTGGCCTGGATTTCGACGGCCATGCTCTTCGGCCTGCTCGCGCCGCGCCTTGGTCGGGACGGTGCAGGCCGGTCCCGCGCGCGGCATCTGCTGACCGGGGTGGCCGACGCCGGCATGCGGGGGTTGATGCTGGGCGGGATCGTCGGCGCCGCCGCCTGGCTGGTCACCGGGAGTGTGGATCCGGCGGGCCGCCTCGCCGTGGAGCTGGCGGTGACCGCACTTGCCACCGCTGCCGGGGTGCTGGCCTTCGCGGTCGCGGCGCGGCGGCTCGTCCCGGTCGAGTTCGGACTGTTGCGGGATGCGGTGGCCGGGCTCTTCGGGAGGCGCGCATGAGTTCCCCGGACCCGCTGGTCGCCCGCTACCTCGGGTACCTCGGCGGAGAGCGGGGCCTCGCCCGGAATACCGTCGAGGCATACCGCCGCGACCTCGGAGCCCTTTCGGACCATGCCGGCGAACGCGGAGTTGCCGCCCTCGGAACCGGCGATCTGGACGCGTTCGTTTCGTGCCTCCGGCGGCGGCGGCTTTCCTTCCGCTCCATCCAGAGATCGGTCGCTGCGGTCCGCGGCTTCTATCGATTCCTGGTCGAGGAGGGAGCGCTCGGGGAAAATCCGGCGGAACGGCTGGCGCGGATCCGGGCGGTGCGGGGACTTCCGCGGCTTCTCGGCACGGAGGACGTGGACCGGCTGCTCCGGGCGCCGGACAGTTCACCGCGCGGGCTTCGGAACGGGGCGATGCTCGAGACGCTCTATGCCACCGGGATCCGGGTCTCCGAGCTGGTCCGTATCCGGATTCCGGACCTGGTGGCGGGCGCTTCCGGGATGCCGGGATACGTGACGGTGATCGGGAAGGGGGACCGGGAGCGGATCGTGCCGGTCGGGGAGGTGGCCGAGACCCGAATTGGCAGGTGGGTCGCTGAAGGGCGTCCGCATCTCGCCAGGGACCGGCCGGATGCCGGGTGGCTTTTCGTGAACCGCCAGGGGAGACCGCTCAGCCGCCAGGCGTTCTGGCGGATCATTCGGGATCTCGGGATCCGGGCCGGGATTGCGCATCCCCTCTCACCCCACATGCTCCGGCATTCCTTTGCCACCCACCTGCTCGAACGGGGGGCGGATCTCAGGAGCCTGCAGCATTTGCTCGGACACGCTTCGATCAGCACTACCCAGATCTATACCCATGTGACCGGGGAGCGGTTGCGGCGGGTGTACGACCAGCACCATCCGAGGGCGCGCCGTCGCTCGTGAGCGACCCGGTCCGGATTGCCGCGCATCTCGCAGCGGGCGGGGTGGCGATCTACCCCACGGAGACGTTCTACGCGCTCGGCGCCGATCCGCGATCTCCCGGGGGAGTGCGCGAGGTCTTTCGGCTCAAGGGGCGTTCCCCGGATGCGCCCCTGCCGTGGATCGCGGCCGACGAAGCACAGGTGCGGGCGGTGTGCCTGATGTCCGCTGCCGCCCGGAGGCTCGCGCACGCGCACTGGCCCGGACCGCTCACACTGGTGTTGCGGCGGCGGGGCGCTTCCGGCACGGTTGCGGTCCGGGTCAGCTCGCACCCGTTGGCGCGAGCCGTGGCGAAGGCGCTGGGCCATCCGGTGGTCTCGACCAGCGCCAATCGCAGCGGGGAGCCGCCGGCTGCCTCCGCAGCCGAGGCGGTTGCCGCGATGGCCGTTGCGGGGCGGACACTCCCGGTGCTGGACGGGGGAACCACGCCCGGCGGAGCGCCTTCCACCATCGTGGACGCGACCGGAGCCGAGTTCCGGACGCTGCGCGGCGCGCTTCCGTGATCAGGCGGGGAGCTGGTCAGCCGCGGGGGCGTCGGTCATCGGCCGATGTCCGGGCAGGTCCGGGAATACGATCTGAAGCGCCTCCTCGATTCCCGAGACGAAGTGAATCCGAAGCGCCTCCCGGATCTCGTCGGGTATGTCCTCGATCACGCTGGGCTCGTTGAGGCGCGGGAGGATCACCTCCTTGATGCCGTAGCGGTGCGCGGCAAGCAGCTTCTCCTTGATGCCGCCGACCGGGAGGACATGTCCGGTGAGCGTGATTTCCCCGGTCATCGCAAGCTGCGGTCGGCAAACGGTTTCGGTGAGCGAGGACATGAGTGCCGCCACCAGCGTGATTCCGGCCGAGGGACCGTCCTTGGGAGTGGACCCTTCGGGGAAATGGAAGTGGAAGTCGGTCCGCCGGTGGAAGTCGGGTCTCAGTCCGTACAGCTCCGCGTTCCGGCGAACCCAGCTGAATGCCGCCGTTGCCGATTCCTTCATCACATCGCCAAGCTGCCCGGTCAGGGTGAGGCGGTTGTTGCCGCGCATCTGCGAGGCTTCGGCAAAAAGGATGTCGCCGCCGACCGGAGTCCAGGCGAGGCCGATGGCGACGCCGGGCACGCTGACCCGTTCGGCGAGCTCCCGTGACAGCGAGGTCGGGGCGCCCAGGAGCTCCCGCACCGTGTCCGCAGTGAGCTGGAGCGGTCCCTCCTCGCCTTCGGCCAGCTTGCGGACCGCCTTGCGGCAGATCTTGGCGATGGCCCGCTCGAGGTTGCGGAGGCCGGCCTCGCGGGTGTAGTTGCGAATGACGAGGGCCAGGGATTCCTTGTCGAAGACCGGGGCCACCGCTTCCTCCGCGATGCCGTGGTTGTCCAGCTGTTTCGGGAGGATGTGGCGGACCGCGATCTGGATCTTCTCTTCCTCGGTGTACCCCTCGATCCGGAGAGTCTCCATGCGATCCCTCAGGGCGGCGGGAATCGGGTCCACCATGTTGGCGGTCCCGATGAAGAGCACTTCGGAAAGGTCGAACGGCAGGTCCAGGTAGTGATCGCGGAATGTGTCGTTCTGCTCGGGGTCCAGGACTTCGAGCAGTGCCGAACTGGGGTCCCCGCGGAAGTCCATCCCGAGCTTGTCCACTTCGTCGAGCATGAACACCGGATTGCGGGATCCGACTCGCGCCAGGCTCTGGAGAATCTGGCCGGGAAGGGCGCCGATGTAGGTCCGGCGGTGTCCCCGGATCTCGGCCTCGTCGCGGATCCCGCCAAGACTCAACCGGACGAACTTCCGTCCCACTGCCTTTGCGATCGACTTGCCCAGGCTGGTCTTTCCCACTCCCGGCGGGCCCACGAAACAGAGAATCGAACCCTTCTGGTCCGGTTTGCGTTCCCGCACGGCGAGGAACTCGAGAATCCGGTCCTTGACCTTGACCAGGTCGTAGTGGTCGGCTTCCAGGATTTCCCGGGCGCGCGCGATGTTGTAATTGTCCTCGGTTCGCGCCTGCCAGGGCATCCGCACGAGCCAGTCGAGATAGGTTCTCCCCACCGTGTATTCCGCCGATGCGGGCGGGATCCGCCCCAGTCGGCGGAATTCCCGCAGGGCCTCCTTTTCGGCTTCCTCCGGCATCCCGGCCTTGGTGATCTTCTCGCGGAGTTCATCCAGTTCCTTGCTGGATTCGTCGCCCTCTCCGAGCTCCTTCTGGATCGCCTTCAACTGCTCCCGGAGGAAGAATTCGCGTTGCGTGCGTCCGACCTCGGTCTTGACCTTGGATTCGATGCTCCGGCCCAGTTCGCGGACCTGCTTCTCGCGCAGGATGGCCGCATAGGCGAGGTCCAGCCGCTCCTTGATGGAAAACGCCTCCAGGATCTCCTGGCGCTTCTCGGCGCCCAGGCTGGGAAGCTGTTCCGCGACGAAATCGGCGAGCTGTCCGGCCGTGCCGATCCGGGCGAGCTGCCGCTTCATCACGTCGCCCGGGCGGGTGAACAGCTCGTTCTTGATCATCTCCTGGAGTTCGGAGCGGATCTGACGGGTCAGCGCCTCGAATTCGACGGTCTGTTCCGCGCCGCTGGCGCCATCCAGTTCGCGGATGTCGGCTCGCACGTAGGGTTCGGTCTGGACGATCCGCTCCACCCGGAAGCGGAAGCTCCCCCGGATGACGATGCGGATCGTTCCGTCCCGCATCCGCATCTGCTTCTCGAGGCGGGCCGCGGTGCCGATGGTGTACAGGTCGTCCTTGCCCGGTTCGTCCACCGCCGCGTCACGTTGCGTGAGTACCGCCAGCATGAGTTGCAGGCCGGCGCGACCGGGCTGATCGGCGTCGAGAGTGGCGTCGCTCAGCAGTTGCTTGGTGCTTTTCCGTCCCACCGACAGCGGAAGGAACGAATGGGGAAAGACGACGATGTCACGCAGGGGGAGCACCGGCACTCCACGGAAGAGCCGCCCCTCCCGCACGGAAGCGGGTGGCGGGGAATCGTCCCGGGATTCAGTCATGGGTCTGGCAGCAAGTGGTTCTGAAAAACGTTCCTTGGCACTGTAGCACTCGCGGCGGTCGCAAGGGGCGTTCGCCGGCCCCCGTCCTGCTCCCGGGCGCGGACATCAGCCGAAACTCACTTCGTCGGGAAGTTCGTTCCGATCCTCCGGCTGGATCGGGAAGTGACGGGCCAGGAATGTGCCCAGGCGGCGGACTCCGTATTCCAGCCCCCTGCCCACTCCGTTCTGGTGGATCTCCCTGGTGATTCCGCGAGCGATTTCCTGCCATGCCTCGGGGCCGACCTTGGCGTCCACCGCCGGGTCCGCCACGATTTCGAAACGCCGGGACCGCACTGCCAGGAAGAGCAGCACTCCGGCGCCGTCGGCGGTGTGCTGCATCCCGAGGGCATGGAAGTCCTGGAGCGCGCGGCGCCGGGGGTTCTCGAAGGGGAGCAGGCGGCGAATGACGTGGACCCGAATTTCCCGGGATGTGCCCTCCTCCGCTTTCCCGATGGCTTCCACGATCCGATCCAGTTCCGCCTCCGAGAGTTCGCCGCGAAGCGCCCGGGGTACCCGCATGGCCTCACCAGCTCCCGCTGGCGCCACCGCCACCGAAACCGCCGCCGCCCCCGTGGAACCCGCCGGAGAATCCGCTTCCGAAGGAGGAGCGGCCCATCATCATGCCTCCGCCGCCCGGAATCCCGCCATAGCCCCAGGCGGCGCTGCGCCGGGCGGAGGCGGCCCGGGTCATGCCGGTTGCGGCGAATCCGGCGAGAAGACCCAGGGGAACGAGCCAGATCAACGCGAAGGAAACCCCGGCGAGAAGACCCGTGAAGAGGGCTGCGCCGGCTCCCGCGAGACCCGCGACCCAGGGACGTACCGCGTTTCCCAGAAAGCCGAGCAGCTGTAAGCCGACCAGGAGCAGGACCAGAAGCAGGCTGCCGCGTCCGCGGCGGGCGACCGGTCGTCCGGAGCGCCGGTCTTCCGATGCCGGGAACGTTCCGGTGGCGGCGGCCGCGATACGGAGTGCGGTTCGTTCGAATCCGGTGGCGTAATCCCCGGCCCGGAAGGAGGGCTGCAGGTCTTCGCGGAGGATCCGCCCGGCAAGTCCGTCGGGGAGGACCGCTTCAAGCCCATACCCGGTTTCGATCCGGCTGGCCCGGTCCTCCACCGAAACCAGCACCAGGGCGCCGTTGTCGGTCTCCGCCTGCCCGATCCTCCATTCCTCGGCAACCCGGATAGCGAAGTCCTCGATGGGAACTTCGAGGCGGGGAACCGAGAGCAGCACGATCTGGACCGTGGTTTCCGCCTCGATCCGGGCCAGCAGCGACTCGAGGCCGCTTCGCTCGGCGGCATCCAGCAATCCCGCCTCGTCCACCACCCGCCCGGAAAGCGGCGGGATGTCCTGGCCGAATGCCGCGCTCGCGAGGAGCAGGCCGAGGCATGCCGCCGGCAAGCGCATGTCAGGCTGGCGGTTCGCTGAAGTCGACCAACGGGGCCGAATCCGCGCCCTCCTCCGCCTCGAAATAGGCGGCTTCCCCGAAATCGAAGAAGGACGCCACGATACGCGTGAAGAATCCGCGCCGCAGCGTGTTGTAGGCTTGGGCGGACTCGTTGAACCGCCGCCGTTCCACCGCGATCCGGTTCTCGCTTCCCGCCAGTTCGTCCTGAAGGCTCAGGAAGTTGCGGTTGGCCTGGATCGTCGGGTAGCGCTCGACGGTCACCAGCAGGCGCGACAGCGCGCCGGAAAGGGCATTTTGCGCCTGCTGGAACTGCGCGAGGGCCTGCGGGTCCCCGAGTTCGTCGGCGGAAACCTGGATTCCACTCGCGCGGGACCTCGCCGAAATGACCGCGTCCAGGGTCTCGCGTTCGAAGTCGGCGGCGCCGCGAACGGTGGCAACCAGATTCGGGATCAGGTCACTGCGACGCTGGTACACGTTCTCGACCTGGGACCAGGCGGCCTTCACCCCCTCGTCCGCCTGCACCAGCCGGTTGTAGGTCGAGGAAACGCCGAGGAAGACGACCAGCCCGAGGACGGCGAGGGCGGTCAGCGCCAGGCCGCAACCCATGAGCAGTGTTCTTCGTCTCATGGAGCTGTCGGGACGACGGTCTCAGTGGTCGTTCCCGCCGGTGGGTTCGGTTCCGGGCAGAAACGCTTCGAGGATGGTGTTCGGTCCCTCCGGCGCCGGACGTCCGGTCTCCAGGTCCACCGGAATCAGCGGGACTCCGGGGGGAGCGCGAAACCTCTCCCACGGCGGTGCGCCGGTATCGGCATGGATCATGAAGTGCCGCCAGGCGGGGAGAGCGACAACCGCTCCGCTCTGGGAGTCCCCGAGCGTCTCGTTCTGGTCGTTCCCCATCCAGGCGCCGGCGACGACCGCGGTGTCGAAGCCGATGAACCAGGCGTCGGTGAAATCATTGGTGGTGCCGGTCTTGCCGGCGATCGGCCGCCCGACGCCGCGCGCCCCGCGCGCCGTCCCCCGGGCCACCACTCCCTCGAGAAGGTGGGTCACCACATACGCCAGGTCCGCACTCACCACCGACGCCGTCTCCGGGTGGAAGCGCTCCAGGTCCCGTCCGTCCCGGTCCGTCACGCGGGTGATGAAGTGGGGCTTCATGCGCACTCCCTGGTTGGGGAAGGCGCTGTAGGCGGACACCATTTCGAGAAGCGAGACGTCCGCAGATCCCAAGGTGATCGACAGGACCGGGAGCATCTCGCCGGTAATCCCGAGTCGGCGGGCAAAATTCACGACGTTCCCGGGGCCCACCTCGTGAACCATGCGAACCGCCGGAACATTCCGGGACCCCTCGAGGGCCTGGCGGAGCGTGATCCAGCCGCGATGCTCCTCGTCGTAGTTTCCGGGTTCGTAGGGAACTCCGGTGACCGGATCGGTCCAGGAAAACGGGGCATCGAGCAACAGGGAAGTGGGCGCAAAGCGACCTGACTCGAGGGCGGCGCCGTAGGAGAACGGCTTGAAGGAGGATCCGGCCTGGCGCCGGGCCTGGGTGACCCGGTTGAATTCGCTCCGTTCGAAGTCGTAGCCACCGACCAGGGCGCGGATGGCTCCAGTTCGGACATCCAGCGCCAGGAACGCGCCTTCGGCGACCGGCTCCTGTTCCAGAGCGACCAGCAGCGTTTCGCCGTCGTCGGCAAGAATGCGGAATTCGCCGACATCTCCGCGCCGGAAGAGACGCGATGCCGGTCGCCGGGTCCACCGCAGGGACTCCGGGTCCACCCGGGCGCTGCGGTCGCCGATGCGGACGCGCGTCTCCGGGCCGGTTTCGACCACGACTCCGGCAACCACCTCTCCGACCGCGGGAATGCCGGTCCAGGACGAATCCCGGTAGTCGTCCGGATCCGTTCCCTCCGCGATCAGGTTGCGTGCGAAGCCGCGGAACCCGCGCCGCTTGTCGTGGGCGCGAAGGGCGATGTCCACTGCCTCGTTCGCCACCTGCTGCATGGCGGTGTCGAGCGTGGTGTGCACCCGGAGTCCGCCTTCGTAGGTCCGTCGGCTCCCGTACCGGCTTGCGAGGTGTTGCCGGACCATTTCGACGAAGTGGGGGGCGAGCGGATGGGAATCGCGTGGCCGGAGACGGATCGGCTCGGCGCGCGCCATCGCCACCTGGTCCTCGGTGAGGTGATCCTCGGCCAGCATCCGCATCAGGACGAAGTCCCGCCGCGCCAGCGCCCGTTCCGGATTTCGATACGGGCTGAACCGGGAGGGATTCGGCGCGAGGCCGACCAGCAGGGCAGCCTCGGCGACCGTGAGTTCGGGGGTGGACTTGTCGAAGTAGTACTGGGCCGCCGCTTCGACCCCGTGATTTCCGTGCCCCAGGAAGACCTGGTTGGCGTAGAAGGTGAGAATCTCCTCCTTTCGATATGCCCGCTCGATCCGGATGGCGGTGATCGCCTCCCGGATCTTTCTCCGGAGGGTTTCCTCCCGGTTCAGGAAGAGTGCCCGGGCCACCTGCTGGGTGATGGTGCTCGCGCCGGAAACGATGCGCCGGGCGCGGGCGTTGTCCCATGCCGCCCGGGCAATGCCGGCGAGATCGAAGCCGAAGTGACTCCAGAAGCGCTGATCCTCGGCCGCCACGAATGCGTCCCGCAGATGCGGGGGCAGCGTCTCGAAATCCACTTCGATGCGGCGTTCGATGGCGAACTGTCCGATCTCGACTCCGTTCCGGTCGTAAATGATGCTGGTGGCACTCGATTCGTGACTTTCCAATTCCTCGATGAGGGGAATGTCACTCTGGTAGGCGAAGAGGAGCCCCACGATGGAACCCGAGACTCCGGCGCCGAAGAAGAGAAGCGCAAGGATGATGCGTCCCGCCGCCCGGCGCCGCCGGTCGACGCCGGCTCGTTGTTTCATCGGAGGAGGTGCGCGAGCGCCGGACCGAGTTCCGGATGGCCGAACCGGTATCCGCTGGCGAGGAGTCTCCGGGGAATCACCCGCGCTCCGGTGAGCAACAGCGCATCAGCCATTTCGCCGAACGCGATGCGCATGGCGAAACCGGGCGTCGGCAGGATTGCGGGACGCCGCAAGGTCCTGCCGAGGGACCGGGCGAACGCCGCGTTCCGCACCGGATGGGGGGCAGTGAGGTTGTACACCGGAGCGAGCGTCGAGGCCTCGACGCCGAGAAGATGACGGATCGCGCCCACCACGTCCTCAAGATGAATCCAAGGCATCCACTGCCTCCCCGAGCCGACCGGGCCCCCGACGCCCCATCGAAAGGGGGGAAGCATGTTGGCGAGTGCGCCACCGTCCGGGGAGAGGACGATACCGATCCGCAGCGATGCGGCGCGAACTTCGAGTTCGGCAGCCTTGCGGATCTCGACTTCCCACTCGCGGCAGGTCTCGGCGAGGAACCCTTCTCCGGAAACGGCTTCCTCGTCCAGTTCCTCGTCGTTCCGGGGGCCGTAGTAGCCGATCGCGGAGGCGGCGAGGAGTCGCGCTGGCCGGTTGGTGCAGTGTTTCAGGGCCTGGACCAGGGTGCGCGTGCCGTCCACCCGGCTGTCCCGGATGGCGCGCCGGCGCGCGGGGTTCCAGCGGCGTCCCACCGGTTCGCCGGCCAGGTGCACCACCGCATCGAGGCCGTCGAGGGCGGCCACGTTCCGCTCCGGCTCCGACGGGCGCCAGGTGGCTGCGACAACCTTGCGTCCCTCCGCACTCCCGGCAGGGGGACGGCCGGAACGGCTGAAGGCAACAACGTCATGGCCGTCGGCTTCCAGCGATTGCACGAGCGCCCGGCCAATGAGCCCGGTGGCGCCGGTGACCGCGACCGAGAGCGTCGGAGGCATGGGGGGAAGGGTAGCAGTGCGGTCGTTGCGGACGGGTGGGCCGGCGGCGCCGTCGTGCCGCGGACGTGCTCTCGGGCGCCGGCGGCGGATACAGTTGCGGAGGCGGGGGCTGTCCCCCGACAATTCCACCACCCGGGAGGGTTCCCCCCATGCTCCGCTCCGCCCTGAACCTCTTGTTCGCGCTCCTGTTCGCGCTTCCGGCCGCCGAGGCCCAGGAGAAGCGCGCCATGACCGTCGTGGATCTCATCGATGTTCCCGCACTCGGAAGCCCCCGGGTTTCTCCCGACGGGTCGCAGGTCCTGTTCACCCGGTCGGACACCGACTGGAAGGACAACGGCCGAACCACCCACATTTACCGGATCCAGGCTGACGGCAGCCGCGAAGTGCAGCTCACCAACGGGGAGGACGGGGAGTCGCATCCCCGCTGGTCCCCGGACGGCAGTCTGGTGGCGTTTCTCGCCCGGCGCGGCGAGGGGCCGTTCTCCCAGATTCATCTCCTGCGGAACCGGGGGGGTGAGGCGTACCCCCTGACGAGCCACGAGAGCTCGGTGCAGTCCTTCCAGTTCTCGCCGGACGGGAAGTTCATCTACTTCATCGCTCCCGAGGCGAAGACCGCCGAGGAGAAGAGCAGGGACGAAATGAAGGATGATGTTTTCGCCTTCGACGAGGACTTCAAGCACCGCCACCTGTGGCGGGTCGCGGTCAGCGGCGAGGACGCCGGGAGCGCAGGGCGGATCACCGGCGGCGACTATTCGATTCTGGGCTTCAACCTCTCTTCCGACGGCGCGCGGATCGCCCATTCCCGGAGCATCAGCCCGCTGTTCGACAACCGGGACGAGGGAGAGGTCTGGATCATGGATGCCGACGGGTCCGGCGCCCGGCAGCTCACGAACAACACGGTAAGCGAGTTCGGCGCCCAATTGTCTCCCGACGGCTCGACGGTCCTGTTTCTCTCGGATTCCAGCGCCGACTTCGAGACCTACTTCAACGACAACATCTTTCTCGTCCCCGCTGCCGGCGGACCGCACCGCATGCTGTTCGAGGACATGCCCCACGAGGTCACCAGCGCCCGCTGGGCCGGGGATGGCGCCATCTTCTTCACGGCGAACACCGGGGTACGCACCCAGCTCTTCCGCGCGGAGCCGGACGACGAGGCGCCGACCGCCCTCACCGAGGGGGACCACACCCTTCAGGGATGGAACTATGCGGCGGCGGCGGATCTTCACGTATTCGGGATCAGCACTCCGACCAATGCCGGGGACATCCATCTGCTTCCGGCGTCGGGCGGCGATCCGAGGAAGGTCACGTCGGTCTTCGACTACCTGGACGAGACCTTCCGGCTGCCGGTCCAAGAGGCGATCCGTTGGCCGGGAGCGGACGGCGTGGAGGTGGAAGGGCTCCTCTACCTTCCCCTCGACTACCGGGAGGGAACCCGATATCCGCTGGTTGTCCAGACCCACGGGGGACCGGCGGCTTCCGACAAGTTCGGGTTCGGGCGGTGGTCCAGTTATGTCGCGGTGCTCGCGGCCCGGGGGTACATGGTCTTCAAGCCGAACTACCGGGGGAGCACCGGCTACGGGGACGACTACCTGCGGGACATGGTCGGCCACTACTTCCGGCAAGCCCACCTGGATGTCATGACCGGAGTGGACCATCTCATCGGGCAGGGGCTGGTGGACGGCGACCGGATGGCCAAGATGGGATGGAGCGGCGGCGGTCACATGACCAACAAGATCATCACCCACACCGACCGGTTCAAGGCCGCTTCGTCCGGGGCCGGTGCGGTCAACTGGATTTCGATGTACGGGCAGAGCGATGTGCGGATCTACCGGACGCCGTGGTTCGGGGGCACGCCCTGGCAGGAGGACGCCCCGATCGATGCCTACTGGAACCACTCCCCGCTGAAGGATATCTACAAGGTGACCACCCCCACGATCGTGCTGGTCGGAGAAAACGATGTCCGGGTGCCGCCGCCCCAGTCGGTCGAGCTGTACCGGGCGCTCAAGACCAACGGGGTGGACACCCATCTGTACATTGCCCCGAGGGAGCCCCACGGCTGGCGGGAACTGCGCCACCAGCTTTTCAAGGTGAATGTGGAACTCGACTGGTTCGAGCGTCATGTGCGGGGTATCGAGTACGAGTGGGAGGCCGCTCCCGGATCGGACGAGGAGGAGGGAGTCCCGACCGACGACGGGGACGCGCGCTGAGCCGGGAGCAACGCTCTCTCGTATTCCCGGGGGCGTCGCCCCGCCGAGACCCGATGCGACGGGAGGGGCCCATCCCCTCGAAATGCGACGAGCCAGAACTTATCGCATTTCGATAAACCAGGACAAGATTGCTATAAATGGACTCGCTACGGAATCCCTACTCCCCTGGCGCCGGGACGCCTCCGCCTCAACTTGCCGGCCGTGACGACCTCATCGAACGCGCCGCGGTGGCGCTCGACCGCATCCGCTCGGGGAAGTCGGCGCGAAGCCTCATCCTCCACGGGCTGCGGGGAGTGGGCAAGACCGTGCTCCTCAATCGCATTCGCCTGGATGCGGAGGCGCGCGGCATCGCCAGTGTCCGCATGGAGGCGCCGGAGGGACGTCCCCTCCCAGCCCTGCTGGTTCCGGCCCTGCGATCGGCCATCCTGCGCCTGAGTCGGGGCGAGGCGCTGCGGGACAATCTGCTGCGCGGCATGCGGGCGCTGGCGAGCTTCACCAGGGCGCACAAGGTCAAGTACCAGGACCTTGAGTTTCGAATTGACGCCGCTCCCGAGATCGGGCTGGCCGACAGCAGCGATCTCGACAGCGACCTTTCGGACCTCCTCGAGGTTCTCGGAAGGGCCGCAGGGGAGCGGGCCACGGCCCTCGTGCTCTTCATCGACGAACTGCAATATGTGTCGAAGGACCAGTTGGCCTCGCTCATCGCCGCTCTTCACAACACCAGCCAGCAGCAGCTGCCGATTACCATGGTGGCGGCTGGATTGCCCCAGGTGGTCGGTCAAACCGGGGATGCCAAGTCCTATGCGGAACGGCTGTTCGAGTTCGCGTCCGTCGACCGCCTCGACCCTGACGACGCCCGGGATGCCCTGATCGTGCCGGCTGACAGGGAAGGCGTGGCCTTCACCTCCGAAGCCGTCGCCGAAGTCCTGCGCGCGACGAGCGGGTATCCCTACTTCCTCCAGGAATGGGGGAAGCACAGTTGGAACGCCGCCGACCGCTCTCCGATTTCCCTTGATGACGCCTGCCGGGCCACGCAGGAAGCGCTTGCCGAACTGGATGCGAGCTTTTTCCTCGTACGGTTCGATCGCCTGACGCCGACCGAGAAGCTCTACTTGCGCGCGATGGCGAATCTGGGCGCCGGGCCCCACCGGTCCGGGGACATCGCTCGCGGCATGGGCCGGGACGTCACCTCGGTGGCGCCGATCCGCCATGGGCTCCTCGTCAAGGGCTTGATCCACAACCCCGCCCACGGCGACACGGCATTCACCGTGCCGCTCTTCGATGGCTTCATGAAACGGACGATGCCTCTCTCGTGAAGATCACGGCGCGCTGAAGCCGGATGTTTCCCCTTCGTCGATGCGGGCGCTCCAGTTGTATTCGATGTCTGCGGCGAGGCTGTGCATCACGCTGCAGTACTTCTCGAACGAGAGGGCGACCGCCCGCTGCAGCCGGTCTCCGGTTACCCCGTCCCCACCGCCGCGGAACTCGAGCGTGATGGTGCGGAAACGGCGCGGGTGGTCATCGGCTCGCTGTCCGGAGGCGCGCGCCCGGAGCTGGTCGGGCTCGGCCCGCATGCGCCTCAGGATGTGGATGACGTCGATGGCCATGCAAGCGGCGACGGCCGCCAGCAGCGTCTGCATCGGCGACGTCCCCCGGGTGTTGTCCGAGTCGAGGCCGAGTTGCCCACCGGTCGGAGTGGTGACCGGATACCCGGTCGCGCCGTCCCATTCGAGTTCGATGTGCAAAGGTTGATCCTCCGTGTCAATCGCCCTTTCCCAGGACCAGCGATACGTTGGTTCCTCCGAATCCGAAGGAGTTGGAAAGGGCCCAGTCGGCGTCGGTCCGCTGCGGGCGGACCACCGGCGGATAGTCGCGGAGCGCCGCATCCAGCGGTTCGGCGTTGACCGAGGGAGCGAGCCATTCCTCCCGCAGCATCATGACCGTGAATGCCGCCTCGAGGGCGCCGGCGGCGCCGACGGTGTGCGCGGTGTACCCCTTGGTCGAGCTGTAGGGGACCACCCGGTCGGGAAAGATGCGGCGGATTGCCCGGACCTCCGAGACATCGCCCAGCGGGGTGGACGTTCCGTGGGTGTTGATGTAGCCGATGGAGTCCGGCGGAATCCCGGCGTGGTCGAGGGCGCGGCGCATGGCGAGCTCGGCGCCCTCGTCGTCCGGAGCGACCATTCGGCCGGAGCCGTCGGAGGACATGCCGTACCCCTGGATCACTCCCAGGATCGGCGCTCCCCGGCGTTCGGCCGCGGCGCGGGACTCGAGGGTCATCACGCCGGCGCCCTCGCCGAAGATGAAACCGGCGCGGTCGGCCGCATAGGGGCGGGAAGCCTGCTCCGGCCGGTGGTTGTCCACCCGGGTATAGGCGCGCATCGAATCGAATCCGAGGTGGAAGTGGACATCCGCCGATTCGACTCCGCCGGCAAGCGCCTGTTCCACGATTCCCTCCCGAATCCACGACGCGGCGATGAGCAGGTTGTACGCGCCGCCGGCGCAGGCGGCGGTAGCGGAGACCGAGGGACCCCGGGTCCGGAAGAGGGTGGCGAGGTTGGCCGAGACGGTGGACGCCATGATGCGGGGCACCGTCACCGGTGAGACCCGTACCCGGCCTTCGGCCCGGCTGAGTTGCGCGACTTCCCGGTGGGTCTCGGTTTCCCCGCCCTTGCCGCTTCCGACCACGATCGCCATCTCGCGCGTCGGCACGCCGGACTGGTCGAGTGCGAGCCGCGCGGCGCGCACCGCAAGGCGGGACAGGCGCCCCATGAACCGGGCTTCCGAGCGACCGATCCCGAGGTCGTCGGGTTCGAGGGCATCGGGATAGCGGCCAAAGAGCCGGTTGCCGGTCCGGGCGCGGATACCCGGTTCGTAGGGGGAACATGGACAGGGCTTTCCGTTTTGCAGGAATTCGCGGTGCACCTCGATTCCGGTCCCCACCTGCGAGAGCACGCCGATTCCGGTCACGACCGCGTCACGCGGACGCGGAGCCGGGAGGCGGTCCGTCATCCGCGCTCCGGCTCTCCCATGAGTGGCTACGATACTTCACTGCGGGTCCCGGAATGCTTCGCCGAATGCTGCCGTTACTGCTGTTGACACTCGCGGGCGCCGGGCCGGGCGCCGCTCGGCAGCAACTCGATCCGGAGCGGTACCGGGCCCTGGTGGAGGAGACCGCCGGTGGCCTCTTCATGAACGGAGGCAGGGAACTCGCCACCTTTCGGGTGGATTCGGTCGGGGCCGTGGTGCGGGGATTCCTCCGGGAGGATCCGGGAGCGTTGCGCCTCCAGGCGGCGGCCATGCTTCACACCGAGGCAGCGTTGAACGTCGGGGCTGCCCGGCACCTCGACTTTGCGAGGGAACTGCTGGACGCGATTCCGTACTCCGCGGAGCGGGAGGAGTGGCGCCGTCGCTGGTGGTTGGCTGTCGGATACTCGTACCACCTCGCCTTGAACACGGCCGCGGCGGTAGCCCACTTCGAGAAGGGAGTGGAGGCGTTTCCGGGCGACCGGGACATCCGTCTGGCGCTCGCCCGGGTGGCGCAGATGGCCGGTCGCCAGCGTGAAGAGCAGTCGTATTCCCGGCGTGCGGTGGAGTTGCTGGCCGGGCTTGCGGAAGAGGATCCCGAGGACCCGGAAATACGGGTCCGGCTGGCAGGCGCCCTTTTCGACACCGGAGACCGCGCCGGCGCCGCATTCCAGCTGGCCCGGCTCGAAGGCGTCCGGATCCCTCCCTGGCCGCGTCTCGGCTCCCTGTTGCTCCAGGGTGGGATGGCGTTGGACGCGGGCGACTATCCGGCTGCCGAGACGGCTTTCGCCGAGGCGGTACGGCGTGCCCGGCGGTCGCCGGGGGCCGTTTCCGGACTGGTGGCGGCCCGGTTGGCCCAGGGAAAGGCCGCCGAAGCGTTTGCCGCGGCGAAGGCGCTGCTCGCCCGCCGACCCGTCGGGTGGGAGCCGGAATGGCGGTTCTGGTTGGGACCGGCTGCCGACATGCGGGAGATGTTCGAGGCCATGAAGACGGAGATCCGGACCGGTTTCGCGGAAGAGGGCGCGGGATGAGGCGTGCCGTTCCGGCGCTCGCGGTGATGTTGGCCGCGGTTGCGTCCCCGGGTCCCGGCCAACCGGTGCGGGTGGAAGCACTGCTTCACGACGAGGGCAGGGCATCCCGGTTGAGGAATCCGGATGACCTTCGGGTGCTGGTGGACGACAAGCCCCACGCCTTCGAGGTGGGGGAGGCCGGACCGCTGGCGGTCGCGGCCGTGGTCGATCTGAGCGCCAGCGTGCGGGGGCCGTTGCTCGCCGCGGTGACTTCCGGTCTCGGCAGGTTCTTTTCGGGACTCGCCGGGACGGATCGCTGTGCCCTGATCACTTTCCGGAGATCGGTGGAGCTCCACGCCGGATGGGAGGACAGCTGTTCGGACGCGGCGGCGGCGGTGACGGAACTTCGCAGTGGAGGCCCGTCCGCCCTCAACAACGCGCTCGTGCTCGCCCTGGGGATGCTGGCGGAGGCGCCCGGCCGGGCGGTGCTGGTGGTATTCACCGACGGCGTGGACGGGGCGAGCTGGACCCGGGACCTGTGGCCGATGGTCGGAATCGCGGGAACGAGTCCGATGGTGCTCTCGGTGACCGCCCCTGCCGCCCTGGCGCGTGGCGGCAGGGTGGGGGGCGTGTACGGAACCGTGAACGCCGAGGATTTCGCCCGTCGGATCGAGTTCCAGGGACGCCATGTGCATAGCGGCGACGTGGACCTCCGGGGGCTGCGCAACGTGGATCCCTTCTGGGTCCTCGAGGAACTTGGTCGCCGGAGCGGGGGTGGACGGAACCGCACCTCGGGGGAACCGTCGGACGTGGAGGCGGCGCTTGCCGGACTCGGGGAGGAGATCGGACTCCGGACTCCGCTCGTGCTCGAACCCGATTCCGGCCTCGAACCGGGCCTCCACCGCATTGAGGTCCGTAGTCCGGAAGGGGAGGTCCGGCACCGGACGGCATTCGTCCTCTCCCGGTAGGCGTGGCCGCGGCGCGTGCGCTCCGTGGAAGGGGCGCGGTCTCGAATCCCGCCGGCCGCTTCGAGCGATACCGCGAGGAGGCATTCGACGACGGATGGGAGACATCGGAGGACGAAGCGCCCCCGGCGACCGAACTCATTCCCGACCGCTCCCGGACAGTGATCGCCACCAACGACTCCCCCGATGTCCCGTTTGATCGGTCGGTCAATCCCTACCGGGGCTGCGAGCACGGGTGCATCTACTGCTTCGCCCGGCCCACGCACGCCTTTCTGGGCTACTCCGCGGGTCTCGACTTCGAGACCCGCATCATCTACAAGCCGGAGGCGGCAAGGCTCCTCCGGGAGGAGCTCGGACGCCGCCGCTACCAGCCGGCTCCCCTGGCGCTCGGTTCCAACACCGATCCCTATCAGCCGGCAGAGGCGCATCTCCGCATCACACGTGCGATACTCGAGGTTCTGGCCGCCGCCGGGCACCCGGTGGGCATCGTGACCAAGTCGGCGATGATCCTGCGCGACCTGGATGTCATCGTGCCGATGGCGGAGCGGGGACTCGCCCAGGTGATGATCTCGATCACCACCCTCTCCACCGATCTGGCTCGTTCGATGGAACCGAGGGCTGCCGCACCGGCCCGTCGTCTCGCGACGCTCCGGGCGCTCCACGCCGAGGGCGTTCCCGCCGGCGTGCTGGCATCGCCGATGATTCCCGGCCTGAACGACGCCGAATTGAACCGGATACTCGAGGCGGCGCGGGACACCGGCGCCCGCTTCGCCGGGACGATCCTGCTGCGGTTGCCCCACGAGGTCCGGGAACTCTTCACCGAATGGTTGGAAACCCGGTTCCCCTCGCGGGCGCCGCATGTGTTGCATCTGATTCGGCAAACGCGGGGCGGGGATCTCGGTTCGGCGGAATTCGGCGAGCGGATGCGCGGGACCGGACCGTATGCGGAGCTGTTGATGAAGCGCTTCCGGGTGGCCTCGCGGCGGCTCGGCTTCGAGCGTCCGCCCCCGCTCCGAACGGATCTCTTTCGGCGCCCGGGCGCGCCGGCCCCGCTCTTCACAGGCGCCGCGCCGGGGAGTTCCCCATGAAACGGAATCAACTGCCGCTTCTCGCAGTCACCTTCCTGCTCGCGGTTCCCGTGTCCGCCCAGCGGGCCCGTGACCTCGGAGTTCCCTTCGAGGGTACGCCGGGCCCCCTCAACGCCATCACCGACGTTGCCGGAATCGAGGTGGGACACCACACCCTGGTCCGCGGGGAAGGGAAGCTGGTGGTCGGCGAGGGACCGGTGCGCACCGGGGTCACGGCGGTGTTGCCGCGTGGCCGCGCGAGTCGCGGGCGGGTTTTTGCCGCCTGGTTCACCCTCAACGGCAACGGAGAGATGACCGGGACCACGTGGCTCCGGGACAGGGGCATCCTCGAGGGGGCGGTGATGATCACGAATACCCATAGCGTCGGGGCCGTGCATGAGGCCACCATCGCCTGGGCGCAGCAAAACCTCGACGCTCCCGACTGGAGCCTGCCGGTGGTCGCCGAGACCTGGGACGGGTTCCTGAATGACATCAACGGCTTCCATGTGCGGCGGGAGCATGTCTTCCAGGCGCTCGATGCGGCGCGGAACGGCCCGGTGACGGAAGGTTCGGTGGGTGGGGGTACAGGGATGCGCACCTTCGGGTTCAAGGCCGGGATTGGAACTTCCTCGCGGATCATCGAGGCGGGCGAAAACCGGTACGTCGTCGGGGTGCTGGTGCAGTCCAACTTCGGCACTCGGAACCTGATGAAAATCGCCGGGGTTCCGGTGGGACGCGAGATTCCGGACCTGATGCCGGAGCGGGGGCCCTTCGACTCGCCGCCGGCCCCGGACGACGACGCGGAGGGCCGCGACGGCTCGATCATCATCGTGGCCGCGACCGACGCCCCGCTCCTGCCGCATCAGCTCGACCGGTTCATCCGCCGCGCCTCGCTCGCGCTCGGACGGGTGGGGAGCATCGCCTCGAACGGTTCCGGAGATATCTTCGTGGCCTTTTCCACCGCGAACGAGGAAGCCGCCCACAACGAGCGCGCCGTCGCCCCGCTTCGGAACCTCGCCAATGGCGCCATCAATCCCCTCTTCCTCGCCGTGGTGCAGGCGACCGAGGAGGCCATCGTCAACGCGCTGGTGGCCGGTCGGGACATGGTCGGCGTGAACGGGCGGAAGGTGTACGGCCTGCCGCACGACCGGCTTCGGGAGATCCTCCGGAAGTACAACCGGCTGAACGAGCCGGGGTAGCCGGCCGGCGGCGACAGCAAGGAGCCGCGCCGAACCGGCGCGTCCGGAACATCTCGGGCCCTTCCGACGACCGGGCAAGTCGCACGGTCGCATCCCGGATGATTCGGGAGCCGCCGGAAGTTTCCGCGGTTGTGGTCCGGGGTTCGCCGGCGCCGCGCGGTTCAGCGCCGCCTTCGTGGCGTGCCCCAGGGGTGGAGTTCGCCGAGGTCCACGTTCTCGTAGGGCAGGGCGTCGAGGAAGGTGGTCCCCACGAACGGCTCGGGCGCCTCCACGATCTGGATGGTGCGCGCGTAGCCTGTTTCGTCGAAACCGCGCCGGAAGTGCACCCGCGACTTGACCACGAATACGTCGTAGTCGTCCGGGTTGATCGGTCCGATGCGGAAGGCCTCCGGATAGAGAACCTGGGTGTATGCGGGAACCAGGAACACGACGTTGCCGTCGCCGAACGAGACCGCGGCGATCCGGTCATAGCCGAATCCCTCGTCGAAGTACTCGAGTGTCCCGGTGATGCGACGGGGCAATCCCCCGGAGGGGGTGAAGCCACCGATTTCCTGGTCGAAGGAATCGCCGGGCCGGGCGTCGGTCGCCGCCAGCGCCTCCAGCGTGGCCGGCGACGATATGGTCCCGTAAAGGGTCCTGCCGATTCCGGCGGCGAGAAAGGCGTTCAGGATGTGGGTGGCGTCGCCGGGGCGATCGCTGTGATCACCGACGGCTACCGGCGTCTCGCCCTGGGCGATGACGGTCGCCACGATGCGTGCTGCTTCCGCCGGTTTCGGGAAGCTGCCGCGCGCGAATTCGTCGCGCACCCGCCAGATGAAGTCGTCCATGTCGTCGGCGATCCGGTCGGCAAGCTCCTGGTCGTCGTTGGTCATCACGTGGACCGTGGCGCCCACGTCGGGGACGTCGGACCAGGGATAGCCGTAGAAGACGCTCACCCAGGCGTCGTTCTCCCGGGCCTCCCACCGCCGGGCCCGCTCCATGATGTCCATCGAGGGGGACTGGCCGGTCCATTGCAGGACGGTTGCGGTGATCACGCCCGGCTTGCGGGTGGCGGTGGTGGGCCGATAGTGACCGCGGGCTGTCAGTCGAAGCGCGCGGGCCGCCCGTTCCCCCTGGATCCAGGCGTCGTAGTGCGGAAAGCGCTTGGTGACGAAGGCGAAGTCGGCATGCTCGAGAAACGCGGCGTCCTCGTTGCCGTGGAGGTCGAATGTCGCGGCGATGGGGACGTCGGGTCCGACAACTTCGCGGAAGCGGCGCGCAATCTCGGCTTCGGGACGCGGCGCGTCCCGCACCGCCATGGCTCCGTGGAGCGCGAGGTACACCCCGTCCACCGGAAGCTGCTCCTCCAGTTCGGCAAGCATGATGCCGAGAAAATGCTCGAAGGTCTCCTTCGTGTTCCAACTGCGCGACGATCCGCCGAACACGCCCACCGGTGACGTCAGCGGCACGAGGTCCACGTCGCCGAATTCCCGGGACCGCTGGACGAATCCGCTGATGTAGTTGCCGGACTCGAGGAGCGCATCGCCGGAAATCGGCTCGCTGACGCGGAGCCAGTCCTCGATCCCGGTGTCGCCCCCGGGACAGAACGTGCATGTCTCGTGCTGGTACCGGGCGACCGCGATGCGGATTCGGTCGGCGGCCTCGTTCGACGGGGAACTGCAGGCGGCGGAAATCAGGAGGGAAACGGTGGCCGCCAGTACGGGGAGGCGCCGGCGAGCGACCGTGGTGTTGCTGTGCAAGATACGCATGGGGGTTGGCCTCCGGGAGGAGTCGGACGGGGGCCGGCACAGGGGGGCAGCCGACCGGACGGGAGTCTTCCGAAGCCAAGGATACGCCCATCACGCTCCGGATCGGACAGCGCGGTGTCTGTTTTCGAGCACGGTCTCGCACGCCATCAGGCATCGGGGCCGGGACAGGCCCCGATGCCGTCGCGGACATTCCGGCCACGAAAGGGGGAGCCCGGGGAAATCCCCCCACCGGTGCGTCTCGCCCGCGCACTCCCTGTCCTTGCTCGTGAAGGGCCACCGCGGCGCCGCTGCATGCGGACATTTCCCGCGGGTGTCGAACCGGAGCATGTCGGTCAGGTCGGTGACCAAACGGAGGCGGGGTGTTTCCCGGCTGATCATCGATTCGGGCTTGTCGAGTCGGCCCGTTCGGCGCGGATCGCCCGCGAAACAAGGAGGATGTCGGTGGCGTTCGGGTCGCAGCAGACCCGGGCGGGGTATCCGCGTCCAGGGATGCCCCGGCCCACCTTCAAGGCGATCACCCCGATCCTCCGGCACGCGCGCATCACTTCCCGGGCGCCTCGCGGAAACCACCACGTCACGCCGCATCGGCAGCCCGATCACCACCACGGTCCGATGTGGCGCCCTGCGGCCCGCGAAGACATCCTGGCGATTCCGACGTCGCGCCCCCGTGCTTCACGAAGCCGGCCCCCGGCGACGGGCGCCCGGCCCCCGCCGCGAAGGGGTCCGTCTCGCGGACGACTTTTCATGGTGGGAGGCGCCTGGAGTCGTCGCGTGTCCGCCCGGCGATCGGGTTTCCGGGATCGGTGTCGGGGGAGACCGGGGTGGCGTCCCGGTGTCCGCGATTCGGTTTCCCGATTCCGGCAGGTGTCGTCGAAGGCGTGGACCGGAGGCCGCCCATCCCGGAATTGCGTGACCGGTCGAGGCTGGGCCCTCGAACAGGATGTTCCGCCGGTGCGGAGCGCCTTCCGGCCGTGCCGGGGTCCCGGGGAAGACGGCGAACCGGAGCGTGTCTCCAGGCGCGAGCGCCGTCCGGATGCGCCCCGTTGCCAGTTCGGGAAGACCGCGGCAGGTCTCGACGCGGCGCCACGTGAATATCTGGTCCCGGGAATGAAGGAATCGGGCCGTTCGCGCGTACTCCCCATGGAAACCACCCCGATGCCCTTCGATTTGCCGCCAGCGCCCGACCTCGAGGAACAGGAGTGGATTCGCCGTTGCCGCGCCGGGAGTCGCCGGGCGTACGAACCGCTGGTGCGTCGCTATGCCGCGCGGGCGGAAGCGATCGCCCGGCGCCGGGTGGGGGATCCCGAGGAGGCGCGGGATCTCGCCCAGGAAGCCTTCGTGCGGGCCTTCCATGCGATGCCCCGCTTCCGTCCCGGGCACCCGTTCCTGCCGTGGTTCCTGGTCATCCTGAACCACGTTTGCGTCAGCTACCTGCGGTGCCGGCGGCCACTGTCCTCGTTTCCCGAGGAGCGGGAACCGGCCACCGACGGCGGAATGGGCGACATCGGGAGCCGGCTGGATCTGGAGCGAGGTCTTGACGAGTTGTCGCCGGCGCATCGGAAAGTGCTGGTGATGAAACACGTGGAGGGGTTCGCCCACCACGAGATCGCCGAGCGGCTCGGCATTCCCGAAGGAACGGCCATGTCCCGGCTTCATGCGGCGAGCCGGCGGCTCGCCGGCCTCCTGGGTCGGCGCCGGACTCCCGAAGGAGGATCACGATGAAACAGGCGAATGACATGCCCGGAGCGTCCGGGAGGATTCCCGCTGACGTTCCCGGCGGAACGGACTCCACGCCCCGCCGCGGCGACCGGGATGACGCGGCGCTCGACCGGTTCTGGCTCGGGGTGTACGCGCGCCTCGAACGCGGGATTGCCTGGACCCTCCTGTCGGTATCGGCGGCGCTGCTGGCGGGATATGCGGTCTGGGAGTTCGTGACCGGGTTTCTCGGGGATGCCGGGGCGCCGGTCGTGGCGCGGGTGGGAACCGCGGGGTTGCTGTTCGGACTCCTGCTGCTGGTCCTGGGCCTGGTCCGCGAGCGAATCCGCGCCTGGCGCCGGGACCCGTTCCGGAGGGTCCGGCGGTGACCCCGTGGTTCGATGTCCTCGAGGCGGCGCCGCTGCCGGGCGAGGCTCTCGGGAACCTTGCGGTCCGATTCCTCGTCAATTCCGATGTGCCGCCCGCCGTGCGGATCGGCACGGCCGAGCTGATCCTCGGGGTTCCCCTTCTTCTGATGGCGCTGATTCACGAACGGATTTCCGCCCGTCGCCACCCTGTTCCGAGGAGGTTGTCCGAATGATCGTGGTCACCACCCCTTCCGTCCCCGGCGCCGAGATCGCCGAGACCCTGGGCGTCGCCCGGGGCGCGACGATCCGCTCCCGTCACATCGGCCGGGACATCCTGGCCGGATTGAAATCCATCGTGGGCGGAGAAATCGAGTCCTACACCAAGCTGATGGCGGAGAGCCGGGAGCAGGCGATCGCACGGATGATCGAGCACGCCGAGTCGCTCGGCGCCGACGCGGTGGTCTCGGTGCGCATCATGACCTCGATGGTGATGGCGACCGCGTCGGAGATTCTGGTGTACGGGACCGCCGTCCGATTGCGCTGACCGAAGGGGTCGCCGGATCGCCCGATGCGCAGGTAGGCTACGGGCCTTCATGTCCGGCTCGCCCGCGGGGGAACGCGACGCCGGACGCTTCTTCGAGGACTTCCGGGTCGGCCAGCGCATTTTCCACCCGCTCGGACGCACCGTGCTTCCCGCCGACAACTCCTGGTTTTCGCTTCTGACGCAGAACCAGAATCCGATCCACATCGATCACCACCACAGCGCCCGGACTCCATTCGGACGGCCGCTGGTGAACTCGTGTCTCACGCTGGCGCTTGCCACCGGACAGTCGGTGGCGGATCTGACGCGGAACGTGATCGCCAACCTGGGCTGGGAGGAGGTCCGGCTGCCGGCGCCGGTGTTCGAAGGCGACACGCTCTACTCCGAGAGCGAGGTTCTGGTGGTCCGCGAGTCCCGCTCCCGCCCGGAGGCCGGCGTGGTGACCGTACGCACCACCGGAAGGAACCAGGACGGTGTGGCGGTCATCCATTTCCGGCGCGTCTTCCTGGTGTGGAAGCGCGCCCACGCCCCGGAACCGCCCGGTTCAGGTCCCTCCCCGGAGTTCCCGGAGCATCCGTCCGGTTCCCGGCGGCGGCTTGCCGGAGCGGCTCACGAGCCACGTGGTCAGGAAATTCAGCAGCATGCCGATGCTGCCGATCCCTTCCGGACTGATGCCGAACCACCAGGACTCGGGGCCGCTCCAGGCGAAGACCTTGAACCAGCCGATGTAGGTGGCGGTGAAGCCGGTTCCGACGATCATGCCGGCGACCGCGCCCCGGGCGGTGACCCATGAGGTGAAGACTCCGAGAGTCAGCACCGGGAAGAAACTGGCGGCGGCGAGTCCGAAGGCGAAGGCGACCACAGCCGCCACGTAGTCGGGCGGATAAATCCCCACCACGATGGCCACCATGACCGCGCCGGCCGCCGCGACCCGCGCCCATCCCAGCTCCTCGCGGTCGCTCATGTCGGGCCGGAGGAAACCCTTGAGCAGGTCGTGCGAGACCGACGAGGAGATCACGAGCAACAGCCCGGCCGCCGTGGACAGCGCCGCCGCGAGGCCCCCGGCCGCGACCAGCCCCACGACCCAGGCCGGCAACTCGGCGATCTCCGGATTGGCGAGGACCATGATGTCCCGGTCGATCACCAGCTCGGCGCCCGGCCCTTCGCTGTATTGGATGATCCCGTCGCCGTTTCCGTCGGTGAAGGAAATGAGTCCGGTGGCCTCCCAGTTCCGGAACCACGACGGGGCCTCCGCGTATGCGGTCCCGTGGAGGGTCTGGATCAGGTTCACCCGGGCGAAGGCGGCCACCGCGGGAGCGGCGGTGTAGAGGATCGCGATGAACAGGAGGGCCCACATCACGCTCCAGCGGGCGAGCCGGGCCGTGCGGACCGTATAGAAGCGGATGAGCACGTGCGGCAGCCCGGCGGTCCCGGTCATGAGCGCGAGGGTGATGGCAAAGACGTCGGCGAGGGTCTTCTTGCCGGCGAGAAAGGCGCCGGTGTACTCGGGAAGACCGAGGTCCGCGTGGATCGCGTCGATGGCCCGCAGCAGGTACACCCCGGCGTGTTCGCCCTCGAGGAGCTGCGAGCCGAATCCGATCTGGGGGATCATGGTCCCGGTCATCATCCAGGAGATGGCGCCGGCCGGGATCAGGAACGCCATGATGAGGACGCAGTACTGCGCCACCTGGGTGTAGGTGATCCCGCGCATGCCCCCGAGGGTCGCGTAGATCAGGACGATGATCCCGCCGAGAATCACTCCGTATTCCACGGGCACGGTGAGAAACCGGGAGAACACCACCCCCACGCCGCGCATCTGCCCCGCGACATAGGTGATGGAAATGAAGACGGCACAGGCGACCGCCACCAGGCGGGCGGTCCGGGAGGCGTACCGGTCGCCGACGAACTCGGGGATGGTGAAGCGTCCGTAACGCCGCAGATAGGGCGCCACCAGCAGCGCCAGCAGGACATAGCCGCCGGTCCACCCCATGAGATAGATGGCCCCGTCGTAGCCCATGAACGAAATGAGTCCGGCCATGGAAAGAAAGGAAGCCGCGCTCATCCAGTCCGCGCCGGTGGCCATCCCGTTTGCTACCGCCGATACGCCGCGCCCGGCGACATAGAAGCCCGAGGTGGTTCCCACCCGGCTGGCGATGGCAATGGCCGTATAGAGCGCGAAGCTCAGGGCGACGAAGAGGAGGGTCCATCCGGCGATGGTCAAGACCGGTCCTCCGACTCCCCGTCGCCCTTGATGCCGCCCTCGATCCGATCCATCACCACGGCGTTCACCACCAGCAGGAACAGGAAGATCAGGATCGAACCCTGCTGGGCGAACCAGAATCCGAGCGGGAACCCCCCGACCCATACGCGGTTGAGGGGTCCGGCGAGCAGGACTCCGAGCCCGAGCGAGGCGATGAACCAACCCGCGAGAAGGATGGCGATGAGTCGGAGGCTCCGCTTCCAACGGGAGGCGCGCTCGGAGCCGGTCATGGAGATGGGTGCGCAATGGTGCGGCAGGGCGACCGGTGCGCGCAAGGGGCGCGTGGCGTCGTTCTGGTCCGGCCCCCGGGCAGCCCGGGGGCACCGGCGAACGGGAAGGGGAACGCCGGAAGGCGTGGGTCCCTTGATCATCGTTCTCCACCAGGGGCCGGGAACCATGCAAGACGCCGCCGGCGCGATTCGATCCCGGGTCCCGGCGGCGGCCGGAGTCCCGGTCTGCCGAGCTCATGGGCCAAGCCGTTCCCTGTGATCGGCTTGGGCGGGGTGCCCGGTGCGCCGCGACGTTCCGGGTGCGGGAAGGAGAACCGGCGCGGATCGTTGGCGGCGACGGTCGAAGCGGACCTGCGAACCACGTGCGGGCGCGTGACGTTCCTGAAGGGAGTCCGATGAACCCGAAACGGATTGTTGCTACCTCGCGCCCGGACACTTCGCCTTGAGGAGGTGCTTCATGTTTTCACCAGTGGACCGTCGGCCCCTTGCCGCGGCACTCGCCGTATCCTTCGGCTTGCTGCTTCCGGCGCCGTTTGCCGAGGCCCAATTCGCCCGGGCCAGCCTTGCCTGCGCCGTGACCGATGACGCCGGACTCGCGCTTCCCGGGGTGACGGTCACCGTCACCAATGCCGACACCGGCGCCGTCCGGTCGGTCACCACCTCGGGCGCGGGCCGGTACGTGTTCAACGGGCTGATCCCCGGCCCGTACGATGTGCGCTTCGAACTCTCCTCGTTCCCTACCGTGCGTCGGGATGGCCTTCAAGTGCTCGTTGGCCAGGAGGCATCGCTCAACGTCGCCATGGAGATCGGAGGCATCGAGGAGACGGTGGTGGTGACCGCCGAGGCCCCGGTGGTGGATGTGACCTCGAAGGAGGTCGGCGCCACCGTGACCACCGAGACCATGGAGTCGCTCCCGACCCAGTCGCGCAGCTTCATCGACTTCGCCGGGTTGATTCCGGGGGTTGTCCCGAACGTGGCCACCGCCTCCACCGCTGCCGATTCCATTTTCGTGAACGGTCAGGACAACAACAACAATTCGTTCAACGTGGACGGGGCCAACAACGACGACGACGTCATCGGCGGGAGCGCCGGGGCGCAGACGCGCACCGCCATCGAGGCGGTTCAGGAATTCCAGATCCTGACGACCCAGTTCGATGCCGAGTTCGGTCGGACCCAGGGTGGCGTAATCAACGCCGTCACCAAGAGCGGGACCAACGAATTCCGGGGTACCGGGTTCTACTACTACCAGGGCAAGGAGCTGAATGCGCCCAACTTCTTCACCGAACGGAACGATCAGGAAAAGCCGGACATCCGATTCCAGTCGATGGGGGGCGTGCTCGGCGGTCCCATCATCCGGGACCGGTTCCACTTCTTCGGCAGTTTCGAGCGGCTGACGCCCGAGGAGGGAATCGCCCGCACGTTCGAGACCCGCCCGGATCTCTCGTTTGTCACCACCGAGGACAACCTGCTGCGGAACATTCTGGTCAAGTTCGACTTCCAGATTGACGACATCCACAAGGCGGCCATCCGCTACCTTCAGGAGTACTCACCGCAGTACAACCAGATCATCGGCGGGACGACCACCCTTGCCGCTTCCCGGGAGGAGCAGGACACCGACACCAGCGTGATCGCCTCGCTCGACAGCGTCGCAGGTGACCGGGGTTTCAACAACCTCCGGATTTCCTTCACCGAGGAGGACGTGGCGTTTGCCAATCCGGGCTTCAACAACAACGGGCAGACGTTCGAGGCGCAGCGGGCCCTCGATGTGAGCCTTTCCCGTGACACGGTTCTCGAAGGAGCGAGCACCGTCGCCTCGCACCGCATCAACCGGTCCTTGCAGGTGGACGACACCTTCTCGCTCTTCATTCCGGATTGGGGGGGGGACCACAACATGCGCATGGGATTCAATTTCTCGCGCCGCTCGGTGGCGCGGAACAACTCCTCCACCGCGAACGGCCAGTTCGGGTTCGATGCCGACACGCCCTGGAGTCGTGATGATCTCGCCACCTATCCGAACTGGTTCAACATCCGGGTCGGGGGATCCTCCGGCGAAAACGCCTCGGTTCCGAAAAACAACGTTTACGGCGTGTTTTTCCAGAACGACTGGCAACCTTCGGCAAACCTCACCCTGAACCTCGGGGTCCGCTGGGACAAGGAGGATTTCACCGACAACAACAATATCGGTCCCCGGGTCGGTCTCACCTGGGATCCGGTCGGAGACGGCCGGACCGCGGTGAAGGCCGGGTTCGGACGCTTCTTCGAGCGATTCCAGCTCGGCTTCTACGAGGACTACTTCTTCGACGCCGCCGAACTTCCCTTCGGATTCACGACCCGGATCCCGAGCGCCGGTAACGATCCGCAGATGTTCTGGGACATCGTGCATGGGAACGGCATCACCTCGCTCAACGGGCTCCGCGATCACCTCACAGCCGATCTCGAGAGCGCCAACACCGGAAGCCTGAACAGCCAGCCCACGGTTCCCCACCCGGATCGCGTCACTCCCTACGCGGACACGCTGAGCGTCGGCATCCAGCACGAAATCGTCGCCGCCACCTCCATCGGCGCCGACTTCATCCACACCCGCAACCGCGACGTCAACGTTTTCGCGGATCTGAATCCATTTTCCCGGAGCCGGGACCGTCGTCCCAACATCTCCATCCTGAATGGCGAGGTGGTGTAATTCGGCTCCATCGGAACCTACCTCAATGCCGGCCAGAGCGACTACAACGCCCTCCAGCTCTCGCTGAATCGGCGCTTCAGCGATTCACCCATCGGACGGATGAGCTTTACCGCTTCCTACACCGCCGCCTCCCAGAAGGGGAATGTGAACGCCGGAGGCGTCCCGACCGCGCGCTTCCAGTCCTACACCGAAACCGGGTACAACTTCGATACCGGCCAACTCATCGGGGAGCCGCTCGACCTCGGGATGAACCATGCGGCCAACACCGACCGGCCCTCCTCCTGGTTCCGCAGTCACAACTTCGTGACTTCGTGGAGCTGGCTGATGCCGGGGACTTCGTGGGCCGACAGCTCGGGCCTCCTGGTGACGGGCATTTTCCGGTATCTCTCGGGTTCCCGCGACACACTGGAAACAAATGACCGCGAGGACAACAACCGGCGAGTGGTCGCTCCCGCCGGGTCGTACAGCGCCAACCGGGAATCCGACATCGCCCGGACCACCGACTTCGACGGCAAGATCAATGGTCTGGAAGAGCCGGATTTCGCCAAGCTGGACATCAGCTTCCGCTACTCGCTGCCGATCGGTGGCCGGTACGAACTCACGGTTCTGGGTGACATTTTCAACGTCCTCAACCGGGTCAATTTCAACCAGATGGGCAGCGACATCATTACCTCCGGAGGGTTCCTGATCCCGTCTGCCGCCTACCCGCCGCGCGAGATGCAGCTCGGCGCCCGGTTCACCTTCTGAGCCACGCCGGATGCGGCGCCGGCCGGCGATGGGCCGCCGGCCGGACCGCCGTCTTCCTGGTGCTCGGCGGCCTGCTGGCGTTGCCGGTCGCGGCGCAGAACGGCGGCCTTCGTGGTCGGGTGCTGGACCGGGAGGCGGAGCCCCTGGCCGGGGTGGAGGTTCAGCTCTCGTTCCTCGGAGGAGTCAACCGGACGATCGATCTCCGATCGGACGATCAGGGGAACTTCGTCCGGGTGGAGATTCGGCTCGGGGAATACCGACTGGTGTTGCGTCGCGACGGTTTCGAGCCGCATGAGGAGACGGTGCGAATCCGGCCGGGCATCCCGACCCGCGTGGGGACGATCACCCTGAGGCGGGTGGCGCCCGCTCCTCCCGTGGCCTCGCCGGCAGGGAGTGAAGCGTTGCGGACCGGTCAGGAGGCGCTTGCCGGCGAAGACTACGAAACTGCGGTGGCCGCCTTTCGTGCCGAGATCATGGATCGGCCCGGGAGCCCGGAAGCGCACCGGTTGCTCGGCGTTTCCCTGCGGTTGCTCGGGCGCATCGACGAGGCGCGCTCCGCCCTCGAACGGGCGACGGAACTCGATCCCGGCAATGTCCACGCCTGGACCGCGGTTGCGGACCTGGAGGCCGGGAGTCAGGACTGGGAAGCCACCAGCGCCGCACTGGAGACGGCGATCGGGATCGATCCCGATTCCCGCGATCTTCGCTTCCGTCTGGGCGGCGCCCTGATGAACGCCGGACAGCTGGATCGCGCCGCCGGAGTGTTCGGCGCGCTCCCCGACGACCCGCGGGCGCTCGTTCAACTCGGTATGATCGCCCTCAACCGCGGGCGAAACGACGAGGCCATCGCCCATATCGAGCGTGCCCTCGATCGATCCGGAGGGAGCAGACGCAGATCTGGCGCGCAGCATCCTCACCGCACTGCGCCCGGGGGAAGCCGGAGCGTCAGGCGCCGGAGCGTCAGGCGCCGCAGCGTAACGCCGGCGGGTTCGCGGGGCCCCGCCCGGCGGCGATGGTGGGCCGGTGGCCGACCCGTTCGCAGCCGCCGGCGGGCGATATCACGCGGAGTTCTCGTCGAAGCGGGCCCTCCGCCCCGCGCAACCAATGCAGATTTGCGGAACGAGGGCGGGACGAACGACCACCGCGCCCCTTTTGTGGGCTCGCTCCCCCGTGGATCGCCGGGTTGCGTGACGGGAAGGGGAGCAGCTGGATTCAGGGTGTTCGGGCCCGGATCTCCCGAAACGGGCCGGCGGGATGCACCCGGAGGCCCCGGTCACGTGCCGGAACGGGTGCCGGAGTGGATCGCCACCGTGCCGAACGCGCGCGTGGTCCAGGAGACGGCGGTGAATCCGGCGGCCCGGATCGTCCCGGCGAGATTATCCGCACCCGGAAAATCGAGAATGGACTCCTTCAGATATCCGTAGGGATCCCGACCGGAGGCGGCCAGCCGGGCGAGCGCCGGGACGGCGAAACGCAGCCAGGCGCGGTGGAGAAGGCGGATGCCGGGACTCTCCGGACGGGAGAACTCGAGAACGACCAGCCGCCCGGAAGGGGCGAGCACCCGGCGCATCTCGCCAAGTCCTCCGGGAAGGTCCGGGAGGTTCCGTACCCCGAAGCCGACGGTCACGCCGTCGAAGCTGCGGTCCGGGAAGGGAAGACGCATCGCGTCCCCGGCCACCCACTGCACGTGACGCCGTCGCTTCGCCGCCTTGTCCTGAGCCCGGTGGAGCATCGCCGGGGTGAAATCGCAACCCACCGCCCGCATCCCGGGAGGGAGCCGGAGGGCAATATCCCCGGTTCCGCAGCACAGATCCAGGATGCGGCTGCCGGGGAGGGGATCGCCGGCCAGGAGCCGGGCGCGGGCGGCACGCCGCCAGCCGCTGTCCAGTCCGAGGCTCAGGAGGCGGTTCATCCGGTCGTAGCCGGGCGCCACCGCGTCGAACATCCCGCGAATGGCGCCGGGAGTTCGCCGGAACGCGTCCGGGCCGGCGCTTCCCGGCCGTTCGGGACCCATGGGTCGCGGATTCTGGCACGGGCCGAACCGGCGTCCGCAGTCGGAGGGATCCATCCGTCCGGCGATAATGTCCCGGTCCCCGGTGCTCTTCCTGTCTTCGCTCCCGCTCCTTGTCGGTCCGCTCGGATTTCAGGAGATGCTGGTCATCATGCTCTTGGCGCTGATGCTCTTCGGGCCGCGGAAGCTGCCGAAGATCGGAAAGACGCTAGGGAAGAGTCTCGCCGAGTTCCGCCGGACCAGCAACGAACTCAAGAGCACTCTGGAACGCGAAGTCCAGATGGAGGAGTTCCGCGCCGCTCGTGCGGACATGAAGGGATTCGGGACCGATCTCCGGGAGGGGCTTGCCGGCGCCACCCATCCGGCGCCGGAAACCGCGAGCGAGCCCGGCTCCGGAGGGGACCCGGAGCCCGGAACCCGGTCGGAGGAGGATGCGGCGGAATCGGCCGCCGCTCCGGCGCCCGTTGCCGGGCCTTCCGGAGACACCGCCGGCGCGTTCGCTGGAAGCGATGCGCCGGAGACCGTTTCGGGCGATGCGGCGCCGAACGGCGACGCCGGGGACCGGGCGGGGGGTGACTCTCCCCCCGCATCACGCCCGGACTGAGGGACCGGAAAAGTCGTGGCCGACCCGGAGAAGGACGCGGCAACCCGGGAAGCGGAAGGGTCGGCTGCCGACCGGATGACCTTCCTGCAGCATCTGGACGAGCTTCGGGTTCGCCTGATCCGGGCGTTCCTCGCGGTGGCGGTGGCGTTCGTGGGGTGCTTTTTCTTCTACGAACCGATCTTCGACTATCTGATGCAACCCCTGCGGGAAGTGCTGGAACCCCTCGGGGGAGAGTTGATCGCGACCGCGCCGACCGAGATCTTCTTTCTCGGCATGAAGATGAGCCTGCTGGTGGCGATTCTCGTTTCCACTCCCGCGTGGCTCGGCCAGGCCTGGGGCTTCGTGGCCCCGGGTCTCTACAGGCATGAGCGCCGGCTCGCGGTGCCGCTGGTCGGGCTGGGATCGATCTTTTTCATGCTGGGGGCGGTGTTCGCCCACACCATCCTGTTTCCGGCGGCAGCTTCGTTCCTCGGGGGTTTCGGTGGTGGAGGTGAGGGAATCGAACTGCGCTACAAGGTGTCCGAGGTCTTCAGCTTCTATGCGCGGGTGGTGCTCGGGTCGGCGATCGTGTTCCAGATCCCGACGCTGGCGCTGGCGCTGTCCCGGCTCGGTCTCATCACGCCGCGCCTGTTGTGGCGGCACTTCCGCTTCGCGGTGCTCGGAGCCTTCGTCCTGGCGGCCCTGCTGACACCTCCCGATCCGACGACCCAGATCATTCTTGCGGGACCGATGATCACCCTGTACCTGTTCTCGATCGGGATTGCCTGGATCGGGAGCCGAAGCCGGAAAAGGCGTTCCGGAGGAGACGTCGGGAACGGGGCCTGACGGGGGCCGCTTCCGGGATGGGCCGGAACCGGGAAACGGGTTCCCGCAGGATCCGGGGGAGGGTTGTTAAGATGCGGCCATGCCGAAGATCCGACTGATCGGCCGGGTGCTGCTCCCGCCCCTGCTGGTTGCTTCCACGATCGCGGTCGCCGTAGCCGCTCCGGATGCGTACCGCGACCTGCTCCGACGGCACTCCGATGTGATCCGCAAGGTGGAAACCCGGTACGTCCGGGAGATCAGCCCGCAGACGCTCACCCGCGCGACCGTGTCCGGGATGCTCGCCCACCTCGACCCCCATTCGAGCCTGATGCCGCCACAGAACTACCGCCAGATGCGGGAACGCCAGCAGGGCGGCTACGTCGGTCTCGGAATCCGGGTCCAGGAGCGGAACGGACTGCTCACCGTGGTCTCCCCCTTCGAGGGCACTCCGGCGTATCGCCTGGGGATCCGCGCCGGCGATGTGATCTCCCGGATCGAGGGAGTGGACGCCACCGAGTACGACATGGACGAGGCCGTCTCCCTCCTGCGGGGGCCGCAGGGCACCGCGGTGAGCATCACGATCACCCGGCCCGGCTACGACGCCCCGCTGGACTTCACGGTGATCCGGGACCGGATCGCGCTCCGGAGCGTTCCCTATTTCTTCATGCTGGACGACGGGCGCGGGGACGGCGGGAAAACGGGGTATGTCCGGATTTCGGATTTCAACGAAAATACCGACCAGGAACTCCGGGACGCGATCGTGGAACTGCGTATCGAGGGCGCCAATCGGCTGATGGTGGACCTGCGGCAAAACCCGGGAGGCCTGCTGAACCAGGCGGTATCGGTATCCAACGTGTTTCTCAGGAAGGGCCAGGAGGTGGTTTCCATCCGCGGGCGGGATGCCCGGATGGACCAGGAATTTCTCGCGCGGGACGCAAGCCCGCATGCGGATCTGCCGCTCGTCATTCTCGTTTCCCGGGAAAGCGCCTCCGCGTCGGAGATCGTGGCGGGCGCGATCCAGGATCACGACCGGGGTCTCATCGTGGGCGAGAACACCTACGGCAAGGGCCTCGTCCAGTCGGTGTACCAGCTCGCTCACGGGTATGCGCTGGGACTGACTTCGGCGCAGTACTTCACCCCCAGTGGTCGTCGGCTCCAGCGCGATTACGACTCGGGAGACTTTCTCGCGTATTACCAGGGGCGGGGCGAGCGCGACTCCAACGACGAGGCCGGCACGATTGTGAAATCCGGGATCGGCCGCGAACTCGCCGGTGGGGGAGGGATCGCACCCGACCACATGGTGTCAACCCCCGAGTTGCCGGAGGCGGTGCTGGAACTCGAGCAGCAGGGGGCCTTCTTCCGCTTCGCCACCCGCTTCGTGCCGAAGGATGGCCGGGGAGCGGTGGATGGCGCGGGGGAGCGCCCCGACGAGCTTCGGGCGCGTGGCGAACACATCCGGGCCGTGGACCGGACCTTCCGGGTGGGACCGGAGACGCACGCCGAATTCCTCGAGTTCCTCGAAGCGGAACACATCGGCCACGATCCGGAGGGACTGGCGGAACACGGGGAACAGATCGCCGTCCGCATCGAAGGGGAAGTGTTCAGCCTCCTCTGGGGCCCCGGCGCGGCGCGCCGGGCCGTCATCGATCGTGATCCCCAGGTGCGGGCGGGTCTTGATGTCATGCCCGAGGCGGAACTGCTCCTCCGGGATCCGGATGCCTACCTGACCACGGTGGGCGTTGCGGGCCCCCACTGAAGGGGGAGGCCGTGAGGCCCCGGATGCGCTCCCGGCTGGCCGGATGGTTCTGCCTCCTCGCCGGCGGCTTGTTCCTTGTTTCGCCCGGGGTGGTGATCGCCCAAGATATCGATGAACTGGCGGTCCGGATGGAGAGCAGTGATGTCCAGACGCGGATCGAGGCGGCGCGGGATCTCGGCCGGATGACCTCGGACGAAGCGGTTGAGGTGCTGGTCGGGGCGGCCGGCGACCCGGATCGGCGCGTGCGGGAAGCGGTGCTGGATGCACTGGTGGCGACCCGGACCCCGGCGAGTGCACCGGGTCTGCTGCGCTTCCTCGGCAGCGAACGGGAAGCCGACCGGGAGAAGGCGGTCCGGGGACTCGTGCACATGCATGCGGCGACGGCGCGACCGGGCGCCGGAACGCGGGCCGTCAACTGGCTGCTGCGCCGCGAGGAGGACTTCGTGCTGGATCCGCTTCGACCGGTGGCGCTTGAAGTCGTGGGGGGACTGATCGGGCGGCTTCAGGATCAGGAGGAGGACGTTCGCCGGCTTGCCGCCGAGGGTCTCGGCCTCCTGCGGGTGGCGGCGGCGGTACCGGCGCTGGCGGTGGCGGCGCTGGATGAGGACGACGGCGTGTCGGAGACTGCGGTCGGGGCACTCGGCGAGGTGGGTCGGGTCGCCCCCGATGCCGCCGGGCCGGCGCTGCTGCGGCTGCTGGACGAGCCGCGGCTTTCCATCCGGGCCGTGGAGGCGCTCGGGGTCATGGCGTTCGAGAGCGCGGGGGGTCGCCTCCTCCAGCTCTATGACGAGGATCCCGGTGGTGATCTCGGAAAGGCATCGCTGTGGGCGCTGGCGCGGATCGGCTATCGGGGTGCGATGGGGACCTTCATCGCCGAGCTCACGAGTGGCGACCGGAGCCGGCGCGAGTCGGCGGCGGCCGGGTTGGGGCGCATCGGCGACCCGGCGATGGCGGACGGGATGATCCGCGACTTTCTTCGGGAGGGCGACCGCCGCGTCCAGCTTGCGTATTGTTTTGCCCTGGTCCTGCTGGGTGAGGCGCCTTTCGTGGATCGGCTGGTCCTCGAGCTGTCCGACCCCCGATTCGGCGACCAGGCGCGCGAGTACGCGCTGGAGCTGGGAGAGCCGCTGGTTCCGGAGTTCACCGGGTATCTCGACGATCCGGACCGTGACACCAGGTTCCGGTTGGTGGTCCTGCTGGAGCGCATCGGCGCCGTGTCCGCGATTCCCGCACTCGAACAACGGTCGGAGGATCCCGATGTCGAGGTGGCGGATCGGGCCCGGCTGGCGGTGCGCCGGCTCCACCAGCTCGAGGACGCGGGAGCGGCGCCTTCCGCCGAGCGCCCCGGTCCGGAATCGGCGCCGGTTGAAGCGGCCCGGAAACGGTGAGACCATCACGGCCGTGATCCCGAGAGCCTCCGGGGGCCGTTGCCCCGTTCGCCGCCGGGCCCGGAACGCGCTGCTGGCCGCGGTACTTCCCGGGTTCCTTCCGTTGGGCGCATCGGAAGCTGCCGACGCGCCATCCCGCCGCACCGTCTGGCGGGAAGTGGCCCGCAGGGGCGACTCGCTCGTGATCGGCCGCTTCGAGGGAAAGTTCGAGAGCCCCGACTTCCGGTCCCGGCGGATCGTGATGCGGCATCGGGACACGGGAAGGCAGGAAACGCTGCGCATCGACGACGGGCTCGGCCTGATTGCCGAGATCGTGGAACCCGGGGTATACGACGTGCTGTCGATCGAGGCGGTGTACCTGCCGCAGATCCGTCCCATGAATCCTCGCCGAATCCGGCCGGTTCGGCAGCGATTCACGGTGTCCCCGCGCGACCACGAGATTGCCGAGGCACTGATCCTGGTGCCCCCCGATCGGCCGGTGTACATCGGAACCATTCGCGCCGAGGCGGAGCGGCGGGGCATGGTGTACGAGGGGCAGAAACTCCGCGTGCTCGACGATTTCGAAGTGGCGATGGATCGCCTCGCCACGGTTTATCCGGCGCTCGCGGCCAGCCTCGAAGAGGAGGCGTTGATCCCGCAGCGCCACTTCATGCTCCGTCCCACCCGGCGGGATGCGCCCCTCGAGGCGGTGGTCGGGAGGGACGACCCGATTGCCCAGGCCCGCCGCTACATCGAGGACGGCAAGTACTCCCAGGCGATCGACTGGCTCTCGACCGACATGCCGGTCTCCGACAACCAGCGCAATCAGGTGAGGCTGCTGGTCGGGGAAGCCCATCTCGGCAACCGCAACCTCCCGCTCGCCATCGACGAACTCGGAGAAGTGCTGCTCAGCGAGCCCGGCAACATCCGCGCCCTGCGGTTGCTGGCGAGGGCCCACTCGTTGAACGGAGACCTGGAGGATACGAGGAACCTCTACCGGGCCCTGCTGGAGATGCGCCCCGGGGATGCCGAGGCACACCTCCAGATCGGGTACCTCCAGGCGCTTCGGTCCGAGGAGGCGAATTCGCTCGCTTCGTTCGAGGTGGCGTTCGAAACCGACATCGACTACCTGATGCACGATCTGGCTCCGTTTCTGCTCGCCGTTCGGGGGACCGCCGAAGGCGGAGCGCTCTACGAACCCGCCACCCTGCTGGCGACGGATGTGCCGATGCGCGACCGGGGCGGTTCCCGCCGTTCGTCGCGCGCGGACGGCATCCTGGTACTGATCGACCACCGGGGACAGGTGCGGGCGGCGCATTTTGCCCCCAACAGCTCCAACCGGGCGCACCTAGCCATGATGTCCCTGCTGCGCGGCCGCTATCGGCCTGCCAAGCTGAACGGAGTTGCGGTTCCCTCGATCTTCGCCAGCGGCAGCTTCGGCGGCGAACGCTGATCAGGGCGCTTCCAGAAGTCGCTCGACCGCGTCTTCGAGCGCACGGAAGGGTTGGTCGGTGCTGGGCGCCGGGTGCAGCAACCCGTCCCGGTCGATCAGGAAGTTGGCCGGGTAGCGCGCGGTCTCGAGGAACACGGATGGCATGACGCCGCCATCAAGCGCGCCGGGCAACAGCAACGGATAGTCCACCGGGACCGATTCGTCCCGGAAGGTGCGCTGCGTGGCCTCGTCCTCGGTGGAGATGCCGAAGACGACCAGGCCCCGGTCCGCCTTCCGGGCCGCCAGGTGGTCGAGTTCGGGCATTTCCGCGCGGCAGGGGGGACACCAGGTTGCCCAGATGTTTACCAGCACCACCGAACCCCGGTGGTCCGAGAGCCGATGGACGTTCCCGTCCAGGTCGAGAGCGCGGAAATCGGGTGCCGGGACTCCGGAGAGCGCCAGGTTGGCCGCCTGTCGGGCGCGGCGCATCCCTCCCTGGATGGGGACGATTGCCAGACCGAGCGCCAGTACGGCAACCAGCGCTCCGATCCCGCCGGGAACGGTGAGGCGCCGGGCGCGGTAGGCCCGCACCGCCACCAGCAGCGCCAGAACCGGAGGAATCAGCATGCCCACCGTGACCGCTGACAGCCGGAAGACCCAGTCGTTGTCGGGATTGCTGCTCCATCGGGTGAGGACGATATAGAGCGTGGTGCCGGACGCCGCCGAGAGCAGCGGGGCGAGCAGGCCCGCCAGCAAGGGGGAGCGGGGCAGGAATTTCACGGTTGGCCTCCTCGGGAATCCGCGGTCGGTTGGCGGTAGCGCCGCCGGATTTTCGGGATCAGATACCCGGAGAACAGGGTTTCCGCATCCTCGTCGGGTTGCCAGCCGAAGTCTCGTCGGGCCGCACCGTCATCCACGGCGGCAGGCCAGCTGGCAACGATCCGGTCCCGAACCGGATCGGGTTCGAAACGGTGCTCCAGGCCCGGGAAATCCTGGCGCACCCGCCGGGCCACCTCCTGCGCGGAGAGGCTCGGTCCGCCGAAGTTGTAGGCCGTCCGGCCGAGGCGCGACTTGTCGGCGGCGGCGAGCCGCAGGAGTCCCTCCACGGCAGTCGGCATGGTGCAGAACGGAAGCCGGGCGTCGGGACCGACGAAACAGGCAAACGGATTGCCGCGCGCCGCCGCGTGGATCATCTCGGGCGCCCAGTCGCTGGTTCCTCCCGAAGGAAGGGTGTCGGCGGAGAGAAGGCCGGGGAACCGCACGGCGCGGAAGTCGAGATTCGGATGTTCCCGCTCCAGGGCGGCCCCGAGATGCTCGATGTAGAGCTTCTGGGCGCCATAGAGGGTGATCGGCCGGAGGAAGCAGTCCTCGGGCACCGGTTCGGCTTCGTCCTTGGTTTCCGGGGACGGCATGCCGTAGACGGCAATGGAGCTCGGGAACAGGAACCGCACCGGCCCCTTCGCTGCCAGCGCCGCGGCCGTCTCCAGGGCCCGAACCGAGCCCTCCACGTTCACCCGGTGGGCCAGCACCGGCGCCGATTCCGCCCGCGTCGAAAGGAGCGCGGCGAGGTGGATGATGCATCGCGGCCGGAGAGCGAGCGCCTGCTTCCAGACGTCGCCCTCGAGGATGTCTCCCCGGATGTGTCCGAGGTGCGCCGGAAGCCCGTTCGTTTCCGGAAGGGGGCGGATGTCGCTCGTGAGAACCTGCTGGCCCGGCGTCGCTGCGAGCCGCCGGACAAGCGCCGTGCCGATTTCCCCGGATGCCCCGGTGATGAGGGTGATTTCCGGGGTCATGCCGGGTTTCGGAGCAGCGCGTGCAAGAAGCGGCCGATATCGCGGGTCTCGACTGCCGAGACCTGATGGCCGGCGGGATAGCTCCGGAAAACGCCGTCCCAGCCCGCATGCCGCAAGGCGCGGTAGGTCGCCTCCCCGTGGCGGATCGGGATGACATCGTCGGAGTCCCCGTGGGCGCAGAACAGGCGGGCGCCCGGGAGGCGTGGTGCGACGAAGGCTTCGGTGCGGGCGACGTGGGTCGACAGGGCCATGACGCCTCCGACTGCGGCGGGTTCCCCCGGCAAGCCGTCGAGTGCGGCCGCTGCCAGCGCCACCGAGCCGCCCTGGGAGAATCCGGCCAGGACGATCCGATGGGGCGGAATGCCTGCTTCCTGCTCCTCCCTCGCCAGGGTGCGGATGACGGCCACCGATTCGGCGAGCTGTTCCCGGTCGACGAACCGTGCGGCATCGGCAGGGGCATCGGCCGGGAGCGCCCGGATGTCGAACCAGGACCGCATCGGGAATCCGCCGTTCAGGGTCACCGGACGCACCGGCGCCTCCGGGAACCGGAAGCGGACTCCGAGCGACCCCGGCAGTCGGAGGGCGGGCACGATCGGCATGAAGTCGTTTCCGTCAGCCCCGAGTCCGTGGAGCCAGATCACGGTGGCGCGGTGCGCCCCCTCCGGCGGGACATCCACCATGCCGAACGGGGAGCGGGTCGGTGGCGGCGGGCTCATGGGAACTGTTCCCGCAGCACGAAATCCAGGACTTCGAGATATCGGTCGACGTCGGCGTTCGAGAAGGTGAGCGGAGGCTTGAGCTTGATCACATTGTGGTCGGGGCCGTCGGTGCTGTTCAGGATCCGGCAATCGTGGAGGCGGCTTACCAGGCGGTGGGCTTCCCGCCCGGCCGGCTTCGGGGGATCCCCCGGAAAGGCCAGCTCGAATCCGAGGAAGAGGCCGCGGCCCCGCACATCGGCAAGGATCGGGTGGGAGCGCGCGAGTTCCGAGAGTCCGTCGTGGAGGCGATTGCCGACCGCCGCCGCATGCTCGGCCAGCACCTCGTCCCGGATGACCTCGAGGACGGCGATCCCGGCCGCGCACGAGACCGGATTTCCGCCAAAGGTGTTGAAGTACTCCGGGCCGCTTTCGAAGGAGGCGGCGATCCGGCGGGTGGTGACGACGGCTCCCAGCGGGTGCCCGTTTCCCGCCGGCTTTCCCACGGTCACGATGTCAGGAACCACTTCGGACCCGCTCTGGACGTCCCGAAAGGCCCAGAACGCCGGGCCGACGCGCCCGAACCCGGTCTGTACCTCATCGGCCACGATCACCCCGCCGCTCTCGCGGACGGCCCGGTAGAGCGCCGCGAGATACCCGGGAGGGGGCACGATCTGTCCGCCGCAACTCAGGATGGCCTCGGCCACCAGCGTCGCCGGACCGGCCGAAGTCGCCCGATCCACCGCATCCCGGATGAGCGCCTCCACCCAGTCCGGCCGGTTGCGCCGGAAGCGGCCCCGGAATCCGTCGGGCATCGGAAGGCGGTGCAGCCCGGGCAGGGGGCGGGAACTGCCGGCGTTGTCGAGCTTGTAGGGGCTGATCTCGACGAGTGACGTCAGGTTGCCGTGGTAACCGCCGTCGAAGACGAGAGTGTCCCGCCGCCCGAGATGGGCGCGCGCCAGCCGAAGCGCCAGGTCGTTCGCCTCGCTTCCCGAGTTGGTGAGGAAGACAACCGAGAGCGGCGCCGGCAGGGTGGCGGCGAGTTGCTCGGCGTAGCCGGTCAGCTGCCGGTAGAGATAGCGGGTGTTGGTGTTGAGCAGCCGCGCCTGCCGCGCGATGGCTTCGACGACCCGGGGATGGGCGTGCCCGACATGGCAGACGTTGTTCACCATGTCCAGGTAGTCGCGGCCCAGATTGTCGTAGAGCCGGGTCTTGCGGCCGCGTACCACCGGAACCGGCGGGTCGTGGGTGAGGCTCAGGGCCGAGCTGATGCGCTCCCGTCGGGCCCGGAGAAGGCGCTCCGGTTCCGCAAGCGTCGCCGGGTCCACCGATACCCGCTCCGGATCCAGGCCGAGGAACGCGGCCGGATCGGGGCTCATCGCCTCGAGAATCCCGAGGTCGGCGGGCGCCGCCACGCCTGGCGGATCGTCGCCGAAACCGAGATCGGCTGCCAGGATCTGGAAGTGGAGGTGGGGGGGCCAGCCGCCGTTCTCCGCCGGTTCCCCGAGGGTTGCGAACCGCTCTCCCCGCCGTACCGGCCGGCCGGCCGACAGGGAGGCGAGACAGTCCCGGCCGAGGTGTCCGTAAAGGGTCCGGAAGCCGCCCTCGTGCCGGATGGCGAGACAGGGGCCGAACCCGAACGGCGCCGCGTCGTTCCGGATCCAGGCGATCTCGCCATCCAGCGGGGCGGCGACCGGCGTTCCGGCGGGGGCGAAGATGTCGATCCCCAGGTGGATGGTGCGCGCCTCGCGGGTGGGGGACGCCCCCGGGGCCGGAAGGAATCCGGGGCCGGGGTACACCAGTCGGGGTTCGCGGTAGCGCCCGATGGAGACGCCGTCCGGAATCGCGGCCGCGAGCGAACAGGCCGGGGCGGCAGGGTCCACGTCCGGGCTTTCGGGGCCGAGATCCAGCACCGGTGCATCCGGCGGGATCGCTACCGGAGGCAGCGCCGCTGCTGCCGCCCGGGCCAGGGCGTCCGGGCCGATACCCGGCACGCCGAACCCGGCAGCGGCGCGGAAGCGGGCATCGAGGAACCGACCCGGGGTCCGGTCGAGTTCCGCGAGGAAGCGGCAGACGCCCTCTTCGCTCGTGAGCAGGTAGCGGTCGCCGGTGTGCTGGCGCCGGGCGCTCATCGCCGCGCTGATGAGCGCCCGGGCGGCGAGCGCGGCCCGGAAGAGATCGGCTTCGCTCTCGCAGACCGGATGGTGGGCGGCATAGGCGCGGAAGACGGTTTCCGCGCTTCGGAGCGGATCGGCGGCGGCAAGGGAAAGGTAGAGCGCGGCATTGGCCACTTCCATGATCCGCGGTCCGGCGACCGCATCGCCGAAATCCAGCACGGCGAGGGACGCGGCGGTCGCCTCCGCGGGGTCCCCGTCGAGAAGCAGGTTGTCGTCGTTCAGGTCGTTGTGGAGGGTGGCTGGGGGGAGTGCGAGCAGCGCCGGCAACACCGGCAGCACCGTGTCGGCGATCCGTCGAAACCGATCCGGATCGCGCCGCGGGGCGGCGGACCGGATGGTCTCCTCGAAGTGGGCGGGGTTCCACGGAATGGCAACCGCTTCCGAAGAGTCCGGGGCGCGACCGGCCAGTGCGCGCTGGAGCCGCGCCGCGAGTTCGCCCACCGCCCGCAGGAGGGCCGGGGGACGGCGCCGGAAACGGGAGAGCGGCACGCCCGGAAGCCGGGGAAAGACGCGGACCAGGTGGGTGCGTCCCCCGAACACCCGCCGGATGCTGGTGGTTCCGTCCGGCAGGGGAACCGGCTCGGCGACCCGAAGGCCCGGATCGGCGGTCCGCACCGTCCGCGCCAGGCGTTCCTCGAACGCGATCCGCCCCGGCGAAGCGCTGCTCGCGCTGATCTTGAGTACATGGCCGCCGATGGCGAAATTGGCGTCGCGTTCGCCAGGGAGGCGTGCCGCGGTTCCGGAAATCCCCCACCCGGCCGCAGCAAGTTCGGTGGCCGCCTCCGGGGGGACGTCGGGCCGGCCGGATACCGGGTCGGGCGGAAGACGGGCGTCCGGCGTTTGCATCAGCGGAGCAGGAACCGGATCAGGCCCAGCTTGCCGGCGTAGGGGGGATAGCGGATGGGCAGGTCGAGCCGGGAGCCGACGAACACCGCCCGGGGCCGGGAGAGCCGGTCGAAACCGTAGCGGCCATGGTAGGCGCCGACCCCGCTTCGGCCCGTTCCTCCGAACGGGAGCCACGGATTCGCGCAGTGGAGCACCGTGTCCCGCACCACCAGCGCCCCACCGGGAATTCGTCGCACCGCCCGGCCGAGCGGACTGCGGAGCGAACCGAAGTGGTAGAGGGCGAGCGGTTCCGGGTTCTCGGCGATCCGCGCCAGCGCGTCCTCCCGCGTGCGGTAGGGAATCACCGGCAGGATGGGACCGAAAATCTCTTCCCTTCCGGCGGGATGGTGTTCCGGCCACGGACCGGTCACCGTCGGCGCGAGGTAACGCTGCGGCGGGTCCGATGCGCCGCCCGCGTGGATCGGGAGGCCGTGGAGCAGGCCGAGAAGGCGATTCAGGTGGTCCCCGTTCACGATACGGGCGTAGTCGGGGCTGGTCGCCGGGTCCTCCCCGTAAAACCGTTTCAGATTCTGTTGCAGCAGTCGGATGAAGTCGGCGACCCGGTGCTCGGGCGCCAGCACGTAGTCGGGAGCCACGCAGGTCTGCCCGGCGTTCAGGAACTTCCCCCACGCAATCCGGCGGGCGGCGAGCACAATGTCGGCGGAATCATCGACGACCGCCGGGCACTTGCCCCCGAGCTCCAGGGTCACCGGGGTGAGCATCCGCCCGGCCGCTTCCGCCACCTCGGCTCCGGTGCGCCGGCTTCCGGTGAACAGGATGTGGTCGAAATTCTCCCGAACCAGCGCCGCCCCGGTTTCCGGCCCGCCGCGGACGATGGCCACCAGTCCTTCCGGGAGCGTTTCCGGAAGCAGGCGGGCGAGCAGGCCGGCGGTCTGCGGCGCAAGTTCGGAAGGCTTGAGGACGACGGTGTTTCCGGCAGCGATCGCTGCCACCACCGGGGCCAGCGAGAGCTGGAGGGGATAGTTCCAGGGGGCAATCACCAGCACCACGCCGAGGGGCACCGGTTCGACCCGACTCCGTGCCGGCAACAGGGCGGGGGGCGACGGCCGGGAGGCGGGGCGCATCCATTGCCGCAGGTGACGGCGGGCGTGGCGGACCTCCCCGAGGACGAGTCCCATCTCGGTGGCCCAGGACTCGAAGGCGCCCTTGCCCAGATCCCCTTCCAGTGCGGCTTCGAAGTCGCTCCGATGGGCGCGGAGCATGCGGCCGATCCCCTTGAGGGCGCGGTCCCGGAAGGTGTGCGGCAAGGTGGCGCCGCTCGCCGCGAGGGTCCGCGCCCGGCGGATGGCGTCGCGGGCCGCGCCGTCCAGGTTCTCGTCCAATGGGGCGCGAGTATAAGAGGGAAGCGGGAACACTAGAATCCCGGTCGGAGAACCGACGCATGCCGTACCGGACCGAGGAACTTCCCGCGCCCGGGCGCGTGCTGCCCGACCGCGAACGGGTCCTTTCCCCGCCGGGATCCCATCTCGTTCTCGGCCGGCCGATGGCGCCGCCATGGCCGAAGGGGCTGGAGGAGAGCTTCTTTGGGATGGGTTGTTTCTGGGGCGCCGAGCGCCTCTACTGGGAGGCGGCCGGGGTATGGGTCACCGCTGTCGGCTTTGCCGGAGGAACCACGGCCAACCCGACGTACCGCGACGTCTGTTCCGGGCGCACCGGCCACGCCGAGGTCGTCCGGGTGGTGTTCGATCCGAAGCGCGCCTCCTACCAGGATCTCCTCCAGCTGTTCTGGGAGAACCACGACCCCACCCAGGGGATGCGGCAGGGGAATGACCGGGGGACCCAATACCGGTCGGCGCTCTACACCGTGGGGGCGGCGCAGCAGGAGGCGGCGATCCTCTCCCGGGACGCCTTCGCGGAACGGCTGCGCGAAGCGGGATACGGGGCGATCACCACCGAGATCCGCGGGATCCCGGCCTTCCACTATGCGGAGGAGTACCACCAGCAGTACCTTGCCAGGAATCCGAACGGGTACTGCGGCCTCGCCGGAACCGGAGTGTCCTGTCCGGTCGGCGTCGGCATGGCCGGCTGATCCGGTGTCGGCCCGCGCCGCCGAACGCGTCGCCGAACTGCGCTTCGGCCGGATCCGGCGGCACATCCTTCTGTGTGTCGATCCCACCCGGCCCAAGTGCTGTTCCCGGGAGCGAACCCTCGAGTCCTGGCAGTTCCTCAAGCGGCGCCTGGACGAACTCGGCCTCGCCAGCGGACCGGATGGCGGGCCGGTGGCCCGCACCCGGGCGAACTGCCTCCGGGTCTGCGCCGAGGGACCGGTGGCCGTGGTCTGGCCCGACGGCATCTGGTATGCCGGCATGACCCCGGAAGCGCTCGAACGGGTGATCCGGGAACACCTGGGCAACGGCCTCCCGGTGGAGGACTACCGGATTCCCGTTCCCCCGGAGGGCAGCGCCGCTCCGGGTTCCGCACCCGGGTGCGGGCCGGGGGTCAGAGCAGCAGGCGCCGCAGAAGCGCTTCCGCCCGTTCGACGGTGATGCCGCGCCGGCGGGCGTAGTCCCCGAGCTGGTCGCGGCCGATGCGGCCGACGCTGAAGTAGCGCGCTTCGGGACTGCCGAAAATCAGGCCCGCGACCGAGGCGGCGGGATGCAGCGCGAAATTTCCGGTGAGTTCGATGCCGATCCGCGATTCGGCGGACAGGAGATCGAAGATCTCCCGGAGGATGCCGAGGTCCGGGGTCGCCGGATAGCCGGGGGCGGGCCGGATGCCCTGATATTTTTCGCGCAGGAGATCGGCGGGCGTCAGTTGCTCGGTTTGCCCGAAACCCATCGCGCGGCGGGCTTCCCGATGGGTCGTTTCGGCAAGGGCCTCGGCGAGGCGGTCGCCGAGGGAGCGCAGTAGCAGCGCTTCATAGTCGTCACCATCCGCTTCCGCCTTTGCGACAAGTGCATCGAGGCCCTGACCCACGGTCGTGGCGAAGAGGCCGACCGTGTCGGGCCCCCGCTCCGGAAGCGTGCCGTTTTCGGACCGGTCGAGAAAATCGGCGGCAGCCAGTCGGGGTCCGGGCCGGTCCTCCTGTTGGCGCAGCGTCGGGATGCGGTGGAGAATCCGGTTCGAGTCCGCCGGATCCCGGACTTCGATGTCATCTCCGGCGGCGGTTGCCGGGAAGAGACCGAAGACCGTCCGTCCGTGGAGACGCGCCTCGCGCGCGAGGCGCGTGAGCCGGTCCTGTGCGTTCTGGTGGAGTTCCCGCGCCGCCGAACCGGCGTCCGGGTGTTCGAGCAGGGCCGGAAACGTCCCCCGAAACTGCCACGCGTGGAAAAACGGGGTCCAGTCGATGTAGGGGGACAGTTCGGACAGCGGGACGTCGTCCCGGTGGCGGATCCCGAGAAAGGTGGGCCGGACCGAATGCGCGCGGAGAAAACGCGGCGCCCGGGAGCGGGCTTCCGCGAGGCTCAGGAGTTTCCGGGAGCCGCGGCCCTTGTCCTGTCGAGCCGCCTCCTGGGCGGCGCGGTTGGCCTCGACAAAGGCATCCCGTCCCTCGCCGAGCAGGGCGGCCACCACTCCCGAGGCGCGGGAGGCGTCGGGCACATGCACCACCGGCGCCTTGCGCTTCGGAGCGATGCGGAGCGCGGTGTGGCGGGCGGAGGTGGTGGCGCCCCCGATGAGCAGGGGAAGACGCACCTTGCGGTGCTCCATTTCGGTGGCGAAGCGCTCCATTTCGTCGAGCGAGGGCGTGATGAGGCCGGAGAGCCCGATGAGGGAGGCTTCGTGTTCGCGGGCGGCGTCCAGGATGCGTTCGGCCGGGACCATGACGCCGAGGTCGATGGTCCGGTACCCGTTGCAGGCGAGGACGATGCCCACGATGCTCTTGCCGATGTCGTGGACATCGCCCTTGACCGTGGCCAGCACGATGGAGCTTCTCCCGCCGCCGGCATCGGCCTTCTCCATCCAGGGTTCCAGGACGGCGACCGCGCGCTTCATCACGCGGGCGCTCTTGACGACCTGCGGGAGGAACATGCGTCCGGCCCCGAAGCGGTCGCCGACGATGCGCATGCCGTCCATCAGCGGTCCCTCGATGACCGCGAGCGGGGCGCCGTAGGCGCCGCGCGCCTCCTCGGTGTCCCGGTCGATGTCGTCGAGGACCCCATGCAGGACCGCATGGGCGAGGCGTTCGCCCACCGGGAGCTCGCGCCACGAGGGACTCGCGCGACGGCGGGATCGCGCCCTCGTCCGGGTCGCCAGCTCCACCAGCCGGTCGGTCGCGTCCCGCCGCCGCGCCAGCAGAACGTCCTCGATGCGCTCCCGGAGCGTTTCCGGGATGTCGTCGTACAGGGGCAACCGGCCGGCATTCACGATCGCCATGTCGAGTCCGGCTGTGATCGCGTGGTGCAAGAAGACCGAGTTCATCGCCTGCCGCACCGCTTCCTTGCCGCGAAACGCGAAGGAGACATTCGAGACGCCGCCGGAGAGCGAGGCGCCCGGGCATGCCTCGCGGATCAGGGGCAGGGATTCCAGAAACTCCACCGCGTAGCGGTCATGTTCGGGCATGCCGGTGGCAACGGCGAGGACGTTCGGGTCGAGGATGATGTCCTCGGGCGGGATCCCGGCCCTCTCGGTGAGCAGCCGGAAGGCCCTCGCGCAGATTTCGGTCTTGCGGGCCCGGTCCACCGCCTGGCCCTTCTCGTCGAAGGCCATCACCACCAATGCGGCGCCGAACCGGCGCACCCGCCCGGCGGCCTCGAGGAATGCCGCCTCCCCGTCCTTCAGCGAGAGGGAATTCACTACGCACTTGCCGGGGGCGGCCCGGAGTCCGGTCTCGAGAACCGATAGCCGCGAGCTGTCCAGCATCAGGGGAAGCTGCGCCACTTCCGGCTCCATGGCGATCAGCCGGAGAAACTGCTCCATCTGCGCTTCCGAATCGAGGAGCGCATCGTCCATGTTCACATCCAGGAGGTTGGCGCCGCTTGCCACCTGATCGCGCGCGACGGCAAGCGCTTCCTCCGGCCGTTCCTCGCGAACCAGCCGGGCAAATTTTCGGGAACCGGTGACATTGGTCCGTTCGCCGATGACCAGGAAGCTGCGCTCCGGCCGCACCAGCGGCTCGGTGCCGGCGAGGCGCAGCCGACGCTCCGGCTGCGGGATGCGTCGGGGCGCGAGGCCGGCGATCGCTTCGCCGATCGCGCGGATGTGCTCCGGTCGGGTGCCACAGCAGCCGCCGACCGCGTTGGCGAGTCCGTCGGCGGCCAGCTCCCGGAGTTCCCGCGCCATCGTCTCGGGGGTCTCGTCGTAGGCGCCGAATTCGTTCGGGAGCCCGCAGTTGGGGACGACGGTGAGGGGTACCGGGGCTTCTCGGGCGAGGTCGCGCACGAAGGGGCGCATGGCGCCGGGACCCAGGGAGCAGTTGATGCCGGCGGCCGTGACATCGGCGTGGGCCACCGAGATCCAGAAGGCTTCGGCGGTCTGGCCGACAAGATTGCGGCCGCTGCGGTCCACCGCGGTAAAGGAAACGATGAGCCCGGGCCGTCCCGGCGCCCCGGCGATGGCTTCCCGGGCGGCGTCCAGTGCCGCCTTGGCGTTCAGGGTATCGAAGCAGGTCTCGATCAGCAGCAGGTCGGCGCCCCCGGCCAGCAGCCCGCGGGCCTGTTCCCGGTAGGAGGCGCGGAGCTCGTCATATTCGATGGCGCGGTGGGCGGGGTTCGAGACATCCGGTGAGATGCCGAGCGTCCGGTTGGTGGGGCCCATGGAGCCCAGGACGAATACCTCCCGGCCGGCGGCGTCCGCTGCCGCGCGCGCGAGGGCGGCGCCCGCCCGGTTGATCTCGAAGGCCAGATGCTCGACGCCGTAATCCGCCAGCGAAACCGAAGTCGCCGTGAACGTGTTGGTGGTGAGGGCTTCGGCGCCCGCCGCCAGGTACTTCCGGTGCACCGCGGTGACCAGATCGGGCCGGGTCAGACAGAGGATGTCGCCAAGTCCCCGGATCGGGTGCGGATGTTCCCGGAACCGTTCGCCGCGGTAGCCGGCCTCGTCGAGATGTTCCTGCTGGAGCATCGTTCCGATCGCGCCGTCGATGAGCAGGATCCGCTCGGCGAGGGCGTCGCGGAATGCCTGGTGGCGGTTCATGGGAGCGCGGGCGTTCCCGAAGTTGCGGGCGCCGCTGGCGGTTCCTGGCCTCCGGGGGGGCGGGGCGGCAGCGGGATCCGGGGGCATGGAGTGCAGTCCAGGGAGGGGGCGGAAACAGTGGAGGGCAAGGCTCCGGAAGGGGCCGGATCGGGGAAGTCCGGGGCGGGAGCGGTGGAGGGCAGGTTCCGAGGGGGCCGGACTGCGGAAGTTTAGGGAGGCGGGAACGGCAGGCGGCGGGTTCCGGGCGGAGACCGGGGTTGCGGAAGTCCGGGAGAGGGGCGGGAACCCGGATAGGATTGCTGCGAGACATGAGCCGGATCCCGCTCCACCTTCAGGTTCTCGCCGGCGCCGTCGCCGGCATCGTGGTCGGAATGGTGGTCGGCGAACCGGCCGGTCTGCTGCAGCCGATCGCCGACCTGTTCGTGAAGCTGCTGCGGATGATCATCGCGCCGATGATCTTCCTGACCCTGGCAGCGGCGATCATCGGTCAGGGAACGGGGTCGGTTTCGGGGATCGGAATCCGGGCGGTGGCCTACAACCTCGTCACCCTCGTGGTTGCCCTGGGCATCGGGGTCGGCTTCGGGGCAGTCCTGGCGCCGGGGGCCGGGGTGGACGCCGCGACCCGGGACTCGCTCCTTGCGAGCGGAACGATCCCCACGGGGACCGGCGAGCCGCAGTCGGCGCTGGAAATTCTGGGCGGAATTTTCCCCACCAACGTCTTCCTTGCGTTCGTGGAAGGAAACGTGCTCCAGATCCTGTTCCTGGCGATCCTGTTCGGGGTTGCGGTCCGTTCGATCGGGACCGAGCGGCTCCGGGGACTGGTTCAGGTGATTCAGGGACTCCACGACCTGGTCTACCGCGTCGTGCACTGGGTCGTGCTGCTCGCGCCGGCCGGGGTCTTCGCCATCCTGGCCACGGTGGTGGGATCGGCCGGACTCGGCGTTCTGGGAACGCTCGCCCGATACGTGGCGGTGGTGTTCCTCGCCATCCTCGCCCACGTGCTCGTGGTGCATTGCGGTGCGGTACGGCTGATCGCCGGCCAGTCCATCGGCAATTTCTTCCGGGCCCTGCGGGAACCGCTTCCCGTCGCTTTCGCCTCGGTATCGACAGCTGCCGCCCTGCCGGTCTCGATGGTTTCGGTCCCGCGGGAAACCGGGATATCCGAAGGGGTTGCCGGTTTCGTGATCCCGCTCGGGGCGGCGGCGGGACGGGACTCGAGCGGCATCTACCAGGTGGTCTCGGTGGTGTGCATCGCCCAGCTGGTTGCCCGGCCGCTCGCCGGACCGGACCTGCTGATCCTGTGGGGGACCGCGATCCTGACGTCGCTGGCGGTCGCGGCGGTGCCGGGCGCGAGCTTCGTGAATCTGACGATCCTGCTGGAGGCGTTGGGGCTCCCGGTCTCGTTCGCCGCGCTGGTCTTCGCCGTGGAACGTCCTCTGGATCACCTGCGCACGAGCGGGAACCTCGTCGGCCAGTTCGCCAACGCCGTCTTCACCGGAGCGACCAGTGGAGAGATTCATCCGCCCGGACGGCCCACCGTTGCCTGAACGCCCGCGCGCCCGGCTGGCGGCGGCGCTGCTGTTCGCCCTCGGGGCGTGCGGCGGGGGGCCGGATCCCGCTCCGTCCACACCAATTCCCGGTCCGCCCGCACCGGAAGCCGACTTCCGCGGGGTGGTGACCACCACCGTTGCCGGGGCGCCGGTGGCCGGGGCGCTCCTGCGCGCCGGGGAACGGACCGCGAGCACCGCGTCCGATGGAAGCTTCGGGCTCGACCTGCCCGCCGGGGAGCATCGCCTGGTGCTGTCCGCTCCCGGATTCGTGGAGCGCACCACCACCGTCCGGTCCCCGAATGCCGACGCCCGCCTGGATCTCATCTCGACGGCGGCTCCCTGGGATCTCGCGTTCTACCGCGAACTGGTTCGCAACGGGGCGGGAGGGGGTGACCGGGAACCCTTGAGGCGCTGGAACGTCGAACCGGTGTTCCATATCGACACCCGTCCCGAGCCCACCACCGGCGATCCGGTTCCGGAGGAGGCGATCGCGCTGGTTCGCAACGCCATCCGGGTGACGGTGCCCCTGCTCACCGGGGGCCGTTTCACCGGTGAGCGGATCCACGTTTCCGACGATCCTCCCGAGGACATGACCAAGGGAACGGTGGTGCTCCGCTGGAACGCCGCCGAGGTGGAGGAGCGGATCGGAGTCGGCGACGCGTTTGCATACGCGGTGGGGGGGCCGGCGAACGTGGTGGTTTTCCGCCACTTCGAGCAGACCTTCGCCGCGTATCACGAGATCGGACATGTTCTCGGCCTCTACCACCCGCTCGGGGGATTCCGCCCGTCACACATGTGGTACTCCGGCGCCCTCGAGCCGCCCCACTTCACCGAGTGGGACATCTTCCACGCCCGGATTCTCTACAGCCGCCCGGAAGGCAACGTCGACCCGGATGTCGACCCCCCCGGATTTCCTGGCCGGCGAGGCCCGGTAGTCAGGGAACCAGCAGATTCCGCCGGAGGCGGCTCGCCGCCGGATCCGCGAGCGCGGTTTCGAGCTGATGGGCAAAGCCGGGTCCGTGGCGCCCAAGGAATACCAGCGGCCCGAGGCGGCGTTCCTGGGGGCGGCCGCCCGGAAAAAGCAGGTTGCGGGTACGGAGGAAGCGCTGGCGGCGTTCCCCGTCACGGCGCTTCGCGGCGCGAAGCGCCTTGCCCTCGAGGTCCTGGAGGATCCCGAGAATGCGGCCGCGGGCACGCGCCACCGCTCCGGCCAGACTGGCATCAAGGGATCCGAGGGCCGCCTCCACCACCTCCAGGTGTTCCACGTTCGCCGCCTGCGCCGCTCCGAGCGACTCGACCGAACGGGGATCTCCGGCGCGCCGGTTCAGAGCCGCCTCATCGGTTGCCGCAAGGTCGTCGAACGGGATGCCGTCCTTGTCGAGCACCCGAAGGCTGGCACGCCCGAGGATGGCGATCTGGTGCCGCGGGAGCACCAGCGGGCGCGGGATCCCGTGGAGGTCATAGAGGTCGCCGATCTGGGCGTGATAGGCAAGCTCGGAAGGACCCGCCACATAGGCGGCAGTGGGCAGCAGGGTGTCCTGGACCAGGGGGCGCAGGAGCACGGCGGCGCTGATCCGTTCGGGCTGGCCGGCGAGGTCCGGTCCCGGTGGTTCGAGGCGAAGCCGGATCCCCGCGTCATCGGTGCGGAACACGCCGTAGCCGGTCGGGCTGGCCTGGGCGGTGAACCCGGCAGCGGCGAGTTCGGTGTTCCGCGCCTCCACGAGCCGGCGCGCCTCCAACTGCCGTTCGAGCGCCGTCCGGTATACCGGGACGGCGAGTCGTTTCAGGGCCGGATCGCTCGGGTCCATCACGATCAGTCCGGTGCCGCGGGTACACCAGGCGAGGAGCCGGCAGAAGGCCTCCGCAAGCGTGTTCCCCGGGGCATAGGCCTCGCGCGCCGCCGCGATCACCGCTTCGGTGAAATCGCTCGCGGGCAGGGTTGCGGCGAAATCGTCCAGCAGGGTCGCGATGTTCCGGTCGAGCTTCCGCACCGAACCCGGGAGTCCCGGCGCCTCGTCGTCCGGCCGGTATCGGAGCGTCACCGGTTGCCCGGCGCCGTCCAGCATCCAGGTGGTTCGGACCTCCTCGAAGTCGTGGTCGTCGCCTTCGACCCAGAAGATCGGAACCGCCGGCCGGCCGCTGCGCGTCGCGAGCTGGCGCGCCGCCACCACCGCCGAGACGGCTTTTGCCAATCCGTACAGCGGTCCGCCCAGCAGTCCCGGCTGCTGGCCGGTCACGACGGCGATCGAGGCGGGTTCCCGGAGACGGGCAGCGGATGCGAGAGCCGCCGGATCGGCGCCCCAGCGCCGGTTCGCGTCGAGCAGCGCGTCCGCCACCGCGTCCCGCGGCCGCTCGAGAGCCAGCGCGCGCTCCACTGCCTGGCCTTCGGCGTCGGGGGCGAAGGGGTCGGGAAGGAAGTCGGTGAAGTCTCCCGGGGCCCCTGCCCATGCCGGGAAGAAACCCCCGCCGGGAAGGTCGAGCGTGCGTACCAGGGTCCGTTTGCCCGTGGTTGTTGCCATCGGGCTCACGGGGCGCCGACCCGGCCCGGAGGCCAGTAGCGGAAGAAGACCTTGCCGAGGATGGCGCTGCCCGGGAGAGCGCCGAAGTGCCGGCTGTCGCGGCTCCGGATGCGGTTGTCCCCGACCACGAAATATCGGTCCGGCCCGATTGGCGCGGGCGCCGGGCCCCGTTTTCCGGGGCCGGTTCCGGTGACGTCCACCAGCACGTCGTCGGGTTCGAAGCGAACCGTATCCCCGGGGAGGGCCACCACCCGCTTCACCATCGAGGCGGCCTGATCACGCGGAGAGCGAAAGACGACCAGGTCTCCGCGCCGAATGCCGAAGAGGCGGACGCTCAGCGGACTCGCCAGAATGCGCTCTCCCGATTGGAGGGTGGGTTGCATGCTGACCCCTTCGACCCGGTAGGACCGGGCTGCCTGGCCGAGGGCGAGCCATGCAATTCCGGCGAGGAGGGCGGTGCGAAGCAGGCGAAGCCCGCGAGCGGTGTTCACATGCGCTCCGGCACCGGGATGCCCAGCAGCTCGAGACCCGCGACGTGCCAGGCGAGGAAGGACGCCACTGCGTGGGCCCGGAGCTCGCGGGTGTTCCGGTCCGGTTCCCCGGCAATGCGATACCGGTGGTAGAAGGCGTTGAATCGCTGGGCGCCCTGGTAGGCCCAGCGCGCGAGGATTTGCGGTTCCTCCGCTTCGACGGCGCGGGCGGCCTCGACGCGCAGCGCGGCGGCCTCCCGCATCAGGATCCAGAGGTCGGCGCTCTCTTCCGGGGTCAGGCCGGCGAGGCGGCGGTCGAGGTCGGGCAGGGGATCGGGCGGCCGTTCCGGCAGCGCCTGACCGATGCGCGCCAGGATGTTCCGGGCGCGCACCGCGGCGTACTGGAGATACGGGCCGGTCGCCCCGTCGAAGCTCAACGCCTCGTTCAGGTCGAAGACGATGATCTGGTTCTTGGTGACCTTGATCATCAGGTACCGCAGGGCGCCCACCGCAATGTCCCGGGCGAGCGCCTTCCGGGACTCGTCGTCCCGATCGGGGTTCCGCTTCGCAACCTCCCCGCCGGCCCTTGCGATGAGGGCGTCCAGGAAATCGTCCGCCTTGACCCCGATGCCCTTCCGCCCGGAAACCTCCACGCTTCCCCCGTCGCCGCCGGCGAGCCCCAGCTGACGGACGGTGGCAGGGGTCAGGGACACCATTTCGTAGGCGAAGTGCCGGGTGCGGGCCCGGTCCGCTTCCGAGGAGAGGCGGGCCACCGCCTCCTGAACGATCTGCTGCGGATAGGACTGGCGGGTGTCGATGACATGATGGACCACCGCTCCGGATCCGAAACGCGGCGCGTCCGGGTCCCCCGGGCCGTCGGTGGTGATCCACGCCGTGGAACCGTCCGGATACCGATGAAACCGCCGGGAACGGAATTCGCGGTCCAGCAGGCCGATCTGCCACATCTGATAGGCGATGTCCTTCCCCACGTAGGTGACCGTGCCGTTCGACCGGACAATCACCTTCTCGCCGTCCTGGGCAAGCGGGGTGTCCATCACCCAGCAACCCCGATTCTTCCCGGAGTCCTGGTGGCGAATGGCGCCGCTTTCCTTCAGCAGTTCGAAGGCGCGGTCCCAGAAGCGGAGACGAAGGATGGTTTTCTCGCAGGGGAGGATGTCGTACTGCGCCCCGATCCGCTCCATCGTCTCGAGATGCCGCAGCGCGATCCGGTCCGCCACGATGGTCCCGATCTCCGACCAGGGGGGATCGCCGTGTTCCAGGCCGAAGAGCGCTTCCCGGCGGAGTTCGTCCCGCCCGGCGTCCTCCTCCAGCCAGCGTGAGACCTCGGCGTACAGGTCCCAGCAGAGATAGTCGAAGCGCGGTTGGGCGGCCAGCTTGCGCACTCCCTGCGCGTCGAGTTTGCGGAGCTCCACGAATCCGAGCGCCACGTCCGCAACCTGAACCCCGGTGTCGTCGATGTAGTTCTGAATTTCGACCCGGTGTCCGAGGAATTTCAGGATGCGGGCGAAGGAATCGCCGAGCGCGGCATTCCTCAGATGGCCGATGTGGGCGGCCTTGTTGGGATTGATGCAGGTGTGCTCCACGATCCGGAGCGCGTCCGCACCGGGGGGATCGGACCGGGCGGCGGCGCGCAGCCAGCTCTCGCGGTCGAGGAAGACATTCACATACCCCGGGCCGGCCACCTCGACTGCCCGAACCCCCGGCTGGTCCCGGAGGGGCCCGGCGATGGACTCGGCGATCTGCCGCGGCGGGCGACGAAGCACCCGGGCCAGCGCGAGGGCAATGGAGAAGGCGACGTCACCGCGATCCGGAGTGGCCGGGGTCTCCGCGACGACCCGCGGATCGGGAACGCCGAGATCCCGAACCGCTTCCCGGACCACATGGACCAGACCGTCGAGCATGGGGAACGGCGCGGATTCTAGAGGTTCGGCTCCGGCTCCGGAAGAATCCGTATGGGCCCACGGGAGATGGCAATCGAAGGCGGGAAGGGCGACAGGAGGTAGGCCGGGAGGAGGGACGCCGGTATGACACTCCGCGAGGCCTTCCCGGGTCCCTGGAAGAATGGACGGGCAGGCGACGCCCCGTCCGGCGCAGTACCGGGGGAAGAAGGAATGGAGTTTCTTCTTCCCCCGGTCGGGGCGGGTTTGCCGCAGTCGTCGCGATCTCCTCCACCACCTCCGGTGGTCTCGACCATGGCATTGCGCCTCGCTCCGATCATGCTGATGCGGACGAAGCACCAGGGAAGTCGAAGACCCTCACTTTCCCGGCGCCCCGTCTTCCATCACGTCATGACACATCATGGCGCGCTTGTACAGGATCCGCTGGCGGGGTCGGAGTGCGTGGAATCGGCCCCTTGCCGGCGTAGCGGGCGGACTCCGCACCCTGCTTCGGTCGCTCCTAGAATCCGCGCCGTGCGGCGCGAGGAGTTCAGCGGATTTCTGGCGGAGCGTCCGCGGGTGGCGGATGGGGCGCTCGGCACGGCGCTCTACCTCGGTGGCGTCGCCGTGCGGCGTTGCTTCGACGATCTGAACCGGAGTGATCCCAGCCGCGTGCACGCGATCCACGCCGCCCACCGGACCGCGGGGGCGGAGATCCTCACCACCAACACCTTCGGAGCCAACCGGTTCAAGCTTCGTCGGTACGGGCTGGCTTCGGAGGTGCGCGTCATCAACGAAGCGGGAGTCGCGATTGCGCGGCGGGCGGCGGGAGACCGGGCGCTGGTCTTCGGTTCGGTCGGCCCCACCGGCGAGTCCATCGGGCCCTTCCCCCCCGACGCGCTTCGCGACGAGGTGCGGGCGGCGTTCCGGGAGCAACTGGAGGCGCTTCTCGACGCCGGGGTGGACGGCTTCCAGATCGAGACCTTCACCAGCCTGGGGGAATGCCTGCTGGCACTGGAGGCGGCTCGCGAGGTTGCTCCGGATGTCGCGGTGACGGCGCTCGTGACCTTTTCCGAGCAGGGAACCGCCCGCGCCGGCGAACGGGCGGAAGTGGTCGCTGCCGCCCTCGAGGCGGCCGGAGCCGACGCCGTCGGGTCCAACTGCGGGTTGGGACCGGCGACCACGCTCGATGCGGTCGAGAAGATGCGGAGCGCCACCCGCCTGCCGCTGGTGGCACAGCCCAACGCGGGTGTTCCGGAGCGGGTGGACGACCGTTTCCTCTATCCGTCCTCCCCGGACTACATGGCCCATTTCGCCAAGCGCTACCTGCGGCTCGGAGTGCGGCTCCTCGGTGGTTGCTGCGGTACCGCCGAGGAACACCTGGGCGCGATCGCCGGTGCGGTCCGGGCCCTGTCGGCCGGACAGCGCGTCATCACTCCGGCGCCGACTGGCGGGGACGCCCGACCGCGCGGCGACGGGAAGGCGCCGGCGCCCGACCGGAACCGCTCCCGGCTGGGGCGGGCGCTCGCCGACGGGGAGTTCGTGGTTTCGGTGGAACTGGATCCGCCGCGGGGCGCAAGCGCCACCCGCCTCCTGGAACGGGCACGGATGCTCCGGGACGCCGGCATCCGTTTCGTGAATATCGCCGACGGCCCCCGCGCCAGCGCCCGCATGAGCGCGATAGCGTTTGCGGCCCTCCTCGAGCGGGAAAACAGCGTCGAGACCATCCTGCATTACCAGTGCCGTGACCGGAACCTGATCGGGATCCAGGCCGACCTGCTTGGCGCCCACGCCCTCGGGATCCGCAATGTACTGGCGGTCACGGGGGATCCGCCCAAGCTCGGCGACTATCCCCACGCCACCGCGGTGTTCGATCTGGATTCGGTGGGGTTGGTGCGCATCCTCTCCTCGCTCAACCGCGGGCTGGACCTGGCGGGAAATCCGGTCGGCGCCGCCCTCCCGTTCCTCGCCGGGGTCGGCGCCAATCCGGCGGTGGTGGACTTCGAGGCCGAAGTCGCCAAATTCGAACGCAAGGTGGCTGCCGGAGCCAGCTTCGCGCTGACCCAGCCGGTGTACGAGGCGCGGGTGCTCGAACGGTTCCTGGAAGCGGTCCGGGAGTTCCGGGTGCCGGTCCTGGTCGGCGTCCTCCCGCTGGTGAGTTCCCGGAACGCCGAATTCCTCCACCACGAGGTTCCGGGGATGACGGTGGCGAAGGAGGTTCGGGACCGGATGGCCGGAGCCGGGAGCGCCGCCGAAGCCCGGTCGATCGGGGTGGAGGTGGCGCGTGACATGGTGGCGGTGTCCCGCCGGCTGGCCGAGGGTGTCTATGTGATGCCGCCCTTTCATCGGTACGAACTGGCAGTCCGTTGCGTCGAGGGGTTCATCTGATTCGCAGGGATGGGACAATGCGGAGCATGAAGTTTCGCAACCTGGCCGCCGCTGGCGCCGCGCTGTTCGCAGTGGCCGCCCCGGGCAGGGGCCAGGAGGTTCCGCGGTTCGAAGCGGGTGTGGATCTGGTCTCGGTGCCGGTGGCGGTGACCGACAAGGACGGAAAATTCATCACCGGTCTGACGGTCGAGGATTTCCGCGTCTTCGAGGACGGCATCGAACAGGAGATTCTCATTTTCGGCGCCGGGCTCGAGGAGTCCTGGGTGGACCTGCCGCCCGAAGAAAAGGAGGCGACGTCCAACCGCCACGTGATCGGCCTGTTGCTCGACTCGTCGGGAAGCATGGAGCGGGAGATGAACCTGCTCCACGAAGCCGCGATCAAGTTCCTGACCAACATTCCCCCGACGGAACACCTCTTCGTGATCAGCTTCGACGAGAACATCCGGATATCCGAATTCTCGTCCCACGATCAACGCACCATCGCCAACCGCATCTATGATCTGGAAGCGGATGGATGGACCGCGCTCCATGATGCGGTGGCAACGTTCCTCGACCGGGTGTGGGACTACGAGGGACGCAAGACGCTCGCGGTCTTCAGCGACGGGGCCGATTCCCGCTCGACTCTCGGCTTCGGAGAAGCGATGGACCTGGTGAAACTGAGTGACACCACCATCCACGCCATCCATTTCGGAGATCGGGCGCGGGCGAACGATCTGTTCCACAGCTCCCGGTTCCTGCGAGCGATTTCCGAGGCGACCGGAGGTTCCTACGCGGTCGCCTCCTCGCTGGAACAGCTGGACGAACTCTACGACCGCATCCTCGACGAGTTGCATAGCCAGTACGCGATCGGATACGTCTCGACCAACACCCGGCGCGAGGGGCGCTACCGCGAAATCGAGGTGCGGGTGGTCAAGGACGGAGTGGACGCCCCGGACATCCGTGCCCGGCGCGGCTACTACGGCCCGATGGACCCACCCTCCGAACCGGGCGACCCGCCCGGGGCGGACTCCTGAGAACGGGGCCCGGCGGAGATCCCTCCTTGTCCCCGAGTCCGTTCTCCTTCGGTGAGCACGCCATCCGGCTGGCGGCGATGCGCTGGCTCCGCAACCGGGTCGCCATCGAGGGGCCGGAGTTGCCGTGGACGGCCTTGCTGCAGGGGTTCCGGCACGGTGGCGAGCGCATCCCGCTGGTGAATCAGCGCGGGATATGGAAACCCCGGCAAATGGAATTGCCGCTATCCATCCGGACGTCGCCGAAGGATCCCTACGGCGACCGTTTCGATTCGGTCGGCGACACGCTGGAGTATCGGTACTTCGGAACCGACCCCGATCACGCCGACAACCGGGGGCTGCGACGACTGATCGACGAACAGCGGCCGCTGATCTGGATGCAGGGTGTTCGCCCGGGGGTGTATCTCGCCATCTGGCCGGTGTTCGTGGTCGGTGACGAGCCGGATCGTCTCACCTTCCGGATCGTCGCCGACGATCCGGAATTCGCAACCGGCCCGTTGTCAGCAGGCGACCAGGTGGCGGAGGTCGGCGCCCGGCACATCGAACGCCGGTACGCCACCCGTGCCGTCCGGCAACGCATCCACCAGCGCGCCTTTCGAAGCCGGGTGCTTCTCGCCTACCGGGACCAGTGCTCCATGTGCCGGCTGCGTCGCGCCGTGCTTCTGGATGCGGCCCATATCGTCGGGGATCGGGAACCGGAGGGAACCGCGGAAGTCCCGAACGCCCTCTCCCTTTGCAAAATCCATCACACCGCCTTCGACAAGCTGCTCCTCGGCGTGACTCCGAAGGGGGTGATCCAGGTTCGCCGGGATGTCCTCACCGAAATCGATGGCCCGATGCTGCGGTACGGAATCCAGGAACTCCACGAGCAACTGATCCAGCGTCCGGCCCGGGCCGCGGATCATCCCGATCCGGACAAGCTGGCGGTTCGTTACCGGGAGTTCCTGGCGGCGTCCTGACCCGGAGGTGGCGCGTGCCCCCCCCCCCCCGGCCGGGGTCGGCACGGTGGGTGCGCCATGCCCCGGCGTGACGGGGATGCCGGAACCGATCCCGAACCCCGGTTCCAGCGTGACGGTTTCCCCCGGGAACGCCACGCCGAATCGGGATACGCTCCAGCGCATCGTCCGGTGCATTCCGGGTCCGGAGCCGTGGCTGTAACCTTGGCGGCGGAGTCCTTCGCCGTTCGTGATGGGGGGCAGATCGTCCGCATTCCCTCGATCAGCAGTCTCGCGTCGGCCCAGTTCAGCCCCACTGTCTTCCCGAACGTCGCAATGGTCGCGTACCCGCTTCGGCGGTTTGGTTCCATGTACCGAATGAACTTGATTTGCTTCGGAGTGGCCATCCGTCGGGCCAGGTCCCGTTCCTCCGGCAACTCTTCGAGTTCGTCAATGAGGTCGGCGGCCTCCTGCTCGGAGAATTGGTCGAGCGGCCCGCGTTCGTGAACGCGCTGCGGGGCGGCCTTCCGCTCCATCAACGCGAGAATCCAGGACGCCTGCCGCGGCCGCTGATCCGACTCATCGCGGTGGACGTGGGCGCCACCGGACGGGAGCCGACCAAGTACCCGGGCCGGCGGTGTTGACCCCGCGGATCTGAATCTCGTACCGAATCTCGTTCGTGAGCCCTCGGAAGGTGTGCTCCGTTGACTCTGATACGGGAATCGGCGTCCACCGCGGCCACTCGACGCCGTCTGGCCTTATCCTGGCCTGCCACCCGGTCACCGCGTAGCCCTCCGGCGGATGCCACTCGATCCGAATCCAACCATCACCACCGCCCACGTCCGTAATGTCGGGTGCCTCCGGCGCCCGCGCCTTCGGGCGGCGGCTTACGGTGGTTGATGGGATTCCAGGCCCGTCATCGTTTACGGCGCGGATCTGGAATTGGTACATGACCCCGTTCTCCAACTCGTTCCACGTGTGTTCGGTGGTGTCGCCGTCCGAATCGGGAATATCGGCCCACTCGGTCCACGATGGCGCACCGCGCTTGCGGTAACGCTCCTGGTATTCATTGATTTCGTAGCCGCGCTGGGGAGTCCACGCAATCGTTACTGAACGATGCCCGGCCTCGGCGGAAACAATGTTTGGCTGTTCGGGCGCCCCCGCTGCCCAGCTCCCGGTATTTGTAACCGGCGGCGGGTGGGTAGTTCCCCCCCTAGGTCTCCAACTGGTCGTTGTTGATGGAGTGCCGAGCCCAACTCTGTTCACTGCTCGGACTTGGAAAGAATAGCGGGTCCCGTTGGTCAGTCCGCGGAACGTGTGCTCCGTCGTATCCCCGTCGGATCCCGGAATTTCCGTCCACACACCCCACCTTGTCGCGCTTGCCACTTTGTACCGATATTGCCACTCCGTGATTTCAAGGTTCCCACCAAGATGCGACCACGCAAGTCTCATCCATCCGCTCCCGTCCTCCACGTAAGTCACAACTGGCTGGTGCGGTGGAATGGACACCCTCGGCGTAGCGTTTACGGTTACGACGTCTGAATAACGCGTGTCTTGAGTAAGGCCGGTACCTTTCATTCCGAATAATCTTATCCGTATGTTGTTGCCGTTTCTTAGTCCCTTGAAATTGATGGACACTTTTCCGTCTGGGTTGTAATTCCCCGAATTGGTCATATGAGGAACCTCGTATGAATCTTTCCTGTATTTGATTGTATAGTATCTTCTGTCTTCGTTTGGATTGTCCATATCATCAATTTGAAAGGCGGTAACCCAAGCATCTTGGTAGCGAAGCGGTGGGCGATTAGCGAAAGTCACTTTCACTTGTTCATCACCCGCAACAACCGTAACATCAGTTGGTTTGTGCGGCCTTCCGAACCACACCGTCTCAAAGTTCGACGTGGCCGTCAATTCCCGTCCATGTGCCCACGCGTAAGCATGTACACGAAAGGTATAGAACCGCGCTGGTCTGTTTGGGTCTAAGAGGAAAACAAACTCATCGAATGTATAAGGTCCACCATAAAAATGGGACGCGGGAAGAGATGATCCTTGGCCTCGGCGAATGGAAAGATGTTTGAACCTGTTGTCGCTGAAAATCTGGAACCAGTTACCGTTTGATCCGTCTGCTTCCTTCAGTTGAAAGTAAAACTGTCTGGGTCCATAATCCCGGCCTCCGCATCTTCTATCTCTCCATATCGTGCCGAAAAATATCCCGTTCGGCACTGCTGTGCCGAAGGCCATCCCGTTTTCAACTGCGAAGCGCGGGTAAATCTTCAAAAGGCATGGGCTGCTATTCGCAATCTGGGCCGCAACATCGGCGGGTTCGCCAGGACCCGGCCCGCGTACATCGTCTATCGTCCCCATGGTTGGCGAACCCGAATTCTGCGCTTCCGGTTTCGCCGTGGGCACTGCTGACGCCGGCGCGACTGCTGGCGAAGTGGGCGCGGGCGCCGGCGCGGTCGGCGTAGGCGTCGAGTCCCCACCGCACGCGGCGGTGAGCATGGCGGCAATCGCCAAGGTGATGAGCCTGCTGTTCATGGTCTCGGTCCTTTCCACTCTCGGGAGAGGATGACACGGCCGCGGACGCATCCGGTCGCGGTCACAAGATTTTCTCGATCCGGTCACAGTAGGCGCCGCCCGTTCATCCCGGCTTCATCGGAGGCCTCGCCTGCCGTCCACTGGTCGGCGTCCACGTCCGATTCGTCATCGTCGCCTTCACCGCTCGGATTCAGCTGGCCGTAGTCGGCGCAGGCCATCCATATCGGAGGCGCCAACTGGAGTAGCCGGCTGGCGGCGCCGTGTGTCACGGCTTCCCCGAGTGGAATCCCGTCGCCGTGGTAGTCATCGGGTGGGCACTGTGTCGAGGCCAGGGCGGGCGCGCCGAGGTCGTGTCGGCGCCGTATCACGAGGTCCAGTTTCTGGCGCGGCCACTCGCCGGTGATCGATGCGTCGCCCAGGCCGTCCAGTATTGAGCAGTTGCGCGTTGATCAACATATCCATCAGATAGTCCGCGCGCGCCGAGATCCGCGGCTGCGGTTGTCGATGGCGAAGGCGCGCCTCATATCTTCCAGCCAGGCCGGGACCGACACGAACAGCATGCTCGTGGTCTTGTCCTTTTCGAGGATGTCGCGGGCGACGGCCAGCAAAACCATCTTCACCGCGCGGATGCCATCGACGCAGGTGATGGCGCGGTCGGTGCGCTCGGCATGACCTCCCCACCGCACACGGCAGCGAGCGTGGGGACGATGGCAAGGGTGATCAGGTCGTGGTTCATGGTCTCGGTCTTTCCACCCGCATTGGTGAGAATGCCACTCGGGTTGACTGACACTATCGACAGAACCGCGAACACCGGTTGAATTTCCCTTGAAAGGTGGGTTGCAATTCCGCATGCTGTTCGCCAGCAAACCGGCCACTGTTCGGCGATAACGGATTGGGAACCGGGATCACGCTCCCGTGACCGGGCAGTAACTGTTTGGACTTGGGGTCCGCGGTGGCTACCTTGCGGACGCGCCAGTTCGGTCGGCGCCTCCGGCTATCCCGGCAGCATCGATGATTCCGGCCTTCCAGCCGCTGCCAGGCGGCAAGCATTTGCTGCGGGGTTTCTCCGAACAGCACGGTGTCGACTACTCGGATCGTCGCCTTGACCCACTCCACTGGTGCTTGCCGTTGGGGGTCTCGGCCCCATTGCACGAGTTCGGCGTCTCTTCGTTCCGCCCCGCGTGGGCTGCGCGTCGGGCCGGTACCGAGAACTCCAGCGCCACTTCCTCGATTGTTGTTTCGTGGTGCCGGGTCAGGGTGTCCAGTCGCCAGTGGGTCGCTCGACACTATGCGGGTCAATCAACAGCCGGCGCGAGGGGCGTTGCCGCGAAATCGAGGTGCGGGTGGTCAAGGACGGAGTGGACGACCCGGACACCTGCAAGGTGGAGGCGGCTCCCACCGGGGATCGGCTCGCCGACCCCGGAGCTTCGACGGGGAGGCCTACGCGCGGGGGAGGGGTTTCCCGGCCCCGGTTCAGGTGGTGTCTTCCGGGGGACGTTCGTATCCGGTCACCCAACGGTGGTCGAGTACGAAACGGAAACCGGGAGCCAGGCGGCGCATCGCCAGTTCGGCGGTCAGCGCCCTTCCGAAGGCGGCTGCCAGCTGTGCGTCCGCGTCGCCCCGTTCGGTCGCGGCGGTGGCGGCGAGGTCGGTCACGAGGAAAAAGCCCTCGATCTCGTCTCCGCCTTCCGGGCGCACCAGCGCCCGGTACGGCTGGTGCTTGTCCTTTTCGCCCTTTTCGGCGATTCCGGCGGTCCCGGACCAGCGGGCGCCCCGTCCGGCAAAACTCAGGTTCATGGCGGCGGGAGTCTATTCCGGAAGTTCGGGCATGGAGAAGATCTCCGCGCCGTGCTCGCAGTCGAGCGTCCGGAGAAACGCGACCAGGTCGTCGATCTGGTCGTCCGAAAGGTTGCGGTCCATCAGTTCGTCGGTGTCGAGGTACGGATTGGGGATGCCGCCGCCCGCCATGATCTCCACGGCTTCGCGCAGGGTGGCGACGCTGCCGTTGTGGAAGTAGGGAGCACTCCGGCTGATGTCGCGGAGGGTGGGGGTCTTGAAGGCGCCCTGGCACGGCTCGTCGCCGGTCGAGCTGCACGCGTCCGCGTCCGTCACGCCGCCCCGTCCGAGGTCGGGATCTTCGGCGTCCATGCCGATGCCCACGTTGTGGAACAGCATGTCGGTGAACAGAACCCCGCTGTGGCAGGCGGCGCAGCCGGCGCCCGCGGTGAAGAGTTCGGCGCCCCGCATGGCCGCTTCCGGCATGGCGCCGGGATCCCCGCGCCGCCAGCGGTCGTACGCGGTGTCCCCGCAGTAGAAGGCCTCCCGTTCGAAGGCCGCGATCGCCTGGACGACATTCTCCGGAGTGGCCGGCCCCCCGAACACCGCTTCAAACCGGGTTCGGTACCCCTCGATCCGGTTCAACTCCGCAACCACTGCATCGGCATCCGCCCCCATGTTGCCTCCGGTCCAGGCGGCGCGGGCTTGCGCTTCGAGGGAGTCGCTGCGGCCGTCCCAATAGAACCGGGTGTGGTACGCGATGTTCCACAGGGTCGGGCTCGACCGGGGGAGTGAGCGTTCGAAGGCGCCGATCGCCGTCGGGAGGCCATCGGTGAGGCCGTTTTCCACCAGGTGGCAGGAGTAGCAGGAACGGGAACCGTCTCCGGAAAGACGGGCGTCGAAATAGAGCTGCTTGCCCAGGGCGACCTTCTCGGGAGTCTGCGGGTTGTCGGCCGGAATCACCGGAGACTGGAAGTCGGCCGGGGGCCCGGGAACGAAGTCCGTTGCGGTCTCCGGTTCGGCTGCTGGCATTTCCCCGCCGCCGCAGGCGGCCCCGAATCCGACCAGGACCATGCTCCCGATGAAGTGTTGGAAACGCATGGGGACTCTCCTTCGGACAGGGGCGCCGGCTGCCGCGCCCCGCATCAAGAACAGGCGGGGAATCCTACCAGCGGCCCGGAGGGCCGAGCGCGGTACGCTTGCGACATGGCCAGCCGGACACTTCCCCTTGCGGCCGCCGGGGGGCTTGCCGCTTCCCTCGCCGGGGCAACGGCCTGGATGGCGCGTCCGCCGGCCACCGCGGCCCGGTTCCCGGAGCCGCCGTCCGTCGTCCAGCGCCGGGACCGCACGCAGGAGTTCACTGCCGACCGGTTGCGCCGGATGCTCGCCGAAGCGACCGGGGAGGCGGCGCCCGGGGACCCGTTCGACCCCACCCCCCGGCGCGCCGGACACGACTTCTACTTCACCCGGGCGGCCTATTCCGGATATGGATGGCGGGGTTGGCATGTGGATTATCCGAAGGCGGACCGGCAGTTCCTGATCGGCGTGCGGCGACTCACCAACCTCGACGCCTACGCGCTCGAGAATCGCGTCCTGCTCACCGATCCCGACATCGGCCGCTTTCCGTTCCTGTATGCGGTGGAAGTGGGGTACATGGCCATGGGCGAGGCCGAAGTCGCCGGGTTGCGGCGGTACCTCCTGTCGGGAGGCTTCCTGGTGGTGGATGATTTCTGGGGGTCGGCCGAGTGGGCGAACTTCGCCCACGAGATGAGCCGGGTGCTTCCCGGGTACCGTATCGAGGACGTGCCGCTCGACCATCCGGTCTTCCGATCCTTCTACCAGGTGGACGAGGTGGTCCAGGTTCCCAATGTGGGGCAGGGTATCCGCGGGGGACCGACCTGGGAACGCGACGGCTATGTACCGGCGGTGCGGGGCATCTTCGACGAGGAACGCCGGCTGATGGTGGTCATCAATTGGAATACCGATCTCGGGGACGCCTGGGAATGGGCGGAGAACCCCTGGTACCCGCTCCACTTCTCCAACTACGCGTACGAAATGGGAGTCAACTTCATCATCTACGCGATGACCCATTGACCCCCGTCTCCCGGGGCGGTGGATTGCTACCCTGACCGAATGCGGCTGCTGGCAACGGTGAGCGGAGCGATCCGGAATCCCGGGATGCGGCACGGTTTCGGGAGCGCGGCCTGATGCCCGAATTGGTGGAGTGGCTGCTCGGGAATCCGTGGGTCGCCTTCGTCGAGGGCCGCCTCGAATTGCCGGTTCCCTGGCTGCTGGTTCCCGTCGTCTTCGGGGTCCTGTGGTGGGGCGTCCACCACCAGTTGGGGCGCGCCGGATTCCCGAGGCTCGGGAAGGGGCGTCAGGTCTGGCTTGCCGGAATCCGCGGCGCCCTGTTGACCCTCGTGGTGCTGTGCCTGCTCGGTCCGGAGCTGGTGTTTTCCACCGTGGCGCCCCAGGACAACGCGGTGGCCGTGCTGCTCGACGACTCCGCCAGCATGCGCATCGCCGATGCGAACGGGGGGGAGGCGCGCCGCGGCGATTTCCTGCTCTCCGGGTTTTCGGCGGAGGAAGGGAACTCCGACGGACTCGGAAGCGCGCTATCCCGGCTCTTCGTGACCCGGCTCTTCCGTTTCTCGGATACGACCGAGCGGGTGGAGAGCGCCGCCGAGCTCGGCTTTGCCGGTCCCCGGACCGACATCGCGTCCGCGCTCGGGGCGGTGGTCGAGGGCGTTTCCTTCGGTCGTCTTGCGGGCATCGTGCTTCTCACCGATGGAGCCGACACCATGGCCGGCGCCGACCCCGCCGCCATGCGGGACATGCTGCTGGCGCTCCGGGAAGGCGGAGTCCCGGTGTACCCGGTGATGCTCGGCGCCGAGTCCTTTGACCGCGATCTCGCGCTGGGCGAACCGGACCTGCCCCCACGGGTGCTCCGGGGGTCCCGGCTGGAAGTGCGGATCCCGCTCCGCGCGCGCGGACTCGATGGCGAGACCGCCCGGCTGGAAGTGCTGGACGAGGGCCGGATCGCGGCGACCCGGACCGTCCGCATCGTGGGGGACGACTTCGAGACCGCGGTGACGGCGCTGGTGCCCGCCGAGGAGGGCGGCGTGCGCCAGCTGCGGTTCCGGGTGGCGCCGTTCCCGGGGGAGATGCTGACCCGGAACAACGAGCGGGAGCGCCTTCTGGAGGTGGATACCCGAACGGTGAGCGTCCTCTATTTCGAAGGACAGCCACGCTTCGAATTCAAGTTCCTGCGACGGGCGGTGCGCCACGATCCCGAGCTGCGGGTGGCGGGGATGGTTCGGACCGCCGAAGGCAAGTTCTACCGGGTCGATATGGACAGCCCGGAGGAGCTCGCAGGCGGATTTCCGGATTCGCGGGAGGAACTCTACGGCTACGAAGCCGTGATCCTGGGGAGTGTGGAGGCGAGTTTCTTCACCCGGGAACAACTGAACATGCTGCGCGACCTGGTGGCGGTCAGGGGTGGGGGACTGCTTGCCCTGGGAGGAAGCGCCTCCTTCAGCGAGGGCGGATACCGGGGTACGCCCCTCGCCGAGGTGCTGCCGCTTTCCCTTCCCGAGATCCCCGGGGACGCGGCGATTCCCGGAGGGGCGGCGCCGGTGTTTCGGGAGCTCCAGGTGTTTCCGACCCGCGCCGGGAGCACCCACCCGGTGGTGCGCCTGGAATCGGATCCCGACAGCAACGAGGGTCGCTATCGGGATCTGCCGCCGTTGTCCGCCGTCAACCGGCCCGGGATTCCGAAGCCGGGGGCGGTTGTTCTCCTCGAGGGGCTGGTTCCCGGAGGCCGGGCGAGCGAACCGGTGCTGCTCCATCAGCGTTTTGGCAGGGGCCGGTCGGCGAGCCTGACGGTCCAGGATTTCTGGATCTGGCAGATGCACGCCTCGATTCCGCTGGAGGACGACACCCATGAAGTGGTCTGGCAGCGGCTCCTGCGCTGGCTGGTGGCGGAAACGCCACGCCGGATCGAGGCCGAGGCCGATCCGCCGGAAGCACCGCCGGGGGAGGACATCCGGATCACGGCCACGGTCCGGGATCGCCGATTCCTTGAAGTCAACGACGCGGTGGTGGAAGCCACCGTACGGAAACCCGATGGCGGGCGGGAACTGGTGCCCCTCACCTGGACCGGGACCCGCGACGGCGCCTACGCCGGGATCTTCGAAGGCGCGGCTACGGGGATCCACGAGGTCGAGGTCCGGGTTCTCGAAGCCGCAACCGGTGCGGCGGGGGAAGGTACGGATCCGGAACCGGCGCGCACCTGGTTTCGCAGCGGGACGGTGTCCGACGAGTACTTCGACGCCGAGGCGGATCGGGCGCTGCTCGACCGGATCGCCGACGCCACCGGAGGGCGGGTGTTCCTGCCGGAGGACGCCGGCCAGGTGGTGGAACACCTGCGTATCGCGGACACCGGAGTGACCGTCACCGAACGCCACCAGCTGGCGTTCGTGCCGGCCTTCTTCCTGCTCATCTTCTGGCTGCTCGGCGGTGAGTGGATCCTGCGGAATCGCTGGGGGCTCCCGTGAACTTCCTGGCGCTCGCGATGCTGCTGGCCGCGGCGTCGCCTCCCGGGGTTCCTTCGGTGCTCATCGTGGCCGGAGTCGGCGGGGAACCCGCCTACCGCGAACAGTTCTCCGACTGGGCGGCCAGGCTTTGCGCCGCGGCGCGCGGAAACCCTGAGCTGCCGCCTCCCCGGGTGCGGATCCTGACGGAACGGCTTCCGGAAGAGGGAACGGAAGCCGCCGGATCCTGCCAGCCGGCGGGACGCAGCACCGCGGAGGTCATCCGGGCAGAGCTCGACGCGGTACCGGAACCGCAGGCGGGGCTGTTTCTGGTGTTGATCGGGCACGGGAGCGCGACCGGGCGGGGCGCCCGGTTCCACTTGCCCGGACCCGATATCTCGCCCGGCGAACTGGAGGAGATGCTGGCTCGATTCGACGGTGCGCCGGTGACGGTGGCCCATCTGGGCAGCGCCGCCGGGGCCTTCCTTCCGGCACTGTCCGCGTCCGGACGGGTGGTCCTGGCCGCCAGCCGCGCGCACGAGTTCCATGCCACCCGATTTCCCGGCCACTTTGTCGCGGCGTTTGCCGGCACCGGCGACGACGCCGCCGCCGACCGGAATCGGGACAACCGGATTTCCGTCCTGGAGGCGTTCGAATTCGCCCGGACCGCCACCGAGCGCGAATACCGGGACGCCGGGTTGCTGATGACCGAACACGCGCTGCTGGATGACGACGGGGACGGAGTGGGAAGCGATCTTCCGGGGAGTGCCGACTCCACCGACGGATCGCTGGCGGCCCGGATCCATCCCTTCGGGGATCCGGACCGGAATCTCGCGGCGGCCACCACCCCCGAAACGGCCGAGGCGATCCGAGGACTGGTCCGGGAACGGGACGAACTGGCGGCCCGGGTGGACACCCTGCGGGCGATCCGCGAGGAGTTCGACGAGGAGGAGTACTTCGCCCGTCTCGAGGAACTCCTGTTGCGGATCGCCGACGTCGAGGACCGGATCGCTGCGCTGCGGGAGCCGCCCGGCTGATGGTCGCCGCACTCCTGTTCCTCGCCTTGGCGCAGGCGGTTCCACAGTCGGAGTCGGTTCGGCAGTCGGAGTCGGTTCGGCAGTCGGAGTCGGTTCGGCAGCCGGAGTCGGTTTGGCAGCCGGAGCCGGTTTCACAGTCACAGCCGGTGATCGAAGACGCGAACCGGTTGCTCGCCGCCGGGGAGTACGAAGCGGCCGAGGCCGGCTTCCGGGCGCTTATGCCGGACGGGGAGGCGATCCTCGGCCTTGCCGAAACGTTGCGGATGACCGGTCGCTACGAGGAAGCGGTGCGCATCGCCGCCGGAGAGACCGGCCGGCGCTTCCGCCTCGCCCGGGCCCGGATCCATCTGGAGATCGGGGAAGACGAGCAGGCGCTCCCGCTTCTCGAAGGGATCCTGGAGGATTCCGGCGGGGCGTGGGACGAAATCCGCATGGTGGCGGAGGTCGAACGGGCCGGGATCGCCGCCCGCCGGGGAGAGGACCCCCGCCAACGCCTGGAACAGGTTCTCGCCCACTACGACCGGGCGTCGCCAGGGGATTTGACGGTTCCGGCGCTCGTGGCGGCCGGTCAGGCCCTGGTACGGCTCGGACATCTCGGCAGCGGGCTGGTGCGCGAGGCGCTCGCGGCGTTCGATCAGGCCGCGGCGCGGGCGCCCGGAGCACGGCTTCCGCGCCTGCTGGCGGCGGAACTGTTCGCCGACAAGGGAAATACCGCCGAGGCGGTGCGGGAGTTCGGGGCCGTCCTCGAGGACAACCCGAGGGATCCCCGGGCACTCCTCGGAATCGCCCGGATCGGTGGCGGGAGGGGGCCGGAGGAAGAGGGGGGCGACCCCCTCGATACGTTGCTCGAAGTGAATCCGCGCCATCCGGCGGCACGGGCGTTGCGGGTGGTTCGCCTGCTGGAGGAGGACAAGATTGAAGCGGCACGGGAACAGGCAGCGGCTGCGGTGGCCGATCTTCCGCACGCGCCGGACGCCCTCGGCGCCCTTGCCGCCGCGCTCTTCCTGAGCGGAGATCCGGACGGCGCCAGAGCCATCGAGGAGCGCTTCATCGCCGCGTTCCCTGGCGATCCCCGGCTGGATCTGGGGGTGGGAACGGCGGCCGAGCGGACCCGGCGCTATCGGGAGGCGGCCGAGCGGGCCGAACGGGCGCTGACCCGGGCACCCGATTCGGTCGCGGCCTGGCGGTTGCTCGGAATCAACCAGCTGCGCCTCGGGCTCATGGATGCCGGGCGCCGGTCGCTCGAGTCCGCCTTCTCCCGGGATCCCTTCGACGTCCTGGTCAAGAACACGCTCGACCTGCTCGACGAGCTGGACACCTTCGAGGTGGTCCGTTCGCCGCCCTTCGAGTTCGTGCTCCCTCCGTCGCAGGCCGCCCTGCTCCTTCCCTATCTGGAGCAGGTTGCCCACGAGGCGCTCGAAGTGTTCGGCGAGCGGTACGGTTTCGAGCCGGAGGGAACCATCCGCATCGAGGTGTACGACCGCTCGGCCGACTTTTCCGTCCGAACCGTGGGAATGACCGGAATCGGCGCGCACGGGGTCTGTTTCGGCAACACCATCGCCATGGAGTCGCCGTCCGCGCGCGCGGTGGGCGCCTATCACTGGACCTCGACGCTCTGGCACGAGCTCGCCCACACCGTGACCATGGGACTCACCGGGAACCGGGTGCCGCGCTGGTTCACCGAGGGCATGAGCCAGATCGAGGAGCGGCGCCGCTTCGGGGACGGGGCGACGCCCGCGTTCTACCGGGGCCTCGGTCAGGGCCTGCTGCTTCCGGTGGGGGATCTGGATGAAGGGTTCCTGCGCCCGACCTGGCCGGGTCAGGTTGCGGTCTCCTACTACCATTCCTCGCTGGTTCTGGAACACATGGAGTCGGTTCGCGGCTTTTCCGCCGTTCTCTCGATGCTCGACGGCTTCGCTCGGGGCGAAACCACCCGGGAAGTGATTCCCGCCGTGCTCGGGATCCCCCTGGAGGCGCTTGATGAGGAAATCACCGATGCCCTCCGGCTCCGCTTCGGGGAGGCGGCGAACGGGATCGGCGCCCCCGGCGCTGCCTCGGCGCTTCCCGAGGTGGTGCGGAGCGCGGAAGCCGCGCCGGAGGATTTCCTGATCCAGCTTCGGGCCGGGAACATGCTGGAATCCCGGGGTCGGGACGAGGAGGCGCTGCCGTTTCTGGAGCGGGCGTTCCGCGCTGCTCCCGACTACGGGGGACTTGACGGCGCCTCCCGGGCGCTCTCCCGCATCCACGAGCGGGCGGGACGTCTCGGGAAGGCGGCGGAGACCCTCGGGGCGCACCTGGCCCGGGTTCCCGCCGACCACGAGGGTTGGCTGCGGCTCGCCGATCTCCGGGAGGATGCCGGCGACCTCGCCGGCGCCGCCGAGGCGATGGAAGCGGCGCTGCTGGCGTGGCCCCTGGATCGGGCGCCCCACGAACGGCTGGCGGACCTCTTCGCCCTTCTCGGGGAACGCGAAGCCGAAATTCGGGAGCGGAACGCGGTGCTTGCCACCGATCCCCCGGATCGGGCGGGCGCCCTCTACCGGCTCGCAGCGGCGCATCATCGCGCAGGGGACTCCCGGACGGCACGTCGACGGGTGCTGGAAGCCCTCGAGATCGCTCCCACCTACACCGAAGCCCTCGGCCTCCTGCGCCGGCTGCGGCAGGAGGGTTCGTGACCCGGCTGTTTCGTGCCGGATGGCTGGCGCTGGCCGGGCTGTCGGTCCTGTTCGCCGCCACGCTCGCCCTGGGCGGCAACCCCCGGGATCCGCTCAAGGCAACCTTCCGCCCGGACCCGAACGCGGTCGAGCTGCCGCTCGACTATGTGAACACTCCCTACGACCACCGGTTCTCTTTCGTCCGCATCCGCTTCGAGCCGCCGCGCTACCGGCGCGGCGGGTTCTATTGGGGCCTGGACCTCAAGTGGAACCACGACTACCCGTGGGGCGAGCAAAACCTCGGACGCATCCTTGCCGAATACACATCGCTTTCGATCCACGAGGAGGGCACCGACATCTACTCGCTGAACGAAGCGGCACTGTTTCGTCGGCCGTGGGCCTATCTGTGCGAACCGGGGTTCTGGCATCCGAGCGGCCAGGAGGCGGAGAATCTCCGTTCCTGGCTCCTCAAGGGCGGTTTTCTGGTGGTGGACGACTTTGTCCAGGGGCGCCAGCTCGGCAACTTCGTGGCCCAGATGGAGCAGGTACTCCCCGGCTACGACCTGGTGGAACTGGATGTCACGCATCCCGTCTTCGACTCCTTCTTCCACATCGAAACGCTGGACTTCGAACACGTCCAGCGACCGGACCTGGTGCCGGTGTACTACGGCTATTTCGAGAACAACGACCCGAAGGAACGCTTGATGGTGATCGCCAACTACAACCACGACATCGGCGATTACTGGGAATGGTCGGGCAGCGGCTACTGGCCGGTGGACCTCACCAATGAAGCGTTCAAGCTGGGCGTCAACTACGTCATCTACGGGATGATCCACTGACCGGGTCCGGCCCGGCAGGAGGGAGGACCGCTTGAGCGAATCGCTTCCGGAACAGGAGACCGCCGCTCCGGGCGCCGGAGTTTCCGAACTTGTTACCGAGGCCGTGCCCGGGGAGGGTGACGGGGAACTCGCCCTCCGCCTCCGGGACTCGATGGCGACTGTCACCAAGGAGATCCAGAAGGCGATCATCGGGCAGGAGGATGCGCTCGAACAGGTTCTCGTGAGCCTGCTGACCGGTGGCAACAGCATCATTACCGGCGTTCCCGGCCTTGCCAAGACCCTGATCATCCAGACGCTCTCGCAGGTCCTCTCGCTCGGTTTCAACCGGATCCAGTTCACTCCGGATCTCATGCCGTCCGACATCACCGGCACCGACATCATCCAGGAGAACCCGGAGACCGGAAAGCGTGATCTGGTTTTCGTCAAGGGTCCGGTGTTCACCAACATCGTGCTCGCCGACGAGATCAACCGGACTCCGCCGAAGACCCAGTCGGCGCTGCTCGAGGCGATGCAGGAGCATCAGGTCACGGTGCAGGGCCGGACCTGGCGTCTGCCCGAGCCGTACTTCGTTTTCGCTACCCAGAACCCCATCGAACTGGAGGGAACCTATCCGCTCCCGGAGGCACAGCTCGACCGGTTCCTGTTCAACATCGTGATCTCCTACCTGCCGGTGGACCAGGAGCGGGACGTCGTGCGGGCGACAACCCGCGACACCCGCCCGGTCCTTCGGGATGTGCTCCACGGGGACGACCTCATCAAGTTCCAGCATCTGGTGCGGCGGGTGCCGGTCACCGATCGGGTTCTCGGCTACGCCGTGGATCTCGCGCGGCACAGTCGGCCGAGTGCCGCCGACGCACCCGATTTCATTCGGGAGTGGGTGGCTTATGGAGCCAGCGTGCGTGCGGCCCAGAACGTGGTCCTCGCCGGGAAGGCACGCGCCCTGCTGCAGGGCCGCCACCATGTTGCCATCGAGGACATCCGGGCGATGGCGCTGCCGGTCTTCCGCCACCGGATCCTCCCCAACTTCCACGCCCAGTCGGAGAAAGTGGATTCGGAGGACATTGTGGCGCGGTTGCTGAAGGCGGTACCGGCCCCGGCGTCCCGAATGTGAGGCGGGAGAGTGCCGGTCACCCAGCACCAGGACCCGGCCGCCCGGTTCCTGGATCCGGTCACGCTGGCGCGCATCGGCAACCTGCAGCTCATCGCCCGCGCGGTGGTCCAGGGGTTCATCAGCGGCCTCCACCGATCCACCTTCCTCGGGCGGTCGGTGGATTTCGCCGAGCACCGGCCCTACATGCCCGGCGACGACATCCGGCGGCTGGACTGGCGGCTCTTCGCGCGTTCGGACCGCTTCCACGTGAAGGAGTTCGAAGCCGACACCAACGCCAACTTCGTGGTGGCGGTGGACATCTCGGGGTCGATGGACTTCGCCCACCGGGGCATCCGCAAGCTGGACTACGCCCGGTTCCTCGCCGCATGTCTCTCGGCGTTCTCCCGCAGGCAGCGGGACCGGGTCGGTCTGGTCACCTTCGATGCCGGGCTCCGGGAGTTCGTGCCTCCCTCGGCAAAGCACCTCGACACCGTGCTCCGGCGCCTGGCGAGCGTGACACCGGGGCCGATGCGGAAGGAGGGGACGGGAGAGGACAGTCTTGCCGGAGTTTTCGCCCGCATGGGCGCCGTCCTTTCCCGGCGCGGCCTGGTGGCGGTGGTCTCGGATTTCTACGAACCGGCCGAGCAGGTGATCGCCGCGTTCGACCGGCTGCGGGCGACCGGCCACGACATCATGGCGTTCCATGTGCTGGATCCGGCGGAGCGCGACCTCGATCTCGCCGGCATCGCCGACTTCGATGATCGCGGCGCCCGGATACGCGACATCGAAACCGGGGCCGTCATCGACGTGCAGCCGAACCGGATACGGGAGGACTACCGGGAATTGATCGAGGGTCACATCCGGGAACTCGGCTCCGGGTTGGGACGCCGGGGGGTGGACCACGTGCTCACGGACACGGCGACGCCCCTCGACTTCGCCCTGTTTCGCTACCTCAGCGAGCGCGAGGGGCGCGCCCGCGGTCGCTGATCGGCCATGGGCTTCCTGGCGCCGCTCTTTCTTTTCGGGGGCCTGCTGGTCTCCCTGCCGATCATCCTCCACCTCACGCGGAGGCAGCGCCAGCCGATCGCGTTTCCCTCGCTCCTGTTCCTGAAGCGGATGGGGCCCTCCGTCCGCTACCGGAGGCGGCGGATCCGGAACCTCCCGCTGTTGCTGCTTCGTTCCTTCGCGCTGCTCCTGTTGGCGCTTGCCTTCGCACGGCCCCTGCTGGAATCGGGGGTGGCTGTCCACGGGACCGATCCGCCGCGGGACGTGGCCGTGCTGGTGGACCGGTCGCTCAGCATGCGGATCGGGGATCGGGCCGACGCGGCCCGGGAGGCGGCCGCCGAAGTGCTCGCGAGCCTCGGGCCTGCCGATCGGGCCGTGGTGGTGGCCTTCGACGATCGTCCGGAGGCGCTCACCCGGTTGACCGAGGATCGGGAAGCGCTTGCCCGGGCGGTGGAGGACATCGTGCCCGGGGAGGCGGGAACCCGCTTTCCCTCCGCCCTCGGATTCGCTTCCCGGTTGGTTCCGGCGACGCCCGGACGCCGGCGCGAAGTGGTGCTGATTTCGGACCTCCAGCGCAACGGATTCGATGACGGGCGACCCGACCAGGCGCTCCCGGAGGGGACCGGCGCCCGGGTGGTGGGGGTGGGGACGGAACCCGCGTCGTGGGGCGCCTGGGTTTCCTCGGTCTCGCTGGCCCCGGAAGGGCGCGACGGCCTGGTGGCCACCGCGCGGATCGGATTCCTGCCCGGTCCCGCGGGCGAGCCGGTGGAGGTGGAGGCGGCCCTCTGGCTCGCGGGCCGGGTGGTGGAGCGGCAGCGGGTCCGGCTCGAGGGAGGCCGGTCCCACCAGGCGGGGACGGTCCGATTCGCGCCGTTTGTCCGGCCGACCGACCCGCTGGAAGCGGCAGTCCGGATTTCCGGCCCGAGGCCCGATTGGCTTCCGGACGACGATGTCTTCCGCCTCGGGGTGGTTCCGGATGACGCGCTGCGCGTCCGGGTTCTCGGGGAAACGGTGTCGGTCCATCTGCGGGAAGCCCTTCGGGTGGGGGCCTCTCCGGCGTTCCTGCTCGAATCGGGCCCGGCGCGCGGCGAGGCGGCGGTGCGGGACGCTCTCGCGGGAGTGCGGATCGCCGTGTCGACCGATCCCGGCCGACTGGACGAGGGGGCGGTGAAGGCCCTTGTCGACCACGTCGAGGCCGGCGGAGCGCTGGTCCTTGGCATGGGGCCGGCGCGCCTGCGCGCCGATCTTGGAGAGCTGCTTCCGGTACGCCTCGGGGAGGCGCGGGAACGGTTCCCGCCCGCGCGGCTCGGGAACCTGCTCGGACGGCATCCGGTCTTTGCCCCCTTTGCCGGCGGGGGAGGGGTGACGGCGGCGCTCAGCAGCGCGGCATTCCACCGGTATCGCCAGGTGGTCGGCGAGCCGCCCGAAGAGACGGTGCTGGCGCGCTTCGACGACGGCAATCCGGCGCTGCTCGCCTTCGAGAGGGCAGCGGGGAGGGTGGCGGTGGTTCTCTCTTCCCTGGATCCCTCCTGGAACGACCTGGCGCGGCGCCCGGCGTTCGTCCCGTTCGTTCACGAGTTGCTGGCCTGGGCCGCCCGGTTCGAGGAGATCCCCATCGCCTGGCGGGTCGGACAGATCGTGGACCCGGAGACCGCATTCCGGCTGGGCCCGGTCGAGGACCGGGGAGTGGTGATCCGGGAACCATCGGGGGAGACCGGGGCGCTCGGAGCGGGGGCGACCCTTCGTCTTGATGCCGCCGGCGTCTGGGGCGCCCGCCATCCGGAGGGAGACGCATTCCGGATGCTCGCCGCGAATCCGTCGCCCGCCGAGCTGGATCCCGTGCTGCTGGATCCGGAGGAGATCCGAATGGCAATCGTGATGCCGGAACGTCCGCCCACCGACGGGGAAGGGGAGGACTCCGCCGCGGTCCGCCCGCCCGCCGCCGGCGTTCCGCTGGAATGGCCCTTGCTTCTCGCGGTAGCCCTGTTGCTCCTCTCCGAAGGGGTGGTTGCCACCGGCGGCCTTGCGGCATGGCGACGACGCCGTGCGCGTGGTTCGGGTACGGTTCCGGTACTCCCCGAAGGGACTTCGCAATGAACGCTTTCGAACCCCGGTTTTCCGTGGACGGTCCCGAGTCTCCGCCGCCCGCCGCGCTGGTGGACATCATCCGTCGGGTCCGGGCCCGATGGCGGCTGCGCCGGGTGCTCACCGGTCTGGCCCTGGCCTTCGCCGCTTCGGTGGTGATCCTCGGCATCTCGGCGTGGGCGATGGACGCGCTCCGGTACGAAACCTGGGTGGTGCGGACGTTCCAGGTCTCCGCGTGGCTGCTGGTGGCCGGCGCCCTCGCCCGATTCCTCTGGTCTCCGCTGCGTTCCCGGGTGACCGACCATCAGGTGGCGCTCTATGTGGAGGAGCACGATGCGTCGCTGCGGGAGACGGTCGTGAGCGGAGTCGAACTCGGGCCGGATCTCGAGTCCGGGAAGGTGGGGGATGCGGGTGTCTCGCCGGAACTGGCGCACATCGTCGTGAAGGAGGCGATCCGCCGGTGCGAGGAGGGGAACGTCGGGCAGGCCGTCGAGGCCGCGAGCCTCCGCCGCACCGCTTCCGCCTTCGGGTCGGTGCTGGTGGCCATCGCCGGTCTCGCGCTGATCGCACCACCGGTCCTGCACAGCGGCATGGCCCTTCTCTTCACTCCGTGGCGGGACATCAGCGACGCGAATCCGTACCGCATCCTGGTGGAGCCCGGCGACGTGGTCCTCGTGACCGGGAGCGACCGCTGGATCGATGCCCGGCTGGAGGGGTTCACCGCGGAACGGGTGGTCGTGGTGACCGAGGACGCCCGGGGGACCCGCCGCAGCCAGCCGATGGTCTTCGATCCGGAGGTGGCGGGGTATCGGGTCCTGTTGCCCGGAGTCTCGGTTGCGACCGACTACTTCGTGGAGGCCGAGGGCGTTCGTTCGTCCACGTACCGGATCGACGTGGAGGACTTTCCCCAGGTCGCGCGCCTGGATCTGACCTATCGGTACCCGGCTCACACCGGGCTGGCGCCGCGGCTGGTGGAGGATGGCGGCGACATTGCCGCCATCACCGGCACCGAGGTGGACGTGCTGGTTCGTACCTCGGTGGAGGTCGATGCGGGCCTCATCCGCCTCGAGGACGGTGGGGAGGGAGACGATCTCGTCCGGGACATCCCGCTCGCCCCCGGCGCCGATGCCGGGGGACTGGTGGCGACGCTCGAGCTGGAGCGGCAGGGCGCCTATCGCATCGCCCTCGCCGATGATCGGGGCCGGGTGCGCACAGCCTCCCGGGACTATGCCATCGAGGTGCTGGAGGATCTGCCTCCCCTCGTCCGGTTCGTGAATCCGGGACGTGACATCGAGGCGAGCGCGGTGGAAGAGGTCTTCACCGAAGTGTTCGCCGAAGACGACTACGCGATCCGGAAGATGGAGCTGCGGTGGTCGGTGAATGGCGGCGACGAGGTGGTGGAGCCGCTGGCGGGGGCCGGAATGCGCCGCGAGATCCAGACCGGGCATACCCTGTTCCTCGAGGAACACGACCTGGTTCCAGGTGATCTGCTGGCCTACTACGCCATCGTCGAGGACGGAGCGGGCAACACCACGTCCACCGACCTGTACTTCGTCGCCATCCGGAGGCTGGATCGGACCTGGCGGCAGGCCGACTCGATGCCGGGAGGCGGCGGCGGGGGGCAAGCCGGTGATGCGCTGGACGGAACCCTGACGTTGCGTCAGAAGCAGGTGGTGGTGGCGACCTTCAAGGCGATCCGGGAACGACCGGATCTGCCGGAAACGGTGTTTTCGGAAACGGTGGCAACGGTGGGGCTGGCCCAGGGACGCCTTCGCGAGCAGGTCGGCACCCTGGCGCGGCGCCTCCGGAACCGGGGCATCGCGAGCGCCCCGGAGTTCGCGGGAATTGTCGAGGAACTGGAGGCGGCGCTCGGGGAGATGGCTGCTGCCGAGGAGCACCTTGTTTCCGGGGATCCCGATGCGGCCCTGCCGCCGGAGCAGAAGGCGCTGGCCCACCTGCAGCGGGCGGACGCGACCTTCGCCGAGCGCCAGGTGGCCTTCGGTGGCGGGGGGGGAGGAGGCGGCGGGGCGCCCACGCCGCAATCCGAGGATCTGGCCCGGCTCTTCGAGCTGGAGATGGACAAGCTGCGAAACCAGTATGAAACGGTGGAACAGCGCCAGCGCAGCTCCGCTGACGACGAAGTCGACGAGGTGATGGAGCGGCTGGCCGAACTGGCCCGGCGGCAGGAGCAGGAGAACGCCCGGCGTGGCCTCGCTGCGCCGCCGGGGGGCGCGGGAGCGAACCAGCGACAGATCGCCGAGGAGACCGAGGAGATGGCGCGCCGACTGGAGCGGCTGGCGCGGGAACGGTCCCGTCCGGATCTCGCGGCGGTTTCGCGGCGCCTCCAGGAGGCGGCGCAGCGGATGCGGTCGGCGGGCAACAGCTCGGAGGGAGTCTCCAGCGGCCTTTCCGCCGCCGAGCAACTGCGCGGGGCGCGGCGGGAATTGGACAGCCAGCGTCGGGAACGGCTGGATCGGGACGTGGAGAACCTGACCCGGGAGGTGCGGCGCCTCCGCGCGACGCAGGACCGGATTCGGGACGAGGTCGCGGGACTCGGGCGCCCGTCCGCCGAAGCGGTCGCCGGTCTCCAGCAGCAGAAGGAGGAACTGGCGGGGCGGGTTCAGGACGTCGAGCGGGAACTGGACCGGGTGAGCCGGGAGTGGAGCCGGGACGAACCGGAGGCGTCCCGGGCGGTGGGCGAAGCCGCCCGCGGCATCCGGGACCGAAAGCTCAAGGAGAAGATCCACTACTCCCGGGGGGTCATCGCCGAGCGGACTCCGGAGTACGCCGACCAGTTCGAAGCGATGATTGCGCAGGATCTCGAATCCCTCGAGAAGGACCTTTCCCGGGCCGGCGAAACCGTCCGGGGTTCGGATCGGGCGGTCCGGGAGGATGTGCTGGACCGGGCCGGAGCCCTGGTGCGCGGAATGGAGTCGCTTCGGAACCGACTCGCCGACCGGGAGGGACGGGGACCTTCGACACCCGCGCCGTCCGAATCGGGGGCGGACGGGGAACGGGCGGACGGGTCCGGAGGCGGAGAGCAGGGTGATTCGGCGTCCGGGCCGGGCGCTGCGCGCGAGGAGGCCCGGCAGCTGCGGCGGGAACTGGACCGCCGGATCGGGGAGGCGGAGAATCTCCGGGGGGCCCTCGGCGGTGCGGGCGGTCCGCTCGGACCGGAGCGGCTGGACGGTGTGTTGCAGGCGCTGCGGGGCCTCTCGCCGGAGGATCTGATTGGCGATCCGCGCGCCGTGGAGCACCTCGAACTCGAGGTGCTGGACGCCCTCCGGGAGTTCGAGTTCGATCTGCGCCGCCAGTTTTCGGGGGACGGGCAGACCGACGTGATCGCAACGGGGGCGGAACGCGCTCCCGAGGGCTACGAGGAGATGGTGGAGGAGTACTTCCGGGCGCTCGGCCGCGCCGAACCCGGGACTCCGGAACGCTGAACCCCGGGGCAGGCGCCCCGGGGCACGCCCGTCCGGGCAGCCGCTACTCGCTGCTCGTGTGGTCGTGGCTGATCTTCCAGCCGTCCCCGGTCCGCTCCACCACCAGGGTGAACAGGCCGGTGGGGGCGTCGTGCTCCCGTTCGAGGTTGTAGCGTCCGAAGACCACCGCCGCGTCCGCGAGAGGAACCGGATATCGAGGTCGCTGAAATGCAGTCGTCCCATGGCGGCTTCGTCCGGGTAATTGGTGCGGTACCGGTCCAGCAGGTCGTCGATGCCGCGGTGAACGGTTCCGCCGCTTCACGAAACGGGTACGCGGGGAATCCAGATAGTCGGATACGAACAACTCGAGATCGAAGGCGTTCCACGCCTCGGTCTGCCGCTCGAGGATCGAGCGGATTTCCTCGGCAAGGGCGGCCCGTTCCCCGGCGTCGGGGGCGGAATCCGCAGGTCCGGTACATGCGCCGGCAACAAGCAGGAGGAGGGAGGCAAGGACCGTCGGAGCGGATCGGGACGAGGGCACCGAGATAACATATCCCGAAGGTTCGGGGAGGGACCCGGGGGGGACCCAAGGATGAGGTATCGAGAGAACGGGGAGGACCATGGCTTCTCCCCCTTTCCGGATATGCGGGAGCGCTTTCCGGTCGAGGAGCTGCTGGCGCGGTTCCGGGAGCTGCCCCGGCGGGGCGTGGGCTGGATCGTCGCGGGAGTTCTCGGCGCGGTTCTGTTCTTCCTTTCGGTATACCAGGTCGACCCGGACGAAGCCGGAGTCGTGACCCGCTTCGGCCGGTACGCGCGGGTTGCCGATCCGGGACTGCATTTCCTTCTCCCCGTCGTGGAGAACGTGACGAAGGTTCCGGTGGAGCGGCAGCTCAAGGAGGAGTTCGGTTTCCGGACCGTCGAGGCCGGGGTACGCACCACATACGACGAGCGGCAGTTTTTCGAAGAGTCGTTGATGCTCACCGGTGACCTCAACGTGGCGGTGGTGGAGTGGATCGTCCAGTTCAAGGTGCAGGATCCCCGGGCCTATCTGTTCCATGTGCGCGATATTCGCTCCACGTTCCGGGACATGAGCGAAGCGGCCATGCGGGACGTCGTCGGCGACCACAGCGTGGACGAGGTGCTCACGGTCGGGCGGGAGCGCATCGCGTCCCAGGCCAAGGACTTGCTGCAGGAAATCAACGACCGGTACGAGACCGGGATCAGTGTTCAGCAACTCGTGCTTCAGGATGTGAATCCGCCGGACACCGTGAAGCCCTCGTTCAATGAGGTGAACGAGGCGATCCAGGAGCGGGAGCGGCTCACCAACGAGGCCCTCGCCGAGTACAACCAGGCGATTCCGCGGGCCCGCGGGGATGCGCAGCGGGTGCTCGAGGAAGCAGAGGGTTACGCAACCGAGCGCGTGAACCGGGCTCGGGGCGAGGCGGCCCGATTCGCCGCGGTGCACGAGGAGTACCGCAACGCGCCCCGCGTCACCCGGGCGCGGATGTATCTCGAGACGCTCTCCGAGGTGCTGCCCCGGATGGGACAGAAGGTGATCCTCGACGAGGAGGCGGGCAATCTGCTTCCCCTGCTGAACCTCGGAGGCAACGGGCCGCCCCGCGCCCCGAGCGGGTCGGAAGAGCCGGAGGTGCGGCGATGAAGCGGGCGCTGGTCGCGGGGGTGGCGTCCCTTGCCGGACTCGTGCTCCTGTTTTCCAGCACCTACACGCTGGATGAGACCGAGCAGGCCATCATCACCCTCTTCGGCGATCCGGTCGGGGGCGCGGTGACCGAGCCGGGCCTCCACTTCAAGGCCCCGTTCGTTCACCAGGTCACCCGCTTCGACAAGCGCTGGCTCCCATGGGACGGCGATGCCAACCAGATCACCACCCGTGACAAGAAGTTCATCTGGGTGGACACCTACGCGCGCTGGCGGATCGCCGACCCGCTGCTCTTCTTCCAGTCGGTGCGCGACGAACGGGGCGCGCAGAGCCGTCTCGACGACATCATCGACGGGGAAACCCGCAACGCGGTGGCAAGTTTCGACCTGCTCGAAATCGTGCGCATCAGCAACCGCGAGTTCGAGCTCACCGAGGATCTGATCTCCTTCGCCACCGAGGAGGTCTCGAGCGAAATTGCCCACGGTCGCAACGCCATCACCCGCAACATCCTCGACAAGGCGTCGCAGGTGACTCCCAACTTCGGCATCGAACTGGTGGACGTCCGCATCAAGCGGGTGAACTATGTGGAGGAGGTGCGGGCCAGCGTGTACGACCGCATGATTTCCGAACGCCAGCGGATTGCCGAGCGCAGCCGTTCCGAAGGGCAGGGGAGGGCCGCCGAAGTGCGCGGCCAGCGCGAACGCGAGCTCAAGTCCATCGAGTCGGAAGCCTTCCGCCAGGCGGAGGAGATCCGGGGGCGGGCCGACGCCGAAGCGGCGGGGATCTACGCGGAGGCGTACAACCGGGATCCCGAGTTCTACAGCTTCATGAAGTCGCTCGAGACCTACCGCACCGCGCTGGACGACGAAGTGACCATCGTGATCGGAAGCGACAGCGAGTTCCTGCGCTACCTCCGCGGCTCCCGGTAGGAGGGTCGTGGATCGGAGCGCGGAAGCTTGCGCATGCGATTGGTCCGGTGCGGGTGCGTATCCTTGTCTCGACGGGTGGTGGGCCGTTCGGTCGCACCCGGGGAGATCACGCGGATGCGGCGGGGGCGCGTCGCGTCGTGATCGGGAACCCGACGCCTTTCCCCACGCGATTCCGGTCCCGGAGTTGCCCGGGGTTGGCATTCCCCGGGCGGCGGGATACGGGGCCTGTTCACGGTGATGGTTTCGTCGGGCCATGGATCGGCTGCCTGATCTCGAAGGGTCTCCGCGAAACTCCTCCGCCGGACCGCACTGCCTCGGTGGTCCTGCCGGGGACCGGTCGGACGCCGTGGGGTCCGGGGCGATGGCGATGGTTGGCGCCGCTCCCCCGGCGTATCCCGACGCCCGCAGCGCCGTGACGATGTTCCCCTCGCGCTGATCCTTCGCCCGGTGGTCCTATTGCTGGCGCGGCCCGGATCGCGCGACATTGGCCCCTGGACCGGGGCGGGCCCGGGAGGAACCGGAACATCCCGCGCCGGACCGGTGGGGCGCTCCCGGACGGGGGACGCCCTACCCCGGGAGGCCCGGTCAGCAATCCGACGAGGGGGGTCGGCAGCCTTCCGTCAATCCGACGAGGGGGTTCGGCAGCCCTCCGTTGTTTCCCCGGTGCCGGTTCCGGCATCATTCCGGGGGCGGGCGCCTGTCCGCCCCATTTCGTCCCCCTGCGGGAGGTACTCGCCATGAGACATCGGTTCTTTCTCGGCTTGGCCACGCTTGCGGCCTTCCTTCCCTTCGCCACGGCTGCCGCCCAGGAGTCGCCTCCGACCATTGAGGAGAAGGTTGCCGGGATGACGGAGATCGACGGCTTTGTCCCCCTCCACTGGGACGAGCGGACCGGGCGCGTGTTCGGCGAATTCTCCGAGTTGGACGAGGAGTTCCTGTATTCGGTTTCGGCGGGGTCCGGTCTGGGTTCCAACCCCATCGGACTGGATCGGGGGCAACTGAGTCGCAGCGCGGTCCTGAAGCCGATCCGGGTGGGCCCCCGCCTGCTGCTGATGGAGCCGAATTACCGGTACCGGGCCATCAGCGACAACCCGGACGAGGTGCGCGCGGTACGCGACGCCTTCGCCCCCTCGGTGCACTGGGGCTTTCCGGTGGCCGCCGAGACCGGGGATCGGGTACTGGTGGACATGACCGATTTCTTTCTGAGGGACGCCCACGGCTCCGCGGCGCGCATCCGGCGCGCCGGGCAGGGGACCTATCAGCTGGATCGGGATCGCAGCGTCTTCCACCTGGAGAACACCAGGGGGTTTCCCGACAACACCGAAGTGGAGACGATGCTGACCTTCACCACCGACGAGCCCGGTCCGCTGGTCTCCGGTGTCGCCGCCAGCGGAGACGCGGTGACGCTGCGGCACCACCACTCGCTGGTGCGGCTGCCGGGGCCGGGATTCGAGATTCGGGTGGCCGACCCGCGCATCGGGGTGAACGGTCCTGAATACATGGACTACGCCACCCCGATCGACCAGCCGATGACCGTGCGGCTGGCCGCCCGCCATCGACTCCACAAGCGGGATCCGTCGGCCGAGCGGTCGCCGCCGGTGGAGCCGATCGTCTACTACCTCGATCGGGGCGTCCCGGAGCCGGTGCGCAGTGCGCTTCTCGATGGCGCCCGTTGGTGGAACGAGGCCTTTGAGGCGGCCGGCTTCATCGACGCCTTCCGGGTCGAAGTGCTTCCCGAGGGGGCCGATCCCCAGGACATCCGCTATAACATGATCCACTGGACGCATCGTCGCACCCGCGGCTGGTCCTACGGCGGTTCGGTCCAGGACCCGCGGACCGGCGAGATCATCAAGGGGAACGTCAACCTGGGCAGCCTGCGGCTGCGTCAGGACCACATGATCGGGGTCGGCTTGACCTCGCCTTATGGTGCGGCGTCGGGATTGCCGCCGGATCCCGGCAGCCCGGATTCCTGCGGCCTGTCGGCAACGCCCGGCTTCGCCTATCTCGCCCAGGCGGCGGGGGCGTCACCGGTGGAGATGGCGCTGGCGCGGGTGCGCCAGCTTTCGGCGCACGAGGTGGGACACACGCTCGGTTTTCCCCACAACTACATGGCATCCACCTACGGCGGCCGCGCCAGCGTGATGGACTATCCGGCCCCGCTGGCCGTCCTTGAAGACGGACGGATCTCGCTCGACGACGCCTACGCAACCGGCATGGGCTCCTATGACATCCTGTCCGTTCGCTGGTCCTACGGCCACTTTCCGCCGGGCGAGACCGAGGCGCGCCTCGATGCCATCATGCGGGAGGGGCTCTCCTCGGAAACCCGGTTCATGGCCCATACCGACAACTACATCGGTGCGGGAGCGCATCCTTTGGCGTCGGTCTGGGACAACGGGGGCGACCTGGTCCGCCAGCTGGAGCGGGAGATCGGGATCCGCGCTGCCGGCCTTGATGCGTTCTCCGAGAACGCCATCCGCGAAGGGGACGCGATGTCCTCGCTGGAGCCGATTCTGGTTCCGCTCTACCTGCACCACCGCTTCCAACTCAAGGCCGCGATGAACACCATCGGCGGGCAGGAGTATTACTACGCGGTCCGCGGCGACGGCCAGATGCCGGTCGCTCCGATCCCTGGCGACCGTCAGCGCCACGCGCTCGACGTGGTGCTGCGCACGCTGGACACCGATTTCCTCGCCCTGCCGGAGCGGATCGTGGACCTGCTTCCGCCCCCCGCCTACCGGGAACGGGGCGGCGAGACCTTCGACGGCCACACCGGACTGGTTTTCGACCCGTTGGCGGCAGCGGACACGAGCGCCGACTACACAGTGCTGCTCCTGCTGCACCCGGAGCGGATGGCGCGCCTCGTGAACAACCACGCCCGGGACCCGGATCAGCCCGGATTGGGTGAGGTTCTGGATCAACTCGTCGCGGTGACCTGGAGCAGGGGCGAGCCCGATTCCGGGTATCTCCGGGCGGTTCAGGACGCCGCCGAGCGCAGCGTCATCAACGCCATGATGCGCGAGGCGATGAATCCGGACAATCCGGTGCGGGTTCGCGCGATTCTCGAGGACCGGCTGGCTGCGCTCGGCGGAAGGCTCGGGGCGAGGGAGGAGCGCACGCCGCACGAAATGCTGGCGGCGGCAGACATCCACCGGTTCCTGAACCGGACCGAAAGCCTCGACCCGAACGCCCGCCGTCCGGAACTGCCGCCGGGTTCGCCAATCGGCTCCCCCCGTTGATCGCGGAGTTGCGGCGCCGCGTCCACCACGATGATCGACTCGTCACGTTGTCCAAGGGAGGCGGCGTCCGTGGAGGCGTCAGGTTCGTCACGCTGATCTTGAAACGCGACGCTCGTGGCGGGTACCGGGTTCGTCACGCTGATCTGGACACGTGGCGCCCGTGAAGGCGTCGGTTTCGTCGCGTTGCCCGTGAGACGTGGCGCCCGTGAGAAGGTGCTGGATTCGTGGCGCTGATCAGGAGACGCGGCACGGTGGAGGCGCCGGATTTGTCGCGTTGGTCGGGAGACATATTGCCCGTGGAGGCATCGGGTTCGTCGCGTTGCCCGTGAGACGCGGCGTTCGTGGGGAGGCGCCGGGTTTGCCGCGTTGCTCGTGAGAGGCGGCGCCGGTGAAGGAGCCGGGTTTGTCGTACTGATCGCGGGTTCGCCGCCCTCTTTTTCGGGCCCGGGAACCTGCCGGTGGGGGGGCTGGCGTCAGGTTGCCGGAGTCGGCGCCTTGCGATGTACCGGGAAGTGATTCAGCCCGAGCCGAGCGGCTGCCCGGTCGGTCTGGTCCACTACGGCCGCCGCGTTGATCCCGATGGCGATCGCGATGGTCTCGCTGATCTGCTCCTTGGACGCTCCCGCTTCGAGTGCCTTCTGGATGTGTCCGTCGAGGCATCCCTCACACTTTGCCAGGAGGGAACAGGCAATGGCGATGAGCTCCTTGTTGAGGGGATCAATGGTGGACTCCGGCGAGAAGTAGCTCTCCTTGTAAAACCGCCCGTAAATGACCTTCAGCCGGGGTTCGATCATCGTGTACGACGAAACCGGTCCCTGGGTGGCCCCCTCCGGGCGGGGTTGGGACTCCTTTTCCGGCTGATAGTCGATCCCTGGAATTCGAGGTTCCGCTACCGCTCCCTGATCTGCCATGCGAAGCTCCTGATTGCCTCCACCGTCGTGCGCAGCGCCCTTCGACGTCGCCGGAAGAGGGAGATGGGGCCTGACGACCCTTGTTTGCCGCCGGGGGAAGGGGGAATACGGAGAATGCTACCATTCCCAACGGTGGGCACGGTCCAATGTTCCGTACGGCTCGCCGTCCGGCTCGAGTCGCTCTTCGCGTTCTTCAGCGACGCGCACAACCTCGAGTCGCTCACGCCACCCTGGCTGCGGTTCAAGGTTCTCACTCCGGGGCCCATCCCGATGCAGCGCGGAACGGTCATCGACTACCGTCTCCGCATCCGCGGGTTTCCGATCCGCTGGCGCAGTCGGATTACCGCTTGGGAGCCGCCGCACCGGTTTGTGGACGAACAGGTCCGCGGGCCCTACCGGAAGTGGGTCCATGAGCACCGCTTCGAGCGACAGCACGACGCCACGGGCCGCGAAGTCGTTGTTGCGTCGGACCATGTGGACTACTCGGCCCCAGGTGGCCGCCTGATCGAACGGTTTCTGGTGGCGCCCGACGTCGAGCAGATCTTCGCCTACCGTTCGGCGGAACTGCGAAAGCGATTCGGCGCCGAGCCGGATTGAAGCCGGGCGTCCGGCGTCCTGTCGGTCGTTGGTGGGAGCGCCACCGGCGCCGTGTCCGCAGCCCGACTGGCCATCTTCAGTCGGGACCGGAGATGCGTTTTCCAGCGCCAGGCGGCGCATCGGGTGCGGAACTCTCGGGTTTTTCGGCTGGAATCAACTTCCGATAAGTAATCTTATGTAACATAACGACGCACGAGCGGAGCGGAGACCAGCGACTCGGCTCCCGTCGTCACGCTCGAACGCCCATTCGGCGCGGGTCACGTGCGGCCGGATTTCTCCGCGGCGAAGCAAGGACCCGCAAGCTGCCTGCGTGCCTGCCGGATTTGATCCCGGTAAGCGCGAGCCGCCGTTTCCTATTGACGCACGAATGGAGCTGGGACCAACGACGCGGGTCTCGTCGTCAAGCCCCAAGCCCCATCCGGCGCAGTTCCGCCAGTCCGATCCGCGACGACCAGCCCGATTCGCTGCGACCAATCCGGTCCGCGACGACCAGCCCGATTCGCGACGAAGGAAGACCCGCGAGCTGCCTGCGTGCCTGCGGGATTTGATCCCGGTAAGCGCGAGACCGCCGTTTCTTTCCATTGATGCACGAGCGGAGCGGAGACCAGCGACTCGGCTTTCGTCGTCACGCTCGAACGCCCGTCCGGCGGGGGTCACGCCCGTCCCGATGCGAAGGAAATACCCGCGAGGCGCCGGCTTGTCTGCCGGATGGGATTCCGGTCACCGGGAGGCGTCGATTTTTTCCCGAAAGGCAAGGACGTCCCGGTGGAAGACGAAAAGCGAATCCATGTCTTCCGTCGGCGACTCGAAATTGTAGGTCCGCCCGCCGCGCACCTTGAGGCGCAGGTTGTTGTTCAGGTAATCCAGCTCGAAGGTTTCCGCAGCCTCGAAGGAAAGCGTGAAGGCGTCCCGGTGGTCGGTTTGGTAGCGGAATCCCTCCGGGCTCGCAGTGAGTGTTCCGCGGCAGGATCCGAACGCGTGCTTGTGGACGACCGGAACCGCGGCGTCGAGAGTGGGCGCCAGGTCGCCGAATTCGATGCGCACCGGCACCGGTTCCCGCTCGACAACGACGCGGCGACTCTCGACCTCGTACCCCTCGAGGGATACGGTCAGCGCGTACTCCCCGGGTTGGAGATCCGCCACGGTGACCGGAGTGTTTCCCTTGAAGTTGCGGTCCACGAACACCATGGCGCCCGCCTGATCGCTCTCGACCACCAGCGATCCGAGGCGCTCGGACAACACGGCGGTGACCACGCGGGTCTTCCCCGGCTCGATGGTCAACCGGGTTTCGAAGGGGTGGTGATTCTCCAGTTGGACGCGCAGGTCATACTCGCCGGGTTCGAGGGACTCCCAGCGCCCCGGAAGAGTCCCGAGAGGTTCGTTGTCCAGGATCGCGGAGGCGCCCTCGGTGCCCTCGACATGGAGGCTCCCGAAGCGGGGGATTTCGCGCACCGGAGGCGTCGCCGGGGGCGGAGCCGGAGGCTCGGGCTCCGGCGGCGGGGGTTCGGGAGCGGTTTCCTCGACGGGCGCCTCTTCGGGGGAATCGCCGCAGGCGGGAAAACCGAGCCCGAGCGCAAGAACGGCGAGGGGCCGCCCGGACCATCGGAGGAACCGGGAGGTCATTCGGGGAGCGAGTCGACCGTGCGATAGGCGGTGCGGTGGTACACCAGCGGGCGCACTTCCGGACGTTCCACTCCGCTGGCGAGAAGGGCGCCGACGAAGAGCGTGTGATCCGCTTCCTCGTAGCGGGAGACGACCCGGCAATCGGCCCATGCCAGACAATCGGGAAGCCGGGGCGGCTCGGCGTCCGCGTCCGCCGGGTGGTCCGGGAACTGCTCCCGGGAATCCAGTCCCTGCCGTGCGAAGTGGTTCGAAACCGCGGCCTGGTCTTCGGCGAGCAGGTGGATCCGGAAGCGACCGCGGGCGATGGCGGCATGGGCCCGCGACTGTTTCCGGATGGAAATCAGGAACGACGGCGGATCGACGCTCAACGAAAAGAACGCGCTCACGGTGATGCCGCGGGGTCCTTCCTCACCCACCGCGGTCACGACACTCACCGCCTGGGGAGCGTTCCGCATGAAGGCGCGGAGGCTGTCGGCGATTTTCACGACGCCGAATCAGACAGTCAGCGATTCGTCGACCCTGGCGAAGTCGGCCGTGTAGCTGAGTTCCACTGCGTTGCGGAGGGTGTTGGCGAGCGGACAGCCGCGCTCGTGCACCGCAAGCGCCCGCTCCGCTTCCGGCCGCTTGCCGGCGGGCAGCGCAATGCGGTACCGAATCCGGATCCGACGCAAGACCATCACGCCGTTTTCGTCCACGATGTCCCCTTCGACGTCTGCCGTCAGCCGGTCGGGGCTGCTCGGAATCCCGCGTGCCTCGAGCGCCCGCCCGAGCGTGCCCACCATTCAACCGCCGGTCGCGGCGACCACGTAGTCAAGGGTCGCCGGAAGTTCCTCGGCAGGTTGGACTCCATAGAAGGCAGCGATCCCGCTGTGCACCCCGAAACGGACCGGTTGCGCAAAGTCCTCGAGAAACGCCTCGCGAACCGGACCGGCCTGCTTGACGACGCGGGCGTGGCAGGTGTGGACGACCTTGCTCATGGTGACGGGGAGGTGAAGACCTCTGCATGGGTCGGGGTCACCGGCGTCCCCTTCCCCACCACCGGCAGATCGACGGTCAGCGTGGTGCTGGTGGGCGCGCTGCAGGCGTTGTCGGTACAGAGCTGGTAGCGCAGCAGGACTTCCGCTGCCACCGAGTCGCCGCCGCGCACCCGCGCATCCACCGGAATGCGGATGGCGACACTGCCTTCGTAGAGATCGAACTCGCCGAGGCCGGAGAGATCCCGGCGAATGGGTTCGGGATACATGGGGTCGTCGGGCGTGAAGGTTCCGGGAGCGATCCACTCCGCCACGGTGGCGCTCGGCGGCTTCTCCTGCGGTCCGTAGAGGTGATAGCCCGGGGCGATGTCGGCAAGCACCGCGACTTCGAATCGATCGCCGTCACGGACGGCCGACTGGGAAGCGACCAGTTCGAAGGCGGCGGCGTTGTCCCAATCGGGAATTTCGATCTGGTTCGGGGTCGCCGACACAACCCCGGCAGCCAGAAGGCCGGAAAGGGAAAGCAGGGTAATCCTGTTCATGGCAATTCCTCCTGGGGGACACCGAGGCGCGCGACTTCCTCGAGGATGCGATCCGGCGAAGTGCGTTCCCGGTAGTTCACCCAGATATTCACGAAGCGGACGATCCCGTCCCGATCCACGATGATGGTGGCCGGATGGGCGAGATCCTGGCGTTCGGTACCGTCGTGGTCGGGGTTGCGGACCCCGTAGGCGCGAATCACCGTACCGCCGTCGACCAGCAGCGGGAAGGTCCAGTCGTTTTCCCGGAGCCAACTGGCGGTCTCATCGGCACCGTACATCGAGATGCCCAGCACGGTGACGCCAGCGGATTCGAACCGGGTCAGGGACTCTTGCAGCTCGCCGAGCTGCGCCTTGCAATAGGGTCACCAACCGCCGCTGCGGAAGAACTCCAGAACCACCGGGCCGTTCTTCACCAGCTCGGAGAGCTGCCAGGACTTCCCGGAAGAGTCCCTCAGTTCGAAATCGGGAGCGGGCGAGCCCACCCGGATCGCTTCCGTCTCGTCGTTTTGGGCGGTGGCGGGATCGGGAGACAGGGATCCGGCGAGCGCGATGGAAAGAACCGGGACAGCGAATCGAGCGGGCAGCATGAGCCGGATTCTATCGCAGTCCGCCGGGAGCCCGATGGGGCGCCGGTGCGGTTCGACAGGAAATCTGAATCACGGTTCAAGTCATTGAAAAAAATCTGTTTATATGTCATGTCGGCACGCCGACACCAGAATCCTGACGTTCCGTCAGGCGGAATTGCCGTCGTCCGATTTCTCCAGGTTCCGCAGCAGTTCGCGCAGGGCGTCCATCACTTCCCGCTGATCGACCCGGGAACGGCGGAACGTCATCTGCAGCCGGAAGGGTCCTCCCTTCGGGGCGTAGCGGAACACGAAGGGGCGCGCCCGCTTCGCGGAGGTTCTTTTTCGGGGGGGTGCGGGGTCGGCGAGTCCCTCCACCATGTGCCGCACCAGGGCACTCATCGCCTCCTTGTCGGGTTGACGCGCGACCCGGAGAAGCTGGCGCCGGGACTGGATTCCCGAGCTCCAGCAAAGCTCCCGAATTTCGAAGGGGATGTTCAGAAGGGTGAGGGTCTCGGTGACGGTGGTGCGCGTCTTTCCGATCCGGTGGCCCAGCGTCTCGTGCGTGTAATCGTGTTCGTCAATCAATCCGCGGTAGGCCATCGCCTCCTCGAACGGGGTCAGGTCGTTCCGCAGGAGATTTTCCACGAGCGCCAGTTCCAGCGACTTTCCGGGATCGGCTTCCCGCTCGAAACAGGGAATCTCGCGGATGCCGGCTGAACGGGCGGCGGCGTAGCGCCGTTCCCCTGCGATGATCTGGTACTCCTTGGCGCCCAGCCGGCGCACCACGATCGGCTGCAGGATCCCGTTCTCCTTGATGGATTCGGCCAGGGGTCCGAGCGCGCCCACACGCTGGCGCGGCTGGTCCGGGTTCGGATGCACCTGATCCACCGGAATGAGCCGGTAGCGGATCTCCGATACGCCGTCGGCAAGGCCGGCGACATAGTGCCGATCCCGGGACCGAAGGCCGATGGTGTCAGGTAGTCCGGCGCGTTTGGACACGCTCCCGTACCTCACCGGAAAGTTGTTGGTAGTCCGCCGCGCCCCGGGAATCGGGGGCGAACGAGAAGATGGATTCACAGTAGGCCGGACTCTCTTCCAGCCGGACGTTGCGGTGGATGACCGCCTTGAAGACCTTTTCGCCGAAGTGCTTGCGAATGCGGGCTTCGGCGTCCCGGGAGAGGCGGGTCCGAGAGTCGACCATGGTCACCAGGATCCCCAGCAGGTTGAGGTCCGGATTGGGCCTTCGGCGCACCTGTTCCAGCGTATCAAGGAGATCGTCCGCTCCTTCGAGCGAGAAGTATGCCGGCTGCATCGGGAGTATCAGATGGTCGCTCGCCACCAGTGCGTTCACCGTGGTCATTCCCAGCGTGGGCGGGGTGTCCACGATCAGGAACTCGTACTGGTCGCCCACATGCTGGACTCGATCCCGGAGCCGGTAGTAGGCATCGAGATCCCCGAGCAGCTGCCGCTCCAGTTTCGCCAGCGAGATGTGCGAGGGAGCGACGAACAGTTCGGGCAGCGAGGTGGGCTGGATGATCCCAGCCATGCGCACCCCGTCGGTGAGGACGTCGAAGAGGGAGGCCTTGACCGGGGCCGGACCGAGGAACGTCACGGTGGCATTGGTCTGCGGGTCCATGTCCAGCAGGAGGGTTCGGTGGCCGGCGCCGGCGAGCGCGGCGGCGAGATTCACGGCGGTGGTGGTCTTCCCCACCCCGCCCTTCTGGTTGGCGATGGTGATGGTGCAGCCCCTCACTGTCAGCTCGACCCCGCGTGCCGGTTGCCGTCGGATGAGTCCTCCCACCCGGCAGGGTCACTGCGCACCGCCGAGATCCTCCTCGTCCAGGGTCTCGAGCCACGCATCCAGTTCGTCCTTGTCCTGCGGGGGTTCCCCCGGGCCGTCGGGGGCCATGTCGCCGAGCTGGGGCGCCGCGTCCATGACCTGCGAAGTCACGAAGATCGGAGCCCGGGTCCGAAGCGCCAGCGCGATGGCGTCGCTCGGACGGGCGTCGATGGCCATCCGGAGGCGCTTCCGCTCCAGATGGATGTGCGCGAGGAAGGTGCGGTCGGTGATGCTGTGAATGACGACCCGCTGTACCCGGGTGTCCAGTTCGCGAAGCAACTCACGCATCAGATCATGGGTCAGCGGCCGCGGCGTTTCCAGATTCTCGATCTGCATGCCGATCGCGCGGGCCTCGCAGGGGCCGACCCAGATGGGAAGCTCCCGGTCCCCGGTTTCCTCCTTGAGCAGGACCACCGTGGCCCGGGTTGCCGGAACCGTGAGGATCGCCTTGATGGTCATCTCGATCTCCATGAGCGTCACCTCCCGAAAGACGCGGGCGCCGGGAATCCTTCATCCGCACCTGCCGTGGACGGATGGACCGGAAGCGGGACGGGTTCCGGCGGCCCCGAATTCCCGGCGCTCGTCGCGGCCCCGCCGCCCAGCAGGCTGTTGGGACCACATCCGGTGATGCGGACCGTGGTGAAGCACCCGATCAGGGACTCGTCACCCGGGAAGTTCACCACTCGATGGTCCGGGCCGCGCCCCCGAAGCTGTCCCGGGAGACGACCGGTTCCCTCCACCAGGACTTCCACGTCGGTCCCGATCCGTTCCCGATTCAGGGCGAACTGGATCTCGCGCTGGCGGGCCTGCAATTCCTGGAGCCGCTGCGTCTTCCGCGTCTCCGGAACATCGTCCGGGAGCGACCGGGAGGCGAGAGTGTGCGGGCGTTCCGAATATTTGAAGGAATAGACCGACGCGAAACGGGCCTCGTCCAGCAACGACATGGTGTCCTCGAATTCCTCGTCGGTCTCGCCGCAGAATCCCACGATCAGGTCGGTCGAGATGGCGAGGTCCGGCACGAACCCGCGCGCCCGGTGGACCAGATGCACGAACGCTTCCCGGCGGTAGCCGCGCCGCATGCGTTCGAGGACGGTGGAGGAACCGGACTGCGCCGGCAGGTGCATGTGGGGCATGAGCGGGCCCTGGTCGGCAAACCGCTCCATCAGGTCTTCCCCGAAATCCTTGGGATGGGGGCTGGTGAAGCGCAGGCGGCGAAGTCCCGGAACCGCCCCGACCGCATCCACGAGCCGGGTGAAGCTGCGGCCGTCCAGCGGATCCCGGTACGAGTTCACGTTCTGCCCCAGAAGCTGGATCTCCACGAAACCATCCCCCGTCAGCGATTCGGCTTCGCGCACGATGCTCTCCACGGTGCGGCACCGCTCCCGGCCCCGGGTGAACGGCACGACACAGAACGAGCAGAAGTTGTCGCATCCCTCCATGATGGTGATGTACGCCTTGATCCCGGGGAGTCGTTCGATCTGTTCCGGCGGAATGTCCAGGTTGTCGGGATGGCGGCCGGTCTCGACGATCCCGTGTTCGCCGGAATGAAGCCGCCGCACCACTTCGGGCAGAAGGACCAGGCTCTGGGTTCCCAGCACGAAGTCGACCGCCGGGGCGCGAGCGAGGAGAGCGGCGCCTTCCTGCTGCGCGACACAACCGGCGACGCCGATCAGCAGGTTGCCGTGCTTCTTGCGGGGCGCGAGCGCCTCCACCCGCTGAAACACCTTCTCCTGGGCCTTCTCCCGGACCGAGCATGTGTTCAGCAGCACCAGGTCGGGCGCCTCGTCGCCTTGCGCCGGCGCATATCCGGCGGAGCCGAGCGCCGCCGCCATCTTCTCCGAGTCGTGGACATTCATCTGGCAGCCCCACGTCTCGATCCGGTAGCGTCCGGCGGGCGTCGGCAGGCTGTCGGAATCCGGCAGCACAGCCGGGAGTTGCTTCATGAGGCCTCCGACGCCGCCCCGTTCCGGTTGGCGGCAAGCAGTTGGCAGGCGTGATCCCGGGCACTTCCGGTGACGTTCGAGCCTGCCAGCATGCGGGCGATTTCCTCGATCCGGGCGGAGCCGGCAAGACGGCGGACGCGGACCGATCCATCCGATTCTAGTTTCTCCACCACCAGGTGCGTGTGCCCGAAGGCCGCGACCTGGGGAAGATGCGTCACCGAAATGACCTGGCGCTCCCTTGCCAGTTTCAGAAGACGCGCTCCCACCTGATGCGCGATGCGGCCCGAGGTTCCGGCGTCGGCTTCATCGAACACCACCAAGGGGGGATCCCCTTCCCCGGTCACTGCCGCGGTGAGCGCGACCAGGAAGCGGGAGGACTCGCCCCCGGAAGCGATCTGGCCGATCGGTCCCGGCGGGACGTCCCGGTTGGCTCCGAAGCGAAACTCCACCCGGTCGATTCCGTGAGGCCGGAAATGGCCGGTGGGACGTTCCGGTTCCGGAGGAATCGGCGCGACTTCGATCTCGAAGCGGGCTTTCCCCATCCCGAGGCTCGCAAGCTCGGTTTCGACCAGGCCACCGACTTCGGCGGCAGTGACGGCCCGCGCCGACGAAAGTCGTTGCGCGAGGTGGCCGTAACGGTCGATCTCTTCCGCGACCTCGCGCCGAAGCCGCTCCCGCAGCTCGGTTCGATTTTCAAACTCATTGATATCCAATGAGATTTGATTTATCCGCGCCAGGAGCGCATCGGCGCCCCCTGCCCCTCCGGCGTATCGCCGCTCCAGCCCGCGAATCAATGCCAACCGATCTTCGATCCAGTCGAGGCGCTCGGGGGCGGCGGCAATCCGCTCCTCGCGCTCGCGGAGATCGAGGGCGAGTTCCTCCAGCACGGCGAGCGCGTCCCGATACCGAGCGAGCTCCGGCTCGAGGTCCGGGTCCCAGGCGGCGGCCCGTTCCAGGGATCGGAGCGCCACCGCGATCCGCGTGGTCGCGGAGTCTTCCGACTCGTGGAGGCTGTCGCGGGCGGCAGCGAGCAGGGAACGCAACTGGCCGGCGGCGGTCAGGACCCGGCGTTCCCGGTGCAGTTCCTCGTCCTCTCCGGGTGCAAGGCCCGCCGACTCGATCTCCCCGGAGATGCGGGTCAGGGTGTCGCGTTCGGACGCCTCGCGGGCGAGCGCGGTTTCCAGGCGGGTGAGTTCCTCCTCCCGTGCCCGCAGGTGGTCGTGGCAGTTCGCGAGCCGATGCCGGAGATCCGCATTGCCGGCGATCCGGTCGAGGATGTCCCGTCCGGCGCCGGGTTGCTGGATGCCCAGGTGTTCCCCCTGGCGGAACACCTCCGCGAGCAGCGAACCGATCCGGCGCATCGCGCCGGCCGCCATCGGGACGCCGTTCACCCGGATGCGCCCCTGGAGCGACTGTCCGCCGCTTCGAACCCGGAGCTCCCTGCGGACCACCAGTTCCCCGTCTTCGACCTCCACCCCGTTCTCCTCGAGCAGGTCGTACAGGGGGCCGGTGGATGCCGGGCCCTTCGGAATGCGGAAACCGGCCTCGACCGCGCTCCGATCCGCCGAACGACCCACCAGCTGCGACTGCGCGCGCCCTCCCAGGACCAGGACCAGGGATTCCAGCAGGACGCTCTTGCCGGCGCCGGTCTCTCCCGTGACGACGTTCAGGCCCTCGCCGAACTCGAGCGAAGCCTCGCGAATCAGGGCAACATTGCGCACCCGCAGCCATTCGAGCATGAAGTCCTTCCTCCGGAGCGGTGGGGCGGCCGGAACCCGGGGATTCTGATGCGATGCGGGTCGCGGCGTGTTGCCGGGATCGGTCGAAACCCGGGTCCTACCCCAACCGGTAGGGGGTTGCGTATCGCCAAGGTACAATATGTTGTGGTGTCACTTCCTCGCTTGCTTGCGCCGCTCCGGTCGGTGACGCTCTCCCCGGTGTGCCTGCTGGCCGCTGTTGCCCCCGTCTCCGCGCAGGATCCGCCCGCCGCCGGAGCCGTGCAGGAAACGGTGGTGGAGACGACCGCCCTCGACCCCGGAGGCGTCTTTGCCGCCGACAACATGTTCGGTCTCATCGTCGAGGCCGGACCGGTCAGCTGGCTGGTGCTGACGACCCTGCTCGTCTTCAGCCTGGTGTCGTGGGCGATCATCCTCGGCAAGTCGCGCGAACTGGCCCGCGCCGAGCGGGCGTCCACCGCCTTCCTGCGCGCCTTTCGCCGTTCCCAGCAGGTTGCCGAAGTTGCGACAGCGGCCCGCCGGCACAAGGCAAGCCCGCTCGCGCAGCTGTTTCTCGCCGGGCAGGAGGAGGTGGTGCATCAGTCCCGCGCCCAGGGCAGCGCCACCCTTGCGGTGAGCAACATGGAAGCGGTGGCCCGCGCGCTGGTCCGCGCTTCCTCGATGGAGGGCCGACGACTGGAACGGCGCCTGGTCTTCCTGGCGACGACCGGTGGCTCCACGCCGTTCATCGGACTCTTCGGTACCGTATGGGGCATCATGAACGCGTTTCAGGACATCGGTTTCACCCAGGCCGCCAACATCAGCGTGGTGGCTCCCGGGGTCTCGGAGGCGCTGATCGCCACCGCAGCCGGGCTCGGGGCGGCGATTCCGGCGGTGATCGCCTACAACGCATTTCTTTCCCGGCTCCGGCGGATCGAGACCGGCATGGACGAGTTCTCGCTGGAACTGGTCACCCGGTTCGAACGTTTCGCGGGGAGCTGATCCGGTGGCGACGCGGACGGCGTCCGGTTCCGGGGGCGGTTCCGCGCTCGCCCGTCTCGCGGCCCGGCGTTCGGCCCGCGGTCCTTCGGCCCTGTCCGACATCAACGTGACCCCGTTCGTGGATGTGGTCCTCGTCCTGCTGATCATTTTCATGGTGACGGCGCCGCTGCTGGTTCGGTCCCTCGACGTGAGTCTTCCCACCGCCCGGATGAAGTCGGCCGAGTCCACCGAGCGGATCATGGTCACGGTGGATGCGGAAGGACGGACGTTTGTCGGCGAGGACGCGGTGAACCCCCTGCTGCTGGAGGAGCGGTTGCGCGAGATGGTGGAGTTCCAGGGCGCCCGCGAGGGATATCTTCAGGGGGACGTGTCGCTACAATACGGAAGGGTCGTCGAAGTCATCGACACGATGAAACGGGCAGGGTTCGATCGGGTGGGTCTGGTGTACGCCTACCCCGGAGAGCAACGTGGGCGTTGAGAGGGAGGGCGCCCGCACGGGACCCCGGCCGCCGCCCGATCCCTTCACGCGGAACCTGGCCTGGTCGGCCCTGGCCCACTTTGCGGCACTCGGTGCGGTGGCATTCGCCTACGCGGCCGATTCCGGGCCGGCGCTGCCGCCTCCGTCGGCGATGTTTGTCGAGTTGGGCATGTCGGGACCCTCACCGACGCCGAGCCTCGGCGCCCCGGCGCCAGCGCCCGAACCGGTCCCGATCCCGGAACCCGAGCCTGCGCCCGAGCCGGAACCGGAGCCCGAGCCACCGGCTCCCGAGCCTCCTCCCCCGGAACCGGAGCCCGAAGCGCGTCCGGACGTGGTGCGTCCCACCAACGAGGCCCGGGACCGCATGCCCACCCCCGAAGCGCGGACCCGCCGCCGGGAGCCGCGACCGGAGCAGCCGGATTCGGGACTCCGGGGCCGGGACGCCGCGGCCGCTCCGGCCGGACGGCTCGCCACCCGCCGTCCGGTGGACACCAGCTCCCGTCCTTCCCGGAGACGGCCGGCGGACGGGGCATCGGGTTCGGGGTCCGGGGGTATCGGCCTCGGTGGAGTGCCGGGCGGTTCCCTGTTCGATCAGGACTTCGAGTACGCCTACTACCAGCGCCAGATGATTGCCCGGATCCAGGCCAACTGGCAGCGGATCCCGGTGCGGGGAGAAGCGCGCGTGGTGATCCGCTTCACCATTCACCGCAATGGCTCCATCTCGGCGGCCGGAGTCGAGAGTTCGAGCGGCCAGGATCTTCTGGACCGCGCCGCCCTCCGGGCGGTGATCCTGGGGGAACCCTTTCCGCAGCTCCCGGACAGCTTCCCCCGGGACCAGGTGGGGGTTCATCTGCTCTTCACCTATGAGGGAGGGACCGCCGGCGGGTTGCCGTTCGGTTCGGTCCCGGGGATGGGAACGGGAACATGACGACGCGCCGGCGCTGGGCGCGATGCGCTCCGATCCTGGCAGCCGCCCTGGGTTCCGCCCTCCTGTCCCTTGCGACCGCCGGCGGTACCGGGAAATCGGAACAGGAACCGGTCACCGGCGACTGGTATCTCGACATCACGAGGCCGGGGACGCCGGTTCGGCTGGCCATTCCCGAGTTCGGGGTGGCTGTCTCCGGGGAGGCTTCGGAATTCGCTGCCGACGCCCGGATGATGACCGGGGTGGTGCGCGACGACATCGCCTTCGCTGGCGTCTACCGGATGCTCCCGGAACGCTTTTACCGCGTCGCCGCGGAACGGGCGACCGAAGGGGAAGTGGACTACTACCAGTGGGAGTCGGTGGGCGCCGACATCCTGGTGGAGGCGCGGCTGGACACCGGGGACGGGAGGTTGGTTGCGGAGATCCGACTCCATGCCGTTCGCGCCCGGGAGCAGGTCTTCGGGCGGCGCTACACCGCCGAACCCGGAGCGGCCCGGGATCTCGCGCATCGGATAGCCGACGACATCCTGGCGCAGGCAGGGGGCTATCGGGGGGTAGCCCGTACCCGCCTCGCCTTCTCCACGACGCGCCGGCGCCCGGGGAGCAAGGAGATTTACCTGATGGACTATGACGGGCATGGCCAGCGTCCGGTCACCGTCAACGGTTCGCTCAACCTGACGCCGACCTGGTCGCCGAACGGCCGGGCTCTCGCCTATATCTCCTACCGGGAAGGCGCGCCTGCCCTCTACCTGGCGTTCCTGTACCAGGGCCGCGGCGAGAAGCTGGTGGGAGAAAGCCAGACCTTCACTCCGGCATGGTCTCCGGACGGAAGCCGGATCGCCTTCACTTCCAGTCGTGACGGCCAGTCCGAAATCTACGTGATTTCCGCGGACGGAAGCGACCTGAGGCGTCTCACCGACAACCCGGCGATCGATGTGTCCCCGACCTGGTCTCCGAATGGCCGGACCCTCGCGTTCACGTCGGATCGGACCGGCTCCCCCCAGATTTATGTGATGGATCGGGACGGCCTGAATCTCCGCCGCGTCTCCTTCGAAGGTTCCTGGAACGATGCACCGGCCTGGTCCCCTTCCCGCCAATCGAGCGAAATTGCCTACGCTTCCCGTATCGAACGCGGCCCGTTCGACATCGTGGTGCACGATTTGGAAACCCGACAGACCCGCCAGCTCACGACCGGCCGCGGCAGCAACGAGAGTCCTTCGTGGGCGCCGAACGGTCTCCACCTCGCATTTGCCTCGAACCGTACCGGGAATGTCCAGATCTTCACCATGCACCGGGATGGTTCGGGTTTGCGGCAATTGACCCGGGAAGGCGACAACACCACGCCGCGCTGGGGAAATCCGCCGGCCGATCCCGAGTGAGGTCCTTGTCGTGAACTTCCGGATCCGCAGTCATCGCATCGCCGTGGCGGCATGCGCCTGGGTGTCCGTCGCCTTCCTCGGCGCCGCCTGCGCGAGCAGCGGCCGGACTCCGGCGACGGCGGAGTTGCCTTTGCCGGTGGAAGACAGCGGCGTGGCCGGCGAGCCGGCGGCCCCGCCCGAACCCCCCGGAACCGCAGACCGGTCTTCGGGCGGGCTGACCGAGGACGAGATCCTGGCCCGCGCTCCCGAGTCCTCGATCACGTCGGAAGCCCTGGATGTGGCTTCCATGAGTCTCGCCGAACTGAATGCGACCGGGCCGCTCGAGGATATTCGCTTCGAATACGACAGCGCCGACCTCTCGGAGGCGGCGCAGACGATCCTGGCCCGCAATGCGGAGTGGCTGCGCCGCCATCCCACCGTCGAGGTGCAGATCGAGGGGCACTGTGACGAGCGCGGCACGGTCGAATACAACCTCGCGCTCGGGGAGGCGCGCGCCCGGAGCGTCCGGGACTTCCTGACCCGGCTGGATGTGGCGGCGGCACGCCTGCGCATCATCAGTTTCGGCAAGGAGGTTCCGCTCGATCCGGGGCATGACGAAGCGGCGTGGGGGAGGAATCGCCGGGCCCATTTCGTGGTGGTGGCCAGGTGATCCGCACCGGACTCCGCGTTCTGTCGGTTCTGGTCGTTGCGGCTGTCCCGTTCGGATCCCCGGCAGCCGCGGTCTCCGCCCAGGACCGGGTCATCGCCGAGATCCGTCAGATCCAGAGACAACTCGCCGAGCTTGTGGAAGCGAACGCGGCCCTCGCCGATCAGGTCGCGGCCCTCCGCGCCGAACTGGATCGGGAATTGGAAGCGAACCGCCAGGCACGCGCCGAATCCCTGAACACCATTTCCCGGGTGGACCGGAGCGTGAACGTGATCCGGGAATCCCTGACGCAGACCCATGGACGGTTGTCCGACTTGATGGTGGAGGTCGAAGGGATTCGCGAATCCCGGCGCGAGGCCATGTTGGCGGCTCGCGCCGGCGAGGACGGTGATCCGGACGAGGCCGGTGTCGCGGAAGACGAAACGGATGGGGAATCGGTCCCGGAAGCGGAGGTTCTGGACGGGCCGAGCGTTTCGGATCTGTTTCTGGAGGCGCGGTCGGATTACCTGCAGGGACGCTATGCGCTGGCGATCTCCGGATTCGAGCAAGTCATCGCCATCGGGGGGGAATTGGCGGACAACGCGATGTATTTCCTGGGCGAAGCCATGCTCGCGGAGGAGCGGCCGGAGGATGCGCTTTCCCGTTTTGATACCCTGATCAACGATTTTCCCGAAAGTGACCAGGTGCCTGACGCTTGGTACAAGAAGGGGACCATCCTGGAGCAACTGGGAAACCGGACAGACGCCCAGGAGATCTATCAGGACATTCTGGATGTGTTTGCCGGGACACCGGCGGCGCTCGCAGCCGAACGCCGATTGGCGGAGCTGCGGGCCCGCGATCCCGGTTCGTGATCACACCGGACGCCCCCGGGCGTTCGGGAGGAGTATCAGTCATGAGAGACCTGAGCAAGGTCATCCTGCGCGGAACCGTCTCGGACGCGCCAAGAACAAGGACATTCGACGACCGGAAGGTGGTCAGTTTCACGGTACGGACCGTTACCCGGGAGCCGGACGACGCCAATTACGAACGCGAGCGGTCCGCCTGGCACCGGGTTTCGGCATGGGGCGGAAATGCCGAACGGGCGGAAATGCTCGAAGAGGATGCCCCGGTCTATGTCGAAGGCCGGCTCCAGACCCGCAAGTATCAGAACCAGCAGGGCCAGGAGGTGTGGGCGACCGAGGTGCGCGCGGACATCGTGCATCCGGTCGAAAGCGCCGAGCCGCAGTTGAACCGGTCGATCATTCTCGGCAACGTGGGCCGGAAGGACGACATGCGGGAATTCGATTCGTTTTCGGTCACGAATCTGCGGGTGGCGACCAGCGAGGGCTGGACCAGCCGATCCGGCCAGAGTGGCGAGGAGACCGAGTGGCACTCGGTGGCCGCTTTCCGCACCCTGGCGCAACAGGTGGACAAGGAAATCGACAAGGGGCAGCGGGTCTTCGTTGTCGGCTACTCCCAAACCCGCAAATACACTGGCCGCGACGGGCAGGAACGTCGATCCACCGAGACGGTTGCCCAAACGGTCATCGGTAGCGGGAAACGGACGGAGCAAGCAGAGAGAACGGCCCGGGATCCGGGCTTCCGGGAGCGGGTTCAGGAGAAGGATCGACTGCAGGAGCAGGACCGGGAGGCGAGCGGAGTCGCGGTCGATTCCGACGACGAAGTTCCCTTCTGACTCGCAGGACCGCCCCACCGGCGGACTTCTCCGGCGGAGGTTCGCCGGATCTCCCGATCCGGATCCCCGCGTCCGGCCCCGGTCAGTCGGAGGGAGACGGGCGGACCGCATGGTGATTGCCGAGGGGATCGCCATGCCGAAGCCCGGGGTCACCTCTTGCCCGGGGACTTCCCCTGCCCGCGGCGCAGGGGGCTGGTGCTCATGGTGGGCAGCAACCCATGATCCCGATCCTGCCGGGCGGGCGGCAGGTCCGGATCGCCCCGGTCCCAGCCGCCGCTCACGATGGGCGACGTGACATCGCGCGGATCGCCCCCCCAATCCGATCCAGCCGGGCATTCGAGGGCAAGCCCCGCCACCACCTCGCTGGCGTGCCGGACAGGGGATTCCCCCTTCGGTTCGGAGCGCCGCGACCCCGGGGGGCTCCCCCTGCCCGGGGACTTTCCTTGCATGGCAGACAAATGTCTGCTATGGTCCGGGCATGCCCGCAACACCTCCCGGCCAGACCCGGGAACGGATCTTCCGCTTCGTTCGGCAGCGGCTTCTTCGCGGGGATTCCCCTTCCCTGCGGGAAATTCGGGACCACTTCGGGTTTCGGGCGCTGGAGACCGTTCGGGCGCATCTGATCGCGCTGGTTCGGGAGGGGAAGCTCCTCCGGGAACCGGGCCGGGCGCGGGGCTACCGCCTCCCGCCTTCCCCTTTCCCTGACGCTATTCCGCAGGATCCGGAACCTGCCCGGGGAACCCGGTGGTCCACCGGACCCCTGATCCAGGCCGTTCCCGGACCGGCGGCAATCCCCCTGTTGGGGGAAGTGGCCGCCGGCGGCTTCGAGGAAGCAATCGAGAATCCCGAGGGGTTCGTCCCGGTCGATTTGCCTGCCAGCCGGGATCCGGAGCAGTTTCTGGCGCTTCGGGTTCGGGGCGAAAGCATGTCGGGCGCCGGCATCCTGCCCGGGGACACGGTCATCGTGGAGTGCGGCATCGAGCCGGCCAACGGGCAGGTAGTGGTGGCCCTGGTGGAGGGAGAGGCCACGGTGAAGCGGTTCCACCGAAATGCGCAGGGCCTCGAATTGCGCCCGGAAAATCCCGATTTCGAGGTTCTCCGGCCCGATCCGGGATCCTGCCGGATCCTCGGCCGGGTCGTGGAATTGCGCCGGCATCTCGGGTGAAGCCGATGTCCTCCTTCCCGGTTCCGTTTCCCTTGGAGGGAAAGAACGGGCCGGCGGCGCCGGTTCCGCTCCGTACGACCCCGCCGCTTCGGGCCCTTTCGGCGGTATCTTCGAGCCGGCTACCGGCGATTCCGCCACGACCTCGAGACGAGTCCCTCCGGAAACGGCTTCCTCCTCCGGTCTTCGGGCTTCGACCGCTTCTCGGACGCCTGGTGGAAATTTCGGGGGGAGCGGCATCCGGGATCCTGACCGCAGCGCTCCAGCTGGTCGCCGAGGCCCAGCGGGATGAGGGGCGGTACGGCTTTGTCGCCTGGGTCGCCTCGACCCGGAGCCTTTTCTTCCCTCCGGATGCGGAGTGCTCCGGGGTGGAGCCGGAGCGGCTGGTCCTGGTCCGGGTGGAGGGGACGGAGGCCCGGATCCGGGCAGCGACCCATCTTGCCCAAACGGGAGCGTTCGGACTGGTGGTGGTGGACCTCGGGGATTCGGAGCGGCCCCGAATCGGTGGTCCCGGAGCCGGGGTTCCGGGCAAGGTTTTCCGTAACGGCCGTCCGGTGCGCGCCATCGACCGGGTTCCCCCGCTCTCCCGGCTGTCGGCCCTGGTGAGACGGCATGGCAACGCCGTGGTCCTGCTGACTGCGAAAGGTTCCGGCATGCCTTCGCTGGATCCGCGGATCGTGAAGCGCTATAACGCAAGCCGGCGGGGCAAGGAACTGGTCGTCACCGTGATCAAGGACAAGGGCCGCGGCCAGGCAGTTCTCCCCGCGGACCACAAGCGATCCGCAGCGCCGCCGGCTTCCGCATCTCCCGTTCCTGCCCTGTCCGTTCCTTCCCTTCCCCCCGGGTTCCTGTTTCGAGGGGTCTGTCGTGAGCCGCCCGGCCTGCGTTGATCTGCCGGCGTTTCCGCTGCAGCTTCTGCTTCGGAAGCATCCGGACTGGCGGGACGGCCCGGCGGCCTCCCTGGGCAGCGACGGAGCCATGGCCCGGGTCGAATGGGTGAATCGGGCAGGAGTGCGGCAGGGGGTGCGTCCCGGCATGCGGCAGGCCACCGCATTGGCGGCATGCCCTGCCCTTCGCGTCGGCTGGATTCCGGAACCCGAGGTTCGGAAACAGGCGCTGGCGGTCGCTGCCCGGCTGCAGCGGTGGAGTCCGCAGGTCGAACTGGCGGCCTCACTCGCTCCCCTGCTGGACGGTTGCGGCGCTGCCGGAACCTTCTGGCTCGAAGCCTCCGGTCTTTCGACGCTCTTCGGATCGCTCCCCGAATGGGTCGAATCCATCCGCAAGGATCTGGTCGGACAGGGTCTGCAACCCTCGGTGGCAGTGGGCTTCAGTCGGTTCGGGTCCTTCGCCGCGGCCCGCGCCTCGTTCGGAGTGCGGGTTTTCTCCAGTCCGGAGCAGGAGCGTCTTTCGTCGGGGCAGACGCCGTTGGTCCGTTTTGGCTTGGCGATGCGAACCCTCGAGACTCTCGACCGGCTCGGCATTCGCTGCCTCCGGGACCTCCTTCGCCAGCCGGCCGGAGAACTCGGAAGCCGGTTCGGAATCGAGGTCGCAAGGCTGCATCGCCTGGCTTTCGGGGAAATCGAAAGGATGGCCGGCGAGGTGTTTCGCCCGGAATCGCCGGTGGAGCGGCGGGTCGATTTCGAACCGCCGGAAGCGGATGGCGAACGGCTTCTCTTCCAGGCCAAGAGGCTCGTGGATGGGGTTCTCGCCGGACTCGGCCGCCGTGGGCTCGTGCTCCGGAAACTCGCCTACCGGATCACCGATGAAGACGGGAAGTGGCGGGACGGGGTGCTGGTTCCCGCAGAACCTTCGCCGGATTCGGTTCAGATCCTGTCGCTGCTGCGGCTCCGGTTCGGCAGCGAATTTGATCGGAACGGGCGCCGTATCGCCGGGCTGGCCTTCTTCGGTCATGGTGGGGCGGCGGTTTCCGAGCAGCCCGGCCTGTTCGGGACGTCACCGCGTTGGCAGCGGCGGGCCATCGGCGGACTGGCCCGGATTCAGGCCGAGTTCGGCGAAGGCAGCCTGTTTCGGATCGAGAAACGGGAGGGGCATCTGCCTGCCGACCAGTACCGCTGTCGGCCCGTCCCGGCGGATCGGGTGTTCTCCCGCCGCAAGGCCAGGGCATCCGCAGCAGCCGAACCGCCGCCGGACAGCGGGACGGAGCCGGTTCTCCTGGAAGGGGGGAAGGCGGGCCGGGTTCCGGGAAAGCCGGCGGTCGTCCGGCGAATTTACGAGGAACCGCTGGCGCTTCCCCTCCGGAATTCGACGGAGCCGGACGGTTGGCTGTTCCGGGAGGTGGAGCGCGGCGCGGTGATGGCGGCAGCCGGCCCCTACCGGATATCCGGGGGCTGGTGGCGGCGGCTCTCCGGCAGGCCGGTGGCGCGGGACTACTACTTCGCTTCGCTGAAGACCGGCGAAGTCTGCTGGGTCTTCCACGATCGGGAAAAAGGCGGCTGGTTTCTGGAGGGACGGGTGGAGTGATCCCGAACTTCGGAGTGGACGAGCGGATTCGGTGGTGACGAGGGGAAGCGGCAGCCTTGTATTACCCGCTGTGGTGCAAGAGCAATGCGTCGCTGCTGGAAGGAGCCAGTCATCCGCATGAACTGATTGCGGAAGCCCATGCGATGGGTTTGCCGGGATTGGCGCTCACCGACCGGGAAAGTCTTGGCGGCATGGTGAAGGCCCATGGGGAAGCCCGGAACCTGGGAATCCGGCTGCTGGTGGGCGCCGAAGTGGGAGTTCTTGCGGACGGAGGAGGCGAGGCGCCCCCGGCGTCCGGGGGGCTGGTCCTGCTGGCGGAGAACGGAACCGGTTACCGGAATCTCTCGAAGCTGCTGACCCGTGGATTCATGCGCAGCTCCCACCGGGTGGGGACGGATGGCGGGGATCCGGACGGCGTGCCGATGGGGAGCAGAACTTCGGGAGTACTCCCGGAGGAGGTCGCGGAGTGCGCGGAGGGGCTTCAGGCGCTTTGGGGAACCGGGCGGACGTCGCTGCTGGACGCGACCCCGCCGGACCGGGAGGGTCGCCTGTTCCGGGAAGCCTTCGGAGAGAGGGTCTCCATCCTGCTTCCCCGCCATGTTCGGGACACCGACATTCCCGAAGGGGAACGGCGTCGGGAACGGGCCGGGCGGTACCGGATTCCCCTGGTTGCGGCCACCGAGGTGCTGTACCACCGTCCGGGCCGCCGTGATCTCCAGGATGCGCTCACCGCCATCCGCCACGGTGTGCCCCTGGCCCGGGCCCGCCGCCTGCTGCGGACGAATGCCGAGCATTACCTTCGCACTGCCGCGAATTTCGCCGCTCTTTTCAAGGACGCCCCCGCGGCAGTGGACCGCACCCGGCAGGTTGGCGAACGATGTCGGTTTTCCCTGGACGACATCCGTTATCGCTATCCCCTCGAAGGGGATCGGGACACGCTCCGGAAGCGGACCTTGGAGGGCGCCGCCCGGAGGTATCCCGGCGGCGTTCCGGAAGCGGTGCGGCGCCAGCTCGTCAAGGAACTGGAATTGATCGAGGAGCTGGACTACGGCGGCTATTTCCTGACCATGCATGAAATCACCCGATTCTGCCGGGAGAACGGCATCCTCTGCCAGGGCCGGGGTTCGGCGGTCAACTCGGCGGTTTGCTATTGCCTGGGCATCACCGCAGTGGATCCGATCCGGATGAAGCTGTTGTTCGAACGGTTCCTCTCGCGTGAGCGCGCCGAGCCGCCGGACATCGATCTCGACATCATGCACACCCGCCGTGAGGAAGTGATTCGCTTCGTGGTACCGGAAGTACGGAGCGGAACGGGCGGCGATGGTGGCCAACACGGTCTGCTACCGGTCCCGGTCGGCCGTTCGGGACCTGGGCAAGGCGCTCGGGTTTTCGGCCGGAGCGGTGGAACGGCTGGCACAGCAGTTTCCCCGTAACGAGCCGGTTTCCGCCGAGTCCCTCAGGACAGCCAGCTGGTCACCGGATACGCCGGCGGTCCATCATCTGATTCGTCTGGCCGGAGAGATTCAGGGGTTTCCCCGTCATCTTTCGATCCATCCCGGAGGATTCCTCCTGGGGCGGGAGCCGGTTTCCCACATCGTTCCGGTCGAGCGGGCGGCCATGCCGGGACGGACGGTGATCCAGTGGAACAAGGACGATATCGAGGCGCTCGGCCTGTTCAAGGTGGATCTGCTCGGATTGGGCGCTCTCACCCAGCTCGACCTCTGCTTCCGCCTGCTCCGCGAATCGAGGGGAATCGATCTCGACATGGCGAGCATCCCCGCAGACGATCCGGAGACCTTCGCCATGATCCGCGAGGCCCGCACCGTGGGAGTGTTCCAGATCGAGAGCCGGGCCCAGATGTCCATGCTCCCGCGACTCGGCCCCCGAAACTATTACGACCTGGTGATCCAGATCAGCATCGTCCGGCCAGGGCCGATCGCCGGCGGCATGGTCCATCCCTTCCTCCGCCGGCGCCGGGGCGAGGAGCCGGTGGAATATCCCCATCCCTCACTGGTTCCGGTGCTGGGGAAAACTCTGGGAGTGCCCCTGTTCCAGGAACAGGTGATGCGCCTTGCGATCGTGGCCGCCGATTATTCTCCCGGCGAGGCGGACCAGCTTCGCCGCGACATGGCCGCCTGGCGGCACTCCGGAAGCATCCACAAGCACCGAACGCGGCTGATTTCCCGCATGACGGCCAAGGGAATCAGGAAGGAATTCGCCGAGCGGATCTTCCAGCAGATCCAGGGCTTCGGGGAATACGGGTTCCCGGAAAGCCATGCTGCGAGCTTTGCGTTGATCAGCTACGCCGGCGCTTGGCTTCTCCGGCACCATCCGGCAGAATCCGTTTGCGCCCTGCTGCGTGCCCAGCCGATGGGCTTCTACCAACCTTCCACCATCATCCAAGACGCTGTTCGCCGCGGAGTCAGGTTTCTTCCGGTGGATGCGAACCGGAGCAACCGGGAATGCTCCCTCGAACCCGTCGGCGACGGCGCCGGGGCGAAGGCCGCCATCCGCATGGGGCTGCGTTATGTGAAGGGCCTCGGCGAGGCCGATGCGGAAAGGATGCTGCGCGCCCGTGCCGAAGGCCCTTTCCGCTCGATCGGGGATCTGGCCCGGCGCACCGGCCTGGACCGCAAGCCGCTTGTCGCGCTGGCCGAAGCCGACGCCTTTCGAGGTCTTGGTCCCGCGAACCGCCGGGACGCGATCTGGACCGCGCTGGGTGTTGCCGACAAGCGGGCCCCTTTCGCAAGCCCGGCCCTGCTGCGGGAACCCGATCCCGGTTTTTCCGGCCTTGACTCCCTCGAGGCCATTGCCTGGGACCATCGGACGACCCGCCACAGCGTCCGCGGGCACCCGCTCGCGCCGCTTCGTTCCCGACTCGACGCGGCCGGATTTCGCACCGCACGGGAAGTGGCCGCCATGCGATCCGGCCGCAGGGTGCGCCATGCCGGGCTGGTGATCTGCCGACAGCGTCCGGGCACCGCCTCCGGAGTGCTGTTCATGACCCTGGAGGACGAGACCGGATTCGTGAATCTGGTTCTCTGGCCGGATGTCTTTGCGCGGCAGCGGCGCCTGGCCCTGACCCTTTCCCTTCTCGGCGTCACCGGACGGATCGAGACCGACCGGAGTTCCCCCGGCCCGGAAGCCGGCCAGGGAGTGACCCATGTCATCGTGGACCGCCTCTTCCACCCGGTGATGACCGATCCCGCACCCGCCGCTCCCGCAGTCCCGAGCCGCGATTTCCGATGACCCGGCTTCCCCCGTTCCGCACCCATCGTCGTGCCGCCTCCGACTGCGCCTCTTCCAGCGCTTCCACGATGATCGGTTTGTCGCCGTTACGGTCGAGTTCCCAAAACTCGACATCCGAAGGAATCATGTGGAACTTGGTTCGCAGGAAATAGCCCAACAGACTTTCTCCCTTTCCTTGGTCCGGACGGATGCTTCGCTCGACGAAAAAGATCTTCCGATAGCCCTTCGGCGCCATATGAAAATAAAACATGCTCTCTGCCCAGATCGTCATCTTGGCGCTCGGCACATTACCTCCCCTTGTCCATGTATGAGATTTGCATTCCACAATAATCCTGGGATCATCGGACCCCAGATCGAAGGCATGTTTCTTATGCATTACGCCCAGGCCACATGGCACCTTGTGTCCTGTTTTCAATCGAAGACCATGTTCGCCAAGAACTTTCCGCGCCCGCTCTTCGAACGCTCGACCCACGTAGGAATTGCTGATGGATCCATCTCTCTGGAAGCTGTTCATGATTCTGCAACCACTCCATTCATTCGTATTCTTGCAGGCGCCTCGGGTTGATCGCCCGAATCCGCGCCAGCAGGGCGGGAACGGGCTTGTCGTCCGGATCCCGGAGCACGAGGTGACGGGCGGAGGCCTTCTCCAGAATGGACTGGCGGAACGCATCGTCCGGGATGCATGGAATCGCCCCAACTGTCCGGCTTGTCCTCGACGATGCCGACGGTCTGCCGCTCGGCGAAAAGTACGCAGTCGGCGGGACCTGTGCCGGTCGGGTACTCGCGCACCGCAATGCCGGCGCCGGCGTTGAGGTTGAGTGTGTACCTTGTCCGGTACTTTCCAGCCCGCCGTTCGGAGCGGTCGTCGATCCGGTCGCGGGCGACTTCTTCCGGTGTATGGTTGACCTTGTGCGACTTGCCGTCACTCATGTCCGAACACTACCACGGCGGGATCCCTCTCTGCCAACATGGGTGAGACACCGGCTACCCTTGGAATTATTGAGGAGGGTGGACTGGAGAACATCGATGAGAACAGATGAAACGCTCGTTCCCGGGACGGATGGCGACGCGCGTCGCCCCCCGGGGGGCGAAGCGCGTCGCGCGCCCGTCATGGAGGGCCTCAACGGAGCCGCGCCCCCGGTGCCGGACCCGGAGGTGGTCGCCAAGCCCACGCGACGCAAGTTCACCGCCCAGTACCGGCTCCGCATCCTCCGCGAAGCCGACCGGTGTTCCCGGCCCGGCGAGGTGGGACGCATCCTGCGCCGGGAAGGGCTGTATTCCTCCCATCTTTCGGTCTGGCGGAAGGCCCGGGACGCAGGCGCCCTTCAGGGCCTGACTCCCAGGAAGCGCGGCGCCAAGCCTTCCCGATCCAATCCCTACGAAGCCGACATCCGCCGTCTCAAGGCCAAGGTGGCGGCCCTCGAAAAGGAACTCACCACGGCCCGCACCATCATCGCAGTGCAGGGAAAAGTTGCAGGGCTGCTGGGAATTCGCCGCGAGGACGGGAAGAACGCATGACGGGAGCCGCATCGCTCGCCCAGCACGTCGGTGTCGCGCCGGCGTGCCGGGCGCTGCGGGTTCCCAGGGCCACCTTCTACCGTCATCGCAGGCGTGCTCCCGGGCGCCAGCAGCCCCGACCGACGCCCGCCCGGGCACTCGCGGAACGCGATCTCCCTCGCGGTGCGGTCTCCGCGCAAGGCCTCCAGCGCAATCCGTTTCTTGAAAGCCACCGTGAACCGGCGGCGCCGTCTCATCGTCATTTTTGGACCTCCAGAAGGGCCGAAAATGCACCTTAACCAGTTGTCCAAAAAAGCGGGACCACCTCAACCATCGGGTCGGAGCGCCGAAACCGAACTTCCGACAGGTCAGCAGATCCGGTCGGTGCAACTGCCGGGAACCGAGCTGTTCAAGTCCCTCGGCGATCCTCGTCCTCGATGAGACGCTTCAGAATCGGATTGTCACGAGGCCTCCCGGCTCGGACCTGCAGTCGTTCCCGAGGCGTTGTCGAACATGGTAGCCGGCTTCTTCTCCCGTGCCAGTCGCGTGATTTCCGGCCAGCTCTTCACAAGTGTGTTGTATCCCAGAGCTTCTGCCGCGCGTTTCTTTCGGTCACACAACGTGTAGAGCCGATAGCAAAGTTCGCGGGCCATTTCTGCCTTGCCACCAAGGAGGGCAACGATCTCGGCCGCACCATTCTCGCCGTCCTTGTCGAGGACGCGAACAAGGTGATGAACCATCTCCCACACGGGAAGTCGGGGGTCGTCGGCAGGATTCCAGTCGTCTGACAACTCCCTTGGAGCCAGAAGGCGCACCGTGCCACCCCCCGAGGTGAGAATCCCGGCTTCGACCATGCCATTCACGGACGTGTTCTTCGCCTTGGAGAGTGTCTCTGCGACGCCGAAGTCCCCCTCGGCGAAGCCATGTTGCTCGAACCAGGCGAGCGCCCAGCGGCTGTCCGCATCGAAATCACCTTCCTGCTCGGCAAGGACCTCATCGAGTATCTGGTTAATGAGCGCCAGTGCATCTCGAACTGACATCGCCTCGCCGGCGGCGTTGAGCACCTTCCCGTAGCGCGTGTATACCCCCATCCCCGGACCAATGGCCGCCTGCGCCAAGTCAACCGGAGCCACATTGCCAGACCGAAGCAGCCGGAGCGCCGGAGGAAGTTCCGCCCGAAGTGCGGTCAGAAACTCGCGGCGCGTCGCTGCCGGCGCGTCGGCAGAACGGCGTCGGCACACCAGGACGATGCTGGAGGCGAGAGCGTTGGTCTTCATTCCGACCATGCGCTGGGCCAACTCGGTGCGCATTGGCCACGTTCCAGTAATCGTAAAGCCCGATCGGATCACGGCGTCCAAAAATGTCTCCCATCCCGTACTCGCGGTCCCCTCATTCTTTTTCGTCTCTGACTGCTTGAAAGCGTAGTAAATTGTAGCCGGAAATCCCGGATGTACTTGCTTCCCAAGACGCCGTAACGCCAGCGTCATTCCACCTACGAAAAATGTCTCTGCCTCTTTTTTGCTGCCATGCCGATAGGGTGTAGCCACCAATTCTTTGGTCTTCGGAGCAATCAACGTGGCAAACAGTTCAGGAAAGATCGGCTTAAGCGAGCGCCGCAACCATACATAGAAGAAATCTGACAGATCTGCATAACCGATATTATCGTAATATGGCGGATCCGTAGAGAGAACTCGTAGTGAAGACTCACCACCGACTGTAGCATCTTCTTGACCTGTGGTCCCTACAACTTGCGGGGCGACAACGATGCTTAGAGGGTCAACTGCGCACCTAATGGCGGCGTCAACGCTCCCGGTGGCGGTCGCCAGAAAGTTCGGCTCAGCGTAGTCCCACACCATTGGGAGTGCTTGACGTCCGAAGCAATGTTGCGCCTTCTGCCCAACCGGGTTCCATCGAACAAGACTATTTCCCGTCATCGCCAAGCGGTCCATCACGAACGCCAAATACACCGACACCGCCTCGGCATACGCGGTCGCACCCGTGCCCCCGTCGCGCAGCGGTCGATCGTCTTCGGGCAGGTCCGCCGCCGCGGCGTCACCGCGGATGCGCTCCCTTGCCTCTTCCACCAAATCGGAAAAGGTGGTCAAGGCGACGAGTTGGCGAGTGGTGAATAGGTCACGCCAGCGGAGCATCCCGTATTCCTGAATTCGAAAGCCCAGAGCTCGCTGCGGCAGATCCGTCTCGGGTACATCCATTTCTTGCTTGTTATGTGTCGCTGCGAATTCCTGATCAGTCGTCGGCGTCAGGTAGATCCTTTTCCGGTCGCCTTCCGCGACGACCGCGAGTAAGCGAGAACCTAACCTCCCCGCTTTTCCTTCCGCTCGCAAGTAGTCGAATGGCATCGGCGAGCCAGACATCAGGCAGAGGAACGGACTGCCGCTGCCACCCGACTTCGTCCCTTGTTTCGTGTTCGACGCATCGTTTGGCGCGCCGACCCTGACCCGGAATCGATACCCCCGGCCCTCGATCACCGGTTCGACATACGCTTCCTTCCCCTTCTTCGTCGACAACATGAACGTGGACGCAAGCGGCACGTCCACGTCGGCGAAGGCCGGGTTCGGGCTTTTCACCGTCCGTGCCCACAGCCACGCGATCACCTTCAGCGTCCGGCCCTCGTAAGGCTTCAGATCGGGCCGATCTCGCACCACGTCCGAAGTGATCTCGACCGGCGGATACAGGTGCCCGATCCGCTTCTCCGCCTCGTCGCGCATCCACCGGCCGTAGTGGCGCACATCCTCGGCCAACCCCTTCGCGCCTTGCCAGGTCTTGGCGACAACCGTCTGCGTGCCCCGATAGTCCGGGTTCACCGGCGATTGCCCGGCGAACTTCGGCGGGATCTCGATCATCGCCTTGTTGATAAGCACCGCGACCGGGTTCAGGTCGCTGGCGTGGGCTTCGATACCGAGCCGCTGGGCCTCCAGCGGCAACGCTCCGCCGCCGGCAAACGGGTCGTGGAACGCGGGCAGCCGGTGACGGTCGAACAACTCCGCTGCACGGGGATGGTCGGCGTTGTCCGCGCAGGCTCGCCGCCAGCTCTGCCAGATTTCGGTCCTCGCCCGTTCGAGCACCGTCTCGTTGGTCGTGTTCTCCCACTTGACCAATTCTTCGATGAGGTGGAACAAACGCTCGCGTTCGATCTCCGCTGCCACGTCCTTGAGTGTCCGCTGGTCGGCGGGTGCTGCCTCTGTGGACTTCCTCAAAACCTGTTCCGCCGCGCGTTTCTTTTTCGGGTCCAAGAGGAGGATGTCCGCGTACTCGGACGGATCGTCAACCATCTGCGCAAAGATCACGGCGCGGGCGGCGGCCAGCGGACGGCGTGCCCACCACAGGTGCAGGGTGGATGGATGGCCGTGGCGAATCGACTTCTCCTTGGCCGCCGCGGCGTTGATGGAATCGAGTGGCAAGGCGGCCTCGATCAGTTTCTTGCGGCGATTGCCCATGGAACGAACCTCTCTGATGAACTACGACCCGAGCAGGCGGGCCAAGTTGCCATTTCCAATGCGCTGGACCGCGTGCTCGTCGGCCGTGAGCCATACGCCCCTGGTGAGCGAAGCGAGCGCGACGTACACCGCGCCGTGCCCGGAAAGCCCCCACCGACTAGCGAAATCAGCCGCAAGCGCCAACAGTTCGTGTCCGTTTCCGACGCGCTTCAAGCCCAGCGTCTCGACGAGAGCCAAGGTCTCCTGCACCTTGGATGGCCGACTGCTAGGGAGGCGGCACAACACGGCCAGCAACTCGTTCATGAAGAGCTCCGGCACGATGTACGACGACGGATCCCGCTCGATTCTGGCGAGGATTCGCCCTGCCTCCGTAGCCAACGGTTCATTCGTCACGAACCACTTGATCGCAACCGAGGCATCGACGACGATCACGATCGCAGGCCGCGCACTATGTCGAGCGTTGTCCCGGTGGCTGGCGGATCGAACTTGATCTGACGCAGCCGCGCCACGACCTCTCGTCGTCGTTCATCGGCTTCGCGGTCGACGAACCGTTCGCGGTAGTCCTTCAGACTCACGAGAGCTGCTGCGGGCGTCCGGCGGCGGCACACGACGATCGGCCCACCGTCGCGTTCCAGGCGATCGAGAACCCGGCCGAGGGACTGGCGGAGCTCCAGAGCGTTGACAGTTTCCATGACACTCGATAGCTTCCGGCTTGCACAGTTCGGTGTCAAGGTCACAGTTTCTGCCGTTTCGGTCGCTGGCGTCGTATCCCGGGAGGCGGGATGCCGACGTGTGATTTGCGGTTCGGGCGATTTTGGAACGACCCGCATCGTTCCAGCCAGGAGCGCCCCGATGGCGCACCCGATCCGCTCGGCCGCCGCCTCGGTTTCCCGATCGCTGACGTGCGCATAGCGGAGTGTCATCCGAGACTGCGCATGGCCGAGGAGACGCGAAACGACCGGCAGTGGTACGGACCGCATCACGGCGTGGCTCGCGAAAGTGTGGCGAAGGTCGTGCAGGCGCACGTCCCCGATCCCGGCCTTCTGGCGCACTGTCCGCCAGAGTGACAGCTCGTCGGAGCGGCTCCGTGAGGAGTCGGTCAACGAAGGGAAAACGTACGCGCTCCCGGTCCGGGGCTGGCGGGCGAGCACGGCCCGCGCCTGCGCGTTCAGGACGACGGTTCGTGGTCCCGTCTTGCTGTCGGTGAGGTTCAAGGAGTCTCCGTTGACGTCCACCCACCGCAGTCGAACGATTTCGCCTTTCCGGCACCCGGTCAGCAGAAGCAAACGGATGATTTCGGCCTGTTGCCTGCCCGAACCGCGCCCGCGGTGGGCGTTCAGCGCTTTGTGCAGACGACCGATTTCGGTCCGCGACAAGAAGCGTGTGCGCTTCGGACGCGGATTCCGGCGCAGGCCGCGAGCCGGATTGGTCGTGGCGTATCCGCATTCGATGGCGTGATTGAAAATCTGCCGCAGGACGTCCAGCGTGCGGTTGGCCCCGGCAGGCGCGATTCGGCTGTAGCCGTCGAACCACGAGTGAACCGCATTGCGGAGGATTCGGTCGAGCCGCCGGGACCCGAAGGTCGGCAACAATTGGGCCCGCAGGGCACTGTCCACACGCCGACGGGTCGAACGCTTGCAGCGGGCGTAGCACGTCGCTGTCCATGGGCCGGCTACGAACTGCCGGAAGGTCGGCGTGGTCATCGTTCGCCATCGAGGGCTGTTCCGACAATTTCGGCCGCCCGGCGCACCATGGGGTCGCCCACGTGGGTGTACCGGAGGGAGGTGGCCGGATCCCGGTGCCCGAGCAGGCGCCCGATGGTCAGGACGGTCTCACCCCTCCGCATGGCGAAGCTCGCGTAGCTGTGGCGCAGGTCGTGAAGCCGCACATCGGGCAGGTTTGCCGCTGCGCGGACCAGTCGCCAACATCGGTAGAGAGTCTCCGTTGGCATGGGGCCGCTGCCTGACGGCGCCGGAAAGACCCACTCACTTCTGCGCGAAAGCCCCTGGAACACCTTGCGGGCGATCGACGACAACCAGATCGTTCGTGGTCCGGTCTTGCTGTCCGCCAGAAACAGGTGCCCCTCGCGATATTCCGGCCATCGCAAGGTGCGGATCTCCCCCTGTCGGCAACCGGTCAGCGCCAGGAGGCGGACTACCGAGACGGCCAGCGGCGCGCCGGCATCATGCGCCGCCAATGCCGCACCGAGTCGCCGGAACTCGTCCCCGCTCAGAAATCGCCCCCGCCCGCGCTCCCGATAGCGGCGCAGGCCGGTGCACGGGTTGCTGCCGTCCGGGCGATAGCCGTAGATCTCTGCTTGCCGCAGGATCACCGACAGGATCGGAAGCGATCGATTCGCTGCCGCGGGTGTCGCCTTCAGAGTGCTGAACCAGCTGAGCACCTCCCTGCGAGTGATGTCGGAGAGCGGGCGCCCGCGGAACCAGGGCAGGATCTGATTACGCAGGTACGCCCGGTTGACTTTCGTGGTCTGCGGCTTCCAGATGCGGCCATGGCGGCGGAATACCTCCTCGGCGACGGCCTCGAAAGTGGTGTTCTGATCTGTGGTATGGTTTGCCATATGAAGACGACTCTCAACATCGACGATTCCGTCATGCGACGGCTGCGGGAGGAGGCGGCGCGACGAGGAACCACGATGTCCGCCCTGGTCGAGGCGGGCCTGCGCCGCGTGCTTGCCGCGCCGGTGGATGCGGGCAAGCGACTGGACGCGCTGCCGCCGCTGCCCACGTGGAACAGCGGTGGATTCCGGGTCGACATCTCGGACCGCGATGCGCTTTACCGGTTCATGGAAGAGGACGAATGAGTGCTGGTCCTCGATACGAATGTGCTGGTCTATGCGGCCGATGCGGCCTCACCCTTCCATCGTGCTTGCCGTGAACGCGTCGAGCAGGCTCGCCTCGATGCGTCGCCCGCATTCGTCACTTGGAGCATCCTGTATGAATTCCTTCGGGTTACGACGCACGTGCGCGCTCCGGTGTCTCCGTGGTCCCAGCAGGCAGCCTGGGGATATGTGGAATCGTTGATCGCACCGCCTGGGTTCGAGGTGCTGGTGGCAACGCCCCGTCATGCGTCGGTCTTGGCGCGGACCGTGTTGGATGTGCCCGAACTTCGTGGCAACATAGTGCACGACGTGCACACCGCCGTGCTGATGCGCGAACACGGTATCAGTCGTATTTGCACTCGTGATGCCGATTTCCGACGGTTCCCGTTTCTGACCGTCCTGGATCCGCTCGGAGACTGGTGATGTCCCCGGAACCCAATCGGTCGTCGCCCGTGCGCAAGAAACTGATCGAAGTGGCGCTGCCGCTTGACGAGATCAATGCCGCCGGCGCGAGAGAGAAATCGGTTCGGCATGGGCATCCCTCGACCCTGCACCTGTGGTGGTCGAGGAAACCGCTGGCCGTGGCGCGCGCCGTGATTTTCGCGCAGATGGTGGACGACCCGTCCGAGTACGCCGATCTGCTCCTTTCGAATCCGGAGACCAGGCGTGCGGCGCAGCGAGCACTCAGGCGCCGTCGGATGGGCGAAGACGAGCAGGAAGTCACTGCACCGCCTGAGCGGGAGGCCCTGCGGGAGGCTGCTGCCGAACAGGAACGCGAACGACTGTTCGGCATCCTCAAGGAATTGGTCAAGTGGGAGAACACGACCAACGAGACGGTGCTCGAACGGGCCCGAGCCGAAATCTGGCAGAGCTGGCGGCTAGCCTGCGACGCAAACGCCGGCCATCCCCGTGCAGCGGAGTTGTTCGACCGTCACCGGCTGCCCGCGTTCCACGACCCGTTCGCCGGCGGTGGGGCACTGCCGCTTGAAGCTCAACGCCTCGGTCTCGAAGCCCACGCCAGCGACCTGAACCCGGTCGCGGTCCTGATCAACAAGGCGATGATCGAGATCCCGCCGAAGTTCGCCGGGCGTTCGCCCGTGAACCCGGACTCACGGGGCCAGCAAGCGGTTGTCGCCAAGAAGTGGCAGGGTGCACAGGGGTTGGCCGAGGATGTACGCCACTACGGCCGCTGGATGCGTGACGAAGCGGAGAAGCGGATCGGGCACCTGTATCCGCCAGTCGAGATCACGTCAGATATGGTGCGAGAGCGGCCCGATCTGAAGCCTTACGAGGGCCGGACGCTGAAGGTGATCGCGTGGCTGTGGGCACGGACGGTGAAAAGTCCGAACCCGGCCTTCGCCGACGTGGACGTGCCGCTCGCATCCACGTTCATGTTGTCGACGAAGAAGGGGAAGGAAGCGTACGTTGAGCCGGTTATCGAAGGACGGAGGTGTTGGTTTGAGGTACGGATCGGTGCACCGCCGGACGCACATGCCGCAAGACTCGGAACCAAGCTTTCCCGTGGTGCGAATTTTCGATGCATTATGTCAGGATCGCCAATACCTCCCCATTACATCAAGGCGGAGAGCATGGCCGGTCGGATGGGATCGTGTCTAATGGCCGTCGTAGCTGAAGGTACCGGGCGTGTGTATCTACCACCGACTCCCCGTGACGCAGATGTGGCATCGAAGGCGCGGGCACGTTGGAAGCCGGACGAGAAGATGAACCGAGATACCACAAATCTTGTAAGCGGTCGAGGTTATGGTTTTTTTGAATGGGCGGACCTATTCACCGCCCGCCAACTCGTCGCCTTGACCACCTTTTCCGATTTGGTGGGAGAGGCAAGGGAGCGCATCCGCGGTGACGCCGCGGCGGCGGACCTGCCCGAAGACGATCGACCGCTGCGCGACGGGGGCACGGGTGCGACCGCGTATGCCGAGGCGGTGTCGGTGTATTTGGGAATGAGCGCTAGTCGGGCCACTGATGCATGGTCAACTATTGCGAGCTGGATAGTCAGCGTGCAAGCGACGCGTGGCACATTCGCTCGGCATGCCCTGCCAATGGTGTGGGACTATGCCGAAGCGAACCCGTTCAGCTCTTCCTGTGGCAACTGGATGGGGGCATGTCTCAAAAGGGTAGTGGATATATTCGATAGCCTGCCCCGGCAGCGACCCGGCACTGTATTGCAAGCGGATGCCGCTCGGCAGACGCTGGTTCCCAGCACGACCTATTCGACTGATCCACCGTACTACGACAATATCGGGTACGCTGATCTTTCAGACTTCTTCTACACTTGGCTCCGCCGCTCGCTACGGCCCGTCTTCCCCGATCTGTTCGCGACACTCGCCGTGCCCAAGTCCGAGGAGTTGGTGGCAACCCCGTATCGACATGGAGGCAAGAACGCGGCCGAGGCATTCTTCCTCAGCGGCATGTCGCAAGCAATCCACCGAATCTCCGACCATGCACATCCCGGGTTTCCGGTCACAATCTATTATGCCTTCAAGCAGTCCGAGCGAAAAGAGGGTGACGAGATTGCGAGCACCGGATGGGAGACGTTCTTGGATGCCGTGATCCGATCGGGGTTCGCTATTACCGGCACATGGCCCATGCGAACGGAGCGAGGTGCCAGATCGACTAGTATCGGCACGAACGCCCTTGCGTCCAGCATCGTCCTGGTCTGCCGACGTCGTTCTGCCGACGCGCCGGCGGCGACCCGGCGCGAGTTTCTGACTGCACTCCGCGCGGAACTTCCTCCGGCGCTCCGGCTGCTTCGGTCTGGCAATGTGGCTCCGGTTGACTTGGCGCAGGCGGCCATTGGTCCGGGGATGGGGGTATACACGCGCTACGGGCGGTTGAAGTCGTTTCGCCGGTCCGACTCCTCGCGAATCGGGTGCGACTCGCTCAGCGCGACGATGGCATACGTGCGGAATTCGTATTCTCTTTCGTCGAATTCGGAAAACGTGACGATGACTCGTACGAGTTTCGTGGGTCTGCCGCTGCTGAGCAAATCAGGGGTAGCTACTCACGTTCGAATCCGTGGCTGCTGAATTTGAGCGTGCGGCTGTTCTCGGTCACGGTTCGCACGACTTGATCGGGTGCGCCGTTCGGAATATCGGCATCGATTTCCAGCCTGACCGACACCTTCGCGTCCACGAGGGCGACGAGATGGGTGATGACCTCGGTAGCGATGCGACTGGCGTCAGCACCCGTCCGTGTGGAATCGAGCGCGACCGTTCCATGAAATCTTCTTGGTTGTGGGGACGGTGGAGGTGGCCGAGTTCCGCCGTCGATCGGCAGCTGAGGGTCGTCGTCGATTGGTACCAGTTTAGGCTTCTCGGTTTCAAGCTGACGTCGAGCTGTGTCCGGTTTGACTACCAGACCCTTGGGGTCAATATCCGCCCCATCCATCACTTGATCGCCTCGTAAACCGATGTATTTGCCTTCGGCTTCGTCGAAGCGGTCGGCGTAGGCGAAACTCTCCTTGGTCCAGGAGAGCAGTCCCACGCCATTGGCCACGGCGCGCGCGAGCACCTCGGGGCCCAGCAGGCGTGGCAAGTAGAGGTAGCGTGCGAAGTCGTCGGCGAGTTGCTCGACTGACACGTGGTTTTCGCGCCATAGCGGCACGCGATCCAATTCCATGCGGAGGCGCGTTCCGGCGAAGCGAGTGGCCAGAAGGTCGTCGCGTTCCAGGCGGCGGAACACGCGCGAGGCCAACTCGCTCTGTCCCGACAATTGCGTGGTCTCCCAGGAAACTGCATCGGCTGGATTCTCCTGAATCGGCGTCAACAGCCACCGGTACGTCTCCGGAAGCCGGGCGGTCACCGCCTCGGCGGCAGCGTCCCGTTGCGTTTCGGCTAGCCGCAATTGGTGGGGAGACAGGTCGAGTCGTTCGCGCTCCTTCCGAATCGACTCCCAAGCCAGGTGCCGACGGATGGCCTCGTCAAGATCCTGGAGGCGAGACTGATCCGGAGCAAGGAAGACCAAGGTGTTCCGGTAGAGCCTGGGACTGGTTCCGCGGGATTCCAGGATCGCACGGACAGCCGCTTCGGCGGGAGAGTCGGGATCCCCCCGGTGGTGATAGTGCTCGGGAGTCAGCACAACCAAGCGGGCGTCCCGTTCGTCAGGAACATCGTGACCGGAGCGTGGTGCGACGTGGATCCGGCTGAAACCGCCGGTTTCCCGCAGCGCCTCGCGCAGTCTTTGGTCAATGGCCTGTGCTGTCCGATCCGGATCACTGCGCAACTGCTCGGCGAGCTCCCCGGCGAGCTTCGTCACCGTCGGCCGGGTGTCGTACCAGTAGCGGGAACCATCCCGGTAGAGGTACGTCGCCCGGTCAGCGAGCCGCCGCAGAGCGTCTCCGAAGACTCCAAGGGGTTCGCCTGGTGACACGCAACCAAGCTTGATGCGACGGTCTTCGATCCCCCGCTGCGCCGCTCCGGCTGCGGGCGCTGAACCGAGGTAAACCGTACGTGCGACCCGGCGGCAGGCCGAGAACTTGCCGAGATTGGGCACGTCCCCGTCGAGGCGTTGCGGCAATGCGCTCTCCCCATCCACATCCTTCTCGATCACTGGCGCCCAGTTGTCGGGGAGATAGCGCGTAAGCTCGGAAAGAACCCGCGGATCGTCCACCGAGAGGTTGGACGGCAGGATGAGCGGGCTCTGGTCACCCTTCTGCCACAAGCTGTGGATGACCGCCGCCATCAACCGCAGTACGCCGCGCGTGCGCTGGAAGGTCGGCAACGTGGACCAGTCCATGTAGAGACGGTCAAAAATCTCGGGATGAATCGGGTACGCGGCCTTCATGCGCTTCTCGTAATCTGCATCCCGGCACTCCGACGGAAACTCCTCCTGGTTGGCGCGGTACAGGTTGGCGAAAGCACGGGCAACGACATCGCGCTCCTTGTATCGATGCGGGTCGGTGAACGGCTCGAACAGCCGCCTCCTGACGATCTCGAAACCTTCCTCGGCACTGGCCGGCCTCCAGGATGACTCGATGCGGCTGACTACGTTGCGAAGTCGATCGAGCGCCTCTCGCCCGCGCTGCCCACCAACTTCCACATCATCCGCCTGCGCGTGCGGGGAACTGGCGCTGTCGGAAGCCGGGAGACTGACGACGAGCAGGCAGTTGTCGACTGCCTTCACCGATTCGGTGAGTGCCTGGGCGAAAGTGAACTGCGTCTCGAAACTGCCCGCCGGCAAATCGCCCTGGTCATTAAGCTGGCGCGCATAGGCGACCCATTCGTCAATCAGGATGAGGCATGGCCCGTAGTCGACCAGGAGCTGGCGCAGTTTGTCTCCCGGACTCGTGCCACGCTCGTCGTCGGCAGCGACACGGGCATACGCGGCAGCGCCTCCCAACTGCCAAGCCAGTTCGCCCCATAACGTTCGGCGGAGTGTCCCGTCCCGATCCAAACCACTACCCGGAGGGATCTTGGTGCCTACGAGAACTACGCTGTTGACCTTGGGCAATTCCTTCGCGCTCGCTGCGCGCAACACTTCGTCAATGCCCTCCATTTCGCCGGGATCGACGCCCGAGAAAAGGTGATAGAGAGCAAGCATCGAATGGGTCTTCCCGCCGCCGAAGTTGGTCTGCAACTGCACAACCGGATCGCTGCCCTGGCCACCGAGGCGGCGTACCGCGCCGGCCAACAAACCTTTGAGACTCTCGGTGAGATACGTCCGACGGAAGAACTCGGCCGCATCCCGGTACTCGGCCGGCCCGTCTCCCTCGGATACCTGCCAGAGATCAGCTGCGAATTCGGCCTGCTGGTACCGGCCGCTCGCGACGTCGTGGTGCGGGGTGACGATCTTCCGCCAAGGCTTCAGAGTCCCGCTTGTGGCACTCCTGATTTTGAGGCGGGCTTGCTTTCTCCGTTCTCCACGGGCTTGCTCGTCGAAGCGGATGCGCAGCAACTCCATCCTGATTTTGTCGACCTCTGCGGCCTGTGGCGCGGAAATCGAATGCAGCAACTGAACCGTCGTATCGAGAGCGCGATACGCGTCGTCGCTCGAGAAGGGCTCCTGATGTGCCCACCGATTCCGATGGTCCCGTAATTCGGTTACGAACGTGCGCTGAGCGTGGCCGAGGACTCTGCTGAACACGCGGTGCCACTCGTCCCACATCAGTTTGAGAAGCGCCGCCACATCCCATTCGGACACGGGGCGCTTGCGGACGTGCGCGCCTTCCGTGAATTGCGACAAGGCCGCATCGTCGATGCGCCGCGCCTTTATGGCCTGCTGCACCTGTCGTTCCACGAAAGGCCCCAAGCCTATCTTCAAGAGTTCAAGCGTCTTGCCGACGCGTTCGTGATTGCTGAGAGCCATTATGAGCGATACCTGACCCGATTCGCCGCAGCCGATTCTACCGGGGAGCCTCGGCCTTGGCGATCAGTTCCTTCAATGTGTAGTTGACGCTCGCAGCGTCGAAGTCCGGTTCCCGCCGGAACGGGCGTCGGATGTAGTGGACGTGGTGGCTGCCATCTTCCCGAAACTCGACGATGGCAAGGATGAAATCCTCCGGCTTGTTCAGTGAGTAGAGAATTTCGTTCCGGGTAACGGTGACGGTCCGGGCATTGCTTCGACGACCCTTGACCTCGATGAACCGAAGTTTGCCCGTGGCGGAATCACGACTCTCGATATCGTAACCCAGCTTTTCCTCTTCACGGTCAGTCGGGTGAAACCCGAGGCCGATCTCGGTTTTCATGACGATTTCCCGCGCCCGCGCCGCCGCCGCCTGGACATCCACCGTCTCTGGCTTGTGGACGGAGCGTCCAGCCATCCGGTCGACGAGACCGCGGGGAACCACCAGCAAGCCACCAAGTACTACCGGCGGTCGCGGCGCAATATGAGCTTCCCGCTTCAGGCCGTCCAGTCGCTTTTGAAGTCGAAGCTGCAAGGCGTCCGCGCGCCGGCGCGCTTCTCCCGAATTGAGCCGTGCACCAGTCTTGCCGGCAGCTTCGTCGAGCTTGAGTTGCTCGGCACGGTGATCCCAGTGGGCGATCTCCTTCGTCAGTCGATCCTTGACTGCCGCTTCGGTCTTCCGGATGAGCGCGAGGCGCGCGTTGCGAATCTCGGCGAGGTGTTTCGGAACCACTTGGGTGACGGCGTATTCCTGTCCAGTCCGTTCGAGATCGCGGTCGATCCACGCGCACTCCTCCTGGGCGAGGATCGCTTCCGCTGCGGGTTCGTCGTCGGCCAGGGGCCGATAGTCGAGGTAGGGGGCGTAGAGCAGATGTCGCGAAACGCCGTTGGCGTCGATCTCGACGTAGAGGATCCTCTTGGAAATCACCCGCCGATCACCCGAACGTGTGATGCTGCCATCCTGCAAAGTGTGCTCGATGGAAAGGAGCACGCGAGGAACCGTGCCGTCGTCGCGCTCGTCGACAAGGATCGCACCGCGTCTGAGCAAGTCGCGGTGGCGTTCGAGCGTGAGGTCGATGACGGCTTCCAGCAGTGGATGGCCGGGGCAGACCAAGGCTGCCTGGACCTGTCCGGGCGGTGCGACCAGCTCCTTCTCGAACGCGATTCGCTCGTAGCGCGTGACCACCGGATCGCCGACGGTCCGCTCCCGGTTTCGAATCAGCGCGGGTACGTGCGCTACCTCATAGCGACGGGATTCGCGCTGCTGGGCAACTCCCCCCAAACGCCGGAACCCCTCCCGGAAGAACGATTCGATGTAGTGGGGCTGCAACCGGCGCGCTTCGGCTCGAGCCAGATCCTCGCGGACCCGCTGCACGCGCGTTCCGTCCATCACGTCGTGCACAAGCTGCCGTTCTTCCAGCAGATTCCGAATGGAGGTTCGATCGAGCGCCTGATCGATGGTGGTATCGAGACGCGCCCGCACCTCCGGCTGCTCACCGTAGCGAATGGCCTCAAGCAGGAGGTCGCGCAAGGGGCGACCCTTGAATTCCAACTTCCCGAGGACGTCGAAGACCTGGCCACCGAGCGACTTCCTGGCGCTGTCCAGCTTCTCCAGCAACCGTCGGTAGACGTCGCCCTCGCGCGTGTCATTCGCCACGAGATTCCATTGGTGGCACACCTCGGTCTGGCCGATGCGGTGAATGCGCCCGAAGCGTTGTTCCAGCCGGTTCGGGTTCCAAGGCAGGTCGTAGTTGACCATCAGGTGCGCCCGCTGGAGGTTGATCCCCTCCCCCGCCGCGTCGGTGGCCAGTAACACCTGGACCGCCGGGTCGTGCCGGAAGGCTTCCTGCACCGCCAGCCGCTCCTCGCGGCCAACGCTGCCATGGATGACGACGGTTGCGTTCTCGCGGCCAAGCCAAGTCGCGATTCGGGCCTGCAAATAACGCAGCGTATCCCGATGCTCGGTGAAGATGACCAGTTTCTGGTGCGAAGAGGATGCAGGATGCGACCCGCGGTCGCGGCCGTCGGTCGGTGAGAAAATCTCGCTGAGCAAATTCGCCAGCTCGCGCCACTTGGTGTCCGAACCGGCGTGGCGCACGTTGCGGGCCAGCCCTTCGAGGGCCTTCAGCGTTTCGATCTCCGCCCTTAATTCCGCGATCGACCGCGCGGCAGTGGCTTGATCGAGAATGCGGGTCTCGGTGTCCTCCATCTCCTGCTCCGGCGCATCTTCGAGATCATCGAAGTCGTCGGGATCCAACTCTGGGGCAGTGACCCCCGCCGGAGCCAGTTTGCCGCTTCGGTGGAGCGATTCCAGCTCGCCCAATCGGCCCTCCAGCCTTTCGCGTCGTCGGCGCAGCGACTGGTAGATTGCTTCCGGGGAGGAAGCGAGCCGCCGCTGAAGGAGCGTCAGGGCAAAGCCGATCGTCCCGGCTCGCTTGGCGTTCGAGAGAGCGTCCGCCCGGCTGAATTCCGCTCGAACATAAGCGGTCACCCTTGCGTAGAGGCGGGCTTCCTCGTCGGATAACCTGTATGGAACGGTGTAGGCCTTCCGCTCCGGGAACAATGGTGTGCCGTCAAATTTCAGCAGCTGTTCCTTGACCATGCGACGCATCAGATCCGAGACGTCGGCAACGCGGGCGCCGTTCCGGAAGCGGCCCTCGAAACGATCGCGATCGAGCAAGGCGAGAAAAAGCTGAAAGTCCTGTTCCTTGCCATTGTGCGGCGTTGCCGTCATCAGCAGGAAATGACGGGTCAGGCCCGATAGGAGCTGGCCCAGCCGGTACCGCTTCGTGTATTTGATCTCGCCGCCGAAGATCGTTGCCGAAAACTTGTGCGCTTCGTCGCACACCACGAGGTCCCAGTTCGCATCCTGCGCCTTGAGTTTGCGTTGCACCTCTTCGTCACGCGATAGCTTGTCGAGCCGGGCGATGACGAGATCCTCTTCCAGAAACCAGTTGCGGCTGTGGGCGGCCCGGAGCTTGTCGTTGGTCAGAATCTCGAAAGGAAGTTGGAACCGGCGGTACAGCTCGTCCTGCCACTGTTCGGCAAGACTGCCGGGACAGACGATCAGGCAGCGCTCCAGATCGCCTCGGGCGATCAACTCCTTGATCAGCAGGCCAGCCATGATCGTCTTGCCCGCGCCGGGATCGTCGGCGAGCAGGAAGCGCAACGGTTGGCGCGGCAGCATGGACTCGTAGACGGCGGTGATCTGATGGGGCAACGGTTCGATGACTGAGGTGTGAACCGCCAATTTCGCGTCGAAGAGGTGCGCGAAACGGATGCGCTGCGCCTCGGAGACGAGGCGAAACAAACTCCCGTCGCCATCGAAAGTCCACGGGCTGCCCATGGCGACAACCTCGAGGCGGGTCTCGGCGTCCCGGTAGAGCAGCTCGTTCTCGACCTGCCCGTTGGGCGCCTTGTAGGTGACCTCTACCGCCTCCGAACCAAGCCACGCCACGTTGACCACGGTGACCATCACGTCGGGAAGGATGCCCCGTACGGTGCAGTGCGGTTGCAAATCTTCGAGACGCATCACCACGCTGCCGCCATTGTCGCAGAATCGAGGCCGATTACCACGCGTTCCCGGTCCACGGGTACGAATCTCGGCGTTCGCCACCTCCGGGAAGGCTCCTGATTCCATCCCGCAAACTGCCGGGAGTGAGGAGCACGGTCGCCACCACTATCTCCCCCGAAGCGGGCACCGTACGGGAGTTGCCGCTGATTAGCCCGGATAGCCCACCGATGGCCGGTTGTGGGGCCTCGGAATGTCGTACAATGCGAGCATGAACAAACACTTACATGAACGCGACGCCCAAGACCCCACGACCACGCAGTGTACACCATCTCGGCTGCCCATCCCGCTGGGCGACAGGAGACTATAGCCCGTTTCGACGGGGGCCATCACTTCGGACGGGGGGCTCGCGCTGCGGGAAGTGGATCGTCGCATCGGACTTTCTGATCGCCTCGGCGGTGCTTCCGGGACTTCCGCAACCCCGACAGCGTGGAACACCCGGTTCGGGACTTGGCGGCGCAGCGCGTCTATGCTCAGGCCTTGGGATACGAGGATCTCAACGACCATGACCAGTTGTGCCGCTAACCACTGCCGGCCCTGGGCCACCAGGACGCTTTGGGGGAGTCCGGACGCTTGAGCCGGAAAACTCTCGCGCACTCCGCATCGAGTGTGCCGTTGGCGCCCAGATCGTCGATGTATCCGCCCGGTTCGAAGTTCGGATTGAGCTGGATGAGCGGGGCCGGCCAGAAGTGGCCCACGGCATAGGCCGCATCGACTTGGTGGGAAATGTCCTCGGCGCGGATCCTGGAAAAGCTCCGGGAGAACCGCTCGTATTCGGCGACGAGTTTCTCCCGGAAGGCGAAGACATCCATCAGCGGCTCCCTGCCGCGGCGGCATTGGCGCGCGCCTCGATCGCGGCGCACCGCTTCATCAAGGCATCGAACGCTTCGGCGTCGTCCAGCAGCATGCCATCGGCGAGTACCGCACGCGCGGCACCGAAGGGAACGAGGAGGTCACCGGAAACCGCGGCTTCGTAGTCAATCCGCGAGCTGGTCGTGTCGTTCTCGGAGAAGAACATCGCCTTGTGGCGGGCAACCGACAGAGCGAGGGCACGATCGGCGAGCGCGTTTGCCACAATCCACGTCTCATCAAGACGCGCGAGGTCGCGCCAATGCCTCGACAGACGCTCGCCGCGCCGCCGCTCCTGACGGCAGAAAACATGGATGGCGGTCGCCTTCTCCCAGAACATGCGCTCCGCCAGCATGACGGTGGGGTGCGCCTCGGGAAACGCGAGGCTGGAAAGATGTGCGGCCGCGTCGCACACAACGGGTCGGCTCGCGTGCGGCTCGCCGGTCGATCGGGCGCCGAACTCGACCATATTCCGGCAGGCCGACCTCCCCGCCCTCCGCCGTCTCGACCGCGCGGCAGCGGCTGAAGATCTCCAGGGCTGGGCCGATGCAGGCGAACACCAGATCCGCGCCGCGCACCCCCTCGCCCTGCAGGCGCGCCATCCACTCGGCGATACGCAGGGGCAGTTCCTTGAGCACCTCGGCCCACTCGCCAACCGGAGCGTCGTCCGGGCGCGGGCGGCAGACAAGGTGGACGCTGGTGGCGAGGGCGGCGGAGTCCCGGGCGCGGAGGCGAGACCCCATTTCCGTCGCGATCGGCCAGGAACCCGTGATGGTCCAGCCGCCCCGGATCATGCCGGAGAGCAGGGCTTCCCAGTCCTCGGTGGTCTTGTGGGCGAACACGACCGACCCGATACCGTCCTCGGCGAGAACACGCCGCCCCTCGGCGAAGGCTTTCGCCATGGTCTCCTCGAACCATTCGCGGTCCTTGGGGCGGCCGTCGCTCTCCTTTCCATTTCGCTATTCCAGTTTTCGACGGTTCCCCTTCCTGATCGTCCTGGATCGGCTCGAAGATTGGTAGTGCCCGCGGAATCCGATCTGTCGTTGCCCGTGCGCAAGAGACTGGTCGAGGGGGCGCTGTCGCTAAGTCCTGCGGCGGGAAGCCAGCGCTCCGGCCCGGAAGGCCACTGAGCCCGGTCGCCGTGCGGATCAACAAGGCGATGCCGCCTCCCGAATCGAGTCGTGCGCCGGTCTTGCCGGCAGCTTCGTCCCGCTTGAGTTGCCCGACACGCTGATCCCGGTGCGCCATCTCCCTGGTGGGCCGGTCGTGGAGAGTCTTCCTGATCAACGCGATTCGCAGCGCGAGAATCGCGGCAAGGTGTTTCGGGACCCCGTGGGCGACGGCGGATTCCGTCCCGGTCCGTTCGATGTCGATCCACGTGGAGATCGGCGGTGTCGGCCAATAGCCCGCCGGAGGCGGTTGCCCGCATAGACTCCATTCCCGAGCGAGGTGCGCCGATGAAGCGGAACCAGTCAGGAATAAACGACGGCTCGCGCCGGAACTTCATCGCCTGGTTCTCGGGCGCCGGGCTGGGGGCGACGCTCCTGCCGGGGTGCCTGTGGGCGCGCCTCGAGGAGAGTGGCGGGGAGCAGGTGAGCCTTCGGATGATGAAGGAGGCGTCGGCGCTTGCCGGGATCGAGTTCACCGACGAGGAGTACGGGCTGATGGTGGACGAGCTGAACAAGAACCTGGAGTACTACCAGGAGATCAGGGAGGTCCCTCTCGACAACTCGGTACCGCCGCCGCTCTACTTCAATCCGGTCGTCCCCGGGATGCGTTTCGACCGTATCGAACGCGAGGTGCGCCGGAGTCCGGCGCCGGTGGTTTCGCGTCCGGCGGACCTGGAGGAGGTGGCCTTCTGGCCGTTGACCCGGCTCGCCCGCCTGATCGAGATCCGCGCCGTCACCTCGCTCGAACTGACCGGGATGTACCTGTCACGGCTGGAGCGGCTGAACCCGGTCCTCAATTGCGTCGTGACCCTCACGCCCGAGCGGGCGCGCGAACAGGCGCGGCAGGCGGACGCGGAAATCGCTGCCGGGAGGTATCGCGGGCCGCTCCACGGGATCCCGTGGGGAGCGAAGGACATCATCGCGGTGCGCGGGTATCGCACGACATGGGGCGCCGGCCCCTTCGAGAATCAGGTCATCGACAACGATGCCACAGTCGTGGAGCGACTCGACGCCGCCGGCGCCGTGCTGGTGGCGAAGCTCACCACGGGTGAACTCGCTTTCGGCCATAACTGGTTCGGGGGACGCACCAACAACCCCTGGAATCCCGAGGAGGGATCCAGCGGGTCGTCCGCCGGTTCCGGCGCGGCGGTCGGCGGGGGACTGGTCGGATTCGCCATCGGGACCGATACCGGCGGATCCATCCTCTCCCCCGCTGTCCGTTGCGGCATCGTCGGCCTGCGTCCCACGTTCGGAAGGGTCAGCCGGCACGGCGTCATGGCGGCGGGCTATTCGCTGGACAAGATCGGTCCCATGACCCGGGCGGTCGAGGACGCAGCGCTGGTGTTGCGGGCCCTTGCCGGTCCCGATGACCGCGACCTCGCCGTGGTCCGTGACGTTCCGTTCAACTGGGACGGCGCCGCCTCCCCGCAGGGACTGCGACTCGGCTATTTCGCGTCCGCTTTCGAAAACTCGGACTCGACGGAGAGCGATGTGGCCCTCGATCATGTGCGCCGGAGTCTCGAAACCCTCCGCTCCCTCGGCTACGACCCGGTGCCGGTGGAACTCCCGCACAATCGCCTCACCTACTTCATCGAGTATGTCGAGCGCTCCGCCGGATTCGAGGAGTTTGCGCGGAACCGGCAGGACGAGAATCTGGTCCGGCAGGGTCATCGCGGCGAGCTCCGCGCCTCCCGTCTGGCCCCCGCGGTCGACTACCTCCAGGCCAACCGGATTCGCTATCGGAACATGCAGGAGATGGCCACCGTGATGGCGGACCTGGACGCGATCCTGACCCCGTGGCGCGCCGTGAACCCGATCACCAGCATGACTGGCCATCCGGTGGTGACGGTCCCCAACGGGTTCGATGCGGACGGCACCCCGACCGGCATTGCGCTCCTCGGGCAGATCTACGGAGAGGAGCGATTGCTCCTGATGGCAAAGACGCTCCAGGACGCAACCGACTACCACCAGCGGCAACCACCGCTTTGACGCCCCGGCGCCTGCGCTCTGCGGACCGGGTGTGGGTGAATGAGCCAGGACGTCTACCCCGGTTGGGATATTGGAACTCTGTGGACCGGCTCTGTGGACCGGCGTATCTGCGGATGAGTCGGGGCGGCTCCCCCGGTTGGGATTCCGGTGTCTGCGGACGGCGTATCTGCGGATGAGTCGGGGCGGCTCTCCCGGCTGGGATTCCGGTGTCTGCGGACGAGGTGTTTGTGGATGAGTCGGGGCGGCTCTCCCGGTTGGGATTCCGGTGTCTGCGGACGAGGTGTTTGTGGATGAGTCGGGGTGGCTCTCCCGGTTGGGATTCCGGTGTCTGCGGACGGCGTATCTGCGGATGAGTCGGGGCGGCTCTCCCGGTTGGGATTCCGGTGTCTGCGGACCGGGCGCCGGCTCAGCCTGGGGACGGATGTGTTTGTCCTGCCTGCCGGGATCCGGCCCCGGCACGAGTCCGCTCCGCCTGGTCCCCGGAGGCGTCGGCCATGTGCCGCAGGACGCGGGCGCGTATCCGCCGGGAAGTGGCCAGGTGGACGATCTCGGAAGCGAGTTTTTCAGCGAAACCGATGTCTACTCCGCCGATCAGGTTCTTGACCTCCGGGATCGCCTGCGGAGTCATCGAGAAGGTGCGCACGCCGAAGCCGAGCAGCAGCGGCATGACCAGTGGCTCGCGGGCCACCTCGCCGCAGATAGCGAGGGGAGTTTCGGTTCCCTGGGCGGCGCGGATGGCGAACCGGATGGTGCGAAGGAAGGCGGGATGGAACGGGTCGTTGAAGTGGGCGACTCGCTCGTTGGCCCGGTCGGCGCCGAAGAGGTATTGCATCAGGTCATTGGTTCCGATGCTGAGGAAGTCGGCCTCTCCCGCCAGGAAGTCGGCGGTCGCGGCTGCCGAGGGAAGCTCCAGCATGGCGCCTACCGGAACATCCTGAAAATTGATGTTGCGCTTTCGGAGAGCACGGGCGACCACCCCGACATGGGTCCGCGCCGCGCGGAACTCCTCGAGTCCTCCGACCATCGGAAACATCAACTGGATATTCCCGTGGAGCGCCGCCCTCAGGACTGCGCGAATCTGCGTTTCCAGTACGCCGGTGGCTTCCATGAGGAGCCGGGTGCCGCGAAGCCCGAGCGCCGGGTTCTGTTCGCGGGACCGTCCGAGGGCGGTGGCGTCCAGGTCGAAGGCCCGGATAACCAGCGGATGCGGGGCAAGGTCCCGGGCAAGGTTCCGGTAGATGCGGAATTGCTCCTCTTCGTCCGGCGCCGGTTGACCGGCGATCCGTTCGGTCCGGAACAGGCCGACGCCTTCCGCCCCGTTCTGCCGGACCAGGTCCAGCTCGTCCGGGCTGTCGATGTTGGCGAGCAGCGTCACCCGCTGGCCGTCCGCGGTTTCCGCGCGGTTGGCCGCGGCGCGGAGCAGGCGCCGGCGCCGTTCCCGTTCCCGGGCGCGCTTTCGTCGGACCGTCCGGAGGGTTGCCTCCGAGGGGTTCACGACCACCGACCCGTCGAAGCCGTCCACCACCACCGGCCGGCCGATGGTGACCTGGCGCCTGAGGTCCGGCACCCCGGTGACGCAGGGAACCCCGTGCGTTCGAGCCAGAATCGCGCTGTGATAGGTCGGACCGCCAACCTCCATGGCCATCGCAGCGACGTGGGGCCAGTCGAGTTCGGCGGCGTCGGACGGACCGAGGTCCTCGGCAATCACCACGTGGCTGCGCTCCAGCGCGTGAAGCCCCTTCGAGCTTCCTCCCGCGAGATTCTTCAGCAGGCGTCCCCCGACATCCGCAATGTCGCCCCGCCGCTGGCGCAGATAGTCGTCGGCGAGGCCGTCGAAAACCGCCTCCAGCTCGCCGAGGATTTTCCCGAGGGCCCACTCGGCATTGCTCCGGTCCGAACGGATGACTTCGCGGACCCGCCCGATCAGCACCGGATCCTGAAGCATGAGCTTCTGGGCCTCGAACAGGTAGGCGTGGTCGTTGCCGAGGGCCTTGCGAGTGGAGTTCTTGATGGCCTCGAGCTGCTGTGCGGCCTGCTCGCAGGCAAGGTCGAAGCGTCGCAACTCGAAGGGAATCTGGCGGAGGCTCACGGTCACCCGAAAGATCGGAACCACGCTCCGCTCGAACAGCGTGGCGGGAGCCACCGCGATCCCGGGGGCGGCGGCTTCCCCACGAAGAATGATGTCTTCCCGGGTCGCTGCCCCGGCGTCGGCGCCCGGAAGATCGCGGTTCATGGCGTCTCCGTCATCTTGGCGGGCTCGCCGAATCCGTTGCGAACCGGCCCGGTCAGGGCGTCCCGCGCGGTGGCGACGGCTTCCCCATGAAGAACGAAGTTTTCCCGGGCCGCTGCTCCGGCGCTGGCCCCCGGAAGATCGCGGCTCATGGGGCTTCCGTCGCGTTGGCGGGTTCGCCGAATCCGTTGCGAACCAACCGGGTCAGGGTTTTCCGCGCGGGGGGCTTCGCCACGAAGAACGAAGTCTTCCCGGGCCGCTGCCGCGGCGTCGGCACCTGGAAGATCGCGGTTCATGGGGCCTCCGTCGCGTTGGCGGGTTCGCCGAATCCGTTGCGAACCAGCCGGGTCGGGGGTGTCCCGCGCGGTGGCGCCGCTTCTCCGTGTAGAACGAAGTCTTCCCGGGTCGCTGCCGCGGCGTCGGCCCCCGGAAGATCGCGGTTCATGGGGCCTCCGTCGCGTTGGCGGGTTCGCCGAATCCGTTGCGAATCAACCGGGTCAGGGTGTCCCGCGCGGGGGGCTTCCCCATGAAGAACGAAGTTTTCCCGGGCCGCTGCCCCGGCGTCGGCGCCCGGAAGATCGCGGTTCATGGGGCCTCCGTCGCGTTGGCGGGTTCGCCGAATCCGTTGCGAATCAACCGGGTCAGGGTGTCCCGCGCGGGGGGCTTCCCCATGAAGAACGAAGTTTTCCCGGGCCGCTGCCCCGGCGTCGGCGCCCGGAAGATCGCGGTTCATGGGGCCTCCGTCGTCTTGGCGGGTTCGCCGAATCCGTTGCGAACCGGCCCGGTCAGGGCGTCCCGCGCGGTGGCGGCGGCTTCCCCATGAAGAACGATGTCTTTCCGAGCCGCTGCCCCGGCGTCGGCGCCCGGAAGATCGCGGTTCATAGGGCCTCCGTCGTCTTGGCGGGTTCGCCGAATCCGTTGCGAACCAACCGGGTCAGGGTGTCCCGCGCGGGGGGCTTCGCCACGAAGAACGAAGTTTTCCCGGGCCGCTGCCCCGGCGCTGGCCCCCGGAAGATCGCGGCTCATGGCGCCTCCGTCGTGTTGGCGGGTTCGCCGAATCCGTTGCGAACCAGCCGGGTCGGGGGTGTCCCGCGAGGTGGCGCCGCTTCTCCGTGTAGAACGAAGTTTTCCCGGGTCGCTGCCGCGGCGTCGGCCCCCGGAAGATCGCGGCTCATGGCGCCTCCGTCGTGTTGGCGATTTCGCCGAATCCGTTGCGAACGAGCCGGGTCAGCGCGTCCAGCGCCGCGTCGGCATCCGGGCCGGTGGCCCGGATGCGGATCCGGCATCCCGTCCTGGCGGCCAGAAACAACAGGCCCAGAATGCTCTTGCCGTCGCTGGTGGTGGTTCCGCAGGTCACGGTCACCACCGCGTCGAAGCGCGAAGCGGTCTTCACGAATCGGGCCGCCGCCCGGGCGTGGAGCCCGAGCCGGTTGGAGATCGCGACCTCACGCTCGGCCACGGCGGGGACCGATGCGGGCTCAACCCGCGGCCGCGTGTCCGTCTCCGTCACCCTCCGGCGCATCCCCCGCGTCACCGTGGCCGAGCAGCTCGGATGCCAGGTAGATGTTCTCCTTCCCCTGCGACAGCGCCGCCCGCGCCGCCGCCAGAATATTCACCTTGTCCCCGGTGGGAAACGACACCAGGCGAATCAACATGGGCAGATTCACCCCGGTGACCACTTCCACCGCATCCTGCTGCAACAGGCTCAGGGCCAGGTTCGAAGGCGTGCCGCCAAACATGTCGGTCAGGATCACCACCCCGTCGTCGCCGCGCACCTCCTTGAGTGCCGCCACGATGGCCGCACGAGCCTCTTCGGGGCCGTCGTGCCAGCCGATGGATACCGAAGTGGCGTTCGGAATGTCGTCTCCGGTGATCATCTCCGCCGCAGCAACCAGTTCCCGCGCCAACTGGCCGTGGGTGACGACCACGATCCCGATCATGCATAGAGAGTAGCGGAATGGCGCTCGCGTGTCGGCCCGGCTGACGCTGGCGGCGCGATCCGGCAGGCCAGCTTATGAGGCGTCGGCGGCGTGGCCCGGTGGCAGGTTGCGATAGCGCACCCGGCGCTCGTTGGAGGAGGGGATCCGCAGCACCTTCCGGTATTTGGCGACGGTGCGGCGGGCGATCATGACGCCGTCCCGTCCCAGCAGCTGCACGATCTGGTCGTCCGCCAGCGGGTGTTCCGGGTCCTCGCGGGCAATCACCCGCCGCACCCGCGCCTTGACCGCTTCCGAAGACACCTGTTGTCCATTCCGGAGCGAGAGGGCGCTGTGGAAGAACCGCCGGAACGGGATGACTCCCCGCGGAGTCGCCAGGTATTTCTCGTTCACCACCCGGGAAACGGTGGACTCGGCGCGTCCGATGTCGCGGGCCACATCGTTGAGGACGAGCGGCCTGATCCGCTCGATCCCCTCGTTCAGGAAATCCTCCTGCTTCCGGACGATGTCCTCCGCGACCAGGCGGACGGTTTCCTGCCGCTGCCGCACCGAACGCTCGAATCCCTTCGCCCGCGACCAGGCGTCGCTTACGAAGGCTCGTTCGACGGCGGATTGCGACTCGGCGGACTGGAGGAACGCGCGGTACATCGGGCTTGCCCGGAGGCGCGGGATCTCGTCGTTCATCTCGACCCGCCACCGCCCCCCCATCCGGTAGGCGCGCGCATCCGGGATGACGCAGGACGGAACGCTTCGGGCGTACCGGCTTCCGGGCCGGAAATCCAGCTCGCCGATCTGGCGGACCCATTGCATCACGGCGTCGATGTCCTCGCCAAGTGCCCGTGCCAAGTCCCGGAATTGGGCGCCCATGAGCAGGTCCAGATGGTCCCGCACGATCCTGGCAAGCGCTCCCTCCGATTCACCGCGCAGTTCGAGCTGAACCATCAGGCATTCCTCGATGTCGAAGCAGGCACAGCCCGGCGGGTCGAACCTCAGAATCCGGGTGCGGATGGCCTCCACTTCGGACGGTTCCACTTCCAGGACCCGCGCGATCTCCTCCACGGTGGCGTCCAGATAGCCACGCTCGTCAAGGTTGCCGATGATCTCGATGCCGATGTTGCGATCCCGTTCGTCCGTGACCTCGGGGCCGAGCTGTTCTCCGAGCTGATCCGCCAGCGTCCGCACCGCCGGCAGCGTCCTTTCGAACGAGGGCGGCTCGTCTCCGGAAGCGGAGTTGCCGGACCTGTCCCGGTATTCCTCGAACCAGGACTCCGCGTCCAGATCGGTCACGGCGTCGGCCGGATCCTCACCCTCGGTTTCCTCGTCCGGTTCCTCCGGGGCGGCGTCGTCCTCTTCCTCCTCCGTGGAAGGCGCCTCCTCCAGCGCCGGGTTCTCCCGGAGCTCCTGCTCCACCCGGATCCGGAGCTCGGTCAGCGGGAGCGAAAGCATCTCGATGGTCTGGCGCACCTGCGGGGTGAGGCGCAGTCGCTGTTGTTGCCGAGGACCGATCCGCAGCCCCTGGCGGACACCGGTGCGGGACGTCATTCCCAATCGTGTCCCAGGTAGGCGCGCCGGACATCGGGGCTCGCCACCAGTTCGTCCGGATTCCCCTCGAACAGGATGCGACCCTCTTCGATGATGTAGGCGCGGTCGGTCACCCGCAGCGTTTCCCGGACGCTGTGATCGGTCACCAGCACCCCGAGATTCCGGTCTCGAAGTTGGGCGAGCACCCGCTGAAGCTCGGCGACCGCGATCGGGTCGCAGGCGGCAAAGGGTTCGTCCAGGAGCAGGAAGGCCGGATCGGTGGCGAGGGCCCGGGCGATTTCCGCCCGCCGCCGCTCGCCACCGGAAAGCGATTCCCCGAATGCCCGGGCCCGCGCGGTCAGGCCGAATTCCTCCAGGAGGTTCCGGGTACGCCGGAGGCGCTCGGCCCGGCGCATGCCCCGGAGTTCGAGAATTGCGAGGAGATTCTCCTCCACGGTCAAGCCGCGGAACACCGACGGTTCCTGGGGCAGATACCCGATGCCGCGCCGCGCCCGCCGGTGGAGCGGCAGGCCGGTCAAGTCGTCCTGATCCAGGGTGACCGAACCGGCTTCCGCGGGTACGAGACCCACGATCATGCGGAACGTCGTCGTCTTGCCGGCCCCGTTCGGTCCCAGCAGGCCCACGACCTCCCCGGTGCGCACCTGGATCGAGACGCGGTCCACCACCCGTCGCCGGCCATAGCTCTTCATCAGGTCCCGGCAGGCAAGCCACCGCTCCGGGGGCTTGGTCCCCGGGGCCTCACCGGCATGCGACGACCGGCTGGGCGACGGGTCTGCCGTGCTCATCGCCGCTGGACCCGCAACGTGGTCTCGGTGCGCCGGGTCGAGCTGGGAAGGATGTCCCAGCGGTCCGCATCCAGCGCAATCGCCACTTCTCCGCCCTCGGAGCGTTTTGCCCCGGATTCCACGACCGCCGGCGTCCCGAACGCCTGCAGCATCTCCGCACCGGGGTCGAACCGAATCCGGTTTCCGCTGACCCGACTGGTCCCGCGCTGGAAGCGGGCGCTTCCGCTGCCGACGATCCGGGACAGGTTTCGATCCTCGTCGATCTCCGCGACGATCCGCTGGGCTTCCAGACGGTTTTCGATATCCCGGGAGCGGTGTTCGAGGACGGGAGCACCGGAATACTCGAGTCCGTCGACGCCATGGCGGAGGCTTTCGGAGCGGACCGAGAAGGCGATCGGGTTCTCGTCGTCCTTTCCGAATTGCATGAGGCTGTCCACTCCGCCATCCATGACGAAGGTCCGGGCGCCGGCATCGAGGCTCAGGGCGCCGGCAGTCAGCCGGCTCTCCTGGAACGCCATCCGGATACGGCCCGAGAATCGCGCCTTTCCGGATCCGGTCTCGATCTCGGCCCGATCCCCGATGATCGAGACCCCCTCCGGGCTGCCCGGCAGCCAGCCGGCCTTGCCCGCGAGCAGCCGGCCCACCACCCCGCCGTCGCCCACGATGCGCCCGGGCGAGCCCAGTTCGATCCGCATGTCCTCCCCGTGCAACTCCAGCAACGCCCGGTCCTCGATGCGCGGGGTTCCTTTCAGCGCAAGCGTGTTGGCGCCGTCCCAGGTGGCGCTTGCGGCAGACGCGCTGACATTCGCGTGGCGGATCTCCACCCCACCCCAGTACCGCGCACTGCCGAGGCTGCCGTCCTCGTTGAATCCGACATGCGCCGCCACCGCCTCGGCCTGGATCCAGTTGTCCGTTCCGGGCGCCACCACCCGGGTACGGACATCGGTGACCAGGTGCAGCGCCGCCGGGTTCCCGTCGGCGTCGAACCGGGTCTCGGCGCTCTCGCCCCGCGCCTCTCCGTTCTCCGGGTCGGTGAACGAGGCGCCGCCGGTGATATGGATGATGCGTGGCCGCCGGCGCCGGTCGAGGTCCATGTCCACTTCGTCTCCTCGCGCGGTGAGGACTGCGGCCGCATCGGATTCCTCCAGGACTTCGATGCTGGTGTCAAAACCGCTGGAAAGGCCGGTTACCCGTCCGGCAACCGGATCACGGCGAAGCTCGACGGTGCGGGAGGAACGGAGACGGAATCCGGAGGAGGCGACCTCGACATCCCCGAGAAGGTGGATGTCTCCACTCATCTGATCGACGCGGGCCACATCGGCCACCGCCACGATTCCCTCGGGGTCGTCGGCCACCACCGCCACGCCCCGGAGGATCGCAAGGCCGGAGGAAAGCTGGAAATCCAGGCTTCCCGCGACCCCGTGGAAATTGCCGGTGCGGATCAGCATGGGTTCCGGAGCCGTCAGGCGATCCGGGTTTCTCCGCAGCTGGAGCTCGGGGCCGGCGAGATCGAGGTCGGTGGAGGAAAGCAGGACGTGGCCGAGGAACTGAAAGCTCTCCCGCTCCGTGTGCAGGAGGAGTTCATCGGCTTCGACGATGGTGTCCTCCTCGCCATGGGTCTCGAGGAAACGGACCAAGACGCCCCGGAAGCGCCGCTCGGAACCGGACGCGGCGATCGATTCCTCGGCGCTGATCTCGGCAATCCGCCTTCCCCGCTCATCCACCTGGACGACCCGGATGCCGTTCGAGACCACGTCCCCGTTCTGCTCCACCGACTCCCCGAGGATGCCGACCTCCTCCGGCAACAGACCGGCCCGGATCTCCTGAACCACCATCCATCCGAAGGCGCCGCTCGCGGCCACGGTGGCGAGCCGCACGACCCGCCGCAGGAAGACGCGGATGCGGTGGCCGAGGGTCACGCCGCCGTCCCTGGCTCCGCGACCGGCTCCAGGCCGAGCCGTCCCATTTTCCGGAACTTGCGGTACCGGGCCCGCCGGCGTTCCTCGGGAGCAAGCTCCTGGGCGCGTCGAAGGGCCTTCCGGAGGCACTCGTCCAGCAGCTTTGCCGAACCGTCGTGATCGGCGTGGGCGCCACCGGGCGGTTCGGGAACGATCTCGTCGATGATCCCGTTGCGCCGGTGTTCCCCGGCGGTGATCCGCATCCGTTCGGCCGCCTCGGCCACGGCGGCCTGTGCGCTCTCCGGGTTCTTCCACAGGATGGCGGCGCACCCCTCGGGCGAAATCACCGAGTAGATCGCGTTTTCCATCATCAGGATGTGGTCCCCCACCGCGATTCCCAGCGCCCCGCCGCTTCCTCCCTCGCCAATGATGGCGACCACGATCGGTACGTTCAGCCGGGCCATCTCCCTCAGGTTCACGGCGATGGCCTCGGCCTGGCCCCGCTCTTCCGCTTCGATGCCGGGGAAGGCGCCGGGAGTGTCGACGAGAGTGATTACCGGCCGCTGGAATTTCTCTGCAAGACGCATCAGCCGAAGCGCCTTGCGATACCCCTCGGGCCTCGCCATGCCGTAGTTCCGGTGCAGCCGATCCGGGATGTCGCGGCCCTTTTGCTGCCCGATGACCATCACCGGCTGTCCGTGGAGCCAGGCCGATCCCCCCACCACCGCGGGGTCGTCGGCGAAACGCCGATCCCCGTGAAGTTCGGTGAAACCGGTGAAGATGCGCGTCACGTGATCCAGGAAGTACGGACGCTCCGGATGGCGCGCCACCTGGACCCGTTGCCAGGGTGCGAGTTCGGCGTATACCCGGCGACGTATCTCGAGCAGTTCCCGTTCGAGGGCGGCAATCTCGTTCTCGTGGCGGTCGGGGTACCCGGTGAGGGCGTCGATACGCTGGACGAGGCGCTGGATTTCGGCTTCGAAATCGAGAAACGTGGTCTGCACAAGCAGCAGTCTATCGAGGCACGGTCGCCGCTAGACGCAAGCGGCGTGCCGTGCTCGACGATCCGCTGGAGTCAGTTCGCCCGGGCGTGCAGCAGTCCGGGACGCGCCGTCCCGGTCCGGAGGCCGGAAGCCTCCGGCGGCGCCGGACTGGCGGCCGATTCGCTTTCTTCCTCGGGAGACAGCAGGCAGAACTCGGGGAGTGGTTCTCCGTCGAGCCGGACGGCGTCCGCACCGAGCAGGGCCACCGCCGCGGTAACGAAGCGACGGGTCGGGGCCACCGGACTCGCGGTGCGCAGCAGGATGGCTGCGTTCCGGTCCTGGATTTCCAGTGCCAGCGCCGTACGGCCGGCGTGCTGCTTCAGAAGGGCTTCGAGGGAAGCGCGCTGCGCTTCGGGATCACGGACCAGAAGGGTGATCTGTTGCGCGAGCTGGAGAGGGGCCCGTGTCGCCGAGCGAATCGTCTCCGCTCGCAGTTCGAGATGGCCGGAGTCCCGGGTCCCGGCCCCGAGTTGGCCTTCGACCAGCGCCGGGAACCCCTCGGACAGTTCGGGACAGTTCTCGTAGCTGTCCGGAAAGACCACCACCGGCAACAAGCCGGTCTCGTCCTCCAGGCTGAAATTGGCCATCCGGCGCTGCTGGCGGGTCTTGCGGATCCGCAACCGGCGCACCAGACCGGTGAGCCGCGCCACCCGCGAATCGTCGGGCTTCTGTTCGGCGAGCGGGCCGTCGCTATGGGCCCCGAGGGCCCGGCGGTACTCCGACGCCGGGTGTCCCCTCCAGTAGAACCCGAAGGCGCCGTGCTCCCGGTTGAGCCGCTCCATCTCGGTCCACTCGGGGCACTCCGGGTAGGTGTCCTCCGGCCGGGCGCCGAAGAGCGCCTGTACGCCAGCGTCCTTCCGGCCCCGTTCGCGCTGCGCCCGTTCGACGATGCCGGCAGCGCCGGACACGATCCGGGAGCGCGGTTGCCCGACGAAATCGAGCGCGCCGGCACTCGCGAGCGCTTCCAGCGCTCCGCGATTGAGCACCCCCGGGGGAATCCGGGAAACCAGATCGCTCATCGACTCGAAGGCGCCCTTCCCGCGCGCCTCCACGATGGCGCCGGCTGCCCCCGCGCCCACCTGCTTGATCCCGCCGAGGCCGTAGCGCACCGCATCGCCTTCGACGGTGGCGCCGACTCCGCTCGTCTGGACGTCCGGCGGCAGGACACGGATGCCGCATGCCTCGGCACGCCGTCGAAAGCGGTCGAGCCGCGCGTCCCGGTCGGCGGAACGCTGTTCCGAAGTGAGCAACGAGGCGAAGAAATGCAGGGGAAAGTGGGTGCGCAGCCAGCCACCCACATACGCCACCAGGGCGTAGCCGACCGCGTGGGCCCGGTTGAAGCCGTAGCCGGCGAACTTGGCGATCTGGTCGAAGGTCGCGAGCGCGGCCTTCTCGGGAAGGCCACGCGCGACCGCGCCCTCGACGAAACGCTGTTTCTGTTGCTCCATCACCTCCGGTTTCTTCTTCCCCATCGCCTTGCGCAGGATGTCCGCCTGGCCGAGCTCGTAGCCGGCGAGTTCCCGGGCTGCCAGCATCACCTGTTCCTGATAGACGATGAGCCCGCGGGTTTCGGGAAACAGCCGGCGCACCTTGGAATGGAGCGTGGTCGAGAGTTCCCCCGATTTTTTTGCGCTCACAAAGGCTTCGGTGTTGCCCGACTCCAGCGGGCCGGGTCGGAAGAGCGCGTTCATCGCCGCCAGATCGTCGAGGGTTTCCGGCCGGTAACTCCGCAGCAGGTCGCGCATTCCGGAACTCTCGAACTGGAAGATCCCGTCGGTGTCGGCCCGGGCGAAGAGATCGAAGGCTTCCGGATCGGGAGGAACCTTCTCGAACTTTCCGGCAGCAATCGCCTCCACCGATTCTCGCCGTTCTTCGGTCAGATCAAGGTCCCGGTCGCCGAGAATCCGGTCGGCGCAGTCCTGGATGTGGGTGAGCGACCGGAGGCCGAGGAAGTCCATCTTGAACAGCCCCACCGCCTCGCAGTCCTGCATGTCGAACTGGGTGCGACGGCGCACGGTCGCGTTCGCACCGGTTTCGGTGCGCGGGCCGCGGGGGTCGGCGTCCTTGTAGAGGGGAAGGATGTCCTCCAGGGGGGCGGGAGCGATCACCACGCCGGCGGCGTGGGTGCCGACGCTGCGCGGCAATCCCTCGAGGCGGGCGGCGAGTCGGAAGAGCTTGGCGAATTCCGGCTTCCGGGCCGCCTCCCGGAGCGCCGGGACCTCCCGGATCGCCGATTCCAGGTCGGCGCCGTCCGGAATCAGCTTGGCGAGTCGGTCCACCTGATGGAGGGGAATCTCCAGCATCCGGCCCACGTCCCGCACCACCAGCCGGGACTGCATGGTGCCGAGGGTCATGATCTGCGCGACCCGGTCCTCGCCATACCGCTTCACGACGTAGTCCAGAACCTCTTCGCGCCGCATGTCGCAGAAATCCACATCGATATCGGGCGGGCTGATCCGCGCGGGGTTCAGGAAACGTTCGAAGAGCAGTCCGTGCGCCAGCGGATCGATATCGGTAATTCCGAGGCAGTACGCGACCAGGCTGCCGGCCGCCGACCCTCGTCCCGGACCCACCGGAATGCGCCGGGATCGCGCGAACCGTACGAAGTCCTGCACGATGAGGAAATACGCCGAGTATCCGGTCGTCCGGATGACGCCGAGTTCGAGTTCCAGGCGATCCCGGTAATCGCTCGCCGGCGGCCGGCGGCCGTGGCGCTCCGGGGACCGGAGCCGCTCCTCCAGACCGCTGCGCACCGCTTCCTCGAAGTGGGCGTCGAGGGTCTTCCCTCCGGGAACCGTGTAATCCGGGAGCAGGCTCTCGCCGGTCAGGAGATCGTAGTCCTCGATGGCCTCCGCGATCCGCAGCGTGTTCGAGCAGGCTTCGGGCAGGTCGCGGAAGACCTCGGCCATCATTGCCGACGTCTTGAAGTAGAACTGGTCCGAACCGAAGCGAAGGCGGTCGGGATCGGAGACCGGCCGGTTGGTGCTGATGCACAGGCGAAGATCGTGGGCCTCGGTGTCACCCGGCTTGGCGTAGTGCGAATCGTTGGTGCCGACCAGCGGAATCCCGGTCTTCCGGTGCACGTCGAGGATGCCCTCGCCGATGGCCCGTTCGGTCTGCCGGAGCGCCGGATCACCGTCTTCGGCCTCGTGGTTCATCAGCTCCAGGAAGTAGTTGTCCTTCCCGAACACCTCGCGGTAGCGGCCGGCGATCCGGATCGGATCCCCCTCCCCGAGGATGCCGCGCGGCACCGCCCCCTTGGGGCAGGCCGACAGGGCGATGAGTCCCTCGTGGTGTTTTTCGAGCAGTTCGAAGTCGAGGCGCGGCTTGAAGTAGTACCCCTCGTGATGGGCGATCGAGCTCAGCCGCATGAGGTTCCGGAACCCGGTGCGGTTTCTGGCGAGCAGGACGAGGTGCTGGTTTTCGGAGTCCCGGTTCCGGTCCTCGATGCTTCCGGGCGCCACATAGGCCTCGCATCCGAGGATCGGCCGAATTCCGGCTGCGCGGGTTGCCTGGTGGAATTTCAGCGCCCCGAAGAGGTTGCCGTGGTCGGTGATCGCAAGCGCCGGCATCCCGTCATCGGCGGCAATCGTGGTGATCTCCGCAAGACGGCTCATCCCGTCGAGGAGCGAGTACTCGGTGTGGGTGTGGAGGTGGACGAACGGCTGAGCCGTCATCATCGGAATCTCACTCCCATTCGATGGTCCCCGGGGGCTTGGAGGTGATGTCGTATACCACCCGGTTGACCCCCCGGACTTCGCCGGTGATCCGGTTGGAGATGCGGCGAAGCACTTCGGGGGGCAGCGGCGACCAGTCGGCGGTCATCCCGTCCTGGCTCTCGACCGCGCGCACGGCGACCACCCGTTCGTAGGTCCGGTCGTCTCCCATGACCCCCACCGCCCGCAGCGGCAGCAGGACCGCGAAAGCCTGCCAGATCCGGTCGTGGAGGCCGCTCGTTTCGATCTCCTCCCGAACGACGGCATCCGCTTCCCGAAGCACCTGGAGGCCCTCCGGTTCCACCTCCCCCAGCATGCGCACGGCGAGCCCCGGGCCGGGGAACGGGTGGCGGTCGAGGAGCGCGGCCGGAACCCCGAGTTCGCGTCCCAGCTCGCGAACCTCGTCCTTGAAGAGTTCGCGCAGCGGTTCGACGAGCTGGAGCTGCATGACTTCCGGCAGGCCGCCCACGTTGTGGTGGCTCTTGATCACGGCCGACGGACCCCGGACCGACACGCTTTCGATCACATCCGGGTAGAGCGTTCCCTGTGCGAGGTGTCGGAGTCCCGGCATATCACGGGTGGCGTCTTCGAAGACCCGGATGAACTCCGCTCCGATGATCTTCCGTTTCCGCTCCGGATCGGTGACCCCGCGCAGCCGGCCGAGAAACCGCTCCCGGGCGTCGACCACCCGCAACGGAATCCCGAGGCCGTCCTCGAAGGATCGCCGCACCGCCTCCGCTTCGTCCTTGCGCAGCAGCCCGTTATCGACGAAGACGCAGTGGAGCCGGGATCCGATGGCGCGATGCACCAGGGCCGCGGTCACCGTGGAATCCACTCCGCCGGAGGCGCCGCAAACGACCTGTTCCCCCTGGACCTGCTCCCGGATCCGGGCGATGGCCTGTTCCCCGTGGGCCGCTGGGCTCCAGTCCGAGCGGGCCTGGCAGACATGCACGGCGAAATTCCGAAGGATTCGTGTCCCGTGCTCGGTGTGGGCCACTTCGGGATGGAACTGGATGGCGTACAGGCCGCGGTCCGCATGTTCGAACGCAGCGATCGCAGTGGCTTCGGTGCTGCCGAGCGGCAGAAAATCGGGCGGGAGCGAAAGCACGATGTCTCCGTGGCTCGCCCAGGCCCGGATACTTGAGGGAAGGCCTTCCAGTAACCGACTGCCGTTTTGCCCTCCCCGCGCAAAGTGCGCCGGCCCGTAAGAGCGCCGCTCCGCCGGCCGCACATCCCCGCCGCAGTCCCGCGCCAGCAGATGCATGCCGTAGCAGATGCCGAGCACCGGCGCCGGCGACGGCAGGAGCCCCTCGGGCAAGGGTGGTGCGCCCTCGGCAAAGACGCTCTCCGGCCCCCCGGAAAGAACGATGCCGCGCGGGGCGCGTTCCCGGATGACTTCGGCGCTCGTCGTGCAAGGGAGGATTTCGGAATACACACCCAGTTCCCGGAGGCGCCGGGCGATGAGCTGGGTGTACTGGGAACCGAAATCCAGCACGAGGATTTCGGGGCGCATTCCGCCGCCGCTCACCGGCCCGGACGGGGGGAGGACGCGTCCGGCATGACGGCGCGGAGTCTATCCGGCTCTTCCGGGGCCGCCTCCCCCGCGCCGGCGGCCCGCGGGCCGAGGACCACGAGGCGTCCATCACGCAGCCCGAGGTAGAGACGTCGAGCCTTCCATCCTTCGTTGTCGGCCTGTTCGGGTTCGGTCTTTTCGTTGTCGGCCTGTTCGGGTTCGGTCTTTTCGTTGTCGGTCTGTTCGGGTTCGGTCTTTTCGTTGTCGGTCTGCTCGGGTTTGGTCTTTTCGTTGTCGGCCTGTTCGGGTTCGGCCTTTTCGTTGTCGGCCTGTTCGGGTTCGGTCTTTTCGTTGTCGGCCTGTTCGGGTTTGGTCTTTTTGGCGTCGGCCTGCTCGGGTTCGGTCTTTTCGTTGTCGGTCTGTTCGGGTTCGGCCTTTTCGTTGTCGGCCTGTTCGGGTTCGGTCTTTTCGGTATCGGCCTGTTCGGGTTTGGCTTTTTCGGTACTGGTCTGTTCGAGTTCGGCCTTTTCGTTGTCGGCCTGCTCGGGTTCGGTCTTTTCGTTACTGGCCTGTTCGAGTTCGGTCTTTTTGGCGTCGGCCTGCTCGGGTTCGGTCTTTTCGTTACTGGCCTGTTCGAGTTCGGCCTTTTTGGTCCCGGTCTCGTCGGGCTTGGCCTTTTCGGTCCCGGTCTCGTCAGGCTCGGCCTCGGTCACCCCGTGGACCACCCCCACCACCTCCGCCTTCATGTCCTGCAAACCACCTCCGACGATCCCGGTGCGGGGATCGAACTCCACCACCAGGCCGTCCCGGGTGGCGATCAGCAACCGGGTTCCGACCTCGAACGGCCGGCCGGCCGGGCGACCGGGGAGAGCGGCCCGCCAGCGTTCCGACCCGCCGCGAAGCTCGAACGCGTACAGCGTGTTGGCCTCGGTGGGCGCGAACAGGAAGCGTTCCCCGGCGTGCGGCGGCTGACGAAATCCTTCCATGAGGAACCAGCTCCACAGACGCCTGCCATCGGCGAGACGAAAAGCCGAGAGGGAACCCTCCAGGGTTCCGGCGACCAGCATTTCCCGTTCCGGGATCACGAGCGCACTGCCTCGTACATCGCCGATCTCCGTATTCCGCCAGCGCTCCCGGTATCCGGACTCGTGCACCTCCCCGAGAAGGATCCCGCCGGCTCCGAGCGTTACGGCCACCAGGGAAGTGGTTGCGCCGGTCGCCGTGGCCAGCATCCGGACCTCCCCTTCGGGAAGGGGGGCATCGAATACCTGCTCGCCGGTTGCGAACCGGTAGCCGGTCAGGCTCCCGGATTCGGCGAAGAGCATGAAGTCGCCGATCCGCGCCATCGGTCCCGCCGGCGGCGCCGGCGTCAGAACTCTCACGGCGGCTTCGACTCCGTCGGAGAACCGCCGCACCGTGATCCGACCCGTTTCGTCGAGCAGGAAGAGGTGCGTCCGGTCTTCGTCTTCCCAGCCCATGAACCGAACCGCCGCTTCGGCTCCGAGGCCCCACTGCGCGGATTTCCCCTGGGCGACATAGGCGCCAACCCGCCCGGCCTCGGTGCGAAGGACGAGGGCGTCCTCGTGCGTCAGGATCTGAACCACCGGGTCCCGGAAGGCGGGGACCGGTGCGCCCAGCTCGATGGCCGGAAGGATCCCGGGCGGGACCGGCAGACGGACTTCAGGGCGCGCTGCCGGGCCCTCGTCCTCCCCATCGTCGCCAGGGGCAGGATCTTCGTCTCCTGGTTCCGTTTCCTCCCCCGCCCCGGATTGCGTCGGCTGCTGGCCCGTTGGTTGTTGCTCTCCGGGAGATATTTGTGGGTCCCCGCCTCCGGGTTGGGCTGGGGGATCGGTTTCTCCCTCCCCTGTCTGCTGGCCCGTCGGTTGTTGCTCTCCGGGAGGCGGTTGGGGATCCCCGCCTCCGGGTTGGGCTGGGGGTCCGGTTTCTCCCTCCGCTGGCGGTTGGCCCGTCGGCTGTTGCTTTCCGGGAGATGTTTGCGGATCCCCGCCTCCGGGTTGGGCTGGGGGATCGGTTTCTCCCTCCCCTGGCTGCTGGCCCGTTGGTTGTTGCTCTAGGGGAGACGGTTGCGGATCCCCACCTCCGGGTTGGGCTGGGGGATCGGTTTCTCCCTCCCCTGGCTGCTGGCCGGTCGGCTGTTGCTCTCCGGGAGGTGTTTGCGGATCCCCGCCTCCGGGTTGGGCTGGGGGATCGGTTTCTCCCTCCCTTGGCGGTTGGCCCGTTGGTTGTTGCTCTCCGGGAGGTGTTTGCGGATCCCCGCCTCCGGGTTGGGTTGGGAGATCGGTTTCTCCCTCCCTTGGCGGTTGGCCCGTTGGTTGTTGCTCTCCGGGAGATGTTTGTGGGTCCCCGCCTCCGGGTTGGGTTGGGAGATCGGTTTCTCCCTCCCCTGTCTGCTGGCCCGTTGGTTGTTGCTCTCCGGGAGGTGTTTGTGGGTCCCCACCTCCGGGTTGGGCTGGGGGATCGGTTTCTCCCTCCCCTGGCGGTTGGCCCGTCGGCTGTTGCTCTACGGGAGGCGGTTGGGGATCCCTGCCTCCGGGTTGGGCTGGGGGTCCGGTTTCCCCCTCCCCTGGCTGTTGGCCCGTTGGTTGTTGCTCTAGGGGAGGCGGCTGCGGGTCCCCGCCTCCGGGTTGGGTGGGGAGATCGGTTTCCCCCTCCCCTGGCTGCTGGCCCGTTGGTTGTTGCTCTAGGGGAGGCGGCTGCGGGTCCCCGCCTCCGGGTTGGGCTGGGGGTCCGGTTTCTTCCTCCCCTGGCTGCTGGCCCGTCGGTTGTTGCTCTAGGGGAGGCGGTTGTGGGTCCCCGCCTCCGGGTTGGGCTGGGGGATCGGTTTCTCCCTCCCCTGGCGGTTGACCTGTTGGTTGTTGGTCTCTGGGAGGCGGCTGCGGGACCCCACCTCCGGGTTGTTTGGGGGGATCGGTTTTCCCGTCTGCTGACTGCTGGCCCGTCGGCTGTTGCTCTCCGGGAGGTGTTTGCGGGTCTCCGCCTCCGGGTTCGGTGGGGGAACCGGTGTCCCCCTCCCCTCCTGGCTTGACGGGCTCCGCTGGCTGCTGGTCTCCGGGCGTTGGCTTCGGGTCGTTGGCTTCGGGAGTGGCCAGGGGTTCCGGGGGGGTCGGGACCGGTTGACCAGTCGCCTCTCCGGTGGCCAGCAGGAGTGCCAGGCTGCCGACCCCGGCGAGGTGGTAAGTCGTGACGCGAAGCAAGGAGCCGCCGGTACTGTACCGGGTGCCGTGGCCTTCCCCTTCCGCTCCGGTCCGTTCCTGCGAGCGCCGGTGCTCCTGCTCTACGGCATCGCCCTGGTCGAAGTCGAAAACCGGTTCCAGTGGTTGCCGCAGCCTGCCTGGCTGCTGGCGGCGGGACTTGCGCTCATCGCCCTCGCCACCTTCCGGAGCCGGGTATTCCGCCGGAAATTCCGATGGCAAGGCGTCCTGCTGGTGGCAGTCCTTGCCGCCCTGTCCTTCCGCATCCCCCTGGAGCGCGGCGTAACCGGAGAATCGACCGGAGCGGCGCGGGCTGCGGACCGGGTGGATGCCTGGCTTGCCGATCTTACGCAGAAAATCGGAGACGCCGCGAGGCTGATGGCCCGCACGCCCACGATCGCTGCTGCCGTGGAGGGATCCGACGCGCTCGACTACCGCGGGCAGGCTTTCGCCACGCTGGTTGCCTGGCGCCTCCCCGATACCGGAATCGGTCCGAGCTCGGCAACGCTCCATGACCGCCGACTCGACCCGGTCGCCTGGTCCGGAAACAATCCGGGGATTGGTGCGGCGCTTCGGGAAATCTTCCCCGAAGGCATCCGGGACGAGGATTGTCCGGAGCCGCGCCAACCGCTCTTCTTCTTCACTGAGGAGGGCCGCCGCGGGACGCTGGTGGCTGCGGAGTGCCTTCGCAACCGGCTGGGCCTCGTGACCGTGGAAGCTCCGGTGTCCGAACAGGCGCCGCCGGCTTCGGGAGAACCATCTCCCTCCGCACTCGAGGTTGCCGGCCGGAGGGGGATGACCGTGCAGTTCCTGCGGGGCGCCGAGGATGCGACCGGGCTGGCCCGGCTGTTCGCGCTGCGGGGCGAACACTTCCGGGAGGGTTCCGGCGGCTCCCTCGAATATTTCCTCGCCCTCCGGGCCTATGACACCCAGCTCCTCGGAGTCGCAAACACCCTGATCGCGCCGCCCCGGGTTCGGGAAGCGGAGCGAAGGGCCGAGGCGCAGATGCGGGGGGCGCTGGTTCTCTTTTCCGGGGCCCTTGCCGCGATCGCGCTTCTGTGGAACTCGGGATTCGCCGGCAGGATGACGGCGATTCCCTTGTTGCTCTTCGGGGGCGGGGCGGTGTTGCGCGTGTGCGCCGACCGGTTTCCGGAAACGGACGTGTTCGCCGCCGGCGGCGGGATGCTTCCGGCGATTCCCGGCGTCCCCGATTCGCCGGCGGGAGCGCTTCTTGTCTCGGTGGCAGCCCTTGCCGCGATGCGCGTGTTCCAGGTTCGCGGGCCCCGCCGCGCGTCCGCGCCCGGAACCTGGTTTCACGGGATTCCGAATGGAATCGCCGCCGGCAGCTTCGCGGTCGCCGCCGGGCTGCTCCTGCGGGAGATCGGCGCCGCCGGTGACTTTCCGCTCGCGCCCCGCTGGCAGGTGGAAACCGGCGTCGCCGAGATCATCGGCTGGTTCGCGCTGATCGCGATGTCGGCGGCCTTGCTGGTCGGCTGCCTCCTGTCGCTCCGGCGCAGCCCCGGAGCTCACGCGACGGCTTGGGGCACGGTGCTTCTCGGGGGCCTCATGTTCTCCCCGGCGGTCGCCCTGGCCGCCGCCGCTCCCCTGGCCGGCGCCCTGTTGGTCCGGAGGACCTCGCGGGGGCGCCTGTGGATGCGGCAGCTCCGGCAACCGCTGGGTCGGAAGGAGCCGGGTCTCGCCTTCCTCCTCGCGCTCGGCCTCTTCGCCACCCCGCCACTGCTGCTTCTTCCGGCGATGGAGTGGTTCGAGGAGGCGAGCCGCCAGGCGTATGCGGAGGCAGTGGCGCCCACTCAGATCGCCCGGCATCGCTTCCAGGCATGTCATGCCGCGGTCGAGGCGGCGGCCGAACTCGGCGAAGCCGACCTTGCGACGGTGCGGGCCGACACCGCGTGGCGTCTCTGGCGCGCCACCGGCCTTCCCCGGCTCAATCTGGCGAGCGCCCTCACGGTGGAAGCGCCTGCGGGCGCCGTGTCCCGCTTTTCCGTGGGTTTTCCGCGCCAGGCCGCCGAAATGCCCCGTACCGATCCGGGGGGGACCGATCCGGACGACGTCTTTCGCGAGTGTGCAGCCAGCGAGCAGGAGACCGTCCACCTCGACGGGACACTGTCGGGAGGCGCGCGGTTCGGATTGACGGTGGCGGTCCGCGCCACCGATGTTCCCCTGGTGGCCCGGCCGAACGCGATCGCGGACCACTTCCTGTTCCAGAGTCGTGGCGCGCCCGCGGTATTCGACGGGCGTGACCTGCGGCTCGAATCGGCCGGAATCCCCGCGGCCGCGAACCGACACTTGATCTCGATCACCGTCGACGACCATTCCTATCGGATTTCGTGGCGTCGGACCGGGTTTGCCGGCTTCCTGGCGGCGCTGTTCGGCTGGCTGTTCCTCGCGGTCGTGCTCGCCCTGATCCCGGCGCTCGCCGTTCGGGTGCGCCTGCTGTTCGCCCGCACCCGGTCGCGCCGCGTTCGACGGAGTTTCCGCATGCAGCTCACTGAGGCCTTCGGAGCGGCGGTCCTGGTGGCCGTACTCGGTCTCTCGGTATTCGGGGAACAGCGCATGGAGGCGGTTCTGGATGCGGCGAGCGATCAGGACGCCGTCCAGCACGCACGGACTGCCGAACGGGTCGCCAGGGCGGTCGGCGCCCTTGACCCGGGGCTGGCCCGAAGCGAACTCGAATTCCGCCTGGCGCGGGCAGCGGACCAGGTGGACGCCGACATCGCTCTTTACGAGTCGGGCAGGCTGCTCGGGGCCAGTCGCCCGGCGCTTGCCCTGGCGGGGTTCCTTCCCCCCCATCCGGCCGTGGGAGCCATCCGCCTCGCGGATCCGGCCGTTGCCGCGCCTCATCTCGACTTTCTCGAAGTCGGGCCGCTCCGCTACCGGATCGCCTGGATCCGCCTCCCGGAAACGAGTCCCGAGCGATTTCTGGCAGTGCCCCTCCCGGCGATCCAGGCCGCTCGCGAGGCCGGCGCCCGGGCCTTCCAGCACACCCTGGTTCTGGCCGCGGGCGTGGTGGCGCTGCTCTGTGCCGTCCTGTTGCCGGGTTTCATGGCGCGCCGGCTCGCCGCTCCGGTCCGGAGCCTGGCTCGCGCCACCGACCGGATTGCCGACGGCGCCCTGGACACGTCGGTGCCCCGCGCCGGCGAAGTGGACGAGATGCGCCTGCTGGCCGCCAGTGTGGAGCGGCTGGTGCGGCGGATTCCACGTGTCCGGCGCCGCATGCGTGAGGAAGCCACCGCCGATCTGGCGCGCCAGGCCGCCCATGACATCAAGAACGCCCTGGCGCCGATCGAATTCACGGCCGACTACATGGGCCGGGTCGCCGGGGATCCGCGGGGACAGGATGTGCGTGACGCCGTGCGGGAGGGAAGCCGCGACATCCTGCTTCAGGTGGACCGGCTCCGCCGCATATCGACCGAGTTCTCGGCGGTCGGCGCTCCGCTGCGGATCGAGGAAGTGGATCTTGAAGCACTGATCCGCAGGACGATCGGCCCCTATCTTCGAACGCCGGGCCCGCCGCACATCACGCTCTCCGCCGAGAGGGTTCCCCCGATCCGGGCGGACCCGGAAATCCTCGTCCGGATTGTGGAGAACCTGCTCCAGAACGCGATGGAGGCGCTGGACGACGCGGATCGGGACGACGGGCTGATCTCGGTGCGGCTGGGGCCGCATCCGGTCGAGGGACGGGTGCGCATCGAGGTGGAGGACAACGGGCCGGGAGTGGCGGAGGAACTCCGGGAGCGGGTCTTCGATGCAGCCTTCTCCACCCGAACGCGCGGGTCGGGCCTCGGCCTCGCCAATACCCGTCGCTTCACCGAAGCGCACGGCGGCGTGGTGCGCGCGGATGCCCGATCCGACGGCAACCCGGGGCTGCTCGTGATCGTGGAACTCCCGGTTCGGGGGCCGGCGCCGTGAAGCGCCTGGCGGCCCTCGCTCTCGTCGTGTCCTGCTCCGGTTGCGCAGCGCCCGAAATGCCGGCCGACCGCCTGGAAGAGGCGCTGACGCGGTTGCGCCTTGCCTTCGAGAATGGAGACGAGGACCGGCTCGCCGGCCTCTATCCGGACGGATGGGCGCTCGTCGCGCTTGCCGGCGAACCCCAGCGGAGCGTGACCGGCGAGGGGCTGCGGCGACAGCTCGGGGTTCTGTTCCGTCGGCGGGCCCCGGTCTCCTGGTCGGAGCGGCCCCGTTCGATCCGCCGCTCCGCCGACGGGCGTTTCGTGATCCTCACCGCCGAATGGAGGAGCATGGAGATCGGGACCGACCGGCCACTCAACGAGCGATTCCGGATCGCCCTCGAACGGGAAACCGGCGCCCATCCGGGTTGGCGCATCGGGGAGATCACTGTCTGGACCCGGCGCTGAACGCCGGCCTTCCCGCCCGGAACGGCGGCCCCGCTCCCTCAGGGAGTCTCTTTCGGAACCGGGACGCGCGCCCGGCGCTTTCGGGAAGCCATCCGTCGCAACCTGAGGAACAGCGGATGGATGGCGAAACCGACGGCCAGCAGGAGGAACATCACCACCGGCTCGGCGATGCTCGCCACGATGAAGCCGGCCAGGACGGGAAGCAACCGGTGCGATTGGGGCCTCCGGTCGCTGAGCCCCCGGAAGCTCAGATACCGGATCGGACTGTTCAGGAGAAGCGACAGTCCGACCATCGCGAGCAGGCAGATCACCGCCGGCAACCCGGCGCCCGGTGGATCCGGCAGGGCGTAGACCACCGCTCCCACGAGCGCCGCCGCGGCCGGTGTCGGCAACCCGACATAGAAACCGCTGTCCTGGTTCAGGCGGCCCACGTTGAAGCGAGCGAGGCGAACTGCGGCGCACACGGCAAAAAGCGCCGCAACCAGCCAGCCGGTGGGAGAAATCAGGTGGAGCGACCAGGCATGGGCGAGGACTGCGGGAGCAACGCCGAAGGAGCACATGTCGGCGAGTGAATCCAGTTCCCGCCCGAATTCGCTGGTGGCCGAGGCGAAACGGGCCACCCGGCCGTCCACCAGATCGGCGAGGATCGCGAAACCGATCGCCAGCGCCGCAGTCGCGTAATCGCCTCGCAGACTCTCCACGATGGAGAAGAACCCGAGGAAGATGTTCCCCACCGTGAATCCTGCCGGAAGCAGGAACACCCCGCGGCGGGTGCGCAGCATCGACCGCCGCACGCTCATCGGAGCCTCGCTACCGGAGTCAACCCGGCCCGCACCCGGTCGCCCGGGACGACCAGAATCCGCGATTCCGCCGGAACCAGGATGTCGGTCCGCGAACCGAACCGGATCATCCCGAATCTCTCCCCGGCCGCCAGCCGGTCGCCGGGAACAACCCGGCACACGATGCGGCGGGCCACGACTCCGACGATCTGCCGGACCCGCACCCGCAGCTGTCCGGTCCGGATTTCGATTTCGTTCTGTTCGTTCCGCCTTGCCGCATCCTGGCGAAATGCCGCCCGGAACGCGCCCCGCCGGCGCCGGACGGCGACCACTTCGCCCGGTACCGGAGAGCGGTTCACATGCACGCTGAGAAGCGAGAGGAAGACACTGATGCAGGTCGCACCGTCAGCGGTCGGCTCCACCGCGGTCACCCGCCCGTCGGCGGCGGCGAGGACGGTATCCCTTGCCTGCGGGGGCTGCCGCTCCGGGTCCCGGAAGAAGAAGGCACAAAATCCGGCTGTCAGCGTCCCCGCGAGCGCGATCGCCGGGAGAACGAGCCCGTCGCCGCCGCCGAGACGATGCGCCCCGAACGCGAGCAGTGCGCCCCCGAGGGGCGCCAGCACGAAGACCCGCCCCTCGGAAGCGATGGGAACCCTCATGCGAAGTCCTCCCGGGGCCCGGCGCGCCGTCCCTCGCGCCCGGTTCAGAGCCGCGAGGAGACGAGCTGGATCCGATCCCGGAGGGCGAGCTTGCGCTTCTTCAGCGTGGCGGCCCGCAGGTGTTCCTCCGGAGTGAGGGCAACCCGCGCCTCCATCTCCGCGATCTGTTCGTCGAGGCGGCGGTGTTGCTGTCGCAGGTCCTCCAGCAAGTGGGCATCCGGTTCGGACTCTCCACGGGCGGATTGCGGACCGTTCAGCGTTTCCTGGCTTTCGGATGTTCCCATCGGCACCTCACGGGGTTGGGCCGGCTTCGGGGAAACCGGGCGGACTTCGACTGTTCCATGAACACGGGCGGGAAAGCGTACCGCGCCCGCTGGCGGGGCGGGGCGAATGCCCGGCTGCCCGGGGCCGGGCCCACCCGGCGGAGGGCGTCGTGTCCGGCTCCCCGGGAGGCGGAAGGGGCCGGTCCGCGCTCGGGGGGGACGGTGCCGGCCGGGCGAAACGGAGGCAGCCCCGGGGGCGTCGCATCCGGCTCCCGCAAGTAAAGCGGTTCGAGATCCGGCGCGCAGCCCTGGCGAAAGCGGGTGCGGGCGATCCGGGCGACGGCTTCCGCGAGGGGCCGGACCGTTTCGATCCTCTCGACGTCCGGGCAGCAAGCGGCCAGCACGTCGCGATACCGCGCCACTCCGGGTCCGCAGATGCGAACCGCTCGATGTTCCCGCACGAGTTCGGCCACCTTCCCCGGTCTGATGCGGAACGGACCGGCGACCGGATTCCCGGCGCCACCCCCCGGATACACGGCCCCGAAGAGCTCGCCCCGCAGGGCGTCCACCAGCACCAGCCTCGGTCCCGAACCGGGCCCGGCGGCGTCCGCGTCGGCGGCGGCGTCGAGCGAGGAAACCCCCATCGCCGGGGCGCCGGTGGCGAGCGCGAGCCCCTGGACGGTGGCAAGTCCGACCCGCAACCCGGTGAAGGATCCGGGTCCGCGCGCCACGGCCAGCAGGATGTTCCCGTCCCGTTCGATTCCTGCTTCCTTGAGCGCTTCCGCAAGCGCCGGCAACAGGTTGATGGAATGCCGCCTGCCGGGGGAGAATGATCGGGAGACCGATACCGGGGGAGGTCCCTCGAGAAGCACCGCAACGCTGCCGAGATCCCCGGAAGTGTCGAGGCCGACCACGGTCCCCGCTTCCGGTGTTTCCCCGGAAACCGGGAACGCTGGCAGGATTCGTTCCGACACGGGCCCGGTACGATACCGCCGTGGGGTTCCCCGTTTTCCGGTTCGGTTTTCGGGAGTTCACGTGACAGCCACCGTTCCCCGCGCGCTTTTCCCGGGGGACGGGCCCGGGCCGCCGGAGACCGGAAAGCAGGGAGCGCCGTCCCCTGCCCCCTCCGGATCCCGCCAGAAGCCCGCTTCGCCTCCCGGCGCCTCGCCGGCGATGCAGCAGTACCAGACCCTTCGGGAAGGAGTGGGAGACGCGATCCTGTTCTTCCGGATGGGCGACTTCTACGAAATGTTCGGGGAGGACGCCCATGTCGCGGGAAGGGTGCTGAATCTCGCCGTGACGTCGCGGCAACGGGACCGGGACGGGAAGCCCATCCCGATGGCGGGATTCCCCCATCATGCCCTCGACGGGTACCTGCAGAAGCTGGTGCGCGCCGGCCACCGGGTCGCGGTCTGCGAACAGGTCGAGCCGGCTACCGCATCGAAGGGCCCGGTGCGGCGGGAAGTGGTTCGTGTGGCAACCCCCTCCACCCTGGTCGATGCCGAGGAGGATGAGCGCGAAGGCGCCTACCTCATGGCGATTGCCGAAGTCGGCCCGGCCGGGGAGCGTCGCCTCGGCGCGGCCTGGGTGGATATTTCCACCGCACACTTCGTCGCCGCCGATTTCGGGGACGGCGGTCTCGAACGCTGTGCGGAAGCGGTGTCCGCATTCCGGCCCCGCGAGCTGCTGGTCTCCGAGGGCCAGTCCGTCGATCCGTTGGGTCCGGCATTCGGGGAACTCCCCCTGGTGACGTCCCGTCCGGCGTACTGGTTCCAGTCCCGGCACGCGGCGGAAGCGCTCACCCGCCAGTTCGGCACGGTGTCCCTGGATCCCTTCGGGATCGCCGACTCCCCGGCTGCGGTCGCCGCCGCCGGAGCAGCGGTGCGCTACCTCGAGGAGACCCAGCGGTCGCGGCTCCGCCACCTCACTTCGGTCGTGCGCTTCGACGGGTCGGGTTGCCTGCTGCTGGATCCGGTGACCCGGCGCCATCTGGAACTCTTCGAGTCCCTGTCGGGATCCGGCAGCAGCCTGGCGCAAGTGGTGGATCGGACCGCCACCAGCATGGGGGGGCGCCTGCTGCGCCGCCGGTTGTCCCAGCCGTTGCGGGACGCAGCCGCCATCCAGGTGCGGCACGAGGCCGTCGAGGAACTGGCGGCGCAGCGGGAGTGGCGCGCCGCGGCGCGCGACGTCATGCGGAACTGCTCCGATCTGGAGCGCCTCGCGTCCCGGGTATCGCTTCGACTCGCCGGGCCGCGCGAATATCTGCGGATCGCGGCCGCATTGTCCACCGTGGGCAAATTGCGGGAGATCCTGGAGGAACCCTCCGGATCGCTGCTGCGGGACATCCGCGACCGGCTCGACAGCCTTCCGGAAGTCCGCGACCGGATCGAGCGCACGATCTCCGAGGATGCCCCGGTTCTGGCGCGCGACCCGGGAGTGATCCGCGCCGGGTTCTCGCCGGAACTGGATGCCGAGCGGGAACTGCGGCGCGAGAGCCGGAATGCCATCGGCGCCATCGAGGCCCGGGAGCGGCAGCGCACCGGGATCGCATCGTTGAAGATCCGGCACAGCCAGACCTTCGGCTTCACCATCGAAGTGGGCAAGAGCCACGCGGCGCGCGTGCCCGCCGACTACGTCCGGCGGCAGACGCTGGTTCAGGCCGAGCGGTATGTCACCGAGGAACTCAAGCAATTCGAAGCCCGGCTCAACGGAGCGAACGATCGCATCGCCGACCAGGAAGCCCGCCTGTTCGCCGCGCTCGAAGCGGACGTGGCCGCCGTCGGTCCGGAGCTCCTCCGAAGTGCAGCCGCCCTCGCCGAAGCCGACGTGGCCTTCGGTCTCGCCGATCTCGCTGCCGCCGGGAGCTACTGCCGCCCGGAGATGCATGAGGGGTTCGCCATGGAGGTTTGCGGCGGGCGACATCCGGTGGTGGAAGCGCTGTCCGGCGACAGCTTCGTTCCGAACGATCTCAAGCTGGACCACGACGGATTCCTGATGGTTCTGACCGGACCCAACATGGGGGGCAAGTCCACCTTCCTCCGCCAGGCGGCGCTGCATGTCATCCTTGCCCAGATGGGCTCGCTGGTTCCGGCGGAACGGGCCCGGCTTCCGGTGGTGGACCGGGTTTTCGCGCGGGTGGGAGCCACCGATGATCTGGCCCGCGGCCGTTCCACCTTCCTGACGGAGATGGAGGAGACCGCCCACATCCTTCATCACGCAACCGGGCGCAGTCTGGTGCTGCTGGACGAGGTGGGCCGCGGCACCGCGACGTGGGACGGCCTGTCCCTCGCGTGGGCGGTGGTCGAATACATCGCCCGCCATCCCGGTCTTCGCATGAAGACGCTCTTTGCCACCCACTATCACGAACTCACCGAACTGGCGGATGTCGAGGCCGGAGTCGTCAACTTCCATATGAAGGCCGAGGAACAGGGACACGAGATCGTGTTCCTGCGGCAGGTTGCGCCCGGCGGAACCAGTCGCAGCTACGGAATCCAGGTGGCCCGGCTGGCCGGAATGCCGCGCCTGGTGGTGGAACGCGCCGGCGGCATCCTGACGCGGATCTCCCGGCACGAAGCACCGGCTCGGGCGGCGGAAACCGAGCCGATGCCGGAACCGGGTTCGCTCGATCCGGGTGCGGAGGAGGCGGCGACCATCCTCAGGGACCTGGATCCCGACTCGGTCTCCGCCCGCGAGGCGCTGGCGCTGCTCTACCGACTCGCGGCGGCGGTACGGAAGGATGGCGCCGCCTGATGGGATCGGGTCCCTGTCCCGGATGAGCGCCCGGGGTGCGGTCCTCCTCGCGCTGGCCCTGCCGGTGTGGGGTTGCGGGGATGGCGTTCGGCCGCTCGCCGTTGCCACCGGCACCACGGCCGGCGTCTATTACCCGCTGGGCGGTGCAATGGCCAGCCGGTGGACCGCCGACCTTCCGGGAGTGGTGGTCAAGGCGGAAGTCACTTCCGGGTCCGTCACCAACCTGATCCAGGTCGCCCGGAAGGAAAGCGACATCGGTTTCAGCCAGGCCGACGCGGTGGCGGACGCCGTTGCCGGCCGGGGTCGTTTCCCGGAGCCGCTTCCCGTCCGCGTCCTCGGGCGGCTCTATCCCAATGTGGTGCATCTGCTGAGCGTCCGCGGCCGCGGAGTGGAGCGCGTCGCGGACCTCGGCGGCAAGCGGGTCTCGGTGGGGCCTCCCGGATCGGGAAACCAGGTCACCGCATGGAACGTCCTGGAGGCGCTGGGTTTCCGCGCCGGGGATTTCCGGGTGCGCCAGCTCAACTACACCCAGGCCCTCAATGCGATGAAGGACGGTCGGCTCGACGCCCTCTTTCTCGCCGCCGGACTCGGCGTCTCCTCGGTCGTCGAACTCGGGTTGACCCGGGACCTGGTTCTGGTCCCCTTTACTCCCGAGGAGATCGGGCTGGTGGAGGCGCACCATCCGGCCTACGAGGGGTTCGAAGTGCCGCCGGGGACCTATCGGGGCGTCGAGGATCCCACCCTCACGCCATCGTTGTGGAACATGCTCGTGGTGCACCGGGACATGCCCGATCCGCTGGCCGCCTCGCTCTTGCGGTCGCTGCTGCGGGGCCGATCGGAGTTTCTCCGGGTGACGCCGAACGCGGGCTTCATCCGCCCCTCCGAGCTGATGGCGATCGGCGCGCTGCCGGCGCACCCGGGTGCGATCCGCTTCCTCGCCTCCCTTCCCGGGGGGACTCCCTGACCGGGAGCGTGCACGAGGCGGGGCCGCCGGGCCGGACCGCGCTGCCGCCGCCGGTCATGCTGGCCGGGGCCGGGCTTTCCCTGTTCCATCTCTTCCAGGCCTCCTTCGGCTCGCTCGGGGACACCTGGCTGTTGCCAATCCACCTCACCTGGATCCTGGTGCTCGCCTTTCTCTCGGATGCCGCGATCGCCGGCGGCCACGGCCGCCGATCGAGCCTGACCCTTGCCGGGCTCGCGCTCCTTGCCGGCGCAGGGGTCCTGGGCTTCGACCGGCAGTCCATCCGGCACATCCTCGAAGGCCTCGAGCCGTTCGACCTGCTGACCGGAGCGATGCTGACCGGCCTGCTGCTCGAGGCCACCCGGCGCCGGGTGGGGGCGGTGATGGCCGGAATCGTCGTTGCGGCCCTTCTCTACAACGGCTTCGGCGCCGAATTGCCGGGACTCCTCTCCCATCGGGGCTTCGAGCTGGAGCGCATCCTCCGATTCCAGGTCTACACCGGCGCCGGGCTGTTCGGCCTGCCGCTTTCGGTGGCCAGCGGAACGGTGTTCGTCTTTGTCCTGTTCGGGGCGCTGCTCGAAGCCACCGGAGGGGGGCGATTCTTCATTCATCTCGCGTACGCCGTCGCCGGACGCTTTCGGGGAGGTCCGGCGAAGGCGGCGGTGGTGGCATCGGCGGCCATGGGGTCCGTTTCCGGTTCGGCGATCGCCAATACCGTCACCACCGGCGCGCTGACCATCCCGATGATGAAGCGGCTCGGGTATTCCCCGGCCGAAGCCGCCGGCATCGAAGCGGCCGCTTCCACCGGGGGCCAGCTGATGCCCCCCATCATGGGCGCCGGGGCGTTCCTGATGGCCGAACTCACGAACACCCCCTACCCGCGCATCGTCCTGGTCTCGATCCTTCCGGCCGTGCTCTTCTTCACCGGCACCCTCCTGTTCGTCCATGGCTTTGCCGCTCGCCGCGGCATCCGCGCCATGGCGGAGCGGCCGCGCCTCGGTCCCACGCTCGCCGAGGGAGCGCATTTCCTGACGGCCGTTGCGGTGGTCGCGGTCCTGCTGGCGCTCAACTATTCGCCGCCCCTGGTCGGCGCCGCCGGTTGCGTTGCGGTGGTGGCGGCCAGCTGGATGCGTCGCAGCACCCGCATCGGACCGCTGCAGCTGATGGACGGGTTGGCGCGGGGGGCCTTCACCGCGGTTCCGGTGTCGCTCGCCTGCGCCGCCGCCGGCGTCGTCGTCGGCGTGATGGGGCAGACCGGGGTGGCGCTCCAGTTCGCCGAGTTCGTGCTGGGGACCGCCGACGGCTCCCTCCTTCCCGCGCTCGGTCTCTCGGCCGCAGCGGCGCTGGTGCTGGGGATGGGACTTCCGGTGACGGCGGCCTACATCGTGGTGGCGGTGGTTGCGGCGCCCGCCTTCCTCGGTCTCGGCCTCCCCCTGCTCACGGCCCATCTGATCCTGTTCTGGCTTTCCCAGACCTCCAACGTGACGCCGCCGATCGCCCTGGCCGCGTTTGCCGGCGCCGGGGTTGCGGGCGCCCGCCCGATGGCGGCGGCGGCCCAGGCGATGCGGCTCGCCCTCGGGTTGTTCCTGGTGCCGCTGCTGATGGCCTACACCCCGTTGCTCCCCGGAGACGGATCGGGGCTCGGCCCCGCACAGTTCCTCGCTTTCGGTTCGGGACTCCTCGCGGTGACCTCGGCGGCGCTCGGCCTCTACGGTCACGGACTCCGCCGGGTGGGCATCCCGATCCGGCTGCTGCTGCTCGCGGCGGCGGTGCTCCTCGCGCTCCCGGCCCCCGAACTCCGCCTCGCCGGGGCCGCCCTCGCCGTTTCGGGGCTGATTCCCCAGGTGGCCGGAAGCGGCGCCCGGTTCAGAGGTTGCGGATCCGCCAGAGATACTGCACCGAGGTGACCGCCGTGCCCGCGGCCATCAGACCGAAGAGGCCGAGAGTGGACGGATGCCGGATTTCGAAGAGGTTGGCGACGAGGATCCACAGGATTCCCAGTACATGGATGGCGGTGGTGGCCTTGCCGAGCCGGCTCGGCTTGAACTCCCGCGGGCCGACCGCGAGGTTGTAGGCCGCCGCCACGATCAGGATGGTGGCGTCCCGGGCAAGAACCAGGATGGCGAGCCATGCCGGCAGCCGAACCCCGAGCTCCGGAATCGGAAGCGCCAGGGTCACCACCGCCGAGACGATCAGGACCTTGTCGGCGACCGGATCCAGCAGGGCCCCGAGCTGGCTGTTCTCCTTGCGCCGCCGCGCGATGCCCCCGTCGACCATGTCGGTGACCCCGGCGACGGCAAGGGCGAGGATCGCCCAGCCGAATCGCCCGTACACGATGCACACCACCACCACCGGTGCGAGCAGCAGCCTCAGGAGGGTGAGCTGGTTGGCGATCGTCATCAGCCTGGCGCGGCGGGGAACGGTCTACGGAAATATCCCGAGCTCTTCGTAGCTTCGTCGAATCTTGTCGAGGGCCACCAGGAAGGCCGCCCGCCGAAGATCGGCTGACTTCGGCAGCCGCGTCCGGGCTTCGCGGATCTCGTCGTAGGCGCGGAACATCTTCTCCTCGAGCCCGCTGACCACGAGTTCCTTCTCGTCGGAACGGATCAGCAGGTTCCGGCGGTCCCGTTCACCGAGTTCCCGGCCGGCGAGAGTCTCGGCAGCGCGCAACAGCGCATCGGTGTTGGCGATTTCGAGGCGTTTCTCGAGGAGTCCGAACCGCATGTGCGAGAGATTCCGTGCCCACTCGAAATAGGAAACGATCACGCCGCCGGCGTTCAGGTACACATCGGGAATCACCGGTATGCCGCGCCTTGCCAGGATCCGGTTGCCTTCCGGGGTGGTGGGGCCGTTCGCCGCCTCGGCGACCAGCCGGGCCCGAACCAGCGGAGCGGTGCGCGAGGTGATGACGTTCTCCACCGCCGCCGGCACCAGCACGTCGCAGGGCGTTTCCAGAATGGCCTCCGGGGGAAGCTCCTCGTCGGCGCCCGGAAAGCCCCGCACCGTGCTATGCTGGCGTTTCCATTCGAGGAGGTCCGACACCGCGAGGCCTTCGGGGCTCCGGCTCAAGACCGTCCCGTCCCATTCCCCGACCGCCACGATGATCGCCCCCCGGCGTACGGCGATGTCAGCGGTGTGGAAGCCCACGTTGCCGAATCCCTGGATGGCGAGCCGTTTGCCGGCAAGGCCCCGCGTCAGACCCGCGCGCGGAAAGTCGCCGGGAAACTCCAGTGCCCGGACGAGTCCCATGATCACACCGCGTCCGGTGGCGTCCTCCCGGCCCCGAATGCCGCCCTGGGTGATGGGCTTCCCGGTGACGCTGGCGAAGTTGTCCACCTGCCCTGGGTGCATCGCGTCGTAGGTGTCGGCGATCCAGGCCATCTCCCGCGATCCGGTGCCGAGATCGGGAGCCGGCACGTTCACGCCGGGCCCGATGAAGTTCTTGCGGATCAATTCGGCGGTGTAGCGCCGGGTGATCTTCTCGACCTGCTCCGCACTGTACCGGCGCGGATCGAAGGCGATGCCTCCCTTGGAACCGCCGAAGGGCACATTGACGATGGCGCACTTGTAGGTCATCAGCGCGGCCAGCGCGCTGATCTCCTGCTGGTCCACGAGCGGGCTGAAGCGGATCCCTCCCTTGAGCGGATGCCGGTGGTGGCTGTGTTCCGCCCTCCAGGCGGTGAACACCTCCACCCGCTTTCCGAAGCGCACCGGGAACCGGGTCAGGAAGATGCCGTCGGTGAGGCAGATCTGCTCGAGGAGTCCCCGGGGGAGTTTCAAGGTGGCTGCCGCCTCGTGGACCTGCCCGGCCACATTCTGTTCCAGATTGGTCTCGCGGGAGGACGGATCGTTGGTCATGGTTGGAAGTCCGGTGTTCCCGCCGACGGAGGGAGTCCGATGTCGAGCTGCAGGAATTCGGTCAGGGCGGCCCGGCAACGGCCGGGTTCCACCAGGCACGGGCGCCCATGGCCGGCACCCGGAATCAGAAGGAAACGGCTCCGGGGTGACGAATTGGCGAGAAAGATAACCTCCTGGTCCGCCGGAGGCGCCCGCTGGTCGCGATCCCCGGCAATCACGAGGATCGGAACACCCCGGTCGCCGAGTTCGGCGGCAAGCGCCTCGACGTCCAGGTCAGTGGGCGTATAGCCTCCGGCGAGTCCCATCCCGAGCAGCGCCAGGTCGCCGGCAGGGAACGGGGGGAGCCCGAAGAACAGGCGGGCGTACTGATCCACCACCGCCGGCGCATTCCGGAAGGTGCTGTCCAGCACCAGTCCGGTGGGCGGCGGGTCGGCCAGCACCGCGGCGCCCGCCGATGCGGCGCCTCCCATCGAGACCCCGACGAGAAAGCGCCGGCGGCTGCCGAATTCACGAACCAGGAAATCGTGGGCGGCGAGCACATCGAGCCGCTCCCGGTAGCCGAGGGTGGTGCGGCCGCTCCCGCTCGCGCCGTGTCCGCGCAGGTCGGGGACGATGGCATGGCACCCCTGGCCGGCGAGCCAGGCAGCCCCCGCCACGACTTCCCGGCGGGACCGGAACAGTCCATGGGCGAGCACCACCGAGCAGTCCCGCGGCCGGGCGGCGGGAAGGACCCATGCGGCGATGCGGATCCCGTCCCTGGTCTCGAGGAATACCGTGCGATAGGGGCGCCCGTGTTCGTACGGAGTCACGGACAGGCGGCGATCCTGGGGCCTGGTCCCGGAATGGGTGGCGAGCAGCGCGCCGATGCCGACCGGAACGAGGGCGGCCAGAACCAGGAAGATCAGCAGTCCGTACCCCAGGATCCCGGGAAGGCGGGGGCGGAGCCGTCTCATGATGCCTCGGGTTCCGGAATGCGGGAAAGCAGGAGTGCGGCTCCCCCGCCGAAAGCCGCCATCGCCACGCACACCGCGGGAAACCCCCACGGATACAGCATGCCGCCGAGGCCGGTTCCGGCGGCGATCCCGAGCTGGGAAAGCGTGTTCGAAAGGGCGAGGAACGCCGCCCGCCGGGATCCGGGGACCATTCCGGTCCGAAGCGCCGCGAACGCCGAGATCCGGGCTACGCTCACGGTGCCGAACGCGAGAACCAGCAAGACCAGGACGGCGCCCCCGGCGATCGGAAGCGCCAGGGTCATTCCCGCGAGACCCAGCGAGGCCGCCACGGTCGTGCGGCGCTTCCCGAAACGGTCGGCGACCCGGCCGGCGATCGGCTGGGTGAGGAGGATGACGACTCCGAAGACCCCGTAGAGGAGCCCGATGGACTCCAGCGAAAACCCCCTGTCCTCCTGCATCCAGCCGGCGGTGTAGGCCATGATGCCCACGACCCCGCCGGAGTTGAGGAACGAGGTCAGAACGACGGACCTCGGGTGGGGATCGCGCAGGAAGCCGGCATATCCCGCGAATCGTTCCCTGAAGGACTCCACTGGCGGAACCCGGACCGGTTCCGGTACCCGCCCGAGGAGAACCAGAACCAGAACGGCCATCCCCGCGAGTCCTGCCCACACGACCTGGTGTCCGGATCGCGCCGCCACGATGGCCCCGGCGACCTGTCCGAGCGCCGCAACCCCCATCGCGCCGCCGAGCAGGACCGCCATGATCCGGCCCCGCCCGGCATAGGGCGTGACGTCGGCGACCCAGGCCACGGTCAGCGCCGAGATGATCCCCCCGGCCATGCCCGCGCCGATTCGAGCGGCGAAGAATGCCGGATAGCCGGGTGCGGCCGCGATGATGGTGGCCGAAACCAGCATGATCAGGACGGCGCCGAGCAGCCACCGGCGCCGGCCGGTGGAATCCGAGAGGGGCCCGATGATCAGCTGGGCGCCCGCCGCGGCCACGGCGTAGGCCGAGATCGCGAACCCGATGTCGGGCACTTCGACGGCGAGACCGCGCGCCAGGGCCGCGATCAGTGGAGTCAGAACCTGCTGATCGAGCAGTCCGAGCGCGAGCAGCGACCCGAGCACCATGTTCCGGAACCGGGTCGGCGGATCGGGCACACGGTGAAGGCTATAGTTTCGCGCCGCCCGCAGCATGTCTCTGCTCGACCGTTTCGTGCCCCCGTTGAAAAGCCGGAATCCGGTGACCCGGTTGCGCGCTGTCCAGCGTCATGCAAGTGGGGACGCGGAGGTCCTTGCCGGGATGGCGCGAGGCGATGCCGACCCGCGGGTGCGCCGGGAGGCCATCCGCCGGATCGAGGCGCCACGGGTACTGCTGGAACTGGCCACCAGCGCCCCGGACCAGGAGTGCCGCGATCTGGCGCGGGGCCGGGCGGAGGCGCTGCTGGCGCAGATTGCGGCGGACAAGCGCGACATCGAGGAGTCCCGACGGGCTCTCGCGCTTCTGGAGCCGCCGCGCCGCATTGCGGAGGTGGCGGTGCGCGCCCACTTCCCCGCCTTGCGGATCGAGGCGCTGGAGCGGCTGATCGGGTTGCCGCCGGAGGCGCCCGGACGTGACGACGCCCTGGTCCGGGTTGCCGGTCGGGCCCGCGAGCCCGACCTCCGACGGCAGGCGCTCGACGAGGTGCGCTCCGGCGACGCCCTCGTCCTGCTCGCCTCCACGCCGGGAGCCCGGGAGGCCGGCCAGGCGGCGGTTCGGCGGCTCGAGGATCCGGATCTGCTTCTTGCGGTTGCGAACGGGAAGGGTGCACCGGCGGTCCGGCGCCTGGCCCGGCGGCGCGCCGACGCCCGGCTGCCGAACGACCATCCGCTTCGGGTGGACGAGCGCAGTCGGAGGATCGCGGCGCTGCTCGGCTCCGACAACGGCCAGGACCCGGGTGCGTTGGCGGCAGCGGAGGCGCTGTCCCGGGAGGGACCGGTGACCGGGGAAGCGGAAACGCTCCTGCGCAGCTTCCGGGAAAAGGCGGCGGCGCGCCCCTCCGCCGGGGCGCGGACGAGCCTGGAGGTGGAGGTTCCGGTCGTTCCGCGGCAGCCGGCTCCGGCGCCCGCCTTCCCGGAAGTCGAACCGCTGCTGGCCGAGATCGAAGACGACGCCAACCCCCTGTCGTTCGATCGGATTGCGGCCATCGAGCGGGATGTCGAACGGCTGCTCGAGGGCCGGCGCGGCGCCGGTCGGTGTTTCGAGAGACTCCGGGCCGCCGCCGGCGCCGCGCGGGACGCCGCCCGGGAACGAAGGCGGCAGCGGGTGGTCGCGTTCGAGTTCGGTGAACTGGCAGCCCACTCGGCGGAGCTCCTGAAGTCCCTGGAAACCCGGGCCGAGTCGGGAGCCGGTCACGCCGAGCGGGAACTCGGGCGCATCCGGACCCGGTACGCATCCTTTCCGGAGGATCTGCAGTCCTCGGCGGACGGCGAGCGCATCCGGGCGGTCTGCGAACGCGCCGGGGAGCTGGTGGCGGCGGCCCGGGAAGCGCGGGAGCGCGAGGCCGCCGCCATGCGGGAGAAGCTCGAAGGGCTCGAAGGGCGGTTCGAGTCGCTGGAAACGGCGGACCCGCTTCCGCTTCGGGAAGCGGAACAGACCCTTCGCGACCTCGCTGCGGTGCGCGCCGAAACGAATTCCTGGAAGCGGATCCCGAACGAGCGCCGGGCGCAGTTCGAACGCCAACGGAACGCTCTGCTGCCGCGGATCCGGGAAGCGCGGGAACTTCAGGACTGGCATCGCTGGTCCAACATGGGTTCGCAGGCGGAGATCATCCGCGCGGCGAAGGGACTTCTCGACGTCGAGGACCTGGCGCGGGTGGACCGTGAGCTCGGCAAGCTGGAGCGTTCGTGGCGGGGTGTCCGAAAGGCCGATCCGGAACGGGGGCAGGAACTCTGGGAAGCCTGGACGGCGGTGCGCGGGAAGCTGCTGGCGCGGGTTGCGCCGCTTCGGGAGAAGGCCGCGGCCGCGATGGAGGAGAAGCTCGCCGCGCTCGAGCGGCTGGTGACGACCGCCGAGGAGATTGCGGCCGCGGGCGATGTTTCGCGCGTGGCGGAAATGCGCGACCTGATGCCGTTGTGGCGCGAGGCCATCCAGGGGACCGGACGCCGCCGGACACAGGAACTCGCGGGGCGTTTCCGCACGGCGAACGACAGCTTCTTCGCCGCGTGGAAGGAGACCCGCAAGGAGCGGCAGGCTGCCTTCGCTGCAGCCATCGCAACGCGGGAAGCGCTGATCGGGGAAGCCGAAGCGCTCTCCGAAGCGAGCAGTCTCGAAGAAGTGCGCCAGACCGTGCGGAACCTGATGGATCGCTGGAAGGAATCCCCGCCGGTCCCCAGACGGCACGTCGAGCCGCTCTGGAATCGTTTCCGGGATGCCTGCGACGCGGCCCGCGACCGGCTGCAATCCCCGCCTTCGGAATCCGACGCGCCGGCTGCCGCCGACCCGGAGCTGGCGTCCGCCTTCGAGGACGCGGTGGCGAACCTCGAAAAGGCGCCGCCCGCGGAGTGCGTCCGGGCCGCCATCGAGATCTGGCCGCAGTACTGTCGGCTGGAGCACACCGGGGAGACCGGCGCCGGTACGCCCGGAGAGGACCTGTTGGCCCGTCTCGCCGCCGCGTTCGAGGCCGATTCCGATGCGTTCGCCGAAAGCCGATTCGATCAGGATGCGATCCAAACGCGCCTGGCCGGGATCGAGGCATCGCTCGGCGATCTGGAACCCACCGGAAAGGCGCCGCCCGGGGAGGATGTTCAGGCGATGGCGGAACACCTTGCCCGCGTCTTCGCCCAGGGCGGGGTGCGCGACCGGGAGGCCGATGCCCTCGAAGCGGCGCGCACCGCCCGCCAGCTGCTCCAGCAAGCGCTCGCCGCCGGGCCGGCGCTCGCACCGGAGACCCGGGCATCGCAGCAACGCATCCGGGAGCGCGTCCGCGCCGTGGTCGCCGCCGCCCCCCGCCCCCACCCCGAAGGATCCCGCCCGCGCCCCCGGAAACCGGGCGCCCGGCCCCCACGCAATCGGCGCTGACCCCCCAGCGGCGCTTTGCGGCAGGTCACGCCCGCGTGGGCGTTTGAACCCGCCGGTCGGAAGAGGGCGGCGGTCTTGCGCAGTTCACGAAGTTCCTGCGAATCATGCACGACGTGATCCCGTCCCGATCCCATCGGGGTCACATGGCGAACAGCACGCCGTCCTGGAGGGTCCGCCGTTCCCGGACGGTTTCCGATTTGTCACATTCCCTACCCCGCTTTCCGGGCGGAACCCCATCCGGCGGGGTGCCGGCGCCATCGGAGGGCGCGGCCCGGCTACACTCCGCCGCGTTCCGGATCCCCTTCCCCATGCGAGTCGTAGTCCTCGGCGCCGGTCAGATGGGGGGGCACCTCCTCCGCCAGTTGAGTCGGCTGCCCGACCAACCGGATGTCACCCTGATCGAGAGGGATCCGGAGACCGCGAAGCATCTCGGTCGGAAGTTCGACATCGGCGTGGTGGAGGCGGACGCTTCGGTGGCCGCCGTGCTGGAAACCCATGCCCGCGACGCTGACGTTCTCTTCGCGCTGACCGACGACGACGCGGCGAACATCGTGGCCGCCCTGACCGCGACCCATCCGGCGATCGGAGTGGAGCGGGCCGTCGTGCGCATCAGCGATCCGCGCCACCGGGAGGGGCCGCTCGTCCGGGACGCCGCCGCCATCGAGACCATCCTGCCGGAGGCGCTCGTCGCGGAAGAGATCCTCGGACTCATCCGGTTCCCCGGTACTCGCTCCGTCCGTTCGCTCGGAGAGGGTGGTCTCGTCCTCCTTCGCGCCGTCCCTTCCCGCGATTCGGTGTTCGGGAGGCCGCTTGCCGAGATCGACTCCGTGCCCCGCGGCTGGATCCTTACCGGCATCCTGCGCCGGAGCGGTGCATCGGGGGAACCCGACCTGATCATCCCGCGCGGATCGACCCGCCTTCGCGAAGGTGACGAGGTGTTCGCGGTGGGCCCCGCTGCCGAGGCCGACAATTACCTCCGCGCCATCGGCATTCGGCACGCTCCGATTCGTCGGTTGATCGTTGCCGGATACGGACAGGTGGGGGCACAGCTCCTCGAACGGCTGCCGTCGCACATCGACGTGACCATCATCCGCCGGACCGCTGCCACTGGAGATGTTCCCGGCCAGCCGGTCATCCTCCGGGGCGACGCGACCGACGAGGACATCCTCCGCGAGGCCGGCGCCGGGAGCGCCGACTGCTTCATCGCCGCCACCGATACCGACGAGGTCAACTTCATGGCCGCCTGGCTGGCCAAAAAGGCCGGGGCGCGGGAAACGATCGCCCTGCACAACCGGGTCGTCTTCGCGGAGCCGATGCGGCGCTCCGGGGTGGACTATCCGATCTTCCCCGCCAGCGTGGTCGTCGGCGCGCTGCTGAAGCCGCTCCACTCGCGCGCCATGGTCCGGCTCGACTGGATCGAGGGGGGCGGGGAAATCGTGGAGATCGAGGTGGCGGATGGCAGCCCCGCTGCCCGGTTCCCGCTCCGCGACCTCGACCTGCCCCCTGATTCGATCGTGGGGGAGCTGGTCCGTCCGGGAGTCGGCACCTTTGTTCCCGACGGCGACACCCGCTTCGAGACCGGGGACATCGCGCTGATCTTCTTCGCCATCCGGGGAGCACCCGGCCTCAGCGGGCCGGAGGAGACCATCGCGGCGCTCGAGCGGCTGTTCGCCGGCGCCTCCTGAGCCGTGCACGCCGGGGAAATCCGCGCCCTGCTCGGCCGGCTGGCCGGCGCGCTCGGGATCGCCATGCTTCCCCCGCTGGCGCTCGCCCTCTGGCTCAGTGAATCGGCGGGGCCCGCCTTCGTGGTTTCCTCCGCCAGCCTGCTGTTTATCGGCGGGGTGAGCTGGCGCACCTCACTCGACACCGCGGGCATGGAAGTCCAGCGCCAGGGAATCGCCGCCTTCCGCTTCGTGGTGGCGGCGTGGTGCCTTGCCACCCTCGCCGGCGCGCTGCCGTATGTGCTCCACTTCGGCCCCGGCTTCTTCGTGAACGCCGTTTTCGAGTCGGCTTCCGGGTTTTCCACCACCGGCGCCAGCATTTTCGCCGACGTGGAGGCGCTGCCGCGATCCATCCTGCTGTGGCGGGCGTTGACGCAATGGCTCGGAGGACTCGGCATCGTCATCCTGTTCGTCTGGATTCTCGGCGCCCGCCAGTGGGGCGTGGATGTCCTCTCCGCCGAAGCCCCCGGACCAACGCCGGAAAAGACCGAACCCAAGCTCACCGAGACCGCTCGGGACATTGTTCTCGTGGGCGCCACCCTCACCATTGTCCTCGCCTTCATCCTCGCTGGCCTCGGCCTGTCGGCCTTCGACGCGATCTGCCACGCGCTGGCCACCTTGGCCACCGGCGGGTTCTCGACCAGAAACGCCGGCCTTGCGGCGTTTGCGCCCGCGGTGCAATGGACGATCGGGATCTTCATGGTGCTTGCCGGGGTCCGTTTCGCCATCCATATCTACGGTGTGCGCCGACTCCACGCCCGGGTGCGCAGTTGGTGGTGGAGGATGCTCGACCGGCGCCGGCGTCCGGTTCCCGCGAGTCCGCTGGCGAACTACCTCGGCGACCCGGAACTCCGCCTCTACGCCGGGATCCTCGCGGGGGCCACCGGCCTTCTTGCGCTGCTCCGCCTCGGCGCCGGAGCGGAAACCGGGACCGCGCTCCGCGACGCCTTCTTCCAGACCGCTTCCATCGTCACCACCACCGGTTTCGCCACCGCCGACTTCGCGCAGTGGTCGGACACCGCCCGGATCCTCATCCTGCTCCTGATGTTCGTCGGCGGGTGCGCCGGATCCACCGCCGGTTCCATCAAGGTGATGCGCTGGGTCATCGTGCTGAAGATGGCGCCGGTGAGCCTTCGGGTGCTGAACCAACCCCACGCCGAACTCGGGATCCGGGTCGGACATCAGCCGGTACCGCTCGCGATCAGCAGCACCATGACCTCGTTCGTGCTGCTGTTCGTCGGGGTGGCGGTGGCCGCCGGACTGGCGCTGATCGCCATGGGACTCGATCCGCTGACCGCCTTCAGTGCTTCCGTGGCATCGGTCTCCAATGTGGGCCCCGGACTCGGCGGGGTCGGCCCTGCCTCCAACTACGCCGCCGTTCCGGCCCCGGGGAAGCTCCTTCTCGCGGCGCTGATGATCGCCGGGCGCCTCGAGATCACCACCGTCGCCGTGCTGTTCCTCGCACCGCTGCGCGCGGCGGCGCTGCGCCTGCGCGGGGGGACCGCCCCCCGGAATCCCTAGAATCCGCGCCATGCCCGACGAAATCGAAAGCCTGCTGCACGAGGAGCGCCACTACCCCCCGCCGCCGGAGTTCCGCAAGGCCGCCCACATTGCGGACGACTCCCTCTACCAGGAGGCCGCGGGCGATCCGGAGCGCTTCTGGGAGAGGCGGGCCGAGGACCTCGCCTGGAGCCGGAAATGGGACCGGGTCCTCGACTGGGACCCGCCGTTTGCCCGCTGGTTTCCTGGCGGCAAGCTCAATGCCAGCGTGAATTGCCTCGACCGGCACCTTGCCGCCGGGAACGGAGACCGGACGGCGATCCTCTTCGAGGGCGAATCGGGCGACCGCCGCGTCCTCACCTACCGGGAACTGCACCGCGACGTGTGCCGGTTTGCGAACGTGTTGCGCGGGCTCGGCGTGGGCAAGGGCGACCGGGTCGCCATCTATCTCCCGATGATTCCGGAACTCCCGGTCACCATGCTCGCCTGTGCCCGCATCGGGGCGCCACACAGCGTGGTCTTCGCCGGCTTCTCGGCCCAGTCGCTGCGCGACCGCATCAACGACGCCGGGGCGCGGGTGCTCGTCACCGCCGACGGCGGAACCCGGCGGGGCCGGATCATCCCGCTCAAGGCGCTTGCCGACGAGGCGCTCGAGGACACCCCGGGCATTACCGCCGCGGTGGTGGTTCGTCGGACCGGCGAGGACGTTCCGATGAAGGCGGGACGCGACCACCCCTGGGCAGCCCTCATGGCGGAGGCCGCCGACGAAGCCGAGCCCGAGGAGATGGACTCCGAAGACATCCTCTACATCCTCTACACCTCCGGCACCACCGGAAAACCGAAGGGGATCGTGCACACCACCGGTGGGTACCTCACCGGGGTCACTGCGACTGCCCGGGCGGTCTTCGACCTGAAGCCGGAGAGCGATGTCTGGTGGGCGGCAGCCGACATCGGCTGGGTGACCGGCCACTCCTACATCGTCTACGGCCCGATGGCGCTCGGCATGACGCAGGTCCTCTACGAGGGCGCCATCGACTGGCCGGACCGGGACCGGCTCTGGTCGCTGGTCGAGCGCTATCGGGTCACCTGTTTCTATACCGCGCCCACCGCGATCCGGGCGTTCATGAAGTGGGGCCGCGAGCATCCGGCGCGCCATGACCTCTCCTCGCTCCGCTTGCTCGGCACGGTGGGAGAGCCGATCAATCCGGAAGCCTGGGTCTGGTACCACCAGGAAATCGGCGGCGGTCGCTGCCCGGTGGTGGACACCTGGTGGCAGACCGAGACCGGGATGGTGATGTGCGCCCCCCTTCCCGGAATCACCGATCTGAAACCCGGCTCCGCAACCCGCGCCTTTCCCGGGGTCGCGCTCGAAGTCCGCACCGGGGACGGACAGCCGGTTCCGGTGGGCGGCGGCCTCCTCGCCATCACCCGGCCCTGGCCGGCGATGCTCCGGGGCATCTGGGGTGACGAACAGCGTTTCCGGGACACCTACTGGAGTCGCTGGGAGGACGGCGCGTATTTCCCCGCCGATGGCGCCCGGCGGGACGGGGACGGGTACTTCTGGATCCTCGGGAGAGTGGACGATGTGCTGAACGTTTCCGGACACCGCATCGGCACCATGGAGGTCGAAAGCGCGCTCGTCGAGCACGACGCGGTGGCCGAGGCGGCAGTCGTCGGCCGACCGCACGACATCAAGGGGGAATGCGTGGTGGCCTATGTCGTCCTTCGGGAAGGCGTGGAGCGCAGCGAAGCGCTCATCCCCGAACTGCGGGAACAGGTGGCCCGCGCCATAGGCCCGATTGCCCGCCCCGACGACATTTTCCTGGCCGCCGATGTCCCGAAGACCCGGTCCGGAAAGATCATGCGCCGCCTGCTGCGGGACATCGCGGCGGGCAAGGCCATCGGAGACACCACCACCCTCGCCGACCCCGGCGTGGTGGCGCGGCTCCAGGAGGAGTACGGTGATGAGGACTGACGCGAAACGACCCCCGGTTTCTCCGGGGCCCGGCGCGCCGCGAGTGATTTCGGAGCGACCGCCGTCGGACGGCGCGCTCCATGCGTTCCTGCTCGACGACCGGATCGACTGCACCGGCGGCCCCGGCTGGCACGGCGAGTTCGTCCGGGAGGCGGGCGCCATCTTCGAGGGCACGAAGGCGAAGCGGCCGTTCGTGCGGGGGGGAACGGACGGGGGGCCGATGGCTGCCGCCTTCCACGCCCGGGGACTCGCCGACCGTTCGGAGGCGGAGCGTTTCCGCATCCTCGCCGCCCGGGCGGTGCACTGGGCGCGCGACTTCGGTCTCCCCGAGCTGGTGTTCGTCCTCCGCGGGCCGGACGGACCGAAGCATGCCCCCGCCATCGCCGAGGGTGCGGTGCTCGCGTCCTACGAGTTCCGGCGCTATCTCTCGAACCCGGTCGATCAGCCGGATTCCTTCCTGCTGGTGGGCAAGGACGACGAGGCGGAAACCGCGGCGCGGGTCGCCGCTGCCGCCGGACTCGCTGCCGAGGTGAACCGTGCCCGGGACCTGATCAACGAGCCCGCCGAAGCGCTCTCCCCGGAGGGACTCGCCGCCGAGGCCCGCGCCATCGCCGGGGAGACCGGTCTGGAAGTCGAGGTCCTCGACGAGGCGGCGCTCCGCAGCCAGCGGTATCCGGGTCTGATCTCGGTGGGCCAGGGCAGCCACCGGCCGCCCCGGTTGATCATCCTCCGCCACCGGCCGGACGGGACGGACCCGGGCCGCCACCTCGCCCTCGTGGGAAAGGGCATCACCTTCGACACCGGCGGCATCTCGCTGAAGCCGGCGAGCGGGATGTGGACGATGAAGGGGGACATGTCGGGGGCGGCGGCGGTCCTGCGCGCCATGTCGGCGGTGGCCAGCGGGCGGATTCCGGCCCGGGTCACCGGCATCGTGGCGGCCGCCGAAAACTACCCGGGGCCCGAAGCCACCCGTCCGGGGGACATCTTCGTGGCCCGGAACGGCAAGTCGGTGATGGTCGACAACACCGACGCCGAGGGGAGGCTGGTGCTCACCGACGCGCTGGCGCGGGCCGGCGAGGAGGGCGCGACCCACATCGTGGACGTGGCGACGCTCACCGGTGCGGCGGTCCGGGCGCTCGGCGCCGCGTGCGCAGCGGTCCTGGGCAACGACCCCTCGTGGGTGCGGGCGGTCATCGAGGCCGGCGAACCGCACGGCGAGGCATTGTGGGAGCTGCCCCTGGTCCAGGAGTACCTCGAGGAACTCCAATGCGATTCGGCGGACCTGAAGAACATCGGCGGCGCGAACGCCGGGACCATCACCGCGGCGCTCTTCCTCCGGGAGTTCGTGCCGGAAGGGACCCGGTGGGCGCACCTGGACATCGCCGGACCCTTCCTGGTTTCGAAACCCTGGAAGTACTACGCGAAGGGCGCCACCGGCTTCGGGGTGCGGACGCTGTTCGAGACCGCGAGCCGGTTCGCGACAGGCTGAGGTCCGGGTCGGCGCCCTTCCCGGCGTCCCTCAGTCGCGGTCGTCGGTGACCTCGAAGACAGGCCGTTCCCGTTCGCGGAACCGCCCCACCAGCAGGCGCACCACCGTGCCGTAGCTGCGGGCGCCGCCTGCGACCCGCATGGTCCGGAGATAGGTGTCGTTCACCCGCCGCGCCGCCCCCCGGACCAGCCCCCGATGCTGCGCCCAGAACGCATTCTGCGCCTCCAGGTCCCGCCGGGGTCCGGCGCCGAGCTGCGCCAGCGCGCGCTCCCGGTCCTCGGGGGCCGCGGCGACGATCAGGTTGCGGGTCGCATAAAAGGACGCCGCGTAGCGGAGCCAGGGATGGGAACGCGGCCGGGAGAGCGCGAGGTACGCGGCGAAGTTCGCTTCGCCCTCGTGGGTGATCGCCCGCTGGTGCGCCTTCTCGTGGGCCGCCGTGAACGTGATGGCCACGTCCGGCGGGCCGGTGTTCACCAGGGGTTCCCCGGTGAACGGGATGAAGATGCCGCTGAGCCCCGCCAGGGACATCAACTTCGAGAGGACCACCGGCTTCACCGGGACGGCCGCCGTGGTGCGGGGATCGCCGGGAAGGGCGATCTCGTCATAGGCGATGTCGATCAGGCGGCTCAATTCCCGGAAGCCGAGGGGGCTTTCCGACACCGATTCGTCCGGGAGCCCGGCGCGGCGGTGCAGCCGGGTGGTCTCCGCCGCCGACTGCGCGGCGAAACGCGCCAGTTCGGCCCCTTCGATGTTCCCGGTCGGAAGTCCGAGTCGCGGCTCGAGCCGCGGCCGGGCATAGTTGAGTCCCCAGATCGCGACGAACACCGCATAGAGGGTTCCGGCGCCGGCGAGCGCGAGGAAGGCCAGCGCCCCGATCTGCCGCATTCGGCTCGACCCGGACGCCGGGCGGACGGGACCCGGGCGGCGGGACACCCGGCGCACCAGCCGGAATGCCAGCAGCCCCAGGGCGCCCGCAACCAGCATCTCGGCGACCGCAAACGGGACGAGGCCGGTCACCCACGAAAACGCCGCGAGAACCCGGGGATAGACGCCGCCGGTGTAGCCGGTTTCGACGATTCCCGGCGCCCGGAATCCGGCCCGAATCAGAAGGAGCGCCACCACTCCGGCGAGCAGGCCGCCGAGTGCGAGGCGTCGATGGATCCGCCCCAGGCCAGCAGGCATGGTTCCACTTTAACAGCACCGGCGAGAATGTCCCGGTGTTCGATCCGCCCCACGATGCCGTGGTGATCGGCGGCGGGATCGTCGGCCTGGCGATCGCGCGCGAGCTGCAGCGCCGGGGACGACGGGAGGTGGTGGTGCTGGAGAAGGAAACCCGGGTGGCGCTCCACCAGTCCGGACGCAACAGCGGGATCATCCACTCCGGCATCTACTACCCGCCGGGGTCGCTTCGCGCCCGGAATTGCCGGCGAGGGGTCGGGCTGCTCCTGCGGTTTTGCGAAGAGCACGGGATCCGCCACCGGCTCTGCGGAAAGCTCATTCTCGCCACCGCGGTCGGCCCCGAGACCGAGGCGCTCGAGGCGCTCCGGGAGCGGGGTGTGCGGAACGGGGTTCCGGGCCTCCGGATCCTGGATCGCCGGGAATTGCGCGAGGTCGAGCCGCACGCCGGGGGAGTCGCCGGGCTCCATTCGCCCTCCTCGGGGATCGTCCGGTTCGCCGAAGTGGCCGAGCGGCTCGGGACGCTGATCACCGAAGCCGGCGGCGACATCCGCACCGGATGCCGGGTCGCCGAAATCAGCGCCGACGGTCCGCAGGTGCGGGTAGCGGATGACCGCGGCGAGCGGATCAGGGCGCGGCTCCTCGTGAACTGCGGCGGGCTCCACGCCGACCGGTTGGCCCGCCTCGCCGGAGATGATCCCGGCGTGCTGGTGGCGCCCTTCCGCGGTGAGTTCTTCCGTCTGATCCCATCGCGCCGCCACCTGGTCCGCGGTCTGATCTACCCGGTTCCGGACCCCCGTTTCCCGTTCCTCGGGGTCCATGTCCACCGGAACATCGACGACGAAGTCCACGCCGGCCCGAACGCGGTGCTCGGGCTGGCCCGCGAGGGATACCGCTGGAACGACGTGAACCCGCGCGACCTCGCGGAAATGGCCGCCCATCCCGGAATGCGCCGGTTTCTTCGCCGGGAATGGCGCACCGGGGTTGCCGAGACCCGCCGTTCGTTCTCCCGGCGGCGCTTCGCCCGGACCCTCGCCCGGCTGGTTCCCGAAATCCGCGCCGGGGACCTCGAGCCGGCACCCGCCGGGGTCCGCGCCATTGCGATGCTCCCCGACGGCCGGTTCGCCGACGACTTCCGGATCTGTCGCCGGGAAAACCGCATCCACCTTCTGAACGCACCCTCCCCCGCCGCCACCGCCGCCCTCGCCATCGCGGAACGGGTGGCGGAGATGGCAGCCGGGTAACGCCCGCGCTTCCGGGCGCCTCCGGGTCCCTGGTGGTCGTGCCCGGTGGTCATCGGGGCAACGGCGGGTAGCGTCCGCACCTTCCGGCGCCTCCGGGCCTTGGAGATCGTGTCGGTTCGTCACGGGGTGCGGGCCGGGTAGCACTTGCACCTCGGGCGCCTCCGGGACCCCGGCGGTCGTATTGTTCGGCCATGGGGCACGGGCCGGACAGGACCCGCACTTCCGGGCGCCTCCGGGCCCCTGGAGGTCGTACCGGTTGGCAATCGGGGCACGAGCCGGGTAGTGCCCGCACTCCGGGCGCCCCGGGGCCTCCGGAGGTCGTACCGGTTGGTCAGCGGGGCGCCAGCCGGACCGTCGGATCCATCCGGAGCCCTTGCGGTCATGCCGGTTGGTCAGCGGGGCACGAGCCGGATCCCGCCCGCACTCCCGGTCGCCTCCGGCGGCCCTTGCGGTCGTGCCGGTTGGTCATCGGGGCATGGGTCGGATCCCGCCCGCACTTTCGGGTTCCTGGGGGTTCTGCCCGTTGGTCGTCCTGGCCACGGGCGGGCGGGACCCGCACTCCCGGTCGCCTCCGGCCATCAGGAAGAACGGCCCTTCCGGGGGAGCCATGCCGGAGGAGCCATGCCGGGCGTGCGGATGGGCCGGGTAGCATCCGCACTCCCGGAGGATCTTCCCCATGCGTCTCCTGTTCACCGTCCTCGCCGTACTGGCCGCCGGTTCGGCAGCCGCGCAGGGCATCGTCATCCGCGCCGATCTCCTCATCATCGGAACCGACGCCCCGCCGATCCGGAACCCGGTCGTGGTCGTCGAGGGGGAACGGATCACCGATGTCGGCCCCGCCGGCGCCATCCCCGAACCCCCCGGAGCGACGGTGCTGGACCTCACCGGCCACACCCTGCTTCCCGGACTCTTCGACACCCATGTTCATCTCGGCGGGATTCCCGGGGACGGCGGCGACACCCAGAAGATGCGCGAGACCGTCGCTCACGAAGCCATCTACGCGGTGGCGCATGCCCGGATCACGCTCGAAAAGGGATTCACCAGCGTCCGCAACATCGGTGCCGGGAACTATCACGATGCGGCGCTCCGGGACATGATCGAGCGGGGGGTGGTGCCCGGGCCGCGTATCCAGGCGGCGACCTGGGGCGTGGGATCGACCGGGGGACACGCCGACATCAACGGGTGGAGCGCCGATGTGGCGACTCCCGGCTACGCGATGATCGCCGACGGGCCGGACGAGCTTCGGCGCGCCGTCCGATATCAGGTGAAGTACGGCTCCGACGTGATCAAGGTGACCGCATCCGGCGGCGTCCTTTCCCACGGGGATTCGGTGTACGACCAGGCCTACGACTTCGAGGAACTGAAGGCGATCGTGGACACCGCCCGGATGCTGGACACCCCGGTCGCCGCCCACGCCCACTCGCCCGCGGCCATGAACGATGCGATCCGCGCCGGCGTCGCCAGCATCGAACACGGCACCCTCATTGATGACGAGGGCATCCGGCTCGCGAAGGAGCACGGCACGTTCATCGTGCCCACCCTGTACACCCTCGACTACATCATCGACGAGGGTGCGGAGAACGGGGTGCCGGAGGAGTCGATTCAGAAGGCGGAATCCATCGCGACCCAGCAGCGGGAGCGGCTCGCGGCCGCCTTCCACGCCGGAGTGAAGTTCGCCTACGGGACCGACGCTGCCGTCTTCCCGCACGGGAGGAATGCCCGCGATTTCGCCATCATGGTGGAGGACATGGACATTGCGCCGATGGCCGCCATTCGCACCGCCACCTTGAACGCTGCCGAGCTCCTTCGCTGGGAAGCGGACCTCGGCTCGATCGAACCCGGAAAACTCGCCGACATCATCGCCGTGGAGGGAAATCCGCTCGACTCCATCCGCCTCCTCGAGGACGTCCGGTTCGTGATGAAGGGTGGCGCCGTGTTCAAGGCCCCCTGAGACGGTCGAAGGTGTCTGTGAAAGCCTGTTTCTATCAGATCAATAGAAGGAATGTCCTGGACCCTTCGCCGTCGTTTGCGCCAGACTCGCGGCCTTGGGGCGCTGTCCCCGCGGAAGAAACGACTCATCGGGAGGTCAACCGCATGAACAGGCGAATCCGGTTTCCGGCTGCCCCCGCAGCCCTTGGAACCCCTGTAGCACTTGCAGCAACTGTTGCTTTCGGAATTCTGGCCGGATTACCGGCCGTAGCCGCCGGCCAGCCCACCAACGACGATTGGTGGCCCAACCGGCTGAGCCTCGAACCGCTCCGGCTCGCCACGCCGGACGCCGGTCCGCTGGGCGACGATTTCAGCTACCGGGAGGCTTTCGAGGCTCTCGATCTGGATGCCGTCAAGGCCGAATTGACCGACCTGATGACGACCTCCCAGGACTGGTGGCCGGCGGATTTCGGCCACTATGGGCCGTTCTTCATCCGGATGTCGTGGCACAGCGCCGGCACCTACCGGGAAATCGACGGACGGGGCGGCGCCGACGGCGGCCAGCAGCGCTTCGCGCCGCTGAACAGCTGGCCCGACAACGCCAACCTGGACAAGGCGCATCGGCTGCTCTGGCCGATCAAGCAGAAGTACGGTCGCGCCATCTCCTGGGCGGACCTGATCGTGCTCGCCGGAACCGTCGCCATGGAATCGATGGGTTTCGAGACCCTGGGGTTTGCCGGTGGCCGTGAGGACGACTGGGCGGCCCTCGAGGTGAACTGGGGGCCGGAAGGCGAGTGGCTCGGCGCCGATCGGCGTGGGGACGCCGGTGACCTGGATCCTCCCCTGGGCGCCACCCAGATGGGGCTGATCTATGTGAATCCGCAGGGGCCGGGCGGCAATCCGGATCCGCAGGCCGCTGCCGACGCCACCCGCGAGGCATTTGGCCGCATGGCGATGAATGACGAGGAGACGGCGGCGCTGGTCGCCGGCGGACACACCTTCGGGAAGGCCCACGGCGCGGCGCCCGCGGACGGGAACGTGGGTGTCGAACCGGAGGGCGGCGCCATGGAAGCGCAGGGCTTCGGCTGGGAGAACAGTTACGGCGACGGTCATGGCAAGGACACCATCACGAGCGGCCTCGAGGGCGCGTGGACGAGTAGTCCCGCCCGCTGGACCAACAACTTCCTCGAGAACCTGTACCGCTTCGAATGGGTGCAAACGCGGAGCCCCGGTGGCGCCATCCAGTGGATTCCCGCGGACGGCGCCGGGGCGAACCTGGTGCCGGACGCTCACGATTCCTCGGTCCGGCACGCACCGATCATGCTTACCACCGACCTGGCGCTGAAGGTGGACCCGATCTATCGCGATCTGACTTCACGCTGGCTGGAGAACCCCGACGAATTCGAGGACGCCTTCGCCCGCGCCTGGTTCAAGCTCACCCACCGCGACCTGGGACCGGTCTCCCGATATCTCGGGGACTTGGCGCCCGACCGGACCTTCATCTGGCAGGATCCGGTTCCGGCGGTGGACCATCCCCTGATCGATTCCCGGGACGCGGAGGCGCTGAAGGCGGAAATCCTGGGTTCCGGCCTCGCCCCCGCCGCACTGGTCCGGGCCGCGTGGGCCTCGGCGTCCACCTTTCGCGGCACCGACATGCGTGGCGGCGCCAACGGCGCCCGGGTGCGGCTCGCTCCCCAGAAGGACTGGGCCGCCAATGATCCGGAGGAACTGGCGCAGGTGATCGCCAGCCTCGAGGAGATCCGGGCCGGGTTCCACGAGACCCGGGCCGGAGGCACGAGGGTTTCCCTGGCCGACCTGATCGTGCTGGGCGGCGCCGCCGCCATTGAGGACGCGGCGGAGAAGGCCGGCGTCCCGGTCCGCGTACCCTTCGTCCCCGGGCGCACCGACGCTTCCCGGGAGATGACGGACGTCCATGCCTTCGGCCTGCTGGAGCCGAAGGCCGACGGTTTCCGGAACTGGTTCGCCAGCGGCAACCGGCGGACTCCGGCGGAGATGCTGGTGGAGAAGGCATCGCTGCTGCAACTGACCGTTCCGGAAATGACGGTGCTGGTCGGCGGCATGCGCGCGCTCGATGCGAATGCGGGCGGCGCCGGGCACGGAGTGTTCACCGATCGGCCCGGCGTGCTGACCAACGACTTCTTCACCAACCTCATCGACATGTCCACCACCTGGTCCACTTCCTCCACTCCCGGGGTGTACGAGGGCCGGGACCGCGACTCCGGCTCGCTCAAATGGACGGCAACCGGTGTGGATCTGATCTTCGGCTCCAACTCCGAACTGCGGGCGTTCGCCGAGTTCTACGCCGCCGACGATGCCGCCGAGCAGTTCGTCCACGATTTCGTCGATGCGTGGGCCAAGGTGATGACCCTGGACCGCTTCGACCTCCACCGGTAACCGGTGCGCCACGGGACGGCGGCCGCCGGTCGCCGTCCCCGGCGGGTTCAGCCGGGCCGGATCGCGTTGCGGATGGTCCCGGCGATCTCGTGCATCGCCTCCACCACCGCGGACCGCCGGCGCCAGGCCAGCACCACCGTCCGGCCCGGCACCGGATCGGAAATCGGACGGGTCCGGAGATCGGTTCGCAGCGTCTCGGTCGGCACCGCGATGTGCGGCAGCAGGGTGATTCCCATGTTGGCGCCCACCATCTGCACCAGTGTCGGGAGGCTGGTCGCGCGGACGCTGAGTTCGGTGACCCCGCGCCGGGCGCAGAACTCCATCACCTGGTCGCGCAGGCAATGGCCCTCATCAAGGAGGAGCACCTGCTCTCCCCGGAGCCGGCGGAACGGAATCGGACCGGTCGTATCGCCGAGGGGGTGGTTCCTGGGGGTCGCCAGCACAAAGGGATCGTCCTTGATCGTCTCGTAATCGAGGTCGGCCAATCCCGCTTCCCGCGCGAGGAACGCGCCGTCGAGGCCCCCGTGGTGGATCCGGCGAATGAGCGCGTCCGTCTTCTCTTCCCGCCAGGCCAGCGTCAGGCGGGGATGTGCTTTGGCCAGGGCGAGCGACGCCCCGGGAAGCAGATAGGGGCCGATGGTGGGGATCGCGCCCAGACGGAGCGTGCCGGCGAGCGGATCCAGGAAGCTCCGGGCCGCGCTCTCCACGTCCTGCACCTCGACCAGGATCCGCCGCATCCGTTCCACCAGTTCCGATCCGGCGGCGGTGATCGCCACGCCGCGCCGGTCGCGCTCGAACAGGCGGACTCCGAGCGCGGTTTCGATCTCGCGCACCTGGGCGCTCAGCGAGGGCTGGGCGACATGACATCGCTCGGCAGCCCGGCGGAAGCTGCCCGTGTCGGAAACCGCCACCACATACTGCATTTGACGCAGGGTGAAGTTGCAGGACTCCATGGCTCCGATAGCAGGACGCTATCACCCCCACTTCCGTCGGCTCGACCGGCCCGCGCACCGGAGCGGCATTTCCTCCGCGGCGCCGCGGAGGGCCTTCGGGCGGTGCCAGACGCCCCGACCCGGGGTCGCTTCCGAGTGCCGGGCCTTCCCCGGGGGCGCCTGGCTCCAGGTCGGCGTCCTGCTGTTCCGGCGAGCCGGCACGCCCGATGCGCCTCGTCTACCGCGTGCGCGATGACGCCCGCCCCGGGCAACCCCGACGCGAACAAAAAGGCGGTGGAGGCTTCCTGTCAACGACCAGCGAGCGGGAGATCGCACTCGACGTCTTTTTCTCCGAAGCCGGATCGAAGTTCCCGATCACAGTGCCAAGGGGGCGAGAGCGCTGGCGTACAACCCGGGCGAAGCACGAAGCTGCGAACCAGATCCGTCCGGGAGGATGTCGCATGCACGCAGCGTTTCCCGCGCGGTGGACAAGAAAAGCTGCTTCGACGCAGGTTCCACGAGGCAGCCATTGTCCCGGGGATGGAGCAGGATCAAGGCATGGCTCAGAGACGCGACGGGATCGGCGCCAGGAGGCGTCTGCTTCCACGTGGGCACGATTCACCCATCCGATCGGCAGCCCAAGAGCACTTCGGTGGAATGGCGACGCTCCATTCACGGTCGAGCAGTACCGCCGCAGGGGACTCAAGTTGCCTTCTCTTGAAAAACTGTGCGAATGGGGTGTCGACGTCTCCCGCGTGAACCAGGGGCAGCGAGACCCCGAAACCGGCCCGGAATTTACCGGGAGGCGAAATCGCACCTGAACCCTTGCCCGCACGGGAAACAGGCCGGGAAGGACAACGCGCCCGGTATTCAGGGGGTGTGACACCACCCGGCCCGTGAACGCCGCATCGTTCGGGACGCGGCGCCGATCGCGACTCGCCAACGCACCCCCGAGGGCTTTCTGCGAGCCGCCGCGTCCCCGGCCACCGGAAGCTCCGGACGGCCCCACGGGCCCTCACCGATCCGACGTCCCGCCCGCGCCGGCAGTCCCGGCATCCCGTCCCCCTCGACAGCCCCGATGTCCGGCAGGCCCCGCCGTTCGCCGGCGCATCCGGCCGGAGCTGCGCCGGGCGCGGTCAGGTCGATGCGGAGCGCAACCGGAGAGCGTTCAGGACGACCGAGAGCGACGACAGGACCATGGCCATGGCGGCCGCTTCCGGGGCGATCAGAACTCCGGCAAGCGGATGGAAGACGCCCGCAGCCAGCGGGATGGCCGCGAGGTTGTAGCCGAAGGCCCATCCCAGGTTCTGACGGATGACGCGCACCGTGCGCCGGGCCACCCCGATGGCGGCGCCGGCCAGACGGAGGTCCGCCTTCATCAACGTGACCCCCGAGGCCGCGCGCGCGATGTCGGTGCCGCTTGCGAGGGCGATGCCCACATCGGCGTGCGCCAGCGCCGGCGCGTCGTTGATCCCGTCGCCCACCATCGCCACCGGTCCGCAGCGGGCGCGCAGGCGATCGAGTTCGTCACGCTTCTGCTCGGGGCGGAGGCCCCCCGCCGATTCCGCAAAACCGAGTTCCCGGCCGATGGCGGCCACCGCCTCCGGAGTGTCGCCGGAAAGCAGCGCGACCCGGAATCCCTCCTCCCGGAGATAGCGCACCGCCGCTTCCGCCTCCGGGCGCGGCTCGTCGCGGAACCCCACCGAGCCGATCCACTCCCGGTTGCGGAAGACATGCAGCCGGCCCGGAGCGTCACCGGCTTCCCCCGGGTCCCATTCCGGCATGACCCCGTGGCTGCCGACCAGGATGTGCTCGCCGGCAGGGAGGGTTGCGGAAACGCCGCGACCCGGAAGAGCCTCGAAACGCTCGGGGCGCACCGTCCGCACCCCCTGCGCCTCGGCGAACCGCACGAGGGCCTGGGCGAGCGGGTGTTCGGAACCCGATTCGGCGGACGCGGCGAGCGTCAGGAGCTCGTCGCGCGACACGCCTTCCCCGGTCTGCACCCGAAGCACCTCGGGTTCTCCCGAAGTGACCGTTCCGGTCTTGTCGAAAGCCACCGCCCTCACCGATGCGAGCTGCTCGATGACCGCCCCGCTCCGGAACAGGATGCCGCGTCGGGCCGACTCGCCGGTGGCCACCACCACCGCGATCGGGGCGGCCAGTCCGACCGCGCAGGGGCAGGCCACCACTACCACCGCGATCGCCCGCGCCAGGGCGAAGCCCGCACCGCTGCCGGCCGCAAGCCAGCCGACCAGGGTCAGCAGGCCGATCGCCATGACCGCCGGAACGAACACCGCCGCCACCCGGTCGGCGATCCGCTGGAGCGGGATATTCTCGGCCTGCGCCTGCTGCACCGCGGCGGCGATGCGGGCCAGGGTGCTTTCCGACGCGACGCGAAGAACCTCGATTTCGATCCAGCCGCTCCGGTTCAGCGCGCCGGTCACCACCGGATCCCCGGGAACCCGGTCCACCGGAACGCTTTCCCCGGTGATGACCGACTCATCGAGGGCGGCGGCGCCGCGCACGATCCGGCCGTCAAGCGGGATCCGTTCTCCCGGACGCACGTCGAGCACCTCGCCGACACGAACTTCGTCCACCGGAACCTCGGAGGGCTCGCCGTCCCGGATGCGCCGCGCCTTGTCGGGAGCCAGCAGCATGAGTCCCCGCAGCGCATCGGACGCCCGACCGCGGGCCCGGGATTCGAGCCACCGGCCGAGGGTCACGATGGCGACCAGCATGGCTGCGACGTCGAAAAACAGGAGTTCCGGAGCGACGAGCCCGAGGAGACTCCCCACCGAAGCCGCATACGCGGTGCCGGCGCCGAGACCGATGAGGCTGTCCATGCCGAAGGAACGGTGCCGGAACGCAAGGAACAACGCCTTCAGGTGGACCCGGCCGAACCCGAGGCAGACCGGAGTGGCGAACAGGAACTGGAGCAGGACCCCGGATCGCCCGGGTAGCGCTCCGGTCATCCCGGCCGCCATGGTGAGCAGCGCCAGCACCAGGCCCAGCACGACCCGCAGCGTCCCGGCAGGGGAACCGTCCGCCGATTCGGTGGCGCCGGACTCCTCGTCGGGCCGATCCTCGGCGGCCCACTCCAGCTTGTAGCCGGCCGCTTCCACTGCGCCCGCAAGCGCCGGCCGGGGAGCGGCGGCCATGCCCCGCTCCAAGGTCACCGCGAGATTGCCGGTGGCCAGGTTGGCATGCGCCGCAATCACCCCCGGCACCCGGCCTACCGAACGTTCCACGCCGGCGACGCAGCCGGCACAGTGCATTCCCACGACTCGGCCCACGACTCGGCCCACGACCTGGCCGGTGGGGGTGTCCGGGGCCGGAGCCGCGGGTTTCCGGATCCGGACGTCCATCAGCAGCCGTATCGTACTGTTCGCGCGACGACTAGAATCGCCGCGCCGTGCCGGTACTGCCCATCCTCCGCTACGGAGCGGACGTCCTCACGACCCCCTCGGCGCCGGTGGAGGACTTCGGGCGGGACTGGGAACGGCTGGTGGGGGACATGGTGAGCACCATGTACGCAGCTCCGGGGGTCGGGCTGGCCGCGCCCCAGATCGGCATCGGAGTGCGCCTCATCGTGATCGACATCACGGTGGGAGAGAAGCCGGACAACCTGATCGTGATGGCAAACCCGGAAATCCTGCAATCCGACGGGACCCAGAACGAGGAGGAGGGGTGCCTTTCGGTGCCGGACTACTCGGGGGTGACCCGCCGTCCGGCCTGGGTCCGGGTGCGCGGCTTCGATCTCAAGGGGGATCCGTTCGAGATGGAGGGCGAGGGCCTGCTGGCCCGCGCTTTCGCCCACGAGATCGACCACGTGGACGGGCGGCTCTTTCTGGACCGACTGGGAACGCTCAAGCGCGACCTGATCACGCGCAAGATTCGTCGGCGGATGCGCCGCGGCAACTGGTAGGCCGACTCGCTGCGGTCATGGCCGGTTCGCCCCTCCGGATCGTCTTCTTCGGCACGTCCGATTTCGCCGTTCCCTGCCTCCGGGCGTTGGCCGCCAACCACCGGGTGGTGGCGGTGGTCACCCAGCCCGACCGGCCGGCCGGACGCGGAAAGCGGCTTCTCCGCAGCCGGGTCGGGATGCTGGCGGACGAACTGGGGATCCCGCTGGAGCAGCCGGTGCGCTTGCGGCGCCGGGCGGCAGCAACCCGGATCGCCGCCTGGGCTTCCGACTGCTTCGTGGTCGCCGACTACGGGCAGATCCTCCCCGCGTCGTTGCTGCGCGTCCCGCGACTGGGCGCCATCAACGTGCACGCCTCGCTGCTTCCGGAACTCCGGGGCGCGGCGCCGGCGATCTGGGCGGTGGCGCGCGGTTGCCGCCGCACTGGCGTGAGCACCATGCTGATGGATGCCGGGCTCGATACCGGTCCCGTCCTCCTCCAGCGGGAAGTGTCCGTCGATCCCCGGGAAACCGCGAAGGAGCTGCTGGTGCGCCTCGCGCCGGTGGGCGCTTCGCTGCTTCTCGAAACGCTTGCCGGTCTCGGCGCGGAGTCGCTCCGACCCGTTCCCCAGGACCACACCCGCGCCACTCTGGCGCCGCGGGTGTCCCGGGCGGACACCGTGCTCGACTGGCGCGATCCGGCGGGAACCCTTGCCAACCAGGTCCGGGCGTTCGCGCCGGCAGTCTCCGTGCTGGCCAACGGGCCGCCGGCTCGAATCCAGGTGCACGAGGCCGAGGCGGAGGGGCGGCCGGCGCCCGCTGCCGGGGGCTTCCGGAATGCCGGTTCGCTCCGCCACCCGGTCCTGGTGGCCGGTTGCGGGGACGGGGCCGGGCTCACTCTCCTGAGCGTCCAGTTGCCTGGTTCCCGGCGGATGACCGCAGCCGACGCCGTTCGGGGAAGACGGCTGCCTCCGGCGGGGCGCTTCCTGGGGAAGGAGGAAGCAGTGATCCATCTCGGATGGGGCGGCGGGTGATGCGGCGTCTTCTCCTTGCCGGCGCGGTGCTGGTCGCGGTCTGGGCCGGTCTGGCCGCCTGGTCGGCAGGGCGCGCCCCCATCCCGCCCCATGCGTTCTTCTCGAGCCCCGCCCGGATTATCGCCCACCGCGGCGGTGGCGTGGCGGCCCCGGAAGCCACCCTTCCGGCCTTCGCCGCCGCGGTCGAAGCGGGAACCGATGTCCTGGAATTCGACGTCCGGCTGACCGCCGACGGGATCCCGGTCGTGCTCCACGACGAAACCGTGGACCGCACCACCGACGGCGCCGGACCGGTGGACGCCATGACCCTCGCCGAACTGCGGCGCTGGAACGCCGGGCACGACTTCCGCGACTCCGTCGGCGGCCACCCCTGGCGGGACACCCCGGTGGCCGTTCCCACACTCGGGGAAGTCCTCGCCGCGCATCCGGGCCGCCGCATGGTGATCGAGATGAAGGTCCGGGAGTCGGTCGAGCCGCTGTGCCGGGACCTCACCGCCGCGGGCCGCCAGGCCATCACCCTGGTCGCCGCCTTCGAAACCGAGACCCTCGAAGCCTTCCGAACCGCGTGCCCGGAGGCGCCCACGGTCGCCTCCATGTCCGAGGTGTTGACCTTTCTCGTCTTCTCGCACCTCCGCCTCGAGGGTCTCCTCAACCCCGCGGCGAAGGCCTTGCTGGTGCCGGAGGCAGCCGGGCCGATCCGGGTGGTCACGCCCCGGTTCCTCTCCGCGGCCGCCCGGCTCGGACTTCCGGTCGCGGTCTGGACCGTGAACGATCCGGACGACATGGAACGGCTGCTGGACCTCGGAGTGGAGGGCATCCTCACCGATGATCCCGGCACCCTCGCGCGCCTCCTCGCCCGGCGGCGCGGCGGGTGACCGGGACTTCCGGTTCGCGCGGCGGGAATCCGGCGCGTCTGCTCGCCTTCCGGGTCCTGAACGGACTGGAGGCCGGTTTCGGTCCGCGAAGGCAGCCGGTGCCAACCCCGGATCAGCTGCTCGCCCGCTTCGAGGCGGGGCTGCAAATGGGCGAAGCGGATCACGGGCTGGCCCGGGACCTGATCTTCGGCGTGCTCAAGGGGAAGCGCCTGCTGGACCACGTGCTCGACTGTTATTCCCGGCGGCCGGTTGCGAGGCTCGAACCATCGGTCCGCGTCCTTCTGCGGATGGGACTCCACGAGCTCCGGATGCTGACGCGCATTCCCCCGCGCGCGGCGCTGTTCGAAACGGTGCAGATCGCACGGGTCCGGGCCCGGCCCGGCGCCGACCGCCTCGTCAACGCGGTCCTCCGGGGGTACTTGCGGGCCGACCATCCGTGGCCCCGTCCGGACGGCGATCCGGATCTCTGGATGCGGGTGGGGTTGTCCCATCCGGACTGGATGGTGGACCGATTGGTGAAACAACGGGGACGGGCTGCCGCCGAGGCCCGGATGGAATCCGTCAACCGTCCACCGCAGACATTCCTGCGGGCAAGCCGAAGCGTGGACCTCGCGACCGTCCGGAAACGCCTGCTGGACGACGGGGTGCGTACCGGGGTGTTCCCGATGGCGCCCCGCTGCCTGGTGGTGCGTTCCGGAAATCCCCTTCGATCCGCCGCGCACCGGGAAGGACTGGTCCACCTTCAGGACGCCGGTTCCCAGCTCATCGGCTGGTTGTTGCCGCTGGACGGCGCCCGCCGGGTGCTCGACGGATGCGCGGCGCCCGGCGGAAAGGCGACGATCCTGGCCGAGCGATTCCATCCCCGCCGGGTGGTGGCGGCGGACCTTCGTCCGGCGCGGGTCCGTACGTTCGCCCGAATCGCGTCCCGCCTCCAGGTCCACAACCTGCACCTGGTCGCCGCCGATGCGGCATCTCCGCCGTTCCCGCCGGAGTCGTTCGACCGGATCCTGCTGGACGCCCCCTGCAGCGGGCTCGGCACGCTCGCCCGCAACCCGGACCTGAAATGGAAATCCTCCCCGGAACGGGTGCGGAGGATGGCCCGCGCCGGAACCCGCCTGGCGCGCGCCGCGATTCGCCTGCTGGAGCCCGGGGGCCTGCTCCTTCATGCCACCTGTTCGCTGGAACCCGAGGAGACCGGGGACGTGGTCGCCGACCTCCTGGCCACCGTGCCCGGCCTGGAGCGGGTTCCCCTGGGACCGGGATTGCCGGAGTTCACCGGGCGCTTCATGGACAAGGACGGCGCCCTCTGCATCACTCCCGAGACATCGGGAACCGACGGATACTTCGCCGTGCTCCTGCGCCGCAAGGCGGTGTCCTAACATTCCCGCGTGGAATCCGAAGATACCCGGCGCAGCCGCGGGGCGGCCGTAGCGGCCGGCCCCCGGGCAGCGGCGCCCACGGATTCGGTTGCGGACGTCGCCTTCCCGGAGTTTCCCGGCAGAACATTCCCCGGCGCTCGCTGACGGGAGGGGGCATGGCAAGGGGCCGCGTGCGGGTGCGGATCCGGCGCACCGCCCCCGCCCGCTCCCGCTTGTCCCGGGCGCTCGACACGATGCTGGTCCTGGCGGGACTCGGCGCCACGTTCGTGATGGCGGCGGGAATCACGCTGCTGCTCGCCTCGGAGAGCGCCAATCCGCCGGTCCCGGACGTCGTGGGCCTTGACCCGGGTCAGGCGGAAAGGGTTCTCGCCGGCGCCGGGCTCCGGATCACCGAAGCGGGCGCCGAGTTTCATGACGGGGTTTCCGCGGGGCGCATCGCGCGCCAGGATCCGGCTGCCGGCTTCCCGTTCAAGCGCGGTCGCTCGGTGCGGGTGTTCCTGAGCCTGGGGCCCACCCGATCCATGGTGCCCCGGCTGGAAGGGGAGAATCTGATCGATGCGCAGCGCCGGCTGGAGGCCGAAGGATTCCGGATCGGCCGGGTTGCCGCAGTCCCGAACGACTTCTACATCGCCGGACGGGTAATCGCGCAGGCGCCGGCGCCCTATGTCGAGGCGATCCCGGGCACCGAGGTGTCGCTCCTGCTTTCCGACGGCACCGGGGCGGAGTCCTTCCTGATGCCCGACTTCATCGGACGGGCGTACGGCGATCTCGCCGACGGACTCAGCCGCGCCGCCGTCCGGGTCGGCGAGGTGAGAAATGTGGATTACCCCGGGGTACCCCGCGGAACGGTCGTGGACCAGTCACCGCGCGCCGGATCACGGGTGACCCGTGCGAACCGCATCGTGCTCACCCTGAGCCGCCGGGAATAGCTGCTTGCGCATCGCTCCGTCGCTGCTCTCCGCCGACTTCGCCAGACTCGCCGAGCAGGTCGGTCTGGTGGAACGCGCCGGCGCCCACCAGCTCCACCTGGATGTGATGGACGGCCACTATGTGCCCAATCTCACATTCGGGCCCATGGTGGTACGCGCCGTGCGGGGCGTGACGTCGCTTCCGCTGGATGCACATCTGATGATCCGGAACGTTGCCGAATCCCTTGGCGCCTATGTGGAGGCGGGAGCGAGCGACATTGCGATCCATCCGGAGACGGCGCCCCATCTGCACAAGACCCTGGACGACATCCGCCGGGCCGGAGCCCGTCCGGGAATCGCCATCAATCCGCTTACCCCGCTTGCAACGCTCCCGGAAGCGATCGCGGCGTCCGATTACGCGATCGTGATGTCCGTGAATCCCGGCTGGGGCGGACAGGCCTTCATCGAGGGCAGCTTCGACCGGATCCGCCAGGTGCGCGAGATGGCCGACCGGTTGCGCCCCGGCTACCGGATCACGGTGGACGGCGGGATGAACGCTGCCCGGGTCCCGGCGGCGCGCGCCGCCGGCGCCGACACCGTGGTGGCCGGATCGGCAATCTTTGGCGCCCCCGACCCCGCGGCGGCGTTGCGGGAATTCCTCGCCGCGTGAACGGGCGCCGGGGGCCCCGTTGCTAGAATTCGGCATCTCTCGCAACTTGATGGGATTGCTGCGATCCTCGGTGTCCGTCCGCCAGTCGTTCCTCGTCGCCCTGCTCGCGTCCGGCGTCGCCCTGGCCTGCAGCTCGCGGGAATTGACACCGGTACCCGAAGGCGCCCAGGCGGACCGCCGACTCCTTGCCCTCGGACAGGAAGCCCTCGAGGAGGGAGACTGGGAGACCGCGCGCACCTACTTCCGCCAGTTGCTGGACAGCTACCCGCGCAGCCAATTCGCCGGCGACGCCCGCCTCGGGATCGCGGACGCCTACTACAACCAGCGGGGCGCCCAGAACGCGCTGCTGGCCACCACCGAATTCCGCGACTACCTGACGTTCTTCCCGAACCACCCGCGCGCCGACTACGCCCAGTACCGCATCGCCTACGGTCACTACCGTCGGCGGCGCGGCGCCGACCGCGACCAGGAGGAGACCCGCCTCGCGGTGGAGGAGTTCCGGAAGCTGCTGGATCTGTATCCCAACTCGCGGTACGCGGAGGATGCGCAGAAATATCTGGCGGAATGCCGGGACGAACTCGCCAATGCGATGCTGCAGGTGGCCGAGTTCTATCAGGACCAGCGCAGCTGGTGCCGGGGAGCCATCCCGCGCCTGGAGGAAATCCTCGAAAGCTGGCCCGACTTCACGCGATCCGACGAGACCCGGATGCGACTCGGGCGCGCCCTCATCGACTGCGGCCGGGAACCCGAAGCCCTCGTCCATTTCCAGAAAATCGTCGAGGAGTCGCCCGACAGCGTCTTTGCGAACGATGCCCGGGAACGGATCCGCACGCTGCTTGCCGACCGGGAACCTTGACCGCGATCGCCGATCAGGATCCCTTCCGGCGGCTGCCCTGCCCGTCCACCCGGCACGGAAGGAGCGCATCCCCGCAGTGAACCAGGATGCGGTCGAGCCGCCCCTCCACCACCAGATCCCCGGCCACCAGCTCCCGGAGGATTCCCCCGACCGCTTCGGGAAGGTCGCCGCTTCGCACCGCGACCCCCACCACCGGCCAGCCCGACATCGCGACGCCATCGAGGCGCATCGCCACCAGTTCGCGCAACGTTCCCGCCACGGGACGCAAACCGAAGACATCGACGTGACCGTGTCGTTTTTCTCCGTGGAGAAGGCCGGGGGTCCCATCGAGCACCGCCCTCGCTTCCGACCCGAAGAACACTTCGGGCGCCGCCGGAAGCAACCGCCGGAGCGGCGGGTCAGCCTGCGGTGTAGAAGACGCGCGCGCGCCGGACATAGACAAATCCGGACCAGAGGGTGATGGCGGTGGCGATCCAGAGCGCCAGGAGGCCGACCGGCGCAAACGGCGCATGCCAGGCGCCGAGCAACACCAGCAGGACGGCATAGACCTGTACATGCATCTTCGCCTTCCCGATGGAACTCACCGGGACGCTCCCTCCGTGCTCCAGGGCGATCATCCGGACCGCAGTGACGGCGAATTCGCGGCCGACGATGGCGATCGCCACCCAGGTCGGGCTCAGGCCCCGGGCCACCAGGCAGATGAAGGTCGTGGAGATCATGAACTTGTCAGCGATCGGGTCCAGCAGCACACCGAGCGGGGTGACCTGATTCCAGCGGCGGGCAAGATAACCGTCCAGCAGGTCGGTGAGAGCGAGGAATCCGATCAGCAGGATGCCCGCAAGCTGCCACCGGGGCCCTTCCTCGACGAGAACAACCGCCACCGCCGGCGTGAGTACGATGCGCAGGACGGTCAGCTGGGTCGGGAAGTTCATCCGGTTGGCGGCCGGCCGGAGCTGGAGGCGCCCCCGGCAAACACCGGCGCCTCCCGGCGGGATGGCTCTTTCCTGGGGGCGTTCATGAACGTTTCCCGATCGGGATTCCGAAGGCGACGGGTGATCTTATCAACGGACGCCCCGCCTTCCACCCGGGGATCCGGGCGCCGTCGCCCCGGCGCGCCGCCGGGGGTGGGTCAACCCGGCGTTCCGCCTTCCGGCGTCCGCCGTTCGAGACAATCGGCCCCGTTCCGGTCCCCATGAAGGCAGTCCTCCTGATCGGCGGCAAGGCGGAACGCCTGCGCCCGCTCACCACCGGGCGACCCAAGGCGATGACGCCGCTCATGGCCCAACCCTTCCTCCGGACGCAAATCGAGTTGCTGCGGACTGCGGGGATCACCGACATCGTGCTCTGCCATGCCTCCGTGCCCCGGCGGATGGCTGCCGCCTTTGGCGACGGACACGCTCTCGGGGTCCACCTGACCTGGTCCCTCGAGAGCCGGCCGCTGGGTACCGGGGGTGCCCTTGGCCTCACCCGCTCCCGGCTCACGGAGCCCTTCGTCTGCCTCAACGGAGACATCCTGACCGATCTGGACATCCCGGGGCTGATGGCGGCCCGGGAGGCGAGCGGGGCGATGCTCACCCTTGCCGTCACCCGGGTGGATGACGCCTCGTCGTACGGGACGGTCCGGATCGAGGCCGGGCCCGGACCGATGGTGAGCGGGTTCGACGAGAAGGTCGCGACCGGCGGGTCTCCGGGGGACGTGAATGTCGGGGTGTATGCGATGACGCCGGAAATCTTCGACCTGATTCCCCCGGACCAGCCGGTCTCGCTCGAGACGCAGGTGTTCCCGGCGGCGGTATCGGGGAATCATCGAGTCACCGCCTTTCAACACCGCGGCTACTTCGCCGACATCGGAACGCCTTCCCGTTACCTCCGGGTGCACCGGGACGTGCTTGCCGGGCGCATGCGGATTCCCGGGATGGCGAAGCCGAATCCCGGCGGCCTGATCGTGGACTCCACCGCCACCGTGCATCCGACGGCGCGCCTGATCGGCCCGGGGCTGCTCGGCCCCGGGGTCCGCGTCGGAGCCCGCGCCACTCTCGGTCCCGGAGCGGTGCTGGGACGAAGAGTGCGGGTGGAGAAGGAGGCGGTCGTTGCCGACTCCGTCCTGTGGGCCGACACGCGCGTGGGCGAAGGTGCGGTCGTGCGCCATTCGATTCTCTGCGCCAACACGTTCATCGGTCCCGGCGCCCGGGTGGACCGGGCCACACTCGGCGACAAGAGCACGATCGCCGCCGCCAGTGCGCTGCCGTGCGAGTCCTGACCGCCGCCGAAGGCGCGCTCTTCAAGTCCTACGACATCCGGGGCCCGTCTCCGGACCCCCTTTCGGCGGCGCTGGCGGGACGGATCGGAGAGGCCTTCGCACGCTGGCTCGGCGGCGGTACGGTCGGAGTCGGCCGGGACATGCGGAGGACCAGTCCCGAGCTGGCACGGCAATTCGGCGCCGGCCTGCGGCGCGGTGGCGCATCGGTCGCGGACTACGGCATGCTCGCCACCGATGCGATGTGGTTCGCGGTTCGCGAACACCAACTTGATGGCGGCGCGATCGTCACCGCATCCCACAACCCGCCGGCCGACAACGGGATCAAGCTGGTGGCCCGGGACGCCGCCCCCGTCTTCCAGGGCAGCGGCCTCCCCCGCATTCGAGAGCTGGTGGAAGCGTCGGAAGGCTCCGATCCGGAACCTGCGGACCCGCCCCCCCCGCACCCCGCACACCACGACATCGCCGCCTCCTATCTTCGCTTCCTCAGGGCCCAGGTGCGGGCCCGGCCGTTCCCGTCACTCCGGGTCGTCCTCGACGCCGGAAACGGCATGGGAGGACTGATGGCGGAGCGACTGTTCGCCGGGCTCCCCGGCGCGTGGATCCCCATGCATTTCGAACCCGACGGCTCCTTTCCGAATCACGGAGGGAACCCGCTGAACCCGGAACACCGCGAGCAACTGGTGGCCCGGGTACGCGCGGAACGGGCCGACTTCGGAGTCCTTTGGGACGGTGACGCCGACCGCTGCGCCTTCGTCGACGATCGGGGCGACTTCGTGCCCGGCGATTTCGCCACCGCCCTCCTCGCGCCCGCCGAGATCGCGCACGCCCCCGGCGAAGCGGTGGTTTTCGATCTCCGGTCTTCCCGCGCGGTGCCGGAGGCGATCCTGGAAGCGGGCGGCCGTCCCTGCCCCAACCGGGTAGGGCACGCCTGGATGAAACAGCGCATGCGGAAGGAGCAGGCGTGCTTCGGCGGGGAATTCAGCGGCCACTTCTACTTCCCGGCGACCGGCCATGCGGACAACGCGCTCCTTCCGGTATTGCGCATGGTGGAGCGGATCAGCGCCGCCGGACGGCCGTTGTCGGAACTTGCGGACGCACTCCGTCGCCGCCACTTCACGCTGGACGAGACCAGCATCGCCGTCCCCTCCCCCGCTTCCGCTCTGGCGCGGGTGCGCGCCGCCTTTCCGGACGTGGATCCCGACCTCACCGACGGGGTAACCATGGACTTTCCGGACTGGCGCTTCACCCTGCGCCCCTCGCACACCGAACCGGTACTCCGACTGACCCTGGAGGCCTTCCGACCCGACCTGGCCGAGGCCTGCCGGGACCGCATCCTGGAACTGGTCCGGGGATCCGGCAGGATCGAGGGTTCCGGTACCGGTGCGGATGAATACAATCCCTGCCCGGTCGTGCGGGCGTAGCTCAGCTGGTAGAGCACGAGCTTCCCAAGCTCGGGGTCGCGGGTTCGAGCCCCGTCGCCCGCTCGCCCTCTCCTCCTGCGACCCCGACAGACTCCGCAACCGCGGGGGAAAGCCGATGCCCATGTTCTTCCAAGCCAAACCGGAAACCATCGAACCCGCGCCGGCCGCGCCAACCCCGCCCGCCAATGAAATCCGGCCGACCTGTCTCGGCCCGGATATTCAGGTGAAGGGGGAGCTCATCGCCCGCGAGGACATCTTTGTCCAGGGTTGCATCGAGGGCAGCATCAAGTCGGATGCCCAGGTGGTGGTCCAGTCCTCCGGGCGACTCCAGGCCGACGTTTCGGCGAAGCGGATCGAAGTCCACGGTACGGTGGTGGGGGACCTGGTGGCGACCGAAATGGTCGTCCTTGGCGCCGAGGGCCGCCTGATCGGAAACATCACCGCCCCGAGCGTGGCCGTGAGTCAGGGCGCCATCTTTCACGGTTTCACGCGGAGCGGGAAGGAAGCGGCTTCCTCCGAGGCGCCGGCTCCGTCCCCGGGCGAGGAAGCCGAAGAGCCGGGGGCGCCAGTGTGATCATCGGAACGGTCCGCGAAATCAAGGATACCGAACATCGCGTGGGGCTGGTGCCCGGGGGAGTCGGCACGCTGGTCGCGGCCGGTCACGAAGTGCTGGTGGAAGCGGGCGCCGGGGCGGGCAGCCGCATCACCGACGAGCAGTTCGCGGCCGCCGGCGCCCGCATCGTGGACACCCGTGAGGAGGTGTTCGCAACGGTGGACATGCTGGTGAAGGTCAAGGAGGTTCTCCCGGAGGAAGTCGAACTGCTCCGGGAAGACCAGATCCTCTACACCTACCTGCATCTGGCGGCGCTTCCCGAACTCACCGAACAGCTGGTGCGCCGCGGCGTCAACTCGGTGGCCTACGAAACGATCACCGCACCGGACGGCAGCCTGCCCTTGCTGACGCCGATGAGCGAAATCGCCGGAAGAATGTCCATTCAGGAAGGCGCCCACCACCTGCATCGGGGATGCGGCGGATCCGGAATCCTGCTCGGGGGCGTACCCGGGGTTCCGCGGGGCCGGACCGTGATCGTCGGCGGCGGGGTCGTGGGCCTGAATGCCGCGAAGATGGCGGTCGGGCTCGGATCCGAGGTCACCATCATCGAGAAGAGCGTTCCCCGGATGCGTGTTCTCGACGACATCTTCGGAAGTCGGATCTCGACCCTCATGTCCAGCCGGATCACCCTGGAGGAAAGGCTCGCCGAAGCCGACCTGGTGATCGGCGCGGTCCTGGTTCCGGGCGCTTCGGCCCCCAGGGTGATCACCCGGGACATGCTCGGGAACATGCGCCCGGGAGCGGTCCTCGTGGACGTGGCGGTGGATCAGGGCGGATGTGCGGAAACCACCCGTCCGACCACCCACTCGAAGCCCACCTACCGGGTGGACGATGTGGTGCACTATGCCGTCGCCAACATGCCGGGAGCGATGCCGCGCACTTCCACCTTTGCCCTGACCAATGTGACCCTCGAATTTGCCCTGGCCATCGCCGGCATGGGCCTGCGCGAGGCGGTGGAACGGGATCCGCGTCTCTACCCCGGCGTCAACACCTGGCGCGGTCATCTGACCTCGGCGCCGGTGGCGAAATCGCAGGGTCGGGAGTGGACGGAACTCGAAACCCTCTTCCGGTAACGCATGACGGCGTCGGTCCCGGTTCCGGCGCCCGGGCAGGACGTCACGGTCCGCCTGGATCCCCCGGCGGACGGCCCCGCCAACATGGAGCAGGATGCGGCGATGCTCGCGGACGCGGTTCGGGGAGCGCCCCCGGCGCTCCGGCTCTACGGCTGGGACCGGCCGACCCTGACCGTCGGCCACCGCCAGGAAATCCCCGGGACGATCCCGGTCGCGTCGCTCCTGCAGCGGGGGATCCCCTGGGTGCGCCGGCCCACCGGCGGCCGCGCGCTCCTTCACCTCCCGGACGAGTTGACCTATGCGGTGGCCGCGCCGCGCGGGACCGGTACCGGCGTCCGGCACGCCTATGTGCGTGTCATGCGGGCCATCTGGTCGGCCCTCTCCGGGTTCGTGCGTCTCGATCCGCCGCCGGCGGCAAGCAGCCGCTGCGACCGGGAACCCATGAGCCTCCCGTGCCTCGCGGTGGCGACCGGTCACGAGATCACCGCCGGGCGCCGCAAGGTGGTTTCCGGGGCGCAGCGGTGGTCCCGGGGCGCCTTCCTCCAGCACGGCTCGATTCCGTGGGTCATCCGGCGGGAGCTGGTGAACGAACTGGCCGGATTGCCGCCGGACCACCCCCTGCCCGCCGCCGGCATCGCGGAACTGGCGCCCACGCCTCCGGCGCGGCCGGCGGTCGCAGCCGCCCTGATGCGCGCGTTCCGACTCGAATTCGGTTCCCCCGCATCCCCTCATGATCTCCCTCCGGCGCATGCGCCGCCTTCTCTTTCGGAGGGTCGGGGAAGGGGGGCGCTGTGCTAGCCTGCCGCGCTCGCAGGAATCGATGCCCATGACGGAAGAAGCCGAGGTCGCGCCCGGAGAAGGCAACGACTCGCCGCCGCCGGACAGCGAAACAGCGATCCGGGAAATCAGGGATGCCCTGGACCGCGCCGAACGCGAAGCCGCCGCGGCCAAGGATCTGGCGCGGCGCGCCCAGGCCGACCTTGCCAACGTGCAGCGGCGCGCCCGGACCGAGCGGCAGGCCGTTCGCTCGCGTCTCCTCGGCGAGATCGGCAGCGGGTTCCTCGCGGTTCTGGATGATCTGGAGCGAGCCGTGGCGGAAGTGGAGCGTCATGCCACCGACAGCGCCGACGCGGCGTCCGACGCCGTCGCCACCGGCGTGCGCCTCGTCCTCCGGCGCTTCGAGGAAACGCTGGGCCAACACGGCTTCACCGAGGTGAAGGCGCTCGGCGAGTCGTTCGATCCGGCAGTGCACGAAGCGGCGCAACAGGCCCCCCTCGAGTCCGGACAACAGGACGGGGAAGTGATCGCGGTCTTCCGGCGCGGTTATCTGCTGGAAGGGAGGCTGGTCCGTCCGGCGACCGTGGTGGTCGCGGTGGAGCCCCCTTCCGGGGCGCCGGCCCCGGACGAGGCGCCGGCCGAAAACGGGTCGGCAGCGGAAGGCTCAGGGGACTGAGGCGCCGCCGGCGAGGCCATGCCAACGGACACCGCCCGTCGCGACTACTACGAAGTGCTGGGCGTGGAACGCACGGCCTCGCCCGACGAGATCAAGCGGGCCTACCGGAAACTGGCGGTCCGTTTCCACCCCGACAAGAACCCGGGAGACCGCGCCGCCGAAGACGCCTTCAAGGAGGCGTCCGAGGCCTACGGCGTGCTCGCCGACCAGGAGAAGCGCGCCCGCTACGACCGCTTCGGGCACGCCGGACTCGGCGGCGCCGGCCAGACCGTGAACCGGGAGATCTTCGAGGATTTCCAGGACCTCTTCCGGGGCGGAGTCTTCGACATGTTCGGGGAGATGTTCGGAAGCGGGGGAAGGCGTTCCGGCCCCGCCCGCGGCGGCGACATCCAGGTGCGCCTCACCGTGGACTTTGCCGACCCGGTCCGGGACCGGGAGGAACGCATCCTGGTGTCCCGCCATGAGACCTGCGAGGATTGCCGCGGCAGCGGCGGGGCCGAAGGCGCGCAGCCGATCGCCTGCGGCCGCTGCGGGGGCAGCGGGCAGGAGACGCTTTCGCGCGGATTCATGGTCCTGCGGCAGACCTGTTCCGGGTGCCGGGGAACCGGGCGGATCAACCGGAACCCCTGCCGGACCTGCGGGGGAGAGGGATTGCGTGCCCGGGAACGCGAGGTCACGGTTCGCATCCCGGCGGGAATCGACGACGGGAACCAGCTGCGGATTCCCGGCTCCGGGGAACCGGGACGACGCGGGGGACCCTCCGGGGATCTGTATGTCATCGTGCAGGTCCGCCCCCATCCCCGGCTGCGGCGGGACGGCTCGAACGTTCTGGGAGACGTGACGGTGAGTTTCCCGGAAGCCGCCCTGGGCGCCGTCAAGGAGGTCGAGACGATCCGGGGACCGGAGTCGCTCCGCATCCCCGCCGGAACCCAGCCGGGGAGCCGGCTGCGGCTCCGCAGCCGGGGCTTTCCCGTCCTGCGGAGCCGGAGCCGCGGCGACCATCTGGTCCGGGTTCTCGTCGAGGTGCCCCGCCGCCTGAACCGCGTCGAGCGACGGGCCGTCGAACAGTTGGCGGACGCGATGAAGGGAGACGCCGGGAAGGCCGACGACGGGGATTCCGACTTCGCCCGCTCCGACACCGACACGGCGGAGCGCCGCCCGGACGACAAGACGGAACGCCCGTCGTTCCTCCATCGATTGTTCTCGTGATCCGGCGTCGCGTTTCGGCGTGAGATCGCGGGCGGGACGCGCACACCGGTTCTTCGTTCCCGCTGCCGCGACCGGCGTCTCCTGTGTGCTCGATGCGGCGGAATCGGCACGGGCGCGGCGGGTGCTGCGGCTGCCCGACGGGGCAAGCATTCAGGTCTTCGACGGCAAGGGCGGCGCCTACCTCGCCACCGTGAGCGGCCCGGCTCCCGGCGGCCGCGTGCAGGTCGCCTGCGCGGAACCGCTGGCAACCCCGGAAAGCACTGTCCAGCTCACCGTCGGCATCGCCATCCCGAAGGGTGACGGCATGACCGCGGTCGTTCGCCAGCTCGCGGAACTCGGGGTGGCGCGGGTGGCGCCGCTGCTCACCGAGCGTTCCGAGGGATCCGCTGCACCCTCCCGGAGAAAACGCTGGGAGGCCGCCGCCCTCTCGGGGACCCGGCAGTGTGGCGGCGCCCTCGTACCCGAAGTGACAGCGCCGGCGCGTCTGTCCGACTGGATGGCGGGGGCGCTTCCGGAGACGCGCCTCATCGCCGCGCCCGGAGCCGGCTCGGAGCCGGACCGACGGCACACCGGAAACCGGGTCGTGCTCGTGATCGGACCGGAGGGCGGGTTCAGCCCGGCGGAGGCGGAGGCAGCCCGCGCGTGCGGTTTTCAGGCACGGCGCCTCGGGAATCGGGTGCTTCGCACCGGCACCGCGGCGGTGGTGGCGGCCGCGCGCATCCTGATTCCGGCGCCCTCCCCGAACCGGTAGCATCTTCCCGGATGTTCCTTCTCGGTCAGCAGATCGGCAAGTACGAGGTCCGCCGCCATCTCGGAAAGGGAACCTTCGGGTCGGTGTATCTGGTCCGGGATGTCATGCTCGGCGCGCCCCGGGCAATCAAGGTTCCGCACGATCAGAGCGCCGAGGGCCGGGAAGCGCTGCTTCAGGAGTCGCGGCTGCTGGCGCGGCTGGACCATGCGAATGTGGTTCGCCTGCTCAACTGCGACGAACACGAGGGGGTGCTTTTCGTGGTCATGGAATGGGTCGATGGCGCCTCGCTTTCGCGGCGCATCGGCGTGGAAGGTCCCCTGCCCCTCCGGTCCGTCATCGGGATCGGGATCCAGGTTGTCGCCGGCATCGGGCACGCGCACGAGCAGGAAGTGCTGCACGGCGATCTCAACTCCGGCAACGTGCTGCTGTCGGGCGACACCGCCAAGATCAGCGACTTCGGTCTGGCGCGGACCCTGACGGTGGCAGAGGAGGTCTCGGGGCCGATCGGGAATCCCCTCTACATGGCCCCCGAACTGCTCGCCGGAAAGGCCTGCCTGGCGTCGGACATCTATTCGGCGGGGATCGTCCTCTACGAGGCGCTCACCGCCGGGTTTCCCTACGAGGACGCCGATCCGGACCGCCTGCGGCAACGGATCGTGGAAGGGGGCGAGGCAAGTCCCCGGAAACGAAACCCGCGCGTTCCGGATGACCTCGACGGGGTCGTGACCCGGGCTCTCGCACCCGAGCTGTCGGATCGCTACGGCAGCATCGACGAGCTCCGGAGCGACCTCGAGATGCTCTCCGGAATGGGGACGGACACCTCCGACTGGGCGACCGTCCAGGGGCGCATCCGATCTGCCGCCCCCCAGCGGCCGCGACTCTGCTGGCGTTGTCGCCGACCCCTTCATCCGTCGGCGCCCGCCTGCGCCCATTGCAGCGCGGCCGCCAGCTGACCGTCCCCCGGAACCCTCGTTCCCGCCCGCCGGAGGCGCGTTACCCTGCTCGCGTGTTCCGGGATCGTTCCGCTTCGGCGCCCCGCTCCGCATGGGTGCGTTCCCTTGCGCTGCTCGCCCGGCGGGATCTGAGCGAGGGGGAAGTGCGCGCCCGATTGCTCGACTACCGCTATCCGGCCGGGGAGATCGAGGAGACGATCGGCAAGCTGCGCCGGCATCGCTATGTCGATGACCATGCGCTCGCCGGTGACGTCGCCGGGAAGCGGGCGCGCGAGCGGCTCCACGGACCGGCGAGGATCATGGCGCATCTCCGGCGCCGGCGGCTTCCTGAGGAACTGGCGGAAAAGGCGGTCCGCGCCGCGTTTCCCGAGGACACGGAGCTGACGCACGCCCGGCATGCGCTCCGGCGGATGCGGGAAACCCGCACCCCGCCCGACCTGCCGGGCGCACGCCGCCGGCTGTACAACCGCGGGTTCTCTTCCGAAGTGATCCGGGAAGCCGTCGCCGACTACCCCGGGGACCCTCCCTCGTGACCCCCACGCGGAGCGACGACCTGCGGAAGGCGTTCGTCGAGTTCTTCCGGGAACGGGAGCACCGTCTCGTGCGCAGTTCGCCGCTCGTGCCGCGGGACGACCCGACGCTGCTGTTCGCCAACGCCGGCATGAACCAGTTCAAGGACATCTTCCTGGGCCGGGCCTCGCCCGGGTCGCCGCCGCGCGCGGTGAGCGTCCAGAAATGCGTCCGCGCCGGCGGAAAGCACAACGACCTGGAGAATGTCGGTTTCACGCCCCGCCACCACACCTTCTTCGAGATGCTGGGCAACTTCTCCTTCGGGGACTACTTCAAGGAGGAGGCCATCGCCTACGCGTGGGAATTCCTGACCCGCGACCTCGGACTCGATCCGGATCGCCTTTCGGCCTCCGTCTTCGCCGGTGATGCGGATACCCCCCGCGACGAGGAGGCGGAGCGTTGGTGGCGGAACCATCTGCCGGAGAACCGGATCCGGGCACTCCCCGCTGCCGAGAACTTCTGGGCGATGGGAGAGACCGGTCCCTGTGGTCCGTGTTCGGAGATTCACTACGACCAGGGCCCCGATTTCGAGGGCGAGGACCGCCATCTCGAAATCTGGAATCTCGTGTTCATGCAATTCGATCGGGACGAATCCGGCGTGCTGCGCCCGCTTCCCGCCCCGTCGGTGGACACCGGGATGGGACTGGAACGCCTGGCGGCGGTGATGCAGGGGGCGGCCTCCAATTACGACACCGACCTCTTCTCCGATCTCGTCGAGTGGGTGCGGGAGCGGGCGGGCTGTCCGCCCGGGGAAACGCTCGAATCCGCCGCCCGCGTGCTTGCCGATCACGCCCGGGCCACCGCCTTCCTGATTGCCGACGGCGTCCTTCCGGCGAACGACGGGCGGGGGTACGTGCTCCGCAAGATCCTGCGCCGCGCCCTCCGCTACGGTCGCAAGGCGGAGATCGCCGGACCGTTCCTCGCGGATCTGACCGGCCTGGCGATGCGGCGCATGGAGAGCTGGTATCCGGAACTCGGGGGTTCGCGCGATCTGGTGCTCCGGGTGGCCCGATTCGAGGAGGAGCGCTTTTCCGGGACGCTCCGCACCGCGATGGTCCAGCTCGACCGGATCCTCGTCTCCGACCGGACCCGCGGCGCGGGCCGGATCACGGGCCCGGACGCCTTCCGCCTCCACGACACCTTCGGATTGCCGCTGGACCTGGTCGGGGAGGTCGCCCGGGAACACGGGCTCGGCGTGGACACCGCCGGCTTCGACGCGGAAATGCGTGCCCAGCGGGAACGCGCCCGCAAGTCATGGAAGGGGAAACCCTCAGCCGGTCGGACGCGCTACCAGGGTCTGGCCGGCGACCGGCCGACCGAGTTCACCGGCCATGAAGCCACCGAAACGTCGGGCGCGGTCACCCTCGAGGCCCTGATTCCGAACGAGGGCGGCCTGCCCCGCCGGGCGCCCGAGCTCCGGGAGGGGGAGCGCGGAGAGCTGATCCTGGACCGAACCCCCTTCTATCCGGAAGGCGGCGGGCAGGTCGGCGACCGCGGGATCCTCCGGGGGCCGGGAGGGATCGCCGAGGTCCTCGACACGCAGGCACGCGACGGGCTGGTGGTGCATGCGGTTCGGCTCCGGAGCGGTTCGATCGGCGTCGGCGACGCGCTGGAGGCGCTGGTCGACAACGCCCGGCGGGACGGGGCCCGGCGCCACCATACGGTGACCCACCTTCTCCATGCTGCCCTGCGCGACATCCTGGGACCGCATGTGAAACAGGCGGGATCGCTGGTCGCGCCGGAGCGACTGCGTTTCGACTTCACCCATTTCACGGCTCTGGCTCCCGGCGAACTCGAAACCATCGAGGGGCGGGTGAACGACCAGATCCGGGCCAGCCGCGAGGTTCTCTCGAGCACCATGCCGCTCGACGCCGCCCTCGAGCGGGGCGCGCTCGCGTTCTTCGGCGACAAGTACGGCACCGAAGTCCGGGTCATCGAGATTCCCGAGTACAGCATCGAACTCTGTGGCGGAACCCATCTGGCCAGCACCGGGGAGGCGGGGCTCTTCGTGGTGGTCTCGGAGGAATCGGTCGCTGCCGGGGTCCGGCGGATCGAGGCCCTGACCGGTCCCGCGGCGCTCGATCACGTCCTCCGCAACCGGCGTCTTCTCCACGAAATCGGACGGATCGCCCGCAGCCGGCCCGAAGAGGCTCCGGCACGCATCGGAAAGCTCGAGGCGGACCTCAAACAGGCGCGCCGTGAAATCTCCCGGCTGACCGACCAGCTCGCCAGCAAGGCCCTCGGCGCGGGTTCCGGGAACAACGGGATCGAACATGTCGGCGATGTCGCCCTCTGGGCGCCGCCACCCTTCGAGGGAATCTCGAAGAACGAGCACCGGCGCCTGATGGACGGCTTCCGCGACCGCCAGGCGGATGGCCCGTGGGTCGCCCTGACATCCACCGTCCGCAACGGCCGGGCAGCAGTGATTCTCGCCGTTTCCGAGGAGTTGGCATCCCGTCTTCCCGCGAACCGTCTGCTGGCGGAAGCGGTCCCGGAAATCGGGGGCCGCGCCGGCGGGCGCACCCATCGCGCCGAGGGCGGCGGCCCGCATCCCGACGGTCTGCCGGCGCTGGCCGCGAAGGTTCGCGACGCCATCAGCCAGCTCGGGACCGGCTGATCCCGGATCCGCTCCGGCGGGCGGCAGCGGCCCGGAGGCGTCCCCGACGGGTCGGGGACTCGGTACCGTCGCGATCGGGCGCCCCGGGAGATGCGACACGCGGATCACCCCGCCCGGGATCCGATGGCTCAGGGGCGCCATGCGCGATCGGGCGCCCCGGGAGATGCGACACGCGGATCACCCCGCCCGGGATCCGATGGCTCAGGGGCGCCATGCGCGATCGGGTACCCGGCGGATGCGACACGCGGATCACCCCGCCCGGGATCCGATGGCTCAGGGGCGCCATGCGCGATCGGGTACCCGGCGGATGCGACACACGGATCACCCCGCCCGGGATTCGATGGCTCAGGGGCGCCGTGCGCGATCGGGTACCCGGCGGATGCGACACACGGATCACCCCGCCCGGGATTCGATGGCTCAGGGGCGCCGTGCGCGTTCGGGTACCCGGCGGATGTGACACGCGGATCGCCCGGGTTCGGCGTCCCCTCGCCGGGAGCCGGATTTGCGAATCCCGTCGCCTTCGGCCTCATGCCCCGGGATCACGATGAAGACCCCGCAAGCTGCCGCAAGGAACGGGGGACGTTCAGAGGGGATGAGCGGCAGGGAGCGTCTTGCACCTTTGCACAATGACGAAGGGATTCGGCCCCTTCACCGTCCGGCGGATTTCGGGCCTTGCGGGCGCATCACCCCGCTCCGGGGACCGGAGCGCAGCCGTGGTCAGGCCCCGGGGATCATGCCCAGGAACGCCCCGAGAAGGATCGCCAACATCGTGATCAGAACGCCGACCATCGTCCGGCGCAGCGATGCAAAACCGGCTTCGAACTGCGCAACGGCTGCTGTCAGCCGATCCTCGAATCGCTCTTCGAATCCGGTGAGGCGATCCTCCAGACGGTCGAGCCGCGCGTCCACCCGGTCGAACCGCGCGTTTGTCTCTTTCTGGAATGCTGTCAGGCGATCCTCGAGTGCCCCCATCCGTTCCTCGAATCGACGCTCGGACGCTTCCATCCGTTCCTCGAATCGACGCTCGGAAGCTCTCTGCCGTTCCTCGAATCGATGCGCGGCGCCCGCCAGCCAATCCCCGAATCGATGCACGACTGCCGCCACCCGTTCCTCGAGTACCGCCACCCGTTCCTCGAGCGCCGCGAGGCGATGCTCGAATGCCGCCATCCGATCCTCAAGCGCCGTCATGCGCGCCGCCAGGCCGCGAACCGTCTCCGCGAGCGCCTCCACCTTCCCGGTGAGGATCCGGACATCCGCAAGGACCCGGGTCACCACGTTCGCGCCCGCCATGTCCAACACCTCAGAGAGCGCAGTATAGGCCCGGAACGGATCACGGGTCACGCGGAGCAGCACTTCGAGGAACGCACCCCGTTCGTTGGCGGTCCGGCGGGCCAGTGGTTGGGAACCGGTCGAGGGGTTGTCGGTTTCGTTCGTCATGACGCGATCCTTTCCGTTGTGTTGAAGCGGCCGCACCACGAAGGGTCTCGTCGAAGCCCCCCGCCGCGGCTCCGAAATCGGCGCCCGGTCCTTGCCTCGCCCGGGGCGCGGGAGGTCGCCGGGCCATCGGCGCCCTGGTGGCCCGGGGACTTCCCGGCAGAAGCCACCGGGATCACGGCAAGCACCGCCCCCGCCGCGAAACAACCCGGGGCGCGGGAGGCCACCGGTCGCCCGGAACGCGAACCGACGAGCGTCCCCGAAGCGGGCGAACTGCGGAATCCCCTGCCATCCGGGCGGACCGTTCCGCCGGAACGGCCCGCGGGTCTGGGGTTCCTCCTCCGGGAACGCCTGCCGGGTTCCGCACCTGCGTTCACCAAGGGAGCTTGATGAACCGCAGGGGACCGATCCGCGGAATCTCGGTGGGAAGCGCGTTCCGCTGCATGCTCTCCTCCCATGCCCGCCGTCCGACGCCGGCGGCAGTTACCCGGAGCCCGACACGGCGCTGGACGACGGTCGTCCGCGGGGCCGCCCCATCCCCGGTCGGAGAACCGTCGCGACTCGCGGCGGCGCTTGACGCCACGCGGATCTCCACTTCCACCGAGCGAACGATGTGATCGCCGAGCTGGGCGGCGGTCCGCATGTCTCCAGAAAACGGGGGAGGCGTGTCCCGCAGCCGGCCGGCGTCCCGGCCGGTCACGTACCGGATCTGGAGATCCTCCGCAAAACCCACCGGCTGGGCCGCTCCGTCGTCCACCCGGCGCATCAGCGTCCGCCGGCCGGCGTCCCGGGGCCGGGGCGGCCGAAGCCAGTACCGGATGCGCGACACCGGGACGATCCCGGGTTGGCCGAGCCCGAAAAGGCCGTAGGTTTCCGCCGGCTCCTCGCCGATCCCGCCCGCCGGAAGCTTGTCCTTCCCGATCGACTTGCCCGCTTTCCCGGCGCGTTCGGCAAGCGTCTTCAGCATGGCCGAGACGACCTGGTCGGTCAGCGTGGCGGCCGGTCCGGTCCCGAGACCGGGCAGGACGGCGCCGATCACCCCTCCGAGAACGCTCTTGAGGGCGCGCTGCATGAGCCCTCCGCCCCCTCCCGGGGCGAAGGTATCGGCATCCAGCGAGCGAAAATGGGTGTGCCAGTCGTTCCGCACCGGCCGCAGTCCGACCCGTGCGCCCTCGGGTGTTGCCGCCTGGCCGTCCGCCGTCTGCGTAGCGCCATGCGGCACGGCGCCCGCTTGGCGGCCACCCGACGAAGCGACGGATGCCACTTCGCCGAGCGCCCACCGCGGCATCATTTCGTCGTCGTTGAAGACCATGACGAAGGTGCGCGTCGCGGCGTCGAGTCGGCTCCGGGGAACCCCGAGGCCTGCGGTGGTTCCATCGAAGGACACGACCGGTTCGAACCCGGTCGCGGCGAGGCGGGCGGGAGCGGCGAGAAAGTCCAGGCCGTCCGGATTCCGGTTGCCGGCGCGCCCGAGGTCGTTGAACACCGGGATCTCCGGGGGCAGGCCCGAGCCGGCTCGCTCGAGATCGCGGGCCATGAGGTCCACCATGGCCGACGCATCCAGCCGCAGCGCGGCGACTTCCGGGCCGCTGCGGAACGCGCCCTGCCCCATCCGGAAGAGGACGACGAAACTGGCGAGGACGAACAGGGTGACGGCCGCCACCACGACAACCTCGACGATCGTGAAACCGGCGGACGGGGCCGGCGAACCCGTTTTCCGGGACCTGGCGAACCGGGGTTGCATCAGAAGGGAGAGCGGCGAAACCCCTCCACGAAAAGGGTCACGTCCTCGAGCGCCCCGTCGCGCACCCGGAAGCGGAAATCGCCGACGACCGCGTCCACAACCTCACCGGCGGCTCCGGTGAAACTGAGCGCGGCGTTGCCGTGGCGCGAGAGTGTCAGCCCCTGCAGCGGTCCGCTGCCGAGTTCCAGGATCGAGGCCCCGGGCGCGACGATACCCGCCGCCGACTGGCCGGTGAGCCCGTTGAAACCCCGCAACCGGGATCGGGACTCGGTGCGGGTCGCGGCGCATTCGGCGGAGGAATCGACTGCCAGTCGGGTGGCGAGCATCACGTTCACCCGAACTCCGTCCGAGAGGACCGCGGGAGTGCCTTGCGGCGTCTCGCCGGGCTCGAGTTCCCGGCGCCACACTTCTTCGAGGCGATCTCCCGTTTCCCGCAGCAACAGCACCCGCGAGGCCCCGCTCGGGACCCGACGGTCGCCACCCGTGACCACCAGCAGATGGGGCTCGATGCGCCCCGGGAGGGCCAGGGCCACCGGCGGAGTGAGCACCGGCTGATCGACGCCCAGCCGGAAGGCCTCGCCCCACTGCCACCCGGTCGGGTTCCGGGTGTCCAGGCGGTGGATCCGTCCCTGCACGTCGGCAAGAAACACCCGGGTCACGAGGTCGCTGCCCCCCCTTGCGGCGAACGAGGGTCGCCAGACCGCCGGTGGCGTGGGAGTGGCATTGGCGCGAATGACGGCGTCGGCACGCCCGGATACCCGGAGTCGGCGCTCGACCCGGCCATCCCGGGGCGACAGCACGAAAAGCCATTCGCCGGAGTCGTCTCCCGGTGAGCCGGCACCCGCCGCCTGGAACAGCACCGACCGGGCGGATCCGTCCCGCGCCGGAACCTCGGCGAGCACCGGCAGCGGCGTGTGCCCGAGACCGGAAAACGGGTCCCCGTCCCGCCGATTCCCGACGTTGAACAGTAGTCTCGGGGCTCCCGGCCCCCCGGCGCGCACCACCGGCGGTTCCAGGTCGCCCCGCCAGCCGTCTCCCACTTCGGAGACATCGAGCGCGGTGAGGAACCGTCCCCCGAAGTCCCTTCCGAAGGCGAGAACCGAGGCCCACCGACCCACGCCGTCCAGCCAGATATCCCTCACGGACGGGGAGCCGGCGAGGGTGAAGCGGCTCGCGCGGGCGACCTCGAAACCGGGATCGGGCCGGACCGTCCCGGCGACGAGATCCCGGAGCAGGATCCGATCCGGATCGACCTCGCCGGGTGCCGGCCCGAGCACGTCGTCCGGGATGTAGGCGAAAACCTCGTGCCCGGTATCCGCTGCAAAGGCATGGAGCATTCCGGCGCTGGTCGGCAGGTACAGCATGGTGCGCCGATTCACGTGGTCGGCGAAGAACGACTGGTACGCCTCGCGCCGCCGGGTGACCCGCTCCGGCGACGCCGGCGGGCTCCCCACCATCACCGGGGCGGAAAGGGCCTCACGAAGTTTCCAGGTTCCCGCTCCCCCGACGAAATGGAGCCTGCCTTCCGGGTCGTAGATGCGGTCGGTCGCCGGGTGGATCGCCAGTTCCTCACCCCGCGTGACCCGCACCACGATCTCGGCAGCGTCGGCTGCGGAACGGGCGCCCACTCCGTCCAGTTCGCCGAGGTATCCGGTCGAGACGCCAAGGTCCGCCGCTGTCACCTTCCCCACCTGGAACGGAACCATCTCGCGGCGGCCCGGTCGATTGAAGAGCAGCGTCCGGTCCCCGGGGCTCCGGTCGCGCAACTGCTCGCCGGCATCCCAGATCACCAGCCCGGGATCCGCGTTCGCCGAGGTTGGCCGGGCCCGCAGGTGCCCCCGCAGCCGAGGCAATTCGGCCGCCGTCGAGACGAGAACGTTGTCCCGGTACATCGACCGGAGTTCCCGGGCGCGCCGGACGTCGGCCGGCTGCGTCGGATTGGCAACCAATTCCCTCGGGGAACGGGAGGGATCACTTCCGGGAAAACCGGGGGAAGGCGAGCGGGCCACCAACTCCTTCACGGAGGCCAGTGCGGGAGCGGAGAGCGCCACCCGGCCCCGGGGGAGGGTCACCACGTCCATGGCGCGCCGCAACGCAACGCGGAGGGCAGACGAATCCAGGGCGTGGAGCGCGGGGCGCCGCAGCCCGGAAGCCATCCACCCGATGTGGTTGGTGCGTCGCCGCAGCCCGGATTCGTCCATCCCGAAACCCACCACGAAGATGTCTCCGGTGGCGTCTTCCGCATCACCGCCTCCCAGGACGCGAAATGCGGAGCGCGCCTTCAGGCCGGCGTTGTGGGCCTGGAAGTCCGCGGCGCCCGGATGGGCAATCGGCACTGCATCCGGGGAGGTGGCGCCGAGTCGCAGGGACAGGCGGGCCCGCGATCCGCGCCCCGCGGGCCCTTCATGGAAGTCCCGCCAAGGGTGTTCGTAGCATTCGCACGTATCCGCGCCGTCGGTAAGCAGGAGAACGTAATTCCGTTGACCGGGGGCGAGATCGGCGGTCGCGTTCCCGCTGATGTGGGCCGCAAGCTGCTGGAGCCCGATTCCGATCGGGGTGGCGAGGGAGTTGGTGCCCGATGGCAGCGCGCCGAGGAGCGCCTCCGCGCCGGTCTCCGGGTCACAGGCGTTCGGAACAGTCCGGATCGCTATCCCGCGACAGGCCGAACCCTTCGCTCCGGGGCGGATCGGAGCCGATATCCCGGGAAAGCCGGCGCCGAACGTGGGGTCGGAACACTGGGCGGCGGAATCCATCGGATTCGTTCCCTGGGCGGCGAAGGTCACGAACGCCCAGTCGGCGAGCGGCTCTCCGGATTTGTTTCGGAACTCGCCCACCGTGTCCCTGAGGGTGCGGAGGGCCGTACGGAAGCGAGACTCCGCTCCGCTGCCGCGATTCATGGAATGCGAGGTGTCGAACAGCACCCAGACCCGCTGGCGAACTTGGCTGCGTATCAGTTCGAACGGGTCGCGGCCCCGCTCGATTTCGGACCCTGCCCCGCCGACCGCTGACGCGGCAAGCAGAAGGATCGGGAGCACGGTGTTCCGGATACGCATCAGTTGTCCCTCCGTGGCGCCTTGCGGCGGTTTGCCTGCCGGTTCATTCGATGACCCGGACTTCGCCGTCCGGGAGCCGATCCACCGAGAGGAATTGCGATCCCGGCCCTCCGTAGTCCTCCCGTTCCCCCGCCTCGGCCGAGGGTCGCGGCGCCAGCCGAATCGCCATCTCGAGCCGGCTGACCGCGTGGGGGTCGCCGGGCGCCGACGGGGGCGGATAGCGGGCTTCGGCGGTGAGCACGACGCGGTCGTGGGGTTCGGCGGCGTCCCGGATCCCCACGACCGGGCGGCGCGCCCACACCGTCACCCCGGTCAGGTCAACGACCGCGTCCGACGGCGTCCACCCGGCGCTCGGGGCGCGGGGGTCGAAGAACATCTCCTGGCCCGCCGGCGTGCGGAGAACCTTGCCGATGTAGATCCGTGCGGGGTTCCCGCCCACCGATTCGTCCCGGAACATCTGGTAGTCGCGGCAACCGGAGCGCCCGGGTTCCGGGCAGGCGTCCGCATCACCCGGGCGGGCTGCGCCCCACGGGGCGCCACCCGTCACCCGGATGCTGCCGCGAGCCGGGGGAAGCACTCCGTTCAGGCTCCCGTCCTGTTCCACCCACCCTGCCAGCACCGTCTTGGCGTACTCGAGGCCCGCCTCCGCCCGGGCCGCCGCCATTTCGGCCCACAGCCGGTTCCGGCTGACGTCGCTTCCGGCAACGAGACTGGAAATCACCGCCGCACTGATCGCCGCCAGCGCCAGGGCCAGAATCAACGCCACGGCCAACGCCAGACCCGAATCGGGACCGGACCCTTCCTTTCGGCCTCCCGCAGCGCTACGCACCGTTCGCCACCCGCAGCGAGGAGAGCCGGACAACCGGGTCGCGCCGGTCGCCGGCGGGGAGGGCGACAACCTCGAACGAGAGTCCGGCGAGGCGCCCGCCTCCCCCGGAAAGCGCCTCCCGGATGTGCCAGCGCAACTCGTAGTGCGCGCCGGCTTCGGTGGTTTCGGCGCCGTTTTCGTCGTACCAGGCCACATAGCCCGGAACTCCCGTTCCGCCGGGATCGACACTGCCCCCGGGCGCCACCGCCTGGTGGTAGCCGGGAAGCGGCCACGAGCGGTACATCGGAGCCGCTTGCAGCTCGTCCAGCTTGGCCCTCGCGACGCGTACTCCCAGGTCGGCGCCGGCCGCACTCATGCCGGCGACGGAGGCAGCCGTGAGCGAACGAAGGAAGGCGCCGCCGGCCATCACCAGCAGGGCGGCGGCAAAGAGCGCTTCAAGAAGCGAGAAGCCCGCCTGTCGCCGGTTCGGGAGGGAAGGCGTTCGCGAACGTTGGAAAAACCGGAATTTGACCATGGGGACATAGACGCACGGGAGCCGGTTTCCATGCGTCCCGAGACCCGAATGGGGAAAACTTCCTTCAGAAGGGGATCCCGGCAGACCCCCCAGCCACGAAAACGATCGCCGCCGCCGGCGCCAGGAACACTCCGAAGGGGATCCGGGTGGTCCGGGAAATACGCCCCGCAAGCAGAAGGGGCACGGCCACCACCAGCGCCAACCCCGACCCGATGCCGATGACCTGGACGACTCCGAGGGGCCCGAGAAATGCCCCCGCCATCCCCATCATCTTGACGTCTCCGAGTCCGAGCGCCTCCACCCCCCGCACCCGAAGGTAGAGGGAGCGCAATCCCGCCAGGAGGCCGCCTCCAACCAGAATGCCGAGCACGGCCTCGAGGGGGGCCGGTCCGACCCCGATGGCGGCGAATCCGAGGCCGATCAGGATTCCGGGAAGCGTGACCCGGTCGGGCAGGACCATCGCCTCGGCATCGGTCACCGCCAGCACCGTCAGGATTCCCGGGAACAGGATCCGCCAGGCGAGCTCCGGCATGTCGGCCCCGCCCGCTGCGGTTGCCCAGACCACGATCCCCGCACCCGCGGCCTCCACGATCGGATACCGGAGGGAAATCCGGCTCCCGCAGGTCCGACAGGCGCCGCGCCGGACCAGAAAGGACAGGATCGGCGCCAGGTCCCGAACCCGCACCGGTCGTCCACAGGTGCGGCAGTGCGAACGGGGTCCCAGAATCGATTCGCCGGCCGGAATCCGGGATCCCGCCACATTCAGGAAACTGCCGAACGCCAGCCCGGCCAGCACGGCCGCAAGGACTGCCATCAACGTCCCGGGAACCCGGCGAGCGGCGACTCGCGGGACACGACGGGCGCCCCCCGGAAGAGTCGGTACGGGACGCCGGCGGGGTCGAGGGGAATCCGGGCCACGGCTCCGGCGGCGATGAGTTCCTCCCATGCATCCACCGTTCGGCCGGTGCGGTGCTCGAAGTCCCGGATCACCGCGGCCAGCCGGTCCCGCTCGTCGAGGGCGTCGAGTTGCGCCAGGTGGGTCCGGGCGTTGGCCCTCTCCCGATCGTTCCGGGCGTCTTCCAGAAGGCGCTGCCAGATCACCCGCGCGGTTTGGCGCACTCCGGCTTCGGTAAACGAACGCGCCGCCAGCGCCGCGAACCAGGCGGGCGCATCCGGCCGGGAAGCCGCCCGGTCGAACACCCGCGCCGCGCCTCCGGGGTCCCCGAGATGCCAGAGGCGGACGAGGCCGAGCATCAGCACCGCCCGGAGGTCGCCGGGGTGGCGCGAAGCCCAGGCGTCGAGCAAGGCGGCAGCGGCCGTTGCGCGACCAGGCCCGAACGGGCGCGGTTCCGCCAGCAACAGGGCGCCGAACACCGGAGGCGCCCGGAACTCCGGATCCATGCGGATGGCCATCCGAATGCGCTCTTCGAGCACGGGGAAACCGGAACGACCGGAACGCCGCTCCGTCCCGTAGTGCTGCACGGCTCCCAGCCAGAAAAGATCGGCCATGACGCTGCGGATCCCGGAGGGAACATTTTCGGGTCGGATGGCAGGCAGCAGCCCCGCCCCCGGTTCGGTGTTTTCACCCGGGACCACGGCAGCGGCGGCCAACAGCGCCAGGGCCGCCGCGGCGCCGGCCACCGGACGCAAACGCCGGAGCCTCACGACCGGAACCCGCGCCGGCACGGAACCGGCCCCCGCGCCGCAGGCGCCCACTCCGGTGGCGACGAACAACTCACCATCGGAATTTGCTCCAGTGCAGAATCGGCCCCCGCGCCGTAGACCCCCACTCCGGTGGTAACGAACAACTCACCGCCGGAACCCGCGCCGGCGCTGATCCGAACCCCGAGCCGTGGAAACCTCCGCCCCGGCAACCACGAACAACCCACCGCCGGAACCCGCGCCGGCGCTGATCCGGACCCCGAACCGTGGAGACTCCAACCCCGGCGCCGAGGAACTACCCACGACCGAGTCCCGTTTCGGCAAGGATCCGGCCCACCCGCGGAACGCCCCCACCCGGCGCCGAGGAACAACTCACGACCGGAACCCGCGCCGGCGCAGAACCGGCCCCGCCAGCAGGGACGCGATCACGAGCAGCGCCCCGGCGTAGAGCAGGGCGTAGAGGGTCGGCGCCACCAGCGCCCGCGCCACTTCGGTCGCGTCGTCGGGAAGACCGCCGAGCGGTGGGGCGAGGAGCGGGAGCCGCGGCAACAAGAGGCGTCCGGCTGCGGAAGCGGATGCGAAAGCCCCCGGCGCCGATCCCTCGAGTCCTCCGGTGAGCCATCCGGCGGTTGCCGCGGCGGTGCTCAGAAGCGCCGCTGGCGCATGGCGGAATACGGAGCCAAGGAGCATCGCCAGCGCGAGCACCACCGCAAGCCGCAGGAACAGCAACCACCCCGCCCCGGCGATCGGCGCGGGCCGGACCCCGTACCCGGCGCCAAGCACGAGCAGCAGGAGGGCGATCGCGAAGCCGCTCAGCAGGGCAAGACCGGCCGCCAGGCCGAGATACCGCCCGAGAACGATCGCTCCCACCGGGGCCGGCCCGGCGAACGCCAATGGTCCGCACACACCTCCCCGGTCCGCGAGGCCGCTGCCGTAACCGATGGCGAGCAGCCATCCGCAGAGCCCCGCCGCGAGCCAGCCGAAATGCATCACCAGCCGGCCGGTCGCATCCATCGAGGCGTGGGAGACGAGATGCGCGAGTCCCGGCGCGAGAATGAGGACGGCGGCCGCGTGGACGAAGCCCCGGTCCCGGCGCCAACCGGCGACCGTCGCTCCCGCCAGCGCCAGGATGCTCCGAAGGGCGTGCACCGCCCGATCAGTCCCGGACCACGGAAAGGAGCCAGTCACCGGCGCCGGTGAACTCCCGGACGGGTCCCTGCCGCACGAGGCGACCGGCGCGGAGAACGGCAATCCGGTCGGCGAGGATTTCCGCTCCGCGCTGCGAATGGAGGCTGAGGATCACCGCCGTCCCCCCCTCCGACGCGCCCCGGATGGCCTTCGCTGCGACATCCCGACCGACCGGGTCGAGACCCGAGAAGGGTTCGTCGAGGATCAGGGCGCGGGGGCGGGCAACCAGGGCAGCGGCAAGACCGGTGCGCTGGCGGACTCCCCGGGAGCAGCGGGCGAGGGATTGCCGCAGCCGGTCCGGCAACCCGACCTCTTCCGCCACCCGCGCCGCTTCCCGGCGGCCGGCGCCTGCCAGCCGAGCCGCCAGCAGGACGGCTTCCATGGGCAGCAGTCCCCGGGGGAGCGGAGGTCCCTCACCGAGATAGCCGAGTCCGCGGCGCGCGGCCGCCTCGGTCGCCGGCCGGCCTCCCAGCAGGGCCGCTCCGGCATCGGGTCGCAGCAGGCCGGCGAGCAGCCGAAGCAGGGTGCTCTTTCCCGCCTGGTTCCGGCCGACGAGCGCCAGCACTTCGCCCGCCTCCACCGCGAGGTCCACATCCTCGACGACGGTCCGGCGACCCCGCGGGAGTCCGAACCGGCCCGGGGCCGGAAAGGAACGACAGAGCGCGCGGGCGCGGATGATGGGCTCCGGCACCCCCCGCTCACTCGAGAAAGGCCGTCCCGCCGGGAACCGGACAGGCGATGGCTGCTCCCGAGGGATCGGTGTAGAGGGCGCCGGCGCTGGTGGCCGAGAAACTGCGTACCCCGGTGCGGCCCACGTCGGCCGGCTCCGCGTGGTAGCAGTAATCCAGCAGGCTGTCGGGGTCGCAGTGGTCGGGGACCGAGGTGGGGGCGCCGTTGGCCGCAAGCGTCCGGCTGTACCCCGACTTGACATACGGGCTGGTGCGCCCGAGGTCCCCGCCCACGAATTCGGGAGCGGCGTCCGGATAGTCGGGAATCCCGATGCCCCCGCAGTCGCCTCCGTCGCGGCAGAGGTTGGTGAGATCGGAAAAGAACCCGCAGTTGGAAGCCGCATACGTCTGCTCGGCCGCGATGACCGCCCGCGAGTCGCCGATCGCCTGCGCCTCGTTTGCCGACAGGCGGGCCCGGAGCAACTGCGGGATGGCAATGCCGGCGATGACGCCGATGATCGCGATCACGATCAGCAGTTCAATGAGGGTGAATCCGGCAGCCCCCCGGAGTGCGGGGGGAACCACCGGACATCCCGGGGAGCGACTCGTCGCGTTCATGGACCTTGCGGAGGAGGAAAGGCGCATAGGATAGGACCTCCGTCCCGGTCGCGGGGACCCGGACGTTGTTGCGAAACCGGCAGCGAAGCCGATCGCGGAAGCGGGAAGGGGAAATCGGGGCGGAAGCGTCGTCACGCGAGACGCCCCACGAGCGTCCAGATCGGCAGGTACATGGCGATCACGATGGCGCCGATGACCACTCCGAGAACCAGGATCAGAAGGGGTTCGAGCAGGGGCAGCACGGTTTCACTCACCCGCCGGACCTCGTCCTCGTAGAAGTCGGCCACCTTCTCGAGCGCGAAGTCGAGATCGCCGGTCCGCTCGCCCACCGCGACCATCTGGCAGACCATCGCCGGAAACAGCCGGGCCTGGCGCAGCGGACCCGACAGCGAGCTCCCGGTCTCCACCCGGGACCGCACCCGGTCCATCGCCTGCTCGAGATGTCGGTTGCCGATGGTCCGGCCGGCGATGTCCATGCCATCAAGAACCGGCAGGCCGGCGCCCACCAGCGTGGAGAGGGTCCGACAGAACCGAGCCAGCGCGGCGCGGAACGCCAGTTTCCCGAAGAGCGGGATCCGCAGGACGATGCGGTCCAGCACCGCGCCGCCGAACCGGGTTCGCCGGAGGTGGAGGAGCAGCAGGACGATCCCCCCGACGAGAAGCGAACCGATCGCCGCATGGGAACCGAGCGACTCCGAGGCCGTGATCACGAACCGCGTTGCGAATGGAAGTTCGGCGTCCAGGCCCGCATAGAGTTCCGCGAAGACCGGAACCACCCGCCAGAGGATCACGGTGACAACCAGGGCGCCGATGGCGCCCACCACCAGCGGGTAGGCGAAGGCGCCCCGGACCTGCGCCGCCACGCGGGCGCCCTTGTCGAGTTCGCTCGATAACCGCACCAGACTCCGATCCAGATGCCCGCCGGCTTCGCCGATCGCGGTCATCGCCACCGCCAGTCTGCCGAAGATCCGGGGATGCCGGCTCATCGCGTGCGCGAGCGACCGCCCGGACCTCACGTCCGACCGGATCGCCCGCACCGCGTCCCGCAACCGGCGGTTTTCCTGCTGGGCGTGAAGAACTTCGAGGCTCTCCGCCAGGGGAAGGCCGGCGGCCACCATCATGGCCAGCTGGCGCACCACCAGCGCCACCTGCCGGCGGGTCACCGGGGGCCAGGAATTGATGCCGGAGGCGAGAGCTCCCAGCGCCCGGGTTCGGAGAAACGCGCCCGGTCGCGGCATCATGGCTGCTTCGCCTTCCCGCCGGTCATCCGTTCGCCGAGCGCCGACCGGTCGTTTGCCGCCTGAAGCGCCTCCGCGCGGCTGACGACGCCCCGGTTCCAGAGCGCCAGCAGGTCGTCGTCGAGGCGCACCGAAGCCGCCTTGCCGGCGCCCGCCTGCATCACCGCAAAGAGCTGGTGCAGCTTGTCTTCGCGGATCAGATTGCGGGCAGCCGGAGTCGGGAACAGCCGTTCGGCGGCGAGGACCCGGCCCGAACCGCTCGCCCGCGGCACGAGGCGCTGGCAGAGGACGGCTTCGAGGGAGACCGAGAGCCGGTTGCGGATCTGACGGTGTTGCTCCGGGGGAAACAGTTCCACGATGCTGGTGATGGCATGGAGCACGGATCGGGCATGCAGGGTCGCGAGGGCGAGGTGCCCGGTCTCGGTCACCCGGAGGGCGGCGTCGGCGGTCTCCCGGTCACGGATCTCGCCGATCACGACAACGTCGGGGTCCGCCCGGAGCACCGACCGAAGCGCGGACGCGAACGAGTCGGTGTCCGATCCCACCTGGCGCTGGGTGACGAGCGCCTCACGGTTCCGGTGGAGAAATTCCACCGGATCCTCCACCGTGACGATGTGGACCCGGCGGCTCCGGTTGATCCGGTCGACGATCGCCGCCAGGGTCGTCGACTTGCCGGATCCCACCGGACCGGAGGTCAGGACCAGTCCGCTCGCAAGGTCGGCAAGGCGCACGATCCCGGAGGGCAGGCCGAGCTTGTCGAGGGACTCCACATCACCGCTCACGATGCGATACACCGCACCCAGCCGCCGGCGCCTCAGGAAGGCCGTTCCCCGGAAACGGGCCACTCCCACCAGGGTGAAGGCGTAGTCCACTTCCCCGCCCTCCCGCAGGACCCCGCGCTGGCGGTCCGGAAGCTGGGCGATCACCATCGCCTCCACTTCCGAAGGGGAGAGTGCGGACCGGCCAGCGGTCACCAACTGGCCGTCCACCCGGAAGCGGGGCGCGCTCTCCGGGATCAGATGGAGGTCGCTGCCTCCGAGGTCCCGGAGTTGACGCAGCAGCACGCCCAGGTTCGCGGCGGCCTCCCGCCGCCCCTCGTCGTCTCCGGTGATCCGGAATTTTGCCATCCCTGATCAAGACGCACGAGACGGGAAAACCAACCGCCAAGACGAACGAATGTGGAAAACCCGACCTTCAAGGGATTGCGGGGGGCCGGGCCGTTTCCTATAGTTCGTGGCGCATGGAACGAAGCGTGCTTTTCCGGATGTGACGGACTCCCCGACAACAACCGACCACACGCGCTTCCTGTTCGTTACCGGAGGGGTCATCTCCTCGCTGGGGAAGGGGCTCGCGTCGGCATCCATGGGCCGGCTGCTCCAGTCGCAGGGCTATTCGGTGGCGTTCCTGAAGTGCGATCCCTACCTGAACGTGGATCCGGGCACCATGAGCCCGTACCAGCACGGCGAGGTCTTCGTGACCGAGGACGGGGCCGAGACCGATCTGGATGTGGGTCATTACGAACGGTTTGCAGATGTTTCGTGCACCGCCCGCTCCAACGTCACCAGCGGACAGATCTACGAGACGGTGCTCGCCCGGGAACGCCGCGGCGGATACCTCGGCGCCACCGTCCAGGTGATCCCGCATGTGACCGACGAAATCAAGCGCCGTATCACCCGGATCGCCGAATCCGGCCCGGATGTGGTGATCGTCGAGATTGGCGGCACCGTCGGAGACATCGAGAGCCAGCCGTTCCTGGAGGCGGTTCGCCAGTATCGGATCGAGGTGGGCGCCACCCGGACCTGCTTCCTCCACCTCACCCTGGTGCCGATGGTCCGCACCGCCGGGGAATACAAGACCAAGCCCACCCAGCACAGCGTCCGCGAACTGCGCGCCATCGGAATCCAGCCGGATGTCCTGCTCTGCCGCGCCGAGCAGGCGCTCCCGCCCGATGTCAAGGCCAAGATCGGACTGCATACCTCGGTGAGCCCGGACGCCGTGTTCACCGCGGTGGATGCTCCGTCGATCTACGACGTTCCGCTGAACCTGGCTTCCGAGGGCGTGGATGCGCGGATCCTGCGGCATTTCCGGCTGCCAACCCGAAAGCGCGAAATGACGCGCTGGAACCGCGCCGCCCGGAGCATGCATCGCGGCACGGGGGAGGTCCGGATCGCCGTCGTGGGGAAATACGTGGACCACCAGGACGCCTACAAGAGCCTTGGAGAAGCGCTGGTTCATGGCGGCATGTCCCACGACACCGTCGTCCGGATCCGGTGGATCGAGGCCGAGGGGCTGGAGGAGACGCCGGCTTCCGTACTCGAGGACGCGCACGGGATCCTGGTTCCGGGCGGATTCGGGCGCCGCGGCACGAGCGGCATGGAAGCGGCGGCAGGCCACGCGCGGCGAACCGGGACCCCCTACCTCGGGATCTGCTACGGGATGCAACTCGCGGTACTGGAGTTTGCCCGCACCGAGTGCGGCGTTTCCGGCGCCACCACCGAGGAGCTGGATCCCGACTCGGACGAGATCCTCTTCGCTCGCCTGCGGGTGCTGGACGGCGTCGCCGCGATGGGCGGCACCATGCGGGTGGGCGCCCAGACCGTCCTGCTGAAGCCGGACTCGCTCGCCGCCCGCATCTATGGTCGGGAGACCATCCGGGAGCGGCACCGCCACCGCTACGAGTTCGTGCCCCGGTTCGAGTCGCTTCTCGGGGCACACGGCATGCGCTTCACCGGCGCGACCGAGGACGGTTACTACGAGGTGGCCGAGATCCCCGATCACCCGTGGTACGTCGGGGTCCAATTCCATCCCGAGTTCCGCTCCAATCCGCTCCGTCCCCATCCCCTCTTCCGCGATTTCGTGGGGGCGTCGCTGCTGCGCAGGGCGGGCGGCTGATTGCCGGAATCCGGCTCCGCCGGGTGGGATGCGGCAAACGCCCGTCGAGCCGCCCGGATTCGCGCGCTGCTGATGGATGTGGACGGCGTGCTGACCGACGGCTCCTTCGAGCCGGGCGGGGAAGCCGAGGGCATCCCCGAGCGCAAGCGGTTCCACGCCCGCGACGGTCTGGGCCTGCTTCTCCTGAAGCGGCGGGACATCCGGCTGGGATTCGTGACCGGCCGGGCTTCGGGAGTGGTGCGCGACCGGGCCCGGGAGCTCGATCTCGCTTTCTACCGGGAGAACTGCTGGGCCAAGGGGGACGCGCTGCGGGAGGCTGCCGGGGAGATGGGCCTCGAACCCGCGGAGATCGCCTTCGTGGGCGACGACGTTCAGGATCTTCCCGCCCTCGCGCTGGCCGGTTTCGCGGCGTGCCCCGCGGACGCCCATCCGGAGGTCCGCCGCCGGGTGCACTATGTGGCGGCGGCTCCGGGCGGGCGCGGAGCGGTGCGCGAGGTGGCCGAACGCATCCTCGACGCCCGGGGGGAGCTCCGGGCCAGCCTGCTCAGCTTCCTGAAGCCGTCGTAGCCCGGCGGAGCAGGGTTCCGGCGAGGCGGCCGGCCCGTTCCGCGGTCTCCTCGAGGGTCCCGGAGGCGTCCACCAGGTCGTCGGCCGCCGCCATCTTGGCCTCGACCGGAAGTTGGGCCGCGATCCGGGCCCGGGCCTCGTCCGCAGTCAGGGAGGAGCGCGCCAGCAGCCGGGACACCTGCTGCTCCGGCGAGCAGTGGGTCACCACCACCCGATCGTAGATCCGGGAGTTGCCGGTCTCCACCATGAGCGCCGCCTCCACTCCCGCTGCCGGATCGCCGGCGGTCTCCCGGGCATCGAGGAATTCGCGGATCGCGCGGCGCACTTCGGGATGGACGATGCCGTTCAGGCGTTCCCTCGCGGAAGCATCGGTGAACACGAGGGAACCCAGCCGTTGCCGGTCCACCCCGCCTTCCGGCCCCCGGACGTCGCCGAACTCCCGTACGATGGCTTCGACCAGACGCCCTCCCGGAGCCAGAAGATCGTGGGTCAGCCGGTCGGCATCCAGCATCGGAATTCCGGCACGCTCGAAGACCTTGCGGACCACGGTCTTGCCCGACGCGATCCCGCCGGTCAGACCGATCCGGAGCAAACGCGGCCCTCCCCGGTCAGCCGCCTGCTTCCCGTCGCGCTTCGGCGAGCCCGACGGTGTTCCGCAGCAACATGGCGATGGTGAGCGGACCGACGCCTCCGGGAACCGGGGTGTACGCGGAGGAAAGCTCCCGCATGAAATGGGGGTGGGCATCGCCGACCAGGGCGCTTCCGGTCCTGCGGAACCGCTGGAAGCGCTTCGGATGCGAACGGAAGAGGTCGCCCGCAACCTCCGGGTCGGTGATGCGGTTCATTCCCACATCCACCACCACCGCGCCCGGACGGATGGCGTCCGCGCCCACCATCCCGGCCCGTCCGGCCGCAACCAGCAGCAGATCCGCTTCCCGGCAGACGCCCGGGAGATCGACGGTGCGGGAATGGCAGACGGTGACGGTCGCATGGGCATGGAGCAGCAACAGGGCGAGCGGTTTGCCCACGATGTTGCTCCGTCCCACCACCACCGCCCGCTTGCCCCGGGGGTCGATCCCCTCCCGACGGAACATCTCGAGGATGCCGGCCGGGGTGCAGGGCCGCGGTCCCGGCCGGTTGGCGACCAGCTGCCCCACATTCACCGGATGGAAGCCGTCCACGTCCTTGTCCGGGCGGATCCGGGACAGGAAATGGCTGGCGTCGAGCCCCCCGGGGAGCGGCAGCTGGAGGAGGATGCCGTCCACCGCATCGTCGTCGTTCAGGGCGTCGAGCCGTGCGCCCAGTTCGGCGGCGGTGGTATGCGCCGGCAGCCGGTGGGCCGTCGAGTGGAAGCCGGCTTCGATCGAGGCCCGGGTCTTTCCCCGCACATAGATGGCGGAGGCCGGATCGTCCCCCACCAGCACCACCGCAAGCCCGGGGGGGCGTCCCCCCCGGGTGAAGGCGGCGGCGTCGTCAGCAGCCTCGGATCGAATCGCGGCGGCAATGCGCTTGCCGTCCAGAATGCGCCCCGGCATCGTTCCTACTCCTTGCCGGCCGCGCGCAGCAGCGCCCGGGCCGAATCCACTGCCCGCGCCGGAGAGCTCGCGTCAAGGGCCGAAAGTACCGCGAAGGCGCTCGCTCCGGCGGCCAGCACCGCGGCCGCACGCTCGCCCCGGATTCCGCCGATGGCAACCAGCGGGCGGCCGGTGGTCTCGCGGCACGCCGTCCGCAACCCCTCGATCCCGATCACCGGGGCCGCGTCCGCCTTGGAGTCGGTCGGATGGACGGGACCGAGGGCGAGATAATCGCAGGGCGCGTGCCGGGCGGCCCGGATTTCGTCGAGCGAATGGGTGGACAGCCCCAGAATCCGGTCCTGGCCGAGCAGCCGGCGCGCCCGGATCGGAGACAGGTCGTCCTGCCCGACATGGGCGCCCCCGGCATCGGCCAGGACGGCGATGTCCACGCGGTCGTTCACCACCACGGCGACTCCGGTTTCCCGGGCGCCGCGCACCCCGGCCCGGACCCAGTGGAAGAACTCCCGCGAGGACGCGCCCTTGGCCCGCAACTGGGCGATCCGCACTCCGAGGCCGGCGAGCGCCCGGAGCAAGGGTCCCGGGTCGATCCCGCCGATGGCGTCCGCATCCAGGATCGGATAGAGCGGAACACCGAACGGACAGGCGCGGTCAGCCCATTCGTCCGAGAATTCCGGTGTCGAATCCTCCGGCAACGAATTCCTCGTTCTCCAGGATGCGCAGGTGAAACGGGATCGTGGTGTGGATCCCCTCCACCACCATTTCCCGGAGTGCGCGGCGCATGCGGGCGATGGCGTGTGGCCGATCCGTGCCGTGCGCAATCACCTTGGCCAGCAGCGAGTCGTACCAGGGAGGCACTTCGGCGCCCGCATGAAAGGCGGTGTCCACCCGGATTCCCGGCCCTCCCGGGCTGTGGAAGTCCCCGATCCTTCCGGGACAGGGAGCGAACGTCTCCGGGTGCTCGGCGTTGATCCGGCATTCGATCGCGGCGCCCGAGGCGGGGATGTCTCCGCCGGCGAACGACAGCGGCTCCCCCGACGCTACCAGGATCTGTTCCCGCACCAGATCGGTGCCGGTCACCGCCTCGGTCACCGGATGTTCGACCTGGATGCGGACATTCATTTCGCTGAAGTAGAAGTTCCCCCCCGGATCCATCAGGAACTCCACGGTTCCGGCGTTCCGGTAGGAAACCGCCTCGGCGGCCCGCACCGCCGCCTCGCCGAGCGCCTGGCGCGTCCCGGCCGAGATCCCGGGAGCCGGGGACTCCTCCACCAGCTTCTGATGGCGACGCTGCACCGAACAGTCCCGTTCGCCGAGATGGGTCGTGTTCCCGTGGGTGTCGGCGAAGACCTGGACCTCGACGTGCCGGACGCTCTCGAGGAACCGCTCCAGGTACAGCGCCCCGTCGCCGAAGGCGGCTTCCGCCTCGCCGGAGGCGGAGATGAAAGCCGTCTCGAGCTCCGCGGGTTCCCGCACGATCCGCATCCCGCGCCCCCCGCCCCCGAACGAGGCCTTGAGAAGCACCGGAAAGCCGACGTCCGCGGCAATGCGGGCCGCCTCCCCGGCGTCGGCGATGGGCGCTTCCACCCCGGGGAGCACCGGAACACCCGCATCACGCATGACCCGGCGGGCCAGCGCCTTGTCCCCCATCGTGCGGATGGCGTCCGGCCCGGGGCCGATGAAGGTCACCTGGCAGCTTTCGCAGACTTCGGCGAGCGCCGCGCTCTCGGCGAGGAAACCGTAACCGGGATGAATGGCGTCGGCGCCGGCGATTTCGGCGGCAGTGAGAATCCGGGACACATCCAGATAGCTCTCCCGCGGCGGCGCCGGCCCGATGCTGATCCGTTCGTCGGCGAGACGAACCGGGAGCGAATCGGCGTCCGCCGACGAGTGCACGATCACCGTGCGCAGATTCAGGTCCCGGCAGGCGGCGAGGATGCGAACCGCGATCTCCCCGCGGTTCGCGATCAGGACCTTGTGGAACATGAGCCGCCCGATCCGCCCCCCGCCCCGGGCTCAGTTCGGCCGGATTGCAAGAAGGCGATCCCCGAACTGGACTGGCGACGCATCGGAAGGAGCGATCTCGACTATCTCGCCGGCGCACTCGGCGACGATGTTGTTCATCAGCTTCATCGCCTCGATGATGCAAAGAACCTGCCCTTCCCGGACCCGGTCGCCCACTTCCACGAACGGGTCGGCTTCGGGCTGCGGGCGTCGATAGAAGGTCCCCACCATCGGCGCCTCCACGATCACGAGGCCGGCATCGGCATCGGCGGCGTCCGCGGCAGCGGCCCCTGACGGAGCGACGGCCAGCTGCGGCGGCGGTGCGGCAACCACGGTGGCCGAAGCACCGCGGGAAACCCGGACCCGCGCCCGCCCGATACGGATTTCCACCTCATGGAACCCGCTCTCGCCGAGGCGGTCCACCGCTTCCAGCAACTCGGCAAGGGTCGGATCGGACGGAGAAACGGACAAGATGTAGCCCGGCGAAACTCCGGGGAACCGGAACCGTACCACATCGGACACCCCCCGAACCGCCGCCCCGCAGGGCTGATCGGAGCGTCCGAAAAGAGGCCACCGAGGAGGATCAGACGCTCCACTCCGTCTCCTTCGACCGGACTTCGGGGAAGCGTGGACTGACGCTTCCCCCTGCCCGGTCCCGCGACTTCCACGGCCCGATGCGACCCCGATGCAGATATTGACCCCTCGAGGCTGGCCGTCGAACCCCCTCGGGCGCCACTCCGACGCAACAACGTGCCGCAGTTTCCGCATGTCCCGCCGCTGAAACCGTCGACGAAGACGTCTGACACTGGCAGAATCCGAAAAATCCGGCCTCCGGGGCTGCGAAGTGCGCTACGCTGATTCCTGAAGTGCAAACCAGCACCGCGCCGACGGGTGCAGCGTCGCGACTCGATTTCAGATCGGATTTTGAAGCGCGCGCTATTTCGCCATATCGCGAAATGGGTGCGTACGAGGCGCTCTGGTCCGATCCCCGGACGACGTTCAAATCCCTGGCAAGCCGGTTCGGCCAGCACCCCGACAGTCTTCCGTCGGATTTCGTGACGCGGGAAGACGCGATCGCCTGCGCCGCGTTGGTCAGGCAACGGTTCGCCGACGCCTCGATCTCCCGGTTCGGAGTCTGCGTAAAGGGCGCCTTCGAGTATCCCGGAAAATTGCGGGACGCGGCCCATCCCGTCGCACTTCTCTACTACCAGGGATGGTGGGATCTGGTGGCGTCCCCATCCGTCGCCGTGGTCGGGTCCCGCAAGCCATCCCGGGAAGGACTGGCCCGCACCGCCCGTCTCGTTCGCCATCTGGTCGAAGATGATTTCACCGTCGTTTCCGGGCTGGCAGCCGGCATTGATCGGGCGGCCCACGAAACCGCCATCGAGAACGGCGGGCGCACGATCGCCGTCATCGGTACTCCCTTGACGCACGTCTACCCGAAGGCGCACATTGCGTTGCAACGACGGATCGCCGAGAATTTCCTTCTCGTCAGCCCGATTCCGGTAAAGCGTTACGAGTTGCAGGACTACCGTCGGAATCGATTCTTCTTCCCGGAACGCAACGTGGTGATGTCCGCACTCACCGAGGCCACCATCATCGTCGAGGCAGGAGAAACCTCGGGAACCCTGGTTCAGGCGCGCGCGGCGCTTCAACAGCGTCGAAAGCTGTTCGTGCTGGACAGTTGCTTCCACAATCCGCGCCTGAAATGGCCGGAACGTTTGGCAGCAAGCGGCGCCATACGGGTGATGGAATACGACGACATCCGACGTGGCCTTTCCCCATCACTTCACTAAGGTCGACGAAATCAGCCGGCCCGATCACTACTGGCTGACCAGCAGCGATCGGTGTTACTTCCTTGGTGAGTACACGGCTCGTCAGGGCTATGACTACAGTGCCACCAACCAGCTGATTCTGAATTTCAGGCTCTATTGAATTTCGAGTGGGTTATGCGAGGTGAGGGTTGAGCTTGGAGAAGTCGAGTTTTCCGGCGATAAGAAAGAAAACGGTGCGGATGGTGCGGAAGGAACGATACCCCCTGGCTTTCCGCTTGGCGGATTGGAAGAGGCCATTGAGGGCTTCTATGAACCCGTTGGTCTGGCGGGTTCGGGCCCACGCGGTGATGCCGTCGAAGTGTCTTCGGATCATCCGGGCGACGGCTTTCATGGGTTCGATCCGGGATCGATTCACGTTGGTGCACCACTGCTGGAGCATGGCCCGCATGACATGGACTTGCTTGCGGTGGAGGATGGCACGGAGTTGCTCCCGGTACCGCCAAGCTCGAGTGGTGCGCTTCCCAGCGGTCTGTGCGATCAGCGCGTTGAGTGCGGCGCGTTGGTTACGGCTGAGGTGTGTCGGATTCTTGAGCAAGGTCCAGCGCATGCCCTTGATCCCCGGATCGACCCGCTGCTCGATGCGTCTGGTTTCGTCGAGGGCACTCGAGGCGTGGGCGACGACATGGAACTTGTCGAAAGTGACTTGGGCATGGGGCAAATGCTTCGCAACCCCCTTGATGAAAGCAGGGGACATGTCGATCGAGACGAACCGGATCGCTTCGGGAGCGCCACCCTGTACCGCCAAGTTCCGGGCGAATTGTCCGACCGTGTCGGCCCCCCGGCCCTCCCCGACAAACAGCACCCGGCGCTTGCGGGCGTCGGCGGCAACGGTGACATAGGCGTGCCCCCGGGCCCGGGAGGTCTCGTCGATTGCGACGGCGCGAACGTCGCCCTGGTCGTCCTCCGCGGAGGCGAGTTCCACGTATTGGTTGCAGATGGTCTGAACCCGGTGTGGAGAAATCTTGTTCAACCGTGCGACCGCGGCGAAGGGCATTTCCCGACTCATGACGATCACCAACGCTTCGAAGAGCGCAGTGAACCCGGAGACCTGACCCGTCCAGGGCGTGGTGACCAGCGCGATCCGTCCGTCGGGCAGACGGACTCTCGGAACCCTCGCTACCACTTCGCATTCATACTGGAAGAAGTTGAGGTGGCGATAGCGCTTGGTCTTGGTGTCGTGGATGGGGTGTGTACCTTCGTGGTCCTTGTGAGGAAAGCGGGCGCCACGCTGAAAGTCGATATGGATGATCAGCTTGCGATCACACTCGACAAACTTCACGCTTTCGACGAACCAAGGTTCGATGAGGCCAAGGGCGGTTGCGAAGATGCGGTGGATATCTGTCATGAGATGCTTCTCCTATGCAGAGATGGGCCGAAAAGCAGCATTCTGCCGCTTTTCGAGCCCGAACCAAGCATGCCCGTCGCGGGTCCGTGCGTCAAGGGTTCGCTCCGCCGGGCTACGCCCGCCCTTGACACCCGGCCCCCCGACGGGCTTCCCGCCCGTACCCACTCGAAATTGAGTTGAGGCCAATTTCTGGTGTTGGCGTCGGCTGAGGGAGGTGGGTTGATCCAGACCCGTTTCGGGAGGGGCTGGGGTTTGGGGACACCGTGAACGAATCGTTCGGGGTGTCGTTTCCATGCGGCGCGGAGGGTTTGTTCGCGTCGTTCGAGGATGTCGTCGGCCCGCCCGAAGTGGACCGCTTCGGGGGTGAGCATGGCGATTCCACCATGCCGATGCTCGGTGTTGTACCAGTGGAAGAAGGATCGGCAGAATCTGGTCGCCTCGTCGATTGAGGAGAAGCGCCCGGGGAAGCTGGGGTGGTACTTCAAGGTCTTGAACTGGGCTTCCGAGAAGGGGTTGTCGTCGCTGACCCGGGGGCGGCACAGGGAGCGGGTGATGCCGAGATCGGCGATGAGTTGGGCGATGTTCCGAGACGTCATGGGGGCACCCCGGTCGGCATGGAGGGTCAGCGTCTCGGGTTGGATGTCGTGCTTGAGAACCGACTCCTGAATGAGGTGCGAGGCGGTGGCGGCGCTTTCGCGGTCGGCGACCAACCACCCCACGACATATCGGCTGAAGATATCGAGGATGACGTAGAGGTAGAAATAGGTCCAGGATTGGGGTCCGAGCAGGCGGGTGATGTCCCAGGACCAGGTCTGGTTGGGTGCGGAGGCGACAAGTTCCGGTTTGGGATGCGGGGGATGGGTGCGCTGGTTGCGCCGCTCGCGAACGGCGCGCTTCAAGGCCAGGATGCGGTACATGGTGCGTTCGGAGCAGAGGTGGATGCCCTCATCAAGCAGGGTTGCGACGATTTCCGCGGGAGCGCGATCCACGAAGCGGGGGGAGATGAGCACCTCGAAGATGTGCCTGCGCTCGCTTTCCGCAAGTGCCCGGGCGGGCGTCGGTGGGGGCTGTTGGCGCCCGGGAGCACGCCTGCGATGACGGTAGAAGGTTGCCCTGGAGACCCCCAGCGCCCGGCAGGCCGGCGCGACCCCGACGCGCGGTCGAGCGACACGGCTCCCATCAAGAGTTCTTTCCGTCCTCGCGGGGAAGTCCCAGCAGCCCCGCAACTTTTCCCTGCACCTCGATGATGGTGCGGGCAGTGGCGAGTTCCTTCTCCAAGTGCGTTACCTTGGCTTTGAGACGGCGGATCTTCTCCTCGTGGGGATGGACCCGGGAAGGCTTGGCGCCACGCTTTTTCGGAGTCAGGCCCTGAAGTGCGCCCGCGTTCCGTGCCTTCCGCCACACTGACAGATGCGAGGAGTACAGCCCTTCGCGGCGCAGCAGCCGCCCCACCTCGCCGGGCCGGGAACAGCGGTCGGCTTCTTCGAGGATGCGCAACCGGTAGCGGGCGGTGAACTTGCGCCGGGTAGGCTTGGTCACCACCTCCGGGTCCGGCGCCGGGGGCGCCGCTCCGTTGAGGGACCCCATGCTGGGCGCGGGACGCGCTTCGCCCCCCGGGGGGGCGAAGCGGGTCACCATCCCTCCGGGGAATGGGAATCTCGTCTGTTCTCATAGGATGTTCTCCAGTCCACCCTCCTCTCTCATTCCAAGGGTAGCCGGTGTCTCATCCATGTTGGCAGAGAGGGTTCCACCTTCCGGGTAAAAGTCCAAAGTCAATTGAATACACTTCGTTTCGTGATGATGCGCCCCATGTGTGCTGACCGACAAGGGCAAGCCGTGACGATCCACTATCCCCATGATCCTGAAGCCTTTGCCGCGCTTGGTCCAACCAACTCCACGACCGCCACCCTTGGCGGACAGGAACATTCCGTCAACGAAACACTCCGATTCATCGATCACACCGCTTTCACGAAGTTCCTTGACCAGACCCACCAGTGCGTCGGCCAAAACTCTATTCCGACACCACTTTTGATACCTGCGGTGCACGGTTTTGTAATTCGGATAGCACTCCGGCAGCCATTTCCATTGCGCACCAGTCGTCAATATCCAAAGAACCGCATCCAGGATGGAGCGTGCCGGAATAGGCTTCCTCCCACGACGGTTCACAGGCATTTTCTCTTCGGGAAAGAACCTTCGGATTCTCTCCCACTGCGCGTCGGTCACATGGATCATGGTTTATGATCATACATATTTCACGTTATATTTCAATTATGAGATAGGTTCGTGTCACCATGGAGATCCGTGAGAGAATATGCCTCCCGATAAGAAAGGCGGCCATCCTTGACAGGCACAGTTTACCGCCGTAGCAAATCGTTTGCCGATGCGATCCTTCTGAAGGTTCCAGAAACTGCCGCCACTCCTTTTCCCGGGCGTCCGATCTGTTCCCTGATAGCCGCCATGGAAGTCGACGAATTCGGCCTCAACTCAATTTCGAGTGGGTACGGGCGGGAAGCCCGTCGGGGGGCCGGGTGTCAAGGGCGGGCGTAGCCCGGCGGAGCGAACCCTTGACGCACGGACCCGCGACGGGCATGCTTGGTTCGGGCTCGAAAAGCGGCAGAATGCTGCTTTTCGGCCCATCTCTGCATAGGAGAAGCATCTCATGACAGATATCCACCGCATCTTCGCAACCGCCCTTGGCCTCATCGAACCTTGGTTCGTCGAAAGCGTGAAGTTTGTCGAGTGTGATCGCAAGCTGATCATCCATATCGACTTTCAGCGTGGCGCCCGCTTTCCTCACAAGGACCACGAAGGTACACACCCCATCCACGACACCAAGACCAAGCGCTATCGCCACCTCAACTTCTTCCAGTATGAATGCGAAGTGGTAGCGAGGGTTCCGAGAGTCCGTCTGCCCGACGGACGGATCGCGCTGGTCACCACGCCCTGGACGGGTCAGGTCTCCGGGTTCACTGCGCTCTTCGAAGCGTTGGTGATCGTCATGAGTCGGGAAATGCCCTTCGCCGCGGTCGCACGGTTGAACAAGATTTCTCCACACCGGGTTCAGACCATCTGCAACCAATACGTGGAACTCGCCTCCGCGGAGGACGACCAGGGCGACGTTCGCGCCGTCGCAATCGACGAGACCTCCCGGGCCCGGGGGCACGCCTATGTCACCGTTGCCGCCGACGCCCGCAAGCGCCGGGTGCTGTTTGTCGGGGAGGGCCGGGGGGCCGACACGGTCGGACAATTCGCCCGGAACTTGGCGGTACAGGGTGGCGCTCCCGAAGCGATCCGGTTCGTCTCGATCGACATGTCCCCTGCTTTCATCAAGGGGGTTGCGAAGCATTTGCCCCATGCCCAAGTCACTTTCGACAAGTTCCATGTCGTCGCCCACGCCTCGAGTGCCCTCGACGAAACCAGACGCATCGAGCAGCGGGTCGATCCGGGGATCAAGGGCATGCGCTGGACCTTGCTCAAGAATCCGACACACCTCAGCCGTAACCAACGCGCCGCACTCAACGCGCTGATCGCACAGACCGCTGGGAAGCGCACCACTCGAGCTTGGCGGTACCGGGAGCAACTCCGTGCCATCCTCCACCGCAAGCAAGTCCATGTCATGCGGGCCATGCTCCAGCAGTGGTGCACCAACGTGAATCGATCCCGGATCGAACCCATGAAAGCCGTCGCCCGGATGATCCGAAGACACTTCGACGGCATCACCGCGTGGGCCCGAACCCGCCAGACCAACGGGTTCATAGAAGCCCTCAATGGCCTCTTCCAATCCGCCAAGCGGAAAGCCAGGGGGTATCGTTCCTTCCGCACCATCCGCACCGTTTTCTTTCTTATCGCCGGAAAACTCGACTTCTCCAAGCTCAACCCTCACCTCGCATAACCCACTCGAAATTCAATAGAGCCAGAAATTGCTCGCTAAATCATGAAACCCGGTGTCTCATTTCCGTTGACAGGTTCCGCGGCGCCCGGCAGGATGTGCCGGATCTGTTCGGGGAGGGACCGCAATGAAGGCCCTCGAGCACCGGTCGGTCCCGCATTCGATTTCCTGCACGCCGCTGCGATGGATGCACAGATGCAGGAGCTTGCGGAGCGGGCGGGCATCGAATGGAGTGTCGTCGTAGCCGGGCGTCAATCGGGAAAGTCGATACGCCATGCGGACGCGGCGCTCCTTGCCATGGCCTCCTGGCGCGCTTCGATCGTCTCCGGTGTCCACTCAGCGTACTTGCTCGCGATGTCCTGGGTCGTCCGGAAACGGCTGTTCGCGAACACCGTTCGCTTGGCTTCGTAGCCGGCATTGCCAGCGACCCGGTTCGGACCCGCTTCCAGCAACGTCATATTGCCGAGGCGCGATGTCTGCGCGTCCGAGTCGCCTTCGCCGAACCGGTCCCACCCATCTTCCGGGTGCAGCGGACAGATATGCTCCAAGGTTATCCGGCTGTCCTCGAAGTCCAGACGATTGCCGGAGGCCTGCCGCTCCAATTCGAACAGGATATAGCGGACGACCCGCTTGGATCGCGTCTGCGCAACACCCATGGACTTGTCTCCGAAACTCAGCCGGAACCGTTCGTCGTCGGGATAAACCGGGCGCAGGCTGCCCATGATTTGCCGGATCGAGGAATGCTCACCTCTCGAAATTCTCTGAGCCGCCGCATGGTAAACCCGCTCCTGCTCGCTTCCGTGAAGGCTGCCGACGACATTGTAGCGGAAGGAGATAATCACGACCGAGTGCAGCAGCCTCTCGAAGTCCGCATCGCCCAGAGAACGCCGCGCAGCCAGCAACAGGGGAAACGGCTGACGGACGCTGAACATGCGAAGAGTCCGGGCATGCTGCTTCCACTTGATAGGCCAGTCGGAGCCGTCCGGTTGAGTCAGTGCCAGATAAGTCTCGATATCGGCTTCGAGTTCCTGCAAGAGCGAAAACGCATCCCCCCTATCCCGGATATGAGCGCGGACGGTCTTGAATAGGTCCGACAACCGGACGGTCGTCCTCCGGCTAATCCAGTGGACACGCAGGAAATCCGGAAAGCTCTCCTCGCCGAGTCTTCCTGCGATCTCGTTCCAGCGGCCTTCCAGCGTCTCGATCTCGCGTTCATGCTCGCCCTGGCGATGCAGGAGCGAGAACAGGTAGTTCTTCAAAAGGTCGGTCGCCGAGAGCCGCACGCCCCGCGCATTCAGCGTTTCGAAGACCCGGTAGGCGTTCAACTCGTCGGTGACCGTGATGACGGTGAAGAGCAGCTTGTCGCTCATTCCGTCGATCAGCCGCACGACCGCCAAGCCAGGGTCCTCTTCTTCCTCCAGATAGTCCCGAAATCGGCGGTCGAACCACTCGAACGCCTTGCGCATATCGTGTTCCGACCTTCTGAACCCCCGTCTTGGCAAGGGCGAGGTCAGCGAAACCAGATATGTCTGGAAATAGTGGTCATTGTTCCGATTCAGTTTCAGCTTGGGCTCCGAAATCAGTGTCACCGGATCGAGGTATCCGATATAGCCTTGCCGCAGGCTTTCAAGCCTCTTGCGTGTGTTCTCGGTATCCCGTCCCTTGTCCAACAGGGCATTCAACTGCCGTAGGGCGGCCAGCACGAGAATACTGAGCGTTGTAAGGCGTTGTTGTCCGTCAATGATGTCGAACCGCTTGCCGTCCTCCGACTGCAGGACGAGATAGCCCATATAGTGCGCCGGCTCCCCCTCCGTGCGCATGACCTCGCGAATATCCTGCCAGAGGTCGTCCCACTCCTCCTCGCCCCAGCTGTAGTCGCGCTGGAACGGCGGCACCCGGTAGAGCAGGCCGTTGCCCATCAACTGGCGCCAGGTGCTGTTGCTGGTATTGAAATTCGTAGCCATTCGTGCTTCGACTTGTCAAAAAAGCCGCTTCGGTCCACTGCGTACCGCGTGGGTCCACGGCTCGGAATTCGAATTACACTAGACGGGCCGTCCTGCCGCGGCAAGCTTGAGGCACGTGCGCTGTGGCGTTTTCGGAGTTGCAGGAGATGTCGTGGCGCGGCGGGACTCTGTGGAGGCAAGTGCCGATTCTCACCAAAGTAGCCACCGATTCTTATCCGAGAGTTCGCGCGGGTGAGGCGCTCACGCCTCGCCCGGGCAGTCGCAGATCATGCATCCCGACATCGACCGGTGTCCCCGTCATAACCTCATCCTCCCGTAGAATTCGGGCCACCGCATCCGCAAGACCGCAACAAACCCATCATAACAGTCCTTAACCTGTCCGGAGGCCGGTTTCAACACGCACCGCGCTCGACAGCATCGGGGGCCAAGCAATTGAGGATGGCCGGTTCCGTGTCGGCGCCGGGACCGGTTGCCGGGCCCCCGGCAGGCCGCCCCGCCTCAGCGGCGCCGCCGTCCTGCCGGCGTCTTCGCCGACGCGCGGCGCACCGGCGGGAGGCCGGGTGTGGCCGTGAGGCGGGGGGTCCGGGAGAGCGGTCTCCGCCGCCGTCCTGAAGTCCCAACACGACAGAGGAGCACCCCATGACATCCGCAATCCCGAGGCCGGACAACACTGACACGACCTTCCTCATCCACTTCTTCACCAGATCGTCTGCAAGCCGGACCGGGACCGCCACAGACGCACCGCCCCGTCCCGCCGCAACGACGAGCTGCTCAACCTCAGGCCCAAGGGAGTCATCGCCTTCCGCTGCTCCGGCATCACCGAGAACCTCGTCGACAAGGCCCGCAGCTTCGGCATCCCGGTCATGCGCTGCGCCGCGTAACCCCCACCGCCTCGACGGACTGCCAGCGGCTCCGTCCGCGCTGCCGATGTCGGACCCTCCATGACCCCGACGATGCCCGGCGGTCGGGCCTCGGCTTCGCCACTCGCCTGAACTGGTGCTCGAAATCGGGACTCCCGCCTGGATCCTCGCGATACGCCCCTACCGGATCCACAATCGGATCGCGCACGGACGCCTGCACGCAGAGCGGTTGGATGTGGTGTGGGTCATTCGGGAATTCCATCAGATCCAGGCGCAGCTCGAGCGCGACTGCAGGCGCCGTTCCCCGGAACCGAGCCTCCGCCGCCGTCGTTAGACCATCCCATGAAACGCACGTCGGGAATCCTCCTCGCAGGAGCGGCCGTTCTGGCGAGCGCCGCTCTCGCCGCCTCCCTCCTCTCCGAATCCGAAACGCCTGAGGCCGCCGAACCGCCCCGCGAAGAGCCTGCCCCGACTCCGGTGAGCGTCGCTCCCGCCGCAATCGGGCCGGTCACCGTCCACCTCTCCACGACTTCCGCAGTCGAAGCCGAACGCACTGCCGAGGTTCTCTCCGAAACATCCGGAATGGTGACCGAACTCCTCGTGCGCGAGGGGCAGCGCGTCGGGGAAGGCGAAGTGCTGGCCCGGGTGGACGCACGGGAGCGGCGCCTCGCCCTCGAGCAGGCGGAATTGCGGCTCTCCCGCGCCGACGCCGAGTTGACCCGCCAACAACGCGCCTTCGAGCAGGATCTGGTCGCCGAGCATGACTACGAAAAGGCACGGTTCGACCGCGACCTCGCGGCTTCCGAAACGGAAACCGCCCGGCTCGAACTCGAGCGCACCGAGATCCGGGCGCCCTTCGCCGGCACCGTGACCGAGGTCATGGTGGTTCCCGGAGCTCGCCTGGAACCGGCGCAGAAGTTGCTCACGCTGGCCGACTTCAACACGCTCATCACCCGGCTGTACATCCCGGAACGCGACGTGATCGGCCTGACTCCCGGACAATCGGCGCTGGTGCGTCCGGAATCCGATCCCGGTCGGGAAGGACTGCAAGGCACCGTCAGGGAGATCAGTCCGGTGGTGGACCGCGCCACCGGCACCGTCAAGGTCACGGTGACGATTCCGGGCCGCGTCGGCGCCCTGGTACGCCCGGGATCCTTCGCCCGGGTGACCGTCGAGACCGGAGTCCGCGACAACGCGGTGCTCACCCCCAAACGGGCGGTCATCCGGGCGGGCGGCCGGAACCATGTGTTCGTGGTCGAGGATGGCCGGGCGGTTCGCCGTGAAGTCACCGTCGGAGCCGAGATGGAGGGTCCCGCCGGCGCCGTGCTGGAAGTCGCCGGAGGGCTGGCGGCGGGCGAGCAGGTGGTGGTGGCCGGACAGGGTTCGCTCTCCCCCGGGGCCCCGGTCGAAGTCCTGAACCGGACCTGATCCCCTTCCCCGCGGACGAACTCCGATGCAGTCCCTGATCGCCGCCTGCGTGCGGCGGCCGGTGAGCGTGAGCATGTTCACCGTGGCCGCGTGCGTCTTCGGGCTGGTCGCGCTCGGGCGGCTCCCGGTCAACCTGCTGCCCGAGATCTCCTACCCGACCCTCACCGTCGAAACCCGGATGCCGGGCGCCGCTCCCATCGAGGTCGAGACCCTGGTCACCCGCCCCATTGAGGAGGCCGCCTCGGTGACGCCGGGCCTCAGCCGGGTCACCTCGCGCTCCCGCGCCGGCGCCTCGGAGGTGACCCTGGAGTTCGTCTGGGACACCAACATGGATTTCGCCGCCCTCGACGTGCGCGAGAAGATCGACGGGGTTCTCCTTCCCGAGGACGCCGAACGACCGCGCGTCCTGCGGTTCGATCCCTCCTCCGACGCCGTCTTCCGGCTCGGCGTTTCCGGTGACCGGCCCCTCGCCGAACTCCGGGAGTGGACCGAGGAGGATCTGAAGAAGGACATGGACGCCGTGGCCGGAGTGGCGGCAGTGCGCATCGAGGGGGGTCTCACCCGCGAAATCCAGGTGGATGTGGACGAGGGTCGGCTCGCCGCCTACGGAATCACGGTGGCCGAGGTCTCGGACGCCATCGCCGCCGCGCACGTGAACCTCGCCGGGGGCAGCGTCCACGAGGACGAGGCCCGCTACCTGGTGCGCACCCTGAACGAGCTGGACACCCTCGACCGGATCCGCGCCGTGATCGTCAAGGACAGCGAGGGCCGCCGGGTTCGGCTCCGGGACGTGGCCGAGGTCCGTTCCGGGTTCAAGGACCAGGAAGTGGTTCTCCGCGAAAACGGCGCCGAGGGGGTTGAAGTGCGCATCTTCCGCGAGGGGGACGCCAACACCGTCCAGGTCGCCGAGGGAATCCGCGCCCGGCTGGAGGAAATCGGCGACACCGTGCCGTCCGGGATCGCCCTCACCACGCTCTTCGACCAGTCCGAGTTCATCGAGGGCGCCATCTCGGAAGTGGTCCGAAACGCCTGGGAGGGCGGGCTGCTCGCCATCCTGGTGATCGCCCTCTTCCTGCGCGACCGCCGGGCGACTTCGGTGGTCGCGCTCGCCATCCCGGTCTCGGTGGTGGCCACCTTTTTCGTGATGCAGCAGATGGGGCTGTCGCTCAACATCATGTCCCTCGGGGGACTCGCGCTCGGCGTGGGCATGCTGCTCGACGACTCCATCGTGGTGCTGGAGGCGATCCACCGCCGCCGGACCACGGGCGAAGCCGATGGCAGTGCAGCCGTGAGCGGCGCCGTCGAGGTCGCCGGGCCGGTCATCGCATCCACGCTCACCACCGTCGCGGTCTTTCTCCCGATCGTGTTCGTGGAAGGGGTGGCGGGACAGCTCTTCCGCGATCAGGCGCTCACCGTCTCGATTTCCATTCTCGCCTCGCTCGCCTTCTCGCTTGCCCTCATCCCGGTGGTGGCCTCGCGCGGCGGAGCGGCGCCGGCGGGAACTGCCCCCGGCCGCGCGGCTCGGGCGCTGCGGGTGGTCCGCAGCGCCGGCGCGGCGGCCGGAAGGGCGCTGACCTGGCCCCTGCAGCCGGTGTTCCGTGGATTCGGCGCCGCCGAGAGCGCCGTCGCCAACGCCTATCCGGCGGTCCTCCGCGCCGCGCTTCGCCACCCGGCAGCTGTGTTCCTGCTGGCTGCCGGCCTTTTCGCCGGTTCGCTCGCCGCCGGACGCGCCGCAGTCGGGGTGGAGTTGATTCCGGCGCTGTCGCAGGGCGAATTCCATTTCGACATCCACCTCCCGGAGGGGAGCGCGGTGGGCGCCACCGATGCCGTGGCCGGCGAAGTGGCCGAGACGGTGCAGGCGAACCCGGCCGTGCTCCGGGTGACCACCGAGGCGGGCGCCGGTAGCTCCGGCGGGTTCACCGGAAGTACCGGACGCGCCGAGCATCGGGGCCGGATCGGGGTGGTCATGGCCGACCGCGGCGACCAGCAGACCGAAGCAGCGGTCATCGAGGCGATGCGGGCGGATCTCGCCACTCGACCGGGAGTCCGTTACGAGTTCGGGCGCCCGTCCTACTTCAGCTTCCGGCGGCCGGTGGAAGTGGAGGTCTTTTCGGACGACCGGGATCTGCTGGTCCCGAGCTCCCGGCGCGTACGCGAGGCGGTGGCGGGCATCTCCGGACTCGCGGATGTCCGCTCGACCGCCGAGGCGGGCAACCCGGAGATCCGGGTCCGCTTCGAGGCGGACCGACTGGCGCGCCTCGGACTCTCGGTAGACCAGGCATCGGAGGCGCTCCGCTCCAAGCTCCGGGGCGATGTGGCGACCCGGCTGGACGAGGGCGACCGCCGGGTGGACATCGTCGTCCGGGGTAGCGGTGCGATTCGTTCCCGGACAGCTGCGGTCCCGGAGATGATCGTGCATGCCGCGGACGCCCGCCCGGTGCCGCTGCGGGCACTCGGCGCCGCCGAAGTGAGCCAGGGTCCGGCCGAACTGCGGCGGGTCGCGCAGCGGCCGGCCGTGGTGATCTCCGGAAGCCTGGACGGCGCCGATCTCGCCGGCGCCACCACGGCGATTTCGGAACAGATCGCGGGCCTCGGGCTGCCACCGGGCGTCCAGACCCGCTTCGGCGGACAGCGTGACGAAATGGAGCGTTCGTTCCGCAGCCTCGCGCTCGCCATCGGACTCGCCATCTTCCTCGTGTACTTCGTGATGGCGAGCCAGTTCGAATCCCTCCTCCATCCCTTCCTGATCCTCTTCACCATTCCCCTCGGCGCCATCGGTGTGATCGGAGCACTGATCCTTTCCGGATCCACCCTGAGCGTGATCGTGCTCATCGGGGTGGTGATGCTCGCCGGGATCGTGGTCAAGAACGCCATCGTGCTGGTGGACTGCGTGAATCGCCTCCGTCGCGAGGGGATGGAGAAGGCGGACGCGATCGTTGCCGCCGGGCGGATCCGGCTCCGGCCGATCCTGATGACCACCCTTACCACCATCCTCGGCCTGACCCCGATGGCTCTCGGACTTGGCGAAGGCGCCGAGATTCGCGGCCCGATGGCGATCACCGTCATCGGCGGGCTGCTGGTCTCCACCGCGCTGACCCTGGTCGTCATCCCGACCGCCTACTCGGTGTTCGACCGCAAGAGATTCGCACCATGAGCCTTCCCCGTCTCGCGGTGGGCCGTCCGGTCACCACCGCCATGATCCTTCTCAGCGTGCTGGTGCTCGGAGTCATCTCGTTCGGCCGCATTCCGCTCGCGTTCCTGCCCGATGTGGACTTCCCCGGGGTCTTCGTCACCGTCCCCTACCCCAATTCCAGTCCGGCGCAGATCGAACGCGAAATCGTGAAGCCGCTGGAGGAAGCGCTCGCCACCATCCCCGGCACCCGGCGCATCACCTCCAGCGCCACCGCCGACAGCGCGGACCTCCAGCTCAACTTCACCTGGGGCGAAACGGTGGACGTGGCGCGGGCCAAGGTGTTCGAGGCGGTCGAGGACGCGCGCGACCAGTTGCCATCCGACGTCCGCGAAATCCATGTGAACACCTTTTCGACGACTCAGATCCCGATCGTCGAGGCGCGAATCTCGGCGCCGGGGATGGATCTGACCGCGAACTACCAGCGGCTGGAGCGGCGCATCGCCGATCCCATCCGCCGGGTTCCGGGAGTGGCCAAGGTGGAGCTCAGCGGAGTGGAACCACGCGAGATCCGCATCAACCTGCGGCTCGACCAGGTCGCTGCCCACCGGGTCGATCTGGGAGCGGTGGCGGAGCGGGTCCGGAACATGAACCGGAACGTCTCGCTCGGCCGCATCCATTCCACCGACGGCGTGACCCCGGTGCGCGGCTTCGGCGCCCTTGCGGACGTGGAGGAAATCGACGGTTTGCCCCTGAACGACCGGGGGCTGGTCGTCGCGGACATCGCCGAGGTGACCTACCGCGAGCCCCCCATCCCATTCGGCCGGCGGCTGAACGACGACGCCGCCATCGGTCTCACCGTGTTCAAGACTGCCGAGGCCAACACGGTGGAAGTGGCTACCCAGGTCACTGCGGTGATCCGGGGCGAGATCGCGAACGATCCGGCGCTCGCCGGCATCAGTCTGTTCGTTTGGGAGGACATGGCGGACGAGATCACCTCCGGTCTCGCCGGCATCCGGACCGAAGGGCTCCTCGGCGCCCTGCTGGCGGTCGTGGTGCTGTTCCTTTTCCTGCGCCGGGTGGACACCACCTCCATCGTCAGCCTGACGATCCCGATGTCCATCATCGCAACCGCCATCGTGCTCCACTTCGGTGGCCGGTCGCTGAACGTGCTCTCGATGATGGGAATGATGATCGGCATCGGCCTGCTGGTGGACGACGCCATCGTGGTGCTCGAGTCCATCGTCCGCGAGCACGCCCGCGGCCTGTCGGCAAAGGCCGCCGCGGTCATGGGTGCGCACGCCGTCTCCGGGGCAGTGATCGCATCCACGATCACCACCGCGGTGGTGTTCCTCCCCACGGTGCTGGGCGCAAAGAACGAAATGTCCATCTGGCTCGGGGAAATCGGTCTTGCCATCTCGCTGACCATCTTCGCCTCGCTGTTCATCTCGCTCACTCTCATTCCCCTGGTGAGTTCGCGTCTGCTGGCGCGCAAGCCGAGCGTCCCGCCGGCCTGGACCGAGCGTCTCGGAGACCTCTATCAGCGGGCCCTCCGCTTCACCTTGCGACGCCGCTGGATCACCGCCGGGATCGCGGTCGTCTTTCTTGCCACCGCCATCCTGCCGTTCTTCCTGGGGCTCTCGACGGCGCTCTTCTCCGGACTCAACCGAAACCGGATCTTCCTCTCCTACGAATTCTCCGATTTCCACTACAAGGAGGACGCGCGCCTTGCGGTACTCGCGGTGGAACGCGAGCTGGCCGGCCTTCGGGAGGAGCTCGGAATCGAGTCGGTCTACAGCTACTTCGCCGAGAACGAGGCGCAGACGGTGATCTCGTTCGAGGCCGAGCACATCAGCGACTCGGCCGGGCGCGGGATGAAGGACCGGGTTCGGGAGGTTCTCCCGGTCCTTCCCGGCACCCGGATCGTGTTCGGCGATGACGATCAGGAGAGCGGCGGCGACAGCATGTTCTTCCGGGTCCGCCTGTACGACGACGGATCGGAGCGGCTGCCCGGCTTCGCGGAACAGGCGGAGGCCCGGCTCGCCACCGTGGAGGGTGTGGCGGACATCCGCTCGGGCAATGGCCAGCCGGCGAGGGAAATCATCGTGCGGCCCCGGCTTGAAGCTGCCGCCCGCCACGGGATCAGTCCCCGCGACCTTTCGGAGATCTTCGGCTTCAGTCTGGGCGGTCGTCCGCTACGGCGTTTCCAGACCGGAGACCACGAGGCCGATGTGCTGCTGACGGTGTCCCAGAAGGACGTCTCCCGGGTGGCCGACCTTCGGCAATTCACGTTGATCGGAGAGAACGGAACCCCCATCCCGCTCGGAGACCTTGCCGACTTCGAGATCCGCGATCGCAACCGCACCATCCGGCGGGTGGACCGGAAGGCGGTGGCCACCCTGCGCGCGGCCTACGAGGGAGACGACTGGGAGGGCGCCCGCGAGCAGATCGAGTCGCTGATGGACGGCATGGCGCTCCCGCCCGGGGCGAGCTGGTCCTTCGGCGACCGCATCAGCCGGCAGGACGACGACTTCCGGAACATGGCGGTGAACTACCTGCTGGCGCTGCTTCTCATCTACATCGTGATGGCGGCCCAGTTCGAGTCGCTGATCCACCCGCTCGCCATCCTGATCTCGATCCCCTACGCGATCTGGGGCGCCGCATGGCTGCTCCTCCTCACCGACAGCCCCTTCAACCTGATGGCCCAGATCGGGCTGCTGGTTCTCATGGGTGTCGTGGTCAAGAACGGAATCGTCCTGATCGACCACGTGAACAAGCTTCGCCGCGACGGCATGGAACGCACCGAAGCCCTGCTCGCCGGCGGCCGCGACCGTCTCCGCCCGATCCTGATGACCGCCGCCGCCACCATGCTGGCACTGGTCCCGATGAGCCTCGGACGGGCGGGACTCGACGAGCTGTACTACTTCCCGCTCGCGCGGACCGTCATCGGCGGGCTCGCCGCCTCGACCGTACTGACACTGCTGATCCTCCCGTTCTTCTACACCCTCCTCGACGACATCGCCGAACGGGCGAGCCGCCTCTGGCGGGAGAGCCGCCCCGCCCGGACGGGGGCCGCCGCACCCGCACCCGGGAAAGCCTGAGGCAACGGTGGGGATCCCGGGACCACCGGAAACCAGCGACCAGGATCCCACCCGCGGGGGATGCGGGCGCGGGGTTCACCATCCCGTCCCGGCGATCCGTCGGGTAACGGAGGCTCGGGGCGCCGATGTCCCGAATCCGGCTACTCCCAGAGAACGCGCCGCTCCCGTTGCCGACCGGACCGCCTCCGGCCCATCGGGTTCCCCACCCCCTTCCCCCCGTCCGGAACCCGGTCGCGGGGCAGACGGCAGCGGCACTACAGTTCTCCCATGAAGAGCCGGGTCCGCCACTATCGGGGCCCCGCCGCCTCCGTCACCTTCGACGTACATAGGTGCACCCATGCGGAGGTCTGCGTCAAGGGGCTGCCCGAGGTGTTCGACGTCTCTCGTCGTCCCTGGATACTCCCCGACGCCGCCGATCCGAAGCGACTGGAACGGGTCGTGCTCGGTTGCCCGACCGGGGCGCTCCGCATGGCGCCGCCCACAGGCGAACGGGTCGCGCCAGGCGACGACGCCGCCGCAACCGTGCTTCCGGAGAATCCACGGAAACGGAACTCGGCATCCATCCAGCCGAACGGACCGCTCCAGGTGCGCGGCCGACTCGAATGGTGCGAGACCCGCGACGCCGCCCCCTTTCCCGACACCCGGGTCGCCCTCTGCCGCTGCGGCGCCTCGGAGAACAAGCCGCTCTGCGACGCGTCCCACCAGCGGATCAACTTCACCGACAACGCAGCCGTCAGCCCGCGTCCGGCAACTCCGGCAACCGACGAGACCGCACCGGTGCGGTTCCTCCCGCAACCGAACGGACCGGTCCTCTTCCGGGGCCCGCTCACCCTCTCGGGCCGCGGCGGAACGCGGCTGACTCTCGACCAGGGCGCGCTCTGCCGCTGCGGGCACTCGAAGCAAAAACCGTTCTGCGACGGCTCCCACCGGACCACCGGCTTCACCGCGCCGTAGCGACAACCCCCACCCCGCCGCGCCGCCCGCCTCTCCCGCATGGAGCCGGTCGAACCGGCTGCGTCCCGTCCCAAAGCCCCCCATCGGCCGGCACACCGGGCATTTCGGTCGAGCATGGCCGCCTCGCCAGCACGTGCGCGCCGCATCAGCGTCGTTCCAGCGCCGCCGTACCGATGGCATGGAGGCCCCATGGGAAGGAGGACAGGAGCATGGCAAGCATCACGATCCGCAATCTTGACGACGAGGTGAAGACGCACCTGCGCGTGCGGGCCGCCGAGCATTGCCGGTCGATGGAGGAAGGCGCATCACCCTGAGCGAGGCTGTCGAGCGCAGGGAAGCCCCCAGGAATCCCGCAAGCGCCATTCGCGCCCGCATCACGCCTGTCAGCGGTGTGGATCTCGAACTGCCACCGCGCGGACCGATGCGCGAGCCGCCCACCTTCGATTGAGTGCGGCGCGATGGCGATCCTGGTCGACGCGAATGTGGTGTCCGAACTGTTGCGCCGATCTCCCGATCCGGTTGTCGAGACCTTCCGGCCATGGGCGAGGCCTCGCGAAGACGGAGGGGAGAACCGGCTGCCTTCGCAGCATACGGACAATTCCAGCTTTGACTTTCCATTGGCCGGCACAGAAACTTGCAATCAGACGCACTCAAAACTTACGATGAGCCGGTGCTTGGTCCGTTTTCCATCCCCGAACCGTCGAGCGCTTGCTTGTCGAAGCGCTCGAGGATTCGCCGGTCGGGCTGATCGACGGCCCGCGCCAGTGCGAAAAGACAACGCTCGTGCAGATCGCATGCGCGCCGAGCGTACTGACCTGGCGTAGCGAAGCCCTGATCTGGCGCGGCAAGCTGCTCTCGCGGGGATGCTCTCCTGACGATCCGGATTACAGCTATTTCAGCTTCGACGATCCGATTGCGAGAGACAGCGCCCGCTCGGACCCGATGGGTTTCATTGCAGACTTGCTGGAACGTGTCATTCTGGGCGAAGTCCAGAAGGTCCTGTTGGAAGCCATCATGAAAAAAATCTGATTCATGCCGATACCAGGATCGCGCGAAGGACTCCTTGAGGCAATAGAAACCAATTTCCGACATCTCGACAAGGAACTGAGGACAGTACCCGCTTCAAGGGGCCATGAGGCGACCCTCGAGGGGCATGCCAGAAATACGGTAATGAGTGTCCACAACCTGGCGAGCTATCTGCTTGGCTGGAACAGACTGGTGCTGAAGTGGATGGAAAAGGACGCGAAAGGCGAGTCGATTGATTTTCCCGAAACCGGTTTCCGGTGGAACCAGCTCGGCAAGCTTGCGCAGAAATTCTATTCCGACTCGGATGCCGTTCCCCTTGATCGACTTCTGGACGATCTCGAAGCTGCAAAACTGGAAATCGTCACGTTAATTTCCACTCAGACCAATGAACGACTGTATGGCAAATCCTGGTATCGGAAATACACCATGGGCCGCATGATCCAGCTCAATACATCCTCGCCGTATGCCAATGCCCGCACCCGGCTACGAAGATGGAAACGCCAACACGACATCATGTAGTGGGCCCCAGCCGACCAAAACCATATTCGACTCTGCGTCATCCGACTGCCGAATGTTGCCGGCTCACTAACCGGAGGCGTGAACGGCCCTGAACCTATGAACCTATCTCAAAAATGCCCAAGAAGAATGGAGACGCACGCGAGATGGACAAATCCAAGAAATTTCAGGCTCTATTGAATTTCGAGTGGGTTATGCGAGGTGAGGGTTGAGCTTGGAGAAGTCGAGTTTTCCGGCGATAAGAAAGAAAACGGTGCGGATGGTGCGGAAGGAACGATACCCCCTGGCTTTCCGCTTGGCGGATTGGAAGAGGCCATTGAGGGCTTCTATGAACCCGTTGGTCTGGCGGGTTCGGGCCCACGCGGTGATGCCGTCGAAGTGTCTTCGGATCATCCGGGCGACGGCTTTCATGGGTTCGATCCGGGATCGATTCACGTTGGTGCACCACTGCTGGAGCATGGCCCGCATGACATGGACTTGCTTGCGGTGGAGGATGGCACGGAGTTGCTCCCGGTACCGCCAAGCTCGAGTGGTGCGCTTCCCAGCGGTCTGTGCGATCAGCGCGTTGAGTGCGGCGCGTTGGTTACGGCTGAGGTGTGTCGGATTCTTGAGCAAGGTCCAGCGCATGCCCTTGATCCCCGGATCGACCCGCTGCTCGATGCGTCTGGTTTCGTCGAGGGCACTCGAGGCGTGGGCGACGACATGGAACTTGTCGAAAGTGACTTGGGCATGGGGCAAATGCTTCGCAACCCCCTTGATGAAAGCAGGGGACATGTCGATCGAGACGAACCGGATCGCTTCGGGAGCGCCACCCTGTACCGCCAAGTTCCGGGCGAATTGTCCGACCGTGTCGGCCCCCCGGCCCTCCCCGACAAACAGCACCCGGCGCTTGCGGGCGTCGGCGGCAACGGTGACATAGGCGTGCCCCCGGGCCCGGGAGGTCTCGTCGATTGCGACGGCGCGAACGTCGCCCTGGTCGTCCTCCGCGGAGGCGAGTTCCACGTATTGGTTGCAGATGGTCTGAACCCGGTGTGGAGAAATCTTGTTCAACCGTGCGACCGCGGCGAAGGGCATTTCCCGACTCATGACGATCACCAACGCTTCGAAGAGCGCAGTGAACCCGGAGACCTGACCCGTCCAGGGCGTGGTGACCAGCGCGATCCGTCCGTCGGGCAGACGGACTCTCGGAACCCTCGCTACCACTTCGCATTCATACTGGAAGAAGTTGAGGTGGCGATAGCGCTTGGTCTTGGTGTCGTGGATGGGGTGTGTACCTTCGTGGTCCTTGTGAGGAAAGCGGGCGCCACGCTGAAAGTCGATATGGATGATCAGCTTGCGATCACACTCGACAAACTTCACGCTTTCGACGAACCAAGGTTCGATGAGGCCAAGGGCGGTTGCGAAGATGCGGTGGATATCTGTCATGAGATGCTTCTCCTATGCAGAGATGGGCCGAAAAGCAGCATTCTGCCGCTTTTCGAGCCCGAACCAAGCATGCCCGTCGCGGGTCCGTGCGTCAAGGGTTCGCTCCGCCGGGCTACGCCCGCCCTTGACACCCGGCCCCCCGACGGGCTTCCCGCCCGTACCCACTCGAAATTGAGTTGAGGCTGTAATTCGGATAGCACTGCGGCAGCCATTTCCATTGCGCACCAGTCGTCAATATCCAAAGAACCGCATCCAGGATGGAGCGTGCCGGAATAGGCTTCCTCTCACGACGGTTCACAGGAATATTCTCTTCGGGAAAGAACCTTCGGATCCTCTCCCACTGCGCATCGGTCACATGGATCATGGTTTATGATCATACATATTTCACGTCACATTTCAATTGTGAGACAGGTTCAAGTCTCCCGATTTTTTTCCAGTGTGAAGTCTCTCTGCCAACATGGATGAGACACCGGCTACCCTTGGAATGAGAGAGGGATCCTCCCGGCCGGCCGGCGACAGACGGCGCTTGCCTCTGTCATCGAGGCGGTCCTGCGGAACATTTCGACGGCCGCATCCTTTCCTTCGACAGCGCTGCGGCGCAGGAATATGCGGACATCGCAGCGAGGCGCCGTTCCGCCGGACTCCGCAACGGCCCGGCGGACTGCCAAGCCGCGGCCATCGCCCGCTCGCGCGGCATGGCGGTGGCGACCCGCAATGTGCCGTACTTCAAGGATACCGGCATCAAGGTCGTCGATCCCTGGACGACCGTATGAGCGGTACGAACCGTCCTTCCTGTCAGCCAGGGCGACATGCATGACCCGTCCTCCTGCACCGGCGGCAAACAATGCCCTTGCCCGGCATCATCGCGGCATTGCTTCCGATCGGCGTCCTTCAGCCGGTCGCGCACCGATATGGCTTCCGCCTCGGCAGCATCCCCCGCCATATCCTGATTCGGGACGGAGGTCAGTCTCCGGCACCACAAATTCCGGTTGCCCTAGATCAAAGGACCCGTTCAGCATTCCGGCCATGGGCGAGGCCTCGCGAAGACGGAGGGGAGAATCGGCTGCCTTCGCAGCATACGGACAATTCCAGCCTTGACTTTCAATTGGCCGGCACAGAAACTTGCAATCAGACGTACTCAAATTTACGATCAGCCGATGTCCGGTCCGGTTTTCTATCCCCGATCCGTCGAGCGCTTGCTTGTCGAAGCGCTCGAGGACTCGCCGGTCGTGCTGATCCACGGCCCACGCCAATGCGGAAAGACAACGCTCGCGCAGATCGCATGCGCGCCGAGCCTCCTGACTTGGCGTAGCGAAGCCCTGACTTGGCGCGGCAAGCCGCTCTCGCGGGGATTCTCTCCTGACGATCCGGATTACAGCTATTTCAGCTTCGACGATCCGATTGCGAGAGACAGCGCCCGCTCGGATCCGATGGGTTTCGTCGCGAACTTGCCAGATCGTGTCATTCTCGACGAAGTCCAGCAGGTTCCCGAATTGTTTGAAGCCATCAAAATATCCGTGGACCGTAATCGGACGCCGGGACGCTTCCTGCTTACCGGGTCCACAAACGTGCTGCTTGTCCCGCAACTGTCAGACTCGCTGGCGGGACGCATGCAGATCGTGCCGCTGCATCCCCTGACGCAGTATGAACTCATGGGCCGATCAGATCCCTCCAGTCCCGATGCGGACTTCCTGAACACTCTGTTCGGGAAGGGCTTTCCGGCGTTCCGATGCGAGCGCCTGGGTAAGCAGCTTGCTGACAGAATCGTCGCCGGAGGTTATCCGGCTGCATTGGCGCGGCCGACCGGCAGACGCGCCGCGAACTGGTATCGCGACTACGCGGAGGCGCTTGTCCAGCGCGATGCGCGAGACATAAGCCGGGTCCGGTCGCTCCATGTCCTGCCACGGCTCCTGCGGGCCGCGGCCTCGCAGACGGCCCAACTGTTCAACCTCAGCAGCCTGGCATCGACCTTCGAGATCAGCCGACCTTCGATCAGGGACTATGTCACGATTCTTGAGAAGCTCTTCCTGCTGGAACGACTACCTGCCTGGCACAACAATCGACTGAAGCGGCAGGTCAAGAGTCCGAAGTTGCATCTCGGCGATACCGGTCTCGCGGCCGCCTTGCTTGGAGCCGATGTCGGCGCGCTGACGACAGACAGGACCCTGCTGGGCCACCTTCTGGAGACATTTGCCTTCCAGGAATTACGAAGGCAGGCGAGTTGGTGGGACATGCCAAGCGAGTTCTTCCATTTTCGGGACAAGGACGGTCTCGAAGCGGATCTCGTGATCGAGCAGGCATCCGGCGCGGTGGCCGGTGTGGAAATCAAGGCGTCGGGGACCGTTCATCCACGCGACTTCCGTGGCCTGCGCAAGCTGGAACAGGCGGCCGGCGACCGTTTCGCCTGCGGCGTCGTGCTTTATGACGGCGAGACCTGCGTTCCCTTCGGCAGCTGTTTCCACGCAGTGCCGATATCCAGATTATGGCAAACGCCGTAAGCAGGATGTGCCGAATGAGATGGTCCCGCTTTTGGGGGCAACCGGCTAAGGAGCATTTCCGGTCCTGCTGGAGGTCCAGGAATGACGACGAAACGGCGCCACCGGTTCACGGTGGCTTTCAAGAAGCGGGTCGCGCTGGAGGCCTTGCGGGGAGACCGCACCGCCAGGGAGATCGCGGTGCGCCACCAGATCCATCCCACACAGGTGGCGGCATGGAAGCGTCAGGCGGTCGACGGGCTGGACCAGGTGTTCGCCAACGGGAAGAAGTCGGGTCCGTCGGACCACGAGAGCCTGATCCGGGACCTGCACGCCAAGATCGGGGAGTTGACGGTCGAGTGGGATTTTTTTCGGCGCGGGTGGGAACGCTGAGCCGAGCCGCCCGGGCGGCGCTGGTCGAGCGGAACGCCGAGCTGAGTCTCGCTCGGCAGTGCGCTCTGCTGGACCTCAGCCGCTCGTCGCTCTACTACCAGCCGTGCGGGGAAAGCGCCGGGAATCCGGATACTGATGCGGCGGCTGGACGCCCTTTCGCTCGATTACCCGTTCTACGGGAGCAGGCAGATGATGCGCCACCTGCGGCGGGAAGGCGTCACGGTGGGCCGCCACCGGGTTCGGCGCCTGATGCGGGTGATGGGGCTGGAGGCGATGTACCGCAAGCCGCGCACCAGCGTTCCGGCACCGGATCACCGGGCATACCCGTATTTGCTGCGGGGGATGTCGATCGACCGTTCGAATCAGGTGTGGTGCTCGGACATCACTTACATCCCGATGTCGTCGGGCTTCCAGTACCTGGTGGCCTTCATGGACTGGTTCAGTCGGCGGGTTCTCGTCTGGCGCCTATCGAACACGATGGACAGCAACTTCTGCGTGGAAGCGCTGGACGAGGCGCTGTCGGAGGCGGCGCGGCGGGAGGTGGTGCCGGAAATCGTCAACACCGACCAGGGGCCGCAGTTCACGAGCACGGCGTTCACCGAGAGGGTGTCGGCAGCGGGCGCCCGGTGTTCGATGGACGGTCGCGGGCGGTTCCTCGACAACATCTTCATCGAACGGCTGTGGCGGTCCCTGAAGTACGAGGCGGTGTACCTCCACGAACTCGCCGACGGGTTCGCGGCCGAACGGGTGATCGGGGAGTGGATGCGGTTCTACAACACCCAGCGCCCGCACTCGGCCCTCGGAGGGCGGACGCCCGCCGAAGCCTATGGCGAGGGACTTTTGTCGTGAGCTGTCCGCGAGGTCCGGAATCTTGCGGGATGCCGATGCTTTCAGGGATGGGCCGAAACCAGCAGACTGCTGCTTTCGACCCGCACCAAGCCTGCCCAGCGGGTGTCCGTGTGTCAAGGGTTCGCTCCGCCGGGCTACGCCCGCCCTTGACGCCCGGCCCCCCGGCGGTCCCCCGTGAGGCACCCGGATCCGGCGACGAAAACGAAGTATGGTCCGCCCGTTCGGGCGAATTCAACGAGCACGAGGACTTGGCAATTTGCACCTTAACCAAGCCATCAAACTGTCCAAAGACCCGGGACCACCTCACATGGTTTATGATCATACATGAACCTATCTCAAAAATGCCTAAGAAGAATGGAGATGCATGCGAAATGGACAAATCCGAGAAAATTCGCCGCGTGAAACTCCCATCGAATCAGTACACGACGTTGCCATTGAAGCCACGAGAAAAAACGTTCCACTAGCCATCGACGCTGATAACGGCGCAACCGACGGCCATCCTGTGTCTTCCGTTTCCTTCGATTTCTACGGTGCGGCGCGATCATGTTGATTCCCTTCGCCCGTAAATCATCGTCCAAAGCGTCACTGTCGTACGCCTTGTCACCGACCAGGTTCTCTGGCTTTCCACCTTCCGGGTAAAAGTGCCTCAACTCAATTTCGAGTGGGTACGGGCGGGAAGCCCGTCGGGGGGCCGGGTGTCAAGGGCGGGCGTAGCCCGGCGGAGCGAACCCTTGACGCACGGACCCGCGACGGGCATGCTTGGTTCGGGCTCGAAAAGCGGCAGAATGCTGCTTTTCGGCCCATCTCTGCATAGGAGAAGCATCTCATGACAGATATCCACCGCATCTTCGCAACCGCCCTTGGCCTCATCGAACCTTGGTTCGTCGAAAGCGTGAAGTTTGTCGAGTGTGATCGCAAGCTGATCATCCATATCGACTTTCAGCGTGGCGCCCGCTTTCCTCACAAGGACCACGAAGGTACACACCCCATCCACGACACCAAGACCAAGCGCTATCGCCACCTCAACTTCTTCCAGTATGAATGCGAAGTGGTAGCGAGGGTTCCGAGAGTCCGTCTGCCCGACGGACGGATCGCGCTGGTCACCACGCCCTGGACGGGTCAGGTCTCCGGGTTCACTGCGCTCTTCGAAGCGTTGGTGATCGTCATGAGTCGGGAAATGCCCTTCGCCGCGGTCGCACGGTTGAACAAGATTTCTCCACACCGGGTTCAGACCATCTGCAACCAATACGTGGAACTCGCCTCCGCGGAGGACGACCAGGGCGACGTTCGCGCCGTCGCAATCGACGAGACCTCCCGGGCCCGGGGGCACGCCTATGTCACCGTTGCCGCCGACGCCCGCAAGCGCCGGGTGCTGTTTGTCGGGGAGGGCCGGGGGGCCGACACGGTCGGACAATTCGCCCGGAACTTGGCGGTACAGGGTGGCGCTCCCGAAGCGATCCGGTTCGTCTCGATCGACATGTCCCCTGCTTTCATCAAGGGGGTTGCGAAGCATTTGCCCCATGCCCAAGTCACTTTCGACAAGTTCCATGTCGTCGCCCACGCCTCGAGTGCCCTCGACGAAACCAGACGCATCGAGCAGCGGGTCGATCCGGGGATCAAGGGCATGCGCTGGACCTTGCTCAAGAATCCGACACACCTCAGCCGTAACCAACGCGCCGCACTCAACGCGCTGATCGCACAGACCGCTGGGAAGCGCACCACTCGAGCTTGGCGGTACCGGGAGCAACTCCGTGCCATCCTCCACCGCAAGCAAGTCCATGTCATGCGGGCCATGCTCCAGCAGTGGTGCACCAACGTGAATCGATCCCGGATCGAACCCATGAAAGCCGTCGCCCGGATGATCCGAAGACACTTCGACGGCATCACCGCGTGGGCCCGAACCCGCCAGACCAACGGGTTCATAGAAGCCCTCAATGGCCTCTTCCAATCCGCCAAGCGGAAAGCCAGGGGGTATCGTTCCTTCCGCACCATCCGCACCGTTTTCTTTCTTATCGCCGGAAAACTCGACTTCTCCAAGCTCAACCCTCACCTCGCATAACCCACTCGAAATTCAATAGAGCCCAAAAATACGACGCATATCATGTGAACCCCGTGTGACCGCCATGGGTCACAAGTAGACGCAACGGCGATTGCGTTCGCCTGTCAGGAAGGGTCGATGTCCTCGAGGATCGTCGCCAACTCCCGGCGGGGTGACTGCGGCGGCGCGCGGTCCAGAATCTCCCGGACCATGGCCAAGGTCGGAGCGATATACCGGGCGTACACCGGATTGTCACGGTCGTTCACCTGATGGCCATAGGTTCCGAGCGCCTTGAGCAGTCGCTGGAGCGCCACCGTGTCGTACTCCGCTGCCAGTTCCTGGCGGGATGCGGAGAGGCAAGCCGCATCCGCGAAGCGGGCGGCGACTTCCCCTTCGTCGAACGGCGGGCGGGAGTCGTCGGTCCGGACATACGGGTCGCGGGCCAGGGACATGATGTCGTATCCGCGCGGGCCGATCCGGGTGTCCTGATGGTCGATGACCACGAGTCGGCCGTCGTTGGGTCGAAGCATGAGATTGCGCGAGTGATAGTCGCGATGGCAGAGCGCGCTGGGCGTTCCCGCCGCCTCGTCGGCCAGCTCCACGAAGAACCGGTCGAGCCACGCTTCGGTGCGCCGAAGGACGCGGGAGTCCAGACGGCCCTCGAGAAAGTGCCTGCGAAAGAACCGCAGTTCGCGCAGGAACAGGGGGGCGTCGAGGCGCATCCCCCAGGCGCGCCAGGCGCTCGCGTCATCGGAGTTGCCGATGCGCTCCCCCTCCCGCTGGATGCGAGCGAGGATGTCCACCGCGTCGCCGTACCGGTCGCCGAGGTCCGGCGCCCGCCGGATCGCCCGGTGTTGCAGGAGCTCGTCGCCCAGATCCTCCAGCAGGACCACTCCGAGGTCCGGCGCCTCGTCGAGGATTTCGGGGACCGCGACCCCGAGCGATCCGTAGAGTGCGGTGGAGTTGGCGAACGGGAGCGAGCCGGGGGCGAACGGCGCTCCCATGAGACAGACCACGACCGGATCCCGACCCGGGCGCTCGATGCGGAAGTACATGCGCTCGCCGGCGTCCCGAACCAATGGCGCCGGTTTCGCTTCCGCGAGTCCCCGGCGGCGCAGCCAGGTCTCGAGCCGCGTCCGGCCCGAATCGCCGGCGGGCGCCGTTCCTCCCGGCATGGCTACAGGGGCCTCCCGACGCCTGCCGCCCGGAGCACGCCGGACAACCGGGCCCCGGCCGGAATGCGCTCGCCGGCGGCCACCACCGAGTCGCGGACGACGGCGCCCGCTCCCACCTCGACACCGTCCAGCAGCACCGAACGCGATACCACCGCACCGCTCTCGACGACGCAGCCCTCGCCCACGAGGGCCGGATAATCCACGATGGCGTCCGGGGCGAACCGGATCCGCCGGGCGCAGGTCGGACTTGCGGACGGTCCGGAGGGGAACGCCAGCGACGCCGCCAGATACCGGGCCGGGGCGCCGATCTCGTACCACCGGGCGCGGGTCGGAACCACGAAACCGGCGCCGGTCCGGATCAATCCGGGCAGCAGGTCCGCCGCGAGGCTGAGCGTGCCCGGCTCGAGCAGTTCCAGGGCGGCAGGCTCGAGGAGCCAGGTTCCGCAGAACACGGGACCGGCCGAACCGGCGGGCAGAAGTCCGACGAGGCGACCGCCGGCGTCGACTTCGAGGCGGCGCTCCCGCTCGAATTCGGGCCCGGGACGGGCGTCGGCCAGCAACGTGGCGTGGCCGCCCCGGTCCCGGTGCGCGGAAGCGAATGCGGCAACATCGAATTCCGAATAAGCATCCGCGTTCAGGACCAGGAACGGGGAGCGTCCGAAGCCCAGGGCGCCGAAGCGGGCCACCGCCCGCTCCAGCCCGCCCGAGGTGCCGAGCAGTTCCGGCTCCTCCGAACGGTGCACCCGCAGCCCCTTGCCGGCCGCCGCGCGGAGCAGCGGTTCGAGCGACGCCGGGGCGTGGTGCAGGTTGACCACCACCTCGCGCACTCCCGAAATATGCAGGTGATCGAGAATCCGCGTGAGCACCGGGACGCCGGCAAGCGGCAGCGCCGGCTTGGCGCAATTCCGGGTGAGCGGCCCCATCCGTTCCCCCCGCCCGGCGGCGAACACCATGGCGTGCCGCGGGACCATCGGAGGGGCCTCAGGCCGGGAGCGATTCGCTGCTCGGCGTCGGCGATTCGGAAAGCCAGTCGGAGGAAACCGCGTCATCGAGCCGGAGGGAAACAACCCGGGACACCCCGGGTTCCTCCATCGTGACCCCGTAGAGATGGTCGCACGATTCCATCGTGCGCCGGTTGTGGGTAATCACCACCAGCTGGGTGGTCTGCCGGAGCCCGCCCAGCAGGTCGGCGAAGCGCGCCACATTCTGGTCGTCGAGCGCCGCGTCGGCCTCGTCCAGCAGGCAGAACGGCGCGGGCCGATGCCGGAAGAGGGCGATGAGAAAGGCGATGGCGGTCATCGCCCGCTCCCCGCCCGAGAGCAGCCGTATGCCCCGCAGCTTCTTCCCGGGCGGCTCGGCGAGGATCTCCACGCCGGCGGCGAGTTCGGTCGGGACGCCGTCATCCGGGGCCGGTCCGGCGCCTTCCCGATCCTCGTCGGCTTCGGGTTCGACCAGGCGAAGCGACGCCCGGCCGCCGCCGAATAGCTGCCGGAAGGCTTCCGCGAAGTTCCGTTCCACCGCCTCGTAGGCGGCGCGGAAGCGCTGACGGGCGTCCCGGTCGTGTCGCGCGAGGGCCTTCATGCCGTCCCGCACTCCGGCCTCGACGTCCTCCAGTTCCTCCGCGGGACGCGCCCGTTCCGCCTCCAGCTGGGCGAGCCGCGCTTCCGCCGTCTCGTTCACCGGGCCGATTCCCCGCATCGTCTCCCGGACCTGATCCACCTCCTCCAGCAAGTCCGCCCGGGAACGATCCGCCAAACCCGACGGAAGGGTTCCCGCGAGGTCGGCAAACGACGCACCGAAGCGGCTCCGGAACTCGTCCTCAAGCTCCCGCCGCGAGCGCCCCGCCTCGTCGAGCGCCGCCTGCGCCGAGGCCCGGGAGCCTTCGACTTCCCGGAGCTCGGTGCGCCGCGCGAGGAGGGGTTCGGCGGCCACCGCCAACCGGGCCGAGAGCTCGCGTTCGTCCGCGGCCAGATCCGTCTCCCGAACCACCAGCTCGCGCTGACGGGCCGTCGCCGCGGCGGCTGCCGCCTCCGCCTCCTTCCTCCGCTTCTCCCACTCGTCGTCCTCTCGGGACAGGTCCGCCCGCTCCCCGGCCAGTTCCTCCAGCCGCTTCGCATCTTCGGCCTCCCGCCGTTCGGCGGCATCATGCTCGCGCTGCGCCCGATCGGCTTCGGAAGCCCCCCGATTCGCCTTCCGTTCGGCATCCTCCCACGCTCGTTCCGCCTCGCCGGTGCGCCGGCGGCACGCCAACGCCGCCTCACGCGCCGCCTCGAGGCGGTTTCCGTGCGCCGCCAGTTCCTCCCGCCCGCTCGCGACCGCCTCGCGCGCCCGGGCAAGAGCCTCGCCGTTCCGTTCCCGATCCTCCCCGTTGCCCGACGCGGCGGCTTCCACCGCGGCCAGACGGCGGCGAACCTCGTCGCGGGAGCGTTGCGCCTGTTCGCATCGGGCCTTCAGCCGTTCGCTCCGCCGCCGCGCCTCATCGGCAGCTTCGGCCAGGCGGCGCCGCTCCTCCCCGGCCTCGGCGGCCGCCGCCGCGGCCGCGCGCACTTCGCGGGCTTCCGCTTCCGCCGTCCGCCGCGTCGCCGCCTCCTCCTCCCGAAGCCGGGACAATTCCCGCCGCGCCGCGAGGAATCCCTCACCCGGACCTCCCCGCCCGACCCGGACGATCCCCGGCGGGCTCACCGAGTCCCCGCCCATCGTCACATAGTGCCCGGGGGTGCGGGCGTAGGCCGCAAGCGCCTCCTCCAGTCCGGACACCAGCACGGCATCCGGAATCGCCGCCGCCAGCTGCGGATCCGCGCTTCGCACATGGACGCGCAGTCGCTCTCCCCCCATCTCCGGTGAGGCGCCGCTCCCGGAATCCCGCTCGACGAACTCCCCCACCAGAACCTCCCAGGGACCCAGGGCGCCGTCCGCTGCAAGCCGTACCAACGTCGAGACTTCCGAAGCGCGCCGCACCCGAAGTCGATGCACCGCGAGCGCCCGCTCGGCCGCGCGCTCGTACCCCTCGTCCACCTCCAGTTCCTCCCCGACCGCGCCCGGCAGATCCAACCCCTCGCGGCGCGCCCGGGCGAGCAGCTTGCGGGTTGCGGGCCCGAGCTGTTCCCGCGAGACGATCAGCGCTTCCGCGCTCTCGAGGCGAGCCCGGACGCGGCCCAGGGCCTTTTCCGCTTCCGCATCCCGGACCCGTGCCACTTCCAGCGCTTCCGTCCGCTCCTGGTGGGAGGTTCCGGCGGCCCGCCGCCGTTCCTCCCGTTCCCCGGCTTCGGCGTCCTGGGCATCCACCTCCCGAACCGCAACCCGAACCTGCTCTTCCATGCGGGCGAGCCGCGCCTCGAGTTCCCGCCTTTCGACCTCGAGGCGCTGGTCGGCGGCCCGCAGCGCCTCCTCCGACCGTTCGTGCTGTTCCACCCGGAAACCCAGTTCCCGAACCGCGCCGCGGCACCGCAGTTCCGCAAGCCGCGCGGCCTCGAGCGCCTCTTCGGCAAGACCCTCGTCGCGGCGCGCCCCTTCCAGTTCCGCCCGCCGCCCGGAAGCCGCGGCGCCCGTTTCCCGGGCGTTCTTCCGGGCGGTGTCAAGGCGTTGCCCCGACTCCGCCCGTGCCTCCTGGCGGGCGGTCCGGGAAGCGCGGATGCCGTCCTCCGTCTCGGCGAGCCGCGACCGGCGGCTCCGGCGGGCCTCGCTGGCGCGATCGCCCTCCGCCACCAGCGCCTCCATCTCGCCCTCCGTCCGCCGCACTTCCCCAATCCACCGGGTGACCTCCCGGAGATCGGCAGTGAGCGCGTCCCGCCGCGCCCGCATGGCGGCCAGCCGCCGTTCGAACACCTCGAGACTCCGCCGGCGACGGGAAACCTCTTCGCCGAGCCGGGCGACGAGAACCCGGCCCTCGCCGATCCTTCGCTCGAGTTCCGTGTGCCGGACCGTCCGTTCGGCGATCTCCAGATTCCGGATGGCGGCGCCCAGTTTGCGGGCCCGGCCGGCTTGCCGGGACTCACGGCGGGTCTGGCGGATCCGGGTATCCAATTCGGCCATGCGTTGCCTGACCTGGGCGAGCGCCCGTTCCGCGGCACGCAGGTTTTCCTCGCTCTCCTTCCGATTCTGGCGGTACCTCCCGAGCCCGGCCGCCGCTTCGATGAAACGGCGCAGCTCCTCCGGCGGACGGGAGAGCACCTCGCCCATCCGTCCCTGCTCGATCAGCGCGTAGGAACGGCTCCCCAGTCCGGTGCCGGCAAACAGGCGAACGATCTCCTTGCGCGACGTCCGGCGACCGTCGAGCTCGTAAAGGGACTGTCCACTGCGGTCCACCCGCCGACCCACCACCACCGTTCCCTCCGTGGATCCGCCCCCCTCGGACGCGGCCCGCTCGATGCCGCTCACATGGAGCCGCACTTCGGCCATTCCCAGCGGCTTGCGGTTCGCGTTGCCGGAGAAAATGAGGTCCTGCCCACGAGCCCGGATGGTGCGGGCGCCGAGTTCCCCAAGCACCCAGAAGATGGCGTCCGCGATGTTGCTCTTCCCGCAACCGTTCGGCCCCACCACCGCGGTGGCCCCCGCGGGAAAGGAGACCGTTACCGGATCGGCAAAGCTCTTGAACCCAGCGATTTCGAGGCGCTCAACCCGCACGCGGACTCCCCCGGAGCTTCGGGTCGCAGGGGTGCATTCCCGACATTCTACGGAACCGGACCAGACGGTTCCCCTTCCGACACCGGCCCGGTCCACGCATGCGGGCCCGCAGGGACCGCGTGGCGGGGATTCCGCGCACTGTCAGAATGCGGGGATCGCCTTGGGCCTCCTCGACCGCTACATCCTGCGCCTCATCGCCCCCGGGGCCGCCCTCGGATCCGGCGTCTTCCTGTTCGCGCTGCTGCTCAACGAGCTCGTCGTCCAGTTGCGGGTTCTCATTACCCAGGGCGCCGATCCGGGCTCCGTGGCGCTGGCGCTTGCCTACCTGGTGCCCGCCCTCCTCGCGGTCGCGGTCCCGAGCGCGTTGCTGTTCGGCGTACTGCTCGCATTCTCGCGGCTGAGCGCGAGCTCGGAACTGCTCGCGATGCGAGCCGGCGGGATGAGCTCGGCGCGGCTCCTCGCGCCGGTGGCGGTGGCCGCGCTCCTCGGCTTTGCGGCCACCCTGGCGCTCACCCTCGAGGTGGTGCCCCGTTCGAACCAGCGCTTCCTCGAACTCTCGAGCGAACTCGCCTCCTCACGGCTTCGGACCGAAATCCATCCCCGGGTCTTCCATGACGAACTGCTTGACCACAAGGTGATGCTGATTGGCGCTGCGCCCCCCGGGGGAGACTGGGAGCGGGTGTTCCTCGCGGACACCACCGACGAGCGGGCGCCCACGATCCATGCCGCGAGCCGGGCGCGGATGGTGGTGGTCCCCGAAGACCGCATCGCCTACCTGGAGCTCGTCGACGTGGAGTCGCACGACGCACCGGATCAGGACCCGGGGAAATACCGGATCCAGCGGGCGGAACGGATCCGGCTCCCCCTGGACGCGGAAATGGTCTTCGGACCGGAGACACCGAGCCCCCGGTGGGATGCGCGGGCCATGCGCCTGCCCGAACTGGTCGCCGGCTGGGAAGGCACCGGCGCCGCGGTGTACCTGGTCGAGATCCACAAGAAATTCGCCTTGCCGTTCGCCTGCGTCGCCTTCGGCATCATCGGGCTCGCTCTCGGGTTGAGTCCCTCGGCCGGGGGCACGCGGGCCGGCGGGTTCGTCATCGCCGCTGCGGTCGTACTCCTCTACTACATCCCGCAGCTGGTCGGGGAGGAACTCGCCATCTCGGGAGAGATCGCTCCCTGGACCTCGATGTGGGCCACCAGCATCGCCACGGTCGCCGCCGGAATCCTGCTCCTCGCCCTCGGCTCGTGGGGCATCGACCCGCCGGGCGCCATCCGGCGCGTCATCGCGCGGTTCGCATTCCATCGGCGAAAGGGCGGCGCATCCGGGGGAATCGGGCGGTCGCGGCTGCTCCGGACTTCCCTGCCGCTGATCGGGGACCGGTACCTGTTGTCCCGTTTTGCGACCTTCTTCGGAGCCGGGCTCGCAATCCTCGTGTCCATGCAGCTCGTCGGACTGATCAACGGGATCATCAGCGACGCCTTCGAGAACGACATTGCACCCGGGCTCTTCTTCCGGTATCTCCTGTTCTCGCTCCCGGACCTCACGCTGGACATGCTTCCGCTCGCGGCGCTGGCGGGCACCCTCGTCACCTTCGGCGTGCTGGGACGCAACCGGGAGCTGACGGCGTTCCGGGCCGGCGGGATCTCGGGCGCCCGACTCGCCACCCCGGCCCTTGCCGGCGGTGTGGCGGTGGCATTTTTCTCGTGGTCCCTCCAGGAACGGGCGGTGCCCGCGGTGGATGCGGAGGCGGAGAGCCTCGAAGCCCGGATCGAGGGGCAGGCGCGCCGCGCCGCCGACCCCCGGGAGCGCCATTGGCTCATGGGACCGGACGGCGCGATCCACCACTACGGCGCCTTCGACTCCGAAGCCGGCTACCTCGAGGAACTGTCGATCTTCACCACCAGCGATGACGGATCGTCGCTTCGATCCCGGAGTTATCTCGCATCCGCGCACTGGTCGGAGGCCGACGGAGTCTGGACCGGCATCGGCGGCTGGACCCGCGACTTCGGGCAGGAGGCTGCCATCCACCCCTTTGCCCAGCGGCCCTTCCCCGGGATTCCGCCGCCGGAGTCCTTCCTCCGTCCGGACCTGGTGGCGAGCCGGCTGACCCGGACCGAACTCCGGGAACGGATCGGGGTCATCGAGGCTGCCGGGCACACCGCGCCCGAGCTGTGGGTGGACTTCCACCGGCGGGCCTCGGCGCCCCTGGCTTCGCTCATCACCGTGCTGATCGGCCTCCCGTTCGCATTCTCCCGTTCCAACCGGGGCATCCTCGCCGGAGTGGGCTTTGCCATCGCCATCGGCATCCTGTACCTGGTCACCAACCGGCTCTTCGGATTCCTTGGCGATGCCGGGGTGCTCGAGCCGCCGCTGGCCGCCTGGACGCCCAATCTCTTCTTCGGGCTCGCGGCGCTCTTCCTGATCCTCAGGCCGTCCGACTGACCGGATCCGGGAAGCGCTGTCCGGGGCCGAGCAGGGCGCCCGGGGGTGTTTCCGCGCCAGGCTCCACCACCGCGTCGTCCCCGAGACACGCGCCGATCCGCTCCACCCCCGGGCGCGCCAGATGGTCCAGCACCCGGATGCGGGCCACCGGCCCGGACCGCAGCCGGGCCCCCTCCCCAACCCGGGCGCCGAAGCCGAGGACACTGTCCCGGACGACCGCCCCCCGACCCACTTCGGCGCCGTCGAGGAGCACCGCGCGTTCGACCACCGCCCCGGATCCGATCCGGGCGGAGGCGCCGAGCGCCACCGCCCCCGCCAATCGGGCATCCGGATGGATGCATGCGCCGGCGCCGCGGGTGACCACCCCCGCCGCGCCGCCGATTTCCTCCCAGTCAAGACCCAGGGCGCGCGCCGTCCGTGTCGCCTCCCCGCCTTCGAAGAGCGGGGCGACCCTCCCGATGAGATCCCAGGCATAGGTGAGCGGAAGCCACGGCATGCGGGATCGCACCACCCGGACCCCGCGAACCCGGACCAGGATCCGGATCAGGTCAGGCAGCTCGAGCTCGCCGCGAACGCTTTCCCCCACCGCGCCGAGATGCTCGAGATCTTCCCGGTCGAGGGAATAGGCCCCGATACTCGAGAGGGCCCCCGGCTGGGCGTCTGTCGGCTTCTCCACGACATCGAGCAGCCAACCGTCCCCGGTGAGATCGACCGCGGCCCGGTTCCAGGGGTCGGTGGCCGGCTTCGCGAGGATGGCCGGCCGCTCCTCCGCGACCCGCGCGAGGTCGTCGGCATGGTAGAAATCATCGCCGTTGATGACCAGCGCCGGGCCGCCGAGCGCGTCCCGCGCAGCGCGCAGCGCGTCCGCAGTGCCACGCGCCACCTGCTGCTCGACCGGGATCAGGCGGATGGTTCCATGGAATCGGCCGAAGTGCCCCAGCATCTCTTCCTTTCGGTACCCGACGACCAGGATCGCCTCGTCCACGATCCCCTGGAGCTGGTCCAGTACCCGCTCGGCCAGCGGGCGTCCCCACAGGGGGAGAAGTGGCTTGGGGACGCGACCGGTGAGGGGCCAGGTCCTGCGGGATCTGCCGGCGAGAAGGATGACCGCCGTCGGTTTCGCGCTCACCCGGGGGAGCCGCCCGGAGCAGCGGGTCTTGCTATGCTCCGCCCCGCCATCCGAGCAGCCAGTCGGTTCAGGGCCATCCCGGAGGTTGTCCGAGCGGAATACCTCGCACCGGAGCAGAAGGGGCCTTGACCGGTGAAGCACCCGTTCTCCGAGTGAATCGGGCGCACCGAGAGTCAGGAGGACTTCCGTTGAACCCGAAGCGACCATTCGAGACCCGGCTGTTCACCTCGGAATCGGTCACGGAAGGGCACCCGGACAAGGTTGCCGACCAGATTTCCGACGCGATCCTGGACCTCCACCTGCGCCACGACCCGAACGCACGGGTCGCCTGTGAAACGCTGGTTACCTCCGGCACGGTGGTGGTCGCCGGCGAGACCGCATCGGCGGCGCCCCCCGGCGACAAGGAATTGTGTTCCGTCATCCGGGAAACCATCCGGAGCATCGGGTACACCGGACGCAACGACTCGTTCGATGCCGATTCGGTGAACATCACCATCCGGCTCGGGCGGCAGGCGTCGGACATTGCGATGGGAGTGGATACCGGAGGTGCTGGCGATCAGGGAATCATGTTCGGTTTCGCCTGCGATGAGACTCCGGAACTCATGCCGCTCCCGATAACGCTAGCTCACCGCATCACCCGCCGACTCGCCGAAGTGCGGAGGAACGGACTGCTGCCCTATCTGGGACCGGACGGGAAATCGCAGGTTACGGTGGCCCACGATTCGGATGACACGCCCCATTCGGTGCCGGTCGTCGTGGTCTCCTCCCAGCACGCGGTGGACGCAAGCGACCGCGTGGTGCGGGATATCGAGGAGCATGTGGCGCGCTTCGTCATCGGCGCCGATCTCCGACCGGATTCGTTCCGGATCCTGGTGAACCCGACCGGGGCCTTCGTGGCCGGGGGGCCGGCTGCCGACTGCGGGCTCACCGGCCGGAAGATCATCGTGGACACCTACGGCGGGATCGCGCGGCATGGGGGCGGCGCCTTTTCGGGCAAGGATCCGACCAAGGTGGACCGCTCGGCTGCCTACATGGCCCGCCACATGGCCAAGAACATCGTCGCCGCGCGCCTCGCCCGCCGGGCGGAGGTCCAGCTCGCCTACGCGATCGGGCGCGCCGATCCGGTTTCGGTTCGCGTGAACACCTTCGGCACCGGCCTCCGCGGCGATGCGGACATCGAGTCGGCGCTGCGGCGGGTGTTCAGCCTGACCCCGCGTTCGATCATCGCCGAACTGGACCTTCTCCGCCCGATCTACCAAGCCACCGCGAGCGGCGGACATTTCGGTCGATCCGAACCGGAATTCACCTGGGAGCGCACCCACCGCGCGGACGATCTTGCGGCAGAACTTGCCTGACGCAACCTTGCGGCAGAACGCGGCTCGCGCAACTCCACCGAACAATCCGACGGACGCGACTCCACCACAAAACGCGCCCCACGCGGCTCCACGGTAAAACGCGCCCCACGCCATTCCACCGAAAATGCGCCTCACGCGGCTCCACGGCCGTACTTGCCCGACGCCACTCCATAGAAAAACCCGACTCCGCCGCAAAACGCGGCCCCACGCGGCTCCACCGAAAAACGCGCCCGACGCCACTCCGCCGAAAATGCGCCTCACACGGCTCCACGGGAGTGCTGCCCGACGCCACTCCATGGGAAAACCCGACTTCGCCGCAAAACGCGGCTCCACGGCAAAACGCGCCCGACGCGACTCCGCCGAAAATGCGCCTCACGCGACTCCACGGCCGCACTTGTCCGACGCCACTCCATGGAAAAACCCGACTCCGCCACAAAACGCGTCCCACGCGGCTCCACCGAAAAACGCGTCCCACGCGGCTCCACCGAAAAACGCGCCCCACGCGGCTCCACCGAAAAACGCGCCCCACGCGGCTCCACCGAAAATGCGCCTCACGCGACTCCACGGCCGTACTTGTCCGACGCGACTCCATTGAATAACCCGACTCCGCTGCAAAACGCGCCCCACGCGGCTCCACGGCAAAACGCGCCCGACGCCACTCCACCGAAAATGCGCCCCACGCGACTCCACGGGAGTGCTGCCCGACGCCACTCCATGGAAAAACCCGACTCCGCCACAAAACGCGCCCGACGCGGCTCCACCGAAAATGCGCCTCACGCGACTCCACGGGAGTGCTGCCCGACGCGACTCCATTGAAAAACCCGACAGACGCGGCTCCGCCGCAGAACGCGCCTCACGCGACTTCACGGCAGAACCTGCCGGACGCGACCCCCCCGCAAGATCCACCGGACGCAACTCCGGCAAAGCCCCCCTCCGACGCGACTCCGCCAGGGAACCCGCCCGACGCGACCGGGTCGCATCCCGTGTCTCCGCCGGGTCCCCTCCCCCCCCGGTTCGACCCCGCGGTCGTCGAAACCGAAAGTCGGGCGCGCTGGGAATCGGCGCGAGCCTTCGAAACCGAGGTCGATCCGGACGGCTCCGTCCGGCCGGATGGCGATCCTTCGAAGGAGCCGTACACGATTGTCATCCCGCCTCCCAACGTCACCGGGCGGCTCCACATGGGCCACGCCCTCAACAACACCATCCAGGACGTGCTCATCCGCTACCAGCGCATGAACGGGCGCGACGCGCTCTGGGTCCCGGGAACGGATCACGCCGGCATCTCCACCCAGACGGTGGTCCGCAAGCATCTGGATGCGAAGGGCGTGGATTACCGGGCACTGGGCCGGGACCGTTTCATCGCGGAGGTCTGGAAGTGGCGCGAGGAATACGGCGGGGTGATCCTGGACCAGCTCAAGCGGCTGGGTTGCTCGTGCGACTTCCGCCGCACCCGTTTCACGATGGACGAGGGTCTGTCGCGGGCGGTGCGCACCGTTTTCAAGGCGCTCTACGATCGCGGCCTGATCTATCGCGGCAAGCGGGTGGTCAATTGGTGTCCGGTGGACCGGACCGCGCTCTCCGACGACGAGGTCGAGACCGCCGCCGACGGCGAACCGGGAGAGATCTGGCACATCGCCTATCCCCTCGCGGACGATTCCGGGGATCGCCTGGTCGTCGCCACCACCCGCCCCGAAACGATGTTCGGGGACGCGGCGGTCGCGGTCCACCCGGACGATCCCCGCTACCAGCGATTCGTGTCCCGGCAGGTCCGGCTTCCGCTGACCGGGCGCACGATCCCGGTGATCGCCGATGCCGGGGTGGAGCGGGACTTCGGCACCGGGTGCCTCAAGATCACTCCCGCCCACGACCCCCACGACTTCGAGATCGGCGAGCGCCACCGACTGGCTCCGCGGAACGTCATGAACGAGGATGCCTCCCTGAACGAAAACGCTCCGAAGGCATTCCGCGGCATGGACCGGTACCGGGCCCGGGCGGCCGCTGTCGAGGCGCTGCGGGAAGCGGGACTGCTGGAAGCGGTGGTCCCGCACCGGGTTCCCCTCGGCCGCGCCCAGCGCTCCGGCGCTCCCATCGAGTACCGGCTGTCGGACCAGTGGTTTGTCCGCATGCGCCCACTCGCGGACCGGGCGCTGCGAAGGAGCGGGTACGAGCAGCGCGACTCCGGCTGGGTCAAGGAGCGGGAAGGCGAACTCCGCTTCCATCCGAAGCGGTGGGAACAGGTCTACGCCCGCTGGCTGATCGGGATCCGCGACTGGACGATCAGCCGCCAGATCTGGTGGGGACACCGGATTCCGGCGTGGCGCCACCGGGAGACCGGGGAGATCGTCGTGGGAGTGGACCCGCCGGAGGCTGTGCTCCGGGATCCCGAAGCGTGGCGGCCCGAGGAGGATGTCCTCGACACCTGGTTCAGTTCCTGGCTGTGGCCGATGAGCACCCTCGGCTGGCCCGGACGCACGCCCGACTTCGAACGCCATTTCCCCACCACCACCCTCTCCACCGACAAGGGCATCCTGTTTTTCTGGGTGGCTCGCATGAACTTCGCCAGCCTCGAGATGACCGGACGCCTGCCCTACCGGGACGTGTACATCCATCCGACCGTCCTCGACGAACGGGGTGCGGTGATGAGCAAGAGCAAGGGGAACGGCATCGACCCGCTCGCCGTGATGGACGGGGCGACTCTCGCCGAGCTCCGGCGTCCGCTGGAGGAAGCGCGCCCCTCCGACATGGCGGAGATCGCCCGGCGCCTCGAACGGAGTTTCCCGAAGGGCTTCGACGGAGTGGGCGCGGACGCCCTCCGCTTCACCCTGGTCCGGCTGTGTTCCGAGGGACAGGAGATGCGCCTGTCCCTTCCCAAGTTCCACGAGATCGGCCGTCGATTCATCACCAAGCTGTGGAACGCCTCCCGGTTCACCCTCCTGGCCCTCGCCGAAACCGCCGCGGACGGGGAACCCGCGCCGCCCACCGTCGAGGACCGCTGGATCCGCTCCCGGCTGGCAGTCTGCGCCGACGAAGCAGCCCGCGCTCTCGACGCCTTCGATTTCTCCACCGTCGGCGCTTCCCTGTACCGCTTCGTGTGGAACGATTTCTGTGACTGGTATGTGGAACTCGCCAAGGCCCGGATGCGGCTCGACCAGGCAGCGGCCCGAACCACCGCCGCGACCCTCGCAGCGGTGCTGGGCGATGTCCTGCACCTCCTGCACCCGGTGGCGCCGTTCGTGACCGAATTCCTCCACGCCCGGCTCGGGGACGCTCTCGCCGCAAGGGGTCTCGACGGCGCCGGCAAGCGGCGCCTGCTGGCCCGTTCCCCGTTTCCCGGGGGAAGCGGAGACACCGACACCGAACTGGAGGAACGGTTCGACACCGCCCGCCGGCTGGTGGTTTCGGTGCGCCAATTGCGCGCCGACGCCGGACTCCGGCCCGACCTTCCGGTTCGACTGGCGGTGCGCGGCCGGCGGGGTTCGGAGCGCCTCGCCGGGCTGCTGGCCGAGGGGGAAGGCCCGTTCCGGGCGGTAGGCCGCCTCGAATCCCTCGAGGTCATGACCGACGACCGCCCCTGGCCGCCCGCCGGGTGGATCGGAATCGTGGATCCGGCCTGCGAAGCGGCCGCTTCGCTTCCGCGCGACGTGGATCTCGGCGCCGTGCGAAGTCGGGTGGCGAGCGAACGGGAGCGGGTGGAGAACCGGATTCGCAGCAGCCGCCGCCGACTGGGGAATCCGAACTTCGTGGAACGAGCCGATCCGGCCGTGGTGCGGGAACACCGCGAGCGACTCGCATCCCTGGTCGATCAGGAACGCCAGCTTCGGGATCTCGCCCGGAGCCTCACCGGCGAAAACGTGGAAGCGGGCTGATCCGCATCCGGGGCTGATAGCATCGTGCCCGGGCGGAAACGTTCCGCTCAAGGCGTCGTGGCTCCCCAACCCGAATCGCAGCGGCCCCGCCCGGGGTTTGCCAGCTCGTTCCGTACGCTCCCCGGGGATCCGGCAACGGCGCCCCGCAGCTGGATCCGGCTCGCGCCGGTGCTGGCGGCCGTGCTGGCAGGCAGCTGGATCCTGGGCCAGCGGCGCAGCGGGGTTGAAGCGTTTCCGGGAAGCACGCGAACGCCACGATCGCATGGCGGCCCGGGTGGAGTCGCTGGATGCCGAGAGGCAGCGGCTGGAGGAGGCGGTGCGACGACTCGAGGAAGACCCGAACGCGCTGGAACTCCTCGCGAAGTCCTCGCACTTCCTGTCGGCTCCCGACGAGATCGTGGTGCTCCTGCCGGAAGGGCCGGATCAGTAGAACGCCAGGATCAGTGGAAAATCAATGCCAGGGGGACCAGTTCGCCCCTTCGCTCCACCAGCAACTCGAGTTCCTCGGCGGTCTGGAACCGCTGGATCAGAACCGCCAGTGACTCGATACCCCGAACCTCGCGCCCGTTGACGCTCAAGAGGACATCCCCGGGCAGCAACCCGGTTTCGGCCAGAACGGTATCCATCGGAAACGCGATCAATTCCAGCCCTGCCACCTCGCTTCCGATGATTCGGGGAACGACCGTGGAGGTGGACAGGATCCGCGGCAGTTCGGCGGGGAGCCGCAACCGAACGGCATCGCGGGAAAACCGCCGCGGCGCGCCGGGGGCCGGGTTCGCGGCCTCCGCCTGCAACCCGGTGTCTCCCGGCACGCCCTCCGGGACAACGGGCGGGGCCGTCTCGTCCAGCGCCGCAGCCGGCGGCGCAGGCCCCTCCGGCGCCGCCGGGCCGGCACGCGGCAGCGGATCGGACAGTTCGAGTTCGAACGGCCCTTCCTTCCCGAGCAGCGTCACCGTTTCCCCTTCCCGGCCGACAAACCGCACTCCCCGGCACTCCTCGCCCCCCACCAGCCGGCAGCCGGGGCCGCTTGCGAATTCGAGCAACACGATCTCCCGCATTCCCTGCCGGACAAGGCCGGTGAACCGGACATCCTCGGCGGGCGGCGAGGCGACCGTCACAGCCGTCCAGGCAATCCAGCTGGCGAAACCGGCGAGGAACATGGCGCAACCCGGAGTCTAGGGCCCGGCGCGGGGCTGCCGCGCGAGATAACATGAAGGTCGCACGCGACTCTGGGCCAATCCATACCCGGGAAGCGGCGGCGCCCCGACCATCCAGGCGGGGTGTTCGGAGCGCCATCGTGGCGGCTTGGGTTGGCGCGAGGCCGGAGCGTCCCTTGCCGGACCCCGGCCTCCACGAGCGGTCCGGGGGCCGTCGCCACGGGCCAAGCAGCCGGTGCGTCGGCGCCCCCGGCCCAAGCATCTTCCGAGATCCGGATCCGGCCCGCCGGTTCCCCGAACACCCGCCGTCCGAAGAACATCCCGACCCGAAACCGTCCGGCCCGAACCACAGGCGAACATCCGGCCGGGCTCGCCCCGGCACCCCGGCGTTTCCCGGCGGCGCTGCGAAGGGCCTTCCTGCTCCTGTCGGGTTCCTGGCCGCCCCGCATCCTCCTCCTGGTGGGCGCCGTGTGGCTGCTGGCCCGCACCGGAGTGCTTCCGGTCGCGTGGACCGGAACCGCCGGCCTGGTCGCCCTCGTCACCACCGCGGCCATCCTGATCTGGTACGCGCGGGACATCCTGTACTGGCTGCTGTATCCGGTGAAGCGGAAGCTGTGGATTTCGTACATCTTCGGCGGCCTTTTGCCGATCCTGCTGCTCAGCGCGTTCTTTCTGCTCGCGTTCTACGTGATCCTCGGCCTTTTCGGATACTACGCGCTCCAGGCGAATCTGAATGCGCGCGGCGCCGCGCTCGGCAAGGTGGCGGACCGGGTCCTGATCGGACTGCCGGCGACTGCCGGCGACGCCGCGATCCGTGATTCCCTCGAACGCACGGCAGCGCGAACCGACGAGCTGGCTCCCGGCGTGACCGCCTGGTACCTGGAACATGACGACCGGCAGGTGACCCGCCTTCTGGGTTCGGATGACGCGGCCCCGCTCCAGGACATCCACGAGGTTCCGGAATGGGCGCTCCTTCCCTACGAGGGAGTGGTCCGCTCGGCGGACGGGGAATGGTTCGGCGCGGTATCCCCCGGCCCGACCGGCACCGCCGTCGTCCTGGCGCCTCTCGTTCCGGTGCTGCAACAGAGCGCCGGCGAGGAAAGCGTCTCGATCCGGACCATCTGGACCTTGTACGTCGGGGACGAATCGGTCGGCCCGGAAACCCTTCCGGCTTCCGCAAACCGCTTCGAGATCACCTTCCGCGGCGCGTTCGTCGCGCTGGAGGCGGTCCCGGCGCATCCGGACCTGTCCGGTGGCACGGTGCTGATCTCGTTCGCCTTTGCTCCCTTCGAGCTGGTACGGGGCGCAACCGGCGGCCTGCCCGAATCCCTCGACATCTACGACGTCGGAGCCAGCCTGCTCCTCGCCCTGGGCGGCCTCGGGCTCGTTTTCATCCTGTTCCAATTGCTCGCGGTGCACATCGGCATCCGGATCGTGCGTTCGATTACCCGCTCGGTGGAAGCCCTGAGCGGGGGAACCCGCATGGTGCGGGGCGGCAATTTCGGTCACGAGGTGACGGTGTCCTCCCGGGACCAACTCGGCGAACTGGCGCGGTCGTTCAACATCATGACCGCCAAGATCCGGGACGACATGGAGCGCCTGCGGCGGGCAGCCCATCTCGAACAGGAGATGGACACCGCCCGCGAATCGCAGGCTCGCCTGCTGCCGCGGGATGGCGCCGTGATCGTGCCCGGATTTCGCGTGGCCGCCATCTGCCGGCCGGCGGACGCGGTGGGAGGGGATTACTACGACCTGATTCCCCTGGGGGCGAACCGCCTTGGAGTCGTCATTGCCGACGTGTCCGGAACCGGAGCCCGCGCAGCGTTCACCATGGCGGAACTGAAGGGGCTCATGCTTGCGCTCAGTCGGGTGCACGAGTCTCCGCGCCGGGTTCTCATCGAAGCCAACCGCGCTCTCTACGAGACCCTCGACAGCCGGACTTTCATTACCATTACCTACGCGGTCTTCGATTCCGAAGCGGGGACCGTGACCTACGCCCGCGCCGGACACAGCCCGCTCCTGCGGCTGGGCCGGCCTGACGGCGCCCCGCCGCGATCCGATGTCCACGCACCCCGTGGGCTGGGAGTCGCCCTCGATCCCGGACCCGTCTTCGAACGGGTCCTCGAGGAACGCACCGCTCCGCTGGAGAGCGGGGACACCTGGGTGTTTTTCACCGACGGCGTCTCGGAGGCCATGAACGGCCATTCCGAAATGTTCGGGGAAGAACGCCTGGCCCGCCTGCTGGAAGACAGCTGGGCACAACCGCCGGAAGAGATGCGGCAAACCGTGGAGGATGCAGTGCTCGAGTTCACAGGCGCACGAACACACACCGACGACCTGACAATGGTCCTGGTCCGGGTTCTTTGATGCGTAAGCGACGCCGAAGGAAGAGCCAGGCGCCTCGCACCCGCCGGCCCATCGACCATTTCCGCACCCGGCTGGGCCACCGGTTCCGCCGTCTCGATCTGCTGGAACAGGCCATGACACACGGGTCGTACGCCAATGACCACGAAGTCGCCGACTACGAGCGGCTGGAGTTCGTGGGGGACGCGGCGCTCGGTCTGGTGGTGACGGAGATCGTCCACTTCGATTGTCCGGAATGGACGCGCCACCGCCGTCAGGAGGCCAAGTCGGCGATCGTCAACAACGAATCGCTGGCGGCGGCCGGACGGGCCCTCGCCCTGCCGGACGGACTGCGTGTCGGCAGGGGGCAGGACGGCGAACAGGGCGCCCGATCCTCGGACCGGATCCTGGCCAACGTATTCGAGGCCATACTGGGCGCCGCATGGCTCGATGGGGGGCTTGGCGCGGTTCGCGGAATTGTCGGCCGAGCCTTTGGGCGACGCTTCCGGTCCCTCGGAATCAACCCGTCGTCAAGCCGGCCCGTCATCGCCCGAAAGCGTCTCCTGCTGGCGCCGGCAGCGTTCCTTCGCCGTCTGCTCCGACTCACGACGCCGACCGAACGCGCCCTGCGCTACACCTTCCGCCAGCGGGCGGCGCTGCGGACGGCGATGGACCCGGGCCCGGCCCGACCCGAGCGGCGGGGCAAGGGGCGGCGCCAGCGGAGGCGGCGGGGGCGGCGACCGCCCGTCGGAGGCATGGACTGGCACGCCCAGCGATTCCTTGGCCGGGATGTCCTGCACCTGCTGATCGCGGACACGCTCCACACGCGTTTCCCCGACTGGGACGAGGGACGCATGACCCTTGCCCGGATGCGGCTGCTGGAAAAGGACTTCCTGCTGCGGCTGGGCGAGAGGTGGCTGGCGCCTGCCGGAGACTCGCGCGCCGGCATTGTCGAAGCGCTGCTCGGGGCCCTGTACCTGGACGGCGGGATCCGCGCCCCCGGAAGGGCGCTGCGGGCGGAGTTCCGTCGCTCGCTCGACGAGCTCGAGGATCCCGACCTGGAGTTGCTCGACCCGAAGACGCGCCTCCAGAACCACATCGCCCGGGCCGGGGGAGATCCCCCCACATACCGGGAGCTGGCCAAACCGGACAGGGACCGGGTCGCGGTATCGGTCCGCCTCGAGGACGGAAAGACCTTCCGCGGAGTCGGCCGCGGAATCAAGGAAGCGGAAAAGGACGCGGCAGCCAAGGCATTCCAGCGCCTCCGTTCCAGGCCGGCAAAACGAACATCGACGACGCGCACCGGCCCCCGGAGGGAACCGGATCGAACGCACTCCGACAACGGTTCCCCTCCGCGTGCGGCCAACCCGAAGGGAAACCTCCAGGAATTGATCGTCAGGGAGCGGAAATCCCTCCCGACCTATCGGGTCATCAGCGAGGAGGGGCCGGAACACGACAAGACCTTCCACGTCGAGGTTCTGGTGGACGGGGAAGCGCTCGCTCGCGGCAAGGGCCCCAGCAAGCGGAGCGCCGAAGCCAGGGCGGCCGCCGCCGCGCTCGAATCGTCCCGGTGACCGCTCCCGGCGACCCCCCGGGAAACGAGGGCGCAACCTCCTATACTCACGCCCCCTTCGCACCGGATCACGCATCCGGGATGGCCGATCCCTTGGAACGACTCAACTTCGAACTGAACGAGGACCAGCGTGCCGCCGAGGCCATGGTCCGCGATTTCGCAGCCCGCGAAGTCGCCCCCCGCATTCCGGAGAATGATGCGGCAAGGTTCTTTGACCGGACGATCCTGGACCGCATGGCGGCACTCGGGATTCTGGGTCTCTCGATTCCGGAGCGTTACGGCGGTGCGGGACTCGACTACGTCTGTCTCGGACTGGCATCCGAAGAACTGGAGTACGTGGACACCTCGCTCCGGGTGATCCTCTCCGTGCACGCCGGCCTGAATTCCCTCTCGCTGTTGACCTGGGGCACCGAGGAACAGAAGGAGCGCTTCCTGCGGCCCCAGGCGGAAGGCCGGGCGATCGGGACCTACGGGCTTACCGAACCCGATGCCGGGAGCGACGCGGTGGCGATCCGGTCCACCGCGCGCCGGGATGGGGACAGCTACATCCTGAACGGAGAAAAGCACTGGATTTCCCTTGCGGAGGTCGCGGACAACCTGCTGGTCATCGCCTGGACCGATCCCGACAAACGGGAGAAGCGAGACCACACCGGACTCTCGGCGTTTGTGGTCGAACGAACTGCCGACGGCTTCGAGTCGGGGAACATGACCCACAAGTGGGGCATCCGCGCCGGGAACACGGGCTGGTTTCGCCTGAGCGACGTGCGGGTTCCCCGGGCCCATCGCCTCGGCGAGGAGGGAGAGGGTTTCCGGATCGCCATGTTCGCGCTCGACCAGGGCCGGTACACGGTTGCGGCCGGAGCCACCGGGCTGATCCGGGCGTGCCGGGATGCGAGTGTGAAGTGGGCGCTCTCGCGCAAGACCTTCGATCGGGAGATCGCCCGCCACCAACTCGTGAAGCAGATGATCGCCCACATGGAACGGGACTACGAGATCTCCCGCCTCCTCTGGCTGCGGTCCGGGGAACTCAAGAACCGGGGCGCCCGGGACACCCGCCAGACCTCCATGGCCAAATGGGTCGCCACCGTCGCGTCCGAACGCGCCGCCTCGGACGCCATCCAGATCCACGGCTGCTACGGATACTCGGACGAATATCCGGTGGGACGCTTCTGGCGCAACTCCAAGGGCGCGGTCATCTACGAGGGAACGCGCGAGATCCACACCCTGGTGCAGGCCGACTACGCCCTCGGGTACCGCCGGGATCGGCCGGCCCGCGCTTCGTTGCCCCCCTTCGGAGCCTGAAGTGGCGCGTCGGGCCTCCCGGCCGGCGGCCCGGAGCTTGCCGGACGGCATCGTCCCGCATTTGGTGCGCGCCGTCGAGGCCGCAGCGGTCGCCAGTGCCCGGACCATCGGATGGGGCGACCGCCACCGCTCCGACGAGACGGCCGTCGCCGCCATGCGGCAGGCACTGGACGACGTCCCGGTTCGGGGCACCGTGGTGATTGGCGAGGGGGAACGGGACCAGGCGCCGATGCTCTGGTCCGGCGAGGCCTTCGGAAGGGGCGGCGCCGGGGATCCGGAGGTGGAGATCGCGGTGGATCCCCTCGAGGGAACGAATCTGTGCGCAACCGGCGGTCCGGGCGCCATCGCCGTGCTGGCGGCTTCCGGTCCGGGCGGCCTCCTGGAGGCGCCGGACGTGTACATGGACAAGATCGTGGTGGGACCCGCTGCCGCCTCCCTCCTCGGCTCCCGAATCCATCTGGGTCAGCCCTCGGGGGAAACCGTGGCCGCGATCTCCGAAGCCGAGGATCTGCCGCCCTCGGACATCACGATCGCGGTTCTGGATCGGCCACGACACGCCGACATCGTTGCCGGGATTCGCGCCGCCGGCGCCCGGGTGGCGTTGATCGGGGACGGCGACCTGAGCGCCGGTATCCGGGCGGTGACGCCCGGTACCGGAATCCATGGAGTGATCGGGGCGGGAGGAGCGCCGGAAGGAGTGATCACTGCGGCGGCATTGCGCTGTCTGGGAGGCGGCATGCTGGGGAGGCTCCTCGTTCGCAACCCCAACGAAAGGAAACGGGTGGAGCGCGTCGGGGTGCGCGATCCCGGCGAGGTGCGGGATGCCGGCGGTCTGGCTCCCGGTCCCGCGGTGATGGTCTGCGCCACCGGCGTCACCGACGGCGCCCTGGTGAGCGGGGTCGCGGTGATCGCAGAGGGAGTCCGCACCACCACGATGATCCTCACCAACGACCCGCCGGAAACCGGCATGCTGGAGCGTACCCGGCGTTCCTGACGCCCGTCCGCTGAAGGTCTGCCGTCCCACAGCGGGGCCTGGAGCAAGCCGCCCCGTATCCGGTATGCTTGCTCCCCTTGGAGCGGCCGGCATCGAGCGGTCGCCGTATTCGACCCACCGTGGAGACCGATCCGACACTGACCGGGGCCGTGATGGCCGCGTTCCTGGACGATGGCCCGGAGCGCACCTACTACTACGACCGGGATACTTCCCGCGTCGTGAGTATCCCGGAGGATCAGGAGGACCCCGCCACCCAGCGAGTGGTCTGGCAACTCGAGTCCGACACCCGGGGACGTTTTGTTGCGATTCCCAAACCGAAGCTCGAGGAAACACTGAGCGAGCAGGACGAATTCGTGGAACAGCTTCCGGGCGGCGTACTCAAGTCCCGCCTCGAAACCCTGCTCGAGGACGACCCCGATGGAAGCAAGATGGCGCAGTTCGTGGTCCGGGACAAGGAGGCGCGCAACGCGTGGCGGCTCTTCCGCACCGGTCGGGCGCAGATCCGGGCACGCGCGTTCCTGGCCGGGCTCGACTGACCGGTTCGGTGCGGGACGCCGGTTTTCGCCTCGTGGCATCCTCCTTGCTTGCCGGTACGGTACCTGCTCCATCCCTGGAGGTAACAAGATGCTCCGCCTGAATCTTCCCACCGCGACCGGACACCCTTCCTTGCCGCTCGCCACCGCCCTGCTGTCGCTGCTGGCGCCGGCCCTTGCCGCCGGACAGGATGCCGGCCGGACGTACACCTACGGAAACCTGAGTCAGGTCGAGGGCGATGTGTGGCTGCAGCGGGCCGAGGACTTCGGCGCCAACGAAGCCGAGCCCAACAGCCCGTTCCTTCCCGGTGACCGGCTTTGGACCCGAAGACCGGGTCAGGTCGAAGTGCGGTTCGCCGGCCGGGTGACCGCCTGGCTCGACGAGCAGACCAAGCTCGATTACGTGGAGGGGGACCAACCCCACCGATTGGGCTTCTGGACCGGGAGTCTCCTGCTTCGAATCGCCGACGAGACCACAGTGGTGGTGGAGAGCCCCGGAGGCTCGCTCGCCCCCCAGGGCGCGGGCCGGTTCCGCCTGGATGTCCTGGACGAGGGACAGGGTGTCCGCTTCGTCGCCCTGGAAGGAGTCGCCACCGTCCAGAGCGACACCGGTTCCGTGGTCCTGGCCAGCGGCCAGCAGACGATCTCGACTGCCGACGGATCACCGGGGACGCCGGAGAACATCGACGGAATCGACCAGGACGCCTTGCTGAAGTGGGCGGACAGTCGGGAAGGCATGATGCGGAACCCGGATGACGCACCTTACGAAGAGCTCCCCGACGAAGTCCAGGAGCACGCCCACGATCTCCATCACCACGGTCACTGGGTGCGCGACACGCATCTCGGGTGGACGTGGTACCCCCGGGTTGCGGTCGGATGGGCTCCCTACCAGTACGGGCGTTGGGCGTACACCCCGTTCGGGTACACCTGGATTTCCCACGATCCGTGGGGCTGGGCGCCCTATCACTACGGACGCTGGGGTTACGGTCGGAGGGGCTGGTACTGGCTCCCCGGCTCATATTGGGGACCGGCCTGGGTGTCCTGGGCATGGGGCCCCGACTGGATCGGCTGGTCACCGCTGAGTTACTACGACCGGGCGATCTACCCCTGGCGCGGATTCCGGGGTCGCGGAGTCCGACCGGGAACGGTCGTGGGCCGCGCCGTTCGGCGCGACGAGAGGACTCGGGAGGCCCGGCTGCGCCGGGGCTGGAGTTTCACCGACCGGACTGCGATGGGGCGGCCCCGCTCCCGAAATCGGCTTGATGTCTCATTGGTACGGAATACGGGCCAGGCCCGCGTCCTTCGCCGGGGCGCGGTGCTGAATCGGGATCTCCGCGAACGCGCCGTGGGCAGGGCCGCGATCTCCACCTCAACCGCCACGACCGCAAGGAGCCTGTCGAACACCAGGGGAAGGGCCGTCCGCCGCGGGCAGAGCGCCACCCAGGGCGCCCGGCGTCTCGCCGGCCCGGCGTCCAGCGCCCGCACCCGGTCAGCGGCGAGCCGGACTCGGAGCAATCGGAGTGCAGCTCGGACCGGAGCCCGCGCCCGCCAGGCCACCCCCGGAACTGCGGCCAGCCGCTCCAGCCGACTCGGCGGCCGGAGCGATGGCAACGGGGCGCGGACCCGGGCCACCCGGCCACCCCGACCCCGGTCCGCACGGCCCAGTTCCTCCGCAAGGCCACGCTCCGCAACCAGAACCCGATCCGCACGGCCCAGTTCCTCCGCAAGGCCGCGCTCCGCAACCAGAACCCGATCCGCACGGCCCAGTTCCTCCGCAAGGCCGCGCTCCGCAACCAGAACCCGATCCGCACGGCCCAGTTCCTCCGCAAGGCCGCGCTCCGCAACCAGAACCCGGTCCTCACGGCCCAGTTCCTCCACAAGGCCGCGCTCCGCAACCAGAACCCGATCCTCACGGCCCAGTTCCTCCGCAAGGCCGCGCTCCGCAACCAGAACCCGATCCTCACGGCCCAGTTCCTCCGCAAGGCCGCGCTCCGCAACCAGAACCCGATCCTCACGGCCCAGTTCCTCCGCAAGGCCGCGCTCCGCAACCAGAACCCGGTCCTCACGGCCCAGTTCCTCCGCAAGGCCGCGTTCCGCAACCCGGTCCAAGAAGCCGCGCGCCGCGTCCCGATCCCGCTCCAGCAGCTCCTCATCCAAACCCCGCGCAACCAGGCGGTCCCGGCCTTCCCGCTCCAGCAGCTCCTCATCCAAACCCCGCGCAACCAAACGCTCCCAGCCTTCCCGCTCCAGCAGCTCCTCATCCAAACCCCGCGCAACCAGGCGGTCCCGGCCTTCCCGCTCCAGCAGCTCCTCATCCAAACCCCGCGCGACCAGGCGCTCCCAGCCTTCCCGCTCCAGCAGCTCCTCATCCAAACCCCGCGCGACCAGGCGCTCCCAGCCTTCCCGCTCCAGCAGCTCCTCATCCAAACCCCGCGCGACCAAACGCTCCCGTCCCTCCCGGTCAACCTCCTCCTCCAGATCGCGCCGCCGGAACAACTGACACCGCCCCGGGGGCCTCCCCCGGCGGCGATTTTCGGCGGGAGAGGGGCGGCCCGCGAACGCTCCCGCGATCAGGGGGCCACCAACGACAATCTGTCGCGCCAGATCGTAAGTCGTTGATGGACGGCGTCCGGATCAAGCGTGCAACGACCACGATCGGCAGTCGACACGTGTCCCTGCGCGAGTCGGAGCGAAAGTGGAGGGGCACTACATGTAGTATCCGCGGCCCAATCCACCTACTACATGTGGTAGTTTGGGCAAGGATTGGCGGATTTCGCTTGCCCGCCACACAACGCATCGAAAGACCGCAAGGAGAGTGTTCATGTCGTCCCCGGAGACCCTGACGTCCGAGCCCCGGACCCACGCCGTTCGTGATCAGCCGGCGGAAACGCCTCCGCCCGCGCCGTCGCCATCCTCCTCCCGCACCCACGAGGTTCAAGACCGGCCGGCGGAAACCGGAATTCCCGAACCCGCCGACGGACTCCGGTTCGAGCGCTACTTCACGACCCCGGGCGAGTCTCCCTTCGACACCGTCGAGTGGGAATCCCGGGACGCGGTGATCACCGACGAGCACGGCGACGCGATCTTCGCCCAGCGCGGCGTCGAATTTCCGAAGTCGTGGTCGGTGATGGCCACCTCGATCGTGGCGTCAAAGTACTTCCACGGGTCGCTCGAGAAAAACGAGCGCGAATCCAGCGTCCGCCAGCTGATCGGGCGGGTCGCGGGCCAGATCGCAAAGTGGGGGCGCGAAGGAGGCTACTTCGCCGATGAAGCTTCGGCGGAGGCCTTCGAGGACGACCTCACCTGGTTGCTGCTCCACCAGGCGGCGGCATTCAACTCGCCGGTCTGGTTCAACTGCGGCGTGGAGGAGCGCCCGCAGTGTTCGGCCTGCTTCATCAACTCGGTCGAGGACACCATGGACTCCATCCTGACCCTGGCCCGAACCGAGGGCATGCTGTTCAAGTGGGGATCGGGAACCGGATCCAACCTCTCGACGATCCGCAGCTCCCGGGAACGACTCTCCGGCGGCGGCGCCGCCAGCGGGCCGGTCTCGTTCATGAAGGGCTACGACTCCTTCGCCGGCGTCATCCGGAGCGGGGGCAAGACCCGCCGCGCCGCCAAGATGGTGATCCTCGATGTGGGCCATCCCGACATCTTCGAGTTCATCGACTGCAAGTCACGCGAGGAGCAGAAGGCCTGGGCGCTGATCGGGGCCGGTTACGACGCTTCCCTGAACGGCGAGGCATACGCCTCCATCCAGTACCAGAACGCGAACCACAGCGTGCGCGTCAGCGACGCGTTCATGGAAGCGTTCGGAAACGACGCCATGTGGGAAACCCGCGCGATCACCAGTGGCGAGGTCATGGACACCCTTCGCGCCCGCGACGTGATGCGGCGCATCGCCGAAGCCACCCACCTGTGCGGCGATCCCGGCATGCAGTTCGACGACAGCATCAACCGCTGGCACACCTCGCCGAACAGTGGTCGGATCAACGCCTCCAATCCCTGCTCGGAGTACATGTACCTCGACGATTCGGCGTGCAACCTGGCGTCGCTGAACCTGATGCAATTCCTCGACCGGAACGGGGAGTTCGACACTCCGGCCTTCGAGCAGGCGGTGCGGGTATTGATCACCGGCATGGAGATCATCGTGGGCAACGCGAGCTATCCGACCAGGAAGATCGAGGAGAACTCGCACCGGTTCCGACCGCTGGGTCTCGGCTACGCCAACCTGGGCGCGTTGCTGATGCACTACGGGCTGCCCTACGACAGCAATCCGGGACGGGCCGTCGCCGCTTCGATCACCTCGCTCATGACCGGCACCGCCTACGGCCAGTCCGCCCGGATCGCAGGCGCGGTCGGGCCCTTCGACGGCTATCCGGAGAACCGGCTCCCCTTCGCCAAGGTGATGCGCATGCATCAGCGCGCCGCTCTCGACATTCCCGAGGACGGAGTTCCCCCCGATGTCCATCAGCGAAGCCGGGATGTCTGGGCCGAGACCATCGACCTCGGCGACACCCACGGGTACCGGAACGGGCAGGCGTCGGTGCTGGCGCCGACCGGCACCATCGGCCTGATGATGGACTGCGACACGACCGGGGTGGAACCCGATCTGGCGCTGGTGAAGCACAAGAAGCTGATCGGCGGCGGCATCATCCGCATCGTCAATCACACCGTGCCGGCCGCCCTCGAGCGGCTCGGCTACGGCCCATCCGCGGTGGAGGCCATCCGCAACCACGTGGACGAACACAGCCACGTGGAAGGGGCTCCCGGGCTCGACCCCGCCCATCTGCCGGTATTCGACTGCGCCCTCAAGCCGGCGGGCGGCAGCCGCTCCATCCACCACATGGGCCACGTCAAGATGATGGCGGCGGTCCAGCCCTTCCTCTCGGGCGCCATCTCGAAAACAGTAAACATGCCCGAGGACAGCACCGTCGAAGACATCGAGAAGACCTACGACGCCGCCTGGAAGCTCGGGATCAAGGCGATCGCCATCTATCGTGACGGAAGCAAGCGGGTCCAGCCCCTGAACCAGGGCCGGGAAGACGCCAGCGAAGATCCGGCGGAGGCGTCCGCCGATTCCCCGGCCATCGAGGGCGAAACGCTCCCCGCCGAACGGGATGCGGTCATCCACAAGTTCGACATCGGTGGGCACAAGGGATACCTGACCGTGGGCCTCCGTCCCGACGGAACGCCGTGCGAAATCTTCCTGCGCATGGCCAAGGAGGGGTCTTTCGTCTCCGGGCTCATGGATGCGTTCGCCCGCGCCGTGTCCTACAACCTGCAGTACGGGGTTCCCCTCCGCGTCCTCGTGGACAAGTTCTCCCATACCCGCTTCGAGCCTTCCGGCTATACCGGAAACCCGGATATTCCCCACGCGGATTCGATCACCGACTACATCTTCCGCTGGCTCGAAAGGCGCTTCCTGAACGACGAGGAGAACGGCAACTCCGAGCCGGTCGAAACCGTGGGACCGATTCCCACCCGACCGGACGCCGCTCCCCTGCCCTCGAACCGGATCCTGCAGCCGGCGGCGGTATTCGCCGACGCCCCCCCCTGCTCCACGTGCGGAGCCCTCATGGTCCGCAGCGGCACCTGCTTCAAGTGCCTGAACTGCGGGGCGACTTCGGGCTGTTCCTGAGGCGGTCCCTCCGGACGACCATCAGGCGGACGAAGACCCGTTCCGGAGGCTCCCGACCACAAGGCCGGGCGCATCCGGAGCAGTTCCCTCGACCCGGACCATCTCAAGCCGGTTCTGAAGCGGGGTCCCGGAGATCACCGCCACCCGCAGAAACGAGTCGGTGAGGCCGGTCCAGCGCCCGGCGTCGTCCTGCTTCTCGAACAACACTTCCACGGTCCGACCGACGTGACGCCGGGCGAAAGCGGCGCGCCGGCGAGCCGAAAGTTCCCGCAGGCGGCGGCTGCGCGACGCCACCACCTCGGGGTGGAGATGTCCGTCCCGTTTTGCCGCACCGGTTCCGGGGCGCGATGAATAGCTGAAGACGTGGTAGTAGGCAAAGGGCATTTCCCCGAGCCATGCGCAGGTCTCCTCGAAATCCGCCTCGGTTTCCCCCGGATACCCCACGATGACATCGGTGCCGAGTCCGATCCCGTCCACCGTGGCGCATGCGTGGTCCACGAACTCGCGATACGCGGCGGCCGTGTAGCGCCGCCCCATGCCGGCGAGCACCCGGTCCGAACCCGACTGCGCCGGGAGATGGAGGTAGCGGCACAGCTTGCCTCCCTCCGCCATGTGCGCCAGCAGGCGGTCCTCCACCGTCGTGGGTTCGATCGAGGTGATCCGGATCCGGTCGAGGCCGGGAACCTCCTCCAGTCGGCGGGACACGTCGGCGAGCGTTCGATCCCCGCTCCGATAGCGCCCGATGTTCACGCCAGTGAGGACCAGTTCGCGGTGTCCGGCATCCGCCAGTTCACCGGCCTCCCGGACCAGATCGCCGAACCGGCGGCTTCGTTCCCGGCCGCGTGTGTACGGAATGATGCAGAAGGCGCAGAAGAAGTCGCATCCGTCCTGCACCTTCAGGTTTGCCCGGGTGGAGTCATGGCGTCCGGTTGACGGAACTTCGAACTCGGCGCGGGAAATCCGCGCCGAATGGAGCACCACCGGATCGGGGAGTTTCCGCGGGCGGTCGAGATAGTCCGGGAAGGTGTCCTTGAACTCGGTGCCCACGATCATGTCCACGCCGGGGATCTCCCGCAGGGCGTCCACTCCCGACTGGGCATGGCACCCGGCCACCACCACGAAGGCCCGGGGAGACTTCCGGAGCGCACGGCGGACGGTATTCCGGCAGTGGGCCTCGGCCCGGGATGTCACCGAACAGGTGTTGATGACCACCAGGTCGGTGTCTTCCCCGAAGGGAACGATGCGATACCCCTTCGCCGCGAACTGCCCGGCCCAACCCGCGGCCTCGGTGTGATTCAGCCGGCAGCCGAGGGATGTGAAGGATGCGCGCGGCATCCGGGTATTCTAGGAAACCCCGGAGGACTCCCATGCGCCACCCACTTTCACCATCGCAACCCCGGGGCTAGCGTGGGCACGCTCGGACTCGCGGCCGTCGCCCTCGCTCCCATCCTGGTGGTGGCGGTCTTCCTCGTGATCCTCCGCTGGCCGGCGTCGCGGGCCATGCCGCTCAGCTGGCTTGTCGCCGCACTCCTCGCAGGGACCATCTGGGGCATCCCGGCGATGCGGATCGCCGCGGCGTCGATCAACGGCCTGATCGTCGCATTGACGCTGCTGTACATCATCTTCGGCGCGCTGCTGCTGCTGCACACCCTCCAGGAAAGCGGAGCGCTCCGCGTGATTCGCCAGGGCTTCGTGGGCATCAGTCCGGACCGCCGCATCCAGGTGATCCTGATCGCCTGGCTCTTCGGGGCGTTCATCGAGGGGTCGGCGGGGTTCGGAACGCCAGCGGCAGTGGCCGTGCCGCTGATGGTGGGCCTCGGCTTCCCGCCGCTGGCGGGCGTGGTGGCGGGGATGCTCATCCAGAGCACGCCGGTATCCTTCGGCTCCGCCGGCACCCCCATTCTGGTCGGGGTTTCCACCGGCCTGACCGGCGACGCGGCAGTCGCCGCCTGGCAGAGCCAGCTCGGGTTCGCCGAATGGTCCGAACTGATGGCATTCATCGGACTCCGGGTGGCGATCCTGCACACCGTGGCCGGCACCCTCGTTCCGCTGATCGTGGTGGCGACCATGACCCGCTTCTTCGGCGCCCGCCGCACCTTCTCGGAAGGACTCGCTGTCTGGCGCTTCGCCCTCTTCGCCGCCTTGGCGATGACGATCCCGTACCTCCTCACCGCATGGCTGCTCGGCCCCGAGTTTCCCGCCCTGGTCGGCGGGCTGGCGGGACTCGCCATCACCATCGCCGCCGCCCGGCGCGGGTTCCTCATGCCGGCGCGTTCCGAGGTGTGGGACTTCCCGCCACGTTCCGGTTGGGACGCCGAATGGACGAGCGACCGGACTCCGGCGACGGAATCCGCCTCGCGCGAGGGCCGCATGGGGTCGGTCCGCGCCTGGATCCCCTACGCATCGGTCGGCGTCCTGCTGGTGCTCACCCGGTTGCCGGCCCTTCCCTTCAAGGACGCGCTCTCGGGGGTGGTGATCGAGTGGCGGGACATTCTGGGAAGCGGCATCAACGCGAGTGCCGCCCCACTCTTCCTGCCCGGCGCGGTGTTCCTCGCCGCGGCCGCGATCGCCTTCGTCGCGCACCGCATGACCGGGAGGGAGATGGGTCGGGCCATCCGGCTGTCGTTCCGAAGCACCGCGCTCGCCTCGGTGGCGCTCTTGTTCACCGTACCGATGGTGCAGGTGTTCCTGAACACCGCCGGGGGTGGCATTCCGTCGATGCCGATCGCGCTTGCCGAGGGCGCCGCGACAGTCGCCGGGGGCGCCTGGCCCTTCTTCGCCCCGTTCATCGGGGGCCTCGGCGCCTTCGTCGCCGGAAGCAACACCGTCAGCAACATGATGTTCTCGCTGTTCCAGTTCGGAGTCGGCGAGCGCCTCGGCGTGGATCCCGGATGGGTGGTCGCGCTCCAGGCGGTGGGGGGCGCTGCCGGAAACATGATCTGCGTCCACAACGTGGTCGCCGCCTCGGCGGTCGTCGGTCTGGTCGGCCGCGAGGGATCGGTGATCCGCCGGACCATGGTTCCCTTCTGCTACTACGCGCTGCTGCCCGGCGCGCTCGGATACGCGATCCTCTGGTCGGGAAGCCGCGGGATCCTCAACGCCGGAACGGTGGTGGTCGTCCTCATCGCGGCCGGGGCCGGCTGGTTCATCACCCGGGGAGGCCGCATGTCCGACACCCGCCAGCCCTGAGCCCGGCGCGGGTTGCACCGGGCGGTGTTCCGCGTCCGTTCGGTGACCGGCATCGGACGTGCTCTGCCACTCGATCCGATCACCAGGTTCGAACCGGGAATCAGCTCCGGCGCCGCTTCAACGGAATCTTCCCGGTGGATGTCCCCGCACCGGAGGTGCCGACCGAACCACCTCCGGGGCGCTGGTGTTCCCCGTACCGATGTCCTTGACACCGCCGGAGGAGGCATCCCGTCCATCCCGATCGCGCTCGACGGCGGCGCTGCCTCAGTCCGACGGGTTGGAAACGGCGGAGGCGGTTCCCGCTGTCCTCGCCGGAACCCGCCGTCGCTACTCGCCGGGAAGCGATTTGCCGCTCACCTTTTTCGCCACATGCCTTGTCGATCCCATTTCGCTCCGGATCGATCAGTCGCTCCCACACCACATCCGACCCGCCCCGAGGGTCAAAACTCCGGGAGCCTGACGGACCGGCGCCCTGGCCGCCGGATCCGGGTCGGGATGGACCGTCGACGTCGTCGCCATCAGCTTGCCGGGAAGCGCTCGAACCGACAATCCTCCACGACCCGGACCTCGCGCCCGGATACGCAGGCGACGGAACGCGCCGATGCGGCCGGATCCCGCGCCCGGAGTGACGGTCGGCACGTCCTCGCCACGGGATCCACCCCGCTCCCTGGCAGGGCGATTTCCGGGAAATGTCGGGTAGGATTCCGGCGTGATCCGACGGAACCTCCCCTTCATGGGGCGCGCCAGCTTCCTGCTGGCGTCGCTCCCGCACCTGGCGCCGGCCCAGGATTTCGAGATCCGGCCGCAGTACACCACCGAACTGGAAGCCATCCACAACGATGCGCGGGTGTCCGCTGCTCTCGCCGAAGTCCTCGAGATGGACGCGGAGAACGAGGCCCTGCTGATCGAGTTGACCGAGATTCCGGCGCCTCCGTTCATGGAGGAGGAACGGGCCGCGCACTACATGGGCCTGGTCCGGGAGGCCGGGCTTGACGCGACGCTCGACGGGATCGGCAACGTGCTCGCCCGGATACCGGGATCGGTGGGCGAACGCACCGTCGCCGTGGTCGCCCATCTCGACACCGTGTTCCCCGAAGGCACCGACGTGACCGTCAGGCGGGACGGGGACAAGCTGATGGCGCCGGGCATCGCCGATGACACCCGCGGTCTCGTGACCATGCTCACGATCATGAAACTGCTGGACCGGCACGGCCTTGGCACGACCGACGACGTCCTTTTTGTCGGTTCGGTCGGCGAGGAGGGCCTCGGGGACCTGCGCGGGGTGAAGCACCTCTTCCGGGAGGGCGGTCCCGCGATCGACGCCTTCATCGCCATCGACGGCACCAGCAACACCCGAGTCCTGAACCACGCCGTCGGTTCGCACCGCTACAAGGTGCGCTTCCTCGGCCCCGGCGGCCATTCGTGGGGCGCGTTCGGTCTGGGCAACCCCGCCCATGCGCTCTCCCGGGCGGTGAAGCTGTTCGACGACCGGGCCGGCGAGTATGTGACAAGTGGCGACAAGACCACCTACAACATCGGCCGCATCGGTGGAGGCACTTCGGTGAATTCGATCCCCTTCGAGACCTGGATGGAGGTGGACATGCGTTCGATGGTTCCCGACCGGCTGGAAGAGATCGACGCCATCTTCCAGGAGGCCATGCGGGAAGCGCTTGCCGAACAGAACCAGTTGCGCCGGGACGGCGAGGAACTGACGCTGGACATCGAAATGATCGGCAACCGGCCCTCGGGGATCGTTTCCACCGATACGCCACTGATCCAGCGGGCGCTGGCCGCGACCCGGGCGGTGGGCGCCGAACCCGAACTGAGCATGGGATCCACCGATTCCAATGTGCCCATTTCCCTGGGAATTCCGGCAACCACCATCGGCAGTGGCGGCGAGGGTTTCGGAGCCCATTCGCTTCATGAGTGGTGGGCAAACCGGGACGGTCACCTCGGCATCCAGAAGGCGCTTCTGCTCGTTCTCGCGGAAGCCGGATTCGAACCGGAATCCGACTGAAGTGGCTGGCTGCGAATTCCGCTACACCCTTCCGGTACGCGCCGGAATCCTGCTCGCCGCCATGCGGAGGGATTTCGCCCGCTTCGGCGGAACGGTCACCGGCACGGAGACGCCGGGCGGCTGCGGCCAGTTCACGCTCCCCACCCCGGTCGGTGAGTTCGGCGGCGTCTTCCAGGTCACCGAACGGGACGACTCCTGCGACGTGCACATCGAGGTGGAAGGGAAACCGCTCTTCGTGACCTGCACCATGATCGGGGAGCATCTCGAGCGGCGGCTACGAAAAGCAGCCGCCACCTGAGCCGGATGCGGGGCCGGATCACCACCGGTTGGCCGCAAACACCGACCGTCACGACCGCGGGGTGCGTCTCGCTCATCCCCGCGTGGTTCCGAGGTGTCCCGGCGTAGACCCGCGAAGGCCGACTATCTCGAACTCGATCGAAACCACCGACAACCTCGCTCATCCCCCACGCGAACCCGGACGCTCCGGCGTAGATCCAACAGGTCACCTCCGGGCGACGGACACGCGCCCGGGCGCGGATTTGCCGGGCGGACCCCTGGTCACCGACGCACCACCGATCCCCGAAAGGGTCGTCCGCCTCAACCTCGACCGAAACCACCGCCACCCTCTCATCCCCACGTGGTTCCAGGCGCAACGGCGAAGGTCCGTCAAGGTCACATCCGGGCGACGGGCGCGGACCGGCGGCGGAACCCGGTCAGCAGCGCGCAACCCGTCCCCGAAAACGCCAACCGCCTCGAACTCGTACCGAAACCGACGGCAACCCTTCATCCCCACCTGGTTCCGGGCGCACCGGCGAAAGTCCCCCAAGGTCGCATCCAGACGGGTGGGCGCGAAACCAACGGCGGAACCCGGTCAGCGGCGCGCAACCCGTCCCCGAAAACGCCGACCGACTCGAATTCGTACCGAAACCGACGGCAACCCTTCATCCCCACCTGGTTCCGGGCGCACCGGCGAAAGTCACGCCAAGGTCGCATCCAGACGGGTGGGCGCGAAACCGGCGGCGGACCCCGATCAGCGGCGCGCAACCCGTCCCCGAAAACGCCGACCGATTCGAATTCGTACCAAAGCCGAAGGCAACCTCTCATCCCCACCTGGTTCCGGGCGCACCGGCGAAGGTCCGTCAAGGTCACATCCGGGCGACGGTCGCGGACCGGTGGCGGAACCCGGTCAGCGGCGCGCAACCCGTCCCCGAAAACGCCGACAGCCTCGAATTTGAACCGAAACCAGGGTCAACCTCTCATTTCCACGTGGTTCCAGGCGCCCCGGCGAAGGTCCGCCAAGGTCACATCCGTACGGCAGGAGCGCAAACGGCCGCGGACCCCGGCCAGCGGCGCGCAACCGGTCCCCGAAAACGCCGACCATCTCGAAATCGACCGAAACCGACGGCAGCCCTCATCCCCACGTGGTTCCAGGCCCCCGACGTAGATCCGCCAAGGTCCCATCCGGGCGGCGGACACGCGCCCGAGCGCGGAACCGGTGGGCGGACCCCTGGTCAGCGACGCATCACCGGGTCCCCGAAAACGCCGACCGTTCGACCTCGACCGAAACCGACGGCAACCCTCATCCCCACGTGGTTCCCGGCGCCCCGGCGTAGATCCGCCAAGGTCACACCCGGGCGATGGATACACGCCCGGGCGCGGAACCGGCAAGCGGATCCGTGGTCAGCGGCGCGCCACCGGGTTCTCGAGAAGGCCGACCGTCTCGACCTCGACCGAAACCACGTCACCCTCGCTCATCGCCCTCGTGGTTCCAGGCGTCCCGGTGAAAATCACATCACCGGGCGCCAAGGTCACATAGCGGCTGAGATAGCTCACGATGTTCGAACAGTCGAAGATGAGATCGGAGGTTCGCTGTTCTTGTACCACCTCGCTGTTCAGCCTGGTGGTGAGCAGCAGATCGTCGCAGTCGGCGCCGCGCGAAATGACCGGGCCGATCGGCCCGAAGGTGTCCGCGGCCTTGGCCCGAAACCACTGAAGGTCGGCGCCCTGCCAGTCGCGCTCGCTCACATCGTTGCCGGCCGTCACTCCGAACACGTAGTCGAGAGCGGACGACGCGGGCACGTCGCGAGCTTCCTTCCCGACAACGATCACCATCTCTCCCTCGTAGTGGACGTTGCCGGCGTCCGCAGTCATCTCGATGGCGTCACCGGGCCCCACGATGCTGGTCGGAAGTTTGGCAAACACTCCCGGGTAGGACGCCGGCTCCCGGTCGCCCAGATGGGAGGCGTAGTTCAGCCCGATCGCAATGACCTTTCCGGGGGTTGCCGGCGCCAGCATCCGGACGGAAGCGGCGGCCACCCGCTCTCCGGTCGGCGCCCCGCCGTGCCAGGGCGCGGCGTGAAGCACCACCACCTCGTCGCCGTCCAGCCGTCCCCACATCGCCGCACCGGAGGCATCGGCCACGCGAACGTAGCGGCCATCCGGCTGATCGTCCACTCTAATCGGCACGGGACCGGCCGGCGCTTCGCCGCCGGGTGAACCACACCCGGCAAGGACTCCGGAAAGGACCGCCGCGGCGACGACGCCCGGAAAGAAAGTACGCATGGGGAAACCTCCGGCCGGCGAGCGTATCAGCCGCGAAGCGGCGGGCTCGCACCACAGTCGGGCGAACCGAACCGATGGCGGTTCCGGGCAACCATTTCGTAAGCCAGCACTTCGAAGAGCAGCAACGGCGGCAGCAGGAACACCAGCAACGCAGCGGCACGCAGCAGCCATCCGCCGAATCCTCCCGGGTTGACGCACAGCAGGAATCGGTTCACGGCAAGGGCGCCGCCCCAGGTGCGCCCGCCCGGAACGACGAACCGCAGGCGCCGCTCGCAATCCTCCGGGCTGAGACCGAGCGACCGCAGCTCGGGCGGAGGCAACTCCTGAAAGGGGCGGAAGCGAACCCGGGAACCTTGATCCAGCCGCACCGCCAGGCGAACGGCCCGGGTGCAGAATCCGCAACCTCCGTCGTAGATCAGGAGCGGAGCGCGACCCCCACCGGGGACACCTCCCGACTTCACGGCTGATCCAGATCCAGACGGGGCAGATCCTGACCGCTGCCGTTGAACGGGTTCGTCGGATAGCGGCGAAGCAGCCAGGTGCGGAAGACACCGAAGGCGAAACCCAGTACCAGCGTGGCTGCGAGCAACGCTCCCACGAAGGCGAATGACTCGAGGATCAGGAACAGGATCCCGCGTGGCGGCTCCGGATCGGGAAGCGTGAAGTACTCGACCGGCATCGGCTGGGCAGCCATCACCGCCAAGGCGGCAGACCCCAACAGGAGAAGTGTGGTGGGCATGGATGGACGACCCCCGGTTCCGGAACCCCGGGAATCGGATTGTAGCGGTGGCGCCGGGGCGCTGCACGCGGAGGCGTCAGCCGTCCGCGCGGGACTCCACGAGATCCAGCGAATGCCGGATCGACGCCTCGATCCGCGTTGTCAGCGGGGCGGTATCGAAGCGAAAGGCCCGCGAAACCTCCTCCCGAATGTCCCCCGCGGCGGCGCGGTCGAACCAGATCGGTGGATACCCCCCGGCCACCGCGAACCAGGTCAGGAAGATGTGCGCCACACGAAAGTTGGCCCGCAGGAACGGGGAGATTTCGAGGAAGCGGGCGAAGAAAAGCGCGGCGCGGGGGGCGGAAACCAGATCCTGCCCGCTCGGCCCGCCGATCCACTCGAGGAGCTCGCCCAGGCGAAGTCCGATCGTCTGCGGAGGGGACAGGCTGCCACCGGGGAACTGGGGCTCGATCTGAATCGTCCGGATCATGGAGGGCGGCGTCTCGCCGATGGCCAGGGCATGAACCCCGGTGATCAGGTCCGCATCAAGGGCTCCGCCGCCGCGGGCAGCCGTTTCGACCCGTTCGAGGGCGCCTGATACCGGGACAAACGCGGGAGGAGGCGCGTCCCCGCTTCCCGAGGCGGCGCGGGCCGCCGCCCACGCGCCCGCATCAGGCGCCGCTCCGGTCAGCGCGAGGCACGCACCGGCGGCATCGACCGCGAGCCCGCGACAACGCGCTTCATACCCGCGTTCCCCGAGTCGGTCCACAATCCGGGCGCGGCGTTCGCGAAGTTCCTGGCCCGGACCCGCAGGTCCGGGATGCAGGGGCAGCAAGGGGTCCATCCGCCGGAAGTCTACGGGCCGGCGCCGGCGAACCGGCGCCGGCCCGGGATCGCCCCCCGGGAATTCACGAACCGGCGCCGAAGTACCATCACCCCATGCTCGCCCGGCGGATCATTCCCTGTCTGGATGTTCACGACGGGCGCGTGGTCAAGGGAGTCCGCTTCGTGAATCTGACCGACGAGGGGAATCCGGTCGCGGTCGCCGCCGCGTATGACGCCCAGGAGGCAGACGAGCTGTGCCTGCTGGACATCACCGCCACCTGGGAGCAACGCGGCATCGCCATGCGGACGGTATCCGCAGTCGCGGAGAGTCTCACCGTGCCGTTCACCGTCGGCGGGGGCGTCCGTTCGCTCGGCGACATCGACCGACTCCTGCGCGCCGGGGCCGACAAGGTCTCGGTCAACAGCGCGGCGGTGGCGCGCCCCGGGATTCTCGGCGAGGCGGCAAGGCGTTTCGGATCCCAATGCATCGTGCTCGCGGTGGACGCCCGGCGCCGGGAATCCGGCGGTTTCGAAGTATTCGTGGCCGGGGGGCGCAAGCCGACCGGGATGGACGCCATCGAGTGGATCCGTCGGGCCGAGGACCTGGGCGCCGGCGAGATCCTGCTCACCAGCATGGATCGCGACGGAACCGCGGACGGGTACGACATCGAGCAGGTGGGCGCGGCGGCCGAGGCGGTGTCCCTTCCCGTCATCGCTTCCGGAGGCGCGGGTTCGCTCGCCCATCTCTTCGAGGCTTTCGACCGGACCGGCGCGAGCGCGGTGCTCGCCGCCTCGATCTTCCACCGGAGCGTTCACAGTGTGCCGGAGGCCAAGCGGTATCTCGCGGAACGGGGCATCCCGGTCCGCCCGCCCGCCGAACCGGTGCCGGTTGCCGCATGACACGGCCGGCGGATGTCCGCTGGGACGACCGCGGACTTGCTCCGGCGATCATCCAGGATGCCGCCACCGGACGGGTGCTGATGCTCGGCTGGATGAACGCCGACGCCCTTTCCCGCACCCTGGCGATCGGTGAGGTTCACTTCTGGTCGCGGTCGCGAAACGCTCTCTGGCGCAAGGGCGAAACCTCGGGAAACGTTCTCCGGCTCCGCTCCCTCGCGCTCGACTGCGACCGCGATGCGATCCTGGTTCGCGCCGATCCGACCGGCCCGGTGTGCCATGCCGGCACCACGTCCTGTTTCGATGACGGCGACTCCGGCGAGGGACTCGGAACCACACTCGCCGAACTGATGCGGATCGTGCATCGGCGGGCGGTCGACCGGCCGGAGGGCTCCTACACCAGCCGGTTGCTCGACGCCGGCGTCATGCGGGTGGCCCAGAAGGTGGGCGAGGAAGGGGTGGAAGTGGCGCTGGCGGCGACGGCGGGGAGCGACGAATCCGTCGTCAACGAGACCGCCGACCTCCTCTACCACCTGCTGGTGCTGCTCGAGTCACGCGGCTTGCCGGCGGAGCGAATCGGCGAGGAGCTCCGACGCCGCTTTCCGGTCAGCCCCCCAGGAGCGCCTTCCGGGCCGCCGTCAGGGTGAATCGCTTCTCGTAAAGCGCCCGGCCCAGGATCACGCCGGCGATCGGCGCGCTCCGGCGGACCGCGGCGGCGCGGATTCCGTCCAGGTGCGCCAGGGTTCCGATCCCGCCGGCGATGATGGTGCGCACGCCGGCGGCGAAAGCAACCGCAAGCGCTCCGTCCAGGTCCGGTCCCCCCATGGCGCCATCGCGCTCGATCCCGGTGTGGATGAAGGTGGCCGCTCCGGCAGCCGCGTAACGCCGCGCGAGGGGTTCAGGGGCGCCGCCGTCCGAGACCCACCCGCGCGTGCGCAACCGGCCGTCCCGCACGTCGAGCGCCACCGCAACGCCCGCCGGGTCTTCCCGGATCGCTGCCTCCACGATCCCGGGAGACTCGATCGCCGCCGTGCCGAAAACGACCCGATCCGCTCCCGCATCCCGCCACCGAAGGAAATCGTCCAGGGTGCGCACGCCCCCCGCAACCTCGACCGAAAGGCCGCACTCCCGGACGATGCGATGAATCGCATCCCGGTTTTCCCCGTCGCCGAACGCCCCGTCGAGATCCACCACATGAAGCCACTCGGCGCCTTCCCCGGCGAATGCGGCGGCGAACGACAACGGATCGACGCCGTACACCGTTTCGTCGCTCCGCACCCCGCGCAGCAGGCGCACCACCCGGCCGCGGGCGAGGTCCACCGCCGGAATCGGCAGGATTCCGGACATCAACGGCTCTTGAGGAAATTGGCGAGGACCCGCGCCCCCAATCGGCCGCTCTTTTCCGGGTGGAACTGGATTCCGGCGATCCGGCCCACCGCCACCGCCGAAGCGAACCGGCCGGCGTACTCGGTGGCCGCAATCCGCGCCGATTCGTCCTCGGGATCGGCGTGGAAGGCATGGAGGAAATACACATGGGACCCCTCCGGGATTCCCGCGAAGAGCGGATGCGACCGCATCGCCTCGAGCTGGTTCCAGCCGATATGGGGCACCCGGAACCCGGGCGGGAATCGCCGCACCCTCCCCGGTATCAGATCGAGTCCCCGGACTCCCGGATCCTCGTGACTCTCTTTGAAAAGCATCTGGAGGCCCACGCAGATGCCGAGGAGGCGCGCCCCCCGGTCGAGCGCCTCCCGCAACGGCCTCTCAAGACCGCGGGCGCGGAGCGCGCGCATCGCCTCCCCGAAGTGCCCGTCCCCCGGCAGCACCAGGTCGGCGGCGGCGCTGATTTCCCCGGGGTCGCGCGAGAGCGTGACCCGGGCTCCCTGACGGCGAAACGCGCGGGCCACGCTGCCGAGGTTCCCTGCCCCGTGGTCCACCACCACCACCTCGGGAACTCCATTGCGGGAGAACATCAAACGCTGAGCGAACCCTTGGTCGACGGAACCCGGTCCGAAACCAGCCGGCGGGCGTCGCGGAACGCCCGGGCGAAGCCCTTGAACACCGTTTCCGCCATGTGGTGGCTGTTTCGGCCGGTCAGTCCATCCACATGCATCGTCATCCGGCTGCGGTCGGTCAGCGCCCGGAAGAAGTCCTCGAAGAGTTCGGTGGGAACCTCCCCGATGCGCTCCGCCGGGAAGGCGACCCGCCACGCCAGGAACGGCCGGCCGCACAGGTCCACCACCACCCGCGAGAGCGCTTCGTCCAGTGGAACATGGGCGACACCGAACCGCTCCACTCCCACCAGATCTCCGAGCGCCTCCTGAAGGCAGTCGCCCAGCGTGAGCCCGACATCCTCGATGGTGTGGTGCGGGTCCACATGCAGATCCCCCTTCGCCTCGACGGTGAGGGCGATCCACGAATGCCGGGCAAACGCTTCGAGCATGTGATCGAAAAAGCCGAGCCCGGTGGCGATTTCGGCGCGGGGCGTCAGCGGATCCAGGTCCACCGCGATCCGCACCGAGGTCTCGCGGGTGGCTCGTTCCCGCTTGGCGACGCGGTTCATCCGCCGAGCACTTCGCGCAGCGCGGCGAGGAACTCGCGGTTCTCCCCCGGAGTTCCGACCGTCACCCGGATCGCCATTTCGAGCGACCGGCTGTCCGGGTAGTGGCGTATCCCGATTCCCCGGTCCTGGAGTTCGCGGGCAATTTCCGAGCCGGAACGCGGCGTGCGCGCCAGGACGAAGTTGGTGCGGGACCGCCAGGGGGTCACGCCGGGAATGGCGGCAAGCCGCCGGCTCAGCGATTCCCGCTCCGCCCTGATTTCCTCGACCAGACGAAGCAGGGCCGGACGGTACTCCAGTACCCGCGCCGCCGCCCGGGCGGTATAGACCCCCACCGGAAAGGGGTGCTGGCAGCGCCGAAGGAACCCGATCGCTTCCGGATCGCCCAGCACGTAGCCGAGCCGGGCCCCGGCCAGCGCCAGAGCCTTGGAAAAGGTGCGCAGCAGCAGCACATTCCCGAATTCGTCCAGCAACTCCCTGGCACTCGTTCCCGCAAACTCGTGGTACGCCTCGTCGATCAGCAGGAAACCCGGAGTCGCGCCCGCAAGTTCGCGAAGGCCGTCAAGCGGCAGCACCTCCCCGGAAGGGTTGTGCGGCGAATTGATATAGATGAGCGAGGGTTTTTCGGCCGCCGCGCGGCGCGCCAGCGACGGCAGGTCGTGGCGGAGTTCCTCGTCGAGCGCAAACGTGGACGGCTGCCCTCCGGCGAGAACGATCGCCCAGGGATACATGACAAACCCGGGATCGGGATGCCAGGCAACCGTTCCCGTACCAGTGAGGGCGAGGGCCACCAGCGCCAGCATCTCGTCACCGCCGCTGCCGAAGACCACTCCCTCGGGCGCCCAGTCGGCGATTTCGGCGATGCGACGCCGGAGCGGCGGATACGACTCGTCCGGATACGGCCGCGGATCGGCGCCGGAAACCGCCTCCGAGAGCGCGCTTTCGAGTCCCTCCGGCAACGGCCAGCGGCTCTCGTTCCAGTCGAGGCGAATCCGTCCCGGCGGGCGGGAAGGCGTCTCCGGTGCGAGGTCGCGGACGGCGCTGCGGATGGACCCGAAGGGAACAGGTTTCATGTAGGGACGCCCGTCCCTCCCCGGAAGGCCGGCGGCGGGCGAATCCTAGCAGTCCGGCGCCCCGGATTTGCGGATCCACCGAAAGCTCCCGGAGCAGCAGGCCGACCAGGCCCGAACGCGATGCACCGCTGTCCGACCCGGTTGCCGGCGGCGCAGCAAACGCGCCATCCGGCCTCCGGGTCCGGGAAGCGACCGTGCCCGGATGCATCCACTGCCGGGAGTCATGCGCGGGCGCACCCGGCACCCTCCCGATCTTCGCCGGTCGCCCGGGGTCCCCTCGCCTGCCCGGACCGCACCGCGGGAACGGGGCGATCCGGGCCGCACCGCGGGAGCGGGGCGATGTTCTTGGCAGGCGCGCCGGATCCGGCTCGGCCCGTCCGGTCCCGGCGCGATCGAAAATCCGCCCCGCGACGGGCGACGCCCGCCCGGAGGATCCGGGACAAAGGCGGCATCGGCCGGGACCCGACGCCGGACCCGCCGTCCTCCGGGGATGCCAGACCGGAACGGCAGGGGAGGACGCGGCCATGGGGTCTCGGAGTTCCCGGAACCCTTCGACCGCAACCCCTCCGACCCGTCTGCGAACCGGCGAAGGCGTTCCCGCCGGGTCAGTCCGCGTCGAAGCGGATCTCCACCGACCGGGCGTGCGCCTCGAAGCCCTCCATCCGCGCGAAACGCGCATACTCGTCCCGCTCCGCGCGCAGCGCCGCCCGCCCGCACCGGATGACGCTTTGCCGTTTGCGGAAGTCTCCCGTCGAAAGCGGCGACGCGAAACGGGCCGCACCCCCGGTCGGCAGCACGTGGTTGGGACCGATTCCGTAGTCCCCGAGCGCCACGGGCGCATACGGGCCGAGAAGCACGGCTCCGGAGCTCGGGAAACGAGCGGCGAGCGCCTCGGCGTCACGCACCATGACTTCAAGGTGTTCGGGAGCGATCTCCTCGGCAACCGCCACCGCCTCGTCCAGATCGGCCACCAGAATCACGGCGCCGCGGGCGGCGAGCGCCCGCGCGATGGTCTCGCGATGGGGCTGGTCCGGCGCCTGCCTCTCCACGGCGGCCACCGTCTCGGCAGCCACCCGTTCCGAAGTCGTGACGAGCACGGCCAGTTCGTCACCCGAGCCGTGCTCCGCCTGGGCCAGCAGATCGGCAGCCACCCACTCCGGTTGCGCGGTCTCGTCCGCGACCACGACCACTTCGGACGGTCCGGCGATGGCATCGACCCCGACGGTGTTCGCGAGCTGGCGCTTCGCCTCGGCCACGAAGGCGTTCCCCGGGCCGACCACCAGGTCGACCCGGGAAATCATTCCGGTGCCGAGTGCGAACGCGGCGATGGCCTGCGCCCCCCCGACCCGGAATACGTCGGTGACTCCGGTGAGCAGGATTGCCGCCGGGAGCGACGGGTGGCGCTCCAGGGCCCCCGGCGGGGTGGCAAGCGCGATGCGCGGGACCCCGGCCACCCGCGCCGGGATCACGTTCATCAGCACCGTCGATGGATAGACCGCCGCTCCCCCCGGAACGTAGACCCCGACCGCAGGCACCGGCGCCACCCGCCACTCCAGCGCCGCACCTCCCGGCGCCTCCATCCGGAACGCCGACTCCGACTGGAGTTCGTGGAAGGCGGCGATCCGGTCCCGCACCCGTTCCAGCAGGGCATGGTCCGCTTCATCGAGCCGGGATGCGAGGCGCCGCAACTCGTTCTCCGGAACCCGCAGCGACTCCCGGTCCAGTTCCACCCGGTCGAAACGCCGCGCCAGGCGAAGAAGCGCGTTGTCTCCCTCCGCGCGCACCTCGTCAATGATGCCGGCGACGGCCGAAGCGACCGGGGACGGCGTCCCGGGAGACGCGGACCGCCCCGGGGAAGACCTTGCCGCGCGCCAGGCGGCGGCATCCGCATACACCGGGATCCGGAACCGGGGATCGCTCACGGGGGATCCCCGGCGACGGCGAGGCTGCGAAGCACGGAGCCGATCCGATCTCCGAGAAGGCGGAACGCCGCGCGGTTGACGACCACCCGCGCCGAGCTCTCGAAGAGCGTGACCTCTTCGACGAGCCCGTTGGCCCGCAGCGTGTTGCCCGACTCCACCAGGTCCACGATGGCGTCCGCGAGTCCCACCAGCGGCGCCAGCTCGATCGCTCCCGAAAGTCGGATCAATTCGACCGGAATGCCACGGATTCCGAAGTGGCGTTCCGCCACCCGGGGATACTTGGTGGCCACCCGGAAGGGAGGCGCCGGAATCCTCCGCCCCTCGGGTCGCGCCAGCACCATCCGGCACCGTCCCAGACCGAGATCCAGCGGCTCGTAGAGGGGAAGCGGCTGCTCCTCGAGAACATCACGGCCCACGACCCCGAGGTCGGCAACACCATGTTCCACATAGACCGGCAGGTCCCGATCCTTCACGAAGAGGGCCTCGATGCCGTCCCCCTTCAGGCGCAGCTTGCGCCCGGCTTCCCGAACCGGAGGCAACGGGATCCCGGCGCGGGTGAGGCGGTCCGAAAGCGGGTCGAGCAGCCGCCCGGTCGGAAGGGCCAGAACGAGGGGGCGCGCCATCGGGAGCCGTCAATTGTAGGGGGGAAGTCGGGGTCAGGATTCGGAAACAACCCGCACGGCGCGGTTCCCGGCCCGCGCCTCGCGAACCTCCCGAAATGCCTCGGCGAGCCGGCCGGCCGGCGCCACCACCGGTTTCGGTTCCGACTTCCCGCCCGAAAGCGGGGGCAGCAGCTGCGCGAGCGGACCCACCGGGAGGGAAAACCCGACTGCCGGACGCGACGCCCCGAACCGGCTGAAGAGATCGTCGTAGCGGCCGCCGCCGCCGATTTCACGTCCGGCCCCGGCCCCATGGATCTCGAAGATGACGCCCGTGTAGTAGTCGAACCCCCGGAGCTCGGCGAGATCGAAACGAAACCGCTCGATGATGCCGAGTTCGGCGAGGACATCGGCAAGCTGCGTCAACCGATCCACCGCGGCCGCCGCCCGCCCGGGCAACCGGGGCCGCCGGCCGGCACCGACCGCCTCGACCCCGCCGAGGCAGTCGAGAGCGTCCAGCAGGGGCATGGCGGCATCACCGAGCGCCTCCCGGATTCGTGAGCGGTCCTTGCGCCAAAGCCCCCGCAGCACCTCTTCGCGGGCCTCTTCGCGGCAGGCCGGCGGGAGCGCCGCCAGCGCTTCGTCCATCAATCCGAGCGGATAGCCGGCGTGGCCGAGGGTGCACACCGCCCCCCGGATCCCCAGGCGATCGAGAATTTCGAGCGCCACCAGCAGGATTTCCAGATCGGCCGCCAGTCCGCCGGCGTAGTGTTCGACCCCCACCTCCGAGAGAGCGGCGGGTCCGAGACTCCGTCCGGGCCGGCGCATGACCTCGCCCCGATAGCAGAGCCGGCGCGCCCCGGGAGGCAACCGGGTCACGGCGGCCTTCGCGGCCAGCGCCGTGAAATCGGTCCGCAGCGAGAGCAGCTCTCCCCCCTCGGTGAACCGATAGCTCGCCCGCTCCGACCAGCGCCCCCCACCGCGCGCAAACACCTCGGCGTAGTCGAAAACCGGAAGCAGGATCTCCTCGTACCCCCATCCCTCCAGGACTTCGGCCGCGACCGCTTCCACCCGGCGACGGCGACGGGCTTCGTCTCCGTAATAACAGGTGGCGCCCGGCAGCGTTTGCAGAAGCGATTCGGGGCCGGACACCGGGAGATCAGATTCCGACATATCGGGAGACCAGCGAGCGCGCGACCGCCGGATCCCCGGTACCGTGCACGATGGTGCGGCCGTCGGGGAAAACCACCAGCCGCCGACCCTCCGCCTCGAAGGCCGCCACCAGCGGGCTGACGCGCAGGGACGGCTTCACCTCGTCGAGCCGCGCCAGACGGTTCCCGAGCGACCGGAGGAAATCGGCATCGGCGGTTGCCGCACCGTTGCCGGAAGGACGGACCTGAACCGCATCCCGGCCGCAAAAGGTTGCCGTGGCCCCCGCCGCGCGCCCCTCGAGAAACGGGAATTCCCGCTTCCCGCATGCGGGACACTCCGGGTCCGGTCCCCCGATCTCCATCCGGTAGGCGTCGCGATCCCAGACATCAAGGTGCCAGATCCCGGTGGCAAGGGCATCGGGGCGGCCGGAGAGCACCTTCAGCGCCTCCGCCACCGCGTAGGCGGCGACTGCATGGACGGCCGGGCCGATGACCCCGGCGGTGTCACAAGTCGGGGACGCGCCGGCCGGGGGCACGTCCGGCGTCACGCAGCGCAGGCATCCGGTACGGCCGGGGACGATGCTGAACGTCATGCCGAAACTGCCGACGCAGGCAGCGTAGATCCATGGAATGCCGAAACGGACGGCCGCGTCGTTGAGAAGGAACCGGACACCAAAGTTGTCGGTGGCGTCCACGATCACGTCCACCCCGGCGACGGCGGGGCCGATGTTCCCCGCATGGAGATCCAGCGTCAGCGGTTCGAGGATGACCTCCCGGTTCACCTCCCCGAGACGCCGGCGCGCCCCCTCGGCCTTCGGCACCCCTTCCTCGGCGTCCCGCTCCCCGAAGAGGCACTGCCGCTGCAGATTCGAGAACTCGACGGTGTCCCGGTCCACGAATCGCACCCGTCCCACCCCGGCACGCACCAGCATGTCGAGGGATGCGGAGCCCAGCGCACCCGCTCCCACCACCAACACCGTCCCCTGCCCCAGCTTCGCCTGTCCGGCCGCGCCGATCCCCTCGAACCGGATCTGTCGGGAATAGCGCTCGGACAAGGGGGATCGACCCCGGCGGCGCGGAGACGGAACGGATCCGCTCGGCTGGCGCGCCGGGGGACGGTATTCTGACCGAACACCGTGACGAAGCCGGGGAACGGCATAGACTTCGGCTCCGCATGCGAGTCCTCCCGGCCGGCGCCGGTCTTGCGCCGCTCCTGCTCACCACGCTGCTCCTGGCGCCATCGGCCCGGGCCCAGGTGGACATCCTGCCCCTCGACGAGGTCCGGAGCGGCATGATCGGGGAGGGCCGGACCTCCCTCTCCGGAAACCGGATGGAAACCTTCTCCGCCGAAGTGGTCGGCGTGCTGCGGGGAGCGCTTCCCGGGCGCAACATCATCCTCGCCCGATTGTCGGGCGCGAACCTGGAACACACCGGAGTCATGCAGGGGATGAGCGGGAGTCCGGTTCATGTGGAAGGCCGACTGATGGGGGCGGTTGCCTACGCCTTCCCCTTTGCCAAGGATCCGATCTGCGGAATCACCCCGTTCGAGGAGATGGTCCGCTTCTCCGCCTCGCCCCGGCCGGAGTCCGGCGGCGGTCCCGGCGTCCTCGGTTTCTCCCATGACGGAACCCCCTTCGTCGAGCCGCCGCCCCGGATGCACGCGGCCGTCGAGGACGGGCGACTGCAGCCGATCCGGACGCCGGTGTCCGTCAGCGGACTCCCGCCGGCCGCCGAATCCCTGCTGGCCCCCCTCTATTCGGGACTCGGCATGGCGTTGCTCCCCGGTGGGCGCAGCGCGTCCGGGCAGGATGACTCCGGGCAGGATGACAACGAGGATCCGCCGCGGCTCGTGCCCGGAAGTCCGGTGGGGGCAACCCTTATCGGTGGGGACATGGTGTTGATGGCGAACGGAACCGTGACCCACGTGGACGCATCCTCCGGGGAGGTGTTCGCATTCGGCCACCCGTTCCTGAGTCTGGGAAACATCTCGATCCCGATGCAGGAAGTGCGGGTGGAAGCAGAGATCGCCTCGTTGTCGAGCTCCTTCATCATGGCGAGCGCCGGCAGACAGGTGGGCGCGTGGAGCCACGACGGTTCCACCGGCATTCGGGGCGTCCTCGGCGTCCGCCCGCAGATGGTTCCGATGACGATCCGGCTGGTGACCAGCCGGGGCGCACGCAGCGAGTACTCGCTCCAGCTCGCGAACATCGATTCGCTGACGCCGCTGCTCGCCTTCTCCGGCCTTGTTTCCATTCTCGCTGCCGAAGAGAGTCAGGCCGGACCGCAAACGCTGCACGTGAACGCCCGAATCACCCTTGATGACGGCCGGGTGCTTCCCGTGGAAGACGTGCTGGCATCCGCGTCAGGCTCCACGATCGGCAACGCCGGAGCGCTGGTGGCGGCTCCCCTCGCACTGCTTCTCGCGAATCCCCTCGAGCGGATTCCGGTGCGGGGCATCGAGGTGGAGGTCGCGGCTTCGGCCGGAGCCCGCACGGCCCGGGTAACCCGGGCCTGGTTCGACTCCTCCCGCGTGCGCCCGGGCGGGACGGCATCGCTCGTGGTCACGCTCCGCGACCACCAGGGTGCGGAACGCACCCGGACACTCGACATTCCGATTCCGGATGGCGCCGCCGGATCCCGGTTGCGTGTGCTCCTCGCCGACTCCGCCACCATGCTGGCATCCGCCGTGACCCGGGCCACCGGGACACCCGAACGGGTGGAGCAGATCTACCGGGCCATCAGCCGCCAGCCGCGGCAGAGCCGCCTCCACGTTCGCCTGATGCGCACCGATCGGAACGCCCTGGTGATGGGCGGGGACTATCTTCCCTCGCTGCCTCCGAGCGTGCGGTCGGTGATCGCCCGCGATTCGTCGGGCGCCGCCACCAACACCCTCGGCGCCTCGATCCTCTGGGAGGGGCATATCGAGTTCGACGCCACCGTGACCGGCGCCCGCCGCCTGACACTCGAGGTGGATCCACGGTGAGCGGCCGGCGCATCGCACTCCTGCTGCTGATCGCCACTCCGCTGGCCGCCGGCAGCCGCGACTTCTGGCGCTTCGAGACCTCGGAGGACTTCCTGACCGGTGAGAGCCGCGGCGTGAGCATCGGTCCCGAGGGACAGGTGCGGCTGGCGCCGGTGGTCCGGGAAATCCATGCCGCGGAGCAGCCCTTCGTCTGGCGCATCGCGGCGGCCGGCGCCGATGCGGCGGTCGTGGCGGGAGGGGACGGCATGCTGCTCCGTGTGCGCGGGGACAGCGTGGAAACCCTCGCCGAGAGCCGGGAGGGTGGCATCCACGCAGCGGCGGCAACGCCCGACGGCACCGTCTTCTACGCGGCCTCGCCGGCCGGCGCGATCCACCGGATTGCTGCCGGAGGCGAACGCTCGATTCTTCACGAACCGGACGTCCGGTACATCTGGGCGCTCGCCGCCGAACCGGGAGGGAGCGTTCTGGCGGCCACCGGGTCACCTGCTTCGCTGATCCGGATTCAGCCTTCGGGACAGGCGACCACCCTGTTCACCAGCCCCGAGGAACACATCACGGCGCTCCACCGCATTTCCGACGGCACGATCTTCCTCGGCACCGCACCCTCGGGCATCGTGTTCCGTATCGATACCGACGGGGACGCCATGGCGCTCCTCGACACCACCCGGAACGAGATCGGCCAACTTGTCACGAACGCGGCTGGCGAGGTCTTCGCCACCGCGCTCGCCGAGTCCCGGGAACCCGGATCGATTCCGCTGGCCGCCGATCCACCAGCATCCCCGCCGCCGGGGGGGACCGTCTCCGCCAACGTCTCCACCTCCAGCTCCTTTCGAACCCTGACGACGGCAAACGGATTCCCGGCGCCCCCTTCCGGGAGCGGGTCGAACGCGCTCTACCGGATCGAACCGAACGGCGCGGCGGAAGCGATCTGGGAATCCTCGGAGGAACGACCCCTCTCGCTCGTCCTGCTGCGCGACGAGCGGCTCCTGCTCGGCACCGGAAACCGCGGGCGCATCTACCGCATCTCCCGCGACGGGGACCGGACTCTCCTGCTGCGGGTCGCCTCCGAACAGGTCACTGCGGCATCCGCTGCCGGGGAGCGCATCCTGATCGGCGCCTCGAATCCGGCGCGCGTGCTCTCGCTGGGCCCGGGCAACGGCACCGAGGGCATCTATCTCTCGCGGGTGCTGGACGCCGGAGGAGCGGCCCGCTTCGGCCGGATCGCCTGGGAATCCCGATCTCCGGCGGGGACCACCATCTCGGTGGAGACCCGCACCGGAAACTCCGAGGAACCGGACGACACCTGGAGCGCCTGGCGGGCAGCCACGACCGATGCCCCGGTTGCCAGCCCGGCGGCGCGCTTCTTCCAGTGGAAGGCCACCTTGCGTTCGGACGGCAACGCATCCCCCGAGCTGGTCTCGCTGACCAGCGCCTGGCTCGCCGCCAATCGCCGCCCGCGGGTAACCGCCGTCATCATGCATCCTCCCGGCACCGGATTCGAACCGATCCCGAGTCCACAACCCGACCGGGTTCAGGGCATGACCGCGGCGCTGGAGCCCCCCGGGGCGGGCGGGCGCACCCGGGACAACCCGGGTCCGGTGCTCGGAAATGGCCGAAGGCTCTACCGTCCCGGGCTCCGGACCGTGACCTTCGACGCCCGGGATCCCGACGCCGACCGCCTGCTCTACACGGTCGCGATCCGCCGCACCGGCGAGGTCTCCTGGAGGCCACTCGCCGAAGGCCTCCGGGAACCGGTCTTCGCCTGGGACACCTCCAGCATGCCCGACGGGCGATACGAAATCCGGGTCAGGGCCGACGACAGTCGTGACAACCCACTCGACGACACCCTTGCCGGGGAGAGGACGAGTAGGCCGTTCACGGTCGACAACACCCCGCCGCTGATTTCCGGCCTGACTCTCGGCCCCGGCGGGAGAATTCGCTTCCAGGCCCTGGACGGCGCGAGTCCGATCCGGCGCGTCACCGCTTCGGTGGACGGGGGCCGAGCGCAGGTGATCCGCCCGGAGGACGGCATCAATGACTCGACCGATGAACGCTACGACGCCGCGATAGCCGGACTCGCGGGCGGGAGGAGCGTGGTGGTGCGGGTGGAGGACGATCTCGGCAACTGGGTCACCGCGGAAGCGAGGGTCGAACCCTGACCCCCGGGCAGACCCGAATCAGCGTCTTCTCGCGTTTCCCGAACCCCGGCAGCGCAAAGACCCGCCTCATTCCGGTCCTCGGACCGGAGGGAGCGGCAGCATTGCAACACGCCATGCTGCTGGACCTGACGGCCGATCTCGACCGGCAGGCCCCCGGACACGAGCGGGAACTGCGCACCACCGGATCGGCCCCGAATCCTCCGCTCGTGCTGCCGAACGGCTGGACGCTCCGCCCCCAGGGACCGGGCCTTCTCGGAAACCGCATCGCCCGGGCGGTCCGGGAAGCGACAAGAGAAGGAGTCCGGAGCATCGTGATCCTGGGATCGGATGCCCCCCTCCTTCCCGCCGGCCTGGTCGGGGATGCCTTCCACGCCCTCGAAACCGACGACCTGGTGCTCGCGCCCGCCGAGGACGGCGGCTATGTTCTCATCGGGTTCGCCTGCGGCAGGCTGAACCCGGACGAAGCCCGTCATCTGTTGGCTGGTGTCCCGTGGGGGACGGCGCACGCGTTCCGGGAAACCCGAAACGCCGCGAACGCTGCCGGGATCCGATGGAGGCTGCTGCGACGTTTCTGGGACGTGGACCGCCCCGAGGACCTGATCCGCCTCCAGCGGCTGGCCGCCCGCTACCCCGAGCAGCTTTCCCGGGTACGGGAAGCGCTCCCGGTGGGTGATCAGTTCCAGACCGCGAGCAGCACGGCCTGACCGAGCAACGCCACGGCGTTGTACCCGACGTTCATGGCCACGAGCGCACCCTTGCGCCCCTCGAAAGCGAACCCCTGATAGCCGAGGGGAAGCAGGAATCCCATGCTGGCGAGGATCGCCAGGTGCACCCCGGCCGCCGCTCCCCCGGCCGCGCCAGCCAGAAGCTGCTGGAGCACGAAAGCGGTGACCAGCGCCAGGACCAGGGAAACGCCGTAGGTCTTCAGCGGATTGAAATCCTTGCGAATTTCCTCCTCGGTGCGCCCGATCAGCGCCAGCCACCGCTTCCCGAAGAGGGGCCCGTACCAGATCGCACCCAGAACCATGGGGATCAGACCAGCCGCCAGGACCGGCAGGAAATGCACTTCTTGCATGACAACCTCCCGTGAGTCGCGGTCCCGCCGCGCGTCAGTCGCGGTCTTGCCGGGCGTCGTTCCCGATCTCGATGCCCGCCTTCTCGAGTTCCCACTGGACCGCTTCGTTGAACTCGTTCAGGCTGGACAGGCGGCGACCGTTGATGAAGATGCTGGGGGTACTGGTGACGCGCAGCCGCACCGCCTCGCCAATGTCCCGCTGGAGCGAGGCTTCGGTGTCCGCCTCACCGAGACACGCGGCGAAGGCGGCGCCGTCCAGTCCCGCTTCCTCGGCGATGCGCGTCACATCCCGCTCCGAGGGGTCACGGGGCGGCGCTGCGTACACCGCATCGTGGTACTCCCAGAATTTCCCGAGCCGGGTGGCGCAGATCGCGCCCCGCGCCACGGTGCAAGCGCCTGGATGGACCGGCCGCGCGATCTGCGGAACACAGGTATCCAGTGGATAGTTGCGGTAATGGAGCGCCACGTGGGCACCGCGGGGACCGCGCACGTACTGTTCGTAGGCCCGCGCAAAGTTCTGGCAGGACGGACAGAGAAAGTCGGAAAAGGTGACGATCTTCACCGGCGCATCGGCCGGCCCCTTCACCGGGGCGCCCTCCAGCGAGACCTCCACCGGACGTTGCTGGCGGAAGGTCGGGTTGCGCCACTGCGACGGACCTGGCAGCCCTCCCGCGTAAGCCACCCGCAAGGGCATCGGGGCCGGCGTCGACGACGAGACTCCGAGAATGGACAAGTCGCCAACCGCGGCCCGCTCGCTCAGGCCCTGGTTCAGCATCAGGACCGCCACGACAATGAGACCGGTGGTGAGGCCCCAGACACGTATCAGAAATCGTTCCACGTCACTCTCCCGTGGTTCGGCATACCTGCGAGCCGCCGGCAACATCGAGAGAAAGATCCCGAGGTTCGCCGCATAGGTCCACAGGCAGAGGGAACAATAGGCCTGGATCGCGAAAGTCTGGACGCCAAGCAGGAAAACGTCCACCGCGAGGGCCAGGATAACCACCCGGAACGCCAGCCGCGCCGGCGCGGAGGTCAGGAAGACTCCGGCGAGCAGCGAGAATCCGAAGAGCATTCCGAGCGAAGCGAAAAACATGATCCCGATGGCGGCCAGCGGAATACCGAAGACCGTCGACCAGGCGCTCGCCGCCACCGTTGCGCAACCGTCATGGGCCGGATCGCAGATCGCTGCTCCGAGCGAACTCTGGTCGAGTCCGTAGTGCCGGTACAGCAGGATTACGGAAAGAACCGTGCCGATCCCGGCGAAGAGCAGTGCCACCACGAAACGGGATGGCGGAAAGCGATCACCGTACATCCGGGTAGAGAGTCTAGCTAGCGGGCCTTCGGTCGGCCATAGCGGGAGGCGGACACCGGAATCGGGATGTCCGGTCGCAGGTCCGGCGCCGATTCGGGTTCGCCGAACCGGGTCTGCACCGGAACGAGGCCAGCCCACCAGGAAAGCGCACGATCCGCATCGTCATCCGAGGGGGGACCGGTGCGGCACTTGGCGGTGGCCTCCCTGATGGGAACCGAGGCGACCAGGGTCGCCTTCAACTCGACGGGGTTCGGCGGCCTCGTTTCACCCAACCGGCCGGGTGCCAGCCTTTCGAGCAGCACGTCGAGCGCCCGCCGCTTCTCCTCCTCATCCACCACCGGCGACGCCCTTCCCAGAATCACCGCCGATCGATAGTTCATCGAGTGATGAAATGCAGAACGGGCGAACACCAGCGCATCCAGCAGGGTCACCGTCACGGCCACTTCCGCACCGCTGACGAGCTGTTGCAGCAATCGGCTTTTCGCCGAGCCGTGCAGCAGGATCCGGTCACCGTCCCGGGCGTACCCCATGGGGATCACGAACGGGGCGCCGTCCTGAACGAAACCGACGTGCGCCACCAGACCCTCGTCGAGAATGCGATGGATAAGGTCCCGGTCATGGCTGCCGCGCGCCGGAAGCCGCCGGACCCGGCTTCTGCTGGTCGATGCGATCAAGGTCTCCACGAAAATCCCTCCTTCCACGGCTTCCCGCAATCCCCGCCGGAGAAGACCGGAAACCGTATCAACAACCTGCTCCCTCGCTCTCCGCCAGTCGGAGCGTGAGACGACGGATCAGTGCCTCCATCGTCACGACTCCGATCAGCGCACCGCGTTCCACGATCGCAATCGCCCGCGACCCGGAGGACAGCAGCGCGAACGCCCGCAGCGCGGCGTCCCCGGGGGCAAGCGTTTGACACAGGATCTCCGGGCTCATCAAGTCAGCTGCGGTCACGGTCCCGCGCCGGCTCTCGGGACACCGGCGCACATCCTCGAGCCGAACCGATCCCAGGAGGCGACTCTCGTCCACGACGGGGATCTCGGGAAACTCCGGCAGCTGCTCCTCGATTTCGCGGATTGGAGCATTCCGCTGGACCGCACGCACGCGGTAATCGAGAACGTGTCCGGCTTCCAGTCCGGCGAGAGCCTCTCCCAGCCAAAGGCGCCGCACGACTTCGCGGGATACGCGCCGGAGATGGATCCCGATGAAGAGAAACCAGACCCCCACCAGAACCTGCGCTCCCCCGGCACTTCCCGCGAACAGGCCGAGCACCCCGAGCGCAATGAGCAGCAGCGATAAAGCCTGGCCACTGGCCGCTGCCGCCCGGCTGGCAGCATCCGGCCGGTTCCAGATTTTCCACAGCGAGGCGCGGAGCAGGCGCCCCCCGTCGAGGGGAAGCGCCGGAATAAGGTTGAAGGCCAGCAACAGGCCGTTCATCAGCGCCAGGTGTTCGGCGATCAGCGCGCCGGCCGGCGAAAGCCAATCGGCGAACATCAGCCAGATCAGCGCGACCAGCAGCGCGAACGTCACGAGCGGACCGGCCAACGCGATCCGGAACTCCACTCCCGCGAGTTCGGGACAGTCCCCGACCACGGTGCGGCCGCCGGCGAATTCCAAGCTGATGGTCGGAACCTCGCTACCGTGGCGGGTGGCGACAACCGCGTGGGCCAATTCGTGCGCAACCACCGAAACGGCAAAGCAGGTGGTGGTGACGATCCCGAGGCCGAACGCCGCCGCCCATCCCACCCCCAGGCCACTGCGGGAGTAGATGACCGCGAGACATGCCGCGAGCGCCCCGCCCAGGATCAGCCACGACACGTGAACCTGGATCGGAATTCCGAATATCCGCCCGACCCGGAGGCGCCAGCGATGGCCGCTCGGGATCATCGGGCCGGCGCCTTCGGGGGCGGTTGGTCGCGGCGCAGCAACAGGAACCGGTCACCCGGTTCGAGACGTCGCTCGAGGAAGCCGCGGTTCAACAAGTGAAGAACCTCGATGGGAACATCGCTGGCAGACTCCGGCAGGGCATCAAGAAGTTCGCGCACCGTGCGTCCGCGGGGAGCGGACGCCACCTCGGCAACAACCCGCAGGGTTCCGGGGGGTTCGACCCCGTCGAGATGGCGTATCGACTCGAGAACATCCAGGAACTCCCGCTCGCAATTCCGAAGCTGCACCCCGCAATCCAACCGCAGATGCATGATCCCGGGCGGGACCGCGACCAGGGCCACGAGCCCCCGGACCCCGCCCTCGTCTCCCTCCAGCCGGCCCCGCACTCCCAACCGGTCCCGGACACGAATTGCCTCCATCATCCCGACGGGCTCCCGGCTCTCGAGCAACCGGCCGAGCCGGACAAATAGCGCACGTTCCGCGTGGAGTCCGGCCGCGGCGGACCCTTCCCTCCTGGTCGAAAGGGCGGGCGCCGCCGCCCCGGGACAAGCGCCGCCGTCCATCACACCGAACAACGACGCAACCCCCGGCGGGGCGCCATCCCCCGACAAAACCCCGGGCAGAGAGCCACGCTCCGAACGACCGATCACCGGGACCGCATCCCAAGGCAACGCGCCTTCCCACGACCAAACCCCGGGCGAAGGGCGACGCACCAAAGCACCGGACAACGGGGCCGCATCACCCGGCAACGCACCTTCCCACGACGATACCCCGGGCAGAGAGCCACGCTCCGAACGATCGGTCACCGGGACCGCATCCCACGGCAACGCGCCTTCCCACGACCAAACCCCGGGCGAAGGGCGACGCACCAAAGCACCGGACAACGGGGCCGCATCACCCGGCAACGCACCTTCCCACGACGATACCCCGGGCAGAGAGCCACGCTCCGAACGATCGGTCACCGGGACCGCATCCCACGGCAACGCGCCTTCCCACGACCAAACCCCGGGCAGAGAGCCACGCCCCGAACGAACGGTCACCAGGACCGCATCACCCGGCAACGCGCCTTCCCACGACCAAACCCCGGGCAGAGAGCCACGCTCCGAACGACCGGTCACCAGGACCGCATCACCCGGCAACGCGCCTTCCCACGACCAAACCCCGGGCAGAGGGCGATGCTCCGAACGACCGGTCACCGGCGCGACATCACCCACCGCTGCGTCATCCCACGACGAAACCCCGAGTAGAGAGCGACGCTCCGAACGACCGGACAACGGGGCGGCATCCCACGGCGGGGCGCCATTCCCCGACGAAGCGCCGGGCAGAGCGCGACGCCCCGAATCACCGGACAGCGGGGCGGCATCACCCGTCGGAACACCGGGCCAGGGGTGGGGTCCCGGGCCGCCGGGCGATGCGGCGCCCGGGGACGCGGCATCCGGTTCGCCACGCGGCGCCCGGTGGGCCGCCCGGAACCACCGGCCCGAGTCGGTTGCGGCGCCGAAACACTCCCCGACGTGAAACCGAAACGAAAATCCTTCCGGCAAGCGGAGACGCAGTCCGGCACCCGGAAGGAACACCTCGCCGTCCCGTTCGGCGCCAAGGCGGGCCGGCTCGCCAAACGCAAGACCGTCCAGCAGATCCACCCAGTCCTCACCGGCGGATTCGACGTCGCGGGGGTCTTCCGTCAAGTGCAGCGCCACCGGTTGCGGCTCCAGTATCCGGGTCTCCGGATCCCGGAAACCGGTCCCGTATGCCGCTTCGGCAAGCCGGAAAAGACCTTGGAGCGCCTCCGGGCCGGCCAGCGAGACGAGCGCTCCCCGGGACAGATGCACGGTGCGGTCGGCAAACAGAACCGCCTCGGGAACGGGCCGGTCGGTGACCACCACCCGCCACGGTTCGGCGCCGGCAGGGATCGCGACCATCCGGGCGATGCGCTCCCCAAGTGAAGTGTCCGGCCATCGCGGGAGGGTGTTCTCGATTTCGGACCGGGCCCGCAGTCCCTCCGCTACCGCTGCAGCATCCGGAGGCGTCGGTCCGCGGACGCCCGCACAGCCGAGCAAGGTCACAACCACCACTCCGGAGCCTTCCACCCACCAGGAACGCACGGTCACCGAGCCACCTGGACCGGAAGCCGGCGACAGGAATGAAGGGCGGACCACGCGTCAGCGACGAACCGCACCGGTTCGCATCGCACCGGCCCATGCAGCATCCCGCCAGCCGGCGGGACGAAGCGGTCAGGCGTAGAAGTTGGTATTGATCTCCCGATACCCGGCCCACTTCTCCGGAAGATCCTCGTCCGGAAAGATGGCAGTCACCGGGCAGGCGGGCTCGCACGCTCCGCAGTCGATGCAGGTGTCGGGATCGATGTAGAGCTGTTCCGCCTCCTCGAATCCGTCTTCGTCACTGGTGGGGTGAATGCAGTCCACCGGACACACGTCCACGCAGGCAGTGTCCTTCGTGCCGATGCAAGGTTCAGCGATCCAGAATGACATCGAAGTGTCTCCTTGAAGGAAGGTGGGAGCAGCGATTCAGGTTCCCGGTTCGGAATGCGCTCCGGCTCATCCCAGTTCGAGAATTCTCCTTGAGTACTCGGTGATCCGCAGCAAGGATCCCCAGAGCACCAGCCCCATCATGTTAGGAACTACCAGGAGAAAAAGCAAGGTTGCATCGAGCCGGGCAAGCCCGAACGCCGGCGCCGGGGCTGCCGGCGGATCCAGGAACATCACCCGGAGAACCCGAATGTAGTAGAACGCCGCCACCGCACTGTTGAGCACGCCGACCACGGCGACCCAGGCGAGTCCGGCATCGATGACGGCGGCGAACACATGGTACTTGGCGAGGAACCCGGCGAACGGCGGAATCCCCATCAACGAGAGCATCAGGACGCCCATCGCGATGGTGAGCAGCGGGGATCGCCTCCAGAAGCCCCGGTACTCGTTCAGATCGAAACTGCCGCTCTCCCGGTGGACCAGGATGACCACCAGGAAGGCGCCGAGGTTCATGAACAGGTAGATCGCCAGGTACATCACGATGGCCTGGATCCCATCGCGGGAGAACACGGCAGCGGCCATCAGAATGGTGCCGGCGTGGGCGATGGAGGAATAGGCCAGCAGCCGTTTGAGGTTGGTCTGGCGGAGCGCCGCTATGTTGCCGATCGTCATGGTGATGACCGACAGTGCAATGAGGAGGCCCTGGGCGTTCCCTCCGGCAACCGTCGCGAATGTCTGCTCCCCGCTCGGAGTGGCCAGCGCCGAATGGAAAAGACGAATCAGCACCGCGAATCCGGCAGCCTTCGGACCCACCGAAAGGAAGGCGGTCACCGGAGTGGGGGCGCCGGTGTAGACATCCGGACACCAGAAATGGAATGGCGCCGCGGCGATCTTGAAGCCGACGCCGGCTGTGATCAGCAGCAACACCAAGAAGATGGCGCCCGCGTTCGTCCCCTGGGCAAGCGCCTGCTGAATTCCGTAGATGTCCAGCGTGCCGGTGAGCCCGTACAGCAGGGACAGCCCGAAGAGCATCACCCCGGTCGAAACCGCGCCGAACAGGATGTATTTGAGCGAAGCCTCGTTGGAGAGTCGGTCGCGGCTGAGATAACCGACCATGATGTAGGAGGTGACCGACACCGTCTCCAGCGACAGGTAGATCATCGCAAGGTTCACGGCGCCCGCCATCCACATCAGGGCCACGGTGACGGTCACCAGCAGGGCGATCATCTCCCCCATGCGCACGCCTTCGAGTTCCCGGTTGCGAAGCGAGAAGAGAAGCACGAAGACAGCGGTGAGCGCGAACAGCGGCCGGAGCGTTCCCAGCAGGCCGTCGTCGGCCACCATCGAAGCGAACAGCGCGGTCCCGCTGCCCTCCATCCCGCCGAGCGACACGAAAAACGATGCCAGCAGTCCCGCGAGGGCGATCCCGACCAGAAGGCTCCGATTCCGCGCCACGCTGCGGCGCCAAGTCATGAGATCGGCCACGATCACAACGGCGAGCGTCCCGACCAGGATCAGCTCGGGGACGAAGTGGCGAAGACTCTCGAGGGCGTTGGACACCGGCTATCCCCTGAGATCGGAGGCTTCGTCCAGATTCACGTTCCTGCGGACCCGGTAGAGGGACATCACGATCGCGAGGGCGACCGCCGCCTCGCAGGCAGCGATCACGATCACGAGCAACGCGAAGACCTGTCCCCCGAGCGCTCCCTCCACGAACCGGGAGAACGCGACCAGGTTGAGGTTCGCCGAATTGAAGATCAACTCGATGGACATCAGGACATTCACCGCGTTCCGCCGCGTAAGGATTCCGAAGACCCCGATCGCAAACAGTGCGGCCGAGATATACAGGTAGTGCTCGAGCGGGATCATCAACCGGACCTCCGCCGCCGCACCAGCATCGCCGCACCCATCAGGGCCACCAGCAACAACACCGAGGCGACCTCGAAGGGAAGCAGGTAGTCGCCCAACAGCAGACGTCCGATGCCTTCGCTCGTCGGCCCCGGCGCCCCGACATCCATGGCGTTCCAGTCCACCGACCGGATAATGCCCACCAGCAGGGCGAAGACCAGTCCGGCTGCAACCGCTCCCGGAACCACCTGGATGGACCCGGTTCGCAGATTCATGTCATAAATCCGGTTCGTGAGCATCACTCCGAACAGCAACAGGGTCAGGATGCCGCCCACATAAATGAGTATCTGCGCGCCCGCGAGAAAGTCGGCCCCGAGATACACATAGAAGACGGCCACTCCACAGAGCGCGCCCACCAGCGCGAAGGCGGAATGCACCAGATTGGTCCCGAGCACCACGTACAGGGACGCAGCCAGCACCAACAGGGCGATCCCGTAGAAGATCGCTTGTACGGCCATGGTTTCCATCGACGCTTCCGGGACCTCCGCGGCGGATCAGGCCGGCGCTCCGGGCGTCGGGGGGGATACGGTGCGCGGCTCCTTCGCAAAACGGTGGAGCAAGTCGCCCTTGGCGTCCCCGCCGAACTCGTAGTCGGGGGTCATCACGATGCACTCGGTCGGACACGGGAACACGCAGAGCTGACAGTAGCAACACAGGGACATGTCGATGTCGAACTGCACCACCGTCTGCTTGATCGCCATTCCATCAGCCGCGAAGATCGGGGGCGCGGTGCGCGCCCGTTTCTCGTTCTCGATGTGGATGCAATCCACCGGACACGCCCGCTCGCACTGCTTGCACCCGATGCAGTCCTCGATCTTCACGTGGAGCCGCATCCGCGATCGGTCCATGAGATCCTGCCGGGGCAGGTCCATGGGAGTCCGCCAGCGCTCCTCGGGGCGCTCCTCGGCGGTGTACTGCTGGGTCACCGACCGGGTGAACGCATGGCGGGCGGTCACGCCCATGCCGACGAGGACCGTGCTTACGGTTTCCCAAATGTCCTGGAAATAGCGCCGCACCGGAGGAGACCTCTCAGACAAGCACCCTGATCAGCGAAACCGCGATCAGGAGGAAGAAGGAAATGGGGATGATGTACTTCCAGCACACACCCATGAGCTGGTCCACCCGCAGCCGCGGCAGGGTCCAGCGGAGCCACATCTGCACGACCACCAGCGAAAAGGCCTTCAGGAAGAACAGGAGCGGATTCGCTCCGAACGGGCCCACCCAGCCGCCGAGGAAAAGCAGCGCCGCCAGCATCGAAACCAGCAGCATGTTGCCGTACTCGGCAAGGAAGAAGAACGCGAACCGCATCCCGGTGTACTCGGTGTGGAAGCCGGCCACCAGCTCGGACTCCGCTTCCGGGATATCGAACGGCGTGCGGTTCGTCTCCGCCAGCCCGCAGATGAAGAACAGCACGAAGGCGATCAGGTTCAGCGGAAAGAGCTGGAAAATCAGCCAATTCCCGATCCCGAGGAATCCGCCCGACTGGTAGGCCACGAAATCGGGAAGACTCAGGCTGCCGACCTGGGCGACCGCCACCAGCACCAGGATCGCGGTCGGAATCTCGTAGCTGACCATCTGGGCGGCGGCCCGCATGCCTCCGTAGAGGGCGTACTTGTTGTTCGATCCCCAGCCCGCCATCAACACCGCAAGGGCGCCGAGCGAGGTAATCGCCACGAAGTACAGGACTCCGATGTTCAGGTTCGAGACCGCGAGAATCGCTCCGTCGCCGGAAACGCCCCAGGGAATGACCACAAACGCCGCAAAAGCGCTCGCCACCGCCACCATCGGAGCAGCCCGGAAGAGCACCGCGTCCGCGTCCCGGGGGACGATGTCCTCCTTGAAGAGGAGTTTCATCCCGTCGGCGAAGCTCTGGAGAAGCCCGTGCCAGCCGACCCGCATCGGACCCAGCCGATCCTGGAGATGAGCCGCCACCTTGCGTTCCAGCCAGATCGAGTAGATCGGGTTCAGGGCGATCACGGCGATGACCCCGCCCATGCCCAGCATCACGATGGTGAAGTGCTGGAGCCCCGGCGGCACGAAGTCGGCGACGAGCTCGGAGAGCACGGGCGCCACCGCTGGAAGCGCGGCGATGGTCGCGAGCGCGGCGACCGCCAGCAGGATCGGAATCGCGGTGAGCGGCCCCATGAGCCGCATCTCGACCTGGCGGAACCGGGTGATCACCGGTCAATCTCCCCGAGCACGATGTCGAGGCTCCCGATGACCGCGATGATGTCCGCAATCATTTCGCCGCGCGTGATCTCGTGGAACAGACCCATCGCGACGAAACAGGGGGAACGCCCCTTGACCCGATACGGAATCGGCTTCTTGTTGTCGGCAACGATATAGAAGGCCAGCTCGCCGCGCGGCGCCTCGGTCCGGAGATAGGCCTCGCCGGCGGGAGGCCGGATCGTCCGCGGCACGGCGGCATGGACATCGCCTTCGGCGGGCAACCGCTCGAGCGCCTGACGAACGATCTTCACGCTTTCGTACATCTCGCGGACCCGCACCCAGTAGCGATCCCAACAGGAACCGACCGGCCCGTGTTCCCCCCTCGCCACGATCACGTCGAAGTCGTAGTCGCCGTACCCCAGATAGGGGTCGTCCCGCCTCAGATCCCACGAGATTCCGGACCCGCGCAGATTCGGCCCCGACAACGCGTAGTCGCGGGCCATTTCCGGGGTGATGACGCCGACATCGGCGGTCCGCCTGACGAAAATCCGGTTTCCGGTGAGCAGTCGGTCGATCTCGTCGAGGACCGGGACGAACTCGTTGAGGAACTGGCCGGCCTTCCCGGTCCACCCTTCGGGAAGGTCGTGGGAAACCCCGCCCACCCAATTGAAGTTGTACAGGAGGCGCGCGCCGCACAGCCATTCGAAAAGATCGAGGACGCGCTCCCTTTGCTGGAAGGCAAGCAGGAACGGGGTGAACGCCCCGATGTCCATCCCGTAGGTCCCCATCGCCAGCAAGTGGCTCGCAATCCGCTGAAGCTCGGCGGTGATGACCCGGATGCCGGCGACCCGCTCCGAAACCTCGATCCCGAGGAGCTTCTCCACCGTCATGGCATAGGTGAGGCTGTTCGCCATCGAACCCACATAGTCCATGCGGTCGGTGAAGGGGATCACCCCCTGGTAGTCGATGTTCTCCGCGTGCTTCTCGAAATTGCGGTGGAGATAGCCGATGTGGGGGCGGGCGTCCTTGACGATTTCCCCGTCGGTCTTGAGTTCCACCCGGAGCACGCCGTGGGTCGAGGGATGCTGCGGCCCCATGTTTAGAATCATCTCGTCCTCTTCGAGATCCTCGGGAGAGAACGCGTAGGAGTCGTCCGGCGGGAGTTCCTCGTCGTAGAGGGTGACGAGGGGCGCTCCGTCGAAGTTGCGGGCTGCGGGTCCGGTCATGTCAATCGAAGGGCCCCACGCCGGTCACGTCCCCGCCCTCGGCGCGGTCGGTCATCTGGCGGCCCGCCTTCACCGGAATCTTGTGCCACGTCTCCGGCCACTCCCAGTCCCGGAGCAGCGGGTGGCCCGGCCAGTCAGCCGGAAGCAGGATCCGGCGATGATCGCTGTGGCCGGCAAAACGCACCCCGAAAAGGTCGAAAACCTCCCGCTCGTGCCAGTTGGCCGCCTTCCAGACATTCTCCAGGGTGGAAAGCTCCGCGCCCTCCCGGGGAACCCGCACCTTCAGAACGATCCAGTGCTTCCGGCGCAGCGAGAACAGGTGGTAGACAACCTCGATCGCCGGCGGATCGTCTCCGTCATAGTCCACGCCCGACACGCAATGCAGGGTGTCGAAGTCAAGATCGGAGTCCGCCTTCAGGAACTGCGCCACGGACTCCAGCTGGTCCGGCTCGATGCGGATCCAGGGATCCTTCGCCTCGGCGTCAGCTATCGGCTGGCCGTCACCACCGCCGAAACGGGCGCTGATCCGGGCGATGATTTCGGCGCCGGTCATGCCGTGGCCCTTTGCGCAGCCGGCGCCATCCGGCCCTCCCGGGGATCATCCAGCAGCGAACGGTCGCGGATCAGATCCTGGAGAGCCATGATCCCGTAGAGCAGCGCCTCCGGACGCGGAGGGCAACCCGGCACGTAGATGTCCACCGGGATGATCTGGTCCACTCCCTTGACCACGTGGTAGCCGTGCTGCCAGTACGGACCTCCATTGTTGGCGCAGCTCCCCATCGAGATCACGTACTTGGGCTCGGGCATCTGGTCGTAGAGCCGCTTGATGCGGATCGCCATCTTGTGGGTCACCGTGCCGGCCACGATCATCAAGTCCGACTGCCGCGGAGTGGCGCGCGGAATCAACCCCAGACGGTCCCAGTCGTACCGGCTGGCGCCGGTGGCCATCATCTCGATGGCGCAACAGGCAAGCCCGAAGGTCATGGGCCACAGTGCCGACAGCCGTGCCCAATTCACGATGCTGCCGACCGTGGTGAGCGCGAACTGGTTCTTGCCCAGGATGTTGATGAGATCCACGCGGCGCCGATTACCCCCGGACAGCTTCGATGAAGGGCGCCATCAGGCGGCAGCCCGGTCGGTCGTGGCCGCCGGCCGCTGCTTCAGCGCCCGCCGGTCCTCCTCCCGGACCCACTCCAGGTCGCCCTTGACCCAGACATCGGCGAGTCCCAGCACCAGCATCGCGATGAAGACCAGCCCGGCGAGGAGCACCCCGATCCCGGCATCCAGATAGGTCAATGCCCACGGGAGCAGGAGGACCGCCTCGACGTCGAAAATCAGAAAGACCAGGGCAAAGACGTAGAAGCGGATATTGAACTGAACGCCCCACGGCATCCCCACCGGGTTCTCGCCGCACTCATAGGGCCGCGATTTGCTTTCGAGCGGCTTCGAGGGCCGAACCAGCGAGGAGACGAGAAGGGTGACGCCGACGAAGAGGACGCCGGCGGCGACGGCAACGAGCGGTCCGAGATATGCACCCATTATGACGAGACGCGGCAGGGACGAGGAAGCCTCCCGCCGGGTACGCGGAATCCTATCTGCCCCGAGGCTTCAGGTAAAGACCTTGCAAGCGGCCGGAAACGGCGGGCAAACACGGCTCGCACTCGATTAGATCATTGACATAAAAAGATGTTATGTCGAAAACACCCTCCTTGGCGCGTCGCCGGCCGGACAACGAATCGTCGCGCCCCCGGTTCCCCGGCCGAGCCCCCCCACCGGGACGGCGCCGCGACCGGTACCGGCGGGATATGTCCGTCGGTGAAGCTGGCCGGGGGAGGCTTCTTCGTCGATCTGCCGCCGGCGGACGCCGCCTCCACTACCGGCCGGCCCGTCCGGCCGGGGGTCCCCGCCGGGCGGGCCGGGTCGTCCGGCAGGGCCCCGGCATCGGACATCGCCCGCGCCAGGCGTTGCGGCTCGCTACGGACGGAGGACCTTCCCCGGCGCGCCCGATCCGGGATGGCTCCTTCATCGGCCCGCAGGTCGCCAGAAATCCTCAACGGGACCCGGACGGCAACCGCCAACCGGTCCGGATGAAATAGACAGCCGGGATGATGAGCAGGGTGAGGAGCAGCGTCGACGTCATGCCGCCCAACATCGGCAGGGCGATGCGGCGCATCACGTCCGAACCGGGCCCTTCCGTCAGGAAAATCGGCGAGAGACCAACGACGATGGTCGTCACGGTCATCAGTTTCGGACGAAGCCGCGTGGCGGCGCCCCGGCTGATCGCCCGGGCCAGCTCCCCGCGGGTCCGGGGACGCGCCCTCCGCACTTCGCCGTCGATATAGAGCAGCATGATCACGGCGGTCTCCACCGCGATGCCGCCGAGCGCGATCAGGCCGACGGAGATCGCAACGGAAAGATTGTAGCCCGCCAGCCAGATCGACCAGAAGCCCCCCACCAGGCCGAAGGGCAGACTCGCCATGATGATCAGCGTGCGATCCAGTCTGCCGAAATGCAGCATCAGCAGGAGGAAGATCAGCGCCACGGCCGCGGGAATGGCGACCCGCAGCCGCGCGCTCGTTTCCTCCATCTGTTCGTACTGCCCGGAGAATTCGACGGCGTAGCCCGGCGGCAGTTCGACCGCGCTTGCGATTGCGGCTCGCGCATCCTCCACGAACCCGCCCATGTCGCGTCCCTCGATATCGACAAGGACCCAACCGGTCAGACGGGCATTCTCCGAACGGATCATGGGCGGCCCCTCCGTGTAGGCGATCGTCGCCAGTTCGCCGAGCGGAATGTGTGCGCCGGTCGGCGTCGGCACGAGGATGTCCTCGACGTCCTCCAGTCCTTCGCGGAATGGCCGGTCATACCGCAGGATGATGTCGTAGCGTTCGCGCCCCTCGACCGACTGCGACAGCCGCATGCCTCCGAGCGCCATCCGCACGACATCCTGAAACGCCCCCATGTCGATGTTGCGCCTCGCAAGTTCGGATCGGTTCGGCGTGATCTCCAGAAAGCGACCGCCGAGCGCCCGATCCGCAAAGGCGGAGCGCGTTCCGGGGATTCCGGCCACCAACATCTCGATGTCACGACCGATCCGATCGATTCCGGCAAGGTCGTCCCCCGTCACCTTGATCCCCACCGGGGTGCGCACTCCGGTCGAAACCATGTCCATGCGCGTCTTGATCGGATAACCCCACGAATTGACGAGGCCGGGCATCCCCACGCGGTCGTCCATATCGGCAACGAGGTCCTCGATGGTGAAGCCGGAGCGCCATTGCTCCCTCGGTTTCAGCCGAATCCAGGTCTCGATCATGCTCAGCGGCGCCGGATCCGTCGCCGTGTCGGCGCGACCCGCCTTCCCGAAAACGGCTTCCACCTCTGGCGTCATCATCAGAAGCCGGTTCGTCTGGCCGAGAATTTCCCGCATCTTGACCGAGGACACGCCGGGCAACGTCGTCGGCATGTAGAGAAACTCGCCTTCATGGAGCGCCGGCATGAACTCCGAGCCGATACGACGAATGGGCACGATCGCGCTGGCAAGAACCGCGATTGCGACGGCCGCGGTCAGCCACTTGAACCGCATCGCCCCATGCAGGACCGGTCGGTAGATCCGAACCAGGAGGGCGACCAGCGGGTGGGACGTCTCCGGCCGAAACCTGCCTCGCATGAAATAGAGCATCAGGACCGGAACCAGCGTCACCGACAGGAGGGCCGCAAACGCCATCGCATAGGTCTTGGTGAACGCGAGCGGACTGAACAGGCGGTAGCTCTCCCCGGTCAAGGCAAAGACCGGCAGGAAGGACACGATGATGACCAGAAGCGAAAAGAAGATGCCGGGGCCGACTTCCCGCATCGCGCCGAGCAGCACCGCGCGACGCGCTCCGGCATCGGTTCCCTCCTCCAGTTCCGAAAGCCGTCGGCTCGCGTTTTCGACGAGAACGATGGACGCGTCCACCATTGCCCCCAACGCGATGGCGATTCCGCCGAGGGACATGATGTTCGCCGTCACTCCCTGCCAGGACATGACGACGAAGGCGCCGAGCACCCCGAGCGGCAGCGTGATGATCGCCACCAGCGAAGAGCGAACATGCCCCAGGAAGATCAGGACCACCAGGGCCACGGCGATCCCTTCCTCCGTCAGTTTGCGCCTGAGGTAGGCGACCGCGCCCTCGATGAGCGGCGCGCGGTCGTGGACGGTGACGATCTCCACGCCATCGGGCAGGCCCTCCTGCAGTTCCCCGATCCTGGCCTTGACCTGTTCGATGACGCGAAGCGCGTTCATGCCGTCGCGCATGATGACGATACCGGCCACGGTTTCGCCCTCACCGTTCAGCTCGACGATGCCGCGCCGGAGAGCCGGGCCTTCGACAATACGGGTAACGTCGCGCAAGAGGACCGGGGCGCCGTCGGCCGCATGAACGACGACTTCCTCGAGATCGACGCGCTCATCGACGTAGCCGGAGGAACGGACAACGAATTCGGTCTCCGCCTGTTCGATCACCCGCCCGCCCGCATCACTGGAGGCGGCGCGCACCGCATCGCGAATGCGGGCAATGGAGACGTCGAAGCTGCGTAGGCGGTTGGGGTCGATGAGGATCTGGTACTCCCGAACGAACCCGCCGACCGACGCGACTTCCGCGACACCATCCACACCGGAGAGCTCCAACGCCAGAAACCAGTCCTGGAGCGAACGAAGTTCGGCAAGATCGGTGTTTCCGGTACGATCCACCAGCGCGTACTGGTATACCCAGCCGACAGCGTTCGCATCCGGTCCGATCCGAGGCGTCGCGTTCTCGGGAAGTTCCGCGCCGAGGCGCGACAGCGCCTCGAGTACGCGCGAGCGCGCCCAATAGAGATCCACCTCGTCCTCGAAGAGGACATAGACGAAACTTGTCCCGAAAAGGGACAAGCCCCGGACATCCTTCGTGCGCGGCAGGCCGAGCAGATGGGTGGACAACGGATAGGTGACCAGGTCCTCGACGATCTGCGGGCTCTGGCCGGGGAAATCGGTGCGGATGATGACTTGGGTATCGGTCAGGTCCGGCACCGCATCGAGCGGCGTGCGTTCCATTGCAAGCCATCCCGCCGCAGCCAGTCCGGCGGCCAGAACCAGCACGACCAGATGGTTGGAGATGGACCAACCCATGACGCTCTCGACCCAGGATCCGGCCGGCTCGCGGAGAATCGGCTCGCGGGAGTTCGGGTTCCGCATCATCGGCGCCGGTCGGGACTCCCGGCCCGATTGCGGCGCAGGCGCTTCCGGGCGTCTGCCCGGGATCGGCCAGGACGGTCGATCCGGCCGGCGGGGTGGGCCGAAGCCACCGTCGCCGCAGGCAGGCTGGCGTCAGCATCGTCGAAACCGGAACGGCAACTTCGCATGGGCATTCGGGGACCAACGCACCGGTCCCGACCCGGCTTCACGCCCGGGCACGGGGCGGCATCCCGGTCGCGCGATGTCGGTTCGCCGACCGCCCGCGGCCCGCGCATGATCGCCACGGCAATCAGGACGCGTCGAGTTTCGAGAACCCCTCGCGGAGACGGACCTCGCTATCGAGCATGAACTGACCACTGGCAACGACCCTCTCCCCCGGCGAGAGGCCGGCGAGGATCTCGGTGCGACCATGGGCGCTGATGCCGGTGCGCACCGCGCGTCCGGCAAACCGTCCTTCCCCCAGCGCGACGATGACGTGCGCGCCCTGGCTGTCGCGCAGGATCGCTTCGGTCGGGACCGAGAGCCGATCCCCGGCGCCAAGGCCGAGGCTGATGTCGGCGTAGGCTCCGGGAAGCAGGCGGCCGGACGCATTGTCGACTTCGATGCGCACCCGCGCGGTGCGGCTCTGCGGATCGATGGTCGGGTAGATGTAGTCGATGCGGCCGTCGGCAGGAGCTTCCGGCGCGCTCGGGAAGGCGAGGCGAACCAGGAGCCCGGTGGCGACAAGCGGGAGATCGCTCTCCGGAATGGACGCCATCACCCATACCCCGGCGTAGGACTGCAGGCGCAGGATCGGCGTGCCGGGGAACACATAGTCGCCTTCCCGGACCTGAAGTTCGGCGACCGTGCCGCCGGCCTCGGCATGGACCGGAACGCGCTCGATCATCCGGTGGGTCCGGGTGAGACGTTCGATCGCGGTGTTCTGCATGCCGAGGGAACGAAGGCGTTGCCGCACGGCGGCGATGCGTTTCTCGTTGCCGATTTCGAGCGAGTTCCGATAATCCTTCCAGGCCGCGATCAAGTTCGGGCTGTACACCCGGTAGAGAAGCGCGCCGGGAAGCACGGTGTCGCCCTCGGCGCGTACGGTGAGATCCTCGATCCAGCCTTCGAGTCGCGAGGCAACAACATTTTCGAGACGTTCGTCGGTTTCCACCACCCCGAACGCCCGCAGCGTCCGGCTGAAGTCGGTGACCTCCGCCGGCGCAGTGCGAATCCCCATGCTCTGGATCATTTCCGGAGCGACCGCGATGGACGCCTCGCCTCGAATCCCGTTGTCATCCATGCCGATCGGAACGAGATCCATGCCACATATCGGGCAAGTTCCCCCGGGGTCGGCGGATCGAATGTACGGATGCATCGGGCAGGCGTACCGCGCCGCCGGCGCGCCGGCCGCGAGCGGGGCGGAGTTGCCGTCCGCAGTTCGGATGGCGGGAGAATCCCCGCAGGCCGCCAGAAAGGCAACCGCACCGGCAAAGAGAAAGTACTGTCTGATCAACGGGTTTCCAGTCATCGGGGGATCAGCAGGGCGTTCCGGCGCGCTATCGCGCCGGATTCCCGGGAGTGTTCCGCGGCAATCGCCGCACGGAGTTCAAGGATGGCGATCTCACCGTCGATGATCGGCGCGTAGTCGCCGACCCCGGACTCGTAGATCGCGAGTTGCGTGGCGATCTCGTCCTCGATCGCGGCAATGTTGCGCTCGAGGACGGAGATGGCGTGCCGAGCCGCCTGCCAGGCTGCTGTTTCGGCAGCATGGCGGGCGACCGCGCTCCGGGCTGCCGCCAAGCGGCGCGAGGAGGCGGCAGCCCGGTCGGCGCGCGCCGCCCGCAAACGGGGCTCCTTGCCCTGCCCCGCCCGGAGCGGAACCGTGAAGGTCACCATGCCGGTTATCCAGTCGTCGCCGGAGAAGTCCTCCCCCGAAACGCGCTGCTGCCAGATGACCTGTGCGCCCCAATCCGGACGCCATGCGGCTTCGGCGACCCGAACCGCGTGATCCGCAACCCGAATCCCGGCTTCGGCGACCCGAACCGCGTGAAAATCCGAATCCTGTTCCAGCTGGTCCCCCGGAACGACCAGCGGCGCCGGAGTATCCGGAACCAGATCGACAAGGTCGATCAGTCGGGCTTCGAGTTCCGCTTCCTCGCGGTCGAGGTCCACCAGAACACGCAAGACCCGGGCGCGTTCCGCTTCGATCTCGGCGAGGCGAAAGACCGCGGGGCGACCGGCATCGATTTCGGTCTCGACCACATCCGACAGCTCGTCAACCTTGCGGTTCCACGCTTCGGTCATCTCGCGTTGACGCCGGATCCGGGCTCGGTCGTGCAAGAGCGCGATGAGTTCGCCGCGCAAGCTGGCGAACTGCGCCGCGCGGATGCGATCCGTCAATTCGGCGCGCGCCCGCGCTTCGCCAGCGCGAGCGTCCCGCCCGGCGCGGTTCGGAAATTCCTGGCGAATGCCGACCGCCTTGTGCGTCGGCAGGAACCGGGAAAACGAAGGGTCAAGGATCGGGAAATTGGCTATGCCGACGGACACGACCGGGTCGGGCAGCGCGGTTGCCGCCACGCTGCGCTCCCTGCCGGCATCGACATGGTGGGTCAGCGCGACCAGCGACGGATGATCGGCGAGTCGCGCCTCCAGTTCCACGAAGGATTGCGCCGAAGCCGGACCGCCCAACGCCACCCGAAGCAAGGCGGCGCCCAACACGCCGAATCGGAAGAGAAAACACACGGGATCAGCCCCTGGTTGAAGAAAAGAAAGCGAAACCGCGCGTGGGCGCGGCGCCGCCGCCTCAGATCAACAGGCGCTGCTTGAGCGTGATGGGGGTGGGGAACGGAGGCGTGCGCCTCGAGCGGCTCGGCTTGCGGCGAATGACCGGAAATTCGAGCTCGTCCGAAACGATCGGACGAACCGCGCCCACAGCGTCGAAAACCGCTGTCGTGGGAGTGATCCCGTAGCCGGAAAACGACCCCCGCATCGTGGCCGGGTCGCAATCAAGGCGGTCGGGGCACGTGGCAGCCCCGCGCGCCTCGCAAGCAGGTTTCGGCGGCGCCTGCGACGCGTGGGGCCAATCGCCGTGACAGGGAGGCGCACCCGTGGCGCCCACCATGTGCGAGGCGCGATCCGCATGGCAACACGCGACGGCCGGGGCTGCCGTCGCGATGGCCACCGCTGCCAAGAGCAGCAGGGATGCCGACTTCCTCATGCCGATGCTCATCCTACCGCAAGACGCCCACCGCCCCGATCTTCCTCCCAAGCGATTTCCAGGGACGAGGTCCGGATGGGCCATCACCAGCGGGCGATCCTTCCCGGTCGGGGCCAGCGCGCTCTTGACGGGCCGCTTGCCCCCGAATGTTGCCGGAACCGATGTTTACCAGCTGAGGGCGCCCTGGAGCGCGAGCTGCCGGTCCCTCGTTCCGATGACGCTCTCCCGCTGCGCTCCGGCGAGGTCCAGCCGGAAGAGCGGGCCCAGCTGGTAGCGGGCGCCGAGCCGCACCGCACGGTCCATCTCCGCCATCTGGAGGCCCGCGTACGGTGTCAGCACTCCCGCCAGCGGAAGCCCGAACCCGTGGCCGCCCTCCGCCGTCAGCCGCCGCTCCGACCGCAACCCCGCCATCGGGGTCGGCGAGAACGCCGGGGTCCGGTCGAACATCTGCTGCAGGCCGCTCTCCGTGCCCCCCTGCGACGGCGCCACCTTCAGGAACGGGCCCCGTCCCTCATCGCCGGGATCGAGGCTCACCATCGCCCCCACGCCCCACTCACGGCGGTCCGTCTCGGCGTGCGTCACCAGCGCCCGGCTCCGCACCTCCACCGTCAGTCCCGGGTCCCGCATCCGGTACGCCACGCTTCCCCCGACCTCGACTCCCGCGCCCTCCACCGCGTCGCCCCGGTCGTACAGCACCCCCACCTCCAGCGCCGGCGTCAGCGTACCCGTACCCAGCGGCCGCTCGTGCGAGCCCTCCAGCATCAACCGCAACCGGCTGGTGTGCGCGGTCAGGCCCTCGAGGCCCGACTCCGAGGCCGTGGTGAACCGCGCGTACGAACCCTCGCCCTTCAGCGCCAGCCGGGTCATCCCTCCCACGAGAAGGTCGGCGTCCCGGAACAGCACGCTCCGCCCGCCGAGGGCCCCGCTCGCAAACGACATCCCCGCGTCCCGCTTGCTCATCCCCGTCTCGGTCACCCGCACCTCGCCCCGACCGTAGCCGCCGCTCGCCCACAGGTTCGACCCGTCGGGCGCCAGCCACGCCAGGTAGGGGTGCGCCGAGGTCAGGCCCGCCTCGTAGAGGCCGGCCACCGATCCGGTCGCGGCGGCGCTGGTCGCATCGAAATCCCCGGTCGCGTGCGACACCACGATCCCCGCCAGGAGATCCGAACCGATCCGCATGTCCGCGCCCACGTGCGCCGACCACAGTCCGCCATCCCACGAGACCTCCTGGTCGGCCCCGGAGAGTGACAGTCGTCCACCCCGGCCCCAGACGCCGATCGCCGGGAATCCGCCCTCCTCCTCTTCCTGGCCGAGCGTCATCCCGAACGCCGCACCGTCCAGCACGTCGGCGAGCCGCATCGGACGGTGTGTCTGCTCGCCGAACGCCGTCCGATCCCCGAACGCACCCGTCCGACCGTCGTGCCGCAGGTCGAGTGCTCCCCCGGAGGAGGTGGACATCGGCGTGGCGCCGAGGCGCAGTTCCCGCGCCGCATGGCCCGCCGACACCGACTCGATCCGGTCGGCAACCGCCCCCAGCGTCTGCGTCGCGAACCCCGCCGCGAACTGCGGAAGGATCACCTCGTTCAACCGGTTCGCCCGGCCCAGCGCCTCCGCCGACGTCGTGTTCCGCACCGTCACCGACACCGAATCCGCCGTCACCCCGCCGTAGTCCCCGCCGGACACCCGGTGGCTCACCGTCGCCATCATGTCCGCCAGCGAGTCCTCGTCCTCCACCCCGCTCACCGTCACCGTCTGCGGGGTATCCCAGTTCGCGGCGGTGAAGGAGAGCGCCGCCGAGACCGTCGCCGCTCCCCCGTCGCTGCTCGCCGGGGTGACCGTCACCGGACCCGTCGGTTCGCTGGTCAGCACCACCGTGTAGGTCCCGCTTCCGTCCTCGTCCACCGTCAGTTCGGTCGGAGTGACCGTCACCCCCGCCTTGTCGTTGTCGGCCACCCGCACGGCAACCGCATCGGCCTTCACCGAGTCGTAGTCCCCGCCCGAGACCTCGTGGGTGAGGGTCGCGGCATCCACTACTGCGTCGGCGTCTTCCGCCGCGCTCACGGTTACTGCCTGCGGCGCATTCCAGTTCGCCGGCGTGAACGCCAGCGCCGACGGCGCCACCGTGATGTCCCCCGATGCCCCGGTGACCGCCACCGCAACTTCGGCCGTCGGTTCGCTGGTCAGCTTCACCGTGTAGGCGCCGCTGCCACCTTCGTCCACCATGAGTTCGGTCGGAGTGACCGTCACCCCCGCTTCGTCGTTGTCGGCCACCCGCACCGACACGTCCGTGACTTCCACCGAACCGTAGCCGGCGCCCGACGCTTCATGCGTCAGCGTCGCGGTATCCGGGACCGCATCGCCATCCTCCGCCGCGCGGACCGTCACCGTCTGCGGCGTATCCCAGTTCTCCCGGGTGAACGTCAGTGTCGCCGGGGAAACCGTCACATCCCCGGAGGCCCCCGACACCTTCACGGTGACGTTCCCCGAAGGACGCCGGTCGAGGACCACCGTGTAGACAGCCGCGCCGCCTTCCGACACCCGCAGCGTCGCCAGCGACACCGTCACGCCCTTCGTCCCCACAGGGGTCGTCGAGCCGCCGCCGGAACCTCCGCCTCCACCACTACCTCCGCCCCCGCCGCCGGTGGGGGTGGTGCTGGGCGCCGCCGCGGTCACCGTGATCGTCACCTCCTCGGTGTCCGAATTGCCATTCCCGTCCGACGCCGTCACCGTCATCGTGTACGTCCCCACCGCTGACGGCGTGAAGCTCAATTGCGCCTGGTTCAGTACCGTCCCGACCGGAAGCGCCGGCGTCGTCTCCCCGACCTTCCGCGTCCAGGCGTAGCTCACCGTGTCCCCATCTCCCTCCGTCGCCGACGCCGTGATGTCCACCGGCTCGCCAGCCTTCACCGTCCGGTTCGCGATCTCCGACAGCACCGGCGACTCGTCATCATCCCGGATCGTCACCGTCGTCGTCGCGTTGCCCAGGATGAAACCGTCCGGCAGCGAACCCGAAATCGTCACCGTGAACGTCTCGGCCGGCTCGTCCAGATCGTCGTCCGTGATCGGAATCGCGATGTCCTTCGTCGTTTCGGACGCCGAGAACGTCACCGATGTCGTCGCGTCGTTGTCGTAGTCCCCGGCCGCCGGGTTCGGCGCGCCGGTCGCCGCGCCCCCGTACGCCACGCTGAACGTCTTCGACGCGCCGAGCGCCGCCGACGCCGTGATCCGCACCGTCGCGGTTGCGTCGGTCCCCTCCGTCACCGACAGCGTCGACGGCACCGACAACGTCTCGTCCGTGCTCACCGTGATCGTCACCTCCTCCGTGTCCGTGTTGCCATTCCCGTCCGACGCCGTCACCGTCATCGTGTATGTCCCCACCGTCGTCGTCGTGAACATCAGGCGTGCCCGGTTCAGCGCCGTGCCGCCGGGGACCGCCGGCGTCGTCTCCCCGTCCTTCCGCGTCCACACGTAGCTGATCGGGTCGCTGTCTCCATCCGTCGCCACCGCCGTGATGTCCACCGCCTCGCCAGCCTTCACCGTCCGGTTCGCGATCTCCGACAGCACCGGCGACTCGTCGTCGTCCTCGATCGTCCCCGTCGCCGTCGCGTCCGTGATCGTCGAACCCGCCGACGCATCCGACAGCGTCACCGTGAACGTCTCGTTCTCCTCGTCGAGATCGTCGTCCGTTACCGACACCGTGACCGTCGCGCTGCCCGCGTTCGCCGCGACCGACGCCGCCGTCGCGGTCGTCACCGCGGTGAAATCCGTCCCCGCCGTCGCCGTGTCCCCGCTCGCCGCCGTCACCGTGTACTTGAACGTCGCCTCCGACGAAGGCGCCGGAGCAGCCGTCACCGTGAACGCGAACGTCCCCCCCTCCGACGCCGTCACGTCCGCGATGCTCAGCGACGTCGTGCCGTCGTTCAGCGTGCCGTCCGCCCTGCGGTCGGTCCCCAGCGCATAGCCGGTCCCGGCGTTCAGGGTGATCCGGTACGCCTCCGCGCTTTCCACCGTCGAGTCCAGGATCGTCGGGATCGTCACCGTCCCCGTCGTGCTCGCCGTGCCGCCGAAGGCCGCGGTGAAGTTCCTCGGACCCAGCGAACCCTGGATGTCCGCCGCCGCGAAACCGCTCGAACTCCGCGCCGCCAGCGTCAGACTCACGGTCAGGTTGTCGGTCAGCGCCTTGTCCGAGGTCACTGTCAGGCTGATCGCCGTCCCCTCGGTCACCGCCGCCGGGTCGGTCGAAAGCTGCAGCGTCGGCGTCGTGTCGGTCACCGTCACGTCCACATCCTCGATGCCGAGTTCGCTGCCATAGTCGGCGTCGTCGCTCGCCGACGTGTGGGTCAGGGTCGCCGTGTCGTCGTCCGCGTCCGCGTCCGCCCCCGCGTTCACCGTGATCGTCTGCGCCGTGCCGTAGTTCGACGGCGTGAAGGTCAGCGGCGCACCCATCACCGTCACCTCCCCCGACGCGCCGCCCACCGTCACCGTCACATTGCTCGTCGGCGCGGTGTTCAGCTTCACCGTGTAGGTGTTGCTGCCGCCTTCCTCCACCGTCAGCGACGTCGTCGAGAGCGTCACCCCGGGCGACACCGGCGCCGCCGGGGTGGCGCGCGCCACCGCCGACTCCGCGCTGTTGCCGACGTTGTTCACCGCCCGGATGCGGAAACGGTACGCGCTGTTGTTGTCCAGCCCCATCACCGTGTGGCTCGTGGTGTCCGCGTCCGAACCGGAGATGTCGGACCAGTTCCCCCACGCCGCGCTGCCCTTCTTCTGCTGCACCTGGTACCCCGTGATCGAATCGTCGTCCGGGTCGGTCCACGTCAGCTTCACCTGACGGTTGCCCGCCGTCGCTGTCAGACCCGTCGGTGCGGCGGGAACGGAAGCGGTCGTGCCGTCGTTCAGGGTGCCGTCGGCGGTCGCATCGGTGCCGACCGCGTAGGTGACGTTGGTGGTCCTCTCGCTCAGCGTGATCCGGTAGGCCTCCGCGCCCTCGGTGGCCGAGTCGGTGCTGGTCGGGATGGTCACCGTGCCCGTCGTGCTCGCGCTGGTGCTGCCGAAGGTCGCAGTGAACTCGCGCGGCCCCAGCGTGCCGGTAATGTCCGCCGCCGTGAAAGTGCTCGAACTCCGCGCCGCCAGCGTCAGGCGCACCGGCCAGTTGCCGGATATCGACCTGTCGGAGGTCACCGTCAGACTGATGTCCGTCCCCTCGGTCACCGCCGCCGGGTCGGTCAGCAACTGGAAGGTCGGCGTCGTGTCCGTCACCGTCACGTCCACATCGTCGATCTCGAGCGAGGCGCCGTAGCTCGTGTCGGAGCTCGACGCCGCGTGCGTCAGCGTCGCCGTGTCGTCCGTCGCGTCCCCGTCGCGGGCCGCGTTCACCGTAATCGTCTGCGCCGTGCCGAAGTTGCCCGGCGTGAAGGTCAGCGGCGAACCCATCACCGACACGTCACCCGACGCGCCGCTCACCGTGATCGTCACGTTCGCCGTGGGCGCCTTGTCCAGCTTCACCGTGTAGGTGTCGCTGCTCCCCTCTTCCACCGTCAGCGAGGTCTTCGAAAGCGTCACCCCGGCGGTGGCGGGGGGATCGTCGTCGTCCACGATGGTCAGGGTGAGTCTGCCGCTGTTCCAGCCGGCCTGGAAACCTTCCAGCTCGATGGTCTCGTTCGGCTCGTTCCGGGTGTCGCCGATAATGCGAAGGGTCCTCGTGCCCGTGGTCTCGCCTGCGGCGATGGAGACGGCGTCGGTATTGTTCGTCCAGCACCAGTCGGTGTCCGCCGGCCTCAGCGGCGCCGTGCACTGGTCGCTCCCCTTGCTGGAGCCTGCGGCCGTGCCCACGCCAAACGTGGCGACCGAAAAGCTCGCCGGCGCCGCCTCGCTGAGCATGAAGGTGACTGTCACGGCCGTCGAGCCGGAATTGCCCTCGGTGATCGACGTCGACGTCGCCGACAAGGTGATCGTCTTGCTTCTCGGCGTCACGACGATCGTGTCCGAGGCGGCGCTGTTGCCGCCGCTGTTCACCGCCCGGATGCGGAAATGGTATTCGGCATCGTTCTCCAGCCCCGACACCCTGTGGCTCACCGTGTCGGCGTCCGAACCGGAGATGTCGGCCCAACCGCCCCAGGCGGCGACCCCCTTCTTCTGCTGCACCTGGTACTTCGTGATCGAATCGTTGTCCGGGTCGGTCCAGGTCAGCGTCACCTGCGCGTTGCCCGTCTCCCCCGACAACCCCGTCGGCTTGGCGGGGGCGGTCGCGGGATCGTCGTCGTCGGTGATGGTCAGGGTGAGTCTGCCCTCGGTCCAACCGGTCTTGTAAGCAAACAGCTTGATGGTCTCGTTCGGCTCGTCCCGGGTGTCGCCGAGAATGCGCACTTTCTTCGTGCTCTGGGTCTCACCCTCGGCGATGGAGACGACAGAGCTGACCACCGGCCAGCACCAGTCGGTATCCACCGGATTTAGCGGCGCCGAGCAGGGATCCGATCCCTTGTTGGAGCCTTTGGCCGTGCCGGGGGTAAGGTCACCAATAAGGTTGAGCGAAAAGCCCGCCGGCGCCGCCTCGCCGAGCGTGACGGTCACCGTCACGTCCGTCGAACCGGTGTCGCCCTCGGTGATCGAGGTCGATGTCGCCGACAGGGTGATCGTCTTGGTGGTCGTGATCGTGGCCGCCGTCGGCGTGGCGCAAACCTCGTTGGAGGAGAAACCTAAACCATCGTAGTTGGGGGTACGGCCGCCAATGAAAGTTACTCCAGCCTTGAAGCAGTATTCGGTGCCGTTGTCCAAGTCTGTTACCACCTTTGTGTAGGTTCCGCTGGTTGCGGTTGCACCTAATCTTGTGATCACATCAGCATCGAGTTCAGGAGGATAATCCTTGCCTTTTTCTCTTATCCTGTATCCCCATGTGTTATAGGCGGTGGAGCCGGTATTGGTGGTGGTGAGGGTGAGGGTCACCTGCCCGTCGCCCGCTACGGCGGCGAGCGTGTTGGTGATCTGCGCCTGCGCGTCCTGTGGCGCGAGGGCGGCGGCCAGCGTGGTGAGGAAGAGGGCAGCGAGTCCCGCCTTCAGGCGGCGGACGGTTCTCCCGGGGGCGCCCACCGGCTCAGCCCCGCACCCGGACTTTTTCGGGGGGGGGGGGGGGTAGAGGTGTGCGTTTTCTCCGGACCGGAAGCGGTCCCGAAACTCCGAGCCGCCCGTTGCGGCCTTGCCATCACTTCGATCACGTTACTCCTCCCGATTGGACAGAAAGCTTGAGGACTTGCCTTTCGCCCGGACGATTCACCGGATGCTTGGTTGTGGAGCCTCGGAATGTCGCACAACATGATCATGAAAAAGAACTTGCATCAGTACGAAGCTCAAGACCCCACGACCGCGAAGTGTACACCATCCCCGTTCGATTCTCTCTGCAAACCCATGCCGAAGACAGTCCGGGATCGGGGGTCGCGGGGAGCGGAAACCCGTCGGTGCAAGAGGTCGGTTTCCGGGGGCCGCCCCCCGGCCGACCTTTATGACGAGGTTCGACTTGGGGGGAGTGCGATCACATGGATGCCTTTATGGCATCGAGGTCGGGTGAGGGGATGGTGAACACACTGGCGCCGTCGGCCGGGGTGGCGTCGATGAGCGACGTTTCCATCGGAATGCCGCGGGGTTCGTAGAAGGCGGTGCGGAGGCGATCCCGGATCCCGGCGAAGCTGTCCGGTTCCGCGAGGGTAACCGCCGAACCCGACGCCGGTGAGCCGGGCTCCGAGCGCGCCCGCATCGAGTGCTGCCCTGGTCAGGTCGTCGAGAGCGGGGGTGCTCACCTCGAAGTCGTGACGGAGCGAGCGGTGCGCATCGTTCAGGATGCGGCCGAGTGCCGGGGCATCGCCTTCGGCGAGGGCGCGACCGGCGTCACCGGTGCGCTCCGCCTCGTTCACGACGGCGGGGGAAGGCCGCGCGCGGCCCGCCGCAGCGTTTCCGGGGAGGCCTCGGCGAAGGGCGGCTGGCCGGGGCCGAAACGGCCCTGACCGAACGCTCCGGAACCTCTCCGTCATCGCGCCGAACCGTAACGCCACCGCCACCCTCGACTCGATTCCCCCCGGTGCCGGAATCCTGCTCGTTGACGGCGGGAAGCCGGGGCTTCCGCATGTCCGGAACGCGCCCCGCCGCTCCAAACCCCGACACCGAAGGGGACTGTCGGTTCGCCGACGGCGCGAACGTCGATCATATCGGCCCGTGGAATCCGGAAATATCTCGGTCGTGGTCCCGACCCTCGACGCCGCCGCCACCCTGGACGCCGCGCTCGATTCGATCCCCCCGGGCGCACAGACTCTGGTCGTGGACGGCGGAAGCCGGGACCGAACCCGCCAAATCGCCGCCGCACGAGGGGTCCGGGTGCTGACCACGCCAAGCGGCCGCGCCCTGCAGATGAACCGGGGCGCCACCGCCGCCGAGGGCGCCGTCCTGATCTTCCTGCACGCCGACTGCCGGCTCCCGCGCGATGCCCCTGCCGAAATTGGGCGCATCCTCGCGGATCCGGAAGCAGTGGGAGGATGGTTTCCCCTGCGCGTCGTTCCGGAAACCGGGCCCATGCGGTGGGCCGCCGTCGGTTCCAACCGCCGGGCCCGCTGGCTGACCCTCCCCTACGGGGATCAGGCCATCTTCGCCCGGAAGGCAGCATTCATCGACGCCGGAGGGTTTCCCGAGGATCCGATCATGGAGGACGCCGGGCTCGCGCGGCGGCTCCGGCGGATCGGGCGGATCGCCCCGGCCCGGTCGCCGGTTGTCACCGGCCCGGGCCACTGGGCCCGCCTCGGCCCCGTCGCTACCGGAATCGTGGATCAGGTCGTTCTCGCGGCCTGGCTCACGGGAGTGCCGCCGACATGGATCGCCCCGCCCTACCACTGGCTCGTGCATGGCGCCGCGCCCGCGCGTCGGGCGCGCTGGTAGGCCCGGCCGGGCCCGCCCTCAGGCGATCTCGAACAGGTCCTGCGCCCCGGTGTTCTCCTGGGCTTCCACCGCCGCGATCGAGATCACATGAACGATCTCGTCCACATCGGCGCCACGCTGGAGCACGTGCACCGGGCGTCGCAGCCCGGTGAGAATCGGGCCGACGGCCTGGGCTCCGCCAAGCCGTTGCACCAGCTTGTAGGCGATGTTCCCGGCTTCGAGACTCGGAAAGACCAGCACGTTGGCCGCTCGACCCAGCCGCGAGAAGGGATAGGCCCCGAGCAGATCGTCCACCACCGCGGTATCCGCCTGCATCTCGCCGTCCACCGCGAGATCCGGCTCCTGCCGATGGAGGATCTCGACCGCCTGCCGCACCTTGATCGAGCGCGGGTGGGGCGCGCTCCCGAAGTTCGAGAAGGACAACATCGCCACCCGGGGCTCCACATGAAAACGGCGCGCCACTTCGGCGGCCTGGACCGCGATGTCCGCCAGTTCCTCCGCGGTCGGATCGATGTTCACCGTGGCGTCGGCGAAGAACTTGATGTCGTTCTCGAACACCATCATGTACACCCCGGCAACCCGCTTCACATCCTTGCGCATCCGGACGATCCGGAGGGCCGGCCTGATGGTGTCGGGATACGTCTGCGAAACCCCGGCGACCATGCTGTCGGCGTCCCCGGAGTGCACCATCATGGCGCCGAACACCGTCGGGTTGCGCATCTGTTCCCGCGCCTTGATGGCGTCCACTCCCCGCCGCCGGCGCAGGTCCAACAGGGCCCCGGCATAGGCATCGAGTCGTCCGGAACGCTCGACGTCAACGACTTCCGCACCGCTCAGGTCCACCCCGAGTTCCTCGGCCCGCCGCCGGATCACACCGCTCCTTCCGAGCAGGACCGGGTGGGCGATCTTCTCGTCGAGGACCCGCTGGGCGGCCCGCAGGATCCGCGGTTCCTCGCCTTCGGGAAGAACCACCGAACGGACCGACTGGCGGGCGCGCACCGCGACCCGCGACATCACCTCCCGTTCCAGTCCGAGTCGCGCCTCGAGGCGTTCCCGATAAGTCTCGATGCAGAAGTCGCCGACCCGCGCCACCCCGCTCTCGATCCCGGCCCGGGCGACCGCCGGGGCTTCCCATAGAAGCACCCGGGAATCGAACGGGGACGGAATCAGGTATTCCGGCCCGAATTGCATCCGCTCCTTGCCGTGGGCGCGAATGACCGAGTCCGGTACATCCTCCCTGGTGAGAGCGGCGAGGGCGCGGGCGGCGGCCAGCTTCATTTCCATGTTGATGGCACTGGCGCGGACGTCCAGCGCCCCCCGGAAGATGAACGGGAACCCGAGGACATTGTTTACCTGATTCGGATAGTCGGACCGTCCGGTGGCCATGAAGACGTCCGGACGGGCGTCCATCGCATCTTCCCAGGTGATTTCGGGGTCCGGATTGGCCATCGCCATCACCAGCGGGCGATTGTTCATGGAGGCAACCATCTCCTTCGAGACCGCATCCTTGACCGAAAGTCCCATGAACACGTCGGCGCCCCGCATGGCGTCCTCGAGCGTCCGCATCGACGTGTCCTGCGCATAGCGCTCCTTGAACTCGTTCATGCCCGCCTCGCGGCCGGCGTGGATGACCCCGCGGGAATCGCACATCACCACGTGCCCGTGGCGCACCCCGACCTGTTCGGCAAGCTCGGCGCAGGCGATGCCGGCGGCGCCGGCCCCGTTGATGACCACGCGGACTTCGCCGGGGTCCTTTCCGGTCAGTTCCAGCCAGCTCAGGAACGCGGCCCCGGAAATGATCGCCGTGCCGTGCTGGTCGTCGTGGAATACCGGAATGTCCATCTCGGCGCCCAGGCGCGACTCGATATGGAAGCAGTCGGGCGCCTTGATGTCCTCGAGATTAATCCCCCCGAAAGTCGGCTCCAGCGCCTTGACCACCTCGACGACCTGGTCCGGGTCGGTGACGTTCAGTTCGATGTCGAAGACATCGATGTCGGCGAACCGCTTGAAAAGAACCCCCTTCCCCTCCATGACCGGTTTCGCGGCGAGCGGCCCGATGTTCCCGAGCCCGAGCACCGCGGTCCCGTTGGAGACCACCGCAACCAGGTTCCCCCTGGCGGTGTAGTCGAACACCCGCTCCGGATCCCGGTCAATCTCGCGACAGGGCTCGGCAACCCCCGGACTGTAGGCGAGGGACAGGTCCCGCTGGGTGCCGGTGGGCTTGGTGGGTCGGACCTCCACCTTCCCCGGACGGCGTCCGAGGTGATAATCGAGTGCATCCTGTTTGCGGATCAAGAGGGTTTCCCTCCTCGGGAACGGATCCGGCGGGCGCTCCGGCCAGCGGAGCGGCGGCGAGCCGGCAAGGATGTGCCCGTCCCGAAAGGGCCGGTCCAATCAGAAAATCGCCGGAAGTCTAGTCGTCGGACCCGCTCCCCGACGGCTCGTTCGCCTGATCGTCGGTGGCTGCCTCCCGGGTGTGCTGACGGAACCAGGTGAGGATCCGATCGGTCACGTCCATCAGGAACTTGGGCTCGCGCGGGCCGTGCGGCGTGCGGGGATACACGATCATCTCGGTCGGAACCCCCAGCCGGTCGAGCGCCCGGTAGAACTCTTGGCCCTGGGTGAACGGCACCCGGAGATCTTCCGCGCCGTGAATCACCTGGGTCGGGGTCGTGACCTCGGCGATCCGGTAGATCGCCGAATGGGCCTCGTAGACCTCGTAGTCCTCCCAGAACTCGCCTCCCATGTGGCCGGCCAGGTAGTCCTGGATGTCGGTGGTGGTGACCATGCTCACCAGATTGGGAAGCCCGGCCCCCATGCTGGCGGCCACGAAGCGGTCGGTGCGGGTCACGGCAAACGAGGTCATGTACCCGCCGTAGCTCCACCCCATCAGGAACAGGAGATCCGGGTCGGCAATCCCCTGCTCGATGACGACATCCACCCCGGCCATCAGGTCGTCCATGTCGCCGAAGCCCCAGTCCATGAAATTCGCATGGCGGAAGTCCTTTCCGTATCCGGTCGATCCCCGCGGATTCGGGCGCAGGATCGCATAGCCCTCCTCGGCGAAGGTCTGGAGCATGTAGATCGACGGAGCGCCGGTGAAGGTCTCGGAATAGACACCCGCCGGCCCGCCGTGGACATTGAGGACCAGCGGAACCCGCTGTCCTTTCCGGTAGCCCACCGGCAGCGTCAGGAGTCCCTCGATCTCGAGGCCATCTCCGGACGTCCAGGTGAGAACCGAGGTCTCTCCCATCGCAGGCCGCGGCGCATCGGCGTGGAGATCGGTGAGCCGGCGGGGCTCGAACGCGGAAGACGGTCCACCGCCGGCGCCGAGGTCGGCGGCGAACACGTCCCACGGCGTGTCCGGGGTCTCGTGGGTGAACGCCATGACATCCGCCCGGGCGGCGACGGCGGGGTTCCGGTACACCCCGGCGCCCGGAGTCAGCTCCACGAGTGCGCCGCCGTCCGCAGGGAGACCGAAGAGCCTCCTCGAAGTGCGGTCGGCCTCGCTCACGTACACGAGCGATCCGTCCCGGGACCAGCCGAGGATTCCGGGGCTGCGGTCCCGGGTCCCGGCAAGCTTCACCCGCTCGCCTCCGGCCACCGGCATCACGTACACGTCGCCGAGGCCGATCGGCTCCGGCCGGTCGCCGGTGGAACGAAACGCCACCGTCGAGCCATCCGGCGAGACCCGCGGGCTGCTTTCGACTCCCCCGCCCCCATGCAGCAGGGTGATCCGCTCCTCGAAGACATGAACGACCGAAAGGTCGCCGGACCGCCGGGAGGTGTTGATGCGCGGATCGTCCTGGTGGGCGAACACGATCCGGTCGTTGCTGGACCAGTCCCACCCGGTGACGTGGAAATCGCCCTCGGTCAGGCGGCGGTCCTCGCCGTCCGGGTCGCGGCGGTCGGCCGCAAGCGCCAGGTACAGGTGGCCGTACTTGAAGTCCCGATCCACGAGTTCGACATCCCGTTTCTCCTTGCGGCGTTTCTCCTCCTCGTCGGTCTCCGGATCCCTCATGACGTATCCCACGCTTCGGCCGTCAGGCGAGAAGCGGAAGGAGGTCGCCCCGTTCTCCGCGTGGGTCGCCGGAAACGCCTCCCCGCCGCCAAGCGGAAGGAGCCAGACCTGCTGCTTGTCCCCCGAACCCTTCCGGAGGAAGCCCAGGTACCGCCCGTCGGGGGAGAACGCCGGGGCAGTCGCCGAGTCCCCGCCAGCGGTCCAGGCGATCGCTTCGCCTCCCTCCACCGGAACCACATGAATCCGGGTCAGGTATTCGGACTGCTCGCCTTCCATGAGCGGCTCCGTCACGGTAAAGGCCACCGTGGCCCCATCGGGCGAAATCGCCACCGCGGAGACCCGGTGGTACTGCATCTGAAGCGCCGGCGTCCACCGGTGGCTCTGCGCCGGGGCCGCATCGGGCGCGAACCATGCCAAGAGAACAACGAAGACCGGAGAACGAGCGTGCGTGGGAAACATGCTGGGGAACCTCCCGGGTGGCCATCCCGTATCGGAGTATCCCACCCGGTCCGCCGGGCGTCGAGTTCCCGGAGCCCGTCCGGTCCGAACCGCCCCGATCCGGCCAACGCGTACCCTTATCCGTCCATGCCAACGCCCGTCCGCATCGGTCTCGAACGGCTCCCGGATCTAGGCAACATCCTGCACGGCCTCCGCGTCGGGCTGATCGCCAATCCCTCTTCCGTCACCGCCTCGTTCCGGCACGCCAGCGAGGTGGTGGCGGGGCTTCCGGGGGTGACGCTCGCGGCGCTGTTCGCCCCCGAACACGGGTTCGACGCCGTCGAACAGGATCTGGTGGAAATCCCCGATGCCGCAACCGGGAATATCCCCGTCCACAGCCTGTACGGACCCGTCCGGCGCCCGACGACGGCGATGCTGGAAGGGCTCGATGCGCTGGTCTTCGACATCCAGGACATCGGCGCCCGCTACTACACATATATCTGGACCATGGCCCTCGCCATGGAGACCTGCGCCGCAACCGGCCGACGCATGGTGGTCCTGGATCGACCCAACCCCATCGGGGGCCGGGCCGTCGAGGGCAACCTGATCCGGGAGGACCACCTCTCGTTCGTCGGACTCCATCCCCTGCCCAACCGCCACGGGATGACGGTCGGCGAGATCGCCGCCCTCCTCAACCGCCACCGCCGGATCGGCGCCGACCTGGTGGTCGTGGGCTGCGACGGCTGGAAGCGCACGGACTGGCTCGACGACACCGGCCTTCCCTTCGTGCCCCCTTCCCCCAACATGCCCACTCTCGACACGGCAGCGGTGTATCCGGGGGCATGCCTCCTCGAGGGAACCAACCTTTCGGAGGGCCGGGGCACCACCCGGCCCTTCGAGATGGCCGGAGCCCCCTGGATCGACGGTGTCCGGCTCGCCGAGGCGCTTGCCGGAGAAAACCTTCCCGGAGTCCGTTTCCGGCCGGTTCGGTTCCGGCCCACATTCCACAAGCACGCCGGCAAGGACTGCGGCGGCGTGATGCAACATGTGACCGACCGCCGGGCGTACCTCCCCTGGCGCACCGGGATCGCACTGCTCGCCCACGCCCGGCGCCTCGTGCCGGCGTCCTTCCGCTGGCGCGACCCGCCCTACGAATACGAACTCGAGCGCCTGCCCATCGACATCCTCGCCGGGTCGCCCACGCTCCGGGAAGGGATCGAGGCCGACGCCCCGGTGTCGGAACTCGCCGACACCGGGGATCGCGGCACATTCGACAAGGTGCGGGAGCAGTCCCTCCTCTACCGGTAGCGACGATTCAGCGCGACGAGAGTTTCCCGCCGGAAAGGGCGGCCGCCTTGTCCCCCCAGGCCCCGAGCCGCCCCCTCCCCGATGTCCCCTCGGCGGGAGCGGGGTCGGCGCCGCCCCTTGAAGATCACCCGGACCGCGCGTGAAACCGTGACAATGCAGGAAGCCCGGTCCTCCACTCCGTACATCGGCGAATTCCACCGGACCGCCTTCCGCACGCCCGGAACCGACGCACGACCAGCTGGTCCGCCGTCCGATTTCGCTCCTCCCTCCCGGCGCCGCCCGGAACCCGGATCGGCGCGTCGCCGTCCCCCTTCGGAATCCGGGATTGCCACCGGCGAGCAGCCTCGGCCCGGTCGTTCCGTCGCCCCCCATCCCCACCCCCGCCGTAGAATCGACTTGCGTCGCAATCGAGGTGCCCTCATGTCCCGTCGTCCCTTTGCCTTGCTCGCCGTCATGGTGCTGCTGGTCCCGTCCGTCCTGACCGCCCGGGAAGAGGAGGAATCCGCGAAGGAACTTCCGCTCACCGCCGCCGAGACGCTCGAATTCACCGTGACCGAGGGCACCTGGATGTCGCTCGACATCGCGCCCGACGGGCAGACGCTCCTGTTCGACCTGCTCGGCGACATCCATACCCTGCCGATCGACGGGGGCGAGGCGACCCGGATCATGGGAGGCATGTCCTTCGAGAGCCAGCCGGTCTTCTCGCCCGACGGCACGATGATCGCGTTCCTGAGCGACCGCAGCGGGGTTGAAAACCTGTGGGTGGCGAACGCCGACGGGAGCGATCCGCGGGCGGTGACCGAGGATGGGCCGACCAACGACCGGCCCCAGCTCATGGTCTCGCCCAGCTGGACCGCGGACGGCGAGTACCTCCTGGTCTCCCGGAGCCGGCCCCCCGAGCGCACCGCCAGCGTGTTTCTGGTCCACCGGGACGGAGGCAGCGGTGTGCGGCTCGGGGACGCCCCGCCGGAACCCGCTCCCGGCGCTCCCCCGCCCCTCCACCGCCTCGGTGCGGTGGCGTCGCCGGACGGACGCCACGTGTATTTCTCCGAGCGGCGGGGCCCGTTTCACTACAACGCCACGTTCCCGATCTGGCAGGTGGTCCGCTTCGATCGCCGGACCGGCGAGGAAACGACCATCACCAGCGCCCCCGGCAGCGCCATGCGGCCGATCCTGAGCCCCGACGGCCGGCTTCTGGTGTACGCGACCCGCCACCGGACCGAGACCGCGCTCCGGGTGCGCGATCTCGAGACCGGCGCCGAGCGGTGGCTGCTCTCGGGAGTGACCCGCGACGACCAGGAGTCCCGCGCCAGCCGGGACACCATGCCCAGGTACGCCTTCACCCCGGACGGGACCGAGCTCATCGCGAGCATCGGCGGCGGCATCCACCGGATCGACATGGCAACCGGCGCGGCGACCAGGATCCCGTTTTCGGCGAAGGTGGAGGCCGAAGTTGCGCAGCGGCTCCATTACCCGCGCCGGGTGGACGACGGTCCGACGGTGACTGCCCGACTCGTTCGCTGGCCGCGGATATCCCCCGACGGCGCCACGGTCGTGTTTTCCGCCTTCAGCCAGCTGTACCGGATGGACCTCCCCGGCGGAACGCCGGAGCGCCTCACCGACTCGGACGAGGACGAATTCATGCCGGCGTGGTCCCCGGACGGAACCCGCATCGCCTATGTCACCTGGTCCACCGGCGGCGGGCATCTCAAGACGGTCCCCTCGTCCGGCGGGTCGGGAACGACCCTGACCCCGGAACCGGCCTTCTACGCGCAACCCGCCTGGAGCCCCACCGGCGACGCCATCGTCCTGCGGCGGGCTCCGGTCAAGGAACAGCTCTATGCGGCGCCTCCCCACGATGAGCACGAAATCGGCGGCATGAGGCCCGCCGAGCTGAGCGAGCTGTTGCTGATCCCCGCGTCCGGCGGCAACCTGACGGTGATCGGCCCGGCGGAGGGCGGCCGGTTCCCCCATTTTGCCGCGGCCCCCGATCGGGTGTACCTGACCGGAAGCGACGGCCTCTACTCGCTGCGCACCGACGGGACCGACCGCCGCGGGCACCTCAAGGTCACCGGCCGGGGCGCCGGGCCGAATCCGCCGGCCGCGAGCGAGATCCGACTTTCCCCGGCGGGCGATCGCGCCTTCCTCGAGCTTCAGAACCGGCACTTCTTGGTGGAGCTCCCAGGCGTCGGCAACAAGACCATCGAGGTCAAGGTGGGCGGCGGATCCCCTCCCGTTCCGGTGCGCGAAGTCGCTTCCCGGGGCGGCTTCCACCTCGACTGGTCGGCGGATGGCGCCAGCGTGATCTGGTCGCTCGGCAACACCGTGTACCGGCAGCCGGTGACGCCGCTCCTCGACGGCGGCGACCCGGCGCCGGAGACCTTCCCCGCGGTGGTGGAGATGCCGCGCGCCCGCCCGGAGGGAACCATCCTGCTCGACAATGCCCTTCAGGTCATCACCATGGAAGGCGACTCGATTGTCCGCGGCGGCGACGTGCTGGTCCGGGACAACCGGATCGTGGCGGTGGGCAAGGACCTCGCCGCTCCCGAGGGGGCGCGGGTCTTCGACGTCTCCGGCAAGACGGTCCTGCCCGGATACGTGGACGCGCACGCCCATATGTGGGCCCCGCGCGGCGTCCACCAGCGCCAGGTGTTCCAGCACCTCGCCAACCTTGCCTGGGGCGTGACCACCACCCGCGACCCGCAGACCTCCACCACCGACGTCTTCGCCTACCGGGATCTCCAGGAGGCCGGTCGAATCCTCGCCCCCCGGATCTACGCGACCGGGCCGGGAATCTTCTCCCGGTCCGGGGTGTATGACGAGGAGGCTGCCGACCTGTTCCTCGAGCGCTACGCCGATGCCTACGACGCCATCACCATCAAGCAGTACGTGGTGGGCGACCGCATCGTCCGCCAGTGGGTGGCGATGGCGTCCGGGAAGCACCGGTTGATCCCCACCACCGAGGGAGCGCTCGATCTGAAGCTGAACCTCACCCAGATGATTGACGGGTACTCGGGGCACGAACACAGCCTCCCGATCATTCCGATTTACGACGACGTGGCCCAGTTCGTGGCCCGGACCGACACCTACTACACCCCGACCATCCTGGTCGCCTACGGCGGCCCCTGGAGCGAGAACTGGTTCTTTCAGAACACCGACGTGGTGCACGACGAGAAACTCTCCCGCTTCATCCCCGCGTCCATCCTCGACAACATGATCCGGCGGCGCGGACAGTGGTTCCTTGAAGAGGAATACGTCCACGAGGGGATCGCCGAGGGATGCACCCGGGTGATCCGCGCCGGGGGAAGGTGCGCGCTCGGAAGCCACGGTCAGCTCCAGGGTCTCGGCGCCCACTGGGAAATATGGGCGATGGGCTCCGGCGGGCTCACCCCGCACGAGACGTTGCGGGCCGCGACGATCTTCGGCGCCGAGGCCATCGGCCTCGCCGAGGATCTCGGATCGCTGGCGCCCGGAAAACTCGCCGACATCCAGATACTCGACGCCGACCCGCTGGCGAACCTCCGCAACACCAACTCGGTTCGCTACGTGATGCTGAACGGCGAACTCTTCGACGCGAACACCCTCGAAACCCTGTACCCGGTGGCCCGACCGGCCCCCGACCTCTTCTGGGACGAGGATCCGCCGCGGACACCCTCCAGGGACTGACGCTCGTCAGGGATCCATCCCGCCGCCGGGGGCGAGCGCCACCGCATCGGCCATCCCGCGGAGCGAGAAGAAAACGAAATCGGTCTCCGGAATGTGATCCAGCGGGGAGGTGGCGCCCCAGCTCCCTCCCTCCGAGAGCCGCTGCCGATCGATCCACGCCGTCGCCAGTCCGAATCGCTTCGCGGGCACGATGTCGTGGCGAAGGCTCTGCGCGACGTGGAGCACGTCCGATGGCCCGGCCCCGAAGTCCGCATCGAGGCGAGCGAGCAGGTAGCGGAAATTGGTGTCCGACGGCTTGTAGTCCCCGATGTCCTCGGCGGTGTGGATGGCATCGAACCGGACTCCCAGCTTGCGAACCGAAGCCCGGATGCCCTCCCGGTGGACATTCGAGAGGATGACCAGCCGGTAGTGCCTCCGCAGCATCCGCAGCGCCTCGGCCGAATCGGAAAACGCTGGCCAGTCCGGCACCGACGCGCCGAAGGCGGCGTCAAGCCGGTCGTCGGTGCGCATCCCGAAACCGGTGGCCATGTCCCGATGCACCCGGGTGAGCAGCTCCGGATACCGCAGCCCCGGATGCGCCCGCTGGTTGTGGCCCTCCCCCTCCCCAAACGCCCGCAGCGCGGCGTCCCGGGTCACCGCCGTTCCCCGGTTCTTCCGAAAGAGCGGCTGCAACGCGCGGTGGATGCCGGACTCCCAATCGATCAGGGTGCCGTAGCAGTCGAAGGTCAGGACGCGGTAGTCGGCCGGATCAGACACGACGCCTTCGATACAGCCCGGGTTGCACGACACGGCCGGCGCGGGCGCCGATATGGTTGGAGAGTGATTCGAGGATCGCGCGTTCGTCCGTATCCGCGGGGGCGAGTTCGATCAGCGCCTGCAGCAGCCGGGCGAACAGGGCGTGCCGCCAGAGGCCGTGGTCGTCGAGGAAGGTGTTGACCCTGGCTTCGTCCCCGTCGCTCCAGATCTGCATCAGCCTGTGCGCCCGGTCGATCAGCGGAACCGGGCGACCGCCTGGCGCGCCTTCGCCCAGTCCCTTCGCCTTTCGGCTGCTCCAGGGCATGAGCCGGAAGGCGCTTCCCCCGGCACCGGCCTCGTCGTCTTCCGAGACAGCGGCGCGGCCGGGGCGGGCGAGAATGCCGAGCCGGTCGGCGAGTTCCCGGTCGGACAGGTTGCACGAGAGCGCGTAGAGGATGCAGGCCCCGGCGGGCGCCGCGCCGAGTCCGAAGTCGCCCCGGTGGAGCAGGTAGTAGGTGGTCACGTCGTCGAGGCCGCTCGGGGTGTCTTCCTCGCCGTCGCCGGTGAGTACCCGTCCGACCACGAAGTCCACGACCATCCGGCGCACCTCCCGCAGGAACTCGGAGACCGCCATCGTGGCCCCGGGTTCGTTGGCCTTCTTGACGACCGGATGGCGGGAGAACGCTTCGAGCGCCGGCCCGGTCGCGGCCCACACGAAGTCGGGGCCGCGGATACCGGCGTCCCAGAAGTCACGCAGCTTGCGCATGATGTTCTCGCGCATCCCGGCGAGCACGGTGGCGTCCCAGCCCGGCCGCGCCGGCGGGCGCTTGCGGCAGACGAGCCAGACCGACGAGGCGAGCGCGGCGGAGGCCATGGCGCGCTGCCGGTTTTGCATTTCGGTCTGGATGGGCCACGAGCCGGTGACCACGAACCCGGCGCGGATCAGCGCCGCGACCAGGGTTTCCCAAGCGTCGGGCGCCTTGTTGGCGAACACGACCACCAGCCGCCCATCCGCCCGCAGCGCCTCGCGGCAGGACTGGAAGGTGCGCGCCATGCCGTCTTCGTAGGTCTGTTTCGATAACGCCCGGTCGCCCTCGAACCGGCTGGCGTCGTCGATCAGTTCGCCGTCATTTCGTCTGCGGTCCCACTTCGGACCGAGGGAACCCGCGAATGCCCGGTCCACGTCCGGCGAGATCCCGTGAAGCGCGCGGCGCAGCCAGACATGGAAAAAATCCATCAAGTCCGAGTACGGGATGGCGTCGTAGTAGGGCGGGTCGGTGCAGATCAGGTCGAACGCGCCGGAATGGGCTTCGGTGGCGGACTGCTGGAGCACCCGGGCTTCGGGCACGTCCCTGGACGCTTTTTGCAGGTGCTCGACGACGCGAGCGACCCAGTCCACGGCCCCGAGGAAGTTGCCCGAGGTGTCGGCCAACGGGTTCACTTCGGCGAAGTCCCACACCATGGGCAACGCGAAGCGGGCGAACGTGTTTCGCATTTTTTCGCCGCTGTTGTGCCACGAACAGAGGGCGCTGGAATAGTCGGCAAGTCGCCCGAGCGATGGGACTAGGCAGGCCACGATCGCTTCGCCCCATGAGTCCGGGATGCCCTCCATGTCCGCCCGGCATCCGCGCAGCTCTCGAAGGATGGTCCCCAGCGTGAGAAGTTGTCGGTCGGTGAACAGCTTGGCCCACTGGTCGAAGCCGTAGCGGGGAACCCGAAACCCGAGCGCCTCCTTGCCGGGCAAGGGCTCCTTGGGAAGCCCGAACGGAATGTCGGCATACAGCGCGTCCCGTTCGCTGTCGGAGACTTCGGCAGCGATGACTTCCTCAGGCTCCGGCAGGCGGTATTCCTTGCTCTTCAGTCCGTCCACAACGACCGCGGTCATGACGGCGCCGAGCCGTCCGGCGCGGCCTTCGATCCGCATGTCCTCCATGGTCATGGTGGTCGGACAGCAGGGGCAGCGCGCCCCGCTGCGGCTCATCGTTCCGGCGCCGAGTTGCTTCTCGTGTTCGCGCCGCTGCGCCCCGTTTCCGTCTGCGTGGGGAACTCCGCTTTCGACCCCGAACTCCACGCCGGTTCCATCCGCCTTCGGCGCCATCGTGAGCCGCACGCGCTTGCCCGCCTTCTTGCTGAGCCACGCGGTCTTGAGCAGCGGCAGCGTGGCCCGGCAGCCCTTGCAGCGCACCGTGCGCGCCCAGAGATAGGCGACCGTGGGCTTCGGCACCCAGCGCGGATTCTGTGGATCGTCGAGATGCGCCGCGCCGAATTCCCGGTTCAGCGCTTCGGGGTTGGTGTTGCCCGTCTCGTCAGGCGCCAGAAGCGCGAGCGGCCGCGATTCGAACGGCCGGCCGGGTTTGAGCGGCTGGAATTCCGCAAAGGTCGGATAGCGCCTCGCCAACGCTGCCCGGGCCCGGGCGAGTACCCGCCGGCCCCAGGCGCGCACCTGCTCGGCGAGATCGGCCCGGGAATGGGCGTCTTCCGACTGCCGATCCTCGTTGTCGAGCAGCCGCCCCCCTCCGCCGCCGTTGGCGTCGAGACCGAGGATGGCGAGCTCCTGCCGCAGCGCCTTCCCCTTGAACCCCCTGGACTTGAGCAGCGCCTCCATGAACTCCCGGTCGGCACGGGCGAAGTCGGGCAACGGCAGGGTCTGGCCAGCCAGTCGGTGCGGGTAGTCGAGGGTGCACTTCAGGATGAACCATGCCACCGGGTTGATGTCGATGGCGGTCGCTTCGCAGCCGAGCCGCATCGCCTCCAGCGGAATGGCCCCGCCCCCGGCGAACGGATCCAGCACCTTCGGCGCCCGCCCGCCATGGGCCTCCCGGATACGGGCCCGAAACCAGGCGAGGTCCGGGCCATTCTCGTGTCCCCAGTGCAGAATGCCCCCCCGGGTCTCCTTGCGCTTCTGCCTGGCTTCGCTTCCGACCCGCCGCTCGGTCTCGACCGACTCGCCGGCGAGTCGCCGGTAGATTTCCCTGCGTTCGGCGGGGTCGTCCGGGTCCGGCAGCAGCGATGCGATCAGCGCCGCCCGGCAAGCCGCCAGCGGCCGCCGCGCCGGCCAGATATGGAGCGTCGAAATGTGCCCGTGCCGGACGTTCTTCTCGTGGACCGAGTCCCGCGAAACCCGCTCCAGCGGAAAATCGACCTCGATGAGCCGGGTGTCACCGGTCACTACGGCACTCCGCTCGCTGCGAAGCGGGGTTCCCGGAGGATCGGAGCGGTCCGATCAACGCAAGCTCCCTCCCCACCCCGCACCGCCCGCTTGATTTCGGGCGCCAGCGACTCGCGCGTCGAGGGATGATCGCTCCCGATCTGGCGCCGGTCGCCTGTCTTCAAGAGAAAACCCCCGCTCCCGACCCGCTGCCGGGCGCCGCATCCGGCCACCCCATTTCCCTGAGGAAGCGTGACGGAGCCTTCGGCCGCCCCCGGTATTGCTCCGCCCTCGAAAGGACAAGTTTCCGCCTGGTTCGGGTAATGGCAACGAAGCAACTACGCCGCTCTTCCTCGATCGCCGTGCTGCCATTGCCTTGCCTGACACTGTGCCAGGACGGAAAGATCTCCTCGGCCAGACCGATCAGATACACCCGATCGAACTCCAGCCCCTTGGCGCCATGTACCGTGGTCAACGAAACGGCATCCGGCGCCCGACCCGGTTCCTTGGAACGGAGCTCCATTTCCTGAAGGAACCGATCAAGCCGAACGGCGCCCCCCGCTTGGCGAATCTCCCCTTCGATCCGTCGCCAGGCCACCCGATCGTCCTCGAAATCCCCGTCCGCTCCTTCGCCCTCGAAACGCTCCATGACCTCGGCCACCACCTCCATCCACGACGTGGTTTCCGACATGAGACGCGCCGCGACATCGACAACCGAACGTTCCGAAACACCCGAGGACCGGACGGCGTCCAACCACGCGGCCAAGGGCGTAACCTGGTCCGCCTCGGACCGCTCGATGATGTCATCGAGTTCCATGGAAACGTCGGCCACGCCCCCAAAGGCCTCCATCAGCTTCGCCATGTTTCGTCGGTCGAGCGGTCGATGGACCTGTTTCAGGAACGCGACGAGCCAACGCATCCGGGGAGAGGCGAAGTCGTCGCGGCGGCCCAGGACGCGCACGGGCAACCCGAGGTGCTCCAGTTCCCGTTGAACCGGATGAAGGAGCGCACGACTCCGCGCCAGGATCGCCGTCCCCGCCCGGTCACCCGGAGCAAGGTCGGCAACCTCCCGCGCAATGCGCGACGCCTCCTCCCCATCATTCGTGAACACCCTCCGCTCGATGCCCTGATCGTCGCCGGAGCGGAGTCCCACCGCCTCGGCCGGCGCCCTGCCGCGATCCCGCCGGACGTTGTAGACGACGAGTCGGTTCGCAGCCGCCACCACAATCGGTGGACAACGAAAGTTCTCCGTGAGCTGAATGACCTCACATCCGAAATCCCGCACCAGATCTCGAATGCGGCGGACATGGGCGCCGTTCCACTCATAAATGGTCTGGTCGTCATCCGCCACGGCCAGCACCTGTCGAAATTCCCGACCCGCCATCCGCCGCAGCAGCTCGTATTGGGCGCCAGTGGTGTCCTGAAACTCGTCGATCAGCCAGTACCGATAGATCGTTTGGTAGTGTCTGGCCAGAACCGGTTGATCCAGGAGATCACATGCAAGCAAGATCAGCGAGTTGAAATCGAGAGCGTTGGCTCGCTTCAGTTCTTCCTCGTATGCCTCGTATGCGATCTGAATTCGATCCACGACATCGGAGTCGAGATTGCAATGTGTTCGCAAATGCGTCCTGGCCTCCCTTGGCCTCACCAGCCGCGCCTTCAACGAGTCGATGCGGGGAAGAAGTTCCTTGCCGTCCCCATCAAAGTCCGCTCGACGACGCAAGGCTTCCGTCACAACCGCCTGCCGGTCGGCAGTTCGGGAATAGATCTCGAAATCCGATGAGACACCGCAGTGGACACCGTGCTGGCGCAACATTTGGGCGGCGAATCCATGGAAGGTATGGATCCCGGCACGCTCCCAACCGCGGGGCGCCAAACCGGCGATCCGTGTCTTCATTTCATGGGCTGCCTTGTTGGTGAAGGTCAATCCGAGAACCCGAAAGCGCTCGTCCGGCGAAGTCTCGATCAAACGGGCGGCACGACACGCAAGGACTCCCGTCTTGCCGGCGCCGGGACCGGCAACGACCAGCAGCGCGCCATCCTCCCACTCCACCGCTCGACGCTGCATGTCCGTCAACTCGTCGAGCACTCCCACGAGCGGACTTGCCATCACGCCGATCCCCGCAAAGCTGCCAGTGTTTTCCGAAACGCCTCGGGGGCGCGCTCGGCCAGGAGGGGATCGCGGCGAATTCGCACGGCGAGTTCCATCGCATAGCCCATCTTCCTTTCGCGCAGTCGCCGAACGAGGTCGCTGTCAACCATTTCGCCGACACCGTCGATCCCCCGTTCCAACAGGATCCTCCGCAACTCCGGTCCGAAACCGTCGGCAACGAGCTGCTCCTCGAGATCACCCGCCGGATGCGTGCGACAACGCGCCTCCAGTTCCTCCGCGCCGAAACCGCGTTTCCCGATTCTCCGAATATACTCTTTCCCCTGTTGGTCGCCGTCGAAGACCGCTAGCCACGGAACGTCCAGTGCCCTTGCGAGCGCCGCAAAGATCGCCGGGTTGCCGTTGTTCTGAACGTCGATCACCGACACTCCGTGCCGGTCGAGGTTGTAGTCAAGGGCGTCCGCGACGGCATGCACCAAGTGATGCTCCGTCTGTCCTTCAACAAGAAACCACCAATCCGCGAAAAAGATCTCCCCACGCATCCGCCGCGCATGCGTTTCGAGGCCCCGAAGGTCCTCATCGGACACATGCAGGGACGATCGATCCTTCAGGTCGCTGAGGCGTGACTCGAAATCGGACCGTTTCCGGCTTTGCCTGCAGCACTTCAGCAACCCTTGCCAGGATCCTTTCTTCAACGTTCCATGGACCGTGAGCGTACGCGATATTTTCTCGTAGGTCAGATGGCCGCTCGAGTGCTCCACGACGGAAGGGAGACCATCCAAATCTGCATCCAGGTCTGAAAATGTCGTGGAGAAGTACGCCGGAAGCGACCGCACTCCGGTTCCTTTTTCAGACAGACGCACCAGACGGATGTCACGAAACGGAACATGCTGCACGAAATACGGTGAGTGGGTAGTGACGATCTTCTGGCCTGGAAGGTCGTCGATTTCCTTCCAGAGGGTGCGAACCGCATGCGGGTGCAGATGTGTTTCCGGTTCTTCGAGGGCAAGAATCGGCTCGCTGTGCAGTCCATGCAGTTCCTTCAGCCGATGTTCCACGAATGCCCGAAACAGGAAGATGACCGACAGGCTCTGAATACCCTGCCCCTGACGCCGCAAGGGTAGCCACGGTCGACCCGGCTCGTTTCGCAAAATGATCTCTGCCCGGGAAAGCAAATCCCACGTCTTCAACGGTGTCATCCGGAGATCGAGGCGCCCCTGCCGATTGCGGGCAGCTATCCGGGTCACACCCGACAGGGTGTCTGCAATCACCGCCAATTGCGGATCGGCGCTCAACAGCTTCTGGTTGATCCGGTCCATCGCCTGCAACGCCTGCGCTTCAAATTCCGGGGCGATACGCAGCCCTTTGAGCAATCGCGTCCAGAACTTCGAGGATCGTCTCGAGAACTCGTCGCCCGCGTCGCGCAAGGGGCCGAGGTGGAACACCGGCAAATAGCGTCGGAACCGTTCCAGATTGATGCGGTGCGCACCGGGTCCGACCAGCGGTTTCTGGTCGAAATCGAGAAACTCCCAACTCGGTTCGAAGCTGTCCGTGTCCTCGTTCCACCCATACCGGGTTCGCAGTGAAACGGAGCGACGACCGGTAACCACGTCCACACGCAGGATGTCTGCGAGGTCCTGCTGGACGGTGGCGGGCCATTCCCCGGACTCGCCTTCCTCGGAGCCAATTTCGATGCACGTGCCGCTCGATTTTTTCGGATCGGCATCCTCTTCAGGCATATGGATGTCGTACTCGCTGAACCCGGTACCAGACTGGTCCCAGCGGCCGGTGAGCGCGACGCGAAGCGCGTCAAGGATGGCCGTTTTCCCGGCGTTGTTCGGGCCGACGAACACGGTCGTGTCGCCCAGTGCCAATACCAGATGCCGGATGGACCGAAAATTCCTGATCTCGATGCGGCTTATGTGCATGTTCGGCGTCCCGTGGCGCAGGGCGGTTCGGTCATGGACGACTCTCGATCCCTGCCACCCGCTCGCCAGTGCGTGCGGGAACGTTCCACGCGGCTGGTGGGAGGTCATGTGCCTCGACCCGCTTGCGCATCGTATCGGAACAGGCCGTGGTCGTCCCCGTGCGGAGTACCGCTGCTCCCATCATCCGACGGGTGACAGGATGCGCATGATCCGCTTACCCGGGCCCGGCAAGGCGGAGGATGATGCCCGCGAAGACAACCCGGGGCGGGGCCTGGGTCGACTTCAGGCGGAAATCCATGTCCGCGATCCCGGAGAGGATTGCCCGCAGCGTCTTCTTGTCGAACTGCCGGGCCCGGCGATTGATCCGCGATGCCACCGGGCGCGGAACCGGAAGGAGCTCGGCGAGGCTCTGGTCGTCGAGGGCGGCGATCCGGGCAATCTCGATGCGCACCGCGATGTTGTACAGCAGCGGCAGCAGCATCTGCGGCGATTCCCCTTCCGCGAGCAGCAGGTCGAGGAGCCGGAGCGCCTTCGCCGGGTCGCCCTCCTCCACCGCGTTCGTGAAACGGAAACGATCGCGGGCGGTGCCGCCGCCGAGCAGCGCGTGCATGTCCTCGAGCGTCGGGTTCGGCTCGTCGCAGTAGACCCTGAGCTTCTCCAGTTCGTTGTGCTGGCGGCGCAGGTCCTGACCGAATCGGTCCGCCAGCAGGTCCGCCCCGCCCTTCGGCAGGGTGCATCCGAGCGACCGGGCCTCGCGCTGGACCCAGCCGGCGACCGCGCGCTCGAGCGGCGGATCGCAGTCGAACGCCCGGATCCGTCCGGCGCGCGCTCCCTCGGCGAGCGCCGTCTCGATCTTCCCCTTCAACTTCCGCCGATCCGGATCCTTCTCCCATTCGAGGATCAGGACCGCGCGGGCCGGGGGGCGTTCGATCAGTTCGACGAGCAGCGCCGGACTCTTGTCGCCGGCCGGCGGCTGCGCCAACCGAAAGCCGTCCCGGACCACCACCACCGGCCCGCCTCCGAACCCCACCGCCCGGGCAGCGGTCAGGATCTGGTCGCCGGAGGCAGTGGCGCCATGCAGCTGTCGAAGGCGGAAGGAGGCCTCCCGATCGTCTTCGGGCAGGTGGTGCCGGATGCAGTGGTGGATCGTCCGCTGGCGAAGCCAGCTGTCGGCGCCCCCCATCAGATAGAGGCCGGGGGTTCCCGGTTCCGGCAACTCCGGCAGCCGGTCGGCGACCGGAATCGCTTTGAGGAACGGGAACTTCCTGCCGAAGCCTCTCGGGGCGTACTGCGCCGCCACTGCTCAGAAACCTTCGAGGATGGCCACCACCAGCGAGTCGGCGAAAGCCTGCGAAATCCGGTTGAAGGCGAGTCCCTCGCGGTCGAAGGCGGCGTCGGGGTCGTCCCCGATGGAGAACTCGTCCCGCAGCGTGAATTCCTCGGCGGCGAACAATTCCGCATCGTTCACCACATCCTCCAGGACCACTTCGGCGCGGACCACGACCAGATAGGTCGAAGCCGTTCCGGTGGTGGCGTCGAGCTGCGCCGGAGTGAGATCCACACTGAAGATCGTGGCCCGGAGCACCGCTTGGGCCCCATCCTCGAAATCCTGCACCTCGAAGTCGCCCCGCCGCTGAAACTCCTCGATCAGCGCATCGGTCATGCCGTCCTCGATTTCGGGAAACGCGCTCTCGTTGGTGAAGGGGGGGATCCCGAGCATCCGGACATGTCCGGGGAGGCCGCCGCCGACACCGGCGAGACGGTACCCGCACCCGGCAGCGAGAAGCAGGACGAGGACGGCCTCCGCCAGCGGACGGAACCTCACCCGCCGCGCACCACCAGGTTGACCATCCGGTCGGGAACGACCACCACCCGGGTAATCGTTCCGCCGGCGACCGCCCGCTGCACTCCCGGATGGGCCTGCGCCCGTTCCGCAAGCCGTTCGCGTTCGAGTCCGGCGGGAACCGTGACCCGGCCCCGGAGTTTTCCGTTCACCTGGACCGGCACCTCCACTTCCTCCTCCCGGGCGAGATCCTCGTCGCATTCGGGCCAAGGCGCGTTCACCAGCATCTCCCTGCCCCCGAGCCGCTCCCAGAGCTCCTCGGTGAGATGCGGCGCCATCGGGTTGAGCAGCATCAGAATCGTCTCCGCCGCTTCCCGCGCCGCCCGGCGAGCGGCTTCGGTTTCGGCCTTCGGCATCCGCGCCTGGAGCGCGCTCGCCAGTTCCATGATGCGGGCGATCGCGGTGTTCGGATGCATGCGCTCGCCCAGATCCCGGGTCACGGCGGCAATGGTCTGGTGGGTCCGCCGCCGGAGAACCATGTCCTCGGCATCGAAGTCCTCGGCGCCGGCGGGCGCCGGGGTCGAGGCCAGCCACGCCGCCCCCCCGGGCAGCATCCGGTCCAGTTTGCGGAGGAATCGAGCCGGGCCGCCGAGACGGGCGTCGGTCCAGTCCATCTCCTTCTCGGGAGGCGCCTCGAAGAGGACATACAGCCGGACCGCGTCGGCCCCGTGTTTCGCCACCGCATCGTCGGGGTCCACCACGTTCCCCTTGCTCTTGGACATCTTGGCCCCATCCTTGATGACCATTCCCTGGCTGAGCTGGCGGACGACCGGCTCCTTGACATGGACAAGGCCGAGGTCGTGCATCATCCGGGTCCAGAATCGGCAATAGATGAGATGCAGGATGGCGTGTTCGACGCCACCGATGTAGAGGTCGATGGGAAACCAGGCACGGACCCGATCGGGATCGAAGGGCGCCGTGTCGTTCCGCGGATCGAGATAGCGGTAGAAATACCAGGACGAGTCCACGAAGGTGTCCATCGTGTCGGTCTCGCGCCGCGCCTTCCTGCCGCAACCCGGACAGTCCACGGCGAGGAACGCCTCGTCGCGAGCGAGCGCCGATCCTCCCTTCCCGGTGATCCGGATGTCCCGCGGCAACTCCACCGGCAGGTCCTCCTCGGGAACCGGGACCGCGCCACAACCATCGCAGTGGATCATCGGAATCGGGGTTCCCCAATACCGCTGGCGCGAGATGCCCCAGTCGCGGAACCGCCAGGTAGTCTTCGCCTCCCCGAATCCCTCCGCCGCGGCATGGGCCGTCATCGCCTCCCGGGCTTCGACGCCGGGGAGGCCGCTGAACGGCCCGGAATCCACCACCGTCCCATCGGCGACGAATGCCCCCTCCTCGACGCCCGCTTCCGCATCGGCGTCATTCGGGACAACCACGGGCCGGACCTCGAGTCCGTGGCGGCGGGCGAACTCATGGTCGCGCTCGTCATGGGCGGGGACCGCCATCACGGCGCCGGTGCCGTACTCCATGAGCACATAGTCGGCAATCCAGACCGGGATCTCCTCGTTCGAAAACGGATTCACCGCGCGCGCCGCGGTCGCAACTCCTGTCTTCCCCACATCGAGATGGTGGTGTCCGGGCCGCAGGGACGCCACGCGGGCGATGTAATCCGCGACCTCCGGCTCCGAAGCGGCGATCTCCGCCGCCACCGGGTGCCGGGGCGCCAGCACGAGGGCCGTCGCCCCGTAGATGGTGTCCACCCGGGTAGTGAAGATGGCCACCTCCCGATCCAGCGCCGGAACCCGGAAGCGGACTTCGGCGCCCCGGGACCGTCCGATCCAGTTCTGCTGGAGAACCCGCACCCGATGCGGCCAGCCAGACATCCCGTCAAGGGCGTCCACCAGGTCGGAGGCATAGTCGGTGATGCGGAGGAACCACTGGGGCAGTTCCCGCATTTCGACCTCCGAATCGCAGCGCCAGCAGCGCTCCGAAACCACCTGTTCGTTGGCGAGCACCGTTTCGCAACCGGGGCACCAGTTGACTTCGCCATTCTTCCGGTACGCGAGGCCCTTCTCCCACATCTTCAGGAAGAACCACTGGTTCCACCGGTAATAACCCGGCTCGCAGGTGGCGAATTCGCGATCCCAGTCATATCCGAAACCCAGCTGGCGAAGCTGCCGGCGCATGTGCTCGATGTTGTCGTGGGTCCAGTCGTGCGGATGGGCGCCCCGCTCGAGCGCCGCGTTCTCGGCGGGAAGGCCGAGGGCGTCCCAGCCGATCGGGTGCATCACCGCGTAGCCGCGCCGCCTCAGGTACCGCGCCACCGTGTCCCCGATCGAATAGTTCCGCACATGCCCCATGTGAATCCGGCCCGAGGGATAGGGCAGCATCTCGAGGCAGTAGAAGCGCGGGCCCGCGGGCTGATCGGGAGTGCGGAAGACCCCCTCCCGCTCCCAGCGCTCCTGCCAGCGACGTTCGACGGTTTGATGATCCGGACTCATACGGGTTTGACGGGCGCCGGAGTGTAGCCGCCCCCGGCCAGCGTCTTGGTGAGCATCGATCCGCACGGAATCTCGGCCAGGTCGCCCGCCGCGACCCAGCGCCCGGCACCGGGAGCGGGGCCGGCGAGGGAAGCCTGAAAGGGGCGTACTTCGAAGCGGCGATTCATGATCGCGTGGCGGAAACCGGGAAGCGCCCGAAGCGCGCCGATGCGCATGCCGTAACCGGCGGCAGCGCGATGGAGAGCCGCTTCGGGCGTCTCCTTCCCCGTGCATTCCCCGCCGGGGAGCTCGTACAGGCCGGCGAGCGGCGCCTCCTTGCGCCGAAACAGCAGGAGCCGGCCCCGATCATCCCGGATGACCGCCTGGACAAGGCGCACCCGCGTCGGAGCGGGTGGCGCCGGGCGCTCCGGAAAGCGGCCGGTCTCGCCTTTCCGGAAAGCGCGACAGGCATCGCGAACCGGGCACTCCCGGCACCGCGGCGACTTCGGCGTGCAGACCAGGGCTCCCAGTTCCATGAGCGCCTGGTTCCAGCGTCCCGGATCGCTCGACCCGCCGGCATCCATGAGCCGCCCGGCGACGGTGCGTACCCGGGAGTGGAATCCGGCGCCATGCCCGGGAATGAGAAAGCACCGGGAGAGCACCCGGGACACGTTTCCGTCCACCACCGGAACCGGCTCGGCGAAGGCGATCGAGGCCACCGCCGCGGCGGTGTACTCACCCACGCCGGGCAGCTCCCGGAGGCCCTTCGCCTCCCGCGGGAAACCGCCGGACGCATCGATCCGGCGCGCGGTGCGGTGGAGGAACCGGGCGCGCCGGTAGTATCCGAGACCGGACCACGCGGCCACCGCATCGTCCTCGTTGACCCCGGCGAGACTCGCGGCATCGGGAAACCGCTCCAGAAACGATTGATAGCGGTCCCGCATCGCCTCCACACGGGTCTGCTGGAGCATGAACTCGGACACCAGGATGCGCCAGGGATCCGGGTCGTCCCGGAAGGGAAGCACGCGGCGATGCTCCCGGTACCAGTCGAGGAGTGTCCGGACCAGCCGCGCTTCCGGGAGCGTCAGTCGAGCAGCGCCTCGCCGATCCGGCGGTAGTAGCCGACCGCGTCCACCAGGTCGCTCTTGGCCACCCGTTCCCTTGCGGTGTGGGCATCGTGGATGCTGCCCGGGCCGATCAGGAGCGGGACGCCCCAGGTGTCCATGAACGGGATGTCGGTGGAGTACGCGACCGCGGTGGTCGGGAATCCGGGAAGGGTGCGGCAGTGAACCGCGTCGTTCTGCCCCACCAGTTCGAACTCGGTATGCGGCTCGGCGGCGAGCAGGGTCTCGATGCGTTCCCGGGCCGGGTCGGCGGCACCGACCAGCCGCCAGTAGACGGTGGCCTCGGCGGAGGGGGCGAGCACATTTCCAGCGACTCCGCCCGAAATCACGCCCACGTTCACGGTGACCTCGCCGAGCAGATCGCTCCGCTCCCAATCGAGGCTGCGGAGGCGCTCCAGAAGCGCAAGAAGCCGGTGGACCGCCGAGTCGCCGACCTCCGGATACGCGGAGTGCGCGGCTTTCCCGCGGGTTCGAATCTTCATCCGCAGGGTTCCCTTGTGCCCCACCGCCATGAAACCCCGGGTGGGTTCGCCGCAGACCAGATGACCCCTTCCGCTCCCGCTGCGGTTCAACCGGATCGCGCCGGCGCTGTCCACCTCTTCGCCCACGGTGAAGACAAGCCCGAGACCGGTGGCGCCTCCGGCCACCAGCTCCCGCGCGGCGAACAGCATCGCGGAGAGGATTCCCTTGGCGTCGCAGGAACCCCGCCCGCCAATGTGGGTATCGGTCTCGTGGGACGCGAAGAACGGGGGGACGGTATCCAGATGGGTACAGAACCACAAGTCGGGATCGTGTCCGGGAAGACGGGCAATCACATTCGGACGCCCCGGTTCCACCTCGTCGTACGCAACCGCGAATCCGATCGCTTCCAGGTCGGCCCCGACCCGCGCCGCCACCACCGCCTCATCACCGGTTGTCGACGGAATGTCCACCAGCTCGCGGACGTGCCGGAACAGATCCTCCACGGCTATTCGGCCTTCCGGAAGATGAGCGACGCGTTCATGCCGCCAAAGCCGAACGAATTGGAGAGCATGGCATCGAGCGTCGCCGGACGCGATGCATTCGGCACCACGTCAAGCGGGCAATCCGGGTCCGGCGTCTCGTAATTGATCGTGGGGGTGAGCACCTGATCCCGGAGCGAGAGGCAGCAGATACCGGCCTCCAGCCCCCCGGCGGCCCCGAGAAGGTGTCCGGTCATGGATTTCGAGGAACACACCGGGATCCGATCGAGATGCTCCCCGAAGACCGCGCGCAGGGCGCGCGTTTCCGTCGCGTCGTTCAGCCTGGTGGAGGTGCCGTGCGCATTCACCGCACCGATCGCCGACGGATCCAGCCCGCTCTCGTCGAGCGCCGCGCGCATGGCGCGAATCGCTCCGTCCCCGTCTTCCGGGGGGGCGGTGGCGTGGAACGCGTCCGCGCTCATCCCGTAGCCGGCGATTTCGGCGATCGGCTGCGCCCCGCGGGCAAGCGCGCGATCCCGTTCCTCGAGAACGAGGATCCCGGCGCCTTCCCCGACCACGAACCCGTCGCGGCCACGATCGAAGGGTCGGGAAGCGCGTTCCGGTTCGTCGTTGCGGGTCGAGAGCGCCCGCATCGAGGCGAAGCCGCCGATCCCGAGCGCGGTGATGGTGGCCTCCGCACCCCCCGCCACCATCGCGTCGGCATACCCGTGCCGGATCTGACGGAAGGCGTCACCGATCGCATGCGCCCCGGCAGCGCAGGCGGTCGCCGGCGCCGTGCTGGGCCCGGTGGCGCCCATCCGAATCGAGACCTGGCCGGCGGCCAGATTGACCACCATCGCCGGGATGAAGAAGGGGGAGATACGGCGGGGCCCCCGCTCCCGCAACCTGGTGTGCTCGTTCTCGAAGGTCTCGAACCCGCCGATCCCGGAAGCGATGATGACGCCGAACCGGTCGCCGTCGGCGACCGGGAGGGTCAACCCGGCGTCCTCGGCAGCCATGAGGGACGCCGCCACCGCGAAGTGGGTGAACCGGTCCATCTTGCGCACGTCCCGCGGCGCGATGAAATCCCCCGGCTCGAATCCCCCGACCTCGCAGGCAAAGCGGACGGAGAAGCCCTCGGTATCGAAGCGGGTGATCGGGCCGGCGCCGGATCGGCCGGCAAGCAGCCCCTCCCACGTTGGCCGGGTGCCCACACCGAGCGGCGAGACCAGCCCGATGCCGGTCACGACCACTCTTTTCGGAGTCATCGCGCCTCCGTACCGTCCCTCGGGCAATCAGCCCTTGAGGCGCTGCTCGATGAATCCGACCGCGTCTCCCACGTTCTGGATCTGCTCGGCCTGGTCCTCGGAGATCTCGATTCCGAATTCCTCCTCGAGCGCCATCATGAGCTCCACCATATCGAGGGAGTCGGCGTTCAGGTCGTTCACGAACGTGGCTTCATCGGTGACTTCCGAGGGAGAGACCGAAAGCTGTTCGCAGATGATCTCGGACACCCGTTCCCTGATCGGCACTTCCGCCTCGGGCTGACCGTTCTTGTTGTCGGACATGGGATCTCCTGTCTCGTGAGGCGGGGAACGCAGGGTCCCCGCAAGCTAGAGGGCAAGTCCTCCGTGAATCTCGAGGACCGAACCGGTGATGTAGCTCGCCTCCCGGGAGGCGAGGAATGCGGCGGCCGCCGCCACTTCGTCAGGTGTGCCGAAACGCTGCATCGCAATCCGCTTCCGGGACTCCTCCCGAACGGCATCCGGCAGTGCTTCGGTCATGGCGGTCTCGATGAACCCGGGAGCGATGGCGTTCACCGTGATGTTGCGGCGCGCCACTTCCCGGGCGAGCGACCGGGTGAATCCGATGATCCCGGCCTTGGCGGTTGCGTAGGCGGTCTGCCCGGCATTCCCCCTGAGGGCAACGATGGAACTCATGTTCACGATGCGACCGTAGCGGGCCCGGATCATGGGACGAATTGCAGCACGGCAACAGGTGTGGAGGCCGTCCAGATTCGCTTCCATCACCAACCGCCACTCTTCGGACGACTGGGAGGCAAGAAGCCGGTCGCGGGTCAACCCCGCATTGTTCACCAGCACCGAAATGCCGCCGCCTTCGGCGACCACCTGCTTGACCGCGACCTCGATGGATTCGCGGTCGGTCAGGTCCATGCCGATGCCGTGGACCCACCCGGAACCCGGGTCGATCTCCCGCGCCACCTCGGCGGCGCGTCCGGCGTCGGTGCCGGTGAGCCACAGGCGCGCACCCGACCGCGCCAGCCGGGCCGCGATGGCCCGACCGATTCCGCGGGTCCCTCCGGTCACCAGGACCACCTGTTCCCCGAACGCGACGCCGGTCACGCAGCCACCCCCGGCGCCTGCGCCACATCGCCGGGAGTGGAGACACTCGCGACGCGAACCCCGGGCATCGTCCGCCGGGCAAGGCCGGCGAGCACCCTTCCCTCCCCCACCTCCACGACGGCGGTCACTCCGGCGCCCGCCAGTCCGCTCTGGATCTCCTCCCAGCGGACCGGGGACTCCACCTGCCGTTTCAGTCCGTCACGCACAGCCTCCGCAGTCCGGACCGGCGCCGCGTCCACGTTGTTCCACAGTGGCGCCGAAAGATCGGAGAAGGACGCCTCGTCGAGATGCGGGGCGAGTTTCGCCGCCGCCGGGGCCATCAACCTGGTGTGGAAGGGAGCGCTGACCGGCAGGCGCACCGTGCGCTTCGCCCCGGCGGACCGGAGCCGCGCCTCGGCAGCCTCGACCGCGGCGACTGCACCACCGATGACCACCTGGTCCGCACCGTTGAAGTTGGCGGGCTGGACCACTTCTCCGAGCCCGGATTCGATCTCCGCCAGGATGGCGGCCACCGTCCCGCCGTCGAGCCCGAGCACTGCCGCCATCGCTCCCGTTCCTTCCGGCGCTGCCTCCTGCATGAAGTCCCCGCGCATCCGGGTGAGGCGAAGGGCCTCGCCGAAAGCCAGCCCTCCGGCCGCCACCACGGCGCTGTACTCGCCGAGACTGTGGCCGGCCACCGCATCGAAGGCGGCCCCGCGCGCCTGAAGCACCCGGAGCGCGGCGATGCTGACCGCGAGCAACGCCGGCTGACTGTTCCGGGTCCGGGTCAGTTCCTCCTTCGACCCGTCGAACACGAGGTGGGTGAACGGCTCTCCCAGGACGTCGTCGGCTTCCTCGAAAACCCGCCGGGCTTCGGGAAACGTGTCGTGGAGAGCACGGCCCATTCCCGGCCGTTGGGAACCCTGGCCGGGAAAGACGAACGCCACCCGACTCAAGACGCTTCCTTGACCTCGACCACCTTGCGCCCCTTGTAATGGCCACAGTGGGGACACACCACATGGGGACGAATCAGGTTCTGGCACTCGGTGCAGACCGACATGCCCGGGATCGGGAGCCCGTCATGGGCCCGCCGCATGTTGCGCCGGGAACGGGAATGCCGTCGCTTGGGATGGGGCATGTCTTGACTCCTCTGGATGCAAACGGGATGGCGACCCGCTCAGCTTGCGCCGAGCAGATCCCGGAGATTGCCGAACGGCCCTCCGCCGGAATCCGCCGCGTCGCACCGGCAGACGGAGGCCAGATTCCGATTGCCACCGCAACCGGGGCAAAGGCCGCGGCAACCGGGAGAGCAGACTGGCTGGAACGGAAGCGCCAGATGACTCTGTTCCCAGACGGTTTCGGCGAGAACCAACCGATCCCCGGTGAAGAACGAGACGTTCATGTCGTCCGGATCCAGCCCCTGCTCGCCGCCGGAACGACCGCGCGCGGAACCCGAAGTCGCGGAATGATAGCGGGAATCGGCGCCTTCCGGAAGAAACACGAGATCGAGGGCCGTGCCGATCCGGAACCGGAACGGCTCCAGGCAACGGACACATTCCATCCGCACTTCCCCCTCCAGGGCGCCCTCCAGACGGAATCCGCCCCCCTGAATCCTTCCGACCCGACCGGACAGCCGCAGCTCTCCGGGAAGTTCGAATCCCGCTTCGCCGGTATCGAGATCCGCCGCCGAAACGCGAAGGTCGAGGGACAACCCGTGTTCCGGGACCGTGGTCAGATCCAACGGGAAGCGGGCTGCTTCGGTCATGGCCGCGGCAGTCTACCGCCGGTACCGGGCAGTCCGAAACCGGAATCCCGGTTGCCGCATAGAATCGGCTCATGCGCCGCATGTCCCCGCTGTTTCCGCTCTTTTTCCTCCTGGCCGGTTGCGGCGTCGAATCCGCGCCGGAAGCCGAACCGGAACCCTGGGAGTGGACCGAGACGGAGTGGCGCGCGCCGGTGGAAGCAGTGCGCGCCGGTCGCCGCCTTGCCCCGGAGTCCTGGCCGGGAGGAGCGCGGGTTGCCGTCACCCTCTCCTTCGATTTCGACAACGAGACGGTTTCGCTGCGGGATCGGGTCACCACCGCATCCAACCTTTCGCGCGGGCAGTACGGGTCCGTGGCCGGCCTGCCCCGGGTGCTGGACCTCCTGGAGCGGAAGGACATCCGCGCCAGCTTCTTCATTCCCGCGGTCAGCGGTCTTCTCTATCCGGATGACGTGAAGCAGATCGCCGACGGCGGACACGAGATCGGGGTTCATGGCTGGATCCACGAACGCAACTCGCAGCTCCCGGCCGACGTGGAACGCGAACTGATCGAACGATCCGTCGAAACCCTGACCCGGCTGTCGGGGAGGCGTCCGGTGGGTATCCGGACGCCCTCCTGGGACTACAGCCCGAACACTCTCCGGATCGTGCGCGACCTCGGGTTCCTCTACGACTCCAGCCTGATGGCCGACGACTGGCCCTACGAGATCGAGGCGCACGGGGAACCGACCGGATTGGTCGAGCTTCCGGTGGAATGGATCAACGACGACGCGCCCTACTTCGGTTTCAGCCGGTACACGGCCATCCGCCCGCACAGCACCCCGGACGACGTACTGTCCATCTGGAAGGCGGAGTTCGATGTGGCGCATGAGGAAGGCGGCATGTTCCTCCTCACCATGCACCCCCACATCATCGGCCACCGTTCCCGCATCGTAATGCTGGAGAAGCTGATCGACCACATGAATGCGACCGGGGGAGTCTGGTACGGAACCCACGAAGAGATCGCTCGCCACGCCCTCGCCAACAGCGGGTAAACGCACGGGCTGCTCGATCGACTGCCCACCCGGGCCGCATGCTCGGCGGGGCCAAGCGCCGGGAACGCCCACCATACGGCCCGTCCGCAACGCCTCGGCGGGTCAACGAACCCACCACGCCCTCCAAACGACCCGTCCGCAAACGCCTCGCCGGCGCTACGCACCCACTACGCCCTCCCACGCGACCCGTCCGCAAATGCCCCGCCGGAGCTACGCACCCACCACGCCCTCCAAACGACCCGTCCGCAAACCCCCCGCCGGGGCTACGCACCAACAACACCCTCCACGCGAGCCGTCCACAAACCCCGCGCCGGAGCTACACACCCACTACGCCTCCCACGCGACCCGTCCGCAAACCCTCGCCGAGGCTACGCACCCCACTACACCCTCCACACGACCCGACCCCGACGCCTCGGCGGGGCTACGCACCCACTACGCCCACCGTGTGACCCGCTCGGGCGTAGACTGCTGGCGCCGGGGATGACCCGGCCACCACCACCGAGGAGACGGGACATGAAACGAAATCCGATCAAGGCCGCCAGCTTTGCCTTCCTCTGCGCTTCGCTGTTTGCGCCGTCCGGCGCCTCCGGCGAGGAGGCGGAGACGATCGCGCTGGAAGCGACCCTTCGGAGCGAGATCGAATCGCTCCGGGATCGACTCGACGCCCTCGAGAACATGCTGGTGGCCCTGGTCGAAACCAGAACGTCCGCAACTGCGGCCGTGGCGGAACCATCCGAAGCCGGGGTGCGAATGCCGGCGTCCGGGTCGCCGTCCCTTTCGGCCGGGACCGGCGCAACCCTGGCAGAAACACCGGGACCGGTGCGGACCGGCGGCCCCCCGCTGTCCTTCACCGGCCTCGTGGACACCTACTTCACCCAGAACGCCAATAGTCCGGCGAGTGGCGCCAACGACCTCTACTACACCAACCCGAATGCCCGCGGGTTCGGGTTCAACCAGTTGAAGCTGGAGATCGAGACCGTCGGCGACGGCCCGATCGGCTTCCGCAGCGACCTCTGGTTCGGTTCGGGCGCGCGGCTCTTCCGCGACGGCCTCGAACCCGGCCCGCTGGCGGACGTGCTCTACCTCCAGCAGGCCTACGGCTACTACCGCGATTCCGGCGGCGGCCAGCTTGATGTGGGCCTCTTCGGGACCATTGCCGGCCTGGAGGTCGCGGAATCGCACCTGAACTGGAACTACAGCCGGGGCATCCTCTGGGCTTGGAACGAGCCGTTCTCGCATCTCGGCGCCAAGTACAGCCGTCCGCTCTCGGACACGTTCACCGGAACGCTCCTGCTCGTGAACGGCTTCGACAACGCGTTCGACCAGAACACCGGCAAGAGCTACGGACTCCAGGGATCGTTCGCTCCGAACGAGCGCTTCAACACGACCCTGACCTGGATCCACGGCCCGGAAAACGTGGACACGAACGACGGATGGCAGCGCGACCTGAGCTGGAACGCTTATTTCGGCATCAGCGAACGGGTGGAGGCCATGGTGAACATGGACGCCATCGAGGCGGTGGCCCCGGACGGCGCGACCGCGCTCACCTGGGGGCTCGGCGGCTACCTGCGCTTCCACCTCGGCCCGCGCTGGCGGCTGGCCGGGCGGTTCGAGTTCATGGACGACCAGGAAGCCCGCTCCACCGGCGTCGAGCAAACGCTCATGGAGAACACCATCACGCTTGAATTCCAGCCGGTCGCCGCCGATCCGCGGATGCTGACCCGCTTCGAGTACCGCCGCGACTGGTCGGACGTGCCGTTCTTCGACTGCCCGGGCTGCACCGGCGGACTCTCCGAGGCGCAGGACACCTTCACCATCGGACTTTCCTGGGTGTTCGGTCCGAAATAGCCCGGCCATCCCCGACCCGGCGCGGCTCCCCGGGATGACCGGGCCGGGATGCGGGGCCCGGGTACCCCCCGCGACCCCGACCGGTGTCAGGGGAAGGCGCCGGTGAGGACATCGGTCACGAATCCCGCCACTTCACCGGCGATCTCCTGCCGGATCGATTCGGCGCTCCGCCCGGCGCGGTACGCCCGGGCCACCCGGAAGCCGTGGTCGGCCCCGGCGATGCGCCGCACCCGCTTCCGCCCGTCCGCGATCGGCTCGAGCAATCCCGCTGGCGCAAACGGATCCCGGTCGCCGCTGAGGAAAAGCGCCGGCGCCGCAACCCGGGCGAGATGCGCCACCCGGTTCTCCGGAATCCCGCTCCTGCCCGGCGGCCGGAGCGGGTAGGCAAGAAACACCGCGCCCCGCGCCAGTCCACCCCCGGCGAGGTACTCGGAGACCATGCGCCCCCCGAAGGAACGGCCGCCAAGAAAGAGCGGCTCCGGGCCGGCGAGTTCCCCGGCCACCGCAGCGATACAGCGGACTGCAACCGACGGCTGGTCGGGCCGCCGCCGTCCGGCTTCGGCGGCGGGAAGGTTGAACCGCACCACCCGCAGCCCCATCTCCGCAAGTTCCCTGCCGAGCGCGACAAGCCCCGGCGTGTCCTTGTCGCCGCCGGCGCCGTGGGTCAGCGCCACCACCGGAGCTCCGGCGGCCTCCGGGCAGTGTTCGCCGGCACGTGCCCCGGCGACGCGGAAGTCCCGTTCCCTCATGAACGCGGATCATCCCGCATCCCGCGCGCGTACCCTTCCGACAATGGCCTATCGCTCGCTCGCCGAAGCGGTCGCGGACCTCGAACGCAACCGGATGCTGGTCCGGATCCCCGACGAGGTGGACGGTTGTCTCGAAGCCGCCGAGATTCAGCGGCGCGCCTACGCCGCCGGGGCGCCGGCCATCCTCTACGAGCGGATCACGGGTTCTCCGGTCCCGTGTGTCTCCAACCTCTTCGGAACCCTCGAGAGGGCGCGGTTCCTCCTCCGCCACGGCCTCGAGAACGCCAAGGCGGCGGTTCGCTACCGGGCGGAACCGGGACGGGTGGTTCGGGACTTCGGCCGGCCCGGCAAACTGTTCCGGGCAGCGCGGGCGGCAGCGCACTCGCTCCCGCGGCGATCCCGGGATCCCGTCAGCCAACGGATCCCGATTCCGCTCACCGAGGTTCCGGCGATCACCTCGTGGCCGGAGGACGGCGGACCGTTCATCACCCTGCCCCAGGTCTTCACCGAGGATCCGCCCGGCGGACGGCCCCTGCGGTCGAACCTCGGGATGTACCGCATCCAGCTCGCCGGCAACGAATACACCGGCACGGAGATCGGGATGCACTACCAGATCCACCGGGGCATCGGGATCCATCACACTGCCGCCCGGGAGCGGGGGGAAGCGCTGCGGGTAAGTATCTTCGTGGGGGGGCCGCCGGCCCACACGCTGGCCGCCGTCATGCCCCTGCCGGAGGGACTCTCGGAGCTTCTCTTCGCCGGGATGCTGGGGGGGCGCGCGTTCCGGTGGGCCCGCGACTCCGAGGGGTTCCTCGTCTCCGCGGACGCCGACTTCACCATCACCGGGTGGGTGGACCCCGACCGCACCCTCCCCGAGGGCCCTTTTGGTGACCATCTCGGCTACTACAGCCTGAAGCACCCCTTTCCGGTGCTCCGGATCGCACGCATCCACCGGCGCCCGGATGCGATCTGGCCGTTCACGGTGGTGGGCCGACCGCCCCAGGAGGACACCACCTTCGGCGCCCTGATCCACGAGATCACCGAACCCATGGTTCCCGAGAGCCTTCCCGGGGTGCATTCGGTCCACGCGGTGGACGCTGCCGGAGTCCATCCGCTGCTGCTGGCGGTCGGCAGCGAGCGCTATGTCCCGTACGGGGAGCGGCGTCCGCAGGAGCTCTGGACCCTTGCCAACGCGATCCTCGGTTTCGGCCAGTGCTCGCTCGCCAAGTACCTCTTCCTCGCCGCCCGGGAGGACGACCGGTCGCTCAAGGCCTCCGATGTGCCGGCGCTCCTCGGCCACGTGCTGGCACGCGCCGACTTCCGGACCGATCTCCACTTCCAGACCGCCACCACCATCGACACCCTCGATTACTCGGGGACCGGACTGAACGCCGGGTCCAAGCTCGTCGTGGCCGGAGCCGGGGCGGCGCGGAGAACGCTTGCCGAGACCATTCCGCGGCCCTACGGGGAAGCCATTCCCAAGGGGTTCCACGGTTTCCGGCTGGTGCTTCCGGGAATCGCGGTTCTCGGCGGCCCGTGTTTCACCACCCGGGACCGGGTGGAGCGGGACCTCGCCCCGCTGTTCGCGTCGCTGAACGAGGCCGCCGCGCGAACCGACCTGTCCGGAATTCCGTTCATCATCCTGTGCGACGACCCGGAAATGGCCGCCGAGAGTCTCCGCAACCTGCTCTGGGTGGCGTTCACCCGCTCGAACCCCTCCCACGACATCCACGGTCGAGCCGCCAGCATCCGCAACAAGCACTGGTCCTGCGCCGAACCGCTGGTGCTCGACGCGAGACACAAGCCGCACCACGCACCACCGCTGGTCGAGGACCCGGCGGTCACGCGGCGGGTGGATGCGCTGGCGGCGCCCGGCAGACCGCTGCACGGCATCCTCTGAATCAGGCGGCTGCACCCGTGGTACCATCGACTGGAGAGCCGAAGCTCCGTAGGTGACGATGGGATCGGATCAGAGCCTTCCTTGCCACGGCGGAGGAAAACGTGGCAGGGCTTCGCAATCGGCCCGTGCCGGCCGACCCCTGTTTCCCGGACCCTGCCGTCCCGCCGGGTCCCGTTTCCGAAATGTGCCGAGGAGGACCTCCGACATGGCCAGTACCCCGAATTCGAAACTGCGTGACTTCCCGGGAGGGTTCCGCCGCGGCGCCTGTTTCCGGGCCGTCGTGCTGTCAGCCTCCCTGCTTGCGGTGACCCCGGCGTTTGCCCAGTACGGGCAGATCGAGGGTTCGGTGGTGGACTCCACCGGGGCGGTGCTTCCGGGCGCCACCGTGACCGCGGTCAACGAGGAAACCGGAATTTCGCGCTCCGCGGTGACCGGCGCCGGGGGTGGGTACCGCCTGACGGCGTTGATCCCCGGCGCCTGGTCGGTGACTGCCGAGCTCAGCGGTTTCTCCACGGTAAGGAACACCGGGGTGGTGTTGATGATCCAGCAGACCATCATCATGGACTTCGAGCTGGGTCTCGCCCAAGTCGAGGAAATGGTCACGGTCACCGGCGCGGCGCCCATCCTCGACACCCGTCGTTCGGACGTTTCCACCTCGGTCTCGGATCTCCAGATCCAGGACCTGCCGGTGGCGTCGCGCCGCTGGGTGGACCTCGCGTTGCTGACTCCGGGCACCAGCCAGGACGCCATCCGCGGCTTCTACTACCGGGGCAACGTGAACATGGGCGCCGGCGGCCGGTACTACGCCAACGGGTTCATCGTCGACGGGGTGAACAACACCTGGGCGGAAATGGGCGAAGCGCGCCAGAACTTCCCCATGGACGCCATCGGCGAGTTCCAGATCACCACCAGCAACTTCAAGGCCGAGTACGGACTCGCCACCGGCGGCCTGATGACCGTCGTGACCAAATCCGGCACCAATGACTTGTCGGGAAGCGGGTTCTGGTTCTTCCGGGACCGCTCGCTGACCGAACTCACTCACCAGCAAAAGAAGTTCCGGGACGAGGATCCGGGTTTCGAGGAACCGGACTATCGACGCCACCAGTTCGGCGGGTCGCTGGGCGGCCCGATCCGGGAGGATCGCACCCACTTCTTCTTCGCCTACGAACGCACCGACGAGGAACTCTTCTACGACATCGACACCGGCGGGGTGTTCCCCGAGCAGGAGGGAACCTTTCCCAAGGACGAATGGCGCTACATGTGGCTCGCCCGGATCAACCATCAGGTAAACGAGGACCACTCCGTCTGGCTGCGGGTCGCCTGGGAGAACGAATATCGCCCAAATCTCAACGCCAGCGGCATCAGGACCGAGGGGTTCGACTTCGCAGTGCCCCGGAACGCCGAGGTGCTGGGGTGGACCTGGGTCGCCGGCGAGGACGCGCTGAACGAGTTCCGTTTCCAGCGGGCCTTCTCGAAGTACGAGGTGAGTCCGGCATTCAGCGCCGGTTCCTTCGATGCCGGTGACTTCAACGCCGAACGGCTGGCGCTGTGCGATCTGGAGATCCGTCGGCCGAACCTGAGGACCGGATCCTGCAACGACCAGATGGGCCCCGAATACCGTTGGCAGTTCAAGGACGACTTCACTCTCTTCCGCGAAGGTCTGGGCGGAACGCACCAGATCAAGTTCGGCGTCGATTACAACTGGATCGACTTCTCGGCAGATATCGTGAACAACTATTCCGGGACCTTCACGTTCGACACCAACGACCCGTATGACCCGAACGACCCGGCGACGCACCCGATCCAGTATTCGCAATCCGAGCCCCGCTACGACGACGTGCCGGTCCATCATTTCTCGGTGTACGCCCAGGACGACTGGGTAAGTGACCGGCTCACGCTGAACCTCGGACTTCGCTACGACCTCCAGTCCGGCACCTTCAACGAGGATATCCGCGAGATCCAGTTTCCGCTCCCGGTCCCCTTCCACGAGGGGGCGGACCGCCGCGGCGATCTCGACAACCTCGGTCCCCGGATCGGCTTCGTGTACGACCTGTCCCCGAGTGGCACCGGACGAACCACGGTCAAGGGCGGATACGGCAAGTTCTTCGAAAACATCCGTACCCTGACCAACTTCGGGGAACGCTGGTGGCACCAGGCCTCGACGATCATCATCAACGATCCGAATTTCAACGATCCCCTGGGCGGCCGATCCCGCGCGGAGTACCTCACGACCGCGGCTCCCAACATCACGATCCTCCACAACGACTACGAGCAGCCCTACGCCCACCACTTCAATGTGGGTGTCGCGCACCAGCTCGGAGAGACTTCGGCCCTTTCGCTGGATCTCACCCGGGTGATGACCCGCGGCGACGCCATGCGGAACGTGGACATCAACTACCCGAAGGACGGCGTGCGACCCTGGCCGCAGTTCCGGCGGGTCGCCGCGACGTACTCGCTGCTGGACCACGACTATTCGGCGTTCTACGCCAAGTTCGAGAAGCGATACTCCGACAACTGGCAGTTCCTCGTGAGCTACACGCTCGCCAAGTCGGACACCACCGAGCTGTGGACCCGGAATACCGAACCCGGAACCTGGCACGCGAGCTTCCCCGGATATGCGCAGGTGACCCGCCCCGGCGACACCGACCGCCGGCACCGGATCGTGAGCAGCGGCATCGTCACCCTTCCCGGCGACATTCGGCTCTCGGCGATTATCGATTACCGCTCTCCGCTCCCGGTACGGGTGGATTCCGGAACCAACCTGAACGGGGACGACTACGGCGGCGACCTCGCCCCCGGTTTCTCGGCGGCAAATGCCTTCGGATGCCGGAACCTGGATCTCACCGCAGCGAACGCCTACCGCCAGACGATCGACCAGACTCCGGTGACCGACTTCAAGTGTTCCGACTTCCTGAACCTGGATTTCCGCGCCTCGTGGGGCGTCCAGCTGGGCATCCACCGGATCGAAATCGTCGGCCAGGCGCTGAACCTGCTGGACCGGGCCAACTTCAACACCGCGTCCGGCAACCTTCGCTCCTCCAACTTCGGCGACAACGAGAACGCGCTGGCAGCCAACATCAACGCGCCGTCGCGGCAGTTCGAACTGGCCCTCCGCTACTCGTTCTGACCCCCTCCCCTCCGGGCGGCCCCCGCCCGGAGGGAACACCCCCGACGCATCAGTGATGCCGGGAGCGAGGCCAAGCACCCGCATGGATCCACTGTGTTCCGTGGCGTGGTGGCAGGGCCAGCCGGTAGCCGCGGCCCCCCGCGCGGGGCGCGCTGTCCGTTCCAAAGCGACGTTCCGTTCCCTCGGAACGGCCGGCGCCCGAGGGAAGGACGCCCATGCGCATCGTTGCCACCGTCAACGCGCCGACGGTCCGCCGCGCCTCCAGGGCGCGCCCTGGACACGACCGCCAACTGACAAGGGCAGTCAGACGAAAAACCGGAAATGTCGATGTGCTCCCTGGCCGCTCGATTGTCCCATGGGCGTGGCAAGCATTCCGTGAATTGATTTCGACAATGGCTCAACCCCGACCGCGCTGCCGCGCGAACACCACGGGGGGAGAGAATCCGAACGTGCCCGGAGAACGTCGGACGTTCACTGTTCCCCAGCCGGATTCAATATGCTCCCTATCGCATCAAGCTTTTCCTTGACCTCTGGATGAATTTCGCTTTCCCGCATCATGGATGCCAACAAATGCAAATCCCGTTTGCGTGTACCTTTTTTGACACGGTCCAGAAGTGGTAAAAAGAACTCATTGCCTGCCTTTATACGTGTAAGGGCAACATGATCTCCAAACAAATCAGCTCCTTGAGGCACCTGTTTCCAGAATTCTTCATGAATTATGGATTGGGCCATTAGGGGTTGATCGACGGGTTGATCGACGAACCGCACAATACTCGCCGGATGCAAGAGGTAATTTTCAATTTCATAGCGCCGCCATCGCAACACTTTCAATCCAGCTTTCGTTGTTTCCTGGTCGGGCTGATCGAGGTTGTCTCCATCGATAAGACAGAGCCCGCGAATTCCAGGAAATACCGCTTTCATTGCAAAGAAATGAGCTTTCGCCGCGCGAAGGCTTCGTCCACCAAGCCAGTGAACAAACGGGCGTTTGAAGTACTCATTGGATTCATGATTGAGAATCTGTGCCCATGCCTTCAGAATTTTCTCATCCGTCTCTCCCTCCACATAAAGAACTCCTCCGGCCTCTCGACCGAGTAGTAAATCAGTGGTCGTGACGCGCTTGAGCGCCTCCCGGACCTGGTTTCGTTCTGTTTTGTCCGTCAATGCACGGGGCGCGTCGCCCAAAAAACTCAGCACGCGTTCCGGTTCCGTCGCATCAAGTACAACCTCGGAATGCGTAGCAATGATCACCTGTCCCCTTCGGTCATGTGCAACCCGACGGATCAGATCATGGACTTGTCCTTGCAGCATGATGTGCTGGTGCGCGTCGGGCTCGTCAAGGAGAATCACCGTGGCGGGACGTGCGTACAGGAAGGCAAGCAGCAACAGCACCTGGAGCGTACCGCTCCCCGCATTGGAGAGATCAAGAGGCCTGCTGCTGCGGCTCAGATCGCGATATTCACACACGATATACGGCTGAGCGGACGAGTAAACGGGCTTCAACAACTCCACCTGGAACAAGTCTCGGATCTGATCTTCCAGAGCGTTCCAGTCTTCCGGGCGGTCACTCTCGGCTATTTCCAGTAGCAGATTCCTGAGAATCTCACCCGGTCGTCCCTGACCAACGAGCAGGTCTTGCATGCCGCGGTCACGCCGCGGCTCATCGCGGTCGATCCCCGAGAGTGGCGGCACGTACACAATTTCCAGGGCTTTCGCCGCTGCCGGCGGAAAATCCCGGATCGACTCGCGATCAAGATCTTTCGCGCCTCTCGGTCTGACATACACCATCTCTCGATTGGCGTACTGGAGTTCGACCCCACAACTCCAGGGCTTGTCATCCTTGCAACCGTCCACGACAATCTCGATAAGCCGCGGTGTTCCGGACATGCCCTGTGGGCCCGTGACCCGCCTGTCTTCCCACAAAAGATTCATTTCCCGGAGCGGCACGGCGGTAATGTCGGCGCGTGGTATGGCGACCCCCGAACGCCTGACAGCCCTTCTTCCCTCTCGTTGGGAAATCCACCGATGAAGGGCCAATTTCCACACCGCGACAATTTGCAGGAGAGTCGATTTTCCGGCGTTGTTCGGGCCCGCCAGAACTACCGAATCCGATAGATCGAACCCCTGCTCACGGAAGCGCTTGAAGTTCTTGACGGTGACGCGGCGGATCATCAGGAATCCTCTGCGAGCAAGGAGTGATCTACAGCGATTGGCCGTTGAGAAAACCGCCCGCCGTTCACTTGGGATGTCCTGAGAAATCGACTTTCACCGAGACGGCGAGAAACCGGGGAAGGCCGCATCAGTTCGGACGCCAAGTTGGTGCCTATCACATACATTCCGGGTGGATCAGGGAAAGTCGGGCGATTCGCGCATTGCAACCCGCGTGGGAAAACTCCCGATCGACGCCGCCCAACGGCGCGAAGCACTCACGGGTGAACTTCACGGGATTCCGGGGCGCGGCCCGCGCACGCAGGCGCGTCTTCACCTCGTCGTCGAGATTGCGGATCGTGATGCTTTCCATGCCCCTGTCTCCACCTGCCGGCGAGCGGCATGCTATCAGCGACTGCGATGCAAGCAAGGCACCGGCGCGCGACCCCCTCACGGGAGCATCCACGGCCCGGAGCAACCGATGACTCGTGACCCCGCCGTTCGGCCGCGCGCACGATCGCGAGTTGGAAACGAACCTCGTTCCATGGCGCATCAGTCGGGTTCGACCGCACCAGCAGCGGGAACCTCGGTCGTGCGTGCAGTGCTCTCGTTTGCCGCCCCGCGGCCGTCCGGTCGCGGTGCGCCTGAGCAAGCTCGTAGCTCGCCTGCATCCGCATCCAGTGATCGGCGGTCCCCCAGCCGATGTCCTCCAGCGCCAACGCCATGTTCGCGGAGACGCCCTCCTTGCCGTTCAGCAGGCGCGACAGCGTTCCGCGCTCGCAGCCGAGACGCGCCGCCGTCTCGGTCACGCTCCAGCGCTTGTCGTCCATGCCTCGCGGACCAGTTCACCCAGGTGCGGCGGATTCCGCATCGGCCAACGCGCTCGCTTGTAATGTCGTTCATGGTTGGTACTTCCTCCCGTCAGTGATGTTCGATCAGGTCCACATCCACAATTTCGCCGTCCTCGAAACGAAACACCACGCGCCAGTTGCCCGAAACGCGAACGCTCCACTTGCCTGCGCGGTCGGCCTTCAGCGGATGCAGCCGGAAGCCCGGTGCGTCGGCGCTGCGTGGATGCGTGGCCTCTTGCATCCGGAACAGGATGCGTCGCAGTCGAGGCGCGAGACCGGCAGGCGCTCTCCCGGGGTCGTCCCGCTCGAGCAGCGCCCACAGTCCCTTGTGCCGGACCCTCATGCTTCAGCGGAACGTGGAGCGCCACGCGCTGCACGCGTCCTTCGTACCGTCATGCTTGCCAAGGCGCGGCGGGTGTGGGGTGGAAAACTCGTTGCGCTCCGGTAACGTGTGATCCCACCGCCACCAACAGTGCGAACAGAACGCATGGCTGTTGGTGCCCAGGACCCTTCCCACCCGGGGACGGTCCGGACTTCCCCCGAAGCCCCCGTGAAGCACCTTCATTACCTCGAAATCGAGAACTTCAAGCGTTTCGGTGCGAGTCTGCGTATCGATCTCGACCATCCGTCGGTACTCATCGGCCCGAACAACTGCGGGAAGACCACCGCCCTACAGGCCATCGCCCTGTGGTCCCAGGCGGTTCGGACCTGGTTCGACAGGAAGGGTCAGGCGCCACCCGCCAAACGCACCTCCACGTCGCTGAACCGGCTCGCCATCGCGGCGGTTCCGGTCCGGCGAACCCGCCACTTCTGGCCGGGCGCCGTCGTACGGCGCGGGAACCAACACATCCCGCTACGCATCACCCTGGGGGTGGAGCACGGGAACGAGATCCACCCGGTCACGATGCAATTCCGCAACGAAGGCGACGACCTGGTGTATTGCACTCCCGACAAGGTCACCCTCGCCGATCCGGGCCGGATCGACGCGGCCGCACGGATCCGGGTGGACCTTCTCCCGCCGATGTCGGGGCTGGCCTTGGAGGAACCGATCCTCACGCCGCGCAGGATCGACGTGCTGCTCGGACAGGGACGCACCGCGGAGGTGCTCCGCAACCTCTGCTTCATGGTGTGGACGGACACACCCGAAGACTGGGAGCGGGTGCGGGGGCTCATGGAGCGGCTCTTCCAAGTAAAGCTGACCAATCCGGAGGAGACTTCCGACGGCATCCTCGATCTGCAGGTTCAGCAAGACAGCATCCGGCAACCGCTCGACCTCTCGCTTGCGGGCCGTGGTTTCCAGCAGACACTCCTGATCCTCGCCTACCTGTACTCGCACCGGGGCAGTGTCCTCCTGATCGACGAACCCGACGCCCACCTGGAGTTCCTGCGCCAGCGACAGATCCACGTTCTCCTGCGCCGATTGGCCGCCGAAAACGATTCCCAGGTCATCCTGGTTACGCACTCCGAAATCGTCCTCCAGGAAACCCGGGACCACCATCTCACGCTCCTGCTCGCCGGGCGCACAGAAACGCCGCCCAAGGGGAAATCGGTCCAAGCCGCCCTGCGCCGCCACGGGGCCGCATCCTGGGTTCGAGCCCGTCAACGGGGACATGTGCTCTACGTCGAGGGAACCACCGATGTCCGGATCCTGGAGGCGTTTGCCAAGCGGCTCGATCACCCGGCGGCAAGATTTTTCGAAAGCAGCGTCAACCCCCATTACATCCAGGACCCCTTCCCCGAGGCGAACCTGGAGTCCGATCTTCAACGGGTCGAAGATGGCTTCGACAAAGAACCGCTTGAGCACTTCGGAGTCTTGAAGGCGCTGGAGCCGGAGCTCCAGGGACTGGCTCTTCTCGACTCCGACGGCAAGAACCGCCAGGACCGGGTGGACGGGGACCTTCGCACCTGCTTCTGGCAAAGATACGAAATCGAGAACTACTTCGTCACGCCGGAGTTGCTCGAGCGGTATGCCGGGAAACAACTTGCCGGCTCCACGCTGTTCCGCGGCTTCACCGACGCGATCCGCGAGTCGCTCGACAAGGCGGTCACGAAACACGTGTTTGCGGGAGCCGCAGGTGACTTCGAGACCTGGAAGCGCCTCGACGACGAGCCGAGGCGTCTCCTCTGGGAGGCGAAGACCCACGGAATCAAGCTCGGCGCGCTTGCCGAGGACTTCTTCGAGACCCTCGCCGAGCGAACCGGACGCCCTCCGCTGCTCCGGAAGGGCGACTTCGACCGGCTCGTCGAGTTCCTCGACCCGGATCGGATACCCCGTGAGATCCGGGACAAACTCGACCTGATCACCCAGCTGGAAGCGAGGAGCCACCCCCGGGACCCCTGAGCGCCCCATGCGCCGGGGCGGTCAAGGGGTACAGACGCCCGCCTCGATCGGGACCGGCGCCCCGGTTCCGAACGCGGCGCTGTCCGAGCGCTTCACATACCACTCCCAGCGGGCGCCATCCGGATCGGTGACCCACGTCTCCGTCTTTCCGGCATAACAGCAAACAGTGTCCTCCACCGTGGTGGGCGCGAGTCCGGCATCCTTCAGCCTCGCTTCGGCAGAGACCACTTCCCCGCCGGTCTCCACCTCCACACCGAGGTGGTTGATCGTGGCTCCCTCGGCGCCCTCGAAGAGCACCAGCTTGAGTGGCGGATCGGCGATGGCGAAGTTGGCGTAGCCGGGCTTCACCTTCGCCGGCGGGACGCCGAACATCTTCGAATAGAAGTCGATGGCCTTGTCGAGGTCGGTCACATTCAGGGCGAGTTGGAGTCGGGACACGGGCAGTCCTCCGGGACGGGTTGAGGCGAGGCCGCATCGGAGCAGCACTCGGCGGTGAGAAAATCGAGAAGCCGGTTCATGGCGCCAAAATCGGGCCGGGAGCGCACTTCGCGCCCCCGCTGCTCCTGAAGCACGAGACCCGCCCTCGTCAGGCAGGCAAGGTGGTGGGCCAGCGTCGACGCCGGGGCGCCGAGCGTCCGCACCAGCGCGCCGACCGGCAGGCCGGTCGACCCGGACCGCACCAGCAGCCGGTAGAGCCGAAGGCGCGTCGGATTCCCGAGCGCACCGAGGCTCAGCGCCGCACGTTCCTCGGTGAGGGGTTCGGATGACGGCACAACACAACTATATCACTAGTGATTTCTACTTGAAGGTCACACTCAAATCACGCCCAAATTCGATCCCAACCACCTCGCATGCCCTCTCAATCATCTTCTTTTGTTCTCGCTTGTTTCCTCGTATGCTGATCCACCAGCCGCCGGGCAATGGATAGAGCTTCTTCCTCCTGGATTCGGGGAAGTCCTCTTTCTGCCGACCTATTTCTATCCGTGAGCCTACTCTCTTCCGCCGTTCCGCGTACTTCTCACAGAAGTTTGGATACCGTTTCACAAATTCGGCGAACAAGTTCCGCATCAAATTCACGTTTTCTCGGAATACACATCTGTCTTGTCCACGGAAACAGAACGAAGCCGATGACGCTAGCGCGCCACCAACTACAGCTGTTGATTCCTCTTGAAACGGGGCCTCTTCCTGCGATGGATACGCACAGATTGACAGGACGCCAGTAGCGGGGGTCGGGGCGGCTGGAATTATTTCCGCCGAGCTGGATGTAGTCGGTGGGCTCACGGGGTGGAGATGAGTCCGATCAGGGCTTTCGTTTACTTCGGCTGCAATCGCCTTCGTCAGGAACTGGGCGGCTTCCATCTGATCGGGAGAAAATTCGCATCGCTTCCGCACTTCCTCGCAGAAACTCGACACGATGCCTTCACATCCCTCGGTGAACAGGGACTCGAAAGCACGTTCGAAGTGTTGTCGCGCCACGATCCGCTCCCAATGGCGATCGTAGTCGGCCCTCGCGTCCTTGTGTGCCTGTCCCCGGTCCACTGAAGCACATTCGAGATACCGCCGAAGCAAACGACCACATGTGGCAGCCTCGTCGTCAACAAGATCAAACCGGGCGAATCGGCGCTGCTCCTGGGTTCCGTGCCCCGCGGGGAGATAGAAACTCCACGACCGGCCATCGGTGAACACGGCGAGCATAACCCCCCGCTTTACGCAATACGAGAAAAGCTGATCCTCCCCCTTGGCCGTTGCGTTGCCGACGCGCTTGACTTCGACGAAAATCACTGGCCCAAGCGTCGCGTGTTGAAGCGCGAAGTCCACCCGGCCATTCTCGACGCGAAATTCGGGAGTCATCCGGGACGTATCGAACGTGTCCCAACCGAGCTCATGGAACAAACGCCTCACGACTCCCGTTGCCACCTCCTCCTCGCTGTCAAATGCGTCCTGCTCAAGCTTCTCGCGTATATCCACGATCACCCGTGTTAGCTGATCCATGTTAGGTCTCCTGGACTGTCAAGTCCCGTCGTTTCGACTCCGGCGTCTTGAAGCGCACGACGAGTTCACGTTCGAACCCGACCCCGGCGACGTCACACGCCATCAGAATACGCCGCCGCATGGTTTCGGTGCTCCCGTGTACGTTGAGCCACCAGCCTCCCGGTAGCTCACGAAGCTGCACAGTCGATCCCGGAAACTCCTCCTTCCGCCGCCGCACGTGACCAAAACGAGCCGCGAATTTCTCGTAAAAACCCGCATCCCGGCCGGCGAGTTCGACGAATACCGCGAAGAACAAATCCGTGTTCGTCTTGAAGGTGCGCTTGGCTCCCCGATAGTCCAGCGACGCGAAATTCGGATCCGGCGGCGGTGGCGGGTCGCCGCCGTTGTTGATTTCGGCCTCCATCGCCTCCGTCAGGAATCGGACGGCTTCGCGTTGATCAGGGAAGATACCGCATCGTTTCCGCACTTCCTCGCAGAAAATCGAGACGATGCCTTTACATTCTTTGAGGAACAGGGACTTGAGAGAAGGCTCGAAGTGTTGTCCCGCCACGATCCGCTTTCGGTGCCGCTCATGGTCAGCCCCGATGTTCCTCCACGCATCCCCCTTGTTCCAAGCTTTGAAATCGAGATAGCGCTGGAGCAGCCGGACGCTTTCGGTCTTCTCGTCGTCCACGAGGTCGATCCCGGCGAACCAACGTGTCTTCATGGCTCCCTTTCCGTGGTAGAAATTCCACTTCCTGCCGTCAGTGAATACCGCAAGCGGGACCTTCTCCTTGGCGCAATAGTCCAGAAGCTGATCCTCTCCACGTGTCGACAGGTTGCCGACCCGCTTGACTTCGACCAGGACAACCGGCTCGTCCGCGTGGAGGAGAAGGGCATAGTCCACTCTCAGATTGCCGATGGAGAACTCGGAAGCCACCCGGGCCTGGTCGAAGACCTTCCAGCCGAGGGCGGCGAACAAACGCATCACTACGTTCTTCGAGATGTCGGCTTCGTTCTTGAACACTCGCCGCTCAAGGTTTTCGCGCACGTCCGTTACAACGTCGGCCAGCTTTTCCATGTGCCGTCTCCCTGGCCGTCGAGTCCCGTCAGTTCGATTCGTCGGTGGCGACCACCACCGCCGGGACACCGAGGTCCTCGACACGTTCGTTGAACGGGGTCATGTGTTCTTCGAGTGCGGTCTCGATGGAGGCGTGGATCTCGTCGAGGTCCGGTTTCAGGTCGTCGAACCGCTCGTAGGCGCCGACGGTGGGCTGATCGTTGCCCTGGACGACATAGCCGTAGAGAGTCACGAGCTGGTTGTCGATCTGCGGGGGGAAGTTGATCGGGTCCTGCGAAGACTTGCTCTGTGTCTGGGTGATGGTTTCCTCGATCCCGGTGAGACGCTCGTCCAGCGCCTTCGCCAGCGCGTCCAGTTCCTCGTCGCCCCGGTTCGCCTTCTTGAGGCGCGCCACGATATCGCTCGCCTGCGCCTTCACATCGCGGACCCGGACAAGGGCATCGAAGAGCTTCGCAACCTCCCCGGCCACCTGCTTTCCCAAGTCGTACTGCTTTCGAAGATCGTCGGCGGTGATCGACAGGTTCGGACGGACTTCCACCTCGAGAGAGCGGGTGTGGGTCTCGTCGCCGACCGTGAGCCGGACCTCGTAGGTCCCGGGAACCACCCTGAGGCCGGGGGTGCCACCCCAGTGAACCACCCCGGCGGGTCGCTCGATGCCCTCTTCGCGGAGATTCCAGCGGAAGGAATTCAGGCCAGCGGTCGCCGGAAGACGGGCGCCATCACCACCACCGAAGAAGAACGCGAAGGGGGAAACCGGACCGGTGGGCGCGGCATCGCCCGGCTCGCCGGTGAGCTTGCGCACCGTGTTGCCCCCCGAGTCGCGGATCTCGAGGGTGATGGCGGACTCCGGCTCCTCCTTCAGGTGGTACCGGATGTCGGCGCCGGACAGGAAATCGCCGCGGTACGCCGTCCGGGGCGCATACAACCAGGAGTCGGCCGCCACCACCTCGTCGGTGAGTTGGTGCAACGGCGTCAGGTCGTCGAGAACCCAGAAGGAGCGCCCCTGGGTGGCAATGACCAGATCCTGGCGATGGACCTGCATGTCGGTGATCGGGCTCACCGGAAGGTTGTTCTGGAAGCGCTGCCAGTGCGCGCCGTCATCGAACGAAACATACAGGCCGAACTCGGTGCCGGCGTAGAGCAGTCCCCGCCGGTCCGGGTCCTCGCGGATCGCCCGGACGGGATGCGTCGGCGGGATCCCGTTGGTTCCGTCGGTAAGCAGATCCCAACTCTCCCCGGAGTTGTTGGTCCGGAAGACAAAGGGCCGGAAATCGTTCTCGCGATAGCGGTACACCGCGAGGAAGACCCGCGCCGGATCATGCGACGAGATCTCGATCGCGTTGACCGTGCCGCCCTCGGGCATCCCCTCCGGGGTGATCTCGCTCCAGGACTCTCCCCGGTCACGGGACAGGTGCACCCGGCCGTCGTCGCTGCCGGCCCAGAGTTCGCGCTCGGTGTGCGGCGACTCCTCGAAGGAGAAGATGGTGTTGTACACCTCGACCCCGGTGCTGTCCCGGGTAATCGGTCCGCCGGCATAATCCTGTTGTTCCGGGTTGTTGGTGGTGAGGTCGGGGCTGATGATCCGCCAGCTCTGCCCCTCGTCCCCCGACATGTGCACCACTTGCGAAGCGTGGTAAAGGATGTCCGGATCGTGCGGCGAGAGCCGAATCGGCGCGTTCCACTGGAAGCGATAATCAAGGTCCCGGGCCGCCTGCCCGAGCTGGAGCTGCGGGTAGTGGAGGATCTGTCGCGTCTCGCCCGTTTTCCGGTTGAATCGGGTGATGGAGCCGCCATAGCAACCGGCGTAGATGATGTCGGGGTCGCGGGGATCCACCGCGATGTGGCCGCTCTCGCAACCGCCAACCTGATACCAGTCGGGGACCACCCGGAAACCGGCCCGCGACGGCACCGAGATGGTGCTGTTGTCCTGTTGCGATCCATAGATGCGGTAAGGCCACTGATCGTCCACATAGACGCGGTACATCTCGGATGTCTCCTGCCCCATCAGGTCGGTCCAGCTCTTCCCGCCGTCGAAGCTCACGTTCGCGCCGCCGTCGTTGGCGTTGACCATGTTCATCGGGTTGTCGGGATTGATCCACAGGTCGTGGTTGTCACCGTGCGGAACCTGGATGCGCTCGGGGAAGGTGCGGCCGCCGTCAATGGACTTGTGGAAACCCACATTCAGCCCGTAGACGGTGTTCTCGTCGTGCGGGTCGGCGTAGATGTGGATGTAATACCAGGGCCGCTGGCGCAGGTTGGCGTCCCCGTTGATCCGGGTGAAGGAGTCGCCGCCGTCATCCGACCGGTACAGTCCGCCGCGCTCGCCCTCCGCCTCCACCAGGACCCAGATGCGATCGGAGTTCGCCGGCGAAATGGCGATCGCCGTCTTCCCCACCATGCCGGTGGGCAGTCCGTTCTCGACCTTCTCCCAAGTGTCCCCGGCGTCCCGGCTGCGGTACACGCCGCCGTCCTCGCTGCCGGACATCATCGTCCACGGCTTCCGCTCGGCCCGCCAGGCGCCCGCATAGAGAATTCGCGGGTTGTCGGGGTCCATCTGAATGTCCACGAAACCGGTCCGGTCCGAGAGGTGGAACACCCGTTCCCACGTCCCGCCACCGTCCTTCGTCCGGTAGATCCCGCGATCCTCGTTGGGACCGAAGATGTATCCGAGCGCAGCCGCGTAGGCGAGATCGGGATCATCCGGGTGCACGGCGATGGCGCCGATCTGTCCCGCGTGGCGAAGACCGACATGGATCCAGGTCTTGCCGGCGTCGGAAGAGCGGTACATCCCGTCACCGACCGAGATATTCCCCCGGGGGCACGCGGAACCGGTGCCGACATAGATGACATTGGTATCCGAGTGCGCAACTTCGATGGCGCCGACGGAACCCACGCCGAAGAACCCGTCGCTCACATTGGTCCAGGTGAGGCCGGCGTCGGCAGTCTTGTACACCCCGCCTCCGGTTCCCCCGAAGTAGTAGGTGAGCGGATCCCCCGGCACTCCCGCCGCCGCAGTGGAGCGCCCGCCGCGGGTGAACCCGACCGCACGGAACTCGAGACCGTCGGTGTATGCGGTGGGGACCGTGACGTTCGCTTCGTCGAAGTGCTCGTGGTAGTCGCGATGGCTGCCCTGGGCGGCGGCAAACGAAGCGCTCAGCAGGAGCGCGGGAGCAAGCAAATGGCGGAATTGCACGGACAACCTCCCTGATGGTCGAAAGGTGGATTCTACGGGAGTACCGGAGCCGGCTCCCGAAAGGCCACGACTTCGTCGAGACTCCCGGCGCCGGTCGAGGCCATCACCAGCCGATCCACCCCGAGGGCGATCCCGGCGGTGCGGGGAAATGTTCCCGCTTCCAGCGCGGCGAGGAAGCGGGGATCCGGCTCGCCGATGGCGCGACCGGCGGTGCGGCGCGCTTCGGCCTCGATCCGGAAGCGGCGCCGGTGCTCTGCCGGGTCCGAGAGTTCGTCGTAGCCATTCGCTATCTCGAGCCCGTCCACGAAGACCTCAAACCGCCCGGACACCCGGGGATCCTGCTCCGAGAGCCGGGAGAGCGACGCCAGCGGGGCCGGATACCCGGTGACGACGGCAGGCGCCGCACGACCGAGCCCGGGCTCCACCAGTCTGGAGAAAAGGAAATCGAGCGCACCCACCCGGTCCGGAGGAGGCTCCGGATGGCCATGGGCAGAGGCCAGACTCGCGAGCGTCTCCTTACCGGCAGCGAGCGGATCCACGCCGGCGGCCGCTCGGAAGAGTTCCCGGTAACTCAGGATTTCGACCGGTGGCCATCCCGCAACATGCTGGAGCATCAGGTCCGTTTCGGCGATCAGGGCCTCCACCGTTCCCGGGCGGTACCACTCGGCGATCGTGAACTCGACGGCGTGGACGCGGCCCTGTTCCGCTCCCCGGAAGGCCTTGGCGATCTGGAAGATGGGGCCGCTGCCCGCGGCAAGCAGCCGCTTCATGGCGAACTCCGGCGAGGTGTGGAGGAATCCGCCGCCGGCGGAGACGCTCTCCAACTGACGATCCGGGGCCCGGTACGGCCCCAGAAGCGGCGTCTCCACCTCCAGATATCCCCGGACCTCGAAGAACCCGCGCATCCGGCGGATCAGCCGGGCACGCTCCCGGAGCCTCTCCCGAGTGGCCGAAGGCTCCCAACCGGCGCGAGAGGTTTCGGAGATCAGCTCTTCAGACGGCCCACGTATTCGCCGGACCGGGTGTCAAGTCGAAGCACCTCGCCGGCCTCGATGAACAGGGGCACCCGGACCACCGCCCCGGTCTCGAGGGTCGCGTTCTTGGAACCCCCGCTCACCGTGTCGCCCCGGACACCGGGCTCGGCATCCACCACCTTGAGCTCCACGAACTGCGGCGGCGCGACCATCAGGATCGCGTTGTTGTAGAGCGTGATGGCGCAATCGGTCCCCTGGAGAATCCACTTGCCGGCATCACCCATGACATCCCGATCGGCGGCGAACTGCTCGTAGCTGTTCGGATCCATGAAGTGCCACTGTTCGGCATCGGCGTAGAGAAACTGCATCTCGGTCGAGATCACATCCGCCGCGGGCACCTTTTCCCCCGACTTGAGCGTCTTGTCCAGTACCCGCCCGGTCTTGAGGTTGCGGTAGCGGATCCGGGTGAATGCCTGTCCCTTGCCGGGCTTCACGAACTCGCAGTTGAGAAGAATGGCCGGATCGCCATCCAGCATGACCTTCAGGCCGGCGCGAAACTCGTTCGTCGCGTAGGTGTCTGCCATCGGCTGCCTTACCCTCTACACCTCGGTCAGGAGGTGGCCCATGCGTTCCTTCTTGGTGCGGAGGTACTCCCTCGAATGCTCGTTCGCCGGAACCTCGATGGGAACGCGGTCCTCGATCGCAAGACCGTGGGCCTCAAGGGCGACGAACTTCCGGGGGTTGTTGGTCAGCAGGCGGATGCGCTGGACGCCGAGGTCCCGGAGAATCTGGGCGCCCACCCCGTATTCGCGCTGGTCGGCGCGGAAGCCCAGATGGGTGTTGGCGTCCACCGTGTCGAGACCGCCGTCCTGCGCCGCATAGGCCCGCAGCTTGTTCACGAGTCCGATGCCCCGGCCCTCCTGGTTGAGATAGAGAAGCACCCCGCTGCCGGCGCGTCCGATGGCGGCGAGAGCGGCCTCGAGCTGGGGGCCGCAGTCGCAACGGAGCGACCCGAACACCTCGCCGGTAAGGCACTGGCTGTGGACGCGCACGAGCACCGGTGCATCCGGTTTCACATCACCGAGTTGCAGTACCAGGTGCTTCGTCTTGTCAAGGGTGTTCTCGTAGGCCAGGGTGCGGAAGGCCCCGAACCGGGTGGGAAGCACCGTCTCGGCCAGCCGCCGAACCAGCGACTCGGTGCGCAGCCGATGACGGATCAGCGAAGCAACGCTCACCACCCCGATCCCTTGCTTCCTGCCGAACCGGAGGAGATCGGGAAGTCGGGCCATGGACCCGTCGGGCTTCATCACCTCGCAGATGACGGCTGCCGGAAGCTTCCCGGCGAGGCGCGCCAGGTCCACGCCGGCCTCGGTCTGTCCCGCGCGCTGGAGGACTCCGCCGGGCCGGGCGCGCAGCGGAAACACATGACCGGGGCGCCGCAGGTCTTCCGGCCGGGTGTCGGGGTGGGTCGCGACCTGGATGGTTCGGGCGCGGTCAGCAGTGGAGATTCCGGTGGAAACGCCGTCACGGGCCTCGATCGAGACACAGAACGCGGTCTCGAGGACCGAAGTGTTGTCCTTGACCATCAACGGAATCTCGAGTTCGTCCAGCCGCTCGCCGGTCATCGCCAGGCAGATCAGGCCGCGACCATGGGTCGCCATGAAGTTGATCGTGTCCGGCGTGACATGGGAGGCGGCCACGGTGAGATCCCCCTCGTTCTCGCGATCCGCATCGTCCACCACGATCACCATCCGGCCTTCGGCGACGTCGGCGATCGCCTGTTCGGGGGTCAGAAACGGAGTCGTGCGGGATTCGGGGTCGGACTCGCCGGCGGATGAGATCAAATCGACTGCCTGAAACTGCCGGGACTCTACCTCACCCCTCCCCGGCCTCCTCCGGCATCGACGAGTGCCGCCACGTACTTCCCCAGGATGTCGTATTCGATGTGCAACGGGTCGCCCGGCCCCACCCGACCGAGCGTCGTGACTTCGCGGGTGTGGGGAATGATCGCCACCTCGAAGGCCCGCTCCCCGGGTTCCGAGCGGGCAACCGTCAGGCTCACCCCGTCGAGCGCAACCGACCCCTTCTCGACGATCCAGCGCGGCTCCGCATGTTCGACCCGGATCCGGTAGTCGGCGCCTCCCCCGGCGGCGAGAACCGTCCCGACAGCGTCGACGTGTCCCTGGACAAAGTGGCCGCCGAGACGGTCGGACGCCCGAAGCGGCAGCTCCAGGTTCACCTCCCTTCCGGCGCCAGAACGCCCGAGCGCGGTCCGTCGCCGGGTCTCCTCGGCCAGGTCGAAGGCGAGACCATCCGACTCCACCGAAACCACCGTCAGGCAAACCCCGGACACCGCCACGCTGTCGCCCACCTCCACCCGATGGAGCGCGGCGGCAGGACCTGTCGGCGGGGGCAACGCAACCTCGAGCCGCAGACCACCGCACGGACGCGCAGTGGTTCCTCGCACGGCGCCCCTCCCCAGAACCAGACCGGTGAACATGCGCGAAGGTTCGCCGTCTCGACGGGCGAGCGCAACCGGGGGGGTCAGCGACGTCGAGACTGGTACCGTCCGCCTCCCGGGGGAAAGGAAACACGAGCAACATGGCGAGAACAGCTGCGTTTGCCGTCCTGCTGGCGGGAGCGGCGTGCGCTCCTGCCGAGGAAGCCGGATTCCCGTCGCGGCCCATCGAGATCGTGTCGTGGGCGACGCCGGGCGGACCGAGCGACCTGTTGGCGCGGGCGCTCGCCGAGGCGGCCCCGGAATACTTCGACAGAATGCGGGTGAACGTGACGACCCGTCAGGGCGGCGCCGGCGCCGCCGGCATGCAGTATCTGAGGGGACGGGCCGGGGATCCCCATGTGCTCGGAGTGTTCACCGCGAGCGGCACGGTCAACATGGCAACCGGACGGATCCCCTTCCGGCCCTCCGATTTCACGGCGATCCTCCGTATCCAGACCGATCCGTTCCTGGTCGCCGTGCGCGAGGACAGTCCGTTCCGAACACTCGAAGACCTGTTCGAAGCGGCACGCCGGAAGCCGGGCGCCGTGTCCGTTTCCGGCTTCGGGTCCGCATCGGCCCACTTTCTGGGCTTCGCCCGCCTGCGGGACGTCGCCGGGAATCCGGACATCCGCTGGATCGCCTACGAGGGGTCGGGGGATGCGGTGGTCGCCGCCCTCGGGGGCCACACCGACGCGGTCCACACCAACTACAACATCGTGCGGGAGCATCTTCGCGCCGCCGCCATGCGGGTGCTGGCGGTGGCCCATCCGATTCCGTCGCTCCCGGGGGCGCCCACCTATGCCGGCGCCGGATACGACCTCGCTCCGGCGCACTGGAGGGGGGTCGTCGGCCCGCCTGGGCTGAATCCGGCACTCCGGGCGGACATCCGCGAACGGCTGCTCGCAACCATCCGGTCGGCGGGTTTCCGGGAGTACATGGAACAGGCGGCGATGGAATACGCCGACCTGGCTAACGCCGACGCCTTCGCCGACTGGATGGAAAGCGAGGTCCGGACCAGCAACGCGCTGTTGTCGCGATTGGAATTGCTGCGTGAATGAGGCGTCGGGACGGTGGGGATCCCTCGTCGAAGCGGCCGTGCTGGCACTCGTCGCCGCCGGCGTCCTCGCCGCCTCGACCGGCTGGCCGGCGCCCCTCGTCCCGGGAGTACCGGGGCCGGCGTTCTTCCCCCGAATGCTCGCCGGACTCCTGATCGGCTGTGCGGCCGGAATTGCAGCACGCGCCCACCGTCGGCCAGGCGCCGCCGACAGGATCGAAAGAAACCAGGTTCTCGCTGTTCTCGGAATCACCGGATCCCTGCTGGCGGTTCCCTGGGCCGGCGCCCTGATCGTGCTTCCGGTTCTGGTCGCCGGGTTGACGGGGCTCGCCGGCGAGCGTTCCCCGGTGGTGGTGGTCGGGACCGCCCTCGGTTTCGCCGGAGCCGCCCACCTCCTGTTCGTGGGCGTCCTCCACGTCGCCCTCCCCTGACCCGGCAGTGAACGGGACGGCCCGCCCGGGGGACGCCGGGGGACACCCCGGTTCCGCTTCCGGGGAGGCGACGACCGGCATCTTCGGCGCCCCTTCCGGAAGACCGGCGGCGGGCGGCTTCGATGCCGCTTCCGGTGATCCGGAGGCGGTTCTCTCCCGTTCAACCTCCGGTGGGCTGGCGGCTGGCGTCGCCCGTTCCCCTTCCCGCGGGCCGGAAGCGGTCCGCGCCGGGTCCCCTTCCTGCGGACCGGAGGCGGGCAGCGCCGGTTTCCCTTCCAGGGAACCGAAGGCACACTATTCCGGTCCCGCTGCCGGTGAAGCGGCGGCAGACAGCTCCGATTCCCCTTCCCGCGGACCGGAGGCGGACCGCTCCGGGTCCGCGGCCGGGGGGCCGGAGGTGAGCCTCTCCCCTTCGAGGGAACGCTGCAGTGGGTGATTTCGCGGAGGGCCTGCTCACCGCCCTCGAACCCTTCCATCTGGTGGTCCTGCTGGCCGGCAGCGTGATCGGCGTCTTCGCCGGCGCGGTACCGGGGCTGAGTTCCACGGTCGGGCTGGCGCTCGTCCTGCCGCTGACCTTCGCGCTGGAACCGGTCCCCGCACTGCTCATGATGATCTCGATCTACATGGCAGCGGAATACGGCGGGTCCATCACCGCGGTCGCCATCGGCGTCCCGGGCAGCCCGCCGGCGCTCGCCACCACCTTCGACGGATATGCCCTCACCCGCCGGGGCGAGGCGGGGCGGGCGCTCGGAATATCGCTGTTCTCGTCCCTGTGCGGCGGTTTTCTCGGGACACTGTTGCTCGTGGCAGCGCTCGGCCCGCTCTCGCGGGCGGCGCTCGCGTTCGGTCCCCCCGAGTACTTCGGCCTCGGTGTGTTCGGTCTCGCGGTCGTGGCCAACCTGATCGGGGCGGATCCGCTCCGCGGAATCGCGAGCGCCCTGCTGGGACTGCTGGCGTTCGTCGTGGGGCTGGATGTTCTTACCGGCGCCCCCCGGCTGACCTTCGGCTCCACGGCGCTCATGGACGGGATCGGCCTCGTTCCCATGCTCATCGGCTTCTTTGCGATTGCCGAAGCCCTCTCGGCGTTCGGCAGCCGAAACGGATTGCGAACGCGCCCGCAAGTCGAGGGCGCCCTTCCCGGAATCCGTGAACTCGTCGGACTCGGCCCCAGCATCCTGCGCGGATCGGCGATCGGCGGCATCATCGGAGCGATCCCCGGCGCCGGCGCCACCATCGCCTCGATCGTCGCCTGGAACGAGGAACGCCGGATTTCCCGGAACCCGGAGCGCTTCGGAACCGGGGAACCCAGGGGAATTGCCGCTCCGGAAGCCGCGAACAACGCCTGTGTGGGGGCGGCCATGATTCCCCTGCTGGCACTCGGAATTCCCGGATCGGCGAGCGCCGCCGTCCTGCTCGGCGGCCTCGCCATGCAGGGGGTGGTTCCCGGCCCGCTGCTCATGACCGAGCGGGCGGACCTGGTCCACGCACTCCAGGCCGGCTTCCTGGTGGCCGTGGTCTGCATGCTTGCCGTCGGCCGCCTCGGCATTCCCCTTTGGATCCGCGTGGTGCGGCTCCGGTCGTCCATCCTGATGCCCCTGGTGGTCGCAACCTCGCTGCTCGGCGCCTTCGCGGTCCGGGGAAATCCGGCCGATGCCTGGTTTGCGCTCTTCTTCGGCATCGCTGGCTTCCTGATGGAATGGCGCGGCTATCCGCTCGCCCCGGCCGTGCTCGGCTTCATCCTGGGTCCGATGGTGGAAATGAACTATCGGCGGGCGCTCACGCTCTCGTCCGGCTCCCACACGGTGTTCCTCGAGAGCCCGATCAGCCTGATATTGCTCCTGCTCGCGGCGGCGAGCTTCGGAGCACCGCTTCTGCGCCGGCGATTCGGGAGAGGCTCCGCCGACGAAAGCGCCTCCTGACCCCTGGAGCCGGGATGGAGCACGAGCGGTAACGGTCCGGCACCGCCACCGGGCAGGCCGGGGCGACCGGGCTCGTAATGACGATCCGCTACCGATCCACCGAAGGCGTGAGGGACAGCGGGAAGGCCCGGCGCTTCCCGGGCAAACGCAGCCTGGCTCTCCACCGGGGACGGACAGAGCCGATTCGATTCACCCGGCTGTCCCCCCCCCGGCAGGCGTCGCTTCCGCGGCGTACCCGCCCGGGTGCGCGCCCCCGGACAAGCACCCCCCCCTCCCGGGGCACGACCCACCGCAACGGAAATCCCGGGGCACGAAGCTCCCCGCACAACTCCGGCGGTTCCCCTGACCGGATATCCCGACCCGCCGCGTTCCCGCCACTCTGCTTCCCCGGGATCCGACCCGTGCGGTGGCGGGAACCGCTCCGCAACCCGCAAGGCGAAGGCCGCCAACACACGCGGCGCCCCAGCTGTCTGGCTTCCGACCGCGTTCCCCATCCCCGGAATTCGGTAGCGGACGCCCCAACTGCCGCGCCCCGGCCCTTCGCGGCTCCGACGGCGCTCCCCCACCGCACGGCTCCCCCGCCCGCACTCCGCCTGACCGCCTCCCGGGGACCGTCTCGCCGAGGCCCGGGCATCCGGATCGCTGGTATTCTCCCGGCCCGATCCGGGTGGCGCTGAGGAGAACAGGCGGATCGCCCCCCGGCGGATTACACGGAAGGAAAACGAGTGGAAGCAACGCGCGCCGTCACCGAATTCATCGTGGAGGCGAAAATCCAGCAGTTTCCCTCCCGGCTTGTCGCCGAGGGTCGCCGGTGCGTGACCGACGGGTTCGCGGTACTGCTCGCGGGGGCTACCGAGGAATGCTCGCGCATCGTCCGGAATCAGATCGAAGCGCAGGGAGGGGCCCCGGAAGCGACCATCTTCGGCGCCAGCGGACTCCGGGCTCCGGCGTCGCTCGCCGCCCGGGCGAACGGGACCGCCGGGCACGCGATGGACTTCGATGACACCCAGCTGTCCAACGCCCCCGACCGCATCTTCGGCCTGCTCACCCACCCGACGGTCGCCCCGCTGGCAGCCGGCCTTGCGGTGGCCGAACGCGAGCAGGCAAGCGGCGCCGACCTGCTGGAAGCGTTTCTCGTCGGCTTCGAGGTCGAGTGCAAGATCGCCGAAGCCATCGATCCCCGGCACTACCGGGAGGGTTTCCACTCGACCGCCACCATCGGCGCCCTGGGCGCCGCCGCCACCGCAGCCAAGCTCGCGGGTCTCGACCGGGACCGGACAGCGATGGCGCTCGCCATCACTGCCAGCCTGTCGTCGGGGATCCGACTCGGCTTCGGAACCATGACCAAGCCACTGCACGCCGGGCGGGCCGCCGAAAACGGGGTTCTGGCAGTGGAACTGGCTTCCCGCGGTTTCACTTCCGGGCGCGATGCCCTCGAAGCCAGATGGGGGTTCTTCCGGGTCTTCGGAGGAGGGTTCGACCCGGAAAGGATGACGCTCGGCGCCCCTTGGACATTGCTGGATCCCGGTGTCTCGGTGAAGCCGTTCCCCTCCGGCAGCCTTGGACACCCGAGCATCGCCGCGATGCTCCAGCTGGTGGAGGAGCATGACATCGAACCGGAGAACGTCGAGCGCATCACCTTCCGCGCCGGGCACAACATCCTGAACCCGCTGCGGTACATGCAACCGGGAACCCCCCTGGAGGCCAAGTTCTCGATTCCCTTCGTGATGGCCGCCGCCGTGCTCCGCCGCCGGGTCGGCATCCACGAGTTCCGGGAAGACTTCGTGAAGTCCCCCGGGGTCGCCGACATGATGGGTCGGGTTTCCGTCACATTCGACGCCGAGATCGACGCCCGGGGCTACGACCGGATGCGAAGCGCCATCGAAGTCCGGCTCGCGGACGGAAGAGTCCTGCGCACGCAGGCGGACACCTATCCGGGCGGACCGGAACAGCCACTCACCCCGCAGCAACTTGCCGCCAAATTCCGCGAGTGCGCCGCACTCGTCCTCACCGGCGACCAGGTGGAGACGGTCCTCCGACTGGTGGAACAGGTGGACCGAATCTCCCGGGTCGCCGACCTGGTGGACGCCCTGACCTGATGGGGGCTTCACGCGCCGGCAGGGTTCCGGAGGCGGAGCCGACCCTCGCCCTCCGCTCGGCGCCGGAACGAACCGAAGGGATTTCGCCGACCGGTTTGCGTCCCGCGCCGGACGATCCGGGACTCCTCGTTCCCGAACGCACTTCGAGATTCGAACCGATGCGATTCCCGCGGTTCCTCGCCCTTTCGCTTCTCGCCGCCTGCGGAGGCGATCCCGACCCCGCCGGGGACCGCCCTCCCTACCAGGGGCTCCGGGTCGAGACCGGGCTGATGGTGCCGATGCGCGACCACGTTCGGCTGGCCACCGATGTGTACCGCCCGGCTCGAAGCGGAGAGCCGGTGGACGAACCGTTCCCGGTCCTGCTCCACCGCACTCCCTACGACCGGACCTCCCTGCGCCTCGTCGAACAGGCGCTCTTCTTCGCCAGCCACGGCTATGTGGTGGCCGTTCAGGACATGCGCGGCCTTTACGGATCGGAGGGGACCTTCCAGAAGTATCACGGGTTCGATGCTCCCGACGGCTACGACACCGTCGTCTGGGCCACCGAGCTCGACTACACCCTGCCCTCGGTCGGCATGTGGGGCACGTCCTACGGCGCCCACACCCAGGCCGACGCCGCGAAACTCGCTCCCCCGGGGCTCGACACCCTGGTGCTGACCATGGGCGGACTTTCCGACGCCTGGACCCACAAGGTCCGGAACCACGGCGCCTTCGAACTCGGGCAACAACTCGGATGGGCCCACAGCCAGCTTGCCGCCGTCGCCGGCGATCCCGCGGTCCGGACGCGGCTCCGGGAGGAATCGCCTTCGGACTGGTTCCCCGACACTCCCTTCCGCAAGGGGAGCAATCCGCTGGCGGTCGCTCCGAATTTCGAGGACTACTACCTCGAGATGCAAAACCACGCGGAATACGACGACTATTTTCGCGGCATCGGCCGGAACTGGGTGGAGTTCTACGACCAGACCGCCGACATCCCGATGCTGCATGTGGGTGGCTGGTACGACTCCTACGCTCCGGGGACCATCCAGAGCCATGGGGAACTCTCCCGGCGGAAGACGTCCCCGATGATGCTCGTCATGGGACCCTGGACCCACGCCGCGACCACGCGTTCCCACGCCGGGGACGTCGAGTTCGGGGAAGCCGCCGCCATCGCCGATTTCGCCCGGAAGTTCCATCTGCGCTGGTTCGACTGGCGCCTCAAGGACAAGGTTCCCGAGAGCCTGTTCGCCGCGGATTCGGCGCTCGGCGCCCACCCTCCCGCGCCGGTCACGCTCTTCGTGATGGGCGGCGGCGACGGCCGCCGGGACGAAAACGGACGCCTCTTCCACGGCGGCGCGTGGCGCACGGTGGACCAATGGCCCCTCGCGGATACGGTGACAACCGCCCTCCATCTGCGGAGCGGCGGAGGACTCACCCGGGAGGCGCCTGCCGACGACGAAGGCTCGAGCGGATTCACCTACGACCCGGCGCATCCGGCGCCCACCATCGGGGGAGCCTTCTCCGGTGCGCTCAAGCGGGGGGGCTTCGACCAGCGGGAGCGGACATTCCGCTCGCTCGGGGGCGGATCCGCGAACGGGTTCTTCGGCTCCGAGGTGGACGGCCGACGCACCGCCGACCGGCCGGATGTCCTGGTATTCGAAACCGAACCGCTCCCCGAGGATGTGGAGGTCATCGGACCGGTCACCCTCCGGCTATGGGCCTCGTCCAGCGCGCCGGATACCGACTTCACGGCGAAGCTGGTGGATGTGTATCCGCCGAGCGCGGACTGGCCGGAGGGGTTCGACCTGAACATCACCGACGGCATCCTCCGCGCGCGCTACCGCGCCTCCCGGGAAGAGGCCGCCCTCCTGACTCCCGGCGAAGTCGCCGAGATGGAGATCACGCTCTTCCCCACGGCAAACCGCTTCCAGGCGGGACACCGCATCCGGGTGGAGGTCTCCAGTTCGAACCACCCCCGTTTCGATGTGAACCCGAACACCGGGGAACCGCTCGGCCGCCACACCGGCATGGTCCCGGCGGACAACCGGGTCCACCACTCGGTGGTCCACCCCTCCGCGCTCCTCCTTCCCATCCGGCAACCGGCGCCACGGACACCGGCCGGCGGGGCGGCGCGCTGACCCGTGCTCCGGATCGACATCGAATCCGCACGCGCCGGCGTTCCTCCACCGACCGCCGGGGCCGGGAACGGCCAGGATGCCCTCCCTGTCCGGAACGGCAAGCCGGCAGCTCCCTTCCGCACCCGGGAAGCCGTTGACGTCGAACCCGCTTCCGGACGGCGACCCCGGTTCCGCTAGTCGAACCCTTTTCCGGACCATGTCCTCCGGAAGACCCCCCGGTTCGGGAAGCGAACAGCGGTGGATGCGGCGGGCTCTCGAACTCGCCACCCTGGGAAGGTTCACCACTTCCCCCAACCCGGCCGTGGGGGCGGTGCTGGTCCGGGACGACCGCATCGTCGCCGAGGCCTACCACACCCGCGCCGGCGAACCCCACGCCGAGAGCCGGGTTCTTGGCGTGGGGGGAGCCGTGCGTGGCGCCACCCTGGTGGTGAACCTCGAACCCTGCTGTCATGTGGGACGAACCCCTCCCTGCGTCGAGCGCATCGTGGGAGCCGGGATTCGGCGGGTGATCGCCGCTCATCCGGATCCGGACCCGCGCGTCTCCGGCGGCGGATTTGCGTTCCTGCGAGCCCGCGGCGTCGCGGTTCGCTCCGGAGTGCTGGAAACCGAAGCCCGGGAACTCAACCGGACCTACCTGAAGTACCTCGCCACCGGGTTGCCGTGGGTCACGGTCAAGGCCGCTGTCTCCATCGACGGCGCGATGGCCCCCCCGGGGACCCGATGGATCACCCGGGCCTCCACCCGCCGCCACGGACGCGTCCTGCGCCGGGAGCATCAGGCCATTCTCACGGGAATCGCGACCGTGCTGGCCGATGATCCGCACCTGACCCGAAGACCGCGATGGGGCGCAGACCGCCTCCTGCGGGTGATCCTCGATCCTGCACTTCGCATTCCCGGAACCGCACGGATCCTCAGCGGGCTCGACGAGGCGCCGACGCTGGTGTTCGCCGGACCCGACGTGCCGGACTCCGAAGTGCGGCGCATCGCGCGGACCGGCGCGACGGTCCGCAAGACTCCGATTGCGGAGAACTCGAAACGCGAACTTGCCCTCGAACCGGTGCTGCGCGAGCTGGGCCGTCGGAACATCCGGACGGTGCTGGTGGAAGCCGGCCCCCGAGTCACCTCCGCCTTCCTCCAGGCCGGCCTGGCCGACCGGCTGACGCTCTACATTGCGCCCCGGTTTCTCGGGCGCGGGGAGGGTACCGGCCTCTTCGACGCGCCTCGCCGGACCGGCGGAGCGGTCCCCCGCCGACTCCCGGCCGCGCAACCCGCCGGCGGAACCCCGCGCTACGCCCGGCTCGGCCCCGACCTGCTGGCCGACTTCCGGCTGGAGGCGGCGCCCGCCAGGGAAAAGGTCCGTACCAGCGTGTGAACCGCTCCCTCCGGAGTCAGGGTGCTCCGCAGGAGATCAAGACGCGCGATCGGAGACTCCCCGGAAGGCTTCCGAAGCTCGTCCAGCAGACCCCCCAGACGCACCGGGCGCCCAAAACGGGCCACGGTGGCATGGGGACGAAAGCGGCGCGATTCTTCGGCAAGCCCGGCGGCGCGCGCCGCCGCTTCACTGGCCCGCCGCAGTTCCCCGAGCCGCGTCCGGGCCGACGCCCCGCCATCCAGCTCGGCGAAGGCGCCGCGCGCCCGCCCGGAAGCCGGAAAGGGCGCAAACCGCACCGCCCGGAGCCGGGGCGGCTCCGCAGGCGACGGCGGAGCCGCTTCGAGGGCGGCTTCCAGCGCCTCGCACACCCGCCCGACTTCCGCGAGGCCGTAGAAACGGACAGTGAGATGCAGGGCGGCTTCCGGAACCGGCCGGACCGGAACACCGGAAAGGCGCTCGGCGATGTCCCGTCCTGCCGCCGCCAGTCCGCTCCGGAGGCGGCCGGATAGCGGCGCCGCGGCGAACAGCCGGGCCTTCACCGGCTCGCCAGCGTGCGGCGCAACAGATCCAGCGCCGCGGTGGCGGTCAGCTGCCGCACCAGGTCCCGGTCGCCGGGAAACAGGCAGCGCACCGCCCGGGTCTTCCGGCCCGCAAGCGCCATCCACACCAGGCCCACCGGCTTGCCGGGAGTCGCCCCGCCGGGACCCGCGATCCCGGTCACCGCGAGCCCCCAGGTCGGCGCGTCGTCCCCGGAGAGGGCGCGCGCCCTCCCCCGCACCCCTTCGGCCATCCCCCGCGCCGTCTCGCCACTCACCGCGCCGAACGATGCGAGGGTGGCCCCGGGGACCCCGAGCACATCGCGCTTCGCGCTGTTGGCATAGGCGATCACCCCGAGATCGAACCAGCCGGAAGCTCCGGGCACCGACGTGATGCGGTCGGCAATCAGCCCGCCGGTGAGCGACTCGGCCACCGCCACCCGCTCTCCGCGGGCAGCGAGGAGACGCCCCACCGACGCCTCGAGGGAAACGCCGGGTTTCCGGCTGAAAACCGCTTCCTCCAGCCGGGCTGCGATCCGATCCGCCAGTTGGCGCGTGGCATCCCGATCCGCACCGGAGCGCCCGGTTACCCGCACTTCGATTTCCCCGCGGGACGCCAGGATTGCGAGCGAAAGCGGCCCGCCGCGGTGAGGTGTGAGATCCCCGATCTTCTCCTCGACCACCGATTCGGGGACGCCGGCCAGCCGGATCACGCCTTCCGGGGGCGCGGACAACGGAATCCCCGCATCCCGCAGTCGCGGCGCCACCTCGTCATCGAACATCCGCGCGAGTTCGCCGGGAGGGCCGGGGAGCAGGATCAGCCGCCGTCCGTTGACTGTCCGCGCCAGAACACCGGGCGCCGTGCCGTACCGGTTCGGGAGGACTTCCGCGCCCTCCGGGACCAGCGCCTGACGCAGGTTCCCTTCCGGCATCTCCGCCCCCCGGCGGCGAAACCGCTCGCGGATCCGATCCGCAGAAGCGGCATCGAGAACCAGCGGATTCCCGAGGACCGAAGCCGCCGCCTGCCGGGTCCGGTCGTCGCTCGTGGGCCCGAGCCCGCCGCAGACGAAGACCCAGTCGCCCTGTTCCAGCGCGAGACGCATGGCCTCCGCCATCGCTTGCTCGTCGTCGGGCAGGACCGCGGTGAAGCCGACCGGAACCCCGAGCGCCCCCAGGCGCTCCTTCAGCAGCGGGGTGTTCCGATCCTCCCGCCGCGGCCGCAGGAGCTCGGTCCCGACCGCCAGGACCCCGGCAACCGGGGCGCCTTCCCCCGCGTCACATCGCAAGGAAAACGAACACGAGCAGCCGGACGACGAGCCCGGCGCCCAGATCGTCGGCCATGATGCCGAGCCCGCCGGGAAGCCGCTCCAGCCAGTTGATCGGGGGGGGCTTCGCGATGTCCAGCAGCCGGAAGGCGATGAACGCGCCCGCGACAACCGCCGCGCTCGGCGCCGCCAGGACGAGGGCGAGCCACATCCCGCAGAACTCGTCCACGACCACCTCGTTCGGATCCGGTCGGCCCACCGCCACCGCATGGCGGCTCGCCGCCCACCATCCGAGCAGGATCGAGAATCCGAGCAGCCCGATCTGCCAGGCGGACGGCAAATCACGGGTGAGCAGGAAGACGCCGAGACCGACCAGGGAACCGAAGGTGCCGGGCGCCACCGGGATCCTCCCGATCCCGGCGCAGGTCGCGACCGCAGCGGCAAGTGACGAACCGCCGGCCGCTTCCGCTTCGCGGATCCCGGGTTCCGGAGCCACCGGCTCACCCATCCGTATCTCCTCGGCCGGCTCCGGTGCCGGTGCCGGCGTCGGGCGGCTCACCGGCGGGGGTGCGTTCTCCCGCTCCTGCCGCTCGGCCCGCGCTCGTTCCGCTTCCCGCAATCGTTCCTCCACCCGGGCGCGAACGGAGTCCCGGCCACCACCTCCCCCGGTGCGCCGGCTCTCGCCTCCGCTGGCCGATCCCGGGGAGCCCGTGCGCTCCCGGACCCGCTTGCGCACCTCCCGGCTCCAGTGGACCGGATCGCGGTGCTCCCGGCGGCCGTCGCCTTCCCCTCCCCCGCCGGGGGAGGAGGGCGGGTCTTGAGCGGTCATCGGGAAGGTTGGCCGGGAGGATCGGCCGGGGGAAGGACGGCCGGACCGGACCCGGACAGCCGGGTCGGCGCCTGCCGCGTATTATCGTTCCCCGGTTGTGCCGCCGGCTGCACCGCGTGTCCCTCCACCCTCCCGGGGATCGGGGGAGGGGTCCGGCGGGGTGCTGGAAGCGGTACCGAACGCGAGCGAGGGACGGGATCCGGCGGTGATTGACCGGATCGCTGCCGCCGTCGACCCGGTCCTCTTCGACATCCACACGGATGCAGCGCACAACCGCAGCGTCTTCACCCTTTTCGGAACCGAAGCCGATCTCTTCGCCGCCGCCCGCCGGCTCTTCGAGGCGGTACTCGACTCGGTGCACCTGAACCGCCACCGGGGAGAACACCCGCGGATCGGCGCCCTGGATGTGCTGCCCTTCGTCCCGGTCGCCGGCACCCGTATGGAAGACGCCGTTTGTCTGGCTCGGCGTACCGGAGCCGCGCTGGCCGGCGACTGGGGCGTGCCGGTCTTCCTTTACGGGCAGGCAGCGACCGACAGGCGGCCGTTGCGGGAGATCCGGCGCGGCGGAGCGGAAGGGCTCCGGCAAAGGATGTCCGAGGGGGCGGCGCTTCCCGACTATGGCCCGCCCCGGCTGCACCCCACGGCGGGCGCGGTGGCCGTCGGGGCCCGGCAGCCGCTGGTGGCCTTCAACGTGAATCTCGACAGCGCGGACTCCGGCGCTGCCCGGAGCATCGCCGCCACCGTGCGGAAACAGGGCGGCGGGCTGCCGGGCGTCCGGGCACTCGGCGTCCTCGTCCGCGTGCGGGATCGGGCGGTGGCGCAGGTCACCATGAATGTGGAACGGGTGGAGGAAACACCGCTGTCGCTGGTGTTCGCGCGGGTTCGGGAGGCGGCCCGCCAACGGGGCATGGAGGTGCTGGGGTCGGAAATCGTGGGGCTGGTTCCGGAGGATGCGACCTGGCCGGGGATGGTGGAGGACCTGCAACTCCCCGCGCCGCCCCGAACGATCGAGCAGGTACTGGCGGCCCGCCGGCGGGGACGCCGACAAGATCCGGGAGGATGGCGCGGTAGCCTTGCCCTTCCATGAGGTGTCCCTTCTGCGCCCACAGCGATGACCGGGTGGTGGATTCGCGCGAGAGCCGGGGAGGCGAGATCATTCGCCGCCGCCGCGAATGCACCGGATGTGGCAAGCGCTTCACCAGCTACGAAACCGTCGAGGAAGTGCCGCTCATGGTCATCAAGAAGAACGGCGTGCGCGAACCCTATGATCGGGAGAAGGTGCTGGCCGGGCTGAGGAAGGCGTGCGACACGCGGGTCGCCGGCGAACGGATGGACGGGATCGTGGAGCGGGTGACCGAGATGGTGGGCCGGAGACCGGATCGCGAGCTCGAGACCCGGGAGATCGGCGAGATCGTGATGAACGCCCTGAAACAGGAGGACGATGTGGCCTATGTCCGCTTCGCGTCGGTGTACCGGGACTTCCGGGACACCCAGGACTTCGTCCAGGCGATCGACGGATTGATCCGGCGGCCGGGATCCCGTTCCTGAGCCGGACGACCCCGAACCGGGCGACTTTCCCCACCGTTAAGCATGTGCACCGGGAGAACGCCAGAAACGCCACGTTGGATTTACCGGCCCAGCTCTCAGATGCTCGACTCGTACACGAATGCCTTTCCGGTCGGGAAGACTGCTGGCGGGAATTCGTGGACCGGTTCCGCAAACCGATCTGGCAGGTGGCCTACCGGTTCACCGCGAGTGCGGACGACGCCGAGGAACTCGTCCAGGACATCTTCATGCGCCTGCTGACCGCACTTCCGCACTATCGCCCTTCGGGCCCCCTCGGGGGCTGGGTCCGTCAGGTGGCCACCAATGTCGGGATCGACAGTTGGCGGCGGAGGAAGCGCATCCCGATGCCGGTGGAGAACATCGAAATCCCCGAACTCCCGGGACCCACTCCGGATCGGCCGGACCGCGTGGCGGAAAGCCGCGACCGGGCGGCGGTCGTCCGTCGCATGGTGAACGACCTCCCGGAGGACCTCGCCGAACCGGTGATGCTGCGCGATCTGATGGAATTGGGGTATCCCGAGATCGCCGCCCGGCTGGACATTCCGGTGGGCACCGTGAAATCGCGGATTCACCGGGGACGCATCCAGCTGGCCGCATCCCTGAAAAGACTCCGAAAGGAGAACCTGCTGTGAACTCCCGTCCCGAAGAGATCCGAACCGCCGCGCTGGCCGCCGGCGAACTCGACGCCGGGGCCGCCGCCGAAGCGCGGGCGGCGCTGGCCCATGCACCGAAGCTCGGCGCCCTCTACGGCGGCGTCCGCAACGCACTCCGTGTGTTCGCGGCGTTTCGGGAAGACGCCGGAGAGCCACCCGAAGGACTCCGGGAACGGATTCTCGGAAGGACGCTCCCGGTGTTCCGGCGCCTCTACGGGCGGGGTTCGCTCTGGCCGATCTGGCTCTCCACCGCAGCTGCCGCCGTCATCCTGGCGATCTTCCGGCCGCCGCCGGTCCCCGCCGCGCTGGAGGAACTGGACCGGATTTCCCGGCAGGCCGCATCCTTCGCCACTGAAGCCGGGAACCGGGCCGACCGGGTGCTGGCCGAGTGGAACGTGGTGCGCGCCTCGATGGGAGTAGCGCTGGAGGACGGGGCAGACGAAGTGGGGGATCGGCTTCAGGAACTTGAAGAGGCCGCGCGACACCGGAACCGGGTCCGCAATCGCGGGGAGGCGGCGCCATGAACCGCTCTCCCGGTTGGGCCGGCGCGCTTTCGGTCATCTTCCCGGGGCTGGGGCACCTCTATGCCCGGGCAACGCACCGGGCGATCGCCCTCGGGGCGGCGTGGATCGCCCTCCTCGGCAGCGCAGCACACCATGAGGGCCTGGTCCTCATGATCGCGGCCCTCTGGGTCTTCGGAATCGTGGACGCGGTCCACACGGCAGAGGAGGCGATCCGGGCGGCCGCCGAAGCGCGTGACCCGGACATCGGTCTGGATCGACGCTGGGCATGGGGACTGCTCGCGGTCGGCGCCCTCGCGGTGCTGGCAGCAACACCGATACTGCGATGGCTGATCCGGCTCTGGCCGGTGATCCTGATCGTGGTCGGTATCCGCATCCTCCGCGACCGTCCCGGGACGGTCGCCATCAAGGAGTAGAACGTGGCGAAAGAACCCCCCTGGGGCGGAGTCATCCTCATCGTGCTCGGCGCAGTCCTGCTGCTTTCCACCCTCGGCATCGTGCACATCGAGAACATCCTCCGATTCTGGCCGGTCCTGCTGATCCTGGTGGGCTTGAAACTCGTCTGGCAGCAACGCGGTCGGAACAAGGCGGACGAAGGCCCACCTCCCCCACCGTGAACCCGGCTTCCGGATCCCGCTCGCAAAACGGCTGCGTTCCGGCGTTCGGGGTTCTCCTGATCGTGATCGGGCTGGCCGGCGGCGCCGCCATGTTCGGCGGGCCGGCAATCCTCGGCGCGCTGGTGGCGGCACTGCCGTTTGCCGCGCGCTGGTGGCCGGTGGTCCTCATCGTCTACGGGATCCTGCGGCTGACCGGAAGGTTCGGTTCCGAACGCCCGGGCTGCGTCGAAATCCTGCTGCTTGCGCTGTTCATCGCGCTCGGCGTCTCGCTGTCCGTCGTGCATCGGGCGGTCGGCGGCGAACTCGGGGTCTTCCGCGAATGGATCGAGCGACGGGAGGCATCGTTTCCGGGAAGGGCGCACCGACACGAAGTCCCGATCCCGGTTTTCCCGGAAGCGAACCGCCTGATCCTTCGCCTGCCCTGGGGCGGGATCCGGGTGCGAAGCGTGCCTGCCGGCGAAGTCCGCCTGGTCCTGGATGCGAGGGCCTGGAGGGAAGCCGAAGCACCGGCCACGTGGCCGCGGGTGATGGCTGCGTCCCGGGGGGACGGCATCGAGGTGGGCATCGAAGCGCCGGAGGGTTGGGAAGCGGGACTTCATCTGACCGTGGAAGCGCCGCCCCGGCTGGCGCTGGAAGTGGAGACCGGCGAGGGCGGCATCCGGGTGGAGGGTCCGTTCCCGGCGGTCATCGCCCACGGCGGCGCGGGCCCGGTGGACATCCTCGGCGTTCGGGGAGCCGTTTCGGTCGAGTCGAATGGAGACGCGATCTTCGTCCGGGACATCGAGGGCCCCGTCCAGTTGCGGGGCGAGGACGCGGCCATCGAAGTGGAGACCGTCGAAGGCCCGGTTGGCGTGGAGGTCAAGGACGGTTCGGTCCGGATCGAAGCCGTGCGCGGTGAAGTCCGGGTGGATGCGAGGGAGGCGCCGGTGCGGGTGGCCGGGATCGCCGGTCCGGTTCGCATCCGCACCACGGACAGCCCGGTCACCCTCGCGCGAATCAACGGAGACGCCACCGTCGAAGGCGACGGGGACGTCCTCGCTTCCCGGGTCGCCGGCACCCTCGAGGCTTCGCTGAACGAGAGCCCGGTGGTCGTCCTGAATTCCGGAGGGCGGGTCCGAATCCTCGGAAATCACGCGCTGGTACGGACAGCCGGAATCACGGGACCGCTGGAGATTCGCACCTGGGAAGCCCCGGTCCTTGCCACGGACCTTGCCGGCGGCGCCTCCATCCGGGGAGGCGAAAGCGACATCTCGATCCGGGAAGTGGCCGGACCGCTTGCCGTCACCACCGCAGACGGCGACCTCGACATTGCAACCGGAACGGTGGACGCACGCATGGCGCTTTTCTCGGAGGCGGGAGACATCCGGCTCGCCGTCCCCGGCCGTGCGGTCTTCCGGCTTTCCGCAACCAGCGGCGAGGGACGCCCCCGGAGTGACTTCCCGCTGACCGACGCCGGCGGAACCTGGTCCCTTCTTGACGAAGCCGGCGGACCGGAGCTGGAACTGACGGCGCCCGCCGGCGGAATCCGCATCACCAGCGTCCCGGAGACTCCCGAATGAGGCGTCTCGCATTGGCCATGTTCCTTCCCGGAATCGTCGCCTGTACCGACGACCGGTTCGAGAAGCGTTCGGTGGAGACGATCCGGCTTCCGGACATCAATCGGCTCGAAGCCGACGTCCACGACGGGGACATCCGGTTCCGGGGCAGCGAGGGGCCGGCGGAGCTTGTCGTCGAGCGCCGAGCGCTCGCCGGATCGGCGGACGCGGCGGAAGCAGCCCTCGGCCGGCTGGCAGTGCTGTCCGACGAGGACCCCGCGACCGGCGCGTTCATGGTGACGAGCTACGACATCGCCGCCGGGGTGCCGGCGTTCCTGTTCGGGGAATCGGTCTCGCTGACCCTCACCTTCCGTATCCCCCCCGCGACGCCGATCCGGGTCCGCGTCCGGGACGGCGACCTGGATCTCGAAGGGCTGACCGGACCGGTGGACGCCCTGACCGCGGACGGGAGGGTGCTTGCCGCCCGCGTCGGCTCGACGGGCGCGCCGGTACGCCTCGGATCGGGCGACGGGCGGATCGACGGACGGGACCTCCGCGGCCGGATCGAGGCGGAAACCGCCGACGGATCGATCCGGCTCGAAGGCCGTCTCGGAGAGGTGAATGCCTTCACCGCCGATGGCCGGGTGGAAGTGGACGGGCGCCGGACGGAACGGATCACCGGCGACTGGCTGATCCGAAACGCGGACGGCGGCGTGATGCTGATGTTGCCGGAGACGCTCCCGGTTCATCTGGACATCACCTCCGGGGATGGGCTCCGCGACGGAAACCAGCTCCCGAACCGGAACCCGCCGTTCTACCAGGGCGGCTCCGAAGAGGCGCCCCGGATTCGGGTCATCGCTCCCGGCGGCTCCGTCCGGATCTCCGGGGGGCCGGATTCCTGACCGCCCCGCCCGTCCGCCCGGCGCCCATGATCGTGTTCCGGGCCCCTTGCCACCAACCCACCATCCATCGACTTCCCGCATCCCGAACCGCCCCGAAGTCCGGGTTCGGGGGGATGACGAGCAGCCGACCGGGACCGCGTCTGCCGGGCCCTCTCGATGCGAAGCGCCTCCCGGCGCGACCGCGCGGCATGTCCCCCACCGGGGACGCTGGCCGGCCCCCGACGGGCGCCCGAAACCGTCCGCTTCAGGGAGCGCGGGACGCGGAGATCAGGTTGGCGAGCAGGCGGAAGGCGCCCGGCGACGCTTGGCCGAGCTGGCGGTGGAGGGCAAAGGCGAACCAGGTGTACCGCCCCCGGCCCACCTCGGCCGTCAGCGCCCCGCCCCGCTGCGGGGCCTGCCCCTCGTCCGCGGTCTCGAACAGCGGCGTATAGGCCGGATCCCACTCGCTCCAGAACTTGGACCCGCGCTGTTCCACCCAACCCTCGAAATCAGCGGGACCGATCCGGTTCGGCCAGGTCAGGAGCGGATGGTCCGGCGCGAGGAAGGTCACCTCGCTGTCTTCCTCGGTGATCTCCTCGGCGTTTGCCGGGAGGACGCCGGGATAGGGCGCGTGTTCCGCCGGCACCATTTCGGCGGTGTTGTAGAGCACCACCAGGTGTCCTCCGGCTTCGGCGTACTCCAGAAGCCGCTGGTTGGCCCGCACCAGATCGGGACGAACCGCATAGGCGCGGGTGCCGGTAACGATGGCGTCATACCCCACGAGATCGGCCGCGGCGAGGGCCGCTCCGTCCAGCAGGTCCACGGTCGCACCGAGCGCCTTGATCCCGGCCGGCACATCGTCACCGACACCGGTGACATATCCCACCCGAAGCCCGGCCGGCACCGTCACCGGCGCCGACGCCACCCGGATTGCAGCCGGGCGCACCAGGTACCGGAGCGGCAGGCCGCGGTGCTCGATCCGTTCATGGCTGGCCGCCGGCTCGAACGCGCCCCCCGGCCCCAACAGGGTCGCCCGGACCCGGTGCGCGTTCCGGCCTCCTCCCGCCGGTCGCACGCGGAAGGAGATCCGCACGCTCTCGCCCGCGCGCCCGAACCGGACTTCGCGTTCCGCCGGTTCGAAGCTCCAGCCCGCCGGCGTCTCCAGCGAGACCCGGAAAGCGCCGGGAGCATGCCCGGTGGCCAGCAGGTGGACCTCGATCGCGCGATCCGGCGCTTCGGTGGGAGACACCGCGAACGCCGGCGTGAACGCAAGCGAGACCGGAGGCAGGATTTCCAGTTCGCGCCGCTCGTTCCCGAAGGGAAGGTTGGACTCGATCCGCTCGACGGGAACGGTGTAGATCGCCTCCACCGCATCCCCCCCGCCGGCCGGGATCCGGATCGTCGCCGACGCGCGGAAGGCGGGCGGCGGAGCGGCGAGGGTCCAGTCGCCGCGGGTCCGGTACCGGGACTCACCAGGCCCGGACCGCACGACATGGGGTTCGAGGACCGGCGCATCCACGGCCAGGCGGACCCGGAAGCGGCGGAACACGCCGGGCCCATGGACGTTCTCCAGGATTTCCGGCGGCTCGCCGGCAAGATCGGTTCCCTCCGGGGCCCCAAGCTCGAGTGCAAGCACTTCCGCCGGGAATCCGGCACGCCCCCGCACCTCGACCGCGAACTCCTGGCCGGGAACGACCGGAGGGAGCGGACGGGAACCGTTTCCGACGCCGGGCAGCCGCGCTGTCGCTTCCAGGTCCACCCCGGCGGCGTGGCGGATCGCCTCGAGAAGCTGCGCCTCCTTGCGTTCCAGCTCGTGTCGGACATCGAAGAACCCGGAAGGAGACCGCTCACCGAGCAGCGAACGCACGGCGGCGAGCGCCGAACCGAGGGCGGGAACGCTCGCCTCCGGCTGCATCCAGTCGAACGCGGCGGCGACTCGCCGGAACCGCTCGTCGACATCTTCGAGGATCGCCCCGAGCCGCGCCGGGACCACCCCGCCGAACCGGGCAGCCAGCGACGCCCGTTCGGGACCCAGCAGTTCCAGCAGGTTCACCGTTTCCCCGCCGGGCGGCGCCGGGCGCAGGGAGACGCTTTCGCGCCCGGTGGCGCGCACCACTCCCCCGGTCTGGGAACGCTGGAGGGAGAGGCCGATGGCCCCGATGTCCCGAAAGGAAGGGTCAAGCCACGGACGGCCGCCCGTCAGATCCACCGGGAAACCCGCTTCCCCCTCCCGCGCCGGAAGGAAGAGGGCCGGGCGCAGGAAACCGCGCCTGCCCTCGCGCGGGGGAAACGCCTCCAGGTCCGGCGCCCCGTCCCGGGCCCGCGCCGCGATCATGCCGGCAAACTGATGCTGCCCATGCCCGTCGCGGGGGTCTCCGGTGAAGCGGGCGAGGATCACCATCGGCCGCTCACGGCGCACCACCTCCACCACGTCCGCCAGCGCCTCGTCCTCGTCCCAGGCGCGAAGCGCCTCGGCGAGACTCCGGGAGTAGCCGTAGTCCGCGAGCGGCGTGAAATAGATCCGGTCCAGGCCGTACCACTCCCCGGCGACGGTCAGCTCCGCTGCGCGGATCCAGCCAAGACCGTCAAAGAGCTCCGACCCGATGGCGTTGGCTCCCGCCTCGCCCCGGGTAAGACTCAACAGCGTCGTGCGTACTCCGAGGCCGCGGCTCAAAAGCGCCAGCAGGCCGGCATATTCGTCGTCCGGGTGGGCGGTGATGTGGAGGACGGAGCCGGTGGTCCGGAGCTTCTGGATCGAGTGCCAGGTCCGGGCCGCCCTTCCGGGCCCCGGCTCTCCGGCAGCCGGCGCCGCCAGCAGAAGGACCAGCGTCCCGATCGGGAACGAGGCCCGAAGGTTCATGGGATCCGGGAATCGCGCGGGTTCGGAGCGGCCGGAACGGTGATCCCGAGCTCGGCAAGCTGCGCGGGATCGACCGCGGCAGGCGATCCGGTCATCAGATCGGCGGCGGAGGTGGTCTTGGGGAAGGCGATCACTTCGCGCAGGCTGCTGCTTCCGGACGCCAGCATGGCGGTCCGGTCGAACCCGAGAGCGATTCCGCCGTGGGGAGGCGTCCCGTACTGGAGCGCCTCCAGGAAAAACCCGAAACGCTCGGCGGCTTCCTCCCGGGGAATGGAGAGCACGTCGAAGATCCGCTGCTGCACGCGCGGATCATGGATCCGGATGCTGCCGCCTCCGAGTTCGTACCCGTTCGCGATCACATCGTAGGCAACCGAACGCACCTTGAGGGGGTCGGACTCCAGCTTGTCCAGGTCGTCGGGATGCGGGCTGGTGAACGGATGGTGCACCGAGGTCAGCCGCCCTTCCTGCTCCGAGAACGTGAAGAGCGGGAAGTCGGTCACCCACGCCATCCGGAAGGCCCCGTCCGGGATCCAGCCTTCGGAAGCCGCCAGCTTCCGCCGGAGCGCGCCGAGGACCGTGCAGGCCCCGGTGGAGTCTCCGCCCACCATCAACAGCAGGTCGCCCCGCCCCCCGCCGGCCGCCTCCAGCAGGACAGTGAGCCGGTCGGCGCCCAGAGCCTTCAGCAGGGGCGATCGGATCGCACCGTCCACGAACCCCGCCCGAAAGAGCCCGGGAGCCCCCTCGGCGCGAGCCGCCTGCTCCAGCGCGTCCAGCCGCTTCCGGGAGAGACCTCCGCAGCCCGGCGCCGCCAGACCGTGGACCCTCCCCCCGGAATCGACGATGGAATCCAGGAGCGGATGTCCGCCGACGAGAGCGGTCAGGTCACGAATCTCCGCTCCGTAGCGGAGATCGGGCCGATCCACCCCGTACCGCGCCATTGCCTCGGCATGAGTGATTCGGGGGAACGGGGCGTGGACCTCGATGCCCACTGCCGCGAGTGAGCGCACAAAGAGGCCTTCGGTGATTCCCATGACCTGTTCCCGGTCCGGGAACGACATCTCGATGTCCACCTGGGTGAACTCGGGCTGGCGGTCGGCGCGCAGGTCCTCGTCCCGGAAACAGCGCACGATCTGGTAGTAGCGGTCCAGTCCGCCCACCATCAACAACTGCTTGAAGAGCTGGGGCGACTGGGGAAGCGCATAGTGCTCCCCCCGGTGCACCCGGGACGGAACCAGATAGTCGCGGGCGCCTTCCGGCGTGGAACGAGTCAGGAAGGGAGTCTCCACCTCGACGAAGCCGTGGTCATCAAGATGGCCGCGGACCTCCCGGGCGAGCCGGGCGCGGAGCCGGAGATTGCGCTGCAGCCGGGGATGCCGGATGTCCAGGTAGCGGTACCGCAGCCGGAGGTCCTCCCCCACGCCGTCGGTGGAGAGCGGGGGGAAGGGCGGGGTGCGGGATTCGTTCAGGACGTGGATGGCGCGGGCCTCGACCTCGATGCCGCCGGTGACAATGCCCGGGTTGCGGTTCTCCGGCGCGCGCCGGATCACGGTTCCCTCGACCGCGAGGACCCACCAGGCCCCGGCGCGCGCGGCCTCGCCGGCGGCCGGGGAATCGGGGCGCACCACGATCTGGGTGTGGCCCCGGTGATCCCGAAGGTCGAGGAAGAGAAGGCCGCCGAGATCCCGGACCCGTTCCACCCACCCCATCAGCACTACTTCGGAACCCGCATGCTCCTCCCGGAGCTCGGCGCAGTGGTGGGTGCGCCGGGTCGGGACACTCATCGGGCCGGGGCCGCCTCGCGCAGATAGCGGTTCTTGAGTTCCACGTAGTGCGCCGCCGAACGGGTGAGGTGTTCGATCTCCTGCCCGGTGAGCGGCCGGACCACCCGCCCCGGCACCCCCCGCACCAACATGCGCGGCGGAACCAGGAGCCCGGGAGGCACGACCGAACCGGCAGCGACCATCGCCTCCTCACCAACTGACGCCCGGTCCAGCACCACCGCACCCATCCCGATGAGGCAGCGCCGTCCGACCCGGCAGGCGTGCACGATGGCGCGGTGCCCGACCGTCACTTCGTCGCCGATCCCGGTCCACTCGTCTCCCGAATTGACATGCACCACGACGCCGTCCTGGAGGTTGGACCGCTCTCCCACCCGAATCCGGTTGGTGTCCCCGCGCAGCACCGTGCCGAACCAGACCGAAGCGTCCTCGCCGAGCGCCACGTCCCCGATCACGGCGGCGTCCGGGGCGACGAAAGCGGTGGGCGGAACGGCGGGCACATGGTTCCCGAGCGAAAGGATCATGGATCTTGGAAGGCGGTCGGGAGTCGGCGCCGGACCGAAGGAGGCGGGACAGGCGGAGGACCGCGGAGTTCCGAAAAGCGCGGCGAGGGTAGCACGCCGCCGGGCGCCATGCACCGCTGGCTACAATGCGAGCAACACGGTGGCCAGGCTGCTAGTCGATCTTCGCGCCCGCGCCCGGAAGCTGAGAGACGCGCTTCGCGAAGTTGTTCAGCCGGACGCGCCGGAAGTCAGCCCCATCACCGGCCAGCCCCAGGAGCACCTGCACGCCGGCGCCCACGGGAGGCGGAACGGAGTCGCCGGGGCGGTTGCGATGCACGGGGCGATCCTCGGGGTGATCCTGCTCGGCTGGCTCTCCGCTCCCCGCACCGCGGAAGACGACCGCCCCTTCGACCTCCCCGGCCTGGTATTCGTGGCCACCGAGGGACCGGGAGGGGGCGGAGGCGGAGGCGGGGACGAATCGGAAGAACCTCCCGCACCCCTCCGGATTTCCGGGGAGGATGCAGCCCAGCTGGCGATCGCCGCCCTGCCCCGGCCCGAGGACCTGATCTTCGACGACCCCGATGTCCCGAACGAGGAGCCCGAGGAGGATATCGAGGACGCGGTGATCGCTCCGTTCGCTTCGGCCCTGCCGGACCCGGAGGATCTTGCCGGGTTGATCCGTGACACCAACGACGCCCTGTTCAACCGGCGGGCGGGCAGCGGTCGCGGGGGCGGCGGCGGAACCGGCGAAGGCGGCGGGATCGGTGAGGGTTCCGGCGCCGGAGTCGGCGAAGGTATCGGCGGCGGCTTCGGCGGCGGCGCCTACCGGATCGGAAGCGGCGTGGAACCGCCACAGCTCCGCCGGCAGATCACTCCCGAATACACCGACGACGCCCTGGCACGAAAAATCGAGGGATCGGTGATCCTCGAGGTGGTCATTCTGAAGAGTGGCCGGATCGGTCCCGCCCGGGTATTGAAGAGCCTCGACCCCGGCCTCGACGAGAAAGCCATCGCCGCAGTCCGCGAATGGACCTTCCTTCCCGGCCGATTCCGCGGCAACGCGGTGGATGTGATCGCCGAGATCGAAGTGGAATTCCGCCTGCTCTGAACCACCCGTCCGGATACCCGGGCCCGGAGGTGGCAGCCGCGGTGGGGTCGGCGGCTTCGGGAGCGGCTACTCGTTCTGGAAGATCCCGGAGTAGAGGCGTTCGGCCGGGTGGGAGAGCTGAAAGAACAGGAGCTGAATGACGCGGGCGTCCCGCCCCAGCTCCAGCCCGTCCGGGTGGTGGACGGTCAGCAACGAGCCGCTTCGTCCCGAATAGCCCGAGTCCCACACTGCCGTGCCGATCTGGGCGCCGCCGCGCAGCAGCGACGAACGAGTCCTGCCGATCGCGAACACATCGGCAGGAATGTGCACCACCTCCCGATAGCGGATCCAGTAGGCGCCGGGCGTCAGGTGGAACCCTCCTCTCCGACACTCGTCCAACGGGGTGGCGTCCGGAAGCCGCCGGGTGCTGTTGTCGAAGTCCACCCGGGGCGGGCCGCTTCCGAAGGCGCACACTCCGGCAAGGGTCAGATCCACCCCGTTCATCTGGATCTGGACCTCGGGATCCCGCAGCCCCTCGATCAGCGGCGGCCGGTCCTCCAGCTTGCGCCGAAGTGCGGATCCGGCAAGCAGTTCCACTTCAGCCTTCGGAACTCCCGCGCAGGATGGTGGGCAGCGTGATGTGCTCCTGGCCCTGGTACTTCCCCTTCTTGTCCCGGTAACTGGTCTCGCACACTTCGTCGCTCTCGAAAAAGAGCACCTGGGCAATGCCCTCGCCGGCGTAGATGCGGCACGGGAGCGGGGTTGTGTTCGAAATCTCCAGAGTGGCGTTGCCTTCCCACTCGGCGTCGAAACCGGTCACATTGATGATGATGCCGCACCGGGCGTAAGTGGATTTCCCGATGCATACGCCATATACGTTCCGGGGCATCCGGAAATTCTCGATGGTATTGGAGAGGGCGAACGAATTCGGGGGAATCACGCACACGTCGCCCTTGTAGTCCACGAAGCTCCGTTCGTCGAAATTCTTGGGATCGACGACCGTGGTGTGGACGTTCGTGAAGATCTTGAACTCGTCCGAGACCCGGATGTCGTACCCGAACGCCGAGAGTCCGTAGGAAATCACGCCGCGGCCGACCTGGCCATCCACGAAGGGATCGATCAGCCGCTGCTCCTTCGCCATGCGACGGATCCAGGAATCCGGCTTGATCCCGGGCACGGCGTTTCCAATCCGCGTCAGCCGCCGTCGCCAGCGAAAGCGATGGCGGGGAAGAAGTAGGCGATCTCGACGGCCGCGGAAACCGGCGAGTCGGAGCCGTGGATGGCGTTCCGCTCGATGTTGGTGGCGAAGCGGGCGCGGATGGTGCCCGGCTCCGCTTCGCCCGGATCGGTGGTCCCCATGAGCTGGCGCAGCCGGCTCACCGCATCCTCCCGTTCCAGCACCGCGAGCACCGACGGACCCGAGGAGATGAACCGGATCAGGCTGTCGAAGAACGGCCGCTCGGCGTGCACCGCGTAGAAACCCTCGGCCTCCCGCCTGGTGAGACGGGTCATCCGGAGCGCCTTGACGCGGAATCCGTCGGCCTCGATGGCGGCGAGGATCTCGCCGACCTTCCCGGCCTCGACCGCGTCCGGCTTGATGATGGTCAGAGTACGCATGACGGAAACCTCAGCGGCCGGCGAGGACCGCATGCATGGCGGATCCGAGGTCGGCGGGACTCTCGACCACGGTGGAGCCCGCGGAACGGAGCGCGTCCATCTTGTCGGCGGCGGTCCCCTTTCCGCCCATGACGATGGCGCCGGCATGTCCCATGCGCCGGCCCGGGGGCGCGGTCTGGCCAGCGATGAAACTCACCACCGGCTTCGGAAATTCGCGCCGGATGAAATCGGCGGCTGCCTCCTCGGCGCCGCCGCCAATCTCTCCGATGAGGATCACCGCCTCGGTCTCCTCGTCGTCGGCGAACAGTTCGAGCGCATCCAGGAACGAAGTTCCCACCACCGGGTCACCCCCGATGCCGACGCAGGTGCTCTGGCCGATGCCGAGCGCCGTCAACTGATGCACCGCCTCGTAGGTCAGGGTTCCGCTGCGGGAGACCACTCCCACCGGACCCTCGCGGTGGATGAAGCCCGGCATGATGCCGACCTTGGCGCGGCCGGGAGAGATGATGCCGGGACAGTTCGGCCCGATGATGCGGGTCCCGCCTTCCCGGAGCACCCGCATGAGCCGCACCATGTCCCGGGCGGGCACCCCCTCGGTGATGGCGACCACGAGGTCCAGCCCGGCATCCGCCGCTTCGGCGAGGGCGTCGGCGGCAAAGGGAGGAGGCACGAAGGCGAGGGAGGTGTTGGCTCCGGTAGCCGCCACCGCCTCGATCACGGTATCGAAGACCGGCGCGCCGAGAGCCTCCTGCCCGCCTCTGCCAGGGACCACGCCGGCGACCAGATTCGTCCCGTAGTCCCGGCAGGCGGCCGCGTGAAAGCTGCCCTCGCGGCCGGTGATGCCCTGAACCAGGAGTCTGGTTTCGTTGCCGACCAGAATGCTCATGACGCCTCCCGTGCGGCAACCACCTTCTGTGCCGCGTCCCGCATCCCGTCGGCAGCCGTGAAGGGGAGTCCCGACTCTCCCAGCATCTTGCGGGCGATGTCGACGTTGGTGCCCTCCATCCGGACGACGATCGGAAGCCGGACACCGAGTCCGGCGACCGCGGCGATCAGACCCTCGGCCAACCGGTCGCAACGGAGGATGCCGCCGAAGATGTTGATCAGTACCACGCGCACATCCGCATCGGAGGTCAGGATGCGAAAGGCGTTCTCGATCTGTTCCGCGTTGGCGCCGCCGCCCACATCGAGGAAGTTGGCGGGCGCCGCCCCGGCAAGCTGAACGATATCCATGGTGGCCATGGCGAGTCCAGCGCCGTTCACCATGCACCCCACCGAGCCGTCGAGCTTGATGTAGTTCAGCCGATGTCGGCTCGCCTCCACCTCCAGCGGGGACTCCTCGTGGATGTCCCGAAGGGCGGCAACCCGCTTCTGCCGGTACAACGCGCTGTCATCCACCGAGACCTTGGCGTCGAGGGCCAGCACCTTGCCGTCCCCGGTCACCAGCATCGGGTTGATTTCCACCTGACTGGCGTCGAGCCGGTCGTGGGCGCGATACAGCGCGGTGAGGAAGTCCACGGCCGGGCGCAGCAGCGGTCCGCCCAGCCCGAGACCGAACGCGAGCGCCCGCGCCTGAAACGGCTGCAACCCCATCACCGGATCGATGGTGACGGTGTGGATCTTCTCCGGCGTCTCTACGGCGACCTCCTCGATGTCCATCCCGCCGGCGGCGCTGGCAATGCACATCATGCGGCCGCTCGCCCGGTCCAGGATGAAGCTGGCGTACAGCTCGCGGGCGATGTCCACCCCCTCCTCGACAAGCAGCCGGCGGACCTTCCGGCCCCCGGGCCCGGTCTGGCGCGTGACCAGGGTCGAACCGAGCAGTGCTTCCGCGGCTTCGCCGACCGCCTCTTCGGTGCGGGCCAGGCGGACCCCACCCGCCTTCCCCCGGCCACCGGCGTGGATCTGCGCTTTCACCACCACTGGCAGACCCAGGTCACGGGCCGCCTCCCGCGCCGCTTCCACCGTTTCCACCGGACGCCCGCGGGGCACCGGCACACCGTGTTCGGCGAGGAGGGCCTTCGCCTGGAATTCGTGGAGATTCACGGTCAGACGCCGATCTTTTCCACCAACTCGCGGACCGAAGCTGCCGAGCGATCCAGCGCGGCGCGCTCGTCGGGATTCAGGGTGATCTCGATCACCTCCTCCATCCCGTTACGCCCCAGCTTGATGGGAACGCCCATGCAGAGGCAGTCCACTCCGTACTCGCCCTCGAGGAACACGGTGCAGGGGAGGATCTTCATCCGGTCCCCGAGGATCGCGTCCACCATCTCGGCGATCGCCGCCGAGGGGGCGTAGTAGGCCGAACCCGCCTTCAGGTACGCGACAATCTCGCCACCGCCCTTCCGGGTGCGCTGGACAATCCGCTCGATCGTCCCGGCGTCCAGCAGGTCCGGGAGCGGAATCCCGGCGACCGTGGTGTAGCGCGGCAGGGGCACCATGTCGTCGCCGTGCCCCCCGAGCACAAACGCGTGGACATTGGTGGTGGAGACCTTGAGTTCGGCGGCGATGAAGGAGCGCATCCGCGCCGAATCCAGGATCCCGGCCATGCCGATCACCCGGTGGCGAGGGAACCCGCTCGCCCGCAACGCGGTCTGCACCATGGCGTCGAGCGGGTTCGAAACCACGATCAGGATGGCGTCGGGGGAGACCGCGACGGCGCTTTCGGTGACATTCTTCACGATCGCGTGGTTCTTGCGCAACAGGTCGTCGCGGCTCATCCCCGCCTTGCGGGCGAGCCCGGCGGTGATCACCACGATGTCGGACCCGGCGGTGTCCCGGTACTCGTTGGTGCCCAAGACGAGAGTGTCGCTGCCGCTCACCGGAGCGGCTTCCAGCATGTCGAGGCCCTTCCCCTGCGGAATGCCGTCGAGGATGTCGATCAGGACCACATCCACCGCTCCGGCGTCGGTCAGCCGCTGTGCCGCGGTCGCGCCGACGTTGCCGGCGCCCACGATGGTCACCTTGGGACGCATGGTTCCTCCTCGGGGGCCCTTTCGGGATCAACCCATGTTGGCAATGACCTCGGCGGCGAATCCGGAGGTCGTGAGCCTGGTGGCGCCCGGCATCAGCCGGTGGAAATCGTAGGTCACCCGTTGGGCCGCAATGCTGGCCTCCAACCCCTTTTCGATCAGGTCGGCGGCCTCGCCCCATCCGAGGTACCGGAACATCATCACGCCGGAAAGGATCACCGAACCCGGGTTCACCATGTCCCGGTCCGCATACTTGGGCGCCGTCCCGTGGGTGGCCTCGAAGATGGCATGACCGGTGACGTAGTTGATGTTGCCGCCGGGGGCGATGCCGATGCCGCCGATCTGGGCGGCGAGGGCATCCGAAAGGTAATCGCCGTTCAGGTTCATGGTGGCGATGACATCGAAGTTGCGCGCCCGGGTGAGGACCTGTTGCAGGGTGATGTCGGCGATGGTGTCCCTGATCATCAGTTTCCGCTTCCAGCGACCCTCGCCGTGCGATTGCCCCAAGGCGTCGAGACAGGAACCGACCTCGTCGCGGAGGGCGCCCTGCTGCTCCGGAGTCATCAGGTCGTACCCCGGATCCACCGCGCGGGCGTTGTCCTCGACGCTCCAGCCAGGGTGGTCCTCCCGGTTGGCGAGGATCCAGCTCTCCCGCTCCGTCACCGTCTCGTCCCGGAACTCGCGTACCGCGAGTGCGTAACCCCAATCGCGGAACGCGCCCTCGGTGAACTTCATGATGTTGCCCTTGTGGACCAGGGTGACGCTGCGGCGGCCCTCCCTCAAGGCGTAACGGATCGCCGCCCGGACCAGCCGCTCGGTGCCCTCGCGGCTCACCGGCTTGATCCCGATTCCGGAAGTGTCCGGGAACCGGATCTTCGTGGCTCCCATCTCGTCCCGCAGAAAGGCGACCACCCGCTTCGCATCTTCGGTCCCGGCGCGGAACTCGATGCCGGCGTAGATGTCTTCGCTGTTCTCGCGGAAGATCACCATGTCCACCTGATCCGGGTGGTGGACCGGGCTGGGGACGCCCTTGTACCACTTCACCGGGCGCAGGCAGACATACAGGTCAAGGAGTTGGCGAAGGGCCACGTTCAGCGACCGGATCCCGCCGCCGACGGGGGTGGTGAGCGGCCCCTTGATCCCTACCAGATACTCCTTGAAGGTGTGCACCGTCTCGTCGGGCAACCAGTCCCCGGTCCGATTGAACGCCTTTTCGCCGGCGAGCACCTCACGCCAGACGATCCGGCGTTTTCCGCCGTAGGCGCGCTCGACCGCCGCGTCGAATACCCGGACGCTGGCGCGCCAGATGTCTCGTCCGGTGCCATCGCCCTCAATAAAGGGAATGACGGGACAGTCGGGAACCTGAAGTACCCCGTTCTTGATCGAGATACGGCCGCCTTCGGGCGGCCGGACAACCGGCTCGGTGGTCATGAACTCCTCTTCGGATGGCGGGCGGAGGCGGCCGGAAGGCGGGGATTGCACCGGCAGCCGATGTGTCCTGGGGCACTACGCGGCCGCGGACGCCTTCCCGGGTGGCGGCATCCGGGAACCCGCATGAACACCGCGGGAGCAGTGGGGCCCGGCGCCGCAGGCGGCGCGGATTCTATACCAGCGGAGGACCCGCGGATGCGGTGCCGCCCGACGGCGCCGGCCACAGCGGAGATCCCGGACCGGCAGGCGGGGGTTCAGGCGGCGCGACGTTCGAAGAATCCCCGGATGCGGTCCATCCCTTTCGCGATCTCTTCCTCGCCGGTGGCGAAACTGATGCGGAGGTGCGTATCGCACCCGAAGGCTCCGCCCGGAACCGTCGCCACCAGCTCGTGGAGCAACGCGGTGGCGAGATCCTGCGACGTCTCTCCCGGAAGCATCCGGTCCCCGAAGTCGGGAAACAGGTAGAAGCCGCCATCGGGAGTCGCGCACCGGACCCCCGGGATGGCAAGAAGCCCTCCCCGCATGATCCGCATGCGCCGTTCGAAGGTCTCGGTCATCCACGCAAAATCGGCCGGATCGGCCCGAAGGGCGGCGAGCGCCGCCTTTTGCGATATGGAGCAGGCGTTCGAGGTCATCTGGCTCTGGAGGGACGCCGCGGCGCGGATCACCGGTTCCGGTCCGAGCGCCCAACCGAGCCGCCAGCCGGTCATCGCATACGACTTGGACGCCGACCCCGCGATCAGCAAACGGTGCCCGAGGATGTCCGCCGCCGCCTTCCAGGCGCCCTCGGGAACGGGCTCGAAGGTGAGCCGGGCGTAGGTGTCGTCCCACATCAGATACGCGTCCGCCTCGGCGGTGAGGCGCGCCACGTCCACCAGCTCTGCCGGTGACAGGACGATTCCGGAGGGATTCCCGGGAATGTTCAGGATGATCAGCCGGGTATGGTCGCCGACGTGCGGTTCGATCACCGCGCGGGTGGGGCGGAAGGCGTTGTCGCCGGAAGCCGGGGCCAGCCGCGGAGTCGCTTCCGCAATCCGGACCTGTTCCGGAAAGGTCGGCCAGTACGGGATGGGAATCACCACCTCGTCTCCGGCCTCGCAGGTGGCGAGAAGCAGCCCGGTGAGAGCGTGCTTGCCGCCGTCGGTGAGCAGCACCCCGGAAGCCCCGAAATCCAGACCGTAGTCGAGGCGGTAGCGCTCGGCCACCGCCGCCCGCACTTCGGGCGCGCCGGCATTCGGCGTGTAGCGGGTGTAGCCGGACCGGATGGCTTCCATCCCGGCGTGCCGCGCCACGTCCGGCGTCGGAAAATCGGGCTGTCCGGCGGAGAAGTCCACCACGTCCTCGCCGGCGGCCTTGAGTCGCATGGCTTCGGCCATGACCGCCATCGTCGGGGAGGGCGCAATCCGGGAGATCCGGGAAGCGAGTCGGGGTGCGGAATCGGTCACGGGAACCTCTCAGTCACGGGAATCTCTCAGTCACGGAAATCTCTCAGTCACGGAAATCTCCATGCAGCTTGCGGACCAGCCGCTCCCGGACCGAGCCGGGAACCAGTCCGGTAACGTCGCCGGAAAGGGCGGCGATCTCCTTGACCAGACGGGCGCTCACATAGGAGTATTCCTCCGCCGGAGTCAGGAAGACAGTCTCCACCTCGGGAGCAAGGCGCCGGTTCATCAGCGCCATCTGGAATTCGTACTCGAAGTCGGAAACCGCGCGGATACCCCGGACGATCGCCGTCGCGTTCCTCTTGCGCGCATAGGTCACCAGGAGTCCGGAAAAGGAATCGGTCTCCACGCCGGAATCTTCCGCAAAGGTGGCAGCGATGATTTCCTTCCGCTCCGCGAGGGAAAACAGCGGCGCCTTCTCCGGGTTATGGAGAATCGCCACGATCACCCGTTCGAACAGGCGGGAAGCGCGGCGGATGATGTCCACATGACCCACTGTCAGTGGGTCGAAGGAACCCGGACAGATCGCGAGTCGGGCTCTCATCGCAGCGCACCTCCTGCGGCGGCGGGACGGTAACACAGGGAGGGCGGGATCGAGATCGGGGGTTTTCCACATTTCGGACCTCGAATCGGGCGGTGCGCAACAAATCGGGCCCCGCTGCGTGTCATTCCCATATGCGCTTTTCCTGCTTCGGGGTGGAAGAGCGTGAATGCTCCGTCGCCCGCCGTGAGACTCCGGGCCGCCCGGTACCCCGGCGGCCCTTCCGGAGTCAGCGAGGCGGGGTGCTCCACGGCGAGGAGCGCCGGCTCCAGTTCCCCGGTCCGCCGCACCAGCGTCCCGGCAAGCCCGTCTCGCCAGCCGGACCACGGTGGATCCAGGAGAATCACATCGAAACCCTCTCCGGCCGCCAGCAACCGCGGCAGGATGCGGGCGGCGTCCCCGGTGCGCAGCCGAAACCTCTCCCGGTCCACGCCGAGACGGCCCGCGTTGCGCACGATCAGGGCGGATCCGACGCGGGATCGCTCGATGAATGCGCAGGAGGCCGCCCCCCGGGAGAGCGCTTCGAATCCGAGGGCGCCGACTCCGGCACACACATCCAGCACCCGCGCCTCCCGAAGATCGCCGCCCACCACCTCGAAAACGCTCTTTCGCAGCCGGATGGCCGTGGGACGAAGGCCGGTCGTCCATCCCCTCGCCGACCGCGGCGGCCCGAGCAGCTCGCGCCCGGCGAAGACCCCACCCGCAATGCGCACGCTCACGACGAGCCGCCGCTTCCCGCCAACCCAAAGGAGCTCCCATGCCCCCGGCCCTGCCCCAACCCAAGGCCTGCCCGGTCCCCCCGGCGCCAGCACGGCACACCGCCCTGCGGGCCGCACCCCGCCCGCGGGCTGCGATTCCCCGCGCCACCTCGGCCCTGGAGCCGATGGCTGCCGTCTCGGCGTCGCTCCGGTCCGACAAGTCCGGCGGGGAACTCGCCGCCGCCCGCGACCAGATCCGGATGTGGATCGAAAACCACACCGGTCGGCTCCGCCCCGATTTCGACGACCGCTGGGAAGATGCGGAAGAGGGGGTCCGGAGACTGCGCTTCACGTCGCGCCGGAGCGAAATCGAGGCCGTTTCCCGATCCGCCGGAGATGCCCGCTATTTCGCGGCGGCGCTGACCCTGAGGAGCCGGAGCCGCCGCATCGTCACCCGAACCATCATCTCCGTCTTCGGGGTCGCCGGGGCAGCCCGGATTCGGCTCACGCTCCTCGTTCCCCCCCAGCCGTCGTACCGCCGGGCGCATGCACCCTGGAGTCCGGCCCTGATCGGCAGGCTGGCGCGCCATCCCGGGCTCGCCGATTACGGCTTCCCGGTCCGGTCCGAACCGTGGATCGTGAGCACGCGGAGCGAAGTGGACGAGTTCATCCGGCTGCTGACCCATCCCGGTCGCACCCGCCCCGTCTTCGCAACCGGCCTCGACGCCGACGAGACCGATCCCCGGAAGGCAATACTGGACTCCGACGAGCTGCAGCAACGGACCACCGGGCTGTCGCATGTCGTGGTGCTGACCGGCCCGATGACCTTCGTGCTGACCGACCAGGTGGGACGCCGGTTCAGTGTCTTCGGGAATGCGTTCCGCACCTATCGCCCCGGCTGCATCCTCGACCGGGACTCGGACATGCATCCGATGGCGCTCGGGGAAACGATGGCCACGTGGGCGCCCGGGGGAAACCGCCAGTTCCTCGACACCCTGCAGCGCGAGGGCTTCAGCACCAGCGTGAAGCTCCAGGCCGATCCCGGACACCGCCTTCCCTTCCGGGCACGGGGGCCCGACGGCGCAGGGCTCCGCATCGGACCTCCGCACCGGCTCGGCGCCGACTCCGCGAGCCACGTCGCCGAACACGCGACCACTCCCTTCAACCGGCCGCGGTGAGGCCGAACCGATCTCCCCAGGTGGAGCGGACGTGGGCGAGGATCCGCTCCCCCTCGGGACTGTTCGCGGCCCCGGAGAGAAAGCGGCGCGCCTCCTCGCGCGCCTCGCGCAGCAGGTCCGCATCCCGCATGATGTCGGCGACGCGAAAAGCAGGCATGCCCGATTGCCGGGTGCCGAAAAAGTCCCCCGGTCCCCGGATCGCGAGATCCTCCTCGGCAATCCGAAAGCCGTCGGTGGTCTCCTCCATCACCTTGAGCCGGCGGAGCGCAGCGTCCCCGAGTTCCCTGCCTTCGACCAGCAGCACTGCGGTCGAGGGCGCGGCCCCGCGGCCCACCCGCCCCCGCAACTGGTGAAGCTGCGCCAACCCGAAGCGCTCGGCGCCCTCGATGACCATCACGGTCGCGTTCGGCACATCCACGCCCACTTCGACCACGGTGGTGGCGACCAGGACATCCAGCCGGCCGGCAGCAAACTGCTCCATCGTCCGTTGCCGGTCCGCCGACGGCACCCGCCCGTGGACGAAGCCGACCCGGAGATCCCGGAACGGTCCGTCCGCCAGCTCGCGAAAGCGGACTTCGACGGCGCTCCCGGGAAGCGCCTCGGAAACCTCGATGAAGGGACACACATAGTAGGCCTGGCGCCCTTCCCGCACCGCGGCCCGGACCAGTTCCTCCACTTCGGGGCGGTCGCCGCCGCCGCGCACCAGGGTACGGATGGGCTGGCGCCCCGGGGGCATGTCCCGCAGCTCGGAGAGGTTCAGATCGCCGTAGAGCGCAAGGGTCAGGGTCCGCGGGATCGGAGTGGCGGTCATCACCAGCAGGTCGGCATCCCCGTTGCGGGACAGCAGCATGCGCCGCTGCACGACCCCGAAGCGGTGCTGTTCGTCCACGATGGCGAGACCCAGATTGTGGAACCGGGCGCCCTCCTGGATCAGCGAATGGGTACCCACCACGAACCGGGACCGGCCTTCCGCAACCGCCCGCAGGGTGTCGCGCCGATCCCGCGCCGAGAGCCCGGCGGTAAGCAGGGTCACCAGGTAGCCATGGGGTTCGAGGAGGCGGCGGATATTCCCGAAGTGCTGCTCCGCAAGCAGTTCAGTGGGGGCCATCAGCGCCACCTGGGCGCGATGATGCATCACGATCAGGGCGGCGATCACCGCCACGATCGTCTTTCCCGAGCCCACATCTCCCTGGAGCAACCGCCGCATCGTCTGCGGACCCTTGAAATCCCCGGCGATGGTCCGGAGCACGTCCTTCTGGGAATCGGTGAGTCGAAACGGGAGAATGCGCCGCACTTCCTCCCGGATCCGGTCGTTGGCGTCGAAGCGGCGCCCCCGGATGCGCCCGGTCCGGTCGGTGCGGCGCCGTAGCAACAGGCCGGTGGCGAAACAGAAGAACTCCTCCAGGATCAATCGGCGATGACCGGGCGACCGGCGAGCCGTCAGTTCGGAGAGCGGCGCATCGGGCGGCGGCAGATGAACGCCGGCGAGGGCCTCCTTCCGGGACGGCAGCCCGAGTCGCGCCACCGCCTCCCCCGGCAGATGTCCGGACTCGACCGCTCCGCCGTCTTGCAGCAGCCCGTGGATCAGTTCGCGCAACCGGCGGGGGCTGACCGCTCCCACCCGCTCGTACACCGGAACCACCCGCCCGGTATGGGGATCGCCGGAATCGGCTGTCTCGTTGTCCGGTGCATCGGACCGATCCCGATGGTCGACCAGTTCCCAGGTCGGATTCTGGAATTCGCGGGTTCCCGGCCGGCTCTTTCCGAACAACAGCACCCGCCGCCCGGGCTGGAGCACTCTCCGGAGATGCACCTGGTTGAACCAGACCGCCCGGATCGGCCCCTCAGCACCGTCCCCCTGCAGCGTCACCAGCTTGAGTGCTCGGCGGCGGGTCGGACGCACGGTCACCGAGCGGACCACGACTTCCACGGCCCGCGGATCCCCGGTCCTCTCCCGCGCCTCAGACGTTCCCACCGTGCGGTCCTCGTAACGGTACGGGAGGTACAACAGGAGATCGCCGACCCGGTGGATGCCGATCTCGGCGAATGCCTGCGCGCGTAGCGGCCCCACCCCCTTGAGGAACCGGACCCCGGTTTCGGAAGTGATCCCGGGCACGATGTCCGGCAGCGGCCTCAGCGGGGATTCGCGCGCAGGCTCAGAGTGCCATCCAGCACCTCCACCGACTGGAGGTGGTGCGGAAGCGGAAACGGCTCGCCGGAAGCCGGCGCTTCGACGTTGGCCTCCTGGAACGGGGCGAGCAGCATGGGCACCAGCGCGTCTTCCACAACCTCGGGGGGGAGCTCGAGTCCCGCGATCACCGAGCGTCGCAGCGACACCACGCCAACGCCCCCGGTCCCGCTCACCTCGAAAGCCAGTTCCACCGGCCGGGGCGCCGCCCCCCCACCGGCAAGCGGGCCGAGACGGGCCGGATCGAGATGACCGGTGACGTGCACCTCACCGGGATGGAACCCCACCCGCAGCCCGGTGAGTCCGGCCTGAGTGGCCAGCGAGGGCGCCAGAATCGGCGACTCCAGCAGCGCATTCACTTCGGTTTCGGAAAACGTCACCGGCTGGGGATCGCCGGCAAGCAATCCGAGCAGCTTGACCATGGCCTCCCCACCGGGCTCCTGCGCCGCCGCAGGTAACGCGAGCAGAAGCGACAGGACGAAGGGACAAGACAACTTCCGGAAGACCATGACGGTGAGCTTACCCGCCCGCGTTGCGGGATTCAGGAGTTTGCGGTGGCGCGCGGTCCGGGGAGATCGGCCCGCGCGGGCCGTCCCTCTCCCCGCACCGGAGGGCGCGACCGCAGTCGGAACGGGATTTCTGACCGGCAGGGGGGAACCCGGAGGGATGGGGGAGCGTCAGATCCATCCCGGTCCCGGTGGGCCTCCGGGGCGGGGACATGCGGGGCTGCGGAACGCGGGCGCGGAACCCCGTGGTCCCCGATGACCCGCCCCGGCGACCGCAGGACGGGCGCCGGCACGGCGTTGCTGCTGGCACGTCGGATCGGGCATGGCTGACGGGAAGCGAACGCGGGGTACGACCGGACCGCCGCGCCCGGAAGACCGCACCGGTTCGGGACCTGCGAACGACGTTCCCCGGTGCCGGCCCGGGAGGCCCACTCCGCTCCCGGGCACCGGCACCCAGCCCGGCCGGGTTACACTACGGGTTGCCTTGGCAGTTTGGACGCGGGGTGGAGCAGTGGTTAGCTCATCGGGCTCATAACCCGAAGGTCGGGGGTTCGAATCCCCCCCCCGCAACCAGCGAGGCTGGCATTCCCGGTGAGGGAGCATCGGTCTTTCCGTATCCGGCCGATGCAAGCCGGCTCATGCCCGGCCCATTCAAAGGATCGTGCCGAGGCCGCCGTGCAGCGAGGCGTCCCTCTCGACCCCCTTCGCGCCGGGAGTAAGCACGATACGCGCAATCAGCCCGAGTGGCGGCCGCCGCGGCGCGATCTTCGGGGGGTTCAACGCTTCGGCGAGGCGCGCCCCCTGCGGCGGCAGGGAACGCCGACGTTGGGAAACGCCGACGTGGGGGTGGATGTCCGACACGGCCGCGCATCGTTCGGTCAACTCGTCTTCGCGTCAAGCCCGCGCAACCAGCCCACTCTGCCCCGGACACGGCCGCTGTGTGTGATGGTTCCAAGGCGGTGATTGGCGGAGGCTCTCTCGACGGGTATGCGGATCCCGGCCTGCGCGGCCCGGCCCTCCGGATGGCATCGCCGGCGCCAAGGGAATCGGCGGCGCCGACAGGACTGAAGTTCCAGCATGCCATAGACGCAAGTCACTGACTTGATTGGACATGGAGAGATTTCAGGGTTTCGCTACTGGGTAACGGACAGCTTCACGGCCAGCAGATCGAAGGCCTTTTGTTGAAGTGGGGTGGGCCGGGTCGTGATCTCGAACCGCTCGGCACCCGGCAGGGCTGGGGCCACCGTGTTGCGAGTCACGGTGGCCAGATCCGCAAGCAGCGTGCGAAAACTGTGCACCGGGTCACCCTCGGCGGTACGCCCGGTACTGGCCTTGGCCCGCGCGGTGGCGGACTTTCGGGCCGACGCCACTGCCGAGACGCGACCGGCTTCGGCGCCGCCACGATCCTCGTCGTCAAACGACATCGGGCGGAGTCGCTGGCGCATGTGCCACTCCACGTGGTACGCCAGCATGCACAACAGGACATGGGCACGGACCCGATTGGCGTTGCGGTGGAACACCGGTCGGACCTTGAGGTCCACGGTCTTGAGGCTGCGGAAGGCCTGCTCCACTGCGCTCAGGCGCTTGTACGCGCGTACGGTGTCGGACGCATCGAGCTTGTCTGCGGGCAAGCTGGTGCGCACCACATACAGCCCGTCCAAGGCGGCCTCGGAGGCGATGGACTCGACATTGCGCCGGTAGTGGAACCGGCCCTGTTCATCGATGGACCATGTGAAGTGTTTGGCCATCTTGTAACGACCGATGACCTTGCCCACCCGTTCCCCGATCCGGTCCCTGCCCTCGAGGCGGCGGCGCTCGCGCCGAGTCGCCACGGCAAGAGGTTCGAGCACCGACTCGGTGGCTTCCAGCAGCGCCTCGCGCTTGCGGGCGCGGTGCTCGGCCATGTACGGATTGCGGCACACCATCAGCCGTTCGCCGGGGTATTCGTCACTTCGAACTTCCATCAGGTCCCTCTGGTCGAACAGCGAGAGTTGCACCACTCCGCTGCGCACCAGGGAGCGGATGGCCGGGCGGCGCAACGCCCCGATCCAGTCCAGCCCCGCCGGGGCGACCTCCTCGCGGATCCGGGCTTCGGTCAACATCCCCCGGTCCCCCACCAACACCACCGTGGAAAGACCGAACCGCCGACGCAGCTTCTCCACCTGTGCCCCCACCGTGGTCGGGTCGGCGGTATTCCCGGCAAAGACCTCCACCGACACCGGACAGCCATTCCGGTCGCACAGCAACCCGAACTCGATTTGCTTTTTGTTCCGCTTGCCATCGCGGGAATGACCGCGCCGGGCGAGCGGACAAGAACGCCCTTCCAGCCACACCGAGGTGAGGTCGTAGAGCACCAAGGCGCCTTCTTGGAGATGGCGTTTCGCCAAGGCGCGCTCGATGCGATCCTGGCGCTCGAGGAGCCAGTCCATGGCCGCATACAGGTCGTTTTCGTCCAGCGAACCGAGTCCCAGGGTTTCGGCGAGGGTGTCGCGCGCGGTAGCGCCGGCGAGTCCCCGGGCGGTGGCAAGTTTCGATCCCGGGTCGAGAATCCGGGCGGCGATCAACGCCAGAACACGCTGGCGTTGGGGGGAGGGTTCGGGGTCGATGAGGTGGTCGAGGCGGAGCTTGCGGAGTGTGCCGAGAACGGCGGCGACATGACCGTGGGGGAGGGAGCGAACGATGTTGAGAAGCTCGTCGGGCCCGACAAGGCGTTCGTTCTTGAGTACCCGACGAAGCGCGGCAATCTTGTATTCGGGCCATCCGGAGAGGTTGGCGAGCGTGCGTTTTCTGGTTTTGGCGCCTTCGCGCCAGCTTTCGCGGAGGAGGATTGCGGGGGGTGATTTGCGGTTGGGGACGACGTCGACATACATGGCTCAATGATACCAGACATGCCATATGGAGACAAAGTAGTAATATCGTCGAATACATGGGCGTATAAATCAAGCATCAAAACGCACTTTCCCCTTGCGAATCAACCCCTTGAACGGCAAAAAAGGGGAAATTACTCTGGAACTTCAGACAGGAACACATGGCCCCGCACATGGTCCTCGGTGTAGACGCGGATGCCCGTGAAGTTCCGTCGAAGCCTTCCGCGGCCACGACACCGCCGGGGTGGCGGTCCGCATCCTGTCCGGAACCCGGTTCCCGATCCTGGGCTCCGGACCGTGCTCCCCTCCCGCCTTCCCGGGCGGACCGGCTCGGAGCAGCAAGCGTCGGAGCGTTCCCGATGGCGGCAGCGGTCATCACACCGACGGGAAGCACCGGAAATTCGACGGAGCGGGCCTGCGGTTCGCTTTCCTCTTCGGAACCCGGTACGGCGCGCTAACCGCCAGCCGTGATAGACTTGGCATCCAATTCGTCACCAAGGGACCGCTCCGGACCAGGAATTTTCGCCAGAATCGCGTCATGGAGGGATCGGGTGTGCCCACGCCGGAATACGAGCCCGGTGACTTCGTCTTCTATCCCCGGGTCGGGCATTGCGAAGTGGGGGGTGTCATACGTGACGAGCGCACCGGCCTCGACCTCCTGGAACTGACGCCCCAGGAAGTCACCGGCGCAGAAACCACGCAACATCGCATCCTGATACCGACGACCCAGTTGTCCGGTCGCGGGATCCGGCGACCCGGCCACGCGCCGGGGGTGATCGCCGATGTGCTCGGGTCGGACTTCGAGCCGACCATCGAGGATGCCACCGAACGCCTCGACCTTATCAACGCCCAGGAGCGGGACGGATCGGTAGCGGCTCTGGCGTTGGCGCTGAAACGGCTGCACCTGCGCCGGGAAATGAAGACCATCACCCGCCAGGAGGAGCGCCACCGCACTCGTATCCGCAAGTGGCTGGTCCTCGAATACATGGCGGAGCAGGACTGTTCCTCCGGACAGGCACAGGCCGCGATCACCAGGCTGCTGTCGGCAACCATGAACAAGGTGCGGACCCGGGAGAAGGAAGCCGCCCGCAAGCGGCGCAAGGCCGAGCGCGCGGCGCGCATCGCCCGGGAAGCCGAGAAGCGCCGCCGCAAGGGCCGCACCTGACCCCCGCCTCCGGCGGATTACCCTGCCGGGGATGACCAACCTCTTCCGCGAGGCCCGACCGGCTCCCCGGGCGCTGCCCCGGCGCGGTTCGGCGGAGATGCCGTGGTCGGTCGAGGACTTGAGTCACCGCATCGGACAGGTGCTCGGCGACGGGTTCCCCGGACGGCTCTGGGTCGAGGGGGAACTCTCCCGGGTGAGCCGCACCTCGGGCGGGGGGGTCTGGCTCTCGCTTCGGGAAGGACAGGCGGTGCTGGAGGCGGTGGCGTGGCGGGAAGCCGCAAGCCACCTCCCGGAGGGTCTGCGGCGGGGAGATCAGGTGCGGGCATTCGGATCCCTCCGGACCTGGAAGGGACAGAGCCGCTACCAGCTGGTGGTGGAGCGGCTGGAGCGGGCTGGCCTCGGCCTGTTGCTCCAGGAACTGAGGGAAAGGGAGATTCGCCTGGCCCGCGAAGGACTGTTCGCGAGCGACCGGAAACGTCCGCTGCCCCGGGTCCCGCTGCGGGTCGGCCTCCTCACGTCGCACGGCAGCGATGCCTGGCGCGACTTCATCGATACGGCCCGGCGACGGTTTCCCGGAATCGGGATTCTCTGCGCGCACTCCCCGGTCCAGGGAACCCGGGCCCCTCAGCAATTGATGGCCGGGCTCCGCCAGCTTGCCCGGGCAGTTCCCGACTTCATCGTGATCACCCGCGGAGGCGGTTCCTTCGAGGATCTGCTGCCCTTCAGCGACGAGGCGCTGGTCCGGGCGGTGGCCTGTTGTCCGGTGCCGGTGGTGAGCGCCATCGGCCACGACGCCGACCGCCCGTTGCTGGATCAGGCGGCCGACGTGCGCTCGAAAACGCCGACGGCCGCCGCCGAGGAAAACATCCCCGATCGTCGCGATCTGCTCGCCGAACTGGACAACGGCCGCCAGTCGGCGGAACGCTGCGCCGAGGCAGGACTCGACCGCGCCCGGCGCACACTCGCCGCCCGGGCCGCCCACCGCGGTTTCAGCGCGCTCCCGAACCGGGTCCGGGAGCAGGAGACCCGTGTCGGCGCCGGGCGCCAGCGCGCGGACGACACGCTCCGCCGACGGCTGGACCAGTACGCGGGCCGTTTGCGCGAGCGGCGGGAGATGCTGGCGACGCTCCATCCCGGGGGACAGCTGGAGTCACGAAAGCGGGCGCTCAACGCGCTCAAGGAGCGGATCACCACCGTGGATGCAGTCGGGATGCGCTGGCGGCGGCTTCCCGGCTTCGCCGCCCGACTCTCCCCGGATCGGTTCCATCGCCTGGTGGACGCCGCGCGGCGAGCGGCGGCGCTGGCTGGTGAGCGGGCGGATACGGTCGCGGCACAGCTCCTGGACCGATTCGGCGCCCGGGCCGCCCGCCACCGGGAACGGCTGCGGGGGCAGGATCCGCTGCTGGCGCTTCGGCGGGGATACAGTCTCGCCCTTGATTCCCGGGGCCGGGTGCTGTGTTCGGCCGCCCGGGTGGCGGTCGGCGAGGACATCCGCATCCTCCTCGCCGAGGGCGGACTGGACGCGCGTGTCCTTGCCGCCTTCCGCAGGGCGCCAGCTGCCGGAGACACGAAACCGTGAACGATCCCCCGACCTCCTACGAAGCGCTGGAAACCGAACTGGAAGCCGCGCTGGAGAAGCTCGAGGCGCCCGGAATCCCGCTGGAGGAGCGACTGCGCCTCCACAACCGGGCCACCGAGCTGTACCAGTCCCTCGAAAAGGGGCTGGCGGAAGCCCGCGCCGAGCTGGAACGGCGCGACCCGGCGCCCGACACCGGGGAAGCCGGGGAGTACGAAGCGCTGAGCAGTCGCCTGGAGAAGACGGTCACGGCGATGGAAGACCGCGAACTTCCCCTCCGGCGGGTGCTCGAATTGCGCCGGGAAGCGCTCGGGCTCGCTGCCCGTTGCGAGCGCATCCTCGAAAACGCCAGCGGACGGATCCGGAATCTGGATCGGGCGGCCGGCAACGACAGGAACGAGGATGAAGTCCCCTTCTGAACCCCGGACCGGCATCGAAGCCGATGTCACCGACCTGGACGGATTCCTTGCTGCCGGCGCCAGCCCGCTCGAGCGGTACTTCGACGAGGTACTCCCCGAAGCCGCCGGTCCGGACTGCCAGCTCGCCGAGGCGATGCGCTATGCGGTGCTCGGAGGCGGGAAGCGCATCCGTCCGGCGCTTGCCATCGGGGCCGCGGTCAGCGTGGGCGGCGCCGCCGCGGTTGCACTCCCTTGCGCCGGCGCAGTGGAACTGATCCACACCTACTCGTTGATCCACGACGACCTCCCCTGCATGGACGACGACGACCTGCGCCGCGGCAAGCCCGCGGTCCACGTCCGCTACGGGGAAGCGCTCGCGATTCTCGCCGGAGACGCCCTCCACTCCCTCGCGTTCGAGTTGCTTGCGACCGGCGGCGGCGCCGCATTCACCACCGATGCGCGGATCGCCTGCATCGCGCGGCTCGGCGCCGCAGCCGGCGCCGGCGGCCTGGTGGGAGGACAGACAGCCGATCTGCAAGCCGAGTCGCATCCGGTTGCCAGGGAGCAACTCGAGTCCATCCACCGCCGCAAGACCGGCGCCCTCCTTGGCGCCTCGGCCGCCCTCGGAGCGCTGGCGGGCGGCGGCTCGCTTCCGGTGGCGGACGTCCTCGAGCACTTCGGGCTGGAGATCGGTCTGGTGTTCCAGATCGTGGACGACCTGCTCGACGAGGAATCCACCAGCGCCCGTCTCGGAAAGCGCGCCGGCAAGGATCGATCGGCCGGGAAGGCCACCTACCCGCGCCTGCTCGGCATCGAGGCCGCGAGGGCTGAGGCTGCCAACCGCACCGAACGCGCCAAGCAGCGGCTCCACGACGGGTTGGGTCCGGGCGCCGACCCCGACGGCATCCGTCAGCTTTGCCTCCTGGCGGACCGCATCCTGAACCGGAGCGCCTGACATGGCCGGCAATGGCGAGCGGTTCCGCATTCCCGACGGGGAGCAGCCGAGGATCGGAATCGCTGCAAAACTGAGCGCCGAGGAGGCGATCGATACCGCCCGCGGCCTCGCGGCGTGGTTGACCGGGCTCGGCGCGGAGGTAACGGTCGAGGAACGGCTCGCCGGGCTGATGGAGTGCAAGCGATCGGCGGCAACCCGGGAAGAGCTCGGCGAGCGACGGCACCTGGTCGTGGTGCTCGGGGGCGACGGCACCCTGCTCTCGGTGGCGCGGGCGATGGGTACGCGTCAGGTTCCGATTTTCGGAGTCAACCTGGGAAGCCTCGGATTCCTGACCAAGGCATCGCTCGACCAGCTCTACAAGGGCCTCGTCAAGATTCTGGCGGGGGAGTCGTTCCTCGACACCCGCAGTACCCTGGCGGTCGTCGTGCGCCGCGGGAACACGGTTCTCCGCGAGGAGTTCGCCATCAACGACGTCGTGGTCACCGGAGGGGCGGTCGCCCGGGTGATGCAGGTCCGAGTGGCCACCGCCCGGGGCTTCGTCGCCACCATCCTCGGGGACGGCGTCATCATCGCCTCGCCCACCGGCTCGACCGCCTACAGCCTGGGCGCCGGCGGCCCCGTGGTGCACCCCGCGGTCGAGGCCATCGTGCTGGCCCCCATCGTTCCGCTGACGCTGACGCAGCGTCCCATGGTATTCCCCGACAACGAGGAGCTCACACTGACGCTACGGGGCCGGCGCCAGCCGGTTCATGTGACCTTCGACGGCCAGGCCAGCCAGCCGTTGCATCCGGGGGACTCGATCACGGTCGGGCGCTCCCCGGTGCGCATGCAACTGCTCAGCCCGCCGGGGATCAACTACTTTCGAGTCTTGCGGAAGAAACTCCTCTGGAGCGCGTTGCCGCCCAAGCGCGGCCGCACCACCCCACCGATCCCACCGGAGCCCGATCTCCAGACAGGACAAGGGAAGCTCCCCGGCCGGATCCTGCCCGGACACCCCGGAGACCCTTGCCAGCCGGAGAGAAGTTGACGCGGGATCATCGGTCATCCATGCGAGTCCCGAATCGCACCGCGCGCCCTCCGTTTCGACCCCCTCCTGAATCCAGGGAAGGAAGCCTTCCCGTCTCCTTCAGGATCAGGGCGCCGCGCCCCCTGGAGGTCGAGCCGAGCCGGCTGGTAGCGGGCGCCGAGCCGCACCGCCCGGCCCCGCTCCACCATCCGAACGCGTCAGGACTCCCGCCGGGGCCCGAACCCGCGGCCACCCTCCGCCGGTCCGCCCGCAGACCCGCCATCGGTGCATCGGACTCCGGTCGAACCCACGCCCGATCCCGCTGTCCGTCCCCCGGCGAGGGCGTCACCTTCAGGACGGTTCCCGGCCCCTCCCCGCCGGGATCAAGGCTTGCCGCCCCCACACCCCCTTGCCCGCTGATCCGTCCCGGCGTGGGTCGGGACCGCCCGACTCCGCACTCTCACCGGGTGTCCCGGGTCTTGCGTTCGGTACCCCACGCTCCCGACGACCTCAACCGGTCCATGCGGCGCTACCGGGCCGGAGCGAATCATTGCATTCGGTACCCCACGCTCCCGACGACCTCAACCAGGTCCATGCGGCCCACAGGGCCGGGTCGAGTCTTTGCATGCGGTACCCCACCCTCCCGACGACCTCGACCAGGTCCATACGGCGCTACCGGGCCGGGGCGAATCATTGCGTTCGGTACCCCATGCTCCCGACGACCTCGACCAGGTCCATACGGCGCTACCGGGCCGGGGCGAGTCTTTGCATGCGGTACCCCACCCTCCCGACGACCTCAACCGGTCCATACGGCGCGACCGGGCCGGGTCGAGTCATTGCGTTCGGTACCCCACCCTCCCGACGACCTCAACCAGGTCCATGCGGCCCACAGGGCCGGGTCGAGTCTTTGCATTCGGTACCCCACCCTCCCGACGACCTCGACCAGGTCCATGCGCCGCTACAGGGTCGGGTCGAGTCTTTGCATTCGGTACCCCACCCTCCCGACGACCTCGACCAGGTCCATGCGCCGCTACAGGGTCGGGTCGAGTCTTTGCATTCGGTACCCCACCCTCCCGACGACCTCGACCAGGTCCATGCGCCGCTACAGGGTCGGGTCGAGTCTTTGCATTCGGTACGCCACGCTCCCGACGACCTCGACCCCCGCGCCCTCCACTCGTCGCCCCGGCAGCACCTCGCCGGCGTCGGCGTCCCCGCACTGAGCGCCCGTGGGCGGCCCATGACTACCGCTGCCACCGGGTTTCCGGAAGTCGACTCCGACCCGGTCCGCCCCATCGGCATGCGAGTTCGTCCGACAAGACCGGAGTCGCTCCGGTGACGGATGGATTCGATGCTCGAACGCGGGGGTCCGGGGGCGGCGCCGAACGGTCGGCAGGGAAGTGGCGGCGAGGTTCGCCTCCCCGGAAATACGAGCAGGTCGGGATGACCGCCGGGAAACCGTCCGGTCCCCCGCCCGGTCCAAGGAGAGGACCTCATCGCCGGGCTCCGGAGCCCCGCCATGTCATCCGCCGAGCCTGACACCGGGGGCCCCGCGTTCCCCGGCTTCGGACAACGGGCGGCGCACGGAATCGCCCCCGGGGCAGGCGGAGTGGTCAGTGGGCGAGGATGCGACCGATAAAGCGACGGGTCCGCGCGTCGGCAGGATTCGCGAAGAACTCCGCCGGGGGCGCCGACTCGACGATGGCGCCTTCGTCCATGAAAACCATTCGGTCGGCGACGGTGCGGGCAAAGCCCATTTCGTGGGTGACGACGATCATGGTCATTCCGGTGCGGGCGAGATCGTTCATCACTTCCAGGACCTCATGGACCATCACCGGGTCGAGCGCCGAGGTGGGTTCGTCAAAGAGCACCACCCGGGGCTGCATGGCGAGCGAGCGGGCGATGGCGGCCCGCTGCTGCTGGCCTCCGGAGAGCTGGCGCGGATATTTCGCGGCCTGCTCCGGGATGCGGACCCGTTCGAGGAGCCGGAGCGCCCGCTTCCGTGCCTCCTCCGGACGAAGCCCCAGCACCCGGACCGGACCCAACATGCAATTCTCCAGCACGGTCAGGTGCGGAAAGAGGTTGAAATCCTGGAACACCATGCCGATCTCGCGCCGCACCGCAACCAGATCCCTGGTGTCGGCGCCAAGTTCCCGCCCACCGAACACGATCGTCCCCTCCTCATGTTCCTCGAGCCGGTTGACACAGCGGATGAGGGTGGACTTCCCCGATCCCGAAGGGCCGCAGATCACCACCTTCTCCCCTTCGTGAACGGTGAGATGGACGTCCCGGAGCACGTGGAAGTCCCCGAACCACTTGTTCACTCCGGCAAGCCGGATCAGGACCGGAGCCGTCACGGGACAGCCGCCGATCCCCTCACGTCCCGACCTCGGCGGCGCGGCGCTCGAGGTGGTCGAACACCCGGGAGAGAATGGCGCAGAGGCAGAAATACATGCCGGCGACGGTAATCCACACCTCGAACACCCGTCCGGTCGAGACCGCCGTCTCGATCGAGAGAAACGTCAGTTCCTGGACCGAAATCAGCGACAGGATCGAGGAGTCCTTGACCAGGACAAGGAACTGCCCGGCGAGCGGAGGAATCACCCGCCGGAGCGCCTGGGGAAGGATCACATGACGCCAGAGCTGGAAGCGTGAGAGCCCGATGCCGAGACCGGCGTCGGCCTGGGTCCTCGGGATGGACTGGATGCCGGCGCGCACGATCTCGGTCATGTACGCGCCCTGGAACAGGGCAAGGCAAAGCACTCCCGAAACCACGTTGGGGATGAGGGTGGGCGGACCGAAGAGGAACTCGAGAATGGCGAGGGTCCCCGGCGAAGCCCCCCGCACGAAGGTTTCCACCCCGAGCAGCGGCATGATCTGGCTGCTGATGAAGAAGTAGAAGACGAAGATGAAGACCAGCGGCGGCGTGTTGCGGACCAGCTCCACATAGGATCGGCTGACCAGGCGCGGAAGGAGGCGCCGCCGGGTTCGCATCACCCCGAACGCGATTCCCATCATGGCCGCCGGAATCACGCTCCCGACCGCGAGGCGGATAGTGGCGAGAAACCCCTGGATCAGCAGGTTCGGGACCCATCTCCCCTCGTCGGCATCCCACCGGAAGAGGTACTGCGGAATCACGCTCCAGTCCCAGCGGTACTCCAGGACCGCGTCCAGCCGGTAACCCACGACCGCCACCGCCCCGGCCACCAGGGCGAGTACCACGGCGTCGACCCAGCCGAAGCGCAGTCGGCCGCGCCTCGCGCTCACGAATCGGGACGCACCTGATCCACCCAGTCGCGGCTCTTGAACCAGTAGTCGTAACGCTCCTCGAGCCAGCCGCTCGTGGTCCGGACCCGAATCCAGTTCGAGAAGAAATTCAGCGCATCGGGGTCTCCCTTCCGAAGCCCGAATGCCTCGTCACCCTGCGAGAGATTCCCGGTGGTGGGCAGAACGATGAGATCGGAGTTCTCGTGGGCCCATTCCACCGGCCCCGGATACGATGCCAGCACCGCGTGGGCATTGCCGTTCAGCACCTCCTGGAACGCCTGAATCTCGTCGTCGAACCGGCGGATGGTCGCCTTCGGGAACAGCCGGTTGGCGTCCGCGCACGAAGTGGCCCCGCGCCGGCAGGTCAGCGTCACCTCCTCGCTGTTGTAGTCATCCGGCCAGTCCATTCCGGTGGTCCGTTCGCGGTGGGCCGCGATCCCCATGCCGGAGTGTGCGTAGGGGATGGTGAAGTTGATGGTGAGGTTGCGCTGGGGGCGCACGCTCAAGCCGCCGATGATCACATCGAACTTGCCCGCGATGAGCGCCGGGATGATGCCGTCCCACGAGGTCGGCACGAACTCGATGTCCACCCCCATGTCTTCCGCCACCTTCCGCGCCACATCGACCTCGAAGCCCACCAGCTCCCCGCTCCGGTCCCGCATCGCCCAGGGTTCGAAAGTGGAAATTCCCACCATGAGCACTCCCCGACGCTGGATCGTCTCGATGACGCTTTCCCGGGTCTGCGGGTCGGCAGCGCACTGCCACTGGAACAGCCCTCCGAGAACCAGGGTGGCGAACACCAGGGATTGCCTTCGGGTCATGGTTGCCTCCTCCGCGCCTCTCACCCGGGCGCCCGCACCCGCCGTTCGAGGCGGTTCGCAAGGATCGAGAGCGTGCAGGTAAACACCAGGTACATGGCCGCCACCGTGAGCCATATCTCGAAGCTGAGAAAGGTCTCGGCGATGATGTTGCGGGCCTCGGTGGTGAGGTCGAAGACGGCGATGACGCTCACGATCGCCGAATTCCGGATGAGCGAAATGACGACGCCGGTGAGCGGGGGAAGCATCAACGGCACCGCCTGGGGGAGGATCACGTGGCGATGGAGCCCCACCGTCCCCAGACCGAGACCGAGACCCGCCTCGCGCTGACCGCGCGGTACCGACTGGATGCCGGCGCGGATCACCTCGCCGGCGAACGCACCCTCGAAGACGGCGAGCGCCACCACCCCGACCCAGAACCGGTCGAGACCGACGATCGGGCCGAGGACGAAGTAGAACAGATAGATCTGGATGAGCAGCGGGGTGTTGCGCACCGTCTCCAGATGGAGCTTCGCCAGGAAACGCCCGGAGAACGAATCGGAGAGGCGCGCCAGTGCTGATGCGAGCCCAATCGCGAGCGTGAGCAGGATGCTCCAGCCGGTGATCAAGAGCGTGACCCGGAGACCTTGCAGCAGCGGACCGCTTTCCCAGCCACCGTCCCCCACCCGGAAGAAGTAGTCGGGAACCCGGTACCACTGCCAGTGGTAACCCATCCCGGCAGCCCCGGAGACCGCAAACGCCACGAGTGCACCGGCAAAGACGAGGAACTGAAGCGAATCGAACCACGGCGCGTTCCAGAAAGGGCCCCCCCCGACCCTCGCTGGCGGCGGGCGCGGCGCGGGCAGGTCGCTCGGCATCAGGCGCGCTCCGTCATCCCGCGGGAAGCTGGCTGCTCCGAACTCTTCCGAAGCAGCGGTGAGGATACATGGCCGGCAACCGGACGGCCGCGGCGGTTCAGGGGTTCCGGACGACCCGGAAACTCACATGATCGCTGCGGTACACCGCCGGATCGTCCAGAAACCGATAGGAACAGGTCACCCGGTCGGGGGTCCCGTTCCAGCCGCCGCCGCGCAGCACGCGCTCGTGCCCGCTCGAAGGCCCCTGGGGATCCACCACCGGAGACTCCGGGCGGCGGACCTGCTCGGCGTAGTGATCGGCCGAGGCGAAGTCCTGAACCCATTCCCAGTTGTTGCCGAGCACGTCGTGGAGCCCGAACGGATTGGCCGGAAAACGATCCCCGGGGGTGATGAGGGTGTGTTCATCCCGGGGCCACGGCTCGCCGGGGGCGCGCCAGGTCGCCGCACTGTTGAGCCGGGTGGGATCGAACTCGTCGCCCCACCAATAGGTCGTCTGCTTACCCGCCCGGCAGGCGTACTCCCACTCGGCCTCGGTCGGGAGCCGGTAGGCCTTTCCGGTCTTCCGGCTGAGCCAGCGGGTGTACTCGACCGCATCATTCCAGCTTACCTGGACGACCGGGTAGCGCTCCGGCTCGGTCACGCGGGAACCCGGCCCCCATGGTTCGCGCCAGGTGTATCCGGGGTGATAGCGGAAACTGCCCCCGGACAGGATCCGGCCGGTACCGAATGTCTCGGCCTCGGTCTCGTACCCGGTATCCTCAACGAACGCGGCGAACTCGGCGTGGGTGACCTCGTACTTCCCGATCCAGAAATCCGAGACCTGAACCGCGTGCAGGGGCTTCTCCCAGGCGGCGCCGCCCTGCGACCCCATGAAGAAGAGCCCGCCGTCGATGCGGACCATCTCCGGTTCCACGAATTCCGTCTGGGCAACGGCAATCGCGGGAAACAAGAACAAGAAGACGATGACGGCGTGGCGCACGAAGTCCCTCCTTCAGTAGCCGATGGCGTAGGCGGCACGCCGCGGATCTGCGCCCGCGGTCATGGTGCCGGTGAGCAGGTTGACCAGGATCCCGTTGTTGCTCCCGAGGCCGTAGCCGGAGGTCAGCTCGCTCCGGTGGCCGAGGGCCTGGAGCGCCTCCACCGTCCCGGTGACCACCCGGTTCTCGACGCGAACCAGCATGTCCGCCCCCGGGGTGTAGAAGTTGGGATCGGCGAAGAGGCTCAGTCGGGGCGCTGCCACCGCTGCCTGGATGCCCATGTCGAAGTCCAGTACGTTCAGCAGCACCTGGAACTGGGTCTGGCCGATGGTCTCGCCGCCGGGGGTCCCGACCGCCAGCAGGAAGCGGCCCTCCTTGAGCACAACGACCGGAGAGTTGTTCAGGATCGGGATCTGCCCGCCACGCGCATGGTTCCGATGCGCCGGGTCGGGGGCGGTGGAGCCGATCCGGGTGCCGTTGTTGAAGGTCAATCCGGTGGCGCCGACGACGACGCCGGTACCGAACATGCCTCCGTGGGTCGGAGTGCAGGCGAGGGCGTTCCCCGCCGCATCCACCACCGAGAAGCTGGTGGTGCTCCCCTCGAACGACCGGATCGGGTACGCCGCCGGCGCCAGCGCCGCATCGGTCGCGGTTGCTCCGGGCGGCTCTCCGGCATCCGGATAGGCGAGGGCCCGATTCGGCGAAATCAGGGCACGCCGGGAAGCGGCGTAATCGTCCGAGACCATCCCCTCGACCGGAACGCCGAAACGGGAAGGGTCCGCGGCATACCGGTAGACGTCCGCCTTCGCCACCTTGATCGCCTCGATGATCAGGTGGAGGGTCTCCGGGGTGTTGTGCCCGAGCGCGGCCAGGTCGAACCCCTCGATCAGCTTGAGCTGCATGAGCACTTCGAGACCACCCCGGGAAGTGGGGGGACTCGTGTACACGTCATAGCCTCGATAGTTCGCGTGGATCGCATCGGTCCAGGTCGGCCGGTAGGCGGCAAAGTCGGCCAGGGTGAAGTCGCCGCCGTTCTCCTGGTAGAAACGCGCCATCTCTTCGGCGATGTCGCCTCGATAGAACCGGTCGAAAGCCGCCTGAAGGGCTTCCTCCCGATTCCGGCCGGCCCGGCGGGCGTCCGCCTCCGCCTCCACCACCCGCTCCAGGGTGCGGGCCAGGTCCGGCATCCTGAAGAGTTCGCCGGTCTTCGGAAGCCGCCCCTCGGGGAGGAAGAACCGGCGGCTGGTGGGAAAGCGCTCGAATACATCCCGGGAGAGGCGGATCGCCTGCGCCACCGAGGCTTCCAGCGGGTGTCCGTCCCGCGCGTAGCCGATGGCAGGGGCGAGCACCTGTTCGAGACTCATCGTTCCGAAGCGCTGGAGAAGCGCGATCCAGCCCCCGAAGAGGCCGGGAACGACCCCGGCGCGGATGCCCTTGTTCAGTTGATCCGGAGTGAGCCGCGAGGCATCGAGCCCCGCGGGCGCCGCACCGGCGGCGTTCAGCGAGAGCACCGCGCCGCTCTCGCGGTCGTACCAGGTAAGGAAGCCGTTTCCCGCGGCGCCGGACATCTGCGGGCGGACCACGTTGAGCGTGGCGAGAGTCGCCACTGCGGCGTCCGCGGCATTGCCCCCCTGCATCAGGATCCGGATGCCGGACATCGCCGCCAGCGGATGGCCGGCAGTCACGAGGCCGTGGACGCCCGGCACCTCGGGCCGATGGGCCGTGCGCCCTTCGGCGAGCTGGAGGGGATACGCGTTCTCCTGCGCGCTGACGGGCGCCGCCAGCACCAGGGCAAGAGCGACCGGGAACCGGGATTTCATTGCTGTCCCGCGAACGGTATCAGCGGCGAGGGAACGTGCCCCCCTTCACCATCAGCCCGTGCGGGGATACGGAGCGGGGATCCCCCCGGATTCCCACGAGGTCGGCGACCTTCCCCGGCTCGATGGCCTCGAGATCGTCCGCCATGCCGGGGATTTCGGCATGCCCCGAATGACGGCCACGATCGCTTCCCTCGGGATCATCCCCGGATCCTCCCGGGCCTTCCGCTCGCGCCGGAGCGCCTCGGTGGGGAAGTTCCCCGGAGTTCCCGAATCGGTCCTGTTTCCGACACCGCACCCGGCTCGATCCACGGGCCGACGAAGCGTTGCCGGAAATATCGAGCGGACGGGGGTGCGGCAATACGGGAGGGTGGGGAGGTTCTCGCACACGGCTCCCCGCCCAACCGGGGATCCGCGGGCGCTCCAGGAAATCCACGGTAGCGGGAGCCGGACCCGATGCGCTCCGGTGATGACCACCGGCCGACCGGCGACCACGACGTCCCGGATCAAGCCGACCGGCGGAACCCGCATGGGCGCGATGGGGACGCCCGCCGCCAGCGCATGCCGCTCCTCCCCCGGGCCCTGCACATGGGCGGGGACCCGGAGCCCATGATCGTTCGCGGTGTCCGCAATCGCCTGAAAGCCCTCCCGGATGAGGCTCACACAGCCCCCTTGATCACAACCACGCCGGCCGTGCAGCCAACCGCTCCACCGCCGCCGGAACTGTTCCGGCGAAGGGGCCCCGATCGGGGTGCTCTCCGGCCGGAAGCCCACCCGCCGAGGGGGCCGGGGGTCGGACATCACCGGCTTCCATCCGGACCCGGAGGCTTGCCTCGAGCGGCGCCTCAAGGTCCTCCGCAGGGGTCACACGATCAGCAGGAGCGACTTCGCCGGGATTCCATGACCCGCTCGACGGGGATCGCCGCGTCGTCCCGTCACGAGAACCAGCGGCCGTACGCGCCGAGGCCCGCCACCGCCGGAGGCGCGTGAGGCGGATCAGGTCGGGAAGCATCACCCGGCCGCGCGGGTCTTCCAACTCGGCGTCGTCCGGAGTCTCGATCTCGAAGCGCGGACCCACCCGGGCACTGCGGTCCGCTTCGATGAGCACCGCAGCGTGGTGGACCGTCGGGACGTCGCATCCATGAGCATCCGCCGGCCAGCGCCAGCGGATTCCGGGCATCAACCGGCGCGGGGGGAACCGGGCGGCGTTCGCCGGCCTCCCTTCGGGGCGTCAGTGCCGGAGACGGTTTTCCACGTTGAAAACGCCGGGCGTGCTGCGGGCGATGGACTCGAGGACCCGGGATTCGACGGCGCTGCGCACATGGCCGGTGAGCACCACCCGGCCCCGGGACACGATGATGTGGATCGGGGGATTGACCCGGTGGGCCCGGTCGGAAAATCGGGAATCGCGGTAGATGCGACGGTAGAGCAGGTAGCGGATGTCCTGATCGTTCGGCGACAGCGGAAGCACCTCGATCCGGTTGTCCACGCTGCGCACGCCGAACACCCTGGCTACCCGCACTCCCAGTTCGGTTTTCTTGAAAGGGTCGGTGACCGCCCCGACCAGCCTCACGGTGAAGTCGTCCTCCACACCGAAGTTGACGTCATCGAACACGGTGTACTGGGTGTAGCGGAGCACGGCGCTCCGCACGTCCTTGACCAGTTCCTCGACGCTTTCCGGTCGGGCAACCTCGAGTTCGGGATCCACCGCCACCACCCCGGCCACCTCACCCGCCTTCTCCATCACCTCGCCCCGTTCCCAGGCGTTGGCGACCTGGCCAGTGAGTCGAACCACGCCATCCCGGACAGCCACCATGGGCGCCCCGGCGTCGAGGTCCACCCGCTCCAGGGCTTCCACCACCTCGCGCCGAACCAGATCGTCGGGCCGGGTCGGGAGCGGGATTCCCTCACCTTCGGCATCGGGCTGCCCAGGGGGGTCCGGGGGATCCGGGTCCGACTGGAGCACGGTGAGTTCGGTCTCGACGGCGACGATGCCCTCGACCCCGAGCGCCACTCCCACGAGGCGCTCCCTGGTCTGGTCGTCCAGCACCTCCCCGATGAGGATCGCAACTCCGTCCCGGACTTCCACTTCCAGGATCCCGACCGCGAGGGAGGCCTCTTCGACGGCAGCCGTCACCTCCGCGGTGAGATCCGTATCCGACCGGGGCTGGGCGGCGAGGGCGGCAGGGACGATCCCCGCCGCGAGAACGGTGGCGATCAGATTGCGCATGTGTACCTCCATCCTTTCGGCTACCGGAACAAAATGCAATTCCGATGCCGCAGGCGCGTGGTACCCTCGCACAACCCCATGCGCCACTGGCTGATGAAGAGCGAGCCCCATGTCTACGGCCTCGACGACCTCGAGCGCGACCAGCAGACCCACTGGGACGGCGTCCGCAATTTCAAGGCGCGCAACCTGATGAAATCCATGGAGATCGGCGACGGCGTGCTGTTCTATCACTCGAACGCCAAGCCGCCCGGAATCGCCGGGATTGCCCGCGTCTGCCGCACTGCCTACCCGGATTTCACCCAGTTCGACCCGGAATCGAAGTACTTCGATCCGCGCGCCACCAGCGAGAAACCGTGGTGGTACATGGTGGACGTGGAGTTCGTGGCCCGCTTCGACTCCGAACTCTCCCTGCCCTTCCTCCGCACCCGACCCGAACTCGAGGGCATGCCGCTCCTCCGCCGCGGCCAGCGGCTGAGCGTCCAGCCGGTGGGCGAAGAGCACTGGTCCCGCATCCTCGACCTCGCCACCATCCAGGGAAACCCGACCCTCCCCGGCAGCGAACCCGCCTGACCGACGGCGGCCCGAGCGTGGAGTCGAACCAAAAGGGGGTCAGGATTGCCGGCACGGCCGCGGACGCTCCGAAAACAAGCGGCGCCGGGATGGCCGGACAATGACCCGACCGATCGGAAACGAATCCCTCGAGCTCGAAGTGACCGACTTCGGACCGATCGTCGAGGCCAGGATCGACCTGCGCCCGCTGACCGTGTTCGTGGGGCCGAGCAACACCGGAAAGTCCTGGCTGGCGACCCTCATCTACGCCCTGCACCGGGTCTTCAGCTACGGCGCATCGTATCCTGGAATGCGTTTCCGCCGGGTAGTTCGACCCCTGTGGCGTCAACACGATCTGGATCTGTCGGAAGCAAGCACCCGCGCCCTGCTGGAAACCGTGCGTTCGTTAACTGACGACGTGGAAACGCACGATTCGGACGGTATTGTCCTGCCGCCGGCCGTAACCGATATCCTCCGGTCCGGGTTCAACCAATTGGCTCATCCGATGATGAACGAAATATGTCGATACTTCGGAATCGATGATGCCGATGCCATGATCCGAAGGGGTCGAACGGATCAAACACGCGTCGTGATACGTCGGCAGATCGGTGATTCGTCCGATGTCGTGGAGCAATCAGCATCGTTTGGTCGAAAAAGCGATTTGCGAATCACGCTCCCCGATGAAATACGGATTCCCTTCCGTGAGTCCTGGCGCGAAATCGGTCACGTCTGGCGCCGCGAACTGGACCGCCTGAACAACGAGAACTCGGAAGTTTCCCTTCGCCATTTCGCAGCCCGCGAGGTGTTGCCGTCGCTCACCGATAGCACACTCCCATACCTCGTCGAGCCGCTGCATTCCCCGGCATATTACCTGCCCGCCGGTCGGACAGGCATCTTGCACGCGCACCGTGTGGTGGTAGGTGCAATGATTGCCAGCGCGCCTTTTACCGGATTGCGTACTGTGGCGCAGGCACCCGTAATGTCGGGCGTGCTGGCGGATTTTCTGCAGCAGCTCATCGGAATTGGCAATGAACGCACGCACCCGAGACGACGAATGGATCTCGGCAAGGAGATCGAGAGCGACATCATCCAGGGTTCCGTTCATGTTCATCCATCAGCACATACCGACTATCCAAACTTCACGTATCGGCCGCACGGTTGGAAGAACGATCTTGCCTTGGCGAACACCTCATCAATGATCTCGGAATTGGTACCTGTGGTTCTGTATCTCCGCCACTTTGTCGAGCCGAACCATGTCCTGATCGTGGAGGAACCGGAATCCCATCTTCATCCAGCTATGCAAGTCAAGTTCACACTTCAGTTGGCGGCGCTCGTCGAGAAAGGGGTCCGGGTCATCGTCACCACCCACAGCGAATGGCTACTTGAAGAACTGGCCAACATCGTGCGCCGCTCGCAACTCCCGGAATCTGATCGTGACAACCGCATCGCCCTGAAGCCCGACCAAGTGGGCGCATGGTTGTTCCAGCCACGACAAAGACCCAGGGGATCCGTCGTCAAGGAAATCGGTCTCGATGGTAATGGCCTGTATCCTGTCGGCTACGAAGAAGTCGCCAACGCGCTGCATAACGACTGGGCCGACATTTCCAGCCGCCTCGAGACCAACTCGTGAAGCCGTTGCTGCGAGAAGTCGGTAGCCGGATCGACGCCAGGTGTCAGACCAACGGGAGACTGAACAAGAACGGATGCAGGGTCATGCTGACCGATGCGCCCACGCCCAGAATAATCCTCGACCTCGACAAACCCGGTTCCCCGCTGCCAAGGGACGCCCAGCGCTGTGACTACCTCATGGTCTCCGAAGGCAAGGGTGGGAACGCGCCCGACTGCGTTGCGGTACTCGAACTTAAGGCGGGACGACTCCATGCGGGTCAGGTCATCCGGCAACTACAGGCTGGCGCAAGGGTGGCCGAAGGACTCATTCCAGACGGAGACACGGTCGCGTTCCGTCCCATTGCGGCTTCCCGCAGGACATCCAAGTACGAGCGGAGCGAACTGAGGAAGGCAAGCCCGATCCGGTTTCACCGGCATCGGGAGCGCGTCCGACTGATGGAGTGCGGTGCTCGATTGACGACCGTCCTCAACTAAACGTATATCGAAATCCATTGTTGAGGACTCCACCATCCGTGCTGTAGCGGTTCCATTTCACATCGACCAGAAGACCCGAAACGGCCTATGCCGTGCTCGATGCAATCGACCTCACCGTTTCCTGATGCCCTCTGCCCGATGATGACGCGGACCACAGCCGACAAACACCCCATGGCGCCGTACGCGGAGATCGGCGCGGCCATGGGGTCGGCGCGTTTTGGCGATTGGTCAAGATGAGCGACGTCGACGACTTGGTGATCGAAATGGATATAGACGACCAGACGGAGCGGCCGGGGTCGTCCAGAGAGGATCCCGCCTACTCCGATATCATGGCTGGACTCAAAGCTCCAAATCGAGGAGTCTCGATTCCGTAATCACTTCCAAGCCGGATATTCTCTCGAAATCACGGTGATTGTGCGTCATCAGCTGTGTTCCGTGTCTGACTGCACATGCCGCAATCCAAGCGTCATTTGACGACATTGGTCTCCCGATCCGTTCTCTTTCGTTCATGATACGGCCGTAGTAGCCGGCAATTTCATGATCGTAGGTAATCACGACATAATTGCGAAGAGTTCCTTCAAGCTTTCTTCGTTTCATTTTTCCCCATTTGGCTTTTTCCGGCTCTATTGAATTTCGAGTGGGTTATGCGAGGTGAGGGTTGAGCTTGGAGAAGTCGAGTTTTCCGGCGATAAGAAAGAAAACGGTGCGGATGGTGCGGAAGGAACGATACCCCCTGGCTTTCCGCTTGGCGGATTGGAAGAGGCCATTGAGGGCTTCTATGAACCCGTTGGTCTGGCGGGTTCGGGCCCACGCGGTGATGCCGTCGAAGTGTCTTCGGATCATCCGGGCGACGGCTTTCATGGGTTCGATCCGGGATCGATTCACGTTGGTGCACCACTGCTGGAGCATGGCCCGCATGACATGGACTTGCTTGCGGTGGAGGATGGCACGGAGTTGCTCCCGGTACCGCCAAGCTCGAGTGGTGCGCTTCCCAGCGGTCTGTGCGATCAGCGCGTTGAGTGCGGCGCGTTGGTTACGGCTGAGGTGTGTCGGATTCTTGAGCAAGGTCCAGCGCATGCCCTTGATCCCCGGATCGACCCGCTGCTCGATGCGTCTGGTTTCGTCGAGGGCACTCGAGGCGTGGGCGACGACATGGAACTTGTCGAAAGTGACTTGGGCATGGGGCAAATGCTTCGCAACCCCCTTGATGAAAGCAGGGGACATGTCGATCGAGACGAACCGGATCGCTTCGGGAGCGCCACCCTGTACCGCCAAGTTCCGGGCGAATTGTCCGACCGTGTCGGCCCCCCGGCCCTCCCCGACAAACAGCACCCGGCGCTTGCGGGCGTCGGCGGCAACGGTGACATAGGCGTGCCCCCGGGCCCGGGAGGTCTCGTCGATTGCGACGGCGCGAACGTCGCCCTGGTCGTCCTCCGCGGAGGCGAGTTCCACGTATTGGTTGCAGATGGTCTGAACCCGGTGTGGAGAAATCTTGTTCAACCGTGCGACCGCGGCGAAGGGCATTTCCCGACTCATGACGATCACCAACGCTTCGAAGAGCGCAGTGAACCCGGAGACCTGACCCGTCCAGGGCGTGGTGACCAGCGCGATCCGTCCGTCGGGCAGACGGACTCTCGGAACCCTCGCTACCACTTCGCATTCATACTGGAAGAAGTTGAGGTGGCGATAGCGCTTGGTCTTGGTGTCGTGGATGGGGTGTGTACCTTCGTGGTCCTTGTGAGGAAAGCGGGCGCCACGCTGAAAGTCGATATGGATGATCAGCTTGCGATCACACTCGACAAACTTCACGCTTTCGACGAACCAAGGTTCGATGAGGCCAAGGGCGGTTGCGAAGATGCGGTGGATATCTGTCATGAGATGCTTCTCCTATGCAGAGATGGGCCGAAAAGCAGCATTCTGCCGCTTTTCGAGCCCGAACCAAGCATGCCCGTCGCGGGTCCGTGCGTCAAGGGTTCGCTCCGCCGGGCTACGCCCGCCCTTGACACCCGGCCCCCCGACGGGCTTCCCGCCCGTACCCACTCGAAATTGAGTTGAGGCCAAAAACTTCATCTTTTTGCTCTTCGCTGAACAGGCAGAGCACAGGACTTCCAACCGAAGGGTGAATTCGACATCGGGTTCCCTGAACCCTGAAATCCGCCATCAACAGGCGACCTTCAACGGTCCGAACACTGGATCTCGGACTTGCAATGCGCTCCCGAATTCGCGCAACGCTGTCTTGATCAAGGCATATCGGCGATCCCCCCTCATTGCCTCTCAGCGTGAACGAGATCCGGTCGATTTCACCGTCAATGACCTTTCCCGCGTCCCGCCATGCCGTCAGGACACTCGTGTCATATCCGATCGGGAGAGGCTGTTCTTCATCGATGTTCTGAATTGTTGCCAGTCCATGAATCGCACACTCCAGGATTTCCTGACCCATGTCAGGTCCCAACAGTTGACGCTCAGGGGTCTTTCTTTCGAAACCGAGCACGGCCGCCGGACTTCCCTCGGCCAACGAAACCAGCTTGAGTTCAACATCGCGGATGGAACTGCCCTTGCGAGCACTCCCGGGCTCTCCTTGGAGAACTCGACTGACGCGCTGCAACACCTTATTCAAATGGACAAGGAATTGCAGCAAGGGACTCACGGGAATGGATCCCGGACCCACGGCGCCACCATCGAATCGGACTCGTAGCCATGGGTGCGGATTGCTCATCGGTGTCCCTTCTCGGCCCCACGCCTTCCATGCTACCGCAGGACGTGGGTTGGCGACTGCTGAAAATTTCGGATAGCGGCAGGCTGGAGCGCACCGTGGGCGCCGGTCAGTCCAGCAGGCGATTGAGGGCGGGATCGTCGAGCGGGCCCGGGGGGAGCCACTCGGCCCGGCTGCCGGTGTCTTCGCGGGTGACCGAGAGGATGTGGTCGATCCGTTCGGCCACCGCGCGGACGTGGGAGATCACAGCCACCATGCGCGTCGCCGCCGCGCTCTCCAGTGCGTCGATGGCGGCGTCGAGGTTGCCGGCATCGAGCGAACCGAATCCCTCGTCGAGGAAGAGGGATTCCAGTCGTCCGCCGGTCCGTTCCATCATCTCGACCATGCCGAGCGCAAGCGAGAGCGATGCCAGAAACTGCTCGCCGCCGGAAAGGCTCGCCGGGGAGCGGGGCTGCCCGGAATCGTTGTCGAGGATCAACCACTTCATCTCCACGTCCTCGGGATCCACGAAGGCGTACCGGTCTCGGCTTATCTCCCTGAGCTTCTTCGTCGCGTAGCGAAGGAGTTCCTGCGAACGACGGAACGTCAACCACTTGAGGAATCCTCCGGGACGGAAGGCGACCCGAAGGTCGTCGAGCGCGCGTTCCTTTTCGATGACCTGTTCGAGGAGGATGCGTAGACGGCGCACGCCGCACGCAACCGCGGCGAACCGCTCAGCGTCGATCCTGGCGGTGCGTTCGCCGTGGCGGGCGGCTTCGGCCCGTTCGGCTGCCGCACGCCCCAAGGCCTCGTGTCCCCCGGCGGCAACGCCCATGCGCTCGCCGAGCGCGCGGAAGCGGCCGCGGGCTGCCTCGGCGCCGGCAGCGGCCTCCCCGGCGAGAGTGGCCGCCGCGTCCGCAATTTCGCTGCGGGCGGCGTCGAGATCGCGCGCCTGGATCTCGAGCGCCGCCGCGTCGTTACCCTCCCGATGGGGGATTTCACGTTCCAGATCCAGATCCCGCCCCGATGCGACGAGATCGTCGCGGTGCGTGTCGAGCCGCTGCGCGAGCTCCCGCAGCGGCGTATCGAGTTCGTCCTTCCGGAGTTGATCGAGACGCCGCCGCGAACGCTCGGTCGCCTCGATTTCCTGCGTGAGGCGATGCTCCTCCCGCTGCCGCTCCTTCAACACCGCGTCGCGCGCTTCGGCCATTTCCCTTGCGCTCGCAACGGGGCCGGGATCCACCTCCAGGAGGTCGGCCACCCCCGCCGGAAGGTTCAGCTCGGGCCGAAGGGGCTCGGGAACCCTCCCGAGTGCGTCGCGCAACTCCACAAACGTCCCCTCTGCCAGGCGGCGCGCATGCTCCGTCTGCCCCTCGGCGTGTTCCGCGTCGCGGCGAGAGATCCCGTGCTCCTTGTCCCGCGCGGCCGCTTCGTCGGCAAGGCGCCGGGCGGCCTGGTCATACCGGGCGAGCGCCCCCTCGGCCCGCTCCCGTTCCGCTTCCAGCGGGACCAGCACCGCATCGCGCTCGGGCAGCGACGTTTCCGGTTCGAGGGCAGCGACTCCGGCGAAGGTGCGCCGTGCGTTCTCGAAACGGACCTCCACTTCGGCCACCGCATCGTTCGCCTCCAGGACTTGCTTCCGCACCCCCTGGAGTTCCGCATCCCGCATCGTTGCCTGGCGGGCCGCTTCGCCGGCGGCCCGGGTCGCTTCGCTCTGGCGCCGCTCGGCCTCGGCAAATCCGGGCGCTTGCGGGGCCTCCCACCCATCCGGGAGATCGCGCTGGCAGACCGGGCAGGAGTCTCCCGAACGAAGACCTCCGGCAGCGTGCGCGGCCGATTTCGAACGGCGCATTTCAGCAAGGCGTTCGTCGGCTTCATCCGCTTCCCGCCTCGCCCGGCTCTCGCGCTCCCTGGCCTCGGCCAGTTTCGCCGCCGAGTCGGGCTCCGTGCTGGCGATGTGATCCCGCTTCTGCCTGATCTTCCGCAGCTCGGCCGCAATGCGTGCGGCTTCATCGTGGCAGCGCGCTACATCGTCCCGTCGCCTTTCGGCCTGCCGAAGGGCTTCCTCCAGCGGAGGCCGTCGGGAGTCATGTTCCGCTTTCACCGCCCGCGCCCTGACGTCGCGCTGTCCGCATTGCTCCGCCTCGGCGCGCTTCTCCGAAGCCCGGAGCACGCTGGATCGCCACGCATCCGCGTCCCGGACAGCCGCCGTGATGCCCTTTTCGACCACCATCAGCATCTGAAACGCCGCCGCAACCTCCTCGCTCGTTGGTCCGTCGCCGGAAGGAAGGCGCTCTCGCGCCGCCTTCAGTTCCTCGTGGCGCGCATCCAGATCCCGCTCCCGCCCTGCGAATTCCCCGGCGCGCCCGGAAAGCGGCGCGAGCCTCCGCCGGACCGCGGGAAGGTCCATCGAACCAAGCCGCTGGCGGACCCCAGCGGCTCGCGCCGCATTGGCTTCCGCCGTCCGCAGCCCCTCGCCGGCTTCCTTCGCCTCCGTCTCGTCCCGGCCCGCGACGGAGACCGCTTGCGTGGCTTCCTCAAGTCGGGTCCGGAGTTCCTTCAGCCGGGCCTCCGGGTTCTCCGGCCAGGTTCTCGCCCATTCCTCGAGACCGATCCGGCGCTCCCGAACGATGCGCCATGCCTCTTCGGCCTGTCGCCCCACCGCTTCCAGCTCATCGGTGCGCCAGACCTGGCGCAGTATCTTGCTCCTTGCTGCGGGGTCGTCCTCCACCAGCAGGCGGGCGAACCGGCCCTGGGGCAGGATCACCGTCCGCAGAAAGGCGTTGCAATCCAGCCCCAGCAGCTGTTCCACCCGCTGGTTCACCCGGCGGCCCTGCTCCACCTGTTCGAGCGGTTCCCCATCGTCATCCCGCTGGACGAGTTCCGCGATCGGCGAACCCACGACGCCCTTGCGGCGTCGCGCGCTGCGCACCGCTTCCCACGTCTCGCCACCGACCCGGAAGCGGAAGACGACCCGCATATGGGTCGAGGCATCATTCATCAGCTCCCGGCCGCCCTGCCCGGTGAACGTGGTCTGCCCGTAGAGGGCCCAAGTCATGGCCTCCAGAAGGGAAGACTTGCCGGCGCCGGTGTCGCCGACGATGGCGATGTGATCCCGATCGGCGAAGTCGATCCGCACCGGCGCCCGGAAGGACCGCAGTCCTTCGATGGTGAGAGTGAGGGGACGCATGATCAGTCCCGGCCGGCCGCGAGAATCCGCCGTACTTCCTCCTCCTCGGTCCGCAGATGGGGCAACCCGAAGTCGGGAGTGGCGTCCGGTGCGGCGCGGGCTTCCCGGAAGAGCGCCACAACCGCCTCGTGGGGCGCCTTCATTCCGGAAGCGCGGCCTGCGCGCCATTCGAGAAAGAGCTCCTCGGGCGACGGTTCCCGCTCGTCCGCCGGGACTGCGTCGACCGCCCTGAACTGCTGATTGGCGACCGGGTTGAGAATCTCGAAGATCGCGCACTCCGGCGACCGCTCCCGCAGGCGGTCGACCAGATCCGGAACCGGATCCCCGGTCCTGACGCGCGCCTTCAGAATGCATCCATTGAGAGCGCCGCCGGCGGCACGGGACTCGAACTCCTCGAGGCTCCCGGAGAAATTCACGAGCGGTCGGCCGCCAGGCAGCGGGCACTCTCCGACCTGAACGTCGTTCCCGATGGTGACCAGGACCGCCTGCTTCCCCTGTTCGGTTTCACCGAAATCGAGCGGGATGATCGAGCCGGCGTAGCGCCCCGTTACGCCGCCCCCGGGAAGAAGCTGCGGGTCGTGGATGTGGCCGAAGGCGCAGTAGAGCGCGTGCTCCAACCCCTTGAGGTGCGTCGCGTGGTCTTCGCCGACGGTGATGCGCCGCTCCGAGTTGCCCGGCCGGGCGCCATGGACGTGAAGATGGGCGGCGTACAGGACGATGCCGCGGGACCCGGCGGCATTCCTTGCCTCGGCGAGCAACCGGTCGTTCAGGGTGCGCACGCCGTCGGCATAGCTTCCCTCGAAGCGGGCCGGATCGTCGGTGGCGTGGTTCGCGATCGCGCCCGGGGGGATGAACGGAACGCAGGCCACCTGAACCGCGGGTTCCGGCAGGGACCACACCCGGGGTTCCGTCACGAACCAGAGCCGGCGCGGGTTCGGGGCGCCCGCCATCTCGTCGAGAACCCGGAACAACGCCGGGGAGTCGTGGTTGCCGGCGAGCACCACGGTCGGCGCCACCTTCGCAAGGCGTCCGAGAGCCCGCACGCCGACCCGAAGCGCGGGATACGGAGGCCGACGAGCGTCGAAGAGGTCCCCGGTGTGGAGGATCAGGTCGGGCCGCTCCGCTTCGGCCACCGCGAAGAGGCCGGCGAGCGCCGCCTCGTGATCCGCAGCGCGGTCCACCCGACCGAGCGTCGCGCCGAGGTGCCAGTCCGAGGTATGGAGCAGCTTCATCCGGTCATCCCCGGTGCACCGACATGCGCTTCAGGATCCGGTCGGTCGTTTCCCGGTCGGCGGCCTCGTCAGGCGCCGCCTCGTCCGGATTGGTCGCGTAGGGCGGGAACGGGAACCGGATCGGGATGGGTTCGGGGACGATCGGCTGGGAAACCACCATGGTCCCCGGCATGAATCGGGTCGCCCGGTCCCGGAGCGCGGGGGTGAGGAACCGGTAGGCGTCGGACTCGCTGGCGTCGAGCCGGCCGGCGACCTTCAGCGAGGCATTCCGCGGCAGCGCCGGGGCCACCGCCGACGCCGCCTGCTGCGCCCCGATGAGGAGCACCCCGAGCGAGCGACCGCGTTCGGCGATGTCCACCAGCAGTTCCTTCAGCGGCGAGAAGCCGGTGGCCGGAGCGTACTTGTTGAGCTCGTCGAGCACCACGAAGCGCAGCGGGGTGCGCCCGCTGCCCTGCTTCTCGCGCCAGATCCGGTCGAGGAGGGCGCCCACCACGAAACGCTGGGCGTCGGCGTGGAGCGTCGAGATGTCCACCACGTGGAGCCGCGCGTTTTCGGCCGAGACCGGGACGAGACCGCAGCCGATCAGCGGGCCGAGCCGGTTCCGGAGTTTCCCGAGACGGCGCAGGAACGCCTGCCGGGTTCCGGTCGCGGCGCGGCCGAACCAGGTCTCCACCCGGTCCTCCTCCGCTTCGATCTTCTCGAGCATCCCGACCAGATCCCCGAAGTCGCGCACCAGGGTTCCGGCTCCGGCAGTCACGGCTTCCGGCTCGCGCGCCGCCAGCCGGTCGGGGTTGAACCCGGTTCCGGGCGGCGGATCATCGAGGATGACGACGGCCCCCGTATCGTCTCCCTGGAGTCGCCGGAGCCGGCGCAGCAACTGGATGCGGACCAGCTGCTCCACGAAGCCCACCTGGGTGTTTCGCTCGTCGTCGGAAGTGAAGCAGAACCGGAGGAGCTGGTCGCGGAGGAACCCCTCCGGCGTCCAGCCGTAGGCGCGCACATCGGCGGTAGGTCGCGATTGCACATGCGCCACCGGGGATTCGGAGGCGCGCGGCGCGTAGAGGCGCACCGAACGGAACGGACCCGGTTCCTCCACGCCGAGGGCGCGCCAGCGGTCGCCGGCCTCCGGCTTGCCGGAGAACTCCCGGTTGGGGCGGTCCAGGTGCAGCAGGTCCTCGCCCTTGGTGTTGAAGACCAGCGCTCGCACCGCCTCGCGTTCGGCGCGCCCGCCCAGCAGGTCCATGCCCCGGTCGGTTTCGAGAAGCTGGTAGAGGAGGAAGAGCGCGTAGGAGGTCTTGGTCGCCACCCCGGAGATTCCCGAAATCGAAACGTGTCCCCCCGAACGGCCGTCGAGGAACCGCATGTCCGCATGGACCGCGGCGCCGCCGAGGTCGAGCCCCAGCGGCAGCATGCCCCGCGTCATCTCGTCCTCGAAGAGGGCACGCTCGCGGTGCGCCCCGACGGCGCGCTCCACCTCGGCGCCGGCGTGGGGCGCGACGAACAGCTCGGGGACCACGCGCAACACCCGGATCTCGGCGCGCCGGACATGTTCCGCCGGCAGGGTGTTCCCGACCACCCGAACGGTGTCGGAGGGCAGGTCCGCCCCCTCGAAGCGCGACCGGAGCTCGGTCACGATGCCGTAGTGGACCACCCGGTCCCCGCCGGGAAGAACGGTGGTCACCGCGACCAGCTCGTCGAGCTGGACCAGTGCCTCCCCGTCCAGCACCACCTGGAAGGTGCGCGAGTCGCTCTCGACCGAGCCGTCGACCAGCCCGATGCGGCCGTCTTGCGGAGTCATGCCGGTTCCTCCCGATTCCTCCGGACCGCGGCTTCCCGCACCGCCCGGAGCGCAAGGCGCGCATCGCCCTGCAAATGATGGAGGCGCCGCTCCAGCCCGGAGACCGGGGTCAGGTTGACCGGCGCCCGCGCATCCCGGTGAAGCGGCGAGGCGAAGCGGGGAAGCCAGCCGGCGGCCCGGTCGGCAGTGCGGGCCGCGGTCCCGATCCCGACGCCGGCCGGGAGCTCCAGCCGCACGATCCCCGACCAGGCGCTCGCCCACGGGCCGGCATCGCCCACCCGGACATAGCACGCATAGTCCTCGTCGAGCGCGAAGAGCCCGGATCGTTCCCCGACGAGGAGCCGGGGAACCTGTTCCCAGTGCTCCGGCGCGAGCGTCCGACGGTGGTGGGTCTTGACATAACCGATGATCGGGAGCTTGCGACGATGGCGGACGCCGTGCAGCGGACCGTCGAGGACGGTGAGCCACCCCTCGTCACAGAGCGCCTCGGCGATTTCCGACTCGGCGTCGCGCATGAGGCGCTGGAGGTGGCCGCGGGCTTCGTGGAAGTCGAGACCGGGAACCGCCACCGCCTCCCATCTCCAGCCACCCGGCTGATCCGGAAGCCGCACGGGCCGCCCTCCGGTGCACACGGTGACGCGACCGACCTCGACGTGCTCGATCTTCGCTGGTGCATCCCCAGCCACCAGTACCGCGCCCGCTGCCCAGCTCCCGGCAAGGCCGGTGCTGGTTTCCCCGTCCGGGACGGTGAGCGTCAGGCGCGCTTCGGTGCGCATCGTGCCGTCCACGAACGCGAGACGACGGGGACGGTCGTCGGGGCCCGGACGATGCCGCTCGAAGACGCCGTCGTCCTCCACCAGCTCGCAGGAGAGCGCGAGGTCCGGGGCATCATCGACCTCGAACCCGGCGCCGTGCGAGGGATCGAACGCATCGACGCCCACGCGACCGGCGGCGGGAGCGGACGGACGGTCGTTCATTCATGGCGCACCGTTCATGGTGGGGATCGTATGGGGGCCCGGCACGGGCCGTGTTCCCCCGCGGCGGAGCGACAGGTCACCCTTCTCCCCGTTCCGGCGCGTCATCCAGCCCATTCTCGGCGAGGGCATCATCGTTGCCAGGCCGACATCACTAATAGAAAAAAGGACGGCCAGAACGAAAATTGCATTGAGAGCAAGAGTGAAGCAGATCCAACCGAAGAACTCGGTTCTGATGAACCAGCCCCACGGCCCTCTGGCGCCGGAGGCGCGCGGGTCCGAGTTGAAGTCCGAGTTGAAGTCCGAGTTCAAGTTCTTCACAAGTCCCCAACCATCCAGTACGCCGAGGACAACAAGGCATGCACCCAAACGCCCTTCGCCCCGCGCCATGGCAAGCAGACCGAGCAGCGTGAAGGCAAGGAACGGGATCCCGAACGTGATGAGATTCGGGATCGAAGGGCGAAGTCCGCGCCACGCGCGGCGCAACGCTCCGGCGCCAATCCATACGGTTCCTTCCATCGTCGTCTCCCTTCGCCGCTCCCCGCGGCGGGCTGGTGGGGGCGTCCCCAGGACACTGGGAACGCTACCCGTCCGATGCGCCAGATTCCGTCACCCCTTGGGGAAATCCCACCCGGATACACTCGCGCCTCCCGCTGGACACCCCGGAGAACCGCCATGACCCGACGCCTTGCCTTCCTGCTGCTCTTCGCCTCGCCCGCCCTGGCCCAGCCGGGCGCCTGGGACACGCGGATCCAGGCGGCAGTCGCCGAGCATGAAGCGGAGACGGTGGCCTTCCGCCAGCACATCCACCAGTATCCCGAGCTCGGGAACCGCGAATTCGAGACCGCGCGGATGGTGGCCGAACACCTCCGCGGCCTCGGTTTCGACGAGGTCCGCACCGAAATCGCGCACACCGGCGTGGTGGGGGTGCTCCGGGGCGGCAAGCCCGGTCCGGTCATCGCGGTCCGCGCCGACATGGATGCCCTGCCGGTGACCGAGGACACCGATCTTCCGTTCGCCTCGAAGGTGCGGACCACGTACAACGGGATCGAAGTCGGGGTGATGCATGCGTGCGGACACGATGTCCACACCGCGGTCCAGTACGGCGTCGCCACCGTCCTCGCCTCGATGCGGGAGGACCTCCCGGGCACGATCCTCTTCCTGTTCCAGCCGGCGGAGGAAGGACCGCCCCCAGGCGAGGAGGGCGGCGCCGAGCTGATGCTCGAGGAGGGCGCCTTCGACGATCCGGCGCCGCAAGCGGTCTTCGGGCTCCACACGCTCTCCGGCCTCCCGCTCGGAACCATCGGCTACACCTCGGGACCGGCGCTCGCCGCAGTGGATCATTTCCGGGCAACGATCATCGGGGTCCAGACCCACGGCGCCCAGCCGCAGGCGGGAGTGGATCCGGTGGTGATGGCGGCGCAGGCGATCCTCTCGCTCCAGACCATCGCGTCGCGGAACGTGCACCCCCTGGAGCCGGTGGTGGTCACCGTGGGCATGGTGCATGGCGGCGAGCGTTTCAACATCATCCCGGAGTCGGTGGACATCGAAGGCACCGTTCGCACCTACAACCCGGAAGTCCGGGACCTCGTGGAAGCGCGGATGGCGGAGGTCCTCGACGGCATCACCGGTTCGGGAGGCGGCTCGTACACCCTCGACTACGCGCGCGGCAGTCCTGCCACCATCAACAACCCGGAACTCACCGCCGAGAGCCTCCCCACCGTCCACGCCATCGTGGGGCCGGAGAACACCGATATGCTGGATCCGACGATGGGCGGGGAGGATTTCTCGTACTTCGCCAACCGGGTCCCGGGGTTCTTCTATCGACTCGGCGTGCACCGGGAAGGCACCCGCACCGGGCCGCACCATTCGCCGTTCTTCCGAGCCGATGACGCCTCGGTGGCCATCGGCATGCGGGTCATGGCGAACGTTCTGGTGGACTACCTGCTCCGGAACGCCGACTGAGTGACCGACGCGGCCAGGATCCGGGTGGCGTTCGCCGAACGCCCCGGAGAGCTTGCGGGGACGGTCGCCCGGACCGCCCTCGCCGCCTTCGATCTCCGCATTCCCGAAACGGATTCCCGCGAGGCGGTGGAGGACGCGCTGACCGGCGCCGATGTCCTGCTGGTCGGGCGGCGCCGGGTGGGCGCCCGGGAACTGGACATCGCCCGCCCGGCGCTGCTCCTCATCCTCGGGCGCCATCCGATCGGCGTGAGCCTGCGAGCCGCGAGAAACCGGGGAGTCCCGGTCCGCACCGTGCCCCATCCGGGGGCGATCGCGGTCGCCGACCACACCATGGCGCTGCTGCTGGCGGTGGCGCGGCGGATCATCGAGGGCGACGCCGGAGTGCGGAGCGGCGCCTACCGGGAGCGGGGGCTGACCCCGGAAGTCACGACCGAGCGCGCGTTCGCGTTCAACTGGCTGGGGCGGAAGGACATCCTGGTGCTCGACGGACTCCGGCTCGGCCTGATCGGCTTCGGGGCCATCGGCCAGGAGGTCGCCCGCCGTGCCAGGGGATTCGGGATGCAGGTGCGCTACTTCCAGCGCCGCCCCCTGCCCGCGTCCTGGAACCGGCGTCTCGAGGCGACCCCGCTCCCGTTCGACCAGCTCGTCGCCGCATCCGATGTCCTGAGCCTCCACGCACCGCACACCGAAGCCACCGAAAACCTGCTGGACGCCGCCGCCCTCGACCGAATGCCCGACGGCGCGATCCTCCTGAATACCGCACGCGGCGGGCTGGTGGACGAGGCGGCGCTCGCCACCCGGCTCCGGGCCGGCAGGCTCGGCGGCGCCGGGCTGGACGTGTTCCGCGAGGAGCCGCTCCCGGCCGGGCATCCCTTCACCGACACGCCGCGGCTGGTGCTCGCGCCCCACACCGGCGGCGCCGGCGCCGCCGGCCAGCGGCAACTCTTCGCCCGGGTCGCGGAAACGATCGCGGGCCACTTCGGAGATCCAGGATGAGAGAACTCGCCATCGGACCGGTGCAGTGCGCGCCGGGAGGGCGCGCCTCCGGGTTCGTCCCCGCCTTCGACCGGGTGGACGGGGCGCCCCTGGGGTTCCCGGTGCTGATCGCGAACGGAGCCCGCCCCGGGCCGGTGCTGCTGCTCGACGGCGGCATCCACGGCGACGAACAGGAGGGGACGCTGGCCGTGGCCGAGTTCGTCCGGGAGACCGACCCCGCATCGCTCCGCGGCGCGGTGGTCGCGGTCCCGGTGATGAATGTGGGCGCCTTCGAAGCGATGTCCCGCGGGAATCCGCGCGACAGCCACACCCACGACATGAATCGGATCTATCCGGGCCGCCCGAACGGATACCTCACCGACCGGGTCGCCGCGGTCCACGCCGAAACCGCGGCGGCAGTCGCCGACATCGAGATCACCATCCACTCCGGCGGCAACATCTGCTATCTAGGCGAGACCATCTTCACCACTTCGGACGACGCGCCCGGGCTCGAACTGGCCCAGGCGATGGGTCCCGACTGGACCATCGTGCTCGACACCCCGCATCCCCAGGGGTCGCCGATGGCGACGATGACCCCGAAGGGAAAGGCGGCGATCACGGTCGAGCTCGGGGGCAGCGCCGCCACCATGCCCGCCCGCCTTCGCCAGAACGTGGACACGCTGAAGCGCGCCATCGGGAACGTGTGCCACCACTACGGCATGCTCGAGGGCGACGCCACCTACGCGCCGAAACTCTGGCGGGGGCGACAAAGCGTGGTGATGGCCTCCCGGAGCGGCATCCTGAGCCCCGGTGCCGGCCAGGCCGAGGAACGTCTGAAACAGCCGATTCGCGCCGGCGAGCGGCTGCTCCGGATCCACGACCTGCTCGGAAACCCGCTCGAGGATCTGAACGCGCCGTGCGACGGGGTCCTGTTCGGATTCCGCACCTACCCGTCCACCACGGCCGGCGACTGGACCCTCTTCTGTGGCGACGCCGAATTCGTGGAGGTTTCCCCCCCGTGATCACCAATCCGCTGCTGCTGCTCGCCTTCCTGCTGCTGCTCGTCGCCGGGGCGCGCGAGCTGGAGGAGCGGATTCCCGTCATCCAGAAAATCAGTTCGGCAGTCGTTTGCACCCTGGTCGGTCTTCTGCTCGCCAACATCGGGATTCTCCCCCGCGGTGGCGCATTCATGGATCAGGTCTCGCGCCATGCGATCCCGTATGCGATTGTCCTCTTCGTCCTCTCGACCCACCTCGCCGACCTGAGGAAGGCCGGTCCGCGCATGGTGTTCGGATTCCTGCTTGCCGGTTTCGGGACCTTCGTCGGGGCGTTCACCGCGAGCCTGCTCTTCGCCGGAGTGCTGGGCCCCGAGACCTGGAAGCTCGGCGGCACCTTCGCCGGCGCCTTCTTCGGCGGCGGCCTCAACTTCGCGGCGGTGGGTCAGGGCCTCGACATGACCGAGAGCCTCTTCGCCGGCGCCTTCGTGGTGGACAACCTCTCGACCGTCCCCTGGATGCTCGCCCAGGTGGCCCTTGCCTCGGCGCTCGGCGCGGTCTTCGCCCGCCGGGCGGTGTCCGGTGGGACGGCGGACGACGGCGGAACCATGGACGCCGCGGCGCTGCGCCGCTCCTGGACCGAGGGGACCCTGTCGATCACCCATCTCGCCATCCTCTCGGCCATTCCGCTGCTGGCGCTGGTCGCTGCCGGTCTCTTCGCCCGGGTTCTTCCCGGAGTGCCGGAAGTGCTCTGGCTGACCACCATCGCACTGGTGCTTGGCCAGGTTCCCGCCATCCAGCGGCTTCGCGGCGCGGGGATGCTCTCCTATTTCGCCCTCCACATCTTCTTCATCGTCATCGGCGCCGCTTCCGATGTCCGCGAGGTACTGGCGGCCGGGCCCTGGCTGTTCCTCTACATGATCCTGATCATCGGGATCCACGCCGTCGTGGTGTACGGGATCGGGTGGCTTGCCCGCTTCGACATCGCCACCGTGACCCTTTCGAGCCAGGCGGCGGTCGGCGGCCCGGGATCGGCACTGGCGCTCGGGATGGCGCTCAAATGGAAGAACCGGATCGCCCCGGCGGTGATCGTGGGAATCTTCGGTTACGGCATCGGCAACTACCTCGGGTTTTCGACCGCATGGCTGCTCCGGAGCATCCTCTGATCCTCCGGGGAACACGGGCCCTCGTGACCGGCGCCGCCCGCGGACTCGGCCGCTCTGCCGCCCGCGCGCTCGCCGGCGCCGGCGCCGCGCTGACCCTCCTCGACTGCGAGGAGACGGAACTCCAGACAGTGGCGCCCGGCTCTCGACGGATCGCCTGCGACCTGACCGACCGGACGAGCGTGCGCAAGGTGTCCGGAGAGTTCGATTTCTTCCTCCACTGCGCCGCCGTGCTCCCGCGGAAACCCCTCGAGGAGACCAGCGAAGCCGACTGGGACCGGACGCTTGCGGTGAACCTGACCGCTGCGTTTCTCCTGCTGCGCTCGGTGCGCGTCGGTTCGGTGCTGCTCGTCAGTTCTCGGGCCGGGGTGGAGGGTTTCGCCGGAGAAACCGCCTACTGCGCCAGCAAGTTCGGGATCGAGGGACTGGCGAGGGCACTCGCCGCCGAGCGGCCCGGCATCCCGACCAACACGGTCACGCCGGGAGCACGCATCAAGCCGACCGGACTCTCTCCGGCGGAGGAAGCCGCGCTGCCGGCGGCCGAGCGGACCTGGGGGCCGTCGGAGGCGCTGGGCCCGGCCTTCGTCGCCTTCGCGCTTCTCGCCGGGAAATCCGCCCCCACCGGGCGCCGGTTCCGCGCCGACCGGGTGGCCGAACGGGCGCGGCGCGACGGGCTGCCGCTGCGTGCCGCTGCGTGGGAGGAACTCGCTGCATGAACCGCGTGGCCGACCGGGTGCACGCGCTTCCGGAGGAAACACCGCTTCCGGATTCGGCGACGACGCTCGCTGCCCAACACCGCGCCGCGCTCCGGGATGCACTCCTCGGTGGCGAGACCCACTACACCCCCCGCCCCGGACTTCCCGAGCTGCGCGAGGAGGTGGCAAGGAGGCTGATCGCCGCGGGAGCGCCCGCCGGGGGCCAGGTGGTGATCACCGCCGGACGGGAGGAGGCGCTCTTCGTCGCGATCGCCGGGAGCGAAAACCCGGCCGTGCGCGGCGAACAGACCGCGGCGCCGGCCTGTGCGGCGCTCGGACTTCGGTCGCCAAGCGCCGGGACTCCGATCGTGGACATCGGGGACCGGCTGGCGGACGGGGACCTCGGCGAAATCCCCGAAAACGCCTTGGTGGTCGGGTCGCTCGACGGGTTCCCGGGCCTCGCCTCCTTCCGCCTCGGGTTCTTTCGCGCCCCGGACGCGCATCTGGCGAAGCTCCGCGGGCTCAAGCAGGCGATCTCGATCTGCACCGCTTCGCCTTCGCAGCGGGCGGCGGCGCTGGTGCTCGGGGCCCGGCAGTCGGCGCAACCTCCGGAAATCCGGACCCGGAAGGACGACTCGCGCTATTCCCTGATGGAACTGGCCGCCCGAATTCCGGATGTGGTGAGCCTCGGGCGGGGAGACCCCGACGCCGATGCTCCGGTCCCGGTGATCGAGGCGGCCTGCGCCGCGCTCGGCGAAACCGAGGCTCTCCATCCGCGCGGGCAACCGTGGCTTCGGGAACGGATCGCCGACCGGGAGGAGGCGCGCACCGGAGTCCGCCCCGATCCGGAAACCGGGGTGCTGGTGACCGACGGCGCCCAGGAAGGCATCGTCCTCGCCATGCTGGGGATCCTCGGCGAGCGCGAGGAAGCCCTGCTGGCCGATCCGTACTACTCGTCGTACATCCAGGCCATCGCGCTGGCGAAGGGCCGCGCGGCGCTCGTTCCCGCCTCCGGGGGCAGCGACTTCGGGATGCGGGCCGACGCCGCCGCCGAAGCCTTCCACCGAGCCGAGCGGCCACGGCTGCTGGTCATCGTGAACTTCTCCAACCCGACCGGCGCCCGCACCCGGGCGGAAGAGGTGGAGGGCCTGTGCCGGCTCGCCGACCGGGAAGACCTCTGGATCCTTTCGGACGAGGTGTACGCAGACATGACGCTTGACGGCAAGGGACCGATCCTTTCTCCCGTGTCCCTGCCGGGGATGCGGCATCGCACCCTGACGCTCGGCAGCGTGTCCAAGAGCTACGCCATGACCGGATTCCGGATCGGATATCTGACCGGTCCCTCCGATGCCATCGGCGCCTGCGCCCGGCTGAAGGCGGCGGTTTCGGGGCCCGCTCCGCTGTTCTCGCAGCGGGCAGCGGCAGCAGCGCTCACCAGCGGAGGGGCGTTCCCCGCCCGGATGCGGGAGATGTACGCGCCCCGGCGCCAGATGCTGCTGGACGGGCTGCGCGACCTCGGGATTCCCACGGCCGACCACGGCGGAGGATTCTTCGCTTGGGCCGACATCTCCCGTTTCGGAATGCCGGCGGAAGCGTTCTGCCGCCGGCTGCTCACCGAGGCGCGGGTACTGGTATTCCCCGGCACCGCCTTCGGGTCGCGTTGGGACCGCCACGTACGGGTATCCATGCTCCAGTCCGAAGAGCGGATCGCCGAGGCGCTGACCCGGATGAGGAATTTCGGAGGATGACCATGAACCGACGCGCCGGACCGTGCGCGGTCATCACCGGCGACGGGATCGGAAGCGACCGCGCCACGACCGGAGCCGGGGTACTCGCGTCCCCCCATGCCGGCGCCCGCCGGGAACGCCGCAACCGGGTGTCCGTGCTCCGCGCCGAGGCCCGGATCGCCGGGATGCCGACCCGGACACGGAACCTCCGAGAATCACCATGAATCGAATGGACGGACGGTGCGCGGTGGTCACCGGCGACGGGATCGGAAGCGACCACGCCACGATCGGAGCGGATGTACTCGTGCTCCCCCGTACCGGCGCCCGCCGGGAACGCCGCAACCGGGTGTCCGTGCTCCGCGCCGAGGCCCGGATCGCCGGGATGCCGACCCGGACACGGAACCTCCGAGAATCACCATGAATCGAATGGACGGACGGTGCGCGGTGGTCACCGGCGCCGGGAACGGAATCGGCCGCGCCACCGCCGAACTCCTGGCCGAGGAGGGCGCCCGGGTAGTGCTCGCCGACATCGCCGGCGATGCGGTGGAGGCGGTCGCGGCCGGCATCCGGGACGCCGGCGGAACGGCACGGGCGGTGGTCGCCGACGTCTCCACCGAACCCGGAGTCGAGAAGGTGGTCGGCGCCGCCGAGCGCGGCCCCGGTCCGGTGGATGTCCTCGTGAACAACGCCGGAGTCGAACTCAAGAAGCTGGTCGAGGACACCAGCCTCGCCGAATGGGAGCGGGTGCTCAGCACCAATCTCACCTCGGCGTTCCTGATGTCCCGCCGGGTGATCCCCGGAATGAAGGAACGTCGGCGCGGCGCCATCATCATGAACTCCTCGGTGGGCAACTTCATCGCCGCGACCCGGAGTGCCGCCTACGGTGCCTCCAAGGCGGGCATGATGGCCCTCGCCCGCGGGCTCGCCCTCGAAGGCGCGTCCCGGGGCATCCGGGTGAACGCGGTCTGCCCGGGCGTCATCGACACCCCGATGAACGAGCGCAACCTCTCCCGCACCGACGATCCGGAGGCCATGCGCCGCTCGTGGTACGAGGTCACCCCGCTGGGCCGGCTGGGAACGCCCCGGGACGTCGCCCAGGCGATCCTGTTCCTCGCCTCCGACGAATCCTCATTCATCACCGGCCTCCCGCTCGTGATCGACGGCGGGCGCCTGATCCAGTAGCTCCGCGACGGCGCGCGGTGCACTACAGTTGACGGGTCTTCCTTTCCCGGTGAGGCGTCATGAGTCACATCCCGCTTTTCTTTCAATTCGGCCAGATTGTTGCCGGGCGGGGCTTCGTCGCCGACGTCCGTTTCCTCGGACGGGCTACCTGCACACGGGAATTCGGATCCACCTGGATATACGGCGTGAACCCCGGCGCCCTCGCCGAAGAAGGCGAATCCCTGCAGGATGCGTATGACAACTTCCGCGATGCGTTGGTGAGCATTCTCTTCGCGCTCGCCGAGGACGCGGCAGACTTCGGGGCATTCCGCGCGGCGGCGCGGTCCTTTTTCGATGCAACTGACGGCACCAGCGTGGACGAGTGGCGGACGGCACGGGAAGCCATCCGGGCCGGTGAGACGCCCGATCTCGACGACGCCGCGCTCCAGCGCATCACCGAAGATCCCGACCCCGAATTCACCGTGGTCGAGGTACGGCCTGCCGAGGCGACCCCCGAACTGAATCGCTCGGCGCTGGATCAACCCCACCTGCTGGCGGCATAGCGCTCCGGCTGCCTTCCACCCGGCCGCTCCCGTGGAAGAGCGTGAAGCCGGTGCCGGACACCTTGCTGCCGGAGTGGATCCTCTCCCGGACTGAAGTTCCAGCATGCCATAGACGCAAGTCACTGACTTGATTGGACATGGAGAGATTTCAGGGTTTCGCTACTGGGTAACGGACAGCTTCACGGCCAGCAGATCGAAGGCCTTTTGTTGAAGTGGGGTGGGCCGGGTCGTGATCTCGAACCGCTCGGCACCCGGCAGGGCTGGGGCCACCGTGTTGCGAGTCACGGTGGCCAGATCCGCAAGCAGCGTGCGAAAACTGTGCACCGGGTCACCCTCGGCGGTACGCCCGGTACTGGCCTTGGCCCGCGCGGGGGCGGACTTTCGGGCCGACGCCACTGCCGAGACGCGACCGGCTTCGGCGCCGCCACGATCCTCGTCGTCAAACAGCATCGGGCGGAGTCGCTGGCGCATGTGCCACTCCACGTGATACGCCAGCATGCACAACAGGACATGGGCACGGACCCGATCGGCGTTGCGGTGGAACACCGGTCGGACCTTGAGGTCCACGGTCTTGAGGCTGCGGAAGGCCTGCTCCACTGCGCTCAGGCGCTTGTACGCGCGTACGGTGTCGGACGCATCGAGCTTGTCTGCGGGCAAGCTGGTGCGCACCACGTACAGCCCGTCCAAGGCGGCCTCGGAGGCGATGGACTCGACATTGCGCCGGTAGTGGAACCGGCCCTGTTCATCGATGGACCATGTGAAGTGTTTGGCCATCTTGTAACGACCGATGACCTTGCCCACCCGTTCCCCGATCCGGTCCCTGCCCTCGAGGCGGCGGCGCTCGCGCCGAGTCGCCACGGCAAGAGGTTCGAGCACCGACTCGGTGGCTTCCAGCAGCGCCTCGCGCTTGCGGGCGCGGTGCTCGGCCATGTACGGATTGCGGCACACCATCAGCCGTTCGCCGGGGTATTCGTCACTTCGAACTTCCATCAGGTCCCTCTGGTCGAACAGCGAGAGTTGCACCACTCCGCTGCGCACCAGGGAGCGGATGGCCGGGCGGCGCAACGCCCCGATCCAGTCCAGCCCCGCCGGGGCGACCTCCTCGCGGATCCGGGCTTCGGTCAACATCCCCCGGTCCCCCACCAACACCACCGTGGAAAGACCGAACCGCCGACGCAGCTTCTCCACCTGTGCCCCCACCGTGGTCGGGTCGGCGGTATTCCCGGCAAAGACCTCCACCGACACCGGACAGCCATTCCGGTCGCACAGCAACCCGAACTCGATTTGCTTTTTGTTCCGCTTGCCATCGCGGGAATGACCGCGCCGGGCGAGCGGACAAGAACGCCCTTCCAGCCACACCGAGGTGAGGTCGTAGAGCACCAAGGCGCCTTCTTGGAGATGGCGTTTCGCCAAGGCGCGCTCGATGCGATCCTGGCGCTCGAGGAGCCAGTCCATGGCCGCATACAGGTCGTTTTCGTCCAGCGAACCGAGTCCCAGGGTTTCGGCGAGGGTGTCGCGCGCGGTAGCGCCGGCGAGTCCCCGGGCGGTGGCAAGTTTCGATCCCGGGTCGAGAATCCGGGCGGCGATCAACGCCAGAACACGCTGGCGTTGGGGGGAGGGTTCGGGGTCGATGAGGTGGTCGAGGCGGAGCTTGCGGAGTGTGCCGAGAACGGCGGCGACATGACCGTGGGGGAGGGAGCGAACGATGTTGAGAAGCTCGTCGGGCCCGACAAGGCGTTCGTTCTTGAGTACCCGACGAAGCGCGGCAATCTTGTATTCGGGCCATCCGGAGAGGTTGGCGAGCGTGCGTTTTCTGGTTTTGGCGCCTTCGCGCCAGCTTTCGCGGAGGAGGATTGCGGGGGGTGATTTGCGGTTGGGGACGACGTCGACGTACATGGCTCAATGATACCAGACATGCCATATGGAAATAAAGTAGTAATATCGTCAAATACATGGGCGCGCAAATCAAGTATCAAAACGCACTTTCCCCTTGCGAATCAACCCCTTGAACGGCAAAAAAGGGGAAATTACTCTGGAACTTCAGCCCGGAAGACCCACAGCCAGTTCCTGCGGTGCACGGCAGTCCGGCGCCACCCGTACCCCCTGCCTCGTGGCTCCCACGGAAGCACGGATCCGGGAATCAGAATGGGTGACTTGAAGAAGCTCCGCCACTTCGGGAAGGAGGCGGAGGGGAAGCGCTGTTTCCCGGAACTGTGGCGGTGACGGGCGGCGGCTGAATCAGCCCGCGTCCCCCACCACCCTGACCCGGATCCGCCGCGCGTCCCCCGGCAGCAGGCGAGCGGCAGATCCTCGCGCTCCACCACCTCGAGGCTGGCCGGGGCGACATGGGCGGCGCACGCCCGTTCCTCCGCCTCGCGGATCGCGAGCCGGAACGCCTTGTCGCGGCCCGTTCCGTGGAACACCCGGTCCACCTCGCCGCCAACCTTCGCGATCGCGGCGCCCACCGCGTTCGCAACCTCACCATGCGAGATCCGGAGGTCTCCGAAATCCCCTCGAGTCCGTCGGGAACCAGGAATGCCCCCTCCCACCGCGAACAGCGGACAGGCGCGGGCGTCCGGTTTCATCTGATCCACCGCCTCCCCGATCCGGCTGCGGATCGTTGTGGCAAAGCGACAGAGCGTGGCCGGGGAGAGGTCCCGAACCCGGGTCCGGATCCCCGATCCGGACCCGGGAGGATGCCACGCCACAATCGGTCGCGGTCAGCGTGTCCCCGTCAAAGGCCAGGGCGCGCTCCGGGAGGCGGAACCCGACGCCCCGGAGGCCCGCCCGGCTCTCGTCCTCCTTTCGGCGTCCACCACCGGCAGTCCGATCCCGGTGGCCGCCAGGAAACCCTGGAGTGCATGGGAACCGCCGATTTCCAGCGACATGATCGCGGTAAACCGCTTCCCGAGCCGTTACTCCAGCACCCGCACCGGTTTCGCGGCGATGGCCGGATCCGGCAACCGCTCCTCCCCCACCAGCGGCGCCCCCATCGTGGAGACCACCGCCACCAGGTCATCGCCGCCGAGCGCCGCCGGCGCAATCAGGCGCGGGCGAAATCCGCGGGCGGCGGCGAAGCGGAGATTCAGCAACGAGTGGGCTGGATTTCCGCCGCCCCCGGCGCCGAGAATCCAGGCGCCGGCGGCCAGGTCCTCGATCTCATCGGAGACGAGTTCGCGCATCGGGCGGCCATGCTACCTTCCGGCCGGTGCTCCGCTTTCTCACCATCGGCCAGTCGCCGCGACCGGATGTGACCCCGGAAATCCTCGCCTTCATGGGCGGAGGCGGACCGGTGACCGAGGCGGGGGTGCTCGACGGGCTGGACCGATCCGCCATTCCCGGCCCCGAACCGGGAGAGATGCCGCTCGTATCCCGTCTTGCCACCGGGGAGGAGGTGATCCTCGGCGAGGGGTTCGTGGAGCGCCGGATGCGGAACCTGGTCGAGCGAACCCCCGAAGGTACCGTGGCCGCGATCCTGTGCACCGGGCCGTTCCGGGGGATTCCCGACCGTCCCGGTCTCGTCAAGGCAGGCCCCGCCTTCGACCGCGCGCTCGAGGCGGCATGCGTCCCGGGAACCGCGGTCGGCATCCTGATCCCCGATCGGCGTCAGGAGCAGGATGCGCTCCGGCGGGTTCCCGAGGGCTGCCGCGCCCTCATCGGAGTCGCCTCACCCTGTTCGGGAGTGGCCGCGGCCGGAGAACTCCGGGAGCGCTTTCGGCATGCAGACCTGATCGCACTCAACTGCCTCGGGTACGACGGCGCCCTGGCCGGCGCGCTCGAAACCGCCACCGGAAAGCCGGTGCTGCTGGCCCGCCGGATCCTCGCCGAACGGATCGCGGAAGTCGCCGCCTGACCGGGTACCATCCGCTTGATGTCCCGGCTCGGGCCGCTCGCCCTCGTCGTCGCCGTTTCCGGCTGCGGCGGGGTTCCGGCGGCGGATGGGCCGCAGCCGCTGGTGCTGGCGGCCGACGTGGGGTTCGCGCCGCACACGATGATGGCGCCGAACGGCGAGGTGGAAGGCTTTAACGTGGATCTCGCCAACGAGATCGCGGCGCGCATGGGGCGTCCGGGGGTGGAAATCGTCGACTCCGAATGGTCGTCCATCTTCTCCGGGCTGTACGCCGGCAAGTTCGACTTCGTCATCGCCCCGACCACCATCACCGAGAGCCGCGCACGGCGGGTGCTCCTCTCGGAGGGATATCTGGACACCGACCCGGTCTTCCTGCGGCGGACCGACCAGCCGGTGCTGCGGGATCTCGACGGGCTGCGGGGACAGACGGTCGCGGTGAACAACGGCTCCGCATACGACCTCTGGGCCACCGCGAACGCGAAACCGCTCGGCTTCGAGGTGCTGCGTTACGGCAAGAACGCCGACGCGGTCCAGGCGGTGCTCTCCGGGCAGGCGTTCACCAACCTGGTCGGGGAATCGGTCGGCCTCTGGGCCGCGGCCCGGAACCCGGACCTGCGCGCCGACCACCGGATCTCCGCCGAGACCGCCTTCGCCATCGCGTTCCGCAACGAGGACCGGGAGCTGCGGAACGAGGTCGAGATGATCCTCGAATGCCTCAAGACCGAGGGGGTCGTCGCCCGCATCCACCGCGACTGGCTGGGCATTGATCCCGCGCCCGGGTCGGCGGCGGTCACCCCGGCGGACGGGTTCGGCCCCCCCGGACTGGCGGGCTTCGAACCGACGCCGGGACGCAAACCCTGCGGGTGAAGGCTCCGGTCCTCGAACTTCGCGGAGTCGGCAAGGACTTCGCCGGGAGGCCGGCGATCCGGGACATCCACCTGACGGTCGGCGAGGGGGAACTGGTCGCCCTGATCGGCCCCTCCGGGTCGGGCAAGAGCACTCTGATCCGCTGCTGCAACCGGCTGGCGGAGCCGGACGCCGGTGAAGTCCTTTTCGAAGGGCGACCCACGCCTTCCGGGGGCGGGGAGCTCGCGGTGCTGCGCCGGAGGATGGGGATGGTCTTCCAGGCGTTCAACCTCTATCCGCACCTGAGCGCCCTCAGGAATGTGGCGCTCGCTCCCCGCCACGCCGCCGGTCTCTCCGCCGCCGAAGCGGAAGCGGCGGCCCGGGCGGCTCTCGCCCGGGTCGGCCTCGAGGACCGCGCCGACGCGATGCCGGACGAGCTTTCCGGCGGCCAGCAGCAGCGGGTGGCCATTGCCCGGGCGATGGCGCTCGAACCACACCTCCTGCTGCTCGACGAGCCGACCAGCGCCCTCGACCCGGAGCTGGTCGGAAGCGTGCTGCGGGTCATCCAGGGGCTGAAACAGGACGGGGTCTCCATGCTGGTTGCCACCCACGAGATCGGGTTCGCGCGGAAGGCCGCCGACCGCATCGTCTTCCTCGCCGACGGCCGGATCGTGGCCGAGGGGCCGCCGGACACCATGCTGGACCAGCCCGAAAACGAGCGGCTCCGCACCTTCCTCGGGCAGGTCTGATGGGCATCTTCCTCGACCCCGAAGCCCTGGCGGCCGCGTGGCCGGGGGTACGCTCCGGGATCGGAATCACGGCCGCCCTCGCGCTCAGCTCGATCGCTGCCGGGACCGGACTCGGCCTCCTGCTCGCCATCATCCGGGCGCTTTTTCCGGGTCGGCTCGGCGGGCTGATCGCCGGGTATGCCGATGTGGGCCGAGCCATCCCTCCGCTGGTGCTGCTCGTGGTCCTCTACTTCGCCGCCCCCTTCGCCGGGATCGAACTCAGCGGATTTGCCGCCTCCTTCGCGACCCTCGGACTTGTGCTCGGCGCTGCCAGCGAAGAGATCTTCTGGGCCGGAATCACTTCGGTGAACCGGGGTCAGTGGGAGGCCGCGCTCTCCACCGGACTGGACCGGGGCCAGGCGCTGCGGCTGGTGGTGCTGCCGCAGGCCATCAGGCTGACCATCCCCCCGCTCACCAACCGCGCCATCGCCACCGGAAAGAACACGGCGCTCGCCTCGGTGGTGGCGGTGCCCGAAGTGCTGAACCAGGCGACCAGCATCCAGGCCCGGACCGGCAGCCCGGCGCCGCTCCTGCTCGCCGCCGCAGTGTATGTGGTGCTGTTCCTGCCCCTCGTCCGCTTCGGCCGCCGGCTCGAGACCCGTTTCCCCACCCCGTGATGGAGTTCCTCGAGACCTTCCTGAACCTCCGGGTGATGGGGGAGAGCGCCGGCCTGTTGTTGCGCGGGCTGGTCGTGACCCTCGAGGCGTGCCTCATCGCGATCCCCGGGGGCCTGCTGCTTGGCGGACTGCTGGCGGGGGCAGCGACGCTCCTGCCGCGGGGGCCCGGGCAGCTCCTGTCGTGGTGGGTGGACCTGGTGCGTGCCTTCCCGCCGCTCGTCCTGCTGGTGCTGATCGTTCACGGCCTGCCGTTCGCCGGGATCGAGCCGCCACCGCTGGTCGGGGTCGGGATCGCGCTCACCATCAACACGTCGGCCTACTACGGCGAGATCCTCCGCGCCGGGATCCTGAGCGTGGGGCCGACCCAGTGGGAAGCAGCCCGCTCCACCGGCCTCCGCACCCTGCCCACCCTGCGGCTGGTGGTGCTGCCCCAGGCCGTCCGCAATGTGCTGCCGGACCTGATGGGCAACACCCTGGAGGCGGTGAAGCTGACCTCGCTCGCCAGCGTGGTGGCGCTGCCCGACCTCCTGCGGATGGCCCGGATCAGCCAGGGGGTCCACTTCAACCCCTCGCCGCTGATCCTGGCAGCACTGCTCTATCTCCTGCTCGGGTGGCCACTGGTGCGGCTGGTCCGGCGGCTGGGCGGTCGGGCGGCGTTGCCGGCCTGAGCTACTCCGGCGGGATCGCCGCGGTGCGCCCGGTGATCAACCCGTAGTGCTCGATCCGGCGGTGGCGGGCGAAGTCGAAAACATGGCGCTTCTGGTGCACGCCGAGGTCGAGGTCGCAATCGGCGACCACCAGCTCGTCGCCCTCCGTCGATCCCCGGGCGGCGATCTCGCCGGTCGGCGACACGATGGCCGAACCGGCGATCAGCTGCTGGCCGTCTTCGACCCCGGCCTTGGCCGCTGCCACCACCCAGGTGGCGTTCTGGTACGCACCGGCCTGGAGCGAGAGCAGGTGGTGGAACATGCGGAGGTGAGGTGACTCCCGGTGGTGGATGTTCGCCTCGGGAGTGTTGTATCCGAGCACGATCAGCTCGACGCCCTGGAGTCCCATCACGCGCCAGGTCTCGGGCCAGCGGCGATCGTTGCAGATGCACATCCCGACAACTCCGCCGAACGCCCGCCACACCGGAAATCCGAGATCCCCCACATCGAAGTAGCGCTTCTCGAGGTGCTGAAACGGGACGCCAGCGAGCGGCTCGGCGTGTCCGGGGAGATGCACCTTCCGATATTTGCCGACGATCCCGCCGGAACCGTCCACCAGAATCGCGGTGTTGAACCGGCGATCCCCGTCGCGTTCGGCGTACCCGAGATGGAATCCGACGCCGAGCCGCCGGGCCGCTTCGAAGAGCGGCCGGGTCTCGGCGCCGGGCATCCCGGACTCGAACCAGGCGTCCCGCTCGCTTTCGTTCAGGACATAGCGCGGAAAGAAGGTCGTGAGCGCGAGTTCGGGGAAGACGACCAGCCCGCACCGGGCGGCAGCCGCCCCCTCTAAGAGCGCCAGCAGCCGGTCCACCGCTTCGGACCGCGAATCGCCCGGCTGGATCGGGCCGAGCTGGGCAGCAGCCACCCGGAGGATGCGCATCGGGCCGCATTTTACGGGCGGAACATCCCGGAACGGCTTCCTGCGCTCCGTGCTCGGCCATAATCGCCGCGTGCGCACCCCGGCCCTCGCCGTTCTCCTGGTTCTCGGCGCCTGCGCCGCCCCCGACCCGGCTCCCCCCAATGTCCTGGTGCTCATCGCCGACGATCTGGGTTACACCGACATCGGGGCCTTCGGCGGGGAAATACGCACGCCGAGCCTGGACCGACTGGCCGCCTCCGGGATCCGGTTCACGAGCTTCTACACCGCCGCCACCTGCTCGCCGACCCGCGCGATGCTTCTCTCCGGAGTCGACCATCACCGGGCCGGACTCGGGGGAATGGCCTCGCTGATGGGGGACGACCTCGAGGGGCGGATCGGATACGAGGGGTATCTGAACGAACATGTGCTCCACCTCCCGGCACTCATGCGGAACGCCGGATACCACACCTCGATCGCCGGCAAGTGGCACCTGGGACAGGCGGAGGACCAGAGTCCCCCGGCGCGCGGGTTCGACCGCTCCTTCGTCCTGCTCACCGGCGCGGCGAGCCACTTCGAGGACGCGGCCCCGGTGGACTCCTTCGATCCGATCCGCTATCGCCGGGACGGCACGGTGGTCCCGCTCCCCGCCGGTTTCTATTCCACCCGCGCCTACACCGACGAGTTGATCGGGTATATCCGGGAGGCGGCCGAAGAGGAGCGGCCCTTCTTCGCGATCGGCGCCTATACGGCGCCGCACTGGCCGCTCCAGGCGCCGGACGAGTTCCTCGACCTCTACACCGGGGCCTACGACGATGGCTGGGAGGCACTCGTGGAGCGTCGGATCGCAGGCGCCAAACGGATGGGGGTCATCCCGCCGACTGTCGATGCCCCGCCGCTCCCCGACTACGCGCGGCGGTGGGACGACCTCATTCCCGGGGAGCAGCGGATCGAGTCCCGCAAGATGGAGATCTACGCGGCGATGGTGGAGCGGCTCGACCACCACGTGGGGCGGCTGGTCGCGGCGCTCCGCGAGATGGACCTGCTGGACAACACCGTCATCGTCTTCTTTTCCGACAACGGCGCTTCCGGGGCGGACGTGACCGGGCTCGCCGACAACGCCACCTTCCTCCCGGCCCGTTTCGACCTTTCCCCCGAACAGATGGGGCGGATCAACTCCTTCGTGTACACCGGGCCGGAATGGGCGCACGCCTCCACCGCTCCCTTCCGCTACTTCAAGCAGTTCGTCCACGAGGGCGGAATCCGGGTTCCGGCCTTCGCCGTCATGCCGGAAGGGACCTCGAACCACCTGCCGGGGGCGACCAGCGGCGCGTTCCTCCAGGTGACCGACCTCTTCCCCACCTTCCTCGAACTGGCCGGCGCACCGGCGCCCGGGCCGGGCGCGGCCGCCGTCATGCCCACCGGGCGTTCGCTCGGGGCGTTTCTTCGCGGCGAAACCGACCGGGTTCACGAGGAGGTCACCGCCGGATGGGAGATCTTCGGACGGCGGGCGGTCCGCCGGGGGCCCTGGAAGGCCACCTGGCTCGCGCCGCCGATGGGCGGGAACCGCTGGCGCCTCTACAACCTGGACGAGGACCCGGGGGAACTCCACGACCTCTCCGGCGAACACCCGGACCGGCTGCAGGAGGTCCTCGCCGAGTGGGACCGTTATATCGAGGCGAACGGGGTGATCGTGACCGACGAGGACCGCGGGTTCGGACCTCCGCTCCCGATCCGCTAGCTAGAACTTCCAGCCTTCGAGTTCCATGAAGCCTTCGAGCGAGGCGCAAGGGATGCCGAAGTGCCGACAGATGTTGGGAATCTTGGCGCCGTTTTTCGGCCCCTCTTCCATCGTGATCACCGTGGCTCCCGGAACTCTTGCGCGAGCGATGATGAACGGGTCGGCATTCTTGCCGCCTTTCAGCAGTTTTTTCTTTTCGATTACGCTGCGGAAGTGCGCGACCTTGAAAATCTCCACGACGAACAGGGCTTCATCAATCGCAGGAGCCGGAAACAGGTCTCTGTGATCTTTCACCCAAGCCTTGAGCGCGGCTACACGATCATCTTCGATTTCGCGCGCCGCTTCCCTGGTCGAGGTGATCGCCCCCTCTTCGATCAATAAGTCAAACTGTTCCCACAGCGGGGGAAAGCGTTTCCGGTAATAGCTGTGAAATAGTTGGGAAAAGGCGTTGGTATCGAAAACGAATCTCACGAAGCCCTCTGTGAGACGTATTCTTCAAGACGAGTCAAATTCTTGGGCTTCGTGTCCAGGTAATCCGCCAACTGGTTTGCGTCGATCTGGTTCTGATAGTAGCGCTGAAAGGCGAGCGTTGTGTATTCCATGCCGAGACAGGTAATCTTGGTGTAGTAGTAATTGCCGCCCCCACTTCCTCTCATTTGCGCTGCCCATTTCATGACTGTCGTTTCGTATTCCTTCTCGGTGATCAGATCACGATCCAGGAATTTGCGATAGATGAGCTCGCGGCTCACACTGAACCGCCGCGCCAGCGCTGCTGCCGTTTCCTCATTTGGCGCGCTTCCGGCAAATGCGCGTTCGAAATCACTATCCGGCACGAGCAGGCAGGACGCCATACGGTTGCAGATGACCTCGATGCTGCGACCATCGGGCGATAGGTCGTCGATGTAGTCGTCTGTGAGGGAGTTGATGCCGCTCGTGCGAAAGAGCAAGTGTGCAAGCTCATGGAACAGTGTGAAAATCTGGCGTGTCCTGGCTGTCGTGTTGTTGACGTAGATGATAGGAAATTCATCGTTGTAGAGGCAGAACCCCGAGTATCCATCATCTCGAAACTGATCCTTGAAGACATACACGCCAACATCCATAAATGACTTCCGCCAGGTTTCAAGGGCCTTTTCCACATCACCCCAACGAAACTGTTCTTCCATGCCAATACCCAGATATTCCCTCACCCGGGAAGCGATCAGGTCAACGTCATCACCTGGCTGGAACTTTAGATCACGCGTGATTATTCGTTCGGCCTGGTTACGGCCAAAATTCAGTTCTTCCAGACCCATCTGGAAAGTGAGCGCCTTGCGCAGAAGCAAGCGAATGCGGGGCGGGATCAGTGCAAGTTGTGCCGGGCCGAGCGTTCTGAAGGACTCCTCGACAGGTGGCAGCTCTGGTGGTTCCGGGAAGAAGAACACGGCCACAGGCACTCGGAACTTCGCTGCCAGTTTTTCGAGTTGCGGATAGGACGGCCTGTCCTCTCCACTCTCCCAGGCCGCAATCTTGCGGAAGTCCTCAGAGGCAGCGTCCAGGCTGTATCCGGCCCTTTCTCGTGCCCAGGTCAGGAGTTCGGGCGTGATTGGCATCGCTTCAGCCATCATTCCTCCCCCAATAGTGCGTACATGCCATGCGGGAAGCTGGCGGTGGGCGAAGCGCTCTCGGATGGTGCGCGGCGTGGTGGCCGTCGGACTTCATTCCGGGGGGGGAGCAGATGCTGTGTCCTTGGTCTGAACCGGAGAGGAGTGCGGCGGTGCGATGCGGGAGGCGGTCGCTGGCCCGGATCGCTCACCGAGGTCCGGTCGCAAGGCCTCGGAATGTCGTGCAATGCGATCATGCACAAACACTTACAGGAACACGACGCCCAAGACCCCACGGCCACGCCGTGTACACCCGGCTGCCCATCCCGTCGGGCGACGGGAAGTTGTAGCCCGTTTCGACGGGGGGCCCATCACTTCGGACGGAGGGGCGCTCGCGCTGCGGGAAGCGGATCGTCGCATCGGACTTTCTGATCGGGTTCAGGTGCGTCATTGCCGCGACGGGTTCCGCGCCTCGGGGCTTGTCGATGGATTCGCGGTCTCCGGACTCTTCGGAGACGTCGGGCGGACAAGCCAATTCCTGATCGTGGTCGCCATCCAGGTCTTCCATCTCTGGCTGTCTCCCATCTCGTTGCGCCGGACCACCCTCTCCCCCGACGCCTCGGGGGGAGGTTTGCGGTTCGGCGCCGATCACGGCACGAAGCACCCAAGGGCACGCATCCCGACCGCCCGAGTTCCCCGGTCCACACCCTTTCGCATCGGTTACGCGCCTGCCTGGCCAGACTCGAACCGAAAAGGAACTCCGAACCACAAAATTGCCGGTCTCGCCCAATCGGTGAGCGATCCGGGCTAGTCCAGAAAGCCCTTCGCCCCGAACCGGCGCGCCAGCTCGACCGCTTCCGACGGACGTCCGAGCGGCGCCGCCGACTCCGGCCGATCGCGGACCAGGAACCGGCCGCTGCCGGGGGCGGCGCAGGGTTCGAACCTCTCCACCACCAGCTCTCCCCGGCGCACCACCGTCTCCGGGTATCCCTTGATCCGGTGATCCTCCCAGGGCGAATACCCCACGTTGTCGTGGAGGTCGGCCCATCGCACGGTCCTCTCGTGATCGGGGTCCCACAGTGCGAAGTCGGCGTCGCTGCCCGGCCGGATGACTCCCTTCCGGGGATACGCCCCGAAGAGCCGCGCCGGAGCCTCGCAGCCGACCTCGACGAACCGCTCGAGCGACAGCCTCCCCTTCCCCACTCCCTCGGAGTAGAGAAGCGGCAATCGGAGTTCCACTCCGGGTACGCCGTTGCATATCTTCGTGAACGGCGGCTCGGGGCCGGCAGCGAGCTTGCCCCGGTCGTCGAAGCTGTAGGGAGCATGGTCGGAACTGACCACATCGAAGGTCCCGGCGGCGACTCCTTCCCAGAGCGCCTCCTGACACGCCCGGTCGCGGGGCGCCGGGCTGCAGCAGAACTTGGCGCCCTCCATCCCCGGACGGTCGAGATCCTCGGCGGTGAGCAGCAGGTACTGGGGACAGGTCTCGGCGAACACCTTGAACCCCTGCTGGCGGGCGGTCCCGATGGCGGCGGCCGCCTCCTTCGAGGAGACGTGGACCACGTACAGCGGGGCGTCCACCAACCGGGCGAGGTCGATCGCCCGCGCGGTCGCCTCGCTCTCGGCAAGCTGCGGGTGGCCGGGGGCGTGGAAGCGGGGCGCCACATGGCCGTCATCCACCAGCCGGCCGCTCATCCAGCCGATCATGTCGTGGTTCTCGGCGTGGACCATGGTGAGCGCCCCCATGCGGCGTGCCGCCTCCAGCACGTCGAGGAACTGCCGATCGTCGAGGCGTACCAGATCGTAGGTCATGTAGATCTTGAAGGAGGTCACTCCCTCTCCCACCAGCGTGGGGATCTCGCCGCCGAGTGCCTCCGGAGTCGGATCGGACACGATCAGGTGGAAGCCGTAGTCGGAGACCGCCTTCGGTCCGGCCAGCCGGTGGTAATCGGCCACCACCTGCCGGGGGGATTCCCCGTGCCCCTGCACCGCAAAGGAGATGACGGTGGTGGTGCCGCCGCAGACCGCCGAGACCGTCCCCGAGTGGAAGTCGTCGGCGCACATCAATCCCATCGAGGAACGCTGCTCGATGTGGGTGTGGGCGTCCACTCCGCCCGGCAACACCAGCCGGCCGTTCGCCGGAATTTCCCGGGCTCCGGGGCCGAGTCCGGGCGCAACGACCCGGATCACGCCGTCCGTGACCCCGATGTCGGCCGATCGCAACCCGCCCTCGGCAAACACCTCACCGCCCCGCACCACCATGTCGAATTCGGCCATAGGAGCGGCGATTTTATCGGCGGCTGGCACGATGACCGAACGTGAGGTCCCGCAACCACCCCTCGATTCTCGAGCCGGGAACCCTCGTTCCCGCAGCTTCCCCGGCGCGATCACGGGAATGGAACTGCTGACCCGCGTCGGCATCACCCCAACCGTTCGGTCATCGGCGCAGTGCTTGCCATCGGGGTCGGGCGCATTCCGCTTGCCGCCACCCGGAGTTTCGCAGCGGTGGAGCGCGAGAACCTGCTCCAGACGGTGATCCCGACGGCCACTCTCGGGGGCGCCAACGCGGTGCTCCTTCCCGCCGGAGCCACGTGGCTCTTCGGGCAGCCCGACTCCGTGCCGTCGATGGTTCTTGGAGCCGTCCCGGGAGGCACTGTCGACATCACGCTGATCGCCCGGCTCTTCGGCGCCCGCACCCCGCGGGGGCCTCTGGTCGGTCGGTCGACGACCGCCGCTGGCCGGCGACGAGGGCGGCCGCGCGGGCACGGCTCCTCGGCGACGCCGCGGCCGCCGGAGCATTCGGACGGTCCCCCGGGATCCCCACCGACATCATTGGCATCTGCTGGATCGGGAACCCGTTGGCGTCTGTGCTTCGGGATCGACCTGGTTCCCCGTGGTCCCTCCCCGGCCCGGTTCGCTGTGGATCTCCCGGAACTTCACATCCCGCAAGACGTCATGGTCGGAGCCGGAGCGGTGGCGCCGCCGGAGCGGGAATCCTCGTCGCCAGGCGCCCGGCGCTTGCGGGCGCGGCGGTGGTCCTCGCCCTGGCCCGCCGAAATTGCGTCGGGAATGGGCCTCATGGAGATTGTCGGGCTCGTCGCACCGGCCCTGCCGCCCTGGTGTCCGGACTGCTGGTGGGTCTTTCGGCGATGCGTGGCGGCTGGTTCCCTGCCTTCGCCACCGCGCTCCTCTACCCGCTGATTGGATCCCGCCGCTGACGCTAGTCCTCCTCACCGGTTTCGTCTCGGCAAACCGGTCCTGCGCGGACACCGGCTACGACCTGAAGTGGGCTGGACCCTTCGGGAGGAGGGACGCGATCCGGATTGCGAACGGAAGAGTCGCCCCGACCTGTCGGTCACCGGCGTCCCGGCGGCGATGCCGAGGAGGGACGCGATCCGGATTGCGAACGGAAGAGTCGCCCCGACCTGTCGGTCACCGGCGTCCCGGCGGCGATGCCGAAGAGGGACGCGATCCGGACTGCGAACGGAAGAGTCGCCCCGACCTGTCGGTCACCGGCGTCCCGGCGGCGATGCCGAAGAGGGACGCGATCCGGACTGCGAACGGAAGAGTCGCCCCGACCTGTCGGTCACCGGCGTCCCGGCGGCGATGCCGAGGAGGGGCGCGATCCGGATTGCGAACGGAAGAGTCGCCCCGACCTGTCGGTCACCGGCGTCCCGGCGGCGATGCCGAAGAGGGACGCGATCCGGACTGCGAACGGAAGAGTCGCCCCGACCTGTCGGTCACCGGCGTCCCGGCGGCGATGCCGAGGAGGGACGCGATCCGGATTGCGAACGGAAGAGTCGCCCCGACCTGTCGGTCACCGGCGTCCCGGCGGCGATGCCGAAGAGGGACGCGATCCGGACTGCGAACGGAAGAGTCGGATCGACCTGTCGGTCACCGGCGTCCCGGCGGCGATGCCGAGGAGGGACGCGATCCGGATTGCGAACGGAAGAGTCGGCCCGGCGAACCGCCGAGGTCTTCGGCCTGCTGGTGGCCGCCGGGATGGTGCTGGCGACCTGCCGCTTCCACTTTCACCGCCGATCTCCGCCCGTCGACCGGTGGTGGCCACCATCAAGGAGGGAAGCAGCCCGACGCTTGCCCGCAAGCTGGTACTGTGAACTGTTCCCGGCGCATCCAGTTCCCCGGAGGACAGGCGCGCCAGGTCGGTGTCTTGTTCGCCACCGGCCTCCGCATCAGCAATCCGGACGCCGGTTGGACCGCCGTCGCCGCGCGTTCGGTGTGCATCGCCGCCCGAAACCCGAAAGCAGCTCCGGGGACGGGCGGATGACGCCCACCCGTCGCTTGGGGCGGGATCGCCGGGACCGCCGTGTTCTCCTTCCTCTCCGGAACCGCAGTCGGGGTCTTTCGGAGCCCCACCTGACGCATGCCTTCTTCCTTCAGGACCGACGCCGCCGCATGGCTCGCCGCCGCCGAAGCGGATGCAGTTGCGGTGGATGGGCTGCCCGCCGTCGAACGGATCGGGATCGTCGGCTTCGGGACGATGGGACGCGGGATCGCGCTTGCCGGCGCCGGCGCCGGCTATCCGGTTTCCGTCTTCGAAGCTCATGACCGGGCCTGGGAACAGAGCATCGCCGCGCTGGAGGGGACGCTCCGGCGGGCGGTGGCAAGGGGGCGATTGACGCCCGCGGCCGCCCGAGCCCGGCGGGAGCGCATCGTCCGGGTGTCCCTCGAAACGGTGGCCGGCGCCGACTTCGTGGTGGAGGCCGTATTCGAGGATCTCGACACCAAGAAGCGGGTCTTTTCGGAACTCGACCGTCGGGCCACCGCCGGAACCATTCTCGCAACAAACACGTCGACCTTGGACCCCGACCGGATCGCCGCGGCCACCGGACACCCCGACCGGGTTGTCGGCGCCCACTTCTTCACGCCGGCGCACGTGATGCGGCTCGTGGAGGTCGTGGTCGGGAAGCGGACTTCGGCAGCGACCCTCGAAACCACCCGACGGCTTGCCGTCGCGCTCGGCAAGGTCCCGGTGGTGGTGGGCGTTTGCCCGGGCTTCGTCGGAAACCGAATGCTCTACGCCTACCGCCGGGCGGCGGACCAGCTGCTGCTGGAGGGCGCGCCCCCGGAGACGGTGGACTCCGCCCTCGAGGAATTCGGCTTCCCGATGGGGCCGTTCCGGGTGGCGGACCTCGCCGGTCTGGACATCGGCTGGTCGGCCCGGAAACACCTTTCCGGCACAACCGAAGTGGTCGCCGATCAACTCGCCGGGGCAGGCCGGATGGGCCAGAAGACCGGCCGCGGCTTCTTCCGCTACCCGGAAGGGGGCCGGACTCCCCACCCCGATCCCGAGGTGGCGGCGATCATCGCGGCGGCGTCGGCACGCGCCGGAATCACCCGCCGCAAAGTGGCGGCGGACGAAATCCGGGAGCGCTGCCTCGGCGCACTAGTGGACGAAGGCCGCCAGGTCGTCGCCGAAGGGATCGCCAGCCGGGAAGCCGATGTGGACCTGATCTGGACCCTCGGCTACGGCTTCCCGAAGGCGCTCGGCGGCCCGCTCTTCTGGTCCGGAAGCCGGTAATCAGACCCCCTTCCCGTCCCCGTCCCGGCGCGGACCGAAGAAGATCACCCAGGCGCGCAACTCCTTCCCGAAGTCGAGAAAACGGTGCGGGACACCGGCGGGAACGAACAGCAGGTCCCCCGGACCGAACGGGACCGTCTCGTCCCCCAGTCGGAAGCGCCCCGACCCTTCCATGATCACATAGCACTCGTCCCGGTCGTGGGGTTGCTGGGGATCGACGTCCTCCGGCGCGTAGAAGCCGACCTCGAGCGAGCCGCGCTCGAGGGCCACGAGGTAGCGATCCGCCGGGAGGCGGTCCAGGCACTCCTTCGGCGAAAGTCGTGTGCCGTCTTCAGCTCTCACGAGGCATGGCGAAGGCTCCCCCGCCGATTCTCCGGTCATCCAGCCATGGTACCGGCCGCAAGCCTCCAGGGACCAGGATCCGGAACGACGAAGGAAATCCCGCCGCTCGCAACATCGGCGGAGCCCCCTTCCACCGCACCACGCCGTTCGGTGAGGGCCGGATCCGGTGTCCGGTCGTGATGGCAGCCCACACCATCGGGGCGACGCCAGGCACGGACATCATGGGAGACCGCCCGATCGGTGTGTTTCGCTCGCCCACCTTCTCATCGTTGGCGAAATCAAGCACGAAGACACGCGACTTGGACCGCCCGATCGGTGTGTTTCGCTCGCCCGCCTTCTCTCCCGCCACCCCAAGGGCGTCGGCCACCCCTCCCGGAACTTCGCTCCTGGCGGTTCTCTCGCCGCATCCACGGTTTCCGGCGCCAGGGCGAGCGATCCCCTTCCCCGGGCGTCGCATGCTTCCTTTCCGTCCGTACCTACGCAGGGAGGGCGCCCGGACGCGTGCGGTCGGAAACGGCGTTCCCGCCATTGATCCGGGGCCCGGCATCACACCTGTCACCGCGTCGCACCCGAATTGCCCAAGAGAACACGACGCGTGGCCGGCGGGTTCCTGCGGAACCGGGGGGTCACGCTCTCGCCGGAGTTCCCCGACCACCTTCCCGGGGCGCTGGGACCGGGGGACGCCCGGATCGTCGAAGCCGCTATCAAGGCGCCCGACAACTTCCGCGCGAGGCTGCCCGGGATCAGGGGCGGCGCCGACTGACGGCCCCGGCTTCCAGCAGCAGGATCCCAAGGCGCCGGTCAGCGGAAGTCACTCCACCTCCTTCAGGAAGCCGCCGAGCGTCCACCAGTTGGCGAGCGCGCTCGCACCGGCCCCGTCGTACACCAGCACCAGGTCGTAGACCGCATCCCCCTCCCCGGCGATCTCCGCCGAAAGAAAGATGGCCTCGCCGCTGGAGGCCAGCAGGGCGCACCGGCCGAGCTGGACTCCCGAGAGGAAAAGACTCTCCGCTCGCGCCGGCTCCCCGCCGAGCGCAGCTTCCACGATCGGAGTGATCCCCTCCACGGTGGCGCAGCCGGGCACGCCTTCAAGCTCGAATTCCAGCTCGGGCTGATCGAGACTCGCGTCGAGGAGTACCCTCTCGCCGGGACGAAAACGGGCGAAGACCCGGTGATTCGGGTCGGCCGGCAGTTCCGGCACCCGCCGGTCCAGATCAACACCACCGAGACGCAGCCGGGCGCCGGACGAAAGGACGATTTCCCCTGCCGGAACGCTGATCCCGTCGCCATCGTGATCGCCCCGACGAATCCGGTAGGCGAACTCGAGGTGTTCCTCCCCGCTCCGGGGGCGGAACGCCGCCGGTTCCCGCGCGAGCCCCAGATCGAATTCCAGCCACGCCGACCCGACAAGTTCGGTCGTCCCTCCCCGGGTCGGGGTGAGCGCAAAGACCAGTTCCTCGTCCACCAGATAAGTGTTGCCGCGCGTCGGCGTCGAAACCACTTCCACCCGACCCACCCGCGCTCCCGCCGGAGCGGGCGCCAGCGGACCGCCCGGGTCTCCCGCTCCGCCGCAGCCGGTCACCAGCAGGCCTCCGGCGAGCAGCTTCCGGACGGAGCGTCCAACGTCCCCTGCCCCGGTTTCCCTCCCGCCGGCCGCCAGCACCCCTCCGGCGAGCAGCCTCCTCACCGGACGACCCCGTTCCGGGCCCACGCGGCGGCGCGCCCGATCTCGCGCGCTCCCCGCTCTTCCGCCGGCGTCAGGAGGCTTGCCACGATCGCCGCGGCGAAGCCGACCCCGAACCCGACCACCATCTCGTAGAGCTGGAAGAACGACGGCTTGCCGTAGAGGTACCACAGCACCGAGGCCGCGAATCCGACGGTCATCCCGGCCACCGCCCCCGCCAGGGTCATCCGCTTCCAGAACACCCCGAGAATCGCCACCGGCGCGAAGGCGCATCCGAGGCCCGACCACGAGAACAGGACGAAGAAGAACACCACCCGCACTTCCGGAAGGGCGACCAGCACCCCGAAGACCCCGAGTCCGAAGGTCACCCACTTGCCCAGCCGAACCACCCGGGCCTCGTCGGCGACGAACGAACCGAGCCGGCCCCCGCGCGTGCCGACCATCTTCTGGAGCACGTCCCGCACCGCGGTGGACGACGCCAGCAACAACACCGAATCGGCAGTGGACATGATCGCGGCAAGCACCGCCACCAGGAAGAGCCCGGTCACGAGCGGCGGCATGAGATCGGAGGCGAGCAGCGGGAGGATGCCTTCGGGATCTTCGATCACCGGGTACAGCACCCGGCCGGCCATCCCGGTCAGGACCGCCCCGAGATCGAACAGGATGATGACGAGGGTGGCCATCAGCCCGCCGTCGGAGAGGGTCCTCCGGTCCCGCGAGGCCATGAATCGCACGAGGAGTTGCGGTGCGCCAAGAAAGGCAAGCCCCACTCCCAGGTGGCTCGCCACATCGGCGATTCCCCGGGCCGACCAGCCATGCGAACCCAGGGGGCGAAGCAGCCCCGGATCGGCGTTTCCGAGCGCGGCGGCGAGCGCCGAAAGCCCGCCGATTTCGGCGAGGGCCACGAGTGGCAGGGCCACCAGCGCCGCCGCCATCAAGGTGGCCTGCATCAGGTCGCTCCAGGCGACCGCCTTGAGACCCCCGAGACTCGTGTAGAACAGGATTACCACTGCGCCGATCAGGACCCCGGTCTCGTAGGAGACTCCGGTGAACGACTCGAAGGTCTTGCCGGAGGCGGTGAGCTGGGCCGCCATGTAGGTGCCCGCCATCACCAGGATCACCACCGATCCGATCAGGCGCAATATCTGGCGGCGGTCGGCGAAACGCTCCTCCATCCAGTCGGCCACGGTGATCGCCGCATAGCGGTCGGCGAGCGCCTTGAACCGGGGACCGATCACCATCCAGGCGATCGCGGTGGCGAGCACCTCCCCGAACACGATCCACAGCGCGTTCACCCCGAGGAGGTACCCCATTCCGGTAAGCCCGAGAAGCAGCCAGGCACTCTCTCCGGTGCTGGCGGCGGAGAACCCCACCACGACCGCTGGCAGCTTGCGGCCGGCAAGGTAGTAACCGGCCAGGTCGCCGGTGCTCCGGGCACTCCAGATGGCGAGGCCGAACAGGACCGCGAGGTAGGCCCCCAGAACGATCCAGAGGGCCAAGTCAGTGTCTCCGGCGCATCCGCCAGGCGTTCCAGCCGGCAATGGCGAGACCGGGGATCACCGCGGCGACGGCGAGCAGCCAGGCGCTCGCCGGAAAGCCGCTCACCGGCCGCGGTCCCGGCGGATCGGACGGGTGTCCTCCCGATACATGGTCTCGTCGAGCCAGGGGTAACCGCCGTAAGGTCGCGGGAGCGGCCAGATCTCGTCCAGCGTGTCCCCGTCAAACACCCGGCCATCCTTGATCACATAGCGAATGTCGGCGGTCGCCCGGATGTCCTCGAGGGGGTTCCGGTTCAGCACCACCAAGTCGGCCAGCTTCCCGGCCTCGACGGTTCCGGTCTCGTCGAGCAGACCCAGGAACAGCGCCCCCTGCCGGGTGGCGACGTCCAGCGCCTCTTCCGGACTCATCGCCGCCGCCGCCATCCAGATTTCCCAGTGGGAACCGATTCCGTGGTGCTGGCCGTGCGCCCCGATGGCTCCCGATCCGCCCTCGGCCACGATATCGGCGAGCCCCTGCGCGAGTAGCGGAAAGCTGTAATCGGTCTCGGGGCGCAGCGGACGGCGCCGGGTGTGGGGAATGAGCATCCGCCAGGGCAGGAAGCGCCGCTGCTTCGGGTCCTGCCAATGGGCCGTCTCCTGCCAGAAGTACTCCTCGTTCCAGACCGAGGGGCCGCCCACCACGAAGGTGATCGAATAGACCGTACTGGTCCGGCCGAAGAACCGTGCGGCATCCTCGTAGAGCGGGACATGGCTCAGCGGGTGTTCCCATCCGGTCTGTCCGTCGAGGATGAGGCCCACGTTGTACTCGAGGCTGCCACCCTCCCCGGTGAGCATCAGGTTCCGCTCGCGGGAGATCCCGGCGATCCACTGGCGCTGGTCGCGGCGCGGCTGCATGTAGGACTTGATCGCCGTTGCACCCCATGACGTGAGGCGGTCGATGTTGTACGCCGCGTCCTCGCGGCTCCGGATGTCGTTCTGCCGGGAGCCGTCGCCGCCATACATGGGGTCGCCGGTGCTGAACATCCGCGGTCCGACCATCTCGCCGGACTCCACCAGTTCGGCGGCAGCGAAAACGTTCTGGGACCACTGCGAGTTGTCGAGGGTGGTGGTCATCCCGTAGGCGAGATAAACGGCGGACTCCCAGTTCCGTCGCGGGATCACGCCGGTGTGATCCCGGTGGTGGTGGGCATGCATGTCGATGAGCCCGGGAATGACCGTCCGCCCGTCCAGGTCCACAATGTGGTCGCCGTCCTGCGCTTCGCAGTCGCCGACGCAGGTGATCCAGCCGTCCTCGACCCGCACCGATCCACTCTCGATGGTCCCCCGGGGCCCGAGGGTCACGATTCGGCCACCGGCGAGGACAAGGCCACCGGCCGCCCGGTGGCGCGGCAGGCGCAGGTCCACCGCATGATGGACGGTCTCGGCGGTCTCCGGGTCGTAGGTGGTGATCCGCGGCCCGCTCCCGAAATGGAGGGCGCCGTCCGCGTTCCAGCGTGGAAACATCCCTCCGTCCACCGAAAGCGTCCGCACCGGAAGCGACGGGTTGCGCCGGTCCAGGTGGGGCGCCTCCCCGCCGGCGCCCGGCCACGGGAGCGCCGCCAGATAGACGTTGTCCCCTTCGGAGAACGCCACCCAGCTGCCGTCGGGCGACGGGACGGCTTCATCGGCAAAGGGAAGGGTCAGGTGGACCCGGCGGTCCCGCCCGTCGGCCCGGACCGACACCAGCCGGGTCACGTCCTGGCGGCGACCGTCGCGCTCCCAGGTGTCCTGCTCGGGGAAGAACAGCCGCCCGTCGGGGCCGAACGAGGGGGCCACGATCTGCCGCCGCGGCATCAGCGGCCGCCCGGCGTTGAACGGCCGAAGCGTCCGGGTCAGGAAGACCGCATCGCCGCCGTCCGCCGGAAGACGCACCAGGTCGTAGTGGAGGTTCGCGGACCAGGAGCGGCCCCTGCTGGGAGCCCCTTCGCCGCGGGCCACCACGATTCCGCCCCCGTCCGGCGTCCACACCGGATGGAGCCAGGGCGCCGCCTCGGTGGAGAGACGGGTGGGCGCGCCGCCCGCCGCCGGGACCCGCATGACGTGCCCCACCGTGTCGTCCCATGAGGTGTAGGCCACCCACTGCCCATCCGGGGAAAACGCCGGAGACAGTTCGAAGGCATCGGTTCCCTCCACCAGCCGCTCCGGCCTCCCGCCGGGCAGGCTCATCCGGTAGAGCCGGCCGGCGGCGTGGAACACCGCGGTCCTTCCGTCGGGTGCGACGGCCGGCCAGCGAATCATCCGGACCCGAAAGTCCGGGTCCCGGATGCTCAAACGGGCGCGCGCCTGTTCCGAAACCCGCCGGCGCACTTCCGCGGTAAAGGGCACTTCGGTCGTCCGGCCCGATTCCAGGTCGACCCGGACGATCCGCCCGCCGCGAGTGACGAACAGGGCGCGCCCGTCAGGAGTCCAGGAGTAGCCCGGGAGGATGCGCTCTACCTTTATTCCCTCCGCAATATCCGTCTCGATCGGATCGGCGACCAACCGTTCGGCTCCGGTGGCAAGCTCACGGACGAAAAGCGCGGTGCGGGGGCCGTAGCGGTGCCCCTTGAATTCGATGGTTCCCCCGGGGATCCGCCGCGCGAACGCGAGCAGGCGGCCGTCGGGCGATGGCTCGGGAGCGATGGCGCCGCCACTCGAACCCTGGTACTGCTGCTGCGATTCCCCGGCGGTGACATCGGTGTACGCCCCGGTGACGAGGTCGAGCCGCTGGATCTGCATGCCGCCGCGCACCGGGTCCCGCTCCCGGGTGGGGGCGTAGTGGAAGTAGATTCCGGTCCCGTCCGGGTCCGGCGCCGGCCAGGAAGCGCGAGCCCGGTCGCCCTCGACAAGCGGGACGCCGCTGCCGCCCTCGGGATGAAAGAGGGTGATACCGGAGCGCCGCGGGGCCGCAAGCGTGAAGTGGCGGGCGACGATGCCCCTCCCGTCCGGAAGCCACGCGGGAGTTGCGACCCGCGAGTTCCCGTCCTGATGCACGGACCGCGGATTGCCGCCGTCGGCATCCATCAGCCACAGGTTGCTCTGCCCGCCCCGATCGGAGACAAACGCGATGGTTCTGCCGTCGGGCGACCAGCGGGGGTGGTAGTTCACCGCGACCCCGCTGTCCCCGGTAAGGCACTCCGCCCGCCCTCCGGTCACCGGAAGCCGGTAGATGTGGCCCAGCAGGTCGAACACCAGCGTACTTCCGTCCGGGGAGACATCCAGGGACATCCAGGTCCCTTCGGAGGTCTCGAAGACGAGGTCCCAGGCATCCCCGCGGGCAAGGGTGGTGTCCCAACCGGAGTCGTCGGTGCGACCCCCGCGTTGCGCGGCGGTTGCTTGCGTCAGCACCAGCAGACCGAGCGCAACGAGCCGTGCGATTCTCATGCAAGCCTCCTCCGGCACCGGTGCGGGTCGCATAATAGCCGGGTCCCATGGCCGCCTCCGAGCCCCGGGCACAACCGGTCCAGCCTCCTGGATGGAAAGAGGCCGAGGCCGCTGCGCGCCGTCTCCGCCGGGTCTTCCCTCCGAGCCCGTTGGTCGAGGCGCCCGACCTTGCGGACGGGCTTCTTCTCAAGCTGGACAGCCTGCTGCCCACCGGCTCCTTCAAGGTGCGCGGGATCTGGGACGCGGTCTCGCAACTTCCCGATGATGCAGTGGCGCCCGGATTGTCCACCGTGAGTGCCGGGAACACCGCACTGGCGCTCGCCTGGGCGGCGCGGCGGCGGGGCGTTTCCGCCCGCTCGCTGTTGCCGGAGACCGCTCCGGCGGCAAAGGTGGACGCCTTCCGGGCGGCGGGTGGCGTACCGCGACTGGTCCCGGTGCCCGAACTCTTCCGGTTCCTCCGGGAGCGACGGTGGGAAAACGCACCGCAGGCCTTCCTTCACCCGTGGATCGAGCCGGCAGTGCACCGGGGGCACGCGAGCCTCGCGGTGGAACTGCTGGAGGCGGCGCCGGACGTGGAATCGGTCTTCCTCCCGGTGGGCGGCGGCGGGCTCCTGACCGGAGTGGCCGGAGCGCTGAAGGACCGGCGCCCGGACATCCGGATCGTGGGGGTGGAACCCGAAGGGTGCTGCGCCCTCCACGCGAGCCTCCGGGCCGGGCGCGCTATCGCGGCTCCCTGCCAAACGGTCTGTGACGGCGTCGCCGTCCCCTGGCTCACCGGAGAACTCTTCCCGGCCCTCGCCCGCCTGGTGGACCGGACCGTCCTGGTTCCCGACGGGGACACGCTGGACACCTCGCGGGACCTCCTGCTCGGCCGAAAGGTCCTGACCGAACCTTCCGGCGCCCTCGCCGCCGCCGGCGTTCGCGCCGTGCCTTTCGCCGCCCGCGGGATCAGCGCCGCGATCGTGACCGGCGCGAGCATCGGAGCGGACGGGATCCGGGCGCTCCTCGACCGGGCATGAGGACACGGACTTGCGCATGGCCGGGAGACGTCCCCATGAAACCCGTCCCGAGGGAACTGCGGAAGAGGAGTGAAGAAATACGAGATCCCTGACAAGCTCGCTTCCGAAGGGAAGGACCCATGGATTCGATGCTGCTCCCCGATGATCTGACGCTCGAAGAACAACAGGAAGTGGAAGGCCAGCTGCGCGATGTCGAGAAGGACGAAACCCGGGGGCTCCTCCTCTGCATCTCCTTGGGCTTTTTGGGAGCGCACCGGTTCTACCTGGGACAGGTTGGATGGGGCGTTGTCTACCTGGTGATGTCCGTGGTCGCCATCCGGTTGCTTTTCCTTCCCGGCGCCTGGTTGCCTTACCTTCCCGCGATTGTCCTGGGTCTCATCTACAGCGCGGAAGCCTTCGTGATGTCAGACCGTGTGCACCGTTACAACGACAAGCTTCGAAGTCACATCGTGAAGAAGATCAAGAAGGCGCGCCCGATCCCGGACCAGGCTGGCGGATAACGACAGCCATAGCCGGAATTGTCCGGCGTCGAAGCACCGCTTGGCGGACACTGTTTCCACGGCGCCGCCATGTCACATGTGCACCCGGTCGCACGGAACCGAACCCGCCAGCGCTCGGCAGACACGCCGGCACATGCACTTTGCCAAAGCGATGCCTCGCCACGTCCGAGGCATCACCTCCCCCGTGCCGAGCCGGTGCGTGTTCGGGCATGTCGTGGGCGAGTCTCATTTCGGGCGCTTGCCGGGAACCGTCGTCCGAATGTCAACGGGCGTTCCCGCCTCGGAACAGCAAGCCTCGACATCCACAAGACCGCCCCGAAGACCCCGCGGATGGGAGCAGGCCTTTCCTCAGGGGCCGGCAGGAATCTCCTCCAGCCGCCTGCATCGGGTGGAACGGCGCCGCTTGCGACGTCCGACCAAATTCACGCAACCCGGGAAACGAAACCCTCACCAGCTGAGGGCGCCCGAGAGCGCGAACTGCCGGTCCCTCGTTCCGATGACGCTCTCGCGCTGCGCTCCGGCGAGGTCCAGCCGGAAGAGCGGACCCAGCTGGTAGCGGGCGCCGAGCCGCACCGCACGGCCCATCTCCGCCATCTGGAGGCCCGCGTACGGCGTCAGCACTCCCGCCAGCGGAAGCCCGAACCCGTGGCCGCCCTCCGCGGTCAGCCGCCGCTCCGACCGCAACCCCGCCATCGGGGTCGGCGAGAACGCCGGGGTCCGGTCGAACATCTGCTGCAGGCCGCTCTCCGTGCCCCCCTGCGACGGCGCCACCTTCAGGAACGGGCCCCGTCCCTCATCGCCGGGATCGAGGCTCACCATCGCCCCCACGCCCCACTCACGGCGGTCCGTCTCGGCGTGCGTGACCAGCGCCCGGCTACGCACCTCCACCGTCAGGCCCGAGTCCCGCATCCGGTACGCCACGCTTCCGCCGACCTCGACTCCCGCGCCCTCCACCGCGTCGCCCCGGTCGTACAGAACCCCCACCTCCAGCGCCGGCGTCAGCGTACCCGTGCCCAGCGTCCGCTCGTGCGAACCCTCCAGCATCAACCGCAACCGGCTGGTGTGCGCGGTCAGGCCCTCGAGGCCCGACTCCGAGGCGGTGGTGAACCGCGCATACGAACCCTCGCCCTTCAGCGCCAGCCGGGTCATCCCTCCCACGAGCAGGTCGGCGTCCTGGAACAGCACGCTCCGCCCGCCCAGGGCTCCGCTCGCAAACGACATCCCCGCGTCCCGCTTGCTCATCCCCGTCTCGGTCACCCGCACCTCGCCCCGACCGTAGCCGCCGCTCGCCCACAGGTTCGACCCGTCGGGCGCCAGCCACGCAAGGTAGGGGTGCGCCGAGGTCAGGCCCGCCTCGTAGAGGCCGGCCACCGATCCGGTCGCGGCGGCGCTGGTCGCATCGAAGTCCCCGGTCGCGTGCGACACCACGATCCCCGCCAGGAGATCCGAACCGATCCGCATGTCCGCGCCCACGTGCGCCGACCACAGTCCCCCGTCCCACGAGACCTCACGGTCGGCCCCGGAGAGTGACAGTCGTCCACCCCGACCCCAAACGCCGATCGCCGGGAATCCGCCCTCCTCCTCTTCCTGGCCGAGCGTCATCCCGAACGCCGCACCATCCAGCACGTCGGCGAGCCGCAACGGACGGTGTGTCTGCCCGCCGAACGCCGTCCGATCCCCGAACGCACCCGTCCGACCGTCGTGCCGCAGGTCGAGTGCTCCCCCGGAGGAAGCGGACATCGGCGTGGCGCCGAGGCGCAGCTCCCGCGCCGCATGGCCCGCCGACACCGACTCGATCCGGTCGGCAACCGCGCCCAGTGTCTGCGTGGCGAACCCTGCCGCGAACTGCGGAAGGATCACCTCGTTCAACCGGTTCGCCCGGCCCAGCGCCTCCGCCGACGTCGTGTTCCGCACCGTCACCGACACCGAATCCGCCGTCACCCCGCCGTAGTCCCCGCCGGACACCTGGTGGCTCACCGTCGCCATCATGTCCGCCAGCGAGTCTTCGTCCTCCACCCCGCTCACCGTCACCGTCTGCGGGGTGTCCCAGTTCGCGGCGGTGAACCCGAGCGCACCCGAGACCGTCGCCGCTCCCCCGTCGCTGCTGGTCGGGGTCACCGTCACCGGACCCGTCGGCTCGCTGGTCAGCACCACCGTGTACGTCCCGCTGCCCCCCTCGTCCACCGTCAGTTCGGTCGGAGTGACGGTCACCCCCGCCTTGTCGTTGTCGGTCACCCGTACCGCAACCGCATCGGCCTTCACCGAGTCGTAGTCCCCGCCCGAAACCTCGTGGGTCAGGGTCGCGGTATCCGCCACCGCGTCGGCGTCCTCCGCCGCGCTGACCGTCACCGTCTGCGCCGTGTCCCAGTTCGCGGCGGTGAACCCGAGCGACACCGGCGCCACCGTGATGTCCCCTGCTGCGCCGCCGATCGCCACCGTGACCTCCGCCGTCGGCTCGCTGGTCAGCGCCACCGTGTAGGTCCCGCTGCCCCCCTCGTCCACCATCAGTTCGGTCGGGGTCACCGCAACCCCCGCCTCGTCGTTCTCGGTCACCCATACCGACACATCGGGGATCTCCACCGAACCGTAGCCCCCGCCCGATGCCTCGTGCGTCAGCGTCACCGAGTCCGCAACCGCGTCGGCATCCTCCGCCGCACGGACCGTCACCGTCTGCGCCGTGTCCCAGTTCGACCGGGTGAACGTCAGCGATCCCGGAGAGACCGTCACGTCCCCGGACGCGCCCGACACCGTGACGGTGACGTTCCCCGAAGGACGCCGGTCGAGGATCACCGTGTAGACCGCGGCGCCACCCTCCGTCACCCGAACCGACGCCAGCGACACCGTCACGCCCTTCGTCCCCGAAGTCGTCGTCGAGCCGCCGCCTCCGCCGGAACCGCCTCCGCCGCCGCCTCCTCCACCGCCGACGGTTGGCGCTGTCGGCGTCGCCGTCACCGGCGCATCCGGGCCCGCGCTGTTGCCGGCCCCGTTCACCGCGCGCACCTCAAACTGGTACGCAGTGCCGTTGTCCAGCCCGCTCACCTCGTGGCTGGTCGTGCCCGCATCGGAACCGGGAATGTCCTCCCACTCGCCCCACTCGCCGCTGCCGGACTTCTGCCGCACCTGCCACTTCGTGATCGTCGGGTTGTCCGGGTCCGTCCAGCTCAGCGTCACCGAGCCGCTGCTCGCCGCGGCGGCGAGGCCGGCCGGCTTCCCGGGCACCGCATCCTTCTCCGCCACGCTCACCACCACCGAGGCGATGCTCACCGAGCCATAGCCGCCGCCAGACGCGCTGTGGGTCAGCGTCACGGCGGGGTCCGTGTTCGTGTCCGTGTCCGTACCTGCGTTCACCGTCACCGTCTGCGGCTGGTTCCAGTCGGTCCGGGTGAAGGTCAGCGGCGAACCCGTCACCGTCAAGTCCCCCGACGCGCCCGCCACCGTGATCGTCACATCCGATGTCGGCGGCGTGTTCAGCCGCATCGTGTACGTCCTGCTGCCGCCCTCCGCCACCTTCAGCGACGCCGTCGACACCGTCACCCCCGGCGTATCAGCCACCGTCACGTCCACCGCGCCCGCATCCGGGATCGCATCCGCAGAAGCCCCCGTCAGCCGGAAGGCGTGGTTGATCACCGCCGTGCCGTTCGCCACCCCGGTCACCGTCACCGTCTGCGCCGTGTTGTAGTTGCTGGTGGTAAACGTCAGGCTCGCCGGACTCACCCGCGCCGCCGCCGTGGCGTCGCTCGTCACCCGCAGCGTCCCCCCATACGCCTTCGTCAGCGCCACCGTGTAGGTCGCCGTGGAACCGGGCGCCACCGTCACCGGCGTCCCGGTCAGCGTGAGCGCCGCCGTGGTGTCGTCCTTGAAGGTCACCGTGCGGACGTTCGACCAGGGACCCTGAAGGTTGCCCGTTCCCCCGGTGGAACCCGCCACGCGATAGCCCGTTGCCCGAACCCGGACCTCGACCGATGCCCCGTCAGGATAGTTCAGCAGAAGCCGATTGCTGCGAGAGCCCGGGTTCTGTCTGGCACTGGCCTGGTTGAGACTGCGATCCGTCCAGGTGCTGGCCCCCTTCAGCCGGGTCTGCGCTCTCCACCAATGGAACTTGGCCGCGTCCTTCACATAGTCGTCCGCATCCGACAACTCGTTCGAGCCGCCGGCATGGGTCCAGGTCAGGTCGATCTGCCCGTTCGTGGTCGAAGTCGCCGCCGTCAGCATCGGGGCCAACGGATCGGTCTTCGCCTTCACATGGTCCGACCAGGATGACTGCTCCCCGGGACGAACCGCCGCAAACAGACGGAACGTGTATTCCGTACCGCCTGTCAGCCCCGTCACCCGGACGCTCGTCCGGCTTCCACCCGTGAGCGTCGTGGTCGTGTTCCAGCCGCCCGTGCTCTTGTACTGGTAGCCCCAGCTCGTTATCGGAATGCCCGTCAAGGCGCTCCAACTCAAAGTGACCGAGGCATCGCCCCCGGCCGCCGTCAGAACCGGCTTGGGAACCGTATTCGTCGGCGTCGCCTTCACCTGGTCCGACCACACCGACTGCACTCCGGGACCGACCGCGGCGAACAGCCGGAACGTGTATTCCGTGCCGATCGTCAGACCCGTCACCGTGGTGCTCGTCGTGCTGCCGCCGGTGACCGTCCGGGTCCTGATCCAGCTGCCGCCCGCGGGCTTGTACTGGTAGCCCCAGCTCGCAACCGTCACACCCGACAAGGCGCTCCAGCTCAGGGTGACCCTGGCGTAACCCGGTTCCGCGCTCAGGACCGGCTTGGGAACCGCCGCCGACGCCGACGGCGTCGCCTCCACCACCTCCGACTGTGCGCTGTTGCCGCCGCTGTTCCGCGCCCGGATGCGGAAGCGGTATTCCACATCATTGTCCAGACCCGTAACCGTGTAGGTCGTGGTGTCGGCGTCCGAACCGGGAATGGCGGTCCAGCTGCCCCAGGCGGCGGCCCCCTTCTTCTGGCGCATGTTGTACCGCGTGATCGAATCGTCGTCCGGGTCGGTCCACGTCAGCTTCACCTGACGGTTGCCCGCCTCCGCCGACAACCCCGCCGGCTTGGCGGGAACGGTCGTGGTGGGGGGATCGTCGTCGTCCACGATGGTCAGGGTGAGTCTGCCGGAGGTCCAGCCGGTCTTGTAAGCAAGCAGCCTGATGGTCTCGTTCGGCTCGTCCCGGGTGTCGCCGAGGATGCGAAGGGTCCTCGTGCCCTCGGTCTCGCCTGCGGCGATGGAGACCGAAGCGTCACTGTTCGGCCAGCACCAGTCGGAATCCGCCGGGTTCAGGGGCGCGGTGCACTGGTCCAGCCCCTTGTTGGAGCCTTGGGCCGTGCCGTTGGTGATGTCAGAACCAAGGGTGATCGAAAAGTCCGCCGGCGCTGCCTCGCCGAGCGTGGCAGTCACCGTCACGTCCGTCGAACCGGAGTTGCCCTCGGTGATCGAGGTCGACGTCGCCGACAGGGTGATCGTCTTCGTGGAAGCCGCCGCCATTGGCGTCGCCGTGGCCCCGTTCGAGTACCCTCCCCCACTAGCGAAGACGGAAAAGTTAAGACCGGTACCTTCCGCCCTTGCCACCTGGAAGGTATAGGAGGTGCCGGCGGTCAACCCTGTGACCGTGTGGGTTCTGATGGTGGCGCCGCCCGGTATATCGATCCAGTCGCCGTAACCTCCTCCGGTGACCCCCTGTCGGTAAACCCAATATCCAAATCCCGTGTTGCCGGTACGGGTCCAGGTGAGTGTGACACTGCCGACACCCGCGGTTGCCGTGAGCGCCGGCTTCTCCTGCGCCTGTGCGTCCTGGGGCGCGAGGGCGGCGGCCAGCGCGATGAGGAAGAGGGCAGCGAGTCCCGCGCTCAGGCGGCGGGCGGTTCTCCCGGGGGCGCGCACCGACTCAGCCCCGCGCCCCGATTTCTTCGGGGGGGGGGGGGGGGGGGGGTAGCATTTTTGGCAGATGGGAACCGTCTCCAGACATCCGCGCCGCGCGCCGCAATCCTGTAATCATGATCGGAACAAGCTCCTGTGCATCTGCTGAAGTAAAGAAACACCAGCACCCCACTACGACCGAGCTGGTGCTCCCCCACCCCAAGGCGCTGACCAGCGTATCATGCCATATGGGCTTGCGCCCGCCGGATGGTACGAGTCCCGGGGACTCGCAGTCGGCCTCGACGAAAGGGGAAGGCCCATGGGCGCGCAGGAAATCGTCGCCCGATTGGCGTCGTCCCGGCCCTCGTTCCCCGGACGCCGCCGGTTGCCGACTCGGAAAGGCCGAACGGGAACGGACGATTCCCCGCGCCGATCCGGAAATACCGCAGTTCCCACGGCGGCCACGACCACGACCGTTCCCGCGGCGCCGACGGGGTTGTCGGCAACGGCGGGCAACGCGCAGGTCTCACCGTGGTGGAACAAACCGGCCGGCGGCATCACCGGCTCCAAGCCGCGCCGATCAAGTTCCATCACGCAGCGCCCCATCCGGTTCGGAGAGCCGCATCGATCCCCGGATGACGCTCGGGAAGCAGCCGCCCCGAGTGCGAAAGCACCGCGGGTTCCGTAACATTCCCGGCTCATGAGCCTCTGGGGCACCCTCATCGGGGGGACGCTCGGATTCACCCTCGGCGGGCCGCTCGGGGCGCTGCTGGGGGCGGCGGTCGGATCCAGCTTCGGTGGAGGGAACCGGGAAGCCCGCACCGGAACCCATCCGGGGACGCGGACCGAGGACCCGAACGAGGTTCGCCGGATTACGTTCTTCGTGGCCACCTTCGGAGTGATGGGTCACATCGCGAAAGCCGACGGGCAGGTGAGCGAGGAGGAGGCGGAACTCGCCCGGGCCGTCATGCGGGGACTCGAGCTCGACGCCGAGGACCGCCGCCTGGCGGCGCACCTGTTCCAGCAGGGCAAGTCGCCCGACTTCGACCTGAACGACGCCCTCCATCAGCTGCGCAGAACGGTGGGACAGCGGCGGAACCTGTTGCGCGCTTTCGTGGAGATCCAGATCAAGGCGGCCTGGGCCGACGGTCGCGTCCACTCGGAGGAGCGGCGCATCCTCGACCACCTGGCGCGCTTTCTCGGCTTCTCGCGCGCCGAAATGCTCCAGATGGAGCGCCTGGTGGCGGGACAGTTCCAGCAGGTTGCGAAGACTCCGGAAGCAAGACTGACCTCCGCCTACGAGGCGCTCGGGCTCGAGCGGGACGCGAGCGACGAGGAACTGCGCTCCACCTACCGGCGCCTGATGCGCCAGCACCACCCCGATCGCCTGGCGGCACAGGGTCTCCCCGAGGCGATGAAGGAAGAGGCCACGCGCCGCACCCAGGAAATCCAGGAGGCCTGGCGGCTCATCCGCGACGCGCGGCAGTAGCTCCCTTGCCCGGAGGACCGTCCGCCGCCGCTCCCGGGGAAACGGCGTGGCGCTCGTGCCGGGTTCCGACGACGCGGGCGCCCCGGACCTCTTCGATTCGGTCGCTGCCGTGCAGGATGTGCGGGAGATTCCGCTCCTTCCGCCGCGTGCCGGCCTCCCGCCACTGGAGAATCGCCACCGGAATCACGATCATCCCGAGCGCCGCGAGCGCCCGGGAGGAGACTTCCTCGCCCACCACCATCCAGCCGAGGAACATCGCCACCAGCGGGTTCACGAAGGCATAGGTTCCCACCAGCGCCGGTTCCACACGGCTCAGCAGCCACGTGTATGACAGGAACGCGATCACCGATCCGAAGATGATCAGATAGAGGAACAGGAGCAGGACCGGCCAGCCCAGTCCGCTCCAGTCCACCCGCTGCCAGTCACCGGCAGCGGTGGCCAGACCGAGCAGCACCCCGCCACCGATGATCTTCTGGGCGCCCACGGAGAGCGGCAGGCAGCGCGGCATCGAGGAACGCCGCGCCCAGAGGCTTCCGGTGGCCCAGGCGAGTGGCGCGAACAGCAGGGCGACCACTCCGGCGGGGTTGAGCGCCGCCTCCGCCTGCCACGGAGCAACCAGCACCACCACCCCGAGGAAGCCGCAGAGGATGCACAGGATCGAGGCCCCGGATGGCGCCCGCCGGCTCACGAAGACGGCATCGAGTCCGGTGAGCCAGAACGCGACCGTAGCCACGATCACCGCCGCCGTTCCCGAAGGGACCCGTACCTGCGCCCAGTGGCCGAGCCCGTGGGTAATCGTGAAGAAGAAAAGACCCGCGACCGCCGTCTCGATCCATTCGCGGCGGGTCAGCGGCGCTTCGTTGCGACGGGCGTAAAGAAAAAGCAGCAGCCCGGCCGCGAAGAAGCGGCATCCCGCCAACACGAACGGGGGAAGCTCCTGGACTCCGAGCCGGATCGCCAGGTAGGTGGATCCCCAGATCAGGTAGATGGCGGCAAACGCAAGGATCTTGTGCATCGGCCCATGGCCGCCCGGCGCAAGGGTGGGGAACGGCTAGCGGATCAGCGGGGCGATCACCAGCGCCACCACCGACATCAGCTTGATCAGGATATTGATGGCGGGGCCGGCGGTGTCCTTGAACGGATCGCCAACCGTGTCCCCGACGACCGCGGCCTTGTGGGCGTCGCTGCCCTTGCCGCCGTGGGCGCCGCCCTCGATGTACTTTTTCGCGTTGTCCCACGCCCCGCCCGCGTTCGCCATGAAGATGGCAAGCAGCACACCGGATACGAGCGCTCCCGCCAGGAGGCCGGCGAGGAAATTCTTGTCAACCAGGCCGGCGATCACCGGAATGAACACCGCCAGCAGCCCGGGCGCGACCATCCGGCGAAGGGCGGCAGCGGTGGCGATGTCCACACAGCGGGCATTGTCCGCCCGGACCCCGGGCTTGCCTTCGAGAAGGCCGGGGATTTCGCGGAACTGACGCCGGACCTCGTTGATCATGTCGAACGCCGCCTGCCCCACCGCCTCCATGGCGATGGACGAGAACAGGAAGGGCACCATGCCGCCAATGAGCAGGCCGGCCAGTACCACCGGGTTCCCGAGCGAGAGGCCGAGCGCTTCCACCCCGGCCTGCTGCTGGAACGCGGACATCAGCGCCATGGCGGCGAGCGCCGCCGAACCGATGGCGAAGCCCTTGCCGATGGCCGCGGTGGTGTTCCCCACCGCATCCAGCTTGTCGGTGCGCCCGCGGACCTCGGCGGGAAGTTCGGCCATTTCGGCGATCCCGCCGGCGTTGTCCGCGATCGGCCCATAGGCGTCCACCGCAAGCTGGATGCCGACCGTCGCCAGCATCCCGAGTCCGGCAATGGCAATCCCGTAGAGACCCGCGAACTGGTACCCGAGGGCGATGGCGCCGGCGATCAGCAATAGCGGCGCCGCAGTCGAGCGCATCCCGAGCGCCAGTCCGGCGATGATGTTGGTCGCGGAACCGGTGTTCGACGCCTCGGCCACTGCCTGCGCCGGTTTCCGGGCGTCCGAGGTGTAGTACTCGGTGATGAGACCGATGGCGGCTCCCACCACCAGACCGGTGACGAGGCACAAATAGATGGGAATCCGGGCCTCCGGCGTCACCATCCCGATCACCGGCCACGCAAGGATCAGCATCAGCACCGCGGCGCCGAGCGTGCCCATGTTGAGCGCGGTCTGCGGATTCCCGCCTTCACGGGTACGAACCGCAAAGGTACCGAGAATGCTCGCCGCGATCCCGAATCCGGCGAGCACCATCGGAAGGATGACAAAACGGAACGGATCGCCCCCGACCGTCTCGGCATGGGTGACGCCGAGCACCATGCCGCCGATGATCGCCCCCACATAGGACTCGAAGAGGTCGGCGCCCATGCCGCAGACATCCCCCACGTTGTCACCCACGTTGTCGGCGATGACCGCCGGGTTCCGCGGATCGTCCTCGGGGATGCCGGCCTCCACCTTGCCCACAAGGTCCGCCCCCACATCGGCGGACTTGGTGTAGATGCCGCCGCCGACGCGGGCAAAGAGCGCGATGGAGGAGGCGCCCAGACTGAAGCCGGAAAGCACCTGGAGCACCTGGTTCCGGAGCGCGTCGGCGGTCACTCCGTACATTCCGGTGTACAGGAGGAAAAGGCCGCAAAGGCCGATGATCCCGAGACCGACCACCGACATCCCCATGACCGAGCCCCCGGCGAATGCCACCCTGAGCGCCGGCGCGATGGACTGGCGCGCCGCGTTCGCGGTCCGCACGTTGGCGGCGGTCGCAACCCGCATTCCGAAGAAACCGGCAACCGCCGAGCAGAAGGCGCCCACCAGGAACGAGAGGCCCACCAGCTGGTTGCCGCCGGCCAGATTGGCGACGAAGAGGATCACCGCCACCACCAGTGCGAACACCGCAAGCACCGAATACTCCCGGCGGAGGAACGCCATCGCGCCCTCGCGAATCGCGCCGGCGATCTCGCGCATCCGACCCGTGCCGGCATCCTGCCGCCCCACGAAACGGGCCCGGCTGACAGCGAAGAGAAGCGCAACCACGCCGAAAGCGGGCGTCATGTACAGCAGCGTGTCCAAGATGGAACCTCCCGGTGGAAACCGACGAAACATCCGCAGCGGCACGCCGGCCCACCCACCCGGCCACACACTTCGGGACAATTGGATCCCGGCCCGCAAAATACGGCCCGCCGCACGAGGCGGGCGGACATTCTACCCGACGACCGCATTCGGTGACGAAGGCAGCAACCGAGCCGGAAGGTGGTGCTCGAAAGCGATCCGGGCGGCAGACTGATACAGTGCCGGATCGGCCGAACGGCCGGAAGAAACCCGTTGCCATCCGCGATCGCCGTTCGAACCGTCCTTTCCGCAATCCTCGTCGCCTCCGCCGCGACCGCTTTCGCCGAACAGCTCGAATATCCGGTGGATGTGGCGATCGGCCCCGATGGCGCGATCCTGGTCGCGGACCTGGAGGCGGCGGCCGTCCTCCGCTGGAACGGCGCCGGTTTCGAGGTGGTGGCGAGGGGCGAAGGGCGCCCCCGGACCCCGCTTTTCGGCATCCGCCACATCGCTCCCGACGGCGACGGTACCCTGGTGGCGAGCGATCCCGCCACCATGGCGCTCTATCGCATTGACGTCGGGGGAGGCATCCGGCAGATTCCGGATGACCAGCGCTTCGTGACCCCATGGGGAATCGCCCTGCCCCCGGCGGGCGGGGTGCTCGCGGTGGACCGGGTCACCCGGAGACTCCGCCACATTTCGGACCGCGGGATCGACGACATCGCGGAAATCGAGGCCGGACGCGCCATCCTTTCGGGTTCCGATGACGAATTGTTCGTCCTTACCGACCGGAACATCCTCCGGGTGACGGACGGCGCCGTCGAGCCCCTGATCCAGTCCCCTCCCTTCGAATTTCCCCATGACCTGGCCCGCAGCGATGACGGAACCTTCTTCGTGACCGACGGATATGCCCGCTGCATCTGGGAAGTGAGCCCCGGGGGGAGGGTCTCGAAGTTCGCCGAGGGACCTCCCTTCATGAGTCCCCAGGGAATCGCCAGGGCCGGCGACGGCACGCTGCTGGTCGCCGACGCCCACGCGAAGACCATCTTCCGGGTGTTCCCGGACGGCGCGGCAGCCCCGCTCCAGCGGGAAAGGAACTAGCCATGGCTCAGGAACGCGGAACCTGGGGGTCGCGCCTCGGATTCATCCTCGCCGCCACCGGTTCGGCGGTGGGGCTGGGCAACATCTGGGGCTTTCCCACCCAGGCGGGACAGGGCGGCGGCGCCGCCTTCGTGCTGGTGTACCTGATCTGCGTCGTGCTGATCTGCGCACCGATCGTCCTCGCCGAAGTGCTCCTCGGGCGCTACGCCCAGCTCGGACCGGCGGGGGCCGTGCGACGCATCACGCCGCAGCCGTTCTGGTGGATTCTCGGTGCGCTCGCGGTTTCGGCGGGCATCTTCATCCTCTCCTTCTACTCGGTCATCGCCGGCTGGACCCTGCGCTATCTGTGGCTTGCCATCAGCGGCGGACTCGCAGCCGACGCCGACGGATCGGCGGCCCTCTTCGGCGCCGTTTCGAGCGACGGTCTCTCGAGCGTTGCCTTTACCGGAGCGTTCCTGTTCGCCACCGCCTGGTGTGTGAACCACGGGATCCGGAAAGGCATCGAAGTGGCGGCGAAGGCCATGATGCCGCTCCTGCTGGGCTTGCTGGTCATCCTCGCCATCCGGGCCGTCACCCTTCCCGGCGCGGCAGAAGGTCTCATGTACTACCTGAGTCCCGATCTTTCCAAGTTGCGCGATCCGTCGATCCTGGGGGCGGCGCTCGGCCAGGCGTTCTTCTCGCTGAGCCTCGGCATGGGGGCACTCATCACCTACGGGAGCTACCTGCACCGGTCGAGCCCGGTCAAGTCGGCGGGGCTCATGATCGTCGGCATCGACACCGGAATCGCGTTGCTCGCCGGGTTCATCATCTTCCCGGCCGGGTTCTCGATCGCCGGGTTCGACCCCTCCGCCAGCGGCCCCGGTCTCATTTTCGCGGTGCTGCCCCAGCTCTTCGCCACGCTCCCGGGTGGCCTCGTCTTCGGCGCCGCCTTCTTCGTGTTGCTCGCAGTGGCCGCCTTCACCTCCACCATCTCGCTCCTGGAAGTGCCGGTTTCCCACGCCATCGACCGCTGGAACTGGACCCGCCGGCAGGCCGTCGTCCGGATCGGCCTGTTCACCTTCGCCGCATCGATTCCCTCGGCACTCGCGTTCGGCACGGTCGGATTCCTGACCGATCTGCCGGGAATCGGCGGCAGTTTCTTCGACCTGATGGTGAATATCTGGAACGAGAACGCACTGCCGATCGGCGGGGTGCTCATCTGCCTGTTCGTCGGTTGGCGGTGGGGCGTCCAGGCCGAGCCCGAGTTCGACCGCGGCGGGGAGCGCTTCCCGAGCGCGGCACTGTGGGGCTTTTTGATCCGATTCCTCTCCCCCGCCGCGATCCTCCTGATCGTGATCCAGCACGTCCTCGGCTGGTTCTGAGTTTCCCCCTCCCGGGAGGTACCGATGTCCGAATTTTTCGCAACGGCGTCCAACGCCATCTACCAGTGGTACGCCTTGCCCCTCCTCCTGGTCATCTGCGGCCTCTACCTGACGATTCGTACCGGCTTCATCCAGATCCGCGGATTCTGGGCCGGGATCAAGCAGGTCGCCCGCGGCATCTCCCACGACCAGCACGGCGCCGAGGGGGAGATCACCCCGTTCCAGGCGCTCTCCACCGCTCTCGCCTCGACCGTCGGGAACGGGAACATCGGCGGGGTGGCCACCGCGATCCTGGTCGGCGGCCCCGGCGCCATCTTCTGGATGTGGATCACCGCGATCTTCGGAATGGCCACCAAGTACGCCGAGGCGGTGGCCGGCGTCAGCACCCGCATCCGGAAGGAGAGCGGCCACTTCGCCAGCGGCCCGATGTACTACATCATGGAGGGCGTTCCCTGGCCGGGAGTGGCCAGGACGCTCGCGCTCATGTTCTGCGTGTTCGGCGCCGCGACGGCGCTTCTCGGAACCGGAAACATGGCGCAGTCCAACACCATCGTGCGCACCGCGGTGGAGGCCTTCGCCGGCTTCGGGATCACCCTCAACCCGTGGATTCCGGGCATCGTGATCACGATTCTGGTCGGCGCCGTACTGCTTGGCGGCATCAGCCGAATCGCCTCGGTGGCGGAGAAGCTGGTTCCGACCATGCTCGTGATCTACCTGGGCATGGCGCTCACCTATCTGCTCATCAACTTCTCCCACCTGCCCGGCGTCTTCGCCACCATCTTCGAACACGCCTTCACGCCCCACGCAGCCGCCGGCGGATTCCTCGGCGTGACCGTCCGGCAAGCCATCGCCGCCGGCATCAGCCGGGGGGTCCTCTCCAACGAGGCCGGGCTCGGCAGCGCGCCCATCGCCCACGGGATCGCCCAGGTGAAGCATCCGGCCCAGCAGGGGCTGGTGGGCGTCTTCGAGGTGTTCGTGGACACCATCGTGGTCTGCAGCATGACCGCGTTCGCAATCCTCTCCTCCGGGCTCTGGACGGCCGCCGAGTATCAGGCGGCGAGCGGTGATCTCACTGCCGCCGCCTACAGCACGACCTTCGGCTTCGCCCCGGTCGTCGTCGCGATTTCCTCGCTGCTGTTCGGCTTCTCGACCATCATCGGTTGGTACTACTACGGCGAGACCTGCTGGGAATACATGTTCGGCTCCAGGGGCCTCGTTTCCTACCGGTTCGTGTATGTGACCCTGCTGCTGATCGGCGGCCTCGTCACCGTCGAGACGGTATGGAACATCGGCACCCTGCTGAACGGCTTCATGGCCTTCCCGAACCTGATCGGCCTGCTCTTCCTGGGCAACATGGTGGCCCGGAAGACCCGGGAGTACGACATCCACTCCTGACCCGCCGGTCGCAGCTGTCTTCCCGTTGCGGGCGGCGCCCGTCCGCCCGCGCGGGGATCTCGCCGGACCCCGGGTGCCCGGACCACACCTTCCCGGTTGCCGCCCCGCCCATCCGGGAGCGCCTCCGCCGAGGCCGACCAGCGAAGCCCCACGGCGGGAAACCCTGTTGGATCGGTAATTGGATCGGTACCCCGCACCGCTTCCCCACCGACTCTGGAAGCCGCTGCCCCTGCTTCGGGATGCATATGTTCTGCGGTCCGAAGGGCCTTCCCGCCGGCGCACGTGATGCGGCTCGTGGAGATGGTGGTGGGGAAGCGGACTTCGGCAGCGACCCTCGAAACCACCCGGCGGCTCGAGGGCGCGCTCCCTGTTCCTGCCGATCCGGATACTGTGCGAAGGCACGCAGGCAGTCCAGGGAGCCCGCCCGTCTTCGCCATCGGGATGCTTCGGCCGGTGGGGCGGGGCAGCGAAGCGCGACGTTCGGCGGTCCAACCACGGTTCCGCGAGCCTCCTTATACTCCGGGGATGGGAAACGGGGTCGGGGTGCTGCCGGCGAGGGGGCATCCCGTGGAGCGCCCGGTGTACCGGCAACCGGCGCAACTGGAGTTCGCGGGCTGTGAGTCGGTTCATGCCACCGAGGCGGACCTCCAAGGGCCCAAGTGGCGGGGACGGCGCTACGAATACTGGCACCGGGCCAGCGAGACCGTCTGGTTCGTGTCCGAGGAGACTTTCGTTCATGCCGGCCCTCCTGCCCGGCTGAGCGAGTTTCTGCGGACCGTGGCGCATGTACGGGGTTCGCCCATCGTCAGCTTCGGCCCGGGCGGACTGCGGTTGCGGCGAGCAGACGGAAGTCTCGGGGACATCATGCAGCCGGACCTTTCGGTATTTGTGCACCCGGGCCGGACCCGGATGCCGGGAGACCACTACCTTGTCGAGGGGGATCACGACTGGCCGGGCGTGGTGCTGGAAGTGGACCACACCACCGACGTGCGGCGGGGCAAGCTGGCCCGCTACGAGGCGTGGGGCCTCCCGGAACTCTGGGTGGAAGTACCGGACAAGCGCGCCCTGGGCCGTCCGCGGAACCTTCGTCCGGGATGCACGATCCACCGCCTCGAATCCGGTCGCTATCTCGAGGTCGAGGAGAGCGTCGCGCTTCCCGGCCTGCGAGCCTCCGAGATCCACCAGATCCTGAATGACCTGGACAGGAAACTCGCGATCAAGGTCGCACGACGCGTGGGAGAACGCCTCGGCGCCGCCGAGGGCACGACCGTGGAGGACGACCCGCTCGGCGGTTGGCTGGTTCGCAGGTACCGGCAGAAGGGACGGGAATCGGGTTTGAAGAAAGGCCGATCCCAGATGACCGGCGAGATCCTGCGAAAACGTGGGATCACGCTCTCACCGGGATTCCCCGACCATCTTCCCGGGGTCTCCCGGGCGCTGGCTACGGGGGACGAGCGCCGGATCGTCGAGGCCGCCATCGAGGCCAGCGACGAAGCGGATTTCCGCGCGAGGCTGCTCGGAATCAGGGACGGCGCCGATTGACCGGCCACGGCTTCCCGCAGCGGGATCACCCGGGCGTCGCGGCCAGCGGAAGTCACTCCACTTCGTTCAGGAGACCACCGATCATCCACCGGTTGGCGAGCCCCGCCGCGCTGCTCCCGGCGTACACCAGCACCAGGTCGTAGGCCGTTTCCGCCTCCCCGGCGATCTTCGCCACCCCTGGTTCCCCCGCCGTCGGGATTGTTGCCACGCGCACGTTGCGGGAGTTCCGGCACGGGGAACCCGGACTCGACGAGATCGTACCCACCCGCGACGGGAACCACGGACGGCTCTGCTTCGGGCCGCAGGATACGCAAACCACCTCACGTGGGGCCGATCCGCCGGTACTCCCGATGCCGCCCCAATGCGAGTCCGGGCGGCGGAAAAACGTCTCCCCGGAGACCGCGGGGTGGCCCGGTCTTTCGAGACACCGATCCCGATCGTGCCGTCCCACCCTGCCCCGAAGGGACGAAAGGAGGCGGAGTGGCGCGACTCGCCGGGTGGAAGCGGCCCGGAAGACGGCGCCGGCCGGCCGGGGGCCGCGGAACCCGCGGCATCCGGCGCGGCGGGACGGCATTTGCGCACCGGATCGGCCCGCCTCTGCGGCAGTCCGGCACTGTCGCCCGGCCCCGGCCCGCCGCCGGTATCCTCCGTTCTGCGCGGAGCGCGTTCGGGCGCCCGCGTGGAGCTCCGATGCGCAAGCCCACCAAGGTACTGACCGCGGCCGCCCTGCTGCTGACCGTCTCGCCGGCCACCCCGCAGCAGGGGCCACCACCCGTCGTCGTGGGTGTCACCGGGACGTACCCGGCGGCGCGGCACGGCGGGAACTACATGCACAACTACTACTTCCCGCCGGCGCCGAGCAGCACGCCGTGGGCACCGGCGTGGTCCCCGGACGGCAGCAGCATCGCGGTGGCGATGTCCGGATCCATCTGGCGCGTGGATCCGGAAACCGGGGTCGCTGACGAGTTGACCGCGGGTCCCGGCTACCACTCGCTGCCGACCTGGTCGCCGGATGGCCGGTTCCTCGTGTACACCGACGACGACAACGGCCGGAACATCGGCCTCGCCGTGCTGGACCTCGAGACCGGCGAGAGCCGTCCGCTGCTGGACGACGAATTCCTGTACACCGACCCGGTGTTCTCCCCGGACGGGACGCGGCTCGCCTATGTCTCCACCCGACCGTCGGGTTATTTCAACGTGGTTGTGCGGGAGTTCCGGGACGGGCAACTCGGAGAGGAAGAGACCGCGCTCACCCGCGACGAAACCTACGGCAAGGACCGGCTCTACTTCGGGCCGTGGGACATGCACATCACCCCGGCGTGGATGCCGGATTCGCGGGAGCTGCTGATCGTCTCGAACCACGAGGTTCCGCTCGGTTCCGGGAATGTGGTGCGGGTCCCGCTGGCCGCCGACGGTTTCGACGAGGCGGTGACCGTCCTGAGCGAACAGTCGCTCTACCGGACCCGGCCCGACGTCTCCATCGACGGCAAGCGCTTCGTGTATTCCTCGACCGCCGGCGCCGCCGACCAGTTCTCGAATCTCTATGTGCTGCCCACCGACGGCGGCGCCCCCTACAAGCTCACCTTCTTCAACCACGACGCGTTCCATCCGCGCTGGTCCCCCGATGGCGAGTGGATCGCGTACATCGACAACGCCGGAGGCCTGCCGCAGCTCGCCCTGCTCGAGACCTACGGGGGCAAGCGCCGGATCGTGAGGATCACGAGGCGCAACTGGCGCCGCCCGATGGGGGTCCTGAAGGTGCGGACCGTCGATGACGCCACCGGGGAGGAAGTGGCGGCACGGATCCACCTCCGCGCCAGCGACGGCCGGTTCTACGCTCCGCCGGACGCCTACGCCCGGATCGGCGGGGCCGGGGTGCATTCCTTCCACCAGGCCGGAAGTTTCCGGATGGAGGTTCCGGTGGGCGGTATCGAAATCGAGGCGGTGCGGGGATTCGCACACGAACCGGTGGGGGCGCGAGTCGAGATCACGGCCGCGGACACGACCGAACTGACCCTGCGGCTGCCCCGGATCACCGACATGGCGGCCAAGGGCTGGATCAGCGGATCCACCCACGTCCACATGAACTACGCCGGCAACCTCCACAACACCCTCGAGAACCTCATGTTCATGTCCGACGCCGAGGATCAGGACGTAGTGCTGGAGCAGGTCGCCAACAAGGACAACCGCATCCTCGACCACCAGCACTTCGTGCCCGGCGGGGGCGCACACCCGCTCTCGACCGACGAGCGGCTGCTGATGGTCGGACAGGAGTACCGGCCGCCGTTCTACGGCCACGTCTTCTATTTCGGCCTCGAGGAGCACCTCATCTCGCCGTATGTCACCGGATACGAGGGGACCGGCATCGAGAGCCTGTACCCCTCCAACACCGACATGTTCCGCAAGGCCGAAGCCCAGGGAGCGACCGTCGGCTACGTGCATGCCTTCTTCGGCGAGAACGACCCGCTGACCGGCCCCGACGGGGGGCCGGGACAGCTCGGCGGCGCCAAGGGATACATGGTGGACGCCGCCCTCGGAACCACCCACGCGGTGGAATGGTCGGCGGCCTCGCGCGCCGGGTTCTTCCCCTGGTATGCCACCCTGAACAACGGCCTGCGGGTGACCGCGGTCGGCGGCGAGGACTCGATCAGCAACATGCAGCGCTCGAAACTGGTGGGTTCGGTCCGCACGTACGTCCACACCGGTGAAGAGGGACTCGACCTCGACGCCTTCCTCCGCGGACTGCGCGAGGGACGCGCCTTCGTGAGCTGCGGGCCGCTGCTGGATTTCCGGGTGAACGGCCGGCTGCCGGGAGACGAGGTTCGACTACCCGGGACGGGCGGGGACGCGGCGTGGAGCGCCTGGGTCCGGTCGTCCACGCCCCTCGAGCGGGTGTGGGTGGTCTCGGGCGGGGAGGAGGTTGCCGAGGTCGCGCTCTCGGAAGACCGGCGCTCGGCGCGGGCAACCGGAACCCGCCGCATGGACGCGAGTGGCTGGCTGCTCCTGCGCGCCGAGGGATCGCCGGACGAGAGCCACCCCCTCGACTGCGCCTACGCCCAGGCGTTCAGCAACCCGGTGTGGGTGAAGGTCGGGGACCAGCCGGTTCGCAGCGCCGCGGCCGCCACCTACTCGATCCGATGGATCGACCGGCTCCGCGAGATGGCGGAGGCTTGGGAGTACTGGCGGTCGGACGCCGAGAAGGCGCATGTATTCGCCCAGTTCGACGAGGCCCGGGCAATCTACGAGGGCTTCCTCGCCGAGGCGCGGGCGATGGGCCGGGAATGAACCGGGAGACGATCGGCACGCACCACCTCGGTATCCCTCGTAATCCCTCCACCGGGAGGGCGAGCGACGAGCATGCGCGCATCGTCCGGCGCGAGACCCGGTGCGGCGGGAGCGAATCCGGCGTCGCGCCCCCGGTCAGCGGCCACGCGCCAGCGGGAAGCTGACGACGCTCTCGTTGCCCCGGTCGCCGACCGACGCGACCCCGAACAGGTAGTTGTCGATCACCAGATTCTCGAAGGTGTGGCGCGTGGCGTCGCCAACGAATCGGGAGTGGGTCCATTGGGGCGCAGTGGTGTCGCGCCAGTACACCCGGTAACCCGCCAGGTTCCCGGCTTCCACCGGGTCCCATGCAAGGACGGCGGAGGCGCGCACCGCGCCGGCGATCGTGACGTTCGACGGCGGGGCCGGCGCCCAGGCGAGGCCGGCCAGGGTGATCACGTTCACTCCGGTCAGCTTCGCCGCGTACGCAAAGTTCACCCCCTCGATCACATCTCCGTATTCGATCCCGTCCTCCACCCGGAGGTCCTGGTGCTGGCGCCGGTAGTTCTCATGGGTTTCCATGATCCGGACTCCGGGAAAGCCGGCATCGTTGAACGGGCGGTGGTGGCCCCCGCGCCCGAAGCGGTCGAGTCGGTAGATGAGCTTCGCCTCGAGATTCGGGATATAGGCATCGGTCATGCGGGCCACATAGCGGGCCAGCTGGCGCGAGACTCCGTCCACCTCCCCGCCGGTGGTGCGGCGGGCGCGGCGAGCCTCCTCGGTCTCGGTCACCGGAACGGGCTCCGAGAACACCCGGAACACGTTGTTGGCGATCACCCCGTCGACCCCCTCGATGTTCCCGATCATGTCGTTGTTGAGGACCGCCTCGATGTCCCATCCCTCTTCGGTGGCGACGCTCGCCATGTGGCGGCCGCCGTGGAGTCCCTGTTCCTCCCCGGAGAGTCCCGCCAGGACGATGGTCGCGGAGAAGGAACCGGCATGCCGGCTGAGCACCCGCGCCGCTTCGATGGCGCCGGCCATCCCGCTCGCGTTGTCGTTGGCGCCCGGCGAGTCGTCGGTGTGGTTGTTGGGGTCGGAGATCCGGGAGTCGATGTCGCCGGACATGATGACATGACGGTTCGGATCATCGGTTCCGCGAATCACCGCGAGGACGTTCACGACCTCGGTGTCGCGCGGGATGCGGCTGCCCTCGCGACCGGGGATCACGGTGCGCTGGTACGAGACCTCGAGGCAGCCGCCGCAGGCCTCGGAAATTCGCGTGAACTCGGCGTGAATCCAGCGGCGGGCGGCGCCGATGCCCCGGGTGTCGCTCTCGGTCCCGGACAGCGTGTGTCGGGTGCCGAAACCCGCCAGGGTGCGGATATCCATCTCGATCCGGTCCGCCGAAACCTCCTCCAGCAGGTCGTACAGGCGCTGGTCGCGGGCGGGAGGTTCGACCAGCGGCTGGGCAGCGGCGCCACCGGCGCCAAGGAGAAGAAACGGGATACCGGCCAGGATTCTCATGGCTGCCTTTGTAGCACGCCGCCTCCGGCCGCGCGGTTTACCCGGCGCGGCGCCGGCGTCTCCGGGCGATCTCCAGCGGACGGGCGATGTCATTGAACCGCAGCAGCAGCCATTCGAGTTGCATCCTTCGGTTTCCCGGGAAGCGGACCATCCGGTCGTGCGCTTCGCGGGCGTGGAGCGAGGCCTCGGCCCACGCACCCGGTGGGGCGAGCGCCGCCACCCCGGCAAGCTGCTTCCGAGTCGGGAACGACAACGCCGGGACACCGGACGCCAGCGCCGCGAGATCGCGCAGGGTGGCGCGCAACAGGTTCAGGACGGGGACCAGATCCCCGGTTTCGGATTCACCTCTCCCCAGCCGCCTGGTGAGATCGGCGCGCTCGCGCGGCGGGATTCCCTTCGCCACCACGGTCGCCAGCTTCTCGGCTTCCCCCTGGTAACCGCGCAAACGATCCTGCGGCAGCTCCGCGGCCCGTTCCGGATTCGCCCGGGACGCGGCGGTCGCGATTTCGGCAAGGCCCGGTGAATATTCGCGCTCCTTCCGGAGTCCCGCAACCACCTCGGCGGGCGTCGGAGCCGGAAAGGCCCATCGCTGGCATCGGGAGACGATGGTGGCGGGCAGCGCCGCCGGCCGCTGGACGCAGAGGATCAGACCGAGCCACCGGTGGGGCTCCTCGAGCGTCTTGAGCAGCGCGCTCGCGGCCGGAAGATCCATGGCGTCCGCGTCCACGAGGACAAGAAAGCGCCGGCATCCCTCGAACGGACGCATCCGGGTGGCAGTGATGGCCTTGCGAACCGCTTCCACCTTGATCTTCTTTTCCCGGCCGTTTCCCTCCGGGTGGAGCACCAGCACATCCGGGTAGGGTCCGCCCCCCGGTCCCGGCCACAAGGCATTCCGGGACGGGGGATTCCGCTGGCACTCCCCGGTCACCCGGATCCGCTCGGCGAGAATCCGGGTAGTCTCCGATTCGGGGTTCCGGTCCGGGGAGTTGACCACGGCCGCCAGCTTCAGGGCGGCGGGCAGGACGAGCGCTCCCGGCGGCCCCACGAACATCAGATTCGGCGGGAGCCGGTCGGCCGCCCCCAGTCTGGCGAGCCGGGGAAACGGGGTCCGGTCCAGCCAGTCGGTCACGCCGTCTCCCCGGCGGCGGGACGCTTTCGGTTCACGGCAACCATCCGGTCAGGCTTCGGCCGCCGCCCGGACCCGCTCCCACACCTCCCCGGGATCCCCGGAGGCATCGACCCGGACCACGCGTCCGGGCGCTTCGCGCGCGAGGGCGAGGAACCCCTCGCGGACACTCTCGTGGAAGCGCACCGCCTCCCGTTCGATCCGGTCGGCCGATTCGAGGCGCGCGAGTCCGGCGGCGGCCGAGAGGTCCAGCAACAGGGTACGGTCGGGACGGAAACCGCCGGTGACCGCCTCGTCCACCCCGAGGATGCGGGCGAGCGGGATTCCGCGGCCGTAGCCCTGGTACGCCAGCGTGGAGTCGGTAAACCGATCGCCGATCACCACCGCGCCCCGGACGAGCGCCGGGCGGATCACCTCGGCCAGATTCTGGGCCCGATCGGCGAAGAAGAGGGCGATTTCCGCTTCCGCGCAGACCGGTTCGCCGGTTTCCAGCAGCACCCGGCGGATGGCCTCACCGACCGGGGTTCCCCCCGGATCGCGCGTGAGCACCACCTCGCGGCCGCTCGAAGCGAACCATTCGGCCAACCGCCGCGCCTGGGTGGTCTTCCCGGCGCCCGAGATTCCCTCGACGGTCAGAAAACGACCGGGGAGGGAACGACCGGACGCCACCGGCGAACCCTCAGCGGAATCCGGGAGTGATCGGGACGCCGAAGCGGGGGACCGAGGAGCCGCACGTGCGTTCGCGGGCCGACCGCTCCCACACGTCGCGGGGAACGGAAGGACCCTCGGCAGCGCACTCGCCGTCGAACACCTTCACGAGATGGTCCGCCACCATCTCCGGAGTCATCCGTTCGATGTGACGGCGCTCCAGGATGTGGATCGGCTGGCCGTCGCGGAACAGGGCGACGCAAGGGGAAGACGGGGGAACCCCGGTCATGCGGGCGCGGACCCGCTCGGTGGCGTCACGGTCCACTCCGGCAAAGACCGTCAGCGACCGATCCGGAATCCGGGCATTCTGGAGGGCGCGGGTCACTCCGGGACGGGCGGAGCCGGCAGCGCAGCCGCATACCGAGTTGACCACCACGAGCGCGGTACCCGGCTTGCCGAGTGCGGCGTCCACGTCCTCGGGCGTGTGGAGCGGGGTTACCCGGCAGTCGGCAAGTTCCTCCCACATCGGGCGGACAGCTTCGGGGTCATAAAGGGGAGGCAGCGGCATGCGTCGATTCTCCTCGGGCAGGGAAGGTTATACGGTTCGGGCAGATGTTCCGGCCGGCCCCGGTTCCGCCCCGGTTCCGCCCCTGTTCCGTCCCGGTCCCGCTGACCCGGCGCGCCGGGGGCGGCCCCCCGCCCGGTGCCCGGCCACCCCGAACCGCGAAAACGCCGAGAACGAGGCCGACCCGCCAGAGGGAGCCGCGCGGAAATGACCCACTAGAACCAAGCAGATCACGGCCCCGACGCGGCCGAGGGCCGCTGCCTCGATTCCCTGTTCCCGAACCGCGTCCGCCGAGTGAGCCGCGTCCCCGCTCCGAACCAGGTCGCGAGTCGGCCGAGGGTGGCCGGTGGAGTTCCGGGCCAGCCGCCCCGGAGGCATCGCGCCCCGCCAACCAGGTCCGTGAACCGCCGCATGCCGGGTCGTGGCTGCGTCCTGGCAAACGAGCGCGCTTTCCCGAATGACTTCCGAATGCGCCCGGCCATATTCGATAGAGCCGGGCGCATTCTTGCGGACTGGCTGCCCACCGTGATCGTCTCGGCGCCGCCCAGCGTGAACAAGGGCCGAGCCGCCGTGGAAGCCAGCACGCGACCGGAATCCCTACTCCGATCCGTTGGGTAGGCCGCGCCGCCAGGAGGCCGCCAGAACGCCGCCAGCTCACGCCACGCGCGACCGTACGCCGAAGCGCGTATGCGAGAATCGCGGCATGAACTACCGATTCGGATTCGTGGGCGGCATGGTTGCCATTTTCGCAACGGCGGGATGCGGCGATTCGCCGAATCCTGCCACCCCAACAGCCCCGGCTTCCGCGTTGGTTTCGGCGGAACTCGCGCCGCCGGGAACTGCCACCGGCGAGCCGACCGGCTTCGCCGCGCAGAGCGTCGCCGGCGAATGGAACAAGCCACCAAGAAAGCCGAGACGATTCGTTGCCATTCCGCACCCAGGAGAGATTGACTTGCGATGGCAACCCGCCCACCCTATGGAAGCCGTGAAAGGTTGGGAGATTCGGATATGGCGCGCCGGAAGTGGACAACCCCACGACTGGCGGAGGATGGCGAACGGACCGAAAGACTGCCTATCGGATTTTTCGGGCTGCTTCGTACACGTCGATGGGAAGGCAGGAGAGTACCGAATTCGCAATGTCACGCATGGCATCAAGTATCGGTTCCGCATGCACGTGACCAACGATTACGGCGGAACATGGTCCCGACGTGTGACAGCGTTAGCGAAAGGATCGACACCGGGGCAACCGACGATCAAATTCGCAAGAGCTGTATCAGATACAGCCATCCAATTTTTCTGGACCAATCCCAAGAATGACAGGATCACCGGTTTTGGCTTCCGGTACAAGCGTTCAGAATTGCCTGAATTTCCCAACAACACAATAGGGACAGAACGGTATTACAGCGACGGAACCGATTGGATCGATCGTGAGACTCCGTGGAATGAGGCTATTACATTTATTGGCTTGGAACCCAATACGAGATATACGCTTCAAGTACGGCTACTGAACGATGCCGGCCCCGGCATCCCATCTACACCGATCAATTGGAGAACTCACCCGGAAGGATGCAATTACTTGGGCTGCGAATAGGGGGTAGCGCACTTCGCGCAGGGTGCGGCTATCGTTGTCCGAGTCGTATCCCCATGCTGACGCCTTCCGGCTCCTGTTGCGCCATCTTCGAACACATCCGCCCTGGAGAAAACCCGGATAGCGCCCGGCTGCCCGGTCCCCGGACCATGCTCTCTCCCAACGCCTCGGGCGGAGGTCTGCGTCCCGGTGGTGATCACGGCAGAAAACACCCAAAGACGTGCCTCTCGACCACCCGATTCCCCCGATCCACACCCTTTCCATACCTGTTATGCGCCTGCTTGGACGAACTCGAACCGAATAAGGAACTCCGAACCACAGAATGGGCGATTTTCGTCCAATCGGTGAGCGATCCGGGCTACCCCCGCGGAGCGGAGAAGACGCGGGCCGGAGGTAGCAAGTCGAGAACGGCCGAATCGTGTTCGGGATCGCTTCAATGAGGTCCGGTCCGCGTCCTGAAAATCCGCCCCGAATCCGAGCTGCAGTGATTCGGGGCGGGGCCTACAAAGTGGTACTCTACCGGTGTCCGGGGAGAATCGCCGCGCAGCCGCCGGTGCGTATCCGAACGTCGGGGACCGGCGTACGGAACCTCGCTGGTTCCCGTCCCCGGGCCCACTCCGGATCAATCCCCCGCAGCGCACCGGCAAGTACCCGGTGGGCGCCCTGGAAGGTCCTCACGGCGCACGAGGAGGATGCGGAGGATGGAGGCGTGGATCAGGCGGCGCGAGCCAGGCGGATTCCGGTGCACTCCCATCGGGTTGCGGGGCGCAGCGCGCGCCTGGTGCTGGCACGGAGGAGCGCTCCGGAGGTGAGGCATGATCCGCCGCGGACCACCATCCGACCGGGCGAGAAGTCTCCGAAGATGACGGCATCCGCGGCCGGATCGCACCGATACCCCGGATAGGGTTCGAACCCGCTCGACGTCCATTCCCAGACGTCTCCGTACAGTTGCGCCGGTTGTCGGCCCGATGCCGCTCCGGAATCGACGGGGGAAGGCGCGAAATGCCGGCTTTCCAGCAGGCAGCCGGCCGGAGCGACGGTGGCGGCGACCGATTCCCATTCGAATTCGTTGGGAAGCCGGCATTCGCGCCAGCGGGCGAAGGCATCCGCCTCGAAGTAGCTGAGATGGGCCACCGGCGCATCGGGCGCGAGCGGCCGCCACCCGCCGAGGGTGAACTCCTCCCGGATTTCACCGTGCCGCTTCCAGTAGACCGGGTGTTCCCAACCCTCCCGGCAACGAACGCGCCAGCCGTCACGGAGCCAGAGACCCTCCTCCCGGTAACCGCCATCCTCGATGAACTCCAGGTACTCCCGGTTGGTGGTCAGCCGGGAGGCGATCCGGAAGGGCGCCACCCGGCGCCGGTGGCGGGGCGTCTCCGATCCGGGAGCCAGCGCCTCCCGGTCCCTACCGATGCCGGTCGTTCCCCCGGGGCCCTCGAGAAAGCGAAGCGGGGGCGTCTCCGCCGACGGGAGTGCGGACAGGGAGGCATAGGCGGGCGCCAGCGGGCTCGTTGCGAACAGGTGCTTGACGGACGCGAGCAGCAGCTCGGCCTGGTCCGCCTCATGGAAGGCCGCGAGGGCAAGGCGCACCTTCGCGCTTTCTTCCAGTCCGGCGTCGGCCCGGTCTCGAACCGCCCGGTCCACAAGGCGGCGATATTCCATGATCTCGGCGATGGTCGGCCGCGGGAAACCGCCCGGCCGGGGCGCTCGCGCGAAGACCCCTCCGCCGGGAAGCGACGGTTCGCTATCCAGGAAACATGTGTCGACGAACCAGGCGGCGCGCCCGAGGCGCCACTTGGCCGGAGGGACGCCGGGGATCGAACCGGAGGCCAGATCGTCGGGGGCGAGCGGCTCGACGAGCCGTTCGGTACGTTCCCGGGTCTCCCGAAACAGCCGGACCAGAGCCTCGGTTTCGGACATGCGCCCGCATACCGTACTCCACGGGTTACCCTCCCGCCCCGGTCGCGCGGGGCGGTTGGCTCAGTGGCAGAGCGCCTGCTTTACGCGCAGGTGGTCGCAGGTTCGAATCCTGCACCGCCCACGCCCGGCACCGGCGATCGGCTATCATGGACCGGCTACCGTGGTGTCTCGTTCCGGCCTCCGGCTGTGGTCGCGGGTTTCGTTTGTCCTGTTTACGGCAGGGTGCGCCCTGGTCGGAACTTCGCATGCCGGAGGTTTCCCGGCGGGCGCTTCGCACCCCGGGGATCGGCGCACCGACCTCGACCAGTTCCCCGGCGGCCGGCTGCAGGAGGACGGGCTCTCGCTTCCGGTGGAATTGATGCACCGTTTCGAGGGGGCGCCGGCCCCGGTCGGGATGGAGACCGAGAACCGGGACGCCGAGGGCCGGGTCACCCTTCGCGCCTTCCCGCTCTCGACCCCGCTCGAGGTGGACGGCGTTCTGGACGACGCGGTGTACGAGAAGGTGATCCCCGCCGACGGATTCGTGCAACAGGAGCCGGACGAGGGCGCTCCCGCATCGGAGCGGACCCGGGTCTGGGTGCTCTTCGATGCCGACAGCCTCTACATCGCGGCGGATCTGGAGGAGCGCGAGCAGGGCGGCGCCCGCGCCACCGAGATGCGCCGCGACCACCGCGAGATCGGCTGGAACGATAGCTTTTCGGTCATCCTCGACACGTTCCACGACCGCCGGAACGGCTTCCTGTTCCAGACCAACGAACTGGGTGGGCTGTCCGACGGCCAGGTGACCGACGAACGAAACACCAACAACGACTGGAACACGGTGTGGTGGTCCCGCGGCGCCCGTTCCGATCGCGGCTGGACGGTGGAAATCCGGATTCCCTTCCGTTCGCTCCGCTACGCCGGGGGCGGTCCCCAGATCTGGGGCATCAACTTCCGCCGCATGATCAAGCACAAGAACGAGCGGGTCTTCCTCACCCCGATGTCCCAGGCGTACAACCGGAACGCGCTCCAGCGGTTGTCCGAGGCCGCCACCCTCGTGGGACTGGTGGCGCCGCCGGGTTCCCGCCGCATGGAGTTCAAGCCCTACGCCATCGGTTCGCGCTCGGACCGGCCGGTGGACGATGTGTACGGGGAATGGTCGGGGGATGTCGGGGCCGACTTCAAGGTGGGGATCACCGAGGGCATCACCGCCGATCTCACCTGGAACACCGACTTCGCCCAGGTCGAGGACGACGAGAGCCAGGTCAACCTCAGCCGGTTCAGCCTGTTCTTTCCCGAGAAGCGCGAGTTCTTCCTCGAGGGTCAGGGAGTCTTCGACTTCGGCGGCCGCCAGACCCGTTGGCGCGGCGGGGGCGGCGGGTCCGATGTTCCCATCCCCTTCTTCAGCCGCCGCATCGGGATTGCGGACGGGGTCGCGGTGCCGATCCTCGGCGGCGCCCGGCTCCACGGACGCGCCGGGGACTACACGATGGGGCTCGTGAACATGCAGACCCGCGCCCATCAGAGCGCCGGCGCCGAGAGCACCAACTTCACCGCGGTCCGGGTCAAGCGCGACGTGTTCGCGCGGAGCAACATCGGGATCATCGCCACCCACCGGAACGTGAACATCGACGGCGGCGGGGCCAACTCGCTCTACGGGGCGGACGGAAACTTCGCCCCCACCGAGCATCTGCGGGTGGGCGCCTACTACATGGAGACCCGGGACGCCCTGGAAGCGCCGGGAAGCGACACCTCGAGCTACCGCGGGCAGGTGCGCTACACCACCGACCTGATCCGGTTCGGCGCCGAGCGCCTGCATCTGGGCGGGGATTTCAACCCGGAGATGGGTTTCGTCCGTCGCCGCGCCTTCGACAAGAACGCCGCCGAGTTCACGCTGGCGCCCCGGATTCGGGCAAGCCGTCGGATCCGCCAGCTCGAATTCCAGCTGCAGGGGGAGGACTTTCGGCGGCCCGACGGGGAGATGGAGACGCGGGAGCTGGCGCTCGACACCACCACCATCTTCGAGAGCGGCGATCGTCTGATGATGGACTACACCCGCACCACCGAGGATCTGCTGGAGGGGTTCGACCTCGGCGACGAGGTGCGGGTTCCTGCCGGCCGTTACCAGTTCTCCCGGGCCAGCGCGCGGGTATGGCTCGGCACCCACCGGAAGGTGAACGGCTTCCTGAGCTACGAGACCGGCGGCTTCTTCGGCGGCACCCGCCGCCAGGCCTCCTACGGGGGCCGGGTCACCGCTTCCTCCCAGATCGCGCTCGAACCGAACCTGAGCCTGAACTGGGTCGACGTGCCGGACGGAGAACTCACCACCGCGCTGGCCCGGCTCCGGGCGACCTACACCATCTCGCCGCGCGCCTTTGTCTCCGCACTCGGGCAATACAACTCCGCCGATTCGCTCACCTCGCTGAATGTACGGCTCCGCTGGGAATACGAGCCGGGAAGCGACCTGTTCGTGGTCTTCAGTACCGCCCGCGACGGGCACGACGGGTACACCACCATCCGTGACCGCACGCTGGTGGTGAAGATGACCCGGCTGATGCGGTTCTGACCGGCTGGTGGCTCCCCTGAGCCGCTTTCCGGGCGGGATTCTGGCATTCGTGGTCGCGTCCGCGGCGGTGGCGCAGCCCCCCGACGGGAACGGCACTCCGGACGAGGCGCTCCCGATCCGGGGCCCCGCGGTTCCGGTGGCGCCGGAGATGGTCAACCGGAACGCCGAGGGCGGGGCCACGATGCGGGCCGTCCGGCTCGACGAAGCGCTCGTCTTCGACGGCAGGCTGGACGATGCGATCTACCAACGGGTGCCGGGAGTGGGGGGGTTCCTCCAGGCGCTGCCCTTGGAGGGCGAGCCGGCCACCGAACCCACCGAGGTCTGGGTCTTCTACGACGACGAGAACGTCTATGTGGCGGGGCGCAACTGGGACAGCCAGCCGGACCGCATGGTGGCCACCGAAATGCGCCGCGACCACTTCGGCATCTTCAACAACGAGAACCTGGCCGTCATCCTGGACACGTTCTACGACCAGCGGAACGCCTTCTTCTTCTATGTGAATCCGATCGGGGGATTCTTCGACGGGCTGATCGTGGACGAACGGAACGTGAACCGGGACTGGACCGCGGTCTGGGATTCGCGGGCCGCGCGCTTCGAGAACGGCTGGACGATGGAGATGAAGATCCCGTTCAAGACGCTGCGCTATCCGCGCGGCGGCCCGCAGGTCTGGGGGATCAACTTCCGCCGGGTGGTACGCTGGAAGAACGAGTTCTCCTACCTGACCCGGGTCCCGGCATCGCTCGGCCCCCGCGGCATCACCAAGGTGAGTTCGGCGGGGACGCTGGTGGGAATCGAGGCGCCGGCCAGCTCGCGGCGCCTCGAGATCAAGCCGTATGTCACCGGCGACACCGTGGGTCTGGTCCCGGATGACGGCGCCGGATCCTGGGAGCGCAGCTACCACGCCGATTTCGGCGGCGACGCCAAGGTCGGCCTGACCAGCGGCCTCACCGCCGACCTCACCTGGAACACCGACTTCGCCCAGGTCGAGGCCGACGCCCAGCAGATCAACCTCACCCGGTTCAGCCTGTTCTTCCCGGAAAAGCGCGAGTTCTTCCTCGAGGGCCGCGGCATCTTCAACTTCGGCCCCGCCGGCCGGGCGCCCCCGGCCGGTTCCACCCGGAGCTTCGGCCCCCCGAGCAGCACTCCGGTGCTCTTCTTCAGCCGGAACATCGGTCTCGCCGACGGCCAGGCGGTCCCGATCACTGCCGGAGGACGGGTCAGCGGCCGCATCGGCGGTTTCAGCGTCGGCGCCATCCAGATGCGAACCGGCGCGAGCGATGCGGTCGCCACTCCGGTGACCGATTTCTCGGTCCTCCGCATCAAGCGGGACATCCTCGCCCGGAGCACCGTGGGAGCGATGCTCACCTGGCGCTCCCGGATGGCGGACGGCGGCGGCTGGAACGCGGCGGGGGGACTCGACGCCCGCTTCGGGCTCTACGAGAACCTCGACATCGTCGGATACGCCGCCTGGACCCGGCAAGAGGGCGACAACGAACCGGGGCTGAGTTACCTCGGCTCGCTGGACTACAACGGCGACCGCTACGGGGTGCGACTGGAACGACTCATGGTGGGCGACCGGTTCAACCCGGGAGTGGGGTTCCTGCGCCGCCACGCCTTCCGGCGGAACTATGCGGAGGCCCGCTTCAGCCCGCGCCCGCACTCGATCGGGTGGCTGCGGCAGGTCGGCTGGATCGGAAGCATCGACTACACGACCGACAACGAGAACGTGCTGGAGACGCGGATCCTGAACGGGCGCTACGAGATGGAGTTCGAGAACGGCGACCAGTTCCGGCTGAACCTGGTGCGGAACACCGAGGCGCTCAAGGAGGACTTCCTGCTGGGCGACCTTGCGACCCCGGTGGGTTCCTACGACTTCGACCACGTCCGCGCCAGCTACCAGGCGGGTCCGCAGCGGCGCATCTCGGGCAATTTCGCTTGGCAGCAGGGTGGATTCTTTGACGGCACGCGGCGCGAGGCGTCCTGGGGCGGACGAGTGGAGGCCATCACCCGGCTCACCTTCGAGCCCGTGGTCTCGCTGAACTGGATCGCGCTGCCGCACGGCGACTACGACACCAGCCTGATCGCCACCCGGATCACCTACACGCTGTCCCCAAGGAGCTTCCTCGCCGCCTTTCTCCAGTACAACACGACCGCCGACAGCCTCTCCTCCAACATCCGGTTCCGCTGGGAATACGAGCCGGGAAGCGACATCTTCCTCGTGTACAACTCGGTCCGCGACACCCTGCTCCCGGGATACCCGGAAAACAACCAGAGCCTCATCCTGAAGTTCACCCGCCTCTTCCGCTTCTGACCCGGCGTTCAGGCCAGGGGACGAACCGCACACCCGGAGCTCCGGTCAGTTCCGGACTCGACCCTCCGGAGATCCCGTCATTATCCCTTCGGAGATCCCGTCATTACCCGCCGGAACTCCTGTCAATCCTCCCAGGCGATGGCTTCCCTCAACCCGCGTTTCGTCGTCGAACCCCTCCAAAACCAAGCAAAACCCTTTCTGATCAACGAATTTCACCCTGAAAACCATCCCGATCCAACCGGGAACACTGCCAACGCGAAACTGACGGATCCGGTGCCGGGAGCTGCTGTCCATCGCATCCGAGCTGGTGTCAATCACTCCATGAGTCCGTAGTTTCCACTGTTTCAACGAGGGCGGCCACCACGAGAAGCACCAAGGCGATCCCACCGACGGTTCCCTTCACCCCCGCCTTCATTCTCCGTGCCCGGATTCGGTGCCGGTAGCCCATGGCAAAGCACCTGCTCTCGTACTCGGGGAGATGCCGGGTGAAATCCTCCGGAGGCTCGGGCCCGTCGGAGGCCGAAGCACCCGCCAGCCCCAGGACGGGTACCCACCAAGCGAATTCGAGACCAGCCTCGCCGGCCGCCGTGGATCCGTCGCGCCATGGCTCGGACAGATAGCAGTCGTCATCCTCCTGACTCGAATCGAGCGGCTGAAGCTCGGCAATGAAGGCTTCCATCGACTTCTCCAGCGACAGGGGTGGGGCCAACGAGGGAGGCGCCACCAGCAGAAGGATCAGGGATAACGCGATTGGATTCATGGAGTTGTTCCCTCCCGGGATGGAGAAACTCGTTGGCGGATCGTTCCCACTCCGCCATAAGCCAGCCGTTTCCCCGCAACCATCCTCACGGTCAGCGACTTCAGGCCCCTGCCTGACGCTCGTGTCAATTCCCGGCGCAAATCCGTGTCCCTTTCATCGGGGAGCTCGGATCCCTCGTAGCGCGAGCTTCCATCGACGCGCGTTCCGCCGTCAATCGGACTCCGGAGCCCCTGGATAAACCTCTCCACCCGGTTTCAACGGTTGCGCATGCGCGCTGGGTGGAAACCCAAATCCCGAGGCCCAAGTCTATTCGTCTTCGTCGTCTTCGTCGCCGCCGTCGTCGACGTCGACGGCGCCAAGGGCAATACCCAACAGCAAGATGGCCCCCGCGATGGGGAGGGCAATTACGCCCACGACTGCGCCCAGGGTTCCCGTGACGGCCATCCTCCTTCTCCCCGACCTGATTCGGTGCTGGTAGCCGGCGACAAAGCACCTGCGGTCGTCCTCCGAGAAAATCCGGGTCAGTTCCTCCGGCGGATCCGGCGCTCCAGCAGCCTCAGCGCTCAGAAGCCCGACGAACGGGAACAGCCAGCCATATCCGACCCCGCGCTTGCTTGCCGCCTCGGATCCACTGCGCCATACCTCCGACAGAAAGCAGTTGTCATCCTCCTGAATCGAATCGAGCGGCGGAAGCCCGGCAATGAAATCGTCCATGGATTTCCCGAGCGGCAGAGGCGCCACCGGCGACGCCAGCAGCAGGATCAGGGATAGCGCGACCGGATTCATGGTGCTGTTCCCTCCCGGGATGGAGAAGCTCGTAGCGGGATGGTTCCCACTCGACTATAGGCCAGCCATTTCCCCACAACCATCCCCCCGGTCAGCGACCTCAGGCCCCTGCCCGAAGTTCGTGTCGATTCCCGGCACAAATCCGTGTCCCTTATTCATCGGGGAGCTCGGATCCCTCGTGGCGCGAACGCCCCTCGACGCAGGTTCCGCCATCAACCGGACTCCGGGCCCCTCGATACAACCTCTTCACCCGGAAATTGCGCGAGAAAATCAACGAAATCCAACCTTCGAAACCGGAACTTCCGCCATGTGGCGTCCCTGCTCCCGTGAGGGTGCCAATTTCTGTCTCCTGCTCGTGTCATAACTACGTTCCCCCCTCCGGGGCCCTTATCACATGTGCTATATTCCGCCTCGAAGGGTCAACTCCGACAACTTGCGATGGACGAAGTCCCGAACAATTTCCCGGATCGCGTCAAGCGTCTGCGCGGACGCCTCGGGCTCACCCAGATGCAGATGGCAGAGCGGATCGGCGTGTCCTTCGCCACCGTGAACCGGTGGGAAAACCGGCAGTCCCGGCCCAATCGGCTGGCGTGGCGCGGGATCGTCGACCTGGAATCGGAAACCCCGGCGCCGGGGAACGCGCCCCATCCGCCGCCGCTCGATTTCGGCGCGCGACCGGAGGCAGTCACGGCGGTCGCGGCGGCGACCCGCCTTTCCTGGGGCCATCTCGCCAACCCGGCGTTCGCCAGCGAAATCTCCCTGATCGACCCGTTGCCGCACCAGCGCATCGCCGTCTACGAGCACATGCTCGAGCAGTCGCCGCTGCGGTTCCTCCTTGCCGACGACGCCGGCGCCGGCAAGACCATCATGACCGGTCTCCAGGTCCGCGAGATGCTGGTGCGCCGGCTGATCCGGCGGGTGCTCGTCGTTCCGCCGGCCGGCCTCGTCGGGAACTGGGAACGCGAGATGCGCACGCTGTTCCGGCTTCCGTTCCACATCGTGCGCGGCGCCGACGCCCGCGCCGGAAACCCGTTCGTCGGGCCGGAGAGCGATCTCGCCATCATCAGCATCGACACCCTCGCGGTCGAGCGCATGTTCGGCTGGCTGCGCGACGCCCGGCCCTACGACCTCGTAGTGTTCGACGAGGCCCACAAGCTGTCCGCCCATCTTGAGGACGGCCGTATGCGCAAGACCAGGCGCTACCAGCTCGCCGAAGCGCTGGCCGGCGTGAACGTCTCCGAACAGTGCTGGCGCCTCGGCTGGTCGGCGCCGCACCTCCTGCTGCTGACGGCAACCCCCCACATGGGCAGGGAGTTCCCGTACTTCGCCCTGTGGCGCCTGCTCGCCCCGGAGGCGCTGGCGAACATCAACGCCTTCCGGGATTTTCCCGAAGACCAACGCCAACGCCATTTCATCCGCCGCACCAAGGAGGAGATGGTCCGGTCCGACGGCCGGCCCCTTTATCCGCAGCGCAACTGCGACACGCTCAGCCACGACCTGAACCCGGAGGAACAGGAACTCTACGAAGCCACCACCCGATACCTTGAAGAGACCTGGAACAAGGCGCGCCACCTGAACCGTTCGGCGGCCCGACTCGCCATGAGCGTGTTCCAGCGTCGGCTCGCCAGCTCGACATACGCGCTGATGCGCTCGTTCGAACGGCGCATCGAGCGCCTCGGCCACGCCATCGGGATGGTCGAGGCCGGCCGGGGCGGCGAGTTGGAGCGGGAGCAGATCCGGATCGCCGGAAAGCCGGATTTCTTCGAGACCGAGACCGCCGACGCGGATGCGGACGATGACGGGGGCGGGGAAAAGCACGAAGCCTTCGAGAAAGAGGTGCTCGGCGGGTTCACCACCGTCTTCCTCAAGGATCTGCGGGAGGAACGGGACGAGGTCGCCGATCTCCTTGCCCGGACGCGCCGGCTCGAGGCCTCCGGCGAGGACTCCCGGTTCGAGAAGTTGCGCGAGGTCATGGACGATCGGGAGTTCGCCCGGGAGAAGCTCATTGTTTTCACCGAACACCGGGACACCGCCGAGTTCCTCGTTCGCCGCCTCGAGGGCCTCGGCTACACCGGACAGGTCGCCTTGATCCACGGCGGGCTCGGCTACCCGGAACGCGAGGAGCAGGTGGAACTGTTCCGGAGATCGGCGGACGAGGGCGGCGCCCGCTGCCTGGTCGCCACCGACGCCGCCGGCGAGGGCATCAATCTCCAGTTCTGCTGGCTGATGGTGAACTACGACATCCCCTGGAACCCGGCGCGGCTGGAGCAGCGGATGGGGCGCATCCACCGCTACGGGCAGAAGCGCGACCCGGTGGTAATCGTCAACCTGGTGGCCGGCGAGACCCGCGAGGGGCAGGTCCTCAAGGTGCTTCTCGACAAGCTCGAAGCGATCCGCAAGGAGTTCTCGTCGGACAAGGTGTTCGATGTGGTCGGGCGGCTCTTCGAGAACACGCCGCTCCGGGATTACCTGGAACGGGCCGCCACCGGGGGCGGCGCCAGCGAAGCCCTCCGGGAGCTCGAAGAGCACCTCACGCCCGAGCGGATGGCCGCGCTCGACCGGCGCGAGCGCTCCCTCTACGGGACCAGCGAGGTGGGCAAGCGCCTCCCCGAACTCAACAAGGCGATGGAACGGGAAGAGTACCGGCGCCTTCTCCCCGGCCACGTCCACCACTTCGTCGAAACCACCGCGCCCTTCGTCGACCTGCGGCTCGAAGGGGACGCCGGCGGCGGCTTCCGCCTCGCGTCGGAGCGCCCGGGCGCCGATGACGAGATGCTCGCCGCGATGGACGACTACCCGGCGTCGGCACGGGGCAGGCTGACTTTCCAGCGCCCGCAGGCAGGCGCCGACGCCATCTGGCTGCACCCAGGTGAACCGGTGTTCGAATGCTTCCGCGACCTCCTGCTGAATCGCTGCGGCGACGAGGCCCGTCGGGGCGCGTTCTTCATCGATCCCGAGGCGGAGGCGCCGTACCTCTTCCACCTCGCCCGAGTATCCGTTGTCCGCCAGGACGAAGCACATCCCGGGATGATCGAGGACCGCCCGATCGGCCTCCGGCAGGAAGAGGACGGCGCCGTCTCCGAGTGCCCGCCGGAACACCTGCTCCTGCTGCGGGGAGTCCGGGACATTGCACCCGGAAGCATCGCGCTCGCCCGCAAGGCGCGCGGGCTGACCGGGCAGGCCGTCGCGTGGCTCGAGGAGTGCGCCGAGGGCCTTGCGGAGGAGCATCGCCGCCGCGTCGAGAAAACGCTTCCGGAGCAACGCCTCCTGATCGCGCGCGGGTACGACCACCGGACCGCCGAACTGATGACCGAACGCCAGCGCGTCACCCCCGCCGCAAGACAAGGCGATCAGAAAGCACAGGAACGACTCGCCGAAATCAAGGAGGAGCAGACCCGACTGGCAGCGGAGCGACGCAGCCGGCTCCTGGCGCTGACCGGAGACCCCTCCCGGATCGGCGTCGGCGGAACGGCGATGATCCTCCACGCGCTGGTCCTGCCGAGCAGCGATCCGGAGGAGCAGAAGCGGCACGACACCGAAGTCGAACGGATCGCCATGGAGTTCGCCCGCATGCACGAGGAGGCGGCGGGCGCCACCGTCGAGGACGTGTCCCGCCCCCCGCTCGCCCGTCGCGCCGGCCTTGGCGACAACCCCGGCTTCGACCTCCTCTCGTCGCGTCCCGACGAGGTGGAAAAGCGCTCCATCGAAGTCAAGGGCCGGGCAGGAACCCGCGAGATCGAGATCGAGGAAAACGAGTGGAAGGCGGCCGCCAACCTCGAAGACGCCTACTGGCTCTATGTCGTCTACGACTGCGACACCCCCCGCCCCCGCCTCATCAAGGTCCGCAACCCGTTCCGGCGCCTCGTGGCCAGGGCCCGAGGCAGCCTCACCATCTCCAGCCGCCAGATCCAGGCCGTCGCATCCGGGGACGGGGCATGACCGGACCGAAGCGGATCCTGCTCATCGCCGGCCCGAACGGCGCCGGAAAGACGACATTTGCGACCGAATACCTCCCGAACGAGGCCGGTTGTCCGAACTTCGTCAACGCCGACCGAATCGCCGCCGGACTGCATCCGTTCCGACCCGCCACGGTCGCGTTCCAGGCGGGACGCCTCGTGATCGAGACCATGCGGAAGCACGCGCGGCGCGGCGAGAGCTTCGCCTTCGAGACCACGCTGAGCGGACGCCACCTGCTCCGCGCGATCCCCCGCTGGCGCCAGCGGGGCTACCGGGTAAAGCTCCTGTTCCTCCGCCTGCCCAACCCGGAAATGGCTTGCACCCGCGTCCGGCTACGGGTTTCGCAAGGCGGCCACGATGTGCCCGAGGCGATCGTCTACCGACGATTCCACACTGGAAGGCGGAACTTCGAGCGGATCTACCGGGATATGGTTGACCAGTGGATCCTCTACGACAGCTCCGGCATCGTCCCGGTCTTCATGGCAGCGGGAAGGAACCGATGAAATCAGCACAATCGGAACCGAAACCGCCTCCCCGCGACCCGGACCTGGCCGGCATCCACGCCGCCATGCTGCGCGCCGCCGAGGCCGCCCGCCGCAAAGCAGCGGCCATCGGAGGCAACATCGCCGTGTTCGAGAACGGCACGATCATGCCGATGGAAGTGGACCGGGAAACACTCGCCCTGCGAATCCCGCGTAGCGAAGCATAGGTCGGCAGCATGGAAAACCAAGGGCATGGGGCCACATGGATTGCTGATGGTGAGAAATATGCCTTGATCGGCCTCGATGTGAGGTTCGAAGGGGCATCGCTGCCGGAGAAGTTGGCACCCGGTCTACGGGTGTTCACCAAAACAAGATTATATGTGCCGACTGAATGGGAAGCATGGCTAGGTAGCATTCGCACCGAGGAGATATCAAGCATCAATCTATATTTCGTCAGAACGATCCCCTCGGCGACACCCAGCGAACTGGATGGAGAGAACAAGTCGCTGCTAGAGAGTCTCAAGTATCTTTACATAGGGCTCCTTCTCTCTGCAATGTTCTCACCCTACCGCAAGCCAATTATGTTGACGGGGGCACGACTGAAAGGCGTGATTGACATCCGACAACAAAAGGATCTAGAAATTCCCGCACCGCAAATATTCCGCCTCTATCCGGCAGTCGTTGCCGACGACGTCGTATCAGCGGCGAATCTCGGACAACAACTTGATACGATGCTGCAGAATAGAGCACCCGGAGAGCTATGGCGATTCGTCCGGACTTTGAGCATTTATGTCAACACGCGCCCAATTACCGACATCGTAGATCGGATTCATCAATACTGCCGCTGTATTGAAGGATTAATCCTTCCAACTATCGGAAAAACCAAGCGACACTTCAAAAGCCGAACCGAACTTTTCATTGGCCCAAAGCATCATGAACTGATGGGCGAACTATATGACATCCGAAGCAATGCCGAACATCTCCATAAAAATGACTATACGGATATATCCCAACATTGTTTCTGGTTTGATCTACTGAGAAAAGAGGCTATTGTAGAGTATATTGCGCGCATGGCGCTAGCACGGATTATCGCACGAGATACTCTGTGGCCATATTTTCGCAACACAAAAGCTCTGGGGAAATTTTGGGAACGCTCACCTGACGAGCAACGTGACATTTGGGGTAAATCCATTGATCCCATGGTTTCTGTAGCAGAATCCGACCCCGAAAACATGAATGGCAGAATTCGTTGGGAAACGCCTCCATTGAAGAATTCAATAAATATGCGAGGCCTCAGTTGAGCTTGGCCAAGAGAAATTCCGATCAACTCGGAGCCCTTTTCGGCAGCAGGCAACAAGCCAAGACTGCCGACGACACCCGACTGATCGAGGTCGATTTTCCACTTGAGCAGGTCTCGCGCGATTCGGTCCACGAGAAGAACGTTCGGCACGGGCACATCTCGACGCTTCATATCTGGCCGGCGCGACGCCCGCTGGCGGCTTGCCGGGCGGCGCTGATCGCAACGCTGCTGCCGGACCCGGACGACCCGGACGAGCGCAAGGAAATCTACCGGCGACTCGCCGGCGAGTCGGTCGAGACCGAGCGGCGGGTCGGAAGCGAGGCCAAGCAGAGGCGCAAGGAGACCCGGGGCGGGATTCTGCACTGGGGACGCGAGAACGGCCCGGACCTCGCCTGGTTTCGGGCCCGTATCCGGGAGGCCCATGGCGGGCGGGCGCCAAAGGTGCTGGATCCGTTCGCCGGGGGCGGGGCCATCCCCCTGGAGGCGATGCGGCTCGGCTGCGAAGCGACCGCCATCGACATCAACCCGGTGGCATGGTTCATCCTGAAGTGCACCCTCGACTACCCGCACCGACTGGCTGGCCAGACCCTGCCGTTGCCCGACTTCGCCCGTGCCGATCCGGAGTTCATGGAGGCGCTGCTCAAGTCCAGGGGGTTCAAGGGGAAGGCGCTGCGACAGGAACTCGCGATCCTCGGTCTCGATGCCAACGGCGGCGGAGGGGAACAGCTCCTCAATAACAAGGATCGGCAGCTAGGGGACGCCCATTCCCAAGTCGATCTCGCTTGGCAGGTGCGCGCCTGGGGCCGGCGGGTGCTCGCTCGGGCCCGGGTGGAGTTGGCGAAGCGCTATCCAACCTTTGCGGAGTTCCAGCCACTCGTCCCCGGCGGCAAGCCATTCGAGGCGCGGCCGCTCGCACTTCTGGCACCGGACGAAGCAGGCAACACGGACCCCGCAGCGCTGAACCGGGAATTCGACTCGACGTATCTCGACGATCCACGAAATCCCCGATGGGTGGCAAAGCCCACGGTCACGTATCTCTGGGCGCGCACGGTGCGCTGCAAGGGCTGCAGAGCAACCCTGCCGCTGCTCAAGACCGCTTGGCTCAGCAAGAAGCAGGGCAAGCGCGTTCGGCTCACGATGACGCCGAAGGCAGATGGCACCGGCGTGGAGTTCGGAGTCGAGACCGGGGTTCCCCAGGCGGATGGAAACGGAGCGCAGCGGCGCGAACAGGAGAAGCGGCTCGGCGCCGGAACGATGAGCCGCAGCGGGGCTCGCTGCCCTTGCTGCCCGACCACCATGACCATGAAGGATCTGCGACTCGAGGGCCGAGCCGGACGACTCGGCGCCGTGATGACCGCGGTGGTGGTGGACGGGCCGAAGGGCAAGGAGTACCGCCTGCCGGAGCAGGAGGAGGTCATCACAGCCGAGGTCTCCGATGACGAACTGGACGCGCTATATGCCGACATCCCGTTCGGGCTTCCCGAGGAGCCCCTGCCAAGCAAGCAGGCACTCGGTTTTCGTATCCCGCTCTATGGCTATGACCGATGGGCCAAGCTGTTCACCAGTCGACAACTACTCACGCTGGGGACGATTCTTCGGGAATTGCGCAGATGCTCGGAGCACATGGAGGACATCCCGGATGCGCGGCGCGAGGCGATCATCGCCTTTTTGGCACTTTCCGTCGGACGGCTTGCCGATTATTCCAGCGCCCTTTGTTTTTGGCTCAACAGCTTGGAGGCACTCGGAGGCACATTTTCCCGTTTCGCTCTCCCGATCGTGTGGGACTTCGCCGAGGTGAATCCCTTGGCTAATCGGTCTGGCAACTTCATCGGAGCGGTCGAGTGGATCGCCCGCGTTGTCGTGCACTTGCAGGATGCCGCGCATGGCGCACCCGAGGCAACCGTGGCGCTGCAGTCCGCCACCGAGGCTCAATCCGCTGCATTTGACCTGATCTGCACCGATCCGCCCTACTACGACGCCATCCCGTACTCGGACCTGATGGACTTCTTCCACGTCTGGCTGCGCCGCGCGCTTCACGGGATCGCGGCGAAGGCGGACTGGGCATTCGCGAATTCCCTCGGTCCCAAGTGGGATCGGAGCCGCAATGATGGCGAACTGATCGACGACGCCAGCCGGTTCGGGGGCGACAAGGCGTTGTCGAAGCAGAACTACGAAGACGGCATGGCCCGCACTTTCAGGACATGCCACGACGCGCTCAACCCCAATGGACGCATGGTGGTGGTGTTCGCCAACAAGGCGCCCGACGCTTGGGAAACCCTGGTCGCGGCGTTGATCCGCGCCGGCTTTGTCGTCACCGGCTCCTGGCCGATCCGGACCGAAAGGCAGAACCGACAGCGCGCCATAGGTTCTGCCGCCCTTGCCTCCTCGGTCTGGCTCGTGTGCCGCAAGCGACCTCCGGCGCGTCCGGGGTGGGACGCCACCGTGCTCGCCGAGATGCGCGAGAACATCGCGCGCAAGCTACGCGCTTTCTGGGACGCCGGCATCCGCGGGCCCGACTTCGTGTGGGCCGCAACCGGGCCGGCGCTCGAAGCGTTTTCCCGCCATCCGGTCGTCAAGAAGGCCAACGAACCCGGGGCCACCATGCAGGTCTCCGAGTTCCTGCGGGAGGTGCGCCGGATGGTCGTGGACTTCGTGGTCGGGCGGGTACTCACCGGCGACGGCGAGGAAGACACCCCGAGCGGGCTCGACGACGTGACCACCTACTACCTCCTGCACCGGGGCGACTTCGGCCTCGGCAACGCGCCCGCCGGGGCCTGCATCCTCTATGCGCTCTCGTGCAACCTGTCCGATCGGGAACTTGCCGACCGCCTCGGCATCCTCGCCCGCCCGGGCCGCGGACGCGCTGCGGGAGGCGACGACCAGGGCGGAAGTGATGCGGACGCGGGAGGCGGTGGCAGCGACTTCAAACTCGTCCCCTGGAGCCGGCGAACGGCCAGGGGACTGGGCGTCGAGGCGCCGGGCGAACGCCCGGTCCCGTTGATCGACCGCGTGCACAAGCTGATGCAACTCTGGAGCACCGGCGAGGAAGCGAAGGTCAACGCCTTCCTCGACGACCACGGCCTCTGGCGCCACGCCCTGTTCGCCCGGCTGCTGCAGGCGCTGATCGAACTCGCCCCCGCCGACACGGACGAACGAGCGATCCTCGAGTCGCTGTCCAACCACATCGGCGTCCGCGCCGGCCGCACCAAACAACGCGGATTGTTCCGACGGGTGAACCCATGATCACTTCGCTCCGCCTCCGAAACTTCAAGAACTTCGTCGACGAGACCCTGCGCGTCGGTCCCTTCACCGTGATCGTAGGCGCCAACGCCAGCGGCAAGAGCAACATCCGCGACGCTTTCCGGTTTCTCCACGGCGTAGGACGCGGCTACACCCTCGCCGACACGACCGGCGGAAAGTACGTCGGGGGACATCTCGAATGGAAACCGATTCGCGGCGCCAACAACGAGATTGTCCGCTTGGGCCGAGATACGCTGCACATAAGCGCCACGGCACGGCTGGCGGACGCGTCACACGCCGCCTATCACATCGGCGTGCGGCTTGAAGAAGAGATCGGTTTTCGAGTCGATTCCGAGGATTTTGAGATCGGAAATCGGCGCATCTATACGACGCATCCAATTGCGCCCGACTCCATTCACTCCAAGGATGACGAATCACACCTTCTGCTTCGCATGGAGAAGACTGGTAGTCAGAAGAAGGACGGTTGCCGGGTTGCCATTCGGTCGGATCAACCTGCACTGACCCAGCTTCGGAGTGTCAAGCGCGTCATTCGTGAACACAAGGACCGCGCCAGTGAGATTGCGAATCTTTTCAGTCAATGGCGCTTCCTTGATCCGTCACCACGACTGATGCGCGAACCCGCCTTCCCCGGCAAGACGATCCTCGGCGATCACGGCGAGAATCTCCCCACCGTGATTCGGAAACTTTGCGCCGACGAAAGGATGCGGCAAGCGCTTTTTGGCTGGATCCGAGCGCTCACGCCGATGGATGTGGCAGGCTTCGACTTCCCGGTTTACCCCGACGGTCGAGTTCATTTCGCCATCTGCGAAAGAAGAGGACGAAAGATCTCTTCCCGTAGCGCATCCGACGGAACTCTGCGATTTCTCGCCTTGTTGGCAGCACTTCTCGATGAAACTTCAGCCGGACTGTATTTCTTCGAGGAAATCGACAGCGGCATCCACCCGTCACGACTCCATCTGCTGGTCGACCTGATCGAGCGGCAAACTCGTAAGGGCAACGTGCAAGTTGTCACCACAACGCATTCACCCGAACTACTCAACATCGTGAACGATGACACCTTCGGCGACATATCTGTCGTCTGCCGATCCGAGGACACCGAGGACTCCGTGATCCGCCCCATCGCCGGCTTGCCCAATATCAGGGCGCTGCGGAGGGAGCAGGGATTGGGTCGGCTTCTTGCCGGGGACTGGATGGAGACGGTGATTTCCTTCACCGAGAGCCGCGTAAACGATGGGGGAGACCCGGTATGAGAGTCCTCGTAATTCCCGAAGATTTCCGCAACGACCAGTACCTCATGAAGCCGTTGTTTCAACGACTCTTCAGAACCTTGGGGTGGAGACACGCCCATATTCGAATCTGCCGGGACCCATTGCTCGGCGGTATTGGCGAAGCGTTGAAAGATGAGCGAATCCAGCAAATCATGACCCAGTACAGGGGTACGATGGATATCTTCATTCTATGCGTCGACCGGGACGGTAATGAGGGGCGGCAGGAGAGGCTGAAGGAAATCGAAAAACGGTTCGGAAACGACCGTCATTTCTTCGCCGAAAACGCTTGGGAAGAGATTGAAACCTGGGCGCTTGCCGGCCTGAAACTACCCAAGAATTGGGATTGGAAGCGGGTGCGCGCCGAAGTTCACGTCAAGGAGACATATTTCGAACCGCTTGCCCGCCTGCGCGGTGTCGCCAACAGCCACAGCGGAGGCCGCGAAGAGCTTGGCGAGGAGGCCGCACGCAATGTCCCTGCGATCCGCATGAAGTGCCCCGAAGACTTCGACACTCTCGCCAAGCGAATCGACGCGTCAATTAATGACGGAGCAGAAGCGTAGCATCCAGCCGGATCAAACCATGACGCGGACAGAACTGCTGAAGACCGACCCTGACCCCCACCGAACATCAGCGATGACTTCGGCGCCCCTGCCCGGCGCAGCGAAGCCGCTACTCGAAACCGACACGCGAGGACAATGCAATGAAACAACTTCCCTGGACGCCGTGGCACAAGGTCGTGACGCTGCGCGAGGACGTACGCACCGGTGAGCTCTCGCTTGCCGAATTCGCCGCCGACCTTCACGACGTGGCGATGCGGAAGGGTGTGCGACCGATCTATGAGAATCCGAGTCGATTCTTCGAGCTGACCTGGCCGGCGCTCCCCCTGCGGGATCTCGTGCGCGATGTGGCGCTCCGCCTTTCCGGCAAGAATACCAAGGCAATCCGCAACCTGGAGCTCACCTATGGCGGGGGAAAGACGCACACGCTCATCACGCTCCACCATCTGATGAACGACCCGCAGTCGCTTCCGTCACTGCCGGTGGTGAAGCAGTTCCGGTCCCATGTCGGCGCGCCCCTGCCTACGGCGCGCATCGCCGCGCTCTGCTTCGACAAGCTCGACCCGGAGAAGGGCATGGAAGTCCGCGATCCGAAAGGTCGGAATCGCTGGCTCAAGCAGCCCTGGAGCGTGCTTGCGTTTCAGGTCGCCGGCGAAGCAGGGCTGCGCGCCCTGCATCCCGAGGGCGCGAACGAGGAGCGCGGAACCGCCCCCGCCGAACCGTTGCTCGCCGACTTGCTGTCCATGCCGCAGGCAGACGGGCTCGCCACCCTGATTCTGGTCGACGAAGTGCTGATGTACGCCCGGAGCAGAGCCGACATGAGGGGTGGTGGGCGGCTGACCGATTTCTTCCAGTATCTGTGCCAGGCGGTGGTCCGGGTCGACCGCTGCGCGCTCGTGGCCTCACTGCTCGCCTCCGACCCGGAAAAAAGCGACACCCTCGGCAAGGAACTGAGAAACGAGATCTTTGACATCTTCAACCGGCAACGGGAAGAAGGAGTCCAGCCGGTGGGAAAGGAAGACGTGGCCGAAGTCCTGCGCCGGCGCTTCTTCGAACCGGAATCCATCCGTGATCCCGATGTCTTCCGTGACCAGGCCAACAAGGCAGTCTCCCATATCGCCCGGCTGGACGAAACGGTGCGCAAGAAACGGAAGGCCGAGGAAAAGCGGTACTGCGACAGCTATCCCTTCCATCCCGGACTCACCGACCTCTTCTACACCAAGTGGACGCAACTGGACGGGTTCCAGCGCACGCGCGGCATTCTGCGGACGTTCGCCGTGGCGCTGCGCGACGCCGAACGGTGGGACGAGTCGCCCTTGGTCGGCCCCAACGTGTTCCTCTCCGCCCCGGGGAAAAGCTCACTCGGCGAGGCGGCGCGCGAGCTCGCCGGCACCGCCACCCGCGAGATCACCGAAGGGGCCGGGAATGACTGGAGCACCGTACTCGAGGGCGAGCTCGACAAGGCACGAAGCATCCAGGACGAGCAGTCGTCGCTGAAGTTCCGCGAGTTGGAGCAGGCGGTGTGCGCGGTGTTTCTCGGTTCGCAGCCGATCGGCCAGAAGGCGCACACACCCGAGTTGATGGCGCTGGTCGGCGCCACCCGCCCGGACCGCATCGAGGTCGAGAAGGGTCTGCAGGGTTGGGTCGATGTGTCCTGGTTCCTTGACGAAGCGGAGTTCGACAGCACCGGCGCGTCGGGAACACTGCCGACGGCGTGGCGCCTCGGCAACCAGCCCAACCTCAGGCAGATGCACCACGACGCCTGCGCCAACCGGGTGTCCCGGGAGCGGGTGGAACAGCACCTCAAGGCCGAGGTCAAGAAGACAAAGAGCCTCACGTCGGGCGCCGTCGGCGCGGGCGCCCGCGTCCACCTCCTCCCCGACGGGCCGCGCGACATTACCGACGACGGCGAGTTCCATTTCGCCGTCCTGGGGCCGAACGCGGTCTCCGAATCGGGCAAACCGAGCGCGGCGGCCCGGCGCTTCCTCGACGAGACGACCGGGCCGGATCGGCCCCGAACCCTGCGCAACGCCGTGGTTCTGGTCGTTCCTTCGCGCGACGGCCTCGACACCGCCCGAACCCGCATCAGGGAAGCGTTGGCCTGGGAGGAAGTCCGCAGCCAGCTGGGCCACTCGAAGGACGACGCGGCTCGCCACGAAATGCTGGAAACCTGGACGAAAGAGGCGAAGAGGCGCATTCCCGGCGCCATGCGCCAGGCATGGTCGATTGTCGTCACCGTGAACGAGCGGAATGACGTTCACGCATTCAAGGTGACGGTCGGCGACGGTCCGCTGTTCGCAACCATCAAGGCGGACAAGCGGGCCCGCATCCAGGACTCCGCCATCAGCGCCGAGGCGATCCTGCCCGGAGGCCCCTACGATCTCTGGCGCGAGGACGAGCCTTCGCGCCGCGTCAGGGACATGGCCAGCGCCTTCGCCAGCAATCCGAAGCTGCCGAAGATGCTCCGCCCCCAACAGATCCTGGACACCATCGACCTCGGCGTCCGGGACGGCGTCTTCGTCGCGTCGCTCGCCCGGCCCGACCGTTCGGTCCGGACCTGGTGGCGGACCCCGATCGAGGAATCGGCCCGATCGCAGCCCGAACTGGAACTGTTCCTCCCCGACCGGGCCGCGCTTTCCGAACTCGACCCGTCTCTGCTCAAGCCGGGCGCCCTGCCGGAACTGTGGACCGACGACTCGATCACGGTGGCCCAGGTCGTCGATTACTTCGCCCGTGGCCGCACGGTCAACGTTCCCCGCGAAAACTACGAGGAACCGGTCGGCATTCCGGCCTGCCCCCGCGAAGCGGTGGAAGCGGCGATCTCCGAAGCCGTTCAGCGCTCCGTGATGTGGCTCGTGAACGGCGGGACAAGCCTTCAGGGAGAGTCGCCGCCCGCCGGCGTCCTGTCGGAGACGGCTCTGCTGCGCGCCCCGAGGGAACCGCTCAACATGGACGAGTTGACGCCAGACGTGCTCCCGGACGCATGGAAGGACGGCCGAACCAGCCCGGCGGCCCTCGACAACGCGCTTTGGGGGAAAAGTCAATTCCGGATTCCGCGGCTCGTCCTCGCCCGGGCGATCGGCGGCGCCATCAAGAGCAGGTGGCTCGAGCTCGCACCCGAAAGTGGCCCGTGGCCGTGCGACGAAGCCCAGTGGGCGCAGGTCTCGCTGAAGACGCCCGGCAAGCCGGCTCCCCGGCCGGTGCGTGACGACCGGCATACCTGTTCCGCCGAGCTGGAACCCGAGGAGATGCAGGACCTGGTCGAGATACTTCCCGCCGTCGTTGCCGACGCCGCCGGCATCCCCCTGAAGCTCCAACTCAGCATCACGTTCGGAGACGGCGATCCATCACACGCGGAAAAAGTCGCTTCGATCAACAAGCTCCTGGAAGGTGTCCATTCCGACCTGATCCTGAAACCCACCGGTTCGACGACGGAATAGGGACGCAACCGATCCGTCCGAGGAACGGGCGTTTCGCCCGTTCCTCATCGACGTTCTCCCGTCCATCCTCCTCACTCACTCCAAGGGGTGCCGGTGTCTCATCCATGTTGGCAGAGAGGGCCCCGCCTTCCCTCGGTTACCGGCGCGCGTTCCGGCGTTTGCCTACGCCGGAGCCTGTTCAGAATTTTGTGTGTTCGAGGCCTACCATGACTTTTTTCGGAAGGAGTCGAAGAAATGGCCAAGAAGCACAACGACGGCATCTCACGCGAGCTGCTGGATGAACTGATCGCCATGCGGGGCGCCTCCGGGGCTGCGGATTTCGAGTCCTTGGCGGGGGACTTGAAGAAGGCCTTGGCCGAGCGGATGCTGCTGGCCGAGATGGAGGCCCACTTGGCGGATTCGGGGGAACGGCGGACGGGGAACCACCGCAACGGGACGTCGCGGAAGACGGTGGACACGGGCGACGAGCGGATCGTTTTGGACATCCCGCGGGATCGGCAGGGGCGCTTCGACCCGGTTCTGGTGGCCAAGTACCAGCGTCGTCTTCCGGGGTTTGATGAGAAGATCATTGCGATGTACGCGCGGGGGATGAGCACGCGGGACATCCAGGCGCACATCGAGGAGTTGTACGGGATGGGGGTTTCCCCGGCGCTGATCTCGGCGGTCACCGACGGGGTTTTGGAGGAGGTGACGGAGTGGCAGAGCCGTCCACTGGAAGCGACGTACGCGGTGGTGTACTTTGATGCGCTGCGGGTGAAGATCCGGGACGAGGGGCTTGTGCGGAACAAGGCGGCATACCTTGCGATCGGGTACACCTGCGACGGTCAGAAGGAGGTTCTGGGGCTGTGGATCCAGCAGACAGAGGGCGCGAAGTTCTGGCTACGGGTGATGAACGAGCTCAAGGCACGGGGTGTCAAGGACTTGCTGATCGCGGTGGTGGATGGTTTGAGGGGGTTCCCGGAGGCGATCCGGGCGGAGTATCCGGCGTGCGTGGTGCAAACCTGCGTGGTTCATCTCATTCGGTATTCCCTGCAGTTCGCATCGTGGAAGGAACGGGGTTCGCTGGCGAAGGCGCTGCAAGGGATCTACACGGCGCCGTCGGCGGAGGCCGCCGGGGTGGAACTGGATCGTTTCGAGTCGGGTCCGTACGGGAAGCGCTTTGGTGCGGTGGCGCGGAGTTGGCGGCGCCGATGGGATGAGGTGATCCCGTTTCTGGCGTTTTCACCGGAGGTGCGGCGGATTCTCTACACGACGAACGCGATCGAGAGCCTGCACAGCCAGCTTCGGAAGGCGATCCGGAACAAGGGGCACTTCCCAAGTGACGAGGCGGCGACGAAGCTGATGTACTTGGCACTGCGCAACATCACGGTGAAGTGGAAGAGACCGCCCCAGGTGTGGCAAGCTGCCAAGGCGCAGTTCGCCATCCAGTTCGGCGAGCGGTTTGCGCCCACCGCCTGAGGAAGGAAGATGAACGGACACGCCATCCCCGAAGGCGCTGCGAAGCTCCCGCGAGGGGAAGGTGGGTGCTCGCCGGGGCGCGCGTTCTGGTCCGGCCTCCGGTCGCTCCGCTCCCTCCATCCGGCCCAGAACGCCAAGTGGCGCCGATCCCATGAACCCAGTCAAAATCACTCAACACACAAAATTTCTTACAGGGCCCCACGCCGTGGATCAAAAGGAAGCGCCGAATCTCGGTAAGCGTCCAGATAAGCGGTGACGGCCTGCCGGATGATCCACGCGGTGGACACATCGTTGGCTTTGGCAATCGCGGCAACCTGTTCATAGTCCGCTTTCTCGAAGCTGACGCTCAGCCGGGCGGTCTGCTTGTTCTGCCTTGGCCGACCCATGAGCTTCGACTCCTCACCCAACCCATCTGGTGTATTTTACACCGGACGGGCGCAGGAGCAAGCGTGGCTTCGCTGGTTTGGACAACGCCTGCACCCTGCCGAAGGCGGGCATCGAGGCCGACACCCGCGACAGCACGCCCGAGCGGCGTCTAGCCGAACGGCAGGCGCGGTCCGCGCCGCTGAGGTGCGTCCGCGTGTCCGCGTGAAGTCTACGCTATGCACCTGACTTGGGTTCCTTCCGGATCATGGCGCTTTCGGCTGCTGAGAACTATACTCTCGAAGCTTCAGGGAAACTCAACCTCGCCTGCCCGGCACACATCCCCCGACACATAGGCCCGCACATGCACCTTCATAAAGTCACGATCAGGAACTTCCGCCTCTTGGCGCATGCTGACCTGGTGCTAAAGCACCGACCATCCAAGGGAATGACCACATGTACCTGACACGGCTTCAGCTGGCGAACTACGGCCCGCTCCGGAATCTGGACCTCCACTTCCCGTTCGACGGAGATCGCCCGAAACCCGTTCTGCTTGTTGGCGAAAACGGCTCCGGCAAGACCATAGCCCTTTCCCACATAGTCAATGCCATGGTGATTGCCAAGGACAGCGTTTATCTGGAATCGAGAGAATTGGATGCCGGCAGGGTATTCAAGCTGCGCAGCAGCTCCTACATCTCCGTTGGGGCCGAATATTATTATGCTAGATGTGACTTTCATCCCGAATATTTTATTCAAGAACTCCGCCTGAGAAAACCAAGGAAAGAGTATACCCAAGCACCGATGACAGACGGCAACCCCGGGTTTGAAGCTTGGGAAGCTCACCTCGATGACGAAGAAATGGATCACTTCAAATCTAACATACTGGATCCTTCACAAAGCACGGCCGTAAAAAACATAATATCAGAAAATTGTTTGCTCTATTTTCCATCCAATCGTACTGAAGAACCAGCTTGGCTGAATAAGGACAATCTACGCGCCAAGCCACATTATACACAAGGCTATCGCCGGGAAGGAGAAACTCGACGTCGATTGATCGCTCACTCGCCGCTTCGAGACATCCACGATTGGTTGTATGACGTTGCCTATGACCGTGCAGCTTTCGAAATACAATCGGGCAACTTTTCCATTCCCCTTCCCGCTGCTCCAGATAAGGAGCAGAAACAAACTGCAATGCTTCCCCTGTTTCTTAGGTATCAAGGCGATGCAACAAATATGTACAATTCGGTACTGGAAGTCTTGCGTGCTGTTATGCCAGAATTGGCGGCAAAGAAAAATCTTCGGTTTGGTATCGGCGGGAGACACAATCGAGTCATAAGCTTGGAGGACGGTCAGCAGCCATTGGTCCCCAATCTCTTCCAGCTGTCCAGCGGAGAGATGACTTTATTAACACTGTTTTTTTCCATACTGAGGGATTTTGATCTCAGGGAAGCACGGAATATACCTTTTACTTCGATCGAAAACGTGAAAGGGATTGTAGTAGTTGATGAGGTTGACCTGCATCTTCATTCACGACATCAGCACGATATACTCCCGACACTGATTCGGATGTTTCCTCAAATTCAGTTTGTAATGACTACGCATTCGGTGTTGTTTGCCCTCGGAATGGCAAAGTTGTTTGGAGATGACGGATTCGAGATCTACGACCTTCCGAGCGGCTCTCGCATCTCTCCAGAGGAGTTTGACGAGTTCGATCAAGCATTTCAGGCGTATAAGGACACTACAAGATTCTCAAATGAGGTTCGGTATTTGGTTGAAAATGCACAACATTTGATGATAATCGTCGAAGGTGAAACAGATCGAGATTACCTTAGGAGTGCGGCAACGTTCCTTGGGAAAAATGATGTCCTGGAAAAATTCGAAATTGAATGCTCTGGGGGTAATGGAAATCTGAAGACGATGTGGACGAGCTTAAAAAAGCTTGCAAATGTTGGCACATTGTCTAAAAAGACGATAATCTTGCTGCATGACCCGGAAAGCCAAGACAGGGAAGACAAGGAAGCCAGTATCTACAAAAGGAAAATGCCTTACTTCGAAAATCATCCCATAAAGAAAGGAGTCGAGAATCTTTTTGATAGGACAACTTTGGAGAGGGCTCGGAAACATCACCCGAAATTTATAGATGTCGCCTCATCTCATGCCAGAACCATTAGAGGACGGCAAGAGGAAGTTCCAGAATGTTGGAGTGTAAATAAGGACGAGAAAAGAAATCTCTGCGATTGGCTAGCTAACGAAGGCACGGACGAAGACTTTCGGCACTTTGAAAAGGTATTCGATATTCTGGAGGAGATCATGCAGACCTTGGATCCCTTGCCAACCGATATGGGTTCGGAAGCGATTCCATAGAAGCACGCATAGTGCGGGACCCCGTGATGGTAATAGCCCATGACGCCTGAGCAGATTTACGCAATCGTTGCCGCCGGAGAGTCGGAAACGCTCGATACAAAGCCACCACGGGTGACGATCACGGAGCAGACCCGTTCGGCCATCGTCCGCGCCTTCTGCTGCCGCCAGCCCGGACCCCGCCGGCCCCGAAGCTGATCACGTCGGACACCGAGCCGCCGCCGCTTGCCGCCCCGAAGACCCTCGACGAGCTCCGCGCGCTGACTTCCGAATCGTGGGCACCCGGGAAAGCCGGTTGTGGAACGAGTTCGTCGTCCGCTGACACTACCTCGGATACACGCGCCTTGTCGGGCAGATGCGCGGTCCATGACCGGAACGGCGAGCCGCTGGCCATACTCGGCTTCTTGACCGCCGCATGGAGACTGGACCGCGCGCTACAACACCACGCCCTGCGAGACCTTGGTCGAGGTCCCGCGCCACAGCGGCGGCGTCTACCGGGCCGCGGGCCGGATCCGCGTCGGAACAACCAGGGGGCGCGGCCGCTACGACCGACATGACAGGGCCGACAAGCCGAAGAAGGACATTTGGCTCTGCCCGCTCCGCAAGGACAGGAAGCGGACCCTCAATCGCTGAACCCTGCAACCGCCAACCGGAACAGGGTGGCGCTCAGCTCCTCCTCCGCAGCGCCGGGACAAACGGCAACCAATGCGGAAAACGGCATGGCGCCAGTGCCCCTCACCGCGCATCCCGCCCAGCGGTGCACGAAACCGCTCCGGGGGACGCTGGAACTCCCTGACGAAAGCCCGTCGAACGGACGAAAACAGCAACACCTCACCGTACGAACGAACGCTTACCTTCCCCGAGCTTGACGTTGATCGTCACATCCTTCTTGCCGGAATCGCCCTCGGTGATCGTGGTTGACGCGGTCGATATGGTGACGGTCTTGGCCGCATGCGCATTTTCGGGTGCGGAGAGCACCACCAGCGCGAAGAAGACGAAGGCGAGTCCCGCGCTCAGGCGGCGGGCGGTTCTCCCGAGGGTGCCCACCGGCTCAGCCCCTAGCCCTGACTCTTGGGGGGGTACAACGAGTTCGGGTTGCTGTGCGACCGGAATGGCTGTCCGGTGTCGGTGGAGGTCTTTGCCGGAAATACCGCCGACCCGACCACGGTGGGGGCACAGGTGGAGAAGCTGCGTCGGCGGTTCGGTCTTTCCACGGTGGTGTTGGTGGGGGACCGGGGGATGTTGACCGAAGCCCGGATCCGCGAGGAGGTCGCCCCGGCGGGGCTGGACTGGATCGGGGCGTTGCGCCGCCCGGCCATCCGCTCCCTGGTGCGCAGCGGAGTGGTGCAACTCTCGCTGTTCGACCAGAGGGACCTGATGGAAGTTCGAAGTGACGAATACCCCGGCGAACGGCTGATGGTGTGCCGCAATCCGTACATGGCCGAGCACCGCGCCCGCAAGCGCGAGGCGCTGCTGGAAGCCACCGAGTCGGTGCTCGAACCTCTTGCCGTGGCGACTCGGCGCGAGCGCCGCCGCCTCGAGGGCAGGGACCGGATCGGGGAACGGGTGGGCAAGGTCATCGGTCGTTACAAGATGGCCAAACACTTCACATGGTCCATCGATGAACAGGGCCGGTTCCACTACCGGCGCAATGTCGAGTCCATCGCGTTCGAGGCCGCCTTGGACGGGCTGTATGTGGTGCGCACCAGCTTGCCCGCAGACAAGCTCGATGCGTCCGATACCGTACGCGCGTATAAGCGCCTGAGCGCAGTGGAGCAGGCCTTCCGCAGCCTCAAGACCTTGGACCTCAAGGTCCGACCAGTGTTCCACCGCAACGCCGATCGGGTCCGTGCCCATGTCCTGTTGTGCATGCTGGCGTACCACGTGGAGTGGCACATGCGCCAGCGCCTCCGCCCGATGCTGTTTGACGACGAGGATCGTGGCGACGCCGAAGCCGGTCGCGTCTCGGTAGTGGCGTCGGCCCGAAAGTCCCGCGCGGGCCAAGGCCAGTACCGGGCGTACCGCCGCGGGTGACCCGGTACACAGTTTTCGCACGCTGCTTACGGATCTGGCCACCGTGACTCGCAACACGGTGGCCCCAGCCCTGCCGGGTGCCGATCGGTTCGAGATCACGACCCGGCCTACCCCGCTTCAACAAAAGGCCTTCGATCTGCTTGCCGTGAAGCTGTCCGGTACCCAGTAGCGAAACCCTGAAATCTCTCCATATCCAATCAAGTCAGTGACTTGCGTCTATGGCACGCTGGAACTTCAGCCCTATGCGGCGTGGCTGCTGCCGGACGGCTCGACCCTGTGGGCGAGCCTCGGCTACGGGACCGGCGAGGTGCGGATCGCCGAGGAGGGCGCGCCGGCGCGCAGTACGGACCTGACGCAGTGGAGCGCGGCGGCGGGCGGGCGCAGCGTCTTGGTCGAGGATGCGGACCTCATCGAGGGCGGGATGACGCGCCTTGCGGTGAACGGCGGCGCGCCTGCGCACGGGGTCCGATGACGGCCTGGCGGGGCTGACGGCGAGGACGACGCGGCTGCGGCTGCTGCTGGAGGGCTCGTACGAGCACGCGCTGGCGGGCGGCGCGACGCTGACGCCGGCTCTGGAGGCGGGGGTGCGCCATGACGGCGGCGACGTTGCCGAAGGGGCGGGCCTCGAGGCCGGGGCGGGCGTGACCTGGCGGGACCCGGCGGCGGGTCTGACGGCGGAGCTGCGCACGCGGCTCCTGGCGGCGCACGAGGCGGACCGCGACGAGTGGGGCGTGAGCGCGCTGCTGCGCCTCGATCCCGGGGCCGACGGGCGCGGGACGTTCCTCGCCTTCGGTCTCGCGCACGGGCGGGCGGACAGCGGCCTCGGCCAGTGGTTCGACCACGGCCTGCCCGCGGCGGCGGACAGCACGGTATCGGAAGAGGCGGAGAGCCGCCTGGAGGCGGAGGTGGGGCACGGGTTCGGCCTGCCCGGTCCGGGGCCGCTGGCGGTGCTCACCCCCGGGGCCGGCTTGAGCCTAGCGGAGACGGGCGGGCGCACGCTGTGGCTCGGCGCGCGCTACCGCATGGGCGCGGGGCTCTCCCTCGGCCTCGAGGGCGCGCACCGGCCGGGCCCGGCCCCCGAAGACAGCCTCATGCTGCGCGGCGCGCTGCGATGGTAGGAAAACGCCCGGTAGCGGCGCGTCAGGTCTCCGGCACGGCGTTCATGGCCTGACCGCGCGGCGCTTGCCGTCAAAGGGCGGGACCGCGCCGCGCCGTCGTTCGGTGGCCGGTTGAGTTCCCTCGTGTACTGCGCGCAAGAAGGCACCCGGCAAGCATGGCCTTTTTCACGGTCTGGCGGAACGCTTGCCGTCATGCCCTTCGGGCGATGGACCGTTTGTCGGCATGCGCGAGCCGGCAACGCCTCATTTCGGATCGATCCGGTCTCGGGCCGCTATCTGGAAACAGGCTTGATTTGCCGGAGGCCAAAAAAAACCAGTAAAATCAAGTTCGTATATAAGTTTCAAAATATCCCGCAACATTGGTGTCCACCAGCACCGGACCGCGATGTCGCGCCATCGCTGCTCACAACTCGACGGGAGATTCGACGCCGTGTGTTGCGCACAAGTCCCCGAACTCTTCCGTTGTCAAATCGAGCAATCCTGCCACGCGCCGCATGGAGACAAGGCCGTCAAGGACGGCGCGGCAGAGAACCTCCAGAAACGGCTTGGAATACAGGGCAGGCGTTACGCCCCCCGCGACTTCCTGGCCGTTGTTGCGCAAGGCCGCTTCCGGCACGGCGTGCGCCACCGACCGTTTCAGTTGGCCGAGCGCAACCAGCCGCCAGCGCAACGCCGAGGACGTCACGCGAAGCTTGTCCGCCACAGCGTTCAGCCGGTCGATCAACCCTTCCCCGCCCAGAGACGTCCAGTCTCCGTGACGCTTCAGCGTCGCCGCCGGCATCAGCACTGCCGCGGCGAAATTGTTGGCGAGCTGCTCCACCCGATTGCCGCCGGTCTCCCGCACCTCTTCGGAATGCCTTGGCGGCATCGCATCCCACGTCAGGACATGAAACAGCTCGTGCGCCAGGTCGAAATGACGGCGGCCTTCGACTTCCCGGCGCGCGATCAGCACCGTGTCCAGTTCGGGCAAGCGGCAGGCCGCTCCGGAAATCCCTTCGCTGGCATCCACCATGAGGACCAGAATGCCCAACTCCTGCTCCATGACCCCGGCCAAGCCGGTTGCCGGAACCTCGCCGAGACCGAACTCGGACACAAACCGCTCCCCGGCCGACATGGCGTCCTCGAAGCGCGAAGTGCGGGCAAGGCCCAGCGTCCGGCGCATGAGCGGGGTCTCGCGCCCGACCTTGGGCGCCAGCGCGCGAAACGCCGCGATCCAGCGGCCGGCGCTGCGCTCGTATTCGCCGAGATCAGCAGCGCCGACACCTGCCTGTCGCCACGAGAAACGGCCTTCGCCGACGAGCCGGAACGGGTCCGTAAAATAGTCGAGCGGCGCTTCCAGCTTTTCCAGTATGCGCATCAATATCGTCCGCCGTGACGCGACGTGCGCCGTTTTCGATGGCCGAGACAGTTTGCCGGTCGTTGAAACCGAACAGCCGCGCCAGATCGTCCTGGGAGAGCTTGCGCTCCTCGCGCAGCGCCCTGAGCCGCGTACCAATCAGTGGCGTGTGCATGCGATCCTCCCTTACGCAGTATATTCTTGCGTTGGATGAATTGCAATACAACAAGCTGAGCGCAGGCCAGGATCGATGTCCGCACTGCGGTCGGAACCTGTCAACGAAGGGCCGGTGGAGGAAACGCCCGGGCAAGCCGGGGTGGTGCTTCAGGGTCTTGAACCGGGCCGGGTGAGGTGGTCCTGGTTCCTGGACAGTTCGAGGGCTTGATCAAGGTGCAAATTGCCATACCCTCGTGGTCTTCGTGCGAACGGGCGCGGCGCATCTTGTTTTCGCTGCGGGATCCGGGGTCCTCGCGGAGGGCCGCCTGCGCTTCCAGGCCGCCACCGGGGTCGGATGGATCTCGTGGCACAACGCGATCTCCCTCACCGTGCGGTCTCCCCGCAACGCCTCCCAGCACAACCCGCTTCTTGAATGCCACCGTGAACCGACGGCGCCGTCTCGTCGTCATTCCCGGACCTCCAGCAGGGCCGGAAATGCACCTTGATCCGCTGTCCGAAAAAGCGGGACCACCTCAGCCGTCAGTGCGCGATGAAGCTGTAGATCTTGAATGCGCCGTCGCGCTCCAGCATGGAGCCGAAGAGCCGTACGGTGCGTTCGGCCCCGTCCGGGGTCCGCACCACCAGCCGGGAATTCCGGTGGACGCGATAGTCCCCGTAATCGGTCGTCTCCCCGGTGAACTCCAGCTTGACCAGCTCCCATTGCTGTCCCCGGAAACGGCGGAACGTTCGGTCGAAACCCTCGACATGGCGCATCTCGTGCTGGCTCCAGATGAAGTCGGCGGAGGTGTTGCGTTCCGGCCGACTCGCCGGGAGCCGCGGATACACGATCCGCCGGAACTCCTCCTGGTTCATCGCCAGCGCCAGCAAGCCCTCCCGGTCCTCCGCCCGGAGGCGGGCAAGCGCCTCCCTGACCACCGCCTCGGCGGTCGGCCGCGTATTCTCGAGGACGGGCGCGGGCGGTTCGGTCACTCCCCCGCATGCCGTCCCGACCAAGGGGAGCAACGACGAGAAGAGGACCGCCCGGCCGCCGCTCCCGCGGAACGGCGACCGCACGGGTGTCCCGACCCTCAGTTCGGCACGAAGTTGGTCCAGCCGGCGAACCAGGTGTCACCGGTATCGCAGGCGCCGATGTAGTTCACCGGCTCAAAGAAGCCGTCATTGGGCGGCATTGCGGCTCCGGAGAGCACGGGGGCGTCCGCCTTCGGGCAGGGATTGAAATCGTCCCCGCTGCCGAACGGCATCACGAGGCCCGGATCGTCCTGGTGGATCCCGGTGCGGGCAGCCATGTACTCCGTCACCGGGACGCCGACGGGGCTTCCGTCCTGTTCCCGGTTCTTGCCGTCCTTGAAGTTCACGTCCCCGTTATTGAAGAAGTACGAGTTCTTCACCATGAGATCGCCGGAGGCAGCGAGCTGGTAGGTGGACGGATGGTCGAGAACCAGCCCCCCCTCCTTGAATCCCAGGACAATCGCATTGCCGATCTCGGCGGACGTGCCTTCCCTGAGGAGCATGCCGATGTCACTCTCGTCGCCGAGAGCCGTGGTCGGATCACCGATCAGGGTGATGTTGTAGAGAGTCGGATCGGAACGCGGGGTGAGGTCGTTGTTCTCGCCGTTGTTGTCCGCCTCGATCCCGTTGTCGGCGTCGTCACCGAACTGCCGGGCGATCCAGAACTGGCCCCGACCACGCCAGCCGTCGGTCCAGTCGAAGCTGTCGTCGGCAATCCCGGTGCAGACCACATGCTTCGCGTCCACGGTTCCGCCGAAGAACTCCACGCCATCATCCTTGTTGAAGTGCACCTGGATGTAGTCCACGATGGTGCTGCTGCCGACACCTTGGAAGGCGATCCCGTTGAGTTCGTTGTCCGGGCTGAACTCGGTTCCCGCGAACTCGACGCGAACGTACTTGAGTGTCCCGCTATCGTCATCGTCCTCGAGGCCGCCATAGGAACCGGTGTCGCCCTCACCCTCCGCAATCCCGCCGGGGACGTTCAGGGGCGCACGGCCGTTGATGATGAGCCCTCCCCAATCGCCGCGGGCGCGGGAACCCACCTCCTGATCGCTCGTGAACACGATCGGCGCCTCCGCCGTACCCTCGGCCCAGATACGTCCGCCCCGGGCCACGATCAGCGCGCCGTTGGTGGCACTCTCGCCATAAATCGTGGTTCCGGCTTCAATCTGCAACGTCACGCCTTCGGTCACGAAAACGGCGCCGGACAGGACATATTCGACTCCCGCGGAGAGGGTCATGTCCTCGCTGATGTTGCCCGACAGGGTGATCGGACCGGCAGGTGCGGGATCCGGTGTCGGGGTTGGCGCCGGGACCGGGGCTGGCGCCGGGGCCGGAGCCGGAGTGGGAGGCGTGGAATCGTCGTCGCACGCGGCGACGAACAGGATCCCGAGCCCGAGAACTACAGATAACCTTCGGTTGCGCACCGGTAGAATCTCCTATGGGAAAGTAATGCAGGGGGCGGCCGCAGCGCGCTCGGCTAGCGGACGTTCCAGGAAGCGCTGATGGAAAAGGAGCGGCCCAGACTGAAGATCCGCTGCACCTGGCCACCCTGGGTGAACCGGTGCTCGGAGTCGAGCAGGTTGTCGAACGAGGCGCGCAAACTCCATGTCGCCCCGAAGTTCTTCTGGAACACCGCGTCGAGGGATCCGCGACCCTCTTCGTAGATGTCCGGAAGTCCGAGCGAACCCACATCCACGATCCGGTCGCCGAAATAGTTGTAGAGAACCCGAAAGCTCCCCTCGATCGCGGGAAGCGCCAGGCCGGCGGTGAGGTTCAGGGCGTGTGCCGACTGTCCCGCCAACGGGCGCTCGAGGCTGGTCTGGACCTGACCGGCAACCTGCTCGAGCTCGATCCGGGAGGCCACGAAGGTGTAGTTGGCGGAGGTCGAGATGCGCCCGAAGCGGCGCCGTCCCTCCAGCTCGACGCCGGCGTTCCTCGCGCCGAGAGCATTGGCGTACGACGTCCGAAGCTGGGCGGTGGGCTGCACCACCCGCTCGATGGGATTGTCGAAATTCTTGTGGAAGGCGCTGATCGCCAGCACCTCGTCGGTGCGCGGAAAGGTCTCGATGCGCACATCCACATTGCGGATCAGCGCCCGCTCGAGATTCGGATTGCCGACCACCGCGCGCCCTCCCACCACATCGGTGAATTCGAAGGGCGCGAGCTCCCGGAACTCGGGTCGGTTCACCGTGTGGCTGTAACCAAGGCGAAGATTACTGGCGGAGCTCAGCGCATACACCAGGTTGAAGCCGGGAAGCAGGTCGGTGTTCTCCAGTTGCGCAGTGATCGTCTCGCTGCCGACCGAGAACGGATCGAAGGTGTCCACCAGCTGCGCGGACCGCTCCACCCGCGCCCCGCCAATGAGGCGTAACCGGTCCGAAAGCGGCAGGTCCATCATCCCGAAGAAGGCGGCAACCTGCTGCTCGGCAGCATAGGCGTCGGTCGGCCGGGTCTCTTCCCGGAGTTCGAAAGCCGGTCCGATGAGTTCGGGGGTGAACAACTGTTCGGGCGCGAGGGTCAGGTCGGCGATCCCCGCGGCGCGCGGAGCCATGCGGAAACGGCGCGAGGAGAAGTCCCGCTCCCGAACGGAGAGCGTCGGTCCGAACTTGACACTGGCGGGAAGTCCACTCCACTGCGTGAAGAAGGAACTCCAGTCGAAGCCGACCTCCCGAACCGTATCGGTGAGGTCGTTGAACATCCGGAAGCCGCTCTGGGATTCGTCCGCCAGCACCAGGCTTCCCGCCGAGGGGTTGTACTCGTAAAGCGTTTCGCGGAGATCGGGCTCGTCCCGGGTCGCCTGCGAGAGAGTGGCGCCCCACTCGAGCACGCCGTTGCCCATCGAGGCGAAGCGGTGCTCGCCGGAAAGCCGCGAAGACAGGATGGACTCCTCGACCCAGTGGAGGCGGCTGTTCCGAATGTTCTCCCCGACATCGGCGTTGTATCCCTCGAAGGTGCGCGTCTCGTTTTTCGAGCTGTGGGTATAGAAATTCTCGAGTGACATCCGGTGTCCGCCGGAGAACTTCCAGGCAAGATTCCCGATGAATCCGGTGGACGCGCGGGACTCGGTGATCCGGAAGTCGTAGTCGTTCTGGACATCCAGGTTGCCACCGGAAACGGAGTAGTACGTCTGCTCCTCGTCGGTGCTCTGGTGCCCCCGGGACCAGGTGGCGCTGAAAATCGCGCCGAGCTTGTCCCAGCTGTTTCCGGCCACGAAGCTGTAGGACTGATCCTGCCCGATCCGATCCTCCACCGGCGACCAGACGTTCGAGAACGACTCGCCCATCGCTTCGAGCTGATCCGGGCGGAAGCCGGCGTCGCTGAACCGGCCGCGGCGCACCACCTTCGCTTCCGGAATCGCCGAGGGAAGGCCCCGGGCGCCGTCATCAAAACCGAAAACGTCGAGACTGCCGCCGCGGTAGGTCAGTCCGTCCTCGAACGTCGTGCCCTGGGTGAATCCCTGGGACATCGAGAATCGCAACACCGGGGCGGTCGGGAAGGCCAGCGGATCGATTTCCACGAGGCCCCCGGAGAAATCGGCCGGCTTGTCGGGAAGATACGACTTGACCACCGAGACACTCTCGATGAGGCCGGTGGGAAAGAGATCCAGCGGCACCACCCGCTTGTCCGGCTCGGTGGTCGGGAGCACCGCCCCGTTCAGCGTGGTGTTCGAGTAACGCTCGCCGAGACCGCGGACGAAGACGTACTGGTTGTCCACCACCGTGAGCCCGGTAACCCGCTTCATCGCCGAGGCCGCGTTCGAGTCGGAGTTCCGCTTCATCTCCTCCGATCCGAGATTGTCGGCAATCACGCCGGACTTCCGCCGTTCGACAAGCTGGGCTTCGGCGGTGTGAAGCGCCACATCCTCGACTGTCGCGGTGACCGTTACCGACTCGGCGAAACGCTCCATGCTGAGCGCCACATCCAGTCGAACCGTCTGACCGGCCGCGATGTCGACCGCCACCACCTCCTCCTCGTATCCGTTGAAGCCGATTCGGAGTTCCTGGGGTCCCTCGGGAACCTCCACCGAGAAAGCACCGTCGAGCTCGGTGTACACCGTCCGGCTGGTCGAGACGACCGTCACCGGCGCAACGGGAAGGGTCATCGCGTTGAAACTGTCGCGCACGATACCGGTCACGGTGCCGGTCCCCGGAAGCTCTTCCGAGTCCTGGGCCCCAACGGGGAAAACCGGAAGGGCAAGGCACGACGCGAACACCAGCAGGCGGGGGAGGAGCCGCTTCCGGCTCCCGCAGGGCGAAGAAGTCATGATGGGGGGATTCTTGCGGGGCAACATCCGGCCCGGGTTACCAGACGGTGAAAGGAGTGCGAGTTTCCTGCGAACACCGACGGTTTCCGCCCGTTGGCAGTGCCGTGTCACCCACTTGGCGCATTGTGAAAATTCTGTGAACAAACGCCTCCGGAAGCAGGGGGTCCCGGAGGACGCGGTCGTGTTCGGCCGCCCGATCGTGCAGTGCCGGGCAACCGTACCCCCATGAAATTTCCGTGAACGACCGCGTGCCGGATAGGATTTCGCCCCCGGCGGCACCATGGCCAAGCGCATCCTGATCATCGAAGACGACTCCGCCATCGTGGAGCTCATCCAGTTCAACCTCGAGCGCGAGTCCTACGAAATCACCTCTGCCAGCACCGGCGCCGATGGCCTGACCGCCATCCGCCAGCGCAAGCCGGACCTCGTGATCCTGGACCTGATGCTGCCGGAGATCGGGGGACTCGAGGTCTGCCGCGAGATTCGCAGCGAACCGGCGCTGGCGGCACTGCCGATCATCATGGTGACCGCCCGCGGCGAGGAGTCGGATCGGATCGCCGGCCTCGAACTCGGCGCCGACGACTACATCACCAAACCGTTCAGCCCGCGGGAGCTGGTCGCGCGGGTGGGAGCGGTGCTGCGGCGGGCGGCGCGACGAGGCGACGACCTGGAGAGCCGCACGTCCGAGCCGATCCTCGCCGGGAACCTCCTCATCGATCCGCTGTCCTTCCGGGTGGAGCGGAAAGGCATCCCGGTTCCCATGACCAATCTGGAGTTCCGGTTGCTGTATCACCTGGCCTCCCGACACGGCGAGATGTGCTCGCGGAACCAGATCCTCGACGAGGTCTGGGGGAAGGACACCTATGTGACGCACCGGAGCGTGGACGCCTACGTGCGGCGACTGCGCCAGAAGCTCGACCAGCCGGGAGAACCGTCCATGCTCACCACCGTGCGCGGCGCCGGCTACCGCTTCGAGATCGGTGACGCATAGCGACGGGGAATCGGACCGCGAAGACCGCCGGAGGGGCCGGCTCCGGGCGCCGCGCCTCGCCATTCGCCTGACCCTCGCGAGCCTCGCTGTCATCGTGGCGCCGCTCGCTGCGGTGCTGGTGGTGGTGGCCTCGACCGTACGCGACACCACGGTCGCCCGCACCTTCGACCATCTCGACTCCATCGCGGAGATCGCGCTCGTCCACCCCCCGGAGGACCGTTCGGACCGGGGAGTCGCGGCCTGGATCGTCGAGTTCGCGGACACCGGGTCGGAAGACCGGACCGCGCGCCGGGTCACCCTGATCACGCGCGACGGAGTGGTCCTTGCCGACTCCCACAGCGATCCGGCTGCCATGGACAACCATGCGGATCGTCCGGAGATCGCAGCCGCGTTCCGGACCGGCTACGGCCGGTCCCAGCGGTTCAGCGACACCCACGGCGAAGAACTGACCTATGTCGCCGTCCGGCCCCGGTGGCGCCCGGACCGCGTCATCCGCTTCTCCTCGGCGGTGGTCCTGATCGAGGAGACCACGCTCGCCATCCTCACCCCGGTTGTCCTGATCGCGATCCTGTTCGCCGCGCTCGCCACCGCGGCCTCGTTCTGGTACGCCGGGCGCTTCTCGCGACGGATCGCCGCGATCCACCGGTTTTCGGAACGGGTTGCCGACGGCGACTTCCGCCCGGCAGTGGTCTCGCCCCGGATGGGCGAGCTCGGCGAGTTGGTCGCCTCGCTCAATCGCACCGCCGCCCGACTGAAGGAAGGCTTCGAAAAGCTCACCGCCGAGCGCAACCAGGGCGCGGCCATCCTCTCCAGCATGGGCGAGGGGGTTGCGGTCATGGATCCGGACCTGCGCATCCTCTACCTGAATGCGGCGTTCCGAAGCCTGCTCCAGCTTCCCGGCGATTCGTGGAAGGACTTCGAGGGCCGCAAGGTGAAGCGGACCTTTCCGGCGCGCCGGCTGGTGCGGATGGCGAAACGCGCTCTCAAGGGAGAACACAGCGAATTCGAGGTTTCGCTCACCGGGCGGGAAATCCTGGCACGCGCCGCGCCGGTGCGGTCCAGCCTTCCCGAACCCGCCCCGGTGGAGCAGATCGACCCGGAAAGGCCGGTCGGGGCGGTGCTGGTTCTGACCGATGTCACCGAGCTGCATCGACTCGAGCGGGTGCGCCGCGACTTCGTGGCCAATCTCTCGCACGAACTCAAGACCCCGCTCACCTCGATCCAGGGCTTCGCCGAGACGCTGATCGACGGAGGGGTCGAGGGCGCCGACCGGCAGCGGCAGTTCCTGAGCCGCATCCACGAACACGCGGTGCGGCTCTCGCGCCTCACCGACGATCTCCTCCGGCTGGCCCGGATGGAGGGCGGCAGGCAACAACCGTTGACACTCCCGGTGGACCTCGGGGAACTGATCCAGGGCGTGCTGGACTCGGCGAAGGTGAAACCCGGCAACCGCACCCTGACCTACCGGGAGGCGCCCGGCGCCGGGCAGATTCGCACCGATCCCGATCTTCTCGCCGAAATCCTCCACAACCTGGTGGACAACGCGGTCCATTACTCCGGTGGGGAGGGACGGATCGAGGTCGAAGCCGCCATCGCCGATGACGATCTTCTGTGCATCTCGGTCACCGACGACGGCATCGGAATTCCTGAGGAGCACCAGGAACGGATCTTCGAGCGGTTCTACCGCGTCGACCAGGCGCGGTCCCGCGCAGCCGGGGGCACCGGGCTCGGGCTCGCCATCGCGAAACACGCCGCCGAGCTCCTCTCGGGACGCATCCGGGTGCACAGCGTGCCGGAAGAGGGATCCCGCTTCTCCCTGTTCCTTCCCCGGGGAGACGACTGACCGCCGCCGGCGGGCGCCGGCAACCGGATCAGGCGGCGAGCATGAACTCGAGGGCGCCGGTGAAACGCTCCACCCGAACGAGCTGTGCCTCGACCCGATCCCCGATGCGGAACCGGATTCCGGTCCGGCGGCCCCGGAGCGAATGGCTGCGGCGATCGAAGCGGAAATCGTCCCGAATGAGGGTGTCCATCGGGACCGGGCCGGCCGCCGGAAACCCCTCGACCTCCACCCGCAGACCGAATCGCCCCACCTCCGCCACCCGCGCCGGAAAAACCTCGCCGAGCCGGGCCTCCAGAAGCGCCGCGATGCCGAGGTCCACCACCATCCGCTCGGCCGCCTCGGCGGCGCGTTCGGTGCGGGAGGCATGGAGCGCAAGCTCTTCGAGACCGGCGACGGGCGCCTCCCCGGCGAGCGCCCGATGGGCGATCAGATCCGGGTACCGGCGGATCGGCGAGGTGAAGTGGGTGTAATCGTGGAGTGCAAGCGCGAAATGCCCGAGCGGACGGGACTCGTACGCGGCCCGTTCGAGACTCCGCAGCAGCCGCCGGCGAAGAAAGGGGGCTTCGCGCCGGTTCCGGACGCGCTCCAGCAGGTTCGCAAAGTGCACCGGCCCCGGAACGGCGCCGGGGGCGCCGAGGCGTTCGCCGAAGACCGCGAGGAGATCGCGGAAGCGTTCCACCCGCTCCGGAGCGGGTGCGCGGTGGACCCGGTGGAGCGCCGGGATTCCCTGTTCCCGGAGGCGTTCGGCGGCCGCCTGGTTGGCGGCCAACATGCATTCCTCCACCAGCCGGTGGGCTTCATTGCCCGGGACGAGCCGTGCGTCCACCGGAACGCCGGCCCCGTCGAGCACCAGCTCCCGTTCCGGCATTTCGAGGTCCAGGGCTCCCCGGGCCCGCCGCGCCGCGCCCAGGGCAGCGGCTGCCGACCCGAGCAGGCGCACCGCCTCCGGAACCGCGCCCGCCGGGGAGTCGGCGGCGAGCAGGGCCATCCCTTCCTCGTAGGAGAGGCGCGCCCGGCTGCGGATCACCGCGGCAGCGAACCGCGCATCACGGACCTCCCCGTCGGCCGCAACCCGGAGCAGGATCGAGCGAACGAGTCGATCCTCTGCCGGGCGGAGCGAACAGGTTCCGGACGAGAGGGTTTCGGGGAGCATGGGGATGACCCGTCCGGGGAGGTAGACCGAGGTTCCCCGGCGGGAGGCTTCCCGGTCCATCGGTCCGCCCGCCGGCACATGCGCCGCCACGTCGGCGATGTGCACCCCGACCTCGAAATCCCCCCCGGAGAGCCGGGAGACGCTCAGGGCGTCATCGTGGTCGCGGGCGTCGGCCGGATCCATGGTGAACACCGTCCACCCGCGGAAGTCCTCCCGCCCGGCGGGATCGGGAGGATCCGGCGACCGCTGCGCCTCCTCGAGCACGGCGCGGGGGAACGCGCTGCGAATGCCGTGGCGATGGAGGGCTGCCCCGGTCCCGGCCTCGAGATCCTCCCGGTTCCCGAACACCCGCTCCACGAAGGCGGCCGGGGGCCCTCCGGGCGCGGCCCGAATCCTCACACCCACCAGATCCTCCGGCTGGAAGCGGCCCGATTCCGCGATGCGCACCTCCCGGGTCCACGAACCCTCGCGGACCACCACCCGGTCCCCCCTGCCCGCCACCACCCCGATGAGCGGGGCGGCGCTGCGGCGAAGCACCCGGACCACCGCCGCCTCCATCCGCCCGCGGCGGGATCGAAAGAGCGGCTCCAGTTCCACCAGGTCCCCGGGAAACGCCGACTCCATCCGCCCCCGGGTGACGTGCCATTCCTCGCCGCCGGAAGGGCCGGAGGCTACCCAACCTCCGCCGCCCGGATCCGGGGATACCACCCCGCGGACCAAGCGTGCCGACTCGTGGGGAGACACCTCCGATGCTACTATGACGGTCTGTGCGCGCCGAAGTGGCGGAACGGCAGACGCGCTGCGTTCAGGGCGCAGTACTCCTTGCGGGTGTCAGGGTTCAAATCCCTGCTTCGGCACCAGCGCGCTCCGTCGGTCGACCGGACCAGCGGCCGTCTGGTCCTTCCTGTTGGCAGACCGCCGGATCCTCGATTCCAAGCAGCTCCGGGCAGATGTCGCATGGGGCCGAGAAGGGGCATGAACCGGGGCGGACGACCTCCGCCTGCCAACCCGCGATGATGTCGCACCGGGCCGAGCAGCGGAAGGAACCGGCCCGGACGACCTCCGCCTGCCAACCCGCGATGGTGTCGCACCGGGCCGAGAAAGGGAAGGAACCGGCCCGGACGACCTCCGCCTGCCAACCCGCGATGGTGTCGCACCGGGCCGAGAAAGGGAAGGAACCGGCCCGGACGACCTCCGCCTGCCAACCCGCGATGGTGTCGCGCCGGGCCGAGAAGGGGAATGACCCGGCCCGGCCGACCCGCGCCTGCCAACCCGCGATGGTGTCGCACCGGGCCGAGAAGGGGAATGACCCGGTGCAGACGGCCTCCGCCTGCCAACCCGCGATGGTGTCGCGCCGGGCCGAGAAGGGGAATGACCCGGTGCGGACGGCCTCCGCCTGCCAACCGGCGAAGATGTCGCGCCGGGCCGAGCAGGGGGATGACCCGGTGGCGCCGAATCGGTCCGGCGCAGGACTCCTCCCCGAAGCGGTCGGGCGCATCCATGTCCCCGGCGGAGCCGTCCCGGCCAAGCCACACCCTGGCGCCCACCCGTTTCCCGGCGGCCCGGATCACGAGGGTCCCCGGGGGTCGCCCCGTTCCCCCACCTCCCTGGCACCGAGCACACCGGAGGGGCGCCCCTTCGGGGCGCCGGGCACTCCTTCCGCCGGCGGATCGCGGCGCGCGGCGCCGGGCTGCTTCCGGAACACCCCGGAAAGCCGTCGGGATCGCTTCCGGGGACCATCACCGGCACGCCGGCGCCCGATCCACCGGGAGCGCCCCCCTGCCCCCGTACCTCCGTTTCCCCGGAAGACGCCGGGGGGGATGCCGAAATGTCTCGAATTCCCGGGAACCCGACTCGGCGGTCGCGGCTCAACCGGAATGCAGGCGCATGGTCCCCAGCCGTTCCCGGTAGCCGGACGCGCGGGTTCCGCGGGTGCACGGCGGGCGTCCGAAGCCGAGGACCGAGTCCACCATCACCCGAACCTTCGGCGGCGTCCGGTTCGCTCCCGGGCTGCCGCGATCCCGGGTCCCGGGGAAGGCGGCGAGCCGCGCCGGGGCGATGCGGCAGGCGGCGGGAGTGCATGCGGGTTTCCTCCAGGCGCCGGGGGATTATAGAAAGCGTTCCCCCGCTACCATTCGCAGGTTCGGCCGGTCCGGTGACGGGCCGGCATCCCGCCCGCAATCGCGCTGCGAAAGTGGCGGAACCGGCAGACGCGCTGGATTTAGGATCCAGTGGGGCAACCCGTGGGGGTTCGAATCCCCCCTTTCGCAGCCGGCCGTCCGATCGGGCTCCCTTTCACGACATTTCCAGGAAGCGACGGACGAGCCACCCCATGACGAGCACGACGAGCAGGATGACAGCGGTGGCCTCCCCGTCGGCGATCGAGGGCCTCGAGGTGGTGCAGGTGGAGGAGGAGCAGAGCCATCGCGCCTTCCGGGTGACGGTTCCTGCCGAGGTGTACGGAAAGGCGGTCCGGGGCCGGCTTGCGAAGTTCCGCCGCGAAGTCCGCATCCGGGGGTTCCGCAAGGGCAAGGCGCCCTGGCCGGTGATCGAGGAACGCTTTGCCGAAGAGGCGAAGGAAGAGGCGGCACGCGACCTGCTCCGGCGCGCCGGGCGGGAGTGCCTCGCCCGGTTCGATCTCCTCCCGGTGGCGCCGGTGGTTGCCCGCGTGGAGTCCGACACCCGTGGCGAGCCGCTGGTCGGCCACGTCGAGGTGAGCATCCATCCCGAGCTCGGCGCCATCGACTTCAAGGGCATCAAGGTGCGGGGCGAGGTGAGCGAGGTCACCGAATCGGACATCGGCAAGGTGCTGGAGAACCTCCGCCGCGAGCACGCCAAGCTGGGTCCGGTGGGTTCGCGCGGGCTGGTGGACGGGGACGCGGTGGAAGGAGACCTGGAAGAGACCGAACTCGACGAGGAGGGCAACCCGCGCCACCGCACCCCTCCCCGGGTCGTTCCCGGGATCCGGCTCGGTATCGGCGAGAACCACTACCATCCGGCGCTCCACGAGGCGCTCCAGGGGGCGCAGGAGGGCGATACCGTCACCGCCACCGTGCGCTTCGACGCGGGCATTCCGGACCGGGAACGCGCCGGCCGCGGGTTCCGGGTGCGCTACACGGTGAAGCAGGCGCTGACCCCGGTACTCCCTCCCCTCGACGACAGCTTCGCGCGGACGCTCGGCGCCGGATCGCTGCTCGCGCTCCGGGGCGACATCCGCGACAAACTGCGCGAGAAGCACCGGGAACGCGACGAACGGGAGGTCGATTCCCGCATCCTGGAAGAAATCCGGAGGAAGAACCCGGTGACGCCGCCGCCGGGCATCGTGCAACAGGGGCTCGAATCCGAAGTCAGGCGGATGGCCGAACATTTTGCCCGGGCGGGAAGGGACCTCGCGCAGGACGAGGGCGCCCTCAAGGAAATGGTGGACCGGTTGCGGCCGCGGATCGAAGCCGACATCGCCTACGGCATCCTGCTGGACACCCTCGCCGAACAGGAGGATATTCAGGTCCCCCCCGGGGAACTGGAGGCGGCGATCGCGGCCAGCGCCCGCGAACGGAACGAGACACCGGCGGTGGTTCGGGCGCAATGGGAGGAGGGCCACGACATGAAGCAGGCGGAACTTCTGCTGCGGCGGGCCGCGACCCGCCGGTTCCTGCGCGAGCGCGTCGAAATCATCGGCGACGGCCCCCAACCCTCCTGACCTCCTTCCCTTCCATACTCCGACCATGGCCAACAACCTCCTCATTCCCTATGTCATCGAGCAGACCGGGCGCGGCGAGCGTTCCTACGACATCTATTCCCGGCTGCTCAAGGACAGCATCATCTTCATCGGCGACCAGATCGACGACGCGCTCGCCAACCTGGTGGTCGCGCAGCTGCTGTTTCTGGAGGCCGAAGATCCTGAAAAAGATGTCTCGATCTATCTGAACTGTCCCGGCGGGTCCGTGACTGCCGGCCTCGCCATCTACGACACGCTGCGATTCATCCGCCCCGAGGTCACCACCTACTGTCTCGGGCAGGCGTCCAGCATGGGCGCGATCCTGCTGGCCGCCGGCACTCCCGGCAAGCGCCACGCCCTTCCCAACGCGACGATCATGATCCACCAGCCGCTCGGCGGCGCCCGGGGCACTGCTGCCGACATCCAGATCCAGGCCAACGAGATTGTCCGGAACCGGACGCTGCTGACCGGGATCCTCGCGCAACACACCGGACGCGCCGCCGACGAGGTGGCCCGCGACATCGACCGCGACAACTTCATGACCGCCGACGAGGCCCGGGCCTACGGGATCGTGGACCACGTGATCGGCGAGCGATCCTGACCCGCCGGCACGATCGGGGATAGAATCGCGGAGGGCTGTGTCCGCACCCGCGGTGGAGCGGGCAGCCCTTCGAGCGGCCGCTCCAGCGCGGCCGCCCCGTCCCAAAGGAGCACCGGCTTGGCAGTCAAGGGAAAGGACAGGCGCGGTCCGAGCGGCGCCCTGGCCTGTTCGTTCTGTCGCAAGGCGCAGAACGAAGTCAGCAAGCTCATCGCCGGCCCCGACCGGATCTTCATCTGCAACGAGTGCGTCGCGGTCTGCAACGACATCATCGCCGAAAAGGCCAAGCCGAAGGAAAAGGCTCCGCCCCGGCCCGCACTGGCGCCAAGGGAGATCAAGGCCCGGATCGACGAGTTCGTCGTCGGCCAGGACGAGGCCAAACGCAAGCTGGCGGTGGCGGTCCACAACCACCGCAAGCGCGTCCGGCGCACCGAATCGGGGAAGGAGGATGCGGACGCGGTGGAACTCGGGAAGAGCAATGTGCTGCTGGTGGGCGCCACCGGAACCGGGAAGACCCTGCTGGCCCAGACGCTGGCGCGCATCCTCGACGTCCCGTTCACCATCGTGGACGCGACCACCCTCACCGAGGCCGGCTATGTCGGCGAGGATGTGGAGAACATCATCCTCAAGCTGCTGCAGGCCGCCGACGGCGACATCGCCCGCGCCCAGAAGGGCATCATCTACGTGGACGAGATTGACAAGATCTGCCGCAAGAGCGAGAACCCGT